>CAWHVX010000004.1:0-120144 GCA_963832975.1 uncultured Acidobacteriota bacterium
TGCATGCCGATAAAGCGGTCGGGGCGGCGCGTCTGCGCAGCGAGTTCCGTGATCGAAATCGAAGAGGTGTTGCTGGCGAGGATCACGCCGGGCCCCAGCAGCGGGTCGACTTCCTTCAGCACGCGAATCTTCAAATCGCGCTGCTCAGGCACGGCTTCGACCACGAAATCGGCGCCCACCAGCGGCACGGTGTCTGTAACAAGCTGGATGCGCGCGAGCGCGGCAGATTTGTCCGAGTCGGTGAGCTTGCCCTTTTTCACTTCGCGATCGAGATTCTTGCCGATGGTTTCAAGGCCGCGGTCGAGCGCAGCCTTGTCCACATCTCGCAGCAGCACGCGATAGCCGGCGCGCGCGAAAACGTGCGCGATGCCATTGCCCATGGTCCCCGCGCCAAGCACGGCGACGGTTTTGATCGAATCAACCATATTGGCGATGATGATAAACGAAGTAGAGGAGGCAAAGGAAGCGAAGCGGCGAAGGATGTTCCGAGCCTCACTCCGCCGGGAAGAAATAGATTCTCAGCTCGTGCCGGGGCACGAAATTGTTGGTGTGCGCCACAAAATGACCGGCGTCTCGTCGCTCGATTTTGCCGTTCCAGCAGAAGCTGACGTAATAATGCTGATGATCCTTGTCCGGCTTCTGCCCTTCCACAATCAACTCGAAGGATTTAATGGGCCTCTTCCAAGTGTTTGCGGAAGTGAGAATGTAATCCACCCATTCGAGGTAGACGTACTGTCCCTCGCGCCCCGATCTCGCTGCCACGTCGGCCTTCAGCCGATTCTCAAGCGCCTGGTCGATGCACGCGTCCCTGAATTTGGTTTGAAGTTCGCTGAGTTCGGCAGGCTGGAACCCGACTTCGGGCGCGTATTCGTGCCGGATGTGGACCATCCTGTGCGCGGGAAAAGTCTGCGTCCAGTGGTACTCCTTGTAAACCGTCCAGGCAAAGTCGCGGTAGCCGCGCTCCGGCTTCACGAGCCCGAGGCTCAGCAGACGGCTCTGGTCCGAAGACGAGAGACTTGCGAAGGTCTTCTCTAATCGGGCTGTCAGATCGTCATTTTCGCCGTTCAGCGCGAAGTCGATCTCAAAGCCCAGCTTTCGGAGCAGGTCCGTATAGTCTTTCCCATCGAGCTTCGCCCGCACGTCCGTCTGATATCTTATTTCGCGCCCGTCAACCCAAACGCGAAAATCCGGAAAATCTCTGCGCCACCCAGGATCTCCCCATTCACCGAAGTGGTATGGCGGGATAGGAAATCCGACTTCAGTCGTGATGTCGGAATCCGATTCGTTCAGAAAATCGAAGTCGACCGCGACGGTTTTGTCGCTGATCCGAAGAATCTCCTTCTCCATCGAAATACGCGCTTCCCTGCTCAGGCGGAGGCCGCCCGCAGCAACCGAGACAGCGGAATCGTCCGCGTAGCTCGGCGAGACACAGACGAGAGCGAGCAGGACGATGCCAAAAGCCTTTGTGGCGCAGCGGAGACATATCTGTCTACTCGGGCGGCGCGCCTTCGACCACTTCGCGGACGATCTCGCGTGCGCGCTTCTCGTCGGCCGGCAGCGCGAGGACGCGGCCCCTGCCGCCCTCCTCGCTGACGACGCAGCCGATGCCGACTCCGCGCAAGCTGTCCTTCAGGAATTGCGCCGTCTCCACATCTTCACCGGCCCACACCTGCGAGGTTGCATCCTCGGGATGGAAGTCCTCGGGCGCGTCGTTCGGCGGCGGCTCGGCGCCCTCAGCGAATTCGGCCAGTTCATCGTCCTCTTCAGGCGCGGTCACATCCGATTGCGCGCTATAAAGGGTGTGACGGGTCTTGAAGGGATCCATCCATGCCAGGTGGTCCGAATTCGAATCTCCCTGGTTCACGCCCTCGGAATCACGATCGGCGAGCACCTGATGCATGATGGATTGAGCGGCATCACGCGCTCGCGGGTCGATCCAAATAAGCCGCGCACTCTGCGCGAAGGTTGGCAAGACGCCGAATTCTTTCTCGACATCGGTGTGGGAAACTCCAGCGTCATCAAGCCCGTTGCGAATGGCCTCGTAGAGCCGCGCGGAGAGTCCGCTCCAAAGCAGCTCGCGGCCCTCGGAATCTCGAGGGGCGTCCTCGTTACCGGGCGGGCCGCCAGCGGGCAAGTGGTCCACGAGCACGACGCCGCAATCCGCGCACTTCGTGAATCCGGGGCGATATTCGGTCTTGCAGATCGGGCAAAACATATCGGCCCAATTCTTACCCCAAAGGGGCGTTTTGCGCTAGCCGCCCGCTCCCCCGGCCTTGCGTCCGACCGTGCGTCTTTTTGGCGGCCCGGCACGTATACCAAGTAGAATGAGCGCCATCTTCGCAACCGCGACGGTAAACAGGTCGAGCGTGCTCTGGAGCGCGGGGCGGGCGGGGCTGCTATTCTCCACGATGATTGAAGACGATACGCAAGCTCTCGCACGCGGCTTGAATCGCCGCGATCCCGATCTGCTCGACCGCCTGATCGAGCAGTATCAATACCGCCTGTTCCGCTATCTCATCTATCTCACCGGGAATCGCGAGCATGCCGAGGATTTCTTTCAGGAGACGTGGATGCGCGTGCTGGAGCGCGCCCACCAGTACAACGCCAAATGGAAATTCGAGGCGTGGCTCTTCACGATCGCGCGCAATCTCGTCATCGACTGGCAGCGCAAAAAGAAGCCAAGCAGTTTGGACGAGTTGATGGCGCCGGGCGACGACGCGCCTGCGTTTGAGCCCGCAGCTCCGCCTGAAAATTCGCCGCTGCAGCAAGCGGTCCAGCAGCAGAGCGACGCCACGGTGCAGGTGCTGCTTGGTCGCGTGCCGGCGGTCTTCCGCGAGGTGCTGATGCTGCGCTTTCAGGAAGAAATGAAGCTCGAGGAGATCGCGTCGATCACGAGCACGCCGATTTCGACCGTGAAGTCACGGCTCTATCGTGGGATCGAGGCATTGCGCGAACTCCTGCCGGAGGGACGAGTATGAACGAAGACATGCATGCGCGAGCAAAGCGTCTGATCGATCAGGAGCGCGTCGAGGGCATTCTCCCGGACGCAGAGCGCACTTGGCTGGCGGAACATCTCCGCGGCTGCGATGCATGCGTGCACGCCGCCGCGGAAACCGAGCGCGCGCTGGCTTCGCTGCGAAGCGCGAGGATCGAACTGCCGCGCGGGCTCGCGAGACGCGCGCAAATGAGCGTCCGCCTGCGCGCGGATGAGTTGCATGAGCGCGGCGCCGGCAGGAAGCTGCTGTGGGCCGTCAGCGGCGTTTCTTGGGTGCTGGGAGTCGCTTCGGCGCCGTGGGTGTGGCGCGGATTCGCGTGGGTCGGCGAACACGCCGGCGTGCCGAAGCTGGTCTGGGAGATTGGATTCGTGCTGTGGTGGGCGGTGCCGGCGCTGTTGGCCGCGGGCGCCGTGCTCGCCAGCCGAAAAAGAGAGTGGGATCAGGAACCGTACTGAAGAGGGCTTGCGCGAGCGGGCAATGGAAAGCGGAGAGCGAGGAACCATGAGCGAGAAAGATTCAGGACTGGGCTCCGGCGTCAGCAACGCCTGGAACGAACGCATGCGTCTGATTCGATTGCGGCGCAAGAACGAGCGCTGGCGCTTTCGCGATGAGCTGAAGGTGATTCCCAAGTGGATCGTCGTCACGCTGGCCGTCGTTTTCGTGATCGCGCAGATCCTCGCGCTGCTGATCAATCTGTTCGGCGTCGCGAATAACGGCGTCGTGTGGCCGCTGGCCGGCAACCCTGTGCTTTCGTCGCTCGCTTTGGCGGGGGTCGTTACGCTCTTCGCCCTTTTCTCGTTTCCGTGGTTCCTGCTGCTCGGCTACGTGTATCGCGACGCCAAGCGCCGCGGCATGAATGCGGCGCTGTGGACGATACTTTGCATCATCCTGATGCCGGCGTATGTCGCGCTCGGATTCATCATCTATTTTCTCGCTCGCGACCCGCTGCCCTACGCCTGCCCGAAGTGCGGTGCGATGGTGGGGCCGCGCTTCAACTTCTGCCCCACGTGCCGGTGCGACCTGCATCCTTCGTGCCCAAGCTGCAAACGCGAAGTCGTGGAAAACGACAAGTTCTGCCCGTTCTGCGGCCACGATCTCGCCGCAAACGCGAGCGCAGTGCCACCCAACAGCTAGAAGTTGCGCGCGCGTACGCGGAACCTTCTATGCGCTCCCCGGGCCGCGCGCCGGTCGCGCTGACATCGCAAGCCAGGCGACCAGAGATGCGAGCTTTTCGTCCTGCGACCACGGCGGGCCGAGCGGACGGCCGAGGCTGGCGATCCGATGCGTCAGATCGTCGGGCTTGCGGCCAAGCGCGCGCGATGCGGAATCGAGAAGCTCGCGCTCTTTCACCGCCAGCGGCTTTAGCCCGCAGCGGCCGCTCGCGTGAAGCAGCGCTTCGCGAAAGAGCTCTCCATCAGCCGCGTGGATCATGGAATGAGAAGCGAGAATCCGGTCGAGACTGGGCAGTGCCCTTCCGGAAGCGAGAAGAAGCCCGCAGCGGGCGAGCGAATAACCTTGCTCTTGCAGCTCGGCCCTCAGCTTGCGGATCGCGTCAAAGGCAAAGCGCCGCGCTTCGGACCGCACGCGCGAAATGAAGGCGCGGCCCTCTTCGAACGCCAGCTTCTCCGCGGTGTGGTACGGCTGGCGAAATTCGTAGGTGAAGGTTTCAACGAGGTGGACGCGCTCGCGTGCGAGCACCGTGGGTACGCCGTTGTTCACGGCGAGGGCGATCAAAGCAGTCCAGCCGGAATGCGCGCGAAAGCCGACGGCGGCATGCTTCATCGATCCTCCACAGCCGGGACTGCCTGCGCTAGGGGCGCTCGACGGCGAGCGCGACGGCGTTGCCGCCGCCGAGGCAGAGCGCGGCGATGCCACGCTTCAAGTTGCGCCGCTGCAATTCATAGAGCAGCGTCACCAAAATGCGCGCGCCCGATGCGCCGATCGGGTGCCCATGCGCGACCGCGCCGCCATTCACATTCACCTTCGCGGGATCGAGCTTGAGCTGCCGCGTCACCGCAATCGCCGCCACGGCGAACGCTTCGTTCAATTCGTAGAGATCGACATCCTTATCGCGGTCCCAGCCGGTTTTCGCGAGCAGCTTTTCGACCGCCTCGACGGGCGCCATCATCACCCATTTCGGCTCGACGCCGCTCACCGCCTGCGCGACGATCCGCGCCATCGGTGTCTTGCCAAGGCGTACGGCAGTGCGTTCGCTCGTCACCACCAGCGCAGCGGCGCCGTCATTCGTGCCCGGCGCGTTGCCGGCTGTGACCGTGCCGCCTTCCTTCTTGAATGCAGGTCTCAGCTTCGCCAGCGCTTCGAGCGAAGTATCTTCGCGCGGGGATTCGTCCGTCTTGATAATCACGGGCGCGCCTTTGCGCTGCGGAATTTCGACCGGGACGATCTGCTCGCTCACGAAGCACGACTTGATCGCGTGCACCGCCCGGCGATGGCTTTCGAGCGCGTAGGCATCCTGCTCGGCGCGCGTGATGCCGTATTTTTCGGCGACGAGCTCGGCGGTCATGCCCATGTGAAAATCCTCGTAGGCGTCCCACAGTCCATCGGTGATCATCGAGTCGAGCAGCTCGGCATTGCCGAGGCGAAAGCCAGTGCGCGCGCCCTTCATTAGATACGGCGTGTTGGACATCGACTCCATCCCACCCGCCACCACGATCTCGGATTCGCCCAGCGCGACGGCCTGCGCCGCGAGGCCGACCGCCTTCAGCCCCGAACCGCACACTTTGTTGATGGTCATCGCGGCGACGCGCGGATCGAGCCCGCCCTTCAGCGCGGCCTGCCGCGCCGGATTCTGCCCAAGCCCCGCCTGGACGACGTTGCCCAGGATCGCTTCGTCAACCAGCTTGGGCTCGATGCCGGCGCGGCGCACCGATTCGGCCACCACGCGCGCGCCAAGTTCGGTAGCGGTGAGCGGCGAAAGCCCACCCATGAATTTGCCGATCGGCGTGCGAACGGCGCTCAGAATCACAGGTTGTTCCATGTGAAAATTGCTCCCTAAAAATCGAGTATAGGCGCGGCGCAAGCCCCGGTCAATTTGCGGAGGGGGTAGGTGTCCCCGGCGTCTTGTCGCTGAATCAGGCCAGAAACAGGCGCCCTCCGGGCTTGATCACGGTCCTGAGGCCCTGACTTTTCCCGATGCGGACGCGAAACAGCGCGGCGGCGCCTGTCCAAATCTGATATGGTTGGCTTCCCATTGCAGGAGGGCGTTTATGGCTTGTCTCGTGCTGATCGTTGTTCTGGCGTTTCCGCGGATAGCGCTGGCGCTGCTATTCTTCTTCACGCGTTATCTACAGCACGCGTACCACGGGCTTCTTGTGCCTCTCGTAGGTTTCTTATTCTTGCCGATCACAACACTGGCGTATGCCTGGATGGCGAATACGGGCCGGCCCACAACGGGCGTTAATTTGGTGATTCTGATCGTAGCCGTTGTGATCGACTTGGGCGGCCTTGGCCACGGCGTCTCGCGCCGGAGAAGTGAATAGCACTTTCGAGTACGGTTCCGTCGATCTCAGATCGGCAGCTACCAGCTCAACGTAAACCGCCCACCAGGTACAAGATCACCGCTATGAGCACGACCGTGCCGACGATCCCCAGCCCCCCGCCTCTTCCCCATCTGGAATAGCCGTAATAGCCGCCGCCACCGCCAAACAGCAACAGCAGAATGATAATCAGCAATAACATCTAGGTTCTCCCCTCGATCTGCAGCCTGGCAACCCCAAAAGCATTTCAACACGATGGAACGACCCGAAATCTCTGGCCCCGTGTTAATTTACGTGGGCATCCAGAGGGACGGCATTCTCTTCGACGGCTAGAATCAATTCCTTTGGAGGGTCTATCAACCAGGACTAGTGACGATCGGGTTGATCGTCCTGGTGGCCCGCCTGGTAACCAGCCTCATAAGCTTTCTGGTCGTCGTCCTTCTTAAACTTTCTGTTCCTGGAGTGGTCCTTGTTGTGCGCTTTGTCGTCCCTGCCGTCACGCATGCCCGTCTGGTAGTTTTTGTTTTTTGAGTAATCCTGGTCGTGAGCCTGATCCTGTGACGACTGAGGCGTCGCAGCCCGTACCGCACCGCCGGCGATACCGGTACCCAGCACCACTGCCAGAACCCAGACACATTGCCTTACCTTCATTCGCCCTCGCATAAGTCCTCTTTCGTCTCGATCGGAGCTGAAATTTTCGCCCGGGGCTAATCTAGCGGTCGTTCGGAAGTAAATCTGTACACAAAGGAACAATCCGAAGAGATCGCCGTCCTGCCGCAGAGTGGTCTTGTGCACCCACTTGGAGAACCCCAATGGGTCAGAGGCATCGGAACTGCGGAGAAGCTCGATCTGCTTGTGCAGCAGAGCATAGGAAGATTGTTCGTGGAAACGTTCACGGCCACTGAGGAGACTGTGGCAGCGGGCCATAAGGTGCTTGAGGCTGCGAGCTCTTCCAATGTCCTGAAAGAGTTGGAGCCGCTGTCCCGCCGAAAAGTGGGTGCCTGCGCTATTGGAGGGCGTGTGGACGCGCGTCCTCAGCTACATTGCATGAGTCTAAAAAAACCTCGCGGCCCTCATTGATCAATTCCTGACCGCGGCGGTCCGCATCTGTGGGCCCAAGGTGTCAGACCATGGCGCCGAAATAATGGAAAGTGATTGCAGGCGGCGCTATTTCTTCATTAAGCCGAAGCGGATAGGAAGCAGCTGTCGAAGCCGCGGCTCCCGTAGCCAGATCCCGAACCAGGCAATGATACTTGTCGACAACGGAACCGTTATCGGAAAGGGGTAGTGGATGCGGGTATACGCGGCGACAGCTCCGCCGAGATAACCGGTGAGAAGCACCGCGCCCAAAACTGCGGTGGGAGGAATGAGGTACAGGATGATGCAGCCCAATTGCAGGCATGCGAGGAGCGTCAGAGTGTTCACCGGCCAGCCGATCTGGTCAAACATCTTCACGTAACCCGGGTTTCGGGTCAGCTTCCAGTGAGCGCTCATCCCCACCACGAAAACGGGCCATAGCGAAACGACCCATCCAGCCCACACCAGCCAACGCTTCCGGTTCGTTTCACTCAACGCAACATCCACGGCACTCATGTGTTCCTCCTCTTTGGCGTGCATGCGTTGCGAACCGCGGCACAGCGCCAGGGACGTCAGCTCAAATCGTAGAGCCGGCGTAGTATACGCGAAAATCTTCGCGCACCACTCCCGGCGGCCAATTCCGCGCAAATCGCGCTTGACTGCACAACCCTCCCACCACGGGATTGCGGGAGTGCAAAAGGCGACTCGCATTCCCGAGCTGGATGGCCTTCGCGGGCTCGCGATTCTTCTCGTCATTTTCTATCACTACACTAATGGCGAAGCGCTCACCCGCGCCAACGGGCTTGCCTATTACGTCGAGCGGATCGCCTCGCCGGGCTGGACGGGCGTGAACCTGTTCTTTGTGCTGTCGGGCTTCCTGATCGGCGGAATCCTGATCGACGCGCGCGGATCGGACACCTATTTTCGGACGTTCTACATTCGCCGCTTCTTTCGCATCATCCCGATCTATTACCTGTGGATCTGCCTGTATATCGCTCTTGTTTCGGCCGCCGGCCCGGCGATTCAGGCGAGGTCGTTTTCAGGCAAGGCGCTGCCGCGCGGATTCGAGGTCTACGCGCATTTCCTCTTTCTTCAAAACGTGATTCCCCACAATTGGGCCGCGACGCCGGGCTTGTGGGGGTCCTGGGTCAGCCACCTGTGGTCGCTGGCCGTGGAAGAGCAATTCTATCTGCTCGCGCCTTTGATGATCTTTTGGCTTTCTCCGCGGCAGCTGAAGATTGTGCTGGCAGGAATCGTTTGCTGCGTTCCGTTTATTCGGGTCGCGCTGCTCTTTCACGTCCATCGGATCGACGTGGTGCGCGTGATGCCCGCCTACGCGGACGCTCTGGCGCTCGGAATATTGACGGCAATTGTGTGGCGAGCATCGGCGTCTCGTCTCTGGCTGAGCCGAAACCTCCGTTTCCTTTATTGGGCGACGGCGCTGTTTTTCGCGGGATTCGGATTGCTGTGGTGGTACGACCCAAGTTCGGGCAGTTTCGGCGTCGCCTCGGTGGGCCTCACGTGGATCGCGATTTTCTACGCTCTGCTTGTGCTGATCGTGCTCGCGGGATCGGAGGGATGGATTGCGCGGGTGATGCGCATCGGATGGTTGCGCAACGTCGGCCGCGTCTCATACTGCATGTACATCATTCACCTGGTCGTGGATCTGTTTTGCCACGCGATTCTGCTCCACACGCGCCCGCGAATCGTCACCCTGGCGGGAGCGGGTGTCTCCGTTCTCGCGGCGATCATCACCTACGGCATTGCGGTGGTTTCGTGGAGAATCTTCGAAGGCCCGCTCGTCCGCATCGGGCACGGGTTCGTATATTCGGCGCCGGCTGGAAGTCAGGCGCGCGCGCACAGCGCGTAGCCGTTGATTGCGTTTGGATCCGCATCAAGTGTCAAGTGCGTCTCGCAATCATGAACCAGGCTTCCGCTCCTGGGACCGGCAGGTCTCATTGCTTGCGCTGGCCTTCCGCTCGTTCGGCTGATTCGCGAATGCGCGAAATGATGTAGGCTCGGATCGCATGCACTTGCTCGGCGGTCAGGATTTTCGCGAACGAAGGCATGCCGAGCGAAGCGCGGCTCCCGCCGAGAACGATGCCGTCGAACCCTTCGAGAACCCTCGTATTTGCATAGCGGAGATCGGGCACGATCCCTGCCACGGCGTTGATTCCGTGGCAATGCGCGCAGTTGCCGCCGTAAAGCAGCGCTCCTTGATGCACCACTTCCGGCGACGTGTTGATGCTGATCGAAGGCATCGGTGGAGGACTCGTGTGGCCGTAAGCGCGGGGGTGAAGAATGGCGGTGCCGCCGACCATGAATGTAAGAATCCGTCCATAGCCGGGCTTTACCGGACCCGAGCCCGGGGCGTTGAACAACCCTGCGGTTCCACCCCATCCCGCCAGCACGGTCACGTACTGCACGCCATCAATCTGATAGGTCACGGGAGCCGCGATGATTCCCGTGCCTGCGTTGAATGTCCACAGTTGCTTGCCGTCGGTGGCGCGATACGCGGCGAAAATACCGTCCGCGCGTCCTTGAAACACCAGGTTCCCGGCCGTAGCAAGAGTTCCCCCGCCTTCCGCTACGGGATACTTCACGCGCCAGGCCGCGCGCTCCCTCACCGGATCCCACGCAACGAGCTCTCCCGTTGGAGGCGGCAGAGTAGCCATTTTGGCGTTGAGCGGGCCATCGTACACGTTATCCATGCCTATATTCAGATCATCGGGATCGTATTTCCAGTTTGCATCGGGCGCGTGCAACATGTGCGTGCCCGCTTTCCCCGGTAAATAGACGAGCCCCGTGGCCGGGCTGAACGACATAGGATTCCAGTTGTGCGCGCCGTCCGGGCTGGGCGAGACGATCACGGCCTTCATGCCTTCGTAGGCCGTCTTCGTTTCAATCGGCCGCCCGGTCTTGGGATCGAGCCCGGTGGCCCACGTGATGCCGCTGACGAATTGCGTACCCGAGATGAATTCTCCCGTCTCGCGATCGAGAACGTAGAAGAATCCGTTCTTATTCGCCTGCATGATCACTTTTCGCTTGCGGCCGCCGATGGTCAGGTCGGCTTGCACCAGCGGCGCCGTAGCGTCGTAATCCCAGTTGTCCCCCGGCGTGGTTTGAAAATGCCAGACGATTTCCCCGTTGCTGGCGTGCACGGCCACGATCGACGCGGTATACAGGCAGTCACCTCCGCCGCGAAGCGAGCGATACCACGCCGTGGGGTTTCCCGTGCCGAAGTACAGCAGATCCAGCTCAGGGTCGTAGACGATCCCTTCCCAGACCGTGCCGCCGCCGCCCGTCTTCCACCATTTGCCGCTCCAGGTTTTCGCGGCGCTTTGCAGCGCCTTTGACTCGAACCCTTTCGATGGGTCGCCCGGCACGGTGTAAGTGCGCCAGACCATCTTCCCGGTTTCGGCATCGTACGCCGAGATATATCCGCGCACGCCAAATTCGGCGCCTGCGTTGCCGATGATCACCATTCCCTTGGCGATGCGCGGCGCGCCGGTAATCGCGTACGCTTTCGTGGCGCTGTCGGCCGTCGATACCGACCACACGGGAGCGCCGGAATGTTCGTCGAGAGCGATCAGGCGGCCGTCGAGCGTTCCCACGTAGACCTTGCCCTCGTATAGCGCGACACCGCGATTCACCACGTCGCAGCAGATGAACAAAGCGCGCGCGCGAGGCACCTTGGGATCGTAGGTCCAGCGAAGCTCTCCCGTCTTCGCGTCGATGGCATACACCACGCTCCAGTCACCGGTGGCGTAGATGACGCCATCCTCGACCAACGGCGTCGCTTCCAGACCCCGCGTGGTGTTGAATTCCCGGCTCCAGGCCAGGCCGAGTTTGCCGACGGTTTGCTCGTTGATCTGATTCAGCGGACTGAACCGATGATCGTCGTACGTCCGCCCGTACATGACCCAATTGCCGGTGTCGCGATCGGCGCTGCGGAGCATTGAGTCATCGACGGGTTTGGTCTGGCTGCCGGAACTGAGGAGGAGAAGAATCGGAACTGCGATCCAAGCGAGAGAACTGTGCCTCAACATGGACGCAACCTACGCGGCATGGATTGAAAAGTCAATCTCCACACAGGCGCGCCTGGCGCGAACGGGCCCGGCGCAGCCGGCGGAATAGCGGCTCGCTGCCGGGCATGTCCGGTCAGCGCTGATTCATGGGCGTTGAAGCATCTCGATGTGGTTACCGGCCGGATCGATCGCGATCCCTATCATGATGCCGGTATTTCCGAACGCACGAGGATCGCCTGCCATCGAGCCGCCCGCCGCCTTGATGGACGCGACGGTCGCCTTCATGTCCTTCACGTTGAGGATCAGGTGCGCAATCGGGTCCTTCAGGTCGTCGGAATCCCGATGCGTGATCACGATCGGCGTGCTTTTGTTGGCTTTTGCCTCGTCGGCTGTCGCGCCGAAGTTCACGAAGATCTCCGCTCCTCCGGGCACGTTGATCCGATTCGTCTCAAACATCCCGAACGCCGCCTCGTAGAACTTCGCCAACGCGGCAGTGTCTTGCCCGCCCACGCGCGCGGAGTTCAGCGTCACCTGCGCGTGCGCCGCGCTCGCGAGCAGCAGCGCGGCGGTTATCGCCATCACAATTGCGTAAATTCTCTTCATCGAAGTCTCCTGTGGCGCGCCTCATGCACGAGAGACCACGCCCAGATCAATAGCTCATCTAACCGTCGTTCAATACTCCGATCGGCGGTGAAATCCTATCCGCCAAAGCCTCAAAGTTCAACCACGTTCGATAGGTTCGATGGCCGGCACACAATGCCTTTCACGGAGGTCGGCTGTCATTTTGGCATCACGACAAGTTGAGCGGCGGCAGGAACCAACAAAAGAGGACTTCGAAGTGTTCCGAATCATACCTCGCCGGCTGCGTCGCGACTCTCTAAGTCCCCTCCGTTGCTCCAGCAGCTTTTTCGAGGGGCAGGCTCACGAAAACAGAGGTTCCGTTTTCGTTGGACTCAATCGTGAACGCTCCTCCGATGGACACCACTCGTTCGCGCATACCGCGCAGGCCGACGCCCGAAGTCTTGCCGGAGGCAATTCTCGTTTGAGTCTCCGGATTGATCCCTTGGCCGTCGTCCTCGATTTTCATCGTGAGTTTGCCATCGGCGGTCGATAGCCTGAGGAGAGCGGAGGAACCCTTGGCATGCCTGTGGATGTTCGTCAGGCATTCCTGGGCAACGCGGAATATCACTAACTCATAGTCACGCGGAAGCCGTCCTAGATCGACCGGAACCTCCAGTCGCGTGGCGATTTTGCTGCGTTCGGCGAAACCATCAACGTACCATTGTAAAGCGGATCGCAAACCCATCTCGTCCAATAAAGGCGGGTGAAGAAGATAGGAAACTGTCCGGATATCACTTGACGCTTGCCGAAGCAAAGCGCTGTTCTCCTCAACGCGGCGGGCGGCATCCGGGCTCAGCTTATTTTTTTCCTCTGCTACTAGTGCGACATTCATGCTGACGGCTGCCAACAACTGCCCAACCCCGTCGTGCAACTCACGAGCGATGCTTCGCCTGTCCTCATCTTGCAATTTCAGAAGCCGGGCCGAAAACTCGCTCTCCTTTAGGGCCTCTTCAAAGCGCCTCCGTTCGCTGATGTCCCTCCCAATCTTCGACGCGCCCACAATTCGACCCTCACTGTCCCGAACGGGGGAAATCGTCAGAGAAACGTTCACCCGTACCCCGTCTTTTCGGAGGCGCACAGTTTCGAAGTGATCGAGTCGCTCGCCACTCCGCAGGCGTTTCAGAATCTCTCGCTCTTCGTCTTGAAGTTCCTTTGGAATAATTAGGGTAATGGGTTGACCAATCGCTTCTGCCGCCGAGTACCCGAAAATTCGCTGCGCCCCGGAGTTCCAGCTCAAAATAATTCCGTTCAAATCTTTGGAGACGATCGCATCGTCTGACGATTCCACGATAGCTGCGAGCTGCTTCCTGGATTCAAGGAAATTGACCGCCTGATAGGCGGCAGAGGCAAATCGCGCCAGGCTCTCAAGCTGCCGTTTGTCTTCCATGTCGAACTTGCGGCTTTCGTCGTGTGCCACCGCCCAAACCGCGCCCACCGCCTGTCCTTGCATGTAAAAAGGAGCCAAGAGCGCTTCTTCAACAAGAGGCTTGACCGGCTCGAAATACGTGTAAACCCTTTCCACGTGCTTGAACAGCAGCGTCTTGTTGTAATCGAGCACGGTTCCGCACGGACCGAACTCGCGCGGCGTGCCGCCTCCAACATGCTCTTTCCAGATACCAGCAATTGCCGGCCAGTAGAACCTTTTCCCACCATCGTGAGTTGTGAGCAGGCTGACCCCAGCCGATCCGCACCGCAATGTATCGAGAATCGCGTCGGCCAATGCCTGCAGGATCGTTCCCGGCGAATCCGCGAGCGACTGCATCAGGGAAATGAGCGCGCGGTTTTCTCTTTGATGGTCGGGCGGACGTAATGGGCGGACGTTCAGTTCCTCTGTGCAGAGAATCGAATCCAATGAGGCCGGGGTAACACCGTCGCGGACCATCTAGCCCCCTTTGGCACTTTGCACACAGCGCCCCGATGCTCGCAAAGAAACGCAAATGGCAACCCGACCTTGGTATCGGTCTGCCGTGCTGGGCGCTAGTTAGGGCAGAAAAGATATCCCATGGCTCTGGCAGCGTGCTATACAGAAATTACTGTAGGCGCTTGGGCACCCGGGGGCAACAGCAAGTCTTGCCAATACCGGCTCCGATCGATCCAGTGGTCTCAATGGGTCGATTCGTTCCGCGTGGCCGACGGCCCGGACGTATGATTACGCCAAGGAGCACGCCACCGTGACCACACGCCGACAGAAAGCTCCCACGCAACTCAGCCGAGCCGCCGTCCGGATCTTTGCCGCCAACGAGCGCATGAATCAGATTCTGATCGAACGCCTTGACCCGAGGGCTTGGCAAGCCAAACCGCCGGGCAAAGTCCGCAGCATCGCGGCAATTTTTACCCACATGCACAACGCCCGCTCAAAGTGGATCAGGCTGACCGCGCCGCACCTAAAGGTTCCGCGCCAGCTCGACCGCGCCCACTGCACGCCGCGACAAGCCCGCGCGGGATTGGCCGAGAGCGCCGATCGTTGCGGGGAGATGCTCGCGGAGGCGCTCGGCGGCGGCGGCCGCGTCGAAAAGTTTCGCCGGGACGGCTGGGGCCAGCCTTGGCCCGTCGGCATGGAAATGCTGTGCTACATGCTTTGTCACGAGGCGCACCATCGCGGGCAGGTGTGTATGCTCGCGCATCAGCTCGGGTTCCGTCTGCCGAGCGCCGTGCAGTCCAGGATATGGAATTGGGAGAAGCTATGGAAAGAGTGCGGGGCGCCTGGCGGCCCCGGCGACGACTTCTAGGGAATCACGATTGGCGCTCGCCTGCTCCAAAACTGGCCTTTAGAGCAGTAGCATCTTCGGTTCGCCGCGCCTAAGATTCTTCTACCGTTACGGGGGAGAGTTTCGGCCCGGTGCAAAAATCGCAGCCATTTCGAGGCAAAACGCAGCGCCAGACGCCCATCCGTCCGCCGGAAGTTTCCTCTTTTCTATCGCGCCGGGATGGATATAATGCGGGCTGTTCCTCGAAAGTGATCGAGAGGCGGCAAGCTGTGGCCTCTCGAACACGACGAAGTCCCAGCCAATCTGAGGGTTCCAGCGTGGGTAATCGCGCGGCCGCGAAGCTGTCGGCCGGCGTATTCATTTCGAATTCATCCTCCGCGTGGAATCCGCTGGCGCTCTTTCGGAGCTCCGGCTTCACGTTGACGAGCGCGCACGTCGCCCTAGCCCAACGGAGTGGGCACGGGAGAGAACCATGATCGAAGCACGAAGATATTTGCAGGGCCAGATCGTCGAAGAACGATTTCCGCTTATCCAGTACCTCGGCGGCAGCGAACACAGCGGCGTCTTCCTCACCGAGTGTGCGGACACCGAAAACCATCGCGCCGCAATCAAGCTGATCGATGCGCCGCCCGGAAATGCGCAGCCACAACTCACCCGGTGGCGGCTCGCCGCTCGATTTTCCCACCCGCACTTGATCCGCCTGTTCGAGGCGGGCCGCTGCACGGTCGAAAACGCGGGCATGCTCTACGTCGTGATGGAATATGCGGAAGAGAATCTCGCCGACATTCTCGACCAGCGTCCGCTCTCGACCACGGAAGCGAAGGAAATGCTCGGTCCGATGCTCGAAGCCCTCGGCTACATCCACGGCAAGGGTTTCGTGCACGGGCACATCCAGCCATCGAACATCATGGCCATCGGCGATCAACTGAAACTCTCGAGCGATCGCATCTGCCGCCTCGGCGAACTCGGCGAACGCCGCAACGGAAACGCGCGCTATTGCGCGCCCGAATGCCTCGCCGGTGAACTCTCCACCGCGGGCGACGTCTGGTCGCTCGGCGTGACGCTTGTCGAGTGCCTCACCGAGCGATTGCCTGAGGCGGAAGAGCGAAATCGGGGGACCGCTTCCCTGCCCGCGGAATTGCCCGCGCCCTTTCAGGAATTGGCGCGCCATTGCTTGACCAAGGCTCCTCAGCGCCGCTGGAATGTCTCGAATCTCAAGGCGCGTCTCGAGCGCAATGCTGCTCTCGCCGAAGTCGAAGAGGTCGAGCCGCCGGTCGCTCGCCGCGAGGCGCGGGCGCCTTCGAAGCAACATTACCCCCTTGCCTGGATTGGCATGGGGCTCGCCCTGGCAGCGATCCTGCTCGTGGTGTTGCCCAAGTCCGGCTCGCACAAGGCGCCACCGGCAATCCATTCGGCCGCGATTGAATCGCCTGCCGCGCAATCAATAGTCGCGCCGGCAAAAGAGCAGGCTTCTTTAGAGAGGAAGCCTGAGGCACAGCCGCAGCCGCCGCGCTCCGATCATGCAAGCTCAGCCATAAGCGACGTGGCCGAGGCGGCTCCCATTGCTCCGTCCGTTCCTCCGCCTCCCGCCGCACCCGCAGCTTTGCCTTCACCGCCCGCCGTTCTCGCGCGAGGCAGCGTGCTCAACCGCGTGTTACCCGACGTGCCTCGCTACGCCAGCAGCACGATCACGGGCACGGTTCGCGTGCGCGTGCGCGTCAACGTAGATCCCTCTGGCAACGTCACCGCTGCGGAATTCGATTCCCCGGGACCGAGCCGCTATTTCGCCCGATTGTCGATGGCCGCCGCGCGCCAATGGAAATTCCGCCCGCCCGACGTCAACGCCCATAGCGCCCCAAGCTCATGGCTAATTCACTTCGACTACACGAACGCCGCGACCGCCGCAACCGCCGTCGAACAACATCCCTAAGCCAGCCCCAAAATCCTCATCTCGGCTTTCTGCCAATGGCCGGATGCCAGCGGTCCCATCCGTGCATGCCTTGCCCGCCCGCGAGCCCGGATTTCCACATCCGACGGAGCAGAATCGCGAAGAGACGGTCGAACAAAGCGAATCGAGTCGATAGATTTAATGAATTTGACGATGCCCACCTGGCCTTGTATTTTGCAGTCTGCTTCGTCAGTTACGACACCAAAGGATAGGGCATCTAAACGGCCCCAATCCGACTGGAACTCCAAAAACTATGAAAAAATACAAACTAGAATATATCTGGCTTGACGGCAGAAAGCCCATTCCTGAGCTGCGCGGCAAGACCACGATCAAGGAATTTGCCGCTCCTCCCGCGCTCGCCGATCTGCCCCTGTGGGGTTTTGACGGCAGTTCCACGATGCAGGCCGAAGGACACAAGTCCGACTGCATCCTCAAGCCCGTGGCTCTGTATCCCGATGCGGCCCGCAAGGACGGCTATATCGTTCTCAGCGAAGTAATGCACCCCGACGGCACCCCGCATCCCACCAACACGCGCGCCACGATCGAGAACGATCCCGATCTCTGGATCGGCTTCGAGCAGGAATATTTCCTCTATAAGGATGGGCGTCCTCTCGGCTTCCCCGACCGAAGGTTATCCCAAGCCGCAGGGCCCCTACTACTGCGGCGTCGGCTACAAATACATGGGCAACGTCGCCCGCCAAATCGTCGACGAGCATCTGGATCTCTGTCTCGCGGCCGGCATCAACCACGAAGGCATCAACGCCGAAGTCGCCAAGGGCCAGTGGGAATTCCAGATTTTCGCCAAGGGCTCGGCCAAAGCCGCGGACGACACCTGGACCGCTCGCTACTTGATGGCGCGCCTCTGCGAGAAATACGAAGTCGACTTCGAATTGTATTGCAAGCCCATCAAGGGCGATTGGAACGGCTCCGGCATGCACACCAACTTCTCGACGAAATATATGCGCGAAGTGGGCGGCAAGGAATATCTCGAGGCCCTCATGGCGGCGTTCGAAAAGTATATCCCCGACCACATCGCCGTCTACGGCCCGGACAATCATCTGCGCTTGACGGGTCTGCACGAAACGCAAGCCATCGACAAGTTCAGCTACGGTCTCTCGGATCGCGGCGCTTCCGTCCGCCTGCCCGTTAACTTCATCAAGAACGGTTACAAGGGCTACCTGGAAGATCGCCGCCCGAACTCCGAAGGCGATCCCGTACCAGATCGTCTCCCGCATCCTGAAGACGATCAACACTGTCCCGAAGCCTGAAGCTGAAGACCGCCAGCGCCGACTAACTCTCAAGTGGCGAGTGGGCCCCGGCGCAAGTCGCGGCCCACTCGTCGCCGCTTTTCGTCCGAAGCTCGCTTTCGCCGTCTTCTAGCCACTTGCCACTAGTCACTCGCCACTTCTCCCATTCGCCTTATATTCGCCCCAAAGAAATCTGCTAAAATGGCGCTTCCGCGCATGTCCACGACGACCAACTCCGAAGGAACGCAGCCGCTCTCGGCTCCGGCTTCCCGTTGAATCCCGAGCAGCGCGCGGCCGTCGAGCACGGCGAGGGGCCGCTGCTGGTGATGGCGGGCGCGGGCACCGGCAAGACGCGCGTGATCACCGAGCGGATCGCGACGCTGCTCGCGTCGAATCCCGATCTCGCCGGCGAAAACATTCTCGGGCTCACGTTCACCGATAAAGCCGCCGCCGAAATGAAGCACCGCGTGCTGAAGGCCGCGGGACGACCGCGGCCGAAGGCGTGTGGCTCAGCACGTTCCATTCGTTCTGCCTCGAGAAAATCCTGCGCGAGGCGAATCCCGAGATCCAGCCGCTCGACGACATCGACCACCGCAATCTTCCTGCGCCGCAACATCGCCGAGCTCGACCTCAAGATTTTCCGGCGCCTGGCCGATCCGGCGGAATTCCTGCGCGACTTCCAGACATTTTTCTCGCGCTGCCAGGACGAGCTCGTCACGCCCGACGACTACCAGCAACACGTCGACAAGCTGCGCCGCGAATACGAGGCGCAGAAATCCGTCGCTCGAGCCCGACGCGCGCGCCATCGCCGAAGAAGAGCTGGCCAAGCAGGAGGAGCTGGCGCGCGTCTACCGCGTGAGCGAACGCCTGCTGCGCGAGCGCAACCTGCACACCTTCGGCGCGCAACTTGCTGCAGGCCGTCGAACTGCTGCAAATCCGATGCGGCGCTGCTCGCGCGCATGCGCGAGCAATACCGATACATCCTCGTCGACGAATTTCAGGACACGAACATCGCGCAGCTCGAACTGCTGCGGCTGCTCGCGGGCGGCCACCGAAACATCGTCGCGGTCGGCGACCACGATCAGGCGATCTACCGCTTCCGCGGCGCTTCCTTCGGCAGCTTCACGATTTTCCTCAAGAAATTCTGCGGCGCCAGCGCAGCCGGCCGCTGGATTGCGGGCGAAACGAGACGCGAAAGAAGCATTTCGTCTCGCTCTCGCAGAATTACCGCTCCACGCGGCGGATTCTCCGCGTGGCTGGCGAAATGATTCGCGAACAACGAGCGCTTCTCCGCTGCTGCCGCCGAAGAATCTCACCACCGAAAATCCCGAAGGCGAAAAAATCCGCATCGTGGAATTCGCCGCCTCCGACGAAGAGGCCCACTGGGTCGCGTCCGAAATCGAGCGGCTGCATGACGCGGGCGCGCACTGGAAAAGCTTCGCCGTCCTCTATCGCAAGCACTGCACATCGCGCGCGCTTGGTCGACGTGCTGCGGCGCCGCGGAAATTCCGTTCGTGATTCGCAAGTCGTCGATCCTGGGTAACACGCTGGTGCGCGACCTGCTCGCCTGGCTGCGGCTGATCGCGCTGCCCGCGGACAATGTCGCCTGCGCGCGCGTGCTCGCCGCGCCGTACTGGGAGCTCGAGCCGCGCGATCTGGTGCGCCTCGCCGAGCGCGCGGACAAGCAGCGGCCGCGCGGCGCGCTGTGGGATGCAGGTCGAAGCGGCGAAGGACGAAAAGCCGAAGCTCGGCGAGCTGGTCGAGACCATGCAGCGGCTGCGCCTGAGCGCGCGAAAGAAGACGGCGCCGGAACTGCTGGATGAATTGATCGCGACGCTCGAACTCGCTCCGTCCGAAACCGACCGGCAATACGTCGAGCGCCTCGCGGAATTCGTGAAGGAGTGGGAGCGCAAGACCGAGGACAAGCGCCTGCGCGATTTCATCGAGTACCTCGGATATTTTTACGAGCTCGATGGCGACATCTGCATCGAGGAAGAAATCGCGGACGACGCCGTGCAGCTGATGAGCGTCCACGCGGCGAAGGGACTGGAGTTTCCGCACGTCTTCATTCTGCGTCTCAGCAAGCACGACTTCCCTTCCGGCGTGCGGCGCCCTGTATTCGAATTCCCTGCCGAGCTGATGAAAGAGGAGCAGCCGCAGGGCGATTTTCAGATTCAGGAGGAGCGGCGGCTGTTTTACGTCGCGGTGACGCGCGCGCAGCAGCGGCTCGACGCTTTCGACGATCGTCAACAAGCGGAAGAAGGCGTCGATCTTCCTCGAGGATTTCCTGAAGGACCCGAAGATCCAGAAAATGGACACGGCGCAATCGACGCCGAAGTGTCGTCGTGCCGGCAGAAGAGGAAATGCCGGGCGAACTGGAGGTCGCTGCGCCCGACCCGGCGCCGCTGTTTCGTTCGCTGCGCGAAAATTCGAAGGCGTATTCGCGGATCGCGCTGTGGGCGAAGGCGTTTCATCCGCCGCGGCCCGAGCCGCTGCAGCTCAGCGCTTCGGCCATCGGCACGTACGAAACCTGCCCGATGAAATACCTCTTCCGCTATTCGTGGGGCATTCGCGGCGGCCCGAATCCCGCAAACGCAATTCGGAAACATGATGCACACCACGATCAAGGAATTCGTCGGCCGAGGTGCGCAAGCGCGGCAAGTCCGTGCCGCTCGAAGAAATGTGCGCGATCTTCGAGCGTGAGTGGACATCCGCGGGATTCCCGGACGAATACCAGGAAAAGGAATACCGCAAGGCGGGGCGCGAGCAGCTCGAGGCGTTCTACCGCACCTACATCGCCGCGCCCGCCGACGTGCTGTACCAGGAGAAGCCGTTCGAGCTGCCGCTCGATCACGAAGTGGTCGTCACGGGCCGCATGGACCAGGTGAATCGCGGCGGGCAAGGGCGAAGTCGAGATCATCGACTACAAAACGGGGACGCGTGCGTGACGCAAAAAGAGCGGCCGCCGATCTCCAGCTTGGCATCTACGCGCTCGCGGCGCGCGAGGTGCTCGATCTCGAACCCACGCGGCTGGTCTTCTACAACCTTGTGAACAACGAAGCGGTCGCGACCACGCGAGATGACAAAGCGCTCGCGGCCACAAAGCAGAAAATCGCGGAAGTGGCGGACCTGATTCGCGCGGGAGAGTTTCCGGCAAAGCCGAGCTTCGCGTGCGGGTTTTGCGATTACAAGCCGATTTGCCCCGCGCACGAAACGCTGGTCGACGATTCGCCCCATCGCGCCGTAGCATTCTCTGCTTTCTCTTCTCTGCGATCCTCTGCGTCTCTGCGGTAAGAGCTCATAGCTCTCGGGTCGCGGAAGTCAACGGACGTGCGCATCCAAAACAAAAGCGGGGCAGCTTGTGGCTGCCCCGCTTTTATTCTCAGAGGCTTCGTTTAAACCAGAAGCCCGGATCGGTTCCGCGCATGACTGCCAGGAACTTTCTCCCCACGAGAAAGCGCGCCGAAAATTCACGTCGCAACTCAACTCGCTCATTCATCTATAAAGGCTGCCACGAATCAAGTCAAGCAGAAAAAACCCGCGCGAGGTGTCGAGACGGAAAATTTTCGGCGCGACACGCGATCATATTTTTCGCGCGCGATGCGCTCAGACTCAGTGTCCCGCCGCAATCGCGCTCTGGTAGTAGCCCGAGCGCGCGGTCACGTTGAGCCCGGGACGTTCGACGCGCACTTCGATCGAATGAAAATCCTTGCCGGTGTTCGCTGCCGTGGGAGGATAAAAGGTGAGCGTGTACTCGTTGCGGGCCTGCTCGGTGACGTCGGAATAGAGGCGCTCGAGATCGGCGTCCTTCGATGAGTAGTACGTGTCGCCTCCCGTCTGGCTCGCATACTTGTCGATCGCCGCGATGCCGTGTTGCGCGATGGGCTTGCCGAACGGTACCGAGCGCGTCACCGAAATCGAATAGACGGAAACATCGGCTTCAAGAAGCATGCGCAAAGTTTCGTCAAAAGTGTGATGATTGTTCTTGGAATTGCTCCCGTCGGAGATCAGGAAGATAATCTTGCGGCGGTCGCGCGGCCGCGAACGAAGCATTTCGCCGGCCGCGTAGATCGCGTCGTCGAGCGAATCGTAACTCTGAGAACGCTTGGAGCCGTGCTGGGGCATGCCGGTTGCTGTCGGCACCGGCTGGCCGTTGATGAAGGGTCCGGCCGTCGTGGGATCGGAAATGGTCTGCCGTGGAATGCGAGCCCAGCTCGAGCCGCTTCAGCTGCGTGAAACAGCTGATCGTTGTTGGTCGAGAAGTCGGAGACTAGGTTGGGATATTGGTCGTAGGTGACGAGAGCGACTTCATCGCTCGGCCCGAATCCCCCGGCGATGGCCTCGAGGCTTTTTTGCACCTGGGCGACGGCGCGATCGGGAAGATCGTTATCGATGAGGACCACGGTGGATAGCGGACGCGCATCCGACGAGAAACCCGCGATCTTCTGCTCGACTCCGTCGGAGAAGAGGCGGAAATCCTCCTTCTCAGACCCGCGACGAGCTGCCCGCTGGAATCTTTCACCGTCACCGGAACGATGACCGTGCGCAGTCAAATGGCGACCGCTGTTGCTCGGCGGAACGAGCTCGGGAGGCGCGGGCGGATTCGCCTGGGATTGCGCGCTAGCGGGAACGCCGAGGAGCAGGACGATCGCAGACAACAGCGTCATTCGAATCATCAAGGGATCTCGATTCCGCCCGCAGGCCTGGCACCGGCAACTCGGCCAAACATCCGGGAGCGTCTCCGCAGCATCGTACCAGTTTAAACCGTTCGCCAAGGAGATTCCACAATGCGGCTGACCAGCCTCGCGGCAGGAATTCTCACCCTCGCTATCGGCGCCTATCCGGTGGCGAGCACGATCGCGTCTCGCGCCGCCGCAGCGCCGCGCAGGGCGTCTGCCGCAGCACAGGAGGCCGCGCCGCCCGGGCCGATGGGAGCGACCCGGAATGACGTTCCACCGCAGGCCGAACAGGACCAAACGCAACAACTGCCGCAGTCTTCGCAACCTTTGACAGGTCGCGACGACGGTGGTCAACGTGTTCGCAACGGTGCGCGACCGCCACAACGAGATCATCACCGACCTGACGAAAGATGATTTCAAAATTTACGAAGACGGAGTCGAGCAGAAAGTCAGCTACTTCAGCAAAGAAGTCAACCTGCCGATCACGCTGGCGCTGCTGATGGACACCAGCTACAGCATGCACAATATTCTGGTGGCGGAACAGGACGCGGCGTCGCGATTCGTAATGAAGTGCTGCGCAAGAGGGATGAGGCGCTGGTGATGAGCGTTCGACACGGACATCAACCTGCTCGCCGATTTCACGCGAGGACCCGTCGGTGCTCGATCGCGCGATCCGTCGCGCCACGATCAACGTGGACGCGTCCGGAATCGGCGGCACGGGCGGAACGATCCCATCGCAAGGCGGCGGCACCGATCTCTACGATGCGATCTATCTGGCGTGCCACGACGAACTGGGGAGTGAGGCGGGGCGCAAAGCGATCGTCCTGCTGACGGACGCGGAGGACACGGGAAGCAAGGTAAGCCTGGGCCAGGCCGTCGAGGCAGCGCAGCGCGCAGACACCGTGATTCACGTGATCCTCATCACCGACTACGGCGAGACGGAAGGATACGGGCCCGGAGTGGCGGCGAGAATGACCTCCGACACCGGCGGACGTGTGATCAACGTGCGAAACGACAAAGGGCTCGAGAAGGCGTTCGATGAAATCTCGGAGGAGCTGCGCTCGCAGTACGTCCTCGGCTACTATCCCGCGAATCCGAAGCACGACGGCACTTTCCGAAGTATCAAGGTCGAGGTACACCGTGCCGACGTGAAGATCCTCGCGCGCAAGGGATATTACGCGCCCGCAAGCTGACCTGCGAATTCAAAGCCGCAAAATCAACTCCCGTGCGAAGAGCACGCTTCTACCGCGGGGATGGATCGCCGGCGGTCGGGGCGACCGCATAATAGCCTTTGCGCGTGCGGACGATCAGGCCTTTGCGATCGGTCTCGACTTCGATCTTGCGGTATTCGCCCTTGGGCGGCGGACCCGTTGGCGAATAGGCGATGAAATACTGGCTGCGCAGCTCGGTTCCGATATCGAGGAACGACTGCGCGAGATCGTCGATGCGGTACGGGAAAAAGGACTGCCCGCCGGTCTGGTCCGCGAAGTTCTGGAGAACTTTGTCGCCGGGATCGAGATTGTATTTCTGGGGTGGCTCGGCTCGTCGACGAAAGCCAATCGGTGTTGGTGCTGACGGTGAAGATGGCGGCCTCGGAGCGAATCGCGGCGTCGATGGCGTCGCTCAGGGCGTGATCGCTCAGATTGTCGTTGCCGTCGCTGATGATCATGATCACGCGGCGAACTTCCGGATTCCGCGCCTCTCGGCAGCGGCGCGTGAACTCGAGCTTTTGCGAAGCCATCACGATCGCATCGTTCAGCGCCGTGCCTCCGCCGGCGCGCTGTTCGCGAATCGCGGATTGCAAGCAGCGAAGAATCGTCGGTGTAGTCCTGAATGATCTGCGGCTCGTTGTCGAAGGTCATCAGGAACGCCATATCCTTGTCGCGGCGGATCACGCGCGTGAGGAAATCGATGGCCGCATCCTTCTCGAAATTGAGGCGCGGGCGAATGCTGTTGGAAGTGTCGAGCAGCACGCCGATGCGGAGCGGCAAGATCGGTCTCGCGCCCGAAGAAGCGAATTTCCTGCGGCATGCCGTTTTCGAGAACGGTGAAATCGCTCTGATCGAGATCGGTGATGAAAGCGTGGTGATGGTCCATCACGGTGACCACGAGATGGACGAGGTCCCGTGGTGACCTTGATCGGGGGCGCGGCCGCGCCGGGCGGCTGCGGAGCTTGCGCTTTCCTGCGAAGCCGAAGCCCGCGGCCAGGGGTCGCGGGTGGCGCGGCCGCGCGGAGCGATTGCTGATTCTGCGCGAGCGTGCCGGAAAACACAGAGCAAAGCGACGAGCGCGAAGAAATGCGAACGAACTGAATGCGAGGCGAAATGCTGCTGCGCGCGTTGCGATGCGGAGCTTCACAGGCGCGATTATAGGTACTCGCGCAGCAGAGCGTCAATCGAAGCAGGATCGGCCTTCGCGGCGACGCCCGAGCGCAACGAGATAATCGCGCAGCTCGGAAGGCAGCGGCGCGCGCACTTCGACGCGCTTCGCAGTGCGCGGATGCTCGAACGCCACCCGCGCGGCGTGCAGAAAATTCCTGCCCAGCGGCGCCAGTAGCTGCGAATCGACGCGCTCCTGCCGAGGCGCGCCGTAGACCGTGTCCCCGACCACGGGACATCCCAGCGCCGAAAAGTGGACGCGAATCTGGTGCGTGCGCCCGGTGTGAATGTCGGCTTCGACAAAGGTGAACGCGCCGCGCGCGCAGCCGCGCGCGCCAATCGGTGCGGGCGGCGCGGCCATCGTGGCGGCGCGCCGTCATGCGCGGGCGGCGGCGCAGATCGCGCGATACGGGAAGATCAATCGTACCGGCCTCGCCTTTGATTTTCCCGTGCAGCAGAGCGACGTAGGTCTTCTGCACGCAGCCGCTCTTGAAAATCCTCCACAAGCTTGCGATGGGCCTCGTCCGTGCGCGCGATCAACAATCGCGCCGGAAGTGTCCTTATCGAGGCGGTGGACGATGCCCGGCCGCAACGGGCCCGCCAATGGTCGAAAGCCCCTCGCTGCCGAAGCGGTGCAGAAGCGCGGCGACGAGCGTGCCTGCATTCACGCCCGCGCCGGGATGCACGATCATTCCGGCGGGCTTGTTGATCACGGCGACATCCGCGTCCTCATAGAGCACGTCGAGCGGAATCGACTCGGCTTCCACGCCCGCCGGCGGCGGTGGCGGAATCTCCACCGTCACATGTTCGCCGGGCGCCGACGCGATGCGCGGCGCGGCGCGACGCGCCATCCACCTGCACGCGGCCCTCGTCCATCAGCGATTGGATGCGGGCGCGGCTGAGCTCCGGCATCTGCGAGACGAGAAAGCGATCGAGGCGCAACCCGGCGTCCTCCGCAGCGACAACGAACGATGCGGCGCGCGCGGCGTGGCTCATCGCACCTTCCGTAGGGGCGGGTTTCAAACCCGCCCCTTGTAGCGCGTACCGAAACGCGACGCGAGAGCAACACCCACACCAATCCGCCAGTTGTAGGGGCGGGTTCCAAACCCGCCCGCTTCGGCGTGGGCTTCGAGAGAATTGCAATCCGCGCGAGAAGGCATAATGGTCAGCGGCTAGCCGCGCGGACAGGTTCTCGCGGGATCGGCGCCTCGCCGCGCAGGCCGCGCCACCAGAGAAACGCGCCGGTGAGCATCAAGGCCGACGCTGACGAGCTGCATCAGCGAAACCAAATCGTGGAACATCAGCGTGCGCCCGGGATCGTCGCGCAGAAATTCGATCGACCCACGCTCGCATCCATACAGGATGAAATAGGCGCCGAGCAACTGGCCGGAAAAGCGCTGCCGCGTGCCGAGCCAAACGAGCAGGATGAAAATTCACGAATTCCGCTCCTGCTTCATAGAGCTGCGTCGGATGCAGCGAAATATTCAGCGGCGTCCCGGAAATCCGTGCGGCGATGGGATTGGTAAACGTCACGCCCCAGGGCAGCGAAGTCGGCTTGCCGTAGCAGCACCCGGCGACGAAGCAGCCCACCCGCCCGATCGAGTGGCCCAGCGCAACCGGTGCGGCACAAAGATCGAATACGCCGAGCAGCGGCAGCTTGTGCAGCCGGGCGTAGAAAATCACCCAAAGAATTCCGCCGACCACGCCTCCATAAAATGTTCCCGCGGACTGGAACGTCTCGAGGCTGAAAATCGCGCGCGGATTCGCGATGAAATAGTCCCACATGCTGAAGATGTACCAGAGCTTCGAGCAGACCAGCGCCACGAGGATGCCGTAGACGCCGAGATTCCAAATCACGCGAGGGTCAAGGCCCGCGCGCGGCGCCTGGCGGTAGGCCCACCAGAGGCCGAGCAGAAATCCGGCGGCGGCCAGCACGCCGTAGGTGTAAATCGTGATGGGGCCAAGTTGAAAGAGGACTGGATGCATGTTATGCGCGCTCGTGCGTTGGATGCCGCCAATCGCGCAGGAGTTCGAGGATCACGAGGCCCGCGCCCACGACGATCGCGGAATCCGCCAAATTGAAAGTGTACCAGTGGTGCGTGCCGATGTAGAAATCGATGAAGTCGGTAACGCTGTGGTGCAGCACGCGATCGAGCACGTTGCCGAGCGGCGCCGCCAAGAATCAGCGTCATCCCGCTGCGCCCCGGCCACCCGCCCGCGCGCCCCGTCACGAGCAGCCACACGATCAGCCCGATCACGGCGACGGAGAAGACGATCAGCAGCGGCGCCCGCCACGGCATGTCCGAATCGGCGAAGAGGCCAAACGCGACGCCCGGATTGCTCGTGTGAATCAGATTCAGCATGCCGGGAATGAGCACGCGCGACGAGCCAGGCAGCATCATCCGATCGACCGCGAATTTCGACGCCTGGTCGGCGGCGAGCACAGCGAGCGCAAGCAGAGCCAGCGGCAAGGGCGAACGTGAAGCCGACGACATCAGGATTTCGGGCTCGCCGCGAGCGCGCCGCCGTCGCCTTCGATCTCATTCATCGCGGCGACGCAGCGTTCGCAGAACGTCGGGTAATCGGCGCTCTCGCCCACGTGCGTCGAGTAGTTCCAGCACCGCTCGCATTTCACGCCGTCGGCTCGCTTCACGTCAATGTGGAGGCTTGCGTTCTCCTCCGCATATGCGGCGTATGCGGGATCGAGGCCCTCCGAGGGCACCGGCTCTCCGAACGGAAGAACCTGGACCTGCGAAACGATGAACAGGGCTGGCAGCATCGGCGAATATGCCTTGAGCAGATCTATCATTTCGCGTCTCGCGCGCAGAATGACCTTGGCCTCGAGGTTGGAAGAGATGGCCTTCTGCGTGCGCATCGGCTCGAGCGCTTTCAGCACTTCCTCGCGCACAGCGAGCAGGCGATCCCAGTTGGCGGAGCGTTCGGACTCGAGCGCGCGCTCGAGTTCCTCGGCGGCCGGAAAGAGCGCCATATGCACGCTCTCGGGTTCGCCCGCGAGCGCGTGGCAGAAATTTCCAAATTTCTTCGGAGGTGAAGACGAGGATCGGCGCGACGAGCCGGATGAGCGCACCCGCAATGCGATAGACCACCGTCTGCGCGGAACGCCGGCCGCGATTCTTCGGCGCAAACGTATACAGACGGTCCTTCAGCACGTCGAAGTAAAACGCACTGAGATCGACCGTGCAAAAGTCGTGGATCGCATGGTAAACGCGATGGAATTCGAAATTCGCGTACCACTCGCGGCACTCGCGGACGAGCTGCGCGGTGCGCCGCAGCATCCAGGCATCCATTTCCCATAGATCGGCGTCGGCCAGCGCATCGCGCGCAGGATCGAAATCGAAAAGATTCGAGAGCGCGAAGCGAAACGTGTTGCGAATCTTGCGATACGCCTCGGAAAGCTGCGTCATCATCGCCGGCGAATTGCGCATGTCCGCCGTGTAGTCCTGCGACACCACCCACAGCCGCAATAAATCCGCGCCCCACTTATCGACGATTTCCTTCGGGTAAAGCGCGTTGCCTTCCGACTTCGACATCGGCTTGCCGTTTTCGTCGAGCGTCCAGCCGTGCGTCACCACCTGCTCGTAAGGCGCGCCGCCCCGCGTCCCGATGCCGACCAGCAGCGAGCTTTGGAACCAGCCGCGGAATTGATCCGGTCCTTCGAGATACACCTGCGCCGGCCAATGGAGTCCGTTGGCCGCCGTCAGCACCGAAAGATGCGTCGAGCCGGACTCGAACCACACGTCCAGGATGTCGTTCTCCTTTTGCAGCTTCGCCGAGCCGCACGCGCACTTCGTTCCCGGCGGCAGCAGCTCTTCCGCCGTGTGCGTGTACCACGCATCCGAGCCTTCGCGCTCGAAAAATGGCAGCACATGCCGCAGCGCGGCCGGGTCCGTCAGATTGTTGCGCTCGCCGCACCCTTCGCACCGAAAAACGATCAGCGGCACGCCCCAGAATCGCTGCCGCGAAATGGTCCAGTCCGGCCGGTCGGCAATCATGCCGCGCATGCGTTCGCGTCCCCATGCGGGAAGCCACTTCACTTTTTCGATTTCCCCGAGCGCGGTCTCGCGCAGCGGCGGCGCTTTCGGCGCGGCAACGGTCGCCGATCCCGCGTCCATTTGAATGAACCACTGTTCGGTGGCGCGGAAGATCACGGGATTATGGCAGCGCCAGCAGTGCGGATAGCTGTGCGTGATTTTCTGCTCGGCGAGCAGCATGCCGTTGCGCTTCAGCAAGTCGATGATGAAAGGGTTCGCCTCGAATACGCCCTTGCCCTTATATTCGGGCAAGCCTTCGACGAACCGCCCGTCGTCGTCGATCGGCGCGTAGACCTTCAGCCCATACTCCTGCCCCGCGCGATAGTCTTCGATGCCGTGCCCCGGCGCCGTGTGAACGATTCCGCTTCCCTGCTCGAGGTTCACATGATCGCCGAAGACGGCCGGCACTTCGCGATCCAGAAACGGATGTTTGAATTTCGCGGAGGCAAAAGCCCAGCCGGAAAACGCATCGGTTCTCGACACGAATTGCAGGCCGGTCGCGGCGGCCACTCGATCCACCAATTCCTCGGCCAGGATATAGGTGTCTCCGTTGGCGTCCGTCGCCAGCACGTACGAGAGATTCTTATTGAATGCCAGCGCCATGCTGGCAGGAAGCGTCCAGGGGGTCGTCGTCCAGACGATGGCGTAAAAGCAGCCCTTGACTACTGGCAGACACCGGAGATTGAATCACCGGATATCGCACCCACACGGAAGGGCTCACGTGGTCGTCATACTCGACTTCCGCCTCGGCAAGCGCCGTGCGATCGTACATGCACCAATAAACCGGCTTCAGCCCGCGATACACATAGCCCTTTTCGAGGAAATCGAGGAAAGCTCCCGCGATCGAAGCCTCCATCGAAGGGTCCATCGTGAGGTAAGGCTTGTCCCACTGGCCGAAGATGCCGAGCCTTCGGAATTCGCGCTTATGGATCTCGACGTACCCGGCGGCAAATTCGCGGCACATCCGGCGGAATTGCGCGGCATCCACCTTGGTCGTTTTGCCGCCAAGCTTTTTTTCCACCTGCGTCTCGATGGGCAGCCCGTGGCAGTCCCAGCCGGGAATATAGGGCGAACGGAAGCCGGCCATGGTCTTCGACTTGACGATCATGTCCTTGAGCACTTTGTTGAGCCCGGTGCCAAGGTGAATCTCGCCCGTGGGATACGGCGGCCCGTCGTGCAGGACGAATAGCGGCGCGCCGCTGCGCGATTCGAGAATGCGGCGGTATAGCCCGGCCTGCTCCCAGGCGGCCAGTTGCTCCGGCTCGCGCTCGGGCAGGCGCGCCTTCATCGGGAAATCAGTCTTGGGCAGATTCAGGGTGCTTTTCAAGTCGAAGGTTTTTGCCATCCTGCGGTATCGAGAGCCTTTCTTTCGCTGTGATTGCTGAATCCGGCGGATCAGAACACTTTGCTCTGGCGCCCGATGCGGCCTTGTGTATTACAAGATGGCGCGGCGGAAACCGGAAATTTCGGGTCATCCGTCGTATGTTACAATGAATCCGAAAGCGTGTCAGCCGTGCGCGAGCCGAGACATCCTTTTCCGCGAATCAGCGTCTAACTTTGGTATACGGCGGGGCCAGGGGTAAGCAGCCTAGATGTCAGACTTTGGCGCGAGACTCGACGAAGCGGGGCGCTCGACAAGCGAGCCGACGCTGAGGCTCGGGCGGGCCGCGGCGCCTGTAGCGCATGGGTCTTCCCTGAAAAGCTTGCTCTCCAACCTCAAGGACTTCCTCACCGAACGCCCGGCGAAGGTACGTCCGGGAGCGCCCAGTTCCTTTGACATGCCGGAATTTGGCGCGGGATTCGGCGACAACATCAAGGAATTCTTCCGTTCCGGGCCGCGCGGTCGCGTCAAGTCCGACCTCCTGGTGAATTGGGACGAAGAGCCTAGCCTGTGGCAGAACCTGATGGACCTGATCGCCCCGAATAAGCTGCCGCCTCTCAAGACGACCAGCCAACCGGTCCCCGTGCCGGAAATCTGGTCCAAGCGGAAGGGTTTTTCGGAGGCACAGCTCCTTTCGGTTCTCGCGCACGTCGTGGTGATCGGGCTGATTGTTCTGCGTGCCGTTTCTCTTGTCCGAGTGGCTTCCGCCCTACACCGCGAACGCGAGCAACGCGGACGTGACACCGATCGACAATACGGTCTCGAAGTATCTCCCGTTACTCAAACCAGCAGCGAAACGGGCGGGCGGCGGTGGCGGCCAGCATGATTTGACGCCGGCCGTTAAGGGGCAAGCTCCCAAGTTCTCGTATACCCAGTTTTCGCGGCCGATCGTTCATCCGCCGGCGCATCCGGAAATCGCGATTACCCCGACGATCCTCGGCAATCCCAACATCGTCCTGCCCAACAACAACATGAATAATTGGGGTGACCCGACCAGCCATAACACCAATGGCGATTCGATGGGCCAGGGCCGCGGAAACGGTCTCGGAAACGGAAACGGCAACGGAATGGGTCCGGGGGAGCAGTATGGAATTGGCGGCGGGCTCCCGAGCGCGGGAACGGGCGGCTACGGCGTGCCAGCTTGCCTCTATTGCCCCCGAGCCGATTACAGCGACGCCGCGATGAAGGTGAAAGTGCAGGGCGTGGTCGAGTTAGTCGCGGTCGTGACGGCGGATGGAAAGGTGACGGACGTCCACGTCGCCAAGGGGCTTGGTTTTGGGCTCGATGAGAAGGCCATGGAGGCGGTTCGCACTTGGCGGCTTACGCCGGCGCGCGGCCCCGATGGAAGGCCCGCGGCCGTGCGCGAGATTATCGAAGTCCAATTCCAGCTATTCTGATCTCGCTTCGCCCGCCGCTGTGCCCCCGCGCCCTCAAATTTCCCGCCGGGAGCTTCCCAAACAGAGGTAACCAACTAGACCCACGCGCTCCGGTGGCGCCGTTGCTTCTGTTACGATGAGCGGCATGAAGAGACAACTTCAACTGGGGATTCTCCTCTCCGCGGTCGCGCTGGCTTTCGTGCTGCCGGCGTCGCCGCAAAATGGTTCGATCGAATTCGTGGCCCAGGCCACGCCCACCGATGGCCTCCAGGAACCCGTGCGTGGATTTCCGATTTTCCTCTTAAGCAAAAGTTACGAGGGAATCTGCAAGGAAGTGAGCACCACCACGCCGCCACCCGATATGGAAGGATTCATCGACAAGCTCGAACGTCTCGCCGGAACTCAAAGAGTGGATGAAGAAGAATCACTGGGTCACTCTTTCGGCGAGGATTTTATCCACATGCTGAAAGTGCCCGACGTGATGGGCGTCCCGGAATTCTACAAGGCCTACCGCGAGAGAAACGCCGGCGACGAAGCGTCGAATTTCCCGGAGCCCAAGTTCAGAGCATCCGATGAGCAGAAGCATCCGGAAAAATTCAAGCGGCTCGAGGACGAATACGCCGCAGCCATCCGCGCTTTCATGACGGCGCACCCCGAGAGCATCGACGGAATCGACGGTAACCTCACGGAAGTCGACCCGAGCGCGAAATGGAACGAGATCGTGGGCAAACACGACACCCTGGTCCGTCAGCGCGGCCTGAATCTGGCCGAATCCAGATATCTCATTGCCCGCACGCAAACCGATCTTCAGGGACAGGGCTTCCTGCGCGGCGTGCCCCCGGGTACCTACTGGCTGAGCTCGCTCAACGTGGCTGCGGAAGTGGGAGACGCGCACCCGAAGTGGGACGTGCCCGTCACCGTCGAGCCCGGCAAGACGGAATACATTGCGCTCTCGAACGCGAACGCCCTGCCGCCGTCGTTTGTAGCCCCTTAATCCTCGCGAGCGCATGACCGAAGCTCGCGACATCGCCCGCTGGATCGGCCAACTGGCCGATCCGGACCTCGCGCAACGCAACGCCGCCGCAGCGCAGTTGTATCGCGAAGGCGCCTCGCTCTGCTCTTCCGCCACAAGCGAATGGATGAGGGATTCCGAATTTCGCGCCCTGGTGCGCTCCGCCGAGTGCGTCGTGGGAATCGCTGTGCAGCCAAAAACCTTCGAAGCGATTCGCGCCGCCAACGGCTCGCCCCATCTCGCCGATGTGCCGCCGGATCAGGATGCGAAGGAATTCGAGCTGCATCTCGGCGGGTCGAGCTTCGATATTCTCACCACGCGCGAACCCGGCGGCGCCGGCGCCATCGCGCGCTACCTGCGGAAATTCGGCGAGGGCATCCAGCAGATTGAAATCAACGTGAGCGACGTGGATCGCGCCACGGAGCTCCTCCGCGCACGCTTCGGGCGCGAGCCGGTGTATCCGGCGACGCGCCCCGGCGCCGATGGCACCCGAGTGAATTTCTTCCTCGTACCGGCGCAAGAGAAAAAAGCGCTGATCGAGCTTGTAGAGGCTCCCACAAGGACGCACGTGAAGTAACGCATGAGAATTATTCCCCGCTCTGCTCGAGCAGCTTGGCGACCAGCGCGGTCCACCCGGTCTGGTGGCTCGCGCCGAGGCCCAGGGCTGTGTCGCCGTGAAAATATTCGTAGAATAAAATGTGATCGCGCCAGTAAGGGTCGTTCTGCAGCAGCGCGTTATCGCCGTAGACGGCGCGCCGCCCGTCCCGGCGAAGAAAAATCCTCGAAAGCCGCCGCGCAAGCTCGCTCGCCGCATCCCATAGATTCTTCTTCTGCCCCGAGCCCGTGGGAACTTCCACCTGAAACTCATCCCCATAGTAAAAGTGAATCCTCTGCATCGATTCCATCAGCAGAAAATTCATCGGGAACCAGACCGGGCCGCGCCAGTTGGAATTCCCGCCGAAAAGATTGCTGGTGGATTCGCCCGGCTCGTAATCGATGGACGAAGACTGGCCGTCGAACTCGAGCATGTAGGGATGATCCTTGTGGAATTTCGAAAGCGCCCGGATGCCGTGGGGCGAAAAAAATTCGTTCTCGTCGAAAACGTACCGGTAGATTCGCTCGAGCTTCTTCCGGTTGGCGATCGTGAGCAGCAACCGCGGCCCCTTCTCCGTGTGCTGGCTCATGTCCACATGTTCGCCGACGTCCGGATGATGATCGAGGAACCAGCGCATGCGCCGGGAGAATGCGGGCAAGTGGGCAAGATCCTCGGGCTCGAATGTCTCGACAGCAAACAGCGGCACGAGCCCGACCATCGATCGCGCCTTCATCGGGAAGTGCCGGCCGTCGCTCAGGTGAAGCACGTCGTAGTAAAAGCCGTCCTCCTCGCTCCAAAGGCCCACGCCCGTTCCACCCATATCGTTCATCGCCTGCGAGATATAAACGAAGTGCTCGAAAAATTTGCTGGCCACATCCTCGTAAGCCGGATCTTCGTGCGCCAGTTCGATGGACATGGCCAGCATATGCAGGCAATACGCGGCCATCCAGCTCGTGCCGTCCGACTGGTCGATGAAATTGCCGTCGCCGAGCGGCCGCGAACGGTCGAAGACGCCGATATTGTCGAGGCCCAGAAAGCCGCCTTGAAACACGTTCTTCCCATCGGGATCCTTGCGGTTCACCCACCACGTAAAATTGATCAGCAGCTTATGGAAGACGCTTCTGGAGAAAGTTTCGATCGGGCTTCCCGGTGATGCGGCCCGCAATTTTGTAGACGCGCCAGGCAGCCCATGCCTGCACCGGCGGATTCACATCCGAGAAATTCCATTCGTACGCGGGCAGCTTGCCGCTCGGATGCATGTACCACTCGCGCATGAAGAGAATTAGCTGCTCCTTGGCGAACTCGGGGTCGATCGTGGCCATGGTCACGCAGTGAAATGCGAGATCCCACGCGGCGTACCACGGGTATTCCCATTTATCGGGCATCAGGATCACGTCGGAATTGTAAAGGTGCGTCCAATCGTGGTTGCGGCCCAACTTACGGCAAGGATCGGGCGGCGGCTGCGTGGGATCGCCGTCGAGCCAGCGGCGCACCTCGTAGTGGTAGCTCTCCTTGCTCCAGAGCAGCCCAGCGAAGGCCTGGCGCTGGACGAGCCGCGCGTCTTCGCTCATGTCCGGGATGCGCCCGAGCGGCGAAGAATTCGTCCGCTTCCTTCACCCGCTCGACGAAAACGGCGTCGAAGGAATCGCCGAAGATCTGGCTGGCCTGTGCCGGGCACTCAGCGGGATTGCGATCGGTAAAGCGCAGGCGAAGCGTCCAGCTTTTCCCCGGAGGAATCTCGGCAACGTAGTGCGCCGCCATCTTCGTGCCCGATGAGCGCCGGATTCACGGCTGACTTGTCGCCCGCGATCAGATAGCGGTGAAAGGCGTCCTTCACGTAGGGCGTGCGATTCTTTTCATTGTAGAGCCGCTCCGTGTTCGTCTCGTTGTTGGTGAAGAGCAGCTCGGGGCTGCCTTCCGCGAGCAGCCAGCGCACACCGTAATGATAATCCTGCATCTCGACGACCTTCGTGCCCGGCGCACCATCCACCGATGCAACGCGCGGCATGTCGTACGGATCGCCCCAGCTCCAGCGGTTGCGGAACCACAGCGTCGGCAGCACATGCAGCCGCGCCGGCTCAGGCCCCCGGTTCCACGCCGTGATGCGAACCAACATCTCTTCCGACGTGGCCTTGGCGTACTCGACGAAAATGTCGTGGTAGCGGTTCTCGCCGAAGATTCCCGTGTCGATCAGCTCGTATTCGGGTTGGAGGCGCGAGCGGCGGCCGTTTTCAGCCACAAGCTGATCGTAGGGATACGCGGCGTGCGGATATTTGTAAAGAAATTGCAGGTACGAACTCGTGGGCGTCGCCTGGAGGTAGTAGTAGCGCTCCTTCACGTCCTCGCCGTGATTTCCCTCCAGATTCGTCAGGCCGAAAAGCCGCTCCTTGAGGATCGGGATCCTTTTCGTTCCAGAAAGCGAACGCAAAACAGATGTGCTGGTGGCGGTCGCAGATCCCCCCGATGCCGTCTTCGCCCCAGCGATAGGCGCGCGAGCGGGCGTGATCGTGCGGGAAATAGGTCCAGGCATCGCCGTTGGGGCTGTAGTCTTCGCGGACCGTGCCCCACTGCCGCTCGGAAAGATAAGGCCCCCAGCGCTTCCAGTGGACCTCGCGCTCGACGCTGGCTTGAAGTCGCTCTTCTTCCTTGGTCATTTCACCACCCAAATACCCGCCCAAGCAATTTAGCGTGCTCGAATGGCAGGAGGCAAGCCGCACGGCATTTTTTCGCGCGAGGCCGTAGCGCAATCGCCACTCGATTCTGTATTCTCGATGTGCCGCCCATCCCGGGGCGAGAAGGCATCTCGTAAATGCCGGTTAGGGGGTCGGAGCTTCAGCTCCGACATTCAGGGCGACGAAAGGCTGGGCTTTAGCCCCTGAAGAAACTCTTCGTTTCAGCCGCGAACATTTATGAGACAGCTTCGAGTCACCTTGGCACAGCTGACAACCGAAGTGGTACCTCCGGCAAAATCACCCGGAAATTGGAACGAGCGCTCGTGGCGCATCTGGACGCTCCTCTTCCTAATGGCAGCTGCAACGGCCGTGATCGCGCCGATGCTCTTTCTCGGCAACGCCTCGGGCCACGACTTCCAGTTTCACATCGCATCCTGGATGGAAACTGCGGGCCAATGGCGCGAGGGCATTCTCTATCCGCGCTGGGCCGAATGGGCCAACTGGGGCTTCGGCGAGCCGCGCTTCATCTTCTATCCGCCCGCGTCGTGGATGATCGGCGCGGCGATGGGGTTCGTGCTCCCTTGGCGCGTCGTGCCGGGCGCGTTCATCTGGCTCGCGCTGATCGCCGCCGGAATGTCGATGTGGAAGCTCGCGCGGGAATGGCTCGACGGCCCGGAGGCGGCAATCGCGGCTGTGCTCTACGCCGTCAATCCGTACCAGCTCGTGATGGTCTACTACCGCAGCGATTTCGCCGAACTCCTCGCGGGAGCGCTGTTTCCGCTCGTGCTGTGGGGAGCGGTACGCATTTCGCGCGGCGAATGGCGGCAAGTTCCGTGGCTCGCGGCAATATTCGCCGGAATCTGGATTTCGAATGCGCCCGCGGCGGTGATCGCCACCTATTCGCTGGCGCTGGCGATTGCCGTTGGATGCATCGTGCGCCGCAGCTTCCGTCCGCTCATCCTGGGCGGCACGGCGATGGCCGGCGGATTCGGGCTCGCCGCGTTCTACATTTTGCCCGCCGCGTGGGAACAGCGATCGGTGCAAATCGACCAGGCGCTCGCGGATCACTTTCGCCCCGTGCAGAATTTTCTCTTCACGTATGCCAACGCGCCCGATTTCATCAAATTCAACTGGCGGGTTTCATGGGCCGCGCTCGGCGCCATCCTCGTGACCATCGCAGCGATGGCCGCTGCCCGGCGACGCCGGCGCGAGGTGCCCGACGTCTCGCGGATCGTGGGGTCGATCGGAGCCGCGGCGTTGTTCCTGATGACGCCCCTCAGCGCCTTGGCATGGAGGTATCTGCCCAGACTCCAGTTCTTGCAATTTCCGTGGAGATGGCTTGAGGCGCTGGGAGTAGCCTACGCGCTCTTCTTCGCAGCGGCGATGGGCTGCATGAAAAAGAGGCGGCACGATTATTGACGGCGCTGATCCTCGTCGCAACCATCGGCGCGGCCACCGCAATGATTCGCACAGCATGGTGGGATCCCACGGACGTCCCCACCATGGCCGAAGCAATCAGCTCCGGCCACGGCTACGAAGGCACCGACGAGTACATGCCCATCGGCGGCGACCGTTACCAGCTTGCCCGGCAATCCGGACGACGACACGCGGTCGGATGACGTCTCAGCCGACCCCGCGCCCCGGGTTGCCATGATCGATCCGGATTCCGGCGAACCCGTCCCCGCGAAGGGCGCGCAAATTCACGTCCAGCTATGGAATGCCGAGCACAAAATCATCACCGCGGATAGCGCCGCTCCGATTCGCATCGCGCCCCGCCTCCTCGCCTACCCCGCATGGAAAGTGAAAGTGGACGGCCAGGACGCGCCCTACGACACGCTCCCGGAAACAACGCGAATGATCATCCCGCTCCCCGCTGGCGAGCACCACATCGAAATCCAATTCCGCCGAACATGGGACCGAACAGCAGGAGCCGCAATCTCCATCGCAACAGCAGCAGCGCTGCTCGGATTCGCGCTAAGGCGCCGGACGCTAAATGTCCGAGCCGACAGCTAGAGGGCGCCGTAGGGCCGGTTTGCCCTGAGCGAGATCGAAGGGCGTCCCGCCGGCTCTTCTTCGATGCACCATCTCGCCGCCACTGGCCTCTCGCTTTTGTAGCGGCGGCTTCCGCGATCTGTGCGGAAGCGGTCCCTTCGCCCTTCGCCTTTGAACTTGTGGGTGCCCCATCCTCGGTTTGTGAGGGTGGGGCCTTTGCGCCCAACCGCGCATTTGTGAGACAGCTTCTATTCCAGGCGGCGGTGCTTGAAGCGCTTTTCGCCCTTGGCGTAGGGCGCGACGGTCTGCCCGCTTCCGAAGAGCTTGTATTTATAGGTGGTAGTCCTTCAAGCCCCATAGGCCCGCGCGCATGCAGCTTGTTGGTGCTGATGCCGACCTCCGCGCCGAATCCGTATCGGAAGCCGTCGGCAAAGCGCGTGGAAGCGTTGTGAAAGACGCCGGCAGAATCCACCTCATTCAGAAATTTCTTCGCGGCTTCGGAATCTTCGGTAACGATGGCGTCCGTGTGATGCGACCCATAGCGATTGATGTGATCGATCGCCTCGTCCACGCCGGAGATGACTTTGATCGAGAGGATCAGGTCGCCGTACTCGGTGCGCCAATCCTGCTCGGTCGCCGGCACGATTCCTGAGCTCCGGCAGCAGCGCCAGAGTTTTCGCGCAGCCGCGGATTTCCACTCCCGCCTCTTTCAATTTCGCGACGACCTGCGGCAGAAACTTCGGCGCGATCGCCTCGTCGACCAGCAGCGTCTCGGCCGCGTTGCACACCGCGGGATATTGCACCTTCGCGTCATAGGTGATATCGACGGCTTTCTGCAAGTCGGCGGCGCGATCGACGTAAACGTGGCAAATTCCCTCGCCATGCCCAAGCACCGGAATCCGGCTGTGCTTCATGATGAACCGAACGAGCTCGTAGGAGCCGCGCGGAATAATCAGATCGACGTCGTGATCCATCGCCAGCAGCTCGAGCACAGCCGCGCGCGACTGCAACAGGCTGATCGAATCGAGCGGCACCGCCGGAAATCGCTTCAAGCAGTCGCGCCAGATCGAAACGAGCACCTCATTCGTTTGCGCCGCTTCCGAGCCGCCTTTCAGAATCACGGCGTTGCCCGATTTCAGCGCCAGCGACGCCAAGCTGCGGCACCACATCCGGCCGCGATTCGAAAATCACGCCGATCACGCCAATCGGGCACGATTCGCGGTGCAGAACGAGGCCCTTGTCGAGTTCCGTCGCGGCGAGCCTGCGGCCCAGCGGATCTTCCATGCGCGCGACCGTCGCGAATCTGCGTGGCCATCTGCGCGACGCCCGATTCCTTCACGCGCAGCCGCGCGAACATCGCCGCCGACATTTTCCCGGACGCAACGGCAGGCTCCGCCGCGCGGCAATCGGCGGCGTTCGCTTCGAAGAATTCTCGCGATGCGCTTTTGCTCGATCGCTTTCGCGGCCGCGAGCAGCACGTCGTTGCGCTGCTTCGGCGACAGCTTCGCGAGTTCGCGCGACGCCGCGCGCGCGCGGTGCGTAATGGACGCGACCGAGTCCGCTCCGGCGTCGATCTGCGTTGTGAGCGGTGCTGGCTCATGATTTCTGCAATAGCACGATATTGTCGCGCGTCACAAGCACGGCCGAAGGCGCCGCATCCCGCCCCGCGCGGCCGGCTCTTGCGCTCGGAGCTTTTCTCGGCGTCCTCGCTCGCGCAATTCGCGATGCCGCGCGCGAATTCGCGCCCCTCGGAATCGACGATGCTCACCACGTCCATCGGCGCGAAATGATTTTCCACGCGCACGATCCCCGAAGCGAGCAGGCTCGCCTTGCCCTGCGTGATCGCGCGATGCGCGCCCGCATCGACGACCACGCGTCCGCGAACGTCCGCCGCGTAGGCGATCCAGCGCCGCTTGCCGCGCATCCGGCGCGCCGGCAAAAAAGCGGTGCCGACTTTCTCCCCGGCGAAAATGCGCTCGAGCGCGCGCGGATCGTTGCCGTTGGCGATCACCGTCGTGCCGCCGCAATTCATCGCGATTTCCGCCGCTTCGAGTTTCGTCTTCATGCCGCCGCGCCCGCTGGCCGAAGGCCCCGCGCCGAGCGCTTTCATCTTCAGGCGTGATTTCCTCCACCAGCGAAATCACATCGACGCCTCGCGCCGTCCGCATGACTCGACGCTCCGACGATCCGCTGCGCAGCAGCCCGTCGACATTCGTCAGCAGCACCAGCGCGTCGCCTTCGAGCCCGCTCATCACTAGCGCGGCCAAGCCGGTCGTTGTCGCTGAAAGCGGCCGTGCGCGAGTCCGGCGGCCACGGATTCCAGTTCCGCGGTGGAAACGGTATCGTTTTCATTCACGATCGGCAGCACGCCAAATCCGATCAGCTTCTCCATCGTCTCGCGCAGATTCGAATAGCGCCGCCAGTTCGTGAAATCTTCCTCGGTCAAGCAGCACCTGCGCGATCTTGATCTCCCACTGCGCGAAGAGATTCTTGTACGCGTCCATCAGCAGGCTCTGGCCGACGGCCGCGCAAGCCTGCTTCGTCACCAGATCGTCGAGCCGCGAGCGATGCAGCCCAAGCCAGCCCGCGCCCCAGCCCCACGGCGCCCGAGGAACCAGCACGACCTGCCGCCCCGCCTTCATCAGCTCCGCAATCGACCGCACGATCGGCTCCACGCGCTCGCGGCACAGCTCTCCCTCGGCTCCCGTGACCGTCGCCGTTCCGACCTTGATCACCAGCCGCCGCGCTGCCGCGCAGCTTTTGCCGCTCCGATTCCATGCTGCATTCGCCCTAAGCATTCTCGCTCGTGATGGAATGATACTCGCTCGATTGTACCGAAATCGCGCAGCCCGCGCCCGCCCCTTCTGCCGCTCGCAGTGTGTGGTCGCTAGACAATCCTGTCTGTGCGAGAACAGCGTCCTGAACTGGGTCAAATCAAACTAGGGCACTCATAACCGCCCCGCGTAGTGCTCCAGCACGGATCAACAGATGCCCGCGCATTTCCAGCCGCGCGTTGATGGCAAAGATTTTATTAGACGCGTAGTGGAAACCATGCTACATTCGCTTTGCGTTTGTTGCTCTTGTAACACCTTTAGATTCGATGAAGGGGCTGCAAGTTCACACTTGCGGCCTTTTTTGTTTTACGGCTGGAGGCGGTCGAGCAGCACAAACAGCTTACAAAGAAAAGTGAGTACATCAGTGAGAGAACAAGGAACAGTGAAGTGGTTCAATGCCAGCAAGGGTTTTGGATTCATCCAGCGCCAGTCCGGCGAGGACGTTTTCGTCCATTTCTCGGCCATTCAGGCTGAGGGATACAAATCGCTGAACGAAGGCCAGGCGGTTGAATTCGAAGTCACCCGCGGCCCCAAGGGCCTGCAGGCTGCGAACGTCACCAGCCTCTAGTCGAAAAGGGCGGGCCGGCAATCGCCGGTCCGCCCTTTTTGTTTGTCCGCACGTTTTCCCAATCCCCATCAAAGCGCCCGCTCCGAATCTCTGGTACCGCAGTACTCCCTTCTTGCGCCCTCGTATTATCTAGTTGTACGAATCGCCTCGAACTAGCCGCAACCCGCGAGCCTCCCGTCGCGTTAAAATAGAAAGTTAGTGATGGCTCCGGCCGGCCCGGAAGCGAACCCATCAAGGCCATCAGGCTTCAGACGCGCGCGAGCACAGGGAGATCTCATGTCCGACACGAAGCCCACAATCCAGGGCACAGCCGCCGAAAGCAGCGACCGTCGCCGCTCGCACCGCGTATACATCTCCATGCCCGTTCTGGTGCGGGGAAAACACGCCGGGCAGACCTTCGAGGAGGCCACGCAGACGATCTCCGTCAGCGCGCACGGCGGCCTTCTGCGGCGTCGCGGCCAAGCTGATCCGGGGCCAGACGGTCTCGATCGTCAACGCCAAGACGGCCGAGGAGCTTCCCTGCACCGTCACGTCGCTCGGCCAAAAGGAAAATGGCAAGACCGAAGTCGGCGTCGAATTCACCGAACCCTCGCCGCTCTTCTGGCGCATCGCATTTCCGCCCGAGGATTGGGACCCATCCGAGCGCAAGCGCCCCGGTTCGCACGCGCACCGTCCCAGCCCGCCGCCGCTACCCAAGCCCGAGCCGCTAAGAGAACCGGAGAAGTTCCCGGGGCCTCCGTGGACTCAGCGCCTCTCTGTGAACTCTGTGTTTAGCTCGGCGTTCAAATCCTCGCACCCGTCGAATTACGCCCTACCCATCACACCTGCTTGCGGCCCGGCTTTCGACTCATGATATCTTTGCTGCAGGCGCGTGGTTGCGTAGCGCCGGCTTGCCCTCGGCGGAACGAAGGGCGTCTCGCCGGCCCCTGCTCTTCAGGAGGTCGGGGCTTCAGCTCCCGACGCATCGGGCCGAGAAAGCGGGCTTTAGCCCCTGAAGAAACTCTTCGTCGCGCACACACACGAGACACGCACATTGACGCAGGCATCGGACTCAGCCAATCGCTCCACACCACTCGCAATCCAATTAGAGAAAGCTTGCCGCGCGACGAACGATCGAGCGCTCGCGCGAATCGTGCGCGATTCGCGCGCCAGCTACTGGCGCAGGATGCTCGCGATTTCCGCGCTGGTCCTCGTCCCATGCTGGTGGCAGCGCCGCATCGAAGCCTCCGACCTCGGCAGCCACGTCTACAACGCCTGGCTCGCGCAGCTGATCCGCCACGGGCAGGCGCCCGGCCTCTGGATCGCGCATCAGTGGACCAACGTGCTCTTCGACCTCCTGCTGAGTTTCTTCGGCTCGATCTTCGGCCTGGCCGGCGCGCTGCACCTCGCGGAAAAAATCACGGTGTCGCTCTGCGTGCTGATTTTCTTCTGGGGCGCGTTCGCGCTGATCAGCGCCGCGACGCGGCGCGCGCCGTGGATGCTCACGCCGGTCATCGCGCTCATCACCTACGGCTACACGTTTCGCATGGGCTTCTTCAATTATTACCTGGCGATCGGCCTGTCGTTTTTCGCGCTGGCGATTTTCTGGCGAGGACGCGGCTGGGAACGCCTGCTCGCCGTCGCGATTGCGCCGCTCGTCCTGCTGGCGCACGCGATCGGCTTCATCTGGCTGCTCGGCGCGGCGATCTACATCGCGCTCGCCGAAATGGTTTCCGCGGCGGAGGCAATTCCTGCTCGCTCCTGCCGGCGGCGGCGCTGATCGCGATGCACTACTACTTCTGGACGCATTACATCGTGGAAGCCGCGCCGCATTCGCTGCTCTGGTACAGCGGCGCCGACCAATTGCTGCTATACGGCGACCGCTACTGGATTTGCGCCGGGGCGCTGATCGCGTTCGTCCTGATCGCGCTCGCGATCGACTGGATTCGCCGCTGCGCGCGCGCCCCGCCCTGACCATCGACGCTCGACCCGACCGCCCGCGCAGCGGCGTTCGCATTCCGCTGCAACTCTACGTCGTCGCGCTGCTGGCCGTTCCGCTGCTGCCGCGCGGCGTATATATTTCGCACACCGTTCCGATCGCGCTGCTCACGGACCGGCTCACGTCCGTTTCCGCCGTGCTGGTCTGCTGCCTGCTCGGCGCGATGCGCCCCAGCCGGTGGCACCTCGTGGCGTCCGCGATCATCGCGAGCGATTTTCTTCGCGTTCGTCTATCAGGACACGTCCGTCGCGCAACCGCATGGAAGCGCAGGCCGAGCGCCTGGTTCGCACGCTGCCGAAAAATTCCCGCGTGATGGCCACCATCGACCCGCCCGACGAGTCGCGCATCCTCATCCAGCACATGATCGACCGCGCCTGCGTCGGCTACTGCTTCAGCTACGGCAACTACGAGCCAAGCACAGCCGTCTTCCGCGTAAGGTCCACCCCCGGCAATCCCTACGTCCTCAACGACTACAAGACAAGCCGTCGACATGGAAGACGGCGACTACTCCGTCCAGCCCCAGGATCTCCCCGTCTACCAGGTCTACCAGTGCGACGACACCGACACAGTCCTCTGCATCGTCCCACTCCAAGCCGGCGAAGACAACGACGAAATGGGCGTCCACCCCAACCCGCAGTAATTCTTGCCAATCCTCGTCCGTCATTCTGAGGCCCGTTTCTGGCCGAAGAATCTCTCTTCCGCTTCTCTGCTGTTGCCGCCCGCCGCTCCGCGTTCGTCGTTGCCATCGCCGTGCGCGCTGTGTGCGTCCGCCGTGGCGGATAGCGGCCACCTTTCAGGTGGCGTTCTTGCCGTACGGTTTGCCGGTTGCCGGACCGCAAATTCCGCTCTCGAAGGGTGTCACGTGCGTGTCGATTAGACTGGTACCCGATCTTTTGTTTCCATGCAGTCACGTCGATTTCTAATCGCCAAATGTCGATTAGAATTTGCGCTCGTGATGGCCGAAATCGAGAGGTCGGACGGGAATATTGTTGCGCGGGTTGCGGGCTTACGCTGAATTTTCAAAGAACGTTCAGCTTCCGCCAAGGAAGCGGGCACTACAAATCGCGGAATCACCTTCTTACCCGTGAACCATCCCGCGCCCGCTTCAAAGTTCACCCACGGCCGCTTCACGGAGGTCTCGCTCAACAGGAGCAGAACGACTTTCGCGGATTTCAATTCGTCGAAAATCCGTTCCAACCAGTCTTCGCCCGCGTAGACGTGAAACTTATCCGACGATAGGAATGCCTGCGCCTGACCGCTCAGCATTTGATTCACGAACCTCTGCAGGGTCCCCGCCGTTTCGCCTTCTTCATGAATGAAGCTTATAAAGACGTCAGACATTTTGCACCTCTCGCGAGGGATTATAGACCTGACGGGTGGGCGCGTGGCCCATACATCCGAGCAGCCGCGAGCGAATCACACCGGAGTCCATTCGAGCCGCGAACAAACCTGCAAGGTGCCGCGTTCTTCACGGTTCGTGTGGAGAGTGCGCGAGGCGGCTGATCGCCCGCCGAGCCGTTCGCCGTTCCTCGACCCGGTTCCATTCCGGGTTTGGCGGGCAGGCATTCGGGGTTCCGTTCTCAAGCGCCGGAGGTGCGGCAGAATTTAGCCCAGGCCGGAAGGCCTGGGTGCGCGAGGTATAAGGGACCCTAGCGCCGTAGGTGCGACAGATGTTTTCATGTTCGGCTGGGTGCCGCACCTACGGCGCTCGCGATTCAATTTCTCCCGCGTACCGCGCTTGGTGCGCATTGCGCCACCAGCCTATACGGAGAGCCACGCCGAGCGAAGTTTCGCCGCGGCGCTTCGCCCTTGCGCAAGTCCGGCGCGCGCGGCTCCCGCTCGGCGCCCGAAGTCCATCATGTTTGGGCCAAACGCCTCCAGGCTGGCGGCATCAGGAATCATCAGTTCGATGCGGCTGCCGCTCTGGCGCACCGTGTCCAGTTCCCCTTCGAGCCGGCGGCGGAACACATCGGCCATCGGCGTAGCGGCGCCGGCGCCGCCTCCAGCGCTGATCGCCACCAGGAACACGACGTCGAAACCCTTCGCCACGTCCGCATTGGTGGGGCTGCGCATACCCCCGTCCATGTACCGCCGCCCGCGGAGCGTCACCGGCGGAGCGATTCCGGGCACGCTGCAACTCGAGGCCACCGCGCGCGCCAGGCTTACTCCCGATTCCTTGTTCCAAACGACGAACGACCCGTCCAATGCATCGACGGCTGTGCAAGCAAATCGATCCGGCCAGAAGCCTTCGGGATAATCCCCGATCGAACGGGCGAAGCGCGCGACAAACTCATCCTCGCTCCCCGTTTCGGCCTGTAGCGCCCATGCCCCGAGTTCAGCGCGCGCCTGGTCCGCCGGACCGGTGCTGGACATAGCTTTCGCCATTTTCTGGATCAGCACCGAAAGATCGGGCGGCGGGGGACCAGACGATCGGCTTGGAGAAGAGCCTTGCTGATCGGCGCTCTCTTTCAAGACCGGCGCGGCGAGCTCGGTTGCAGCGCGTCCCATCGCCAATTGAGAGCCGACGATGGACCCGGCGGACGTGCCCAGAATGAAATCGGCGCCGGATAAATCCAAACCCGCTTCCGCCAGCCCGGCCAGCAATCCGGATTCCCAAGCGACTCCGACCGCGCCGCCTCCGCCCAGCACCAAAGCTCGTTTTGGCATCGATCCTCAGTAATGATTCAGTCGAAATTTTCCGTCCCGCATTCTGCAGCGGGACGAGTGTAGTCGAAACCGCCCTGCCTTTGAAGCGCCACCCAGTCGGGGCGCTGCCTTGGCCTGAGCCCCTCTTGCCGATGGCTTGCCGCGCTCGGTTTTGACTTTGTCGGGTGCTCCACTCTCACGCCTTTGCGAGGGTGGGCCCCTGCCTCGCTCTCGACTCTTGACTGCCTCAATCCTCCACTTCCTGCATCCTGATCTCCCTCACAAATTTCACGATGTCCCCTGTTCGCAATTGCCGGCAGATCGTGCTCAGAACTCTTTGCTGGCGCCCGCTGATCGCCCTCATCAACGCCTTCACCATCTTCGAATGCCTCGGCAGGACTTCCCCGATAAACCTCTTCCCCGGCTTCGTCAGGCCCACCACCGCGATCTTCCGGCCCGCGCGTTGCTTGCCGCGCTCCGCCACCGGCAAGCGACTTTCCGCAATCTCCGCGCGCGGAACACTCACGATCGCCCGCCCCACCCATCGGCGCGCCTGCAGCCGCGCGACCGCCCGGTGCGTATTCTGCAGGCTGCACCCGCGCCGCCGCGCCACCTGCGTTATCGGCAGGGCTCCCTCCCGGTAGAACATGGTCAGCAGCCGAAAACCCTCCATCGTCAGGTCGAATGACTCGAGCGGCGCGCGCATCTGCGCCTTGAACCACTCCGCTGTTTCCAGCAAATCGAGGTACGCCTGAAAAGCCCGTTGCGTCTTCTCTTTTTGCGTCGGTCGATGGGACATGTGGCAAAATCCCTCCAAATTCGGCATTCTAAGCCGTTATAAGCCTTCTTAACTAGCTTTTGGCATCAACATCCATGATGTCGTGCGCGCACTAAATGCACGCGCCTTTTTTCAAGAAAAATCGCCCGCCTGAAAGCAAGGCGGCCGCTACAAGGGCCACGACGACGGACGGGGTGGCCGTTGCATTTGTAGCGGCCGCCTTGGTTGTAGGCGGGCGCCTTGGCATTTATTGCGAGGGAGCGGGTTGCGGCTAGCGAAGAGCCGTTGTAGCCGGGCGACGTGCGAAAGGTGTAGTTGGCCAGCGCGTGCTGCTTGCGGCGAGGGTTGCGCGAGAGGCCGGGGCCGGGCGATGGCTGGAGGAGGCCGAAGACGACGACCGAATCGGGCGTGCCGATAAAGACTTTGCCGTTGGCGATCATCGGCGTGATGAATTTGTTTTCGACGAATTGGTCGCGGCCGCCCGGGGCCTGATTGCTGTTGTAGAGCTCGTGCGCGAGATTCGCTGCGTCGTAGGCGTGGAGGACGCCGGGCGTCGAGGCTTCCACCGCCCAGACGATCGCGTTGGCCGAGCCGTTGGCCGAAATGCTGGGCGTGGTGCCCGGATAGGAGAAGTGCGTGGGGCTGCGTGAGGCGGCGTGCTCGGCCAGCTTCGCGTGCGCGATACGGAAAACGCTTTCAGGAAATCTCCCTGCGAGCCGTAGTAGATCGTGTTGTTGAAATAGGCGGGCAGCGCGAAGACGCCGTCGCGGCCGCCGAGTCCCGTCATCACCCTTTGATAGATGTGGTCGGTGTCGCGGATCGAATTTGCCCATCGCGTCGCGGTCGACCACGTAAATGATGGGGCGGCCGGTATCGAAATCCGCCTTGCCTGCGCCGACGGCGAGATGGCGCGTTTTGCCGGAATCGTCCTTCAGATCGGGCAGCAGAACCAGGCCGCCCGAGCCGAGATCGCGATCCTGCATTCGAATTGACGAGCGTATCGTGCGCCGCGAAATAATCGACGACGCGCAGCCCGTTGCCTTCGAGCGAGAGCCGGAGGAACGCGTTGCCGAAGTCGCCGCAGACGGGCATGCCTGCCGCATCGACTGCGGGATCGAACGTGCCGTTGCCATCGAGCAGAAAAATGTTGTCCGGCGGAGTCGGCCGCCATGCCGCCGCCCGACATCCAGATGCCGCCCGCGCTGCCGTTCGGCGTGACGTCGAGCACGCTCGTTTGGCGCAGCGTGGATTCGTTGTAGCCATGATCCAGCCGGTGTACGGCTACACGTCGCAGTGCGAACTCCAGCCGACGTAGATCGTGCCATTCGCGAGCACAGGCGCGCTGCGCGCTTCGTACTGGCGCGGATCGAAAATGCATCGGGCCGGATGAGATTGCTTTAGGAGGCCTGATTTCGACCGGGCCGCCTTCGAGCTCGGCATGCGTGACGAGATCGAGCGCGTGCAGGCGGTGATGGTATTTCCCGGCGGCGTCCTTGGACATCGTGACTGACGAAAATCGTGCCGTTGGGGCCGGCGCTCGGGTCGATCACGGGCGTGGCCGTGATGCCGATTTCGGGCGTGACCTGCGCGCAGTTGTGGTCGTCGCTCGGCTTTTCGTTGGGCGGAATCACGGAAGTCTGCCAGAGCGGCGGGCCGAGATTGTCCGCGTCGAAGGCGTAAACGCATGCCGTGTTCGGTGGCGACGAAGAGGACGTTGTGGATGGCGCCGTTGATGAGGAGTTGCGGCAGGTAGAGCGGCTGCGCGTCGACGGAGCCCGCGACCGAAAGCTTGCCAGCTAGTCCGAAGCTGGCGGCGTTGACGTTCGAAGGCGTGAGAAGCGTTTCGTGCAGGTTCTGGCCGGTGCGCGCGTTGTCGTTATGATGCGTCAGGACCGCACCCACGGAGCGTGGATCGAGCGCCTGCTGGCGGCCGGGCTGGAGGATCGGCGGGATCCGACTGACAACTTGCGAGGCCGATGGATACGACAGCCAAGAACATTCCAACCGCGGTGAGCTTCAAGTGCGACGTCTCCTGAGGTGGCCTCAATCCATTTGGTTTGATGCGGGGATGCGGCCTGATGGATCCATTCTACCTGCTCGAGGCAGATAGAAAAATCCAAAAATGCGCGGTGGCGCGGGCACGGGCTAGGCCGATCCGGCGTGGTACGGCCGGAGGCGCGGCGTCGCGCGGGGCGGGGCGAAAACGGTCGATCAGCCAGGAGCCGAGACGCCACGCGAGCAGGATTGCGACGAGGAAGCGCGTATTCGAGCGGCTTGCGATTATCGGATTTCACGAGCCAGTAGTAATGGATCACGCCGGCGATCGCGCTGATGTAAATCAGGCGGTGCAGCATGCGCCAGCGCTTTCCGCCGAGGCGGCGGATCGAGGCGGCCGTCGAGGTGAGCGCGAGCGGAATCATCAGCACGAAGCCGAAAAAGCCGACCGTGATGAAGGGACGCTTCGCGATGGCTTTCGCGATATCGGACACGTCGAGACCGAGGTCGAGGCCGAACCACGTGCTGAAGTGCAGGCAGCCGTAAAAGAACGCGAACAGGCCCAGCATCCGGCGAAAGCGGATGAGCTGCGGCAGTGCGCAGAATTTTGCGCAGCGGAGTGATCGCGAGCGTGATGACGAGGAAGCGAAGCGTCCAATCGCCGGTGCGGTGCTCGATGTAATTGATCGGATTGGCGGTGAGGTCGCCCTGGAAAGCGCGCCAGATCAGCAGGCCGAGCGGAACCAGGCAGAGGACGAACACAGCTACCTTGGTCCACTTGCTGGTCAGAATCGCGTTCATCTAGAAATTTTTCCGCAGATCCATGCCGGCGTACATGCTGGCGACCTAATCGCCGTAGCCGTTGAACATCAGCGTGGGGCGGCGGAAGAATTCGCCGAGGCGGCGCTCCTTGGCCTGGCTCCAGCGCGGATGGTCGACGTTGGGATTCACGTTGGAGTAGAAGCCGTATTCGTTCGGCGCGTAGATATTCCAAGTGGTCGGCGGGCTCGTTCTTCACGAAGCGGATCTTGACGATGGATTTGATGCTCTTGAATCCGTACTTCCAAGGAATCACCATGCGCACCGGCGCGCCGTCCTGATTCGGAAGCGTCTCGCCGTACATGCCGACGCAGAGCAGCGTGAGCGGATTCATCGCTTCGTCGAGGCGCAAGCCCTCGACGTAGGGAAGCTGGATGCCAGCGCCCGAGGCCAACGGCATTTGGCGCGGATCGTAGTAGCTCTCGAAAGCGACGTAACGGGCCTTGGACGTGGGCTCGACGAGATTGACGATCGTGCTGAGGGAATAGCCGATCCACGGCACGACGATCGACCAGGCCTCGACGCAGCGATGGCGGTAGATGCGCTCTTCGAGCGGCGCGAGCTTCAGGATTTCGTCCATGGTGAACTTGCGCGGCTTGGCGACTTCGCCTTCGACGGAGACGCTCCAGGGCGTGGTGACGAAATTCTTGGCGTTCTGCGACGGGTCGCCCTTGTCCGTGCCGAACTCGTAGAAATTGTTGTAGGTGGTGACGTCGTTTTCGGGCGTGATTTTCTCGCCGGTGGTCGTGTATTTGCTGCTCACCAGGCCGCTCGAGCTTGACGGGCACCGAGCCCGTGGCAGGACCGGCGAACATGCGCGGCAGTTTCTTCCAGCCGGCCACGACGGCCGTGGTCGCCAGAAGACCGAGCAGGAAATTGCGGCGGCCCATGTAGAGGGCCTTCGGCGTGACGTCCGCGTAGGTCAGGTCCGGCTTTTTCTGGATCAGCATGAGTCCCTCCCTACCCCTCCAATGATAATACGCTTGCGCGAGGCGGGCGGATTCAGGAAGTTTTCACAGACGAAAGCGATAGGAGGCTGCGAAAGACCCCACCCTCACAAACCGAGGATGGGGCACCCGGAACGTCAAAGGCGAGGGCCACGACACACAAGAACTCGTGGCCATCACGCCGACGCCCGAGCGACTACTTTGCGGCGAGTTCGTGCAGGAGCGCGGTGCGGAGGCGCTGCTGGTGCTCGGGCGAGAGTTTGTCTCCGGCGGAGGTGAGATAGAAGACGTCGATGGCCATCTGGCCTTCGGTTTCGATCAGCGCGATTTCGATGTTGCAGTTCTGGTGCGAGAACTGCGAGCTGATGCGATAGAGGAGGCCGGGGCGGTCCTGGGTGATGACTTCGATGAGGGTGGTGTGCGGAGAGCACTCGTCGTCGATTTCGATGCGGGTGTCGATTTTGACTTTCGGCTCGGCGTTTTTTTCGCCGCGCAGGCGGTCGCGCAGCATGCGATCGAGGTCGGCTTGATCAGTGAGCACGTCGTGGATGCTCTTCTTGAAGCGCTCCCATTCGGGGAGATTCAATTCGAGCGTCTGGAAGCGGTCGGTGAAAAGAAACGTGTCGACGACGATGCCCGCGCTGTTGGAAAAGGCCGACGCCTTGACGATGTTCATACCCCAGGCGGCGAGCGCGCCCGCCATTTTCGCGAAAAGGAACGGGCGGTCGCGGGTGACGAGCGTGAGTTCGTACCAGTGGCGGCCGCGCGTGAGGTCGAGCTGCACGGAATCTTCGCCGAGGTGGCTGGACATCTCCATGTGGCGGATCACGTCGCTCGCGGCTTGCGTGCGGAGATAGCGGCGCGGCAGGCCATCGAGGAAGGCTTCGATTCTCTTCCCGGCGGCGGGCGCGAGAGCTGCGGAGATGATCGAGGACTTCGTCGTCCGCGTCGACGTGGAGGCGCTCGTCGGCGCTGCGCATCATGAAATTGGCGGTGCCGATGTAGAGCTGCCAGATATTTTCGGCCTTCCACGGCGTGAGCGCTTCGGGATTCACGGCCTTGATATCGGCGTAGGTGAGCAGGCAGAGCATCTTCAGCTGCTCGGGCGTGCCCATCTTTTCGGCGGTCTGGCGGATCGTGCCGGGATCGAAGATGTCGCGGCGCAGGAAATTGCTGATTTCCAGATGGCGCTTGATCAGGAAGAGGACCGTCTCGCGGTCGGGCGGATCGAGGTCGAGGCGCGCCAGGCATGTTTTTGCGAGTTCGAGGCTCGCGGCCACGTGATGGTCGATGTCGGCGCCCTTGCCCGTGTCGTGGAGCAGGATGGCGAGATAGAGCAGGTCGGGCTGCTCGACCTCATCGAGGAGCTCGGCGTAGCGCTGATCCCACTTCGATTGCGACTTTCGCAGGGCGTGGAGATTTTCGATCGCGACGAAGGTGTGCTCGTCGACGGTGAAGCGGTGCGAATAATCGCGGATCACGAGCGAATCGATGCGCCTTGAACTCGGGCACGAGCAGACGTCGAGCAGGCCGCAGCGAATGCATGGCACGCGCAGCGCCTCGGCTGCATGCGGAGCGAGCAGGATTTCCTGCAAGGTAGTGCCACGCGGCCACGCCCTTCGGCGGTTCTTTGGCGAGCGACGGCAGGATTTCCTCGAACTGATGCTCGGTGGCCGAGCTGAGGCTCAAGCCGTGGCGCGCCATGAAGCGGAACATGCGCAAGCGGCAGTTCGGGATCCTTCAGCGACTCCTCGCGCTGGAGGAAGATGTCGTCCGTCGACGACGGCGAATTCGGCGTTCGAAAGGCGCGAGCGCAAATTCTGGAACTGGCGGTAGAGCGAGGGGCGCGCGGCGGGAAACTCCTCGAGGAGCTGCGCGGCGACGCGGTGGATCAAGCGCGCGTGGCCGTAGTAGATGCGCATCCAGTCGGAGGTGGAGAGCGAGTCGGCGTCGGGCACGCCGATGGTGCGGCTCGGCGGCTTCGTCCTGCTCGGCCCAGGCGAGCGTGTTGTCGTCGCGGCCGTGGCTGAAATGCAGGAAGCAGCGAACGGACATGAGGAAATCGAGCGCGGCGTCGAAGGGCGGGCGCAGCCAGGGCGGGAGGAGCTCGGCTTCGTCGGGCCAGCCGGATCGTTCTTCCATGGCGGCGATGAGGGCGAGCCAGTGCGCGAGATTGTAATCGCGCAGGCCGCCGGGGCCATCTTTGACGTTGGGCTCGAGGTGAAAAACGGAGTTGCCGAATTTGTTGTAGCGGGCGCGCGTGAGATCGGTGAGGCGCTGCACGATCGAGCGCGATTCGCGCGAGACGAGCTTCGGAATCGCCTGGTCGTGCAGGCGGGCGAAGAGCGCGCGATCGCCGGCGAGATAGCGGCAATCGAGCAGCGAAATCGCGAATTCGACGTTGTTCGGCAGTCGAATTTCTCGCACTCGGCGAGAGAGCGCGTCGCGGGGCTCAACTTGAGCCGGAGATCCCACATCTCCTGCGAAAAGTTCTGGATGCGGCTCTTGCAGTTCGGGGTCGATCGCCGCCCTCGGCATGGAGGAAAGAGAATGTCGATATCGGAGTAGGGGAAGAGCCAGCGGCGTCCGAAGCCGCCCGAGCGCGAGAAGCGCAAAGTGCCGGGGACCGTCGATGTCGGGTGAGACGAGTTCCTTCCAGAGGCGGGAGGCGATGGACTCTACCAGCGCGGTGCGGCCGTGGACGGCGGCGCGGCCATCACCGCCGGCCGCGAATTCCTCCTGCATGCGCGCCGAACCCGCCGCGTATTGATCGCGGAGTTCGGCGGCGACAGTGGGCTTGGTAGACATGTGTATCGATTCGAGTGCCGATCGCGCGCCGGGCTGGGTGCGACGGTTTCATTGCCCGTTGCCTGCATCATGCGGCTTGGCCATCGGGCTAGAGGGCGGTCTCGCCGCGCTCGTCATTGCGAATCCGGATGGCATCGTCCACCTTGGAAAGAAAAATCTTACCATCACCGATCTTTCCTGTGCGCGCGGCCGTGACAATGGCCTGGACGGCTTTTTCGGCCATGTCGTCCGCCAGGACCATCTCGATCTTGATCTTGGGGATGAGATCGACGGTGTATTCGCGGCCGCGGTAGAACTCGGTGTGGCCCTTCTGGCGGCCGTGGCCGCGGGCTTCGAGGACCGTCATCCCTTCGACGCCGACTTCGTGGAGGGCGTCTTTCACGGCATCCAGCTTCGAGGTCTGGATAATCGCTTCGACTTTTGTCATCGATGTTTCGCTCAATTCTCCATTCGTTCCTAAATGTCCGTGCGGTCTAAAGACAGAACTGCGTTGCGAAGCGCGCCGCCGCGCATTATACACGCAACGTGTGAGGCCGCCACGAGCTGTTCGTCGGACTTTGGACGGGAGGGGGGACCCAACCGCAGGGTAATCAGGGGGTTGAGAGTGTGGGCGGGGCGCTCTTCGGACAGGCTACCAGGGGACGATGCCCCTGCTATCGGAGTACGTGCCGGAGGGACCGTCATCGCCGAGCAGTGCGAGGCGGATGGTTTCGGCAGCCCCTTCGGGAATCGTCTGCGTTCCGCGGCGACCATTGAGGTCGGTGGCAGTATAGCCGGGGTCGGCCGAATTGACCTTGATGTGTGTGTCGCGGAGCTCGTAGGCGAGCTGCACGGTGAACATATTCAGAGCGGCCTTCGAGGCGCTGTAGCCGAGAAACTTGACGGCGGCGTAGGGAGAGGCCGGATCGGCGTTCTGCGCGAGTGATCCGAGACCGCTTGAGACATTGACGATGCGCGCGGAGGGAGCCTTGCGCAAGAGCGGAAGCATGGCCTGCGTTACTGCGACGCTGCCAATGAAATTCACGCGCAACGTCCGCTCGATTGCGTCGAGACTACTTACCGAGGGCGGGCCGTCACTCGGAGCGGCGATGCCGGCGTTATTGACGAGGATGTCGAGGCGGCCGAAATCGGCTTCGATGCGGTTTGCGGCGGCGGCGATGGCGGCTGTGTCGGTGAGCTCAATGGGGAGATAGAGGACATCGCCGCCTTCGCTCCGGAGCGTTGCAGCCGCTTCTTCCCCGAGTGCTTTGTTGCGCGCGCCGAGCAGGACGGTGCAGCCTGACGCGGCGATTTGGCGGGCAACTTCGAAGCCAATTCCCTTGTTCGCTCCGGTGACGAGAGCGATTTTCTTCGACGAGTTTTGCATATTCGGATTTCTCCTCCGTGCTTTTGCGGCCGAGACTGCATCCTGCATAGAGACTACTTTTGTCTAGTATCTGCCATCAATCGACAGACGGAGCCGGTTCAGGCTGCTTCGAAATCGCGCGCGTGCTCGAGATCGGCAAGCATCCCGGGCTGCCGGGTCAAGCGCCATCCCAGGCGTTCCTGCGTTAGCGCACTCGACGCCGGACCATCGGCACCCGCGAAGAAGCCGAGAAAGCCGAAATGCTGGGCTGCCTCCTCGGGAGACTTGGAGACGACCGGCACGTTGAGACCGCGACCGATTGCGTTGGCAATATCTCGGAGCGGCACTCCCTCTTCGGCAACCGCGTGATACTTGCCTCCGCGAGTTCCCCTCTCAAGCGCCAACTTGTAGAGGCGCGCAGCGTCGAGCCGATGCACTGCGGGCCAGCGATTGAGCCCGTCGCCGACGAACGCCGAGACGCGCTTCTCGCGAGCCAGGGCGATGAGGTAGGTGACCAAGCCTTGCTTGAGCCGGTCGTGGACCTGCGGGAGGCGGACCACCGACGCTCGCACGCCGCGCGCCGCCAGCGACATGGCGGTCGACTCCGACACGCGGGGCAGCGAGGCGGAGGCAGGACCAGGCACATCTTCCTCGGTGGCGGTGCGGCCAGGCGCCAGAAGCCCAAGACCGCCGGTGACGACCAGCGGCCGGTCGGACCCGGCGAGCACGTCGCCGAGCGCCTCGATAGCGCGGCGGTCTGCCTCACAGTTTGCCGCGAATTTCGAGAAGTCGTGATTGAAGGCCAGGTGGATGACGCCGTCCGATGAGGCGGCCCCGCCGCGCAGGCTTTCGAGGTCGTCTAGATCGCCTCGCTGTACCTGTGCGCCCGCGTCGGTGAGAGACTTGGCGCCCGCATCCGAGCGAGCGAGTCCGAGGACCTGATGGCCCGCCTTGATTAGCTCCTGAACAGTGGCTAAACCGATAAAACCTGTAGCACCTGTGACAAATACTTTCATGGATCGCTCGTTCCTAACGCGAAAAAGATTCGCCAACCATTTCTTCGCTTTTCTTCCAAAGGGCCCCGGCCCGCTTGGGATCGAGTGCATATCCGCGCACTCCTTCGCTTGCGCCGCCGATCATCACTTCATCGGGCACGATTTCCCCGACATGGCAGTTTTCGCAATAGCGGCCGCCGATCTCGTCAGCCGGCGCGACGACACCGGCCCATACGGACGTTGCCGCTCCCTGCGGAATCGATTACATCGAACGGCTCGCCCTTTCGGAGCAGTCGATCGGCGCATTTTCGCACGCTTGCGAGACTGGCCAGATCGAGTTCGACCAGGTCGAAGCTCCCACCGTTCGCCGCCGCGGCCTTTCGGATTTGAGATGTCGCCGCTTCGGCTTTGGCCAAGTCGCGCGCGGCGCCGAGCACGTTCGCGCCGTGGGCGGCGAGTGACCGAGCCGTCTCCACGCCGAGCCCAGCGGAAACGCCCGTCACCAGGATTCGCTTACCGCGCAGATCGATTCCGGACAAAACCTCTTCTGTGGTTGATGTAGCTCCCAATGTTTCCACCATGTTTTTTTCCTTTCGCGGGTCCGCTTGAGAAGGTGCCTATTGACAAGCGGGCGCGGCTCGCATAAAACGGAGAGTGTCTCCGCACTGCATATGATTACCGGAGATGGTCTCCGGTTGCAAGTTTTTTCGACTTTTTGATATGCCCACGAAACGATCAAAATCTGCCGAGCGAAAGCCTCGCGCCGACGCGCAGCGGAATCGCGAACGCATTCTGGAGGTTGCCAAGGAGGCGTTCACCCGGTCGGGCGCAAATGCGAGCCTGGACGACATCGCCAAACAGGCAGGCGTTGGGCCGGGAACCTTGTATCGGCACTTTCCGACGCGCGAGGAGCTTCTACAGGCGGTTTATCGGTCTGAGCTGGAAAAGCTAGCCGCGGCAGCGCCGAAGTTGGCTCAAAGGATGCCGCCGATTGAAGCGTTGCGAGCGTGGCTATTATTGTTCGTTGACGCCGTCGAGGCCAAGCAGCTCATCGCCCCTGCGCTGAATACTGTGATCGGAGATCACAAGAAGATTTTCGCAGCTTCGTACGCTCAGATGCATGAAGCGATTCGCTGCCTGGTGAAGCGCGCGATCAAGAGCGGTGAGATCCGGAAGGACCTTGATCCAATGGATCTCCTTCGGGCTCTTGTCGGCGTCGCGAATGTGGCGACTAGCCCTGACTGGCAGCACAGCGCCAAACGACTCGTAGATATCCTCATCAGCGGCTCGCGCCCCGTCAGGTAGAGGGAAGAAGGCTTTCAGTCGAGATAGCCCTTTGGATGCTTGCGGCGCCATTCCCACTGGGATTTCAAAATCGCGGGCAAGTCGGATTGCGCGGCCGTCCAACCGAGGACCTGGCGAGCTTTGGCTGCGTCGGCGACGAGCTCCGGAGGATCGCCCGCGCGGCGGCCTTCGATGCGAACCGGAATCGGGTGGCCGGTCACCTTGCGGGCCGCTTCGATCACTTCGAGAACCGAATAGCCATGGCCGGTGCCGAGATTGATGAAATCGGACTTGCCGCCCCGGCGGAGATATTCGAGCGCGGAAATGTGAGCCTCGGCAAGATCGATGACGTGGACGTAATCGCGAATGGCCGTGCCGTCGGGAGTGGGATAGTCCTTGCCGAAGACGGAGACTTCGGTCTTTTCGCCGAGCGCGGCCGCGAGCACATTGGGGACAAGATGCGATTCGGGCTCATGATGCTCGCCCCGTGCTTCGGTGGCGCCCGCAGCATTGAAATAGCGGAGCGCGGTGAACTTGAGGCCGTAGGTGCGATCGTAGGACGCGAGGATGCGTTCCATCATGAACTTGGACCAGCCGTAGGGATTTGCCGGCCACTGCGGCGTTGTCTCGGCGATCGGGACTTTCTCCACTTCGCCGTAGGTGGCGCACGTGGATGAGAAGACTATCCGGCCGACGCCCGCCTCGAGAAGCGTATTCAGGAACGCGATTCCCTGCTCGACGTTGTTCTCGTAATAGCGCGCGGGCTGGCCTACGGATTCGCCCACGTAGGCGAGGGCGGCGAAATGAACGCACTCCTCGATTTTGTGTTCTTTGAGGATGCGCGCGAGGAGCGCGCTATCGCCCACCTGCCCCGCATAGAACGGCACGTCCGGATCGACGGAGCCGCGGTGACCGCGAAAAAGATCGTCGAGCACGACAATGCGCTCGCCCTTCGCTTTCAGGCGCTCGGCAGTCACACTTCCGATGTAGCCAGCGCCACCCGTGACGAGAATTGCCATGGTTCTCCGTGTGCGTCGATCGGATTGGAGGATCCGGAGTGCGAGCCGGACGGCCTCGTGGGTCCAGAGGCGCGATTATACCCGAATCGTAGGGGGGCTCTTCACGGATAGAAAGCGCTTTCGCGAGCAACATTGGACAGAGCGCGCGCGTAGTAAGATTGAGGGTCATGACATTCGCCGAACATCAGCGCATCGCCGGGCGCTTCCGGAGCGGCCGGGCGGGGCGATCAGGCCGCCATCCGCACGGAACATCTCGTGCGGCACTACCCGATGGGCGACGCGCTGGTGCGCGCCGTGGACGACGTGACGATGAGCGTTGCCGCCGGAGAGTTTGTGGCGCTGCTGGGAAGCTCGGGCTCGGGGAAATCGACACTGCTGAATTTGATGGCCGGGCTGGACCGGCCCACCTCCGGCGCGATTTTCGCGCATGAGCGAAATCTCGCGGAAATGAATTCGGACGAACTGGCGCGGCACCGCAGCCATACGATCGGGATCGTGTTTCAGTCGTTCAATCTGTTGCCGCGGATGACGCTCGAGGAAAATGTGGAGCTGCCGCTGCGGCTGGCGGAGGTGGAACGCGGCGAGCGCACGGCGCGCGTGCGCGAGGCGGTGGATCGCGTGCGGCTGAGCGGCGCGGCTGACGCACCGCCCGAGCGAGCTTTCGGGCGGCGAGCAGCAGCGAGCGGCGCTGGCGCGCGCGCTGGTGAACCGGCCGACCATTCTGCTGGCGGACGAGCCGACTGGAAACCTCGACAGCGCGACCGGCGACGAAATCATGAATGCTGCTGCGCGAGATCAACGCAGACGCTGGGCATGACGATCGTGATGGTGACGCACGAGCAGCCGCGCGCCGAGCGCTTCGCGCATCGAATGATCCTGATGGGCGACGGCAAGATCAAGAATGACGGGGTGCGCGCGTGAAGACCCGCGACCTGGTGGATCTGGCGGCGCGCAATCTGCGCGAGGCGCTGTTTCGCAATTCGCTGACGACAGTGGGAATCGGCGTGGGGGTCGCGTCGCTCGTGGCCATGCTCTCGCTCGGAGTGGGATTGCAGGACCTGGCGAACGAACGACTTTCGCCAAGTCCCGGGCTTTTCGACGCCGATGATCGTCACTCCGCGCGCGAACTTTACCGGCTTTGATGGGCGCGCGCCGATGCGGCCCGCAGGAACGCCGCCGCCCGTAATTCGCCCGCTCGATGACGATGCGCGGCAGCAAGATTGAAGCGCTGCCAAACGTGATCGAGGTTTACCCCGAAATTCGCTTCCCCACTGAAATTCACTACAACGGGAATCCTTATCCGACGATGGTGGCCGGGGTGCCGGAATCGGCGCGCGAGGGCGGCTCGTTTGACGGGATGGAGGGAATTTCTTTTCGGGACCGGCGGCGGACGAGGCGATTCTGCAGATCGACCTTGCGCGGCAGCTTTCGGATCAGCCGTATACGCTGATCGGCAAGGAACTCGTGCTGCGCTACGCGGAGCGGACGCCGCTGGCCGGCGACGGAGCGGCGGGAATTCCGAAGCGGGGGCGGATTTTCCATCGTGCCGCACGAGGAGAAACTGCGCGTGGTCGGCATCGTCGAGACGGAACCGTCGGCCGGACTCGGCACGTTCGGGCGCGGGCGGCTGCTGATTCCGCTGCAGCTGGCGGAAAAACTGCAGGCGGCGCAGACGAACGATCTGCGGGACCATGCTGCGCGATACGGCCGGCGTCAGCGAAGAAAACGTACGACAACCTGACCGTGCGCGTGAAGAGCGCGTCGAACGTGAAGGCCGTGGAAGACGCGATCAAGCAGATGGGTTTCAGCGCTTTTTCGCTTTGGACGCGACGCGAGCCTGCGGCTGGTGTTCGCCGTGTTCGATCTGCTGCTGCTGGATTTTCGGCGGGCTGCGCTGGTGGTGGCTTCGCTCGGGATCGTCAACACGCTGGTGATGGCGATTCTCGAGCGGCGGCGCGAAATCGGCGTGCTGAAGGCGTTGGGCGCGGCGGATCGCGGGTGCAGGGGCTGTTTTTCGCGGAGGCGGCCGCGATGGGGCTGTCGGCGGCGTTCTCGGCGTGCGCTGGGCTGGCTGATCGCGCGGGCGATCAATTTCGGCACGGATGTGTATCTTTCGCGGCAGCAACTTGCCGTCGGTGGCGGTCGCGGCGGTGCCGTGGTGGATGGTGATGTTCGCGATTTTGTTTTCGATTTTGGTGAGCCTGGCGGCGGGGATTTATCCGGCGTCGCGCGCGGCGAAACTGAATCCGGTCGAGGCGCTGCGGTATGAGTAGACGCGCCGGGTGGGCCCTGGCGGGATGTTCTGCTGGCGCTCGCGTGGCTTTCATTTGGTGCGCCGGCGCGTGCCGCGGGCCGCGCGGAATGCAGCTCGGCGCCGAGCAAGATTCTTCGATCGCGCCGTTCCCTATTGCGTGCTGCTGCCGCCGAGCTACGATGCGGATAAGGCGCGCCGCTATCCTGTGCTCTATTTCTTCCACGGCATCGGCGAGAACGAACAGGCGCTGCTGAACTCCGGCGGCTGGGACGTGATTCAGGATATGTGGGACCAGAAACAGATCGGCGAGTTTGTGATCGCGGCGCCGGCGGGCGGCCGGACATTTTTCATCAACTCCGAAGACGGGAAGGTGCGCTACCAGGATTTCCTGATGCGCGAATTCTTGCCGTACATCGAAGGGCCGCTACCGGATTCAGGCGGGACGGCGTACGCGCGGCGTTGCGGGCATTTCGATGGGCGGCTACGGAGCGCTGCACCTTGCGCTGCTTTTTCCGCAGAGCTTTGGCGCGGTGAGCGCGAACAGTCCCGCGCTGATCGCCAAGCTGCCGCAGATCCGCGCGACGCCCGGCGAATCGAATATCGTCGCGATGATGCTCGGCACGGCTTTTGGCATTCCGTTTAACCGCGAATTTTGGGAGCGCAACAGCCCGTTCACGATCGTGCGCGAGAGGCCGCGGCCCGTGGGGCTGAAAATCTATTTCGACTGCGGGACGGAGGATAGCTACGGCTTCAACGTGGGCGCGCAGGCGTTTCATGAATTGCTGGTTTCGCGGCACATCCCGCACGAGTTTCATCTTTATCCGGGCTCGCATGACTGGACCTACTTCGCGCAGCACTTTCCGGCTTCGCTCGAATTTCAGTCGGATGCGTTCGGCGTGACGCCGAAGAAATAATCCCGTGCCGCCACTCATTCTGGACACGCCGCTTGCGCTGAAAGATTTTGTGGGGCGGGAGCTTGGCGTGTCGGAGTGGTTTTTGGTGACGCAGGAGCGGATTCGTGCAATTCGCGGCGGCGACCGAAGACCACCAGTGGATTCACGAAGATCGCGAGCGTGCGGCGCGCGAATCGCCTTACGGCGGGACCATCGCGCATGGATTCTCTGACGCTGTCGCTGATCGGCCGCTTGCGGAGCAGGTGTTTCAGGTGCGCGGCGGGGAGCGGATGCGCGTGAATTACGGATTGAATCGCGTGCGATTTCCCGCTCCGGTGCCGGCGGATTCGAGGATCCGCGCGCGAGTGGCGCTGCAAGGCGTTGAAGGAGCTTGGCGATTGCGTTGAGGCGGAGATGGTGGTGACGGTTGAGGGTGAGGGAGCGGCGAAGCCTTGTTGCGTGGCTGAGTGGATTATGCGGTTTTACAGTTAGTGCCCAAAAGGCCCCACCCTCAAAAAACCGAGGATGGGGCACCCGAAAAGTCAAAGGCGAGAACCCGGGGCTGAGGCTGCGCTTTAGTCGGCGGCGCGGACGCTTTCGCGCTGGTAATCGGCGAAGGTTTTGCCTTCGTCGGCTAGCTGCTTGAGCAGCGGGGCTGGTTCCCAGATGTGGCCGTGCTGGCGGTGGAATTCGGCAACGCGGTCGTACACTTTCTTTAGTCCTACGGCGCCTGCATACCACATCGGGCCGCCGCGGAATCGCCGGAAAGCCGTAGCCATTCACGTAGATCGTGTCGATATCGCCGGCGCGGAGCGCGTAGCCCTCTTCGAGAATGCGCGCGCCTTCGTTGATGAGCGAGTAGACGCAGCGCTCGACGATCTCCTGCGATGAAATCTGACGCTGCGGCGTGCCCGCTTCCGCGCGCCACTTGCGTCACGAGTTCGGCGGCCTCGGGATCGGACGATGCGCGGCGGTCGGCGTCATATTTGTACCAGCCGGAGCCGGTCTTTTGGCCGAGGCGTCCCATTTCGACGAAATGGTCCTCGATGTAGGGCTGGCGCGTGCCGGGCTTTTCGAGGTGGCCGATATTCCTTGCGGATGCGATAGGCGATATCGAGCCCGCCGAGATCTCCGACGGCGAGCGGCCCCATCGCCATGCCCCAATCGGTGAGCGCGGTGTCGACGGCTTCGGGCGTGGCGCCTTCCTCGACGAGGAATTGCGCCTCGCGAATGTACGGAAGAAACATGCGGTTGCCGACGAAGCCGCGGCAATTGCCGACGAGCACGCCGACCTTGCCGATTTTCTTCGAGAGCTGCATGCAGGTGGCGATCACGTCCTTGCCGGTTTTGCGGCCGCGCACGATTTCGAGCAGGCGCATGACGTTGGCGGGGCTGAAGAAGTGCATGCCGATCACGGATTCGGGGCGCGAGGTGGTGGCGGCGATTTCGTCGATATTCAGCGTGGAAGTGTTGCTCGAAAGAATCGCGCCGCGCTTGCAGACGCGATCGAGCTCGGCGAAGACTTCTTTCTTGAGCGGCATGCGTCTCGAAGACCGCCTCGATCACCATGTCCGCATTCGCGAAATCGGCGTAGCTGAGCGTGGACTTGATCAGCTTCATGCGCTCGTCGACCTGCTCCTGCGTGAAGCGGCCGCGCTTTACGGATGTCGCGTAGTTCTTCTGGATGTTGGCGAGACCGCGATCGAGCGCGGCTTGATCGGAATCCTTCAGCACCACGGGAATGCCCGCGTTCGCGCAGACCATGGCGATGCCGCTGCCCATCGTGCCCGCGCCGACAATCGCCACCGAATTGACCGGGATCAGCGGCAGGTCCTTCGGGGATGTCGGGGATTTTCGAAACTTCGCGCTCGGCGAAAAAAACGTGGATCAGGGCCTTCGATTCGTCGCGAGTAGAGGCAGGCATCGAAGAGCCGCGCCTCTTCCTTGCAGCCTTGATCGAAAGGCAGCTTGGTGGCGGCTTCGATTGCGTCGATGGCCGCGAGCGGCGCGGGCAGGCCGCGCTGCTTCTTGCGGACCGTGTCGCGCGCGGCGGCGAAGATGGGAGCGTTCTGCTCGGGCGTGCCCAGCTTTTCGTTGCGGTCGCGCGTCTTGCGGACGGGCTTTCCGGCGATTTCGCGCGCAAATGCGATGGCGCCTGCGAGAAGATCGCCCTCGATGATTTTGTCGACGATCCCGGCTTCGAGCGCCTCGGGCGCCTTGACCGGTTTGCCCGTGGTGCACATCTCGACGGCTTTCGCGACTCCCGCGAGCCGCGGCAAACGCTGCGTGCCGCCTGCGCCGGGGATGATGCCGAGGTTCACTTCCGGCTGTCCCACGCGCGTGCCCGGCGCGATCAAGCGGTAGTGGCAGGCCTGCGCCAGCTCGAGGCCGCCGCCGAGCGCATTGCCGTGCAGCGCGACTACAACCGGCTTGCGGCAATCTTCGATTTTCAGCAGCGTCGGCAGCAGATCGATTCTCCCGCCCTTGCCCGAGGTCATCTCGACGAACATGTTGATGTCCGCGCCGGCGACGAACGTCTTCCCCGCGCCGATCAGCACCGCGGCCTTGATCGAGTCGTCTCTATTGATCCGCTCGATGGCGGCTTCGATGCCCTCGGGCACGCCGCGGCTCAGAGCGTTCACCGGCGGATTATTGATCGTGATGACCGCGATGTCTTTATCCGTGCTGAATTGAACGAGCTCGCTCATGTGGGTTCGTATCTCCGGGTGGAATTGTATTGTGTCCCGCCACTACGATACTCGCAAGTTACCTGCTGATGAACTCAACTCTCGCCACAATGAGCATGCGAGAGCAGGATTGTCTATGCCAGCCGGCAAACAGCGGCGTAAGCTCCCGCACTCCACATGGCCGCTACAGAATCTGGACGACCGGGGCCGATGGCCGTGAGATTCACCACCGAAAGGCGGGCCGCCACGTTGCGCGCCATCGCGTAAATGCTCTTCGCGCCGGGCGCGTCTTCGCCGAGCGACGCGACCGGCTTCCCCGTGTCGCCGCCGATGCGAATCTTCGGATCGATTTCGATCTCGCCGAGGAACGGCAGGCCGAATGTCTCCGCCATCTTCTCGCCCTCGCCGTGGCCGAAGACGTCGATGCGCCCCTGGCAGTGCGGGCAGGCAAAATAGCTCATGTTCTCGACGACGCCGAGAATTTCGACATTGACCTGGCGAAACATTTCGACCGCCTTGCGAACGTCGGCCAGCGCGACCACCGAAGGCGTCGTAACGACGACCGCGCCGCTGACGGAGACGCTCTGAATCAGGCTGAGCTGAACGTCACCGGTGCCCGGCGGCAGGTCGACGATCAGATAATCGAGCTGGCCCCAGCGCACGCTGCGCAAGAATTGCTGCATCACGCTGTGAAGCATCGGGCCGCGCCAGACGAGCGGCTTATCGCCCGGATTGAGCAGGCCCATCGAGATCATTTTCACGCCGTGCGCTGCACCGGGATGATGGTGCGCTCGTCGAGCGCACGCGGCTGCTCGAGCGTGCCAAGCATCAGCGGGACGTTGGGACCGTAGATGTCGGCGTCGAGCAGGCCGACCGTCGCGCCCATATTCTTCAGCGCGATCGCGAGATTCACGGCGACGGTCGTCTTGCCGACGCCGCCTTTGCCGCTGGCGACCGCGACCAGATTCTTCACGCCCTCGATCGGGGCTTTGTCCTGCAGGCGCTTTCCCGGCGGGACGGACGCGTCGAATTTCAGTTCAACTGAGGTGACGCCAGGAACTTTCGCGAGCGCAGCGCGGACATCTTTCTCGATCGTGTCCTTGCAGCGGGCAGGCGGGCGTGGTGAGAGTGACGAGCAGCGAAACGGAGCCGTCGTTCACCTGGATATTTTTCGCCATGCCCAGCGTGACGATGTCCTTATGCAGCTCGGGATCCATCACCCCGCGCAACGCTTCCATTACCGCCGCTTCGCTCGCCATGATTTCCTTTCGCCGCGGCACAGGGTGCAGTCCAGCCGCTCAGCGCAATACCCATGATAGACGCCTGGCGCGTTCGCGGCAACTGGCGGAGCGGGCAGCAGCGATATCATTTGACCCGCGGCGTGGACTCGAACACCCCTCTAAACACAGAGTATACAGAGAGGCACAGAGTACACAGAGTCCCTGACAAACGACTTCGCGTCCTCTGGATTCGCTCGGCGAGCGTCACTTCTGGCCGTAGGCGGATTTGTACCACTCCCAGGTGCGCTGCAGGCCTTCTTCGAAGAGGACGCGCGGCTCGTAGCCGAGGATTTTTCGCGCGAGCGAAACGTCCGCTTGCGAATCGCGGATGTCGCCGTCGCGAGGCGGGTCGTATTTCACCTGGAGCTTTTTGCCGGCGACTTTTTCGAGCAGCTTTACGACTTCGATTCAGCGTGATCCGCGCGCCGGTGCCGCCGTTGAAGACCTTGCCGGACGCGCCGGCGGCCTCGCAGGCGCGCAGCGTTTCGTCGACAACATTATCGATATAGGTGAAATCGCGGGACTGCTCGCCATCGCCGTAGATGACCAGAGGCTCGCCCCTGAGAATCGCGAGCATGAAGCGCGAAAGCACGCCGGAATATTGCGACGTCGGGTCCTGGCGCGGCCCGAATACGTTGAAATAGCGTACGGAGGCGTTTTCGAGGCCGTAGACGCGGCCGAATACCTGCGCGTAGAGCTCGCCGACGAATTTCGTGACGCCGTAGGGCGAGATCGGCTGAGGCTGCATGGTCTCGGTCTTCGGCAGCGTGGGCGTTTCGCCGTAGGCGGATGATGACGCCGCGTAGACGAATCTACGCACTTTGGCGTCGCGGGCCGCCACGAGCACGTGGAGCGTGCCATCGATATTCACGTGATTCGTTTCGAGCGGATCTTTCACCGATTTCGGCACCGAGGTGCGCGCCGCGAGATGGATCACATAATCGGCGCCGACGCAGGCCGATTGCACCGTCGCGAGATCAGTGATGCTGCCGACCCGCAAATCGATTTTGCGAGCGGATGACCTGCGAGATTCTCTTCGCTGCCGCTCGAAAGATCGTCGAGCACGACGACGGAATGGCCGCGCCGCAACGAGTTCGTCGACGACATTGGAGCCGATAAAGCCGGCGCCACCTGTCACGAGATAGCGCAAAATGGTGAAACCTCCTGTGCGGAAGGCGGCGCCGAAGCAAATGTCCCGATCCGCAACGAGCCCCGTAACGAGTTTCGGGACGAGATGACCCTGCTGCGCGTTTTCAGGTACGCTTGAATATAGCCTGCCGGAATAGACGCGGCAAGCGGCCTTGCTCGCGGCGCAACGCTTTTCGCGCATGGAGAATCACGAGTCAGGAAGATGCCGGCACACAAAAATGGGAGAAGGCGCGGCCGGATCGCCGCGGCGCTGCTTGCAACCGGCGCGTTGTTGGTTGTGTCGGTGATGGCGGGCGCTCAGAAAACTTCGCCGCCGCAAGACGCCCAAAGCCAAAGCCGATCCGCCTGCGGCGATGAAACCGGTGGCGATGCCCTTTCGGACCGGCGAAACGCTGAATTACCGCGTGTCGTGGTCCGCGTTCTCGAATGCCGCCTCCGTCCAGTTGACCGTGCCCGAGCAGCGCGACCTTTTCGGTTACTCGACGTGGCATTTCCGCGCGCTCGCGCACACGATCAACCCCGTCCGCGAGCTCTTTTCAGTCGACGACCAGTTCGACTCGTACGCCGATCAAGCGACGCTGGAATCCCGGCAGTACGAAACGCATCTCAACGAGCTCGGCAAAATCCAGGATCAGGTATTTCATTTCACGGCGCCGGGGCAAGCCTTCGCGCGGGCCGGCACCGAGCGTCGTGGTGCTGGCGGGCACGCGCGATCCGCTCGGCGCCCTCTACGCGCTGCGCCATGTCGATTGGGAACACACGCCGGAATTCCAGGGGACCATCTACGACGGGCACGACCTGTACGAAGTCAGCGCCAAGCGCGAAACCACGGACGATAGCGTGACGATCGCCGCGGGCACTTTTTCTACGTCGCGAGTGGCGATCGATCTCTTCCAGCACCAGAAGCCGGTAGCGGGCGTCCACGTGATCGTATGGATGGCGAACGATGCGGCGCGTACGCCAGTCCTCATGCAGGCGCAGCTTCCATTCGGCAACGTGCGCGCCGAGCTGATTTCGGCATCGCAATAATTTTTTGGGGGAAATTCTCTTCGGCCGGCGGGGACGCGCTAGTTTTCGGGGACCACCCAGTCATCCGGAGGAAAATCGATCTGCCAGAATGAGCCCGAAGGATTCACGAATTCGATTCCGACTTGTATCTTTCCGGCGGCCTGCGTTCCCACGTGTACGACGCGGCATTCGCGCGACTGGTTGGTGGCTTTGTTCGCGACGGTGACCTGCTGATTCGGGGCGACGGGGGCCTGCAAGGAAATCAGCGCTCCATGGGCGTTCACGACGAGCGTGCGTGTCTGCTCTTCGAAATCCTCGTTCGCGGCGGTTTTGCCCATGACCCGAATCGGCACACTCAGGAGCACCCGCATGCTGCGGCGGCGGCTGGGCTCGACTGCGGTCACAGCTTGCCTGTCTTGGCGTGCGAGGGGCTGTGCGTCCATGCGTAGTACGCTAGGCCTATTGTATTCACATGGCAATAGTACGATAGTTCCATCGGTATCTCGGAGTTAGCCAGCGCCGGAAGGGATCGCCTCTAGCAGTGCACGACTTTTTCGCCCTGTTCTTTCACGCGGCGCGTGGCATTACGAGTATCGACCACCAGCTGGGAATTCTTTACGATCGCGTCGTAATCGTAGCTGGAATGGTCGGTGGCGATCAGGACGCAATCGTACGCGCCGAGGTTCGCGGGGGTGAGCTCGACCGAGCGTTTGTCCGAGAAATCGTAGTGGCGCATCTTGTGCAGGGCCGGGAAATAGGGGTCGTTGTAGTCGATCGCGGCGCCGCGGGCGGTGAGGAGTTCGAGCAGCTTGAGCGCGGGCGATTCGCGGAGGTCATCGACATCTTTTTTGTAGGCCACGCCGAGCAGCAGGATTTTCGAGCCCTTGATGCTTTTCTGGCGGTCGTTGAGCGCGCCCGCTACGGCGTTGACCACGTGGTACGGCATCTCCGTATTGATCTCGCCGGCCAATTCGATGAAGCGTGTGGCGAAATCGTATTCGCGCGCCTTCCACGAAAGATAGTACGGATCGACGGGAATGCAATGGCCGCCGAGCCCCGGGCCCGGGATAGAACGGCATGAAGCCGAAGGGCTTGGTCGCGGCGCTGTCGATCACTTCCCAGACGTCGAGATCCATGCGGAGGCAGAGCTGCTTGAGTTCGTTCACCAGCGCGATGTTGACGCAGCGGAAAATATTTTCGAGCAGCTTGACCATTTCGGCGGCGCGCGTCGAGCTGACCGGCACGACTTTCGAGACGATTTGCGCGTAGAGTCCCATCGCGGCGCGGCCGCTGGGAGGATTGATCCCGCCGACGACTTTGGGAATCTGCGCCAGGCCGTACTGCTTGTTGCCGGGGTCTTCGCGCTCGGGCGAAAAGGCGAGATAAAAATCGGTGGCGACGTCTTCGGCGCCCGCGCCGCGCGCGATCGGGCATTTCAGGCCGGTCTTTTCGAGGATCGGAAGAACCAGCTCTTCGGTGGTGCCGGGATACGTGGTGCTTTCGAGGACGATGAGCTGATTGCGCTGCAGGTTCGGGGCGATCGCCTTCGCCGTATCGGCGACGTAGGTGAGATCGGGCTCGCGGCGCTCGTCGAGCGGAGTCGGCACGCAGATCAGCACGGCGTCCACTTGCTTTCAGGCGCGAGAAATCCGCGGTGGCGTCGAAGCGCTTGGCCTGGACGTGCTCGCGGATCTTTTCGGCGGAGATGTGCTGGATGTAGGACTGGCCGGCGTTGAGCTTGTCGACCTTGGCTTTGTCGAGATCGAAGCCCGTGACTTTGTGGCCCACGTCGGCGAAGCGCAGCGCCAGCGGCAGTCCCACGTAGCCGCATCCGATGATTCCGACGTGCGCGTCCTTCCCTGCAAAAAACTCCGGCTTGCGCTCCGTGCTCATCCGCTTCCTCTTTCTCTGCTAAGTTTATTTCTTCGGTTGAGATCAGTGCGACCGAAAGCTCTTGAACCAAGCCAGAGCCAGCCGGAAGCGTGCGAACCCGGAGGCAAGTCCGGCAGTGCGACGGATGCCAGAACACGCGAGCTAGAACGGAAGCGAGCACGACTCGGCGCGCAACAATGGCGTCCGTTGTGATCGAATTTCGGCTGCGTTATGCTGCTTGGAATGGTTGATATTCATTGCCACATTCTTCCCAATCTCGACGACGGCGCGGAATCGATGGAAATTGCCTGCGGCATGGCGGAAATGGCCATCGAAGACGGCGTGACGCATATCATCGGCACGCCGCACGCGAGCCCGGCGTGGCCATTTCTGCCGGATGTAATCCGCGAGCGGCGCGATGAATTGCAGGCGCGATTCGAGGGCAAGCTCATATTCGCCACCGGATGCGATTTCCATCTGAGCTTCGAGAATTTGCAGGATATCCGGCACGACGCGTGGCGGTTTACGCTCAATCAGAAGAAATATCTGCTTGTCGAGTTCGCGGATTATTCGATTCCGCCGTCGCTCGACCAGGCGCTGCACGAATTGCAGCTCGCGGGCCTGCGGCCGATCATCACGCATCCGGAACGCAATCCGCTGATCCGTTCGCAGCCCGAGCGGCTTTACCGCTGGCTGCAACCAGGGTTGCTACGCGCAGATGACGGCGCAGTCGGTGCACGGTAAATGGGGTGAGGCGGCGCAAGCGATGGCGGACGAGTGGCTCAATGCGAATGCCGTCCATTTCATCGCGAGCGACGCGCACAACGTGACGTCGCGGCCGCTGCGGCTGAAGGAAACGTTCGACCTGATCGCGAAGACGCGCGGCGAGGACGTGGCGCGCGCGCTGCTGATCGATAATCCGCTGGCCGCGTTTGAGGGACGCCCGCTGCCATGGGTGCCCGAACTGCCGGAGGGCTGCGGCATGGATGAAGCGGCGGCAAAAGCGGTGCGGAACGCGCGGCGGAAGCGCTTCTTTTTCTTTTAAGATTTAAATGTAGCGCCGCGGCTTTCAGCGCGGCATTTTTCGAGCTCGTTTCCGTGAGGATCTCGGCGCGCGATCATCTCGCCGCCTCTTTGTCGGAGCGGCTCAGCGCATCGGCGAGCGCGCGCCACGAAAACGATTCGCCGAATTCCCCCGGCATCGAAGTTCACGCCTTGCGCGGCAATCTCATCGACCAGCCAGTCATGGCGCTTCGCGGTTCGTTCCGTCAGCAGCGGAGCGAGGCCCACGTCGGCGACCGCCAGCGCGGCTTCGCGCATTTCGGCGGCGCGGCGGCGGCCGTGCTCGGCGACGCGGCTGATTAGATAATCCGGGAGCTTGGCATTCCATCCCATCGAGGGAAAGGTCGCTTCGAGCGAGGCGAGGACCGCGTCTTCGGCGCCGTAGCGGCGCGCTGCGAACAGGCTTTCGATCGCCAGCGCTTCGAGGCCCTTGATCATCACGCTGCGGCACATTTTGATTGCGGAGGCGACTCCGATCTGGTCGCTCACGGCGGTGGCGTTCATTCCGATCGCTTGCAAGCGCGGGGCGAGTTCGGCGGCGCGCTTTCCGCCGAGCAGCATGGGAACCTTGATGCGCTGCGGCGGGACTGGGCGCCATCACGGCTGCTTCGACGAAGTGGCCTTTGCTCTTCTCGAAGCGGCGCGATTCTCCGCGCTTTGTTTCGGGCGAGACGGAGTTGATGTCGAGGAAGAATTGGCCGGGGTTGAGGAGTGGCGCGGATTCTTTTGCGACGCTGGGCGCCGAAGAGGCTGTGACTGCGGAGATCATTAGCTCGGCGTCGCGTAACGCCTCGCGTAGCGTCTCTTTGGCGTGAGCGCCGCTGGGCTGCGCTTTAGCGAGCATTGCCGGGCGGGCCTTTTTTGAGCGGAGCAGGATATCGAAGAACGAGACTTCGATTCCCTGCTGCGCGAGGTCGTGGCCGAGGATTCCGCCGGCTTCGCCGAAGCCGACGAGTGCGATGCGGCGAAAAGGTTCGTGGGCCATGGATGCGAGTATACCCGGTGGCTAGGTGCTTGTTGCAAAGGCCCCACCCTCACAAACCGAGGATGGGGCACCCGGAACGTCAAAGGCAAAACCGCAAACCGAAGAAGGCCGGCGGGACGCCCTTCGTTCTGTTCAGGGCAACCGACGCGGCGTTGCGGGGCCGTCAGCGATATTCGAGGCCTAGCTCTTCGAGCTTTTTGCGCAAGCCGTACATGTCGAGGCCTAGTTCGCCGCGCGCTAGCTTTTCGCGCGTGACGTCTTCCTTTTTCACGCGCTGCTCGGAGGCTGCGGCTACCTTTTCCGCGTCGGCGCGCGGGACTACGACGACGCCGTCGTCGTCTGCGACGATCACGTCGCCCGGCTCGATCGCGGCGCCGGCGCAGACGATCGGCACGTTCACCGAGCCGATCGTGGCCTTCACCGTGCCCTGCGAGTGGATCGCGCGGCTCCAGACCGGAAATTTCATGTCGGTAAGCGGCGCAACGTCGCGAACGCCCGCCTCGATGATGAGGCCTTTGATTCCGTGCGCGCGCAGCGACGTGGCGAGCAGCTCGCCGAAATAGCCGTCCGTGCAATACGAGGTGGGCGCGACGACAAGAATGCCGCCGGGCACGCAAACTTCGACGGCGACGTGGATCATCAAGTTGTCGCCCGGCGGCAGCGAGACGGTGACGGCCGGCCCGGCGATCGCGGCGCCCGGATAGATCGGGCGCATGTAGCTGGCGAGCAGGCCGGTGCGGCCCTGCGCTTCGTGCACCGTCGAAACGCCGTATTTTTCGAGCGCGGCGACGGCGCCGGCCGCGCGGCAACTCGAACTTGCGGACAACAACTGGCTTGCTCATGAAGTTCTCCTAGACTGTCGCTACGCTTGAAGCCAGCGGCTCGCACGGGGATACACGCGCCGCGCGTTGGCGGCATAAATCCGGGCCTTGTCGGCGGCGTTGAGCTTCGAATCGTCCACATAGCGCCGCGTATTGTCGTAATGATCGTGCGTCTCGTCGTTCACCACGCCGGGGAACGCGCCGTCGCACTCCGAGCCGAACAGGATGTTCTCGAGCGGGACAGCGTCGAACAACATCTGCATGTTGAGGTCGTTGTAGACGCAGGTATCGACGAAAACGTTGCCGTTGCCGAGGATCTCGTCCGGGCTGGCCCAGCTGTTGTACTTCGCGATCGCCCTCCAACGCCCGATCTGGCAAGGCAACGCGCCGCCGCCATGCGGGATCAGGAATCGCAGGCGCGGAAAATCGCGGAATAGATCCTTCGCCATCATGAGTTGCACGAAACCCGTAATATCGGCGACGAGATATTGGACGGCCGTGTGCGGGAAATTCTTATTGATCGATTCGCTGCCGTGCAGCACGAGCGGCACATCGAGCGCCTGCGCCGCTTCGAAAACCGGATAATTGTGCTTTCCCGGTGAAGGGCTGGTTTTGCCAGCGGCCGCCGGTGCCGTCGGGATCGAAATTGAAGGCGATGAAACCTTCCTTGGTCCAACGCTCGATCTGTTTCGCGACCTGCTCGGATGGACACGAAGGATGCTGGCCGAGCATGCCGACCGGCGCAAAGCGGCCGGGAGTCAACTGGCAGGCGCGAAGGATCAGGCCGTTGTTGAGATCGGCCCAGATGGCGTTTTGTTCCGGAGTGCCTTCGTGCGTCGCCATGGCTTTCGCGCGGGGAGAGGCGAATGCGACCTCGATTTTGCGCGAGTCCATCAGGCTGACGACCTGCTCGAGGCTCTTTTTTACGTCGGCATCCGAGATCTCCGGCAGGGCGTCGGGATTTTTTCCCGCAAGCTGCGCCGTGCGAAAGCCTTCGACTTCCGGGTGCTTGGCAAGACGAACGAAGTGTTGGTGAGAGTCGATGATCATAGTTCGCGGCTGGTTGAACCCTTTCTATTCCCGGCTGGCGATTCTAGAAAAGCTGCCGGGCGGCGTCAATCGGACAAGCCCGAGAACCACTCAACGAGGGCGGCGGTTACGGCTTCGGGGCGCTCCATCGTCGCCATGTGGCCGCACGTTTCGATGATCACGAGCCGCGCATTCGGCATCCGCGCGGCCATATCGCGATGCACGTCGAGGACGCTCCAGGCGTCTTCGCGGCCGCAGAGCACCAGCGTGGGGCACTTTATGGCCGCCAGCACTGGCGTGGCATCCGGCCGCCCGAGCAGCGCTTTGATCTGCCCGGCGAAAATCTCGGGAGATTTGCGGCCCATCATCTCGACAATCGATTCGACCAGCGGCTCGTCGGTGAGGCGCGACGGATGAACCATTTTCTGCAGCCACGTTGCGCGCCATGGCCCGCATGCCCTGCGTCCGCGCGATCTTCACGTATCCCGGCGCGCTCGGCCTTTTCGCGTTCGCCCGCTTCGCCCGGCTGCAAGGGCTTGTACGCGGTGTCGAGAAGCGCGAGGCCTACAACGCGCTCCGGCGCGCGGCGGACGATTTCCATCGCGACGCGGCCGCCCATCGAATGCCCGGCTACGGCAAATTGTTGCGGCGCGCGCTCGAGCGCCACGCGCGCCATCTCCTGATCGAATCGCTCGCGCCGTAGTCGACCACCTGCACGGTGGCGATTTCGCCGAGCGAGCGCGCCTGGTGCTTCCACACCTCGGCGTCGCAGGCCAAGCCCGGAAGCAACAGCAGGTGCGGGAGAGCCATCGTCACGCGCGAACCTGACCGATCGCCTGAGTGGGCGCGGGCGCCTTTTCGCTTGTGGTCATCACTTGGTGACCACTTCCACAGGGGGCGTGCCGTAGGTGTGGAACGACTCGATGGTCTTGAGTCCCCACGCCTGGCCTTTTTTGCGCTCGGCCTCGCTCCAGCGAATCGGTTTCCAGTCGGGCGCGAGAATCAGGCGCGCGCTGGCGTTGGCGACTTCCACGCGATTGCCGCCCGGCTCGTACATGTAGAGGAAAAACGTCTGCTGGATGGCGTGCTTGTGCGGGCCGGTCTCGATGTGAACGCCATTTTCGAGCGCGATATCCGCCGCGATCAGCACCTCTTCGCGGCTGTTCACCGCGTACGTGACGTGGTGGAAGCGCCCCTTCGTTTCGTGTGATCGTGCCGTGTAGGCGAAGTCGTAGCTCTTGTTCGTGACGGTCATCCACATCGCCGCTTCGGTGCCGTTGTCGAGGACGATCTGCTCGGTGAGGCGGAAGCCGAGATAATTTTCGAAAAATTCGCGGTTGGCTTTGATGTCGACCGCGAGGCCGTTCCAGTGATCGAGGCGGCGGACGTTCATGCCGCGCGCGGGAAAGCTTCTGCGCCTGATTTTTCAGCGCCGGCTTCAGCTCCGGCGGCGCTTGATACCACTGCGTTTCGTAGTAGAGCTCGATCTTGTGGCCATCGGGATCCTGGCAGACGAACGCCGGGCCGTGCCCGAGATCGCCCTTGGTCCAGCCGATGTCGAAGCCCGAGCCTTTCAGCGCCGCGACGCGCCGCTCGAGCGCCTGCGGGCTGCGCGTGCGGTAGGCGACGTGGCCCATGCCCGGCAATTTCGAGGCGGTCAGCTTCAGCGTGTGGTGCTCGTAGTCGTCATAGGCGCGCAGGTAGACCGAATCGCCCTCGCGGCCCGATTCCGTCATGCCCATGATATCGACGAAAAATCGCAGGCTTTCCTCGGGCTTCGGCGTCAGCAATTCCAGGTGCGCCAGGTGCGCCAAATCCATGATTGGTTCGCTTTGCATACGTCACCTCTGGTCGATGCGTGGCTTCGGTCGATCACGCCGACTGCGGGCGACCGCGCACCAGCAAGCTCCAAGCGTGAATTCGAATCAATTAAAATAGGATGCGCGAGCGGGGATGTCAACCGGCGTGAGTCGGTCGGCGTCCGCTTGACAACACCGTGAAGGGCCGCATATCGTCCTGCGGCGCTAACGTATAATGATCGAGACGCGCTGCCACAATGACCACACCGACAAATACGGCCGAACACACGAACGCAGCTGACCGCGTTCGCGCGGTCCATGTGCGCACGTCCGGCGCGACGATGGAGCGGCGCGCGGACGGCACGTTCATCATTCGCGGCGACGAGCCGCTCGAGGCGTATCCGCGCGTGATCACCGAGCGGCTGGTGGAATGGGCGCGGCGCACGCCGGATCGCGTATTCGTGGCGAAGCGCGGGGCCGATCGCGAGTGGCGCTCGATGACGTACGCGGAGACGCTCCAGCGCGTCCGCCGCATCGGGCGAGGCGCTGCTTGAGCGCAAGCATGACTACCGAGCATCCGCTCGCGATCCTCTCGGAAAACAATTTCGAGCATCTGCTGCTGATGCTGGCGGGGCAGCACGTCGGCGTGCCACCGCGTCGATTGCGCCGGCCTACGCGCTCGTCTCCGCAGATTTCGGCAAGCTGCGGCACGTGATGAGCGTGCTCACGCCGGGCGCGATCTACGTGGCGAGCGGCTCGCGCTACCGGCGCGCGCTGGAAGCGGTGGTCGATCGCGATACGGAAATCATTTTCGGCGCCGAGCCGATCGAATGGCGTCGCGCGACATCGTTCGAGACGCTCGCGGCCACCGCGCCCACCGCCGCCGTGGATGCCGCGCACGCCGCGATCCTGCCGGACGACATCGCGAAATTTCTCTTTTCTTCGGGCTCGACCGACATTCCGAAAGCGGTGATCAACACGCACCGCATGATCTGCAGCAACCAGCAGATGATCCTGCAGGAATTTCGCTTTCTCGCGGACGAGCCGCCGGTGATCCTCGATTGGCTGCCGTGGAACCACACGGCGGGCGGCAACCACAACATCGGCATGGCGCTCTACAACGGCGGCACCTTCTACATCGACGACGGCAAAGCCACGGCTGCGGGCGTGGCCGCTACCCTCGAAAATCTTCGCGAAATCGCGCCCACGATTTATTTCAACGTGCCCAAGGGATACGAGGAGCTGCTGGTCCATTTGCGCGCCGATCGCGCGCTGCGCGAGAAATTCTTCAGCCGGCTGCAATTCATGTTCTACGCGGCGGCGGGCATGGCGCAGCCTCTGTGGCAGGCGTATCGCGATCTGGCGCGCGAGACGATCGGCGAGCGGATCTTGATGGCGACCGGGCTCGGCGCCACCGAGACGGCTCCGATGGCGATCCAGTGGACGCGCGACTCCGAGCTCACCGGCGTGATCGGAATTCCCGTGCCGGGCGTCGAGCTGAAACTGGTGCCGATCGGCGCGAAAATCGAGGCGCGCGTCAAAGGACCGAGCGTCACTCCCGGCTACTGGCGCAATCCGAAGCTGACAAGCGGCGCGTTCGACGAAGAGGGCTACTACCGATTCGGCGACGCGGTGCGGTTCGTCGACCCGAACGACATCAACAAGGGGCTGATCTTCGACGGGCGCTTCGCCGAGGATTTCAAGATGGCGTCGGGCACGTGGGTGAACGTGGGGCCGCTGCGCACGCGCATCATCCACCATTTCGCGCCGTACGTGCGCGACGTGGTGATCGCCGGGCACGACCGCGATTTCCTCGCGCATGCTCGTCGTTCCCGATCTCGACGCGTGCCGCGCGCTTGCCGGCGGCGCGGCCGCCGCGAATTCGACGTCCGAAATTCTGCGGCACGAAAATGTGGCGCGCGCCTTTAGCGAACTGCTCGAATCTTTCGCGGCGCAAGCGACCGGCGCTTCGAATCGCATCGAACGCGCGATCCTGCTCGACGAGCCGCCCGCGCTCGATCACGGCGAAATCACGGACAAAGGCTCGCTCAACCAGCGCGCGATCCTCGAACATCGCAGCGCGCTCGTCGACGAACTCTACGCCGAAAATCCACCGCCGCGCGTCCTCCGCCTCCGCAGGCCAATGTCGTAGAAGTGCCGCCCCCAGCTAGAACCGCCGGCCCAAATCACAGTTCCATACGGATGAGAACTCGCGGGACTTTCGCCGTGTAAATGATGGATAACACATGCCTACCAAGCGCCTGCGCGTTCGGGGGTAGATTCATTGAGAAGGCCCGTCACGAATCATGAAACCCGTGCGCGCCCGTCGCCGTCTCGTTATGTGAGAGAGAAAAGTGGCGATCGGAGGTGGCGACCATGCGCCGACTCGCAATCGCGGCACTGCTTTTCGCTTTTGCTTCTGCTTCAGCCGCACAAAGGGGTCCGCTGCAGCCGAGTTCACAAAGCTCGGTGCAGGCGACAAATACGCCCAGTGCATCGACGATTGTGGTTCCCGCTGGAACGACGGTTTCGCTGGCGCTCACGCGCGCCATCCTGGCCAAGACAGCCAAGGTTGGGAATGATGTGTACGCAGAAACGGTCTTCCCTATCGTAGCGGGCGGCCAGATGGCGATTCCGCCCGGCACCTACGTGCAGGGACAGATCGATACGCTGGCGCGGCCCGGCGTATTTTCGCCCCACGCACAGTTTCAGATTCACTTTACGAAGCTCATCTTTGCGAATGGCTACGCGTTGGCCATTCCCAGCCTGCCGAGCGCTGCGCCGGGCGCGAGTCTTGCTCCTCCCGATGATGTGATTCCTGCCGTGGCGAACCCCTACGTGGACGTGAGCCTCGAAGCAACGTCCTGGTCGACAATGGCGCGCAGATCGAGATGGTGTTGCAGCTGCCGTTGCAGCTGGATGCAGCCAGCGTCGAAGAAACCGTGAGGGTCTCAAAGCCAGTGCAGCCGGGCCGGTTCAAGTCAGCGACGATGTGCCAGACAATTCCCGGCACGCCTGGAACGCCGGATACGGTTATACCCGGGACACCCGGCTCGCCCGGCACCCCGGACACTGTGATCCCCGGAATGAACGGCGCGCCGGATACGGTTATACCAGGGATTCCGGCTACTTCCGGGACGCCCGACACGGTGATTCCCGGCGGCCCTAGCACGCCGGACATTTTGTGCCCCGGCCCTCCCGTGGTCGCCACGAACACAAAAACGATGAAGGAATCGTTCCAGGTCAGCGTGCCTTTTCAGGTGTCTGGAAATTCGCTGCCCGCCGGCAGCTATCAGATCTCGTGGAAAGGATCGGGGCCGCTGGCCGATGTGCAGATCGTTCAGAACAAGAAAATCGTTGCGAGCATGCAAGCGCGAGTCGTCATGCTGAACAAGGAATCGCCCTCGGTGATACCGGGGATGCTAACCAATCCAGACGGTTCGGTTTACTTGCAGTCGCTGCGATTCGCGGGCCAGAGTTTCGCGCTGTACTTCGATCAAGCAGCTTCCGGGGAGACACTCTAATGCGCATACTTTCATTGATCCTCGCGATAGTTCTGGTGATCTCGACGTGCCCGGCGCAGGAGCCTGTGCCGAATCCTCAACAGGCACCGCCGCAAACGCAAGCTCCGCCGATGACTTCCCCGGCGCAGACGATCGTGGTTCCCGAAGGAACTCGTGTTCCTGCCACGCTCTCGAGCCCGATCACAATTAAGGCGGCGCGGCGTGGAACCGCTGTTCGCGCGGCGACGGCGTTTCCAGTGACGGTGGGCACGCAAGTGGTGATTCCGGTGGGCACGTACATGGAAGGCGTGATCGACAAGGTCACGAGAGGCAGCTCAGGCGTGAGCTTGCATATCCACTTCACGCGCATCGTTTACGCCAACGGTTACACTGTAGACGTTGACGGCATCAACGCGGATGCCAAAGCCATCCGCCCCGGATTCGATCGCGGATCCAATTCCCTGGAGCCCGCCGCGTTCGCGACCGAAAATGCGCCACACCTGGTGCTGGTGGCGCAACAATCGCCACAGCCGCCTCCGTTACCCCACTCAGGACCTAGCACGGGGACTGTCATCGGAATCGGGGTGGGCTTCGCCGCGGTGGGCATCATCGCAGCGGTCCTCTCGATTCATCATCTACATGCGAGCAACGGCGTGCTTTTCGATACCGGGTGGCAATTCGAGATGGTGCTGCAAAGCCCGCTCTCGCTCAACGCAGCGAGCGTAGCCGCAGCTGTCGCGACTCCCCTGGCACAGTAACAGTGTGACTTCGACGTGAAGATTAGGTTCGCCGAGCTTAGACTGAATCTGTGCTGGAGGCCAGCATGACGCGCGCAGGAAATAGCTAAGGGCGTCTGTTTGTAATACAATTCCGGCATTAGAGACCATGGACTTCGTACGCCGCTTGTTGCTTGCGCTCACCCTGGCCGTCGCCGCGACAGTCGCGCCAGCAGCTGCTCAGATCGATTCCACACATCCTGATCTCACTGGCGTGTGGAATCTGGATCTCGGGAAAAGCCATGTTCCCCAGCAACCGAAGAGATTCACGCAGACAGTTACCGTGAGCTGTTCCGGACTCGACATCGCGATGCGCGCCACTACCGACGGCAAAGAGCTAGCGTCGACATACATCGCCGACGGAAGGAAACACGTGGTCGATCGAGGCTCTGGGTTGCGGGTGGAGACAAAAGCTTACTGGAAGAAGTCGGTCCTGGTGATCGAGCAGCATGCAAATTTCGCGATCGTCCATCCCGCGGCGGGCGGCGGCCCGTTCGCAGTACTGTCATCAAACCTTCTCCCCGCTTCGACCTTTACCGTCAATCACTGGACGCTCTCAACCGATGGCCTCACTCTCACAAATGAAATAGAAAGTTCCAGCGATGCCGCCGGCTTTCTCCCCGAAGCCGACTCGGGCCTCGCCACGCTCGGCACCTCGAGACTCGTCTTTGTATACGATAAGCAGCCTTAGCTGCATTGCGCTAACGCATACATGAGGCGGCCTCACGTCAGGGCACAGTGTTAGAATAGCCGATCATCTCGAGCGCCCGTAGCTCAATTGGATAGAGCATCTGCCTTCGAAGCAGAGGGTTGGGGGTTCGAGTCCCTCCGGGCGCGCCATCCTCCTTTTTTCCTCACCGCGAAAAGCAAGTTGCTGGCACAGCCGCTATTCGGTAGTAGAATCCGGGCGCATTTTGCGGTGCCGCTCCCGGAGCTAACCGATGATCCTTGCGCTCGCCGCGATTTGGCCGCAGCCGCTTGCGCCCGTTCATTCGCTCGCCGTGTCCGCGCTGGTGGCGGCTGTGCCGCTGGCGATCGTTCTCGTGCTGATGGGAATTTTGCGCACGAGCAGCCTGCTCGCATCGGTGTGCGGGCTCGCGGCGGCGGGCGCGCTTGCGCTGTGCGTGTGGCACATGCCGTTCGTGCTGGTGGCGTGGAGCACGGTGTTCGGCTGCGTGTACGCGGCGTGGCCGATCCTGTGGATCGTCTTTTGGCGCGCTGTGGCTCTACAACCTCACCGTGGTAACGGGAAAATTCGATCTGCTGCGCCGCTGGATGGAACAGCAGGTTTCTGGGCGATCCGTGCATTCAGGCGATCGTCGTCGCGTTCTGCTTCGGCGCGCTGCTCGAAGGCACGGCCGGCTTTGGCGCGCCCGTCGCGGTGACGGCGTTCCTGTTGGTCGGGCTCGGATTCGAGGCGCGGCGGGCAGTGGTCGTTTCGCTGATCGCGAATACGGCACCGGTCGCGTTCGGCGGGCTGGGACTTCCCATCGTCGCGCTCGCGGGAGTCACGGGCCTCGATGTGCAGAAGCTCTCGTCGATGGTCGGGCGGCAGCTTCCCTTCATGTCGTTTATCATTCCGTTTTATCTCGTGTGCGTCGTGGCCGGATGGAAGGGGTTGAAGCGGACATGGCCGGCTGCGCTGGTCGCGGGAACGAGTTTTGCGCTGGCGCAATTCTTCGTCTCGAATTTCTGGGGACCATACACCGCGGACATCATCGCAGCGGCGGGCTCGATCGCGGTGACCGTCACATTTCTCAGAATCTGGAAACCAGGGGCGATCGCTGATGAACCGCAGCAAGATGAAGGACGCGAAAAGCTTTCGTTCAGCGCGGCTTTTCTGGCGTGGCTGCCGTGGATCCTGCTCGCCGGCGTTACCGTGGCGTGGTCGTATTTGAAGATGACGCTCGCGGGCCAGCATGTATTTGTGATCCCCCACCTGCACAAGGGCGTGCTGATCACGCTCTACGATCAGCCGTATTCGGCGCTCTACACATTCCAACCGCTGGCGACTGGCACGGCTGCGTTGACAGCTACAATCCTAACGGCAATCTGCTATCGCGTGCGGCCTGGCATCTTCGCGAAATGCGGGTGGACGACGCTGCGCCAGCTATGGCTTCCTGGGCTGACGGTGATCGTGATCGTCGGCCTCGCGTATCTCTACAATTATTCGGGGATGGCGTACACGCTTGGAGCCGCTGCGGCGGGCGTGGGCCACATCTTTCCGCTGCTGAGCAGCTACCTTGGATGGGTGGCGTGCTTTCTGAGCGGGAGCGATACTGCGAGCAACGTGCTTTTCGGCAATTTGCAGGTGGCGGCCGCGCACCAGCTGCATTTGAGTCCCGTGCTGATGGCGGCGACGAATTCCTCGGGCGCGGTCGCCGGCAAAATGATTTCGCCGCAGAATATCGCCGTCGGCGTGACGACGGTGGGATTGATCGCGCAGGAAGGGAAAGTGCTGCGATCGACCTTCTGGCACAGCGTGGCGTTTGCGACGCTGGTGGGCGTGATCGCTTACGCGCAGGCCTATTGGTTCACGTGGATGCTGCCGTAATCGCGGGGCGCACGCAAAGGGCGGGCGGGTTTGAAACCCGCCCCTACGGGCGAGATCGGATTGCGCGTCTCAGGAAACGTCGATAGGAGCCAGCGGGACGGCGCTACTCAGGTTCTGGCGAAGCGGCCGGTGGCTTTGACTTTTTCGGCGCCCGCGCGGCGGAGGCGGTCTTCGAGGTCCGCGCGGGATTCGTCCGACGGCTCGACGACGCCGATCAGCACTTTGCCGTGCGACACTTCGGGATCGTAGAGCTTCGGTCTCCAATTCGGCAGCCGCTGAGCCAACCAGAAGCGTGATCAGCGTGGCGATGATCGCGCCCATCATCGTGAGTTCGTAGGTGACGATGCCGGTCGGCCATCGACGCGACGATCGGCATTCCTCCGGTGACCAGCGGATAGGCCGTCTGCGTGTACCACGCAAGCGTGAAGCCGCCGATGCCGCCGATGAGTCCCCCGCCAACCGCAATCCAGCCCATCGCCGTTTTGCGGTCGCCCTGCGCGAACGAATATTCCTCGAAAGGCTCGGGCGCCAGCACGACGATTTTGTCGTTCGGAAACGCCCGCGTCGCGCAACGCGTTCATGCCGCGCTCGGCCGAGTGCGGGCCGGGAAAGAGGCCGTAGATGCTGGTGATCTGCGCCATCAGGCGGTGGCCTCCTCTTCGTCGGCTCGCGCGAGCAGCGGATCGCGCGCTTCTTCGGGATGCTGGCCCCACTTGAGTTCCCAGACGGAAATGATCGGAACGACTTTCGAGAAGAGCATGTACAGGACCGCCATGCCGGCGAAGGTTCCCGCCGTGATCGTGATTTCAACCCACGTGGGCGGTAAGGCGAAGCGGCGTAGGCATACGGCAAGTATTTGTGCGAAAGCGACGGCACGATGATCAGGAAGCGCTCGAGCCACATGCCGATCACGACGCCGGTCGAAGAGGCGATCACGCAGCCCGTGATCGTGCGGAATTTCTTGATCGCGAGCAGCGGGAACGGAATCAGGAAATTGCAGACGACCATCGTCCAGAAAAGCGGGCTGAATCGGCCCGGTCTGGGTGAGCCAGAAAACCGCCATCTCGGAGGTTTCGTTGCCGTACCAGCCCGTGAGGCGCTCGGAGAAGACGAAATAGACCCAGAGCAGGCTCATCACCAGCAGCAGCTTTCCGAGATTCTGGAAGTGGATCGGAAGCAGATATTCCTCGAGGTGCAGGAATTTGCGCAGGAGCGCCATCGCGATGATCAGCGCGGCGATGCCGCTGAAAATCGCGCCCGCGACGAAGTAGGGAGCGAAGATCGTCGAGTGCCACATGGGCACGGGCGCCATGGCGAAGTCCCACGAGACGATGCTGTGCACGGAGACGGCGACCGGAATGATCGCAATCGCCATGATCTGCATCGCTTTTTCGAGGCGATGCCACTGGCGCGGCGCGCCGGTCCAGCCGAGCGAGAGGAAGCCGTAAATTTTGTGCTTCATGCCCGGTGGTGCGGTCGCGGATCAGCGCGAAATCCGGGAATCATCGGCAGCAGCAAAAAGGTGACGCTGCCGAGCAAGTACGTGTTGATGGCGAAGAAGTCCCATAGGAGCGGCGAGCGGATGTTGGGCCAGATGCCGCGCTCGCTGGGATACGGGACCAGCCAGAAGAAAACCCAGGGACGGCCGAGGTGGATGATCGGAAACGTCGCGCCGATCGAGAGCGCGAAAACGGTGATGACTTCGGCGCAGCGCGTGACGGGACGGCGCCAGGTGGCGTTGGCGATGCGCAGAATGGCCGAGATCAGCGTGCCGGCGTGGCTGAGGCCGATCCAGAAGACGAAATTCGTGATGTAGAAGCCCCAGAAGACCGGGCGGCGGAGGCCCGAGACGCCGATGCCATTGTTGACCTGCCATCCAAACGCGAACATCGCCGCGATGATGATCGCGACGAAGACAGCCGAGCACGACAAAATAACGAGGCGAAACGCCCCGGAGAGCGGACGCAGCAGATCTTCGTTGATCTGTTCAGGCGTCTTCGCCGACATTCGCTGAGTCCCGTGGAAGGTACGTGACCTTCGGCAATGTTCCCAATTCGCCGAGGAGCTTGGTGGCGCGGCTGGAACGCGCCATGCGCGACACTTCGCTATTGGGATCGTTCAAATCTCCGAACACCATGGCTCGCGTGGGGCACGACTGCACGCATGCCGGCTGGATTTCGCCGTCTTTCACTTCGCGCTTCTCGGCTTCGGCCTGAATTTCGCCGGCCTTGATGCGCTGCACGCAGAACGTGCACTTCTCCATGATGCCGACCGAGCGGACGGAAACATCGGGATTCAGCTGCAGCTGCAGCGGCTTGTCCCACGACGGATTGTAGAAATTGAAGAAGCGGACGGTGTACGGGCAGGCGTTCGCGCAATAGCGCGTGCCAATGCAGCGATTGTACACCTGGCCGTTCAAGCCTTCCTCGGTGTGATAGCTGGCAAACGTGGGGCAGACGGGCTCGCAGGGAGCCGCGTCGCACTGCTGGCAGAGCACGGGCATGAATTTCATCTTCACGTCGGGGAATTCGCCTTCGTAGTAGCGCTCGACGCGAATCCAATGCTTGGCGCGGCCGACGGCCGGCTTGATCTTCGCCGACCGTCGCGATGTTGTTTTCCGCGTGGCAAGCGACGACGCAGGCCTCGCAGCCCGTGCAGCGGTCGAGATCGATCACCATGCCCCATTGATGAGACATCAGCTGTGCCTTTCTATCGGTGCTGCGTTTCCGGCGGCGTTTCCGTGAGACCGCCGCCGAAGAGAACCATTTTGCCTTTGCCCATGCGCGAAATCTTGACGCGGGTCGCGGCCCACGCGAGCGAGCCGGTTTCCGCGTCGGTGAGCGGCGCGAGAATCGAAATCGGATTCGCGCCGCGATCTTTTGCGTAGCGCGTGAAATTCGTGTGGCCCTGGCCGACCGGCATGGCGACGCAGTCCGGCGCGATGTCCGGGCGTGACAAAGGCCGGGGCTTGCAGCGTGCCGTGCTGCGACGCGACTTCTATTAGGTCGCCTTGCGCGATGCCGAGCTTCGCGGCCGTTTGCGTGTTGATCTCGACCCAGGTGCCCCACATGACGCTCGAGATCGGGTCGGGCGCTTCCTGCATCCACGGGAGATGGGCGAGCGAGCCGTCGTACCACATCTGCGAGGCGTACGGCAGAAGGTGGAATGGGAATTGGCGCAGGATCGCCATCAAATTGCGGCGCGCGTGTTTTTCACGGCGCCCGCACGCTAATTTGCCTGCGCCGATCGGGAAGCGGCTTTTCTTCCGCGCTCCACCAGCCGCCCTGATCCTGCACTTTTTGCCAGAAATCGTCGGCGTCCTTCGCGCCCGTCTTCGTTCCCTGCTCCTTGTAGAGGGTCGTGAACGAGGCTTGCAGCGCTTCGTCGTAGGTTTTCCATGGCAGCGACTTTGGCGAGATCGCCGCCGAGTTGATGCGCGACATCAAGCAGCACGTCCGGCATAGCGCGCGTGTTGTGCAGCGGGCTCATGGCCGGCGCTGCGAGACTCGCGACCATGCGCGCGCTGCCGGACGGCGGCGCATCGTCGAGCCAGGATTCGAGCGGCGAGTGATCGGGAAGAATCAGATCGGCGAGGATGCTGGTTTCGTCGATGAAACTTCCGAAGCTCGCAATAAATGGAACTTTTCCGAGAGCGTCGCGACCGCCAGACGACGGCGATGCCGCGAACACGGGATTCGCGTTGTGCAGAAGCAGAACTTTGACGGCGTCGGGTGTGGATCTGGATCTGCCTGATCAAGCGCACCGAGCGGCGGTGCTGCACGGCGCGGAAGCGCTCTCCGATTTCGGCGGCAGCGGGTGCTGAAAAGAACGCCGCCCGGTTTGCCAACGCTGCCGAGCAAAGCTGTCAGAGCATTCACGGCGACGAGCGTTGAAGAGGCCGTTCGTGTGCCTGCGACCGCTGTGTCGCCAATCAATGCGACGGCCGGCGTCCTGGCCGCGGATTCATGCGCGATGCGGGTGATCGTGGCGGCCGGGACGCCCAACTGCGAAGCGATTTTCTCGGGCGCGTAATCGGGCAGGCCTTGCGACCAGCCGTCGATCAACGTGCCTGCATGGCCCGCTGCATCGGTCGGGCGGAGCTTATCGCGCATCATCACGTGAGCCAGGCTGAGCGCAAACGCGCCTTCCATTCCGGGATTGCACGGAATCCATTCGTCGGCGTTGGCGGCGGTTTGCGAAAGGCGCGGCTCGACGTGAACGAATTTGCCGCGCTGGCCGGGGCGGCCCTTGCGCATCGTGCCGTAGCCGATCGATTGCGCGACCGGGCGAATTCCAGGTTCCGAGAAAATCGGCGCCGAAGGAGATCAGGTAGTTCGATTGGGCGAGGTCTATTGTGGCCGGCGCCGCGTGGCCGAAGCTCGCGGAGTTGGCGGCCTCGATCACGCGGTCGTCGAGGAACGCAAACTCGACGGGCGCGGCCTTGAAAGCAGATGAAAAGCTATCGACGAGAGTTTTGCGCTGACCTCGAAGCGGAGACGTTAGAACGGCGAGGCCGCTCGCCTGTTTGTTCGATTGTCAGCGGGGTCAGCTGCGAGACGAGCTGCTTCACCGCGTCGTCCCAGGTGATTTCCTTGAATTGGCCCGAGCCGCGCGGGCCGGTGCGCTGGAGCGGGGTGCGGATGCGGTCGGGATGATACGTGACCTGCAAGCCGGTTTGGCCGCGCGGGCAGAGCTTGCCCTGATTGATCGGGTGATTGGGATTGCCCTCAAGCTTCTTCGCGAGGCCCATCTTGATGAGGCCGAGCTGGCCGTTGCGGATGACTTCGGCTTCGCCTTGCATCACGCGGACGAGCAGGCCGCAGCCCGCCGGGCATTGCGTGCAGATGCTCGGCTTCCAGGTGGCAATGCCGGGGATCAGGTCCTCTTCCGGGATGAACCGGATGAGCTGGTGATCGGGATTGCCGCAGCCTTCGAGGGCTGCTGCGGCGCTGCCGACCGCCGAAATTTTCAAGAAGTCGCGACGTTCCATGAAAGCCTGTTGTCCTCAGGGGCTAAAGCCCGAGTGCTCCTGCACTGTACGGCGGGGCTGAAGCTCCACCCCCTAAACCTCGCTCAGCAAACACTAGAAATGACATGTGATGCAATCGATCGACGCGTTGTGCTGCTTGTGACACTGAATGCAATAGCCCATCGTCAGATTGACTTTGCGCTCGGCGACCGTTTGCGTGGTCATGTCGCCGTGGCAGGACTTGCAATCGACGCCCGCGCGAATATGCGGCGCGTGATTGAACTTCACGTGCGCCGAAGGCTCGAAGCCGTAGACGCGCTCCCAGGGAATATCCTCGCCGCGAGCGTAGTAAGCGGCGACCTTCTTGATCTCGGGCTTGTCCGTGGCGATCACCCGATGGCACGTCATGCAGAAATTGACGCTGGGGATGCGGGCTTCGGGACCCTGGTCCACGCCGACGTGGCAGTTCACGCACTGCAAGCCATTGGCGAGGTGCACTTTGTGCGTGAAGGCGATCGGCTGGACCGGCGTCGGGCGAATGCCGAAGTATTCGCGAATGGCTCCGAGGACCGTGCTGTGTGCCGGGGTGAAAACCTCGTCGCTCGGCGTCGGAGAAGGCGAAGTGGACTGTCCCTGGGCCGAGAAGCCTCCATTCGAAAATGGAAAGACCGAGAACGATCACCCCACCCACAATTGCAACGCGAAGCCACCAATTGGGAGAGCGCCCAAACAACGAGAAATTATCCTCTTCGAATAAACGCTGATAGCGAACGGGACATACTACATGCCGCTGTGACGCGTGTAAACCATGATTTCAAGCGCTGAGAAAAGGCACCCGCCTAAAAGCCAGGCGGCCGCTACAAAAACAGATACGCGTGTAAACGACGATTTCACTGCGGCAACCGAAGAGCAAAAAAGCGCGGGCTAGAGACGCCGCTACGAAGGCGCGCAACACGGCAGATGTCGTTTCGTCACAGGACGGCTACCAGCCGGACTTCATCCCGTACGGACAGGCGTTGACGATCGCCTCGATACGCATGATTTTGCCGTCTTCGATCTTGAAGAGCTCGGCAATTTCCCAGCTCCAGGGCGCGGTACGCGTCTGATGCTCGATGCGCCCATCGGCAAGAGTGAACTGCGCAGCTTGGCGTCGTGATCGAAGAAAGTGCTGGCGAGAACGAGGCCGCGCTCTTCATCGACAACAGGAAGCGGCGGTCGCGGATCGAGCGTATCCGGCTGGAATTCGCGCAGCTTAATCTGCGCCTCGCAGCCGAGAGAGTGCGAGCTGGAACCGGCCGGCGAATTGGGAGGCGCGCTGTTCGTCGTCTGGACGCCGCTTTCGACGCGATTGCAATCCTTATCGAACGGGACGTACGAGGCGTGGCCCTTTTCGATGGCGCTGAAATAGCTATTCGCGATGGCGATCATATTCTCGCGCGAACGGCGCTCGGAAGGCGGAACTGTTTCGGCAAAAAGGGGATTTGGCTGAACGAGATTTTCGGGCCGGGCGAAGCTGCCGGCTTCTTTGCGGGCGATCACGGTTTCGATCTCGGTGATGCGGCGGAGCTCGATTTTAAGGCGCAGATTGAGAATGATCGGCGCGCCGTTTTCCAGCATCGTTCCCATGAACATCACTTCGCCGGCCTGCGGGATCAGTCGGCGTAGATTTTGTAATTGCCGATGCCGCTGGCGGTGCCCCAGAGGCCGTCGCCAAGCTGCAGCTGCTGGCCGTTTTCGGTGAATTTCACCTGGCGCGCGAGAGGAAGGCGCGAGGGATCGTGGGCGACGAGCGCCGCGAGATATTGATCCGCATAGCCTTGAGGCAGCACCCGATTGCAGTCGTAAGTGAAATTCGGATCGTAATCCTGCGGGGTCGCGGCGGGCGATTGAGCCACGGCAGGCCGCGCGACGATCATGCTCAGCATGAAAGCGCAGACGAGACTGATCATTATCGTAACGCATGATACCCTCCCAATCTTGGTTTCGCGCATCGGCCACGCCGGCTCGGGTATGGTTGATCCACGAAACCGGCGTAACCGGAGCCGAAAAGGGGCTATTTCATTGGCGTGGGAGGCCAGGGCGACGGCATGTGATACGGCACCGTTATGATCACAGCCTCGATCTGGCGGATTTTGCCCTCCTCGTTTACCTTGAAGAGTTCGAACATGTTGAACGAGTACGGCCGGTCGAATGGCGGCCCGACCGTGTGAGGCGTGCCGTCTGTCAGTTTGTAGTGGGTAATGACGCCGGCATGATCGAAGAACGTGTTGACGAGCACGAGGCCTTTCTGCTGGTCAACCACCATAAACCGCCGATCGCGGCAGCGCGTGACGAAGACCAACAGCCCCTTGTTCAGTTGTTCCTCGCAACCCTGCTTGGCAACGCCGTTGCCGTTGGGATTATTGGCCGTGATGGCGCCATTCTCGATGCGCTGGCAATCGCTGGCGAACGGCGCATAGATCTTTGCCCGAGTTCTGCTGGATCGTCGAGAAGTAGGAATTGGCGATGGAAATCAGCTTCGCGCGGGAAAGCTGCTTGTCCTTGGGAATGTCTTCACTAGAAGACCGGCTTCTCTTTCGAGGTTGTCCGGGTCACCGAACGCGCTGTTCGGCTGGTCGCGGCGAGCGACGAACGTCTCGATTTCCGAGACCTCGTGGTGCACGACTTTCAGGCGCACGCCGAAGATGCTGGGATGGCCATCCTCGCTGATGACGCCGTAGTAGGCCACTTCGCCGGCCTGCGGATCATCGATGTAAATCTTGTACGAGCCGACTGCCGTCCGCGGTGGCCCAGAGTCCGTCACCGAGATGGAGCATGACGTTATTTTCGGAGTACTTTACGTTGGCCGTGTGTGGCAGCTTCGACGGGTCGTGCGCAACGACGGCGGCCAAATATTTGTCGACAAAACCGTTCAAGCAAGCGCGGTCGCAGTCGTTCGAGGCGGCTGCCGCGAATGCGCGGCTATGACGAACGTTGGTTGCAGCGAAACGGCGCTGAACACGAAAAGCGCGAGCGCGACTGCTATGAAGAAATCTTCTTCCCCATGGTCTCCCCCCGAACTGGAAAAAACGTGCGCCGCATCTATACCAAAACAACCGCGAGACCGCAACCAGCGCATGGAAATTGGCGAGGCGAAAAAGTAAGCTGGGGGCATGTCTGCGAAGATTGAAGTCGAACAGATGGGCGAGGGAGATTTTCGCGTCCGCGTGATCGAGGGCAAGACCGAGACGTCGCACCGCGTGACACTGAAGCCGAGGATTACGAACGTCTCGCGAAAGGGAAGGTCGAGCCAAGGGAACTAGTGAGGCGTTCGTTCGAATTTCTGCTGGAAAATGAGCGGAAGGAATCGATTCTTGCGCGATTCGATTTGTCGGTGATCTCGGCGCTATTTTCCGCAATACGAACGGGAGATCGCGCGACGGCTGGGCAGCTAGGTAGACGCAACCACGGTCTACGATTTCGCATAGATCACAAAGGATTTTGGGCTGAGAGCCAGCGTAGTCTCGCCTTTCGAATCGATTGTTGCTGGGGCAGAGCTTCCGGAGCCCGACCAGCGGCTCTCGGCGGAATCGAGCAGCTTCGTCCATGAGCCTCGTGCCAGTAGGAAGCGAGGCCGCGCGGGCTCTGACGCCAAAGTGAAACGCGATGACGGCTTCGCCGCGCTCGTGCGGGCGGCGGACAACGAAGAGCGTCGCAATTCTCTTGCGGGATGGCGCGCAAGGCCTGCATGTCGAGAGCTCGCGAAAGCGGGGATTTCGCGGCGCAGGCGCAGGAGTTCCTTATAAAACGCTGCGGAGGACACCGTGCTCGCCCTGGTTGCGTTCGTTCCAATCGCAGCTTGCATCGAGCGAAAGTGTCTTCGCTCTGAGGGTCGAGCGGTTCGCCCTCCCAGCGGAATGCGCGGAATTCTTCGGCACGGCCCTTGCGGACGGCCTCGATCAGCGCGGGATCGGAATGGCTGACGAAATAGAGGAACGGGGCCTTCTCGCCGTATTCCTCTCCCATGAAGATCAGGGGCACAAACGGGCTGAGAAGAATCGCCCCGGCCGCGAGCTTGAGGCTCTCGAACCCAACGAGCGACGAGAGGCGCTCGCCGAGCATGCGGTTCCCCACCTGATCGTGGTTCTGCGAGAAGACGACGAAGCGCTCGCCCGGTAAATCGCGCGCGGAATTTCCGTGGCTTCGCTGGCGAAACGCCGAGTACTGACCGGAATAGACGAAGCCTTCGCGCAGGCCCGCGGCCAATCGCCCGATGCCGCCGAAATCGGCGTAGTAGCCGGTCTGCTCGCCGGTGAGAAGGACGTGGACGGCGTGATGGATGTCGTCGTCCCAGGTAGCATCGAGGCCCCAGCCGCCTTTTTCGACGTCGCGAGTGATGCGCGAGTCGTTGCGATCGCTCTCGGCGATGACGTGGACTCTCGCGATCGAGTTCCCGCGCGCGCTCGTGGACGGCGAGCGCGAGCTGTTCGACGAACGGGAGCGCGGACGAATCGATGATGGCGTGGACCGCGTCGAGGCGGAGCGCGTCGATGTGGAATTCGGTGACCCAATATAGGGCGTTGTCGATGAAGTAGCGGCGAACCTCGTCGCTCTGCTGCAGGTCGAAATTGAGAGCGTCGCCCCAGGGCGTTTTGTAGTGGTCGGTGAAGTACGGACCAAACGACGAGAGGTAATTCCCTTCCGGGCCCATGTGGTTGTAGACGACGTCGAGGGTGACGGCCAGTTCGCGATGATGGCAGGCGTCGACGAAACGCTTCAGCGCGAGCGGGCCGCCGTACGCGGTGTGGACGGCGTAGGGATAGACGCCGTCGTAGCCCCAATTACGCGCGCCGGGAAACTGCGCGAGCGGCATGAGTTCGATCGACGTGATGCCCAGGTCCTTGAGATCGGCGAGACGCGGGATGATCGCGTCGAGCGTGCCTTCGGGCGTGAACGTGCCGACGTGCAGCTCGTAGAGAACGTATTTTGCGAGCGGCAGGCCGCGCCATGAGGAATCGTGCCAATCGAAATGCAGATCGGGGATTTCGGAAGGGCCGTGAACGTTCGGCTGAAGGCGCGACGCGGGATCGGGGCGGTCGGTCGTCGCCATCGAAGCGATAGAAATAGCGACCGCCCGGCTGGAGGCCTTCGATCACCGCCCGGTGGTAGCCGCGCGCCTCGGGCCGCATTTCGACGAACCGTTCCGCGGGCGACACAAGATGGACCTGGACTTTTTCGGCGCGAGGTGCCCAGACGAGGAATTCGTAGCGGTCGCCGCCGATATGGACGCAACCGAGATCTTCTTTCGTGTTCGCGCTCACGAAGCGGCCGCCCCTCCGATGAGCGTGGCAATCCCCTCGAGCGGAATGGCGACCCAGTCCAAACGATGATTGAGCTCGTATTTGAGTTCGTAGACGGCTTTGCCGAGCAGCCAGAAGTGCAGCCAGAAGTCGCTCTCGGTCGCGGTCGGCCGGGAGGAAATTCGCGGTCGAGGCTGTCGTCGAAATAGGCGCGCAGATACTCGGCGGCGGCTACGCGATACCAGGCGTTGGCAAATGGGACGAGCGAGCGCCATGCGTCCGATTGCAGACCTGCATCTCCGAGCCGCTGGAAGAGCGCGGCGTAGGCGGCGTAGTGGAACGAGCGAACCATGCCGGCCGGGTCGCGAAGTGGCGAATGCTTTTCGCGGCGCTCGACGAGCGTGCGCGCGGGCTCGCCTTCGAAATCGATGAAGACGAAATCGTCGCCGGTGAAAAGAACCTGGCCGAGATGAAGGTCGCCGTGAATGCGGATGCGCGGGCCGGTGAGCTTGCGGTCTGGCGAGGGAGCGAAAACGCTCTCTCAGCCTGTTTTCCGAGGCGAGAGCAGCGTTGGCTACGGCTCGCGAATGCGCGGGTAGATCGGGTGCGCGCTGGCGGAGCATGCCGAATGTTTCGTGGGTGCAATGCGACCATGGACTCGGATATATCGCGCTGATGGGCAGGCGAAAATGGTTCCGGCGCGAAGTTCGGGTCGCTGCGATCGGAGGCGAGTGCGGCGTGCATCTCGGCGGTGCGGCGGCCGAGGAGCGCGGCTCCGCTGGCGTAGCCGCCGAGCGATTGCGCGTCGATATCTTCGCGGCTTCATGGCTGCGATCCGGTCGTAGTAATCCGAGACGGCTTTCAGCGTGTGCTTCCACGCGTCTCCTTGATTCGCGACGAAGCCTTGCAGGATCGCCATCGTGGCGGGCTCGGCGCTGCCGTCATCGATATTCGAAGCCCCCTGCAACGGCGGGGATATTGCGAAACCCAGCACGCTCGGACAGAAAGCGGCCGACTTCGAAATCCGGATTGACACCCATTTCAAGGCGGCGGAAAAACTTCAGGACGAAGGCTCTGCCATAGAGGATCGAGCTGTTGCTCTGCTCGACTTTCATGGGCGAGGGCTGGAGATTCCCCTGTGCCGCGTCTCGCAAGGTATCGAGCGAGCGCGTGGCGACCCCCACCAGCTCGGCCGCGCGGCCGCGAAAATGGCGCGATTGTCGGATGGCGTCGAAGAGCGTTTCGAGAATGGGCGGATTCAGAAGCGCGTCCGAGAAGACGTGCTCCGCGCCGTCGGCATCGCGGATGCGAATGCGCGCGTCGTCGCTCGGCGCGCGTCAGTTGCGGCCGGGCTCTTCGAGAAGCGGAACCGTGTAGAACTCGCTTGGCCCTTCGGCGTAGTTCACTCGCGCGACGACGATCGCCACCGCAATCGCGGGATGCGGGATGGGAATCACGTCGGCGATTTCGACGGAGCGCGATCGCGCGCGTCTTGCCGCCGAACCATCGGCGGGATTTCAGGAATTCGGGAAGCACTCGCTGCAATTGGTCCTGCGAGCGAGTCCAAATCGGTCGATCGAGAGGGGGCATTCATCGTTTCATCCATTCGGTCATATCGGGCACATCGGGCCTGTCTGGCCGGGCACGTCACGTTCACAACGGCGAAATCTCTTCCTGCTTGGCGCGCTCTTCTTCTCTTTTGGGCTCGGTCGGCGGAAACATGCGGTCGAGCATGCGGTGCGCTGCGTCGCGTCCGCCGCTTCCGAAGGCAATCGCCAGCGCCAGCATGATCGCACCGAAGGCGATCGCGAACGTGATCAGGACGGTGCTGCGCGCCAAGGCGATCTGCTCGAGAGCCATCGCCACGGAGAGCAGAATGATGATGAATCGGACGAAGCCGCTGATCACGCGCGCCGAGGGCAGATTGGCATTGACCGCCGCGAGCAAAGCCGCGCGCGAGAAAAAGTTGGCCGCGAGCAAGCCGCCAAAAAGAACCAGCAGGGCGACGAAAATCTGGGGCAGAAAGAGGAAGAACTTGCCGACTTCCAACTGCAATTCGGGAACGCCCAGCGCATCGACTCCGATCAGGAGAAAACCGAACCAGACGACCCAGAAGACGAGGCCGCTGAAGAGGTCGCCCGCCGGCGGGAGGTCGGCTTTCGAGAGAATCTGGCTGATTCCAGCGTCCTTCGAAAGCTTACTGACGCTTACAAACGCGAAAATGCGGCGCGTGACGAACTTCAGGATGATCGCGACGAACCAGCCCAGCACGAAAATGATGAGCATGACGAACAGGTGCGGCAAGAATTGAAGCAGCATGTCGCCGAACTTGCCGAACGTCTCGTTGAGACTTCGAAGAACCACATCCTTCATCGGTCACCTCCGGCTTTGGCGCTCCAACGATCGATCAGATAGGGTTTCTGGCGCTCGAACTCCTGGCCCAATTCCTCGAATCTTTGCTCGAGCCTCGTGGCGGGTGCCTTGGCGTTTTCCAAAATGAAGGAGCTCACACGGGCGCGGTAGAGCGGCGTGAGCGCCTGGAGAAGATGGTCGCGATTGATCGCGGAATGGTGATAGGCGGCGGCGAATTCGTAGATCGTTTTGACCCACAACTCGTCGGGGCAGCGGAATTGCCGGTCGGGCAAGTCGATCATTTTGCGGATATCGACGAGCGTGGCCGGCGTAAGGATCGATTCGAGAACTGGCACGAGCTGGTCGATATTCGAGCGGAAATTATCGAGGATCGTCTTCATGCTCAGCTTGAGCGGCTCGAGCGCGACATCGTATTGGAAGCCGAACGTCGGGAGAGCTTCCGAGCCGGTGTGCGCAAGCCAATACGATTCGTGCATCTCGAGGCATTTGAAAAGCGCGCCGACCACCTGGCGAATGGTGCCGGGCAATCCTGGCCGAATTGAGGAGCGGGCTGGATTCGCGGCCCGAGAAACGATTCGGCGATCTTGAAGCCATCGACGATAGCCGTCGTGGTCATCCAGATTTCGAGGCCGAACGTCGTCACGTCCTGATCCCAGATGTTTTTATCGAGGAAATGACGCGCCAGCTTGCCGGAAAGGCCGAGGTCGCTCGCGACGGGCTCGCGCACGCGAGCGCCGTAGGCGGCGCGAACCACCGGCGAAAGCAATCCTTTGACGAGCAGGCCATCGAACTTCTGGCGCTGATAGAGCGGCGCTACGAAATCGAAATTTTCGCGATAGACCGGGCGCACGAGGCTCTCGACCCATTCGGGCGTGACGCTGAGGGACGTAGGAGACAAGACCGCGCAGGCCTTCGCGCGCAGCAGATCGGCCGCGACGAAAAGCGTGCGGAGAGCCGTCTCCTTGCCGGGAATGCCATGATAGGGCGCACTGACACGGTGAAACGTGCGCAAGGGATTCGAGGTGAGCATGATCTCGAAATCGCTGACGGAGGCGTTCTTGAACATCTCGGGCGTGCCGTCGGTGGAACCGCCGTCGGGATTGATCAGGACGCAACGGTCGCGGTGGAAATACTTGGTGAGGCCGATCTGGACCGCGCGCACGACTCGCTCGATGGTGTCTTTATTATTGAAGGTGGGGATTCCGACGAGAACGTCCACCTCGCCGACAGCCGAGAGCTGGCGGATGAATTCGTCCGAGAGTTGCGCGGTTTCAGCCAACGTGTTTCCTCGAAGGTGCTGCTTCGTGATGTCGCCCGCTGCGAATCCGGAATCACAGCTGCCGCAAGCGAAACCAATAAAAGTGATACGGCCCCAGCGTCAAGAGATAGGGCAAGTCTCCGATGCGCGGAAAAGGATTGCCGCCGAACATTTCGATGGGCACGGTTCCCTTCCAGCGGCGCAGGTCGAGTTCGGCCGCTTGCGCCTGGCTCGACAAGTTGCTCACGACCAGAATCTTTTCGCCCTCGAACTCGCGCACGTAGGCCAGCACGCGATGATTGAGCGGATGCAGCATTTCCATCGTGCCGCGGCTAAAGACGCGCGTGGATTTGCGTACGCGGATCAACTGCTTCATCCAGGAGAGCAGCGAATGCTCGGAGCGCTTCTGCGATTCGACGTTCACGACCTGATAGCCGTAGAGCGGATTCGAGATCAACGCCGAATAGAGGCGCTCGGGATCGGCGCCGGAGAAGCCGGCGTTCCATCCGCCATTCCATTGCATGGGCGTCCTCACGCCGTTGCGATCGCCGAGATAGATGTTGTCTCCCATGCCGATCTCATCTCCATAGTAGATGATCGGCGTGCCGGGCAGGGACATCAACAGTCCATTGAGGAGTTCGATGCGGCGGCGGTCGCTTTCCATCAGAGGCGCAAGCCTGCGGCGAATGCCGATATTCAGCTTGGCGCGGGCGTCTTTGGCGAATTCGTCGTACATGTAGTCCCGCTCGTCCATGGTCACCATCTCGAGCGTGAGCTCGTCGTGATTGCGCAGGAAAATGCCCCACTGGCACGCCGGTGGAATCGCCGGGGTGCGCTGCAGGACGTCGACGAGAGGCTTGCGATCTTCGAGTTTGATGGCCATGAACATGCGCGGCATCAGCGGGAAGTGGAACGCCATGTGGCATTCGTCCGCGCTGCCGAAATAGGCGCGAACATCCTGCGGCCATTGATTGGCTTCGGCAAGAAACATTTTGTCGGAGAATTTTTCGTCCAGGCGGCTGCGCAGAAATTTCAGGACGTCGTGAGTCTCGGGCAGATTTTCGCAGGAGGTGCCGTCGCGCTCGACGAGATAGGGCACGGCATCGAGGCGCAGGCCATCGACGCCCATGTCGAGCCAGTAGCGCATCACGTTCCACATTTCGTCGCGAACGGCCGGATTATCGTAGTTCAAGTCCGGCTGATGGCTGAAGAAGCGGTGCCAGTAGTAGGACTTCGAGGACATGTCCCACGCCCAATTGGATTGCTCGGTATCGGTGAAGATGATGCGCGCGTCTTTGTAGCGATCGGGCGTTTCGCTCCAGACGTACCAATCGCGCTTGGGATTGTCGCGAGAGCTGCGCGCCTCCTGGAACCACGGGTGCTGGTCGGAGGTGTGATTCAGAACGAGCTCGGTGATCACGCGGATGTCGCGACGGTGCGCTTCCTCAAGAAATACTTTGAAATCGTCGATCGTGCCGTACGCGGGGTGGACGCTGGTGTAGTCGGAGATGTCGTAGCCGTCGTCGCGCCAAGGGGACGGGTAAAACGGGAGGATCCAAACGGCATTGACGCCCAAATCTTTCAGGTAATCGAGCTTGAGGGTAAGGCCCTTGAATTCGCCCGCGCCGTCGCCATCGCTATCGTAGAAGGCGCGGACGTGCAGCTCGTAAATAACCGCGTCCTTATACCAGAGTGGATTGCTTTGCATTCTGCGATCCTAAGCCGTGTCCGCGCCGGGCAGCCAACGGGGCGCTATTCGAAGTAGTCGATATCATGCTCGGAGCGCACGCGCCGACGAACGCGGAAAATATGGGCCGGCGCCACGGCAGGATCGAGTTCGCAATAATTGCGCGGTCCTTGCCAGATATACCGCGCATCGCTGAGCAGATCGTGCATCTGGTACGGCTGGCGTTCCGACAGGCCGAGAGCCCCGAGCGGCAACGTGAGCCAGCCGCTATGCTTCTGGTAAGGGTTGAGATTCACGACGACCACGATCAGAGACGAGAGGTCCTCGGTGGATTTCGAGTAGGCGATGAAATTGTCGTTGTCGACGGAATGAAACTGGAGCCCGGCGTCGCTCTGCAGGCACGGATTTTCTCGACGGGCCCGGTTGATGCGAGCCATCCAATCCTTCAAACTGTCGGGACGCTCGATCTCCCAATTGCGCAGCTGATATTTTTCGGAGTCGAAATATTCTTCGCTGCCCGGCTGAATGGGGCGATTTTCGCAAAGCTCGAAGGCCGGACCATAGATTCCGTAGTTCGCGCCGAGCGTGCCGGCCAGCACCGCGCGTGCCATGAACGCAGGGCGCCCTCCCAATTGGAGGTATTCCGCAAGGATGTCGGGCGTGTTGGGCCAGAGATTCGGGCGAAAAAATTCGCTGACTTCGGTTTGCGTGAGTTCGGTGAAATATTCCTCCAATTCCCACTTCGTGTTGCGCCAGGTGAAATACGTGTAGGACTGCGAGAAGCCGCGCTTCGCGAGTTCGTACATCACCTTCGGGCGCGTGAATGCCTCCGCGAGGAACAGGACGTCGGGATGGTTGCGCTTGATTTCCGCGATCAGCCACTCCCAGAAAGAAAACGGCTTGGTGTGCGGATTATCGACGCGAAATATGCGGACGCCGTGGCCGATCCAGAAACAGAACGACGTCTTTGAGCTCGGTCCAGAGCTCGCGCCATTGCTCGGTATCGAAATTGATCGGAACGATGTCTTCGTATTTCTTCGGCGGATTCTCGGCGTATTGAACCGTGCCGTCCGGGCGAATGCGGAACCACTCGGGATGCTCGCGAACGTAGGGATGATCGGGCGCGCACTGGTAGGCGATGTCGAGCGCGATCTCCATTCCTTTCTGGCGCGTCGCGTCGACGAGTGCGCGGAAATCCTCGATCGTGCCGAGCTCGCGCAGAATCGATTTGTGTCCGCCATCGCGCGAGCCGATGGCCCATGGGCTGCCAGACATCGTCGGGCGCCGCGACCGTGTTGTTGTTTTTGCCTTTGCGGTGCGCGCAGCCGATCGGATGAATGGGCGGCAGATAGACGACGTCGAATCCCATTTCGGCGACGTAGGGCAGGCGCGCGATACAATCGCGAAAGGTGCCGTGGCGGCCCGGTTTCGGAGAACACGACCGCGGAAACATTTCGTACCAACTGCTGAAGCGCGCTTTTTCGCGATCGACCACGACGCGCAGAGGCCTTGTCGTAGGTGGTGGCGAGGCGCTTATCGGGATACCGGTCCATCAGCTGCGCCAGGCGCTCGTCGAGCGCCTTCTCGGCGGCGCGACCGAGATCGCGCTCCGCATTCGCGCGCACGGAATCCGCGAGCTTGCGGAGTTCGGCTGCTTTCGGCGCCGCTGGCACGCTCGGCGGCCTTCGCGATCAGATCGGCGCCAATCAGCAGATCGACCGAAGCGTGCTGTCCCGCTTCGACGCGCTTGATCATGTCGCGGCGCCACGTCCGAAACGCGTCGATCCAGGCTTGAATCGTGTAGACGTGCTGGCCGACGGACGCAACGCGAAAGCTGCCTTGCCACCGATCGTTCTCGATCGGCTCCATGGGCACTTCATTCCAGAGGGATTGCTTCTCCGTGCGATGCAGGAGCAGCGCCGAGAGGACTTCGTGGCCGTCCGCGAAGATGTCGGCGGTGACTTCGATTTCATCGCCCACGATGCGCTTGATCGGATAGCGGCCGCCGTTCAACTCCGGCAAAATGTTGGTGATGGTGACGCGTTCCGGATGGCCGGCCGGCCGGCTTGGAAAGCTCTGAATTGTTGTGGCGATCCACGCGTCAATTCCCTCTCTGGTGAGACGCGTTCCATACTCCCGCGGAACGATCTGCGCCCCAGTTATTCGTCGCTATTATCTTAGCGTACTCCGGCGGGCCGCAACGAAACCGGCACCGCTCGCTTTCACAGCGTTAACTAGCGGCCCGAAATGGTCCGGCGAGAACGGCCAGCCGATCGGCGGCAGCGGCATGACTAACGGCTCGATTTCTTCCTGGGAACCTTCGCGCCTCTCTTGCGCGCTTCGGAAAGGCCGATGGCGATCGCCTGCTTGCGGCTCGTCACCTTGCCGCCTTTCCCGCCTTTTCCCGATCGAAGAGTTCCTCGCTTCTCGCGGTGCACCGCGCTTTTCACGCTTTTGCCGGCAGCTTTGCCATACTTTGCCATGGTCGTTCCTCCTGTAAAGTCACTCTTCCTCTGCACGCAGGAATTAGATTACGTCGCCGCGCGTGGAAGCAACATACCGGGAATCGTTTAGGGGACAGCATCTGGCTATTGAGGCCGGACCCGACCTGCTGTAGCATGCCCCGTTCTCTTACGGGTGGTTGTTCAGGCCATCAGGGCTCGAGGGGGAAGCAATGCTTCGGATCTGGACCGCTGCGGTCTGTCTGTTTTTCGCAGCGATTGTGCCCGCGTTTGGGCAGACTGCTGGACAACAAGCCGGTCGAGTACAAGGAAGTCGAGAACTACAAGCCCGTCACGAATGAAATGCTTCGTCCATCCGAGCCCGGACGACTGGCTGATGTTCAGCCGCACGTACGACGCCTGGCGCTACAGCCCGCTTTCGCAGATCAACACGAAAAACGTGAGCCAGCTTCGCATGGCGTGGGTGCGCAGCCTGCCGGAAGGCGTCACCGAGACGATTCCAATCGTGCATGACGGCGTGATGTACGTGATCGTGCCGGGCGGCGCCGTCGACGCGCTCGATGCCACGACCGGCGACCTGATCTGGGAGTACAAGCGCGACTACAAAACGCCGCAAGTCGGCTCAACCGAACGGAGCAAATCGCTCGCGATCTACGAAGACATGGTGTATTTCACCGCGCCCGACGGCTACGTGGTCGCGATCGACGCGCGCACCGGCAAGATGCGCTGGGAGACATTCAAGACGCAAACGGCGAATACGTCCGGCCCGCTGGTGATCGACGGCAACGTGGTATCCGGCGGCACCTGCGGCCATGGGCGCGACACCTGCTTCATCGAAGCCGACAACGCCGAAACCGGCGAAAAGGTTTGGCGCTTCTACACCGTCGCTGGCCCCGACGATCCCGGATATTCCTCGTGGGGCGGCGGCGATAATTCGCAGGATACGGCGTCCACCTGGGGGCTGCCGGGAACCTTCGATCCCGTGCGCAACGTGATCTACTGGGGCGTTGCGAATCCGATGCCGGATCAGCGCATTCTCCGCCACGACGGCAATCCCGACGGCACCGCGCGGACTTCGCCCGCCGACCTCTACAGCAATTGCACGCTGGCGCTCGATCCGAAGACCGGAAAGCTGATCTGGTATTTCCAGCATCTGCCGGGCGACGACTGGGACACGGATCACACGCACGAACGCACGCTGGTGAACGAGCCCTTCGATCCCGATCCGAAAGCGGTGAAGTGGATCAATCCCGATGTGCCGCGCGGGTCGAAGCACGATATGGCGGTGATGGTCTCCGAAGGCGGCTCGGTTTTTGCGCTGGACCGCAACAACGGCAAATTTCTCTGGGCGATGCCGTTTCCCTACGACGATCCGAATTTCAATCTCGCGAACGTCGACGTGAAAACCGGCCAGACGACAGCTGAACTGGGACATCGTCACCAAGAAGCCGGGCGAGCACCACATCATTTGCTTCTGGAACACGCGCAGCTACTGGCCCACCTCCTACGACCCGCTGACCAACTCTCTCTACGTTCCGTACGTCGATAATTGCCGCGATCTGACGACCGCCGCTCCCGGTATACGCGGCTCGTGGAAGGTGATTCCGCGGCCGGGATCCGATCCCAGCAAGCTGGCGGGTCTTGCCAAGATCAATCTCTCGACGGGTGACATGGTGCGCTTCGACCAGGGCCCGGCGCCGAGCACAGCTTCGGTGGTTTCCACGGCGGGCGGGCTCGTATTTCACGGCGACATGAGCCGGCGATTCGACGCCTTCGATGCGCAAACCGGCAAGAAGCTGTGGGAATCGATTCTCGGCGGCAATGTTTCGGTGAGCACGATCACGTATGCGGTGGACGGAAAGGAATACATCTGCGTGATGACCGGATACAACCTCAAGGTGCCGGAGCTGAACAACGAGATAGCCCGACATGCACGAGCCGACCGGAGGCAACGCGATCTACGTTTTCGCGCTGCCGTAGATGTTGGCCGCATCGCCGCGGCGGGGTTTTCGAATTTGTAACCGAATCCGACGCAAGCGGCAGTCTAACCGTTCGTGCGGTGTAAAATGTGTCGCAGGAAGCGGTAGGCCATTCTGACGCATGACCGCGGGGGGAAAGAACATGAAGATCAATCGAAGAAAGCTGCTGTCGCTGATCGGCGTTTCCCCGGCGATTTTGGCCGGGTCGTCTCCAACGCTCGCCGAACCAGCGAAAAAAGCAAAGCCCTCAGCGGGCCCGGCGAAAATCGAGGCGTTGAATCCCAAGGGCGTGCCGCCCGGGGTTCAGCTAATCCCGATGGCCCCGCGCCTGAGCACGCTTGACGGCAAAACCATTTTCCTCGTGTCCGATGGCTTCGCGGGCGCGGATCGCTTCCTCGCGCAGATCGCCATCTGGTTCCAGAAAAACATGCCCAGCGTGAAGACGGTGTACCGTCTGAAAGCCGGATCGTATTTCGATGATGACCCCAAGCTCATGGCGGAAATCAAGGCCAGCGGCAACGCCATGATCATGGCATACGGGCATTGAAGCACCTGCACCCCAGCGACCGTCGGTCACTGCATAAAAGTCGAACAGATGGGTTTCCCGACCGCTCCTCTCGTCACGATCGCCTTCAAGGATCTTGCGAAGTCGAATGCGGCCGGCCATGGCATGCCTCTCCTGCGCGTTTGCTTCCTGCCTCACCCGATGACCAACAAAACCGACGAGGAGATGTACCAGGTCCTCTTGGGCAACGATCCGGTTACGAACAAGCCGCTGATGCCGGAAATCATTTCCGCCCTGACGACTCCCTCTGACGGCGGATGAGAAGAAGACCGGCACCGTCACGTCCGGATGTCGGCCCGCCCATGTACTCGGGCACTCAGGATGAGCTGCAGCGCCTGTATCTGCGACAACAACCTGACCGATTTCATGCCCATCATCCTTCCCACCGAGGAAAAGGTGGAGGCGATGCTGAAAGGCACGAGCCACAAGCCGGATGAGGTGATCGGCACGTTGAGCGCCGCCCGCGGCGCGCAGGCTTCGTGGACGTTCACGGTGAGGCACGTGGCCATCAATGCCGTCATGGCCGGCGCGAGTCCCGAACACCTGCCCGCCATCCTGGCGATCGCATCGACCGGACAGCCGTCGCTTTTCAGCTCGACGTCGTCCTTCACCCGGATGGTGATGCTGAACGGTCCTATTTCCGACAAAATCAAGATGAACTACGGCATCGGCGCGATGGGCCCATTCGCCGAGCCCAATGCTGTGATTGGCCGCGCGTGGACGATCCTTTCGAAGAACCTCGGCGGCTGTGGCGTGCCCGGACTCACCTACCTGGGCACCCTGGGATCGAACTTCAACTACAACAACTTGTGCATCGCGGAAACGGAAAACAAGCTGCCGGATGGCTGGAAGCCGTTCCACGTGCAAAAGGGCTTCAAGCCCGAGGAAAGCGTCGTCAGCATCTTCAGCGGCTGGAGCCTGAACAACGTCGCGTGGTTCCCCAACATGCCCTACCACGAACTGATCAACAACTGGCTGACGCATTTCTTCTCGTTCGGCACGAGCTCCGCCACGCTGTTGCTCGATCCAACCGTGGCGCGCGAGGCCAAGGAGAAGGGATTCAACTCGAAGGAAGAGTTAAGCGACTACTGGTCGAAGAACTCGAAGACACCTGCGTGGCTATACTGGGACACGCACAAAAACGAGCTGAAGCAGGCGCAGGCGGGCGTCGAGCCCTACGCCTCGTACCTGAAGATGGGCGACGCCGATCTTCCGTTCCAGCGCTTCTATCGGCGAGGCCGTTTTGGCGGGCCGCCCGATCCCAACCCCAAGTCCTCCATCGAAATAATCGTGCTGGGCGGGGAAACAAATACGTACTGGGCCGGCGGGGATTTCAGCTACGTCACCAGCGCGTCCATCGATAAGTGGACCTAGCCGGAATCCCTCCCGGCTGCGGACGTGGTGGGCTCGGAGCCAATCCGTGCATCCGCGTCCGCGCGCGGCAATCAAGGCAGCCAACTCCTATTTCGGCTGCGCGGCCTGCTGCTTCGCTCTGGCCGCGCCCTGTTTGCACGGCTGCTGCAAAGGTCCGTCGATCTGGCCGCAGCGGTCAAACGATGTGGCGGCTTCCGCATGCCGGTTCAACTGATCCAACGAAGTCGCGAGGACGAACAAGTCCGTTTGGTCGGGGCTCGCGGTATTTTGCGTTGCCTGCTGAAGTTCCGTCACCGAATTGCCATAATCGTGACGCCGAAAATAGATAAGGCCGAGGGCGCTGTGCGCCTCATTCGATTTTTGGGCCTTGAATCCCGAAAACTGGGCATCATTCATTCCTGCGGGCTTGGACATCGCCGGTATGACTGGAATGGCCTGTTTCTCGTAAGCTTCGGCCTTGTCGAGCAGCTTCTCCGCATCCGGATTATTCGGATCGTAGATGTGGGGGATCACCCAGCCTACGGTAACGAGAACGTCCACGTCGTCGGGTTTCAGAGCCAGCGCTCTATCTGCTGATGCATAGAAGTTTGGCCACTCTTGTTTGGCGTAGTAGGCATTTGTGAGCCCGACATCCACGTTTTCGGCGTATTTGCTCTTGGGATATTTTCCGAGGAAATCCTCGCCGAGCTTGATTTTCTTGTCCGGGTCTTCGGCTTTGACATTCGTGAAAGCCTCGTAAGCGGTATCTTCCGCTGCCTGGTTCATCGCTATTTGCTGTAAGGCTGATCTCCTGTTTAGATCCTGCACTTGGCCGGGCGTGTCGGAATTCCCCGGTACTTGCGCCCTGGAAATTGTCGCGACAACGAGACTGGACAGGCATGCAGCCGTCAGAAGCGCAATACGAGACTTCCTAATTCTTGAAGGTTTCATGATCCCCACTCCATTCCATGGCGACTCGGAGCCGCTATACTTACCGTAAGGAAGCTCAGAATGGCAAGTTAGATTTGCTCCCAATTAGCCTCTTGCAGAACCTGAGTTCGAAATGAATGGAAGGGGTCGGAAGGCTCTAGAAAATGGCGCGCCCGGGGAGACTCGAACTCCCGACCCTCTGCTTAGAAGGTGTGACAGACCATTAGACGATGCGTGGCCTGCTTTGTTCTTCTGCAACTTACGTGCATGGTGTTAGACGGTGTTCGGCACGTTTTCGCGCCATTCTGCTCTCAAACTTGCTCCCATATTTTGTGCCGTGACTGTCTGCCAGAATTTTAGAGGGTCAGTGACCGGAGGTTTCGCATCGGAAGTTTTTTCAGGATTCAGATTGTCTCGTGCACGACGTTCGAACGGCTTCCAAGACGGCGGTCTGATTAGCTTCTCGCATACTCAATCGCTAGCCGGTCAAGCACATCCATGACTTGGCCGACGCGGTGATTTTGGCTGAACTCTTGATTGATGATCGCAGATTTGTTTTTTGCGTAAGCGTCCGGTTTAGGCCGTGTAGACGGACAGTCGGAGGGCAAGGATGATGGCCTTTGTGGACACGATGATCGTGTCCACAAAGGTGAACCGTGGACACTTCGGAACAAGCCATACAAGTGAGGGGCAAAGAACCCAAGCGACGCTATCGCACGGTGGAGGAGAAGCGGCGGATCGTGGAGGAGACACTTCAGCCCGGCGCTTCGGTCGCGCGCGTAGCGCGAGCGCATGGAGTGAACGCGAACCAGGTGTTTGGATGGCGGCGGCTGTATCAGCAAGGACGGCTGGAACGCAGGTCCAGTGAGACGCCCGATCTGCTGCCGGTTCGCGTGATCGGCACCACAGCGATGGAAGCAGCGCGATCGACGGGCACGCGGAGACGGCGAACATCTTCCGGGATGATTCACGTGGAGCTTCCGAAAGGGCAACTGCGGATTGCCGGGCGCGTCGATGCGGAGGCGCTGCGCGTGGTGCTGGAGCAGTTGCTCGGATGATGGGCTTGCCTGCAGGAACGCGCATCTGGATTGTAGCGGGCGTGACGGACATGCGGCGCGGTTTTGTGGGACTGGCGGGCATGGTGCAGACGGCCCTTCAGGAAAATCCGTTCTCCGGACACGTATTCCTCTTTCGTGGGCGTCGCGGCGATCTCGTCAAAATGCTCTGGTGGGATGGCGACGGGCTGTGTCTGTTTGCCAAGAGACTGGAGCGCGGAAGATTCACTTGGCCACAAGCGGCGAGTGGAACGGTTTCGCTCACACCGGCGCAACTCTCGATGTTGCTCGAAGGGATCGACTGGCGACGACCGGTACGCAGCTACACTCCACAGATGGCTGTGTGAGCAAAGAATTTTCAGCTTTCTTGTGCATTTTCATCTGGCTGTAAAAAATCTCGTGTAGAGTGGCGGTGTGAGCGGCACTTCTTCTTCCCTGCCAGATCTCCATCAGCTTGATTCCGACGCACTGAGAACACTTATCCTCTCCCAGCACGAGCAGATTCTTTTGAAAGATGAACAGCTCGCCTCGCGCGATGCGGAGATCGAACAGTTAAAGCTGCTGATCGCCAAGCTGCGGCGGATGCAGTTCGGGCGCAAGTCGGAGAAGGTGGAACGGCAGATCGAGCAGTTGCAGTTGCGGCTGGACGAACTGGAAGCGAGCCGGGCAGAGCGGGCATCTTCTGCTGCTACGCCTGAAACACATCGTGCGACGAAACCAGTGCGGCGGCCGCTGCCGGAACACTTGCCGCGCGAGACGAGGCAGATTCTGCCGAAGCAAACTGTATGTCCGGACTGCGGCGGAGAGTTGAAGCGTCTGGGCGAAGACGTGTCGGAGATGCTGGAGTGGGTTCCGGCGAGTTTCAAAGTGATCCGGCAGGTGCGGCCGAAGGTGGCCTGCGGGCGCTGTGACAAGATCGTGCAAGCCGAAGCACCGAGCCGTCCAATCGCGCGAGGCCTGGCCGGTCCGGGACTGCTGGCCCACGTGCTGGTGTCAAAGTACTGCGATCATCTTCCGCTGTACCGGCAGGAAGAGATCTACGAGCGCGAAGGCGTGGAACTGGACCGCGCGACGCTGGCCGATTGGGTGGGCGGCGCGAGCGGATTACTTCAGCCGCTGGTGGAAGCGCTGCGGCATCACGTGCTGAGCGCGACGAAGCTGCATGTCGATGACACGCCGGTGCCCGTGCTCGCGCCAGGACTGGGAAAAACAAAGCTGGGCCGGCTGTGGGCCTACGTGCGCGACGACCGGCCCGCCGGAGATGCGACGCCTCCGGCGGTATGGTTCGCCTACACGCCGGACCGCAAGGGCGAGCATCCGAAGGCACACTTGAGCAGCTTCACGGGCACGCTGCAAGCCGATGCCTACGCGGGTTTCGACCAACTCTACGAAACAGGACGCATTCGGGAGGCGGCCTGCTGGGCGCACGTGCGGCGGAAGTTCTACGATCTTCACGTCGCGCACAACTCGCCCGTGGCTCAGGAAGCGCTCCGGCGCATCGGAGAACTCTACGCCATCGAAGGAGACATCCGCGGGCGGCAGCCCGAAGAACGTCGCCAGGTGCGCCGCGAGCGCAGCCACCCGCTGCTGGAGTCGCTGAAGCAGTGGCTGGAAGAGACTTTGGTCAAGCTGTCAAGAAAATCGGACACGGCCCAGGCCGTGCGTTACGCGCTGGGACTTTGGGAAGCACTGCGGCACTATGTGGACGATGGCCGGCTGGAGATCGACAACAACGCCGCCGAGCGAGCATTGCGTGTGGTCGCGCTGGGCCGGAAGAATTACTTGTTCGCAGGATCGGACAGGGGCGGCGAAAGCGCGGCGGCGATCTACAGCCTGATCGGCACAGCAAAACTGAACAATGTTGATCCCGAAACGTACTTGCGCGAAGTGTTCTCGCGCATCGTCGACCATCCGATTAACCGCATTGCGCAACTGCTGCCCTGGAATCTCGCTGCTGAGCGACCTGCTGAATCAACTCACGCTGCATAGTCAACCGCACCGGTCAAGACGGCCTCCGAACGACGCTTACTTTTTTGCGGTCCATAACCTTAGTTGTATTAGGCTGTTCGGAGGGGGAATAGACATGACATCGGAAATCGAAACGTTGACAGTGCGGGTAGCGCGTCTCGAACGAGCGAATCGACGACTGAAGCTGATAGGCGTGGGAGTCGTGCTGGCTTCAATGGTTCTTGTTTCGATGGGGCTCGGCGGGAAGCCACGAACAATTGAAGCTGAAAAAATCGTCATTCGCGATAGTCATGGTCGCGCGAGACTCATGATTGGGACGCCTGAGGTCGCGGGTGCCGCCGTCGATATGAGGCCCGATGCACCAGCGATCTGGCTCAGTGATGAGAATGGGTCATCGCGAGATCAGTTAACCGCGATGCTCAGATATTGATTCTTCTCTCCCCATCGAGCAACGACCCAAGAGTGGAACCGACGGGACGTGAGAATCCTGTTCGAGATTTCCCGAAGAGTCATATTGTGCAGATCGAGAGAGAGGCGCGGCATGACGTAACGATTCTTTCCGACGATAATGTCGGTGTAATTCGGCGTGCGTTCTGTTAGATGATTCTGTTCCAACCACTCCTTCACCTCAGGGAGCGAGACAATCGCAGCGTGGATGCCTGAAGAGTCAGCGTTCCGAACATGAAAGCTAGCAATCCGCAGATCGAGCATGTTGTTCGGGTTCTCTTCCGGCATCACGTTAACGACACCGTTCACCTTGGCCCATTTATAGCTGGGTTCCTGCGCGACTATAGTGTTTAGAACGTCAACGACAGTTCCTCGGGAGACGTTAACGGAAATAGACCGATGCTTCACCGGAAGTTCTAAGTCTATGCCCGTTGGTACCCCGCACTTTAGCGCGAAGTCATCCAGCGCCGTGAGGAAATCATAGGCAGTATTCTGGTAATTCCTTACTTGTCTTGTTAGAGGATCGACTCTAGCCGCGTGTGCAGGTTTTGAGACTTGGCTATTCGAGACTGTATGGAGCAGCAAGAAGGCCACTGCAATCGTGTTGGCACGAAACATGGGTTATCCCTCCACAATCAATAGTTCTGACAGGAAGCATCTGGATTTGCGGTAACGTCCGTAATCGTCGAGAAGTTCCACTGATAATCGTGGCAAAGTATGAGTAGGTTATTGTAAGACTTCAGCTTGTTGGTTACGGTCAGGAACTGCTTCGCTTTGAAGAACCAGCCAGGCTGCGGCCCCTGAGAGGGAAACCAGAAGGCTACGGAGTCATTGAAGGTCCCGTCATTGTGGGCATACATGCCTTTCCCTTGCGTGGTAAAGAGGTTAATGGGCAAGCTCTGTGGGTTTTTGGCTACAGGTTGAATGGTTTCCCACACTCTGAATGGCTGGTTCTTAATAGCGTTATGGTCCTTGTCGAGAATCGTTGCCGTTGCGCAATAGGCATAGCCGTAGTTCCCAAGATTTATTTGAACCTGTCCCCCGCACGACCATGCGTTACCATCTAAATTGGTGAGGTTCCCCAATACGTAATGGATACTGGCCGGGATCGGGACGGCCGACCGCTGTCTCTGCTCGGCCCCGGTCGGCTCTACGAACGGCGAAGGTGCCACAGGCTCGGGCGGACCTATGATGAAAGCTAGGGTGCCAGTGGTATCGGTTGCCCATAGGCCGAGATTTGAAGGTAGGGAGGCATATGCGGGCACCAACATCTCGTAAGGGTTTGCGCCCTGGGTGCTGGCGATGGGTGTGCTTGGGTTGCCGTTCGAATCCAGCTGGATGACGCCGAGCTGACCGTCGTTGATCGTTACGCCGCCGCCGCTGGTTGCTGTGACGAGGGTTAGGTTGCCGGCCTGGGACGCGTAGGTCCAATTCTGCTGGAGGGTCGCGACGTTGAAGGATACAACGTCAGTTCCGTCGGTAGCGAAGGCGATGTTGCTGTCGCCGAGAACGAGGTTGTTGTCGCAAGCACAGAATTCGGTGTTGAGAGCGGGGAAGGTCACTTGAGTCGTTCGCTGAGGACTGATGTCAGCGATTGTCGGCGGATACGCCGAGAGGGTCGGATTTTGGAAATCCGTCCAGCTTGCCAGCACGCCGCCGTTGCCGTCTGGTATCACGTCGGCGGGGCTGTGATATGGTGCGGCTGAGTTGTTGGCCGGATCGTACCAATCGGAAAGTGAATAGGAAGCTAGAGTTTGCGTCTGTGTGCCACCGGCCGGCGCGACGTGGAATAGCGAGACAGCCTCGCTGTATGCACTGATCTGGCTTTGGTTACAGGGCGGGTTCGTTACTTCCGTTTCCTGAGACGATTCAACCTCTAGATAAACCGAGCCATCAGGCGTGACCACAGGAGGCCCATAGCCACCTGCAAATGTTTGCGTGAAGCTCCCATTGCTGCAGCTGGGCGAGACGCTCGCAAACGAACTCTGGGGTAGCGCGATCTGACTCAACAGCGTTCCACTCGGGCTGAACTCGTCGAGGTAGCTTTGGCTTCCATAAAATGAGCCACCATTGCCCGCGTCTGTTTCGACGACATAAACCTTGCCGTCGAGGCCGACTGCGACATCTTGATCAAGGTTGTCGTAGTAGCTCGGCAGAGTGTATTGCCACGCTTGATTGCCCGTTTGAGGAACTAGATCGGTGAAATTACGGTTCCCTGAGGACGAATCTTCGCCCTCGATGAGAAGACCTCCGGTGTTGTCCCCGAGTCCGACAAGGGTGTAGTACGCGCTTGCGCTGGCGGTAGTTTGCCAGAGTTGCGTGCCGTCGGACTTTAGAGCCTGGACGACAATGTCTGAGTTCGGGTCCGTGTCGATGGCGTAGAGGTCAGGGCCGTTGGCCGTTGGCACGGCTTGAACGATCTGCTGGGTCGTGTATCCCGAGGGAGGCGGAGCGGACCATAGCACGGTGCCGACCGCTAGGGATGATCCCGCGAGTACTGTCACCGTCGTCTGGCCGGTGACGCTGCCCACCGTGGCTGTGAGCGTCACTGTCCCCGCTGCATTTCCGACGAGAGTATTCGAGCTGCCATTTGCAAAGCTGGCGATTGCAGTATCGCTAACCGTCCAAGTTGCATCCGGTCGTGTTGTACCGGCCTGATCGACCGCTGTGAAAGGCTGCGCTCCGCCGACGATCATATTCGGATTGGCCGGGCTCACGGTCAAAGACGTGGGAGCGGGCATACTTACCGTGACTGTCAGCGTGTTGCTCGCCGTGTTGCCAGCAAGGTCGGACCCTGTCACCACGATGGAATTAGACACCGAGGAAAGCTGCATGGTACATGAGAAGTTGGTACCAGTGAGCGCCGCAGGAACACTGTTGCAGATTACCGAGCCCGGCCCGGAAAGCGAATCCGTGAGCGTGCCCGAGACGATCACGTACGGCGTGGCGACCGTGGAGTTGTTCGCCGGGCTGCTAATGGTGAGGACCGGTGGAGTGAGATCGAGATTCACGGTGTCGCTCGCTGACGCGGTGTTGTTGGCCGTATCCACGGCTGTGCCCGTAACAACCTGATTGGCTCCTTCTGTGCTGACGGCGACTGGCGCGGTGCAGCTTTGAATCGGCGCAGCGCCCGGAACACAGGTAAACGTGACCGTCACGGCCGAATTGTTCCATCCGGCGCTGTTCGGTCCGGGAGAGGGCGATGCAGTGATGCCCGGATTCGCATTCAGGGCAAACTTCGCGACGAACCCGCTTTGGCCGCCGCTGAGCGAACTTTGGAAGGCATTCGACGTGGGGAAATCCGACGAATCGGTGTAGCCCGCGAGGTATGGATTGGCCAACGGATCCAAAGCAACACTCGTTGCAACATCACCGAATGCACCGCTTCCGCCCAGATAAGTTGAATATTGCAACCCAGTGCCACCCGGGTTCAGTTCAGAGAGATAGGCGTTTACACCACTGCTTTTGAGCATGGATTGGAATGCGCCGGAGGTGGTTGGAAAATCGCTCGAGGACGTACAGCCCACTACGTACGCGTCGCCGTTCGAGTCCACGACGATTCCGTTACCGTTTTCTCCGGTGCTGCCGTTGGTCCCGCCGAGGAAAGTGGAATAGACAAGCGACTGGCTTCCTGACTGGGTGAGATCAAATTTCGCGGCGAACGCCTTACCTCCGTCGCTGTTGGCGATTTGAAACGCGCCAGAAGTGATGGGAAAGTCGAACGAATCAGCGCCTCCCGTGATGTAAACCTTGCCAGTTGCGTCGAGGGCGATGTTCTCGCCCCAATCTCCCACGATACTGGTGGTCGATCCGCCGAAATAGGTCGAGTAGACCAGGGATTGAACGCCTGACTGAGTTGTGGAAATCTCAGTTATGAAAGCATTGCCGTTGGGGCTATTCAGGGTCGATTGGTACGCACTGGAAGTGGTCGGGAACGGACCGGACGAGTCAGATGTGGTCTGACCCGCAAGATACGCGTCGCCGAATCCGTCCACGGCAACGCTCTCGCCGATGTCGCCAATGAGGGAACCGGCGCCATCTCCACCCAGATACGTCGAGTAAATCAGGGAAGCGCTCCCGGATTGGTTCGTGTCGAGGGCGGTTAGGAATGCGTTGCCGTTCGGGCTCGCCAACGAAGATTGATAAGCCGTGGGAGTCGTCGGAAATGGTGTCACTGAGGTGTCGGATGTCGTCACGCCCGTAACGTAGGCGAACCCATTGGCGTCGGCTGCGATGCCGAAGCCGAGGTCGCCATAGCCTTGGGTTGAGTTCGTCGAGTTTCCTCCGCCTCCCAAGTAGGTCGAATACAGAAGTGAAGCTGCGCCCGACTGGGTTGTGTCAAGCCTGGCGACGAAAACATTTCCGTAGGTGGGATTGTTGTTCGTCGTCTGGAAGCCATTTACTATCGGGAAGTCGGTCGAGAACGAGTAGCCGGTTACATACACATTGCCGGTGGGATCAGAGGGCGACTCCGAAGCCGTAGTCTCCGCCGGTGCCTCCGAGATACGTCGAATACAGAAGCGTGGCGCCGGTTGGGTCAAACTTGCTGATGAACGCGACGTAGTTCGCATTGCCTGTCGATTGATAGCCGTTAACGACCGGGAAATCAGTAGAGGGCGTGGCACCGACCACGTATGCGTTGCCACTCGCGTCCACCGCGATTCCATCGCAATCGGCGCCGGCGCTGCCGCCGAGATACGTCGAATAAGCCAGGACGGGGTCGACGATCAGCGGCTTGGTCTTGTCGTAGGCGCCGACGTCGATACTCGACCCGGCGACCAGCCAGCAATACGAATCCACCTTGCACGACGTGCTTTCGGCTCTGCTCAAGCTGATAGATTGACGGGCGACGCAGCAGAACGACATCCTGGTCCCGACGCGATCCCAAGCGCAGCGTGCCGTCGCTTGCGACGGTGAGGCGCTCGCGACCATCGAACTTGAGGGCGATCGCATCCGGATCGGCTCCCGGCGAGACGACAAAGTCGAATTCGAGCTGGCGCTGATTGCCGTAATAGACGAGATCCACGCCCGGATAGATCCCGGAATATCGAACGCGGCTGTAATTGGGTATGCCGGTGAGCCACTTGCGGCGATCGTTGCCGAGGAGGTAATTGGTCTTGCCGGGAAGTTCGTCGAGTGGCTGCAAACGGGCATAGGGATTCGCACCGTCAAACTGAATGCGAACATTGCGGCGGCGATGGCGCCCCCGAGCCTGCGCGAGAGCGTGGTAGAGCTTTCGATGCGATAGCTTCCTTTGGGTCTTTGCATCCAGTTTCGCCAGATACGGGTCGGCGCCGGATTGCTGCTCCACGGAAACGACGGCGCCCTTCGGACTTAGCAGCAGCGCGTAGTCGGCTCCATGCGCGACGAACTGAACATCCGGGGGCGCTTGGCCCTCGTTGGCTTCGAAGCTGAGCGGAAGAGAGCCATACTTCGATCTAATAGCGCTAAGGGCGGTGTTGCCGCTAGGCTCCGGCGACGCGGACGGACGGGTTGCTTTGTGGGTGGGTTTGCTGCAACGTCCGGCCAGCACTGCGGTGTTCGTCGGGACAAGAATGATCGCGGCTACGAAGGCCACGGCCAGAAATATAGCCGGAGACACACCCGCTTGCTTTCCGGGTAGCATATGTTGCCCCTCCATGTTAGTCACTGTTCAGGACACCCGAATAGGCAGCGACGATTACACGAGTTCGATTTCGTTGGCAAGTTAATTTACTATTGCTTGTGTTACTAAGCGCTATCAGATGGGTCCAGGAACCTAGAGGGCTTCCAAGCCCGGAGGCAGTGCGGTCGGAAGAGATTGGTGTTGGCCAGCAGTGCAGGTCACCTTAGCGGGTCATCCGTCTCCGAGCCAATAGTCAGGAGAGGCTCGAAAGGAGCCTCGCTTGCTCACAATCAACGAAGCAGCGGTTTTCGCTGGCAGCGGGTCAGGCCAGGGCGGCGTGAATCTGCAAACAGGCTCCGCTCCGTCTCGAATTTAGTTTCGATTGACGCGCGCGCTTGCTAGGCCCGTGTTGTCGCTCACTTCCCGCAAATACTTCAGTATCTCAAGCAGGTTACGCCGTTGAGGATTACCGCGCGGACCTAACATCTGCCTCAGACTCTTCGCGGAACGATGGGTGATTTCGACCATGGCAAAAGGGAGACAATGCGGATTCCCCGGCAACTGGGGACTAGAAGCCAGAACGTCGCGTCATGCGACGTGGAGCTGGCAATTCGGTGCGCTTCGTGCGTGAGGCGCGGCGCCTAGCCTCTCATGGTGAGGGCGATCCCACAGCGAAGCCGCAGTCAAGGGCGACCGCAGGGAGCCGCGCAGCGGGCCTGCCTGCCCCTTGACGGCGGTGCGAGCGAAGGGAATCCTAACCGGCAAAGGAATATAATAGGTTTTCCATCCCCCTGTCCCTCAGTGGGCAGGAAGCGAAGCCGACCTTTGGGTCGGCTTCAGTGTTTTAACCCCTTATATAATGCCGGTTTGTTGATTTGTGAGCCGCGTGCCGTTGATATGACCTCGGGTGCGCAGCGCGTCGTGGTCATCTGCTGATACCGTGACTTGCCGCCTGCGTGTGCCCTTGGTCCTGGCTTGGCCCGGAGGAACGCTCGATCTCGTTTGCTGATGCACGAATTCGTGACCCGCTTCCATTGCGGATCGCTGCGACACGTCGCGCGAGAGTCCTTCGACTAACTGGGACTTGTCATTCGTGTAGATTTGCGTATCGTAGCGGCCACGCGAGATTGCGACGTACGCCAACCTCTGATTGATGAGCTTTCTCGCCTGCCTGCTCGGTGTCCACATGAACAAGCACGCGGTCGGCAGTTTGCCCCTGGCTGCTGTGGCTCGTTACCGCATATCCGTAGTCGAGATGTGGATTCTGGCTCGGATGTTGAAGTCGACTGTGCGGCCCGGAATCGAGACGCAGTTGCAGATCGCCATGCGGCGTCGACCCTCTCGACGGTACCCAGTTCGCGATTGGCAACGTGGAGCTCTCTGGCCGGAGCCGTGAACTGCACGCGGTCGCCTTCACTGAAGTTGCGTTCCGTCTCGCGGTACAGCGTGACACCCTGCAATCGGCGAGGATCGTAGGTCACTTGTTCGCCATTTTGGCGTTTCACCGTCAGTAGATTTTCTTTCTCATTCACGCGTTCGACTCGGGTGTATTCTCCCGGCGTCGATTCCCTGCACCTTGCTACCTTTTGTATAGCGCACGACATTGCCGGGTTCGTATTGCGCGGCCCATCGGCGGTCTGCTCCAGTAATCTCCTGCCTGGCTACCAACACCTTGTCATTTTGTTCCAGAGTGTCACGTGACCCGCGTCCTGCATGGCTCGATGGATTACCTGATTGATTTCCCTGCGTGATCGGTTGTCGGGCGACACCACAAGCGTTCCTTCGGGTTGCTTCACATATTCGCGTGCGATTTCGCCCAGTCGTTCATCGTTGTCCGTAATTTCGTGTACTCTGCCCTGCGCGGTCAGGTTTTCCATGGCTTCCTTCACCGGCCACGAGAGAGCTGCTCGAACGACTTCCTTCAGGGCCGGGTCTTTCTGGCGCACGATTTCGTCCAGCTTGGCCGTCTCGATTCCCGGCCTCGCGCAGCTGTTGGTAGGGCTGACCCGCTTCGACCGCCTGATGTTGTCGCGTGTCCCCGACAAGCAGGACGCGGTCATTCTCGTTCAAGCCGATGGAGAAACTCATTCATTTGTTTAGTGCTGGCGAGGCTGGATTCGTCGAGAACGTACAGATGTCTTTGACGGGCGTGTTGTTCCTGTGCTGCGGACGCCAGATGCCGCTGCAATGTGCTCGATTCGAATCCGGCCTCGCCAAGTCTTCTGTGCGGCTCGTGACGTTGGCGCGAATCCTTCCACTGTGTAACCCTCGCGTTCGGCGGTTTCGCGGATCGCCGCCAAGGACGTCGTCTTGCCCGCGCCAGCGACGCCTTCAAGTGCCGTCACCTTGTCGCGGCTCGATAGAATCTGTTCGTACTGCTGTGCCGCTGGACTCTGCGTTCAGATGATGTGATGCCGTCTCGATCTCGTCTCTCGCGTGCGAAGCCTGGCGATTGGCGCATACTGCTTTTGTCCGTCGCGCATGGCGTTGATCGTATCCCGTTCGTAGCCGATCATTTCGCTCGTAGTGAACGCGCGGCCCGGGCGTCGCGTACCTGTCTGGCTTCGATAAATTCGCCGGCCTGGATGCGCTTGCTCGAACTCGGCTTTCACTTCGCCCAGGGTCGCCTCGCCCATCGAACGTTTCAGCGCATCACGCAGCAAGGCCCGTTCCTCGGCAACGGCCTCGCGCTCAAAATTTCTTTCCTGCGAAAACGGTCATCGCCGGCGTGAGCAATCTTGTTTCCGCGCGTTCGCTCGCATCTCTGATCTCTTGGTCTGGCTGCTTCAATGACATGCTCTGGCTGATTACCGAACTGTGCGGCCATATCCTCATGCCGTTTGCGCATTTCGTCGTGAGAGAGTTCGAGTTTGCCTTCGCGGGTTCTGATGCGCCGCGATCTGGGCCGCACGCCGCGCCGCGCTGATTTTCCTTCGTCAGATGATCCTCGATCTGTTTGCGGCGGGGACTCGAAGCCTCCAAATACTCCCTGCTGTACCCTTTGATTTCGGGCTGGCCGCTCTCGCCGCGCTCGATTTCGTAACCCATCTTTCTGAGCCGGACGCCAATTCGGAGCGATACACAGCCGTAGCATACTGCTGCGTCTGTAGAGTTCTCGCGGTTGTAGGGGCCGCGATTTCTCCGTTCGCTGTTTCCGTAAGATTAAAAAACGACGACGTGCGTGTGCAATTGGGGTGCGGCATAGCCGTCCACGGGCCGGGCGCTGTCGTGCTCGAACTTGCCGCAACCCAATTCCCGGTGGTTTCCGCCGGAAGATTCCCGCCGAGCCGGGCCTGAACGTATCTGCTCCATCTCGTCCAGGGCGATAGCCGACGCTCTGCCGGTGTGCTTCCCGCACGCGCTCATCGCCGCCAACAAGCGCGGTCAGCGACACGCTTTTGGGCGCTGAGAAGGTCGCGTCCCAACCGGCACGGTGCTCCATCGCTCTTGATTTGTCGCCGTGTTCGTTTAGATACTCCCGCGCGGTCTGATAGCGGACCAATTGCTCGCCTGAGTGGGATGTTGCCCGTCACTGAGCCGATGGAAGTGTTCTTCCCGAACTTCTCCCTTCAATCCCCACTGCTCTGCCAATTGCCGTGCCACTCGCCTGTAGACTCGTTCGCCTTCGGTATAGTAGTTGTCTTTGGCGATTGCTGAATTCCTCCGTGATGGTACGCGCGGGCCTGTCCTGCACTGAGCGGCTTGGAGATCGTAAGCATTGGTTTCTATTCGAAGAAGCGCCTCTTGCGGGGCGTTACGCTGTGTTCGGCGGCTTTCTCCTGACGTGACTCTTGCGCTGTTGCCTTGGCGTCTGGTGAGGTTCCGTTCGGTTTTGGAGCACCATTGGCTCCCGCCGCGGCTGCGGCTGCCTTTGGTAGCTCCGGGAGAGGCGTTTCGATCACTCGCTCGATAATCGCGGGCTGCGTCTTCGGGACTTCGACATACGGAAAGCTCAACTGCACGACGGCATTGCCGAATTTCAGATAGCCGCGCCGGTCCTCAAGCCCCATGATCTCAGAAGGCAAGACCAACGGCTCAATACGCCTCTCGAACTGGCGGCTGCGCGACTGGCGATAACGTGAGGAATTTTCATTGGTGCGGCTTTCCCGCACCTGTTCGATCTCCACGTCTCCAATGGTGTCGCTGATCCATTTCGCGCTTTCCGGCTCGCTCGTCCGCAGAAAAATTTTGGTGGCCGGTTGGGAGAACATCACCTCGGCGTCGATTCCGTAATGCTTGCGGAGTTGGCTGCGTCCCTGAAACCCGAGAACGATCGGATTATTCGATTTGCGGTTCCGGGTAATGGCGTCGTGCAGCTTCGGGAGTTTTTGCAGAAGTCGGCAACTTCGTCCAGAATGAACCACACGCGAGGGAGTTTCTCTTCTTCGCCTATCATCCTGCGTGCGCATTACCAACAGATCGAGCCACAGACTGTAAAGAGGGCATGAGCAGGTCGCGCGTCATGTTGGTGCCCGGAAAGAAACAGGTATCCCTTCCGTGTCTTTGCCCATGTCGAGCGTGCTCCATCGCCCATTGCCTTCCTCCTCGGACGGCAAGACGCTGAGCGCATCGGCCACACGATTGAGCGAGCCAATCACCCCGTTACTCTGATCGGGCGATTCTCGGGTGATCATCGCCTCGTAGGGTGTGCCCTCAACCAGCCGGTCGATCTCTTCCGGGTTGGACATCCACTGGACCAACTGCCGGGCCGTGGGCTTGAACGTCAACATATGCGCGAAGGATTTTGCGCGAGGTTTCCCAAAAGAACGGGTCCTGGTTGGGCCGGTCGGGGAAGAGAGACGCTGCTACTGCGGCAGCCTCGGCGGGACTGCGTATCTCGTCGCCGATATTCCAGAAGGGCATCCGCTTGTCGTATGGATACAGAATCACGTCGCCCCGCTCGGGTTTGTAGAAACGTGGTGTGTACTCCCGCTCCGGGTCGTGGATAATCGCGACTTCGTGCCGTTCCTGGATTTGCAAAACCTGCTGAATGATGAGTTGCGTTTTGCCGCCGCCCGTGTCTCCCATGAACTCGAAGTGGCGGTTCTCTTTGGGAAGAGGAATGTACAGCTTTTTGTTAAAGCCGAATGCGCGTTCAAGCGCGCTGCGGTCCTCGTTTGTAAAGCCAATGCCTCTGACGCGGCGAGTACTTCCAATTGAACTGCCAGACCATCATCTGGTCCGGCCCCCGCAGCTTTCTTCCGTAGCGCAATTCCTTGGTCCGCTTTCGTTCCTTCTGGGTGACGGGCCACAGTCCCGCCAGGAACACAATAGCCATGCCTTCCAAGGCAGGTTTCGCCAGATCGGTGAGTGTCTGGCCCTGATAAATCCAATCGCCGATGAAGGCATGAAGCTTGATGTTGTCGTAGGAATGCCGCTGCCATTCGAGACGCAATGCTCCTTGCTTTATGGCATCCTCGGTGAGAGCAAACGTCTTTTCGCCGTTGTCCGTGACTACCGGCTGCACTTCGCTGTCCAGCGCCAACCTGCTTCCCTTCCGCGTCGCCAATTCCAGCAGCGTGTACCATCCGTTCTGGCGAATGGCCCCGGCAATTTGCGTCCCTACATACATCGGCAGGTAATGCCTTTCGAGAGATGTCCACACATACAGGTAGCGAAGGCATCCGACTCCCACTCCGGCTAACACCGAGGCAATCAACAACAGGATGGTGTACACCGGCTTGCTGCTCGGCCAATCTGTTCTTTCGTTTCTCCCCCATTCTGTGCTCACGGTGCTGCTCCTTTACGGCATCTCGCCGCCTGTGGTTCCGTAGTCGGTTCGTCAGCCGTTCCAGGCCTTCGCAGTTTCCGTGCGTCGGCGCGGCGGATGATGTCCTGCATCTCTTCCTTGTAAGGGTTCGTGGTTGGCGACGCTGAACAGCACATTCAGCAGGATCATCCGCAGTGCCAGCAGTTCGGCCACAATGGTTTGGTCGGCGGTGCTTGGCTCTGCTGGTCTTGAGCAACACATCGCGCGCCCATTCGCTGATCGTCTGCTCACCCGCGAGGGCTTCGAATCGGCGTACTCTTGCTCGGTGACTTTGGTGCTGATGGACTTTGTGCGCGGCGTAGGCATAGAAACCTTCCTGTCGTGACCGGACGGCACTCAAGCGCAGATCGGCTTGGTGCCTAACAAAATCAACAAGTTCCCTTATGGGAACCGCAAGTTCCTGCGCAGAAACCACGGTGAGCGAGGAAACGCTAGCTGCCGTATTTGCAGCACATTCCGATACAGCAACCTTGGTTGCTGTGCGGCACCCGTTACGG
>CAWHVX010000005.1:0-397244 GCA_963832975.1 uncultured Acidobacteriota bacterium
CGATTCGTCGAGAACGTAGAGGCGTTTTTGTCCGTCGTGCGGCTCTTCGCTCCGCGTCAGATGCCGCTGCAACGTGCTCGATTCGATTCCCGCCTCTCCGAGTTTTTGCGCCGCGCGTGATGTCGGCGCGAAGCCTTCCACCTTATAGCCCTCTCGCTCGGCGGCTTCGCGGATCACAGCTAAAGAAGTAGTTTTGCCCGCGCCGGCGACGCCTTCAAGCGCCGTCACCTGATCGCGGCTCGACAGGATTTGCTCGACCGCCGCGCGCTGGCTCTCGCTCAAATGCGAGTGGTCTTGCACGATCTCTCGGCGTGTCTCGAAACTCGCGATTGGTGCGTGTTGGTTCTGCCCCGCGCGCATCGCTTGGATGGTGTCGCGTTCGTAGTCGATCATCTCGCTTGTGGTGAACGCGCGGCCCGGCGCGCGATTGCTCGTCTCGATGAACTCGCCCGCTTGCACGCGTTTCTCGAACTCCGCTTTAACCTCCGCAACCGTGGCGTCACCCATTGAGCGTTTCAGTGCATCCCTCAGCAGCTCGCGCTCCTCGGCCACTGCTTCACGCTCCAGATTTTTCTCTCTTGAGTAGGCAACGGCCTGGCCGATGGCTTTCTCTTCGGGTGCTTGCTGTAATCGCTCTCCGTGCTCCCGTGCCGCTTTGACAACCCGCTCTGGTTGATTGCCGAAGTGCGCGGCCATTTCTTTGTGCCTGTCTTGCATCTCTTCGTGTGAGAGTTCGAGCTTTCCTTCTCGTGTCTGGTGCGCGGCGATCTGTGCCGCGCCTGCTCCTCGCTGGTTTTCCTTTGCGAGATGTTCCTCGATCTGCTGGCGGCGGGGACTCGATGCCTCCAGATACTCTTTGCTGTAGCCTTTGATTTCCGGCTGGTTGCTCTCGCCGCGCTCGATTTCGTAGCCAAGTTCTTTCAACCGATGGGCCAGTTCCGAGCGATACACTGCCGTCGCATACTGCTGCGTCTTGTACAGTTCCCGTGGCTGTAGCGCGTGTGCGTCCCCGTCGTCGGTCTCGGTAAGATTGAAGAAAACGGCGTGCGTATGCAATTGCGGTGCGGCATAGCCGTTCACGGGCCTTGCGCTGTCGTGCTCGAACTTCGCCGCTATCCATTTGCCGGTCGTCTCTGCCGGAAGATTCCCGCCGATGCGGGCCTGGACATATCGCTCTAGCTCGTCAAGTGCGACGCCAACGCTTTCTCGATGCGCTTCTCGGACACGGTCATCTCGACCTACCAGGGCGGTCAACGATACGCTCTTCGGGGCTGAAAACGTCGCGTCCCATCCTGCGCGGTGTTCCATCGCGCTTACCTTTTCGCCGCGCCTGTTCATGTATTCTCTGGCCGCTTGGCGGCGGATTAGTTGCTCCCCAGTGATCGGGTGTTGTCCTTCGGAGAGCCGCTGGAAATGCTCTTCGCGAACCTCGCCGTGTAGTCCCCACCGTTCGGCGAGCCTTCCGTGCCACTCCCCGCGAATCTGCTCCCCTTCGGTGTAATAGTTCTCGCGGGCGTTACCAAACTCTTCCGCGTGATACGACTGTGCCTGACCTGCGCTCAGAGGTTTGGAGATGGTCAGCATGTGTTGGCCTACTCGAAGAAGTCCCTTTGCTGGCGTGCTGGCTCTCGTTGGATTTTCTGGTCCTCACTTTGTTGCTGTTCATTGGGCACGAGTGTCTGTCCCGAAGCTCCGTTCCCCGACGGCTTGCCTGCTCCTGCCGCGGCCGCCGCAACCTTCGGCGGTTCCTCCGGTGGCTGCTGTGCCGGGCGCTCGATGTATTGCGGCTCTTTGCTTTCAAGCTCGATGTACGGGAGACTCAACCGCACCACGAGATTTCCGCACTTGAGATAACCGTGCATCTTTTCAAGGCCGCTGATCTCGCTTGCCATCACCAGCGGCCTGATCTCGCGTTCGAGGTTATAGCCCTTCGATTTGCGCGATTGTGGGAACTGCTCATTTGTGCGGCTCTCTCGTATCCTCTCGATTTCTTGTTCTCCTATGGTGTCGCTAATCCATTTCGCTGCGTGCGGCTCGCTCGTGCACAGGAAGATTTTCGTCGAGGGCTGCGACATCATCGCCTCCGCTTCGTGCCCATAACGCACTTCCAACTGGCTGCGTCCCTGAAAACCCAGCACCACCGGATTGTTGGACTTGCGGTTTTCCGTGATCGCCGTGTGTAGCTGCGGCAGTCGCTGCAAGGTCGCCAACTCGTCGAGGATGAACCAAACCGGACGCGGACTCATGCGGCCTTGATTCATCAAGCGCAGCACGAGCATGTCCAGCCACAAACTGATGAGCGGCGCGAGGCGCTTCCGGGTGTCCGGTGTGCTCGTCAGGAAGAGCCAGCCCCTCCGCTCCTTCGACCATTCGAGCGTGCTCCAACGCTCCTTCGTCTCCGCTTCACTCGGCAGCAGCTTCATGGCGTCGGCTACCATGCTCAGCGAACCAAGCACGCCGTTGCGCTGTGGCGGCGAATCCCGGTCGATCATCGCCGCGTACTCTGTCCCTTTCACTCTCCGGTCGATCTCTTCCGGGTGCGACATCCACCACACCAACTCTTGCGGCGTCGGATGGAAGCTGAGCAAGTGCGCGAAGATTTTTCGCGGGGCCTCTACGAAAAACGAATTCTCGTTGTGCCGGTCGGGAAACAGCGACGCGGCCAATGTGAGAGCGTCGGCCCCCTGCCGCAGCTCGTCTCCCGGAGTCCAGTAAGGCATCCGCTGGTCCAGGGGATTGAGAATCAAATCACCGCGCGACGGAGTAAGAAAGTAGGGCACGTAGTCGGCGGGCGTCGCCGGATCGTACACGATGGCCGTCTCACCGCGCTCCTCGATCTGCAACAAGATTTGGCGAATCAGTGCGCTCTTGCCTTTGCCCGAATCACCCATAACTAGAATGTGGCTCGATTCAATCTCGCGCGGCAGTCGCAGCCAAGCTTTCCTGCGGAGTATTTTTTGCGTGAAGCTCTGCTGCTGCAAGAAGCCGATACCGTCTGAACGGTTGCGGCGATTGAACGCACGCACCGTCACAAGCTCCGGTCCTTTCAGCCGACGCCCATGTTTGCGTATTCTCTTGCGTGCCGAGTCCATCGGGATCGCCACGACGAGACCCACGAGCAACACACCCAAGCCGCCCCACAGCGCCGGTTTCGCTAGATCGGTGAGCGTCTGGTCCTGGTAAATCCAGTGGCCCAGGAACTCATGCAACTTCGCATTGTCATAGCGTGCGCGCTGCCATTCGAGCTTCAAGTCACCTACCTTGATGGCCTCTTCGGTCAGCGTAAACGTGCCCTCGCCTTTCTCTGTAACGAAAGGCTCTACTTCGTTGTCGAGCGCCATCCGCGTACCCTTCCGCGTCACCGCCATCAACAGCGTGTACCAGCCGTCCGTGCGGAAGGCTCCTGCTACCGGCGTGCCTACGTAGGCCGTCAGATAGTGCTGTTGGAGCGGAGTCCACACCCGCATGTAGCGGTAACCAGCGATAGCGAACACACTGAGCAGAGCAACGCAGAACGCTCCGATAGTCCATACCGCCTTGTCGCTTGGAAACTCGCCTGCATCATCCTCTCGGCCCCACCTCTGTTTCATGGCACACCCCCTGTTGCTGCTTCCGCGAGGCGCTGTCGCGCCTTGCTCAACTTGTTCTGGTCCGCTCGCTCGATGAGCTGCTGCATCTCCTCTACGGTCAGCGTTTGCCCTTGGGATATGGCGAAGTGGATGTTTAGTAGGATGGTCCGCAACGCCAAAACTTCGGCCAGGACGGTTTGCTCGCCTGCATTCGGCTTGGTCGCCTTGAGCAGAACATCACGCGCCCACTCGCTGATGGTTTGCTCGCCCGCTAGGGCTTCAAACTGCGCATATTCCTCGTCAGTGACTTTGGTGCTGACGGATTTGGTTCGAAGTGCGGGCACGGAATTCACCCCATAAAATCAACAAGTTCCCATACGGGAACCAAAAGTTGCTGTGCCGCGCTCTGTGTGAAGTGGCTTGCTGTAAGCCGCTCGATTTTCAGCAAGTTCCCATATAGCAACCTTGGTTGCTATGCGGCACCCGTTTGGGGGTGACGTGTCATGCGTCACACCCGGTGCCGAAGGCACCGCGCCTTTCGGCCCCTGCGCGAACTCAACCCTGTTCGCCATATTCCTGTCGAAGCTCCTGCAACCACCGCTGAAGGTCGGGACTCTCCCATGCCTGCCGGAAGAGATCGCGGAGGGCGTTCCACTCGCTCTCCGAGAAGTCGATGCCCACCTCATTTTGCTTCAGCCAAAGCGTGCACTTCGTCGGCCCCTTCTCCTTGGACACTTCCGCGAAGAAATGCCTCCCGTTCCAAGGCCGCTTGGGCGGCAATCCTTCGAGCATCGCGCGGAACTCGGCTAGCTCGGGATATCGGGTAATTAGGTAGCTGAACCTCCGCGCCGCCCCGAAGTCGATCTGCGTTGCGAATTCGGTGCCCCCCGAGGGCACAAACGACACTTTCAAATCGCCAGCCTTGATAGCACCCGGTAGGCTAATCCGACGCCGAAAATCATCCTCGTTCGCACCAGCCTTCCGTACCGGCTGTCGGTCGTGTCCGTATCCAGTGGCCGCGTGCTGCCAGCCCCCAAAGTGTGGACCAATACGGGGCAAGGATCTGATCGAGCCTCGTGCTCTCGACGCCCTCATCTCGAATCGCGGTAAGCAAGCACCTGCCAATGTTGCCGGGCCGCTCCCACTTCTCCTCTGGTCGGAGGAGTTCCTTTCTATGTGCGATCTGTTTGAGAACTGCTTGGTGCCTTTGTTCGGCATCGTTGTCGGAAAGCTTCACCTTCGTGGAGTAGCCGTCGAGACCGCCGAAATAATCCCAAGTATGTTTGGAGGCGTGCTCTTTCCGGTTCTGATAAACCGCCTCGAAAGCGTCAAGCAGTGCTAGATACGACTCCCTCGAGGGGATAGCGGGCCGAAGTAGTGGTGGCTCTTGCGACTCTTCCTCAGTTCCGATCAGCATGTACTCGGCGAGGACATCCCATTGGGGAGAAGTGAGACCGTGTTGTGACTCCCATCTCTTCCGAATGTGGTAGAGAGATTCGGTTGGAGTCTTGAGCATTTCATGTCGCGACGCCTCGCGGTCCATTCCGACGACGCGCTCTTCGATGACCAGGAAGGCCGCTTCCGCCAGGGAAACGGGTCGGCCTAATTGGTCGGTGAGCAATTTCTGGTAGCGCTCCAGCAGTTTGAGGCGGTCTTCATTCAGGCGAACTGAAATGACCTCATGGCGGGGCTTCTTGCTGAGAATGGACATTAGAGTTGACACAACCTCCTACTGTAGGTGTAACATCTAAGTCAGATGGTAGCTCATCCTGGGAGGGTTGCCAAGAGAATTCTTCGTAGGGCAATCCGCCGGGAATCGAGAGGGACAGGGAACCGGGACACCAAATGAAACACCGCAGTACCCAATTCGGCGTGCGCAAGAACCCAGACTCGGCGAGAGTGCATGGCTTGCGCCTAGCAATGAACTCGCCGTCAACGTCTGATAGGCAGACTCGAGATTCTCAAGTGGGCGGGTCATCCTCGGCGGTTCCCTCCACAGGCGAGGAGTTGCATCTCCCCCCGGAAGATTCGACGAACGGAACCACAGTGAGAGAAGTACGAGATCAAGGACAACTTCTCACCGTCGAAGAATTAGCTGATTTCCTGCGTGTTCCTATCTCATGGGTTTATGGACACACGCGAAAACGATCTCACGAGCGAATCCCCGGATACCGCGTTGGAAAGTATTGGCGCTTCAATGCAGATGAAGTGATGTCGTGGTTACGGGAAGCGCGACGCTAGTTTGTTCTGGGTTGCTTGACATGACGGCCACGAGTACAGGAGGAGATTTGCCTTTCGCTTCAGACAATTCCTCGCAGTCTGTGGAGACTGGGATTCTGTCTGAGCCTCATGCTATCCTGCCACTCGCAGAAACAAGGCAGGCCACGGAGAAAGGAGACGCACTATCCGTGGCTCGACCTAGGTGGCAAACAGGCTGGCTTTTGAAGAGAGGTAAAACAAATCCCGTGTGGGTCGGTCGCTATCGGGAAGACGCAATCGGAGAAAATGGCACGCGCATGAGGAGGCAGCGATCCGTTGTTTTAGGATCGGTGCGAGAACTCGGAATGCGGGATGCACGCCGATTGTTGTCTGCAAAACTGGCAGCGATCAACCAGGGCATAAACAAACCGGAATTGATGATGACTTTCGAGCGGTTTGTCGTGGAGCGTTGGGAACCGAATATCTTCCCGATGCTTCGCCATTCGACCGCGCGTAACTACGGTCACATGATCCGGCGACATCTGACTCCGTTCTTCGGAACTCTACGACTGCCGGAGATCGGCCCTGCCCTCGTGCAGAAATTCATTGCAGAGAAATCGAAGCAATTTGCACCGTGGACCGTGCATCAGCTTCGCAGCATTCTCTCCAAGATTTTCAGCACGGCTCAGCGGTGGGAGTACCTGGAGAAAAATCCAACGCGCCAGGTGCAGGTGCCGTCGCTCGTAAACACACGAGAAAAGAAAACACTCACCCCTGAGCAGGTTCGTGCGCTGCTCGGGGAGCTTGAGGAACCCTATCGCACGATGGTGTTAGTCGCCGTGCTTTCAGGATTGCGACGCGGAGAAATTTTCGGATTGCGGTGGAAATACGTGGACTTTCAAGAGGGTTCCGTCATCGTGGCGGAATGCTCCTACGAAGGTCACACAGCTGCGCCGAAAACACGAGCTTCGCACCGCAAGGTGTTTGTGGACACGCCTGCCATAGAGGCTTTATTGCAGCTTCGTCCAAAAGACGCTAACCCGGAAAGTCTGGTTTTCCGTACGGATCGTGGCACGGCCTTCAATCCGAACAATGTTCGGAACCGAGTGCTGGTGCCAGCGTGCAAGAGAGCAAAGATTCCCCAAGTGGCGTGGCACAGCTTTCGTTACACGTATTCCACTTGGGCGAATCCATCCGGCGAGAGCATCAAGGCGTTACAAACGCAGTTGGGGCATACGGATTCGCGACTCACGCTTTCGGTGTACACACAACCGATGCCGGAAGCGCAGAAGCAACTGGCGTGTAAAATCTCCAGTGTTTTGCTCCGTTCTGCTCCCAAATCCGAAGCTCAACAGGCAGAGACGGAAACGGTAACGCCATGACGGGCAAAGAGTTGAAGTGGCGCGCCCGGGGAGACTCGAACTCCCGACCCTCTGCTTAGAAGGCAGACGCTCTTTCCAACTGAGCTACGGGCGCTTAATTGATTCTAAAACCTTTGCGGCTCGCGAGACCACCATTTGTTAGAGTTTTGCCCTACTATGCCAGAGCTGTGCCAAAACTCCCGTTGTCTGACACAGTGCTTGCGGGTGATTCCGACATTTCGTTGGACCCGCCTGTTGAGCTTGGTGGAGGCTTCGCATCATCCGCGACTTCATCCTCGAATACTTCTTGAAGACTTGCGAATCACTCTGGCGAAGCACTCGAGTCACTCAATCTTTGCCGAGCGCCAACTCGTATTTTGTTTCGCTTCTGGCAACTTCTCCGCCTCTCCCACGTTCCCGGCGAAGGCGAGGGCGGCGAATCGCCTTGTATCTGGTGTCCAAAACGGTACAGACCAAGCTTTCATTTCAGCATAAGGTCAGCGGGTGTCAAACTTGGGACGGAACGATTTACCTTCTAACCTGATCAGCTTCCCGACGGAGGCTACGCCCTCTCACCGACTTCGCCACATTCGCATCCTTTTCGTTCACCACGACTCGGAGGTAATAGACGATTGCCTGCAAGAGCTGGCGAAAGCGCAGTTTATTGTCGGCTCCGACGTTGTCTCATCGTTGGAGCAGTGCGCGGAGGAGCTCCGCTCTCAGCCTTACGATGTCGTCGTAGCCGAGTGTCCAAGCCCGAGCTGGCAAGGTTCTGAAGGTTTGCAACTGCTTCATCAGACCGTGCGAGAAATTCCGCTTCTCTTCGTGACCACGGGTCTGGCAAGTGAATCCCTGGCGGATCTGGCGGGTCATGGCGTTTTCGACTGCGTTGAACGGGAGCATCTCGCTCAGTTGCCATTGGCCGTTCGCCAAGCGCTCAATGAGAAGAACCTCCGGGACGAGTTGGAAGGAGTGCGCCGAGCCTTGCGTCATTCGCAATCGCTATATCGGGCGCTGGTGGATAACCCCGCATACGGAATATACCGGTGCAATGCGGAAGGGAAAATTCTCGACGCCAACGAGGCTCTCATCAACATGCTCGGCTACACCACCAAAGAAGAACTCCTGGCGGCGAGTGAAGCCACCGAAGCTCTTTCGAGCCTCGGCCAGGCCGCGCAATCGGCGAAGCACTCGCGCGAGAGCTTGCGAGTTGAGCCCGTGGAAACAGAATGGAAACGGAAAAACGGCACCATCTTGAAAGCCAGGATCAGCGGCCGCAGCGCTTTCGACGATCATGGAAACTTTGCCGGCCATGAAATCATCGCCGTCGACGTCACCGAGCAGCGGACGCTGGAAGACCAGCTGCGCCATCAGGCATCGAGCGATTCGCTCACCGGCTTGGCCAATCATCGCCGTCTCTTCGAGGTACTTCATGGCGAGATTTGCAGGTCGCAGAGAAGCGGCCGCGAGTTCTCTCTGGCGCTGCTGGACCTCGACGGATTGAAACAGATCAACGACCAGTTTTCTCATCAGGCGGGCGACCGGGCGCTTTGCAGACTCGGCCAGATTCTAGCGGATTCCTGCCGGTCCATCGACACCGCAGCACGGCACGGCAGCGATGAGTTTGCCCTGGTTTTGCCGGAGACAAACGGCACCGCTGCGACGCCGCTGGCACGGCGCATTTGCGAACTTCTCGAGCGGGAAACCGAAGAGCCGGCGCTTTCGGTCAGTGTAGGAATTGCCTGTTATCCGCGGGACGCCGATACCATCGGAACACTCATCGCCGCGGCCGACAGAGCTCTATATGCCATGAAAGACGGGCGGCCAAGGGCCGCTCGGGCGGTACGAACCTGATTCGCGACGTTTGCCGTAGAAAAGGAAGGATCAATGGACAAGCATCGCCCCAGATTCCAGCTGCGAGCCGAAGAAGAGATTCTTCGAGCCATCTCCGTCCGCGCGCCTCTTTCGGAACTCCTGAATAGAATCTGCGCGGCTCTCGATTGCCAGATCGGGAACGTGGTTTCGATCATTTCCCTGCCGGGCGAGGGCGCCACCGCTCTTGCCGCCCTCGCGGGGAACGCACGGCTTTTTGGCTTGTACATCTTTTGTTCCGCGGACGTTGTGGATGGAAGCCGCCAACCGCTTGGTTCCCTGGAGACCTACTCCTGCGTCCCACGCCGTCCCTCTCTCGATGAAACTCAACTGATTGAGCGGGCGACGCGCCTGGCTGCGACCGCGATCAACCTTCACAAGGACGCGAGGCATCACGGCATCGATCCCACGCGTAACAACCGGACATTGCCGGAACGTATGCCCGGCCGACCAGCGTACATAAACTAGTTCCCGGCTTCCCATCCGGATTCTCGAGGCGCGCGAATAATTTAGGTTGGATCCGCCGTCCGCGCACAGGGGTGTGTTCACAATTGAACAGTTGCGGATGAGAGCGGGCATTATGATTGTGCCATCTGGATATCGGTTGATAACTTCATTGGGGGTGTCTCAATGCCGGCGGCCCACCGCCTCAAGATCGTGGAAAGTCAATACAAGCCCTCTTTCCGGTCCCGCGGCAAGAGCAGCAGCGTCTCTTCCAAAGTCGTCGAGAAACTCGCGCCGTTTGCTGTCACCGCCCACCATCCCAGAGGCGCGGTTTTATTTGCCGAAGGCCAACCCTCTTGCGGAGTTTTCATTCTCTGCTCGGGCCGCGTGAAGCTCTTCACGGCATCGTCGAATGGAAGAACCTTCGTTCTGAGGTTTGCCAATCCGGGGGAAATACTCGGCCTGGCCGGGACGCTGTCAAGCCAGCCCTACGAAGCGTGGGCGGAAGCAACTCAGCCGACGGAAACGCACTTCGTCGAACGCAGATATCTGGTTCAAGTGATGCGGCGCCACGGTGAGGTTGCGGTGGAAGTGGCCACGCAGTTGGGCGAGTCCTATTATTCAGCAATCGCCGGCGCGCGTGTGATGGGGCATTCGCGGTCCGCGAGTCAAAAGCTCGCGACATTTCTTCTCGATTGGTGGGAAGGCAGTGGCCGCTTCTACGATCGCGAGGCCGGCGCGCTTTTTACTTCGACTCACGAGGAAATTGCCGAGGTCATCGGAGTCTCGCGAGAGACGGTGACGCGAGTCCTGTCGCGCTTCAGGAAGAGGGGACTGATTCAGTGGAAGGGCTGCAATTTGTTTCTCGCGGACCGCGTTGCATTGGAGAGTTCGGCGGCTATCTGAGCACGGCCTCGCGAAAAACATCGCGTTGCGACATGCGTTGCTAAAAAGAGTGGAGCGATTTATGAAACGCATCGGCAAGGTGAATTCCCATCTGAGCGGTTTCTCTTCAGGAGCCAGCTTGGGGGGCAAAGTTTCGCGCTATCGAAAGAAGCAAAACATCTACACGCAAGGCGCACCTGCTTACACGCTTTTCTATATCCAGGAAGGCGGCGTGCGTCTCACCACCAAAACAAAATACCAGCCATCCGCGGTTACCGCCATCCTGGGCGTGGGCGATCTCTTCGGCGAGCTTTGTCTCGCCGGCTTTCCCCTTCGTACGTCCACGGCCGTCGCTTTGACGGCCAGTTCCATACGAACGATCAACAAAGCAAAGATGCTCGTAATGCTGCGCAAGAAAAATAAGACGTCAAACTCGCTGGTGGGCTATCTGCTGTCGAGCGTCAAACTGTATCAGGATCATGTGGCGGAACTGCTCACTTCTTCTGCCGAACAACGACTGGCGCGCGTCCTCTTGCGGCTAGCCCATTTGGACCGAAGAGGTCCGCCAGCTTCGGAGATTCCCGTTTTGAGCCACCAAGTTTTGGCAGAGATGGTTGGCACGACCCGCCCGCGCGTCAATCTTTTCATGAATCGCTTCAGGGCGCAGGGATTCATCAGCTACGACGGAGGTTTGGAAGTGCACCAGTCCTTGCGCAAGGTTCTGCAAACGAGCTAGGGGCGACCCGCGACCCTTGAATCCTCAATCAGTCGGGGACTCAGCAGCCCCCGAGGGACCCGGTCGAGCGCTTCAAGACTGTTCAATATTGAACAGTCTTGCGAATGCGGTCCGATGTTACACTGCACCATGGTGCGGTCTTCAGTTGGACGTGTCTCTACACCAGTTCCTCTCCCTCGCAAGAGAAGTGGATCCGGCAACGCCACCTTCGATGTCGAGCTGTTTCTCGATTCGGCTGGCCTGGGCAGGAAGGTCAGCAATTTCGCGGCGAAGGAAATCATCTTCGCGCAGGGCGCTTCCGCGAAGCACGTCATGTACATTCAGGAAGGCGGCGTGAGGCTTACCGTCGTCAATGAAGTCGGCAAGGAAGCCGTTGTCGGCATCCTGGGACGCGGCGATTTCGTGGGCGAAGGGTGCCTTGCGGGTCAATCCGTTTGCATGGCTACGGCGACTGCGATTACACCCACGGCCGTACTCGTGATCGAAAAAAACGAGATGATTCGTGTGCTCCACGGGCAACACGGGTTCTCCGATCGGTTCATCTCTTATACGCTGGCGCGAAACATCCGGATCGAAGAGGATTTGATCGACCAGCTCTTCAACTCCAGCGAGAAAAGGCTGGCGCGCACGCTTTTGCTGCTCGCGCGTTACGGCGCCCAAGGTCCGCCGCACAAAATACTCGCCAAGGTGCCGCAAGAGATGCTGGCGGAGATGATCGGAACGACGCGGCCTCGGATCAATTTTTTCATGAACAAGTTCAGAAAACTGGGGTTCATCGAGTACGGCGGGGTGCGGCGCGGTCTTCAAATCAACAAATCCCTCCTGAGTGTTGTCCTGCACGACTAAGTTCGCTTCACGCAGTTTACCTGCCCCCGAGCCAACGTGAGCGACGTTTCTCCTGCCGGGAAAGCTAACAAAACGCGGATGTGTTCCGATGTGAACAGATATATGCCTTAGCCCTTCGTAATATTGCAGCTTCACCGCGTGCCGGGCGACAAATCGTTCCGAGGGAGACAGCAAGTGAAGACAGGCACAAGAAACGAGATCGCGGGCAAGGTCCACGAAGTAAAGGGCAAGATCAAGCAGAAGGCCGGCCGAGTGACGAACAATCCCCGACTCGAAATCGAGGGCGTCGGCGAAAAGATAGCCGGCAAGATCCAAACGAAAGTCGGCCAGGTGCAAAGGGCCGGCGAAAAACCGTGAACCCGGCGCAGCTTCTCACGATTGGATCGCGACGGAGCTTGCATCCCGGCCAAGCATATCGACGAAACACTGGAGGCAGCGCATGAACTTATCGGATTTAAGCACCACGCAAATAGGCATCGCCATCGTTGTTGCCGCCGTAATCGTATTCGCCGGCATCGCGATTTGGTTTTCGATTCGCAAACGCCGAACGCAAAAGCTGCGCACTCAATTTGGCAGCGCCGAGTATACCCGCGCCGTAACCGAGGGCGGGAGTCAGCGGAAAGCAGAAGCGGCGCTCGACCAGCGCGCCGAACGCGTCGAGGCATTGCACATCCGGCCCCTCGCTCCGGCCGATCGAGCCCGGTTTGTGGACTCTTGGGCAAGAGTGCAGGCGCGGTTCGTCGACAGCCCCGGAGGCGCAGTGACGGAGGCCGACCAACTGCTGGGCGACGTGATGTCCACACGTGGCTATCCCCTGAGCGACTTTGAACAGCGCGCGGCGGATATCTCCGTCGATCACCCGCTCGTTCTCGACAATTACCGCGCGGCGCACCAAGCCGCGCTTCGTCAAACCCGCGGCCAAGCCAGCACCGAGGACTTGCGGCAGGCCATGATTCATTACCGGACCCTTTTCGAGGAGTTGGTGGCCGAGCCAAAGCTCGCGCGTGCAAAGGGCGCGTAACTCGCGCCTGTTTCTGGACAGGAACCCTTTTCAACGCCGCCAATCAGCAAACAAGCAGTCGGCGAAGTCGTCGCCACGGCGCGAGCTGAGACGTTCCGTTGTTGCTCCTGCTGTTCTTCGCATAAGTGCGGGGACAGTTGGGGCTGTCCCACTGAACGATAGCCGTTCGTGCGGACGCGCGAGCTGAGTGGTCAAGGTGGCCCAATCTTGCCGGTGTTCACTTTGAGACAGTTTTGAATTCAGTTTCTGCTGACAATCCCTTTATTCTCCTGCGGAAAGGCGGCTGTGATTTTGGAGTCGCGGGCACTGGCAGCTGGGGAATCGCCATACCGTCTCTCAGAGAATCCGAAGCAGACCACCTGGAAATGAGGAGGCAGGCTCGGCCAATGAAACTTCGCGCGATGGGAATCCGGCGGTTTCTGCAAGTTTCGAGCAGCTTGATTATCCTGGGCCTTCTCGTGGAAATTGTCAGCCTGCTCTGGTTTCATCCCCTCTCGTTTTTGCTCTTTGTGTTCGTCGGCATAACTCTGATCGGACTGGGAATCGTCGTGTATCTCATTTCGCTGGTCTTCTCTGGCTCCTCACACGATGAGAGCCGGGGATGAGATGCGTTAACAGCCTGGCGATATGCGCGCCGGCGTTCCGGCGTGCGCGTCGCAAGGAGGAGTGTTGCTTGGACTAACCGCAGTCCTGATCGCATTGATCGTATTGACGATCGTGCTGGCCGGAGTGTTTCTCGTCCGTCCCTCGATCACGACGGGGGCCACGGGCAAGATTCTCGCCTTCATAGGGCTGTGCGTTCTTCCGGCGCTATGCATCGGGACGGGCATGTCTTCTCACATGGAGCGTTCCCAGCAGACGTCCTACTGCATTTCGTGCCACAGCATGGAAAGCCACGGGGAAAGTCTGCACGTGCTGGATACGAGCTACATCCCCGCGCAACATTTTCAGAACCATTTCGTGCCGCCGGACAAGGCTTGTTATACCTGCCACACCGATTACACCATGTACGGCCCTTTGAAGGACAAGCTCAAGGGGCTGCGGTACGTCTATATGGAGTATGTGAGCACGCCGCCCAAGGTAATCCATTTGGACGGCAAATACAGCAACCTGCAGTGCCTGCACTGCCATGAAGGCTCCCGCAATTTTGACGAAAATCTCGCGCGGATGCCGCCGCTCGCCGCGCTTAAGTCGGACCAGATATCATGCATTTCGAGCGGTTGCCACGACACGATTCACAACGTTTCCGAAGTAGGGCACCTCAAAATGTGGACGGGAGGTGCTGTGGTAACTTCGGTCGCTTCCGCCGCTGCGCCGGCCGCCGCGGAACCGGCTGCCGCGAGCGCACCATCGAAAACCTCGGCTGGAAGCTCAGCAGGCAATGCAGCCGCCGTCCAGGGCAAAGCCATTTTCGATTCCCACGGCTGCGGTGGATGCCACGGGATGACCGGGGGCGGCGGCTCCGGGCCGGCACTGACGCACACTTCCAGCCAGTATCCGCCGGCCAAATTGACCGCCGTCTTGAAAGCGCCCACTGCAGGGATGAAAGCTGCGGGCATGGTCCCGTTGACCCTGAGCGCTGCCGACATGAAAGCCCTGGTTTCCTACGTGGGCAGCCTCGGTGGCGCGCCGGCGCCTCCTGCACCTGGGTCGCCCTCACCTGTGCCAGTTAAAGCGAAATCGGCGCCCAAGAAGAAAGGGATTCTCGGATGGCTTTTCTCACCATGATTCACGCGATCGGCGGCAACCGGACGGTCGAAAACGCTCCGCTGGAAGTTCGGTAGCCGATCCAGCCGCTGCCTACAGGAAGTCCATGTGCAACTAAATCTAGATGTGTTCCTTAGTGCACAGAAGTGCTCCTCTCCAACGTCTTAAAATGCCGTCGTGGATCACACGCTGTTGATCCGAAACCAGGAGGAAGCCCATGGTGAGTGCAAAAGCCGAGAAGTGTGCGCATCCGATTTGTTCCTGCACGACAACGTCGGGCAAGTATTGCAGCGCCCAATGCGAGGCTATGGAAAAGACGCCGGATATCGATTGCGCGTGCGGACACGCCGGCTGCAAGGGCAGGACGCACTAGCCCGTGCTTCATCGTCGTTAAGACTTGATCTCGGACTCAAAGGAGAAGTATGAACACGCTCAAAATGTTAGTAGCCGCGCTCGCTCTGCTTGCCGTCGGGGCCCTGGCCGGATGCTCCATGACGTCCGCGAAGTCGCCCGACGTTTCCGGTAGTATTCGAAAATCGCTCGATGAGGCGGGCCTCAAAGACGTGTCCGTCAATCAGGACCGCGATAAAGGCATCGTGACGTTGGGCGGGCAGGTAGTCAGCGACAACGACAAGTCCCAAGCAGAGTCCGTCGCGAAGTCCTTTGCGGGCACCCAGGTTATCGCAGACCAAATTGCCGTGATTCCCGTGGGCGCGGAAAAAGCGGCAAAGGCCGTGAACTCCGATCTGGATGCAGGCATTCAAAACAACCTGGATGCCGCCCTGATTCAGAACCGTTTGCATGACAACGTGAAATACGAAGTGAAGAGCGGCGTCGTCACGCTCACAGGCAACGTGAATTCGGATGCGAAGCGCGCTCGCGCCGAGGCCGTCGCGACGGGTGTGCCCAACGTGCAGCAGGTGGTGAACGACCTGCAGGTGAAGGATCAAAAAGCCAGTTCATCGCAATAGGAGCCTCCGGTGTTTTCGCAGATTCGCGATTGCAGCAGCCATCAATTCCTGGGTCGCGGACCGTTTGGAGTTACTCTTCTGCAAGCGGCAACCTGAATTCCCGGGCGGAGACTGCTTCGGCTGGTTTCAGAAGGAGACACGATGTCATTCGGCCTTTATTCGATTGGATTTGCGATCGTGATCGGCGGCCTGATTTATGCCGCCTACCTGATGCATATGCCGGCACATTGGATCGCAGCGGACGCGATCGTGCTTTTGGGAATTGGAATTTTGAAAGCTATAAAGGCGACGCGCCAGAAAGATCCCGCCGGATAGAGAGCAGCACTCGCCATCGTGCGCGGCTGGAGCCGATTCCTTAGAGAAACCCGAAGGGTCGCTCGTTATGAGCTGAGTGGCTTTACGGTTGGGCCTCGGACAACTTTGCCGGTTCTGCAGGACACGCGAGCGTGTTCCCCGAAGTTGAAGAGAGCTGCATACCGCCCGCGCTGAGAATTTCATAGTCGCCATAAACGATCGTCAGCACGGAATGTCCCAGAATGCGCACTTGCGTGTTCGTTTCGCTTCGTTCCGGCAGCCAGAACTCGCCGATCTTTTCATACGTCATGTGGATGATATTTCGCTTCGTCCACCACGACGGGTTTTTGGCCGGCTGGCCTTCCATGCGGGCCACCGCAAAATCCTGCGCCTCGACCCAGATCCGGCCGCGGAATAGGAATTTGTTCTTGGTTCGCGGCGCAACTTCCAGGATGTAGAACTCCTGGCCGAGAATTCGCTCATCGCCCACGAGGCGGAATTCGTAGTTTTCCGGAGACATCGCCGTCTGCCGGCCCTGTTCGTCACGGGTGGCATCCGATTCCGCTTCGACGAGCCGTTTCAAGACTCGTCCTTGCAGGAATTCGGAGCCGCTCTCTGAAAGGATGCAGAAGTTCTTTTCGTCCGGCGAGTGGTAGGTCATCGCCACCAGCAGCGTGGCGCTCTTGTTCGACAATCCTTCATATTCGAGATGATAGCTGCGCGTCCCGCGGTAGCTCGCCAGGTCCCCGGCGCGCCGCGCGTTTCCTGCCACCATTTTCTGCACCACCTCATCCCCTGTGAGCGGGGCCGGCGGTGCGTCTTGGGCGAAAGAAGTATTTGTAGCAGTTTCGGCGAGGAACAGGCACGCCACGAGGCCGACCGTGGACAACAGCTTTGTTCTTGCTCGTTGGGATGTCATCGACCGCTCCGCGTTCGCACATGGCCGTGGGCCGATTCGGCAAACTGGCCTGCGCCATCAGGACAGCTATGCAAAGCAGCATCCTAGAGGTTGCCAACGGAACTGTCTGTCTCCTTCCGCACACCGGCACGACGGACTGCAAGGCGGGGCGCAAAGCTGTGAATCAAATCGGGCGAGGGTCCTGCGTGAGTCGTGTAGCACGACTCAGAAGTGACGGGCTGATCTCGAGGCTGCCGGCGTTCCCTCTACTCGCTTGCGTTCCAGACATACAGGAACGCCCCATCGCTGGCGGTCGCAACACTGCGTCCAGCCTTCCGAGTGGCGCGATTCAACGCGGAGCGCACTTTCTCCTTTGATTCCGCCAAGTCGGCCAATGGCACTTTAATTGCCGAACCATTTTTCAAGTTGTCGAGGTCTCGCAAGATTGCGGTCACAACCTGTTTGTGCTTTCCGTTTCGACCCTGCGGCACATCCGTCTGCACCATTGTCTTGAAATGTTTTATTGCGGTCTTGGGCTGACTCCCCATATGCCCCTCCAAGGCTGCAAAACGCTAAATAAAACTGACGCTATCGTATCCTTGCGTAGCGAGACGTGCAAGTAAGAATGTAGTGCGTAGCTAAACTCTCGACGATTTTCTCGGCTCGAAGCGACCCGGCCCGTTAAGTTCCTGCTAACGCGATGTTTCGGCTTTCAAAAGATGTGACCCGTATAACGTCCAGCCTGCTAGCGTCTACCCGGTCCGAAGGAGTTGTAATGCTTAAGCCCAAGACGCGCTTCGAACAGGTGCCACTCGAGGTGGTCAGAAAGATCGTCGAAGAACAAGGTCGGCGGGATGGAGCGGCCGACTTTGCAATCTCCGTGAGAGAAGGAATATGCCGAAAAGGATCGCCCAAAAGACCACGCTAACTGCGGCCAAGAAGCCCGCCTTCGATTTGAAGCTGTTCCTTGATACGGCTGGCCTTGCCCGGAAGATCGACACGTTTCGGAAATCGCAGAGGATCTACTCTCAGGGCGATCCCGCGAAGGGCGTGAACTATATCCAGGAAGGCGGCGTCAGACTTTCCGTCATTAATGCGAGCGGCAAAGAGGCGGTCGTGGCAATTCTCGGCCCGGGCGATTTTTTCGGAGAGGGATGCCTTGCCAGTCAGCCTGTGCGCATGGCAACGGCCACGGCCGTCGTGCCCACATCGATACTATTCATCGACAAAAGCGAGATGATGCATGTGCTCCACCAGGAACATACACTCTCTGACCGCTTCATTTCTCACATGCTCGCCAGGAGCAGGCAGATCGAGGAAGCTCTCATCGATCAGCTCTTTAACTCCAGCGAGAAACGCCTGGCTCGGATTCTTCTGCTGCTGGCCCGTTACGGCAAAGAAGACCAGCCGCACGCTGTGCTGGCCAAAGTGTCGCAAGAGACGCTAGCCGAAATGATCGGCACCACGCGCTCACGAGTCAATTTTTTCATGAACAAATTCAGGAGGTTGGGTTTCATCAAATACAATGGCGGCCTTCAAATCAACACTTCCCTCTTAAGCGTCGTGCTTCATGACTGACCGTCGCCGAGGGAATCCCGGCTGGCACTCTTTACGAGCTGGCGTTTGTTGCGAGTGTGCACGGACCTTTAGACCTTGGATACGTCACCACAGAGGGCAGCGCTGGCCATTCCCTACAACCCACGACAAACACGGCAATACCTGAACTGGCTTTCTCGCGGCGTCGCGACCGAAGCTGTATGTCAGACTGAGGCCGCTGCGACCGACCGAACTCCCGACTGATGCCTGATCGTGACCCGGAGGGCGCAAGTCCTGAAAACCTACGCCGGATCTCGGCGAGTCCCGCTGCCAGCTGTGAGAGTGATATGTGCTCTCAAAGACATTCAGCTTCAATCCTCGCCACAAATGGGCTACCGGAAAGCTCGATTCCGTTAGCAGAGGCGTCCGGAACTCATCTATCGGGAGCCGGCTTGCCAGACTGGGCTCAGGCTTATAAGCTGCGCCCAAAAGGAACGCGGAATGAGGAAGAGGTCTTTCGCGCAGTTCGGTTGGCCATCGGACTAGCGACGCCCGAAACAGAATCATTGGCAGCACAGGACTGGGCAGTGTAGGAGATACTTGGGCCACAGCCGTTGTGCCACAGATGTCTGCGCCCCCATTAGAAAGCAGCTACTCAGAAGCGATCCGGCCAGTAGAACGAGATAACTCCGCATAACACTCGCCTTGTATTTCAGCGTGGGCTTGAGGCCGGTACAACCGGCCTAGAGCTGGCGGGGTAATGTCCCAAGCGCCTCTCTGACTACCCGACAGACCACCATCATGATGAACCTGCGCAAGGCGGATATCTGTCTCGCTGGGCACACAGCTGAATCCTTTCGCCATAAGCCCGGCCTATTACAAGAAGAGAACAAAAGAGCTCAGGAAGATCGCGAACGAACTCAGAAAGCCCAGTTCGTGCGGCGAAACGAGCAAAGGAAGCATTCGAGTGTGCATAAGTGAACAGACGACTAAGCCCGATGCGTCTATGATTCCAGATTATCGGAGCAAGCGAGCCGCGCCCGATCCTGCGATAGCAGCTCTCAGATGCACGCACGCATCGGTGTAACACGCCCAGGTCGGTCCCGCGAGCTACAGCAAGCGAGAGAGAAGCTCTGAATTCTTCTCAGGAGAAAACGGAAATGAAGATCGTGAAGACAATTTTGGTTGTGCTAACGCTCACATTGTTTGGCGCTCTATTCGCTTCTGGCGTTCGAGCCGACGACTGGAACAAAAAGACCGTCATGACGTTCAGTCAGCCGGTCGAAATCCCGGGGCAGATTCTGCCCGCCGGCACCTATACCATCAAGCTCGTGAATTTGGACTCCGATCGCCATGTCGTGCAGTTCTTGGATGCGGACGGAATCAAGGTGATCGCGACCGTTCTCGCGATCAACAACTGGCGGCTTCATCCGACCGGGAAAACCGTAGTCAAATTCGCCGAGAGAAGCGGCGACAATCCGGAAGCCCTCAAGGCGTGGTTTTATCCGGGCGATAACTTCGGCCAGGAATTTGTCTATCCCAAGCAGCGCGCTGTTGTTCTAGCCGCGGCGGAACAAGAACCCGTTCCGGCGGTTGCCGAGGACACCAGTTCCGCCGACCTCCAGACCGCTCCGATTGTTGCGGTTACGCCGGATCAGAAGGAAGAACCGGTGACCGAGGCGATCCAGACCACTCCGCCTGCCACGGACGACACGACGCCTCTAGTCGCGCAAAACACAGCTCCAGCGGCTGCACCTGCGGCCGACAGCTTGCCGAAGACGGCCAGCCTGGTTCCGCTAATTGCGTTGCTCGGCTTGGCGTCGCTAGGATGCGCTTTTGCTGTGAAGCGATTCGGGATGCAAAATTCATAAACGTATCTGCCTCCAAGGCGCCGCGGGCTCAGTAATCGGGATTCTTATCCCGCGGCGCAAGGAGACTCAAGTGACTCGGATCGTGCGATCGAAAAGACGCAATTCGTTCCGTTGTCTCTGTCTCTCTACCACCAGCTTGCTGTTTTTTTGCAGCCTCTCTGCCAATTCTCAGTCTCTGCCAAAGCAGTCCGTGCCACCCAGCGGGCCCGGCCAACCCGCGATTCTCGTAAAAACAGAATTGGTCGTGCTACCCGTTAGCGTTACGGACGCAAACGGCAATTTCATTTCCGGGCTGGGCCTGCCGGACTTCCGCGTGTACGAGGACGGACGCCCGCAAAACATTACTTCATTCCACGAGGGAGATGCTCCAGTGACCGTGGGCCTGATCGTCGATCACAGCCGCAGCATGGGCCCCAACCTCGCGGAAGTAGCGGCCGCGGTTTCCTCCTTCGCGCAATCCAGCAACCCTCAGGATGAGATGTTTGTCGTGGATTTTAATGACGACGTTTCGGTGGAACTCATGGACGGAAGAGCCTTCACCAACGACCCGCGAGAGCTCGCCAAAGCCGTTTTCTCCGTTCGCGCACGCGGACGAACCGCGCTCTATGATGCGGTGGCCGAAGGGCTGATCCACTTGCAGTTGGGCCAATGGGACAGGAAAGCTCTGGTCATCGTCAGCGACGGTGGCGACAACGCCAGCCAGCACAAGTTCTCGCAGATTCTGGCGCTGGCCCATCAATCGCAGGTTGCGATTTATTCCGTCGTTTTGGTGGACCCCGACGACGAAGACCAAAATCCGGATGTTCTTCGACGCCTCAGCAAGGATACGGGCGGCATCGCCTTCTTTCCGGCGTCTTTGGCAGCCGTCGCGGCCATCTCCAGGCAAATTGCACGCGATCTTCGCGAACAATACACGCTCGGATTTGTTCCTGAGAAAACAGACACCGCGAATTCCTTTCGGCACATACGAGTGAAAGTCGCCGTTTCCGGCCACGGCAAAGTTCGCGTGCGAACCCGGCTCGGGTATTTCGCGACGCAAAACCAAACTTCCGCGAAGACCGGAAAGGGCGCGTCGTGAATCCTCACGGCCTCAGCGCGAAAGCATCTCGACGAATCACGAGGGTGCTGATCCTTCGGGCGGCGCACTACATCTTGCTGGCAGCGGGAGTGTTCGCGCTTGCCTACGCCGGCTACGTCGTCGCATCTGCGCACACCTACCAGGCGCGCGAGCAATCAAAGTTCGAAAATGTGAGCCCGGGCGAAAAGATGTATCCCGCGATTGAGGGGCGCGCGATCGGAGAGATGGAAGTGCCGCGCCTCGGGATGAAGGCGATCTTCGTGCAGGGCGATTCGGAGAAAATCCTGCGGCACGCGGTCGGCCACATCTCGGACACAGCCCTGCCCGGCGAAATGGGCAACGTCGTTCTGGCCGGCCACCGCGATAGCTTCTTTCGCCCGTTGCGCAACATCCGGCAGGGTGACGCGATCACTCTCAGAACACCCGATGGTGACTTCCAGTATGAGGTGGTATCAACGGCTGTCGTGCCGCCGAGCGACGTTCAAGTCCTGCGACCATCGAGCGGGCGAACTCTGACGCTGGTCACATGCTTCCCGTTCTATTACGTGGGCGGGGCACCGAAGCGATTCATCGTTCGCGCTCGCCAGATCGAACGGCTACCGGCGCAATCATTTGCCGCTCAAGCACCTTCCCACTTTTAGAACGTCCGGCTCAGCTGGGGGCGGATCGGCTACTCGGAATTTACCATAATCACCTGACCGAGAGCGAGCTCTTGAGGGCAATCTGATCGACCGAACTTCCTACCGAGACGGTGTACGTTCCGAGATCGACTCGCCAGTCATGCGCGGCTGCGTCGTAATAGGAAAACGCGCGACTGTCGAGCGTCACTTTGACTCTCCGCGTTTGCCCGCGGCGCAGGTCGACTCGCGCAAAGCCCTTCAGTTCGCGGGAGGGGCGTGGCACCGCCGGGCGGTCGTCGCCTACGTAGACTTCCGAAACATCCGCGGCTTCGCGGCTCCCGGTGTTCGTCACGTCCCAGGAAACTTCATATTGCGGGTCTGAGCCGCGGTCGGAGCCCGATTCCGTCGGCGCTGCGGCGCCGCTCAAGCGCCGGATCGCGAGATTCGCGTATCGAAAGGTCGTGTAGGAGAGGCCGTAGCCAAACGGGAAAAGTGGCTGAATTCCGCTCTGCTCGTAACCTCGATAGCCGACGAACACGCCTTCCTTGTACACAACCCGATTCGTGCCCGCCTCAGGGTAATAGCTATCGTGCACGGGATTATCTTCCCAGCGCCGGTCGAAGGTTACCGGCAGGCGGCCCGACGGACTGACATCGCCAAAAAGAATCTGCGCGAGCGCCGTGCCTCCTTCCTGGCCGGAGTACCACGCTTCCAGAATGGCGGGAACATGGTCCAGCCAGCGGCTCATGTCGACGGCGCCACCTGACGTAATGACCACGATAACGTGCTTGTTGATCGCGCTCATTTTTTCGATCAGTTCATCTTGCCCCGGCGGCAGAGCAAACGTTCGATCGGCGCCCTCGCTTTCGCTCGAGGGATCGAAGCCGACGGCCAGCACTACGGCGTCGGCAGACGCGGCGATTTTTTCCGCCGAGGAATTTACGTAGCTGTCCTGCGACACGATGCCGAAACGAAATCCGCCACCGAGGAAACCCGGCCTGCCATGGCGCTCGACGACCACCTTGTGCGGGCCCGCGGCGAGCGAGGCGGTCGCGTAGCCGACCAGGGCGCGAGCCTCGGTCCAGTCGTCGAGAATCAGCTTGTCGTCGAGATAGACGCGGTAATACCCGCCCGCTTCGCCGGTGGATTGCACGAAGACATCGTAGGGAGCGCTCTTTGATGCGACGTAATATCCCGTCCAACGCGCGGAGACGGAATCGGCCGGATAAGCAGGCGCCGGCGAGCCGAGGTCGGCGCCCGCGACGGCGCCGAAATCGATGTGCCGGTCGGTGCGGCGAATTGTGGGATCGCCCTCTAAATTCGCGTTGGTGAAATATTCCGCCGCCAGGCCGGATGCGCCGCCCGATTCCGTTGTCGAAAATGCCGTGCGCTCCGCCAGTTCGTTCAATTGAGGAATGCCGCGATCGTAGTAAGTGGGGGTGGACGCGCCGAGCTCGTTTGCGATGCCCTCGAGGAAACTAACCGCGGCGAAGGGGCGCACGCCCGCGCTGCCTCCTCCGACCGGAACGGCCGGATACGCGTCGGGACCGATCACGGCGATGGACCGGATGGCATGCTTGTCAAGCGGGAGAACGTGCCCATCGTTTTTCAGCAATACCATGCCTTCGCGGGCGGCCTGCAGCGCAACCTCGCGTCCCTGGAGGTTGTAGCGCGGAATCGAAAAATCGGTTTGGTCGCGATCGAGCCACCCAAATCGAATCGCCAGGCACAGGATGCGGCGAACCTTATCGTCGATTACCGCCACCGGCACGCGCCCGTCTTTCACGGCCGGCAGAAGCGTGGCCCTGTTCATGAATGCGCCGGAGGGCATTTCCAGATCGAGGCCCGCGTTGGCCGCGGCGACGCCATCGTAGGTCGCAAACCAGTCCGACATCAGCACTCCCGGAAAGCCCCACTCCTTTTTCAGGATTTCGGAATCGAGGCGCGAGTTCTGAGTCATATGCGAACCGTTCACCAGATTGTATGAATCCATCACGGCGCCTACGTGAGCTTCTTTCACGGCAGCTTCAAACACGGGGAGATACATCTCACGCATCGTGCGTTCGTCGACGATGTCGTCGACATTGTGGCGGTCGTATTCGGAGTTGTTGCCCACGAAATGCTTGATCGTGGCGCTCACGCCTTCGCTCTGCACCCCGTCGATATAGCCGACGGCGATTCGAGACGCGAGGTAGGGATCCTCGCCGAAATATTCGAAGTTGCGCCCGTTCATCGGCGCGCGGTAGAGATTGACGCCGGGCCCGAGCAGAAAATTCACCCCCTTGGCGCGCGCATCGCGTCCGATTTGCTCGCCGACTTTCCGAGCCAGATCCGCGTCCCACGTGGCCGCGAGGTTGATGCCGCCCGCCATCGCCGTCGCGGGACCGAAATTCCGCACGCCCATTGGACCGTCGGCCATCTTCAGTGCCGGCAATCCGAGATCCGGCATCGCGCGGATAAAAAAACCGTTCACGCCGCCGATGAGGTCGATTTCCTGTTCGAGGCTCATGCGCTGCAAAATGCTTTCCGCGCGGCTGTCGATTGCCGCTGCGGAGGCCGATCCGGCGGGCGCGACAGCGTGGCTCTGCGCCGCGCCCACGACGAACAACAGCGCGAATACAAATGGCACGGCTCGGGCGGCGATCGTGGCCGGCCGGTTCAGTTTGCGATTCATAGCTCCTCCGCTGCCCAAATTGTGCCGATCTCAACTCCGCGTTTCGATCTCGAACTAGCTCGTCACTGAACCGCGTGCGGAGCGAGGCACCGATCCCCTCAGCGCGTAATAAAGAATATAGAAGTAACAAATCGCCGGCAGGATCAGCGAGTGCTGAACGCCGATGCGATCCGCGAGCGCTCCCGCAGCCAGCGGAATCACGGCGCCTCCCACGATGGCGGTGTTGAGCAGGCCCGATCCGTCGCCCGTCAGCGGGCCCAGTTCCGCGACGCCCAGCGCGAAAATGCTGGGGAACATGATGGAGTTGCAGAGCCCGACTGCCAGGAGGCTCCACATTGCCACATGCCCGCTGGTGGCCGTCGAAATGAGAACGAGGATGCATGAGCCCGCCGCGGCATATCCGAGCAGCACTCCCGTTCGTACCCTCCGCAAGAGCCCAGAGCCGATGAATCTGCCCACCATCGCGCCACCCCAATAAAAGTAGCCCAGGTAGCGCGACGCAATGGCTGGCGATAATCCGCCAATCCCGGGCTGCGTGATGTAGCTGATCATCAAGCTTCCGACCGACACTTCAGCGCCGACGTAAACGAAGATTCCGATGGCGCCCAGCACAAGGTGGCGATGCCGCCACACGCTGTCTTTCGACGCCTCGCCGCTCGGGCGCCGCTGCGCCTCGGGTATCGGCGGCAGCTTGGCAGTTGCGATAACAATTCCGAGCACGACGAGTGCGACGCAGATCGCCACGTAGGGATGCTTCACGGAGGCTGCTTCGTGCAATTGATATGCATGAAGCGTTTGTGCCGACATCTGCTGTTTCTCGCCCGGCGTCTTGGGGGCCGCGCTGAGTATGAGCAGCCCTCCCAGCGGCGGGCCCAGCAGCGTCCCAAGCGAATTGAACGCTTGCGTCAATGTCAAACGGCTCGAGGCCGTTTTGGCGGGTCCGAGCACGGTCACATACGGATTCGCGGCAACTTGCAGCGCCGTGATTCCCGTTCCGAGGATCATCAGCGCCGTCAAGAACAACGGAAACGACGGAACGCTCGCGGCTGGCACGAATAGCAGCGCGCCCAGCGCCATCGTCGCAAGCCCCGCCACCATCGTCTTCTGATAACCGATTCGGTCGATCACCCGTGCCGAGGGAATCGAGAAGAAAAGGTAAGCCGAAAAGAAGGCGAGCTGAATCAGCATCACCTCCGCATAATCAAGCTCGAAAGTTTCCTTGAAGTGAGGAACCAGAATATCGTTTAACGACGTGAGAAAACCCCAGATGAAGAAAAGTGTTGTGACCGTGATCAGGGGGCCGACGAAGGTCTGTCTTTCGGGCGACGCTGGCGGGCGGCTCGAAATGCCGGAGCTATTGATGTTCACGGATCCCGTAGGCATTCATTCGCTTTCGTCCGCCCGCAACGGGCCGGAATTCCGCCGCTGGATTCTCATGGAGCGCCGACGGCGAACGACGACTTTTCGCGCAGGTCCCGGGAGGACGCGCCGATGCTGACCGTGTAAGTTCCCGGAAACACCTTCCACGCGTGGGACTCCCCGTCCCATGATGAGAAAGAGTCTCTGTTCAAGACGAAAGTGACAGTTTTGCTTTCTCTCGGCTTGAGAAACACTTTCGCAAAACCTTTCAGTTGATAAGGAGGTTCTTCGGCAGCCGGTGGATCGCTCACGTACAGTTCCGTCACCTCAGCGCCGGCGCGACGCCCCGTGTTGGTCACACGCACGCTCGCGGTACGATCCGTTCCCGCTCCGCTTACGCGCAGCCCTTCGTATTTGAACGTGGCATAAGACAGCCCGAATCCGAACGGAAACAAAGGCTCGTGGCGCCTTGCATCGTACCATCGGTAGCCGACCAGAACGCCTTCGTCGAAATTTGCCGTGTGGCCGTCTCCCGGATACTCGAGGAAGTTCGTGGCTGGCCCTTGCTGGGCGTTGAGGGGAAACGTCATCGGGAGTTTGCCGGACGGATTCACGTCTCCGAACAGGATGGAGGCGATCGACGAGCCCGCCTCCTGCCCCGGATACCACGCCTCGATCACCGCCGCAACGCGATCGATCCACGGCATCGAGACGGGACTTGCCGTGTGCAGCACGACGATCGTTCGCGGATTCGCTCGAGACACGGCTTCGATCAAATCGTCCTGATCTCCGGGCAGATTGAGGAAAATCTTATCGTGGCCCTCGCCTGTCTGCTCGCCCGCAAAGACGATCGCGACATCGGCGTCCTTCGCGGCCTTCACCGCATTCGCCAACATCGCCTCGTCGGGCGGCTGCCACCCGAGCTTCAAGCCAAGGCCAAGAAGATTCGAGGCGCTCGAATATTTCAGTTCGACCGACACGGGATGTCCGGCAACAAGATGGATCAGTCCTTGCGCCGTCATGGGGAAGTCGGCTTTCATCACGGTGGCGACTGCTTTGTTGTCCACATAGAACTGCGCTGTTCCGCCACAGGCGAATGAGAATCGATACGTGCCTGTGGTGGCAGGCGTCAGCGTGCCGAACCACGTGGCCGACCATACCGGCCGGGACAGGCCTCCGCCTGCCGCGCCTGGAGCCGTCTGTCGCGCGAATGCAGAAATCGGCGCGCCCGAGAAATCAATAGTCGGGTCGATACGAGTTTCGACTGGGTCGCCAGACCAATCCGGTGTGCTGTAGTAAGTGGCGAGCAGCCCGTGCCCTTCGGATCCTGCCGGAGGCGTGAACACATCGGCGGGCACGGCCGGCAGCGGACCGATTCCCAGCGTGCCCTCGGCGTATGTGACGGAAGCTTCTTTTCCAGCGCGCGCGCGGATCGCGTCGACGGGCACACTCAACTTCACAACATGAACCTGTGCGCTGCCCGTTTCCATCACCTGCGCGTCCGGTCCCGCATCGTCGCCAATCACGGCGAAGGATTTTACTCTTTGCGAGAATGGCAGCAAGCCGCCCTCGTTCTTCAGCAGCACGGCTCCGTCCGCCGCGACCTCGCGCGCGAGCTGAATGTGGTCCGGCGTCGAGACATCGGCATTGGCGCTGCCCGCAGGAGTCCGATCGTACACGCCGAGGCGGAAATTCGGCGTCAGGACGTGGAAGACGATTGTGTCCAGTGTCCCGGCGGGGAGTTTGCCGCTCTTGACGAGATTCTCGACCTCCGGCGCCGGAGAAACCGCATCGACTCCGGCCTTGGCTGCTGCCAGCGCGGATCGCTGGGCGAAGGCTGCGTCAGGCACGATATAGCCGTCGAATCCCCAGTCGCGCAAATGCGCAAGCAGCCACGCATTGTCGCAGCTAAATTCGCCGTTAATCTGGTTGTACGCGCACATGATGCCGCCATTGTGGCCGCGCTCGACAGCTGCCTTGAATTGCGGGAAATAGATTTCGTTGAGCGCCTTCTCGGTGATGTGCTCGTCGACTCCGGCGAACGCCGGGCTGACTCCCGTGCGGCCGTACTCCTGGTTGTTGCCCGCAAAGTGTTTGACGACTGCAACCACTCCCTCGCTCTGGATGCCCAGGATCTCGGGCACCACCATCTCGCTCGTGAGATATGGGTCCTCGCCGAATGTCTCCGCCGATCTTCCCCAGTGCCAGGTGCGAAGCAGATTCACGGTCGGCCCGAGGACGGACGCCATGCCTTTACCCGCGAATTCCTGGCCTATCGCTGTGCCGTAGCGCTTTGCGAGATCGCGGTCCCAGGTGGCCGCGAGCGTGACGACGGTTGGAAAGGCCGTGACGTTGAGTGAACGCGGTTGTATCGGTCCCGGGAAGATTCCGCCGCCGGCGATGCCGTTGGGGCCATCCGACCCGGGACGTCCCTTGATGCCGAGGCTGTCGACGGAGCCGCCGAAGTATCCCAGGAACTTAAGTTTCTCCTCCTGCGTCATCTGGGCAATTACTTCGAGCGCCCGGCATTCCGGAGTCTGGTTTGCATCGGTCCACGGCTTGGAATCAGCGTTCGGGTGGCAAGCTTCTGAAGAAATGCCCGGTATTTTCGCTACCCGCGCGTCTTCTCGGGAGCGCGCCGCCGTTTCGAAGCAAGTCGCCGCGAGCAGGAGCACACCTGCCGCAAGCAATCGCTGAGGGATTTTGTGCACTACGGTGTCCTTTGTCGGAACCGGCGCCCGGGAGGCCCGAACGCCGGCTCCACGACGGCAAAGATTATGACGCACGCGTGAGGCCGAGAGCCTCACGCTCCTCTCGATCCGGATCGTTCTTCGCCTCGCACTCATCGTTGAAGATCATGACGGCCTTCTCGCCGGCCGTGAACGCGGGCCATTTCGGAAGGCCCGGATGATTCGGATCGCCCTGCCGGGCCAGATGGATCCAAGCCTCGCTCACCTTTGCCGCCAGCGCGCGAGGGCCCGGCCCTCCGCCGGTCATCGGCGCGCAGCGATCCGTATTATCGAACACGAAGGAGAGCTCGGAGCAGTGAAACGCGCCGGGCCTGCGATCGAGCACCGGCGTCTGCCAGCAAAACCAGTAATTGTAAACGGGCGCCCCGCCGAGCGCCGATTGACGCTCGGCCTGCGTGATGGCGCTCTGGCGCACCGGCGCCGCCGAAATGCGCGACATGATTTCGCCAGGCGTGTCTTTCGGATGCGCCGAGCGAAACACCTCGATGATGTGATCGGCGCGATCGCCGTAGGACGCCGCGACCCGCGTCTTCAACTGATCGAGCGTCAACGTGGAGAGCTGCGTGTCGTAGAGCGCCGTCGAAAATTCGTTGAGGACCGTCCCCACGATCAGCGGGATGTGAGCCGACATCTCAGGCGCGACAGGATCGCACGGCTGCGTCGGCAAATTACGCCCGTCGACCGTCGGCTGCCAGCCAATGCGCGGCAGGCGAAACGCGCCTCCCGGCCGAAATGGCGGCGCGAGGCTTTTCACTGCGGCAATGCCCGCGTCGATGAGCTTCTCAACCGACACATCGTGGATCTGATCGATTTGCGAGGCACTCAGGCCGAGCTGCTGCATCACGGCCGCGCCAAGCTTGGCGGCATCTTCCTCGGTCGAAGCATTCAATAGCGAGCCGCTCTCAACAGCCGCGCGATGGAAGAGCCCCTTCGCCGCGGGCATGGCCATCAGCGTGTTCACTTTTCCGCCGCCGCCGGATTGCCCGAAGATCATCACGTCGCCCGGATCACCGCCGAAATTCGCGATGTTGTCGCGCACCCACTCGAGCGCCGCAACGATATCGAGCATGCCGAGATTCGCCGAATCGGCATAGGCCGCGCCGCCGATTTCGCCCAGATTCAGATAGCCGAGCACTCCGAGCCGATGGTTGAGCGAAACGACGACTACGTCCCCGCGGCGGCTGAGATCTTCGCCGTAGTACGATTTCAGTTCCTGACCCGAACCCGCGGAAAAACCGCCGCCGTGCAGCCACACCATCACGGGCCGTTTCTTGCTGTCATTCACGCTGGGCGTCCATATGTTGACCCGCAAGCAATCTTCTCCGGGGCGCCCGTCGTCCCAATCGAACATCCACGCCACTTCATCATCCGCCCAGCCGGCGCGCGGCTCCTGCGGCGATACGAATCCATATTGCATCGAACTGCGCAACCCAGCCCACGGAGTGGCCTTTGTGGGACGCTGATAGCGGGCTTTGCCGGCCGTCGAGCCTGCGTACGGAATGCCGAGAAACGTGTCGATGCCGTTGCGCGTGAAGCCCCGAACTTTGCCCGCTGCCGTCTCGACGACCGCATCTTCGTTCGACGCGACGATGGTGGTGTCGCAGTGGCCCGCCATGGATGCAGCGCGCTCGACTGCGGCGCGCGCCGCGCTTCCGGGAAGCAATACCGGAGCGGCCGAGATGCAGGTAAGAACAGCCGCACCCTTAATGAACGCTCTTCGCTGGATCGCATCTTCTGCCGTCGAGCCTTTTCCTGAGTTCTTCCTTCCGCCGCTAAAAATGGACATCTTTTTCTTCATTCGCGTTCACCTTGGCCGAGAGTATAGATCACCTTCAACACGATTCAATTCCGCAAATCTTCCGACGTATGAATTGCAATGCGCAGCGGGCCCGGGGGGACAGGCCCGCTGGCCTCTTCAAGGAGCTGGCGCTCGCCAACCCCCTCGCTGCTAACTCAAAACACGAAACGGGCCACCAGCTGCAAAATACGAGGGTCGCGCGCTCCGCTCGCTGTTCCAAAGGCAGTCGTGTTGCTGGACGTCCCGGACGGACCGTTGACGAGAAATGGACCGCCCGGAGTGGGCACGAAGACCGCCAGGCTGTTCACCGCGCTCCATTGCGTGTGGTTGAACGCGTTGAAGGCGTCGATCCTCAATTGAAGGCCATAGCGCTCGGTGAATCTGAAATTCTTCTGCAAAGAAATGTCCCAGTTGTTGATCACGGGTCCGAACGCGGTTTGCAGCGGAGATTCCAGGCCCAGGCTCGGCGCCGAAGGCGCAGTGAACGCCGCGGGATTGAGCTGATGCAGGGCGCCGCCGCTGCCCTTGATTGGCGCACCTGTGAATGCAACCTGCGCTGTCTCAGTATAAGAACCCGTGAGCGTCGTCTGCCCGACGGGCCCACCGAACAGGTTGAAGCAGTCGGTGATGCAGAGATCCAAATTGTCGCCGGCGCCGATATAGTAGAAGTCCACGTGGTAGGGATTTCCCGTCGTGAAACGCGTAATGCCGGAAATCTGCCAGCCATCGATTACAGTGTGTGCGAGTCCGTTCGACTTGAAAATTGCAGGAAAGTTGTAAACGTAGTTGATCACGAAATTGTGCCGCTGATCGAATGGCGAATACGTGTAGTCCGCCCTCCGCGTGAGACCGTCGATGCGAATCGGGTCGAAGTCCGATCCGACGATACCGGGAATGGGCGTGTCGGTGAGAGCCTTCGAATAGGTATACGCAGCACCCAGCGAAAGCGATCGGCCAATCTCGCGCGCAAGGGAAACTTGCAACGAATTGTAGTTCGCCGTCCCCGTGTTGGTGAATTCCCAAACGTCCCCTAATCCCTGGATCGGCCGGACCAGATTTTCCGGCAAGGCGCATGCGCCCGAATAGCCTCCCGGAAGGCCTTCGAAACCGACGGTAGCCGAACTCAAACACTGAGGCCCGGACTGAGTGGGATCTTGCGCAGAAGCCTGGAATGTCGTGCCATATGGAATCCCATTCAGGTTGATCTCGTCTGTCTGATGCCGCGAGGCGGATCCCACGTACGACGTGTCCAACACCATCTGAGCGGGCAGCTTGGCCTGCACGCCAAAACTGTATTCGTAAACGGTTGGAATCTTGCCCTGAATATCCGTCGCATAAATCGTCGGAGGAGCCAGGAATCCTCCTCCCGGAGTGATTGCGGCAGCGCCCGCCGGGCAGCCCGTCGCATTCACGCAACCGCCGGATACGAACGTGGGATCAATCGATTCAGGCGGATTTTGCAGCAATTCGAAAACGCGATTGCCCTGCACGCGGTCGTAGTAAATTCCAGCGCCCGTTCGCACAACCACCTGTTGCCGTCCCGTGACATCCCAAGCGATCCCGACGCGCGGTCCAATCTGCGGCGCGCGATTTTTCTGGAGATACTTGTTGATGTTCTGATCTCCTTGAACGATCCCGTCTTCTACATTGCCGGAGCCGGGTATGATGAGGCCGATATCCGACGGAGTTGGCGCTGCGCAGGCCGGCAGTTTTGCCGGGCATCCCGCGTTCGTGGGGCGGTACAACACCGGCGCTGTCGTTGGATCGTAAAGGCTCGGGATGAAATTGGACGTTTGAAGCGATGCATCATATTGCGGCTGGTACCAGGAGAGCCGAAGTCCGTAGTCCAGCGTCAGGCGCGGCGTGATCTTCCACGTGTCCTGCACGTAGCCTTCGAAGTTCGTATAGCGATACTTGCCTGTGAGAAACGAATTCGCCTGGTCGAACGTGCTGAAAATCCCCAGCGCAAGGTTCGCCAGGCCGTTCCCGGTGTCGAACGGATTTCCCGGAGAGCTCCCAAATCCATAGTTGCCGTTGGCGTCGGCAAACGCGGCCTGGTTCTTCCGGCTGTGCTGCACGTAAACGCCCGTCTTGAAACTGTGTTGTCCCCAAACCTTGCTCAAGTTGTCGGTGACGTCGATATCCGTGTTGTAGTTCAGGAATGGCGCTTCGGCGGTCGTTGTCGTGGCGCCCGCGCCGGTCAACGCATTGCTCCCGTAGCTGATGCTCGGAATGAAACCGGTCCCGGCCGTGGGAAACAGCAGCGGAAACGCATTTGCGCCGGTGAGGCCGCTTCCGGTCGTCGTCAAGAAACTGGGAACGGCGTTGATTAGCGCGTTGTTGCTCACCCCGATCTCAAAATCGTTCACCATCGTGGGCCCGAATATGTACGTGCCACCCACATTCCATTGGTATCCCGGCGTTCGGGATACATACGGTGTCGGTAGCGGAAACGAGCTGGAGGGAAATAGGTCGCCGGCAAAGAAGCTCTGCGCGCTGGCCGCATTGTGAATGTAGGTGCCGAAGAAGCGGAGCTTCGAGGTCGCGTTGTAATCCACCCGCAGGGTATCCTCCCTTCGCGGGTTGCGACTCGAGTTGACGGAAGTCGGCGAGCTGTAATTGAAAGTGTTGCCCGTCCCGCCGGTTCCGATGGCTGCCGCCGACGGGTCCAAGGCGCTGAGTTTCGCCATCCACGCTACACCCGGCCCCCACAACCTGTCGGGCGGAATCACTCCCAAGATCCCGCCGTACGCGAAGCAGCCGGCATGATTCGTCGGTGTGCACGGTTGGCCACTGTCGGGATCCCGGATCAGGTTTCCGTTGGGATTGCCCGGGGTCGCGTCGCCCGAGAAATCGCCCGTCAGTTCCGCGGCCGTCGGGATCCACAAATTGGCGACCGCCCCCGGCACCAATTGGCGCTGAAACTCCTCGCTCCAGAAAAAGAACAACTTGTTTTTATTCGTATTGAAGTGGTCCGGGATGTAGATCGGCCCGCCGATGGTGTAGCCGATATCGTTCAGTCTGAACAACGGCCTGTGATATGCGTCATTCGTCGCGCCACCGGGCAGCGTTGCGGCCTCTTCTTTGAGGAAGGCGTTGTTCGCATTCAGGCCTTCGTTTCGGTGATACAGGTAGCCGCTGCCGTGGAATTGCGAGGTGCCGCTCTTGGTGATCAGGTTGATCTGCGCGCCCGAAGACCGGCCATATTGCGCTTGATACACGCCGGTGAGCGCGGTGAACTCCTGTACCGAATCGAGGCTGACTGTCACGTTCTGGACGCCATTGAGGCCCGTGTCGATATCCCCGATTCCGTTGACCGTTATGTTGTTCGCGTTATTTCTCACGCCGTTTGCCGAGAACGAACTGATTCCGCCCGTGTTCGCCGTCTCCTCCACTGGAACGCCGGAAACTCCCGGCAAGAGCGCTGCCAGCGTTAGCGGCGTCCGCCCGTTGACCGCGTCGTTCTGCATTTCTTTGCTGTCGACCGTTCCCGATCGTTCGGCGTTATCGGTTTGCAAGGTGGTCTGTTGCGCTGCCACGGTCACTGTCTCGCTTACGCTGCCGACCGCCAGCGTAATGTCAGGCACTCCCATCTTCTGGGAGGCGTGCAACACAACATTCTGTTGCACGAACTTTTCGAAGTTGGTTGCCTGGACGCTTATCGTGTAAGTGTCCGGACTTAAAGTCGGGAAGATGTACTCCCCTTCTGTGTCTGTCTTTACAGACTGCGCGAACTGGTGGTCCACGCTCGTCACCGTGACGCGAGCGCCCGGCACGCTTCCTCCGGATGAATCGACGACTCTACCTCGGATCGACCCGTTCTCGTTTTGAGCCTGGCTTGGGCCTGCCAGCGCCAATCCAAGCGCGAACAACAAGATGAGAATTTCGCCCGACCGCCGCATCAGTCCCTTCATAGACATCACAATTCCCTCCGGAAGGCTTCCGCATCTCGCCCGCACTTGGGCCAAGCGTTCCCTTGCGACAGGGCGCGCACCACGCCTGATTCGATCTTTGAACTTGGAAGCCCCACCTGATTCGAGCCGGAACGGTACGTCAGGAGGCAGGGGCGGGATCAAGGATGCTACGGTACCTAACGCAGACCTCTCGAATATGCCTACTGTTATCAGTCATATATGCATCTTTGTGGGGACGTATCATACGGTAGTTACATGTTTTTCGATTGACATGCCCATGCCCTTGCAGGAAACTCGGGCGCAATTTGCTGGGGAGGGGGGTGCCATGTCACGCATGGACGTGCTCGATCAACTGGCGCCTGACGAAAATAGGCGCTTCCCATCGAATGATTCGGAACGCGAGCTAGCTCTCAAGCAGTTGGAACGGATTCTCGCTCACCCTTCTTTTAAGCACAGTCGCCGGTATCCGAATCTGTTCCGCTACGTTGTCGAACAAACTTTGATCGGTGAAGGGCACCTCAAGGAACGTCGCCTGGGCATTGAAGTTTTCGGCAGAGATCCGGACTATGACACGAACGACGACCCGGTCGTCCGCATTACTGCTGGCGAGATTCGCAAGCGAATCGCTCAGTATTACCACCAGCCTGGACATGAATCCGAGCTCCGGATCGATCTTCCCCCGGGCTCGTACGTTCCCGAATTTCATTTTCCCTGCGAAAGTCTTCCGATCGAGCACGAGCACGCAGGGCACGCAGCAGGAGCTGCCGAATCGGGCGTTCACCGCTTCCGCGCCTTCTTCGGAAAGCGCCACCTGATCTATTCTCTGGTTCTTATCGTTTCCGTTGCGGCTATTGCGTGGGCGACTCGTCTGTCGCCTTGGGCGTCCTCGAGCGCCCTCGAGGACTTCTGGAGTCCCGTTCTCGAATCTCCGTCACCGAGCTTGGTCGTCATCGGCGAACCTAGTTCGTTGCAGACAGGGCAGCAGAACTCCGCAGTCACCCTCTCGCAGCATATCTATGGCCCGGATCACATCGCCTTCTCCGACGCCAACGCTCTCTTTCATCTCGCGGAATTTCTTGGCGGCCGCGGCAAGACGTCGCGGCTCCAAGTCGCCACGGCCACCACTCTCACGGACTTGCGCCAGGGTCCCGTGGTGCTCGTCGCCGGGCTCGACAACGAATGGACTCTGCGGATCGAGCAGTCGCTTCGCTATCACTTCGGCTCTTCCCCGGATCACACTATTTTTTGGATCGAGGATCGCGCGAATCCCTCTCACAGAGATTGGGCCATTGATTTCACCAGCAAATATTCCCAGCTGACGCAGGACTACGCAATTGTTTCGCGCTTTTCGGATCCCACCAGCGGACAGCCTGTCGTGATCGCTGCCGGGCTAGGTGAGAATGGCACCATCGCTGCCGGTGAGTTTCTCACCAGCAGCCGCGAAATGCAGTCGATCGCGCAGCGCGCCCCCTCCGATTGGCGCCACAAGAACATTGAAGTGGTGCTTGCCACTCAGGTGATCGACGAAAGATCAGGCCCGCCCCGTATCTTAGCCGCCTATTCCTGGTGACTCCGCCCTCCCTCTTTTACCGCACGCTCCGAAACGCGAGCCGCAATCTCTGTCGGCTTTTTGAAACGCAGGCGCGTCCGGGCTGTGGCGACTGGATTAGCTTCCGCGGCGAATGATGTGGCGGGAGTCGATGCCGAGGGTAATGTCTCCGAACGCGAAGCATGGTGGTCTACCCTCGGTTTGCATGAAAGAGATTCCAGAACGGCGCCGAAAAGAGACTAGAATGCTCGGTCTTGATTTCCGCACAGCCGGAGCCCGAACGACGGCCATTGTTTCGGCTGCAAAGAAGAGAGAGAATCGCGGCGCTCCGGCGACGCTATGGGCAATACCTTGCTCCAATTCGTTCCCAAGGAAGGCGCACAGATCCTTCTGGTGCTCTTCCTCTCCTTTCTGATCGGCCTCGAGCGCGAAGAACAGAAAAACATCTCGGACCAATACCGCTTCGGCGGAGTCCGCACATTTCCGCTGCTGGGCTTGCTCGGCTACGCGCTCTGCCTATTTTCGGACGGAAATTTCGCGCTCCCTGCCGTAGGCTTTGCCGTCGTCGGAGCGTTTCTCTGGCAATCCTACCGGCATAAACTCGAGGGAGTGGTGCTAGCCGGAATGACGACCGAGCTTTCCGGCCTGCTGACCTACGTGATCGGTGCGCTCGTTTCACGCGAGCAATATTGGATCGCCGTCACGCTTACGGTGCTCGCCGTCGCGCTGCTTGAGCTGAAGACGGTACTCGAGAGTCTGGCCAAGCGAATGCCGGGCGACGAGATCCTCACCTTCGCGAAGTTTCTGCTGCTGGCTGCCGTAATCCTTCCCATCGTGCCGAATCAGACGTTTGGCACGTTCGGCTTCAATCCTTTCAAGGCGTGGTTGGTCGTTGTCGTGGTAAGCGCCATTTCTTACGGCAGCTACCTCTTGCAGCTCTGGACGAAGGGACGTGGCGGCGTTCTGCTGGCGGCTCTGCTGGGCGGTGCCTATTCCTCCACGCTCACCACCGTGGTGCTTGCGAAGCGAGCCCGCGAGCAGTCGCGCCCGCATCTGTATTCCGGTTCGATACTCGTAGCGTCCGGCGTCATGTATTTGCGGCTTCTCGCGCTTTTGGCCATTTTCAATCACCAACTGCTGCACCGGCTCGGATTGCCATTTCTGTTTCTTGCTGCCGCCGCTCTTCTCGGAGGCTGGCTGTGGACGCGGATCCCGGATCAAGGCGCCACAAAAACCGGTCAAGCGTTCCAGCCGAGGAATCCGCTGGAATTGAGCGCGGCGTTCTTGTTCGCAGCACTGTTCGTCGCAATGCTGTTCATTACGCATTTTGCGCTGCTGCATTTGGGTCGCGGGGGCCTCTTCGCGGTGGCTGGCGTCATGGGAGTGACGGATGTGGATCCCTTTATCCTGAGCCTTGCCGCTTCGAACACGCTACGCCTGTTGCGCTCGCCGGAGGAGCGATCGCCATCGCCGCCGCAAGCAACAATTTCATTAAGGGTGTTTATGCCTGCGGTTTCGCAGATCGCCGCACCGGCATGCAGGCGCTCGCGCTCCTCACGATCTTGGCGCTGCTCGGATTGTTGCCTCTGTTCGTCTAATCGACCGCAATCGAGCGCTGTCCGAGCGGCGTCCGAACCACCCTCCGAACTAACTAACTCATTGACGAGGCCACCCAACTTTATCCCGCATCCTTAACGGACGCTCCGGAATCTAAACCCCTGACGTTGCAGATCGCATTTCGTTGGAATTAGGAATGGGAATAAGGATGGGGCAGATGGAATACACAATCATTTCAGGCACGCAGATGAACGTCTCGCGCGTTGCCCTGGGTACCTGGGCGATCGGCGGCTGGATGTGGGGAGGCAGCGACGAGGCGGAATCGATCCGCACGATTCACGCCGCCCTCGATAAAGGAATCAATCTGATCGATACGGCGCCTGTCTACGGATTCGGCGTATCCGAAGAAACCGTCGGTAAAGCCATCGAGCAAAGAGGCCGCCGCGAGGACGTCTTCATCGCGACCAAAGTCGGCCTCGAGTGGCACGATGGCGCTATTTCCCGCAACTCCTCGCGCGATCGGATCCGGCAGGAAGTCCAGGATTCGCTCCGCCGCCTTCGTACCAACTACATCGACATCTATCAGGTCCATTGGCCGGACCCAGCAGTCCCGATCGAAGAAACCGCGCGGACCATGTGCGCGCTCTATAAAGAAGGACTCATCCGCGCGATCGGAGTGAGCAATTACTCGCCGGAACAGATGGACCGGTTCATGTCCGTGTCGGAACTCCACACCGTGCAGCCCCCATACAATCTCTTCGAGCGGCAAATCGACCGCGACGTGCTGCCGTATGCGCGACGGAAGGGCCTGAGCGCGCTGGCGTACGGACCGCTGTGCCGCGGACTCTTGAGCGGTCGCATGCGTCCGGATACGAAATTCACCGGCGACGATCTGCGTAAATCCGATCCGAAATTTCAGCCTCCGCGCTTCGCGCAGTATCTGAATGCGGTGCAGCAACTGGATGATCTCGCACAGAAAAGATATGGCAAGCGCGTGATGGACTTGGCCGTGCGCTGGGTGCTCGATCAGCCCGGAGTCAGCGCCGCGCTGTGGGGAGCGCGTCGTCCCGAACAGTTGGAAGCGGTGAGCAATGCATTGGACTGGAAGCTTGACGCAGACGCGCTCGCCGCGATCGACCAGATTCTGCGCCAAACGATCGCCGATCCCGTGGGCCCTGAATTCATGGCCCCGCCGGCAAAAAACACGGCGGCGGCATAGGCGCGCGTCAGCCTAATGTGAGCAATCGAGGGGCGCTGCTGGGCCAGAAAATTTCCGCTTTGAACGCAGCAAAGTTCGATATCGCTGCTTCCAGAAGGCTGAAATCCGCCTCGCCGAAGAGGGCCCAGACGAGCCAAATTCTCTGCCTTTCGCTGAGGCGCGAAACTCAGCCCTCGCGACGAAAACCGGCAAGACCGAGACAGCCCCTATCTCTCTGCATTGATTGATCTTGGCCTATCACGGCCCCGGAATCTCCCGCCGGCTCATGGAATTCCTGTTGCGCGCGCTCGATCATCGCTCGATTTGACCGGGAGAACCGCGATCCGCCCAATCGCTGCGGCTTTGGAAAAGTGATTGCATCTAATCGGATTCTCTGGCAAAACTCTTCGCACGTAACGAGAGGGGCCATGTCCATGGCAATTTCGATCAGGCAGATCAACAGCACAACCATTGTCGACGTGGTTGGCGACATCACGCTTCACAACACGCCGGAAGTGCGCAAAGTGTTGCTCGATCTGCTTCGGGAGAAGCGTGCAAACAGAGTCGTGATGAATCTCAGCTCCGTGAAGTACATCGACAGCGCCGGCGTCGCCTCGCTCGTGGAAGGCCTGAAGATGTCGCGCGAGATGAAAAGCGGATTCGCATTCTTTGGTTTGAGCCGGGCCGCGCGCGAGGTGTTGGAGCTCACCAGGCTCATCAAGGTGTTTCAGGTGTACAACACCGAAGAAGAGGCTGTGCTCGGCCGCGCGGCAGCCTCGGCATCGTAAGCTGCGATCTCGACGACGCAACCTGCGGGATCTCAGCGCGCTAAATATTCAAAGATATCATCGAAATGCCACTAACCGAAACGATCGGCGAATCGACGATCAATGGCCTCGCTTACGTCGGCGGCCTGGCGCAATTGACCGGCGGCGCCGCGCGCGCCGTTTTCGTCGCGCCGCTTCCGCGGCGGCAAGCTCCGGCTCGGCCGCGCCGATTCATCAGGCGATGGCCGATCGGAGTCGAAGCCCTTCCCATCGTTTCCCTGATTTCGTTTTTCGTCGGAACAATTCTCGCCCTGGAGGGCGCCTACGAGCTCCGCAAGTTCGGCGCCATGAACATGGTCGCGAACGCCGTCGCCGTCACGATGACGCGCGAACTCGGCCCGCTGATGACGGCCATCGTCGTCATCGGACGTTCCGGTTCCGCGTTCGCCGCCGAAATCGGCACCATGAAGGTGAACGAAGAAATCGACGCGCTCGAAACCATGGCGCTCGATCCCGTCCATTTCCTCGTCGCTCCGAAATTTCTCGCCATGATCCTGATGATGCCCTGCCTCACCACCTGGGCGGATTTCATGGGCGTGCTCGGCGGCGCGTTTCTTCGGCATCGCCGCTGCCGGATTCACTCTCCATACCTACATCCAGGCGACTCTCGACGCGCTCATTCTGCGCGACATCATGACCGGCCTGATCAAGAGCGTGATGTTCGCTCTCGTGATCACCGCGGTCGGCTGCCACGAGGGCTTCTCCACCGGCCTGGGCTCCGAGCAGGTTGGCCGTTCGACCACGTCGGCCGTGGTAAAGTCGATTTTTCTCGTCGTTCTGGTCGATCTCGTGTTCACGGGAATTTTTTATTTCACGGCACCACGCTAAAGCGAATGGCAACGAACTTGATCGCAAAAGACGACGCGCCCGACGGCCCCGCCGAATGCGCGATTTCCGTTCGCGATCTCCGCGTGCAGTACGGCGCTCGCGAGGTCCTGCACGGCATCAGCTTTGATGATTCCCGCCGGCGAGACGTTCGTCATTCTCGGCGGCTCGGGCTCCGGCAAAAGCACGCTTCTGCGCACGCTCGTCGGCCTCGAGCATCCGAGCGGCGGCGAAATACGCATCCGCGGGAAGAACTACTCTTCGATCTCCGACGCCGAGCGCGACGAGATCCTCAAGCACATGGGCATGTCGTTTCAGCAGGGCGCGCTCTTCGGATCGATGAGCGTCGGCGAAAATGTCGCGCTTCCCTTGCGCGAGCACACCGAGCTCGACGAATCGACCATCGAAATCATGGTGCGCCTCAAGCTCGACCAGGTCGGCCTCACCGGCTTCGAAAATTACATGCCCGCGCAGCTCAGCGGCGGCATGAAAAAACGCGCCGCCATCGCCCGCGCGCTCGCGATGGACCCGGAAATCCTCTTTTTCGACGAGCCCTCGGCCGGACTCGATCCCATCATCGCGGCGGGCATCGACGAGCTGATTCTCAAGCTCAAAAAAGCGTTTCAGATGACGATCGTGGTCGTCACGCACGAGCTCGCCAGCGCCTTCCTGATCGCCGACCGCATGATTCTGATCGATAAGGGCGTGATCGTCGCCAACGGAACCACGGCGGAGCTGCGCAAAAGCAAGCATCCGCGCGTCCGGCAATTTCTTGGATCGCGTGCCGGAGCCGGAAATTTCGGAGGAGATCGACTACCTCCAGATGCTGACGGGCGAGACCCCTCCGGACCGGCGCTAGACTGGCCATTCGCGGGACTCGTGATATACTCGCCGCCCTGTGGGCGGGCCGCCAGGCACGCGTGAAGCAGGACTAATCGAGGAAACGAATGGACGCAAAGCGAGAGCAGGCTCTCGTCGGACTCTTCGTGTTGGTGGCTTCGGGCCTGCTGATCACGGTCGTGCTTCTCTTGTCCGGCTGGCTCACCAGCGGTGATGTTCCCTTCCGCGCCTATTTCAAGAATGCCGGCGGCCTCGAGCCCGGCTTCGAAGTCCATTACGCCGGCGGCCCTCCGATCGGCCGCGTCACGAAAGTCCAGAACGATCCGCAAGATCCCACGCGGATGGAAATCGATTTCGCGGTGCATCCGTCCGTTCCCGTAAAGACCGACAGCAAGGCCGCGATCACCAGCAATAGCCCGCTCGGCGACAATTTCCTCGAGATCGAGCCCGGCAGCCCCTCCTCCCCGCGCGCCCAAAGCGGCTCCACGCTGCGAGTCGAAGGACTACACGAGCCTCGACGAGATCAAGGACACGATCGCCGCGCTCGGGCCAAAAGCCAACGAGCTCATCGACAACCTGAACGACCGCGTTGTCTCGCTGAAGGAAACGCTCGATCGCGTGAACGATCTTCTCGACGCGCAGAATCGCGCCAACATTTCGGGCAGCCTGGCCAACCTGAATGGAATGCTCCAGGAAGATCGCCCGGCGATTCATTCGACGCTCGACTCACGTGGATGATGCGACCGCCAAGCTCAGCCCGCTGATCGACGATTTCCGCAAGACCTCGGCGCAGGCCAACGACGCGATCAAGAATCTCGACGCCGCCCTCGCGGAAGACCGTCCCGATCTCCACGAGTCACTCGAGACTCTCCGCAAGACGCTGAACTCGGCGCAATCGCTTACCGATCAGCTCGACCGCACCATGAATACCAACGCGGAGAATCTCGACGAGATTCTCGACAATTTGCGCCACATCACCGAGAACATGACCGAGTTCACCAATACGATCAAGACGCGGCCCTATACTTTGATCCGTGCGTCGACCCCAAAACCGCACGAGCCCGGGGAAGCGCCCCCAAAATAGGGCGAGAAGGAGTCAGGAGTGTCGAAGCAACGCATCTGGCAGGTTGCGCTCGTGATTTTACTGGCGGGATTTTCCGCGGCGTGCGGCGCCGTCGCGCCCCTACAAATACTACGTGCTCGACGTCCATCCGCCCGGCGCCGGCTCCGCGCAAACCGCGCCTCCCTACCCGGTGAAGCTCATCGTCGGCCGCGTCACCGCGCCGGAACTTTACCGCGATTCGCGAATCGTCTATGGCAGCGGCGACGTTCAGCTCGGGCGCCTACGAATATCATCGCTGGGCGGAGCTGCCGCCGGAAACCCTGCAGCAATTGCTGGTTACCTCTCTGCGTGCGACGGGCCAATACCGCTCGGTCACCCCGATCCGCAGCACCGCCCGCGGCGACTACATCCTCCGCAGCCAGCTTTATTCGCTCTACGGCGTCGACCGGCCCAACCTGGTCGCTCGCTTTTCGATGGAAGTTGATTTGTTCGATCGCGAAGTCCGGCGAAACGGTATGGAGCGACAGGTACTCGCACGACGAGCCCGTCAACGGCAAGACAGTTGCGGACGTGGTCGAGGCGATGGATCGCGACGTTCGCGCCGGCATGAACGCAGTTCACGACCAACCTGGGCCAGTATTTCGCCGCCCACCCGCCGCAAACTCCTCAGAACTGACTGTAGGGCTTGTTCTCGAACGGGAGAGACTTCCTGAGAGCCGAGTGCACGTCGCAAATTCCGTTCATCGAGGTCTGATCGGAATCAAAATACGCAGTCGCACTCGTCCGTCTGCCAGTCGTGTTGATGCGTGATCGGATCGTCCGGGATGGACCCGATATATTTGTTATCCACAAGATCCTGAAGCGACCCTGGCGCCGCGTTCTTGTCGCGGATGTATTCCTGAATCGACCGGCGCATCACGTCGAGGTCGCTGTGCAGCGCCGCTTCCCGGGCGTGAACGACGGTTTGGCGATAGCCGCCGACGGCCAGAGTGGCGAGAATCGCGATGATCACGACTACGATCATCGCCTCAAGAAGCGTGAACCCACGCTCGCTTCATCGATTCGTCGATCTGACGCCGTTCTCGTTTGTATTCCGCATCGCCATGAGGGTGGCGCCGCGCTTCGCGCGCCTTCTACCAGTCCGAGTATTTCGTCCCGTCGAGCGCCGTGCCTTGAGACTTGCTGTACACATCGAAAACGTCCTGCCCGCCCCACGACGTCGAGTCCGCGTCGTCCTGCACCGAGCGCAAGCCCCAATCCGTGTTCCCGGTCATCGGATCAACCGGAATTTCTCGCAGGTACCGAATCCTTCTGGCTCGTCCCGCTTTGTCGCTCTGTCCGCCTGCCCGCTGTGCCGGCTGGTCGCACCCAAAACTCCCAGTCCTCTGCGTGGTCATTTGCACGCCGTCTTTCAGCGTTTCGAGATCGGGCGGATAGTTCTCCGTGCCGGCCTGCACCTGGAACTTCCCTTTCTCGGCGTCGTCGTGATACCGGTCGATCGCGTCGCGCATTTCGCGAAGGTCGTAGCGCAACATCTCCTCCTTCGCGCTGATCAGCCGCACCCGCTCCAAAGGCAAAGCCGCCGTCGCGAGAATCACCAGGATCGTACGCGGAAATCACCAGCTCGAGCAGGGTCATTCCGGCTTCGGTTCGCACGTATGCGAGCGCTGCGGCGCCGCTACTATCCCTGGCTTTCGCGTGCCCGCGATGAATGTTCGCCATCTTCGTTCTTCCTTACGGCACGTGTGATCGTCGCTTCTCCGGAGACCATGGGAATGGTCTGCTGCTGGGAGTTGCGCGCGTTCACCTGAAGCACTTGAAGTGCAGTCTTGCCCGGAGCTACCCCACGGACAGTCAGCCCGAGCAGCGTGCCCGATCCGTTCACGCCCGGCGTATTCGGCTGGCGAGTGGCTGAAACGATGATCTCGCCCTTTTTGCGGGTCGATGCGTTGCACGATCGCGATCTCCTGCTTCCCGCCGGAGAGGAATCCTCCATCGAGAACCTCCTCCACCTGCACGACCGCCGGGTCGTAGTGAATCAGCAGCGGAATCGAATAGAGGTCGTCGACGTTCGAAACGGCCAGACTCAGAGTCTTGCGCTCGCCGACCTGCAGCGTGACATCCGACGGATCGAAATGCAGTTGGGCCGCGGCCGCTGCACCGGGTTGCGGCGTCGCCTGCGAACTCGATGGCAGGGGCGAGGCCGCGCCGGCGCCCGTGCGCAGGAGCCTGCGACGAACTCGTCGTCGCGAGTAGACGCGCGCGTTCGAATCGGTGCCGGCCGCCAGCGTCCGCAGGTTCTCCGCCGAAATCGACGGGAAGCGGATCACGTGCGGCGTCATCACGATCAGCACTTCGCTCTCCGCGACGCTCACGCTGTTGTCCGAGAACAGGTAGCGCAAAAGCGGCAGCTGGGCCAGACCCGGAATGCCGTTGATGTTTTTCGTGTCCGTGCGCTCGATCAATCCGCCGAGCACGCTTGACCTCGCCGTCTTTCAGCCGGATGTCGTGCTCGATCGTCCGTTGGCCGATGATCGGCTGGTTGATTCCGCCGATGCTGCTCGTGCCGTCGATCTCCGATACCCCGACCGACACCTTCATGCTCACGTCGCCGTCCGGGATGCACGCGGGGCGTGCACTTCGATGTTCACGCCAACGTCGATGTACGTGAATTGCGTGTTCACCAGAGGATTGACTACGCCCGCGCCGCCGCCGACTCCCACGCCGACTCCGGCCTGAAAGCTTCCGGTCGCAATGGGCACGCGCTCGCCGACTTTGAGCGTGGCTTTATCGCCGTCACTGACGCGAATCTGCGGATCCTGAATGATCTTCGTTTGATTGTCCGTAAGGATCGCGTTAGCCGTCGCGCCGGGCAGCGTCAGGCTGTAATCCGCCGTCGAGAGGTTCTTCATATTATTGAGGGCGATCTGCGTCGGCCGTAGAGGTCGGTACGTGCTGCTGGTCGTGCCGCAGCTGCTGCTACTGCTGCTCGGCTGGTTTGCGCAGGTCGGATTAAAGGCCAGCGTGACGCTCTGTCCGGGAAGAATTCCCAGATCGCGCAGCCGGTTCACGCTCGCCGTCAGCACCTGCACGTGGATCAGAACTTCCGGCTTTGCCTTGTCGGTGTCGTCGATGATTTTCGCGGCCAGCGCGATCTTATCGGGCGTATCGCGGACTACGATCGCGTTCTGCTCGTTCATCTGGGTAACGCGCCGCAGATCGAGAAGCTGGCGCAGGCGACGTCACTACCTCCGTCAGGTCCTGCGGCGTCAGCGTGTTCGAGAGATAGAACGTTTTCACCTCTTCATCCTCCAGATCGCGGCGCTTCTGCGGGTTATCCGGCGCAACGAGAATCACGTTGCCTGTCATCGGCTGCCAGAAAGCCTTGCTCTCGAACGATCACGGCATCCAGCGCCTCTTCCAGCGTGACGTTCGGCAGATCCACGGAAATGCGGCGCGACGTGAAATCCGGATCGAAAATGACGCTCACGCCCGCCAGCTTCCCAATCGTCTCGAAAACAGCGCGCGAGTCATTCGTCATTTTCAGGTTGATAGGCTCGTGCGAAAGCGGTTTCAGTTTTGGCGGGGCCGCCAGCAGGTCGCTATCAGCCGGCGGATTCGGATTTATCTTGGGTGTCTCCGCGGCCGTCTTCGCGGCCAACAGGTCCATCGTCCGCTTCAGTTCCTGATCGGCGGCCGCATTCGACGGATCGATGGCATGCGCCTTCTGAAATTCGCCGAGAGCAAGCTGCAAGTCGCCCTGTTTGAGCGCCTTTTCGCCCTGCTCCAGGTGGAATTGGGCCGCCGCGAATCGCAGTGTTGGTTTCGCGAAGCTTGTACTCGGCGTTGGTGGGATCCACCCTCAGGGCCCGCTCGTAGTAAACCAGCGCGGTATCGTAGTCCTGAATCGCCTCAGCCTTTCGGCCGGCGTCGTAGTCCTGATTCCCCTTGGGGCAGCCTGCCAGAAGAAGCTGCAAACACCAAGACTGCCACACACGTTGAACGGCGCAGCAAAGAACCTCCGAGGTCACCCGAGCCTTGTGAAGTCTAACACCCGCGTTTTGATGCGGCAAGGAATCCTCCCCGTTGCCGCTCATCTTGGTTAATATAGGGATTGGCGTATCTGCATCTGTTACAACAGCCGTGAAAGTCCTTTAGTAACAGCCCGGAAATCCACCACATAGCACAACTTGCGGGCGCCCGCTACCCGCGGCTATTATGGCGAAACAGTGAAATCCACAGCGAAAAAGCAAAGCCGGGAGGGCGTTCAGATCGTCGCCCAGAACCGTTCGGCGTCTTACAACTACGACCTGCTCGACAAACTCGAAGCCGGTCTGGTTCTGGTTGGCACTGAGGTGAAATCCCTTCGCGAGGGTAAGGGAACCCTTCGAGAAGCCTATGCCGAAATTCGCGACGGGAGAGCCCTGGCTGCTAAACTTCCATGTCCCGGAGTACCAGCCCGGCGGATTTCGCAACCACGACCCGCTCCGGAAGCGTAAGCTTCTGCTCAATCGCCGCGAGATCGAGCGCCTGATCGTGCAGACCCAGCAGAAGGGCATGACGATCGTCCCGCTGAAGATTTATTTCCGGGACGGCATTGCGAAATGCGAACTGGCGATGGCCAAAGGCAAGAAATTCCACGACCGCCGCGAATCCGAAAGACGCAAGGAAGCGAAACGCGAGGCGGACGAAGCGATCTACCGCTCCGCCGCCGATAAAAGCGATGAAAGCGAAAGGAAGCCATGGAAATCCGACTCGAGTCCCAGCCGTACTTCGCCGTGAAGTCCGATGCGCTCGTCACCTACGTCTTCGATAAGGACGATAAATTCGACGGCGTCCTCGGCGAGATCGACCGCGCGATGAATGGCCAGCCTCGCCTCGCTCGTAGCCAGCGGCGAGCTGACCGGCAAGTCGCTCGAACTCACGCTGCATCCATTTCCCCAGGGGCTCACGGCCAAGAAGCTGCTCCTCGTCGGCGCCGGCAAGCCCGAAAAATTCGCTGTCTCCGACCTTGCGCAAGATCGCCGGCACGGCGGTTCGCTACCTGAAAACGCGCGGCGTGAAGAAGCTCGCGTTTCTCACGCGCGAAGGCGAGCGCGGCCCGGCTGCCGCGCAGGCCGTGGTCGAAGGGCTGATCGTCGCCGATTTCGAATCGGACAAGTACCGCACCGACCGCAAGAACCGCGAAATCGAATCCGTCGCGCTCTGCGGATTTCGACGGCGGGCTCGGCGCGGACCTTCAAGCCGCCGTCGAGAAGGGCCGCGTCATCGCCGAATCGCAGAATTTTGCGCGCGATTTGATCAACGAGCCCTCGAACAAGCTCACGCCGCGCATGCTTGCCGCGCGCGCCGAGGCCATGGCCAAGGAAGCCGGCCTCGCCATCGAAATTCTCGACGAACGAAAAATCGCCGAGCTCAAAATGGGCGCGCTCATCGGCGTCGCGCAGGGCAGCGTCGAGCCGCCGCGCGTGATCGTCGTCGCGCTACACGCCGGAGAATCCGAAGCAGGGCGCTCCCGTGCTCGGCCTCGTCGGCAAAGCCGTCACATTCGATACGGGCGGCATCTCGATCAAGCCCGCCAACAACATGGAACAGATGAAGTACGACATGGGCGGCGGCGCCACCATGCTCGGCGCGATGCGCGCGCTCGCGAAACTCAAGCCGTCGATTCCCGTGATCGCCGTGATTCCCGCCACCGAAAATATGCCCGGCGGCCGCGCGCAAAAACCCGGCGACGTCCAGGTGGCGATGTCGGGCAAGACAATCGAGGTAATTAACACCGACGCGGAAGGCCGTCTCATTCTCGCTGACGCCGTTTACTACGCGCGCCAGCTCGGCTGCACGCACCTCATCGACGCGGCCACGCTCACCGGCGCCATCGGAGTCGCGCTTGCGAACGTCCACGTCGGCGCATTCGGCACGCCGCGCGAATATCTCGACCGCTTCCTCGAAAGCGCGAAGGCCGTCGGCGAAAAAATGTGGCCCATGCCGATGGACGAAGAATACGAGGAAATGATCAAGAGCAACATCGCGGACATTCGCAACACCGGCAGCGGCAAAGGCGGCGGCGCCAGCACCGGCGCGTGGTTCATCAAGGAGTTCGCGGACGACACGCCGTGGATCCATCTCGACATCGCGTCCACATGCTGGGCCGACGATGGCCGCCCATGGCTCGCGAAGGGCCCAACCGGCATCGCCATCCGCTCGATAGTGGATTTCGCGCTGAAGCAATAGCGTCGAGTCAGCCTTGGATGCACCGACCTCTTGTCGGCGTTTTTCCTGCTCCGACGAGTATACGTTTCGTATACTCGTCGGGAGCTTAAACAGGGTTAAAAAGCAAGAAAAGCCAGATTTGGCGCCTTAACGGGCCGATAAGCGGGAGTGGGCGCCGAAAATCCTGTCGGAGCTCTTACGACCTTCGCTTTCCATTCGCTGACGAGCATTCCGTCATCACCGATAGCTGACGTACATCCCCGGGAAGTCCTTCTTCAGATTCGCTACCTTCGGTAGATCGTTCATCATGATGTAGGGATTGTCCGGATTGTGCAGGGCGTAGTCCTGATGGTAATTCTCCGCGCGATAGAACGCGCTGAAGGGCACGATCTGCGTCACGATCGGGCTCGAAAATGTCTTTGCGTCGGTCAGCTGAGCCACGTAGGCTTGCGCGATTCGCTGCTGATCGGGGGTTTCGTAGAAAATCGCTGACCGATACTGCGTGCCGAAGTCCGGTCCCTGCCGGTTCAATTCCGTCGGGTTGTGGGCGACGGAGAAAAATATCTTGAGAAGCTGTCCGAAAGTGACCTTGGACGGATCATAGACCACCTCGACAGATTCGGCGTGCCCGGTGGTCCCGCTGCTCACTTCTTCGTAGCTGGGATTCTCGACCGTGCCGCCGGAGTAGCCTGCCGTTGCTTTCGTCACGCCCTTGACATGCTCGAAAACGGCCTGAATGCCCCAGAAACAGCCTCCCGCCAAAACGACAGTCTCGCTGCCCTTTGCGGTGGCCAGCGCCTCGTCCGCTTTCGGGTCAGGAAGTGCCGTGGCGCCTCGAACCGGGTTCCACCCGAGTGCGTAGAGCAGGACGACCGAAAGCGCGACGATCGCCAGAAAAGACTTCAGAATTCGGCTCATTTCACATCTCCCTCCTCTATGGGTACGCAGAATCCTAGCGTTCGGATGCCTCGCCGAAAATGTATCATTTGCGGGAGAGCGCCGGCGTCACATCATTTCCGGCGCAGTGATCCCGAGCAGCGCCAGCGCGGTCACCAGCTGCTCCCGCACAAGCTGCGTAAGCCGCATCAGGAACGCGCGCTTCTCGGCGTCTTCCTCCGACAAAATATGATGCTTGTGGTAGAAAACATTGAACGCCTGTGCGAGCTCGAAGGCGTAGCGCGTCAAGAAACGCCGGCTCCTGCGAATCGACCGCCGCGCCAACGCGCGCATCGAGTGAGCCAGCCAGCAGCGCCAGATCCCACAGATCGTCACCCGCGGGTGGCGCTTAGAAATTTCACGACAGATCGATTTCGCCGCTCTCGATTTTCGCCAGGTTTGCCGCGTCGATCGCCTCGAATTCCGGATGCGCATCCGCGCCTTTGCGCAGGATTCCGTTTACGCGTACGACGGCATACTGCACGTATGGCCCTGTTTCGCCTTCGAAGCTGAGCGCGTCCTTGAAATCGAATGCGATCACGGTCGAGCGCGTGAATCGCAGCAGGAAATATCGCAGCGCGCCGATGGCCACGGCATTCGCGATCTGATTGCCCTCGAATGTTCCCGCCAATTCCGGATGCCGCGACGCGACTTCCTGCCGCGTGCTTTCGATCAGCTGATCGATCAGGTCGTCCGCCTTCACGCCTTGCCCTTTGCGCCCGCTCACCTCGATGTACGGCCGCTTCGCGTCTTCGGGCGGAATTTCATAGCCCATTTCGAGCGCGCAGCGCGGCGTGAGCGCCACCACGTTGTACGAAAAATGCTTCAGATGATCGGCTTCTTCCGCGTATCCCAGCGCGCGCAAGCCCGCGACCACTACTTGCTGCGGATACGCCTGCCGCGAATCGATCACATTAACCACTTCCTTCGCGTGGCCGAAATCCGGCGCGCCCGCTTCGCCATCCGCGCTCGCCGTCGTCCAGGCCTCGTGCCCGTCGGGATGCTTGTGGAAGCGGCGATAATAGAAAATCTCGCCCGAGCAATCCGAATTTCCAGAGATGGTAGGCGATGTCTTTCCCGACGTAGGTGACGGTCCCATTCGACCGCACGATGATTTTGGCATCGGCGAGTTCGTCGGGTTCGTCTTACTCGGCGCTCGGCGCCTTCGGGCGTTTCCTTGTCCGAAGGAAGCTGCATCACCCAGCATCCCGCGCTCTTGCCGGAAGTCGCGTACTGGATCGCGCCGCGCGTCTTCAGCATATCGAACGCGGCGTCCCAGAATTTCAGGTGCAGAATTTCGCTCTCGCGCGAGAGCAAATCGTAATCGATGCCGAGGCGATCGAGCGTCCGCAGGTGGCAATGCACGATCGCCGTCGACACGACCTCCGCCATCTTCGCCACTTCTCCGTGGCCGTCTTCGATTTCCTTCAGCGTGTGCGCGCGAAGCTCGAGGCGCGATTTGTCTTCCGCGAGCCAAAGCGTCACGCGCGTATAGAGATCCCAGCAGAGGTAGTCGAATTTCGGCTGGTCGGCGAGCGCGCGCACCTCGCCCGGCGTTCGCGGCTCGAGATGCGTGAATCCGAGGACCACATCCGCCACCTGCACGCCGGTGTTGTCGATGTAGTTCTGCACTTCGACGCGCTTGCCCGCGTAGCGCAGCAGCCTGCAAAACGTGTCGCCGAGCACCGCATTGCGCAGGTGCCCAATATGCGCGGCCTTATTCGGATTCACGCTCGTGTGCTCGACGAGGACCTTCGGCGCATCCGCCTTCGGAGCCGGTAATTCCCTTCCCGATTCCTCACACGCCGCGCGGAAAAACTCCGCGCGGTCGAGAAATGCGTTGAGGTACCCGCCGCCCGCCACTTCCACCCGCGCGACGCCCGGAATCGGTTTCAGCGAGTTCGCGATTTCCTGCGCTAGCGCGCGCGGCGGCTTCTTCAGCCGCTTGGCCAGTTCGAAGCAGACGGGCGAAGCCACTTCGCCCATCGCGAGCTTCGGCGGCCGTTCGGTGACCACCGGCACGTCGGTTTTGTAGCGCTCATGGATGTGGTGCCGCAGCGCCTTGCGAATCCGTTCGTCGATCGTCTTATACACTCGTAGCCTCAGATGGAGTTGTTGGCCCAAGAAGGTTAGCAATATCGACTCGAATTACAAGTGCGGGCTTCCGTGGGTCACCCTGGGCTAGATCCCATGAATTCTAGTTTTACGTGACCTCTCTGTACGATGCCGGGGCAGTGAAACAGGCCTGGAAACCGTGGCTGACGGGATTCGCGAACGCATACGCAAAGCAGAAACTCGTCTTGTGAGGATTCGCAAAGTCAGGCTTGATGACGTTGGTGTATTCGATGAAACCGTAGACCACAAGAAATAGTTTACGGTCCCTCACAGCAGCCCAATCTTCGGGGGTAAGACGCTCCCGTCCGTCAATTGGAGCGGTTAGCGAGATCGCAGGGTCATCTCGGATGATAAGAGTTCTTCCCATTTCAAAGATACTGCTGATATCGAGAGGCGGCTCCGGAGGAAGGTCATCCAGCGTTTGCCGTTTTTCGAACTTCATCGCCATTCGGAACACGATTCCAGGCGTCCTTCCAGAGTTCTTCAGACTCAATTCAAACGCGGGGATGATCGTAGGATTGCCGAACAGCCGATAACTGTTTTCCCCTACACTTCCGGTTATCCACGCGCGCTCTGCATTTACGACCCCCTGCGCATTGAGCAACGCGGCGTCGGCGCTAGCCTTGGCTGATTGCGCAAGTTTCTCGGCATTGAGAATGATCTGGTCAGTTTGGATTCCTGCGTCCTTTATCGCCGCAAGTTGGCCCTGTATCGCCCTCAGAGTGCGATAAGCGTAGAAAACGCCAAATCCTCCGATAACAACTAGCACACCGCTGAAAATCACTGCCAGTTTGTCGGTCAAACCGGGCGATATGGACACAGGAGGAACTTTGGCGACCGTTACGGTCTGATCGATACCGTTGGCCTTTTGACTCGCGCTTCGTCCATTTGGAGTGACCCCCGCATCTGGGGTGGCCTCTTGTTGAGAGATTAGTTTTTGCGTCGTCGCGCTATCACCCTCAACGGTCTGGCCTACGCCAGCGCGCTTGTCCGGCGCTTGTCGCGCGACTGGAGCGCTTGCCTGCGCTAAAAAGGCGGCCACAAACGCGCAAAAAATTGGAATCTTCATCGCGTGAGCTCCTCGATATCCCAAATCCGGCCCACCATTTGACAGAGGTCCGAGGGCAGAATAGTATCGTTTTTGTCAGTTCCGCAGCGGAAATGCGGATCGCTCGCACAGACTCCATGGATCAACCTGACGGCAAAACTACGAAGCCCAAGTTCTACCTGACGACGCCGATTTACTACGCGAATTCGCGGCCGCACGTTGGCTCGGCGTATACGACGATCGTCTGCGACGTGATCGCGCGCTACAAGCGGATGTGCGGCTACGACGTCGCGTACCTCACGGGCACGGACGAGCACGGCGTCAATATCGAACGCGCCGCCGAAGAGGCCGGGATCACACCGCAGCAGCTCGTCGACAAAAACGAAAAGATTTTCCGCGATTTGTGGAAGCTGCTCGGGATCACCACCACCGATTTCATCCGCACTACTTCGTCCGAGCACGAGCGCGCCGTGCAGACATTGGTGCGCCGCACGCTCGACCGCGATAAGAATCTGCCGCCGGAAAAACGCTCGATCTACAAAGCCAAATACGAAGGCCGCTACTGCATCTACGACAACGCGTACGTCAGCGACACGCCCGAGCCGATCAACTGCCCCACCTGCGGCCGCCCCGCGGAGCTGATTTCCGAGGAGAACTATTTTTTCCGGCTTTCCGCCTACCAGGAAAAGCTGCTGCAGCTCTATCAGCGACAAGCCCGAATTCGTTCAGCCCGATTTCCGGATGAACGAAGTGAGAAGCTTCGTCGAGGCGGGGCTGAAAGATGTCTCGATCAGCCGCAAGACGATCAAGTGGGGCATTCCCTGGCCGGGCGATCCCGAGCACGTCTTCTACGTCTGGTACGACGCGCTCACCAGCTACATGACCGGCATCGGCTACGCCAGCGAGGACAAGAAAGAGCAGGAGAGATTCGAGCGCTTCTGGCCCGCCGAATCTGCACATGATCGGCAAGGAAATCATCCGCTTCCACGCCGTCTACTGGCCCGCATTCCTGATGGCCGCGCGATTTACCGCTGCCAGAAACAGATTTTCGCGCACGGCTGGCTGCTCTTCGAGCAGGAGAAGATGAGCAAGTCGAAGGGCAACGTCGCCTACCCCGAGCCAATCGTGAAGGTTCACATCGGGACGAACAACGATGCTCTGCGCTACTACCTCCTACGCGAAACCGTCTTCGGCCAGGACGGCAATTTCTCGCGCGAGGCTCTGATCACCCGCTACAACGCCGACTTGCGAACGGCCTGGGTAACCTCGCGAGCCGCGTCCTCACGATGATCGAAAAATACTGTGGAGGCTGTATCCCCACCACCAACCCTGACCACCCGATGGCTCAGATCGGCCGACTGGCCGGCAGCGGCGCGGAGAATCCGGAGCTCGTCATGGACTACTACGACACCTTTCAGTTCACGTTGCGCGATTTCGGAAATCTGGCGGCGCGATTTCTGATCTTGATGCTCTGCTAACTATCTCGGCTCCCTGGAAAAAAAAGTACGAAAGCGACCATCTAGCATGGATCATGTACTACGCTGCAGAGAACTTACGCTGTATAGCAGCGATGGCGCACCCGATCATTCCCGATGGAACCCAGGCGATCTGGGAACAGCTGAGCCAACCGGGTAGTCTTGCAAACTTCCGAATCGACGAGTTGGCATGGGGCGGACTGAGGCCGGGGACACGGATCGGCCAGCCCAAGGGGGTGTTTCCGCGGGCGTACAAGAAGAAGAAGCATCGGAGAGGATCGAAGCAATGGAAAACGAGATACGCAATCCCGCCTCGGCGGATAAGCCGGCAAGCAAGCCGCGGCGGCGAGCCACGAGTCACAAGTCACGAGTCACGGGTCACCGGCTTCGACTGGCACGGCTCCCGCAGCAGCGCCCACTCCGGGTACGCCGAAAATCACAATCGAGGATTTCGCCAAGGTCGAGCTGCGCGTCGGCGTCGATCAAGTCCGCCGAGCGAATTCAGGGCGCGGACAAGCTGCTGAAGCTGATGGTCGATATCGGCGACGAAGTCCGCCAGGTGCTCGCTGGCATCGCACTGGCGTACACGCCCGAGGAGCTGATCGGGCGCAAAGTGGTGATCGTCGTGAATCTCGCGCCGCGAAAGATGCGCGGCCTCGAATCGAACGGCATGCTGCTGGCGGCGTCGGCCGGCGCCGGACGGCAAGCCCGTCCTGTGCACATTTGCCGAGGACATTCCACCCGGCGCCAAGGTCAAATAGCAACCTGACGCGCCTCTACTTGTGTCGATTGGAAAAACGTGATTTATGAGCGGTCGTAGTGGACGCGTTGCGTGAGCCTAAAAGCCTCACCCCGGAAAAACGGGGTGAACTACATTCAATCTCTCGGTCGGTAGAATCTGCACGAGTATTCAATTTTCAGAGGGCATTCGGCCTTGCCGAAAGGACCCATGGCATTTGCCGCTCGGGCTGCCGAGTCAATCGCCCCTCCGGAGCTAGGGTTTGGGCGCGCCATACCCGGCACTTCGCTGCGCTGCGTGCCGGGCCAACTACAATCGCCGCTCCGCGGCTATTTCGGCGTCGGGCGGCCCGGATGGTCGTCGAAATTCGCGTGCGCACCTGGAGACGGCGGAATTCGACGGCGATCGCGCGGGGGGGCGTCGAGGCGCTGCTGGCGATCGGCAGCGGAACCAGCCCCGCCGTCACCTTGGGGCGGGCGAATGTGTTGGGCGCGCGTAGACAAGGTCCAAGAATTGACTCGATCACATGCCGCGAGAACAGCGGCGCATCGGAACGCGCTTCGCGCGACGGTTTTATGTCGGACCTGAAGGTCCGAGCCCCTAAGATGCGGATCATCGATTCACACGCGCACCTGGAGATGGCGCAATTCGACGACGATCGCGCCGCGATGCTCGAGCGCGCGCGCGCGGCGGGCGTCGACGCGCTGCTCGCGATCGGCAGCGGGACGAGCCCGGCCGAGCGCATCGATTCCGCGATTCCCTTCGCCGAGCAGCACGATTGGATCTACGCGACGATCGGCGTCCACCCGTACGACGCGAAAGCGGCCACCGAAGAGCATTTCGCGCAGCTCGACCAGCTCGCCCGGCACCCGCGCGTGATCGCCTGGGGCGAGATGGGCCTCGATTACCACTACGACGAGGAGCAGGCGCCGCGCGACGTGCAGCAGCGCGTCTTCCGGCGGCAGCTCGAGCAGGCGCGCGCCGCAAAGCTGCCGATCGTGATCCATTGCCGCGATGCGTGGGACGATTGCCTCGCGATCCTCGAAGAGGACTGGCGGCCGAGCGGGCTCGGGCGGCATTTTCCACTGCTTCACGGCTACGCCGGCCGAGGCGCAGGCGCGGACTCGACATGGGCTTTCTGGTATCTTTCGCCGCGAACGTCACCTACCCGAAAATGCAGCACCTGCGCGACGTGGCGCGCGAACTTCCGCTCGATAGCGTACTCACGGAGACCGATTCGCCCTTCCTGCCCCCGCAAGGACGCCGCGGCAAGCGCAACGAGCCCGCCTTCGTGGTAGAGGTAGCGCAAGCCTTGGCGAATGTGAGAAACTTAGCCGCCGAAGAGGTAGCGGCCACCACGGCGGCGAATTTTCGACGGTTCTTCAGACTAGGCACGCCAGCTTCTCAGGATCAGCCCCACGAGGGCGCGAGGTAGACCACGGATGGCTTTCGCTGTCCAAATCGCCAAGGGCATTAAGGGCATATTCGATCTGGTGCGCGACGACCTCGCGCTGGTCGAACAGGAGATCGCCGCGCAGAGCCGCGGCGCGATCGAGCCGGTGGCGGAAATTTCCAGCTACCTGCGCGAGGGCGGCGGCAAGCGGCTGCGTCCGGCGCTGCTGCTGCTGAGCGCGGGCGCGGCAGGCTATCGCGGCGAGAGCGCGATCCGCCTGGGCGCCGTGGTCGAGATGATCCACAGCGCGACGCTGGTGCACGACGATGTGATCGACGGCGCGGAGACGCGGCGCGGGCGCCCCAGCACGAACGCCCGCTGGGGCAACCACATGAGCGTGCTCGCGGGCGACTGGCTTTACATGCAGTCGTTTGAGATGGCGCTGCGCGAGCGGAATTTTGCGGTGCTCGATATTCTGATCGACCTCACGCAGAACATGGTTGAAGGCGAGCTGCTGCAGCTCGCGTGCCTCGGGCGCATCGATCTGACCGAGGCGGAAGCGATCGACCTCGCCTACCGCAAGACGGCGTGCCTCTTCAGCGGATGCGCGCGGCTCGGCGCCGTGCTCGGCAAGCAGCCGAAAGCACATCGAAGAAGCGCTGGCCGAATACGGGCGCAATGCAGGGCTGGCGTTTCAGCTGGTGGACGATCTGCTCGATTTCACGGCGTCGCTCGAAAAGCTGGGCAAGCCGGTGCTGAGCGATTTGAAGGAAGGCAAAGTGACGCTGCCGCTGATTTTTGCGTTACAAAATGGGGCTCCGCAAAGCGGGGCGACCGAGTGGCAATGGGAACGGGCATTCGGCGTCCGAAGGCCGCCGCAAGCTGATCGCGCGCGTGCTGGAAGAGCGCGGATTCCTGAGCGTGCATCCGGACCAGATTGCGAAGCTGGTGCGCGAAACGGGCGCGCTCGATCGCGCCGCAAATCTCGCGCGCGATTACGTGAACCGCGCGAAGGCCTGCCTCGACGAACTCCCCGACACCGAGTATCGCCGCGCTCTGCGCGCGGTCCCCGATTTCATCCTCGAACGCGAGAATTAGCCCGTCGAACGACCATTTCGCAGGCGATGCTACGACATTAGCCCTGGCCAGGAGAGGTCCTCGGCCGACTAAAGCACCAACGGCACTGCGTTCAGGAGACCATCCGATCGGATGTCTAATTCGCGCGCGGCGCGTCTTTCGGCGCGATCGGATTTCGCGACGGTCGTCGAGCTGTTTTCCTGCTGCAGGGCGGCGCTGGCGTCCGTCACGAGTTCCGTGGGCGTCCACTGATTGTCCTCGTACCACTTGTAGACCGTGCCCTCGGGCGAAATCACGGTCGTGCTCAGGGAATGGACGATCTGGCCGCCGTTGACGTGAAGAAAAGCCCGAAATAATCCGCGATTTTCTTCAGGTCCTGCTGCGAGGGGACGGCGAATTCCCAGCGGTCGAACGGAATCGCGCCGGCCACGTCGCGAAACGATCCACCGTAAGCGCGAAGAACCTTCGGCGTGTCGTGCGTGGGATCGAAGCTGATCGTGAGCAGGCGAACTTTCGAATCGAGCGCGGGATTCTTGCGCGTCTGCGCGTAAATTTCCGCGAAGTTTCGCGAAACCAGCGGGCAGAACGTCGGAAACGGGCATCGCGTGTAGACGAACGTGACGAGCAGGACGTGGCCCTCGAACGAGCTCAGATGGATTCGCTTGCCGTCCTGATTGGTGAACGCGAAATCCGGAACTTTTTCGCCCGGCGTAGGCTCGTGTTCGCTGGTCGGGCGCTGCGCCCTTGCCGCCCGTGCCTTTTTTCGTGACGACGATGTTGTCGAGATACGCGCCGTCGCTTGGCGACCACGACATCGGCGGTAATTTCATCGCCGACGCCGAGCGGCTCGAGGATGCGAACGATCGCGCACGGGATACGCCATGGTCATCGCGTCCATGAAGCCGGGAATGGCCTGATGATCGACGACGACCGAACTGCCGCGCTTGATCGACGAGCCACAACCTTGCCGACGAGATGGTAGCGCTTGACGTTTGCGTCTTCCTGATGCTTGCATGCCGCGAGTCCCAAGACAAAAAACACGGCGACGAGCGCGAAGGCTGCGTGCGCCAGCCGCCGTTCATGAGTTCGAAGAGGTTGCATATTGTGATTCACCTTTCTGGTGCAACACTTTTATTCTACGCGCCCAAAATCCGGAAACCGAAGTCAGTAATGGAAACGCCAGCGAAACTCCGCGTAGATTTCGCGCGGATTGTCGTAGTGAAATCCGCCGAAGGTCAGGCTGTTGTCGATCAGCAGATGGCGATTGGCGACATTGAGCGCGGTGACCGAAAACGAATAGCGCTCGCCGAATTCCTTGCCGAGCGACAGATCGACCTGCGCGTGGCCCGGAAGATACGGGTCCTGATACGGCGAGCCATCGACGCCGGCCTCGCCATTGGAGAAGCCCGAGCCGTAGTAGATATTCACGCCAGCGTAAGCCTGCCACGGCAAGGTGACATTTGAGCCCACGTTGAGGGTGTTGCGCTGGTCGTGATCGAGCGCGCCCCATCCGGCGGTTCGACGCGGGCCGACGATGATGAGGCCGCCGGTTACCGCTCCGCTGGGCCTGGGCGATCTGATTGGAGTAGGCGAGATGCACCTGCGCGCGATTCCAGATGCGCGGCGAGCGAATGGTGAGTTCGGTGCCGCGAATCCGCGATTCCGCGAAGGTGACCGGAATGAAGACGCTCGATTCGCCGATATTGTTGTGGTCGAGGAAATTCACGCCGCGCGTTTCGAAGTTGTCGATGTCGAGCGACCAGCCGCGAATCGGAATCGTGACGCCGAACTGATGCTCTTCATCGCGTTCGCCGTGCAGCGGCAGGAAACGTACAGTCGCTCGAACTGCAGAAGCCGATGCAGCGGGCCGCTGAGCGTGACGAGCGGCGGTGGCTGGTAGAACTTGCCCCAGAACGCGCGGAAGACCCAGTTGACATGCGGGATGCGAATCGTGCCGCCGATGCGCGGGTAGGTTGTGTTCTCGGCTGACGCCGCCCGAAAAGTGCGTGGCGCGGAACACCGCCGATCAGCGTGAGCCACGAAGTGACGCTGAATTTGTCGCTCGCGAAAATGGCGATGTCGTCGCCGGGGACGCTGTCCATTTCGTTGAGCCGGAGCGCTGCTGCCGTCGTTGAAGAGCAGGTTGAATTGCTCGTTTTGACCTGCGGCAAAGGAATAGACGCCGACTTGCGCGTCATTCCTGGGCGCGTGGAAGGAAAGTACGGCCTGACCGCCGCCGTAGTTCGTCGAGAAGATTGCCGTCGTGGCCACCGGGTAGTCAGTCGAGCGGGCTGTGATAGCCGGAGCTGTTGTAGTGATAGAACGGCGAAACGGTGAGGACCACGTTCGGATTGAAGGTGTGCACCCACGAGAAAAGCGCGTAGCCGTCGGTTTCAAGCTCGTGATCGCGGAGAGCGTGCGTATCGAACTGCGAGTTTTCGAAATCGTCGGGATCGGGATCGTAGGGGATCTGGTAGTAGTCCTGGCGCAGTTGCCCATCGAAGCGCAGCTGGTCTTTTTGGTCCAGGTTGTACATCAGCGAAGCTGAACCCGCCGTAGCCGTTCTCGGCGTCGTGATAGACCTGCGGAACGGGCGTTTCGAGCCCGAGATTGCTGCGGTTTCCGTTGACGCTGGCGTAATACGCAAACCGCTGCGTGTGGCCGCCGAAGCTGAGCTGATCGTCGGTTTGATAGAAGCTGCCGACGGTGGTGGTGAGTTCGGCTTCGTTGTTCATGTCGAAGCCCGACTTCGGGAGGATGTTGAACATGCCGTAGGTGCGGTCGCCGTACTGGGCGTCGTAGCTGCCGCGCAGAATCTCGACGTAGTCGATGTCCTCGGGATCGACGTGCGGGGCGAGGCTCGTGGCGATGTTCGTGTCGGGAATGGGAACGCCGTCGATGAGCCACGAAGTCTGGTGGCCGCCGCGCATGTGCAGCATGTCGTGCGTCAGATAGGCGGCGGGCGTGAAATCCGTGATCATCGCGAGGCTGTTGGTGAGGTCGGCGCCGGGCGTGCGCTCGATGTCTTCGCGATACACGAGCGTGGTCGGCGTAAACGTTTCCTGGGCGGAGGTTCCTGCCTCGGAAGTAACGACGGCGGTCTGCGCTGACGGACGCGATGGAGAGCTGGAGATGAAGGACCGCGGACGTATCCGAGGCCAGCGTCAAGCTCTGCTGCAGCTCGGCGAATCCGGACGCCTTGGCGGAGACTGTGTATTCGCCGAAAGCCACGGCGGCAAACGTGAATTCGCCGTCGGAATTCGTCTGCGTCTCCTCCGACCATGAGGACGTCGCCGATTTCACCATGACCTGCGCGCCGGCGATGGGCCGGTGCTGCGGATCGTGCACGATTCCTCGGACCGTGCCAAATACCGTCGCTTGCGCCGCCGAGGCCCAACAGCGCAAGCATCATGCAGACACCTAGGCTCACCCACTTCATCCGCATAGCAAGACACTCCCTTGAGATCGGCAGTCTTCCCTCGCGGGAAACTGTGCGCGGCGCTTCGCGAAGGCGCGCTAGCCTCGCTGTGAAAAGTCACGGGGCAGGCGTTCTCCGCAGCCTGACGTCAGATGGATCCGTTCAGCCTATCGGCGCAACTAGGCCAAGGACTGAACAAGAGTTTGTTTCAGGAGAGGACTTAACTTCGCGGAGGTTGGAAGGGAGCAGCGAGAAAACCGGAAGGCAGCGGACAGCGTGCTCGGCATGAGCAGCTGCGCGGTCGCAACCGAGGCCACGAGCTGCCGCCACAGGCAGCGGCGCCGTCGGAGCCATCAAAGTGTTCAGGCCGAAATCCGGCGGATGATGCTTCGCGTTCATCGCGCACTGGTGCAGCGAGCCTGCGGCCTGTCCGCAGAGCATCGGGGCTTGTGCGCATTCGCGAGGAGCGACCGATTCACGAGATCGCACATGCAGTCGCACGCGGACTGGTCGCAATCCGAACGCGCCAGCAGCGCCATCGGCGTCGCCAGCAGCGCGAGGATCACGAGAATCGCATGCGCGCGTCGCATCGCAAAAACCCTAGCACACGGCGCGTACGCGCGGCAATGTCGAATTCGGCTCATGAGAGCGCAGGTAGCGGGTCAGTTTCCGGTTAGAGCTTGTCGGGACTGGGCCACGGGACGGGCACAGAGACCGTTACCAACAGTCATCTGCTGCCCGTTTCCTGGGTTACCCGTTGCTACTCTCGGCTTACAATTTGATGGATCTTAACCCATGAAATTCCGAGTATTGGCGACGATTATGGCCGTCCTTGCCAGCGCCCACATAGCTCGGGCACAGGCGATGTTCCCGCCAGAAACGGATAACGCAGCGCTGCGTTATTGGTCTGCTCTGGCAGAGGTGCTGGAACCGCCTGATGATGCGACCCGGCATTTGTTTGAAGAAACGGTCGCTGGTCGAGTTGCATGGGACGAAACAAAACTTGGACCGATTTTGGATTCCAACCGCGATGCACTCCGAACCATGCAGCAGGCCACGAAGCTTCCAGTGTGCAATTGGGAATTCGATTTTCTCAGGCTAGGCCAGGTGGAACAGAACTTGATTCCAAATATTCGCATGACTAATGAAGCGCGAACCCGCTTGGTAACAGCACATCAGGAATTGATGCAAGCGCTCTCTGCGAAGTAGTGCTAGCCACACAAACACAGAATCCACTCGCCTGGTAAGTCGCGTAACCGGAACCTGGCCCACCGCCGGGGCGCAGCGAGAATTGTTTTTCGCGGGTGTTCGCGGTAGGCTGACTCCATCGTGCTGCCATTCAAATTGGTCTACGACGACCGCTACGATCTGAACCTCGGCGCGCACGTCTTCCCTTCGCAGAAATTCCGGCTGATCCACGACCGGTTGCTCGCCGAAAAGCTGGCGTCGCCCGATGATTTCCTCGCGCCGCAGCCTGCCTCCGATGAAGACATACTGCGCGTCCATTCGCAAGACTACGTCTACAAGCTGAAATCAGGCTCGCTGAGCCAGGCGGAAATTTTGCGGATGGAAGTTCCCTATTCGAAAAAACTGGTGGAAGCGTGCTGGCTCGCCGCCGGGCGGATCGATCCTCGCCGGCCAGCGCGCGCTCGAAGACGGCTGGGCCGCCAACGTGGGCGGCGGCTTTCATCACGCTTGCCCGGATCATGGCGAGGGATTTTGCGTGATCAACGACGTGGCGCGTCGCGATCCGGCGGCTGCAGTTCGACCGCAAGATCGAGCGGGCGATGGTGGTCGATACGGACGTTCACCAGGGCAACGGCACCGCCGAGATTTTCGGCGGCGATGGAGACGTCTTCACGCTCTCGATCCATCAGGAACACAACTATCCGTACCCGAAAGCGCGTTCGACCGTCGACATCGACTTGCCCGACCGCATCGGCGATGCCGACTATCTCGCGATTCTCGAAAAGCACCTGCACCAGGCGTTTCGCGATTTTTCGCCGCAGATTCTTTTCTACGTCGCGGGCGCCGATCCTTACCGCGAGGATCAGCTTGGCGGGCTCTCGCTGACGATGGATGGCCTCGCGCGGCGCGATGCTCTCGTCTTCGACTACGCGCGGCGCAACGGCGCGCCGGCGGCGATCACGCTGGCGGGAGGCTACGCACGGCAGATCGAGGACACGGTGAGCATCCACGTCAACACGATCTTGGCCGCCCGCGATGCCGCACAGACCAAGCAAGCGCGAGAATCGCCGACCTTGTGATCCCGCGAGGAAATCGTTACCGCAAATGCAGCGGAGAAATGCCGAATCTTCGAGGCGACCCGCTGGGGCGTATTTCCCGGGCGATTCGAAGATGTTCGATGCGCGGATAATTTGCCCGTCGCGAGAGGTTTGCGGGCGAACATTGGGACGAAGGTATCGCTATTGCGATGGCAGTCTGCGATTGGAATAGAAGGCGCGACGGCCGCGATTACCGCGATTACCGCACCGTTTGAGCCGTATCGCAGGTCAAAGCACAAGATGAACAGCGGCTGCGGATACGATGAAGACAAAAACAGCGGCAAGCACTAGAAAGTAGTCTCTTCGAGACAAATGATCCGCGTTCCATCCCGAATCCCTCCTCCCTAGCGAGCCGACCGGACTTCGTTTCTGAAATTATACGTGCAACAAGCTATTCGGACCAGCAACCCCGAGCGCCTTCTGGATAGCCGCAGTCAGAGACTCGGTGAATCCTTCGGGCGGAAGGCCGCCGACGCGGTACACGATGTTGCCGCCGCGGCCGAGAATCAAGACCGTCGGCAGGCTATCGACCTTCATGAAATCGTCGAGGCCGTCGGCGTAGATCACCGGGATATCCCATTTCTGGCTCGCGACGAACGGCGGGACCTGCGTTTCGTCGTCGTCGGTATTGGCGGCGAAAAACGCGACGCTCGGAGTTCCCCGCGTAATTCCTCGCCACCTGATTGAACAGCGGCTCGAGTTCCTGGCAAGGCTCGCACCAGGTGGCCCAAAAGCTCAGCACGACGACCTTGCCCTTGAACGGCGCGAGCGGAAGCGGCGAGCCGTCCATCCGCCGCACCACGAACTCGAATGCATCCTTGGCGTTCTTATTTCGCGCCGCCGGCGCCGTGGCTGCGTCGGCCTGCGCCGGATAGGCGCGGTCGTAGGCGGCGAGAATGGCGTCGCCGAGGCCTTTGTCGCTGCCGTGAACCTGCCGCCACGACGTTGCCGAGTTTTCAGCGCAGATCGCGCCGGTCCACCTTGCCGGCCGGACCATCCTCCGGGCAGCGCGAAGGCCAAAGCGTATTCATCGATCGCCGCGACGGGATCGTTTCTCAGCTCCGCGATCTCGCCGAGCTTTTCCGAGGCGAGCGCATTCGGCCGCGAAGCAACTGCTCTTCCGCAAATCTTTCGCGGCCGCATCGTAATCCTTCTGCGAGGTTTCGATCTGCCCGCGTACGTAATAGAGCGCGGCGAGCAAGCTGATTGTGGCCGTCCTGCCATTCGGCGAGCGATTCGCTGGCGGGCTTCTCGTCGGGGAGCGCCTTTTCCACGCGATCCAGCACGCGCGACACGTATCCCGACGCGCGCACGAGGCTCGCGTCGTCTCCCTTTTTCTGCAGGAGGCTCGTCGCGAGCAGCATCATCTGCGAATCGTCGGGACGCAGCGCGATGAACCGCTCGGCGTAATCGAGCGCGCAGTCGTTGTTGCGAATCTGCTGGCAGCCCTCGACGAGCGCGCGATAGATGCTCGGGCGCCGCGGCGAATCGGGAAAGCGCGCGAGATAGGCCGTCAGATCCCGCACCAGCGCGGCGCTGTCGTCGCCCGCATCGGCCAGCGCCTTTTGCAGCGCAGCATCGGCCTCGGCCTGTTTCTTTGCGGCTGCTTCGTCGGCAGCTTTCGATGAAGGAGCGCGCCGGATTGGAGTTCTGCGCGCGGACGCCCGGCGCGAGGAGCGCGCAGGCCAGCAGCGCAAGTAACAAATCGGATCGCATCAGTCGGCCGTCTCGGCGCAGAGGCCGTGCGGCATTCGGCGCATCGCTCGGCCACTCATTGAAAATCGAGCATCACGTCCACCGTGCCGCTGGCGGGATCTTTCTGAAGGAAGCGCCCGATCTTGTCGTAGTGAAACGGATACCCGGAAAAGGCCTGCTTGATTCCATCTCGAAAGAAACTGTCTCGTACACGCTCTCGTCGAAAATCGCGCCCGCCGGAATCTTCCACGCGGCGCGGGCGCGGCTTTCGCCGTCGATCGAGAGGCCGCTCAGGACGAGCTTGCCCATGTGATATTGCGGCCCTTCCGTGACGGCGACCGAATAGCTTACTTTCCCCGCGGTGGCATCGAATTTCGGCACCGGCTTCAGATCGACATCGAGATACCCGTGCCGCATGTAGAGTTCGCGCACCGCGTCCCACCCCGCCTCGATTTTCATTCCGTTGGCCGGATCGCCCGCGTGCAGCGGAATCGTCGTATCGAGATCGAGCACGCCGACCGCCGAATTTCCGGTCCAAGTGGCGCCGCCCCACGTGAACGCGGGGCCCGGCTCGATGTGCGCGACAACGTCCACCGCGCCATTCGCGAATTTCGCTTCCGGCGGATCGAAGTGGACTTGCAGAAACGCGTGCGCGAGATACACGGGGCGCACCTGCTCGAACTCGAAGAGGTCGATCGCGCTGCGCGAAAACGGCTGCCCAACGATATCGCCGAGGCGCGCGTGAATGCCGCGATCGCTCTGCGCCAGCGCGATCGGAAAAATCGACCGACGCGATCCTGATCGCGCCGCCTTCGATGTGGAACAGCTGCACTTTATCGCCCGAGGGCTCGATGATGACCGAGTGAGAAACGGCGAAATTCATGCCGCGCGTGGCGATTATTTTTGCGAGAGCGTCCGAAATGGCGTCGAGGACCGCGCCGTGCTGCGGCGCCTGGCCGTCGAAGAGGACTCCGGCGGATTTGATCGCCGCCTTGAGCTCGTCGTCCGTGAAGCCGGGGAAATTGTCGAACGAGACGGGGATCTCGGGGCCATCCGTCACCTGGTATTCCACGCGCACGCCGGCATCGCCGCTCGAAAAGCGGTAATTGACGGTGGTGAAGGGGCCGAGCTGCGCGAGCGTGTTGGCCGCTTTCTGCAGATCGTCGCGCGTGACCTGCGAGCCCACCTGCAGGCCGGTCGCCGGCCGCGAGCTGCTGCGAGGGAAAGCGCGCGGAGCCCGTCACCTGCACCGCATCGAGGCGCGAGGAACCCGTCTTCGCTTGCCCGCGGCGAACCGGCGACAGCGCAGAGCCAGCACGAAAACGATCAGCGCAGACGCAAACGGCGCCGGAGCATGCGGCAGCCGGAACCAACTTCGATGCCTCATGTGCAGAGTTTATTCGACTGTGACGGATTTTGCGAGGTTGCGCGGCTGATCGACGTCGCAGCCGCGGCGCACCGCGATGTGATACGCGAGCAGTTGCAGCGGCACCACCTCGAGGATCGGCGCGATCAGCTCCGGGACGGGCGGAATCTCGATCACGTGGTCGGCGGTGCCCTTGGCGAGATTGTCGCCTTCGGTGACGACGGCGATCACGATGCCGTCGCGCGCCTTCACTTCCTGCAGGTTCGAGATCGTCTTCTCGTAGCGCATCATCGACTCGGGATCGGATTCATCGCGGGTCGCAATGATCACCACGGGCAGGTTTTCGTCGATCAGCGCGTTCGGGCCGTGCTTCATCTCGCCCGCCGGGTAGCCCTCGGCGTGAATGTAGGAGATTTCCTTCAGCTTCAGGGCGCCTTCGAGCGCGATCGGATAGTGGATGCCGCGCCCGAGGTAGAGGAAATCGGTGTGGCGGAAGAACTGGCGCGCGAGGTCTTCGATCGCCGCGTCGCGCTGCAGGATGGTTTCGATCTTGTGCGGAGCGCGCGTGAGCTCCTGCATCAGCTTCTGCGAGTCGGCGCTCGCGAGCTTGCCGCGCACCTGGCCGAGATAAAGCGCCAGTCAGCAGCAGCGCGGTGAGCTGGCCGGTGAAGGCTTTCGTCGAGGCGACGCCGATTTCCGGGCCCGCGTGCGTGTAGATCGTGCCGCTCGATTCGCGCGTCAGCATCGCGCCGACCACGTTGCAGATGGCGATCACCTTGCCGCCCTTTTGGCGCGCTTCGCGCTCGGCGGCGAGCGTGTCGGCCGTCTCGCCGGACTGGCTGATCGCGATGATCAGGCTGTGCTTGTCGACGATCGGATCGCGATAGCGGAACTCGCTGCCGTAGTCCACCTCGACCGGAATCTGCGCCAGCCGCTCGATCATGAATTTCCCGGCGAGCGCCGCGTGCCAGCTCGTGCCGCAGGCGACGATCTTCACGTCGCGGAAATTGCGGAATTCCTCCTCGGTGATGTTCATCTCGTCGAGGAACACTTTGCCGGTTTCCTGCGAGATCCTGCCGAGCAGCGTGTCGCGGACGGCGCGCGGCTGCTCGAAGATTTCCTTCTGCATGAAATGCTTGAAGCCGCCCTTTTCCGCCATGATCGGATCCCAGGTGATGTGCTGGGGCGGGCGCGTGATCGTGTGGCTTTCGAAATCGCTGAGCTTCACGCCCTGCGGCGTGAGCATGGCCATTTCGCCGTCGCCGAGGAAGAAAATGCTGCGCGTGTGCGCGAGGATCGCCGGGATGTCGCTCGCGACGAAAAACTCGTGGTCGCCGAGGCCGACGACGATCGGCGGCCCCAGGCGCGCCGCGACGATTTTGTTCGGGTCCTTCGCGGAGATGGCCACCAGGGCGTAGGCGCCGGTCATCGACTTCACGGCTTTGCGCACGGCTTCTTCGAGCGTCGCGTCTTTCGAGAATTTCTCGATCAGGTGGGCGATGATTTCCGTGTCGGTTTCGGTGACGAACTTGTGGCCCTCGGCCGATCGAGCGTCTTCTTGAGCTCGATGTAATTTTCGATGATGCCGTTGTGCACCACCACGATTTCGCCGGTGCAGTCGCGATGCGGATGCGCGTTTTCTTCGGTGGGGCGGCCGTGCGTGGCCCAGCGCGTGTGGCCGATGCCGTAGACGCCTTCGAGCGGAGTGGTGCGAATCGACTCCTCGAGATTGCGCAGTTTGCCCGGCGCGCGCCGGATTTCGAGCTTGCCGTTATCGCCAACGACGGCGATTCCGGCGGAATCATATCCGCGATATTCCAGGCGCCGGAGTCCGTCGAGGATCAGGGGCACAACGCGCTTTGGGCCGATGTAGCCGACAATTCCGCACATGTTGGTGTGTCTCCTTGTCGCGCCGCCGCCAAGCGTTGGTCTCGAATTTTAGCGCAAACGAGCGGCGATAGCCTAGACCCGTCGAAGCCGCCTTACCTTGGACGCCACTACGGCGCTCGGAGGAGAGCCGGCAATCGTGCGCTTGCGCATGTTTCGAAGCGGCGCAGACTGGGCTTCGACGAATTGCGCGCGGCACGAATTCGTTATGCATCTCGTGCGATCTGTGCTATTTATTCTTCGTGGCACGCGATCAACATCTTCGGTTCTTTCAGCACCATCTTTCATCCCACGAATTTTTCCGTCTGCTGAGCTACACAGCCAGCTACTTCTAAGCCATCACGAGCAACGCAACACTCCATTCGCTACGGGTGTTTTCACATTTTCAATTTTGAGCCGGCTCAACAGGAGGGCACATGAGCACAGCTACAGAGGTATTGGCAACGAGTTCGATTTCTGCGTTTATCAAGCACCACTATCGGCATTTCAATGCGGCGGTGGTTGTGGACGCCGCGGAAGGCTTCGTGAAGCATCTCGCCAAGGGCGGCAAGATGTTTCTCACGCTCGCCGGCGCCATGAGCACGGCGGAGCTCGGCATTTCCGTCGCCGAGCTGATCCGGCAGAATAAAGTTCACGGCATCTGCTGCACGGGCGCCAATCTCGAAGAGGATCTCTACAACCTCGTCGCGCACGATCACTACCGGCGCGTTCCGGATTACCGGCAGCTCACGCCCGCGCAGGAAGTCGAGCTGCTCAACAATCACCTGAATCGCGTCACCGACACGTGCATCCCCGAGGAAGAAGCGATGCGCCGCATCGAACGCATCGTGATCGAGGAGTGGCGCGACGCCGATCGCACCGGCAAGCGCTTCCTGCCGCACGAATTCCTGTACAAGATTCTCAACGCGGGAAAGCTGAAGCAGTTCTACCAGATCGATCCGAAAAACAGCTGGATGATCGCGGCGGCCGAGAGGAACCTGCCCGTTGTTCGTTCCCGGGCTGGGAAGATTCGACGCTCGGAAACATGTTCGCGGCGCAAGTGATCAGCGGCGGCGTGAAGAATGCGACGACGATGCGCGGCGGCGTCGAGTACATGGTCGAGCTCGCCCGCTGGTACATGGACACGGCGACGAAAAATTCGCTCGGCTTCTTCCAGATCGGCGGCGGCATCGCGGGCGATTTCCCGATCTGCGTCGTGCCGATGCTGCACCAGGATCTGCGCAAGGAGGATGTGCCGCTGTGGGGCTACTTCTGCCAGATCAGCGACTCGACCACGAGCTACGGTTCGTATTCGGGCGCGGTGCCCAACGAGAAGATCACGTGGGGCAAGCTCGCAGTCGATACGCCGCGATTCATCATCGAGTCGGATGCGACGATCGTCGCTCCGCTCGTGTTCGCGTACGTCCTCGGGCTGGTAGATCGAAAGAGCGGAGCGACTGGGCGGTCATCCGGGCGAACCTATTGCCCGGATTCACTCCAGCCGGTCTTCGTGCCGTAAGGCTCGTTCGGCAACATGAACGCCTGAATGAGTTGAATCTGGCCGTTCTCGATCTTGAACAGCTCGTTCAGGATGTTGTTGCGCGGGTTGGCAACGGCGGGCGGCGCGGGAACTTCTTTGCCGTCCCGTATCCAGGTTTTGCTGCCCGGAATGTCGAATACCACCTGCGCCACTACGAGGCCGCGCGATTCGTCGACCACCGGAAAGCGGCGCGGGCGCACGTGGGGAATGTAGTGAAAAAAGCCTCGCCTGGAATTGCGCCTGGCATCCGAGCGGCGGAAGCCCTTCGGAATTGGTCGGGTTGTTCGTCGTGAGCTGGCCATTCTCGATGCGATTGCAGCCAGGAGCGAATGGAATGTGGCCCGGCCCGTGCTCGATGCCGTCAAAGTAGGAGTTGGCGGCGGCGATGAGTTGCGCGCGCGACTCGCGCTGCCCGACCGGAATTTCGCTCCTCGAGAAACGGCTTGATCACCGCGAGCACTTGCAGATCGGGCATTACTTCGAAGCCGTCTCGCGCTGCCTTCGGATCGGAACCGTGCGGCACGGTCGTCTCCACTTCGGTGATCTTGCCGTGTTCCACCTTCAGGCGAACCATCAGCAACGACACAAAATTTTCCTGGATCGCTCCCCAGTAGGTGACTTGCCCGGTCGACGGGTCGGCGACCGTTTCGCCGTAAAATTTCATGAACTTGATCGTCTGCCACACGCCCTGGCCCAGCGGGGTGGGCTTCGTATTTTCCGTGGACTTGAGATTGGCGGCCACGGGAAGGCCCGAAGGATCGTGCTTCAGCAGCGCCGCGATGTACTCGTCCATGATGTGGTCCGAGGCACGACGCGATCGCATTGCGTTGCCGCCGGGGCTGGCGCGTTCGCGGCTTTGGCGCGCGGAGCGATGGAAGCGGCAAAGATGGCAATGCAATGAGCCCCAAGCGCAAGCATACGCGAAACGATTAGTTTTCCCTGCATCATCTCCCCCTTGAATCTAATCTCCCGCGCGGATTCTATATCAAAAGGATTTGCGTCGCGTCCAGCAACGACCTACGGCTTGCCGTGGTACTGCTTCGATACCGCGATTTCCTTGCAGGTGATGAATTCGAGCAGCGCGGGGACGCCCTTCTGCGTCTGCTCGATTCCGCGGCGAATCGCCGGGACGATCTCCGCGGGATCGGTGACGCGCTCGCCGTATCCGCCAAAGGCCCGCGCCATCGCCGCATAGTCGCCCGAAATATCCGTCGCGCGATATTTTTCCGTCGAGACGGGCATGATCGGAATTTCCATCGCCATGCTGAAATTATTGAGCAGGACCGAAAGGATCGGAATGCGCTCGCGCACGGCCGTCTCGAAATCCATGCCGGTAAAGCCGATCGCGGCGTCGCCCCATACGTTGATGCAAAGCTTGTCCGGGCACGCGAGCTTCGCGCCCATCGCGAGGCCGAGCCCGTAGCCGAGCTGCGTCGTCTTGCCCCAACCGATGTAGGTGAGCGGCTTTTTCGTCACCCAGAAAGGCGCGAGCTGATCGCGCGGGCTGCCGGCATCGTGCGTGATGATCGTGTTCGCCACGTCGACCGTCGCCTGCAAATCCCGCAGCACGCGGTAAGGCGAAAATGGCGCTTCGTTCGAGTCGATCGCGCGGCACCCATTCGTCGAGCCACGCCTTGCGCACTTGCGCGATCTCCTCTGCGACCCCTGAATATTCCCGCGGCTTCTTGATCAGCCGCTCAATTTCGGCGCAGAGCGCGTCGAGCGTGATCTGCGCGTCGCCGATCAGGCCGATTTCGGCGCGAACATCCTTGTTCAGGTGATTCGGATCGAGCGTCGCGTGAATGAACTTCTTCCCGGGCGGCATGGCGATGCCGAAACGCCGTCTCCGTGAAGCTGCAGCCGACGCCGAAAATCCAGTCCGCCTTCGCGAGAAAATGCGGAACGGTGCGCGGAAAAGCGTTGCCGCCAGCGCCGAGCGCGAGCGGATGATCCTCCGGAAACGCGCTCTTGCCCTGCAAGCTCGTCGCGACGGGTGCGCCCAGCGATTCCGCGAGCCGCTTGAGCGAATCCCACGCGCGCGCGTAGTGAATTCCCTGTCCCGCGTAGATCACGAGGCTTCTTCGCATCGACGAGCGCCGCAGCCGCCCGGCGCACATCCGCGGTATCCGGGCCGTAGCGCGTCGAAATCACCGGCTCGTACGCCCAGGGCTCCGGCATCTCCTCGGCGAAAAGATCGAGCGGAATCTCGACCAGCGCCGGGCCGCCGCGCCCATTGCGCAGGCGCGAAAACGCGCGCCGGAAAATATTCGGAATCTCGGCCGCGGCCATGATCGGCTCGGCGGATTTGGTCACCGAGCGCATGCTCGCCACAGAATTGAAATTCGGATCGATGTACGCGAGCCGCCGCGCGTAGCCCATCGGCAGCACCAGAATCGGCACCGATTCGCCGTACGCTTGCGCTACGCCACCGAAAGCATTCTCGGACCCCGGACCATGCTGCATGGCAAAAACGCCGATTCGCCGGCCGCTGGTGAGCCGCGAAAGCGCGTCCGCCATGTGCAGCCCCACGCGTTCCTGGCGCACGATGATCGGCCGGATGCCCGCGGCGGCCGCCGATTCGAGCACGTGGTTCACCGGATAGCCGAAGATGATGTCCACGCCCTCGCGCTTTAGTATTTCGGCGATCGCGTCGCCAACCTTCATAGGCCATGCCCTCCGGAAAATGTATACTCACCCAACGCGCGTCGGCGAGCCGCAGGCAAGCGTTCGAGAATACCCGCTAGAACGAGCGCCGGAAAGCTTAATCCGTCGCCGGACGGGCATCTCATGCACAAATTTGAGTGCGGCGCTCGTGCGCGCGAGGATGGACTTGATGACCCGACAGGAACGGAAAGTCTCGTCGCCGCGCGTCGTCAATATCGGCGATTTGCGGCGGCTCGCGCAGCAGCGCCTGCCGCGCGTCCTCTTCGACTATCTCGACGGCGGCGCGGACGGCGAGGTGACGCTGCGCGAAAATACGCGCGCGTTCGAAGAGGTCACGTTTCGCCCGCGCAACGCGTTGTACATTCCCGAGCGCGACACGCGCACGTCGGTCCTCGGCGGCGATCTGAGCATGCCGATGCTCCTCGCGCCGTGCGGGTTCAGCCACATGTTTTATCCGCACGGCGAGCCGACAGCGGCGCGCGCGGCCGGCAAAGCCGGAATCGGCTACGTCCTTACGACGATGTCCGGCCACCGGATCGAGGATGTGGCGCAGGCCACGATCCGGGCCGCTGATGGTATCAACTCTATCTCGCTGGGCGGCCACGAGGCGGGCAAGGGCGCGATCGAGCGCGCGCAGAAAGCCGGCTTTTCCGTCCTTGTGATCACGATCGATACCGGCACGTTTGGTATGCGCGAGCGCGACGTGCGAAATGGCGCGGGCGCACTACTGGGCGCGAATGCTGTTCGCGAAGATTCCTTTTCTGCCGCAGGTGCTGGCGCATCCGGGATGGCTGGCCGGTTTCCTGCGGTCGCGGGCGGAGTGCGCAGGCTGCACAACATCGTCGTGCCGGGACGCGGCACGCTGCCGCTTTCCGAGGCGCAGTCGAGCCTCGCGAAGTCCGTCGTCACCTGGGACGACCTCAAATGGATTCGCAAGGAGTGGCCCGGGCCGATCGTCGTGAAAGGCGTGATGATCGCGGAAGACGCGAAGCGTGCGGTCGAGGAGGGCGTCGCGGGCGTGATCGTTTCAAATCACGGCGGGCGGCAGCTCGATGGAGTTGCTCCAGCGCTGCGCGCGCTGCCCGAAATCGTCGCTGCAGTCGGCGGCCGACCGAAGTGCTCGTCGATGGCGGCATCCGCCGCGGCAGCGACATTGCGAAAGCTCTTTGCCTCGGCGCGCGAGCCGTGCTGATCGGACGCGCCTACATGTATGGGCTCGGCGCCGCGGGAGAGGCCGGCGTCGCGCGAGCGATTGCGATTCTGCGCGCCGATCTCGAGCGCACCATGGCGCTGCTCGGCTGCAAATCGATTGCGGAGCTCGATCATTCCTACGTGGATGTTCCCGCGAGCTGGGCAGTTCAGCCCCGTTAGTGCGGACTCACGCAGGCGATCCTGGCCGGTTGAGCGCAAGATAGTCTCGCCGGTAATGACGGTACGTCAGCGGCAAAATCACCAGCATGCAGAGCGAAGCGAATACAACGGTAATCGACACCGACGGCCCCACCATGCGCTCGTTCCTGAAAAAATGATCGTTGAGTACGCCGGGAAGCAGCGGACCGAGCCCAATGCCGCCAAAATTCAGAATGAACATGAAAAGTGCCGAGACCTGCCCGCGGATTTGATTCGGGAAGATCAGCTGGACGCCCGCATAGACCGTCCCGATCGGCATCGCCTGAAAAAATAGCCCCGGCCCCATCAGCGCCAGCGCCACGTACGGATTCGGCATCAGCATGGCGAGTCCGAGAAACAATCCGGCGCCGATCGCGCTCAGCATGGCAACCTTCAAGCGGACCTTCCGCGACTCCTTTCCTCAGCCAGTGGTCGCACAGAAGTCCGCCCACATACATCCCCAGGCAGCCGAAGCTCAGCACCAGGATTCCCAAGCGCCCTGCCGGCCTGCCCCGCGGTCCATCCGTGGATCCGCTGGAAGAAAGTCGGCGCCCACGAAAGAAACGCGTAGCTCGCCATCGACTGAAACACCATCCCGATCGCCATGCCCCAGAACGATTGCCAGCGCTGCCCGATCTGCCGCAGCATGTCGATCACGCCGACGTGAGCCATCGCGCCCGTGGAATCGCGCAGCACATTCTTGCGCAGCGGCTCGCGCACCGTGTAGACGAGCAGCCCGACCAGAATGCCCGGAATTCCCACGAGCAGAAACGATAGCCGCCAGGTCGCGATCGTGCCCAGGATCGGCACGTGCAACGCGGGCATGTGCATCACGCTATCCACAATCGTCCCGCCGACCGCGAGCGCCACGCCCGAGCCGAGAAAAATCCCCATCGTGTAGACGCTGATCGCGAGCCCCAGCTTTTCTGCCGGAAAATAATCCGAGATCAACGAGAACGCCGCCGGCGAAAGCGTCGCCTCGCCCACGCCGACGCCGATGCGCGCGAGAAACAGCGTCCAATAGCTTCGCGCGGCGCTGCACACCGCCGTCATGATGCTCCAGAGGAAAATGCCCGACGGCGATCGGATTGCGGCGGCCGTAGGTATCGACGAGCCGCCCGATCGGCAGCCCGGCAAACGTGTAGAAGATCGCAAACGCGAAGCCGAGCAGCAGTCCCATCTGCGTGTCGCTGATTCGGAGGTCGTGCTTGATCGGGCCCACGAGCAGGCTCAGGATTTGCCGGTCAACGAAGGAAAGCGTGTAGCACAGCATCAGCACGACAACGACATACCAGGCGTAGCGAAGAGAAGCTTTTCCGGCGGGTGCGGGCACTGCGGAGGGCGCCGTCGATGCGCTCGCTGCCAAGGCTAGGGTGCTCCCCTGCGGGTCAATGCCCGGGTCAATTCCACCATCGCAAAGACGCGCGAGCGTTATCCGTCATCGAGATCGGATCGTCAAGCGGAATCTGGCTACAACAGCGCGTGCGGCTCGACCATCTTGCCCGGGTTCATCCGGTTCTCCGGGTCGAGCGCCTGCTTGATCGCGCGCATCACGTCGAGCGCCGCGCCGTGCTCGATCGGCAGGTACTTCTTGCGGCCGGTGCCGATGCCATGCTCGCCGGTGCACGTCCCGCCCATTTCGAGCGCCCGCAGGATCACTTTTTCTTCGAGAGCTTTCGCCTCGGCCAATTCGGAGCTCGCTATTCGGGTCGATCATAAACGACATGTGAAAGTTGCCGTCGCCCACATGCCCCACAATCGGCGCCGGAAACGACGCGCGCTCGATATCCTTCTTCGATTCGACGATGCAATCCGCGAGCCGCGAAATCGGCACGCAAATATCCGTCGTGAACATTTTCGCGCCCTGTGCGATACGCCACGTTCGCGAAATACGCCTCGTGCCGCATCTTCCACAGCGCCGCGCGCTCTTCGGGCGTCGTGAACCACTGAAATTCGCGCCCGTGATGCTCGTCCGCGAGCTTCTTCACGGTCTCGGCCTGCTCTTCGACGCTGCGCACGCGAGTCGCCGTGAAATTCGAAGAACAGAATCGGTGCCACCGGATAGTTCGTCTTCGAATAGCGGTTGCAGGCCTCGACCTGCAGCTCATCCATGAACTCGATGCGCGCCACGGCGATGCCGAGCTGGATCGTCTCCATCGCGGTCTCGATCGCATCGCGGATCGTCGCGAACGTGCAGCTCGCCCCGGCGACGGCCTCCGGCAGCGGATGGAGCCGCACCGTCACCTCGGTCATCACGCCAAGCGTACCCTCGGCGCCGACGAAAAGCCGCGTGAGATCGTAGCCCGCCGCGGATTTTCGCGCGCGCGAGCCGGTCTTGATCACGCGTCCATCGGCGAGCACGACCTTGAGCGCCAGCACGTTCTCGCGCATCGTGCCATAGCGCACGGCCGTGGTGCCGGACGCGCGCGTCGAGGCCATGCCGGCGAGCGTCGCGTCCGCGCCCGGATCGATGAAAAACGTGAAGCCGGTATTCTCGAGCGCCTGATTCAGCTGGAGACGCGTCACGCCCGCCTTCGACCGTCGCCTGCAGATCCTCCACGCTGATGCTGAGGATCTTGTTCATCTGGCGCATATCGAGCGTGATGCCGCCATAAATCGCGTTCACCTGCGCTTCCATCGACGTGCCACCGCCGAACGGAATCATCGGCACGCCATATTTCGCGCTGATCTTCATGATCGCGCTCACCTCTTCGGTCGATTGCGGGAAGCACACCACATCCGGCAGCGCGGCGGGATGATACGACTCGCCGTGGCTGTGATGCTCGCGGATCACTTCGGCCGTGGTGGCGCGCTGGCCGAGCAGCGCCTGCAATTCGGCGATGGCGCCTTGCGTCTTCGCCGCGCCCGGCGGCGTGAAGTCTGCGCTTTGCAATGGCGGTGTCTGTTTTCATAGGTTCAGCCCGAGAACGCGTTCAACCCGAAATAATATACCGCAACATCGAAGCCCGCGCCGAACGCCGCTTCACGGGTGCACGGTCACGTCGTAATAGAGCACGGAGCCATCGGCTGGAAAGCGCGGGGTCGATGCGCACCACCTGGAACGTCTGCCCTTTCAGATCGCTCGACCGTGCGGCCGAGAATGTCGTGCGTCTCGCGCTCGAGTTCGGGAGTGGATTTCGTCGCGCGTTTTTCGGGAGGCAGCGCCTTCGCATCGAGCCGGTAGGTTCGGTCGTGTCGCTTGCCGGATCCTGCGAGACCATCAGCACGGCGTGAGCTCGCCAGCACGCTCGCTTGCGGCTCGTCGTGAAACCACTTGCGCGGCGTCACCAGCACGAAGAGCAGCGATCGCGACAACCATCACATCGTAAGGCCAGCTCCCGCGTTCGTACGACCAGAAAATCGATGCGACCGACGCCGCGCCAGAAGGATCGCATGTTAGTGCACGGCCGGTCCGTCGACGACCATTCCGTCGCGCATGTGCAGCACGCGGTTGCCGTAGGTCGCCGCTTCGGGATTGTGCGTGATCATCACGATCGTTTGGCCGAGGTCTTTGTTGAGCTGGCGCAGCAAAGCCAGCACAGTGTCGGACGTTTGCGTGTCGAGGTTTCCCGGTCGGCTCGTCCGCGAGGACGATCTTCGGTTCGCTGATGATCGCGCGCGCCAGCGCCACGCGCTGCTGCTCGCCGCCGGAAAGCTCCGAAGGCTTGTGGTGCAGGCGGTCCGTCAAGGCCGAGCAATTTCGTCACCGACCTCGAAGCGGTGGGGATCGAAGCCATTGCCGTGAATGTGCTGGGCGAGCGCGATGTTGTGGTAGGCGTCGAGCGTCGGCAGCAGATTGAATTTCTGGAAGACGAATCCCACTTTGTGGCGGCGCAGCAGCGTGCGCGCCGCATCCGTCATGCCGCTGAGATCGTTGCCGTCGAGCAGCACGCTGGCCCTTCGTGGCCTGCGCCAGCCCGCCGATCACGTGCAGAAACGTCGATTTCCCGCAGCCGGAAGGCCCCATCACGGAAACGAATTCGCCCGGAAAGATTTCGACGTTGATTCCGCGCAGCGCCGGCACGTCCACTTTGCCCGTGCGATACACTTTCCACAGATTTTCAGTCTTGAGTATCGGCTCCAAAGCCGTCTCCCGGGCGAGCGAACAGACTGGCGCGGATAAAATCATTTTAGTCGCGTTTTGCATTTCTGCCTAGAAGCGAAAAGGTTCCGGGAACTCATTCGTACGCAAGCGCTTCGACCGGATCCTTGCGGCTGGCCAGCCACGCGGGATAGGCGGCGCCCAGCAATCCGCCGACGATGGCGATCAGCGTGGATAGCAGCATCCATTTGGGCGTGATCAGAATCGTGAGCGAAGGAAACACGCGGAGGCAGATCATCCGGACGAGAAAGCTCAGCCCGATGCCGCAGGCGACTCCTCCGAGGCACAGCAGAGTGGTTTCGCTGAGAATGATCTCGACGATGTAAACTTTCGATGCGCCCAGCGCCTTCAGCACGCCGATTTCGCGCGTGCGCTCGATGATCGTGGTGTACATCGAAAGGAAAATCACCAGAAAGCCGATGCCCACCGCAATCGCGATCATCACGTTGATGAACGCGCCGAGCGCCGGGCAGGCTCGACGACGTCATCAGCGACATGAAATCCTTCAGCGGCCGCACCTCGTAGCCCGGCAGCAGGGAGTGAATTTCGTCCGCCGCGGCGGCCGTGTGGTCCGAGCGGTCGCACTTGATGAAGAAAACCGACGCCTTGTCGCGCGCGCCCGACATTTCCTGCAGCGTGGACATCAGAACAAAAAGCCGCGCGCCCTTGCCGTGCTCGACGATCCCGGCCACATGAAAATCGTGCTCGAGGATGTGCAGCTTCTGCCCCACATTGACTTTTTGGCGCGCGCGTACACGTCATCCACCAGAATGTCGTTCGGATCGCTCAGAGGTCGTGCCTTCGCGGACCACAAATCCGCCGGAAACCGCGCGGAACGTATCCGGCTGGATGCCGTAGACGATGTCGAGGCCATTCACGGAATTGAACTGGACGAGCACCGGCGCCACCGCATGCACGTAGTCGAGCTGCTGCAGTTTCGTTGCCGATGCTGATCGGCATCGGCGCGCCGCTGAACGCCATGAAAATCGACGCCGACGGCGGCTGCACCATGATGTCCGCGCCGACTCCCTCGGTGCGTTTCGCGGATTCGAAAATCAGCCCGCTCGTGAGCCCCACCACGATAATCACGAGCATCACTTCGACCGCGACTGCGATCACCGTGATCGCCGTGCGAACCGGCCGGTGCATCGCGTTGCGCAGAATCAGATGGCCGATCAAGGTTTGGTCTCCAGCCCCGGCGCGGTCTTCGCCCACGCGCTCCAGCTGCGTTCCCGGCGGCTGCTTCAACACAAACCGGTCGGCGGCAATCGTCTTCGTTCGGCGTCAGCTTGGTGACCCCAATATCAAGACGATAATCGTTCGCCGGCCGTTCCAGGGAAATTTGGCGCGGGTATCGTATGCCGCCAAACATGTCCCAGTTGCTGTAGCGCACGTCGGAGACGAGCTTGCCTCCGGAATCGTAGGTCTCGATGCGCGCGATGTTCAGGTCGGCGCGATCGAACCAGATCTTGCGCGCAATATCCCAATCCTGCGGGCTCCTGCCGCTGGTCGCCTCGCACCACAGTCAGCACATAAAACTGCGACATTCGCCTCCGCGCTTCTGCTCGATGCAGAACCGGCGCATCCGCCGGAATCGCGTTCCAGAAAACCGCATTGATCAGGTGCTGCGGGCCGCAGGTTTTCGATCGGCTTCGCCGAAGGCCGCTCGACGATTCGCCGGGCCCGTAATGAATTTGTTCTGCGACGGGATGAAAATATCGAACGTCTCGCCGTCGCTCACCATGTCGAAAATGTTCGTCCCGACCACGGGCGCCTGCCCGATCACGCGAATGCTCGAAGGCTTCTGCGGCGAGGATAAATCCGGTGATCTGATGATATTGCTTGATCACGCCGGTATACGCGGATCCCGCCGTCAGCGTCATCGTCACGCCGGCGTTCAGTGACGTGACAGCCGCCGCCTGGCGATTGTATGCGGCGATCAGATCGGCTTTCGACGCGGTCTGCAGCGCCACCGGAGGGCCCGCCGGCTTCGTCGCCGTAGGCTGGCTCATCGCGCAGCCCCAGCCCAGCGCCGCGGCAAGCGCAGCCGAAACCAGTAGCTGTAGCCTGGGAAGTCCTTGTTTGCGTCGAGTGGGAAACACCAACAAACAAATTTATCAGCCGCATCCAGTCGAGTCAATAAACCGAGCCCGATTCTGTTCCGGCAACGTTCTCATTGCACCGTCGAGCGCGGTGCGGTCGGCAGCGGCGAGGCATGATGCGCCACGAGCAGCCATTTGCCCTCGCGCTCGACGAAAATATTCGTAGCCTGCACGGTGGCTTCATCGAATCCCTCCGCGAACGCCGTCGTGACGCGCGCCGTGCAGGCCACCCAGCCGACCTTGTCCTTCGACGCGCACCCAGATCCCGCTCAGCGCCACGCGCACGCGCTTCGTATTCTTGAAAATCCGCGCCCAGCGCTCGCGCACTTCCTCCCAGCCGAGCAGCAGGTCCCAACCCGGCTGCACGCATTCGACGCCGATCGTCGTGCGCCCAAATCGCCTCCATCTCGGCAAGGTCCATCGCCTCGAAGGCCGCATAAAATCGCTGATTCGCATCGCGAACCGCATCTTCGGGCGTCGGCTTCTCTCGGGCAGCTTTTGGAGGCATCGGGCTCAGGAATGGCTCTTGGCGGATATTATACCCTCAAGCGCCTCAGACGCCGCGCCTCTCGAAAGCGATCGAAGGCGTGGCCATCTCGCGCGAGGGCCCTGCGGGAAGCATGGGGCCTCACCCAGTGAAAAACACGAGCGAAGCGAGCATTCTTAAGGGGTCGGACCTTTAGGTCCGACATAAGACGACCGCGCGAAGCGCGTACCGCCGCGCAGCCTCACCCGCGGCGAGTATTCGTATTCCTTTGGCGAGCGAGAAAATTTCTACTGTTGCGCGCTCTCCGTCACGGCAGGATCGTCCGTCGTAGCCATCTGGCCGTTCTTGTCGGCGCCATGCAGCTTCCCTTCGCCATCGAGCAGAAACGAACGCCGCCCGCTCTTGCCGTAATTCTCAGGAGTTGCTGCGAGCTCGAATTTCGGTGGGTCGCCCGGTCGCGCCGGCTTCGGCTCCATCCGAAGGCCGGCGGAGCCGCAGCAATCACGCGGTATTGAAATCGGTAGCCGCCCACGCTGCCCGTCGCCAGCGTCGCATCGATCAACGAAGCCTGCTCGTCCGAAATCTGCGCCCTTGGGCGCCGGGCCGAGCTGCGCGATCGAGACCGGAAGTTTGCCGTACGCGTCGTGATACGTGCGAATCGCTTCGGCGAGACTGTCCAACGTCGCGATCGGCGGCATCTTCGCTCGCGGCAAGATCGCTCTCCGCCCACTCTTTCGAAAGCTGCGGAATATCCAGCAGCACGAGGCCGAGCGAAAGCAGCCGCCAGCCGCCATTCTCATGAACGAGCCCGAATTGCGTCTGCTCCGCGTTCACCACGGTCACGGGAATGAACGAGAGGTTTTCATGCGTTTTCGCGGTTGCGAAGCGAAACTCCGCCGTCTGCTGATCGGTGATGCAACGGAAAACGGTGTGGCCTTGCATGTCGGCCGAAATCAGCGGCCTTCCTGCCTGATCCGAAAGCGAAAACCTTTTCATGAACGCCGTCCGCTGATCCGGAGCAAGCGCGTGAAATGCCGCCGCATTATCCACGGTCAAATAGTTCGCAAACTCGGTTTCGTTTGCACGGCACGCAGCCGAAAGCGCGCCCACCAGCGCCGCCACAGCGCCAGACGGCTGTTCATCCGCCGGCGATTGCTGCGCCGCCGCCGGAAGCGCGAAAAGCAGAAGCGCGAAGAGCGCCGCTGCAGCGCTAACGGCGCGCCCAAACGCGTTCTCGCGTATCGCAAAGATCGAAACAGCTTTCATCAAGAGTCGGATTTCGCGCGCGCCAGGATGGTTGCCAGGTTCTGCGTGAACTTCGATCGCGGCATCACGTCGGCGCAGCCCGCCGCCCGCGCGCGCGCCGCGAGATCGACCTGCACGTGGGAAAGAAAAGCGATCAGTGGAATCTCGGAGCCGCTGGCGCGCACGCGCTCGATCGCCTCCAGCGGATTCGACCGCGCATTCAAATCCACCACAATCAGCTTCGGTACGCGCGCCCCGATCTCATCCGCCAGCGCGTCCGCCGTCGTGCACGTCCGCAGCTCCACGCCCAGCTGCTTGGCCGTCTCGATCAGCTTCGCCTGAAAAAATAAATCATCAACCAGCGCCACCACCTGCGCCATGCAAGTCTCCTCGCTCCTCAGTGTACACGCGGGCAGGTGACTTTGCCTTGCATTCGGAGCAACAGCCGCTTCGGCCCGAGCGCGGCGATTGAGCGATGCGATGTACCTGTGGAGTGCGGCGGCTTGCCGCCGCTCTTTTGAGGCGAAGCTTGCTTCGCCGACTTTAGGGGGTTGGAGCTTCAGTTCACCCTGAACGAACTGAAGGCCTCCGACATAAAGCGAGCGCGAAGCGCGTACCTCCTTGCCCTGACGAGGGAAGGGTGCGATGTGCGATGCCCGCGATCAGCGGCTCTTCCTCTCGGCGCGCACGGCAGCCGCCGGCGCGGGATGCGGCTGCGCGGGCTGGCGATTTGAAAGCCGCTTCCGGATTTCATCAAGAGTAGGCCGGTCAATGGCATGCCGCAGTTCGCGGAGCACGTAGTCCGAGAGAGACATCCCTTCGAGCGCCGCTCGCGCTTTGAGCTGGCGATGCAAATCGCAAGGAACGTTACGGATCTGAAGCACGACTGGCATGCGATCAGCATGCTTACGTGCGGAACACATGTCAACAACTCGAAGGACCATGGGCGCTACTTGCCGCGCCTGCGATCGAAACGCGGATCGCGGCTCTGCGTCCAATCTGCTTGGTCCGCATCCCATTCGCCCGGAATGAGGGCCGTAGAATGCTCAGAACCATTCCTCGAGCGACCCTACTCGTCCTACTGATCGCGTTTTCGCCGCTATCCGTCGCTCAAAATGCCAAGCCGGGCGCTCAAGCTCAGTCTGAGGCCCATGCCGCGCCTTTCGCAGGCTGCTATGAGCTAAACGTCGGGCGATGGTGGCCCTGGGGATTGGGTGAGGACGGAGCATCCATCGCGCCTCCGAAACACGTGAGGTTGCTCGCGGAGCGCGGCACGAAAGGATTTGAGCAAGACGGCTTTCTGATTCGTGCAGTACTAGTCTCAAAGAGCGAGTCGTCCGGTCAAGCGAGATCTGCTTATTGGCAAGTGAAGTCCTCCGATGAAGTCGATCTGATTTGGACAGACGGTTTTACCGGTATCCGGATGAAATTGGAAAAGCAGAGCGATGGCCTCAGTGGTTGGGCACATCCGATTTCCGACGTTCAGCCGCTGATTCCGCGCGTTGCACACGTTACGGCACGGTGGATCCCCTGCGAAGGTCCGCAAAGTCGCTGAAACATGTCCGCGTCGCGCGACGGGTGGAAGGGCTGGGCGTAGCCCAACCGAAAGAGCGCGAACGCAGCGAGAGTTCCTTGGGGGGCCGGGGGCAGGAGAACGCGAGCGCTGCAAGAGTTCCTTAGGGGGTCGGAGCTTCAGCTCCGACATAAAACGACCGCGCGAAGCGCGTGCCACTGTGCCGCCTCATCCGCAACATGTATTCGGGTTTCGGCCCGCCGCGATCAGCTTGCGCGCGCCACCGAGTACCGCCCGCTCTCGAGCGCTTCCTGAGACACCCACATGCCGTGGAACGTCATGCGCACGCGATGCGGCAGCTTCACGATCGCCACTGGCCCCGCATCGAGATTCTTCGCGTCGAGAATCGCGAGGTCGGTGCGATTCTCCGCCATGCGATTGACGAGCGCGAGCAGGTAGCCATCGCCCTCCGGCGAATTCGCCTTGCGCGGCGCAAAGAGCGGCTCCTGCACGCCCGAATCCGGCCCCGGATTCCAGAGCTTGCCATTGCCCGTCTTATGATCGAATTCGCCGACGGCGCCGAATCCGATGTTCCCTGCCCCGGGCGTGCTCGGATCGCGGCAAATGACGTAGCCTTTCCGGTACGTCCCGTTGCCGTAGTAACGGTCATCGGCGCGCGGCATCTCGCACATCCAGTCGTGGAGCTGCTCGGTTTTGAAGTCTTCCGTGTTGCCCGCCAAATCGAAAGTCAATCGAGTGAGATGGGGAAGGGCCGTCATGGGATCGGGCGGCGTGCCGTCGTGATTCGGGAAAAAGAAGAACGAGCTGCCCTGCGAGAGACACACATCGAGGCTCACCTTCGACCCGTTCGTGCTGCCATTCATCATGTGTCCCGCAAAGCTCGTGGGCCCGCGGAACCAGCGCACCTGGTCCGACGTGCCGTAGCGCGGCACCACCGCGACCACCGTTTCCTTGTCGCGATGCCAAGTGTAGAACGGCCCGCCCTTTTTCATCACGTCCACATCGGTGAGCAGCGGGAAAAACGGAAAGATCACATACTGGTCCGAAATCGCGAAGTCGTGAACCATTCCCGCCCAAGGCGCGTTGAACCACACTTCATGCTTCAGCTTGCCGTCCGGCCCGATCACGAAATACGCCACATCCGTTGTGCCATCGCCCTTCGCCTGATACGCGAACGTGAGCAGCTCGTTCGTGGTCTGATCGAGGTGCGGGTGCGCGGACATCCACACCGATTTCACGCTGCCGTTGTAGTCGTAGCGGCCAACCGTCTCGAGCGTGTAGGGATTCAGCTCGTACGGCATGTCGTCTTCCTTCAGCGCCAGCAATCTGCCCGCGTGCCACACGACGTTCGTATTCGCCGTCCCCGGATTGCAGCCCTTCACGACCGGATCGTGCGTGTAGCGATTGCGATAGCGCCCGAAAAGCCCACGGCGATGCTTTTCCTGCAGCTTGAAACGCTCGGTGCGCACGTAGCGGCTCTTGTAATCGACGTGGCCGTTCTCGAACTTGAACATCACGACCATGCCTTCGCCGTCAATGAAAATGTCGTCGCCAAGCAGCGGCGGATACTGCCGGTCGGGCCCGCAGCGATAGAGAATTCCGTTGAGGTCCTTCGGCACCGCGCCGTACGTCACTTCGCAGTCGCGCAGATCGGCCTCAAGCCGGCTCGGCGCGCCAAATCCCTGATAGATGGGAATGTCCGGAAAGCGAACCGCGCCCACCGCCGAAAGCTCTTCAAGATATACGGTCGACATAGAAACTCCTCGCAGCGCGCCCCAACTCGCGCCGTCGCCTGATTCTGCGGCCATGCTATGCGCCCACCGTTCTAGTTGTCAACATAGGTACACACGCGAGAATGAGGAGGGATCAGCTCTAAGAATGCCGCCCTACGAAGTGCTATTAGCGCTAGACAAATGTAAACTGCGCTTCGCATCTGAACTGCCGACAGGAGCGAATTATGAGGCGACAGAGTGACTATAGCTACGATGCACCGCAAAAAATGATCCACAAACTCGTCGTCGACCCGATTAGCTCACTAACCCAAGTCGAGAAAACAATGGTAGAGCCCAGATCGAGAGATGAATACATGATTAGGTAAATCCGACGGCCGATCCGTGGGAATACGGTCGACTGGAACTAAAGAACGAATTATTATAGGCCCGCGACGTCGGGAATTGGCTGAGGCCCACACTGACTGAGGAGTGTCCGCCGCCATATCCACCGCGTAATGCGAGGAAGCGTCAGAATGTCAGCCAGACGAACAATCACAAGGAACAAAGCGCCCAAAGCGAATGCATTCCGCCGACGACTCTCCAAGTTTCTCTGGAGAAGCGAAAAAGGCCGAATCCAATCAGCGCAGCAAAGAGTGGGGCCTGAACGTCCGACCAGGGAAACGATCGAAAACCGAGTTCGAAAATGGTTTGATATTCCGCAGGGCTCGCCATCGCGATCTCACTCCAGCGTCTAACAGTCCAGCAGACCGACGAAGACTGCCACCGACCAAGGGCGACCATATCCTTAACCTGGACTATCTCCAACCGACGGTGCAAAAATAGGATCGAACAGTTGGAATTCTAGTGCTCGGCGGATTCTTCGTGGGCGCCGACGGTCTCATCGGGCACGTCGCCCGTGCGGCCTTTGACGCGGTCGTAGACGCTGTACTGGCAGGTGGAACCGAGGGCTTCGTTGTAATAGGTGGGCACGCCGAGCGCGGTCCGCAGCTCTTCGTTGAACGGTGCGCAGATCGCCGAGCTGCGCCACGCGGATCGGCAGCTTCAGCCCTTCGTTCGTCAGCAGGAATTTCTGATACCCGGCGTCCCAGAGGCGCGTGAACTGCCCCTGATGCATGATCGAGGGAATGATGGTCATCTGGAAGTGCCCGGCGGGCGACTTGCGCAGTTCCGCGCCGCAGCCGTACTTCTCGATGCGGACCACGCCGCCCGAGCTGCGCACCAGAAACCCCTTCGCCGCGAGCGACTCAACCTGCGCCTGATCGAACAGCTTATTGACGTACCACATGGCCCTTCAGCATAGGGATTCTCCCGGCCTCGTGTAAAGCCCAAAATGTGGCCCGCAGCGAGCGACGGCGTCTCGCCGGCCTCAAGAAAGCGGACTCGCTGCTCGCGCGCCCGCGAAAGACCGGGTACGTCTTGCCCGGATGACAAGGTCGGTGTTGAGCAGAGAATGCCGGTTGAAACGAGCCACCCACTTGCGCCGGCGATGCAAAACTGATATGCATTTCGCCGTGAAAACGAATCTTGGCCTACTTCGCTTCGCCCTTTTGCTCGCGTCGGTAATTCTTGGGCGCGCCGCGCGCGGCGGCGCAGGGCGCCCGACGGTGCGGCGCTCTTCCAGCAGCACTGCGCGACGTGCCATGCCGGCGCGGCCGCGGCCACCAGCCGCGCGCCCACGCGCGCCGTGCTCGCCGAAAAAACGCAGCAGGAAATTCTGCAGACGCTCGAATCCGGCGCGATGGTGATCTACGGCAATCAGATGAACGAAGCCGAACGCCGCGCGGTCGCCGCGTTCCTTACCTCGAAAGTCGGCAACGGACGTTTCGCGCGCCAACTCCTGCGCCTCGGCGCCGCCCATCACGCCTGCGGGCCTCGCCGATCCGCACAACTGGAACGGCTGGGGCGTGGACGTCGTCAACACGCGCTACCAGCCGCACACGAGCCTCGATCCCGAAAACGTCGCGCACCTGAAATTGAAATGGGCGTTCGGCATTCCCAATGCAAGTTCGGCGCTCGGCCAGCCGACCATCGTCTCCGGCCGCCTCTTCATCGGCTCGGGCGACGGCACCGTCTACTCACTCGACGCCTCGACCGGCTGCACGATCTGGGCGTTCAAAGCCGATACGACCGTGCGCGACGCGATCACCGTCGCGCCGGGCGCGGACGGCCGCGCGTACGCCTACTTCGGCGATAGCGAAGCCAACCTCTACGCGCTCGATGCCTCCGATGGAAAGCTCGTCTGGAAAACGAAAGTCGATCCGCATCCCACCGCCCGCATCACAGGCGCGCCGCAGCTCTACGAAGGCCGCCTGTACGTCCCGATCACCGGAAACGAGGAGCTCACGGGCGGCGACCCTGCGTATCCCTGCTGCACTTTCCGCGGCAACATCACCGCCGTCGACGCGCGCACCGGCAAAATCATCTGGAAAGCTTACGGCATCGCGAAAACGCCCGGCCCTTCCGCGCCCGGCACGAGCCACGCGAAGTTCAGCCCGGCGGGCGGCGCGATGTGGAGCGCGCCAACGATCGACGCGAAGCTCGGCCGCCTCTACACCGGCACCGGCGACGCCTACGTCGATCCCGCGGCCGAGGGCACCGACGCGATCGTCGCTTTCGATCTCGCGAGTGGAAAGCGGCTTTGGCTGCAGCAGAAAACCGCCGGCGACGTTTTCAACTTCGGCTGCTTCCAGGCGCATCCGATCAACTGCCCGCCGAAAGTCGGCCCCGATTTCGATTTTGGCTCGTCGGTGATTTTGCAGAATCTCGGCGGCGGCCATCGCGTTCTGCTCGCGGGACAAAAGAGCGGCGAGCTCTTCGCGCTCGATCCCGATGATGGCGGAAAAGAGCTGTGGCAAGTTCGCGTAGGCCACGGCGGCGGCCTCGGCGGAATCGAATGGGGATTCGCAACCGACGGCACGAACGCCTACGTCGCGCTCTCGGATATTCCGTCGTCGCTCTCACCGCCCAAGCCCGGCGCCGTAGTGCCACCGTCGGGCGGTCTTTTCGCGATCGACATCCGCACAGGAAACCTCGTCTGGAAGACGATGCCGCCAAAGCCCGCCTGCGAAGGCCAGCCCGGCTGCAGCGCCGGACAGCTCGCAGCGGTTACCGTGGTGCCGGGCGTCGTCTTCTCCGGCTCGATGGATGGCCACCTCCGCGCGTATTCCGCGAAATACGGCTCGATCCTCTGGGATTACGACACGCTGCCCAGCATCCCCACGGTGAATGGAGTGAAAGCCCACGGCGGATCGATGAGCGGCAGCGGCCCCACCGTCTCGGGCAGAATGGTTTTCGTCACCTCCGGCTTCACCGGAACCTCCGGCATGCCCGGCAGTCTGCTCCTCGCTTTCGAAGCGCCCGGCCCGAAATAGAGCGCGGAAACGCGGTCGGACCACACCTCCTAGCATCTAGTCTCTTGACATCTATATAAGTTTGTATATAGGATCGAGCGTGACCAGCCCTGGATCGCAAACCCGGATTCGTTGGGTGGGAGATTCGCAAAAGACCATTCGTGGTTTCTCGGAAGAGGCGCGCCAGAACCTTGGAAACGATTTGCAGCGTCTCGACGATGGCGAGGAGCCTCTGGATTTTGCAGCAATGGGCGCTGTCTTGCCGGGCGTTTTTGAACTGCGGGATCGTGATTCGGAGCACTGGTACAGGGTCCTCTATATTCCGCTGGAGGGCTTGATTTATGTGCTGCATTGCTTCACGAAAAAGACCAACCAAACCCCACAGAAGGAGATTGAAACCGCGAGAAAGCGGCTCCGACTGATGAAAGACGAAATCGCGAAACGGAAGAAAGAGGCCTAACATGAAAAGTAACGTCTTCGAACAAATCGGTTTCTCCCGGGAAGAGGCAGCTGCACTCAAAATGAAGTCGGAGTTGCATTCGCAGATCGTCAAGGCAATCAAGCGGAAGAGTTATACGCAGACAGACTTGCAGAAGCGCTTGGGCGAATCGCAGCCACGGGTCAGCGACCTGATGACCGGGAAGATTTCAAAGTTCAGTCTCGAAACGCTGATCAATTACGCGGAAGCCCTCGGCCTGCACCCTCAGATTCTGGTTGAAGCGCGCTGAGGACAAAATCTCCTATACCACCGTGCAATAAGCCTACGAACCGAGTCGAGCGCGTCTGAACATTACGAGCGCCGAGACTGTCCCCACCAAAGCCGGAAGCGGGAGTATGAATACGATCAGAACGGCACAGACGAACTGCGTAGTGAAGGCAGGCGATCCCTGAGGCGGGTGACCATTCAGCAGCGACACGACGAAGCAGGCCAGAAGCAGAAAATGCGGCGCGAGCAGCAAAAGACCGGCAATCCGTTTCCCGGGCCCCATTTTTCCCCAGGATCGACAGGCGAAATAGATGGCCACGAAGAACGCCAGAACAATCACGCAAAGCAACAACAACCAGGGCAGTTCCTTCATTCCGGCACTATACAAAGCCTCTTATACCCCCGCAAGATTACCTGCTGCCAATATGTCACTGACGATCCCGCTTCGCTCTTGGATCGGATCGAAGTAGGGCAGAAAACCGTGAGTGGTCGGCCGTGATCTTGAGCCGCTGGAGAAAAACCAACAGGGAAAGACACCGGGGCCGCCGCAGAGGCTGAGAAAGCCTCATCCCTGCCTCTCGCTGGAATCGCGCAGGCACTTTGCATCATCACATCTGCGTGGTTGGTTTCTCCGTGGATATGGACAACCTTCACAGACCGGAGAAGAGAGGAACGCATCATGTCCATCCCTTTGATCTGGGGCGTCACCGTGGCCTTCGGCTTTCTCGCGTGGGGCGTGTTCGCCGCGCAATACATTTGGCCGGCGATACGCAAACGGGAAAGCCCGGAAGCACTCAGACCGATCCTCGTGCTGCACGGTTTCAGGTACATTGGCCTCGCTGTCTTGATCCCTGGCGTCGTTTCTCCGCAGTTGTCCGGCACTCTATTCGCTCGTGGACTTGCCTACGGTGACTTAGCAGCTGCGACCCTGGCCCTCATCGCGCTCGCGGCTCTCAGGACGAGATTGGCAGGATCCCTGATCTGGATCTTCAGCATTTTCGGGACCGCCGATCTGCTGAATGCGTTTTACCAGGGCGGCCGTATTTCGCTCGCGAACGCGCCGGGACTCCTGGGCGCGGCTTATTTTGTCCCGATCTTTGGAGTTCCTCTCCTATTGATCACGCATGTTCTTGTGTTCAGGGTGCTGCTGCGCAAAGAGCTGGCTGCGCCTTCGCCTGTTGCGGTTCGTGCGGAGGTATAGGTCGGGCGATTACCAACCCATTTGGCGCATCCGTTCGAGGATCAGCGCGCTGTAGTGATTCATGCGATCGGGGCGTCGCTTCAGGGGCAACGGCAGAATGGCGGCGAGCCGGGCCGAGTCCTCGCGGTCCATATTCCGCGCCGAGGTTTGGTAGTAGTAGTGGCATGCCGATTCGGCGCCGTACACGCCCGGGCCCCATTCGACCACGTTGAGGTAGAGCTCGAGAATGCGCCGCTTGCCGAGGACCAATTCGGCCAACGGCACAAGCGTGGCCTCGAAGCCCTTGCGCAGGACCGAGCGGCCCGTTCCGAAGAACAGATTTTTTATCAGCTGCTGCGTGATGGTGGACCCTCCGCGAATGCGGTGGCCGCCCTCCATATCGTCTTCGGCGGCGATCTCCATCGCCTGCCAATCGAATCCATGATGCTGGTAGAAGCGCGCGTCTTCCGCGGCGATCACGGCATGCTGGAAATCGGGCGAAATCTCGCTGAGCGGAACGAATTCGTACCGCTTGTGATACGGCTTGCCGTGGATCCAAGCCTCCAGGCGCCGCTCCGCCTGGACAGCGGTCGTCGGCGGATCGATCCATCTGGCAGCCACGATGATCAGCGCAGCAAGCGACCAAAGCAGCGCCGCCCCAATGACAACCCATCGAATGATGGATCGGAGAGAGCCTTTCCTCAACGGGGGCTGGGCGTTCGCGCTTTCGCTCGTGCTTGCGTTCGCGTCTGGATTCTCGGTCACATTTCAGAATAATCGTCCGGGCCTGATTTACATAATGCGCGGTACGGTCAACATGTCTTCCGTGGATCACTCCTTTAGCTTTTCCCACCACGTCAGGGGTCTAACGAAGATAACTAGCTCCCGGGGTTCGGCGAGGCTGTGGATTTGCCGCAGATATCCGCTGTAACGATGCCCTGATGAACTATCTGCTCCGTCGAGAATTCCATCGTGGCAAGCCACGAGTAATCCGGCGCGTGCGGCTCGCATACCACGTAACCAGCAACGATCCGGATAGTATCTGCGTACTTCACGACAGGATGGACTACTCCAGAATCGCCGCGACTCCTCGGCTGATTCTGAGTGTTCACCTCTGCATCTTTGTCAGTAAGCTCAAGCCGAGCGACACCGTCTTTGTCCGTCGGAATCGCCATTGCCCACTTTCGCTCGGTACCTACCCATGTATTCACAAACGTGTTGGCCATGGGCCGTCCGTTCTTGCCATTCACAAGTTTAATCTTGATCGTCTGTGCGCGAAGAACCGTGCCGCCTGACACCAAAACGAGGAGTGCTACGAACCGCACTGAAAACACCTTCTTCGCCCAAAGCATCATCATTCCTCGACGGAAGACGGATAAACTGCGCTTCACGTCACGATGCTAACGCAGCTTGGGGATAATCCAAGTGCCCACACGGATTACGGGACACTTCCTCTGCAGGTCAACAAATCGACTTTCCCGGGCCTGCGCCGCGCTACTCGTCGTGCGGATTCTTGAACTCGAACGGGATGTGCACCACCGCTTCGATATCGACCGGCACTCCCGCGCGCCTTCCCGGCAGGAATTTCCATCGCGCGAGCGCGGCCATCGCGTTCTTGTCGAGCCGCGGATCGAGGCTGCGCATCAGCTGGATGCTGTCGACCGAGCCATCCTTGCGGATGATCGCGTAGAGGACCACCTCGCCGTCGATATGCTCCTTGATCGCATCCTCGGGATACTCGGGATCGGCTTTGACGATCGGCTGCGGGCGCCGAGAGCGGCCCCTTCGGGCGATACGGCGGCCGCGGGTCTTCATCGAGCTGCGCAAAATTCAAAATCCCAGCTGCCGCTCTCGCTGGTCAGATTCGGAAGATCGATGTCGCAGCGTGTGGACCTCTTTGCCGCCGAAAATGGCCTCTGGCGGCAGGCTCGGGTTGAGCGCCGCGACGTTCGCAGGCCCTCGCCTGTAGCTCGCCGCCGGATCCGCCGCCACCATCGGCTGCAGAATCAGCCCGCGATGCGCGGGCGCAAGCCCTCCGCCCGCCGCGCGCGCGCTTCCGCCGCTGACGCTGATCGCCGCCGGCAGTTCGCTGTTGCTGTTCCCGCGCCGCCCGCCATCGCGGAAACGCTTCCCGCGCCGTTCGCTCCCGCGGACGCGCCCGTTCCAGCGGGCGCCGCGCCTTTGCCCTCGCTCGCGCCCGTGGCTCCATGCGCCGCGCCGCCGGGAGCGCCCGGCTTCGCGTCCGGCCCCATCGAAATCCGCGCGGCGAGATTGCCTTGCGGGACACTGACTTCCGGGGCGGGCGGCGCCGGAGTGGCGGAAAGCGCGATCAGACGCCGCGCATTGGGATCGCTCTGACTCTCCGCAATGTCCGGGGCGACGGCCGGATTCTCACGCGCCGTGCGCTGCCGCTCGACCGGCTTCGACATCGGGTTGAGTGGAATTTCCGGCCGCGCGATATTCACCTGCGATTGCGCGATATTCAGCGGCCCGGAATTTTTCTCGTTGTTGGCGACATCCGGCGCGGCCACGTCGCGCACCTTGCGCTGCTCGATCTTCGGCGCGACCGCCGTGGGCACTACCGGAATCCGCAGCTTCGGCTGCTCCTTCTCGGCCCACTGGACGATATTCGGCAGCGGCGTGACGATCTTCGGCGCCTCGGGCGGCGCGTCCGGCTGGATCAGCGTTTGCCGCGGATGCGTCACTTTCACCGGAATCGAAACAATCGTCTGCCGCGGATGATACGCATCCTCGCCGCGCGCCACCGGCTGGTTGCTCGCGTCCTCCGCCTTCTTCGGCGGCGGACTCGGCTTCGCCGCCCGCATTCGGCAGCAGAATCTTCGGCAGATCGGGCGGATCGTAGACGTCGTATTCGATCTGCACGGGTGCGAGCGTGGGCCGCGTCTGCGGCAGAAAGCCCCAAATCGGCAGAATCAGCAGCCAGACGGCAACCACGTGCCACAAGCACGCCGCCAGAAACGCCTTGGCCGGCGGCTTGCCCTCGACCCAATCGACGCGCAGCGCGTCGCCTCGGGAGGCAGCTCGCCATCCTTCGGCGCGCGCGGGCCCGCGAAGAAATCGCGCACGCTCGCAGCAAATTCCTCCTGCGGCGATTCCCAGTCGATCGCCAGGTCGAGCCTCGGCAGGCGCGAGTGTGGCGGGAGTTCCTCGATGGAACCCTTGAGCGGATGTGGTTCGCCCTGCAAGAGAGGGTGCATGGGTTCGGCCATTATACTCGTCCGGTGCTGGGAGGCAGAAAGGTCAGATGCGGCCGGGTCAGGCGGCGGCTGCCAGGCAATAGAAGCTGAGCGACGCATCTCCCTGCTCGAGCACGCGCATCCGCTCGAGCCGCGTAAATCGTTCCGGGAGTTCGGTTTTCGAGGAATGCTCGACGATCACCAGCCCCTGCGGCGCCAGCAGATGCGATTCGTCGAGGAATTCGAGCGCCAGCAGCTGCTCTTCTTCGTTGTCGTACGGCGGATCGAGAAAGATGAAGTCAGCCATCCGGTGCCGCGCCGCGAGCTTCTCGAGCCCCTTCAGCAGCGGGCATTCCGAGCACCTCCGGCGACGCCGTCCGCCCCAGCGCCTTCGAGATTTTCCTGAATCAGCCGCGCGCTCGCCGCGTGTCCCTCGACGAAAACCACTTCTTTCGCGCCGCGGCTGATCGCCTCGATGCCGATCGCGCCGGTCCCGGCATAGAGGTCGACGAACAGCGAATCCTCCACCGCCGGCCCCAGGATATTGAACAGCGTCTCGCGCAGACGGTCGCTCGTCGGCCGCATCCGCAGCTTCCCCGGCCCCTTCAGCTTCCGCCTCCCGAATTTTCCCGCGATTACCCGCATCGTTCTTTTGTGGGCTGCATGGAAAGCCGCTGCCGGCTGCTCGCGTCTTTGCGAGGTCAAGGATGCAGGGAGGCAAGGCGGCAGGGAAAAACCAGACCCCTTTTCGCACGGAAAGGCGATGCCAGCGCTTTGCCATCAATCGGAGCGCAGCGAAGAAGCGCCCCTACGGTCTCCTTTCTCCTTGTCCTGCTTCCTCGCTTCCCTGCTTCATCCTCATCCCACCGACGCCAACTGATACCGCGCGCGCCAAGTCGGACTCACCGCCTCCAGCCGCTTCGCAATCTCCTCCGCCCGCGCCGGATCCTCCGCCACCGCAAACGCCTCGCGCCGCGCCATCTCCAGAATCTCATGGTCGCGCAACGGCTGCGCAAACGAAAACGCCGCGTCGCCATGCTGCCGCGTGCCGAAAAATTCCCCCGGCCCGCGCTGCTTCAAATCGCGCTCGGCAATCTCGAATCCATTCGACGTCGCCACCATCGTCTCGATCCGCTCCCGCGCATCCCCAAGGATCGTTTTCGGCGCCACAAGGATGCAATACGATTTCTCTTTTCCGCGCCCGATCCGCCCGCGCAGCTGGTGCAGCTGCGCGAGCCCGAAGCGGTCCGCGTGCTCGATCACCATCACGGTCGCATTCGGCACGTCCACGCCGACCTCGATCACCGTCGTCGCCACCAGAATCTGCAGCTCGCCGCGGCGGAACTGCTCCATCACCGAATCCTTGTCATCGTTCTTCAGCCGCCCGTGCAGCAAGCCGACGCGCAGCTTCGGGAAAACATCTTTCGCCAGCCGCTCGTATTCCGCCGTCGCCGCCTTCAGCTCCTGCTTCGATTCCTCGATCACCGGATACAATACATACGCCTGCCGGCCCCTTCGCGATTTCACGCCGCAAGACTTCCCACACTCCGGGCAATTGCGCATCGGGAGTCCAGCGCGTCTCGATCGGCGTGCGCCCCGGCGGCATCTCGTCGATCACGGAAAGATCGAGGTCGCCGTAAAGCGTCAGCGCGAGCGTGCGCGGAATCGGCGTCGCCGTCATCACCAGGACGTGCGGCGACGCGCCCTTCTCGATCAGCCGCTTGCGCTGCAGCACGCCAAAGCGGTGCTGCTCGTCGACAATCGCCAGCCCCAGCTTGTGGAATTTCACCGGGTCTTCGATCAGCGCGTGCGTCCCGACCACCAGCTTCGTCTCGCCGCTCGCGATGCGCGCCAGCGCCTCTTCGCGTTCCGCCCGCTTGCGCCCGCTGACCAGCAGATCCACGCCGTAGCCCGCCGGCGCAAACACCCGCCGCGCCGAAAGGAAATGCTGCGCCGCCAGAATTTCGGTCGGCGCCATCAGCGCCACCTGATAGCCGTTTTCGATCACGATCGTCGCCGCCTCGAGCGCCACGATCGTCTTTCCGCTGCCGACATCGCCCTCGAGCAGCCGGTGCATCGGAAACGGCTTTTCGAGGTCGCCCGCAATTTCCGCCAGCACGCGCTTCTGCGCCGCCGTCGGCTTGAACGGCAAAATGCGCTTCAGCGCCTCGCGCACTTTTTCCTCGCGCACGCGCATCGCGATCCCGCGCTGCCGGTGATCCTGCGAGCGCCGCAGCGCCAGCGCGATCTGGTAGTAGAAAAACTCCTCGAAGATCAGCCGGATCTGCGCCGGGCTGCGAAAGGTGTTCAGCAGCTCGACGTCTTCTTTCTTCTCCGGAAAATGAACCGCCAGCAGCGCCTCGCGCCGCGTCGGAAAGCGGTACCGCTCGCGAATCTCTTCCGGCAGCGGATCGGCGATGTTGCCGTCGAAATTCATCAGCACCGCGTAGATGATCCGCCGCAGCATCCGCGAGCTGATCGCCCCAATCGCCTCGTAGACCGGCACGATGCGCCCCACTTCCGTCGAATCCGTAGTGCGACCGTCGCCGTCGCCGCTCAGAATCTCGATCTGCGGATTCACCATCTCGATGCGGCCCGGCCGGTACGCGTCGACCTCCGCCTTGCCGTGCATCACCAGCCGCTGCCCTTCCTTGAGCCGCCCTTCGAGATACGCGCCGTGAAAAAATCGCGCGTGCAGCGGGCCCGACTGCGTCGCGCACCGTCACGTGAAACACTGGCCCGCGCCCGCCGCGAAAGCGCACCGTGCTTCCTCCGCCGCTCGCCACTTCGGCCAGAATCGTGTGCACTTGCCCGGGAATAATTTCCGCGATCTTCGTGAATCGAATCCGGTCCTCGTAGCGGAACGGCAAATACCCCAGCAGGTCGCCGACGGTCGCGATCCCGCGCTCTTCGAGCGCCGCCGCGCGCTGCGGCCCCACCCCGCGCAAATATTTCACCGGATTGTTCAGATTGACTGACATCACAGGGCACATCGCGGCGCGCCCGAATTGCAGGCAAGCCAAATCACATGTTCCTTAGGGGGTCGGAGCTTCAGCTCCGACATAAAGACGTCGCGCGAAGCGCTTCCAATGTGCACGGTTCACCCGCAGCATGTCTTCGCGTTCTCACCTCGCACTGAGCCACGCGAACTCTCGCGCACGAAGGATCGCGTTCTCCAATTTATATCATTGCTTCGCTTGGGGTATAGTCTCGGGCATCGATCGGCAGTTCGCCGGGGGAACGCACAATGAACGCCCAGAATCCGAACTCTTTCGCTCCGGCGGCTGCATGCTTATTCGCCACGAGCGCCACTCTTCTGCTCCATCGCATCGGCCCAATCTCGCACGCCCGCACATTGCCGGCACAGCCACGCCGGTCGCCGGCCGACCAGCTCGCGAATCGTTGCGCGCCCGACGTGAAGCCCGGCGCGCCCAACGCTCCCTCCTGGACCGGCTGGGGCGTGAATCCCGCGAATTGGCGCTTCCAGCCCGCAGCCGACGCAGGAATCTCCGCGCCGGACGTTCCGAAGCTCAAGCTGAAATGGGCGTTCGGCATTCCCAACGTGCGCATCGTGCGCTCGCAGCCCGCGGTCTGGGGCGGACGCGTCTACGTGAGCGGCAACGACGGCTCGGTCTACTCGCTCGACGCCGCCACAGGCTGCACCTTCTGGGCGACCTCCACGCCGAAGCCCGTACGCTCCGGCATGCTCGTTGGAAAATCCGGCTCGGTCGAAGCGGTTTTCTTCGGCGAAGCGGACGGCTCCGTCTACGCGCTCGACGCCAACACCGGCGATTTCCTCTGGCGCACTCAGCGCCGACACCCACCCCGCCGCCACGATCACCGGCACGCCCTCGTATCTCGATGGCCGCCTCTACGTCCCCGTATCCTCCGGCGAAGAACAATCTCGCCGCCGTCCCGGCTACGAATGCTGCACGTTCCGCGGCAGCGTAGTCGCAATGGACGCAGCCACCGGAAAAATTCTCTGGCAAACCTACATGGCGCGCCGACACGCCGTCGCCGCACGGCAAAACTCCCGACGGCCGCACGATCTTCGCGCCCTCCGGCATGGCGATCTGGTCCTCGCCCACGATCGACGTCGCCAAGAAACGAATCTACGTCGGCACGGGCGACAATTATTCCGAGCCGGGCACCGACACAAGCGACGCAGTCGTTGCCCTCGATCTGAAAACCGGCAAGCTGCTCTGGTCCGCGCAATTCGATAAAGACGACATCTACAAAATGGAATGCGGCGCTCCTCCCGCCGCCGGTTGCGAGCCGCCCACCGTCCCCGAATTCGATCTCGGCGCGTCGCCAATCCTCGTCGCGCTGCCTTCGCACAAGCGCGTCCTGCTCCTCGGCCAGAAAACGGGAATCATCTACGGAGTCGATCCCGACGCGCGCGGCAAGCTGCTCTGGTTCAAGCACGCGGGCGTCGGCGGCCTGCTCGGCGGCGTCCAGTGGGGCCCCGCCACCGACGGCTCGAGCGTCTACGTCGCCGTCTCCGATCTTGCATTCGGCAGGGGCGGCCCCGACCCAACAAAAGGCGGCGGCATCTCCGCCTATCGTGTCGACGATGGCACGCTGCTCTGGAAAACTCCGCCGCCCGGCTGCGGTGATCGACGCCCGTGCAGTCCCGCGCAGTCGCAGGCCATCAGCGCCATTCCCGGCGCCGTCTTCTCCGGCTCGATCGACGGCCACCTCCGCGCCTACGCCACCAGCCGACGGCAAAATCATCTGGGATTTCGATACCGCGCAATCATTCGACGCGGTGAACAAAGTTCCCGCGAAAGGCGGCTCGCTCGACGTAGGCGGCCCCGTCATCGCCGGCGGCATGGTCTTCGTCGTCTCCGGCTACCCCGGCTTCGGCGCCATGCCCGGCAACGCCCTCCTCGCCTTCAGCGCCGACACACCTCAAGAGGCCATCACTAGAGCCATGTTCCCTAACGCTCCTGAGAAGACGCAGAGTGTCGATTGCTTTCGCTCGCTAAAGCGAGGGATGTCTATGGACGCGGTCGTTCAGAAATGTGGTAGACCAGACGAGCTATTAGGGAGTGGCATTTACATTTTCGTGTGGCATCTGGCGGACGGTTCGAGGGTCTCAATCGGAACGCCATTTCTAGAAACAATTTGTGATGCGCGGTATACCGACGCATCAGGAAAAGCGTCAGTTTTATTGCACTGCAAATAAACGTCTCCTCAGGCGGTTGGTGCCTGTGGGTTGACACGGGCTGGAACGACGGGCACCTGTGAATTGTGAAAAACAAAGCTAGTTTGGAGAGCGGCTTTTAGAGAGACTGGAAAATATTTCCCCAAGAAACCAGAGTACCAATCCAATTACGACATAGATCACCGCATTTAGAAGAAGGGAAACCGTAATTATGATCGCTGATGGAAGTGCGGCACCGGAATCGCCCCCAGAGTCGGTGACCACGAGGGCCAGGACTTCCGCTACAGGTTCGGCGGGCCAAAGCAGCATAGCGACAATTGCGAGTCTGTGTTGGGCTGGGCTTATCCTTGGTTCTTGAAAGGGGTTCCACTCAGGGAGCTTGGGCATGAACAGCCCAACAAGCAAGAGTAGGAGCGGAATCACGACACCCGCTATTGCCCATGACCATAAATACTTCTTTCTTAGTTTCGTCACGGCCTATGACCTGAATGCTACCACCCCCCCTTGGCGGGTAGTTGCTTCCCGCCTCGCAGTAATGCCTTGCCTCAATGCTGCGATTCGTCGAGCAGTTACTTCAGATATTGCTGCCACACCGCCGCGTGCGTATGCGTACTGTGGTCGTACGTCTCGAGCGACGCCGGAATCAGGATGAACCGGCCATTCCTGATGAGTTTGATCTGCTGCTCCGCGATTCCAAGCTCGGGCGAATTGATGAAATCGTCCGCCGACGGCCCAGGCCCCCGCACTCCCGCTCTAACGTAATTCCCCTACAGCAAATCCCGCCGGAGACTAACACATTGTCCGTATTGGTTTGAATCCCACTCGCACATCACCATTATTTGGGTCCGCAGCAGCAACTGGAATTCTTCGGGAGGAGCCACATGCACAAACTGGTGATACGCACTTTATTGTTGTTGGCATTTTCTGCGTTGATCGCTTCGATTCCCGTCCACGCGCAGGTTGCCGTCGGCATTTCCGTTGGGTTCGCGCCCCCGGCAATTCCGGTCTACACCCAACCTGTTTGCCCCGAGGAGGGCTATATCTGGACGCCAGGATACTGGGCGTGGGACCCGGCCTCCGATGACTACTATTGGGTGCCGGGAACCTGGGTAGAGCCGCCGCAGGTGGGTCTCCTGTGGACGCCAGGATACTGGGGATGGGGCGGCAGTGCATTCGTCTTTCATGACGGATACTGGGGACCGCAAGTCGGCTTCTACGGCGGTATCAACTACGGATTCGGCTATTTCGGCAATGGGTACGTGGGAGGACGCTGGGACCACGACCACTTTTTCTACAATCGCTCCGTGAGCAATGTGAATGTGACCGTGATTCACAACGTCTACAACGAGAGAATAACGAACGTCAGGACCAACCGCGTCAGCTATGATGGCGGGAGAGGCGGCATCACCGCGCGTCCAACTCCGCAACAGCAAGACTTTGCTCGCCAACGCCACATCGCGCCCGTGGCCGGGCAGACCCGGCAGATGCAGGCGGCTCGCGAGAACCGAAACTTGCGGGCCTCAGTGAACCACGGCAAGCCTCCGATCGCTGCGACCGCCCGGGCCGGAGAGTTCACCGGTAAGGTTGTCAAAGCCAAGGCTGCGGGCGCGCCCTACAACCGGCCGCCAGTTCGTAGTGCCGCCAACGCTCGCGGGAAAGCCAACATGCCAACCGAGAATAAAAGGCCCGTCAATGCGAGCGCAGCTTCGCGAGAGCAGAGTCGCCCCAACAACGTGAGTCGAGCCGAGGGCAAGGCCCAGGCTAACAGGGAACGGGCGCCGGAAGCGAACACCCGTAACGCAAAGCTGAATCAAAATCACCAGCAGCAACAGAAACTGGCCGAGCGGCAGCAGAGACCGGCAGAAGCAGCAACAACAGCACGCTCAAGAGCAGAGGACGCGGGCTGTGGAACCGGGGCACGCACAGCAGACGCGGCAGCCGCAGCGCGAGCAGGAACGGCAGCCGCAGCAGAGGCAGGAACCACAAAGGCAACAAACAGAAAGGCGCCAGACTTCGCGGCCGGCCGCCCGTCCGGAACATGCAGAGCATTCTGCCCCTGCGGAACGAAAAGCAGGAGAGCGGTAGCCGCGAAGATTCTTGATGCAAGGATGGAATTTACTTCCATCCTTGCATCAAACCGTCGCCCGTTCCGCCTCACAGCAACGCGTTGTCTCAGTGCTGCGATTCGTCGAGCAACTGCTTCAGGTATTGCTGCCAAACAGCGGCGTACGTGTGCGTGCCGTGGCCGTGCGTTTCGAGCGACGCCGGAATCAGAACGAACTTGCCATTCTTCACGAGCTTGATCTGCTGTTCGGCGATCCCAGCTCGGGCGGATTGATGAAATCGTCCGCCGAGTTGATCCACATCATGGGCGCCTTGATCTTTTCGAGCTGCGACGAAGGATCGTAGTTCCGCGAAGCGCTCACCGCGTAGAGAAAATCGTTCGCGTCAAGAATCTTCGCAACTCGCTTCCGATAATCTTCAAGGTATCGGTCCGCCGCGTCGCGGGTCGGGGAAGCTCTTCTGCATCTGCAGCGGCGCGCTCCCCGCAATCAAAAGAAAGTCCGTCGCGATTTCCAGGCCCGCTTGCGGCTCCGCGGTGTAATCGCCGTTCTTCCATTCGGGATCGCTCTCGATCCCGTCGATGATCATTTTTCGCCAGATGCGATTCCGCCCCGCCACCGCCACCGCCTGGCATGCGAGCGGCATCAGCGCGTCCATGTAATCGGGATACGTCTCGCCCCACACGAACGAGTGCATGCAACCCATCGAAGTGCCCATCACCAGCCGCAGATGATTGACGCCCAGCCCCTTCTCGACCAGCTCGTGTTCCGCCGCCACCATGTCGTCGTAGTCGTAATGCGGAAATCGCGCGTGCATTCCGTCGCTCGGTTTGCTCGATTTGCCGTGCCCGATATCGTCCGGGAGAATGATGAAGTAGCGGTTCGCGTCCAGCAGCTCGCCGGGCCCGAATAGCACACCGGCAAAAACCGAATTGAGCAGGCTATGGCCGCTGCCTCCCGTCCCATGCATGATCAGGGCCGCATTCGTCGTGCGCCCGTTCGCGTCGCGCACCGGCTTGCCGAGCGTCGTGTAGTGCAGCCGCAATTCCGCCATCGTTCCGCCCGACTTGAAACGAAAGTCGCGCGCCACGTAATCGCCCTCCGTGGTCTTGAGCGCGTCAAATACCTGCTGCTCGCGCTGCTCCTCGGTTTGCTGCGCCCGCAGCGGCGCGGCCGCCAGCGCCAGAATCGCAACAATTGCGAAAATCAGCCGAACGCAAATCAATGCCTTCATATCGCCTCGCACGGGGTCGCCTGGAATTTGGTCCACGGAGGCAAGACTGTAGCATGGCCCGACGGTCCGTGCCCCTCCCCGTGCCGGCTAAAGGCCGGCTCTACTGCTCAAATTCCAGGGAACATTTCGCGACCTCATTCCGTATTAGCTGGCAAGACGGGCTGAGGAGGCCCACAAGATGAGCAAAACCATGCGAAAGCGAACGCAAACCGCGGCGGTGCTCTGCCTGTTCGCGGCGGGAATGATGGCCCTGGTAACACCTGCAATGGCGGCGCCTGCGGAAAAGTACCTGCACGTAAACGTCGAGAATCCGGCCCAGGGCGAGAGCGTGAAAGTGAACGTGCCACTCGCGATGGCCGAGAAAATTCTGCCCGCCATCAACAATCACGGCCTGCACGACGGCAAGGTGACGATTGATAACGCGAAAATGAACGGGGTGGACCTTCGCGCCCTGCTGGATGCGGTGCGGACGGCGCCGGACAACGAATTCGTCACGGTCCAAGACAAGGATTCGAACGTCCGCGTGGCCAAGGCCAACGGAAACATCATCGTCCATGTGATCGACACGAAAAACAAGGAGCAAAACGTCGACGTGACGGTTCCCCTTAAGATCGTCGGCGCGCTTCTTGCCACCGCGAAGGACGACCAATTGGACATCGCCGCCGCGCTGCGGGCCCTGAGCGACGCAGGTGACATCGTGTTGGTGACCGTGCACGACTCAGGCCAAAAGGTCCGCGTCTGGGTCGATTCGCTGAATACGCAGGACTGAGCTTGCCGGAAACGCCCGAACTGGGCGAGCCGTCACAGCCGAAAGCTGGGAGTGAAACGATGATACTGCTCGGGAAGATTGTGCTGGGAATGGCCGGTCTGGGGCTGGCCGGCGCGAGCATTCTATGCAGCGAAGGCCTCGTTCACGTGAAGGTGATCGAGAAACAGCCGCAAGGCGTCCACATCAACGTAATTGCTCCCGCGATGCTGGCGCCCATTGCCGTGCATCTAGCGCCGCAACGCGATCTGGCGCAAGCCGCTCGGCAAATCCAGCCCTACATGCCCGTGATTCGCGCGGCGCTGGAGGGTTTGCGCGATTCAGAAAATGTCGTGCTTGTTGACGTGAACGAACCCGGCGAACACGTCGAGGTTTCGAAATTCGGCGGCTCGATCGTTGTTGACGTCAACGATGACGCCGAGACCGTGCACGTATCCACCCCGGTTCGCGCGATTTCGAGCACGGTCGAACAGCTCGCCGCTGCGGCCTCGGACCCACTCTACCGGCAACCGGCCGCGCCCGATCGGCAATAGCGGGCTGCGCGTGCCGCAACCGAAGCTCCACGAAGGCTTGTTCTGAAATTTCCGCGATCCCGCGTTATACTCGCCTTACTCGACAACCTGTCGACATCGGCTCCTTAGCCGAGAAGGAGGTGATCCAGTGAGGTACGATTTACGTTGATGCAGTAGAGGGGCGGAGGCGCTTGTGAATCTGCCGAGCGCCTCTCTTCTTTTCCCCCGGCTGTCTGAATCCACTGTGACTCAGCAAGTTCAGATGGCCCGTCGTTCCTGGACCGCTCGCCATTTGTATCCACTGCCGAGGTTCTCGTATAATCCGCGTGGTTAGGAGGGGGAGCTTATGAATCGTCGCGATTTTCTACTTTCTGCCGGCGTCGTGTCGGCTGGCCTTGCGTTCCCGGGCACGAAATATCTCTTTGCAAAAGACGGCGCCGCTGCCGACTGGCGCACCTTCGAACTCACCACCGACATCGAAGTCCTGAAACCGGCCGGCGCCACGCGCGTCTGGGTCCCCACCACGCTCATCAATCCCACGCCCTTCCAGCGCACTCTCTCGACCACATACCACGCCGAGGGCGGCAAAGCGAAACTCCACAAATACTCGACCGACTCGCTCGGAATTGTCGCGGCGGAATTCGCCGCCGGAGTGAAGCCTGTTCTTACGGTGAAGAACCGCGTCGAGACGCGCAACATCGCCGTCAATGTCTCCGCGCCCGGCCGCCCCATGAAGGAAAATCACGCGCAGTTTGCAGCATTTTCTCCGCTCCACCGATCTCCTGCCCACCGACGGCATCGTGAAGCAAACGGCCGATGAGATCACCAGCGGCAAGAATACCGACGTCGAAAAGGCGCGCGCCATCTACGAATGGATCGTCGACAACACATTCCGCGATCCCAAGACCAAGGGCTGCGGCCTCGGCGACATCCGCTTCATGCTCGAGACCAAGGACCTCGGCGGAAAGTGCGCCGACCTCAACTCGCTCTACGTAGGCCTCGCTCGCGCCGCTGGTCTTCCCGCACGCGACGCCTTCGGCATCCGCGTCGCCAAATCCGAGCTCGGATACAAGAGCCTCGGCGCTTCCTCCGAAAACGTCTCGAAAGCCCAGCACTGCCGCGCCGAAGTCTTCCTCAACGACTATGGCTGGGTCCCCGTCGATCCCGCCGATGTCCGCAAGGTCGTCCTCGAAGAACCGCCCGGGCACCTCGCGCTCGATGACGACAAAGTCGTCAAGGCTCGCGCGCGCCTGTTCGGCTCCTGGGAAATGAACTGGGTCTGCTACAACTTCGCGCACGACGTCGCTCTGCCCGGATCGAGCGTCAAGCCCATCGGCTTCCTGATGTATCCGCAAGCGGAGACCGCCAACGGCCTTATCGACAGCCTCGATGCCGCCAACTTCAAATACGAAATCACGGCAAAAGAGGTCGTGCCCGAGTCAGTCGCCTAGAAGGCATCAAGGCATCTCACAAAATGCCCCTTAGGGGGTCGGAGCTTCAGCTCCGACATTCGAAGCGACGAAACACTCGGCTTAGCCCTTGGAGAAAATCTTCGCTTCCACCGCGAAGATTCATGGGGCAGCTTCACTCCTTGCGGACTCCTTCGCGCAGCCGATCTCGGATTTTCATCTCGCGTGGTGCCCCAAAGAGCTGTCATCCCGAGCGGAATCCCGCGCTTTTTCCTTTCCCGCGTTTTCTGCGGGCGCGGGACGTAGGGAGGGATCTGCTGTTTCCTGCTGTTTCCTGCTGTTTCCTGCTCCTTCTAGCTGTTTCAATCAGCGGGCCGGGCGTGACATGGATGCGCAGCGAAACCGCCATCTCCAAGGCGAATTTGGCACAGCCGAATTCCGGCAGGAGCACTCCTCGACCATCGAACTATCCCGATTAGGGCCGAGCGGGAGGAGGCAAAGGCGGTGCGCCGCTGTCCAAATATTCGCGAATCATCTTCTGCTGCTCGGGCGTGAGAATCGTCTTCGCCTCGAGGATCGCGCCAACGTAGTGGCCGATCAGCTCCGACGTGTCTTTCGAGATTTCGTCGCCCTTGCTCATCACCGCCGCTTTGTCCGGCTTGTCGGGGCGCAGCAGTTCCTGCAGCTGGAGCGAATTGACGGCAATATCCGCGCCCTTCTGGATCGTCAATATCTCGGTATCGGTCACGATTTTCCGAAGGCTGTCGGCTTGCTCATCGGATATGCCGAGCGTCCTCCGGACGCGGTCGTCGTTGAGCGCCGTCATCAACCTCGAAACCATCTGCAGCGGCCCGCCCTCGTCCCGGCCCCGCACGGTCACGCCTTGAGAACGCGCCAGCATTGGCCCAATCGTCTGCATCATCTCGGGGGTCATCATCCCGCCGCCCATCGCGGCTCCAGCCATCGGCCGCTGGCCGGGCTGCCCCTGGTCGGACTGCGCCGAAGGCGCCGGGGGATTCTGCCCCTGCGCTCGGGCAGCGCTGCCCGCAAACATCGAAAGGCTCGCCACAAAAGCCAAAGTGACCATCGTCCTGAATCGCATCAGATTCCTCCCACTGTTACTACGCATCGGCAGAGCTGGAAGTTGCGCGTCGTCCTGACCTGCACCGCGATCTCGTTCCTGCAAGCATACTCCTCGCGGCCCGTGGCAGCCGTGCTATCCTCCCCTCGGAAACTCAAACGACAAGGGGAACATCCGTGGACGCAAAATCCGGAGCCCGCGAGCGTTTCGAATCCGCCCGCAACAGCCTGATCGATCTCAGCCACCGCATCCACGCGCATCCCGAGCTTGGCTTCGAGGAAGAGCAAGCCTCCACGTGGCTCTGCGAGTCGCTCTCGGACGCCGGCTTCGCAGTAAAAAAGGGCATCTGCGATCTGCCCACGGCGTTTCGCGCCCGCGCCGGATCCGGTCCTTTGCACATCGGCATCTGCGCCGAATACGATTCGCTGCCCGGCATCGGCCACGCCTGCGGCCACAATGTGATCGCCGCTTCGGCCGTTGGCGCGGCGCTGGCCGCGGCCAAAGTGGCGGACGAGGTCGGCCTCACCATCAGCGTGATCGGCACGCCCGCCGAAGAAGTGGGCAACGCCGGCGGAAAGATTCTGCTGCTCGAGCGCGGCGGCTTCGAAGGCATTCACGCCTCGATGATGGTGCACCCGGCGCCTTTCGACATGCTGCGCTCCAAGATCATCGCCGCCTCGATGTTCGAGGTTCATTACACCGGAAAGGAATCGCACGCCTCGGCTTTTCCTGAGCTGGGCATAAACGCGGCGGATGCGCTGACCGTCGCGCAGACGGCGCTGGGCCTGCTGCGCCAGCATATCCGCTCCACCGATCGCATCCACGGCATCATCACCAATGGTGGCGCCGCGCCCAACGTGGTCCCGGCCCACACCTCGGCCAAGTACATCGCTCGCTCCGAAACGCTGGCTCAGCTTGCCGAATTGCGGCCCAAAGTGTTCCGCTGCTTCGAGGCGGGTGCCCTCGCCACGGGCTCGAAGCTGACCATCACCGGCGGCGACAAGCCCTACGCCGAAATGCTCCACGACGACGCCATGGCCGACCTTTTACCGCAAGAATTCCGAAGCGCTGGGCCGGCCGTTTCCCGAATCTCGGCGAATGGGAGACGCGGCCCACCGGCTCGACCGACATGGGCAATGTCTCGCTCGCGATGCCGTCGATCCATCCCATGATCGGGATCAATTCCCTGCCCGCCGTCAATCACCAGCCCGAATTCGCGGCGCACTGCGTCACTCCCGACGCGGATAAGGCCCTCATGGATGGCGCGCTGGCTATGGCGTGGACCTGCATCGACCTGGCGACAAACCGCGAAGCGCGCGAACGCCTCACGGCCTCCCGTTCATAGCGGCTCGAAGCAGTCGCCCCATCCTGGAGCGAAGAGGTAGTGTCTTTACCGAAGCAAAACTCGAAAACTCGAGCCGCAGAGAGTTCGGCGAATAGCAGGCGAAGTATGCATGGCTCGCAGTACGCATGGTAGTATTACTACTTGTTAGCGGCAGATCAGCGAGGCTAACATAGCGGAGTTGCTGCCTACCTCTTTCGCTCAGGAGCCGCCGACGATGCCCACCGCGACTGCAAGCGAACCCGGACGAAGCCCCTCCGCATCGAAGCCTAAGATGGCGCCAAAGAGATCACTCGTGCTCAAGGGTTACATCAGAGCTACCGAGAACGGCCAATTTGAAGGTGTCTGTTTGAATCTCAATCTTGTCGTGCGCGGACGCACTCTTGAAGACACGGACAAAAACCTGCTAGACCTCATCGTCGCGTATTTGGATGATGCCCAGAAGGATGGCACCTGGAACGACTTGGTGCCGAGGCGTGCTCCTTTGTCCTATTATGTCGAATACTATCGCCTGAAGGTTCTTTCTCACTTCAGGTCCCTGGTAGACTTCAAGTTATTTGTTCGCTCCGCGCCGTGTTCGGCGCATGCCTAAGAGGTACCCTCCCCTCACCGACGGCGAAGTCGTAGCGATCCTGACTGCTCTGGGCTTCAGCTATGCTCATTCTTCCGGCGGTCATGATTTCTACAAGAAAGTTCATTCTGGGAAGGCACATACCGTGACGGTTGATCCGAAGTACTCTCCATTTGGCGATTTCCTGCTGAAGAGCATGATTTCTCAATCTGGATATTCTCGCGAACGGTTTTATGCCGCCACCAGGAAAACGGCCAAGAAAATCGGCGTCTCTCCTGTCAAGGAAACGGCGGAATAATTCCCGCCCCATTCCACCCTTTTTCGTCGAAGAACCATTGTAATCCATTTACATTCGGTCCCTTGTCGGAGCTGTTACTTTTGTAAACGGTTCCGTCGTCCTGTTCGCCACTCTCCCGCCGGCAAAATCAAAATGAGTCACCACCCACCGGCCCAACCCATTGCATCGTCGCGAGCCTTCAGCCTAAGATGAATATTAGGCTTCTCGGTCCAGCCGCACCTCGGCGCGCGTCGGACATTCTCACTGGCGGTCGGGCGAATCGATCTCATGGCGCAACAATTTCTAGGCGCGACTCCGCGGCGATGGCTCGAATATCTCGTCGCCATCCTCGTCGGCAACGCGATCTACTACTTTTCTCTCGCTCCCCACTTGCCCGGCGCCCTGCGCCATCAGGGCTTCCGCACCGACTGGGGCGCCGGCATCGACTTCGTCGTGTGCGTCGCCGTCTACGGCCTCATCCGCCTCGGCTCCAGCCTCTAACAGTTGCGCTATCGACGCGCCCACGAGCACTTTGTCATCCCGAGCGGAGTCCCGCGCGCTTTTGCATTTCCCGCGTTCTCTGCGGGCGCGGGACGTAGGGAGGGATATGCTGTTTGCTCCCTCGCCCTACGGCCCAGCCAGGGATGGGCGGCATCATCCCGCCGGTTCTTTCTCCCGCCCAATTTGGCCGGAACAACCGCGCCCTCTCGCACGTATTCAGCCTATGAACGCCGCCGCCCCATGTCAGGCTTCCTCTAGGAGGAAAGGGCCTTGGTCGAACCGTCCGACGGTGCCAAAATGGCCTCTCCGGGTGCTAACCAACCGCCGGTCCCGCCGTCTATATTGACAGGACCTGGCAAGAGGCCCGAGCAGGCGCCCGCACAAAAGCCTGAAAGCGGGCCAGATGCGCCGGATCCATGAGCGAACCCGGGCGCACCGTAGCAGAATCCAGTTTGGCGGCGGATACGATGGGGATGAGCGTCGCACTCGACGGAGATGCGCGCCAGGCAGCGGCAGTGAAGCTCGGCGGAAGAGCAGGCACTGGTCCGTAAGGCCCAGGCGGGCGACCGGCTGGCGTTCGAGGACTTGGTTCGCCGGTACGACCGCGACGTCCTGCGCTTGGCGTTGAACTTGGTGCATCGCCCCGAGGACGCGCGCGACGTCTACCAGGAAGGCTTTCTGCGCGCCTACCGGAACCTGCATCGCTTCCGGTTCGAATGCAGCTTTTATACGTGGCTCTATCGGATCGTGACGAACGTGGCGCTCGATCATCTTCGCCGCCGCACCAGCCACCGCGAAGAGCAAGCGCCCGCGCCCAAAGGAAACCGAGGGCGTCGCGCCGGATTTCTTCGACCGCCAGCCGGAAGTAAGGGCCTCGGCGAATCCGGAAAAAAGCCTGCTGGGCCAGGAAGTCGGCCAGCAAATCGAGCGTGCCATGAAACGGCTTTCGCCCCGCGAGCGCGTCGTTTTCGAAATGAAGCATTATCAGGGCCTTCGGCTTCGCGCCATCGGCGATCTGCTCGGCACGTCGGAAGAGACCGTAAAGAATTCGCTGTTCCGGGCCACGCGCAAACTTCGCGAGAGCCTGGATGGCATTCGGTGAGGAACTTCGAGATGAATCGGGACGCAGCGACGATACTGACCGACACGCACCATGCTCCGAGTGGCAACCGCTGCTGATGCTTTCCGCCGCAGGCGGCGAACTCGAAGACGCCGAGCACGATCGCCTCTCCGCCCATCTCGCCCAGTGCCCCGCCTGCTCCGCAATCTCTCGAACGCGAAAAAGAACTTCTCGCTCTTCTCTCCGAAAATCACGCCGAGCCCGACGCCACTTTGCTCGCGAGCTGCCGCGCCGGCCTCACTGACGCGCTCGACCGCCAGGAAGAGGGCGGCTGGCTTGCGCCGCGCGCTCGGCAGACCCTGCTGCCCGCGAATTGGCTTGCGCCGCGCCCTGCATGGAGCGCGGCTGTGCTTCTGTTGATCGGCTTCAGCGTAGGAGTTCTGGCCCCCCGCCTTCTTCGCCATCCTGAAAATCTCAATGGCTCCCGGTAATTCCAATCCTCGAGTCGCTGCGACAAATGACTCCGACACGGCCCAAATCGCCGCCCGCCGATTCTTCCGATCCCAACGCCAACCCGCTTGCCAATATCGCCGCATCGCCGCTCGATCTGCGCACCGCCGACGTTGCCGGAATCGACGTGCTGCCTTCCGACGGTGTCGGCGACTCACCGCGCGTCGAGTTGCAGCTGCGTTCGCAGCAGCCTGTCACGCTGAGCGGCACGGTCAACAACGACGACGTGAAAGACGTTCTGCTTGGCGTCCTCCGCAATGGCGAGCGCTTCTGCCCCGACGTGCGCTGGACGCCGTCGACTGCCTTCGCGCGCGCAACAACGATCCCGACGTCCGCGCCGCTCTCTGCCACACGGTTCGCAACGATCGTAACGCCGCCGTGCGCCTCAAGGCGCTCGAAGCCCTCGACGGCGCCGAGCCGCAGGACATCGTGCAGCAGACGCTGCTCGGCGCGCTCGTCGACGACGACAATCCTGGCGTCCGCGTCGAGGCCATCAACGAGCTTCGCGAGCTCGCCGCGAAGGGCAGCGTCTCCTCCGACGATGGCCACACGCTCTCCGTCCTCCGCGACCGCATGCAGAAGGATCCCAACACCTACATTCGCCTTCAGAGCGCGCAGGTGATTCGCGAGCTCGGCCCGCGCGAAAAGTTCTGATGATGCACGAGCCCAGCGCCTTCTCGCCTTCGCCCGTCGCGCAGCAAAAATCCGCGGCTCGTTCTCGCCGCGTCGCTGCTTCTCGCTGCTCTCGCGCTCGCGGGCGCCGCTTGGGCGCACCGCCGCGCCGATTCCTCGCCCGCGCGCAGACTCCGGCCCGCACCTCACTTCCGATCTGACCGGCTCGGTCGCCGACGCGCCCCGGCGAACGCATCCGCCTTTCGACCGAACTCGGCAGCATCGTCGTTCACACGCAGGACGCGGACAAAGTCGATTACCACGTCCATCTCGAAACCGACGCGTCGCAAAAAGACGCGCAGAAGCTCCTGAAAAGCTTCACCATCTCCTCGCACGACACGCCCGACGGCCTTCTCCTGAAAGCGCGAGAGCTACGCGCGCCGCTCCTCCGGCCGCCTCTGGGTCACGCTCGAACTCGACATTCCGAAAAATGTCGGCCTCGACGTCTCGACCGGCGGCGGCAATATCGACGCCAGCGAAATCGATGGCCGCGTGTCGCTTTCCACCGCCGGCGGCAACATCACGGCGGGAAATATTGGCGGGCCGGCGCACCTGGAAACCGGCGGCGGCAACATCAGCGCGAAAAGCGTTGCGGGCGAACTCACCGCCGATACCGGCGGCGGGCACATCACCATCGGCACCGTGCAGGGCAACGCCACGCTGCACACCAGCGGCGGCCACATCCGCGTCACATCGATTCAGGGCACGGCGCATCTGGATACGGGCGGCGGGAATATCACGCTCGAGCATTCCGGCGGCGAACTCACCGCGGAGACCGGCGGCGGCGAAATCGAAGTCGGCGAGGCGGCCGGCCTCGTCCGCGCGCGCACCGGTGGCGGCGGCATTCGCGTGGTCCGCGTGATCGGCCCCACGAATCTCGAAACCTCGGGCGGCAGCATCTATCTCACGCAAGTCGATAGCCCGGTGAAAGCATCGACCAGCGCCGGCGGAATCACGGCGTGGTTCGTGTCGCCGCCGAAATCCTCCGGCACGTGCGATCTGCAATCGAGCGCGGGCGACATCGTCGTGCACATGCCGCGCAATCTCGCCGTCACCATCGACGCCGAGGTCGCGCTCGGCAACGAACATCGCGTGATCGTCGATCCCGCGTTCCCGCTGCGAATTTCCTACGACGATTCGTCGAATGGCGCGCGCACGGTTCGCGCCGAGGGCTCGCTCAATGGCGGCGGCCCGCTCGTTCGCCTGCGCACGGTCGACGGCAACATTCGCTTCGAGCTGAGCGACGTCAGCAAGCAGCTTGAAATTTACAAGCAGCAGATGGAGCAGCTCCAGCAGCAGCTGCAAGCGCAATTGCAAAAGGCCGGCGTCTGTGCAGATGCCGGGCCCAACACCGGCCCGTAGCAACGGGCGCGAGATTTTGGGATGCAAGCATCGCACGTGCGCGTGCGGGAGCACGCTCGCCACCGGTGGCCAGCGAGCGAGCCGCAAGCTTTGCGTAGCGCGGAAGCGCAAGTGCTTCGGTGGGGCGGACGAAGGCTTGGGCGGGCGTGAGACTCCGCCGAGCGAAGTCGAAGGGCAGGCTCGCGAAAAGAGCGCTATGCTAAAGGGGGCTTTAGCCCACGGGGCAAAGGGAGCCCGGTTCTCTAACAATTTCGGAGCAGTCGAAAATTCAAACGGAAGCTTAGGGGGCGTACCGTGCGAGAAACGACCAGCCTGCTGTCTCGTAGCCATTCGTGTGTTCACTCGAAAACCCAACCGCCACGCCGTTGCGCCGTCGCTCGCGCGAATTTTCCTGGCGCTCGCCGCCGTCTCTCTGCTCGCGCTTCCCGGCTTCGCGGACGATGCAGGTCTTCGAGCAAACGTATCCGCTCGCGTCGGGCGGCCAGTTCATCCTGCAAAATGTGAACGGCTCGGTGCGCGTCGAGGGATGGAACCGCAACGAAGTGGAAGTGCGCGCCGTGAAAACTTCCGCAAACAACGCCCGCGATCTCGCGCTCGTGAAGATCGACGTCGAAAGCCATCCCGGCGAAGTCGACGTCCACACGCTCTACCCCGATGGCGAGGACGCCGAAGTCGCCGTCGAATACATCGTCCACGTGCCGTATCGCGTCCTGCTGCACAGCATCGGCACCGTCAACGGCAGCGTCTCGGTCCACGGCGTGCAAGGCGCGGGCGAGCTGCGCTCGGTGAACGGCAACGTCGAAGTGCTCAACAGCTCGGGCCGCTTCAGCGCGCACACCACCAACGGCAATCTGCATCTCGAACTCTCCGGCCTCGCCGACGGCGCGCCGATGGATCTGGAAACGGTCAACGGCTCGGTCACGCTCGGCCTGCCGTCCAATGCCAGCGCCGATCTCAACGTCCGCAACATGAATGGCGACGTCTCCTCCGACGTGCCCGTCTACTTCGACGGCCGCGCTTCCCGGCGCGCAAGCGTTCCGCGGCCGCCTCGGCCACGGCGGCAATGCAATCTCGCTGCGCACCGTAAACGGCGGCATCCGCCTCCTGCTCGAACATCCCGGCGTCTAAGAAAAATCGACCGCCTAACCAGGCGTCCGCTCAAACGACTAAGAAAAGATCGCTCGCGTAAGGGCGACGCTACGAAAACAAACCGAAGAAAACCAGCTCCGGCGGCGGCAACAATGTTGCCGCCGTCGGGGGCTTAAACCGGGTTAAAAGGCCAAGAAAAGCCATTTTTGGGAGGTTTTTGCCATGTCCCACTACCCGACACCCAGAGAAAGGACCAAACGCGCCTTCGGAGCGTATATGGAGGTGCTCGAGACGGCGGACTGGCTCAAGGGCGAGTTGCACGGGCCGCTTCTGATGTACGACTTGTCGATGGGAGACTTTCGCCTGCTCGAGATGCTCCATCGCGAGGGCGCGCTGTTCGCCCCGGACATCGCCCGCAGGCGGAGGCTGCACAAGCAAGCCGTGGCCGTGATCGTCAAGCGTCTCTCGAAACGCGGATTCGTGCTGCGCGAAGATCGTCAAGCTTCCGCCGGTGGAGTTTCAACGGGCCCACGTGCCGGCGTCGAAGCGGGACGAGCGGCGGGAGGGAATACGGACGAGCGTCGTCGGGCTGACGAAATCCGGGAAGAAATTCATCGGCGAGGTCCTGCCGAGCCATACGAAGATGGTGAAGGCGTTGCATGCGAGCTCTGAATGCGCGCGAGCAGGATTCGTTGAGCCACCTCTGCCGGAAATTGCGCGCCGGCAACCCGGTGAGGTATTTTGCGGAGCTCACGCACGAGTATGTGGAAGGACTAGAGTTGAGAGTCGAGAGTTCAGATTTCAGAGTCACCTCGCGCACCCTTCACGAGAAGCGTGAAGGGATGCGGCACCCCGCAAATTTGTTCAAGGGCCCGAATGGACTCCGGTGTGAACCGCTCACGATTGCTCCGACGTATGGGCCACCCGCTAGTCAGGTACGTTTCAGATAAACCACGGGGTTCGCTCCAGCGCTCCGTGCACCCTGAATTCTTCCTGTTGACGCAAAAACGCTGCGGTGAGGTACGCGATGTTTCCCGCATATTTCGTCGTGATTGGCTCGCCACACAATGAATCAGTTGATGCCCAATTCAATTTCGTCAGGCTGAGAATTTGTGACGCAAGCGCGCGCAGGTCGTGATGAGCCCGCTGCCTGCCGTCCCGGTCCTGCGCGTATATATTCAACTCAAGCGCCTGCGGGGTGCCAAGCATCTTTCGATATGTGTTGTATCCCGTTGTTGACAAATAGATTTGATTTGGCGAGGTCGTCACGAAGCTACCGCGGCTAAGGCTCCCGTCCCTTTCGGGCCGGCTGTCGTAGAAGCGAACGTTGTGATCGGTATTGATCCATACGAAAGTGTACGCTCCGTTTGGGTGAACTTGCCGAGCCGAGCGAATTATCGCATCGCGATCCTCTCGTGCGAATCTGGCCGAATAGTGAAAGTAAATCGACGGCGTCTCCGACAAATCCAGCTTCAGTTTTTCTAGGGTCTCCTTAACTAGCTTGCCGAAATATTCGGTCTTTTTTTCGAATGGAAACGTTTCGGTGTTCGCTGAATAGAATGCCCAGCGGCCGTAGTTGTTGAAGACGTTGGCATAGCCCATCGTCCGCTTCGTGCCGCGTGCGTAGTTTTGTGTGTACGACAGTCCCACGAAAAAGTCCGCGTCTGGGATAGCCCCGGGAAGGAGCCACGGAACTACGCCGCATTTCGCGATGATATTCAAAGCCAAGTTCAGGTCTTTGAAATCGGGATTCGCGAGTGTCGGACTATCCACCATTTGCGATGGTATGCCTCTTTCGAGCAGGAGGCGCTTTAGTCGGTAGTAGGGCGATGTTTCGTCGTCAAGCGAATACCCACTCTCGGGCGTTTGCACGCAGGAACAGCCGCCTCAGTCTTTGTCTGCCACCCATTCAGGATGCTCGCCTAGAATTCGCTCGCATTCGGCGACCAGTCCTTCCGCGCGCGGCGTAGTAATAATCGACGAGTAGGCGAATCTCGTGCTAAACGTTCTTTCCGCGCCTTTGAATTTGAATTTTCCGACTTTGAGACGCTGGATCAGCGCTGCCATCTGATCCCGGGCCTGATTGATGAAAAGGGCACGAGTCGAGGTCGTAGGCTCGCTACCCACGCGCCGAACTGTGTAATTCCTTCTCGAATGTTAGCGGTCGCCCTTTGATGTTGGAACTCTACAACTGGCTCGGCGACACTTGCCGCGCATAGATTTGAAAGCGGGCTGGCATCTCGCGCAATTGAAGCGGGCGTCGGCTGAAGAGACGAGACGGGACCGGTCGCAAGCGTAATCGGAAAGACAGACGTTGCAACGTCTGTGATTGCGGCCTCGGTCTTAGCCGCCCTGCTGCGCGCTGCATTTGGCTGAGACCCAAGGCTCGCCTGCTTGATCGCCTTGCCCAAATCGAAGACGATGCCCCGTTTCAAAAGAATATCGTCGAGCAACCGGGTTTTGATGTTTGGAATGACTTTTTCGACCGGCACATTCTGAGGTGCATCAAGGTCGAAAAACTTGAAGCTACATAACCCCTCGTTGATATCGAGTACCTTCCCGCGCTGCCATCCGTTCCAATTCGCGACGCCGGACCGCCCGATCAAATCGGACTCGGGGAACATCTTAAGCAGTTCCGCCACGGACAAGACATTCTTCACCTGCAAGTCGAAATCCAGAGCCAGATAAAGCACGTCCCATATGCGCCGGACCTGAAAGCTAAACGCAGGGTACATTCGAAGAATCGGCGAGACGTTTGATGGCAGCGGCAGTTCGCTACCCTTCCTATGCGCCGTGACGCGACCATAGGCCGCTCGATCGATATACCAACCGTTTGTGGCGAGACTGGCATTGACGGCACTCGTGATCTCCCGCTTGAGTTGCCCATGATTTCTCACATCTAGACTGTCCCCCGTGATCTGAAGCGCGTACAAGTTCGTGAACTCAGTCCTCTTCCCCTGCGACGAACGGAGAAGCGACTCACGTTCAGCGACATTGTTGAAGAGGGTAACTGTAGTCGTCGCGGGTGTAACGTCATATTTCGGCGCTGGCAGTCCCTGCTTCTGCATTTCGTCCCGCATTATTCGAGTACCCTCACTGATTGCGCGAACGAAGGCAGCTCCGTGCTCGTCTTTAAGCGCCTTAAACCATTCCAGAATCTTTGGGTTTCGCGCCGTCTGCTCCAATTCGACGTTTGACAGCGAAAAACTTTCGGGCAAGTCTTGGCCTCGCTGCAGCACAGGCCCTGGATTCTCTTCCATGAACGCGTCCGTGAACCTCTTACATAGCGTCGGTTGGAACACTGCATAGTCTCGATGCGCAACCGCGTTGACGATGGCTTCGTCCAGCGCAATTAGGGGGTATTCTGGCTCTTCATTGAAGCCAGACCCACCCTTCTTGCGCACCTGATACTTCTTAAAGAATCCTGATTCTTGAAAATAGGTACGAATTTTTCGGATTTGCGTGGGCAGTGGGCCCATGAACTGGCGCTCATCCGAGACGAGTCCAAACTCGCTGGCCTTCGCCAGATTGGCTTCGAATCTGAGAAGGCGGACATAAGCCCAGCTCATCAAACGCTGTGGGTTGGACGAAAAGAATAGGAATCCTGCATTGGTCCAGAAATGTTTGTTGTTTTCCCGTATTACCGCACCTGCTTGGTATAAGAGCTCTTCGTCGGAATAGTCGTAGGCGCCGGAGCCAGGAAAAACCTTTCTGTATTCGCCCAAGAGGGCGGAGTCCAGGTCACGTTTGTCGAACTCGCAGCACTTCTCTGTCTCGAAAAACGTTATACCTTTATCTCGTCGAAGCCGATCTTTTTGGTCGGCGTTCAAAAGGATGTTCTGAGCGCCCTGTCTAAGCCATGCTCGCCGGTCGTTATCGGGAGTCTCGCAAATCGCCCTTTCTGTGTATGGCGTGAAGATTAAGCACACTTGAGCGGGGCCACTCAGGCCAGCACAATCATAGAGCTTGCATCGCGAATGGTGACTCGTCAGCCACGATTGACAAGCCATCAAATTATTTCGTTGTGCGTCCTTTAAGTGGCTCAGTCCCTTAACTTCGCCGGCAGTCGAAACGCCGAAGACGAGAAGCCCTCCTTCGCGGTTGGCGTTCGCGTAAGCAGAAATCGTCGCCCTTGCGTGCTCGATGAGTTCGGTGAGCTTGCTAGACGACAAGTTCCCAGCTTGATCGGGGCGACCGGCCTCTTTGCGATCAAAGTGTTGACCTTCAAAATCAACGTCGCGCGACGCGGTGATGAAGTCCCAATACGCGCCAGGATTATCAAAGACCTCAATGGACTTGGGTATAAGCGGTTCGATAACTGAACCGCCAACATACACCTTCGCCGCGTCAATTCAAACTCTTGCGTGAGGTCGGAACCCTATTTTTCGGCTGGCGCACGTTCAAAAGGTGAATCCTTTGACACAACAACGGCGGCGAGGATATCACTGCGACACGTCTAGTAGAAGAACGGCCGGGTGCCCCATCCCCATTTTGTAATGGTGGGCCTTTTGGCTCAATTCAATTTAAGTCTGACGGCTCGGGCGAGTTTCCGCTGACGTTCGTCGAAACTGTACAGGCGATCGACGCCCAATTCGAGGGCGGCGGCGACGTGCAGAGACGTCCGCGCTGCGAGTTCCGAGCCTGGGCGTCGTTTGCCGCGACAGTAGAGAGTCGAGGGTTCGCAGTTGAGAGTTGAGGACCTGTGCCGCGCCTACGGTGCTCACAATTCTATGCATCATTGTCCCAGCGCTCACGCGCTGGGCTAACTTCTGTCGCACCTCCGGCGCTCGGGACAATCCGGGCACGCGACCGACTTTTTGGTTTCGAATTTGGGCGTTTCGGCTGCCTCACGTTCTTACGAGGGTGGGGTTTTCTCCCTGGGTGTTGCCACAGGTTCAGTCCGTTGCTTCGCCGATCGCCGTCGCCGGATGCCCCCCCAGGTTGAGACGTGGAAATGAAGATAAAGAAAAGGCGCCCGCCTGGAACCAAGGCGGCCGCTACAGATGCAAAGCAACGGCGACGCGATGGGGTTGCGCTGCCGGGTGCCGCAGGTTGAGACGTGAAAGTGAAGTTGCAAGCCTCGCTTGACACGCCCTCCTCATTAACTGTACATTTGATTATGTGGAACGTACGTTAAGGAGAATTTCAATGGCGCGGACTTCCATTGCCGTTACAAAGGTCACAGCGACCGATCTTCGAGACAAGCTCAAGACTTACTTGAAACAGGCGACCGCAAACCGGGTTGTGCTTGTCGAGAACCGCCGTCAGCCGCCAAAGTACCTCGTGGACAAAGATTTCCTGGATTCGCTGGTAAGCGAGCGTGAGTCAGTTCTCGCCACTCTGGAGATTCTCGCGGACCGCGAACTCACCGATCGCCTGCTGAGTTTGTCCAAGACCATCGACCGGGACGTTGCCGCCGGCCGGCTGCTGACCACAGCAGACGTCTTTGGCAAATGAGCAAAGGGCGAAAACGGCCTTCGCCCGCTGCGCCAACCTCCGGAGAGGCGCGCTCCAAACCTCCCTTTGAGCTTAGATATACACCAGACGCCGCAGCGGAGATCAAAGCTCTCGACGGCAGCGTGCGCGGTCAACTGCGAAAAGTCCTGGAGAAGAAGCTCGCCATCGACCCCGAAGGATACGGACTCCCGTTGCGCGGGCCTCTGGCGGGCTATTGGAAGCATCCGTTCGGCAACCACCGCGTCGTTTACCGAGTTTATCCGCAACATCACGTGGTAGCCGTATGCAGTGTTGGCGTCCGAAAGCAAGGCGATGCGGAAGATATCTACAAGCAACTCGAATCCGTCGCCAAAACGGGCCGTCTCGCGGAACAACTCGCCGCGGTGCTCAGGAACCTCTTGCCTCCCAAGAAGTAGGATTTCACTACTTCCCGACTTCCCGCCGCCCACCTCAGCAAACGGCGAAGATGCCGCGCTGAAGACCGCGGCGCTACATTTAAATCTCGGAGGACCCGCCCGCCCAAAAGCGAGGCAAGCCGCTACGAAGGCTACAACGAGGAGAAAGACCCCACCCTCACAAACCGAGGATGGGGCAGCCGGAACGTCAAAAGGAACGTCAAAGGCAAAGCAACGGCGGGCGGGTTTGAAACCCGCCCCTACCGGAGGAAAAAACGAGAGGAGAAGATGCCGCGCTGAAGACCGCGGCGCTGCATTTACACCGAAGGCCACGGCCGGGCGGGTTTGAAACCCGCCCCTACGGACAAAACCGCGACGATAACGCGGATTATTGGCGGACGATTTCGGCGTTGGCGCTGGGGGCTACGATGCGGGCGATGCGCTGGCCGTCGAGGTAGACGTCGACTTCGAGGTCTTCGGTTTTCACGCTGAGCTCGTCGAGCTTTTTGCCGTCGACGTCCTGGCTGCCGAGCGAATGCGACGGTGATCGTGCCGGGCGTGTGTTCCTGCGGGACGAGGACCGAGAAAGTTTGCGGGCCCTTCTTATCCCAGTCGTAGATGTGCGCGAGGACGCCATACTGGTAATAGAGATTGTTGTCGAGGATCACGATCAGCGGAGAGCTGAACGTCAACTGCTGCGTGAAGGGGCGCGCGCCCGGCACGTGCAGCTCGATCGTGGCCACGGGGCCGTTGAAGGTGACCGTGGCGCCGGCTTTCTTCGCGCCCTGCGTGGACCATTCGTAGCGGACCGGCGTGCCGTCGGCGCGGAGCTCGAGCGTGCCGGTGACGCTGGTCTTCGTGCCGTCTGCCGCCTGTGATTTCGGAGGTGCCGTGCGCGATCCAATCGCCGCTGGCGCCATTCGGGCCGATGTCGAAATCTTCCTTGCCCGCCTGCTGGCCGTTGACGAGAATCTTGAAGGTGCCTTTATCCGGCGTGAATCCGGAGAGCGGATTCGAGGCGCGCGAGCCAGCGACGGCTGATCGAGAGAAAAAGCGCGAAGGCGGAGGCGGCGAGAATGCGGCGCATTGCGAGCGGGCGGCGCGGCGCGGCTCACACCGTCACCTGCGGGAAAATTCCCAGCGCGAGAATCTGCTCGACGACGCGCAGCGGCTCGCCGCTGCTATCGACGCGGTAATCGGCGAGTTCGTAGGTGGGCACGCGCTCCTCGTAGAGACGGCGGAAGCTGGCTTCGTCGCGAAAAAGCGGCCGGTCGGTGACCTGCGCGCAGCGGTGCAGCAGACTGCTCGATGGGGCACTGCAAGCCAGATGAGGATCGCGCCGTGCTCGCGAAGCAGCGCGAGATTTTGCGGCTGGGCGATCGTGCCTCCGCCGAGCGAAACGATGCGCGGGCGCTGCGTTTCGGCGTACTCGGCGACGACGCGCTCGAGCTGCTCGCGCTCGATGCGGCGGAATTCGGCTTCGCCTTGCGCGGCGAAAATCTGCGCGATCGGATGGCGCCGGCAGGCTTCGGTGATGCTTTTATCGAGATCGGTTTTCGGCCAGCCGAGCTGGCTGGCAAGCAGGCGCGCGGTGGTGGATTTGCCGCTGCCCATGAATCCGGTGAGGCAGACGAGTCTGCGAAGACGGTTTTCAATCGGCATCGGATTCAAAGCGTCGCGCGATGGTGCAAATCGGGCGCATGTTTCGCGTCGATCCGATCAATCGCGCTTCAGGATGTTGATTGTACCATCGAAGGAACTCAATTCGACGCTGGCGCGGCCGGAGTTGAGCGTTCCGAAAAGCGCGTTGCCGAATCGCGGCAGGAAGTGGTGATGCGAAGGCGGGTCGAGGCTGCGCCTCGTTGTGCACGCTTGCCCTTGAGCGAGCTGGCGCTCAGATCGAACGAGTCGCCGGGGGAGAAGCGGACTTCGATGACGCCGCTGTAATTCTTGAGGCGGTAGGTGGCGTTGGGGAGAAATTCGCCGTTGAACAGAATGTTTCCGGTGGAGGTTTGCGCGCGCACGTAGGGGCTGTGAATATCGATGAAGCGGAAGTTGCCGCTGATCGAAGAAACTTCGATGCGCCCAGTGCAGCGCACACACTGGAAGGAGCCGTCGACGGTTTTGACGTTGAGGTAGCCCGCGGCGTCTTCGAGATCGACGCCGGCGGCGATGGTTTCGACGTTCATGTCGCCGAGAACGTTGGAGACGTTGACGCCGCCGGAATCGTCGTGAATCTCAAGCTCGGTATCCTGGGGAACGCTGATTTCAAGATCGGTGCGAAGGTCGCCAGGAGCGGCTGAATCGGAAACCTGGCGCGTGAGGACGTCGATGCGGTTGGCGGTTTGCTCGGCGTCGACTTCGACATCGGTGGTGGCGCGGTTGGCGATGACCATGACCTCGGACTTGGTCCAGGCGCGAACGGTGACGGTGCCGCTGGGATTGTGGATTGCGACAACGGGGTGAGCTTCCACGCGAAAGTGCTGGGTGATGCGATCACCCGCCGACGCGGACGCGACGCCCAGGATCAAGAGCCCGGGCACCAGGAGCGTGGCTTTCTTCCACTGATGAAACGAAGCCGGCTGGTTGGCTAGGGTGCTCATTGACCGTCGTCTCCGCGGTCGCTCATCTGTGCGAGCAAATCCGCCTTTTGCTGGTACGCACCGTACAGATAATCGCGAGCGGCTTCGTCCTGGGGATCTTCGCGCACGCTTTTTTCACACAATGCGATGTAGTTGTCAACAATGGCGAGATTCTTATGCAGGGAAGCGGCTACGACGGGATCGACATTCCTCAGGGCGGAATCTGTATCTTGCTCGGCGGTATCGAGCTGGGCGCTGAGAGGTTGCGTGGAGTCTTCCGTGCGGCTGAGCCAGCGCGCGTCATTGGCGTGCGCGGCGTCCCGGGACGGTGAGCGCAAGTCCGAGGGCGAGAGCGCCGCGAGATAAGCGCCGGCGAGCGCGGGGCGCGGGAACGGCGGCGAAGATCACATCGAACCAGTTCGCCGAGGCTCGGCCGTCGGGCCGTGGCGCTCGGTACGGATCAGGCCTTCCTGTTCGAGCTGAGCGCGCAGGGCCAGCCAGACGCGCGGCGAAGGCTCTGGATCGTCGAGGGCGAAGCGAAGGCGCGGTCTTTCTGGATGGCCTCGAGATCGGCGACCAGCGAGCGGCAATCGGCCGCAGATCGCGCAGGTGGGCGCGGGCGTCGGCGGAACGCTTGCCCTCCATCCAATCGCCGAGTTGATTGAGAAATTCGTTACATCCGATTGTATTCATGTTCAGACCTCGCCACTGCCGGAAGCGCTCCCAGCGGCGCGGCGGTCCTCGCGGGCCTTGGCGCGCACCGCCTCGTGAAGCAGATCGCGGAGGCGCATGCGCGCTTTGTGCAGCTGCGACTTGGAATTGCCGATGGAGCAGCCCATGATCTCCGCAATCTCGTTGTGCTCGTAGCCCTGCACGTCGTGCAGCACGAACACCGACTTATAGCCGGGCGGCAACTGCTCAACCGCGCGCTGCAGGTTGACCCGGTCGATCGATCCGCTGAGCTCGAGATCGACGGCGCCGAAATCGCGCCGCGGGGTGCCCGACTCTTCGTCGCCTTCGGTGACCTGCTCGAGCGAAGTTTCCTTGCCCGACTTCTTGCGAAGCTTCATCAGGACGACGTTGACCGCCAGCCGATGAAGCCAGGTCGAAAAGGCCGACTCGCCGCGAAACGTCGCGATCTTGCGGAAGAGCTGCAGGAACGATTCCTGCGTCAGATCTTCTGCCTCGGCCGTATTCCCCACCATCCGAAGACATAGCGAATAGACCCGGCGGCTATGCAGCTGGTAGAGCCGCTCAAAGGCGGCTGCATCGCCCTGCTGGGCAAGCCGGATCGCTTCCGGCTCGGCCATCTCTCCGGCTTCATTTCGTCTCGTTCGGGCCACGCTACCCGTCGGGACGCATCCTTCAATGCGATGCGTCCGCCTCTCCAGAAGTTGTCCTTCGTGTTTCCTGCCGCGCACCGGCTGCCGGGGATGGTCCTAGCCGGGCGGTTGCGGTGAGCCGCGATCTCAGAATCGCGATGCGCCTTGGAAACCTTCGTATCTATTGTCGACGGAATTGCGCTGCGCGTCCAGAGCGGGCGAGAAAGGCGCGTGGCGCGTGCGGGGAGCACGCCCGGGCAAGCCCAGGCGGCAAACAGGGGGAGCCCTTCGAAGCTCAGGGCAGGCAAGCTCCCGCACTCCGCGGGCGTTTCCGTCCCAGAGGATCCTAAAGAATCGGACTTAATTTGAATGGGACGCTGACGCGACCCGCACGACAGGATTGTCTGTGCAACGAGGCTCAGGCCGGCGCGTCGGAAAACGGGGCTTTGCTCGCACGCGCTTGACCGGGGGCGGCGCATCGAGTTCGGTGGCCAGAGCCGGACAATTGGTCGGCGGGCAAGCGAGCGGAGGAAAGCTTTTCAGGACGATCTCCGTTTCGCGCAGACAAGTGCTGAAATCGTAGTGGAGGTAATCGAGCTTCGTCCAGCAATCGGCAGGCTCGATGGAGGTTCCCTTGGCAATGTCGCCCGCGGCTTCGTGAAATTCGCGCTCGATCTGTTCGAGAGTGTCGGAGAGAATGCGAAGCTTGTGGAAGAAGCGCGAGCGATCGCCGAACAGGAGATGGTGAAGGATTCCGTTCCAGGAGGCCGCACTCTGGCCCGTATTGCCGCGAAAGAATTCGGAATTCAATGGCTCGACGGCGGGGACCCGGTTGATATGACGGCCGCGTGCAGAGAGCGTGTCGCAAAGGCCCACGAGGGTGGAAGAAAGGCGTCCGAACAAATCCGCCGCGACGGAAACCTGCTGGCGGGCGCAAACCAGCTCGCCGCGCGCGCGCAGAGATAGCGCTCCGTCGAGCGCCACGCTCATCATGGCGTACGCGCACTCCCAACGGCGAACGACTGTATCAAAAACTAGGCCTTCTCGCGGGGCAGAGCCGTGAACCACTCTTCCGTGACCCTGCGACGCTCGGTAGCAGGCCGCGCATTAGCTGCGCCTAGAGAAAACCACACCGCCCCCGAGATCGCTCAGCGGAGTATACCACCGATGGCACCGGCGCAACGGGGAGGGGTTTGCCGGCCGTGGCGCGACTTCGCTATTGATGATGGCGACAGGTGACCGATGGGTGCCCGGGGCGGCGAGGATGGAAGCTGCAAATGCGCCATCAATCACGAGGTATCGAGAACGGGCGCATGGGCCTATGTGCCTTAAGAAACGGTCCTAAACAACGAGATGCGCTAATACTTCCGGGGTTATAATGCAGCCCCAAATGGCGCTGATCTCCGGTAATCATGTCGGACCCTACGAAGCGCTGGACGCACGCAAGTGACTCCCGAACGCTGGCAGGAAGTGAAGAAAATGCTTGCCGCAGCGCTCGAACGAGCGCCCGAGGAGCGCGGCGCTTACCTGGACCGAGCTTGCACCGAACAGGCCCTGCGGCGCGAGGTGGAGTCGCTGATTGCCGCGCACGAGCAAGGGGAGAGCACTTTCATCGGGCGCCCGGCGGTGGGACGCAACGAAGGGTTAAACACCGGAACGAAGGTGGGGCCATATGAAATCGTCGCGCGCTTAGGCGCGGGCGGAATGGGCGTTGTCTACAAAGCGAAGGACACTCGGCTACAACGCTTCGTAGCTCTGAAGTTCCTGCCCGATGAGGTAGCCCGCGATCCACGGGCTCTCGCGCGTTTGACGCGAGAGGCTCAGCTGGCTTCGTCGCTGAACCACCCGAATATCTGCACGATCCACGACATCGGAGAGCAGGATGGGCAATGTTTCATTGCCATGGAGCTGATGGAAGGCCAGACGCTCGAAACCCGGATTGGCGGGCGACCGCTGCCGCTGGAGGTATTTCTCAGCCTGGCTCTGCAGATAACCGATGCACTTGAAGCGGCGCATAAAAGGGGCATCGTCCACCGGGATCTCAAGCCTTCAAACATCTTCGTCACCGACCGTGGCGATGCCAAGCTGCTGGATTTTGGGTTGGCAAAGCACGCGCGGCAGGAAAGTTTAGCGGCCGCCGATGCGGTGACGATCCCGGGCTCGCTCACAATGCCGGGGCAGATCGTTGGGACGATCGCCTACATGTCGCCGGAACAAGTGCAGGACAAGGACGTGGATGGGCGCAGTGACATCTTCTCCCTGGGCGCGGTGTTGTATGAGATGGCCACGGGCCGGCGCGCGTTTTCGGGAGAGCCCGCCGCGAACGCGATCGCCGAGATTTTGCGCGGCGAGCCCAAAGCGGCGAAAAGTGTGAATCCGGGGCTTCCCGACGAGTTGCCGCGCATCATCGACAAGGCCCTCGAAAAAGACCCGGGCGACCGATACCAGTCCGCGAACGATTTGATGATCGATCTGCGGCGGCTCAAACGGGAATCTTCTTCGGGAGGATCGAAGGGACGAACGGTTCCCACCGGTTTGGCAGGCTTGCGCCGGAAATCGATCTGGATGCCGGCAATTGCGGCCGTGATTCTCCTACTGATTCTGATCGCCGCCGAAAATGCTTCGTCGCCGGCTTCGAGTCCTCTCAATTCAGAGCAAATCACCTTTTCCACCGATTTGAAAGATGGTCCGATCGTCACCGATGGGACGCGACTCTACTTTCAAAGCGAAGGTAATCCCGTGGAAATGTCGGTGGAAGGCGGCCCCACGGCTCCTCTACGAGCCTCGATTTCCGGAATGAGCATGCTGGATGTTTCACCGGACGCAACTGAAATGCTGGCGCTGAAACAGGATCTGAACGTGGAAATCGCTCGAGGTTCGATCTGGTCTGTTCCGGTGCTAGGCGGCTATCCGAGGATGCTGGAAAACCACATGGCTCGGAGCGCGCACTTCTCGCCTGACGGCCGTTTGATTGTCTATGCCGATTTGAATTCGGTTTACGTGAGCAGCAGAGATGGCTCGAACATGCGAAAGATATGGGACGCTCCAGGCTACACCGATCTGCCTTATTTTTCGCCCGATTCCCGTCGTATTCGCGTGACAGTGGGTCAAACTCCGAGCCCTCATCCCCCCGCGATTTGGGAATTGAATGTGGACGGCAGCTCCCCGCATCGGCTCGCTGTGGATTGGCCGGATGACGCCGATCAGGAGAACGGACAGTGGACCCCGGATGGGAAACATTTCGTCTTCGTATCGCACCGGGAAGGTCTGGGCAACATCTACGAACTCATCCGGCCTCCCTGGTTCGAGTTTTGGAGAAAACCGACCGCAGCGCGCCTAACGGCGGGCCAGATTGATGCCCTAGCAGTGACGCCCGCTCGTGATAGCGCCGGCCTATTTATTATCGGACGGATCGCCCAAGGCGCGATGCAGGTATTAGACCCGGCGGAGAAGCGGTGGGCGCCCTTTCTGGATGGTTTGGCTGCTTCGGTGTTCGTCATTTCACCCGATAAAAAGTGGATGGTGTATGCGGATTACCCCCGGCATTACCTTTGGCGCAGCAAATTGGACGGGAGCGAGAAGTTGCAATTAACGGACTTCTATGCCGGCATGCCGCAATGGTCCCCGGATAGTAAGCAGATTCTGTTTAGCGACTGGACGCAGCTTTACCTGATATCGGTGGATGGGGGCACTGCGGAAAAGCTGATCCCGCAGCCCAACAATGAGGTTGGCCCCACCTGGTGGCCGGATGGGAAATCGATCGCGTTCAACGACTATCCGTTTCCAGGGCATATCAGGGAAATCAAAGTTCTGGATCTTGCCAGCCGGAAGATATCCATCATGCCGGGATCGGAAGGCTTTTACGTGCCTTCGTGGTCGCCTGATGGGAAACACCTGGTCGCAATCGCGCAGAATCCCTCCCGCATGGTGCTGTACTCGGCGGAGTCCGGCACTTGGAAGGACCTTAGGAAATTCGAAGCCCCCTGGGGATACTGGGTTTGGTCGAATGACAGCAAGTCTGTTTACATCGCCATGACAGCTGCAGAGCCGGGGTTCGAGCCCGGAGTCTACCGACTGGCAATTGCAGACGGAACGTGGAACCAGATCTCCAGGTTCGATGGGCTCACCCTTAGCAACAGCGGAGCGGAGAATTTTCCCAGCCTCACCGCGGATGGCCGGCCCGCGATCATGAACGACACGAGCGTGGTTCAGATCTATTCGGCAAAGTGGAACTAGCCTTCGTATTTCCATTCCAAGAGGGCCCGTGGCGCTGCGGCCGATGGGGAAGGCTGCGTTCGCACATCTGGCGGGCGATGGCGGGCGGCTGCAGATTTACGCGCGGCTCGACGTGCTGGGCGAGCAGGCGTTCAAGCTTTTTCAGCTTCTCGATCTGGGCGACATCATTGGGGTTTCCGGGCACTCCCTTGCTGTCCAAACGAGAAGGGGTCATTTGCGACCTCCAAGAGGGCCCTCGCATAGAAGCTACCATTCTCTAGGACTGAGGTAAACGAAAGTATAGATGGGTGTGTCGTGTGCAGGCGTGGCGGACTTCGGACTCGATATAGCTCCAACCCGGTGGAGCTAAGGCACGGGGGTCGAGCGGGTTACGGGGACCACGTTCAAAACAGTCTCTTTGGCTAGATTCGCATCAGCCATGATCGCCCCCTCAGGGCCGTCATACACGAAAATGGCTGAGTCGATCGCATCAGGCGGCATACTCACATCCCTGCCAGTGCCGATAATCTTGCACACGCTGTTTCCGGGCGAAATCGTGAAACGGATAGAGATGGCCTTGGCTGAAGCGCCGGCGACCGGTGAGACGGTGAGGGTCCCGGCGATATTGCGATTGTTGACGTTGCGGAAGCAGTAGGATTGCTTTGGAGCTTGAATCTGCTGCGCGGAATCGACCTCGAAAAGTTTGAAATTGCTGAAGGTATGGCGGCGATAGAAACGGTGCTTACCGCGCTCAGAATAGACCTCCGCATCCAGCGGCAGCCAAAACTCCTGCCTGCGCGTTTGAAACTGCACTGGTCCGTAGTCGATAGCCAAAAATTCCTTCGTAAGTTCGATCTCGGGGATAGGCTTCATCAATTCCGATTCGAAGCGCAGGATTTGATAGTTAGTCGCATCAATCCAGACGCGTCCCTTCAACGGAATGGGATAGTAGTTTCGGCCGATTACGTAGGCACGGATTCGGTTGGGCCGGTCGGGTCTCTGGGCGAAGTGAACCTGCCAGGCGGGGCGCCCGTGCCATTGCCCGAGTCCTTCACACGCCAGGCTGAAATCGGAAACCTGGCTGGGGTGAAAAATGAGGGCCATCGCCGGCAGACCTTGCGTGGCGATCTGCGCCGGAAACTGTGAAGGGTCAAGGCTGCCGTTCCGATATTCGGCCAACCGGAAAATGCCAACATTTGACAGCGCGACGGTTACCACGTAGTCGAAGGTACGCGTCTCGGGCCGGCCACGCGAGCCGTCGGCATCCACGTTGAAGTGCTCGACATGTTCGGTGGCGTCAAATTTCTGCAAATTCTCGATGAGGTCTTTCGTCCTGCGTCCCACACCGCTGATTACCTGTGGGAGCGGGCACGCTACTCCTGCCTCGACACTGGGTACAACGGCGTCGATGCCGGGCGGAGCCCAAGGAGTTGGATCTGGGCTGGCGGCAACCAGCGTTACGGAGGGGGGCACAGACAGGGCAGCCTCAAGCGGGCTTGGCGGCAACTGCGAATGCTCATCAACTTTGGCAGGCGTGCTGTCCGCATCGGCCGCGATTTTTTTAATCCGTTCCAGGCCCTTCTTCGCTTCGCCGGCGTATGCTCCATCAGGCGCTTCCTTGAGGTAACCCTGCAGCTGAGCCGCGGCATTCGGATAGTCATACTTTCGCAGGAGGATGTCGGCAAGAACGATGTATAGTTGCGGCATCTTTTGAAGCGATCCGTTTTCGGTGTCCCGCGCGCTCTTCTCGGCTGCATCCAGGCGATTCAATTTGAGATTTGCCACCGCCTGGATGAAACTCGCGATGGCCATGCCAGGGTATAGTTTCAGGGCTTTTCCCGCTGCCTCAATGGCGCTTTCATATTGTCCGTTCTGTAATTCCAATTGGGCAAGATTGACGCACGGTGGAATGTATTGAGGATCGGCCACCATCGCGCTTGTAAAAGCGTGGCGGGCATCTTCGGTACGATGGCCGATTGAGTAAATCCGCCCTAACTCATCCCATGCGACTGCATAGTCTTTATATTCCGCGACGGCCTTTTCCAGATGTTTCGCCGCCGAGTCAAGATGCTTGTTACGAGCGTCCCTTTCGCCTTTTTCGAATTCTTTGCGGGCGTTCCTGGGGGCCGATAGAGAGGTGATACTGACAGCAGCCCCATGCATGCCAGCGATTCGCGTGAGAATAAGCGTGCCAACATCGATCCCGCCTGTATTTACGGTGCTCGTGATCGACTTGGACAGCGGTTGATAGCCTGGGACAGATACCTGCACTTCACAACCCCATAAGCTGTAGGCGGACGGGCCGGCACCGGTAAACCCCGGAGAATCCCCGAGAGTAGCAGCCTGCACCGCGGGAGTATCGTCGCTGGCGTTCATCGCTGTATTGTTATTCTCGGGCCCCGATCCTAAAACAAATTGAAAATTCCCCTTCAGATCTGTCTGAACTGCCAGCACCAACTGCACGCCGCATCTCAGTTGCACAGAAACGGATTCCGGAACAGCCTGGCCACCTTCCAGAACCAGTCGCCCGAACACATTCGTCGGAGTTTGTGCTGGAGGAGGAGTGTTCAATTGGATTGAAGTCGGGGCGTTGGGATTCGGAATGGGCTGAGCCGGCGGCGGCCCTGTTTTCTGCCCCCACGAGGGCCAGAGGATGAACAGTGCGAGTGATCCGGCGATGCACAAGCGGACGAGCCACCCGGTCACGCGTCACCTCAGTGCGGCATACTTCCTGTGGCGCAGGGTACTCCTCTCACTGCGAAAAGACAATGAATTCACGCTGGCGAGCCGACATGAACGGACGTCAGTTAATGTGTGACAAGCCGGATCCGTTTTCTTGACGGTCTCGGAAGGCGACCGCTATACTCGCCCGATTCGCGTGTGGCTTCCGTTGCGGACCACGGAATAATGCAGAAGAGGGCGGGTTTGAAACCCGCCCCTACAGCGGAGAACGCGCTGTGGCATCCGGTTGCGGGCCACGGAATAGCAGATGGAGACGCGAGGAGCCGATCGGAAAGGATCGTTCCGTTGGAATTTGAACCGCTCGACCAGTATCAGCAGCGCCGCAAGAAACTGAGTGAAATCGAGGCCCTCGGGCTATCCGGCGTATCCGCACAAATTCGACTGGACGCACACGCCAAAACAGGTGGCGGGGCAATTCGGTGAGCGAACGGGCGAACAGCTTGAGGCGGAACGGGTTAACGTGCGCGTGGCGGGGCGGATTGTGGCGCTGCGGCCGATGGGGAAGGCTGCGTTCGCGCATCTTGCGGGCGACGGCGGCGCGGCTGCAGATTTACGCGCGGCTCGACGTGATGGGCGAGCAGGCGTTCAAGCTTTTTCAGCTGCTCGATCTGGGCGACATCATCGGGATTTCCGGGCACCTTTTCCGGACGAAGACGAACGAGCTGACGGTGAAGCGTGGAGGGGCTGGAGGTGCTGAACAAAGCGCTGCTGCCGCTGCCAGAGAAATGGCACGGGCTGGCGGATGTCGGAGCAGCGCTACCGGCGGCGGTACCTCGATCTGATCGTGAACGAGCGGACGCGCGAGATTTTTCTTGCGGCGCGCGCAGATCATCCGCGAGCTGCGGCGTTTTTTCGACGAGCGCGGGTACGTGGAAGTGGAAACGCCGATGATGCATCCGATTCTGGGCGGGGCGACGGCGCGGCCTTTCGTGACGCATCACAATACATTTGACATGGACCTGTATCTGCGGATCGCGCCGGAGCTGTATTTGAAGAGGCTGGTGGTGGGCGGGCTCGACCGGGTGTACGAGATCAACCGGAACTTCCGCAACGAGGGAATCGACGCGATCCACCAGCCGGAATTCACGATGCTGGAGTTTTATCAGGCGTACAGCGACGCGGACGAGTTGATGGAGCTGACGGAGGAGATGCTGCGCGAGCTGGCGCGAGAAAGCGTGCGGCACGACGCAAAGTGAAATACGGCGAAGGCGAAGACGAAGCTGGAAATCGATTTCGGCAAGTTCACGCGGCTTTCGATGCGCGAGGCGATTCTGAGGCATATGCCGAGCGCCGCCGGGCAAGACCGCGGACGGCGAGCGACCTGGCGTCGAAGGACGGGCTGCGCAAGTTGATCGAGGCGGCGATGCAGGTGCTGGACGCTGCGATAGCAGCGGAGTTGCCTCGCAAGACTCAACCGTGGGAGCGGACCGAACCGAGCCCTACGAAGGCGCTGACGACCGAGAAGGCGATCCTGCATCTGATTCTCGCGAATCTGGCGCGCGAGCCGCTGGGGCGGGCGATCGGGGACGTGTTCGAGGCGGTGGCCGAGAGGTATCTGATCCAGCCGACATTTATCTATGATTTTCCCGTCGAGATTTCGCCGCTGGCGAAGCGGCGCGCGGACGATCCTTCGCTGACCGAGCGGTTCGAGCTTTTCATCGCGGGCATGGAGATCGCGAACGGCTTTTCGGAATTGAACGATCCGGAGGATCAGGAGCGGCGCTTCCGCGAGCAGGTGGAAAAGCGGCGGGCTCGAAGCGCCGAAGGAAGTGGACATCGATTACATTCGCGCGCTGAGCCACGGGCTGCCGCCGACGGCCGGCGAGGGAATCGGAATCGACCGGCTGGTGATGCTGCTGACCGAATTCGCACGCGATTCGCGAAGTGATTCTCTTCCCCCTGCTGCGCGCCGAGAGCGCCGAGGAATCGGACGCGGCGCCTGACGAAAGCACCAAATGACATTTGAATGGCTGGTGGCGCTGCGGTACCTGCGGTCGCCGAACCGGCCGGCGGTGCTGCGGCTGGTGACGTTGCTGGCGGTGCTGGGCGTGGCGGCGGGAGTGACGACGCTGGTGATCGCGCTGTCGATGAACACGGGCTTCCGGCAGGCGATCCGCGACCGGCTGCTGAGCGTGACGGCGCACGTGAATCTGAAACCGATGAGCCCGGAAGGAATCCGCAATTATCCGGCGCTGATCGCGAAGCTGAGCGGCACGCCGGGCGTGCAATCGATCGTGCCGGCGATTTACAACACCGTGCTGCTTTCGTTTGGACGCCATCCGCGCGGAGTCGTTCTGAAGGGCATGGATCCGGAACTGGAGCTGAAAGCGAGCGGGGCGCTGCGGCACTTGGTGGCGGGCTCGAATACATTCGCAGCCGGATGCCGGACGGCATTCCGGCGGTCCTGATCGGGCGATATTCTCGCGGAGGAGACCTGGGGATTTCGGTGGGCGATTACGTGACGCTGACCAGCCCGCAGGGGAGCCTGACGCCGTTTGGCATGCTGCCGAGCTCGCGGCGATTTCGCGTGACGGGAATTTTCGATTCGGGATTCTACGATTACGACGCGAACTGGGGATTCGTGACGCTCGAAATCGGCGCAGGCGCTGGCCGGGAGTGGGCGACGTGGTGAGCCTGCTGGAAGTGCGCGTGAAGAATCTCGACGACGCGCGCAAGGTCGCGGACGAATTGGTGCGGCGGGCGGGGCCGGGTTATCACGCGACGACGTGGATGGACGAGAACCGGGCGCTCTTTCGCGCGTTGAGCCTCGAAAAATTGGTGACGGCGCTGTTCATCGGGCTGATCACGTTCGTGGCGGGGCTGAATATTCTCGTGGTGCTGACGATGACGGTGACGGACCGCGCGCAAGGATATCGCGGTGCTGATGGCCGTGGGCGCGCGGCGCACGGCAGATTCGCAGGATTTTCATTTTGCAGGGGCTCGCGATCAGCATCGCGGGAACGGCGGCGGGGCTTGGCGGCGGGATTCGGGTTTTCGTGGGTCGCGAATCGGTGGCAATTGATTCCGCTGAATCCGGAGGTGTACGCGATTCCGTACGTTCCGTTCCACGCGAACGGCACGGACGCGATCTGGATCGCGGTGGCGGCGCTGGCAATCAGCATTGCGGCGACGGTTTTGCCGGCGCGATCGGCTTCGAACATCCTGCCCGTCGAGATTCTGCGCTTCGAATAGATCGCAGAAATCGGAGTTTTCGAAGCGCTCGCTTCGATCACAGAAATCGCTCCCTTCGATAGCCGTTTCGATTCGTTGCGGAAGCGCGAGCGTGTTAAAATGCAAGAGTCTAAGTGGCACAGTGCCATTATTTGGCAGGCTGGGTGGGCGTATAAGGGAAGTAGTCTAGGACAAGTGTGAAAGCGATTCTCCGGAGCTACGGGAAGCTGCCAATTAATATGGTGCAAAGCAAGGACATACCTGCAGCGGTTTTCGGCATCTAACGTGTGGAAGAGAACCGGCGAGGCCATGCAGAAAGATGCGAGCGTGACGGTCGAAACGGAAGACGCCAACGTCGGGGGCGTCGCAACCTCGAGCGAAATCCTGCGCGCAGAAAACCTTCGCAAAATCTTCTATTCGGGCTCACAGGAAATCGTACCCCTGGGGGGGATCGATCTTTCGGTGGAGCGCGGCGAGATGATTGCGATCGTGGGACCGTCGGGAACGGGAAAGAGCACGCTGCTGCATCTTTTGGGCGCGCTGGACACTCCAACAAGCGGTGCAGTATACTTCGCCGGGAATTCACTCCGTTCGCTTCGAGAGGCCGAGCTGGCAGAATATCGCAACAAGTCCGTCGGGTTCGTTTGGCAGCGGCACCATCTGCTGCCGGATTTCACAGCGGCGGAAAACGTGGCGATGCCCCTGCTGGCAGGCGGCAAGGCGGCGGGGCAGGCGCTGCGCGCGGCGGGAGAATGGCTGGCGGAAGTCGGACTTGGGGACCGCGCGGCGCAGCGAGCAGCGGAACTTTCGGGAGGCGAACAGCAGCGCGTGGCGATCGCGCGGGCGCTGGTGAACGAGCCGGTGGTGCTGCTGGCGGACGAGCCAACGGGCGATCTGGACGAACGGAGCGCAGAGAACATTTTCGAACTCATGCAGGGTCTGCACCAGTCCCATCACCTGACTTCAATTCTCGCGACACACAATTTGTCACTTGGCACGGCGCACGGATCGCGTTCTGAACCTGGAACACGGGACGCTGACGCCGAGCGTAGAAGTGCTGGCAGGCGCAGCGGCCGGTGGAGCGCGCGCGACGAGTGCTGGGGCGATGACCCCGGGAGAGCGTGGGGTGAACCGTGTTTGAACGCTATACAGAAAAGGCTCGGCGAGTGATCTTCTTCGCCCGGTACGAGGCAAGCCAGTACGGCAGCCCGTACATCGAGACGGAGCACCTGCTGCTCGGCTTGTTGCGCGAAGACAAGGCGCTCGCGAACCGTTTTCTGCGGACCCACGGCTCGATCGAATCGATCCGCAAGGAGATTGAATCGCGGATCACGGTCCGCGAGCGGATTTCCACGTCGGTGGAAGTGCCTCTCAGCCAGGAGTGCAAGCGCATCCTGAATTACGCCGCGGAAGAAGCGGAGCGGCTCGGCCACAAGCACGTAGGAACGGAACATCTACTCCTGGGAGTGCTGCGGGAGGAGAAATCCTTTGGCGCCGAAATCCTGCTGGAGCGGGGATTGAGGCTATCCACCGTGCGCGAGGAACTGGCTCGCAGCGCGGGAGAGAAGGTGCCCGTGAACCGTCCTAAAGAAGCATCACTGCTCGCGGAATTCAGCCGCGATTTGACGCAGGCGGCGATGGAAGGGCAGCTCGATCCGCTGGTCGGCCGCGACCGCGAGCTCGAGCGCGCCATTCAGATCCTGTGCCGGCGCACGAAGAACAATCCTGTCCTGATCGGGGAGCCGGGCGTGGGCAAGACGGCGATCGTCGAAGGGCTGGCGCAGCGGATCGCGGATGGCGACGTGCCGCCGTTCCTCGCGGACAAGAGGATTCTCTCGCTCGATTTGTCGCTGATCGTGGCGGGAACGAAATATCGCGGGCAGTTCGAAGAGCGGCTGAAGACCATCATGAAGGAACTGATGGAGAGCCAGAACGCGATCGTGTTTATCGACGAATTGCACACGCTGGTGGGAGCGGGATCGGCGGAAGGGTCGCTCGACGCGGCGAACATTTTGAAGCCGGCGCTGAGCCGGGGCGAGATTCAGTGCATCGGCGCGACGACTCCGGCGGAATACCGCAAGTCGGTCGAAAAGGATCGGTCGCTCGAGCGGCGCTTCCAGTCGATCAAGGTGCCGGCGCCGGGCGAAGATGAAGCGATTCGCGTGCTGCAGGGCGTGCGCGACCGCTACGAAAAATTCCATGCGGTGAGCTACACGGAAGACGCGATCCGCTACGCGGTATACCTCTCGAGCCGTTACATTCCCGACCGCTTCCTGCCGGACAAGGCGATCGACCTGCTGGACGAAGCCGGCGCGCGCGTGAAATTGCGCCAGGCGATGCTGCCGGACGAGGTGTCGGAAGTGCAGAAGCGCGTGAAGTTCATCACGCACCGGATGGAAACGGCGATCGCGAACCACGAGTTCGAGAAGGCGCGGTTCTATTCGGAAGAAGAGCGCAAGGAGAAGGAACATCTGCGCGTGCTGCGCGAGAAGCTGAAGATCGACGACTCCTCGACGGGGATCGTGACGCGCGAGGACATCGAGGAAGTGGTGGCGCGCTGGACGGGGATTACGGTTACGTCGATCAAGGAAGACGAGCAGCAGAAATTGCTGCGCATCGAGGAAGAACTGCATCGGCGCGTCATCAGCCAGGACAAGGCGATCACGGCGCTGGCGCGAGCGATTCGCCGGAGCCGCGCGGGACTGAAGGCGCCGGGACGCCCGGTGGGATGCTTCCTGTTCCTGGGGCCGACGGGCGTGGGCAAGACGGAAGTCGCGCGGCGGCTTTCGGAGTTCCTGTTCGGCAGCGAGAAATCGCTGATCCGCTTCGATATGTCGGAATACATGGAGAAGCACTCGGTGTCGAAGCTGATCGGCGCGCCTCCAGGATACGTGGGATACGAAGAGGGCGGACAACTGACGGAACGAGTGCGGCGCACGCCATATTCGGTGATCCTGCTCGACGAGATCGAGAAGGCGCATCCGGACGTGTACAACATATTGCTGCAGGTCTTCGAAGACGGGCAATTGACGGACGGCCTGGGAAATACAGTTGATTTCCGCAATACGATCATTATCATGACCTCGAATCTTGGGGCGCGGCAATTGCAGAAGCAGAGTGGCCTGGGCTTCCAGTCGACGGATGGCGTGGCGAACGCGAAGAGCCAAGACGACATGGTGATGGGCGAGGTCAAGCGGGTCTTCAATCCGGAATTTCTGAACCGTCTGGACGAAGTGATTCTGTTCAATTCGCTGACGGATGCGGATCTGCTGCTGATCATCGATCTTCTGATCGGCCAGATGAACGAGACGCTGGTGCACCGCCAAGTGCAGATCGTGACGACGCCCGAGGCACGCCAGTGGATACTCGAGAAAACCTGCAGCGATCGGAATTACGGCGCGCGGCCGCTCCGGCGCGCGTTGCAAAAATATGTCGAAGACCCGCTGTCGGAAGCTCTCATTCAGGGCGAACTCCAGCGGCCGGCGACACTGGAAGTCTTTCTCTCCGGCGACAGCCTGGCGTTTCGTCCTGTGGCGGAAGCAACCCCGGTGGCCCACTAAGAATCCTACACGCGCAAGCCGGATAAAGCCGAGCCGGCAGGGGAGCATAAAATCTTGGGCGGGGAACTGCGGCCTTGAGGATCATGGCCGCCAAGAGGCAGATATTTCCGCGCGTGTTGGAGTTTCTCGTGGTTGTGTCTTTGCTGGCCCTGACGGTCGACGCAAAGCGTTTCGGCACAGCAGCCCAGCCGAGTCCAATGCCCCTCAGCAGTACGTGATCGAGCGCATCGAATTCATCGGATTCCGCCGAATCCAGCGCGATACGCTGCTTGCGCGCATTTTTTCGCGTCCCGGCGACCCTTATAACCCCGAAGCGCTGCGCCGCGACTTCCAGGCGCTGTGGAATACGCAGTTTTTCGAAGACATCCGGCTGGAAGTGGAGAACAGCCCGGACCAGCCCAACGGAAAAATCGTCCTTTTCTACGTGACCGAGCGGCCGATCATCCGCCGGATCGAGTACAAGGGCAATAAATCGATCACCGAATCGGACATCCTGGACGCGTTCAAGGATAAGAAAGTCGGGCTATCGGTGGAAAGCCAGTTCGATCCCACGAAAATCAAGCACGCCGAAGTGGTGATCAAGGAATTGCTGGCGGAGCACGGGCGGCAGTTCGCGACGGTGAAGCCCACCTACGAGCGGATCGCGGCGACGAACGCCGTGAAGCTCGTGTTCAATATCGATGAAGGGCCGAAGGTCAAAGTGGGGACGATCACGGTCGTCGGCAACAAGGCATTCTCCACGCGAAAAATCATCCGCGCGATGAAGCACGACCGGCCGATCTCGATTCCCCTCTACATCACCGACATCCCGATCATGGCCAAGACGTTCGACCGGCCGAAACTGGACGAGGACCTGGAAGTCGGCGTGCGCGGGTTGTACCAGGATCACGGCTATTTCAAGGCGGTGGTGGACGTCAAGAGCCTCGAAGACGGTCACGATGAATAAGAGCGGGATTCCCCTCCCGATGACCGGGCATCGGCGCCGACCACGGGAAAGCGACGAACATCACGATCCCGATCGAGGAAGGCGCGCAATACCGGATGGGCAAGCTCGTTTTCCGGAGCGCCGATCCCGACCAGGGCCTGATCTTCAAGCCCGAATTCCTGGCGCGGGTTTTCCCGCTGAAGGAAGGCGATATTTTCGACGCGGACAAGATCCGCAAGTCGCTGGACGATTTCCGGAAACTCTACGGCGACTACGGATACATCGATTTCAACGCCGATCCTCGTTCGACATCAACGACGAGAAGAAAGTCATCAACCTGACGATGCAGTTCGACCAGCAGAAGCAATTCTTCGTGCGCCGGATCGAGTTTTCGGGCAACACGACGACTCGCGACAAAGTGATCCGGCGCGAACTGCTGCTGGATGAAGGACAGGTATTCAGCAACCGCCTGTGGGAACTGAGCCTGCTGCGACTGAACCAGCTCGGCTATTTCGATCCGATCAAGCCCGAAAACGCGGATTTGAAGCGGAACGTGAAGAGCCGGGACGGTCGATATCCGGCTGAAGGTGAAGGAAAAGGGCAAGCAATCGATCAGCTTCACCGGCGGCGTGAGCGGGATGGCGGGAAGCTTCGTGGGCTTCTCGTATCAGACGAACAACTTCCTCGGACTCGGCGAGACGCTGACTCTTTCGGCGCAGATCGGCAACATTCAGACGGACATACGGTTCGGATTCACGGAGCCGTATCTCTTCGACCGGCCGATCTCGACGGGCTTCACGATCTTCGCAAGCCGGCTGGACTACAACACGGCGCGCGCAGGAAGGGTTGTTGCTGGGGCAGCAGGTGGCCATCAATCCGGCGCTGCAGGAAAACTACAACACGGATTCGAAGGGCTTCACGATGTTTCGCGAGCTATCCGCTGCGGAGGTCGTCGTTCACGCGGCTGGGCCTGCAATACGGATGGTCGACGACGAACATCACGCCGTTCAGCCAGTCGGCGACGCTGCTCTTCGAATTCACGAAGTTCACGAGCCTGGCGGGGCCGTCCGCGCTGAATGGCATCCGGATGAGTTCGATCACGCCGACGATTTCCTACAGCACGGTGAACAGCCCGGTTTACCCGACGCGCGGGAAGAGCATCTACTACGGGACGACATTTACGGGCGGGCCGCTGCAGGGGAACGTGGACACGCTCAGCAACACATTCACGATGGCGTACTACCATCCGGCCTATCACCATCGCAACGTGATCGCTCTGCGCATGCAGGCCGCCAACATCACGGGGTTCGACGGGCGAGAAGTGCCGCCGAACAACCGGTTTTATCTGGGCGGCGAGCAGGACGTGCGCGGCTACGAGTTTTATACGATCTCGCCGTTCGTGTTCATTCCCTACTCGACCACGACGGACGTGCAATTCTTCAATCCGCAGCACTTGAACCAGGCGGGGCAGCCGACGCTCGAGACTCTGCCCGTGAACGTGCTGGAATACGTTCCGACGCGGCCGGGCGGCGATCTGCAGGGCGTGTTCAACGCGGAATACCGCATCCCGCTGGTGAAGAGCTACGTGACGATGAGTTTGTTCAACGATCTGGGCTTGAACGGGACGGTGCGGCAAGTGCAGATCGATCCTTCCGCGATTGCGCTGCTGCGGAAGCAATATCCGAATACGGATTTTCCGAACACGCACATCGGGACGAATCTGCCGATCGCCAAGGGCACGAATTTCCGGCCGCACACGTCCGCCGGAATCGAGTTCGATTTCCAGATTCCGATCATCCAGGCGCCGTTCCGAATCTATTACGCGTACAATTACCTGCGCCTGAATCAGACGATCGTGCCGCCGGACGGCGCTTTCTACGTCCCGCCGGCAGAGCGGCAGGCTTTGGAACAACTGGGCGTGTACAACACGCAGATCGTGCCGGCGCTCCAAAATTTCTTGCTTCAAACCCGGTCGTCGCAGACGATTCCGCCGGGCTTGCTCGAATCGCGGACTTCCCTGCGCTTCGCGGTGAGCCGGACATTTTGATGCTGATGGCGCGGAGAGCGGGTCAAGCGCACGAGGGTGGCCACGGCTGCTGCCGAGGCAGATGGGAACCGGAATGGAAATTGTCGGAGGGAAGCAAATGAGATCGTGGAGTATAGGCGGCGGTGGTGCTCCTCGCCGCCTGGGCCGCGGGCTGCGGCGGGAATTCGACCCCGTGGGAGTGACGGTGAGCTCCGACGCCGGAGACGGTGCTGCTGAACAACTCGGTGCAATTCTCCGCGAGCGTCTCGGGCGCCTCGACGACAACCGTGTACTGGCAAGTCTGCCTGCCCGCGACATCGACCTCCGGCACCACGCCGCCTCCCGTGACCACCAAGCCCACCGATTGCACGCCGATTCCAGGAATCACAACGCCCAAAGGCGACACGGTGCTGGCGGGATACGGAGTGATTCAGCAGACCGGGCTCTATACGGCGCCCGCGGTGCTGCCTACGCCGGACAGGGCCGTGATCCTGGTCACGAGCACGATCGATCCAACCGCGTTTACGACCGCGGACCTGACGATCGATTCCGGCATTCGCGTGCAGGTGACACCGCTGACGGCAATCATCAGTCCGACGGAATCGTTCCAATTTACGGCGAACGGTCACGGGCCCCACGACCGACCGGGGAGTTTCGTGGACGATAAGCCAAGCCGGAACTACGAATCCCCCACCGCTGGGGACCATTAGCTCAGCCGGCTACTATACGGCGCCGCCTACGTCGCCTGGAAGCGTGACCGTGACGGCGACGTCCTCGGCGGATCCAACGCAAAGCGGCATCGGCGACGGTTAATCGGTCGGGAGGAACTCCGATCACACTCACGAACCTGGACCCGAGCGTCGCGGCGCAGGGCTCGGTGCAACAGGACATCTATTTGACGGGAACAGGTTTCGAGAGCACGAGCCAGGTGGTCGTCACGGCTTCGGGGCAATTGCCTGTCGACGCTGCCGCAAAGTTCAGTCTTCTTCCTCAGCGCGACTCTGGCCCGCGTCACGTTGCCGGCAAGCGTGCTATCGGTCGCCGGGATCGGCCACGATTCAGGTGCAGAGCACGACCGTTCCCAACAATGTGTCCGGCGCGTTGCCGTTGAACGTGTTTCCCGTGCGACCGGCACTGGTGGCCATTTCGCCTCAGAACGTCGTCGCAAAACTTGGCGAGCGCGAGCGTGGATTTACGGGCGGATATTTTTCGGGCGCGACGACCGCGACGGTAAATGGCTCGACGGTCGGCGCGCTGCTCAACAGCAGCCGGCAGCTTTCCGCGGCAATTCCGGCCGGCGTGCTCGTCGATTCCAGGATTATATCCGATCGTGGTGCAGAATTCGGGCGTCGCAGCGGGGCAATCGCCGCTCTCGGCGCTGAATATCGCGGTGACGCCGGTGCAAGCTACGATTCCGGGAGCGCCGAACGGGGCCGCGATCGGTGTCGGCACAGACCCGACGGCAGTGGCAATCGACAAAGCGGACGGCATCGCGGTGGTCGCGAATGCAGGCGAGCAAGAACGTGACGCTGGTGAACATGGTGCCGGCACGATAGTCGGCGGACGATCGCCGTGGGTACGAACCCGACGGGCGTGGCCGTGGACGATTTGCTCACCGAACCCGGTCGCGCTGGTGGTGAACAGCGCCCGGAAAAGCCGACCAGACGGTGACGGCGATCGATTGACACGCAGAAACGAAACGACGCTGGGCGTGTCGATCTACTCCGGAGCGAATCCTCCGCCGCCTTACGCGATCGGCGTGAATCCGCTGACCCATCGAGCGATCGTGGCTTACCAATCGGCGAGCCTGGCAATGATCCTCGACGTGTCCGACGCAGGCGGCACGCCCGGGCTTACGGAAGTGCAAACGATCGGCGGCAGTTCCGAGCAACTTCACGGGGACGGGCGCGACTCCCGCGATCGCGATCGATCCGAGGCTGAACTGGGCGGTGGTCACGCCGGGCGGCGCGGGTGAAATCAGCGTCGTGGACTTGGGAGCCGATGCGAGTCCGGGCCAGCCACAAGGACGGAGTCCCTACGCAGTGGCAAATCTGCTGCTGTCGCAGACGGTTCAAGGCGTCGCCATCAACCCGGAGACGCACAACGCGTTTCTGTCCGATCCGGACAGCGGGACCGCTTTACACATTCAGCATGCTCGACAATACGGTGAAAGTCGTTACGTTGCCGAGCACCGGCCAGCCGGGGAGCGGAGCGCCGTACAATCAGGCGGGGTTTGGCGCGGCGGCGGCAAGTTCGCTGGAGGACGTGGGCATCGCAGTGAACAAGAACTCGACGGCCGTGGTCGTCGATCTCGCCAACGGAATCGTGCTGCAGACCGTGGGAGGCTTGGGAGCTTCGACGGCGGTGCAGGCGGTGGCCGTCGATCCCGCGAGCAACCAGGCAGTGGTCATGAACCACGAGGGCGGGCTCGGTGACGCTTCTCTCTCTGGGAACGACCATCGACCCGCTTGCAGATTGCGGAGGCGGGTCCGGCAGATCGTATACGGGGGGCCGGGAACCGCGAACACAACCTGACGATCATCGGCGGAGGGTTCATCGGCGGCACCTCGCAAGTGCTGCTGGACGGCACCGCGCTGCCCGGGGGCGACGTGAATGTGGTGAGTTCCCGGAAGATCGTCGCGACCGTGCCGGGAAGCATGCTCGAATCGGCGCGGCGTATACGCGTGCAGGTGCGGAACGGGGCCGGAGGAACGCGCCGGTGTCGAACGTGACTGACCTAAGCGTGATCCAGTCGATCGCGGTCGGAAGCTCGCCGGTGGGAGTCGCGGTGGACACAGACCGCGATCGCGGCCGTGGTGACAAATTCGGGCGACGGAACCGTTTCGCTGATTTCTCTTGCGCCGATCAGCAGCGAGTCGCCGCAATCTCTCGGGAACGTGGGGATCGATCGGATCGCCGGTTCTCGCGGGGACTACACCGGAAGGCGTGGCCGTGCTGCCCCGGCTGGGCTTGGCGGTGGTGGCCAACAACGGAAGCAACGATGTGACGGTGGTGGACGTAACCGGAGGGGCAGGTGCCGGTGACGGTCATCGGCATCTGCGCGAACGCTGGATGCTCGGGCCCCGACGGGCGCGGCCGTGAATCAGGATACCGCGGTCGCGGCCATTACGGCCACGAACCCCACAGGCCCGGTGAGCACCGGGACGGTCGGCTTCTTGTCTTTGTCTGCGGCGTCCTCGAGTAGCACCGCCGCGCTTTCGGTGGACCACGATCCGGTCGCGGTGGCAATCGACCCGAACCTCGACTACGCGGCCGTGGCCACGGCATCGCAAATCGAGCAGCATCAATCTCATCAACATGGCGTCGTTCGCGACGGTGGGGACGATCAACACGGCGCTAGAGAACCCGAGCGGCATCGTGTTCGATCCGGTGAATCAGGTGTTCCTGACAGCGAACAGCCTGCTGAACGACATTATCCTGGTCGATCCGACGACCTTCATCGAGACGCCGGTGGCCGTGGGGATTGCGCCCACGTCGATCGATTACAACTTCCAGACGAGCACGCTGGTGACGGCGAATTCGCCGAGCGGGACGATGTCCGTGCTGGATTACGTGTGCCCGCCGGGAGCGGGCGCACCCGCCGCATGCGTGGGACCGAAGTGCAGCACGGTGCTGGAGCTCGGAGGCACGCAGACGTCGGCGCTCGTGCTCGGCCCAAATGCTGTGGCGATCGATCCGAAACTGAATCTGGCCGTGCTGGTGGATCCGGACAACAATCGCGTTTTGCTGGTCCCGCTGCCGCACTACGCACGAGCGGGGGCGATACAACCCGAATGCAATTGACCATGTTCCAAGAGGGCAGCTATAATCCCCGATTTGTGTTTACGGGAATTTTCTCCACATCTGAGCGAGGAGTGAGAATGAAGAGTCGAGCGACAATTGCAATGCTGGCCGTGACGATGTTGACGCCAGCCCTTCGGGCGCAAACAGCGGCGAGCGCACCGACCAAGGTCGGCGTGATCAACATGCAGGCGGCAATCACAGGTACGGCGGAAGGCAAGCAGGCTGCGGCGCAGCTGCAATCGCAGTTCGCGCCCCGGCAAGCAGAACTCCAGGATGATGCAGAAGCAGATCGAGGACGATCAGAGCCGGCTGCGCACCGGCCAGACGACGCTAAGCGACGAAGAACAGGCGCGCCTGACTCGAGATTACAGCACGATGACGCGAAAGCTGCAGCGGAAGAGCCAGGAAGATCAGGACGATTTGAACGACGCGCAGCAGGATCTCATCAATCGAATCGGACGCAAAATGGTCGACGTCCTGGACAAGTATGCGAAGGAGGGCGGCTATGCGGTTGTGCTCGACAGCTCGTCGCAGCAGACGCCGATCATCTACGAGGCAAACCAGATCGACATCACGCAGGACATCATCCGCTTGTACGACGAGGCCTATCCCGTGAAGGCAGCCGCGACGGCGCCTTCGAGACCGGCGCCGCGTCCGAGTGCTCCGAAACAGTAAAACCGATCATTGATTCCGGAATGTACCGCAAAGGCCTCGCGAATTAGCGGGGCCTTTGCTTTTGGCGGGCACGGGTTTGTCCGATACCGCCGCTTGGGCTATCATGAACGGGTTTGGAAAACGGCGGTCGCAATTCATACCGCGCGAGAGCGAAAGAGGAGGAACGGGCATGGCGATTTCGGTAGGAGCGGAGGCTCCCGATTTTTCCCTAAAGGATCAGAATCAGAAAGAAGTGAAGCTTTCCGATTTCCGAGGCAAGAAGAACGTGGTTATCGTGTTCTATCCGCTCGACTGGAGCCCGGTTTGCACGAACGAACACGTGTGCTTCGTCAACGATCATGAAACGATTCGAGGATCTCGACGCGCAGGTGCTGGGCTTGAGCGTGGATAGCGTGTGGTCGCACAAGGCGTTCGCGGAAAGATGGGGATTCACTATCCGCTGCTCGCCGATTTCCAGCCGCGCGGCGCCGTGGGCGAGAAGTTCGGCGTATACCTCGCGGACAAGGGGATCACGGGGCGCGCCATCGCGGTGGTGAACCGGGACGGCAAACTGGCGTGGTTCAAGAATTACGATATTCCGAGCGTGCCGGACGTAAAGGAAGTGGCGGACGCGATCGCTCAATTGAAGTGAAAACGCATATGTCGACTCGCCCTGGGCGTCGCGCGGTCTCTCTTTCATCGATGCAGCGGAAGAGAGATTCTTCAGCCATCCTCATCGGATGGCTTCAGAATGACGGCGCGAAGAAAAATGCCCCCGCGGAGGTCTGTGCGAGATTCTTCTTCAGGAATGCGGGATGACAGAGCCCGTGGCGTCGAAGTTGAACGGCTCGCGAAAGTGCGGATGTAGTCGACGACCTCCCAACGCTCCTGCTCGGTCAACTTATCCGCAAACGCCGGCATCGGGTGGCGCCCTTCGGTGATTTCCCAGTAAAGCTCGCCGTCCTTCAGCCCGCTCATTTTCTCTGCGTCGGTGAAATCGCCGGGAGCAGTCGAAAGCTCGGGAGCCTTGTCGCCTTTGCCGTCGCCATTCGCGCCATGGCAGCTCTGGCAGTGCTGCTGATAGATTTGGTTTCCGGCGGCGAGCGCTCGCGGGCGCTGGGGGCACGGGATTCTTGAGGTTCTTGGCCTTGGCTTGGGCGTTCCACTGCATCACGGCATAGGCCATCAGGGCGATGGCGGCGGCGAAAAACAGCAGCAGCACGATGACGAATGTCGCGCAGTTTCTTTTTTTCGGTTCGGCCGGCACGTCAGTAGGGCGCGCGAATCGCGCGGTAATACGGAAACCACGACAAGCACGAGCATGACGACCACGTAAATGCGCAGGCCCCACAGCAGAATGCGGACCCCGAGCGGAAAGATTGCGCGGGCCAAAACGCGATTGGCGCTTGGCGGCGACCACCTGGTCGGCCTCGAGCAGCGAGAATACGACACCCGGATCTTTCAGATTGAGCTGCTCGCGGATTCGGCGGCGAGTTCTTGTTCGTTTTGCATGGGCACTTCTCCATTTGATGTCAATTCGATCCTCGCGACGCATTTGCGCGGCAAACGCCGCACGCTTCAGTTTACCCGCCCAGCCACTTCGGGAAAACCGTTGCAAGACCAAAACCGAGGCCCGGCGACCACCAAGAAACCGTGACAATGATCGCCCGCGACGTTGGCCCACAGTGCCATTCACGTATTCGCCCATCACTTCCTTGTCGTTGACGAGCAGCAGCAAGAATGCGAGGGCCGGCGGCATCGCGAGAACGGCGATCACGTTGACAGTCAGCACGACGAATTCGAGGGGAAACCTCGGAATCAAGCACCAGCGCCGCCGCCGCGCAGGCTGAGCCCAGCAGCGTGAGGTAGAAGGGCCAAGCCTCGCGGATCGGGCGATTCAAGCTGTGCCCGTTTGCAGCACTTCGCCAAAGGCGTAGGCGGACGAAGTCGAGATCGTGATAGCGGCGACGATACCCGCTTCGAAAATTCCCAGCGCGAAGAGCGACGCGCCAACGATGGCCGATCCAGGGCTCGAGAGCCTCGGCGAATTGCGCCCCTTGAAAATCGCCGGCGCTGATTCCGTGATGAAACAGCGGGGTGGTCGCGAAAATCGCGGCGACGGCAAATGTGGAGGCGAGGATCACGCCGAGCATCGTATCGAAGCGGCCCGCATTCACGTCGCGCGGCTGCATGCCTTTGTCGACGACGGCGCTCTGCTGGAAGAAAAGCATCCAGGGCGTGACGGTGGCGCCGATGATCCGCGAGAATCAGGACCAGGATGTCGTAGTGGCTGCCCGTCGGCAGGGGCTTCCATGTGAGCAGCGCGCGGCCGGTGGCGTGCCAATCGGGATGCGCGAGCAAAGCCGCAGGGACGAAGAGGCCGTTGAAAATGGCGAGGCCCATGGTGATGCGCTCCCACGTCCAATAGCGGCCGGTCGCGATCGCGGCCACGACGATCACGAAGCGAGCCGCCGACGGCGACGATCGGCCGGATGCCGAAAAAGCCCAGCCCGGCGCGGACGCCGATAAATTCGGTGATGAGCGTGAGGAAATTTCCCAGCACCAGGTCGCCCATCGAGAAAAATCCCCAGAAATTTGCCCGAAGCGGTCGAAAATCAGCTCGGCATGGCCGCGGTGGGTGACCGCTCCGAGGCGCACCGTCATTTCCTGCACGATGAATCCCACAAGAAAGTGAGAATGACGAAGGGCACGAAAAACCCGATGCCGAAGCGCGCGCCCGTCGGCCGAATAGGAAAGCATGCTGGGCGCGTCGTTCTCGCCGAGGAAAACGAGAACGCCGGGCCCGATCAGGAGCCAGAGCACGCCGAACCCGCCGAAAAGACGCTGAGCCGTGGCCTTTCCATCTGGCGCGGGCTACCTGCCAGCGATCGCGAGCGCGGTCCACGTCTTCGTGCGTGAGCTGCCCGACCAGCTCTCCGCGCAGCCGCGGACCCGGCGGCGGATTCCGTGGTGGGATGCGCGGGGCGATAGCTGGAACCGTGCGGCGTTTGATCGGCGATATCCATAGTTAACTGCAATAAATCTTCGATATAAACTAAGCTTAATGTAGCGGCATGTCAATTATCCAGACGGAGTTCGTTTCGAAAAGCGGCGGTGCGCGATTTGCGCTCTGCTATAGTAGTCGGGAGGCTGGATCACACCGCACAGGGAGAGAGCCAATGGCCGAAGCGCCGAAACCGCAACAGCAGATGCAAATCAAAGCCGACGAAAAGGAACTGCTCGGCCAATATTCGAATCTCGCCGTGATTCACCACAATGCGGAGGAGTTCACGCTTAATTTCATCTACATGTTTCCGACGGTGCCGCAGGGAAAGCTGGTCGCGAGCCTGATCGTGAGCCCGACGCACGCGAAGCGCTTGCTGCGGGCGCTGCAGGAAAATGTGGCGCGGTATGAAGCGCAATTCGGAACGATCCCGGAAGGGCCCGGCCCGGCGACCGGAGCCAAACGTCGGGATTCGTGCAATAGAGATTCAGAAGGATTCGAGAATACGCATCTCGCGGGAAGTTAACTCGACGTGATCGCCCAGCACCCACGTGCCGCTCGGCTCGAGCAGTTCGAGACCGACGGCAAAACCGGATTCCGAAACCGCCTGGCAATAGGCGACGCGCGCAATCGGAATGGAAGGAACCCGCCGGAGTGGTAATGGTCAGGCGGTCGTTGATTTTCCATCGCCGCGTGCTCAGGACCCGCACGCCGCGCAGGCTGACGTTTTCCGTAAAAGTGGTTTCCGTGCCGGGTATGGCCGCGTGTCCGGAGATGTGGATGCCGATCTCCATCGGCATCCGCGGTTCGCGACGTGGAACAGCAAAATTCTTCGAGCCACCACGCGTGCCCAGCGCCATGTCACTCCCCTTCCCTCTTACAAGCAAGCGACGACTTGGCTTAAACGCAGCTTCTTTTCACCGCGGCCTTTCATCTGATAGAGCCCGCGATCAGCGGCACCCAGAAGCTGCTCGATGGAAACTCCATCTTCCGGGTAAACGGCATGGCCGACGCTCACGGAAATGAACGGATCCTCGCCATCTCTCATGATGCGATCGCAAATGCGGCCGGCGGCCTGCTCGGCCTCCTGCTTGCCCGCTTCCGGCAAAACGAGCGCGAACTCGTCGCCGCCATATCGCGCGGGCGTATCGATGGCGCGGCTGCCGCTGCGGAGAGCGGCGCCCACGCGCTTGATGGCGCGGCTGCCTGTGAGGTGACCGTATCGATCGTTAATTTTCTTCAGGCCATCGAGATCGAAGAGCAAAACGGCGAATCGGCGGCCGGTGCGGCGCGACCGTTGAATCTCGTTCTCGAGCACGTCGAGCAGCTGGCGATGATTCGCCAGCCCGGTCAGCGAGTCGGATATCGCCAGGCGGCTGATCTGATCGAAAAGATGGGCATTGTCGAGCAGCGTGCCGCCCAGCACGACGGCATAGCTGGCGACCATGAGGACGTGCGCGAAGATATACGTAGCGTCGAGCACGCGCTGCGATTGGCTGATCGTAATGTGGCAAAGGGCGTTGAGCCCCGCGGCGATGAACAGCGCGCGATCGAGGGCCGCATTCGCGCGCCTCAGCCGCCGCCCATACGCGACCGCTGCAACCAGATAGATCGCCGCCGGCAGCAAATCCCACGGGCGGGGTATCATCGCGCCGGGTTGAATCTTCGGCGCGTGCGGCAACATGAAGTAGAAGACGCTGGTGAGATAGGCGGCAGCGCCCACCGTGAGCGTGACTCCCGCGATTTCCTTGCCGGGATCGCGAGAAACAGGGATGCGCTTGTTCGACGACGAGCGCCGCAATCAGCAAAACGCCGAGCAGGGTGCGGCCGGCGAGCCACCCCAGCGAGATCTCGTATCCTGTCGACGGAGCGACGAGCATGCCCCGGTAGAATGTAAAGCTGGTGGCCCCCTCGATCAGGCCAGCCACTACAAATCCGAAGGCCAGGATCAGCGAGATCCGATCGTGCGCGCCCCGGAACCGCAGCATGGCGTTCGCGGCAAAGGTGAATGCGATCAGGCTGCCGGCCATGTCGAGGTAGGAACCAAGGAGGGGGTCAGCCAGGTAGGAGGAACGGCGCAGCGCCAGCAAAAGGACGTAGTACAACGCAGCGGCCACCGCCCCGGAAAGGACGACGCGCAGCCCGAAATACTTCCGCAGATTCCCCCTGCGATCCACACATACCCCCAAGAAACGTACACCTGCCCGTTGCTAAGAAGTGCAACTGCAGGGCCGATCGATTGACTAGTTCTGGTACTACGTAAGTGCTTGTGCGACAGCCGATACGGGGAACGAACAGCTCCAGCAGTTAGTTGCCAGCGCCCGCTCCCTGGATATAGGGCGGGGTAGAAATGTTACAGGATCGGGCGCTTCTTACACAGAAATAGGCTATGCCTTCGGAGTTACGGGCGGAAGATCGAAGGCATGGATCACGCTCTGGAAGTTGACCTTCTTGTGCGAGCCGTCGCAAAAGGGCTTCGACTCGGAATAGCCCGCAGCGGCAAAGCGCGGCATTGGGCCTTCCGCCAAGCCCAAACGCCTTGCCTTCCGCGTCGACGATCTCGAAGTCGCCTTCGACCTTCACCGAACCGTCATTGCGAACCGTGAGCTTCGTTGCCGCCATTCAGCGAAGTCCTCCGAATGATTCTCGAAAAGACCGCCGGTTAGTACTTTGGCACCGACGGGTCGACTTCGTCCGACCACGCGAGGATACCACCTTTCAAGTTCCATATCTTGCGGAAGCCGGCCTTCTGCAGGAACTCGACGGCGTCCGCCGAGCGCTTTCCGCTGCGGCAGTGCGCGACGATCTCGCGCGAACTATCGAGTTCGTTGACGCGGCGCGAAAGCTCGCCGAGCGGAATCAGATGGCCGTTGAGGTTGCAGATCTGATATTCGTGCGGCTCGCGCACGTCGAGAATGAAGAGATCGTCGCCGCGATCGAGCCGCGCTTTCAGGTCGCGCGGAGTAATCTCCGGAAGATTCGTTGCCGTCACTGGGGCCTCCTCGCCCCGAATTCCGCAGAATTCGGCGTAATCAATCAGCTTTGTGACCGTCGGGATGCGTGCCGCAGACCGGGCAATCCGGATCTTTCCGCAGCTTGAGCTCGCGGAATTTCATGGCCAGCGCATCGAAGAGCAGCAGGCGGCCGACGAGCGGGTCGCCTTTGCCGATGATGAGCTTCAGCGTCTCGGCGGCCTGGATCGTGCCGACGATTCCCGGCAGCACGCCCAGCACTCCGCCTTCGGCGCACGATGGCACAAGGCCCGGCGGGGGCGGCTCGGGATACAAGCAGCGGTAGCATGGGCCGTCCGGGATAGCCGAAGATCGTGATCTGGCCCTCGAAACGGAAAATCGAGCCGTAGACATTGGGCTTGCCGAGGATCACGCAGGCGTCGTTGACGAGATAGCGCGTCGGGAAATTGTCCGTGCCGTCGACGACGATGTCGTAGTCCTTCATGATATCGAGCGCGTTTTCGCTCGAGAGATGCGTCTCGAACGTGTCGATCTGGATATCCGGATTCAGATTGCGCAGGCGATCCGCGGCCGCTGGAATCTTCGGATTGCCCACGTCGCTCGTGCCGAAGAGAACCTGGCGCTGCAGATTCGTCGAATCCACCACATCGAAATCCACGAGGCCGATGCGGCCCACGCCCGCCGCCGCCAGATACAGACCGAGCGGGCGCGCCGAGCCCGCCCGTCCCGATGCACAGGACCTTGGCTTGCTTGAGCTTCAGCTGCCCGTCCATGCCGACTTCGGGCATGATCAGGTGGCGGCTGTAGCGCATCACCTCTTCTTTGGAGAGTGTCACGGCGGGCTTGGTTTTCGCTGGCCCTTCAGGAATTCCTATTTTTGTTGCCATGGAGAGATCTCCCCGTGTTCGCTCGATCTGTTAGAATCGCGCGCCGCCGGCGATCGACGGCACGATGCTGATCGTATCGCCTTCGCGCACCTGGGTCTGGTCCTTTTGCAGGTAGCGGATGTCTTCGTCGTTCACGTAGACGTTGACGAAGCTGCGCAGCCGTCCGTCATCGGAGAAAAGGTGCTTTTTCAGCTCTCCGAAGGTGCCGGTGAGCGCCGCGAGCGCTTCGGCCACGGTCTTGGCCTGCACCTCGACGCTTTCCTGCTTTCCCGCGTACGCCCGCAGGGGCGTCGGAATGATCACCTTGACTGCCATTCACTTCCTCCTATGGTCGCCGAGCTGCCTCGCCAGATTAGATGCTTGAGGTATGCATGACGATCTCGATGGCTTCCGGGTCGTATCCGGCACGGTCGTCGTGCAGGCGCCAGGACGTGGTGTCCTTGGGCTCGCCTTTCTGAACGCTGACAATGATATAGCTATACCAGGGCCAGGCGTGATCCCGATCGTATTCGCTGGGGCGCGCCGGCGCGTCCGGGTGCGAATGATACCACCCGATCAGCTCGAGCTGCTTCTCGCGGGCCGTTTTCTCGGCCAGGCGAACGTCGTCCGGCGTGACCTCGAATCGGTTGCGCGGCGAATCGTCGCGGCGGTTGGCCAGCGGCAGCAGGTCGATCACTTCCCGGCAGTCGTCGCCATCGCGGCCGAGCAGGGCGCCGCAGCATTCGTGGGGATATGTCTCGACGCCGTGCGCGTGAATCCGGCGCAGCATCTCGTCGCGCACTTTCAGCGGCGCAGACTGCTCATGCTTCGCTCCAGAAGCGATCGCTCAGGTATTTTTCGCCCGAATCCGGGAATACGGTGACGATCACCGCGCGCTCGTTTTTCGGGAGGCGCCGCGCCACATCGAGGCACGCCCACAGCGCCGCGCCTGCGCTGACGCCCACGAGAATTCCCTCTTCGCGCGCGAGGCGGCGGGCCATTTGCTGCGCGTCTTCGGTGCGGACTTCCATATTCTCATCGGCGACATTCGGATCGTAGATCGCCGGGACGAGGTTCGTCGGCATGTGCTTCAACCCTTCGAGGCCGTGGAAGCCCGAATCCGGCTGCATGCTAATGCAGCGAATCTTGGGGTTCAACTCCTTGAGGCGGCGCGTGGTGCCGACGAAAGTGCCGCTCGTGCCGAGGCCGGCGACGAAATGCGTGATGCGACCTTGCGTCTGTTCCCATATTTCCGGGGCGGTGGTCGAGTAGTGCGCCGCAGGATTCGCGGGATTGCTGTACTGATCGGGATAAAAGTATTTCTCAGGATCGGCGTTGTAAATTTCGCGCACACGGCGGATCGCGCCGTCGGTGGCTTCGTCGCCGGGCGTGTACACGATTTCGACGCCGTACGCGGCGAGAATCTGCTTCCGTTCTGGCGACGCGCTCGACGGCAGGCACAGTTTCACTTTGTAGCCGAGCGCGGCGCCGATCATGGCGTAGGCGATGCCGGTGTTGCCGCTCGTCGCGTCGAGAATCACTTTTCCCGGACGCAAAGCGCCGCGCCGCTCGCCATCGCGGATCATCGAGTACGCCGCGCGGTCCTTCACGGAGCCGCCGGGATTGAACCACTCTGCCTTGGCGCGGATCTTGACGTTAGGATATTCCTTGCCGGTGCGCTCGAAGCGAATCAGCGGCGTATTGCCGATGCGGTCGAGGAGGCGCTCGCCGAGCTGGCCGCCCGCGCCGGGCGCGCCTGCCGATACCAACGGTTTGTTGGTTGCCGTCAATTCAGTCACGTCCTGTCTTGAGGTAGCTGCCGCGGAGTCGCCTTGGCCGGTGGAACTCGCGGATGCAGTTAATTCGATTCAGTTTAGCAGATTAGGATTCACGTTTACACGGGCGGGCCTCGAAGCGCCGGAGCGTCCGAAGTCGGCTCGGGAGCTAGCGAGACCGTACCGCCTTCGCGCGGAACGTCACAGGAAATTCAGGAGGGCGTCGGTGGTCTGCTTTGGCTGCTCCTCGAGGATCCAGTGGCCCGAGTTTTTCACGATCACGATCGTCACATTGGTGGCGACCAGTTTCATCTGTAGGCCCAGCGCTTCTCCGAGCGACTTGTCGCCACCGACCGACAGCACCGGCATTGTCAACTTTGTGCGCGACATCTGCGCGAAATCCTTGGCGGCCTGAGTCCACGAAACGAAATACTCCCACGAGGCGTGCATGCGCCCGGGGCGGGAATACGCCACGAGATACGCGCGCCGATCTGCTTCGGGAGTCCCAGAAATACGCGAAGTAAATATTCTCGCGGCCTTTCACCAGGGCTTCGGGCGTGGGCCCGTTAAAACGGAAGTGCCAGTAATTGGGATCGTTGTAAATGGGCTGCCAACCCGGCACGCCCGGCAGAAATGCGTCCATCACCACGAGCTTTTCCACCTCCGAGGGAAACTGCGCGGCATAGGCGTAGGCCACCATCAGGCCGATATCGTGGCCGACCACGCGCGCTTTCGTGATGCCCAGCGAACGCACGAGGTCGTGAATCTCGATCGCCGCAGTCTTCATGCCCATTTCGCCGGTTGGAATCGATGAATCGCCGATCCCGGGAAGGTCCGGCGCGATCACCGTGAATTTCTCGCCGAGCACGGGCAGGATGGGATTCCACATGCGAGAAGTCTCGGCGAATCCGTGCAGCAGGATCACGGCTGGTCCCGATCCTCCCCTCGTGTAGTGAATTGTTGCGCCGTCGATCCTCGCGTCGCGCGATACAAATTCTTTCTTCGCGGACTGAGCGCGAGCAGCCACCGGCAACGCGGCGAAAAAAGTGGCGATGCAGATTTCGCAAATGGAGAGCGCAAACGGAAATCGGGGTTGCATGTGAACTCCTCCAGACCGTTACGGACGCAGCCGATTCGATTCAATGTAGCAGATTAGGAGTCACCTTTCGCAGAGGGGGCGACGAAGACGATTCCGCATTTATTTCCTGCCACAAATCACTGGGCGGCCAGCGTCTTCGCCAGGGTGGCATCCTCCGTGCAATTCCGGGTGCGAATGGCTTCGAGCATCTGCGCCATGGCTTGTTCTGCCGCGGATCGAGAAGGCTTGCCGCTGAACCATGCGCCCACGAGGTATTTGAAGAGCTTCTCCCATGTGTCGGGCATCGCGATGCTTTCGATCGCTGGGTGCCCATTTCCCAGATCGATGCGCTTCCAGGGCCAGACGGCCCATCCGATGTCGTTGGCCTTCATCAATTGGACCATCTGCGCCTGCCAATCCAGCGTGTCCTCTCCGAATTCGCCGAGCCAGAGAGGCATGTGCGTGGTGGCGCGCAATTGCAGGAAGGGTTCGAGCGCCTTCTGGTTCGGCGTGCGCCATGCGCGGTTCAGCAGCGAATATTCGTGGAATTCGTACATGACGTTCGCATCGGCCGGCGGAGGAAAGAAAGAGAAATCGTGGGCGTAGTCATTGCCCTCGAGAACGATCATGTGATCGGGATCGACTGAACGGATGGCGGCGGTGATGGCGTCATAGAGCTTGAGGAGCTCGTCCTTCGACACGGCGGAGGGCAGCGCTGGCTCATTCAGCAGATCGTATCCGCCTACCGATCTGGCCTTTGCGTAACGCGTCGCAAGAGCGCGCCACAGCTCTGCGGTCATTTTCTGATTGGCGGGAGCGTCCGGAACCAGCCACAGGCGCACAACCGTGTCGTTTGACGGCACGTCCGCGACGGTCGATGCAGGATTCTGCCCGCCGGGCGCCGCGTGCAGATCCAGGATCACGTAGATGCCGTATTCCGCTCCCCATGCGACGGCGCGATCGACGGGCGCGATTCCGGCGTCGTCGAGCGCGAACGCGCCGTTTGGCGAGGCGCTGACAACATTCTTGTAGTTGATGGGTAGGCGAACGCAATCGAATCCTTGCTCCTTGAGACGGGCGAAATCCGCTCGCGTGACAAATGTGTCCTCCCATTGCCGCCAGAAAGCCTGAGCGTCGGCAGGACCAACAAGCTCAGCAAGCTTTGCTTCAGTTCCGACGGCGAGCGCGTCAGCCCACGCAGCGCTTTTCCAATGAGGTACGGCTCCGGGTCGAGCCACGGGCTCAGGTTTACGCAGCGCAACTGCACAGGCGCGCCCTCGCCATCCACCACAGCGCCATTCGCGGCGTGAAGCATGGCGTTTCCCGCTGCTCGCGCGACCGAAAAAAACCCAAAAACCACCAGCATGGCAACGGCGGTCGTGAGAGTCCTAATCGTGCGCATGATCTGTGGTCCCTTGTCGCCAACGGCAGATTGCAGAGTCTATTTCCAAGATCACGCTAAAGCGGATCGTGCGCTGAATCAAACGAAAGTTGGGACTGGCGTTACCCCAGGACACGCAAACGTTGTCGATTCCGGACGCGTTGCGAGACCGGCGGTTCGGCGCGGTCGACGGTCATAGCGATGGTCATCGCGCTATCGCACTGCCATCGTTCGGTGCTATTCTCCGCCCTCAAACTTACAGGAGATTTCGCGTGAGCTTCGTGCGCTCGCTGGGCCGCTGGGCAATGACGGGCCTGGTGCTGAACTGCATCATCGGCAGCGGAATCTTCGGTCTGCCCGGCGAACTGAACCGGTTGCTCGGCCGCGCCAGCCCTGCCGCGATGATCTTCGCGGTGATCCCGGTTGCTTGCATCATGGCCGTGATGGCCGAGGTGGCATCGCAATTCACCGAGCCCGGCGGAGCCTATCTATATGCCCGGACGGTTTTCGGACGGTTCATTGGGCTGCAAGTCGGCTGGTTTTCGCTGTTTTCGATCATTGCCGCAGCGGCCGCGAATGCAAATCTCTTCGTGGTTTACCTGGCGGGAGTTTTCCCCGAGGCAGGCCGCGGATTGCTGCGCGTTCTTTTCCTGTCGCTGCTCATCGCAATTCCCGCGCTGGTGAACTATTTCGGCGCGCGGCAGGGCGCCGGCTTGAGCAGCGCGCTGATTGTGGCGAAGACGCTGCCGCTCCTCCTGCTGATCGTGCTGGGCGTGACTCTCTTCGGACATCATTTTCAGGCGATCCATCTTTCCGAAATCACCGCTCCGGGACCGCGACCGTGGCTAACCGCGCTCTTGCTGCTCATCTTCGCTTACGGGGGCTTCGAATACGCCATCATACCCGGCGGCGAGGTGAAAGATCCGAAGCGGACGATTCCCTTTGCGCTCGGAGCGAGCCTGGTGGTGGTGATGGTGATTTACACGCTGATCCAGTTCGTCACCGTGGCGACGATCGGGACGAGCACGAGCGACCGGCCGGTGGCCGAAGTCGCGTTGGTTCTGCTGGGACCTGCGGGCGCGATATTCATTGCGATCGCCGTGATGATCTCGACCAGCGGGCATGTTTCGAGCGTAATGCTGCACGCGCCGCGGCTCGCCTATTCGCTTTCGGCGCAAGGGGAGTTTCCGGCCTTTCTCGCGCGACTGCATCCGCGATTCCACACGCCGACGACGGCGATTGTCTGGTACGCAGGTCTCGTTTGGGTGCTTGCGGTCACGGGAGGCTTCTACGTCGCGCTGGTATTGTCCACTGCGTCGGCGGTGGTGATGTATGTGAGCGTTTGCGCGTCCATGATCCGGCTCAGGCGAACGCACCCCCAGGCGGATGCGATGCGCGTGCCGTTCGGCGTGCCCGTCAGCATCTTCGGAATCGTCGTTTCGATTGCGCTGCTGAGCCAACTGAACCGGACCGAGGCTTTGCTGATGATCGTGACTGCGCTGATCGCAGTCGGCAATTGGTGGCTGGTCCGAGGGCGTCCCCCGCAGGCGGGAGTAGTCTTGGCGGAACCTCCGGTACAAGGGTGAGTGAACCTGGGACTCGACTGCACATGAACGACGAATCGAAATGCCAGGTCACCGGCAAGCGCAAGTACGCAACCGAAGGCGAAGCGCTGGCGACCGCCGCGCACCAAATCGCAACCACGAATGCGCCAAAGGATCTTCGCGCTTATCGATGCTCCTGGTGCGATGCTTGGCATCTGACGAAAAATGCGGGAAAGGCCGGGAAAGATCGCAGGTAACGGATTTATCGCCCGGGGCCGCGGTGGGAAATTCGTTGTGTCGAGGGCCGGACGAGCATAGGATGCGCGAGAAAGAGCTTCCATCGAGATTTCGCGCCAGGTTTCGACGGGTCACCCATGGACATTGCAAGAAAAGTTTTGATTTCGATTTCGCTCGGCGCGGCGCTGGTGTGCGGCGCGGCGGCGCAACAAGCTCCTTCGCAACAGGCGCCCGCGCAGCGCCCGTTGCCGCGCGACGGTTTCCCGATCGGGCCGACGGCGCACATTGACAGCTTCACCGCGAGCCCCGGGGCGATTCAGCCGGGCGATTCCGTCACGCTGGCGTGGTCGGCGGTCAATGCCGACCGCATCACACTCGAGCCGGATATCGGCATCGTGGCCGCGCGCGACAGCCACATGGTGACGCCGCGCGCGACGACGACGTTCATCTTGCGGGTGTCCGGATTCGGAGGGAAGGTCGCCGACACGCGATCGGTGACGGTGCTCGTAGCCGGCACGAGTCCTGCGTCGTCCGAGAGCGTGCCTGCGGCAGACGACTCTTTGGCGAACAAGCCGGTGCCGCGCACGCCCGACGGCCATCCCGACCTCAGCGGAATTTACATCGCGCCGTACCACTCGATCCGGGTGGCCGACCAGATCACGCTGAAGCCCGGCGCGGAAAAATATCACGTGGGGCCCGAGTACACGTTTGCGCTGGGGGAGCACTGCCTGCCGCGCGGGGTGCCGGATGTGATCGGCGAGCCGTATCCAATCCAGATCGTCCAAACGCCGACCCAGGTGGTGATCCTCTACGAGGCGGGCGAATATTTCCGCGTGATCCCGACCGATGGGCGCGGCCACCCGAAGGACCTCGACCCAACGTGGATGGGAAATTCCGTGGGCTACTGGGACGGCGATACGCTGGTGGTGGACGCGATCGGCTTCAACGACAAAGTGTCCGTGGGCGAGTACCGGCATACGACCGCGTATCATGTGGTCGAGCGATTCCAGCGCACCGCGTACGACACGCTGAAATATTCGGCGACGATCGATGATCCCAACGTGTTCGCGGCGCCGTGGACCGAGGTCGGCACCTTCACGCTGCATCCCGAATGGTACCTGCAGGAATACATCTGCGACGAAAACAACCATGACTACCAAAAATTATTCGACCAGTACAAGCCGTAGACGGCCGCTAGCCTGAGAGCAAATCCATCAGGCGCGAGATCTGCTCGGGCGTGTTGTAGAGATAAGGCGCGATGCGGATGGAGCCTTCGCGCAGGCTGACGAAGATGCGATTCGCGCGTAGCTTTTCAAAGAGCGCGGGCGTTTCGCTCGCGTCGCGGCCGGCGATGCAGACGTAGGGGCCGCGGCGCTCGCGTTCTGCCGGGGAGGCGAGCACGCAGCGGCTGCCGGGCAGGCGTTCGATGATTTGGCTTACCAGCGCCTGATTGTGGCTGGCGACCGCATCGACTCCGACCGCGAGAACCAGATCGAGGGACGCATCGAGCGCCGCGAGATTCGTGAAGTTCGCGGTTTCGGCGGCGTCCCAGCGCCGGGCTCCCGGAACGACGCGGAGGCTCTCCGCCGGGAGGCCGCTGAAATTGCGCGCGCCTTCGAGCGCCTGATAGTTGAGAGGCCCCGTCGTCAGCCGCTCGCCTGCCTCGGGAGCAACCCAGAAAAATCCCGTGCCGTAAGGACCGAGCAGCCATTTGTATCCGCTGCAAACGATGAAGTCCGCGCCGAGATCGGCGACCGTCATCGGCATCGCGCCCGTGCACTGGCTTGCGTCGAGCAACAGCATCGCGCCCACGGCGTGGCACGCCTTGGCCACGCGCGCTGCATCGAGGCGCGCGCCGTCGTCGAATCGCACGAGGCTCGCTGAGACGATCCGCGTCCGTGGGCCGATCGCGCGGATGTAATCATCCGCCGTGATGAAGCGGCTGGCGGGCGCAATCACGCGCATCTTCAGCTTTCCGGCGCCCTCGTAGGGCAGCCAGCTCGAATAATGAATGGGAAACTCGCGCTGCCCGATCAACACCTCGTCGCCCGGCTGCCAATCGACGCCCGCCGCCACGCATGCCGCGCCCGCGCTTGCGCCCGTGGTGATGGCGACGTCGTCGGGCTGCGCGCCGATGATCCGCGCGATCTTCTCGCGCACGCGGTCGGGGAGATCGAAGTGCAGGCCGTCTGGAATATTGAACGGCAGCATCTTCCACTTCAGCGCTTCTTCGGCGGCGCGCACGGAGACGAGCGGGAGCGGCCCTTGATAGGACACGTTCATGTAGATCGCGTCGCCAAAGTCGGCGAATTCCTTGCGGTAGTCGGTTGCCAATTGCGTTGCGTTAGCCATGCGACAATCTTAGCCGGGGAGCGATGACGACGGGAAGGTGCACAGTGCTCCGCGCCGTGGACAATTTGGCCTGTACTCCGAAGTTGCCACGAAACCCGAGTGCGAGGTTTCCGCCGTCCCGGCGCCGAGATTCCTCAGGTCTTGCCAAAACAACATATTTTCGGGCGACGCGAGGTGAATGGGCGCGAAAATCGGTCTGCTCGACCTTCGGAATGACAGGCTGTTGGCTGCGATGTTCGAGCGAATAGCATGCGAGGCGGGAAGAGCTGCCGGGTCGTACACCCGAGGACCCGCCGCTACAAAACCATCGCGGATTACATCAGCCGATCAGAAGTGGCCGCGGAGCTCGCGGAACGCGGAGAGAATCAGCAAGCGGCCTGTACCGCTTTCGAGTTCCGCCTTTTCGAGTTCCCACGTGGCCGAGTGCGGGATGAAGACGGCGTTCAGGCCCGATTGAAGCGCGGGATTGATGTCGCTGCGCGGACTATTGCCGACCATCCAGCCGTGCGACTTCACGATTTTGAATTGCTCGATCATGCGCCCATAGGTCGACGATTCCTTTTCGAGTACGATTTCAATCGCGTCGAAATAGGACTGCAATCCCGAGCGCTCGACCTTGGCGGCTTGTTCTGCCGGCTCGCCCTTGGTGAGCAGGATCAGGCGGTGGTGCTTCGCGAGATAGGCGAGCGTCTCCGGCACGCCATCGAGGATGTGCGGCGGAGTGTTTTCGAGCTCTTTCGCCATCCGCTCGATTTCCTTGACGATCTCGCGGCGGGCCGAATTCCCCGCGAGCTTCAGATAGGTGTCTTCAAGCGAGCGTCGGAAGCTGCGCACGCCGTAGCCGTGCTGCCGGATGTTGCGGTGCTCGGTTTCGTTGAGGATGTGGCGGATGTATTCGCGCGTGTAGCCGAGATGTTCGAGCTGGGTGATGAAATCATCGATCGTCTTCTCGAAGAAAATGTTGTTTTCCCAGAGGGTGTCGTCCGCGTCGATGAGCAGAGTGTGGCGCGCCATGCAGAATCTCCAATTACGAATCTTGCGTCAGCGGGAAAGATAAGAGAAGAGAATTCTGGGGCGCCCCGTTGGGATCGCGTGATGCCGGGTCTGCGTGCAAGCGTACTGAACACAGAGAACACGGAGCGCAGCAAGAGGACACGGAGAAGTTTTGCCGATTCTTTATGTACGCCAAGCCTTCAAAAACCGCAGAGGAACCCAAAGGCTCTACCGCAGAGACGCAGAGAACGCGGAGAATGCCCGGCCTCGCGCGACATGCGAGCGATTTCGTAAGTGACCCGACGATCAAAACGCTTCGCGAGGAGCTCCAATACCCTTCCCCGGTTTCCTCTCCTTTCTCTGGTCTGCTTGCCCCGAGAAACGAGGGGGGCGGTGAATTGTTCGGGTTTCTGTGTGTGCTCCATGGCAGTTCTGTGTCCTCTCTGTTTAGCTGGGCGGTGAAATCCGCGCCATGTGCCAAAGGGCGGGAAGCGCGAAAGGAGAAAAATATCCTAGGCGGTGGCGGGGAGGAACTCGTAGCGCTCGATGCGCGCCGCGATGCCGCGGCGTCCGTTGTGCGGCTCGACGCGCAGCACGCGCGCATAGCAGCGGATGTGGACGTCGCCCGCGAGCGTGATCTGCTGCGGCAGGGTGAGAACAAACTCGATCGAGCTGCCGGTTTCGACGCTTGCTTCGATCAGGAAGTACAGTCCGCGAAAGCTGACGTCGCGAGTCTGGCCCTGCTTCTCGATCACGCCCTCGCTTGCCGAAAACCGCACCTTCAGCGGAAGCATCATCGAAAAACGCCGCGCCGCGCGCCTGTCCACACTCTCTTCCATCAGCGCCCTCGTTTTTCTCGACTGCGCCAACGCTACCATCGCTTCCCAAAGGGCGCAATGGATTTTAGGCGATCGAAGGGATCGGCTTTCGGTTCGCGTTTCGGTACAGCTTCGCTCTGGACGTTTGACCTCCGCGCTCCCCGCGGCTAGGATGTACGCCCATGCCGGAATCGGTTACGCCCGTCCATTTGCGGAAGTCTCCACGCGCGCGACTTCACTTGCCTGCGCGGATTCGCTGGCTCGGTCCTCTCGGCATGCGGCTGGAAGTTACCGAGACGATCGACGTATCGCGCGAAGGCCTGCTGATCCGACGCTCCGAACCTTGCGCTCCGCAAGCGCGCGTGTGGGTCGCTTACCCGTTCGATCCTTCGGCCGCCACGATTCAGCCGGAGACGCCGGCCCGCGTCGCGCGCGTTGACGGAGGGGCGAAAGGCGGCTTCTACGTGGGCTTGCAGCTCCAGTCGCCGCCGCGCGAGTCGCCCCGGCCGGCCGATGACGAGCACCGAAAGTCCGCGCGCTTTTCCTTCGCCCTGCCGATTTTTGTGCGGCCATCCGGCAGCCAGTGGCCCGAGGAATCGATGACGCAGAATGTTTCGAACAGTGGCGTCCGGTTCGAGACCACGCGCATGTATAAGGTGGGCGAGATGGTCCGGGCAAAAATTCCCTGGGGCGAATGGGCGAAGATGGGCGAAATGCTGGGACGCGTGGTGCGCGTCGAGTGCCCGGCGGAAGCGCCAAGCGACGCGCTCAATGGCGCTGCGGGGCGGGCCGGTGCGAATTTGGCGCTCAACTCAGTTGCGGTCCAATGGATGAACGCCGGGCGGAACGGCGATGCCGGCGCGGCAAAATCCTCGAAGACCGGCAGCGCCTGAGACACAAGCTTGCGCGCATTCGAGCGCGAGCGCCCGAATCCCACCATTCGACTGATCCATGGCGGACGTCTTCCATCGCGGCTTTTTCCTTACGGGCCCGGCCGGCCGCCTCGAGGCGACGCTATGGACATCCTCGGCCGCCGACCCGGATTTTGCCGCTGTCGTCTGCCACCCGCATCCCCTCTTCGGCGGGACGATGCACAACAAAGTGGTATATCAAACCGCAAAAGCTCTGCACGACCGCGGCGCGCCGGTGCTGCGTTTTAATTTTCGCGGCGCCGGACTGAGCGAGGGCGAGCACGACAAGGGCCGAGGCGAACAAGACGACGTGCGCGCGGCGCTCGATTATCTGGCGACGGAATTCTCCGGCAAGCCGATTCTGCTCGCGGGGTTCAGCTTTGGTTCGTGGGTTGGCCTGCGCGTGGGATGCGCGGACGGTCGCGTCGACAAGCTGATCGGGCTCGGGCTGCCGGTCGACAACATCGACATGACAGACCTACGCGCGTGTGCGAAACCGAAGCTTGTGATTCAGGGTGGGAACGACCAGTTCGGCGCGCGCGCGAACATCGAGGCGCTATTTGCGACCCTGCCCGAGCCAAAGCGCCTCGTGATCGTCGATGGCGCGGATCATTTCTTTACCAGCCGCCTCGATCAAGTAGGTGCATCCATCAACGCGTGGCTGGATGCGTAGCTCGACGCCTGGGTAGTAGTTGCGCAAAAACCCGGGCTCACCGCAGAGACGCAGAGGACGCTGAGAGAACCCCAACAGCGAACTGGCTTCGCGATTTCAGCCGCGCGGCCCAAAAAGCTTCAGGAACTGATCGCGGGGCGCGGGCTCGATGCCGACGAGCGCGAGATTGGCGCGCACGTGATCGACGCGGCTCATTCCCACAAGCGCCGTCGTAACGCCCGGCACGGATCGCGCGAATTGCAGGGCCTGCTCGGAATTTCTCTTTAGCCCCAGGGCGTCGCCGATATACGGCGGCAGATTTCGCGTGAGCTGCCCTTGCAGCAGCGCCGCACTCGACACCAGCGTGATCCCAAGCGCACGCGCCGCCTGAACCACCGCCATCGTCTTGCCCTGCACCACCTGATTCGGCCGGATCAGCGCCTCGGGCATGGCGAGATTCACAGGCAGCTGGACGAAACGAAAATGATGATCGCCGCCGCCAACCTCGCGAGCGATCTCCTCCATCTCGGCGAGCGAAAAATAACCCTGCGCCTTCGATTCGTCGCGGAACGCGTTCCACGTCGCCAGGCCATAGGCACCGATCTTGCCGCCCGAAATCGCCGACTCGAGAAATGTAAACGCTTCGCGGATGCGCTTTTTCAGCTCGTCGGGGGGAACGTCGCTCAACTGCGTTTCGGGATTGTGCAGGTAAAAAACATCCACGCACTCGACGCCCAGATTGCGCAGGCTGCGGTCGAGCTGGTCGGCCAGATAGCGCGGCGTAACGCAGTGGCAGCCGGCGGCGATCTCCTCCGGACGAAAGACGCCGCGTTCGATGTACTCGCGCGAAAAATATTCGTTCGCGTCTTCCGGCATCTCGCCATCCGGCGTTAGGAACCCCGCCTTCGTGCACAGGACGATTTCGTCGCGGGCAAAACCTTTGGCGGCGAGTTCCTTCAGCGCGGTGCCGATCGAGCGCTCGCTGCGCTGCAAGCGATAGTTGATCGCGGAGTCCACCACGTTGATGCCGCCCTCAAGCGCGGCGACGACCGCGTCGGCGTAGCCTTTATCGGTGGCTTCGTCGGGCTCTCCGAGATAGGTTCCAATGCCGATCGACGAGAACAGCAAGCCGCCCGGAATTTCCCGGAAATGACCAGCGGCGGTGCGCCCCTGAAATCGCGCCGCGTAGCGCAGAGTTCCCTGCGCGGTGGCGCGGCCCGGCATGCGCTTGCTGTCGGTTGTTGGGGAAGTTGACATCCATCTCTTTCGATGCGGATTTTTGCGGCGCGCGAAGTATATCAGAACGCGTTCGCCGGATTGCCGAGCTACGGATCCGGAGTCACGGCCGTCACTCCAGGCTCTACCGCGGGTTCGCCCCCGGCCATGCCCTGCGCGACGATGAGCTGACGCGCCTCGAGGCGAATCTTCGGCAGATTTTTCGCGAACAGGATCGCGCCGCAGATCGCGATGGCCCCGCCAATCGTCAGCGTGCGCGGCGCACCGATTCGCTCGGCGAGCGCCCCGCAGAGCAGCGATCCCAGAGGGGCCATCCCCATAAACACGATCGAATAGACTCCCATAATCCGGCCGCGCAGCCGGTCCGGCACCATCACCTGGATCAGCGTGTTTGAGGACGCCATCTGCGTCATCATGGAGAATCCCATCGGGACCAGCGCGCACAGCGACAACCAGTACCAGCGCGATTGGGAAAACAGGACGAGGCATGTTCCGAACCCGCCGCATGCCAGCGCGACCCAGCGCCCGAGGCCGTTCACGCCGCGCCGGGAGGCCAGCGTCAGTCCTCCGATCAGCGCGCCGACTCCAGTGGCGCCCATCAGCATCCCGTACGTGCGCGCGGTCCCATGCAGGACCTTCACGGCGAAAACCGGCATGAGGACGGAGTAGGGCATCCCCACGAGACTCACCAGCGCGATCAACATAAGAAGCGCGCGGATCGGAGCGGTATTGCGAGCGAAGCGGAACCCTTCGGTGACGTGGCGGAGCGGCGAATCGGTGCGGCGTTCGGGTATGCGCCGCGCGACGCGCATCATCAGCAGGCCCGCAATCACGGCGATGTAGCTTGCGGAATTCGCGAAAAAGCACCAGCCCTCGCCGATCTTGTACACGATGATTCCCGCGATCACCGGGCCGATCACGCGCGCGCCCTGGAACATCGACGAATTGAGCGCGATGGCGTTCATCAAATTTTCATGGCCCACCATCTGCACGATAAAGGCCTGGCGCGTGGGAATGTCGAAGCCGTTCACCACGCCCATCAGGGCCGCGAGTACGATCACTTCGCCGACGGTCACGCGATGCGTCAACGTCAGGAACGCGAGAATGCCCGCGAGGATCATCGACAGCGTCTGCGTGGCGATCACGATTTTGCGGCGGTCGAAACGGTCTGCCACGTATCCGCCCGCGGTCGCGCACAGAGCGATGGGAATCTGGCCGGCGAATGCCACCGTGCCGAGCAAAAGCGATGATCCCGTGAGGCGATAAACCAGAAGCGCCTCCGCGGCCGTGTCCATCCAGGTGCCGATCAGCGAGATCAACTGGCCGCTGAAGAAAAGCTGGAAATTGCGGTGCTTCAGCGAGCGGACTGTATCCTGAAAGCGGGAGCGGCCCCAATCAAACGCCGCGGCGGAAGTTTTGGCTGGGTCTGTCTCGGCCATGCTCGTTCAATTGTACGATGTAACGGCGGGGGCGCTTCCCCGATTGTGGCGCGATCGCTCAGGAATTTGGCTCAACCGATTCGGCTGGCGCCGGTCCCGGAGGGGCGAGCAGCCTTGCACAGGCGCGAAGGATTCGCCGGTAAGGCCATTCGCCGTCGCGAAAGAGAATTTCGCCGTCGCGCGGCTTCGAGTAAAACCACCTCGCCACGAGCGACAGGTGCTCGCCCAGTTCGGCGGGCGCCTCGCGCAGGCCGTAGCGCTCGCGCCAATTCGACTCGGCTACGTCCTCTGCCAGCTTTTCGACGGGAGACGGAGCCGATGCCTTCAGTTTTTCGCGGATCATCGATTCGACGGACCGCGGCTGGCTCGAAATCTCGCCGAAACGCAGGAACAGCGGCTCGTCCAGCATTCCGCCGCGCAACGGAAATAGGGCGACCGTCTTTTCTTCTGCAGCGCGCTCCAGAATCACTGCGTCGAGATCCTGGACGCGCCGCGCGAGCTCGGGCAGGCCGCGCAGCGCCGTCGAGACTTTTTCGAGGCGCTTGTGTAGCGCCGCCGCGCGTTCGAAATCCAGCGCCTCGCTGGCCGCTTCCCTTTCGCGCTCGAGCGACGCCGTGAGCGCCTCGCCCGTGGATGCGAGCGCCTCGAGCACGCGGCCCGCTTCGGCGTCGTATTCTTCCTTCGTGCAGCCGGCGAAACATGGCGCGAGGCACATCTTCATTTCCGAATAAATGCAGCCGGGAAAACTCGGGTCGCGGCGAATTTTGATCTGGCACCGCCGGATTTTGAACAGATCGAGAAAGCCCTCAGCGAAAGCGTCTGCCGACCGCCGCGAAATAAACGGCCCAAAGTAAAATCCCTCGTCCGAGCGAATCCGACGCGTCGCGTAGCAGCGGGGATATGGATTGCGCAGATTCACCTTGAGGACCGCAGGCCCGCGAAGGCGCAGCAAGGCGCGATAGCGCTTCGGGAAATTCGCTTTGGCGTGCTGATAGAAAGCGAGCGTCTGCTCGAATTTCGATCCGGTGGCGCGATAACGAATCCCCGCCGCCACCGCGCGCAGATTCAGCCGGTTCGACGCCTCTTCCGGCGCACGCAGCAGCCGCTGGGCCGCGCGCCCCAGATCCGCCGTCTTCAGCAGGTAAGGCTCGGCGCCCGCTTCGCGCATCTCGACAAGCAGCACGCCCGCGCGCGCCGGCACCGGGGCGAAAAAATCCTCCTCGCGCGCCGGATCGAGTGGATCGAATGCCTGCCCGCAATCTAATTCGAGCATGGCGCAAGGATACAACGGCGCCGGGGTCGCTTGTTGGCGATCAGGAGAATGATTTGAGGACCCAGCCGGCGATCACGAGGCGCTGGATTTCGCTAGTGCCTTCGTAGATTTCGGTGATGCGGGCGTCGCGGTAGGCGCGCTCGACGGGATATTCGCGGCTGTATCCATTGCCGCCATGAATCTGAATCGCTTTGTGCGCGACGCGCGTGGCCATTTCGCTCGCGAAAAGTTTGGCGACCGCCGCCTCCATCGAAAAGCGCGCGCCGGTATCCTGTTTCCAAGCCGCGCGCCGCGCGAGCAGGCGGGCCGCATCGATTTCCGTGGCCATGTCGGCGAGCATGAACTGGATGGCCTGAAACTCCGCGATGGGGTGCCCGAACGCCTGGCGGTCGCGCGCGTAGGCCAGCGACGCCTCAAACGCGCCCTGCGCGATTCCCGTTGCCTGCGAAGCGATCCCAATGCGCCCGCCATCGAGCGTGGTCAGCGCGATTTTGTAGCCGTCGCCTTCGTTGCTGATGCGATTCGCGGCGGGCACTTCGCAATCGACAAACGAAAGCTCGACGCACGCGGTCGCGTGGATGCCAAGCTTCTTTTCTTCCTTGCCCACCGAGAATCCCGGCGTCCCTTTTTCGATCAGCAGAGCCGTAATTCCCTTCTCGCCTTTTTCCGGTTGCGTATTGACGTAAATCACTCCCGCATCCGCTACGCCGCCATTGGTGATCCACGCTTTCGTCCCGTTCACGACGTAGCGGTCGCCTTTGCGCACGGCCTTGGTCGTCAGCGCGGCAGCATTCGATCCGGCTTGCGGCTCCGTCAGCGCGTAGCAGCCGATCTTTTCGCCGCGCGCAAACGGCACGAGGAATTTCTTCTTCTGCTCGTCGGTTCCGAATTTCTCGAGCGTGCCGCAATAGAGCGAATTCTGTACCGATAGAATCACGCTGGTCGACGCGCATACCCGCGCGATCTCTTCCATCACGATCGCGTAGGACATGTGGTCCATCCCAGCGCCGCCCCACTCTTCGGCGACAGAAATTCCGGTCAACCCCAGCTCCGCCGCTTTGCGCAGCGTCTCGCGCGGAAATTGGCCCGTCTCGTCGATCTCCGCAGCGAGCGGTTTTACCTCCGCCTCGGCGAACTCACGCACGGTTCGCTCGAGCAGCTTTTGTTCTTCGGTGAGCTCAAGATTCACGGTATCTCCATGTGGCCGCGCATCCCTTCATTCTAACGCCAACCACGTACTGCCAAGTCAACCGTTGCCGTCTTCGCTATGTCGCGCCTGCAACCCGATTCGCACCGGCTCATCGAATAGGTGTAGCCTGTCGCCGAGCCCACGAAAGGAGACAAGCATGGAAGCTCGCCTCAATCTTATGAAAATCACTCCTAAAGGCGCGTATCAGGCGATGGCCGCGTTGCAGCAATACGTCGATACCTGCGGCCTCGAACGCCCGTTGCTCGAACTCGTCAAAATCCGCGCCTCCCAGATCAATGGCTGCGCCTACTGCATCGACATGCACACCAAAGACGCGCGCGCCCTCGGCGAATCCGAGCAGCGCATCTACATGCTCGACGCCTGGCGCGAGAGCCCTTTTTACACCGGCCGCGAGCGCGCCGCCCTTGAATGGGCCGAAGCAGTCACGCTCATCGCAGAAAGCCACGTGCCGGACGATGTGTACGCACGAGTCAGCAAGGAGTTCAGCCCCGAGGAGCTTGTAAACCTGAGCCTCGCCGTCGCGACGATCAACAGCTGGAACCGCTTGGCCATTCCTTTCCGGTCGGTTCCAGGCGAGTACCAGTCTCATTTGAAGCCGCTCAAGGCTTCGGCCTGAGGCATTCCCCTTCCGGCGGGGAGCTGCCCGGGCCATGAACCCCGGGCAGCTTTCCCGGTCGCCGTCCGATCCCGGCTCGATTTGCGGGGAGCCTCAAAAATCCTCTATAATCGGCCTGTCAGGGCTTGCGGCAAGGCAGTACCCAGCCAGGCCATTCGGCTTCGCGATCAAAATGGAAGACCTTACTGAAAAAATTAAGAAAAAGCTCAAGGACGAAATCGCCGCCCTAGAGCACGAGCTTCACGACGAGCTCCCAAAAGAGATCAAGGTCGCGCGCGCGCACGGCGATCTCTCTGAAAACGCCGAATATAAGTATGCCAAGGAGCGGCAGGGCTACGTCGCCGCCCGGCTCGGCCAACTCCACAAGCGCATGGCCGACTTGTCCATGCTGAATCTGAACAATCTGCCCAAAGACCGGGCTGCTTACGGTTCCAAGATTGTTGTGCTGGACACCGCAAAATCCAAACAGATCGAGTACAAGCTGGTGACGGTGGAGGAAGCGGACGCTACGCTGGGACTGATCTCGACCACTTCTCCCATCGGTCGCGCCCTGCTGGGCAAAAAGGTCGGTGACGAGGTTTCGGTGACGACCCCGGCGGGCGTGAAGGAGTACGAGGTTGTGCGGCTGACCACGATTTATGACGAGGAATAGGCGGGTGGAACTCGCTCTATGTTGATGCCGAAAATCGGCCGGTACCTCTCCTGGCCAATCGACCGCCTCGCCGATCTTCTGGCGCCCACGGGAGTCCCTCCCAACATCATCACCTGGGCCGCTCTCTTCGCAAATCTTTGGGCTGGAATCCTTTTCGCGGCGGGGCGCTTTGCCGCCGCAGGCGGGATGATCATTCTCGCGGGCCTGTGCGATCTCCTCGACGGCCCCGTGGCCCGGCGGCAAAATCGCGTATCGCTCTTCGGCGCCTTTCTCGATTCGATTCTCGATCGCTACGCGGACCTGCTTCTCTTCCTCGGCCTGCTCGTCTACTACGCGATGGTCAATCGCTTCCTTTACGCTGTGCTGGCGGGAGCCGCGATGGCGGGAGCGGTGATGGTCAGCTACGCCAAGGCGCGCGCGGAATCGTTGGTGCCCACAGCCGAAATTGGATTCTGGGAACGCCCCGAGCGCCTCGTCCTGATGATTCTGGGCGCGCTTACGAACCGCATGGAAGTCGCGCTCTGGATTCTCGCGATCGGGCCCAACATTACCGTGGTGCACCGCATCCTGCACACCTGGAAGCAGACGAAAGCCAAGCGGGAAGTCTCGCACCGCCCGAGCCCGCGCGACACGATCGTCCAGGATCCGATCCAGGCCACGATCTCCCGCAAAAGCGAGACGGTGGTCCGCGCTTTTTCTCGCGCGGCCGGGCGCAGCCGCAGCTAAGAGCCCGAACGCGCACCTCCCTATCACAACCTGTTCACACGGATGAGTTAGAATGCCGTGGGGCAAAACTTGGAATCCGACCATACCAATGGAGGCTTAGATGGCACTACGCGACGCGCTTCTTCCTGAATTCGATCACGAAATGTCGACTACTCGAAAAACTCTCGAACGGGTCCCTGAGGACAAAGTCGATTGGAAACCGCACAACTCGTCGATGGCCATGGGACGTCTCGCTGGGCACATCGTCGAGATGACAGGCTTCGTCCCGGCCACTTTCATCGGCGACTCCTTCGATTTCCGCCCGGCGGGCGCACCTCCGCCGGTGCCAACGGTGATGAAATCGCGGCAGCAGCTGCTCGATCTCTTTGACAAGAATGCCGCGGATGCTCGCGCCGCCATCGCGAAGGCCAGCGACGAGGACCTGTACAAGACATGGACGCTGCTGAACGGCGGGAAAACCTTCTTCTCCATGCCGCGCATCCAGGTGCTTCGCAGCATGATTCTCAATCACATCATCCATCACCGCGGCCAGCTCTCGGTCTACCTGCGCATGAACCAGGTCCCGGTCCCCTCGATCTATGGGCCCTCCGGCGACGAAGGCGCGATGTAGCTTCGCTCAGAATGCCGACGGCTAATTTTTGTAAGGGCGGGTTTCGAACCCGCCCTTTCGTTTTTTAGTGGCGTCCTGCTGAGGGAATCACGGTTTCAACAGCTGGCTGCCCGACTTTCGGCTTGCGCGCCATGGCCTTCTCGGAAATGCGCGCATTCCGCTCGGCTTTCTGCCGCGCGCCTGCTAGCTCGAGCTCTTTGATTTCGGGCAGCACTTCCTTCGAAAACAACTTGAACGACGAGCACATCAGTTCGTGCGGTATGCGCCCCACCTGGCCAACGCCGATCACCTGATCGATCCCCGCCTCCTCGAATTCGCGCAGCGTCTCGCGCACCATCTTCGGCGTCCCGACGCAAGTCTGTGCTCCTGCCTCAGGGGCTTTGCCATCCTTCGGCGCCGTCGTGAACTCTTTCCAGATGTCCGTCTTCCCGGGACGATGCTGGCCGAAAAAGCTGTAGTGCCCGAGGCCATACAGAAAGAAGCCGTAGCTTTCCTTGCGCACCTGCTCGAGCTTTTTCTCGTCGAGGTCGCAGAGAAATGGCGTCGCCACAGCGAAATTCGGATTCACCGCGTAGCCCAGCGGCTCGCACTCATTCTCGATCGTCGCATAATAATCCTTCACCCACTGCCGCGCCTCGTCCGGGCTGACGAACGAAAACGTCAGCGCGCCCAATCCCAGCCTCGCGGCGTCCAGAATCGACTCGCGCCGCGAGCACGCCATCCACAGCGGAGGATGCGGCTTCTGCAGCGGCTTCGGAACCACGTTGCGCGCCGGCACCTTCAGATATTTGCCCTCAAACCCCGTGAACGGATCTTCGACCAGCATTCGCACCGCGACCCGCATTCCTTCAATCTGCATCGCCTTCTTATCCGCCTGCGGAACGAGAAATCCGCCCAGCTCATTGAGCGTGGCGCCCGATCCCGTGCCGAATTCGCACCGCCCGCCGCTGATCAAATCGAGCGTAGCAATGCGCTCCGCGATCCGCGCGGGGTGATTGATGTTCGGCGGCGTCTGCACGATCCCATGTCCCAGCCGGACATTTTTCGTACGCTGGCTACAGGCCGCCAGGAAAATTTCTGGCGCCGACGAGTGCGAGTATTCCTCGAGGAAATGATGCTCGGTCGCCCAAAGATAGTCGAATCCGCTCTGATCGATCACTTCCGCCTGCTCGAGCAGATTCTTGAGCAACACATACTCCGAGTCTTTTGCCCAGGGCCGGGGAAGCTGATGCAGGAACGAGCTGCCGATTTTCATGCCGCCGCCTTTCACATTGTCGCGCGTCGCGTATTCTACGCCATCGCCCCACCCGCGCAAGCATCGCGGCGCGCCGAGATTGCGCTGACGCGCATCCCAGCCTATACTTGCTGCCGATCGCCGATCTCGAAACGGAATGACCAACCAGCCTCGCAGCCGAATTCCGCGATACCTTTCTGCTTTCGGCTTGGGCGCCCTCGTTTTGATCGCAAGCGCTCTTTCCTCGGCGAGCGTCTCCGCTCAGGTCCAGATGATGAGCCATCACGGCGGTATGGAGAGCTCCAACTACCCCGATCTTCCCCCGCCGCCGCTCATGCAGGGCATTGGCAACGCCAGTATGAAAATCACCACCAACTCGGATGTCGCGCAGGCTTACTTCAATCAAGGCCTTCGCTTGCTCCACGATTTCTGGGACTTCGAAGCCTATCGCGCCTTTCGCGAGGCCGCGCGCCAGGATCCATCGGCGGCCATGGCCTATTGGGGAGAATTCGAGGCGCTGAAGATGCGCGGTCCCGTGAAGGACGATACGCGCGCGGCGCTCGACAAAGCGAAGTCGCTGATGGACAAGGCCTCTGACCACGAACGCTATTACATTCGCGCCGCGGAAGACGAAATCGATCAGGAGAAGCCCGGCGAAGACGCCGCCTACCAGCACGAAATGGAAGCGCTGATCAATCGCTATCCCGACGATCAAGACGCTCAGGCCCTTCTCGCTCTCAACGTCATGAACGGCTTCGACTCCGACGGAAATCCGCGCCCGGGCGAGCTTTATTCACAGGCGATTCTCCGCAATCTGCTGGCTGCTCATCCGGACAATGCCGCCGCGAATCATTATTGGATTCACGCCGTCGAGGACAGTTCGCGCCCCGAGCTCGCACTGCACAGCGCCGACATGCTTGCGAGCATGGCGCCCAATTCCGGCCATATGGTTCACATGCCAGGCCACATCTATTGGCGCATCGGCGATTACGAACGCGCGCGCGAGTCGTTCCTTGCTTCGATGCACGTCGATGAAAGCTACATGGCCGCCGAGGCGATCAAGCCGGCCGACGACTGGAATTACGCGCATAATCTGGCATACCTGATCGCCGCGTGCGCGGAAGCAGGCCGCTATCAGGAAGGCATCGAGCTGGCCAAAAAGCTTCGCGACATTTCGTCGCCCACCGGGATGACTTCCGCCAGCTTCGTCGTGTGGGCCGGAGCCAGCGTCGCGCGCGTGCATATCCGTTTCGGCGACTGGCAGGCCGTGCCGCAGGATCCCATTTCCTTCGGCGCCGGCGCCAGCTCGATCAGCGCCGCGGCGAAAGCCTACGCGGATGGCCTGAACACCTATGCGAAAGGCATGGCCGCGATCGACGGCGGAGATTTGCCGGAAGCATCCCGGCAAGCGGACGTTCTCGACGCGTCGCTGTGGAGACTCGAGGCTACAAAGCCAAAGAAGAAATCGGACGACATGGACATGAGCAGCGGGAGCAGCAGCGAACCGACTGAGGACGATCCCACGCAAATCCTGAATTTGCTCGGAACGATGTCGATCGATCTTCGCGGCAATCTGAAAGTGGCGCAGGGAGACGCGCCCGAAGGTTTCAAGCTCCTGCAGCAGGCCGTAGAGAAGGAAAAAAATCTCGGCTACTCGGAACCGCCCCGCTATTTTCGCCCCGAAGAGGAAAGCCTGGGCTACGCCTATCTGAAAACCAAGCAGTGGGATAAAGCGCGCGACGCCTTCAACGAAGCTCTTCGCCAGCGTCCCAAGAGCGGCCTCGCCCTCTACGGCATCGCGCAATCATACGCGCTCGCCGGCGACGCGCCTCATGCGACCGCAGCCTATCGGGATTTCCTCACGGCATGGCCGCACGCCGATGCCGACCTTTCGCAGGTGAAGCAAGCCAGCGCCTGGGTCGCCTCGCACCCGCAGTAACCGCTCGCGCACATAGCCCGATGCGATCGTAATCCGTTGTGAGACGGGTCACTCGGCGTGTTGATCGCTCCGTCTTCCCTACAAGCTTCCTACCTGCAACAGAATGTCCGCAAGCTGCTCGGGCGCGGAGAAAAATGGCGAATGATCCGTGTCGATCGAAAACGCCTGCCGGCAGGGCGAATGCTCCTGCATCGCCCGCTGGAGCTTGAGTGTGATGGCGCGGTCGCGCGCGCACTCGATGTAGTAGCGCGGAATTCGGCCCCAGCGCTCCACCGTCGTTCTTACCGGCGTCCCAAAGGGGGCGCCCGACTGCGCGATCAGACGTGACTGCGCAAACTTGACATCTTCCTCCGAGCAATTTCCATAAAACGCTTCGCGGCTATACTCCAGTTTGAAGGCGACGGTGCCATCTTCCCTCGGATCGGTGGTCGTCGGGTTGACCATGCTCTCCGGATCTTGCGACGCCCAGGTCATCAGCGTGTCGCCGTCGCGTGGAAGAAACGCGCACACATACACGAGCGCTCTGATTTTTTCGGGGCAATTCTCGGCGGCTTGCGTGATGGCGACGCCGCCCATGCTGTGGCCCGCCAAAATCACGGGCTCGGGTTGCGCGCCGGCGATTTCGCAGATGCGGTCCGCATAGCTCTGAAGCGTCACGCTTGCCGACGGCGTCCGATCGTTTCCGTGCCCCGGCAAATCCGGCGCGAGAACCGTGTGCCCCTTCGCCTCTATGAGCGGCACGACCTTGCGCCAGCACCAGCCGCCGTGCCACGCGCCGTGAATCAGGACATAAGTCGACATGAGGGCCGCGATTCTACCACGAGCCATTCGGGCGAGCCGTCGCCGGATATTGCGCGGCTCCCCTTGACATTCTATGGGACGCCGCGTATCTTTCGCCTAGAATGTCTACTAAAGAGCAAAACGAACGCATCGAGCTCCTCCAAGGCACCCTGGACCTCTTGATCCTGCGCACGCTGCTGCTGGGCCGCGCGCACGGTCACGCCATCGCCAAGGCGATCGAATTCAGGTCCGATGACGTGCTGCAGGTCGAACAGGGGTCGCTTTATCCCGCGCTCCACCGGCTCATCAAGCGGGGCTGGATTTCCGCCGAAGAAGGCACCTCGGAGAATAACCGGCGGGCCAAGTTCTACCGGTTGACGGCCAAGGGCCGCAAGCAACTCGTCCTCGAGACCGGCAAGTGGGACAAGCTAACAGGAGCCATCGCGCGAATTCTCCGGCGCGCCGAGCCGGAAGGCGAATCGTGAGCCGCCGCGAACGCATGCTCGAGGATCTCGACCAGGAGATTCGCGACCACATCGAGCGCGAAACGCAGGACAACATCGAGCGCGGGATGATGCCGCAAGAAGCCCGCGTGGCCGCGCTGCGCAAATTTGGCAACGTGACGCGCGTGAAAGAGGATGCGCGTGAGGTGTGGCGCTTCTTTTGGCTCGAACAGCTCTGGCAGGACGTCCAATTCGGAGTCCGCATGCTGCGCAAGTCGCCCGGCTTCACGGCGATCGCCGTCGGCACGCTCGCGCTGGCAATCGGCGCGAACACCGCGATTTTCAGCGTCGTGTACGCGGTGCTGCTGCGGCCGCTTCCCTATCCGAATCCGGGCCAGCTCACCACTCTGTTTGAGAACAAACTGCAAGAGGGAGTGAGTGAGACGGGCTGCTCCTATCCCGATTTCGAACAGTGGCGCGCTCAGAATCACGTTTTCAGCGGAATGGCCGGGACCTCAGGCCACAGTCTCACGTTGACCGGCCACGGCGACCCGGACGATATAACCACTGAGGTCGTTACGCCCGATTTCTTCTCGATCCTCGAGGTAAAGCCTCTCCTCGGGCGCACCTTCACGCCGGACGACGGGAAGCGAGGAGCGGCACCCGTCGTCATCATCAGCGAGAATTTGTGGCGAAGCCGGTTCGGGGCGGATCCGAAGATCCTCGGCAGTTCGATCACTCTCGAAAAACGCCCGTTCACGGTCGTCGGAGTCATGCCCGCGAGCTTTCGTCCTCCGCCTTTCACCGAGGGCCGCGAGACGTGGATTCCCGTTGCTCAAGATCCTCTCTTCAGCGGATTTATGAGCAGGCGGGGCGGGCATTGGCTCGTTGTGCTCGCGCGAATGAAGCCGGGCGTTTCCGCCGCCCAAGCGCAAGCGGAAATGGATACGATTGCGGCGCGCCTCGCGAAGGATTCGCCCGAAGATTCCGGATGGACGGTCAGCCTCATCCCGCTCCAGAAATTTACGGTCGGCCCCGTAAGAACCGCCCTGCTTGTGCTCCTGGCGGCAGTGGGCGTCGTGCTCTTGATTGCTTGCGTCAACATTGCGAACCTGCTCCTGGCCCGCGCTACGTCCCGTGCGCGCGAAATGGGAGTCCGGGTCGCGCTCGGCGCGGGACGAAATCGCATCGTGCGCCAGCTGCTAACGGAGAGCGTCGTGCTCGGCCTGTTTGGCGGCGTGCTCGGCGTATGCCTCGCCTACTGGGGCGTGCACGCCTTCCGCTCTTTCCTTCCGTCGGACTTGCCGCGCGTGCACGAGATTCGCATCGACGGATGGGTGCTCGGCTTCGCTCTTCTGATCTCTATCGGCGCGAGTCTCGTTTTCGGCCTGGCGCCGGCGCTCTTCGCGGCCGAGCGCGAACGTCCAGGCGAGCCTGAAAGAAGGCGGCGCGCAGGCCGGCAGGGGCGGCGTAAGGAAGCGAATGCGAGATTTTCTGGCGGTTGCGGAAATCGCCCTCGCGACGGTCCTGCTGGTTGCCGCTGGATTGCTGATTCGCAGTTTTATGACGCTGACGTCGGTGAGTCCGGGATTCGACGCGAACCGCCTTTTGCGGGCCGATATCTCGCTGCCGCGATTTCAATATTCCAAGCCGCAGCAGTGGAACACCTTCTCGGATACCTTGCTGGCGAGAATCCACTCCGAGCCGGGCATGCAGGATTCAGCCATTGTGGTGCCTCTGCCCCTCGCGAGCGGCTTCATAAACCTGAGCTTTGAGATCGAAGGGAATCCTCCGCTTCGACCCGGAATTTCGCGCACCGCGGATTACGTCTCGGTGAGTCCCAGCTATTTCCACGTGATGCGAATCCCGCTCCTGCGCGGGCGCACCTTCAACGAGCAGGACGTGGCTTCAAATCCGCGCGTGGCGTTGATCAGCGAAGCCCTCGCGCAGACTTATTTTCCGAATCAGGACCCCATCGGAAAACAAATGACTTTTGGATTTCCTCCCGATGGCGCTGCCCCTCGGGAGATCGTCGGAATCGTCGGCGATGTGCGTGATGTCGCGCTCGATCAGGCACCCGGGCCGATGATGTATGTGCCCTTCGCGCAGGCGCCGATCTGGGGTGGCGAGGTCGTGGTTCGCACCGATTTGAATCCGTCAAGCGCGGCCAACACGATACGCGAGGACGTGCGAAGCATCGATCCGGATCTCCCGGTCACCAACGTCGAGTTGATGACGCGTGCCCTCTCGGAATCAGTGGCGCAGCCCAGGTTCGGCACGTTTCTGCTCAGTCTGTTCGGAGTCCTCGCGGTGATTCTGGCCGCGGCCGGAATTTTCGGTGTGATCTCGTATTGGGTCGCCAGTCGGACGCGCGAGATCGGAATCCGGATGGCTCTCGGCGCCACCCCTCGAATCGTCTTGAGCCTGATTCTTTCGGAATCGGCGAAGGTGTTGCTGTTCGGCCTGGCATTGGGAATCGGCGGAGCGCTCGCGATCGGCCGTTTTCTCTCGACGCTGCTTTTCGGCGTGCGGCCGGCCGACCCGCTGACGTACGCAGCCGTCGCGACCCTTCTCACCGTCGTGGCGCTCGCCGCGTCGTATGTTCCCGTGCGCCGCGCGATGCGCGTCGATCCCATGGTCGCACTGAAATACGAGTAGCTTCCACTGTCAGCGCGACAAAGAAGAGGACGCAGACGGGCGAGATGTACAGGCGGCTGCCTGGAAACCTATCGGGGAGGGGCGGAGGGAGTGGGGGCGTTGTTGGGTGCCGGCGCCGACGGCGGTGTGTCTGGGGGCGGTGGCGTTAGCGTGAATTTGCCGTTGACGACAGGATTGCGGTCTTCACCCTCGCAGTCCTCGTAGACCATGCGATGGATGTGCGCCACTCGTTCGTAAGTGCGCTTCATGTGCCACGGCGCCGTGAGATTGGCCGGATCGATGATGGTCATCTGATCTTCCAAATGCCCCGGGTCGATCATCCGCATTCTCTCGATAAAATGTGCTTGCTGGGTCAAAATGCCGATGGTTAGAAATCCCTCTACGTCCCCAAACGCCGACACGGAGCTGCCTGAGTCTGGAGGGCCATATGGATCTTTGACCGCAATCGTATCCATCACGAGCGTCTGTCCCTCCCAATGGCCGATTGAATCGCCCCATGGCGTAGCCCACAGGTCATCCTTCGGCGTGTGCGGCCGCCCGTCCGTGTAGATGTGACGAATCTCGCGGCTCGAAAAAATCAGCGCCGTTTCTTTCGGCGTCACCAGCACCTCGAACATCAGCGGCGTGTCGAGCATGAGGCCCGGGTATCCGAACGTGCAGGCCGTGAAAGCCCCGCCCGGATCTTCTCCGCGCGCGACAGCCTCGAGCCTCTTGCGTTCCCTCGCCTGCATGGCGTCGACTTTCGCCTTGGCGGCCGCGTTAAGCGGCGGGGACCACTCCATTTGTTTAAGAACTTGCTCGAGCGACTGATTGAATCCGCCCGTCGCATCGGGCGTCGCGCCGACGTTTTCCCACTGGCCGCTCCAATCAGGGAGTGCCGTGGACGCGCCCATGGTCGCCACGCACGTCAAAAGAATCGCCGCCGCTTGTGCAAGTCTCCGCAGAATCATTTGCTTTGGCCTTCCGGCGCCGGTGAGCCGATCAGGGGTCCATCGGGACCCGTTCCCGAGAGGTACTGGCCGCCCTTGACGCCATCGCGCATGGGGTGGATGACCAAGGTGATTTTGTCACCCGGCTTTAAGGTTCTGGGCCGCCAACCGACTCGCACCAGATGCTCGGGGCTCGTCATCTCAATGCTCCACTCGTCTTCGCCGCCGCCGTCGTTCTTGACGAGCACCTGGATGAACACGTGGGGATTGGTCCAGCGGAAATCCTTGACGGTGCCCTCGAGCGTGACCTTCTTCGACTGGTCGAACATCGCAAACGAATGGTGCGCGAGCGCCGAGCTTGCTGTCAGCATCGCGATGATGGCGATGAGGGTGTAATTTCGCACGCCACTCATTTCTTCCTCCACAGATCCGGGATCGCGCGTCCGAGGCAAATGCAGGCGGCAATATTATCTGGCGCTGGATTATACCCCCAGATGCTTCAACGAAATCCGTTACTTGGTGAGGATACCAGGTGAAGTCGCAGACGTGGTTTCCTGGATGGATTTGGAACGGCCGCCGACACGCCGATTTCGCCGCCACAAACGTTGTATCCGCGCCGCGCCGTGTGCTAGCATCCCGGCTTTCCGCGCTAGCGGCCCCAAGCCCCTGGCGCAACCCGCGGGTTCATCGCAAGCATCCGCCGGGGGGCGGGATCGTGACATTGATCCCAATGCACAGCTCGGATTTTGCAATCCTCGCTGTTTCCACGCGAAATGCCTGTCTGAAGAGCTTCGAAACTCGAAAAGCGAAATTCGAAAGTCGAGGGACGGCAGCGTTTTCGCCAAATTTCGAGTTTCGAATTTCGATTGACCGGAACTTGAGAGGTGAAACATGAAATCCTACGCTACCGATTGGATTCGCAACGTGGGCATTGTCGGCCACGGCGACACGGGGAAAACCCAGCTCGTGTCGTCGTTGCTGTTCACGGCGGGAATGACGCCGCGGCTCGGCAAAGTCGCCGACGGCTCAACCACCACCGACTGGGACGAAGAAGAAATCGCCCGCAAGATCTCGATCAACACCGGCCTGGCCTACGCCGAATGGCAGGTTCCCGGGCAGGCCGAAAAAACAAAGATCAATCTGCTCGATACGCCCGGCTATTCCACCTTCATCAACGAAACGAAATCATCGCTGATCGCCGCCGACGCTTCGCTGATCCTGGTCGACGCCGCCGCCGGCGTGCAGGTGGTCACCGAAAAAGTCTGGGACTACGCCACCGAATACGATCAGCCGCGCGCCTTCGTGATCAATTGGATGGACCGCGAACTCGCGAGCTTCGAGCGCGCGCTCGCGTCGATCGAAGCAGGTGTTTCGGCCGCGGCGTCGTGCCGATCCAGCTGCCGATCGGCTCCGAAAAGAGTTTTCGCGGCGTGATCGATCTGGTCTCGATGAAGGCGCTGATCTACACGCCCGATGGCGACGGCAAGGCCAGAATCGAGGAAATTCCCGCGGACTTCGCCGAAGAAGCCAAGGCCGCGCACGAAGCGCCTGGTCGAACTGGTGGCCGAGGGCGAAGACGAATTGATGCAGGAATTCTTCGACAAGGGCACGCTGCCGGTCGAGGATTTGAAGAAAGGCCTGCACGAAGAGGTTCGCGACAAGAAGGTTTTTCCCGTCCTGCTCAGCTCCGCGCTGCACAACATCGGCACGGACGCGATCCTGAATTTCATCGCCGAAATTTTCCCGTCGCCCGCGTTCCGCGGAAAGGCCACCGGCCACAAAACGCCGGATCATAAGGGCGAAACCGTCGAGCGCAAGATCGCCTCCTCCGAGCCGCTTTCGGTCTTCGTCTTCAAGACGCGTCGCCGATCCCGTTCGCCGGGCGCATCAACGTATTTCAAGGTGATGTCCGGCGTGCTGAAGAACGACGCAACGCTCCAGAATTTCAACCGCAGCTCGCCGGAGCGCCTCCAGCATATCCAGGTGATGCAGGGCAAGACGGCCACGGAGGTGTCCGAGCTGCACGCCGGCGATATCGGCGCGGTCGCAAAGCTGAAGGAAACCACCACCGGCGAGACGCTCGGCGACAGGAACGCGCCGATCTTCTATCCGCCCGCGCGCATTCCCGAGCCTTCGATCACCTTTGCGGTCGAGCCGAAGACGCGCGCGGACGAAGACCGCATCGGCGTGGCGATTCACAAGATTCTCGAGGAAGATCTCGCGCTGCGCTTCGGTCGCGACCCGCAGACCAAGGAATTCCTGCTCTCGGGCGCCGGGCAGCAGCACATCGAGGTCGTCGTCGCGAAGCTGCGCAAGCGCTATCACGTCGAGATGACGCTGAAGCCGCCGAAGGTTCCCTATCGCGAGACGATCCGCGGCAAGGCCGACGCCGAAGGCAAGCACAAGAAGCAGACCGGCGGGCACGGCCAGTTCGGCCTCTGCCGGATCAAGCTGGAGCCGCTGCCGCGCGGCAAAGGAATCGAATTCGTCGACGATGTTTTCGGCGGCGCGATTCCGAAGAACTGGATTCCCGTCGGTCGAGAAAGGCATTCGCGATTCGGCCGAGCGCGGCTATCTCGCGGGCTTTCCGGTCGTCGATTTCCGCGTCAGCCTCTACGACGGCAAATATCACGACGTGGACTCAAGCGATATGGCGTTCAAGCATCGCCGGCTCGCTGGCCTTCAAGGAAGCCATGAAGCAGGCGCGGCCGGCGCTGCTCGAGCCGATCATGCACGTGGAGGTCTACGCGCCCGATCAGTATTCGGGCGACTTGATGGGCCATCTCAGCGGGCGGCGCGGAAAAATCAGCGGCAGCGAGGCGCGCGGCGCGAAGCGTGGTCGATCAAGGCGCTGGTGCCGCTCTCGGAAATGCTGAGCTACGCGAACGAACTGATCTCGATGACGCAGGGCCGCGGAAGCTACTCGATGGAATTTTCGCACTACGATTTCGTCCCGCAGGAAATCGCCGAAAAAGTGATCGCGGCGCACAAGCCGCATCATGTGGAAGAAGGCGAGGCAGCGTCAGCGTAACCGCGAGGCCCATTTTGTTCACTGGTTCCCGATTTGGCGCGGCTGGGCCCGGTTGGGAATGGCGGGAGAGCTATTTTAGGCGGCTTACTTGCCGCCAGCTTGACTGGACGCACCAGATGAAGTTGTTGGCGTCGATGAAGATTTCGCCGGCGCGTCGTTCGCTGTAGGTTTCGAATGTCGCCAGATCATGAGCGACGAGGCGAACGATTTCGACTTCTTGGCGTTGGCCGGCTTCGCCTGCGCGCTCTGCTGGTGGGCAGCGGCATTCGGCGCCATCAGGCCCGCGTGGCATCCGATTCCGTAGCATGGCCCGGTGTACGGCATGCCAGAGCGAGCACCCCGCGAACCAGAACGAGACCAGCAAGATTCCCGCAATACCGATTCGTCTACTCATCGGCTGTCCCTTTCGCGCACACGATCCGAGAACAACAGGCTGAAACAGTGCTAAACAGGCCCATTCAGTCAGTTGCACGAATGTTGCCATACGATCGCCCGCATGGATATGGAACGGAAGACTAATAAATGGGGCATTGTGCCCTAGCCCTAAATTGACCTTCAGGACAGCCGCGGAAGGAAGAATCCGGTATGGCGGCGATGCTCCTCGAATGCCGCCCCGAACTGCCCCGCCAGCAACGCCTCTTCCCTCTTCGACTTCCAGATGAAGCCGGCCAGCATGATCGCGAATGCCACGATTCCACGGTATCTCCCGACCGCGATGCGCCGTGCCTGCGAACGGCCAGCAGTATCCCGGTGTAGATCGGGTGGCGGATTCGCGAGTAAGGCCCGGTGCGGATCAGCTCGTGGCCGGCCTTCAGCGCGACACTCGCGCTCCAATAGCGCCCGATGTGATAGCGCGCCCAAATCGCGAACGCCACGCCCGCCCAAATGAGCGCGGCGCCGAGCGAAGAATATCCAGTAACTCCACGGAAAGAAACGCCGGTTCAGCATGCCGAAGCGCGGATCGTTGCCGTAGAGCAGGACGAACGCCGGCGAAGGCGACGGCAATGCGGATGAATTTCTCGCCCGGCGGCTCGTGCCGCTCGATCTTATTGACGCTCAGACTGGCGACGAGCCAGTAGCCAACGAAAATCAGCCACGGCAAACCGATCAGGTAGCCCAAGTCGAATCTCTCATCGCGGCATCTCCGAGGGGTCAACTATAAACCAAAATGGAGCTTGCGATTGCGGCGCAAAATGCGTCAAGCTGCTGCGCCATGAAAAAATCGTCGAAGAACCAGACCGCATGGGCGACGCGACGCTCGCGATCCACGCGGGCGAGGAAAAATTCCGCGTCGGCGCGCCCGTGGGCACGGCGATCTCGCGCACGGCCAACTTCACCTTCGAAAGCACCGAAGAGATGAAGACGCTGGGCCGAGGGAAAAAGCTCGGCCTACATCTACACGCGCTACGGCAACCCGACGCTCGCGATCGCCGAAGCGAAAATCGCGGCGCTCGAAGGCGCGGAAGCGCGGTGGTGACGGCTTCCGGATCGGCGGCGATTTCAGCGGCGCTGCTCTCGCAGCTGCGCGCGGGCGATGAACTGATCGCGACGCGCCAGCTCTATGGCGGCAGTTACCGGCTGCTGCGCGACGTCTTTCCGCGGTACGGGATCGTGGTGCGCCACGTCGAGGCCGACCTCGAGGGCATCGAGCGGCTGGTCAATCCCGCGCACGAAAGCGCTCTACATCGAGACGCCGACGAATCCGACGTTGCGGCTCGTCGATCTCGCGGAAGGCGGTCGCCTTCGCGAAAGAGTGGGGGCTGATTTCGATCGTCGACAACACGTTCGCAAGCCCCGTGCTGCAGAAGCCCCTCGAGATCGGCTTCAACATCGTGGTCCACAGCGCGTCGAAATATCTCGCGGGGCATTCCGACGTGATCGCGGGAGCGGCGGCCGGCAGCGCCGCGCCTGATTCGCAAGGTGCGCGAAAACGTGATCCAGCTCGGCGGCTCGATGGACCCCGAGGCGGCGTTTCCTGCTGATCCGGGGGATGAAGACGCTCGAGGTGCGCGTCGAGCGCCAGTGCAAGAACGCGATGGCCGTGGCGAAGTTTCTCGCGAAGCATCCCAAAGTCGCCCGCGTGCACTATCCCGGCCTGCCTTCGCATCCGGACCACGCTCTCGCCCGGAAGCAGATGCGCGGATTCGGCGCGATGATGGCCTTCGATCTCAAGGGCGGCTTGGCGGCGGCGCGCCGATTCTGCGACCGCGTGCGCGATTTTTCTGCTGGCCGCGAGCCTGGGCGGGGTCGAGTCGCTGGTGATTCTGCCGATCTATACCTCGCACTACAACATGTCCGCCGCGGAGCTGCGCGGGGCAGGCGTCGAGCCGGGAACGGTGCGGGTTTCGGTCGGCCTCGAAGACTCCGCAGGACCTGATCGAGGATCTGCGCCAAGCCCTTGGCCTGAACTCCGCTGGCGCCGGTTTCCACAACCTGTCACTCCGGCCAGTAGCAATGATGTCCCGGACGGTGGTATAAGCCTTTCAGGGCGAGGGCTTTCGGGGTCTAGTACTCGATGTCCTGATTCGGTCAACCACTAGTACCGTACTGCCATTGACCGTGTCCTGCGAGTACCCGTAAAATTTTGGATTGGCGTTCGAGGACTGCGTCATTATGAAACACCGCGCTCACATTCTGCGCCCTATTCGCGACGAGCGTGCTTTTGCTGGCTGGCTGCGAGCAGACCGTCGACAAAAGAGGTTCATGTCCAGCCGCCTGCGGCCGCTCCGGCGCCGGCGTGCTCGAGGAAACGCTCAGCCTCTGCCGCTGCCGGCGAGTCCTGCGCACCTGGCTGGACTTATGCCACGCCGGAACGCCCTGCGATTGACGTGCTGGTCGAGAACGTCCAGTCGGACTACAAGGCGGGCCAGCGCGAATACAAGGCCGGGAATCTCGATCAGGCGCAGGCGGACTTCGACCACGCGGTGGACCGCATCCTCGCAGAGCGGCTTCCAGGCGGACGCCGACCCACGGCTCGGCAAGCTGTTCGATCAACTGAGCAGCGTGGTGAATTCGGACGAGATCTGAGCGCGATGGAGGGCAACGAGCCAGGAAGAAGCCGAAGCCCCTGCCGAACCCGCGCCGATCGACGAGATCGCGGACATGACGCTGCCGGCGGGCGATCCGCGCCTGGCGGCGAAGGCGCGAATCGGAGCTGATTCGCGTGCACCACGACCTGCCGCTCACGGTGAACGAATCCGTTCTTCAATATTTGAGCTTCTTCACGACGACGCGCGGGCGGGCGATCGTCGAGCACGGTCTCGATCGCGCCGGGCGCTATAGCGACATGATTCGCCGCGTGCTCGCGCAAGAGGGCGTGCCGCAGGATCTGATCTATCTGGCGCAGGCCGAGAGCGCCTTCCAGCCGGACGCGGTTTCGCGCGCCGGGGCGCGGGGCATCTGGCAGTTCATGGCTCCTCCGCGGCGAGGAATACGATCTCGACCGCAGCTACTGGGTGGACGACCGCAGCGACCCGGAAAAAGCCACGCGGGCCGCGGCGCGGCATTTCCGCGATCTCTACGGGATGTTCGGCGACTGGTATCTGGTGATGGCCGCCTACAATTCGGGCCCGCTGACCGTGGCGCGGGCCGTCCAGCGCACCGGCTACGCGGATTTCTGGGAGCTGCAAAAGCTCAACGCGCTGCCGAAGCAAACGCAGAATTACGTTCCGATCATCCTGGCGATGGCGCTGGTGGCCAAGGATCCGGCGCTCTACGGCGTGCAGGTAAGCCCCGAAAAACCCGCAGCCGGCCGAGGCCATTCACCTGGAACATCCGATCGACCTGCATCTGGTGGCCGACGCTCCGGGCGCGGATTTCGACGATTTGCGGCTGCTCAATCCGGAGCTGCTCCGCAACGTGACGCCGAACGAATCCGATTTCGCGTTGAACGTTGCCGGCGGGCGCGACGAAGACATTTCGAAGAGAACATCGCGCAGGTGCCGGAGGACAAGTGGACGAGCTGGCGGTTGCACGAGATGGGGGACGGCGAGACGCTCGCCGACGTCGCGCGGCAGCTACCGCGTGACCGTCCCGGCGATCGAAACCGCGAATCATCTCGAGCCGCATGCGATCGGTGCCGTCCGGGTTTTTCCTGAACGTGCCGACGGTGCCCGTGACGGTCCATTTCGTGAGATACCGGGTGCAGCGCGGCGACACGCTTCCTGGAATCGCGGACCGCTTTGACGTGACGGTGGAGCAGCTGAAGCGCTGGAATCACATTCGCGGCAGCCACGTGTCGCGCGGCGCGCGGCTGCGAATCTACGCCGGAGCGACGGAGATTCGGCGCCGCCGGCAAAGCGCGCGCGGCGGAGAACGAGAAGACGGATACCTCGACCAAAACCGTATCCGCCGAGAACCGCGCCGGCGCAAGGCCTGGAACATCGCGTGAAGCCGGGCGAGACGCTCTACTCGATCGCGCGCGTCTACCAGACCAGCGTTTCTTCGCTGCGCGAATCAAATCCCTTCCTTTCGGATCGGGCACTGCAAGCCGGCGACGTGCTGCATGATTCAGCGCTAGACAGATCCGCCGCAAGATCGCAGTAATCATCGTCTTTACTGATAGTTACGGATCGTTCCCGTACGCCTCGACTATCGCCCGCTATGCACGCCCCGACGCCAAAGCGTCGCATTCAATTTTGCTTTTGGACCCATTGCGCCTTGACAGATGCGGACACTCCGTTTATAAGCGCCCGAGGAGTGAATGCACGCGGGACCCCACGGAGGATCGAGATGTTTTACGCGAAGATGCATGACGAAGACGACGACGAACTGCCGGGATTCGACGAAGAGGAAGAAGGGCCGGAGCAGTCCCCGGAGATCGTGGAAGTCGAAGAAGTGATTATCGAGGAGGAGCCGGAAGAGGAGATCGAGGCCGCTCCGGCGCCGGCTCCCAAGCGCGCCCCGGCGAAGAAAGCCAAGAAAGCTGCTCCGAAAAAAGGCAAAAGCCAAAGCGAAGCCAAGGCGAAGCCAAAGCCAAGAAAAAAGCGCCCGCGAAGAAGAAGGCGAGCGCGAAGAAGAAAAGAGCGGCCAGCCGGAAACGCTGAAAGCTCTTCCGGGTTCGTCCTCCGAAGGTTCTCGCATTCGCGGGACCGCGTACTCGAAGTGAGATACGCGGTCCCGCGTTTCTTCTTTTGCGCCCGGTCCTAAGATCTGCTTCTCGCGCCGGCGGTGCAAGCGGCACTCTGCCCTTCCTCGTCCGGCGCAGGTTCAAAGCAGTCCGCAAAGTTCCCACTTTGAAATGTTTTACTTGCCGCAATCGCCTTCGGTGGCTAGCATACGCGCGCGATGCCACTGGCAGTCGAGCAGATCCGGAGAATGCGCGGCGGGGCGCAGGCGCACCTGATGCGGTGCGCGGACGAGGGGTACTACGTGGTGAAATTCCAGAACAACCCGCAGGGGATGCGGATTCTGGCGAACGAATTGCTTGTAACGAGATTGGCGGGACGGCTGGGGCTGCCGGTGCCTGCGCACGGCTGTGGTCGAAGTGCGCGAAAGCCTGATCGAGCACACGGAAGATCTGGTGATCCAGCTGGGCCGCGGAAGCACGCGCTGCCGCGCCGGGCTGCAGTTCGGCTCGCGGTATCCGGGCCAGCCGGCGGAAACCGTGGTCTACGATTTTCTGCCGGACGAGCAGCTGCGCGAGACGGCGAACCTCGGCGATTTCTGCGGGATGCTGGTCTTCGACAAGTGGACCTGCAACACGAACGGGCGGCAGGCGATTTTCTTCCGGGCGGCGGGCGAGTCGCACTATCGCGCGCAGATGATCGATCAGGGATTCTGCTTCAACGCCGGCGAGTGGAATTTTCCGGATGCGCCGCTGCGCGGGCTCTACGCGCGGCATCGCGTGTACGAATCGGTGCGCGGCATCGAATCGTTCGAGCCGTGGCTCGCGCGCATCGAAGCGCGCATCGACGAGCGAGGCGCTCGAAGAGGCCGCGAGCGGGATTCCGCCCGAGTGGTACAATTTCGACCTGGACGCGCTTGACAAGATGCTCGAACAGCTTCTGCGGCGGCGGAAGCTGGTGCGCGAGCTGATCGTCTCGGCCTGGAAGTCGTCGGCACAACCCTTTCCAAACTGGAAGTGAACCATGCCTGAAGAAAGCCGCAACACGCTGCGTTACCGGGTGCTGCGCTACACGCCGAATCTCGTGCGCGATGAATGGGTGAATGTCGGCGTGCTGCTCGAAGAGGTCGACGGCGCGGCTGCCGCGGCGCGATGCGCGCTTCATCGAGGAAGACGCCGAAATCGCGCGCGTGCGGCGCATTCATCCGGGCGCCGATGAAAGCCTGCTGCGCGCGCTCGGCCGCGGACTTCGACGCGCGGCTGCGCTCGCCCGCGGCGGCAACCGACCTCGAAAAGCTCGACCAGACGCTTTCGAACGTGCTGCAGTTCAGCCCGGCGCGCGCTCTGTTGGCGGAAAATTTCGACGATGAACTCGAGCGGCTGTACCGCGAGCACGTGGCGCGCCCGCCGTCGCGGCGCGGAGGAATCGTGGAGAGCACGCGGCGAATGGATTCGCACGCGGCTGAAGCAGGCTCTTTACGCGCGCGGCATCTTCGGAAAGCTCGAGCGCGCCGTGCGCGTCGAGGAGTTCACGCAGCCGGGCGATCCGATGCGGCATCGACTACGCCTATCGCTACAACGGCACGCGCGGCTACCTGCATCCGGTGGCGCTCAACCGCGATCTCCGCGCAGGCCAAAGTGCTCGCCTACACCGCCGAGCAGATTCGCCGGCAGGTCGCCAAGGCCGAATTCACGGCCATCACCGAAATCGAGCCCGAGCCCGGCAACCGGCGCCACGAATTCGTCTCGCGGCTGTTCGAGGCGCAGGCCATCTCGATCGTGCCGCTCCATCGCATCGATCGATTCGCGGAAGATCTGCGCCTGCGCCTGCCCTAGAAATCAGAAAAGGGAAAAGGGAAATTGGAAAATCGACCTCGCCGGGCACCCTCGATCGCGGCGCATCCTCGATCGTCAGTTCGCGCCAGAGAGTAGGCGCACGGCGGCGCCCCATTTTCTCTTTTCCATTTTCCGATCCGAAAATAAGAAGGGAAGCGGGCCACTTTTGGGCGACCGCGCTTCCCGGGGTGTGTCCTAGAAGTGTTTGATTGATTAGACGCGGACGTACTGCGAAAGGTTTCTCGCTTTTTTCAATCAGTAGAAGAGGTATTTGCGCCACTTTTCGTCGCGATGCCCGATCAGCCGCATCAATTGCCGCGACGTGTGCAGCGTGAAAGGGCGCGGGCGCCGCTGCAGCTTGAGCCCCGCCTCTTCCGGCGTGCGGTCTCCCTTGCTGTTGTTGCAGGCGTAGCAGCACGCCACCAGATTCTCCCAGGAGGAGCGCCCGCCCCGCGATCGCGGCATGACGTGATCGAGAGTCAGTTCCGACGCCGGAAGCGTGGCGCCGCAGAACTGGCAGGTATTGCGGTCGCGCAGCAGGATGTTCTTGCGCGAAAGCGCGCGGCTCTGCTGCGGGATGTGCCGGTAGCTGAGCAGCCGGATCACGGACGGCACCTGGATGGCCTTCGACGTCGAATGAACCTCGTGGTGGTTGGTCTCTTCCGCCTGCGCCACGCCCTTGAGCATCAGGACCAGCGCGCGCCGTACGGCCGTGACATTGATCGGCTCGAAAGTCGCGTTCAGGACCAGCACGGGGGATTGCATGACCGAGGGGCGCTTCGCAGCAGGCTGCTTTACGCGGGGAGAGTCAGGAGCCGAACCGCCGGAGGAAACCGACTGCTCCGGGCCGACCGCAGGAGTGCCAAGGGGTCCAAGACTGGGCCGTGGACGCAAACCACCCTTGTGGCGGTTATCCATGGCCTCGCCTTCGTCTCGGTAAGTCCAGACACATCTCCTTGTCCGCTATAGATGCTCGGAAGAGCTGTCCGGTTTGCTTCGGCCGCGACCCGGTCTGGTCTCGATTGCGGCCCCTGGCGCAACCGCCCAGGAACGAACCCGGGCCACAGTCAGCCCGAGCACGGCGGCGGCACCCGCTTTCTTGAGGGCACGGGCGCACGCATCTAGCGTGGCGCCGGTCGTCAATACATCATCTACCAGCAGGACCCTCAGGTTGTCAACCCGGCCGCCCTCCCGGGTAGCGTAGGCGCCACGGACCGATTTCCAGTGCTCGCTGCGCGAAAGGACCAGCCGCGCTGGCCGGGGCTTCGTCCGGATCAAAATACGCGCGTCCAGCTTGAGCTTTAGACGCCGAGCCAGGGGACGCGCGATCAGCTCGGCCTGATTGTAACCCCGCTCGCGGCGGCGCTCCCGGTGCAGCGGCACGGGGACCACGACATCCGCCCGCCAGTCCGCGGGAGCCCGCGCTACGATCTCGGCCAGCCGTCCCGCGAACCAGTCCCCCAGCCGCCCTACCTCCTCGTATTTGAGCAGGACGATCGCTTCCGAGAGCGCGTCGTCGTACGTGGCGAAGCTGCGAGCCTGGTCGAATGCGTAGAAATCGGCGCGGCACAGCCGGCATTTCGGCTCGATCGCGTCGAGCGCGACGCCTGATTCGAACGGCCGCCCGCAGCGAAGGCACATCGGCTCGGCGATCCTCTCGAAACCGTCGAGGCAGCCCTCACACACCGGGATGCGGCTCGCGTTGGTCAGCGTGCGGGCGCAGATCCGGCAGGGACCGGGGAAGAGGACCGATGCGAGCGAGTCGAGAGCGCTTTTCAGGATCACGGGGGCGTCGCGAATCGGGACGCGGCGAGACGCTACTCGAAATCGGGCGGCGGCGAAAGCGTGGAGACTTCGGACGTAGAAATACGAACGGAGGCCGGGCCGCGGCTACAGCTGGCCCTTTTCCTTCTTTTCCTGGCAGGTGATGCAGTAGCGGGTCCAGGGCACGGCTTCGAGGCGCTTCTGCTGAAGCTCCTCGTGGCAGGACATGCACTCGCCGTACGTCCCGTCCTTGATGCGCTCGAGCGCTTCGTCGACCAGCTGCAGCAGCGAGCGGTAGTTGTGCGTCTCGCCGAAGAGAAACTCCTTGGTGTAGGAGTTCGCGGCCTTGTCGGCGAGATCGACGGTGGGATCCTCGTCCGCCTCGCGGCCCTCCTGCTGCGTGCGTGCGATCGCGCGCAGCAATTCCTCGCGCCGCGCGACGAGTTTCTTTTTGTAATACTCCAAACGCTTTTTGTCCATGGATTGTCGTTCCGGTGAGGAAAAATGCCTCACTCAAATCTCGCGATTCTAGCGGTAACGTCCTTCCGTGTCAAACAAGTACCGTTACAAACGAAGCAACTCCTGGCGGCAGAGTCGCCGCTACGACGGCACGCCGGGTGCAACAGCCAACAATAGATGCAGGTTTCGCGAAAAAGGATTCGAGGCTCAGCTCTTTCGCGGCGTGGCGGGAAACAAAACATGCAGCCCGAGCGCGCCGACCGCCATGACGGCGAAGACGAGCGCGCTGCCTTCCGGCCCCACGCTGCCGCCGGTCAGCCACATGGGGCCGTGCAGCGAAGCGCGCCGTCAGATGGCCCGACGGCCGGAACGCCGCTGTTCGGCACTCCGTAGAAATAGCTCTCGCCCCAGTCCCAGGCGGCGTGCATCCCGATCGCGAACCAGATGGTTCCCGTGCGCCGCAGTGAGAAAGCCGCCAGCAGGCCGAAGCATCCCGCAAGCAGCAACCCGCTCACCGCCTCGCCGAAGTTGCGGACGTGGATCAAGCCGAACGCCACCGAGAGCGCGAGTGCGGACGGCCAGAATCCGATCTCCTGCGCCAGCGTCGCCTGCATGTACCCACGAAACGTCGCTTCCTCGAAGAAACCGACGAGCAGAAACGCGAGCAGGTAGAGCGCGTCCGTAGCGAATCGCGGCTGCCGCACCGAGCGCGACTCCTCCGAGCGAGAATCCGCCCAGCGCCGCCGATCGACGCCATCAGCACCGTCAGCAGCGCGAAGCCGTACGCCGCGCCCTGCCAGAAGCGCTTCCCGAACGCCGTCGCCCAGGGCAAACCATATTCGGCGAAGGATCGATCTTCGATCCGGCTCATCAAAAGGCCTGTGGCCAGCGCGGCAACTATGCGAAGCGCTTCTCCGAAGATCACCGACGCTCGGCGTCAGCACGCTTCGCGGCGCGGGTTCGCATCCACGCCCAGATCGCCGGATCGGTCGCGAGCAGCGCCTCGATCGACGAACACGAGAAGGTTGTAGAGCGCTACGGCCGCGACGAGCCGCCAGATGGGCCGCACGCCATCGGGGCCGAGAAACATCCGATGCATGGCGCGCTCGAAGCGGCGGCAGATCGGCGTCGTCTCCGTGGTGGATGGTGAATCGGGGCTCGTCGGAAGGTGGCTGGGTGTGCGATCGTCGTCTCCGCGATCCGGATCGATTTCTCGCCGGACCGCCAGGCGCGCTCCATCTTACATTTCGGCGGCGCCCGGTTGCGAGCGCCGATGGCCGCTGTTAGAATCTGGAGTCTGCGCTTGGAACGCCGTCATCGCGACGATCCCCTTTCATGCAAATGCCGGCCGTAGTGGAAATGAGAGCAATGGAGGACCGGAGTGGCCAAATATGATTTGGTAATTATCGGCAGCGGGCCGGGCGGGTACGTCGCCGCGATCCGCGCCAGCCAGTGGGGGTTGAAAACGGCCGTGGTCGAAAAGGACCCGTTTCTCGGCGGCACCTGCCTGCACGTCGGCTGCATCCCCACGAAGGTGTTTCTGCATCACGCCGATATTTACGACTATTTTCAGCGCGCCGAAGAGTTCGGCTTCGAAGTCAAAGAGGTGAAGGTCAACTGGCCGGCGATGCTCGCGCGCAAGGACAAAGTCGTCAAGAAACATGCCGGCGGGATCGGATTGCTTTTCAAGAAGAACAAAGTCGATTCGATCACCGGCTGGGGACGCATCGCCGGTCCCGGCCGCGTCTCCGTCGAAAAGGACGGCAAGACGACCGAGATCGAAACGACGTACACGATGATCGCGACGGGCTCGGAAGCGCGCACGCTTCCCGGCGTAGAGATCGACGGGAAGGTGATTCTGACCAATCGCGAAATTTTGCAGCTGCCCGCGATTCCGAAATCGCTGGTGGTGGTCGGCGCGGGCGCCGTGGGCGTCGAATTTGCGTCGATTTTCCGCACATTCGGCACCGAGGTGACGATTCTCGAAGCCCTGCCGCGCATCGTGCCCCTCGAAGACGAAGACATCTCTCCCGAACTCGAAAAAGCCTTCAAGAAGAAGGGCATTCGCATCGAGACCGGCGCGAAGGTCGATTCCGTGAAGAAGAACGGCCGGAGGCGCGACCGTCAGCTTCCAGGACAAGAACCGGAAAGGCGCAGTCGATTGCGGCGGAGAAGGTTTTGATCGCCGTCGGCCGCCGGCCGCTCACCGAGAACATCGGCCTCGAAAAAACAAAGGCAAAACTCGAACGCGGCTACATCCATACGAACGCTTTCCTCGAAACGGACGAGCCGCGAGCTCTACGCCATCGGCGATATCGTCGCCGGGCTTCCCGCAGCTCGCGCACGCCGCCTCGATGGAGGGCATCATCGCCGTCGGCCGCATGGCGGGCAAAGAGATGCAGCCCTTCGACCGCAAGCGCTGCCCCGCCGCCACCTACTGCGAGCCGCAGATCGGCTCGATCGGGCTCACGGAAAAGCAGGCGCGCGAAGCGGGATTCGACGTGAAGACCGGCAAGTTTCCGTTCCTCGCCAACAGCAAGGCCACGATCATCGGCCAGCATGAAGGCTTCATCAAGGTCGTGGCGGAAGCGAAGTACGGCGAGATTCTGGGCGTCCACGCAATCGGGCCGCTCGCCACCGAAATCATCGCCGAGCCTGTCGCCGCGCTCGGCCTCGAAGCCACGCTCGACGATATGGCCGCAACCATCCACGCGCATCCGACAGTCTGGGAAGCGATGGGCGACGCATTCAACTCCGTGCGCGGCTTGGCGATAAACATTTAGCGACGGCTTCATGCGAGGCGCGAGAACCGAGGAGAGATTCTTCGCTTCGCTCAGAATGGCGACGTCTGGGGCTGGATGACGACGTAGGGCTTCGTTACGACATGACAAGGCGCGACGCGGGCAAAACCTGCTGGCTCGTCGAACTCGGGCTGATTCCCTACCTCGGGGCTTGGGAATTGCAGCAGCGGCTGGTCGAAGCGCGCAAGGCGGGAGCGATTCCCGACGTGCTGCTTCTCTGCGAGCATCCCCACGTGATCACCCTCGGCCGCAACGGCAAGCGCGAACATCTCCGCGCCTGAGACCGCCTGCTTGCGCAGATGGGCGTCGAATTTCACGCGAGCGACCGCGGCGGAGACATCACCTATCACGGACCCGGGCAGATCGTCGGCTATCCGATCCTCGATTTCGGCGCAGCATCGGCGCGATGTGCGCTGGTACGTTGCGCAACTCGAAGAAGTGATGATCCGCGCTTCGGCCGATTTCGGCGTGGCGGCCCGGCGGGTCGAAGGCCGCCACGGCATTTGGGTCGATACCGCCTCGGGCGAAGAGAAACTGGGAGCCCTCGGCGTGCATCTGAGCCGCTGGGTGGCATCGCATGGCTTCGCGTACAACGTCTCGACCGACCTGCGTTATTTTGATCTGATCGTTCCCTGCGGGATCGCGGGGGCGCGCGCGACGTCTCTCGAACGCGTTTTGGGCCGGCGCGGTTGACATCGGCGCGGCGCGTGCGCGGGTGGCAGCACATTTCGCGGAGGTTTTCGGGCGCGATCTGGTGCAGATTTCTCACGAGCGCCTGGTCCAAGTTTTGGTAGCATCGCAAACCAGTATCGACGGCAAAGCAAGCGCCTTCGTCTTAGGGGCGGGTTTAAAACCCGCCCCTACCGGGAGCGAGTCGTCGGATGCTGCCGGGAAAGGATCGGAGTGGTCGGCGATGACGCAAAGCCTGACGCACGAACAACAACTCGAGCTCTATTACTTCATGCAGCTCAACCGGCAGCTCGAAGACCGCCTCGTAAGACTCTTCCGGCAAAACAAGATTGTCGGCGGCGTGTATTTGAGCCTCGGGCAGGAAGGCGGTTTCGGTCGGCACATCCTACGCGCTCGAGCCGCGCGACTGGCTCGCGCCGATGATCCGCAACATCGGCACGCTGCTGGTGAAGGGATTCAAGCCGCGCGACATCTTCACGCAGCACATGGCGAAATACACTTCGCCGACGCACGGCAAGGACGGCACGAGCCACTTCGGCGATCTGAAGAAACTGCACGTGGTCTCGCCGATTTCGATGCTCGGCGATCTGATTCCCGTGATGACGGGCGTGGCCATGGGCGGGCGCTACCTTGGCCAGAAGATCGTCGCGATGACCTGGATCGGCGATGGCGGCAGTTCTACCGGGAGCGTTTCATGAAGGGCTGAATTTCGCCGCGACGCAGCGCGCGCCATTCGTCCTCGTGCTCGAAAACAACCAGTGGGCCTACTCGACTCCCGTTTCGCGCCAGGTGCCGCTGAAAAATCTCGCCGACCGCGCCCGCGCGTACGGGATCGAAAGCCGGATCGTCGACGGCAACGACGTGCTCGCCGTCTACGATGCCTCGAAAGCCGCCGTCGATGAATGCCGCGCCGGCCGCGGCCCGATCCTGATCGAAGCGAAGACCATGCGCATGAAGGGCCACGCGCAGCACGATCCCGCCGAATACGTTCCCAAGGAGATGCTCGAATACTGGAAGACGCAGGACCCGATCGCGCGCTACGAGAAGTATCTGACCGAGACACAAGATCTGGGACGCGGCGAAGAAATCCGAAATCGACGCGCGCATCGAGCGCGAACTCGACGAAGACCAGAAGTTCGCGGAAGAATCGCCGATGCCGCCGCCCGAGATCGTCGAACAGGGCGTCTATTGCGAAGGCTGCCACACGATTGAGGCCGACTGGCAGCGCTCGAAGAAGGAAGTCAATCCTCCCGTGTCGAAAGAAAAGCCCGTATGGGTGTGGCGGATTTCGGCAATTTCACTGCGGCAAAGCCCTGCCAAGGAATTGCCATGCGGCCGGCAATGGCGCCGAAAGTCAGCCGCAACCAGCTCGTCAAAGCGCCCGTCGCGGCCGAGGCAAAGGCCACGGAAGTCGACGCAGAGGTTCCGCTCCGCGTTCCCTTCGGCCGGGGCCCCAAGGACAAGGCTTTCGTTCGCGAAACGCAGGAGCAGGCCAAGGAAACCCGCGGCAGCCGCAAGCAGTTTCACAAAGGAGCATCACGGCAAGCCCTTCGGGAAAGAGCCTCACGGCAAGCGAGGGAAACGCTAGCGATGCCTGAAATCACGATGCTCGAAGCGATTCGCGAGGCGCTCTTCGAAGAGATGGAGCGCGATCCCGCCGTCGTGACGCTCGGCGAGGATATCGGCGTCTACGGCGGCGCGTTCAAGGCGACGGAAGGGCTGCTGGGCAAATTCGGGCCCGAGCGCGTGATCGATACGCCCATCAGCGAGACGGCGATCGTGGGCGCGGCGTGCGGCATGAGCTATCTCGGCCTGCGTCCCGTGGCCGAGATGCAGTTCATCGATTTCATCGCCTGCTGTTTCAATCAGGTGACCAACTTCGTCGCGAAATCGCACTACCGCTGGGGCGCGCCGGTGCCGATGGTATTGCGCGGGCCTTCCGGCGGAGGCGTTCACGGCGGCCCGTTTCATTCGGCGAATCCGGAAATGTATTTCGTGCACACGCCCGGCCTGAAGGTGGTCTATCCATCGACAGCGTACGATGCGAAGGGATTGCTCAAGTCCGCGATTCGCGACAACAATCCCGTGCTGTTTTTCGAGCACAAGTTTCTGTACCGCCGCGTGAAAGAGGAAGTGCCGAGGACCGATTACACCGTGCCGCTCGGCAAAGCCGTCGTGCGCCGCGAAGGGCGCCATCTGACGATTCTCAGTTACGCGGCTTCCGATGCTCACGTCGCTTGACGCGGCCGCCGTGCTCGCGAAAGAAGGAATCGAGGCCGAGGTGATCGATTTGCGCACCCTGCTTCCGCTGGATCGTGAGACGATTCTGGCCTCGGTGAAGAAGACGAACCGGCTGCTCGTGGTTCACGAGGACACGCGGACGGGCGGCATCGCGGGAGAAATCGCCGCGATCGTCTGCGAGGAGCGCGTTCTTCGATCTGGACGCTCCGATCGCCCGCGTCACCGGGCTCGATACGCCGGTGCCGTACGCGCCGACGCTCGAGGCGGTGTTCCTGCCGAGCGTGGAAAAAGTTGCCGCCGCCGCACGCGAATTGGCAAAATACTAACGGAGAGGGGACTCGAGCAGGCTGCGCGCCCATGGGAAAAACAAAAGGCCTCAACAACGCTGAATTTGAAGTGGGGACAGAAGTCCGCATCGCGGACCGGGCATTCCTCGAAGAGTTTCTAGAGGCCGGGCAATATCACAACGAACTCGAACCCGAGCAACTCGAATACGCAGGCCGCACGGCGAAGGTGCAGAACGTAAGCTTCTTCCACGGCGGCGACGAAATCTACGCGCTGGAGGGAATTCCCGGCGTCTGGCACGAGGAGTGTCTGAGCGCCGTTTAAGGTCCAGGGTCCTGAGGAGAACACCATGGCTGTCGACGTAATGATGCCGCAGATGGGCGAGAGCATTTTCGAAGGCACGATCACCAAATGGCTGAAGAAGCCGGGCGACAAGATCGAACGCGACGAGCCGCTCTTCGAGATCTCAACGGATAAAGTCGACGCGGAAATTCCCGCGCCTGCAGCCGGTGTGCTGAAAGAGATCAAGGTCACCGAAGGCCAGACGGTTCCGATCCAGACGATCGTGGCCGTGATCGACGCAACCGGCAGCGGCGCGCCGCTCCTGCCCCGCGCCCGCAGCGCCTGCGCCCGCTCCGGCCAAGCAAGAAGCTTCCAAGCGCGCGCGGCAGCACCCCGGCGACACTGCGCCGTCCGCGCCGAAGCCTGCTCCAACACCTGTTGCTGCGGCGCCCGGCGCTCCGGAAAGACCCGGCAACGGTGACAAGATTCGCAGTTCCCCGCTGGTGCGGCGGATCGCGCGCGAAAACAGCATCGACCTCGCGCAGGTGCCCGGCACGGGCGCAGGCGGGCGCGTCAGCAAGCAGCGACATCCTGGCAGCCGTCGAGGGCGGCGGGCCAGCAGGCGAGCGCTCCGGCAGCAGCCACCGCGCGCCGTCGTCCGGCCCTGCTCCTGCGCCGTCCGGCGCGCCTTCGGCCGTGCTCGAAGTCGCCGTGCCGCGCGAGAAGCTCTACTTCGGCCACTACGAAGTGCAGCCGATGTCGACCATGCGGCAGCGGATCGCGGAGCACATGGTGCTCTCGAAGCGCACGTCGCCGCACGTCTACTCGATCGACGAAGCGAACGTGACGGAGATCGCCACGCTGCGCGCGAAAATGAAAGACCGATTCGAGCGCGAGACGGGCACCAAGCTGACGTTCATGCCGTTCTTCATCCGCGCCGCGGTCGAGGCGCTGCGCGCGTTTCCGACCGTGAACTCGTCGGTCGATGGCACGAATATCGTCCTGCACAAGGAGTGCAACATCGGCGTCGCCGTGGCGCTCGACTGGGGATTGATCGTGCCGGTGATCAAGGGCGCCGAGGAACAGAATTTCCTGGGCCTCGCGCGCGCGTTGAACGATCTCGCCGAGCGCGCCCGCGCGAAAAAGCTCAAGCCGGACGAGGTGGCCGAGAGCACATTTCTCGATCACGAATCCCGGCGTGTTTGGCGGGCTGATGGGATTGCCCGTGATCAATCAGCCGAACGTCGCGATCCTCGGGCTCGGCACGATCGAGAAGCGGCCCGTGGTGATCGACGACGCGATCGGCATCCGCTCGATGGTCTATCTCACGCTTTCCTACGATCACCGCGCGGTCGACGGCGCCATCGCGCATCAGTTCATGGGACACATCAAGAAGACGCTCGAGAATTGGAACAGAGAATATTCTGTAGTTCGAAGAACAAGTTGAGAGTGGAAAGTTGAGAGATTCAGAGCTAAAGGCTGAGTCGCGAGTTCGCTCAATTCGTCTTTTTTCGCTTTCGACTCTCAACTCTGAACAGTCTCAAGGCTTCCCTGCCCGGCTGACCTTATATGTCTCCATTCGCACGATCACAATCAATGGGGTACGCCGCCCTGGCGGATCGATTTCACGCCGCCGCAGCAGCCAGCTTCCGCAACTCGCGTTGATTTCGCGGTGATCGGCGCGGGCTTCAGCGGCTTGGCCGCCGCTGCGTGGCTGCGTCTGCTCGCGCCGGAGAAGTCCGTCGTCGTGCTCGAAGCTGCGCGCATCGGCCACGGCGCGAGCGGACGCACAGGCGGCATGGCGCTCGACGGCGCGGCGGCGGACGATCTCGCGGGGCTCGAAGATGTGCTCGGCGGACTGCAGAGGATTCTGACCAGGCTTGAAGTCGAATGCGATCTTTCGCTCCCCGGCGCATGGGAAGATTGCCCGTCGCGGCAGCGCGAAGGGATCGCCGATCGCGTGGAACGATTCCGGCACGCTGCGCGTGGTGAACGAAGTCCGCGGCGGGACGCTCGATCCGGGAAAGCTGGTCAGCGGTCTGGCTCGCGCCGCGGACCGGCTCGGGAGCGATCATCGCGGAGAATCACGCGGTCGAACACGTGGAATGGGGCGATGAGCGCTGAAATTCATTTCGCCGGCGGCCGCTTGCGCGCGGAGAAAGTGCTGTTCGCCACGAATGGGCTTTCGCTCCGCCTGTCCGGGCTGGAAGAAAGCTCCACGCCCAAGCTTACGCTCGCCACAGCTGACTGCGCCCCTCTCCGAGGAAGCAATCGAAGAGATCGGGCTCGCGCAGCGGAAGCCTTTTTACACCGTCGATTTCCCGTATCTGTGGGGACGCGTTTGCAACGACAACTCGCTGGTGCTTGGCGCCGGGCCTTCTGGATGCGCGCAGAATCGGACGATCTCGAAGATGTCGACATCGCGGCGCCGAACGCGACGCAGATGTTCGCGTACGTTCGAGCGGCGCGTGCACGGGCTGCATCCCGCCTGGAGAAGATGCCGTTTCACCCACCGCTGGGGCGGGCCGATTCTCTTTCGCGAGGGTTGGCGGCCCGGTGTTTGCCGAGCATCCTGCGAGCGCGAACGGAATCGTCCTCGGCGCCTACGCCGGGCACGGCGTGGCGCTGTCGTCGTTTCTCGGCGCTTGGGCGGCGGAAGCGTTGCTCGGCCAGCGCAGCTTGCCGGAATGGGGCGCGCTCACGGCGAGACGCGTCTTCCGCTAACTCGAGCTCCGGCAGCCCAAAAACCTGCTCCGACAGCTATCTCCAGGAGATACTCGTCGGGGACTTATGGCGCCCTTAAATGGCCGGAAAAAACCGGATTCGCGGGGTTTTGCGCCTTAGCCACGTCCGCAATCACACTTCGCCGCGAAAAGCTCGTCTGGTGTTTTGATCCCCCTAAATTCTCCTTATCGTCTGGCCTGCAACCGCCCGCCCGCGGCGCTTCCGCACAGGAAAAACCATGAGCCCGAATTATGCGACTCGCATCGAGGGTGTGCACCGTATCTAAATGAATTGACATTGCTATCCTATACGTATTAAAACGTATATTCCTTCGAACGACCTAGGCGAACGCCGTGCACCTTAATCTTCCCTAAACGGAGCGACCACGACATGCTTTCTGATTCGAATGCTGCAAGTTTGGACACACTTCGAAAACATCAACGGATGGACTCTCCTTCCCGGCTGGTGATGTGCGGCCGTTTGGGCATCTTTTTCGCACTGGTCCTCTTGCTGGCAACGAGTGCCCGCGCTCAGGTGTTGGCGAGCGTGACGGGACATGTCGAGGATCCATCGGGTGCCGCTGCAGCGGGCGCGGCGATAACGGCGCGGAACGTAGAGACGGGCGCCGTGCGCGATGTGGTTGCGGACGGCGAGGGCCGGTACTTCGTGGCGGCGCTGCCCGTGGGCAACTATGAAATCCAGGCCAGCAAACAGGGATTCAAGGAAGAAGTGCGCAGCGGGATCCATCTGGTGGTCGGTGAGGAAGCTACGGTCGATCTGACGTTGCAACTGGGAGAAGTGAGCGAGGAAGTGACGGTGAGGGGCGACGCCCCCATGGTCAGCGTGACGACGAACGACATTTCAGGGCTCGTCGGCGAGCAGCAGGTGAAGGACCTGCCGCTCAACGGGCGAAGCTTCGATCTGTTGATGCCGCTGAACCCCGGCGTGGTCAATTTCACTTTTGAGAAGGCGGGCGGGACGGGCATCTCGAATTCAACGAACGGAAACAACTTCGCGGTGTCCGGCAACCGGCCGCAGCAAAACATGTTTTTGCTGAACGGCGTGGAATATACCGGCGCGGGCGAGAACAACATGACGCCCGCCGGGGCGAGCGGCGAATTGCTGGGCGTCGACGCGGTTCGCGAATTCAACGTGCTGCGCGATACCTACGGCGCCGAATACGGCAAGCATCCCGGCGCGCAAGTGGTGATCGTGACGCAGTCGGGCTCGAACGAGTGGCATGGCTCGGCGTACGAGTTCCTGCGGAACAACGATTTGGATTCGAGGAACTTCTTCGACGTTGGCGCCTCGCCGCCGGGATTCCAGCGCAATCAGTTCGGAGTCTCGATGGGAGGGCCGATCGCGAAGGACAAGACCTTTATTTTCGCCAACTACGAGGGATTTCGCCAGAGCCTGCATCAAACGTCAGGAACGTTCGTTCCGGCCGACGACGCCCGCAGCGACGAGCAGCCCGAATTCCCGCTCTTCGGCTCGGCTTGCCCCGCGGCGGACCAAGCGGCGTGCGCCGCCGCAGTCACGCAATTGCTGAACGTGTGGCCCGTGGCCACGCTCGCCAACTGCCCAGGACCGGAACTCTTGTTGCCCAATGGGAATCCCAGCGGGATCATCGGATGCGTTTTCAGCCCGCTGCAAACGATTCGCGAGGACTTTGGGACGACGCGTCTGGACCATATCTTCTCCGCGACAGATTCTCTGACCGGCGTCTACACGATCGATGACGGCGCGGACGTGACGGCAACGCCGGCCGACCCATACAGCACCGACATCGTGAACCTGCGTGAGCAAGTGTTGAGCGTGGACGAAACGCATCAGTTTTCACCGACGCTGGTGAACACGGCCCGGTTGGGCTACTCGCGCGCGGCATATTACTTTCTCGGCGAGCCGACGCCGGGTTCGCCGGCAGCTGGCGTGACAGGCTTTTTGGGAAGCTTGCCGGTCGGCGCAGTCGTCGTTGGAGGCAGCACGGCATCGAACCCCGCGACGCAGCTTGGCCTGGCGGGCAGCAACAACGGAACGAACCTCAATGTGTTCCGCAACATCTTCACGTACGAGGATCAAGTAACTCTGACGCACGGGAAAACATCAATTCGGGTTCGGCGCGTGGTTCCAGCAGTTTCAGTCGAATGAGATGCTGGCGCTCAGCCAGTACGGGCAGGCAACGTTTTCGGGCATTAACGCGCTGCTGGGCGGCACAGGCACGCTTACCTACGATCCGGCCCCCACGGAAATGAACTGGCGATCGCTATTTGCCGCGTGGTACGCCGAGGATACGATCCGTCTGATGCCGAGGCTGACGGTGACTCTGGGCTTCCGCGCTGAATCCTCGACAGGATGGAACGAAGCGCATGGCCGAGCCTCCAACTACTTCTTCACGGATGGAGTGATCAATGCGACGCCCCATATTGGGAGCTCCGCATTCAGCAGCAACAATGAGGGATTTCTGGCGCAGCCGCGAATCGGTGTGGCGTGGAGTCCGTTCGGTGAAAAGACTGTGCTGCGCGCAGGCTTCGGCATCTACCACGACCTGCAGGATGCGCTTGGATACCGGATGGACCAAAACGCGCCATTCAATCCCACGTACAGCGTCAGCGTCCCGCTTTCGAGCCTGCCGGTTACATCCGTACCCACGGGTGCAAAACTGCTTCCAGGCGGCGTGCAGCCAAACCTGAAACCTCCCACGCTGATTTCTTATTCGCTCCGGCTCGAGCATCAACTGACGCCCAACACGGCCGTCACGATCGGTTACGTGGGATCGCACGGGTATCACGAGATCATCGGGCTGGATTCGAACGAGCCAACTCCCGTGATCTGCCCGGCGTCGCCGTGCCCTGCAACTTATCCGACGCTCTACACGGCTTCCGGCGCGACCGTCACCGGCCTTCCCGTGCCTGCCGGCACGTATTACATCCCGGCTGCGTGCGGCGCAGGCGTGGCAGGCTGCACTTCGACGCTGGGAGGCGCGTGGTCATGGTTCTCCGAGGGCGATAGTTCATACAACGCGCTGGAACTGGACGTGAACCACCGATTCAGCAAAGGGCTCTCGGTGCGAGGGGTTTACACGTGGTCGAGAGCGCTGGACGACGGGGATTCGCTGAATTCCACGACCGCAAACAACGCGCCGGGGTTGGTTTCGAATCCGTTCGACATCCGGGCCGATTGGGGGCCGGCGACCTACAACGCGACGAACGTCGCCGTGATCAACGCGGTTTATGAGCTGCCCTTCGGGCACGGGCAGATGTTCGCGAGCGGCATGAGCGGCTGGAGCGACCGGCTGGTGAGCGGGTGGTCGATCAATAGCATCATCACGGCGCAGTCGGGTCTGCCGTTCACGCCGCAACTGAGCTACAACCCATCGCGAAACGGCGACTCGAAGAATCCGGTGCGTCCGTTCATCAATCCGGGCTTTAGCGGGCCCGTGATTCTGGGCAAGCCGGGCGAGTGGTTTAATCCCAACGCCTTCCTGACCGAATCGAACGCCGCCACGATGAACGGGTTCTACGGAAACTTGGGACGCGACACGCTCATCGGGCCGGGGCTGGCGACGTGGGACTTTTCGGTAATGAAAGACACGCCGATCCACGAGCGGTTGAACCTGCAGTTTCGCGCGGAAATTTTCAACATCCTCGACCGCGCGAATTTCAACACGCCCAATCTGATCCTGGCAACGCTGTCGGGCACAACCCCCGTGGCGAATCCCGCCGCCGGAGTGGTCACCAGCACGTCGACCAGTTCAAGGCAGATCCAGTTTGGTCTGAAACTGCTGTGGTAGGAACGCGGCAGGAAAGAAGACCGATGCAGAGAAGCGGCGGAAAGCCGCTTCTCTGCGCCGGGTTGGTTGCTACGGCAGGTAGTAACGGAACGAGGTGAAGACCATGTTCTCCACGGCGGTGGGCTTCCCATCCGTCGTGACTGGGAGTCCGTACACCGTTCCAGTGCCATTGCCGCTCCACGCAGTGCGGGTAACGTAGGAGTACTGCGGTCCCCACTGAACGGTGCCCTTCGGACCCTTGTAGAAGCGGTACCAGAAGCCGAAGGTGCCTTCAATGATGTTCCGCGTATCACCCGTACAGCCCGTCGGGTTGCTGGGGCTGAAGCCGCCCGATCCCGGCAACTGCTCGATCGCGCAACCGTAGTTGGCAAGTCCGGGCGCGCCGTAACCGATGGTCGAACCATAGGAAGTGCGCGCTGCGTACTCATCGCCCACGTACATGTAAACGTCCAGTTTCGGCATGGGATGAAGCTCGATCGAGCCGAGACCCTGGAAGCTGCGAATCGGGGCCAGTGTACCGTCGGGGCGAACCGTTACATCCCCCAACTGCGAGGTCCCGTAGCGGCCAACGCCATCGCCGCCCAGGAAGTGAAGGCCGAAGTCGGCCTTCTTGAAGAGTGTGATGCGAGCGTTGGCGCCCACGCCACCGCCGACGCGCTTGTCGTTGAACGCGCCTGCGGCCGAGGGCCCGTCGATCAATCCACTCGGATCCTCAGGGCAGATCGTCTCCGCCGCCGTCAACGCGCAGGGATAGACTCGCGAGCGGAAGGTGCTGACGATGCCGAAGATCTCGTAGTGGCCGAATCCCGGCTCGAAAGCTGCCTTAAAGATGAAGTCGGGAGCGGCGTTGTAGGTGAAGTTGTTGACGCTGGGAAGGAGACCGCCGTTTGCACCGGCGGCACCCACGAGGTAGTTAGAGCTCGCGCCGTGGTTGATGATTGGCGTGGTTTGAGCGTTTTCCACCGAGAAACCGAGCCACATTTTGTTGTCAAAATTCTTCGTCACGCGGAAACCGTACTGCCGTGCCCAGCTAAAGCCGACGTTATACTGCGAATCGATCGTCGCGGGAGTCAGCCTCGGTACGATTGTCCATCCCCTTTTTGGTTTCCGTCACCAAGCTCCACATCTGGCCACCGGTGAAGGTCCAGCCATCGTTGAAGGCAGCCTGCGCAAAGAACTGCCGCTGGCGGAGTGCGAAGCTATTGCTTTGGTTGTAGTTGGACGTGACGGCGCCGGAGAGGAAGTCCGTCTCGTAGTAGCCGCCGATCTTCACGTTGTCGAGCTTGCCCTGAACGAGCATGCTGATGCGCGACTGACGCCCGGAGGCGTTGAATTCCGAGATGTTAGCGGTATCGGCACCCGAATACGGGATGGAGTTGAACGGCGAGTTGACGTCGGCGCTGAGGGCGTGCTGGCGCCACGCGGTTTCTGCCACCATGAAACCACCCGGAGTGAGCGTGATACCTTTGAAGTTAATCGATGCCGGCTCGTCGCTGGCGCGGTCCGATCCGGAATCCGCAGATGGACTGGCCACGATACCGGTGGCCGGCTGGAGCGGGGCGTTTACAGGACCCGCCACGGCCGCCGCAATGCTATCCGCGGTGGGGCCTGCCGGGCTTGTCGCCGTCAGCTGATCCTTAAGGTCACGCATCTGTTCCTGCTGCTCTTTGAGTTGCTCGTTCTGCTGCTCGATCTGCTTCGATTGAGCTTGAAGAAGATCGCGCATTTGCTGCAACTCATTTTCGATTTCCAGGCTCGAAGGCGACGCTGCAGGAGCTGGGTCCGCCTTTGCGGCAGTGTTCGCGGCTCCGTTTCCCGCAGAGTCTTTATCGCCCCCAGCGCCTGTTCCGGCCATTGCGGGCGAAACAGCGAGGCCGAGAGCGACGATACACAACCAGAATGCTCGCATTTATTCCTCCTTGAATTGAACTGCCCGTGAAGCTACAGCGAGAGTCGGTAATGAAATGCCAGTGTCCGAAGCGATGAAAGTTTCCGGCCCAACCCCCGCAGTCGGCATAGTACGGCTGCGGAACCCCACCCTGGGGAAACCAAGCTAGATTGTTTCGATTGCGGCGGTGTTATCGCTCAGCACACCCACCAACGCTGTGGGACGTTATTCTGTGCGGGTAAACCGTCTGTGACGGGAATGTTAATTGTGTATTACTGCCGGCGCAGGCGGGCCTGTCCGTTTCCCGGTAATTACTGAAAGCAAAGGAGATATTGCCCAAGGGCCGGTGAAGGGGGCGTTTGAAAGCGAATCCTGCGACCAAAACCGCCGCCCCTCATCTCATCCTGTTTAATAGGCTCAGACGTTTAGATAGAATTGACCGCTGGCGAGGCCGAGACCCCTTCATGGCGAAACCGATTTTGCTGAGCGTGGACGACGACTCCGATGTTTTGCGCGCGATCGAGCGCGACCTGCGCTCGAAGTACGGCGCCGATTACCGCGTGATCGCAAGCGATTCTCCCGAGCAAGCGCTGAATCTCTTGGGGCAGTTGAAGGTGCGCAACGACAGCGTGGCTCTGCTGCTCGCCGACCAGCGCATGCCCCACATGGATGGCGTCGCATTCCTCCAGGAAGGTATGCGGATCTTCCCCGACGCCAAGCGGGCGCTCCTCACCGCCTACGCCGATACGAACGCCGCGATCAGCGCCATCAACGAAGCGAACATCAATTATTTCTTCCTGAAGCCGTGGGATCCGCCCACGCGAGCACCTCTATCCGCAGTTGGATGATTTGCTCGACGATTGGCGCGCTTCCTACCGGCCGGCATTCGAGGGAATCCGCGTGTTGGGGACGCGCTGGTCGCCGCGCTCCTACGAACTGCGCGATTTCCTGGCGCGCAATCGCGTTCCCTATCAGTGGATCGACGTCGAGCTTTCCGCCAACGATCCGGAGACGAAACGCCTGCTGGAAGTCTTGGGGCCGGATGCGGCCAGCCTTCCGGTCGTGCTGTTCCCGGACGGCACGAAGCTGCTCGAGAGCGTGCCGGCGGACGTGGCTCAAAGAGTTGGATTGCGAACGCGCGCGCAAACCAACTTTTACGATCTGGCCATCGTGGGCGGAGGGCCGGCCGGTCTGGCCGCCGCCGTGTACGGCGCGTCCGAGGGCTTGCACACGGTGATGATCGAGCGCGAAGCGCCGGGCGGCCAGGCGGGAATGAGTTCGCGCATCGAGAACTATCTCGGATTTCCGATGGGGCTCAGCGGAGGCGATCTGGCGCGCCGCGCCGTGGTGCAGGCCCAGCGTTTCGGCGTGGAAATTCTGTCGCCGCAGGAAGCCGTCGGAGTGCGAACGGAAGGCCCTTACCGGATTATCAAGATGGCGGATGGCAACGAGATCTCCTGCCACGCGTTGATGATCGCAACCGGAGTGCAGTGGCGGCGCCTCGAAGCTCCGGGGATCGACCGGTTGCAGGGCGCGGGCGTTTACTACGGCGGCGGCTCGACGGAAGCGCTGTCGTGCAAGGGCGAGATCGTCTACGTGATCGGCGGCGCGAATTCGGCGGGCCAGGCGGCCATGAATTTCGCGAAGTATGCCGAGCGCGTGGTGATCGTGGTGCGCGGAAGTTCGCTATCCAGCACGATGTCGCAATACTTGATCGACCAGGTCAAGGAGACGCCCAACATTCAGATCTGGGCGAACGCCAGCGTGGCGGAAGCGCACGGCGAAACGCATCTGGAAGAGATTTCGTTCCTCTGCTCGGATACCAACAAGATCGAGCGCGTGCCGGCGAGCGCCATGTTCATTTTTATCGGGGCGCTGCCGCGAACCGATTGGCTGGCGGGCGTTGTCGAGCGCGACGACCGCGGCTTTATCCTGACCGGTCCCGACCTGATTCGCGACGGCCAGCGCCCCAAGGGATGGACGCTCGAACGAGATCCCTTCCTGCTCGAGACCAATGTTCCGGGCATTTTCGCGGTGGGCGACGTGCGGCATGGTTCGGTGAAGCGCGTGGCTTCCGGAGTCGGTGAAGGGTCGGTCGCCGTGCAGTTCATCCATCAATATCTGAGCAAGGTATAAATGGTCGAAAAATCAGAATTGCTGAGCGTTCCGGCATTCGCCGACCTGCCCGACGATCAAATCGATTGGTTCCTCAGCCAGTCGGAAGAGATGCTCCTCAAGGCGGGTGACACGTCCTTCCGTCCGGGCGACCCCGCCGATGCGATGTTCGTGGTCCTCGAAGGGCAGCTGCAGGCGCGAGGCGAACTCGGCGGCGAAACCGTCGTGATTCCGATCAAGGCGCGGCTCCGTGACGGGCGTGCTGCCCTTCTCGAGAATGAAACAATTCAGCGTGGGTGCGCGAGCCATAACAGACGCGCGCGTGCTGCGTTTCCCTGCCGCGCTGTTTCCCGATCTCGTCCAGAAGATGCCGGAGCTGACCCAGCGGCTCGTCGGGCTGATGTCCGACAGAATTCGCGAAACGACTCGGATCGAGCAACAGCGCGACCGGCTGGCCTCGCTGGGAAAACTTTCGGCGGGTCTCGCGCACGAACTCAACAATCCAGCTTCCGCCGCCAAGCGCGCCGCAAGCCAGCTGCGCGACGTGCTGAAGAGAATCAAGGACGCGAGCCACGAATTGGGACGGCGCGACCTCACGCCCGCGCAGAAATCGGAGATCGAGAAGCCTGGAAGCTTCGCTCGTCCAGCGCGATGAAATTCCGCCCGACGCGCTGACCATCAGCGACCTCGAAGACCAGATCGATTCCCTGCTGCGCAGCCACGGGCAAAACGATATGTGGCAGCTGGCGGCCGATCTGGCGCACAGGAACGTCAAGCCGGCAAGCGCTGGAATCGCTGTTCGCGACTCTCGATGCGCAAACCGCCCGCGCCGCGCTGGTGCGGATCGCCGCTTCGGTGGAAGTCGCCAGCCTGCTGAACGAAATCGAGAGCGGCACGTCGCGAATTTCCGATCTGGTCCGTGCGATCAAGGAATACACGTACATGGACCAGACGCCGGTGCAAAACGTCGATATCGTGAAGAGCCTGGAAACCACGCTCACGATCATGAACCACAAGCTCAAGCACGGCGTTGTCGTGAAGCGCGACTACGGCAGCGTTCCCTCTTCTCGTGAATTCATTCGGCAGCGAGCTGAATCAGGTGTGGACCAACATCATCGACAACGCCATCGACGCCATGGGCGGCAAGGGCGAGCTTCGCGTCCGCACTTATCGCGAGGATGATTGCGTCGTGGTGGAGATCGCGCGACAACGGCCCGGGAATTCCGGCCGACGTGAAGCCGCATATCTTCGAGCCCTTCTTCACCACCAAAGGAGTCGGCGAAGGCACGGGGCTCGGCCTCGACACCGTTCAGCGCATCGTGAAGAAGCACCGTGGCAATATCGAAGTTACCTCGAAGCCCGGCGACACGCGATTTCAAGTGTGGCTCCCGCTCGCTGAGGGCTTGCAGTAGGATCACCCCGTCCGAGATCCCGCGAATTCCTTTCCCAGTTCCTCAGGAAGAGGCAGTCAGCTTCAGAATGTCGGCGAGTTCGCGCAGGACCCGGTGCGGTCGCCGGCCTCGCGGTTGTGCGGCCCAATCTTCAGCTGTTGTGAAGCCGGTCGTCACGCCGAAGCCGACGGCTTTGCCGCGCCGCGCCATGATGATTTCCACGAGCGGATCGTCGCCGACGACGCCCACCTGCGCATCGGAACTGCCGAGTTTTCTCGCAACAAACCTCAGCGCATGCAGCGAGGGCTTGCCGGTGAGGATCATCGGGAGCGCGCGTGATCTTGCGCACGGCGGCGACGATCGCATGCGAGTAGCCCATCGTCTTGCCGCTGCGACGTTGCGAAGAACGGCACATCGGAGGCGACGTAAAGCTTCGCGCCGGTCCAGATCGCCTGCAGGCGGCCTCGATGTCCTTCATGCCGCAGTCCGGATGCCAGCCGACATAGACCGCCTGCACATCCTCGGCGCGTCTTCTCGCCGGTGAAGACGGTCTCGATTCCCGCTTCCGCAAGTGCGTGACCGACCCCGCGACTGCCCAGCACGAGGGCGCGCTTCACGCCCGCCTGCGGCATCAGATCCGCGGCCACGCTGGAGGGCGTGAGCATATGCGTCGTCGGCGACCGGCAGGCCGAGCGCGCGCAGCTTCGGCGCCTGCTCGGCCGGCGGGATAGGCGCTGCCGTTGGTGAGCACGACGAAAGGAATGACTGCGAGTTCCTGCAACTCCGCACAGCACCTCGACCGCGCCCGGCAGCACTCGATAGCCGCCGAGCGAACGGTCGCTGAGGATCAGCGTGCCGTCGAGATCGAACATGAAGCCCTCGACGGGCGCCGAGCGCTTCGCTTCCAACCGTCGATCGAGCGGACCCATGCTCACGCCTCCGCCGGGGCGGCTGTGCCGCGCAACTCGAGCCTGAATCCTTGCTTCTCGACACGACATGTGACGTGATGTCGCGCCGGGCGGTCAATTGACGGATCAGGCTCATCACGGGGCTGATGTCGGGATCGTAGTGCTGCTGCGCGGGACCCGCCGCCTTCATCGCGTCGACCTGGCCCGGCCGGCATCGTGGCGCGCAAGCAGAAATTCCTCGTCGCATAATTCGGCGCCGATGCGCCGGCGCAGCTCGTGCAAGCGGCGGCATCGCCCGGCTCCTGCGCGCAGCTCCCGCGTGCGCGGCAGGGACTCGATGCGGTCCATCACCTCGGGCGCGATCGGCACGTTGGGCCTGCCGAAGCGGCCCAGCGCGTAGCGGATCGCTTCGTCCGGGATCATCGCTGTAGCGTTCCTTGCCGGTGACATTCATGACCGCCTGCGTCATCAGGATCTGCGCGAACGGAGTCATCACGATCGGCCAGCCGAGTTCCTCGCGCACGCGGTCCAGTTCCTCGATCACCGCGCCTTCCAGGTGCGACACGCGGCTCTCGGCCAGATGCCGGCGCATCGTGCCGACCATGCCACCCGGCAATTGATGCTGCAGATAGGCCGCATCGAAGCCTGCGGCCGGCCGGCGGGAAGGCCTTCGGCCTCCGCGAGCCGCGTGAAATAGCGGCCGACTTCGGCAAGCGCCTCATCGTCGATGTCGACCTGATGTCCGAGCGCGCGCAGATTGGCAACCACGCGCTCCGACGGCGGGTTCGAGAGTGCCATCCGCAGCGGCGCCCGAGGCGCACTGCAGGGCGCTGACGCCGTACTCCGGCGCGTCCATGTAGGTGAGCTCGCCGAGACCGATGGTGCAATGGGAGTGCAGCTCGAGCGGCTTGTCGCCGATTGCCGGCTATCACGGCCGGAATCAGCGTGCGGGCGCGCAGGGGCGTCAGCAGGCCGCCCGGGTCCTTGATATAGAGCGCGTCGATGTCGGGGCTCGCCGCGAGCGTGCGGGCGCGCGCCACGTAATGGGCGTCGTCGTGAATCGGGCTCAGCGTGAACACCAGCGCCGCGATGACGTACTCGCCGCCGGCCTGCTTCACCATGCGCGCGCAGGCGACGTTGGCATCGGCGTCGTTCATCGGATCGGCGAGGCAGAAGCGGCGCATGCCGTTCTTGCACAGCGTCCTGAACGCGAGCGCCATGAATTCGGGGCTCGCTGTCTCCCAGGAGATGAAGCGAAATCCGGTGGACATGAATTGCAGCGGCGTGTTCGGCGTCGCCGGCGCCATCAGCCGGATGCGTTCCCACGGATCTTCCTTCTTGTAGCGCACCGCCACGCCCATGTGGGTGGAGGTGGTGAAATCGATGGCCTTGAAGCCCACCCGGTCCATCACGGGCGCGATCGTGAGCGTTTGGCGGTATCGACGCCCAGCGCCGCCCAGAGGCACTGGTTGCCATCGCGCAGCGAGGTCTCGACGAGTTGCATGTCAGCCATGCGCTGTTGACCTCGTTCAGCGGACGATGCCGTTCGAGAAAGCGCGGCACGTACGGATGTGTCGACGCCGCCCGCTTGAAATTCCGGATCGGCGAGCACGGCAGCGTGGAAGGCGAGATTTGTCGCGACGCCCTCGATGCGGGTCGCGGCGATGCGCTGTCGCATGCGTTCGAGCGCGGCGGGACGATCGGCAGCATGAACGATGATCTTGGCCATCAGCGAATCATAGAACGGCGGGATGCGCGAGCCGGAGACGATATGCGTATCCACGCGCACGCCTTCGCCTGCGGGCCAGACCGCCTCTCCGCACCGTGCCCGGGCTGGGGCGAAAATCGCGCGCCGGATCTTCGGCGTTGATCCGGCATTCGATGGCGCAGCCGTTCTCGCCGGATGTCATCCTGTTTGAAACGCAGGCCGCGACCGTCGGCGATGGCGATCTGCTCGGCCACCAGGTCCACGCCGGTCACCGCTTCGGTGATCGGATGCTCCACCTGGATTCGGGCATTCATTTCCAGAAAGTAGAAAGCGTCCCGCTCCAGATCGACGAGGAACTCGACCGTGCCGGCGCCGCGATAGGAAGAGCCGCTGCGCAAATCGCACGGCCGCCGCATGGATGCGTCGCGCGAAAGTCCGCCGAAAGGCCCGGAGCCGGCGTTTCCTCGATCAGCTTCTGATAGCGCCGCTGCACCGAGCAGTCGCGCTCGCCGAGATGAATCACGTCGCCCGGCGCCGTCTCCCAGGACCTGCACTTCCACATGGCGGCCGCGCGCCACAAAGCGCTCCAGATACACGCGCGCATCGCCGAATGCGGCGCCCGCTTCCGCGGCGGCCATGCTCATCGCCGCGGGCAGATCCTCCAGCCGGTCCACGCGCTTCATGCCGCGCCCGCCGCCGCCGCCCACTGCTTTGACCAACAGCGGCGGGCCGATCTCGCGGCCCAGCTCCATGGCATCGCTCACATTTTCCACCGCGCCGCCCGGAGCCGTCGGCACGCCGGCGGCCTCGGCCTCCGCGCGAGCGCGCAACTTGTCGCCGACCGCCTCGATCTGCGCCGCCGTCGGGCCGATGAAAATCACGCCTTCCTGCTCGCACAGCTCGGGCGAGCGCGGCCGCTCCGAGAGGAATCCGTAGCCGGGATGAATCGCGTCCGCTTTCACTCCCAGAGCCGCCTGCACGATCGTGTCGACTTTCAGATAGCTCTCGGCCGGGCGGCCCGGTCCGATGCAGATGGCGCGATCCGCGAGCCGCGCGGGCAGTGAATCCAGATCGGCGTCGGAGGCTGCCAGCACCGTCTCGATGCCCAAGGCGCTTGCAGGTTCGGATGACGCGCACGGCGATTTCCCCGCGGTTGGCGATCAGGATGCGGCGAATAGCGATGGCTAGGCCTCCGGACGCACGCGCAGCAGGACTTCGCCGTACTCGACCAGCGCCCCGTTGGCGGCCAAGATTTCGACCACCGTGCCCTTCACGCCCGCATGCACTGTATTCATCAGTTTCATCACTTCGATGATGCCGATGACGGTGTCCTCGCCGACCTTCGATCCCACTTCAACGAAGGGCGGCTCGCCCGGCTTGGGCGCGCGGTAGAAGATGCCGAGCAACGGTGAGGCGACTTCCGCGAGGCCCGGCTCGGATGGCGGTTTTGCTTTCCGCGAAGCCGCCTGCGCCGTCCGCGATTCGGCGCGAGAGCTGCAATGGTGCTTCGGCGGAAGCTGTCACCTGCCGGGCGGGCGCAGCCGCGCCGCGTTGCAGGTTGAGCTTCACGCCATCGATTTCGAGCGTCAGGCTGTCGAAACTGGATTGCTCCACCAGCCGCATGATCTCCGCCACGTCCTCGGCCGTGAGAGTCATCGGCGGCCTCCGAAGATCTTCATCACATGCAGGAGCGGATTCTCCGCGGGTTTTGCGACCGGCGCCCGTTCCTTGGCCGACCAGACCGTTTCCGGCCGGCTCTGCAGCAGAAGGATTTCGCCCGCGTAATCGATGGCCCACTCGATATCCTGCGGCCGCCCGTAGTGGCGCTCGACTTTGCTGCCGATGTCTCTCAACGCCATAATCTCCTCGTCGCTCAGGCAAGGCACGCGCCGGAGATCCTCTGGAGTTTCGGCTTCGCTCGACGCCGCCACCCGGCGCCGGCACATGTTGGATGTGCTTATCCGAAATATCTCGCACCGAGATTTCGCCGGTGATCTTGCCGATCACGCAGCGGTCGGGCGTCACCTCGCCGCCCACGACCGCCGAGCCCAGGCCCCACGCTCCCTCGATGGTGATCACCGAGCGATCTCCCGTAAGCGGGCTGCGCGTGAACATCACGCCCGCTTTGTGCGCGTCGACCATGGTCTGCACGACCACGGCCATCGCAACGCCGCTTTCCGCCAGGCCGTGCCTGCGGCGATAGATGATCGAATCAGCGGAATAAAGGCTGGCCCAGCACGAGCGCACACACCGCAAGGCAGCTTGCGCGCCGATTGTCCACAGATACGTGTCCTGCAGGCCTGCGAAACTGGCGTCGGCGGCATCTTCGGTCGTGGCCGAGGAGCGCACCGCCAGAGGTAGATTGCTGTCTCTGCCCCCGAGCTCCGTATGCGCGGCCAGAATTTCTGAATTCACGCCGTCTGGCAGTGGGGCGCCTTCGAGCCGTGCGCGCAAATCCTGTGAGAGCGCGAGGATCTTGTCGAGTTCGTCCGCGCCAAGAGCTTCCACTCTTGGCCGGATCGGCTCGTCCCTTTCCAGCGTGCCCAGAAAGCGCTCGAATGCGGCCGTGCGCACGACGAAGCCGGGCGGCACCGGTATGCCCGCCCGCTTCAGTTCGCCCAACGATCCGCCCTTGCCGCCGACGGTGGGGCGATCGGCCAGACCGATGTCCGCGAACCAGCCGATGATCTCTGAAGACGGCACGCCTAAAGTATCCTACTAGAGAAGAGTGACGACGCCCCGCCCGCCATCGACGCGGATGCGCTGGCCATCCTTGATCTTCTGCGTGGCCGTGCCGGTGCCGACGACGGCCGGCAGACCGTATTCGCGCGCCACAATCGCCGCGTGGCTCATCGAACCGCCGATGTCCGATACCGCAGCAGCGATCTTCTGAAAGATCGGCGCCCAGGTCGGATTGGTGACCTGGCAGACCAGGATGTCGCCCTGGCGCAGGCGGCCAATCTCTTCCGCCGACTTCACGACGCGGGCCACTCCCTCGACCACTCCGCTCGATGCGGCGAAGCCCTTGATCTCGTTGGAATCCGGTTGCTCGCCGGCCGTCAGCCACGTGTCGAGACTCTCGCGCGTGATGCCCCACAGCATCACGATGGCGGGATCGTCGATGATATCGGGAACGGGCCCAAGAGCCGGCGGCGTTTCGTGCTTCGCCCATTCCGCGATCGCCGCCTTGCGTTCTCGCACGATGGCGGGCCAGCGCGCTGTGCCTCGCGGCGGAGAACCATTCGACCAGGAAGTCATGAGGTCGATGATTGCCGACTCGAGCTCGTAGTGGGTCAGCTGAAACACGTCCTCGGTGTCGGCGAAAAAACCATTCTTCGCCAGCAGTGCGCCGAACTCCCGGATCTTGTTGAAGAACAGATTCGTGTACCAATGCTCGCAGTAGAACTTGTGCCCCTCGACATACGGGAACACTCGGTGCGCCAGCGCGATCATCTGGTCGTAGGCGGCCCGATCTTCGTCGGTTTCGAGCAGCTCCCGATAATCCGCGATCAGCTGCTTGCGCTCGGCCATGAGCTTGCCGGTCTGCCGCTCGAGCCGCTCGCCCTTTTTCGCGTTTGCGATGTAGCCTGGCAAGGCTCCGAAGGGCATCGAGAGATCGTCGTTCCAGGAGCGATGGTAATGGTAGAAGCCGTCGCCGACATTGATGTTGAACCAGGGATCGCGCGAAATCGCGAGTTCCTTGAGCCACGCCGCGCCAGGCTCGCCGAGTTTCTTGAGCGATTGGATGATTTCGTCAGCCGGGACGCCTTCCCGGAACTGATCGTCGACGCCCAGCTCGATCGCGCATTGCGCGAGCCGCCTGAGTTCATCATCGGGGCGGAAAATCTCCGCCTCCATGCCCGCCACCATCCGTGCGACCGTCTGGTCGGTGATCTCCGGAAAGGCCTTCTTGCAGAAATCGAAGAAGGTCAGGTAGGCGCCGTAGCCGAGCAGCAGAAATTCGAAGTGGTGGTGCCACATCCGAAAGTAGCCCTCGAGGGTCTTCTGGTAGGTTTCGAGAAGGTAATGGTTGGAGGCGATGCCGCGGCCGGCATGCACGTGTTCCAGCGGCTCGAATTCCGGAAGCTCAGGCTTCGGAAGCGCTTCGGCATCCCGAATCAGCTGCATCATCTTGTCTTTCCACTGCGCGAAAAGCCGCTCCCAGTTCGCGTAGTAGTAGAACGCCCGGCGCTGGAATTCCTGCGTGCGCTTCGCAATCTCGGCTGGATCCGTCACCGCATTGCCGCCGATATACACGCGGCCATTGATGATGCGATAGTCGATGCCGAGCGTCGTGGGCAGGCAGTGCACCCGCGTGTTGGCCGCGCCCAGAGCGCAGTAGGCAGCCTCCGCCGTGACCATGTCGAAGGCGCACATCGGCTCGGGAAAGTGCATGGAATTGTAGAACCAGAACCGCTCGTCATCTTCTTTGGCGAACTGCATGTAGTAGGGGTATGCGGCTTGTGCGGCTTCCGTGCCCGCCACCACCTTCAGCGAACTCGGGAGCGGAAAGCCTTTTGTTTTTGTGGTTGCGCTCATATTTGTTATTCCCATGATCCGCCTCGATGCCGCCCGGACCTAAACATGCAAAAGTGACATCGGCCGTCCGGCGCTCGAGCCGCAACCCTGCCCCTCCGCGACCAGACGAATCGTAGTCGCTCAGCCCCGCGGACGGCAACTGTTTCCTCTCCCGGCCATATTACCGCCGAAAGCTGCGGACTTCCCGAGGAACCACGAGGAAACTAGCGGCGGCGTGGCGTGCGGCTCTTCTGCCGGATCGCGCGCTGAAACATTTCTTCCGCTCGCACAGACAGCAGCTCAAGCACTCGTTCCACTTCGCGAGTGCGTTGTCCCTGCAACAATTCACGCTGAAGCTGGTCCGCGACCGGGGCGATCTCGCGCAAGAGCGCCTCACCCTTCCTGGTCAACGAGAGCGACGAAGCCCGGCTGTCGGATGGATGTGTCGTCCTTCCGATCAGTTTGCGGCGCAGCAAACCTCTCAGCGAGCGGCTGATCCAGGCCTTGTCAATGTGCGTTCTGCGGCTCACTTCATTCACCGAGATCGGCTGATAGGCGCCCAGCATCACCAGGATTCGCAAATCCGTTGGCTTCACGCCATAGCGCTCCTTGAAAGTGAGCGTGCCAATGCGAAGAATCAGCTCAGAGAGGCGAACGATGCGCACCGAAACGAGCCCAATCAGCGTGTCGATATGAGGAGCGTGCTCCTTCCGGTGCCTCGGCTTCATCGTATCGGTTCGCGCGCTTCGGGCAGTTTCAAGCGCCTTGGTGTTAGCAACGGCCTGCGGAACGCCAACGCTCATCGATGTTGCTCTCCCGGAATCCTTCGATGCAGATCTGGATGGTGTCTTGACAACAATGCAAGCATCCGAGTATATAGCAGATCGGTTTGGGAACCGCAAGACTGCACGCCCGAATGGAGATCGACGCCATGCAATTATTGCTGAGGCATCCGACCGGAAGAAAACGGCCAGCAGGTCGCATTTTCGCATCCGCGGTCGCGGCGATGATCGTGGCCGCAGGCGTTGCTCTCGCGGCGCAATCTGCCGCCGCCCAGTGGTCCACCGTCGACGGCAATTCCAGCAATACGCGCTATTCCTCGCTCGCGCAAATCAACGCGCAGAACGTGACGAAACTAGGCGCCGCATGGATGTCGGAGAAGGTCGGACCGGCGCCCAGCTCTCGTTCGATGCCGGTGATCGACGGCGATTTGATGTTCCTCACGGCTCCGCCCTACGTCGTCGCGGTGAACATCGGCACGGGCAAAATCGCATGGCGTTATCGCACCGCCTCTGGTCCGGCGGGGGGCATCATGGGCCCTCCCGGCTCGCCAGACCGGGAAGGAGTGGCAGTGGGCGACGGCCTCGTATACGTGGGGTTGACCAACGCGAATCTAATCGCGCTGCGCGAGGACACAGGCGAGCTCATCTGGAAGACATTCGTTGGCGACGACGTGCACGAGCCATCCGCCGGCATCTCAGGCGCGCCGGTTTTCGCGGATGGATTGGTGACCGCTGGCTTGAATGCGGATTACGGATACCGGGGCCAGATTGTTGCCGTTGACGCGAAGACGGGGCGTGAGGTCTGGCGCTTTTTTGTCGTGCCGGCGCCGGGAGAGCCGGGATCCGAGACGTGGCCAAAAAACAATGACTCCTGGAAGCATGGCGGCGGCGCTATATGGTTGGTTGGTGCATTCGACCCGGAACTCGACACGATCTTCTACGCTACCGGAAACGCCGTTCCGCAGTACGGCGGCGAAAATCGCCCGGGCGACAATCTATTTACCGATTGCCTGGTCGCGCTCGACCGCAAGACCGGCAAGCTTCGCTGGCATTACCAGATCGTGCATCACGACATCTGGGAAGCCGACGTCGCCGAACCACCCGTGTTGTTTGACGCGCAGATCGACGGCCAGTCGCGTAAGGCGATTGCGGCCATGCGAACGGATGGATATCTGTTCATGCTCGATCGCGTCACGGGGAAGCCGCTCGGGCGCATCGAAGAGCGGCCCGTACCCCAGGATGCAATCCAGAAGACGGCGGCAACGCAACCCTACCCGGTGGGCGCCGATCCCGCCATTCCCGACTGCGATTACTGGAAGACGCAGGCCCTGCCGAAAGGCTTCGAACTCGGATGTTTCTTCACGGCGGCATCTGTGGAGAAACCCAACCTTTTGGTCCCGGTTTACGGCATGCGCGCCACGCCGATGGCGTTCGATCCGCAAACGCGGTTTTTCTATGTTACCGGCAACGCGGGCTTGCAGTGGTTCCGGCGCACGAGCGATCCGGACTTTTTCAGCCTTAGCGCGCATGTGCCAGGATTGAGCAAATTGCCGTTTGGCGTTCTAGCCGCGATCGATAGCCGCACGGACAAGATCGCCTGGAAGAAGGAATTCCACGATAGCCGGCCGAGCGGCGCGCTCGCCACAGCAGGAGGCCTCGTGTTCCAGATGCCCGGCGACGGCAGCCTCCAGGCGTACGACGCGAAAAATGGATCTCTCCTTTGGCAGTTCCAAACAGGTGAACTCGGCGGAAGTCCGCCGATCACATTTGAGCGCGCGGGCGAACAGTACGTCGCAACAATCGTCGGCGGCAGTGTGTGGGCGTTCAAACTGGGCGGCACGCTTCCGGCGCGCCCGGCGCCGCCCATCGCGCCTCAGGAAGAGTTTTCCGGACCGATCACCGACACGTCAACCATTAACACGACCTCGCTCACCAGAGACGCGGGCATCAGTGCTCTGCACTACATGATTGACGAATACCAGTTCGATCCGTACCGCGCGCGAATCACGGCCGGCAAGCGAATGACGTTCAAAAACAACGGCCAGTTGGTTCACACGATTGTTGCCGACGACGGATCGTGGACGACCGGCCCGCTGGGGCCTCTCGACATCGCCACGATCCCCTTCGACAAGCCCGGCACGTATGTCTACCACTGCAAGGAGTATCCCTGGGACTACGGCGAAATCATCGTCGCGCCCGCCGCGCCGAAAGAAGAGCCGGGCCCGTCAGGCGGCAAATAGGAAACAGAGCTCTTCAGGGAAGCTTCGCGGACTATAAGGAGGCGCCGGCCTTGCCGCGCCGCGACGGAATTTTCCCGCTTTCCCAGGAAAATCTAAAAGGTTGGTAGCGCTAACGGGAATCGAACCCGTATTTCAGCCTTGAAAGGGCCGCGTGCTAACCGTTGCACCATAGCGCCGGAGTGCCGATGGAAGCCGAAAGAGACCCAATTATCGGGGAAAATCGCAAGATTAACAAGCCGCGCGCCCAAATCGCCCTCGACCCTGTACTTTCGTACAGGGTCTCCGCCTGCAATTACTTTTACAGCGCAAATGTCCGGTATTACATAACTATTACAAAACACTCGGCCTGAGACTGCTATTCTGAGGTCGCACCGCGGGAACAAAAAACAAAGAGCACAAACAAGGGCCTCCATGACACTCAACGATCTGGGGAAAGACTCGGCCAGCGACAGCGGAATTAATTGGGTTACCGCCACCTTTATGATGTTGTTTCACATCGGCGCCGTGGCGGCGCTGTTTTTCTTTACGTGGAAGGCATTTTTTGTCGCTCTCTTTCTTTACTGGGTCGCGGGCAGCCTGGGGATCGGCATGTGCTATCACCGCCTGCTGACGCACCGCGGCTATAAGACCCCCAAGTGGCTTGAATATTTCCTGACGGTTTGCGCCACGCTCGCTCTCGAGGGCGGCCCGATCTTCTGGGTAGTCGACCCACCGGATTCATCACCAGTATTCGGACAAGGAAGGCGACCCGCACTCGCCGCGCGACGGCAAGTGGTGGGCGCACGTCGGCTGGATCCTCGACGGGCAAGTCGATGCACCACGACACGACGACCTTGTCGCGCTACGTTCCCGACCTCGCCAAAGACAAATTTCACGTCTGGATCACGAAGTATCATTACGTGCCGATGATCGTGCTCGGTGTGATTCTGCTCGCGATCGGCGGGCTCCCGTTCTTGATGTGGGGCATTTTCGCCCGCACGGTCTTCGGGCTGCACACCACATGGCTCGTCAATTCGGCTACGCACGTGTGGGGCTCGCGCCGCTTCCAGACCCGCGACGACTCGACGAACAGCTGGTGGGTGGCTCTCTTCTCTTTCGGCGAGGGCTGGCACAACAATCACCACGCCCATCCGGTTTCGGCGCGCCACGGCCTCGCGTGGTATGAGGTCGACCTCAATTGGTATGGCATCTGGACGCTGCAGAAGTTGGGCTTGGCGAAAAAGGTGTACACGATCTCGCTGCCCGAAAAGGCTCATGGCAACGAGGCGGCCCCAACCACGTCGGCTATTCCGGTTGCGGCCCTGGTCAGCGAGCCTGAGACCGATCTGGTTTCGGTATAGCCGGAGAATACGCTTCGGTAGCACGAGCATCGGGGAGACGCTGCAAAGCGTCTCCTGGCATCTTCAAGTTACCTCTCCGTCATCTCCCGAGCAGGGCTCCGCCAGCCGCGGTACAATTAGGCGAAACTCCCATGATGCGGATCACGAGCCGCCGAAAAGCCATCGCCTTCTTCCTGATCCTGGGCATCTGCCTGGTGGTCGCCACCGTGGCGCTCACGGGCAGTTGGATCATCCTCAACTGGCGCGAGCGCGTTCTGCTCTTCTTCGGCCTCGTCTTCTTCCTCGCCATCATTACCGGCCTGATCCTCAACACGATTTTCCTGGTGCGCGAAATCCGGCGCAACGAGCGCCACGACAGCTTCATCAACGCCGTAACCCATGAGCTGAAAACGCCGATCGCATCCATCCGCCTCTATCTCGAAACTCTCCAGCGGCGCGAAGTAGATCAGGCGCAACAACAGCAGTTCTACAAGCTGATGCTCGACGACTCGGACCGGCTTCTCGGAACCGTGGAGCAGGTGCTCAAAGCGGGCGAGGTCGGCTACAAGCGCGGCAAACACCAGACCACCGAGGTCGATTTCAGCGGCTTGGTTCGCGAATGCGTGGAACTCGCCCGCACGCGGCACCACCTCCCGGCCGGCGGCTTGCAGTGGGATGGGCCCGCCAACGGCACGCGCGTGAATGTCCGCGGTGACGCCGGCGAACTCCGCACCGCCGTGTCCAATATTCTCGACAACGCCATCAAATATTCACGGCGGCCGTGTGGACGTTTCGGTTTCGGTCGATGCGCCCGACGAAAAGCGGGTCGTGCTTCGCGTGCGCGACCGCGGCATTGGAATTCCAGCCGAGGAGCTGCGTCGGATCTTCAAGCGCTTCTATCGCGTGCCGGGGCGCTCGGCGTCGCAGGTGAAGGGCACGGGGCTGGGCCTTTTCATCGTTCGCTCGATCGCGCAAGGCCACGGCGGCCGCGTGTTCGCGGAAAGTGGCGGCTCCGCCGGTGGAACGACCGTCACAATGGAGCTGCCGAGGAGCGCTGCTTGAGCCGGATTCTGGTTGTCGAGGACGAAGTGCACCTCGCCGAGGGGCTGCAGTTCAATCTTGAGGCCGAAAAGCATTCGGTGGAAGTCGTGAGAGACGGCGAGGCGGCCATTGAACGGCTCATCAAGCGCGGCGAGAAATTCGACGCCGTCGTGCTGGACGTGATGCTGCCGGGAATCGACGGCTTCACCGTGGTATCCGCTCTCCGCAGAGCGAAAAACTACGTCCCGGTTTTGATCCTTACCGCTCGCGGCCGCGCCGAAGACGTACTCGAAGGGTTCGGCGCCGGTGCCGACGATTATTTGCCCAAGCCCTTCGAACTGCCGATCTTTCTCGCGCGCCTTCAGGGGCTGTTGCGCCGAAGCGCATGGGATGCGGGAAGCGGAGCCGCGCGGAAAGCAAGGGTCGCCGTCGAGCGCGCGGAGGAGCCGGGCAGCTCGTCGGATGAGGGGATTTTCTCTTTTGACGGGCGCACGATTGATTTTGGGGCGCTCGAGCTGCGCGGCGACGGCAATACGATCCAGTTAACGCTGATGGAAGCGAAGCTCCTGCGGCACTTGATTCGCAACAGCGGAAAAACCGTGTCGCGGAAATCGATCCTGGAGGACGTGTGGGGAGTCCGCGAGGATACGGATACCCGCGCGATCGACAACTTCATCGTCCGGCTGCGGCGCTATCTGGAGAAAGACCCGTCGAAACCGCGCCATTTATTGACCGTGCGGGGCGTGGGCTATCGTTTCGTCGCCTAGGCAACCGGCGCTCGCATGCACGCTCGTTAGTGGCTGCGGTGAAACACATGGGCTTTGACGTCGGGCCAGAACTCGTCCCAGGCGTTGCTACTCATTCGGCCGGCAAATCCCTCAAGCGTTCTCAGCACGGCATCGTCGTTGTTGGCTTCGCTATCGGGACGCCAGGTGTTTGAGAGGAAGTTGCTGCCGGAAAAGGCAACGAAACGCGCGTACGCTGGCGCGAAATTGCCGTCACGCCTCCGCGCGGTGAATGTCTGCTTGATCACACTCATTACCCGCGCGCGGAACGGTTCGTCCGGGTTGCGGAAGTAACGGGGATCCTCGCCCCACAGCGCACCTACGCCGGCTTCCATCACGTTACTCGTTGCAACTCCAGTCAAGCGCACTCCAAATCGCTCGGCGAAACCTCCCCAATGCGGCCCATCCTCTTTCGGCCGATCGAGCGCCGTGCCGAACCCCGAGGTGATCACTCCGCCGGCGAGGTGCTCCGGCCAAATAGTGTCCGTGATTATCCACCGAAGCCGTTGACGTCCCGTGATCGGCTGGTACGGCTCATTCGCAACCACGGGCTTCAGCGGAGTGACGAGCGAAGGGTTGTTCGCCTGGCTTCCCTGCGGACCGGATTGATCCGGCGCAGCCTGTTGGTCTTGGTCGTTGGACTGGCTGGGTGATTCGCCGGAAGCGACGAGCCGCGCGAAAACTTGAGCGTTCGCGGAAGGAATTGTACCCAGAAGCAGTGAAAACAACAGCGCATCGATTTGCCAGTGCGCGCGGCATCGCTTCATCGTGATTGAGCTCGATTCCGGGCTGCACCTGCGGCCCAAGAAACGCTAGCAATTCACTTAAAGCGAGGGAATACAGTATCGACACCAGAAGAACGAGAGATGGATGGTAGGACTTTAGGCTAGAGGCCGTCTGCGCCCTTCGTATAAGGGCCGAGGGCATCCTGCAGCGGCAAACTATCGCCGCTGCGGGCACAGCGCACGATCGCTGCGCGTGAGACGGCCCTCAGTTGACCTCGGCGGTCACTGGAACGCCGAGTCCGTCCGACTCCGCACTGGTTTGCGCCTTCGGACGATCGATCTCGATGCGTCCCTTGAAGTAAGCGCCGTCCTCGATGCTGATCCGCGCCGCCGCGATATCGCCGATCACCGAGCCATCTTTCCGGATCTCGACGCGGTCGCGCGCGCGCAGATTGCCGGTCACGCTCCCGTGGACGATCACTTCGCTCGCGGTGATTTCAGAATTCAGCTTGCCCGTGCGCCCTACGGTCAGCCTTCGGCCCTCCAGCGAGATGGGGCCATCCACCTTGCCGTCAATCTGCAAGTCTTCTTCGCCCGTGATTTTGCCCTTAATCTCAAGGCTCGCGCCCAGGCACGCCAGGCTGCGTGACGTCGGGGGCGCCGGGCGCATGGCCGCGGCTGCAGCGGAAGATCCCGCCGCAATTCCGGGCTGCTGCATCGGCGATGAACCAGGCACTTCAGTCTGCGTCTGTTTTGTCCACATGTAGTCTTCCCTTTTCGAGATCAAAGGAGTCGTCGGCCGCGAAGACCAACGTACCATCACTCTATGGGCGCCTCGAGGCCGCGGCAACCACGAGATGGTACAGGCTTGCTCACTCGAAAACCTGACCCTCCGTACAGGCGGAGCCGTAGCGTAAGTGGGATGCTTTTCCATTCTCGGATTGCCACGATCGAGCAAGGCGGGCCCGGGCGGACGCATGCCCGATGGCCTATGTTAGAATAGCGTCCTGTCGGAAGGCCCGTAGCTCAGTTGGCTAGAGCGCCACCTTGACACGGTGGAGGTCTGCGGTTCGAGCCCGCACGGGCCTACCATCCGTTCCTCGCTTTTCTCGTTTAATCCCCTAAACACCAAGCGCCGCAGGCGCGACACGTGCCTCCCGCGTCGGCGATTTCATCGCGCGCCGCGCAGCCGCACCAAACATTCGCGCGCGCCGACAAGTCCAAAAAGTCTGGCGCATCCCGAAAGAAATTTGGCGCATCAATTGCAGAGAATGCTTGACACCCATGCACTACGTTGTATGATTATGCAGGAGGATGCATATTCAAGCATCCCAAGCACAATGGGCGTACAAAAGCGATTCCGGCAAGGGCAAATTCTGAAGCTCCTCAACGGCCAGGCCGTGGCGAGCCAGGATGAACTGCGCCGCCAGCTCGGCCATCTCGGCGTGCGCGTCACGCAGGCGACGCTCTCGCGCGATCTCCGCGAGCTGCGCCTCGTGAAGACGTCTTCGGGCTACCGGCCGCTCGCCTCTGCCGCAACGCCCGAGGCGACGCCTCTGCCCGCGCTTGCGCGCGCTCTCAAGGAATATCTGCTCGATATTCGCCCGGCGCAGAACATGCTGGTGTTGAAAACGCCGCCCGGCGGCGCGCAGCCGCTGGCCGCGGCCGTCGATGCCGAGCACTGGAAGGAAGTCGCCGGTACGCTCGCGGGCGACGACACGGTTCTCCTCATCTGTTCGTCGCGTAGCGCCTGCAGCTGCCATCCGCAAGCGCGTGGAGGAAATGCTCCGATGACCGACCCGACGCGGGTCGCCGTCGTCGGGGTCACGGGCTACGCTGGATACGAGCTAGCCCGGCTCCTGCTGCGGCACCCACACATCGATAAGCCGACATTCTTTCTGCGGGAGAGCCACGCGCACGTGCGCTGCCTCACCGAGCTTTTCCCGCAGTTGCGCGGATGGGGCGACGCTCCCTGCAAGACGCTTTCGGTCGAAGCCGTAGCGGAGAGCGGCGCGGAAGTCGTGTTCCTCTCGACGCCGCACGAGGCGTCGCTCGAACTCGTGCCGCAGCTTCTCGCGGCCAATCCCGCGCTCAAGATCGTGGATCTGAGCGGCGCATTCCGTTTTCGCCAGCCGGAAACGTTCGCCAAGTGGTACAAGCTTCCCGCGCCCGACGCGAAGATTCTGGCCGAGACGGTCTACGGCCTGCCCGAGCTCTACGCGGACGCCCTGCCGAAGGCCCGCGTGGTCGGCAATCCCGGCTGCTATCCGACCTCGGTGATCCTGGGCCTGAAGCCGCTGATCGATGCGCGGCTGGATCAACGCGGCGCGCGGCATCGTCTGCGATTGCAAGTCCGGCGCGACGGGCGCGGGCAAAGAGGCCAAGCGCGAAATGCAATTCGTCGAGGTGAACGAAAATTTCCGCGCCTACGGTCTGTTCACGCACCGGCACACGCCCGAGGTATCCGATCATCTCGGCCTCGCATCTAGGGATTTCGTGTTCACCACGCACCTGCTGCCGGTTGATCGCGGTATTCTCTCCACGCTCTACGTCTGGCTCGATCCGGCGCGCAAGCTCGACGAAGTCGAGTCGCTCTTCCGGAAATTCTACGCCGGAAAGCCGATGGTGCGGGTGATGCCGGCGGGAAGTCTGCCGGAGCTGCAGCACGTGGCGCACACGAATTTCTGCGACATCGGCTTCGCGCTCGATCCCTCGGGCGAGCGGCTGGTCGTCGTTTCATGCCTCGACAACCTTGGAAAAGGCGCGGCGGGGCAAGCGGTACAAAATCTCAATGGGATGCGCGGGTATCCGGAAACGGCGGGGTTGCTATGAGGATGGTCATCAAGATTGCGGGCGCGCTGCTCGAACGCGACGAAGACGTTCACTCGCTCGCGCGGCAGATCACCGAACTGGCGCGGGCCGGCCACGAGATTCTCGTGATCCACGGCGGCGGCAGGATTTTCACCGCCACGCTGGCGCGCATGGGAATCGAGAGCCGCTTCGTCAGCGGGCTGCGCGTCACCGATCGCGAAACGCGCGACGCGGCCATCATGGTGTTCGCCGGCCTGCTCAACAAGAAACTCGCGGGAGCGATTTCGCTCGCCGGCCAGCCGGCCGTCGGCATCAGCGCGTCCGATGCCGCGTGCTTTCTGGCCGAGCCGATGCAAGTCGAGGAATGCGAAGGCGGCCTCGGATTCGTCGGCTACCTCACCGAAGTGAATGTCGATTTCCTGCGTTCGCTCTGGCGCGAAGGAATTGTCCCCGTCGCTTCGTGCATGGGCTTGGGCGCCGATGGCGAGCTCTACAACATTAATGCCGATCACATGGCCGCGGCCGCCGCCGAATTCATCGAGGCGGACCGTTTGATTTTCATGACGGATGTGGCCGGCGTGCTCGACGGCGAAAAAGTGCTGCGCGCCGTGCGCGGCGCCGAAATCGAAGACCTTATCCGCCGGCACAAAGTTTCCGGCGGAATGATCCTGAAGCTCGAAGCGGCGAAGCGCGCTCTGGCAGGAGGCGTCTCCGAGGTGCGCATCGTCGGCGGCACGCAGCCGCGGGCCTTGCTGGCCGCCGCCAGCCAGGGCCGCTGCCCGGGAACGCGCGTGCTGCCCGTGATTCGTCCCGGAACGCGCGTGGAAGAGCGAGGGCCGCGCACGGCGCGGCGCAATAGCCATGGCAAAGAAGAAAATCGCCAAGAAGAAGGTTACGGCGCAGGGGACGAAAGCGCTTCTCGGAGCGCGCAGAGTCCTTGCGGACGAAGCGCGCTACCTGGTGAAAACCTACCGGCGGCCGCCGGTGGTCTTCACGCGCGGGCGCGGCTGCCGCGTCTACGACTCGCAGGGGCGCGAATACCTCGATTTCCTCGGCGGCATCGCCGTCAACGCGCTGGGCCACGCGCATCCGCGGCTCGTCCGCGTGATCCGGCGCGAAGCGGGCCGCGCGACGCACATCTCGAATCTGTTCCATAACGCCTATCAGGGCCCGCTCGCGCGCAAGCTCGCCGAATGGGCGGGGCTCGACCGCGTGTTCTTCACGAATAGCGGGGCCGAATCGATCGAGGGTGCGCTCAAGCTGGCGCGCAGCTACGCGCACGCCAGAGCAACCGGCGGGAAAAGCGCCGCGCAAGACGCGCTTTCTCGCGATGGAAAATTCGTTTCACGGCCGCACCTTCGGCGCGCTTTCAGTCACATATCCCGAGAAATACCGCGAGCCGTTCGAGCCGCTGGTTCCCGGCGTCGAATTCGTTCGCTTCAACGACGTCGCCGATCTCGATGCCAAATTCGACGACTCCGTCTGCGCCATCGTGATCGAGCCGATTCAGGGCGAGGGCGGCATCTACGAGGTGTCCGAAGCCTTCTGGCAGCGCGCGCGTCGAGCTCACGCTCGACCACGACGCCGCGCTGATCGCCGATGAAATCCAAAGCGGCCTCGGCCGCACTGGCCGCAAATTCGCCTATCAGAAGTTCGATTCGCTGCCGGATATCGTCACCGTGGCAAAACCGCTGGCGGGCGGCCTTCCGCTCGGCGCATTCATCGCCAACGATCGGTTTGCCGCGGCTTTCCATCCCGGGATTGCATGGCACGACTTTCGGCGGCGGCCCGCTGGTCTGCGCCACTGCGCTCGAATTTCTTACAGTCGTCGAAGAGGACGATCTGCTTCGCCAACGTCCGCGCGCGCGGCGCCGAGCTTCGCGCCGGCCTGGAAAAACTCGCCTCGCGGTTCGAATTCATCCGCGAACTCCGCGGCGAAGGGCTGATCCAGGGCGTCGATCTTTCGGTCGAAGGCGCGCCGTTCGTCACCGAAGCGCTCGAAAACGGCCTGCTCATCAATTGCACGCACGAGCACATCCTGCGCCTGCTGCCTCCGTTCATCCTGCGTGCGCGAGACGTAGCCGAGTTCCTCAAGAAATTCGAAGCCGTGCTGGCGCGCGCGGCCAAATCCGCGAAACCGTGGCCCGCCCCGGCTCCAGCAGCAGAAGCGCATCCGGAGCCGGTCGCCGTGGCCGCGACGAGGTAAAAACATGGACACCGTGATAACGCCGCTTTCACTGAAAAACGACTTGCTGACGGGCATGGAATTCACTCCCGCGCAGCTGCGCGATTTCTTCGGCTTGGCGGCCGAGATGAAGGCGCATCCCGATCGCTACCGCGCGTCCCTTGCCGGCCGCGTCTTCGTGCTGATTTTCGAGAAGCCGTCGCTGCGCACGCGCGTAACCTTTGAAACCGGCATCGCCAATCTCGGCGGCTCGTCGATTTTTCTCGACCACACGGGCGCGAAGATGTCCGACCGCGAGCCGATCCGCGACATCGCGAAAAATCTCGAGCGCTGGGTGCAGGGCATCGTCGCGCGCGTCTTCGCGCAGGAATCGCTCGACGAGCTCGCCGCCAACGCCAACATTCCCGTGATCAACGCGCTCTCGGACAAATTTCATCCCTGCCAGGCGCTCGCCGATTTCTTCACCCTGCATGAGCGCTTCGGCGACCTGCGCGGCCTGCAGCTCGCCTACGTCGGCGACGGCAACAATATGTGCCACTCCCTGATGAATATCGGCGCGCAGGTGCGGCGCACATGTTCGCGTGGCGACGCCCAAAGGCTACGAGCCGGATGCCGCGATCGTCACCGAGTCGAAGCGCGTGGCCCGCGAAACGCGCGGCAAAATTGAAGTCATGCGCTCGCCCGAAGAAGCCGTTGCGGGCGCGCAGGCGGTTTATACCGACGTCTGGGCCAGCATGGGCCAGGAATCGGAAGCCAAAGAACGCGAAAAGGTCTTCGCCCGCTACCAGGTGAATGAAACGCTCTTCGCGCGCGCGCTGCCCGACGCCATCTTCCTGCACTGCCTGCCCGCGCATCGCGGACTCGAAGTCACCGAAGGCGTGATCGATTCGCCTCGCTCCATCATCTACGACCAGGCGGAGAATCGCCTTCACGTACAAAAGGCGATCCTGCACACGCTGCTCAACTCTTAAGGCTCATAAGGAGAATTCATTGCCGAAGAAAGTCGTTCTTGCCTATTCCGGAGGGCTCGATACCTCCATCATCATTCCGTGGCTCAAGGAACACTACGGCGGCTGCGAGGTGATCGCCATGATTGGCGACCTCGGCCAGCGCGAAGATCTGCAAGGAGCCTACAAGAAAGCTCTCGCCACCGGCGCCAGCCAGGCTTTTATCGAAGACCTGCGCGAGGAGTTCATCACCGGTTACATCTGGCCCACGCTGCGCGCTGGAGCGGTCTACGAGCACAAATATCTGCTCGGCACCTCATTCGCGCGCCCCTTGCTCGCGAAGCGCCAGGTCGAAATCGCGAAGAAGGTCGGCGCGGATGCGCTGGCCCACGGTTGCACGGGCAAAGGCAACGATCAGGTTCGTTTCGAACTGGCCGCCAAGGCGCTCGCGCCCGAACTTACGATCATCGCGCCGTGGCGCGAATGGAGTATTTCGTCGCGCGAGGAAGCGATTGCGTACGCGAAATCGCACAACGTCACGGTGGAGCAGACCACGAAGAATATCTACAGCCGCGATCGCAACATCTGGCACCTCAGCCACGAAGGCGGCGTCCTCGAAGATCCGGCGAATGCGCCCGAGGAATCGATGTGGCAGTGGATCGTCTCGCCCGCCAACGCGCCGGACATGCCCACCACGGTCGAAATCGGCTTCCATGAGGGAACGCCCGTTTCGGTGAATGGCAAAAAGCTTTCGCCGCTCGCGCTGCTCGAGGAACTGAATGAAATCGCGGCCGCCAACGGCGTGGGACGCATGGACATCGTCGAAAACCGGCTGGTTGGCATGAAATCGCGCGGCGCGTACGAAACGCCCGGCGGCACGCTGCTCGTCAACGCGCACCGCGAACTCGAATCGCTGTGCCTCGACCGCGAAACGGCCCACTACCAGCAGATTCTCTCGTTGCGCTACGCCGAGATGGTCTACTACGGCATGTGGTTCACGCCGCTGCGCGAGTCGCTCGACGCATTTTTCACGAATTCGCAGAAGCGCGTTACTGGGTCCATTACGCTCTCGCTCTTCAAGGGCAACGTGAACACCGCGTCGCGGCACTCGCCGTATTCGCTCTACCGCCCGGGCCTCGCGAGCTTCAGCATGGCCGGCTACAACCCGAAAGATGCCGAGGGCTTCATCAACCTCTTCGCGCTCCCCATCACGGTGCCGCTCGAGGCCGCCGTACGATGACCCAACCCGAAGGCTCAAAGATGTGGGGCGGTCGTTTCGACCGCCCGCCGGACGCATCATTCTACGAGTTCGAGCGTTCGTGGCAATTCGACCGGCGCCTTCTGCCGCAGGAGCTGGCGCTCGACCGCGCGTGGGCGCGCGCCATTGCTGCCGCGGGAATTCTGACGCGCGAGGAATGCGAGCGGCTTATAAACGCGCTCGACGAAATCGAGGCTCGCGCGAAAACGGACGCCGCGTGGCTCGACGCATCGAAAGCGGAGGATGTCCACCATTTCGCCGAAACCGCGTTGATCGAAAAGCTCGGCTCGCTCGGCGCCAAGCTCCACACCGGCCGCAGCCGCAACGAAATGGTGGCGACGGAATTCCGGATGTACGCCCGCGAAGCGGCACGCGAGATTCGCGCGGCAGTCGGGCTGCTGCTCCACGCGCTTGGCCAACAGGCCGCGCGCAATCTCGGCACGCCCATGCCTGGCACCACGCACATGCAGCACGCGCAGCCGCTGCTGCTTTCGCACTGGCTGCTCGCGCACGGCGAAGCCTTCGCGCGCGATGCCGAGCGGCTCACGTCTGCCTCCGATCGCGCCGATGCCTGCCCGCTTGGCTCCGGCGCGCTGGCGGGCTGCGCGTTCCCTCTCGACCGGAACGCCCTCGCGCGCGATCTGGGCTTTTCGCGGATCACGGCGAATAGCCTCGATGCGGTGAGCGACCGCGATTTCGCGCTCGAATTTCTATTCGCGCTCGCCACGCTCGCCATGCACCTCTCGCGCCTCTCCGAGGACATGATTCTCTTCGCGTCGCCGGAATTCGGGTTTCTCGAATTGCCGGACGAATATTCCACCGGCAGCAGCCTGATGCCGCAGAAGAAAAATCCCGACGCTTGGGAGCTGATTCGCGGCAAGACAGGCCGCATGTACGGCGCGCTCCTGGCGCTCCTCACGACCTGCAAGGGCCTGCCATCCAGTTATCAGCGCGACCTGCAGGAAGACAAGGAGCCGGTATTCGAGGCTCACGATCAGGCGCTGGCCACGGTGCGGATCGCCGCGGCCACTCTGGCTGCGACGCGTTTCCGCGAGGCGCGCCTGCGCGAGGCCGCGCAGGATCCGGGACTGGTCGCCACCGAACTGGCCGACTATCTTGTCGCGAAGGGAGTTCCCTTCCGCGAGGCGCACGAAATCGTAGGCAAGGTCCTGCGCGCGGCCGAGCACGACGGGAAATCGATTCGCGAGCTGCCAGTCGCGCGGCTGAAGGAATTTTCGCCTGCTTTTGGCGCGGACTTTGCCGCAGCCCTCACGCTGGAAGCCTCGCTCGACCGCCGCGCCGTCCCGGGCGGCACCGCGCCGAAGGCGGTACGCGCCGCGCTCGACGAATTCAACGCGCGCCTCGCCAAGATCGAGAAACATTCATGAGGCCGCCATCGCCATGAACCCGAATTTATCCGCCTCGAATGTGCCGCGTGGCTTCACCTATGCCGCCACGCATTGCGGCCTGAAGAAAACGCGCCTCGATCTCGGTATCCTCGTGAGCGAGGTGCCCGCCGCAGCCGCGGCCGTCTTCACAACGAATCAGGTGGTCGCCGCACCGGTCGTCGCGTCGCGCGAGCACCTGCGCAAGTCGCGCGGCTGGGCGCGCGGCCTCATCGTCAACTCCGGCAACGCCAACTGCTGCACGCGCGTCGATGGTTACCCGGCGTCGATCGCGATGACGCAAAAGCTCGCGGAAGAGCTCGACGGCGTCGATCCCGCGCAGGTTCTTGTCTGCTCCACCGGCGTCATCGGCGCACCGCTGAAAGTCGACCGCATCCTCGACGCGGTGCCCGGCCTCGTCCGCGCTCGCAACTCGCAGGTCGCCACATTCAAGGATTTCGCAAGCTCGATCATGACCACGGACACGCGCCCGAAATGGGCCGCGGAAAAAGCCCGCATCGGCGGCAAGCAAGTCCGCCTTCTCGGCTGCGCGAAGGGCTCCGGCATGATCGAGCCCCACATGGCCACGATGCTCGCGTTCGTCGCCACCGACGCCGCGATCCCGCCCGCGCTTCTTTCGCGCGCGCTGAAAACCGCCGTCGGCCGCACCTTCAATTCGATCACGGTCGACGGCGACACCTCGACGAACGACACCGTAGCGGTCCTCGCCAACGGCGAATCCGGCGCGCGAAAAATCTCGAACGCCGGCAGCGCCGATTTCGCGGCCTTTTCCGCCGCGCTCGAAAGCGTCTGCAAATCGCTCGCGCTGGCGATCGTCGAAGACGGCGAAGGCGCGCAGCGCGTGATCGAAATCGAGGTCCGCGGCGCCGCCACCGATCGCGCCGCCGATCAGATCGCGCGCACCATCGCGAATTCCCCGCTCGTCAAGACAGCCTTCGCCGGCGCCGACCCCAACTGGGGCCGCATTCTCGCCGCCGCCGGCCGCTCCGGCGTGAAGTTCAATTTCGAGCTCGTCGACATTTCCGTCGCAGGCATCGAGGTTTGCCGCGGCGGCCGCGAGTATCCCTTCAACGAGATCACCGCCCACGAAAAGATGCTCGAGAAATTCGTCCCCATCGCGGTCGATCTTCACGCCGGCTCGGGCCTCGCCCGCATCTGGACCTGCGATCTCACCAAGGAATACATCCACATCAACGCCAGCTACCGCACGTAGGCCGCGGTTTCGTTGCCCCGCTTGCGCAAAGCGGCTTTCCCTGCCTTTCAATCATAATCCTCGTAGTTGACTGTAATGTTAACTTGCAGCAAGATGCTTCCCTGAGTTGCTGGGGCGCTCGCTTCAGCCCGAGTGGCCGGCGCATCGCTGACTGCCCGCGGCCTCGATCCTGCTTCTTCCAGCCTCGCAGGAAGTGCCACCCGCACGACGGCGGCACAGGGAGATGGACGGTGAAGAAACTGTACGTGGGCAATCTTTCGTTCAAGGCCACTGAAGAAGATGTAGCGGCATTATTTGCGGAAGCGGGCGTGCAGCCGGATTCTCTTACCCTGCTTCGCGATCGGTTCACGGGCCAACCTCGCGGTTTCGGATTCGCCGAGATTCGGGACGACGCGGAAGCCGAAAAGGTGATCGCAGCTCTCAACGGGCGGGAATTTCTCGGCCGCGCTCTCGTCGTCAACGAAGCGCGTCCGCAGCGCGAAGGTGCTGGCGGTGGTGGCGGCCGCGGGGGTCACGGCGGAGGCGGCGGTGGCGGGCGCGGCGGTCACGGCGGAGGCGGTGGTGGCGGCGGCCGTGGCGGACGCGGCGGCGGTGGTGGCTACGGCCGCGACCGGTAGTTTCGCTCAGTTCCTGTTTTCTTGCTTGGTATTGTAAGCACGAAGGCGCGGCCTCTCTCGCGCGGCGCTAGAATTGCATTCGTTCGCGGATCTTCAAGCGATGGCGGTGTGCTGCTTCTCCTGCCGGTCGGACACGAGCGGCACCGGCTCGGCCGATTCGACGCGTCCGCCCACATAGCTGAGCTTCTCCAGCGTCGCCCCGCGCATGCCCATCGTAATCAGCGCCGCCACGTCGAGCTTCGCTTCGGCCTCATCCAACTCCTCCGCCCGCGCCGATAGCGCCGGATTGCGCGGCAAGAAAACCGGGCAGCAGTCGTGGAATGGCTCGGACGAAATATCGTACGTCCCGATCTTGCCGCGCCGTCGCCAGAATTTCGATTTTGTCCATGCCGATCAGCGGACGAAACACCGGCATGCGCCCGGCCGCATCCACCGCCACAAGATTCCGCAGCGTCTGCGACGCCACCTGCCCCAGGCTATCGCCCGTCACCAGCGCCAGCGACCGGTTCCGCCGCGCGATCAGCTCCGAAATTCGCAGCATCATCCGCCGGTAGAGCAGCACGCGCATATTTTCCGGCGCGTAGCGCACGATCTCGCGCTGGATCGCCTCAAACGGCACTCGGTAGAGCTTGGCGCGAAATTGATACGGCACCAGCGTCCGCGCCAGCGCGCTTGCCACGTGCAGCGACGATTCCCCGGGCTGCGCGCCCGTGCCGTAAAAATGAACGAAGCTCAGGTGCGCGCCGCGCTTCATCATGTGATAAGCGGCCACCGCCGAATCGTAGCCGCCCGAGAGCAAGCATGTGATGCGGCCGGCGGTGTTCGCCGGCAGGCCGCCCGGCCCGGCAATCTTCCGCGCATACACCAGCAGCGGCCCCGGCGTGATTTCAATATGGCAGGTGATCTCGGGATCCTTCAGCCGCACGCGAATATCGCGCCCTTCGGAGCGCAGCTTCTCCAGCAGAAACCGCCCAACCGCTGCTTCGATTTCCATCGTCGAATGCGGAAACTCTTTGTCGCTCCGCTTCGCGCGCACGGCAAACGTCGCGAACCGCAGCGGCGCCACCTCTTCCCACGCCTCGCGGCATAGCGCTTCCATGCTTCGTTCCACCGGCCGCGCCAGCGCGTAGTTGGCCACTCCAAACACTCGCTCGATCCGCTTGATCGCCTCGTCGAGCGCCGCTCCATCGCCCAGCCGCACCAGGAACCGGTCGCCCGGCTGCTCGATCCGCTCCACCGCAATTCCCTGCAGGCTCTGCCGCAGCGCGATAAAAAGTTTGCCCAGAAAGAAGTGGCGGTTGCGGCCCTTCAGCCACAGCTCGTGATAATGGACCACGATAACGGGTTTGCTCATGCGAGTTTTCCGCCGCTCAATCGACTGCCGCGCGTTGAGCCAGTATAACAGCCGCGTGCGCCGCCGTGTAGCCGCGCATCGCACGCCCGGTGCGCCCAGGCCATGTTCGTAAAGCGCGATAACTCACTCGATACAAAAGGTCCTGCGGCGGAACTTTCCACAGCTCTCGGGGTTATTATCTGCATCACTCCTGCCCGCGAAGGCAGAAGCGAAGGTGGCCAAGAAACACGCTACCCAAACGCCGGCTCGCGCATCCAATGGTTGTCGGTGTTCGATTGGGCATCCGATTGCAATAGTGGAAGCGTAGTTAAAGTGGGAGCGTAGCTAAACGTAGGAGCCGTAGCTAAAGAAGGAGGGCGCCATGTGGAATCGTCGGGATTGGGACGACTTCTTCGATATCGTTGGAAAGCGGTGGCATATGCGCCGCCCTCCGCGCCCGGTGGACCGCTCGCGGCCCAATCGCCTTGTGCCCACTGAAGGCTACAGCCTCGCCGAACTCGACGACGCCGGCCTAAGCATCGAGCAGGCCGAACGCCTCGGGCTGCCCGTGGATGCGGGCCGCGTGGGTTCCTACGGCCCCAACGTTTCCGCCTTGCGCGATTATCTCCGAGCCACGCGTTCGCGCTTCTAAGGCTTGCCTACTCTGCGCCCTTCATTCGAACCTTGCCTTTCGAGGTGGTTAATTCAAATGTAGCTCACCCCGCTTTCCCGGGGTGAGGCCTTTGCGCGGCACGCGGCGCTTTCGACGCGACATTACATGGCGCGCGTCTGTCTTAGTCCGTAGGGGCGGGTTTCAAACCCGCCCGCTCGGATGAAACCGCGCCTCGAGGCGCGGCGGACCGTCGGTGGCCGCCCGCACTCCGGGGCGGATCTCCGGTCCGGTTTAAATCAACGCGCAACGCGCGAAGCGCGAGCCGCGATCGGAAAAGGTGGAAGCGTGGGCCTTTAGGCCCTCGAAAAAAGGACCAGGCTGGAGGGGCTTTGAGCCCCGGGCCTTTCGGCTTATATAGCTCACCCCGCTTCCCCGGGGTGAGGCCTTTGCTTGCTATGCGAACGCGGACGCGCTTGGGCCTGCACCGCCGGGCTCGCAGCCTCATAGCACACGCGTCCCCGCACCGTCAGCTGTAAATCCGTGCAATCCAGTAAGCCACGCCTCGGCCTCGCAGCCGCCGCGTCATTCCGATTCTCTTTCCGGTTGCAGTCCATCGCCTAAGGCCTTACTTTATTCGGATTCTCCCTATTCAAGGACGGTCCCGTGAGGAAGAAGGTTCGCGTAGTGCAGTTTGGCGTCGGTCCCATCGGCGCATCGATCGCCCGGCTGATGCGGAGCAAGGAATCGATCGAGATTGTCGGCGCGATCGACCATGATCCTGCGAAGGCAGGCCGCGATCTGGGCGAGGTTGCCGGCGCGAAGGACGCGCCGTGGGGCGTCACCATCTCGCCAGATGCCGGCGCGGCTCTCAGCAAGCCTGTGGACGTCGTCATGCACACAACCGGGTCGTATCTCGCCGGCGTGATGGACGAACTGCTCGCCTGCCTCTCGGCCGGCTGCTGCATCGTATCGACCTGCGAGGAGCTGGCCTATCCGCTGCGCAAGCATCCCGATCTTTCCGCGCAGCTCGATGCAGCCGCAAAGGACGAAGGCGTCGCGCTCGTCGGCACCGGCGTAAATCCCGGCTTCGTCGTGGACAAGCTGGTGCTGGTGCTCTCGTCCGCTGCGCAGCGCGTCGATTCCGCCCGAGCCGTGCGCATCGTCGACGCATCGAAGCGCCGCCTGCCGCTGCAGAAGAAAATCGGCGCGGGAATGACGCCCGATGAATTTCGCGTGCAGGTCGCCGCGGGCGTCATCAAGCATCACGGACTGCCCGAATCGGTAGCCATGGTCGCCGACGGCCTCGGCTTCGCCATCGACGACATTTCAGAGACGATCGAGCCGGTGATCGCGCAGGAACGCGTGCAGACCGAGTTCCTCGCCGTCGAGCCGGGGCAGGTGGCGGGCGTCCATCAGATCGCGCGCGGCACCGCGAAAGGCGAAGAGAAAATCTTCATGGAGCTTCAAATGTACGTCGGAGCCAAAAACCCCGCCGATAGCATCGAACTCCACGGCGAGCCGAACCTGTCGCTCACCATCCCCGGCGGCACGCACGGCGATCTCGCCACAGCCGCCGTCGCCGTCAATTCGATTCCGGCAATCCTCGCTGCGCCCGCCGGCCTGCGCACCGTCCGCGATCTACCCGTGGCCTTCTTCCCATCCAACCTGTTCTCGTAGCGCCGGCTTGCCCTGAGTCGCACCGAAGGCCGTTTCGCCCGCCTTGGCTTGAGATCCCCTTTCCGAAGGCTCGCTGCACCCCTCTTCGCCGTACCGAATCATGTCGCAAAAAAAAAGGCCCCGTTCTTCCCGGGGTGGGACCGGGCAGAACGGGGCCGCAGAACGACTTCGAGTTCTAGAACAGGTACTTCAACCCGAACTGAAACACGCGCGGCGTCACTGAAGTTGAGTTGATGACTCCGAACGTAGACGGCACGTTCACGTCGTTTCCAGCCGGCGGGTTGAATTGTGGATGGTTGAACAGGTTGAAGGCGTCCATATGGAACTCCAGTGTCCCGTGCTCCCAGATCTTCGTCGTCTTGATCAGAGACATGTCGAAGTCAAACTGACCGGGGCCCATGATCGACCCGATGCTGGAGTTGCCATATCCCGTACCAGCGTTGAGATAATCAGAACCAGCGATTGCCGCCGGCGTGAGGCCGAAGGGGTTGGGAGCCGCTCCACAAGGAGCAAGAGGGCTTCCGGATGGTGTATACGTTCCGCCAATGCAGTACGGGGAATCCGTCGGAAGCGGGTTCGCCGCAGTCGGAGACAGGCTAATGAACGCCGCCGGGTTCACCCAAAGGTTCCCGGGAGTGGCGCGAGAAGTCGTGCTGCCAGAGGTGGCGATTGGAATTCCCGACTGGCAGTTCCCGGACGCGTTGCAAACGGTCGGATCCGCAAGAGCAGCTCGAGAGCTGCCGGCCCCATAGATCGACGCGCCGCCGCCATCAACGATCCAGAATGGCAGCCCGTCCTGAATCGTGGTCACGCCTGACACAGCCCATCCGCTGAGTGCCTTGCCTACGAAGCCCTCTGTCTTAGTGTAAGGAAGGTTGTAGACGTAGCTGATCGTTACGCGCTGCGGACGATTGAACGATGCAAGCCCGTCCTGCTGCCGTAGGTCGAGAGGATCGTTGCTGTTCGCAGCGCCAAAGATCACCTCGCCGGGAGGCTGGATACCGCTTCCCGCAGCGGACGTGTTGATGTTCGTGAACGACTTGCTCCACGTGTAAGCCACGTTTAGCAGCAAGCCGTGTCCGAATTGATGCCGCAGTTGGGCCTGCAAGCTATTGTAGGTTGAGTCTCCAAGGGTGTCGGTGCTTGCAACGCCACCCGGCGCAAACCCGAGGTAGTTCACGCGCTCGTTAAGGTTCGATGTGGTTGTCCCGATCAAGTTCTCTGTGACCGGATACGGGTTCGCGGGATCGTTGTATGGCAGCGAAGCCGCGACCATTTCCAGGTTTTGGGGCCCTGAAGCAGCTGTTGGGTCGTTCGGCGCACCGGCAACCAGCCGGGCAACGTTGATGTTCCGCGACCAGTCGTAGAGATGGATGCCGTGGCTGCCGACATAGCCGACATCCGCGATCCACCCGTGCGCAAACTCGTACTGCAAATCGAGGTTGTATTCCTGCACGAGCGGCAGACGATTGCCCATCTGCTGCGCATCGGACGTGTACCCGAAGCCGGAAGAGCAAACATCGGCCGGGCAGGCCGCCCCCGTATATGGATCAAAGGCGGTGTTGGGGATCACGTAGCGGGGCGTCCATGCAAGCGGCGTGTTCGCGCCTGCCTCCCAGGGGTTATGCAACGTGTTTTCCTGGTTTAACGGCGACGGACCAGCACCGGCTCCCGAATAGGGCGGCAGGTTCAACTGGTTGTCGATGAGGAGGTTGCCGTAAATCGTATCCCAGAACCAGCCATAGCCGGCCCGCACCACGAACCGGTCCCCAAACGGCTGCCAAGCCAACCCGACCCGGGGAGCAAATTCGTTTAGCGGGCTTCCAGGAAGGAGCGTCTTGGTGCCAGTGGAAGTCACACCAGTCGCCCCGGCCCCTCCCCCGGGCGGCGGTGGCGCCGTAAGGCCAAACGTCTTCACTGCGAAGTTCGTGGGTACCACAAATCCCGCGAGCGTGCCCGTTGCACCTAATGCGGCAAAAGCCGACCCGGTGTTGACTTTCTCAAGCTGGCTGTTCCACACGTTGGTGAACTCGCCGCTCACATCATCCGGAAACCCGGAGTATTCCCACCGCACGCCGGCGTTAACCGTCAGCTTGCGATTTACCTTGATGTCATCCTGGACATACCAGTCGAATTCGTTGACCCGGTTGTAATGCGTCAGCGGACCCTTCAGGCCAAAGCCCAAGGTAATTCCGCCCGCCGGAGTAGCGGGTGTGCCGTCTATCGCTGGACCGGAGCTGCTTGTGAGGAAGTCAGCCGTGGAATACATCAACAATTCGCCGCGCCCGGAGGATGGGATCGTGTTGTTGTATTGGATGCGCTGCGCTTCGAAACCAGCCCGCAGCGCGTGCTTGCCGTGGTTCCACGAAAGCTGATCGGCCCATTGGAACGTGTTGACGAAGTTACTCGAGATCATCGAGAAGTTTCCGCCCTGGCTCCATGCCACCACGTTCGGGTTCTTGGCGCCCACGTTGATGCCCAAAATGTCGAGTTGCGGAACAACCAGCATCTCTGGGAATTGTTTGGCAAGCGCCGGAGTTGAGATCGAGCCGCAATCGGCGCCGTCGTTGACGAGTGGAATGATGGTAGCCCCGTTTGGAAGCGAGCAGCCCTGCACGGAGAGGTTCGGGTCCTTATTATTTTCAATGTCGCGGTGGAAGGAAAACCGTGCTTCGTTCACGACGTTCGGCGACACGATCGTTTGCAGCTCGAGCTGCCCGACGTGATTGCCGTAATAGGCGTCAATCGGCGCGCCCGGATTGCAGTTGTTCGGCAGAATGAAGCAGTTGAAGGTCTCGAGCTCGGGATCTCGCTGGTACATATAGCGCTCGTATATCGAGTTCTTCGAGGAGATCACGTACTCCGTGTTGATCATGTACTGATCTTCATTAGCTCGTGTTGGGTCCGAGATCGCCTGTTCACACGCGTTCAAACCGCACGACGCTGGAGCGCTCGGAAAATAGAAACCATTGTTGAAACCGCCTTTGACGGCTCCCTTGGCCTGAAGCATACCTATCGCCGTATTCGTGATATTGGAGCCATCGGCCGCGACTGTCTCGCCCGTGCCGCCGAGGAAACCCAGGAACGCCGTTTGCCCGCCGAACGCACTCCCGAGGTAGGCCCGGTACGCTGGAACGTTGTTCGTGCAGCGCAGATCACTGCAAGCGCCACCCAAGTCTGCGTAGTCGTTCCAGGGCTCCAAGAATGTGGCCGATTCATAGCCGGAAGCGAAGCCGCTGGTCCCGATTCCATTGATTTGACGAATGCCCTGATACGACCCGAAAAAGAAGAACTTGTCCTTTATGATCGGGCCGCCCAAGGTGCCGCCAAACGTATTCTGCTTCAAAGTCTGGGGCGCGTTGATGCGACTGCCGCCCGGAGCCACCAGCTCGCTGTACTTGTAGAAGAAGTCATTGCCGTTGAACATGTTGTTGCGATTGAATTCCCATGCGGCGCCGTGCAACTGGTTCGTGCCGGTTTTTGTGACCACATCAACGTTGGCGCCCGGATTCCGGCCCGAACTGGCGTCGTACTGTGACGTCTGCACCTTGAATTCCTGAATCGAGTCGGGATTGGGAATCGCAATGCCGGGAAAGCTGCCTTCCTGGGCGGCCATTCCGCTTACGTAGTTCACCACCGAAGAGCCGTCCATCGAGTAGTTGTTCTCGTTCGCCGTCGAGCCGTTCGCGCTCACATCTTGAGTTCCGTTGCCGATGCTCGAAGCAGTGGGCGCATTGGCGACCACGCCGGCGAAAGGCTGATCACTTGCGTGTAGTTGCGGGAAACGAGCGGCAGTTCGCGTAATTTCCTGACCGGACACGAGCGCGCCGTTCGTGGCGTTCTGCGTCTGGATCGTCTGCTGTGTCGCCTCGACCGTGATCTGCTCCGACTGCGCGCCTACTTCGAGCGTGTGGTTCAGGACGGGGGTCTCCGTCACGTTGACCGTCACCGACGGCACTTCGGCCGTCTTGAACCCGGCGGCGGAGAACTTCACCGAATACGCGCCCGGCGTCAGGAGCGAGAACTTGTACGAGCCGTTGGCATCGCTCGTCGTCATGCGAGTTTGCCCGGTGTCCACACTGGTGATCGTCACAGTGGCCCCGGCGATCACACCGCCCGAAGGATCGGTGACCGTGCCGGTCAGCGCGCCCGTCTCAGCCGTTTGGGCAAAGGACGCGGTAGAGCAAACGAATAGCAGACAAACTACAGCAAACAACGAACACACAAATCGGAGCCTGGACCTTACCTTCATCGTGGTTTCCCCCACCGCTAATTTTTTTGCATCCAAAAGTACGCGCGAAAGGTTCGCGCGCTGCACTCCCCCAACCCCACAGCCACCATCCACCCGCAAATATCTTACGGATAGATAAAACTGATGGGGCTGATTTAACACACGCACAAACTCATGTCAATAAGTATGTTGCGGCTTTGTTTTCAGAGGAGGCCGATTGTGGGCAGTCCTGAAGGGTGAGCTCCTGCATGAAACAGCGGTGGAGTACCACGTTCAGCTATGTATACATTTCTTACTGTCCATCTATGCCGGTGCGTCGCTGGTGCACCAATCTAAGTAGTTCCCGCAATTCCCAAAACGGTACTGGAAGGGACGAGTTCGCCTCTGCTCCCTGCGGCCGCGAGGATCGCGATTCTCCGTCCCGGCGTGTTCGATGCCGCGCGAGAAGCGTCCAAAGCTGCCAATTCTCGCCGTTTCGGCCCGCTTTAAGCCCCCGACGAGGGAATCATTGATCCCCCTGTCGGAGCAGAAAAATCCTCGAAAATCCTCGTTGCGAAGATCGCCGCCGCGCATGTCACTTTTTCCAGAAGCGGGCGACGGCTGCAAAATCCGGGTCGTCCTTCGAGGCATCTTTCACGACACTGTAGGTGCCGTAGGCCGCTTCGGCTGCGGGCAACCTGATTCCATGCTCGCGCGCCAGTTCGAGTGCGAGGCGCAGGTCCTTGTGCATGAGGCGAAGCGGAAAGCTGGCGGGGTATGTATCTTTGAGCATCATCGGCGTTTTTACATCGAGCAACCGCGCGTGGCCCATGCTCGATTGCATTACCTCGATCAGGCGTTCGGCCGCCACGCCTGCATTCGTGACGAGCGCGAGCGATTCCGCCCACGCGTCGATTTCGAGCGCGAGCAGAAGATTCATTCCGAGCTTTACGGTCTGCCCGGCGCCGTTTGGACCGAGCAGGAAAAATTTCTTGCCCATTGCTTCGAGCACCGGCCGGGAGCGCTCGAGCACTTTGGCCTCGCCTCCGACCATGAAGACAAGTTCGCCTTTTTCGGCGCCCCACGTGCCGCCCGTCACGGGCGCGTCGAGATAATCGACGCCACGCTCAACGCAGGTTGCCGCCACGCGGCGGGCCATGTCGGGCGAAACAGTGCTCGAGTCGATCAAGATCGTTCCCTTGCGAAGGGCTCGGAGTGCGCCAGAACCGAAGAGGACTTCTTCGAGCGCGGGGGGATCGCTGACGATCGTGATGAAGACGTCTGATTGCGCGGCGACCTCGCGGGGATTTTCGGCGAGTTTTGCGCCGGCGCGGACAAGGTCGTCGGCTTTGGATTTTGTGCGATTCCAGACTACAAGAGGAAACCCGGCGCGGAGGAGATTCTGCGCCATGGGTTTGCCCATCAGGCCGAGCCCGATAAATCCGATGTTTGGTTTCATTTTTGTCCCCGCCGTTTCGATGAAGTCACGTGCGAGGCGTCCACCCTCGCAAAAAGCGCGAGGATGGGGCACCCGGAAGTTCAAAGGCCACCGCTAGACCAGCGCGAATTCGACGCGGTGGCGGAAGGGGTCGATACGCTCGGCGCGCACGTGGACCTGGTCGCCCAGGCGGAAAGCCAGCGTCGCTGCGCTTTTCGACGCGCCTCGGCCGCGCGAGCCGCGATTTGGTTCGGCTGACGATTGCGTGGTCGCGCTCGCGGAAGAGCAGCGCTGGCCGGTTGATTCCTCGATGCGGTCGATGCTTACCAGGCCTTCGACGAAAATTTCGGTCAGCTCGACGAAGAAGCCAAATTTCTGCACGGAGATAATCAGCGCTTCGTATTCCTCGCCGAGGTGGCTCTCCATGAATTGCGCCGTTTTCCAGTCCATCAGTTCGCGCTCGGCGCTGTCGGCGCGGCGTTCGGCTTCGGAGGTTTCGGCGGCGATTTCTTCGAGTTCGACGCGGCGATAGGGGCCGAGAGTGCCGGCGACGGCTTGTCGCTGCGCTTGTGCGTCGGCGCAGCGGCTTCGGATTCGGCACGCTTCGCGGGCGCGATGCTCGGGATTTTCGAGCGCCCATTTCAGCGCGCGATGGACGATCAGGTCCGGGATAGCGGCGAATCGGCGACGTGAAATGCGTGTACTCCTGCGCGGCGAGCGCGAAATGGCCGAGCGGATCGGCGGCGTAACGCGCTTGCTTGAGCGAGCGCAGCATGAGGTAGGAGACGATGCGCTCTTCGGGCTTGCCCGCGATTTTTTCGGTGAGGCGCTGGTAGTGCTGCGGGCGGATGTCGACTTCGTCGGCTGCCGGGGAGGTCGACATGCATCGGGCGCATGCGGCCGCGGCCACCGCTACGCGCGCGCTGACGGCTTCGTTTGTCCGTGGCGGACGGTGATGCGGCGCTCGGCGAGATCTTCGACGCCTAGCGAATAGCCGAAGGCCTGTGCCAGTTCCTCGAATTCGAGGACTTTCTTCGGATCGGGCTTTTCGTGGACGCGATGCAGCGAGGCGATGCCGCCGCTTTCGAGGTATTGCGCCACAGCTTCATTGGCCGCAAGCATGAATTCTTCGATGAGGCGGTGCGCGATGTTGCGCTCGCTGCGGAGAATGCTGGTCATGCTGCCGCCTCGTCGAACTGGATCACGGGCTCGGGAAGATCGAAATCGATCGAGCCGCGTTCGCGGCGGCGCGCATTCAGCAGCAGCGCAAGCTCTTTCATGCGCCGGAAATTTTCGACGAGCGGCGCGTAGCGCGCGGTCATCTCCGGATCGCCTTCGATCACTTTGTTGACATTCGTGTACGTCATGCGCTCGGCGGAGCGGATCACGCCCGGCGTGAAATCGGCGCCGATCATGCGGCCGGCCGCGTCCATTTGCATGACGACGCTCATCACGAGGCGATCGACCTTGCGGATTGAGCGAGCAGATGCCGTTGGAAAGTTCCTCGGGAAGCATCGGCACGGCGCGATTCGGGAAATAGACGGACGTGCCGCGCAGGCGCGCTTCGCGATCGAGCGCGCGAATCGCGCTGGACGTAGTGCGCGACATCGGCGATGTGCACCTGCAGCTCGAAATTGCCGTCGGGAAGCGGGCGAACGTGGACCGCGTCGTCGAAATCGCGCGCGGTTTCGCCGTCGATGGTGACGATCGGGAGATCGCGGAAATCGCGGCGTGCCGCGGAGATCGTTTTCGGCGACCTGCTGCGGCGTGGCTTTCGCGTCGGCGAGGACTTCTTCCGGGAATTCGTGCGGCAGATGGTGCTTGCGAATGATGATTTCGACGTCGACGCCGATATCGCCGGGGCGGCCGAGAATTTCGATCACGCGGCCCATCGGCGCGAGGCCGCTGCGCGGAAAGCGCGTGATTTCGACGTTCACGACCGCGCCATCGAGTTCGGGAAGGCGCAGGCGGCGATTCGCGGGCGCGCTGCTGCGCCTCGGGGCCGAGTTTCTGCGCGCAGCTCGGGAGTAAGTTCATCGCCGGGCGGAATCAGGACTTCGTGCTGGAGACGCGACGTCGTAGGGCAGGACGTGATTGCCGTGCGGGCCGTAGCGGAAAAGGCCGACGACGGTCGGATGCTCGCGCACGACGATCTGCACGACGCGGCCTTCGGCGCGTCCATCGGGGCGGCGGCGGTCGATGCGGCGCTAGGACGCGGTCGCCGTGCATGGCGTCGCCGAGGCTATCGCGGCCGATGAAGAGGTCGCCATCGACGTCCGGGATCGGCCGATCGGGGACGAGGAAGGCGTAGCCGTCGCGATGCGCGATGATGCGGCCGGAGATGAGATTGGGATCGCGGGCGCGTCGGGAGGCTGCGGCGGCAGATGGCGCATCGGTCGCAGTTGCCTGCTCTGGCGGAGCTTCGGGCGCACGCGCGGATGCAGCGGGGGAGGTTGGCGGCCGCTGCTGTTTCGGATTCGGTTTCTGATTTGGCTTTTGGTTTGTTTTTTGATCGGCCAGCTTGTAACGGCCGCCGTAGGTCTCTTCGATTTCGCCGCTCTTCGTGAGCTTGCGGATGACCCGCGGGAGAAAGCGGCGCCCGAGATGCTTGAGTCCCATGCCGTGCGCGATTTCGCGGATGCTGGCGGCTTTCGAAAGGCTCGCGAGATGCGCGAGGACGTCAGCGGGCTTGACGTGCTCTTCTCGCGGCTCGGGCGCGGTCTGGAATTTGCGAAGTTTTTTCATCGACGCGGCGGCAAAGCCACAGACAGGCTAGCGGAAATCGGGGCGCGTGGCAAAGGTGGTTGAGCCAAACCACTTAGATATACTGGTGTGATGGGAGAGCGAACCAGTCACGTCGATTTGACCGATTCGTCGTTCGACGACTTTGTCGCGTTTCTTTTCGACCGCGACGTGTCAGTCGAATCGGCAGGGCGGGACTACTGGTATTGGCACGTGGAAGTGGAATTCGACGCCGAGAAGATTAGCGCCTATTACGTGCAGTTGTTCACGCAGCCAGAATTTCTGCCGACGCGCTTCACAAATGCGCAGCTGGAGCAGGGTTTCTGGGCGATTCAAGGCCCCAATCTCGATTGTTCGGTGTCGCGAATAATCGAGGACTCGGACGTTCCCCTGTCCGCGCGAGAAGACTGCATCCGTGCGATGGATTATCTGTTTAGGAGCCTATTCGCGACGGCCTCATTTGGCGATACGTCGGTTCAGATGTGGTGGGATTCGCTGTGCTATGACTGGCATTGCGGGAACCGAAAGCGAGAACGCGGCGGCGAGGATTTGGAGCTGCAGGATATGTTCTTTCAGACGATTACGAAGGTGCTTGCGATGGACTCCTGGATTTGTCAGTGGGCGGCGCTTCACGGCTTGGGCCATCTTCATCATCCCGACACAAAGAAGCTCATTCAAAGATTCATTGATGAGCATCCCTCGCTCACGCCGGAGCAGAAGTCATACGCTGTCGCCGCGTCTGAGTTCAAGGTGCAGTGAAATCGTGTCGCCGTATTCGAAAACGCCCCTGAAACTCGGCATGTGACCTTTGGCAAGACCCCTGAAAAACACGACTCGCCACGGCGGGCGCACACGGCGTGCTCGGCACATGTTTTTATCCCAGGGCTGGAAGCTCCAACCCTGAAAAAGGCCCACTTCCCGCGGCTGAAGCCGCCGATCTTGTGAGCGCTTTTTCGCGGGCCTGAAGGCCCACGCTTCCGCCGGAGGATTTCCGCCTCCACAGCCCGGTCGGCGCACGCTTTCGCAGGGAACGCTTGCCCGCTCTCCGCGGAGGCGCGGACAGCTCTTATTAGGCCCGTCGCCGTTCGGCACAAAGGCGCGGCAGCGGTGTCAAAACTTTCAAGCGAACGAGCGATTGGCGATTGCGGCGCGCGATTTGCGCGGCGCGTTCGCGGAGGAGTGTGCAACCGTGGGAATGACCGCGGGCGAAAGCAAGGGAGTGGTTGCGGATCCGAATATCGTTCCACTGATTGATGTGCTGCTGGTGCTGATCATCATCTTCATGGTGATGCCGAGCAGGACCACGGGATTGCCGACGCTGGTTCCTCAGCCGGCTCCACGGCGAGCGAAAATCGAAGGCCCAATCGTGGTGCAAGTGCTGCAGGACGGGAAGCTCATGATCAACGAGGAGCCGAGCGGCTGGGATACGCTGGGCGCAAGCCTCTCAGATATTTTCAAGCGGCGCGCCGATAAGGTGGCGTTCGTGAAAGGCGACAAGGAAGTTCCGTTCGAGGATATCGCGCGCGCGATCGATATTATGCGCGGGGCGGGGATCGAGCACGTGGGGCTGATTACGGCTGGGGACGATGTTCCAGCGAAACGCTTCTGAGGTTGCGAGGCGCGCGGCACCGAAAAACAGTACATGCTGCGGGTGAAGCTGCGCAGTGGAAGCGCGCTTCGCGCGTGTTTTATGTCGGAGCTGGAAGCTCCGACCCCCTAAAAACCGACAGCCCGCGGCTGAAGCCGGCCATTCTGGCCATTGCTTTTCGCGGGCCTGAAGGCCCACGCTTCCACCGAAAACTCTTGCGCCTCCACAAACCGGTCGGCGCGCGCCTTTACCGGCGCTCCTTGTTGACCGCTTGCGCGGCTTGCCGAGAGTGAGGAGTCAACTGCGGGCGCAGCAAGGGGCCCCCTACGGCCGGTACGAAATTCTGTGCTCCCGGTTAGACACGATGGCGGAAGGGCCGACGGGACGCCCTTCGTTCGGCTCAGGGCAAGCCGGCGCTACTGGGCCGGTGGGCGGCTTTAGCGTTCGCGCATTTTGGAGAGGAGGCGGAGGATTTCGAGATACATCCAGACGAGGGTGACCATGATGGCGAACGCGCCGTACCACTCCATGTATTTGGGCGCGCCCGCGTGGACGCCGGTTTCGACGAAGCCGAAATCGAGAATCAGATTCAGCGCGGCGACGATCACAATGACGACGCTGATGCCGATTCCCCAGGGACCTGAGCTATTGAGGAGCGGGACCTGGTGGCCGAAGAACCTGAGAATCATGTCCACCACGTAGACGAGGAAAATGGCGCCGGTCGCGGCGATCACACCCATCGTGAATTTCGGCGTGGCGCGAAGAATGCGGGACGTGTAGAGCATGAGCATCACGAGGGTGACGCCGAACGTCAGGCCGAGCGCCTGGATGGCGATGCCGCGGTAGGCTTGCTCGAGCGACGCGGAGATGCCGCCGAGAGCGAGTCCTTCGGCGAGCGCGTAGAGCGGAGCAGTGATGGGCGACCACTCTTTCTTGAAAATTGTCGCGATCGCGAAAACGAGGCCGGCGATGAGTCCGCCGATCATCCAGGGCATGGCCGCGGCAGGGCTCTCGGTGTTGGAGAGCCACCACGTCCAAGCGGCGGTGGCGGAGGCGCAGAAGAGCAGAAGGCCGGTTTTGTTGACCGTGCCTTGCAGAGTCATCGCCTCGCCGCCCAGGGCGACCGGGCCCTGGAATGTTTTTGCGTTCAAGGCAGGGTTCGAAGTCTTGAAAAGGCCCGGCATGGTTGGCTCCTCGTTGATTTCATTAGTGTACCAAGAAACGGTCTGGCGCACGCCGTCCCGCGATGAGAGCAAAAGCCTCACCGCGGGAAAGCGCGGTGAGCTACATAGAACCGAGCACGGAGCGTGAGCCGGGTGGCTATCGCGGGATTATGGAAGCAGAAAGTGCCGGCGGAAAGCCGGCGCTACTGCTGGAGCTGCCCGACTGTGGGCGTGTCGAGGACGACGATTTTGCCGTCGGGCTCGCGCTCGAGCGTGGGCGCGTAGTCGCCGCGGAGTTCGCGGCGCCACCACATGCCCGTCGTGCGCTTCGTTTGCATGTCGGTGAACCAATACTGGTAGACGACTGCGCGGACCTGCTGCGGCTTGGCACCGGGAAATGGATTTCGCGCGAAGAGCTCGAGGACGTCGGGCGAGGCGGTGAGGAGGCGCTCCTCGGTCCACACGACGAAGCGATACTCGGGCCAGGCACCGAGAGAGGCGAACCAGAGATTCCATTCGAAGCGCGGCTGGTAGGGCGCGTAGATGCCGGGCGCCTCGCCGGGATCCTGCGGCTTGTAGCGGAAGGGATACGCGACCCACGTTTTGCCGCCGTCCGTCGAGCCCTGGAATTCGATTTCGTAGCGCGCGTGGGTCATGACTTCGAAGAGACCGTATGAATTGGCGATGCGAAATGGTTCGAGCGCCACAACTGGAGTCGTAAACAACGGTGCGTCGGGAACCAGCTTCCATACGAGCTCGGCGGTGGTGACGTAGAAAATCCACGCCAGGCAGATCCCGGCGAAGGTCCAGCGCACAGGCTGGAAGATGTGGCGCCAGGCCGCGCGTCTGGATTCCCACGGGGTGGCGGCCGTGGTCGGGTCCGGCGGGTGTTCGCGATCGACGAGCGCGCGAATGCGCTGCGGCACGATCCATTCGATGAAGCGATCGTCGAGGAAGAGGAAGCCGAGGCAGAGGACGATGTAGTTCAGGAAGGCGTAGTTGCCCGTGAGGATGATGCTGGTTTGAAACGGAAGCACGATGAGGAAAAACGCGATGCGGAATCTGCGCGGGAGAAAAATCATAAAGCAGAGGACGAGTTCGATCGCGAGCGTGTAGAAGACGGCGCCGGCGTGGAACCAGTGCGGGAAATGGCCGACGTACCAGCCGGGCCAGGAGGGGAGCGGGGCGTTCTGGTAGTAGTCGTCCATGGCGCGGAAATTGCGCCAGGTGGGATCGTGGCTCGCCATTTTTCCGACGCCGGACTCGAAGTAGATGCGAAAGGCTTCCCAGCGCAGGAGAAAGAGGCTGGCGCGCGAGGCGGCGTGCGAGCGGGCGAGCCCTGGGCGGAGGCCGGGCGGCGCGAAGAACAAGGAGATGAAGCCGGCTTCGAGGAGCATGCCGTCGGACTGGTAGCTCGAAAAATCGCGCGCCGTGGCGATGAACGACAGGAAGCAGACGAAGCAGACGAGCAGCGCCGCGCGCGGCCAGATGTTGAACACGACGAGAACCGAGGCGATCAGGCCGATCCAGGTGACGAGCATGAGCGCGCGGTCGCTCGAGCCGAACCAGAAGAGACTGGGCGCGTACCACCAGCTGTAGCCGTGGACTGCGGCGGCGATGGCCTGGAGGTAGTCGCCGGCGGGGAGGATTCCGTCCGGGCCGAGGAGGCCTTTGATCTGGAAAATCAGCGAATAAAAGGCGGAGAAATAGATCAGGCCGAGCGAGCGCAGGAAGATCCAGCGCGGCCAGAGATGGCCTGGTGATTTCTCGGTGGGGATTTCGGGTCCGAGGAGCCAATCGATCGAGGTATCGAGCCAGGGCCACATGGCGCGAGGATTATACAGAGTGTTTGCGAGCGGGCTTATCCGGAAGTTTCGGACGGGACGAAGGGAACGATTGCTACGGCACAGCAACCCGGCCGGTCTGCGCCGCTCCGAAGCCTACTGGCGCGGGTACATCGAGGGTAGGGAGCGCAGGTAGGCAATCACCGCCTGGGCGTCTGCCGGAGTCATGTGGTAGATGTGCATGGGCGGCTGGATGGCCAGGCCGTTTGGTCCGACGCCCTTTTCGAGGATGTCGGTGCCTTGCTCGTCGGTGAATCCGGGGAAACCGGCCAGGGCCGGCGCGCGCATGGCCCAATTCGTATCGGGATGGACTGGGACGATCCAGATGGGCGCGCCTTGCAGGCGGCGAGACTCATCGAGATTGCCACTGTCGTCCCGGGGAGTATGGCATTCCTCGCACATTCCGACGTCCTCGACTAAATAGCGGCCGCGATCGACATCGCCTTTCGCAGCAGGAGCAACCGTCGAGGCCTTGGCGGCCTTCGAGGGAGCCTGAGCATGAGTCTCACGCGAGAACAGGAGCGACGCGCCTATGGCTGCGGCGAGCAGAATGGCAAGGCAAACGGCCCAGCGGTAACTTGCTTTCATAGAATTTATCAGTCCTGGAGTTGAAATTGTGCGGTTCCGTTTCCGGAGAGGCGGTCGTCACCGCTCGAACGCGAAAGTATCTCATCCCGCGCCGCAGATTCGCAATCCCGAAATGGCTACAGGGCTCTCGCCATCGACGCTCTTCGGCAACTGTGCGAATAGGGACAGCGCCTGCGTGTTCACTGTGGGTACGATCATCACGGCATATAAGCGCCTTTATGGCGGCGCTTCCTGTCGGGTGGCATCGCAAAGGAGAATCAAAATGCGGCGAATGAAGGCATCTTTAATTACGAGCGCGTTCTTGCTAGGGCTACTTATGGTCGGGTGCTCAACTACCCCGGCGGCAGGGCCGGTGGGGCCTCAAGGACCTCCGGGACCCCAAGGCCGATCCGACCACGATCGCGATCGGGACGCGGATCGGGGCCGACAAGACCAGGGCCGGCCGGATGCGGCTGCATCGTGCCCGGAAGGACAGCATCACGATACGGATGGGGGTTGCATCAGAAACTAGACGCCAAGGTTTGGAGCTGTTGCTCGGCAGAGTAAGTTTACTTTTCAATTTTACCCATCGCGACTGAATGATCGGAGTGCCCGGGCGGGTTTAGCGAGAACGGAGAGCTGCGCCAAAGCCCAGCGGGCGTGGCTTGATATGAGCGCATCGCCGGAAGATGCGAGGCGATCGAGCAGCCCGGTGACGCGCCGGCGCGCGTCCGGGTCGAGCGAGGCGGCGGAATTTCCGAGCGCGACGCAGGCGTTGCGCACGATGCCGCGCCACTTCGCGCGCTTGACGGCGCTCTTGCGGAATACGGCGCTGAATTCTTCTTGCGAGAGCGAGGCCAGCCATTCGAGTTCCGGAGCGAGCAGTTGGGCGCGCGGCTCGAATCCGGCGAGGGCCGCGACTGGGGCTTTGCGATTCCACGGGCAAACGTCCTGGCAGATGTCGCAGCCGATGACCGCATTTCCGACTTGCGGGCGAAGATTTTGCGGAATCTCGCCGCGGAGTTCGATCGTGAGATAGGAAATACAGCGGCGCGCGTCGAGGACGTACGGTTGCGGGAAAGCTTGCGTGGGGCATGCGTCGAGGCAGCGCGTACACGAGCCGCAGAAATCCGGAGGCGGCGGCTCGCCGGGCGCGATGGTGGGATCGAGTGCGAGCGCCGTCAAAATTACGCCGAGAAAAAGCCACGAGCCGAGCTGCGGGTGGATGAGGCAGGTGTTTTTTCCGAGCCAGCCGAGGCCGGCGTATTTTGCGGCGACGCGCTCGATGATTGGTCCCGTGTCGACATAGGCGCGCGCTTCGAACGGCTCTGGGATTTGCGCGCGCATTTCGGCGAGCAGCGCGTTGAGCTTTTCGCGGAGGATATCGTGGTAATCGTCGCCCCAGGCGTAGCGCGAAATCCAGCCTCGGGGCGCGGCGCTCTCTGCGTCGGCGGGTGAATGCGTGGGCGGTTGGTGCGGCGTGTTGTAGTTGAGCGCGACGACGATCATGGTTTTGGCGCCATCGAGAACGCGGCGTGGATCGGAGCGGCGCGGATCATTCAGGTAAGTCATTTCGCCGGCGTAGCCGCGGTCGAGCCATTCCGGGAGGCGGCTCAGTTCGGCGAGATGTTCGGCGGCAACCGGCGCTACGCCGCAAAGATCGAAGCCTATGGCGCGGGCGCGTTCGGCGATCCAGTGCGTTTGTTGCGCCGGGGTCATGCGCTCATCATGCATCAGGGAACGCGCGGGTCAAAATCAAAGGCGGCCCTTCGATTCTGCTCAGAACAAGCCGCCACGAAACCAACGCGGGAATGTGGCGTCGCGTAATGTGGAAAGCCGCGCGCGAGGTCGCGGCGCGTTTTGCTTGTAACGATGGCGTCGGGTGCATACAATCCTCCATTGTTCCTGGGACAACGGAGACATCCATCGATGAGCAGCCGTCGAATTGCGGCGAAAATCACGGGGGTGGCGGGGTACGTGCCGCCACGAGCCGTGACGAATGCGGACCTCGAAAAAATCGTCGATACGACCGACGAATGGATTCGCACGCGCACCGGGATTCGCGAGCGGCATTACGCCGAGCCGGGCGTCGGCTCGTCCCATCTGGGAGCGGAAGCGGCGAAGAAGCTTCTCGCGGCGAAAGGCGTGAACCCCGAAGAGATCGACATGATCGTGGTCGCTACAGTTACTCCGGACATGCTTTTTCCGGCGACAGCTTGCCTGATTCAGGATCGCATCGGCGCAAAAAAGGCGTGGGGATTCGACCTCTCAGCGGCTTGTTCGGGATTTCCGTACGCACTCACCGTGGGGGCGCAATTCGTGGGGTCCGGCGCGCACAAGAAAGTTCTCGTGATCGGCAGCGACGTGATGACGTCAATTCTGGATTTCAAGGACCGCGCGACGTGCGTGCTATTCGGCGACGGGGCGGGAGCGGTGCTGGTGGAGCCGGCCGACCTCCGATTCCGAAGGCATCCTTGATTTCATGCACGACGTGGACGGCGCGGGCGGCTGCAATCTGTATATGCCGGCGGGCGGCTCGCTACATCCGGCTTCGCATGAGACGGTCGACAAGCGGATGCACTACGTCCATCAAGAGGGCCAGCAGGTTTTCAAGTACGCCGTGCGGCGGATGAGCGAGCTGGCGTGCCAGGTTCTCGAGCGCAACGGACTATCGAGCCGCGATCTCGCGCTGGTGGTGCCGCACCAGGCGAACATGCGGATCATCCGCGCGATGCAGGAACGGCTGGGCGTGGACGATTCGAAGATCCTCGTGAATATCGACCGGTACGGGAACACGACCGCCGCTACCATTCCGCTGGGATTGATGGATGCCGTGGAGCAAGGACGCTTGCGCAAGGGCGATTTGATTTTGCTGATCGCCGTGGGCGCCGGGTATACCACCGGTGCCGTGCTGATGCGCTGGGCATACTGACGGCAGAGCGGCGCAGAGATTCGGGAGCCTAGTTCACTCCGAAGTCGTCCGTTTGATCTCCGAGAATCGTCAGCACGGGATTGGTGTCGCCCGGCGTCGTGGTGATCATCACGGCCTTGGTCGGCGAAACGATGAAGAACGCACCGTTGAACGCCGGCGGAGGAGGAGCCTGCGTGAGGCTCAGCGCGCCGCTTCCATCCGTCGGGCCGGTCGAAGTGAGCGCGAACGCACCCGACACAGCAAGGTTGGGAGAATTGGCGCTGGTGGTGCTTAAGTCTTCCGTGCCCGCAATTGTGCCGGTGGTCGCGCCGGTGCTCGTCAAGGTGGCCCAGCCGGAGTAATTCTGGACCGCCGTCGTGGACGGCGCCGAAGTGCCCTGAATAAGCGCGCCGGCAATGGTGCTTGAGGAAAAAGGTCCCGTGGATTGCGGTTCGAGAATCCCGATTACGGTCGCATTGAGATTGTCGAGAATGCAAAGAGTTTCGTTGGTGTTGATGACGTAGAAGACCGGGTCAAGCGTAGCGGGCTCCGTGGTGGTGTCGACACGCCCGTACGAATCGCCCGTGCCGAAATCCGTCGGAATGACGTTGGTACCCAGGGCGCTTGAGACAGATCCATTTATATTTTCGACCAGCGCCAGATTGAACCCGGTCCCTCCGGTAGCCTGCACCTCCACGATCGCCGCAAGCGGCACGTACGCGGTGTCGCCAGAAGGAATCACGGGACCGGCCAGTCCGCCGACGCTCGTGCCGGTGAAAGTCTGAGTCGCGCTCACGAACGGGTAGCCCGTCTGATGGATCAGCTTGCCTGCGCTGAGAAAGGGCGTGCCCGCGCTCACGGCGTCGGTCTCGACGACATACGCCTCGGTCACGAGCCCGCTGGAGACCGTGACCGGATAGACGCTGAAGGTCATATTCCCGATCTGCTGGCTCACGCTCATCGTGCAGCGCGATGCTTGCGAAGAGGTCTGGAACGTGCCCGAGAAGGTTGTGTCCGGGATAATCGGCTGGGCGCTGCTGGGCGCGTTGGCGTCCACCTCGCCATTGTCGATCGTTCCCGGGGTCGACGAGTTGGCCGGCACTTCGGCGGTGAAGCGGCCGGCAACGGCAAACGGTCCGGCGGCTGTTCCACCAAAGCTAGCCTCCGTGCCCGCGATGCCCATGACGAAATCAGCGCCGAGCGGACCCGCGCCCGAAAGGGTGCTCGAGGCGCAGATCGTCGCGCCGGCGCTCTGCTGCGCGAGTTCGCCTGAGCCGCGATTGCCGCTGGCATCGAGTTCCACGAGGCGGCCGTGCAGCCCTCCCGAATCCAGCGCGAACGCGTAGATGAGAGTCCCGGACTTGCTGGTATTGAACGTCAAAGTGCCGCGGCCATCAGTGCCGATGGTGTAGGTGCCGCTGAACGTCTCGAGCGTGCCGCCGGACGGCGTCCCGGTAATCGTGTTGAAGTCCTCAACGCCACCGCTGATTGCGCTGACTCCATCCGAGACGAAAGTGCCGGCTGCGACGACGGCGCCATTCGTATTAAAGCCATTGAACTCGAACGCGTAGTTTCCGCTCAGGATGTTCGTGATGGTGATGCTGAGATTGGCCGTTTCGATCATCGGGGGCCCTTCCGAATCCGCAGCCTGAACGGTGATGGGGAAAACTCCCGTGGTAGATCCGGTCGGCGTGCCGCTGATGGTGCCGTTGGTCAGAGTCAGACCTGAAGGAAGCGATCCCATCGTGATCGTCCACGTGTACGGCGGAACACCGCCTTTGGCTTGCAGGGCTGTGGTCGGATACAGAACTCCCAGCGTGCCGTTCGGAAGACTGGTAGTGATGATTTTCAATGGCGGCGGCGGTTGAACGGTGATTTTCACGGAATTCGATTCGGCGGGGAATGCGATGGATGTCGCCGTGAAGGTGACGTAGTAGGAAGCCAACACCGTCACGGGAGCCGTAAAGATCGCCTGGGTGTTGTTTGACAAGAAAGTTCCCGGGTTTGCCACACCGGCTTCCGGAGTGAATATCCAGGTCACTCCTTCGTTCATGGTGTCCTTGGGGACGCTCGCGGTGATCGTAACTGTGCCCCCGGCCGCGACCTCGCGCGCACTGGGGCTTAGCACGACCGTGTTGAAGTCCGATGGGGTGCCCGCGCATCCCGCGATGCCAAGACCGGCAAGAACGAATAAACAGCAAATGAATGCGAACCTGGCGTGCCCACGCATGACCACCCCTCCCCAACCCTGCTCTGCCATGCTTCTGACCCATTCCCTTTAGACCACAAAATCGCATGTGATAGAGGAAGAATGACCGGGCGCATTAGCGTATGAGGCAACCAAGGGACGTACCGAAGGGCCATCCTGAGACTCCGACCAGCGAGGGTATGGCGTCCGCTTTCCTCCCTGAAACGTTCCGGGCGGGACGCGAGGCTCACTGGACCACAAGGCCTCTTAGGCGCCTTCGCGGCCGCCGGGCGCCGAGATCGCTTCTTCAGGCGAGGGGTTTTCAGCCATAATAGGTGGCGTTTCTCCGCGGGAATCTCGCTGTAAAGGACGGTTCAAATTGCGCGTTGTGCTGACCGGCGGGGCCGGATTTTTGGGGTCGCATCTTTGCGATTACTTTATCGAAAAGGGCTGGGACGTCCTTTGCCTCGACAACCTGGTGACGGGCGCCGATTCGAATATTTCTCATTTACTCTCGCATCCTCGATTTCGATTCGCGCGGCAGGATGTGTCTCAATACATCGAGGTGGAAGGCCCCGTGGATGCGGTGCTGCATTTCGCTTCGCCGGCCAGCCCTCCCGATTACCTGAAATTCCCGATCCAGACGATGAAGGTCGGGGCGCTCGGCACTCACAACACGCTGGGGCTGGCGATGGCGAAGAAGGCCAAATTTCTGCTGGCGTCGACGTCGGAGTGCTACGGCGATCCGGAGGTGAGTCCGCAGCCGGAAACTTATTGGGGACATGTGAACCCGGTGGGGCCGCGCGGGGTCTACGACGAAGCGAAGCGGTTCGCGGAAGCCATCACGATGGCCTACCACCGCTACCACGGCGTGGATACGCACATCGTCCGGATTTTCAATACCTACGGACCGCGGATGCGCTTGAACGACGGGCGCGCGCTGCCGAATTTCCTGTACCAGGCGCTCGTCGGCGAGCCGATCACGGTCTACGGCAACGGCAAGCAGACGCGCAGTTTTTGCTACGTCACCGATTTGATCGAAGGAATTTACCGGCTGCTCGAATCGGACGAACACGAACCGACGAACATCGGCAATCCCAGCGAAATCACGATTCTGGAGTTTGCGGAGCGGGTCAGGACGCTCGTAGGCGCCACGGCGCCGATCGTGTTTCATCCGTTGCCGCAGGACGATCCCAAGCAGCGCTGCCCGGACATCACGAAGGCGCGGCGTATTTTGAAGTGGGAGCCCAAAGTGGGGCTTGAGGAAGGGCTCAAGCGTACGTACGAGTTCTTCCGGCAGCAGGTGGGCGCGAGCGGCTCAGCGAAGTAGCAAAGGGGAATGAAGAGAGATCCTTCGCTTCGCTCAGGATGACGACCGGAAAGGCGAAGAAGAGCGCGGCGGCGAGCCACCGCGCTTCACGCCAAAGCTGACGGATGAAGGCGGTATCTACTCCGAGCGGCCGAAGGAGCGGTATTCGAAGCCGCGAGCTTTCATTTCGCGAGGCGAGAAAAGATTACGGCCGTCGAGAACGAACGGCCGGGCCATCGCATCGCGGACACGGTCCCAATCGAGCTTGCGGAATTCGTCCCATTCAGTGGCGATGATGAGTGCTTCCGCGTCCTTCGCGGCCTCGTACGGCGATTTCGCATATTCGATTTGTGGGAGCGCCGCACGGGCCCTGTCCATGGCTTCGGGATCATACGCGCGCACGATCATTCCTTCGGCTAGCAGCCGGTGGACGAGGTCGATGGCAGGAGCGAAGCGGATATCGTCCGTGTTGGGCTTGAACGCGAGTCCTAAAACGCCAACGCGCTTGCCTCTGACGACCCACAGGGCTTCGCGAAGTTTGTCGTAGGCACGGTCGATGCGCCGCTTGTTGATCTTTTCCGCCTCCTTAAGCATCGAGAAATCGACGCCGGAGCGTTCCGCGAGGTGAACGAAGGCCTGCAGATCCTTCGGAAAGCAGAACCCTCCGAAGCCGAGGCCGGCGGACAGAAAACTCGGCCCGATGCGCGGATCGAGTCCCATCGCGCGTACGATTTCCTCGATGTCGCCGCCGAGACGCTCGGCAAGATCGGCAACCATGTTGGCGTAGGAAATCTTCATCGCGAGGAACGAATTCGATGCGTGCTTGATCAATTCCGCGCTGTTGATCGTCGTGACGACCCAGGATGGAGCCGGACCTTCGGGGCACGAAGGCGAATGAATGGGGCAGTTGAATTTGCGGTCGAGCACCGGCGCGTAGATTTCCCGAAGCTGGCGCTCGGCGGTTTCATCTTCGACGCCGACCACCACTCGATCCGGGTGCAGGAAGTCTGCCACGGCAGTGCCTTCGCGAAGGAATTCGGGATTGGAGGCGACGCGGAACGTGACGCCGGTCTTGCGGCTGTATACGGAGAGGGCTCGCTTGAGCTCCTGGCCGGTCCGCGCCGGCACGGTGCTCTTCTCGACGACCAGCTTCGACGACTTAGCCTCGGTGGCAATCACGCGCGCCACATGATCGATCGCGCTGAGGTCTGCGTCTCCGCTCGGAAGCGGGGGAGTTCCCACGCAGATGAAAATGGCTTCGCACTTATCAATCGTTTCTGCCGGATTCGCGGAGAAACTGATCCGCTTTTCGTTGCGGGCCCTGGCGATCACCTTGTCGAGGCCGGGCTCATAAATGGGCACGCCGCCCGCCTCAAGCGTGTCGATCTTCGACTTGTCGTTGTCGGTGCAGACGACATCGTGGCCGATCTCGGCGAGACACGCTCCCGTCACCAAGCCCACGTAGCCACTTCCAATCACAGAGATTTTCAACGGACTCTCCCATAAGGATTCACGCAGGTTGGGCCGACGAACTTCTATTTTGAGGGAGACGACGCGGGCTTCCAACACAATTTTAGGGGGAGGTTTTGGGAACCGTGGTACAGGATACTCTTTCCTCACATTTTTTCCGCGATTCGCCACGTAAGGCCGCTTCTCTCCTATTCTAAGTGAGTCGAGTTATGGGCGAACCGACCAATCCGAGCAGCGGGCTCTCGGGGCCGCGGAAGCAGGGCGCCGGCAGCGAGCGGCAGGATACCGTGTTTCTGGCGGATGTCCCCGAAGCCTCGGAGCTGATGCCGGAAGCTTCGGCCCAGGCTGCCTGCGCTCCCCATCTGAGCTCAGTGGCATTCGCAGCTCTTTCCCAGCGCTACGAAATCCTAGGTGAAGCAGGCCATGGGAGCATGGGCAACGTCTACAAGGCGCGCGACCGCGAAACCGGAGAGGTCGTTGCTTTGAAGCTCTTGAAGCCCGAGATCGCCTCGGATCAGGCGATGATGGACCGATTCAAGAATGAACTTCTTTTCGCGCGAAAAATCACGCACAAGAACGTCTGCCGCGTCCACGAGTTCAATCGCATTGGAGGGATCGCGTATACCTCGATGGAGTTCGTCGAGGGAGAAAGCCTGCGCTCGGTGCTGAACCGATTTGGCAGTCTTCCCTTGCGCAAGGCGAACGATCTCGTGCTCCAGATTTGCTCGGGGCTGAAGGAAGCTCACGCGCAAGGGATCGTGCACCGGGATCTGAAGCCCGAAAACATCATGATCGACGCGCAGGGCAACGTGAAGATCATGGACTTCGGCATCGCGCGCTCGATGGAAGCGGTGACGCGAATGACGGGCTCGATGGTGGGCACGCCCGCGTATATGGCTCCCGAGCAGGTGGCCGGAAAGCCGGTGGACTATCGCACCGACATCTATTCGCTCGGCCTGATCCTGTACGAAATGTTCACGGGCGCCGCGGCGTTCCGCGCGGACAATGCGGTCGCCGTCGCGCTGAAGCAGATGCGCGAATCGCCGATTCCTCCGCACGAAATCGATCCGCAGATACCGGTTCCCATCGAGCGGGCGATCCTGAAATGCCTCGAAAAAGAACCGTCGAAGCGGTTTCAATCGATCGCCGAGCTCGAGAGTGCGTTTCGGCTGCAAGGCACGGCGCCCGGAGCGACCCTTGCGACCGCGCCACCAGCGTCCGTCTCGTCCACGCACTCGACTCAGGCGACGCTGCCCTTGCCTTCTTCGCCGTTGCGCTTGATGCCGGCTCCGCGGAAGCGCGCGTCTCCTGTCGTGTGGGTGATGCTGCTCGTTTTTATCGCGCTCGCGGCGATTGTCGGGGAGCGCTCCGTGCAGATCAGGCGGATCGCCGCAACGCTCCCACCACCTGCGCCATTGCCTGCGCCAAAGCCGCCCGCTTTCGCTTTCGATATCCCGCCTCGCCCAGTTGCAGAGCCACAACCCACGCAGCGGCAGCCCGCGACGCCAAAGCCTGTTGCACCGAGGCCCGAGAAGCGAGCCGCGGCCAAGCCGGCCGAACCGGCGTCGCCCCAGGACGTGCAGCAGCGCGCCGACAAAGCATTCGGCAAGAACCAAGCCGGCGGGGCCTTTACCGGCTTGGACAATCGACCCGGCTACATCTGGGTGGCCCGCTTCGAGCGCGAAGATCGCGCGCAGAGCGCCGCGAAAAAGATCGAGGATCTTGGAGGATTGCGCGCACGCGTGGTGCCAAGGCAGAACCTGACGGGCAAGTTTTTTGTGGTTTGGACGGGCCCCTTCGCGGCCAAGAGCCTCCCGAGTGTACTCGATTGGCTGCAGGCTCAGGGATTTGCGGAAGCGCGCGCGGTCAGGACGCCCGGGGACGGGATGCTGGGGTTGCGGGATCAGGAACAAAGCGCAGAACCGTGGCGGAAGGCGAATCGAGCGCCGAATCCTTGAGGCTCGGGGCACCGGGGCAAAGCCTGATGCGAAGAGAAACATGAGCATGGAGATGCAATTCGGGGCACGCAGCGATATCGGTTGCGTTCGCGAGAACAACGAAGACAGTTTTCGCGTCGCGCCAGAGATGAATCTATTCGTCCTGTCGGACGGCATGGGAGGGCTCGCATCGGGAGAAATCGCGAGCCGTCTCTCTGTGGACTGCGTCGTGAGGCATTGCGGCGACGCCCGGGTGAATCCGTTGCTGCCGCTGGTGGGCAAACGCATCGACGGAATTTCGGAAGCGTCGAACCGCCTGGCCAGCGCGATCCGGCTGGCGAATCGAGCGGTGTACGACGCCGCGAAGGAAAAAGGCAACGAGGGACGCATGGGCGCAACCCTGGCGGCGGCGCGCGTCGAAGGCGAGCGGATGAGCATCGCGCACGTGGGCGATAGCCGCATCTACCGCCTGCGAAGCGGCGGTTTCGAGCAGCTGACGCGGGATCATTCGTTCGTCGCCGAGCAGATGCAGCGCGGCCGCATGACCGCCGAAGAAGCGAGCAGCAGCTCGCTGCAGAGCGTCCTCATGCGCGCCATCGGTATCGAGCCCGAAGTTGACGTAGACGCAAACGACGAGCTTTTGATGGAGGGCGACACGGTGCTGCTCTGTTCGGATGGGCTCACGCGCGAGCTTTCCGACGAGCAAATCGCCGGTGTCCTCGGCGAAAACGAGGACGCGCAAGAGGCGGCCGACGCGCTCGTGGAGCTTGCCAAGCGGGCGGGCGGGGGCGACAACATCACGGCGATTGTGGTGCGCTGCTCGCCGAAGCCGGTGGGCGCGTTCGCGCGGATTGGCAAGTGGTTCAAGGATTCAGGGTAACGCGCGTCGTCGACCAGACGGGCGGAATGTGCGGATCGGAATATGGAAAAGATTGCTTAGGAGGAGGGCGACATGTCCAAGCTGGTTCTGAAATTCGATAACTCTGTGCTGAAGGAAGTTCGGGTCGGATCGAGCGAAGTGAGCATCGGCCGATCGCCTGAAAACGGGCTCGTGATCGATAATCCGGCGGTCTCGCACTACCACGCCCGTGTGTTTCGCGAAGAAGGGCGGCTGATGCTCGAGGATTTCGGCAGCCTCAACGGAACGTTCGTGAATGGGCAGCGCGTGAAAATGGTGACGCTCAAGCCCGGCGATTCGGTGATGGTGGGAAAGCACACGATTGTGGTGACGGAGTCGAGCGAGCCGAACGGCCTGATGACGTGGACCGGAGATTCGCGGCCGGCAGCGCCCAAAATCAACGAGACCGTGATGCTCGATACGAAAGCGCGGCGCGAGTTTCTTCAGCAGGTTGCGGCCGGCGGCGAGAGTTCGCAGATCGCACCGGCGCGGCTGAAGGTCGCCACGCTCGTGGTGCGCAACGGCAAGACCGACCGGAAAGAATACGCGCTCACCGACAAGCTTACCGTCGTCGGCAAATCGGCCATGGCGACCGTGAAACTGAAGGGCTGGTTTGCACCCAAGGCCGCCGCGCAGATCAACCGTCGGGAGGACAACGATTACTACATCGGCGCGGCCGACAAGGTGCCAAGCGTCAACGGGCAGCCCATTTCACATCCGACCAAGCTTGCGTCAGGCGATGTGATCGCGGTTGCCGGCATCGAGCTTGAATTCGTCTATCGCGATTGAAACGCCGCGCGTGAAAGGGCCGGTGAGACGCCGGCTCTACGCGTGGGCCGTGGCGGCTGTGCCCTTCACGTACGTGTCGAGAAATCCGAGCGTCAGCTTCCAGGCCAGGCCCGCCGCGACGGGATTGTAGCTCGCGCGTGCATCGCAGAAGAACCCGTGGTCCGCGTAAGAGACGGTGACGTTCACGAAAGGCTTATCCGCAGCCGTCAAAGCATCTTCCACCGCACGCCTCAGTTCTGCGCCGATATGCTTATCGAGGCCGCCCCAGAAAAGCAGGATGGGGGCGTGCAGACTGGCTGCGCGAGGCAGAAGGGCCTGCGCGATGCCGCCGCCATAAAATGAGATCGAGGCTTGCAGAGGCAAGGTGGCGTCGGCGAGGAATGATGCACGGCCGCCCATGCAGAAGCCGATGCTGGCAATGCGGTCGGCCGAAACCCGTGAATTCGCTTGGAGCCAATCGTAGGCTACACGCATGTCTGCCTCTTGTCCCTCCTCGGTCAGGCCCTGCATATGTGGCATGACGGCCGGAAAATTGTCGTAGGTTCCCTCAAAGCCAGGCCCGGTGCGGTGAAAGAGTTCGGGAGCGATCGCCACGTAACCCTCTCGCGCGATCCGATCGGTGATGTTGCGAATGTGGCCGTTTACTCCGAATGCCTCCTGTAGCACAAGCATGCCCGGAAATTTTCCCTGTTCTTCGGGCCGCGCAACGTACGCGCTCATCGAAGTTCCATCGGAAACGGCCAAAGTGATTTTTTGTGTCGCGATCTTCGTCATTTTGCTCCTCCTCCACACGCTATCCCGCAAAGGCACCCTTTAGCATATGACAATTGACACTCGCGGTTCATGGAAAAAAGATGCTCCGACGGGGACATAGAGGCGACTCTGTGTTTTGTGATGAGAGGAAACGGGAGCAAAATAGAGTTGATGAGTCCTTTTGATAAAACGTCCGTCGATTTACCGCAGCAACCGGATCGTCCTCCTATCTATCGAATCGCATATTGGAAAGCTCAGCTCGCGCATCAGGAAGACCGCGTTTTTCTGATATTGACATTCGTCATCGGCGCGCTGGCCGGGCTTGCCGTCGTGGCATTTATTCTGCTGACGGAGCGGCTTGGCGCGCGCATCTATCCCCCGGGCGTTTCGGTCTGGAGGCGGTTGATCGGCCCGATCGCGGGCGCGCTGACGATGGGATACGTCCTGACGCGATTCTTCCCCGACTCGCGAGCCAACGGCATCGTGCAGACGAAGTCCGCGCTATACTCCCCGGACGCGCGCATCACGCTGCACAGCATCGTCGGCAAATTCTTCTGCACTTCGGTCACTCTCGCGTCGGGCATTCCCCTGGGGCCGGAAGGCCCGTCGGTGGCGGTGGGCGCGGGAATCGCATCCATTCTCGGGCGAGTTCTCGGCTTAAAGCCCGAGAAAGTGCGCACGCTGATTCCGGTGGGGGCGGCAGCGGCAATCGCCGCGGCTTTCAACACGCCTGTCGCCGCCGTGATCTTTTCGCTCGAAGAAGTCGTCGGAGACCTGCACGCGCCGGTGCTTGGATCGGTTGTGCTGGCCTCGGCGACGGCCTGGATGGTCCTGCGGCTGCTTCTCGGCGATAACCCGCTGTTTCACGTGCCGCAGTACCAACTCGTTCATCCGATTGAGTTCGCCTTCTACGCCGTGCTTGGAATCCTCGGGGGAGTCGCCAGCGGCGCATTCATACGCTTGCTGCTATGGACGCGCGCGCAGTTCCGGCGGCTGCCGGCGCGCACGCGCTGGATCCAGCCGGTAGCGGGGGGCGTGCTCGTCGGGATTGTCGGCATATTCGCGCCCCAGGTGCTGGGCGTCGGTTACGTGTATATCAACGCGCTGCTGAACGGGCAGATGGCGATCAAAATCGCTGCCGCACTTGTGGTTCTCAAGCTGATCACGTCGGCAACGAGCAGCGGCAGCGGCAACGCCGGCGGAATTTTCGCGCCGGTGCTCTTCATCGGAGCGATGCTTGGCGGGACGGTCGGCGGAGTGGCGCATCACTTTTGGCCGCAATACACCGCAAGTCCCGGGGCATACGCGCTCGTGGGCATGGGGGCGGCGTTTGCGGGCATCATTCGGACGCCGATGACGTTGGTCGTGCTCGTCTTCGAAGTGACGCGCGACTACACCATCATTGTTCCGCTGATGATCGCCAATCTCGTGAGCTACTTCGTTTCGAAAAAGATCCAATCCGAAACGATATATGAAGAGCTGGCGCGCCAGGATGGAATCCACCTGCCGATCGCGGGTTCGCGCGTGCGGCCTGATGCGCGCGTGGTGGGGCAGGTGATGCACAAGCCGGAAGAGGTGCTCATCGCAACCATGACGGTCGAAGAGGCGTGCACGCTCGCGGAACGCAGCGGACTCAGCACGTGGCCGGTCGTCGACGATCAAGGGATCATTGGATTGATCTCGGCGGAGACGCTGCGCCGCATGAAAGACGAAGGCAAAAGCTCCATGCCGCTGGCCGAAGTGGTCGACCCTGCCGGCTTCCCGCACCTGCACAGCGATCATTCGCTCGACATCGCTCTCGAACGGATGGGAGCTTCAAGCTCGAGAGTGCTGCCGGTCGTGAGCCGATTCAACATGCAGGAGATGCTCGGCGTCGTCTATCTCTCGGACATACTTAACGCGTATCGCGTCGCGATCCAGTCTCCGGATCACCCGGCCGTGGGACAACCGCAGACCGAGAGCGAAACTACGGGATAGCGCTCCAGCGCGAATCGAGACCAAAGCTTAGTCTTTCGTCTTTAGCTTGAGCCTGTGCTTGTTCTCTTCGAGGAACGCCCGCAGGTTGTCGGACGCATCGAGCAGACGAATCCACTGCTCGTAGTAGAGCGTCACCGGAAAGCGCCCAAGGCCGTATACGCTGACGCCGCCTTTTTCGCCAACACGAAATTCGAGCGTGCCCTTCGGCCTGCCGCCGCTCTGCTTCTCGAGCTCGGCGATGCGCGCCAGCAATTCTTCTTTCGTAGGTTCAGACATGTGCGTGCTCCTTCAGGGCTGTTCCAAAATCGGATGATACCACTTACGTGAGCTTGGAGGCTTCGGTGCTGGCGCGAATCTCCTGCCAGCGCTTGGGGCGCTTCTTGGCGTCGAGAACTTTCTTGCGCAGGCGAATCGATTTCGGCGTGACTTCGACATATTCGTCGTCGGCGATGAATTCGATCGCTTTTTCGAGCGTCATATCGCGCGGGGGAATCAGCCGGATGGCTTCGTCGGCCGAAGACGAGCGCATGTTCGTCTGCTTTTTTTCCTTCGTGATGTTGACGTTCATGTCGTCTTCGCGCGCATTTTCGCCGACGATCATTCCTTCGTAGACCTCGATGCTCGGCCCGACGAACATCTCGCCGCGTTCCTGAATGCCCCAAATCGCGTAGGCCACGGACACGCCCGCGCGATCGGCTACCAGCGCGCCCGTGAGGCGCATGGCCATGTCGCCGGCATATTCCGTCCAGCCCTCGAGCAGCGAATGGATCAGCGCCGTGCCGCGCGTATCGGTGAGCAGCTGGCTGCGCAGCCCGATCAATCCGCGCGAGGGGATGCTGAACTCCATGCGCACGCGTCCCGAATGATGGTTCACCATCTTTTTCATTTCGCCCCGGCGGCTGCCGAGCGATTCCATCACGATTCCGATGAACGTTTCCGGACAGTCGATGACCAGCAATTCGAGCGGCTCGACGCGCCTGCCGTTTTCGGTGCGCACCACGATTTCGGGCTTGCCGACCATCAATTCGTAGCCTTCGCGCCGCATCGTCTCGATCAGGATCGCGAGCTGCAGTTCGCCGCGGCCGAGCACGCGAAACGCGTCGGTGGTGCCTGTGTCTTCCACGCGCAGCGAAACGTTGGTCAGCAAGTTCGCGTTCGAGCCTCGCGCGCAGGTCGCGCGATGTGACGAACTGCCCCTCGCGCCCCGCGAACGGCGACGTATTGATCGTGAAGACCATCGTCAGCGTCGGCTCGTCGATCAGCAGCGGCTCCAGCGGCGCGGGATTCGCGAGATCGGTGATGCTCTCGCCGATCTGGATGCCTTCGACGCCCGCGATGGCCACAATATCGCCGGCCGATACCTCTTCGGCCTCATCGCGATCGAGCCCGCGGAACGTGAAAAGCTTCGTGATCTTCGTCGGGTGAATGGTTCCGTCGAGCTTGGAGATGCCCACTTCGGTTCCGCGCTTCAGCGTGCCTTGAAAGACGCGCGCGATGGCCAGGCGGCCGAGGAAGTCGCTGTAATCGAGGTTCGTCACCTGAATCTGCAGCACGCCTTCCGGATCGCCCGCGGGCGGCGGAATCGAATTGACGATCTCCTCGAAGAGCGGCTGGAGCGTCGTCGAGCCATCGTCGAGCTTCACGTGCGCCACGCCGATCTTCGCGTTGGTGTAGATCACCGGGAAATCGAGCTGGTCTTCGGTGGCGTCAAGATCGATGAAGAGATCGTAGATTTCATCGAGCACCTCGGCGGGCCGCGCGTCGGGCCGGTCGATTTTGTTCAGGACCATGATCGGCGGCAGCTTGGCGGCGAGCGCCTTCTGCAGCACGTAGCGCGTCTGCGGCAGCGGCCCTTCGCTCGCGTCGACCAGCACCAGCACGCCATCCACCATGCGCAACGCGCGCTCCACCTCGCCGCCGAAATCGCTGTGGCCGGGCGTGTCCACGATGTTGATTTTCGTGCCGCGATAGCTCAGCGCCGTATTTTTCGCGAGGATCGTGATGCCGCGCTCGCGCTCGAGGTCGTTCGAATCCATCACGCGCTCGACCAATTCCTGATTCGCGCGGAAAATGCCGCTTTGGCGCAGCATGGCGTCGACGAGCGTCGTCTTCCCATGATCCACGTGGGCGATGATGGCGATATTGCGTATCGGTGTCGTCATGGGACTAACATGGCCTCGACAGAAAAAAAGGGCTGCAAGTGCAGTCTTGCAGCCCCCATCCATTCCTAGAATTTCTGGAGCAACAACCGCGGAGCTATTTTAGCATGCGAGGCGGGAGGCTGCTACCGTGCCGGACGCGGCGAGCGCCCGGTTTGCGGCAACGAACGAGCGTCGCTTCCGAGGTCCGCTCTCTGAATCCGGATATCGATGAACCACTCATCTGGCAATTCCGGCTTGCGAGGACCTACTCGTGATCCGGGGATAGGTTCCGGGTGGCCCAGAAACCACCCGGAAGATTTCCGTCAATTATCGGACCATTCGCAACAGTTGCTCTAGTGTTTTCCCTCGCTCACGTGACCGCGCCCATCGCGCATTTCGTTTCCCTTGAAATGCGAAACCTTGTCGACACGCTTTGACTGTCTGTCGCCTGGATTCGGCCTTCGGCCTCTGTAGCCGCGTTGAGCATCGAAATGGTTGTTTACGTGGCCCTGGAAGTCGTCGCGGCCATGGAACCACGGGCCGGCGCCAATGAACGCTCCGCCCGCAAACCATTCCGGGCCATAGTAGCCGTAGGGAGAACAAGAATAAGGGGAGTAGTCATAGTAACCATAGGGGCAGTTAGGAGCCGCTCCAATGCTGATGCCGACGCTGACCTGAGCCTCTACTTTGGGAGCGGTCACCGTGAAGAAGATTCCAGCAAAAACAACCAATGCAAGATATTTAAAGCCCTTCATAGATGATCCTCCGTGTTTCACGCGTGTCCTCACCTGCACCTTCATTTTCGAGGCAGCGAATACCAGAGTCTGTTCATAAGTGCACACTTGAATTTTGTGTCTTCAACGATAACCCGCCTCCTGCCGCGCGCGAGGCCTCAGCGAGCCTTCTTCGAGACGCGCGCGATCAGCTCATCCAGTCTTGAAAGGCGGCCTTCCGATGTTCGGTGACAAATTCTTGAAGTAACCGCCGAATATCGCTGCCGGCTATTGGGCTGGCGGGATTTTCTCCAGGGTTCCGGGCGGAAGAGCGGGCAGGGCGAGGTGCTTGCGCAGGAATTCGTAGCGATCGTCGCGGGCGGATCGGGTTCACTCGTAGCGCAGCGCCACGATCGGATCCACCTGCGTGGCGGAGCGCGCCGGCAACGCGCAAGCTGCCAGGCCCACCACAAGAATTACGGCGGCGACCGCGCCGAACGTCAATGGATCGACTGCCGAAATGCCCCAAAGCTGGCTGGCCAGAAAACGCGTGAGGCCGATGCTCGCCAGCAAGCCAATGAGTACGCCCGCCGCGATCAGCGCCAGGCCTTTCGTCAGCACCATGCGCAAGATGTCGTGCTGCTGTGCGCCCAGCGCCATGCGGACGCCGATTTCGTGAGTCTGCAACGAAACGGTGTACGCCATCACGCTGAACACGCCGATGATCACCAGGGCGAGCCCGATTCCCGCGAATGTCGCCAGCCCCATGAGTCCGAGTTCCGGCTGCGCGTAGCCATATTGCTTCAAATAGCTCTCGATGGTGCCGGTTTCAGACAGCGCAACGTTCGAATCCACGCTCCAAATTTCGTGGCGCACACCCGGCAGCAGAGAGAGCGGAGCCACCGCAGTTTTCACCATGATCGACCGGCTCGATTCGACTCCGGTGACGCTGTACGGCATGAACGCCTCAGGCATCGTCGGGAGTCGCAAACCCTGGTTCTTCATGTCCGAGACGACGCCGACGATCTCGAAGTAGGCATCATGCGGCGCGTCCGGCACTTGGTCGAGCGTGTTGAACTTGATCGTCTTGCCGATGGGATCTTCGTCCTTGAAGTAGGCGCGTGCGAGCGTCTGGTTGATCACGATTCGATGCGCCGCCTCATCGACGTCCGCCTCGGAAAGCCAGCTGCCCCGCAGCAGATGAAGACCCAGCACCTTGAAATAGTCCTGGTCGCACAAGTCGAATTGCGCATTCCACGGCTCGGCGTGGGTCTTGCCGGGAATGGTCAACACGCTGCTGGGAAAGCCAAACGGAGGCAGGCCGAAGGTGACCGTTGCGGCGGTGACGCCAGGCACAGCTTTCACGCGTCCGAGTACCTGCTGCAGGAAGTGTCTTTTCTCGTCCGACGTGCCGTAGCGCGCGTTCGGCAACGCCAGGTCCGCGTAGAGAATATGTGACGGATTGAAGCCGAGCTCGACGTGTTGCAGCGCGAGCAAGCTACGCGTCAGCAGGCCGGCGCCCGCGAGCAGCAGCACCGACAACGCCACCTCGCCGATCACGAGCGCCGAACGCAGCCGGCCGTGGCGCGATCCGGCGCTCATTCCTCTGCCGCTGAGGTGCGTCTGCAACGCGCCCTGGACCCCGTGAATTGCCGGAGCGAGGCCGCACAGCAGCGTCGTCAGCACGGCGACCCCCAGCGCGAATAACAGCACGCGGAAATTGATCTCGATCGAAATGGACGGCGTCAAGAAATCTGCAGGAAGGCTCGCCACGACTTCCCTCACTCCGAAATACGCGAGAAAACACCCGAGAACGCAAGCGGCGACAGATAGGAGAAAGCTCTCCACAAGCAGTTGCCGGATCAACCGGCCGCGGCTCGCCCCGAGCGACGTCCGGATCGCGATCTCCTTCTCGCGCGCCGTGGCCCGGGAGAGTAAAAGGTTCGCGACATTCGTGCATGCAATCAAGAGCAACATCAGCACCGCACCCATTAGCGCGAAAAGCATGCCCTTGAAATCGCCCACAACGTAGTCGGCCACCGTCTCCAGATGCACCGTGAACTGTTTGGGAAAATCGTTCGGATATTGCGTCGCGATCCGCCTCATAACCACATCCACCGCGGAGGCTGCGGTCTGCAGGCTCACGCCCGGCTTCAGATGCTCGCTGGTCGTCAGATACAGAGGGAGGTTGCCCGTATCGCTGTTCACGATATCCGAATGGCCCGTATGAATGGGAATCCAAATATCGCAACCGTTGAGCACGAATCGCCGCGGCGTGACTTCAACCAGCGTTCGCGGCGTGCCATTCAGCGTCATCACCGTGCCGAGGATTTTCGGGTCGCGGTTGAACTGCTTGGCCCACAACCGGTCCGTCATCGCAAACACGGGTGGCGCGCCGGGTGTCGCATCTTCCGGGCTGAGCGCGCGGCCCAGTTCCGGTTTCATGCCGAGGTCGCTTGAAACGTTGTCTGTCACCCAGCAGCCGGCGAAAAAGTCGGTGCCTCCGTTGCTCGTGTAGAGGATATTGGTGCGGCTGAAGCCCAACACGCCCTCGAGCACATCGTGCGTTTGTTCCTGGAAATCCGTGAACTCCGGCACGGTCAGGCCCAGGCGCATCCAATCCTTGGGCAGGGTGACGTCATGGATGTAGAAGGTGACGAACCGGTCGGCGTTGCGATACGGAAAAGGCTCGATCAGAATGCCGTCGATCACGCTGAAAATCACGGTCGTCGCGCCGATCCCCAGCGCGAGCGCAAAAATAGCGACCGCGGCGAACCTCCGGTCCTTCCACAGCGTTCGCACGCCGTAGCGGAGGTCCTGCAATATCCATTCGAATGCTTGCATCCGCAGCCCCTCGTTTGGGTCCAACTACGAGCGCCTAAAGGCTACTGTCCGATGGTTGGGATGATGCGCGGCTGTCATTTCCGCCGCCTGCTCGCCTGTGTGCTGCCACACGATCATCGTCCGCACCAAAGGATATCAAATTGCATAATATGTGGAACTCGTATATTGCGGGGGCGTCTTCAGCCGTCGGAGGAGCCGAATGCGACGCGGTGCGCTTCGGGACCCGCGGCGATCACCATCGCGGCGATGATGAACACCGTCGCGGCGAACATTCCCATCGCCTGCCCGTAGCCGAAATGGCCGCTCATGCGCGCCTCGACGTACGGGGCGGTCGAGGCGATCAGCACTCCGATCTGATACGCGAATCCCGGGAAGAAGCCTCGCAGCGGGCCCGGCGAAAGCTCGTTGATGTGCGCGGGGATCACGCCCCATGCGCCCTGCACCATGAACTGCATCAGGAACGCGCCCGCCGACATCAGCGCGATGACCGGCGGCGCGAACACCCACACGGGAATCAGCAGCAGAGCGCACAATGCCGCAGTCACCATCGCGCGGCGGCGTCCGCGGCGGTCGGAGTAAAGACCAACCAGTATTCCGCCGGCGATCGCGCCGAGCATCGAGATGGCGCTGATGATAGCTGTCGAGCCCGTGCTGAAGTGATGCTGCTTCTGCAGAAATGTCGGATAGAGATCCTGCGTGCCGTGCGACATGAAATTCATCATCGCCATCAGCACCACAAGATACAGAAAGCGCTTCCAGTTGGCGCCCACCTCGCGAAAATACTCGCGCCAGCTCTTTCGCGCGACCGCCTCGGCTTTCCACGCGTCGCTCTCTTTCACCTTCGCGCGAATGAAGAGCGTGAGCAGCGCGGGCAAGCCGCCGATGAAGAACATCGGCCGCCAGCCCCAGTGCGGAAAAACCGTCCAGAAGGCGATGGCCGCGAGCAGATTGCCGAGCGCGTAGCCTTCCTGCAACACGCCCGACAGGATGCCGCGCCACTTTGCGGGCACCGATTCCATCGCAAGCGATGCGCCGACGCCCCATTCACCACCCATGCCAATGCCGTAGAGCAACCGCAAGATGAGAAATATCCGATAGCTCGGCGCGAAGCCGGACAGGATCTCGACGACGGAATAAAACAGCACGTCGAACATCAACGGCAGGCGCCGGCCGTAGCGGTCGGCCAGCAAGCCGAAGAGGAATGCGCCGACCGGGCGCATCACGAGGCTTGCGGTCAGCGTCAGCGTGACATCGGTGATCGACTTATGGAAATCGGCGGCGACCTGCGAGAGGACATACGTGAGGATGAAGTAGTCGAAGGCGTCGAGCGTCCAGCCGAGAAAGCCGGCGATCAGCGCGTTGCGTGCATTGGCGCGATCGCCATTGATCTGGTTGCCGGTCGCTTGGGCGCTCATTTCGAGGGAGGACCTGCCGGCCGCAACGCGGGATTGATCACGGCGTCGGCGACTTTCGCGACTTGCGCCATCTCGGCGACATCGTGCACGCGAACGATGTGCGCGCCGCCGAGAATGCTCGCGGTGACGGTTGCGGCTGTGCCCCAGGCGCGGTCGTCTTTGGCCGCGCCGCCCAGCACCTTGCCGATGAAGCTTTTTCGCGAGGCGCCGACCAGCAGCGGAAAACCGAGGCGCGCCAGTTCGGGCAGGCGCTCGAGCAGCTCGAAATTTTGCGGCCAGCTTTTGCCGAAGCCGATTCCGGGATCGAGGACGATTTGCGATGTCGCGACGCCGGCGCGCCGCGCCACCGCAACGGCCCGGCGCAGGCCGGCGGCAACGTCGCGCACCACGTCGCGCGCGAACGGCTGCTTCTGCATCGTGCGCGGCTCGCCGCGCATGTGCATCAGGATCAGCGGCAGCTTGCGTCGCCGCGCGACATCCGCGATGCGCGGATCGGCGCGCAACCCGGTCACGTCGTTCAGGATTTCGGCGCCTGCGATAGCTGCGGCCTCGGCGACCAGCGACTTGGCAGTGTCGATCGAAATCGGAATCTTGAGCCGCCCGCGAAGTCCGTTCTAGCACGGGTAGCACCCGCTGCAGCTCTTCTTCCGCCGAAATGCCTTGCGAACCGGGGCGTGTTGATTCGCCGCCCAGATCGATCAGGTCGGCGCCGCTCTTTTCGATCTCGAGGGCCCGCGCCACGGCCGCATCGGGATCAAGGAAGAGGCCGCCGTCGGAAAAGCTGTCGGGCGTGACATTGAGCATGCCCATCACGAGCGTCCGCTCGCCGAGAATGAGCGTCCTCGACGGCAGCCGCAGCTTGAATTTCTTACGACGGAACATGCGTCGGCTATTGAATCACGATTCCCGCGAAAACGATAAACGGCGTGTGCGGAGATGCGCCCTACGGCGCCGCCGGAACGTAATAGGCGGCGCGATGGCCGACCCGCACGCCGGAATCATCCGGCACCTCGACACTCAGCGGATGCCAGCCGGGGCGGTCGTCCGGCGTGCCCGCGCCTTCCTCGGGGTAGAAGCCGAGCGTATATTCCGTGCGGATTTTCTCGGCGATCTCGCGGAACGTATCGGCCACGCTCGCGGATTCATTCAGGAAATAGAGCTGGCCCCCCGCGCGGCGCACCAGCTCGGCGAGATAGAGCGTGTACGCGGGGATTCCAAGCGAGCGGACCGTCGGCGTCGCCAGCGTGACGCTCTGATGCGCGTCGAGCCACGCGGGCGTCATCACTTTCGGTCGGTTCTCCGTCGAGACCGCGAAAATCTGGATGTCCTCCGCCGCCAGCAGGCGCGCCACGTCGTCGAAGGTCAGCCGTTCGGCAGGCCCTCCCGGCTGCGGGGCCATGCTGTCAGGATCGAGCGTGAGACCGAGGCCGCTGTCCTGCCCGTCGGTGAGCAGCACAATCGCCTTGCGCCCGGTGCGGCCGTGGAAAAGCCGGTGGGCCGTGAGATACACGGCCTCGTAGATATTCGATCCGCCCGTATCGGCGAAAAGTTCGCGAATATTTACGCTGTCCACCGCGCCGCGAATCTCCTCGCGCACGTCCGAGAACGGAAGCTGCAAATACGTGTGCCCGGAAAAATCGACGACAGCCGCCTGATCGAGCGGCGCGAGCGCATCGATCAGGGCGTCGGCCGCCTCGCGCATTTCCGCCGCATTCGGCAGCACGCTTGGGCTGGCATCGAGGATCAACGCGACGCTCGCGGGCTGCGTCGACGCGTCGAAATACGAAATCTTCTGCGAGAGGCCGTCCTCATAGACCCGAAAATCCTCGCGCCGCAAGCCCGGCACGGCCGTGCCATCGGTCGTCGATACAACGCACGTGACCGGGACCACCTGCGTGCGAACCTGGATGGCGTGTCGGGCAACCGCCTGGTTCTCGCGACCCGGGTGCGCGGAACCGTCCGTCGAAACGACGCTCAGTTCGCCCGTGGCAGCGTCGCGATGCCAGACGATTCCTTTATCGAGCTGCTCGGGCTGCTTCGGGTGCTTCTTTTGCCTTTGCGAAAACGCGGGCAGGGCGGAAGCAGCGCTAGGAATCCAGAATGTGGCGAGAATGAGGGAGGCCAGCCACCGCGAACGACGCGCTCGCATCGGCGCTTTCAATCGAGATCGAAATCGCGGATCGGCTTTTCGACAGGTCCGTCTTTGGCCTTTTTCAGGCCTTCGGCGAACTTTCGCGCGAGGACGTCTTCTTTCATTTTCTCGGCTTCCACGGACGCGCGGAATTTCGCTTCGACGGAATCCGTATGTTCGCGCAGTAGGCGGGCCGTGTCGTCCAGGTCAATCGACGGGGCGCGCAGGGGAGGCGTATGCGCGAGAACCACTCCGAGCGTGCCGTCGATCGTCAGCTTCGACTGGCAGCACGGGCAATCGACCTCAAAAGTGCCGGCGGCAGGCTTCTTCGCCATGCGGGTATTGTACGCCAATTCTTGCGCGGTGAAGTGGGCGCTGCCGCCAAGCCCCTAGCGTGGACCAGTATGGCACACGTCGTAAAAGCCAGGGATTCGGGCGGCTTGGAACCTAAAGAGCCTGTGGCAATCGACCGATAATCCAGCTAGCTGCGTTCGGGGGTGTCCTTCCGTCAGGGACAGTGGGAGATAGTGCGCCCCGGGGATCGAAAGCCCATTATCTACTCACTGAGGAAAATCCATCCGATCGGCCAGGAGGCTGTCTCGGAGTCGGCCTTAGTCACGCCCGTGGTGCTTGTGGCGGAGGCCGCGCCGCGGCCAAAGCATCCGATCGGGTCAGGCGCTGACCGCCGCACCCGCGTGCGCGCGAAGTTCAGCGGACGGGTACACATTCGCGGCGGCATGGGAACACTCGACGCGTTTGAAGACATGGGCAGAAGCGTGGATGCGACGCGCGATGGACTGCTCTTTATGTCGCCGCGCGGCGGGTACTGGGTGGGACAGGTTCTGCAGGTGGCCTTCCCTTACTGGACGGTGCCCAGCGCCATCAACGTCGCTCGCCCCGCGAAGGTGGTTCGCAATTCGCTCTTGCCGGACTTTCGCTACGCCGTCGCTGTTCAATTCGAACAACCGCGGGGGGCCGAGGCGCCATGGCTCCAGCCGAATGCCAGCCAGATCAGGGTTCTCGGGGTTGAACCCGATGCTGCCATGGCCGAGGCAACAATCAAACTTCTCGAGCAGGATGGCTACAAGGTAGTGATTGTCCGAACCGCGCAGCAGGCGCTGGACATTCTCGAGAATGACACTCCGGACGTCATCCTCGCGCAAGCGGAAGGCGGCGTGGTCTCGGGCAAGGACCTCTGCACCATCGTAAAGAGGAATCTGCGGCTGCAGCACATCCCGGTGATCTTGCTGACGACTTCGGCTTGCCTTCGGATTATTCGGCGAGCCATCGGGCGGGCGCAGTCGTCTGCATGCGGACGCCCTGCGATCCGGAGCGGCTGCAGCAAGCGGTGCATCTGGTTGCGGCGCCGCCGGGGGATCGGTCGATCTACAGCGCGCGATTCAACATGTCTTCGTTCGTGCGAACGTCGTAGTGCTCGGGGGCGGCGATCGGTGAAGCGAGGAATCCGCACGAAGGATTGCAGGGCAATCGAGGTGTTGCCCCTCGCGCCTGTCCGACGCGAGGGATTCTTTCTCGATTTCTCTAGGCTGGAGCCGGCTTTTCGCCCTTGGCCATTCCGGGAATCGGCCGCGGCTCGGGACGCAGCGTGATCTGCGGCTCTCGCGTCGCCACGGGCGGCGCGGGAGGCGGCGGCGGAATCTTCTCCGGCAGCGGCTTGCCTTCCATCAGGAGCTTCAACTCGGTCGCATCGAGCACTTCGCGGTCGAGCAGCGCCTGGGCGACGCGCTCGAGCGCGTCGCGATAGGTCTCGAGGATGTTGCGCGCGCGGCTGTAGCCGGTGCTGACGATGCTGCGGACTTCCGCGTCGATCTTGATCGCCGTGTCTTCGGAATAATCGCGGTGCTGCGCGATTTCACGGCCGAGGAAAATCGCCTCTTCCTTCTTGCCGAAGGTGAGCGGCCCGAGCGGGCTCATGCCCCACTCGCAGACCATCTGCCGGGCGATTTCGGTGGCGCGTTCGATGTCGTTGCCGGCGCCCGTGGTGATGTGGTTGAGGAAAATTTCCTCGGCCGCGCGGCCGCCCATCAGGACCGCCAGCTGCGATTCGAGGAATTCCTTCGTGTAGGTGTGCTTGTCGTCGATCGGCAGCTGCATCGTGACGCCCAGCGCCATGCCGCGCGGGATGATCGTCACTTTGTGCAGCGGATCGGCGCCCGGCGTCATCGCGGCGACGAGCGCGTGGCCCGCCTCGTGGTACGCCGTGTTCTTCTTTTCCTCGTCCGACAGAATCATCGACTTGCGCTCGACGCCCATCAGGACTTTGTCCTTGGACATCTCGAAGTCGGCCATCGTGACGAATTTGCGGTTCTGGCGCGCGGCCCAGAGCGCGGCTTCGTTCACCAGGTTCGCCACGTCGGCGCCCGAAAATCCCGGCGTGCCGCGCGCGATCACCGAGAGATCGACGTCTTCGGCGAGAGGCACTTTGCGCGTGTGGACGCGCAGAATTTCCTCGCGGCCTCGCACGTCCGGCCGCGGCACCACCACGCGGCGGTCGAAGCGGCCCGGCCGCAGCAACGCGGGATCGAGCACGTCCGGCCGGTTGGTGGCCGCGATCAGGATCACGCCTTCGTTCGATTCGAATCCGTCCATCTCGACGAGCAGCGCGTTGAGCGTCTGTTCGCGCTCGTCGTGTCCGCCGCCGAGGCCCGCGCCGCGATGGCGCCCGACCGCGTCGATTTCGTCGATGAAGATGATGCAGGGCGCATTCTTCTTGCCCTGCTCGAAAAGGTCGCGAACGCGGCTCGCGCCGACGCCGACGAACATCTCGACGAAATCCGAACCCGAAATCGAGAAGAACGGAACGTTCGCCTCGCCCGCAATCGCGCGCGCAAGCAAGGTCTTGCCGGTTCCCGGGAGGCCCGACGAGCAGCACGCCCTTCGGAATGCGCCCGCCCAGCTTCTGGAACTTCTGCGGATCCTTCAGGAAGTCGATGATCTCGTACAGCTCTTCCTTGGCCTCGTCGATTCCGGCTACGTCCTTAAATGTCGCTTTCTTCTGCTGCGCGGTCAAGCAGGCGCGCGCGCGATTTGCCGAAGCTCAGCGCCTTGTTCCCACCGGCCTGCATCTGCCGCATCATGAAAATCCAGATCGCGAGAATGACGATGAAGGGCGAAAGATTGATCAGGAGAGTGAGCCAGTTCGCGTCGCTCACTTGCTTGTAGTTGAAGGGGACGCCCTTGTCCTGCAGAGCCTTGGTCACGTCCGGGATCGCGGAGTTGGCGATCGTCACGCCCTTGAATTTCCCGCCGTCGCGGTATTCGCCATCGACCTCGGCGCTGTTGGGAGAGAGTTCGATCGTGACGTCTTTGACCGCGCCGCTATCAACCTTGGCCATGAAATTCGTGTAGGTCGGCTCATCTTCGTGAGCCGCCGGGCCGCCCTGGGAAGCCATCTTCCACAGCACAACCGCCAACACGACCATCAAGAGCCAAAAAGGACCGTGCGTACTGTTGAGTTCACCGTGTTACCTCACCGTTTGGACGCCTTCTTGCCAGCATCCGTATGGCGCCTCCGGCCGTTCGACCGCGGGCCTTTCACCGCTACATACGACAAATTCCGATACAGCCCTTCTATCATCGCTCAGACCGTACCCCACCCAATCTTTAGATGCAGCAGCGAAGCCAGTGTATTCAGCCTGCAAATCCACCTGCCGCGATGCGGGCTTATCAAACAGCACCGCCAGCCGCAGCGAGCGCGGCCGGCCTTCTTCCAGCCGCTTGATCAGGAAATCCTGCGTGATGCCGGTATTCAGCACGGCATCCACAACCAGCACGTCGCGCCCGCGCAGCGCCGGCGGCGCGCTGAAGAAAATCTCCCGATAGTGGTGCCCGCCCAGCTTGACGTCCCTCGCATCCGAACGCACGAAGTGGCATACCACCGGCCTTGAAATCTCCCGCACCAGATCCGCCGCAAACAAAAACGAATTCTCGAGGACGATCACCACATCGACCGTGCGCCCCGAATAGTCTCCCGGAGATGGCGCGGCCCAGCTGGCTCAGTCTGTTTTCGAGCCGCCTTCGAGTAAAGGCAACCTTCACCGTCACCTCAAAGACTCTCGTTCTTCGATCACTACTCCCGCGCTCGTGCCGGCTCCCGCGCAACATTCATCGGCCGCAGGCATGCCGCGCACCCAAACCACGCGCCCGCCACTTTCCAGATACCGGCCAGCCCGCGCGCTCCCGAATCGGAATGCGCTTGGCCAAGAACAGTCGCTTCAGCTTCCGCGCCTGGCGCCCGCCCCGGGGCCGATAGGCGTCTCCCGGCCGCCAGTTTCGCAGGATCAGAGGAGGTCGGAGGAGGTCCGCATCGAGAGCTGCGCATTCTGCTTTAGTGTCGCGCTCTGCGCGGGGCCAGTCAATCACTTTCAGGCGGAAGCACCTTTTAAGTTCCGGGCACGGAAACAGTCGTCGCACCGCGGCTGGGAAGCGTCACCGAATACTGATACGTGATGCGGTCGCTCTGCGGTTTCATCTCGCACAGGCCGTTTGCCTGCGCAAAAAATCAGATTCTGGAAACTCCGCTCCACGCGAACGCCGCCCGGCAACTCGATCCGCCGTCCACTCGTCGATTCGGCGGCGAGGCGAATCACCTGCTCCACGCGCTCGGCGGTGGGTCCCAGCGCGCTTCCGCTCACTCTCTGATACAGACGGCGAATCAGGCGTTCGGTTAGCGCTCGCGGCGGCGGCGTTTCGCTGGCGGGCAGCGCAGCCTCGTTCGAGGAGCGCCCGTGCGATAGATCGAGCGGCGCGAGCAGGTCGCGAATGCCGATCGTGAACGTGCCACCCTTCGAGCGCACCAGCGCGCGAAAGCGGTCTTCGACCAGCGCCGCCCAGAATTGCTCTTCTTCGCGCGAGAGCCGAGCGATCCTTCCGAGGCGAGTCGCAATCTGGGGCGAGAAATCCTTCTCGAGCAGAGGAAGAAGCTGCTCGCGAATCCGCGCCCGCATGCGCCGCACGTCGCGATTAGTCGCGTCTTCGCGCCAATCCTGTTTCAACTCACGAAGATATTTTCGCAGGTTTTCCCGGCGGCACCAGAGAAGCGGCCGCACGATCGTTCCCGCCACGGGATAGATTCCCGCAAGGCCCGCGGGACCGCTCCCGCGAAGCAGGTGCGCGAGAACCGTCTCCGCCTGATCGTCGGCCGTGTGCGCAACCCCAATCCGGGTGGCCTTCCCTTCCTCGACCACGCTTTCGAAAAAAGCGTAGCGGAGACGCCGGGCGGCATCCTCGATATTCCACTTATGCTTTGCCGCCGCCGCTGCAACGTCCTCGCGCTTGACGACCATATCGAGCGCCATGCGGCGCGCAAGTTCGGATACAAACTTCGCATCGGCCTCGGATTCGGCGCCGCGCAGGCAGTGATCGAAGTGAACGACGATCAGCGTGATGCCCAGCCGCTTGCGAACGCCATCGAGCAAGCGCAGCAGCGCCACCGAATCCGCGCCGCCCGACACCGCCACGCCCACGCGGTCGCCCGGACGGAACATCTTGTCCTCACGGATGGTGCGCAGCGCGCGTTGTTCGAATGGCGTCACGACGGCAATGCCGAGGCCCTTTTCTGGAATACGTGGATGGTATCAGCCGGCGTGGAAGGGGTCGAGCCCGACGAAGAAAGCGGCGAAGATTTCAGAACGGGTTTTGCACTCCCTGGGCGAGAAGCTTGCGCGTGCAGGATATCCGGCGGTCGAGCGCCACCGCGGCAAAGTGAGAACAATTGCGCTGCTCTTTCTCGGCCCACGATTCCACGCGCGGAACCAGCCCGCGCGATGCGCGGCCGACCGCGCGCATCAGGCCATAATAGGCGCACACCGCGCAGATGCGTCGATCGTCGGCGCTTTCTTCAGGGCAGACGCGCACGAGTTCCAGGAATCTTTCGAAGTCGCCCGGCGCCACTCCATCGCGGGCCACGCCAGCCGCTTCGCATAGGGCCGCTGGAAGCTGAATTCTTCGGCTTGAAGCGAGGATGGACCGGCAGTAGTAAACGAAGAATTCCGCAAGTACTCCAACAAGAACAACATACATCAGAGTCAGAATCATATGCGCGTCGCGATCCCCCATAGCAGCGCGACTTGCCTTACCGCCGCACCCACATCATCGCGCCACGGGGGTATTTCGTCAATACGTCCCTGCGAAGTTACCCCCGCGCAGCCCGGGCGGGGAGCACGTTTCCCGTCGCCGAACCGAGGCGTTGGCCACGCGGGCGAGATTCGATTGATTTCCGGCGTTCGAGCGAGCACGATATCCCCTCGCGTTCAGGGATTGATGCGCGCCTGAGTTCGCGATGCTTCGCCGAAGATTCGTCCGCGCATTGATGCAGATCACTTCCGAAGGAAAGAAAATGCCTTCTCCAACCGCCAAGCGGCAACCGAATCCCGATCTAATCTTCGAGACGTTGAATGCCTATCAGCAAACAGCCGCCCTGCGAGCGGCCATTGCTCTCGACATCTTCACTAAAATCGGCGAAGGGACTGACACGTTCCCGGCCCTCGCGAAGCGCTGCGAGGCCACCGAGCGCGGCATGCGGATTCTCTGCGATTATCTGGTGGTCCACGGCTTTTTGACGAAACATGAAGATCGATACGCGCTCACGGACGATTCCGCCACATTCCTCGACCGGCGCTCGCCGGCCTGCATCGCGTCGGCGGCGGGCTTCCTGACGTTGCCCGTCACGATCAACGCTTATCACGATTTGGCGCGCACGATTCGCACCGGGCAACCCGCCATGGCGGAGGGCGAAGGGTCCATCTCGGAGGAGAATCCGATCTGGGTCGAGTTCGCGCGCTCGATGGCGCCGATGGTGACCCCGGCGGCGGAAGAAATCGCGCGCATCCTCGATGCGCCCGCGGGCAAGAAATGGAAGGTGCTCGATCTTGCGGGCGGCCACGGCGTGTTTGGAATCACGCTCGCCAAACGCAATCCGAACGCCGAAATCTTCGCCCAGGATTGGGCGCCGGTGCTCGCGGTGGCGACCGACAACGCGCGCGCCGCGGGCGTCGAAACCCGGCATCACCTGATTCCGGGGAGCGCCTTCGAAGTCGAGTACGGCACGGGCTACGACATCGTGCTGATCACGAATTTCCTGCACCATTTCGACGCCGCCACCAATGAAACCCTGCTCCGCAAAGTTCGCGCGACGCTCGCGCCTTCCGGCGTCGTCGCGACCCTCGATTTCATCCCCAACGAAGACCGCGTGTCGCCGCCCCGCGCGGCGGGCTTCAACATGATGATGTTGGGGATGACTCCGGCGGGTGAGGCCTTCACGTTTCGCGAATACGAACGGATGTTCCGGAACGCGGGATTTTCGTCGAACGAGCTCCGGCCGCTGCCGAGCGGCCACAGCCTGATTCTCTCGCGCGTCTGAAAGATCGGCGCGTCTAGGAACCGAAAGCGACGCTGATCAGCGTCTTCTGTTCCATCTCGTGCGCTTTTCCTGATCCCGTCGCAGGACTCGCGCTCGCCGAGCGACTCACGGAGAGCACCGGACGCCCCCGGGCAAGCCTCTCGAGTTCCGGAATCACGAAGTCGTGCGCTCCCATGTTTTTCGGCTCTTCCTGCACCCACACGAATTCCGTGGCTTTCGCGTGGCGATCCATCTCGGCTGCGACTTCGTCCTCGGGGAACGGATAAAGCTGCTCGACGAAAACAATTGCCGGCGCATTCTCAGGATGGCGCTTTCGCTCGGCTTCGAGTTCGTGGCCGATTTTTCCGGTACACAGCAGCACGCGTTCGGCCGAGCCGTCGCCCTGGTCCGGAATCACGTTACGGAATCGCGGCACGGCGAAATCCGCGAGCGACGAGGATGCCGCGGGATTGCGCAGCATGCTCTTCGGCGTGAAAACCACGAGCGGCTTTCGCCACGTTCGCAGGGCCTGGCGGCGCAGCAGATGAAAATACTGAGCGGCAGTCGAAGGCTGGCAGACCTGGATGTTGTCGCGAGCGGCGAGCTGCAGGAAACGCTCGATGCGCGCGCTCGAATGCTCCGGCCCCTGCCCCTCGTAGCCATGCGGCAGCAACAGCACGACGCCCGAGAGCAAGTTCCACTTGTCTTCGCTCGCGGCGATGAACTGGTCGATAATGATCTGCGCGCCGTTCGCGAAATCTCCGAATTGCGCCTCCCAGAGGACCAGCGCCTCGGGATAATCACGGCTGAAGCCGTATTCGAATCCAAGCACCGACGCTTCCGATAGCGGCGAATTGTAAATTTCGAACCAGGCGTTCTCTTCCGCCATGTGTGCGAGCGGGACGTACTCTTCCTCATTCTCGATATCGATCAGCGCCGCGTGCCGCTGATTGAACGTTCCGCGGCGGCTATCCTGCCCGGAAAGCCGGATCGGTACGCCGCCTTTCAGCAGCGATCCAAACGCCAGCGCCTCCGCCATGCCGAAATCGACGGCTCTCTTTCCCTGCGCCATCTCCAGCCGCTGCTCCAGCAGCTTCTTCACCTTCGGGTGGATGTGAAATCCGCTGGGATAGCTGACGACGCCTTCTCCGATCGCCGCAAGCGTCGCGGCATCGAGCCCTGTGTCCACTTCGAGCGACGCGTCGTAGCGCCCGCCCCGATACTTGCCCCAGTAGCGCGGCAGCTTGCGCATCGAGGGAACCTTCTCGATTTCCTTCGCTTCTTCCTGCGCGGCATCCAATTCGTCCCGCACGCGCTGGACGACCGGCTCGGGATCGACGCCGATGCGTTCGGAATAGATCCGCCACATCGGGGGATGCGCTTCGATTTTCCGGTAGCGCAGCGGCTGCGTGATCGTGGGATCGTCCACTTCGCTATGGCCGTGGCGGCGGTAGCCGATCATGTCGATAACCACCGGTGTGCCGAACGTGTCGCGATATTCGAGCGCCATCCGCCCCACCCGCACCACCGCGTCCGGATCCTCCGCGTTCACATGAAAAATCGGAATCTCCAGCCGCTTGGCGAGATCGGAAGAGAAACGCGACGATCCCGTATCCCGCGGCACCGTCGTGAAGCCGATCAGATTATTCACAATAATATGGATCGAGCCGCCCACCGTGAATCCGGCGATCCCGCACATATTCAGCGTCTCGGCGCAAATTCCCTGCCCCGCGAACGCGGCATCGCCATGCATGGCGATCGAGACAACTTGGCGCCTTCCTCGCTCGCCCCGGCGCGTCTGCTTGGCCCGCGTGCGGCCCATCAGCACCGGATCGACAGCCTCGAGATGGCTTGGATTCGACACCAGATGCATTTCCACCACCCGCCCATTCACCGCGTGAAAATCTCCGGTCGCGCCCATATGATATTTCACGTCGCCGCCGCCGAGCACGCTCCGCGGATCGACGTCTTCGAACCGCGCGAAAAGCTCCGCCGCCGGACGGCCCACAATGTTGACCATCACGTTGAGCCGCCCTCGATGGCTCATCGCGACCATGGCCTTTTCGGCGCCCATCTCCGACGCGGCGTTCAGAATCGCGTCGAGCAGAGGCAGCAGCGCCGCTTCCCCTTCGAGCGAATAGCGTTTCGTGCCCAGATAACGTGTCTGCAATACGTGCTCGAAAATCTCCGCCCGGATCAGGAGATCGAGCGATTCGCGCCCGATCGGTTTCAGCCACCTCTGCTTCCATCTGGTCCTGCACCCACTGCCGCCGCTCGCGGTCGGTGATGTGCATGAATTCCGCGCCGATGCTGCCGCAATAAACCTGGCGCGCCGCTTCGGCATCCGGCCCCGCGAAACATCCAGCTCCGGCATTGCCGCCGGCGCGAAATCGCCCAGCGGATCGAGGTTCGCCTGCAAATATCCCCACCGCCGAAAGGCCTCCCAGACTCGCTCCTGGGCCTCTTTGGAGGCTGCCGATTCGGCGATCGCTTGTTCCCTGCTCATTACACGGCTCCCTGAAGATTCGTAAAGTCCCCATCATAAGATGCGGAAACGCGCACCGGGGCGCGAACTGCGGTCAGTGTTCCGGCCAGCAACCTAGCAACCGGCGCACCAGGATAAATTGTCCTAGGTGATAGGCGTTATGATCGGCGATCAGCAGAGCTTCCCGAAGGACAGTCTGGCCCGACCCATGTGGGAATGCGCGCCAATAGGTCCGTCTTGGGATCGGCGACAAGCTTGCCCATTTCCTACAGATCTTTTCGAGCGCCTTCACGCTCTTGTCCCATGCGGCTGGACTGGGCGGCGCCGGCTTCTTGGGCCAGTAGCCCGAGGGCCAGTCCGGCGATTTGTGCTTCGCATCGCGGGAAAACTCGAGAATATCGTGCGTGGCGATGCGCATGTGCTCGAGCAGCTCCCACGCGGAGTACGGCTGAGCCCGGCGGCCGCTTTCCGCGTTCCTTCACCGGGAAATCCTTGAACGCCGCCTTGAAATCGGCATGAGCCTCATGCCAATCGAGGAAGCGCCGCAGATGAGTCGCGCAATACCTTTTCGTCCATACGGATTCGCCCTAAATCATCTTAAATTGTCGGGGCTAAAGCGGTCAATCGGCAGGAAACGGCGCGGTAGCATCCTCGATTCGAGACGGCGCGGAAACTACGTCGCGACGGCTGCATCGGTCAATTCAAAATCCTTGCGGAAGGCTTCATAATCGTGGCGCAGATTGCGCATGAGCTCGATAAACTCGGGATGGCTGTGAAGTGACCGCAGGTGCGGATCCTTTTCGAATGCGCGATAGTTGGGCAGGCCTCCTTCCGCGCAGCGCTTGAGTTCGGCAACCGCTTTCTCGGGCTTTCCGCACATCGCATAGACTCCCGCGGCGCAATGCCAGGAGTGGTGCGTGTGGACCATGCTTCTCTTGGAAGCGACGGCGTCGTCCGTCAGCTCCTCCGCGCGCTTAAAGTCGCCCTCGTGGGCCAGGATCATTCCTTCCATGCAAGCAATCTGCTGTTCTTCGGGAATCATCTGGCGGGCGACCTTGAGTTTCTCGCGCGCCGTCTCCAGTTCTCCGGCGTAAATCGATGGCAGCGGAGAAAAAATGTTGGCGTGAACCAGACTGGATTCCAGAGCCAGGGCTTGCTCGCCGAACTCGCTCGCCTTGGCGTAGTCGCCCATATAGAGCGCCATAAAGGCGCGGCCGGTATAGCTCAATGCAGACTGGGGATTGGCGACGATCGACTCTTCGGCGTCCACGATCGCCGCCTCGTGAAAACCGAAGTGGAATAAAAGCGCGCTGCGATGGTTGCGGGCGGTGTACCGGCTCGGGTTGATCTTCAACGCGGCGTTGAGCGCCCTCAGCGCTGGCCGGAACTGAAATCCGCGCGACGGGGACCAATGAATCATTCCTCGCACGCACAGCGCATCGCAATTCACCGGATCCAATTCAAGGGTCCTCGCGATCGACCGTTCCGCCCGCTCGAACCATTTGGGATCGGGATCGAGATGCGCTCCCATGTGATAGCAGACGATACAAAGCATGCCCCAGGCATCCGCGAAATCCGGGTCGAGATCCACCGCCCGCCCAAGCATTTCGATCGCCGCGCCCAGTTCAAATTTGTTGAAGCCGATCGCCCGGTCGACCGCTCTCATGTAAAGCTCGAAAGCGAGCGGATGCCTCGTCGTCGGAACCGCAATCTGCCCGGACTTCGTGGGCCTCTCGCGCGAGCGGGGTACCAACGAATCGAAAACGGAATCCGCGAGCTGGTCCTGCAGGCTGAAGAGACTGCCCATGTCGCCGTCTAACTTGCCGGAGTGTAGAGCCTGCTCGTTGCGAAACTCCCACACCTGCGTCAACACGCGCACGCGAGAGCCCATTTTCTGTATGCTGCCTTCCACCACCAGATCGACGTTTAGCTCCTGCGCGATCTGCGTCCAATCCGTTTTCTTCCCGGCGTATTTCATCAGACTCGCAATCGGCCGCACCACGAGCGTCGGAGCGGATCCAAGCCGGTTTGCGACCGCGTCGGCCAGCGCCACCGATAGGAACCGGTCTTCGGAAGCGGCGTTCCGGAACTGAAGCGGGACGACCGCAACCGTCCGCCGCCCGCCCGTCGGCACGGATATCGCGTTGGGCTGCAACGTGAGCGACTTAATCGCCTGGCACACCTCCGACGCCCGCGCGAATCTACGCGCCGGCTCTTTTTCCAGGCATTTCTCCACAAGTCGATCGAAGGCCGCCGGCAGTTCCGGCCGCACTTTGCTCGGCGGCGGCGGCACAGCCGTCGCGATCTCATGCATGATGGCGAGACTGCTGGGCCCGGCGAACGGAAGCCTGCCGGTCGCGATCTCATACAACACGCATCCGAAAGAAAATATGTCGGACCGCGCATCGACCGCTTCGCCGCGCGTCTGCTCCGGCGACATATAAGCGATCGTGCCGACGATCGTTCCAACCTCCGTCACGTCGATCGGGGTCCGCGTCTGTTGGCGAAGGTAAGCCTCCGTCATTTTGGCCAGGCCAAAATCCAGCACCTTGATATGCTGGCTCGCCGTGACCATGATGTTCGTCGGCTTGATGTCTCGATGGACGATTCCCGCCGAGTGCGCCGCATCCATTGCCGATGCGATCTGCGTCGCGAATTCGAGAACGTCGCTGAGCAGCATCGCTTTCGTTTCCATCAACTCCTTCAGCGTTCGGCCTTCGACGTACTCCATCACCAGAAAGTCTGTCCCTTCATGGCTTGAAATGTCGTGAATGGAAACGATGTTGGGGTGGTTCAAGACGGAAGCCGCTCTGGCTTCCTTGAGCAGCCTTTGCTCGTGCGCAGGATCGGAGGTGCGGCCTTGCGGCAGCAGCTTGATAGCGACCGTCCGGTATAGCCTCGTGTCCGTGGCCCGGAACACTTCGCCCATGCCGCCGGCGCCGATGCGGCCTTCAATCCGGTAGGGACCCAACAGGGCGCCCGCCTTCAGCGAGGGCGCGGAGTGCATTAGGGACTGCGTGCTACCGAAGATCGTGGTGGCCGAGTCGCCGTGCGCGGCGATCAACGATTCCACTTCGTTACGGAGGTCGGGTTCCGCGCAGACTCGCAGCAGATACGCTCGCCTGTCATTCGGCGGCTGCTCCAAAACCGAGGCGAGCAGCCCCTTCACTTGTCGCCACTGTTCCGGCGTCATTTGCTGGAACCTTCTTTACTCCCGCCGTCAGTCCTGCGCGACGGCATCCTCACGCAACGCTCTCGCGCAATGTGATTCCCCGGGGGGAAAGCCGGTATTCTAGCCTAGCTTCCGGCGCGCACGCCACCTTGGCCGCGGGGTTTGAACGATCGTGGGGGTGCCCACAAAAACAGAAAGCTCTTCCCGCCGCGATCGATCGCGCCGAGAAGAGCCGCTGAGTGATTCCGACAGGCTTCGCCGAACCACATCCGGCGAACGCCGGTTTGTAGACGTTCAGTCCAACCGCGGGATCGGCGGGTCGCGCCCCCCAATCCTTCAATCAGGCTGTCGCGTTCGAAGCCCCCATGGACCGCCGCTGCTGGAAACACTCGCGGCAATAAACGGGCCGCCCCTGCGTTGGCTTGAAAGGAACGGTGGTTTCTTTCCCGCACTGCGAGCAGACCGTTTTCGTTTCGACCCGCTGAACGCTTACCCCGGCCCGAATCGTTGCTTTGCGCGCGTTTTGCCTTGCAGGCCTTGCACCGCTTGGGCTCGTTCTTGAAGCCCTTGTCGGCGAAAAACATCTGCTCGCCGGCGGTGAAAACGAATTCAGCCCCGCATTCCGCGCACTTCAGGACCTTATCGTGGTATTCCATAGCTGCTCCGGGACCGTGTTTGCACAGGACAGGGAGCGGTGCGGGCTCGCGCCAGAAGAACATCCGAGCGCCGGGATACACTTCCAGCGTCCCATATGCCCGCTGGCACGAAACTGCTCGGACGGAATCCAGTTTTCTAGACGCCTAGTCCTGCTCACGCCGCTGCTTTTTCCGGAGACGCTTACGCGAGAGGGCCTCCTTGGCTCGGCGCTTCTCTCCAGGCTTCATGTAGTAACTGTGCTTCTTGATTTCCTTGATGATGTCTTCCGACTGCACTTTTCGCTTGAAGCGCCGAAGGGCATTTTCCAAAGATTCACCCTCTTGAATGACGACTTCCGCCACGCGTATTCACCCCCGTTTCCTGTTCTGAGTTGTGACTGATGGGTACAACCAGTTTAACCGGCCACTCCCCAGCCGGCTATTGAGTGCACTTCTATCGGAGGCTACCCCGCAAGTCAAGACTAAAATTAAAAACGGGAGCCCGCCGCAGCGTTATCAACTCTTCAGTAATTCGAACGCCCGCCAGTTCGCCGCCGGCATGCGCGCGGGAACTGCCGAATCCGGCGAGCCGACATCCTGCTAGAATGTTGCCCCTGCAACCTGAGAGTTCCGTGCGAGGGAATTCGAATGCCCTTGATGCGCAACGCGATCGGCGTTCTTCTGGCCGGCGGCCAGGGCGAGCGTCTTTGGCCGCTCACGCGCGACCGCGCCAAGCCCGCCGTGCCATTCGGCGGCGTCTACCGCATCATCGATATCACGCTTTCGAATTGCCTCAATAGCGACCTGCGCCGCGTCTTCGTCCTCACGCAATACAAGGCGCTCAGCCTCAACCGCCACGTCCGCCGCGGCTGGTCCTCTCTGATGGGCCACGGCGATTTCATCGAAGTGCTGCCTCCGCAGATGCGCGTCTCGCAGCACTGGTATCAGGGCACTGCCGACGCCGTCTACCAGAACATCTATTCCATCGGCAGCGAGCAATCGAACTACGTCTTCATCCTCTCCGGCGACCACATCTACAAGATGAATTACCAGAAGATGCTCGAGCAGCATGTGGAATCGGGCGCCGACGTCACCGTCGCCACGATCGAAATGGAACCCGGCGCGGCCGCCGGAAAATTCGGCGTCCTCGAAACGGACGAGCACTGGCGCATCATCGGCTTCGAGGAAAAGCCGGCGAATCCGAAGCCTTCGCGCGTTCATGCCGGGAAGTGCAACGCCTCGATGGGCGTCTACATCTTCAATACGCAGCTGCTCGTCCCGATCCTGATCGCCGACGCCGAAGATCCCGCGTCTTCCCACGATTTCGGCAAGGACATTCTTCCGCGCATCATCGACAAATACCGCGTCTTCGCCTACAACTTTCGCGACGAGAACAAGAAAGAAACCGCCTACTGGCGCGACGTCGGCACCATCGACGCCTACCACGAAGCGAATATGGACCTCGTCTCCGTGTCGCCGATCTTCAACCTCTACGACAAGAGCTGGCCGCTGCACACCTGGCAGCAGCAGTATCCGCCGGCGAAATTCGTCTTCGCCGATCCCGACCGCATGGGCGTCGCCGTCGATTCCATCGTCGCCGGAGGCTCGATCGTTTCCGGCGGCCGCGTCGAGCGATCCGTGCTCGGCTACGATGTGCGCGTCAATAGCTACAGCGACGTCGCAGGAATCGATCATCTTCAATCACGTGAATATCGGCCGGCACTGCCGCATCCGCCGCGCGATCATCGACCGCCACGTCGACTTGCCCGAGGGCACCGTGATCGGCTACGACCTCGAAGCCGACCGCGCGCGCTATTCCGTCTCCGATGGCGGCGTCGTCGTCGTCGTCCGCGACGAATCGATGATCGAAGAGCCGGAGTAGACGCGCCCTTGGCGGCAAGCCCCGGTTGCCTTACACTTTCGTTCCCGGCCAAAAGCCCGCACAGCGGGGTTTCAGTGCACAGACAATCCTGTCTGTGCTCTTGTCAACCCGGCTGGAATCCTCAGGGAGAAACAATGTCCACGAAAATTGTCGCCGTTCACGGCCGCCAAATTCTCGATTCGCGCGGCAATCCCACCGTCGAAGCGGACGTTCGTCTCGAAGGCGGCGCCTTCGGCCGCGCCGCGGTTCCCTCCGGCGCCTCCACCGGCGAGCACGAAGCCATCGAACTGCGCGACGGCGACAAATCGCACTATCTCGGCAAGGGCGTGCTCGCAAGCCGTCGCGCACGTCAACGGCGAGATCGCCGACAGCCGTCAAGGGCCTGGACGCCGCCGACCAGAAGGCGCTCGACCGGCGCATGATCGACGCCGACGGCACGCCGAACAAAGCGAAGTTCGGCGCGAACGCCATTCTCGCCGTTTCGATGGCCGCCGCGCGCGCCGCCGCTGCCGCCGCAGGCCAGCCGCTCTACAAATATCTCGCGCAATATTCTAGCGATCCCTCCGCGAACACGCTTCCCGTTCCCATGATGAATATCCTCAATGGCGGCGCGCACGCGGATAATTCCGTGGACGTGCAGGAATTCATGGTGATGCCGCTCGGCGCTTCGAGCTTTCACGAGGCGCTGCGCTGGGGCGTCGAGGTCTTCCACAATCTGAAAGCGGTGCTGCAAAAAGAACGGCTACTCGACTGCCGTCGGCGACGAAGGCGGCTTCGCGCCGAACCTGAAATCGAACGAAGAAGCCCTCGAACGCGTTCTCGAAGCCATCACCGCCGCCGGCTACAAGCCCGGCGAGCAGATCGCCATCGCGCTCGATCCCGCCGCCAGCGAGTTCTACGACAGCGCGCGAAGAAATATATCTTCAAGAAATCCGACAAGTCCGCGCGCACGTCCGAGCAGATGGTCGAGTTCTGGGCCAACTGGGTGCGCCAGTATCCGATCGTCTCGATCGAAGACGGCCTGGCCGAAGACGATTGGGACGGCTGGAAGCTCGTCACGCAGCGAGCTCGGGAAGAAAATCCAGCTCGTCGGCGACGATATCTTCGTCACCAATCCGAAGATTTTCGCGCGCGGCATCTCCGAGGGCATCGCCAATGCGATCCTGATCAAGCTGAATCAGATCGGCAGCGTCACCGAAACGATCGAAGCCATCGAAATGGCGCGCAAGGCGAAATACGCCTCGATCGTTTCGCACCGCTCGGGCGAAACCGAAGACACCTTCATCGCCGATTTCGTCGTCGCCATGGGCACCGGGCAGATCAAGACCGGCTCCGCCTCGCGCACCGACCGCATCGCCAAATACAATCAGCTGCTGCGCATCGAGGAAGAGCTCGGCTCGGCCGCCCGCTTCCCCGGCCGCTCCGCCTTGGCGCACGCGTAGCGACCGCGTCCTTGGATTTAAAGGACAGGGCGAAGTTTCTCGGGGGCTCTGTGTACTCTGTGCTTCTCTGTGCACTCTGTGTTTAGCTGGGCGGCCAAATCATCTCATTTACACGAGCCGGGATGCGCTGTATAAGTCTGCGGCGGGGCATCCGCCCTTCCGTCTTGGTTGGGGTTGCTTATCGATACAACGTATGGAGGCATTCGTGAAATCGCGAATCGCACTGCCGATCCTGCTTCGCCGTTCTCATTCTTTTTCCCTGCGCGGCGCTCGCGCAAACGCCCTGCGAAAAGCTCGCCGATGTCACGCTGACGAATGCCACCATCACGTCGGCCACCTCCATCGCGGCCGGAAGCTACAAGCCGCCCGCAGGGCCGGGGCTTCCTGCGCCCAGCGGAGATTTGCCTGCGTTCTGCCGCGTGGCGGGCATCGCGAAGCCGACGAGCGATTCCGAAATCCACTTCGAGGTCTGGCTGCCCGTCTCCGGCTGGAACGGCAAATACGAGCAGGTTGGCAACGGCGGATTCGCCGGGACGATTCCGTTCAGCGCCATGGCGCAAGCCGCTGCTCGAACGGCTATGCCACAGCCGGAACCGACGATGGGCACGCCGCCGCGCCGAACGCTAAGTGGGCGATCGGCCACCCGGAAAAAGTGAAGGACTTCGGCTATCGCGCCGTGCACGAGACCTCGGTGCAAGCCAAGGCGCTGATCCGCGCGTTCTACGGCCAAGCAGGCCTCGCGCCTCTATTTCGTCGGCTGCTCGGAAGGCGGCCGCGAAGCCCTCACCGAAGCGCAGCGCTATCCCGACGATTTCCAGGGCATCATCGCGGGAGCTCCCGCGATCAACTGGAACCATCTGCATGACGCGCGGCCTTTGGGACGAACTCGCGCTCTCGGAAACTCCCGACAGCTACATCCCGCCCGCGAAGCTGCCCATCCTGCAAAACGCCGCGATCGCCGCCTGCGACTCGCTCGATGGCGACAAGCGACGGCTTCATCGAGAATCCCTGCGCTCTGCCATTTCGATCCCGCGACGGTTCAGTGCAAGGGCGACGACGCATCCGAGCTGCCTCACCGCGGCGCAAGTGATCGCCGCGAAGAAAATCTACGCTCCGCTGAAGAATCCGCGCACCGGCGCTGTGATCGAGGCAGGCTTTTCGCCCGGCGGCCGAGGCTTTCCCCGCGAACTGGGCGGTCTGGATCACCGGTCGGAGCGCGGCGCAACAGGGCGTTGGAAAATTATTCGCAAATCAGTTTTTCGCGGACATGGTCTTCGAAAATCCGCAATGGGATCCGAAGAGCTTCAACTTCGATACCGACGTGAAGCTCATGGACGACAAACTGGCGCGACACCCTGAACTCGATGGACACGAATCTTCGCGCGTTCAAGGCGCACGGCGGAAAGCTGATCCAGTATCACGGCTGGAGCGACGCGGCGATTTCGCCGCTCGGGAGCGTCGGGTACTTCGAGTCGGTGCAGAAAACGATGGGCGACACGAAAAGCTTCTATCGCCTGTTCATGGTTCCCACGATGTCGCACTGCGCGGGCGGTCCCGGCGCCACGATGTTCGGCAACGCCGGCGGATTCGCGGCGCCGCAAGAGGACGCGGACCACGACGTAGTGATGGCGCTCGCACGCTGGGTCGAAGAAGGCAAGGCGCCCGATCGCATCATCGCCTCGGGCTACGTCGACGGCAACCCCGCGAAAGGCGTCGCGATGACGCATCCGCTCTGCCCGTATCCCGAGCAAGCGTACTATAAAGGCTCCGGCGACACGAAAGACGCCGGCCAATTTCGTATGCCGCCGCCCTAGCGCCCACTGGTCACCAGGGATTGCCACGGCCCTCAATTCTCCTACGATTGCGAATCGCCAGCAGCGCCAAGAGGCACAGGAGCCGCGATATCGAAATAGAGGATCGCGCCCGCATTTTCAGCCGCGTACGGCTGGCCGATGTGGATCTGTGCAGATGAACCCCCGCGCGCCGAGCATGAAGACGCTCCAGCCATTGCAGTCGCGTCCAGAACCGTCACGAAATCTCAGACAGAGCAGCCGAGAATCCCAAACGCCAGGTTGGCCACGCAACCTCATATTGAAAGGGATTGCCCGCCGGCCAGCCGATCGACGCCGCGACCCGGCCGGCTCGCATCGTGTGTCCCACAAAACCGAGCAGTCCGCCCAGCCCAATCGGGAACGCAAAGAAGTAAAGCAGGAGTGTGTCCGAACTCCCCGCCTGGTTCGCGGCCGTTTCTGAATGCGACATGCAACACCGCGAAGGCGAACCCGATCGCGGCGATGTTACGAAAATCATGGACGTGCATCCCTCGCTCACTTCACAAGCGTGATCTCGAAGCCGAGGTTCGCCTCACGAATGTCGCAGTTCGTAAATCCGCTCTCCGCGATGAACTTCTCAAATTCCTCGCGCGTGTAGGCGCGCTTGAGCAGCATCGTCCGGAAGGTCAGCTTGATGAACGCCGAATTCACCATGCCCGCGTGCATGCTGATCGACATACGCGTCGATCTCTTCCTTCGGCGTGTCGCGGCGCAGGTCGATCATCATCGCGCGGCCATCCGGCTTCAGGACGCGCCGCATTTCCGCCAGCGCCTTCACCGGCTCGGAGAAATTCTTGAACGCCGCGCGGCAAACGATCAAATCGAACGATTCATCGGCAAACGGCATTGCCGACGCGTTCCCGTGCCGGAAATCGACTTGCACGCCCGCCTCAGCCGCGTTTTTGCGCGCGATGGAGACAAACGTCTCGCTGATATCGAGCCCAGTGACGGCGTAACGCCCGAATTTCGCCAGCTCGATCGCCAGATACCCCGGCCCGGGCGCCACCTCTAGCACGCTGCTTCCCGGCGGCAGATCATCGGCCAGCCGCGCGGCTAATTTCCGAAACTCCGCGTAGTCCTTGCGCGTGACCTTCGCATACCACCGCGCGATTCCGCCTTCCATTCCCATTCCCTTGTACGCTTTGCTTTCCATCTCTTCCCTCACAGGGCTTGTGTCACACGGCGCGAATCTTTGTGGGTCGTCGGCTTTAATGCCACTGCTCATCAAACTCTGCGCAATCGTCACGGGCTTCAGCGCCGCTGAAAATTCCCAAGCGCGGTCACGAACAGAGACTTTTGTAGTTGCTTCAGCGCCGCTGCCCTCGTGCCGCGTCGTTGTCCGCCTCTCCAACTCTAAATACGCATCGCGTCGCCGGAAATTACGCGCGCTTTGCGCGTGCTGGCCGCGCTCGCGCCTTGACACTGCCTCCGTCGCAAGCTAGTTTTTCTCGACGCGCTTCTGCGAGGCCCATTGAAATCGTTCCGCAAGTTCATGCAGCGCATGCCGTTCTACGGCGCGTACAAATCCCTCAGCCACTATCCCGATTACTGGTATTGGAAGCTGCGCCGACGCCCAGTCCGCTCGCCGCATCTCCTGAAGCAGCGCACGGTGGTCGAATACGCCGGAAAATTCGGGCTGCGCACGCTGGTCGAGACGGGCACGTATTACGGCGAAATGGTCGCCGCGGTGAAAAACCATTTCGATCGCATCTATCTCGATCGAATACGATCCCGCGCTCGCGCAGCGGGCCACGCGCCGATTCGAGCGCGATCCGCGCATCCGAATCCTCGAAGGCGATAGCGCCGTCGTTCTCCCGGAGCTTCTGAAATCGCTCAGCGATCCCGCGCTTTTCTGGCTCGACGCCGGCTACTGGGGATGGGACCAGTTGCACCGCGATCCCGAGCGCCTCTCGGTGGAAGTCGAAGCGATCCTGGGCCACGCGGTAAAAGGCCACGTGATCCTCATGGACGACGCGCGCATGCTCAACGGCCAAAACGGCGCGCTCACCTTCGCCGAATTCCAGTCCCGCGTCGCCGCCCGCTTCCCCGGCCGCGCCATCGAGCTGCGCTACGACATCGTCCGCATCACTCAGCACAGGTGACAGGCCGCAGGTCGTAGGTGTCAGGATTATTTCGCGCGCTTCCTCCATATTGCGGGGGCGAGCGAGTCGTCATTCTGAGCGAAGCGAAGAATCTCTCTTGTTCCGGCTCGATCGACCACCCCGTCACCTTGCAGGCACCTGCGACCAAAGACCTGTCCCCTAGCCTTTACTACTTCGCAAAAGTCCCATTGTCTCCGTCGATTGCCCCAGCCATCCTGCCCAAAGGAAACCCATGGCTACTACCACCGATCTCCAGACACTCATGCGGACGAAGTTCGGCCTCGAACAGCCGGGCGGCCCTTGCGTGCTCGACAATCATCCGACGCAAAGCGCCACCGCAATCGACGGCTGGAAATCGGCGATTTTCGGCATCCCGTTCATGGCGGCCGGCGGGATCCCTGCTCTCATTGTGCTCGATGGCGCCAACACTCAGAGACACGCTCCCGTCTGGGTCGTTGTCATCGTCGCTGGCGTGTTCTTCTTTGGCGGCCTCTTCTTCTTCGTTCACGGGATTCGCGGCGTAATCCACAAAGCCGCGTGGAAACGAGCCGCCGCCCGCATGCCCGGCGAGCCCTGGCTTTACGATCATCACTGGCACCGCGAAGGCGTCGCCTACTCAGCCTTCGACGAAATGCTCAAACGCCTGCTCGCCGTGCTCGGCTGGAATCTCTTCCTGGTGCCGTTCGCTTGGGTGGGGATCATGCACTCTTGGCCATTCCTCGTCGGGGCAATCGTTTTGGGTTTGTTCGGCCTGATCCTCTGGGGCCGCTGGTGGACGATGCTGCTCGATCTGCTGCGCTACGGCAACAGCTACCTCAGCTACGAAGGTTTCCCCTACTCGCTCGGCGGTCCGCTTCGCGCGCAGCTTCGTCTGCGGCGCCACGCCTCGATGCTCGACGAGCTCACGCTCACCCTGCGCTGCGTCCAGGAAAAGTACGTCACCACCAAGGACATGAACAACCGCAGCCAAACGCAGGTCGTCTGCTACGAACTCTACAGCGACGTCGCGGCGCTCGACCGCGCTCGGCTCGCCAGCCTCGCGAGCGGCCCGATCCCAGTCGAATTCCGCGTACCTGCTAACCAGCCGCAGACGAGTCTCGCAGCCACTCCGCCAACCTATTGGGAAATTGAAGCGAAAGGCAAAGCGCGCGGCGTCGATTACCAGGCCTACTTTCTCGTCCCGGTATACAAAACTTCCTGACAGTCCTCACCCGATCGGTTTCTCCAGCCGCTGCTTTTCGGCTTTCTCCGCTGCAGATAAAAGCGGCCGCCGGCTGAATGTCGGCAGCAGGACCAAATCATTTTCGGGCACCGTCTCCGTCGGGCGCCCCGCTTTGCGCCACGCGGCCAATCCGCCGACGATCACGAACGCGTTGAATCCTTGTTCCCGCAGCGTGTGCGCCACACGGGCGCTCGTCGCCTCGCGCGCTCAAGTGCAATAGAGGTAGATGTCCTTGTCTTTCGGCAGCTTGATGATTTCCACCGCGAGGTTATTCGGCTCGATCCGGATCGAATCCTTCATCCGCGTGGCGCCCGAATCGTAGTAGCCGTGGCTTCGCACATCCACAAGCAGCACCTTCTTGGCGTCTTCCGACTGCAGCTTCTTGGCCAGCTCCGTCACCTGCACGCGCGGCACCACCCGGAACACGCGATTCTTGCGATAAATCCAGATTCGATACGCAGTGAACACAATCGCCGCCACCGCCACCACGATTCCTACCACGTTCCCCGCCGTCTGAAATCCCGCGCGTGATCGCCGCAATGAAATCGCGAAACACGTAGCCGATCGTGCCGTAGGCAAGCACGTACAGGCTCGCGCCTGCGATGTCGAGCCCTAAGAACTGCCAGAACGGCATCTTCATGCTGCCCGCGAGCGGCGGCGCCATCGTATTCACGCCGGGAATGAACTTCGCCACCAGCAGCGCCGCCCGCCCGCGCTTATAGAACGACTCGGCGGACTTCATGATGCACGTCTCGGGATTCACCGACACCTTGCACAAAAAGCCCAGCAGCGCCCATCCCGTGTAGCTGCCGAGAACATAAAGAATCGAGTCGCCGACGAGCATCGTCGAGACTGCGATCAGCAGTACCTCCGGCGCGCGCAACACGTGCGATGCCGACGCAGCACCGCCCGCCACCAGCGCCAGCGAAGCCGGCACGGGCAGCCCAATCGCCTCCGCGAAAACCAAAAGCGAGATGACGATGTAGCCATGGTGAACGATGAGGGCGATCACATCAAAGGTGTGCATGTGCGTATGTAGCTTAGATTCCGCCGCCCCAACTACGATTCATTCGCGGACGCGATTGGCGGCGCCGTACGTATTCTCTCATCTTTACCGCACATGAAAGGCTCGCCCTGGCGTCCCCGCAGTTGTGATGCCCGTCACATCGACCACTAACCGTCTTCGAGAACGCAGCGTAGTCCCGCAGCGCTTTCTCCGTGGCCTCTTGATTTGCTCCGTGTTCTCTGTGTTGAGTCACGTCTGAAGCGGAATTCAGCCGGTGCCATGTGCTAGAATTTCTTTGCCGTCAGTCAGATTCGGAAGGGGCGAAAATTATGGAAGCTGCAACCACCGTTGTCACACCCGCCCGGTTCGAGCAAGGCCTTCGCTATGCGGATTTCCTCGCGCAAGCGACCGTCAATCGCGACAAATTCGAGCAGTATTACAAGGACTCGCCGCTCACCGCCGACGACATCTCATTCTTCAAGAAGGCCGCCGCGCTGCCGAATGGCCCGGCGAAAATTCTCGCGCTGGCGGAAGCGTGGTGCGGCGACGTCTACCGCGAAACCCCGACCGTAGCCCGCATCGCCGAGGCGACCGGCGCGGACCTGCGCATTTTTCTGCGCGACGAAAACGCCGATATCATGGACGAGTATTTGAGCAACAGCGGAAAATCGCGCGCGATACCCGTGTTCATCTTCTACACCAAAGAAACGCGCTACATCACGCACTTCACCGAGCGCTCAGCCGGCGCCCATGCCGAGCTCGCCGCGATCATGGATCAAGTCCGCACCCAGCTGAATCTGCCGCCCGCCACGACATTCGCAAACGCGCCGGAGGCCAGCAAGCAGGTCTTCCTGCGCGAAGTGATCGCGAAAATCCGGCCCCGCTTCCCCGATTGGCAGAAGGAATCCATCAAAGAGATGCGCGCGCTCCTCGCGTCTGCTCTCAACTTGCCCGATCGCGGATAAGCCAGTCGCATGGCCACGCAAGTTCCCATCGTCTACACGATCCGCGGCTGCGACGCGTGTGTGAAGCTTCTCCGCAAGTGGGACGCCGATGGCGTCGCCTACGAAGAGCGCCGCGTCGAATTGAGCCAGGCCGTCCTTGACGAAGCCCGCACCTACGGCGATATGGTTCCCATCGTCGTTTGGCCGGATGGACGGGTCGAGCAAGGTTTCGAAGGAACTCTCGGCTGTTTCATCTGACAACCCAGAGAACTTCTCAGTGTCCTCATTTTGTTGCCTCTGTCCTGGCGCCTCACCGCGTGTTTTTTCTGCTCCGGCGGGAGCATGAATCATGCTCTCGTCGGGAGGTTAAACCGGGCTTAAATGGTCAAAAAAAACCAATTTTGGCAGCCTTTTTACATCGGCGCCGCCGGAAACCGCGGGAGGATTGGGCAACCGGGCCTGACGAACGCGCTCGCTCGACATGCCCGGCATGGACGTCCTGATGCGATTGCCCCGCGGTCGCTACCAGGCTGGATTCCCGCCTTTGTAAGCCCACTTGGCGACCTGCTCGTTGTAAATTTTCCGTTTGCTGAAGTACCACTGGCCGTTCACCTTGACCATTTCGTCCTCGTAGTGGCCAAACGAGTCCAGGGTGCCCGCTCCTTTCGGACCGCTGTTGCTGTAGTGAAACCAATAAGCGCGTCCCTCGGCCTTGTCGCCCTCGATCTTTATTACGATGTTCGAAATGTTGTGGCGTCCGACGAGCGGCGGCTGCCCCGCGGCGCCCGGCGCCGCCTGTCCCGCTCTGCGCTTGCCCATATCGGCAATCACTTTCTTAATCGCGTCGCGGCCCTTCACCACAGGACCGTAATCGAGCACGCCATCCTCCGTGAACGTGGATGCGTACGTATCGGGATCTTTAAAATCCAACGCGAACATATAGCGAGCCTGAAGATCCTCGATCTGCGCGCGATCCTCAGCGTAGCTGCTCTGCGTGGAACGTGACGAACCGGCGGCCGCCAGGAATACAACCGCAATACCGCACAACAAAACACCTATCGCTTTCCGCATTTCGGTCCCCCCTTTTCCTTGGATTTTTCACCCGGATCCTTCCGGCGGCGCACATCATACAGAATGCGCCCCCTGCAGCGCATCCGGAAACGTGCGGAAGGCAGCCCACGCAAACTGCGCGCGGATGGGGCACTTGGAACTTCCTCGCGACCCTTTTCAGTGAGGCTTTGGATCGCCGGCCGAACGCCAACACTTTCCTTCTTCGCCCGCGTCACTCAGGTCTATAATCCGCGGGTCTGCAGGGCAAACGGGCAGTTCGGCAAGAGCCGACGAAGGAGAATTGCGATGAAAAATTACGTTCTCGTGGTGATGGGTCTTGCGGGATTGCTGGCTTCGCCACTCGTGGCGCGGGCGCAGGCGCCAGCGGCGACGCCGAGCGTTGCCGATGCGATTCGGCAGTCGTACAACGTGGTGAAGAACAACCTGCTGAAAGCCGCGGACAAAATGCCGGACGACGGCTACGACTTCAAACCGACTCCGGAAGAGCGCAGCTTTGGCGGCTGGGTGGCGCACGTGGCCGACGCGCAGACGGCCGGATGTTCGCGCGCGCTCGGCACGCCGAAAACGCCCAGCGCCGCCTCGAAAACCACGAAAGCTGATCTCGTCGCCGCGCTGAAAGATTCCTTCGACACGTGCGATGCCGCCTACGCCGCGCTCACCGACGCCAACGCCAGTGAGCCGATACAGAGTTACCGCGGACCAACGCCGCGCCTCGCCGCGCTTGCGGGCAACGTCGCGCACGACAATGAATGCTACGGCTCCATGGCCGTCTACCTGCGCCTCAAAGGCATCGTCCCGCCCTCAAGCGAGCCGCGCCATTAGGAGTTATCTAATGCCTCTTGGGCGAGGACGTGCATGCTGAATAGACGAATGCTCCTGATCGTCGCGTGTCTCGCTGCACTCGTCGCGCCGCTGGCTGCGCAACAACCGGCTCCCGATACGATTCTCTTCAACGGCAAGATTTTCACCAGCGATGCCGCGCATCCCTACGTCCAGGCGCTGGCGATTCGCGGCGAACGCATCGTTGCCACAGGAGATTCCCGCAAAATTCAGGCCCTCGCAGGGCCGCGCACGCGGCGGATCGATCTGGGCGGCCGCGTCGTGATTCCCGGGATCAACGACGCGCACAACCATCTGGGCGACAATGTGGCGCCCGCAAACGCAATCGATCTAGAATTGAAAACTCAGGATCCGGCATGGCCCGAAATTCGCGATGCGCTTTCCGCCAAGGTGGCCGCAGCCTCGAAGGGAACCATCATCCAGGCCACGATCGGTCCGAAATGTTTTCACGATGTCGAAATCACGCGCGATTCGCTCGACAAAATCGCTCCCGATGATCCTGTCTTCCTGGGAACTCTCACGGGCCACGCCTATATCATGAACAGCGCCGCGCTGGCCAAAGTCGGAATTCACGAGGATCAGCGCGACCCGATGGGCGGGCGCTACGAGCGATCCGCCGACGGCAGGCTCACGGGCGTCGTCCGGGAATATGCGGCGCTTCGCGTGGACCGCAGCTTCGTCGGCCTCGCCAGCGAAGCCACCGCGCTGAAGGAAATGCACGATGTGTTGTTGCAAGCTGCCAAGTGGGGCATGACTTCCATTCAAGACATGTCCGATGGAATGGAACCGGGCCAAGCCGTAGCCTTATTCGAGAAGACGCCGACCCCAATCCGCATCCGCGTGATGCGCATGCCGATGACGACGCCCGCGGGCCGCGATATCAAGGAAGGCCGCGCGGTCCCGCCGCATCCCGCTCCGCTGATCACCGTGAGCGGAACGAAATGGCTGCTCGATGGCGTTCCCCTCGAATTCACCTTCGATCCGCGCGAGAGCCACCAGCACATCGCGGGGCCGCCCTTCGACGCGATGTTTCACGACCTGCCGGTCACTTTCCCGGAAGGCGAGATGAAATCGATGCTGCGCGAGTCGCTGCAGTACAACGATCCGCTGCTGCTCCACGTTTCCGGCTATCGCTCCGCAGCGGCCATGCTCGACGCGATGCAGTCTATGGGAGGCGCGAAGGTGTGGAACGGCAAGCGCGTGCGCTTCGAGCACGGCGACGGCCTCTTTCCGGATCTAATTCCGCGCGTGAAGGAAATGGGCATCGTCGTGGTGCAGAATCCCTCGCACCTGAATAGCGGAGCCATATTGGGCGGCGGCAACGCGTTTAAAGAGGCGCAGCCTGTGCGTTCTCTGCTGGCCGCGGGGATTCCCGTGGCGCTGGGCTCGGATGGCCCGATGAATCCGTATCTGAACATCATGTTCGCTGTCACGCATCCGGACCGCCCATCGGAAGCCATCACGCGCGAACAAGCCGTCGTCGCGTATACCCTCACTTCCGCCTATGCCGAATTCGCCGAAAAAGATAAGGGCAGCCTCGAGCCCGGAAAGCTCGCCGACTTGGCCGTCCTCTCGCAGGATATCTTCACGATTCCCGTGCAAGCGCTGCCCGCGATAGAATCGGTGCTCACGATGGTCGGCGGAAAAATCATCTACGACGCGGGCATGCTGAGGGTGAAGGCGCAGTAAGCAGCGAGCCGTGCCGCCAGGCGCCGCCTTTCCTAAGGCCGAGCTTCATAGACGATATTGAAGGGCGTCTCCGCAGCGCGCCGGAAGCGAGTGAACCCGGCCGAGCTCACTACGTCCCCGATGCGCGACTCTCCCGCCTGCGCGCCGAGGCACAGGCCCACTTCCTGGGATCGCGAGCAAGGTGTGCACAAGAGAGTTGAAAAAGAGTAGTAGACGCGGCCGACGGGATTCAGATTGTCCTTCAGGTCGTTATTGGCGAAGGGCTCGACGATCATCCAGGTGCCATCTTTGTCGAGCGATTCCCGGACATGCTTGGCGGCCCCGACCGGATCGCCCATGTCGTGCAAGCAATCGAAAACGGCGACGAAGTCATATTCTTTGCCAGGAAACTCCTTGGCCTTGGACACGGCGAACGTGGCGCGGTCGCCGACTCCTTGCCGTTTCGCTGATTGGCCGGCGGCTTCGATCGATTTGTCGTGGTAGTCGAACCCGAAGAATTTAGACTTGGGGAACGCCTTGGCCATCAGGATCGTGGAAGCGCCCTTGCCGCAACCCACGTCGGCCACGCGGGCTCCCGCCTCCAGTTTCTGACTCACATCGTGAAGAGAAGGGATCCACGAGCTGATGAGATTCGCGGCGTAGCCCGGGCGGAAGAACTTCTCGCAGCCGTGGAAGACGCCGTCAGCGTGTTCGTGCCATCCCATCCCCGCGCCGTTGCGGAAGGAATCGGCGATCCGCGGGACGGCTGCCAGCGATCCCAGAGCGAGTTCGAAAGCGCCGGGCAGGTAGGCGGGGCTGTCTTCGTTGGCGAGCGTGAAAGCCTGCTCTTCGCTCAAACTGAATTTGTTCGCTTTGTCATCGTAGGTGACGTAGCCTCCCGCCGCTTGCGACGACAGCCATTCACGAACGTAGCGTTCGTCGGTTTTTGTTTTCGAAGCAAGCTCGGCCGAAGTCAAAGGGCCGGCGGCAAGCGCCTTGTACAGGCCCAGTTTCTCGCCAATCACAACCATCCCAGCGTGAACGGCGGCTCCCAGATCGCCGATGAACTGCCCGATAAAGGCGTTCAATTTATCCATGTCGAGTGCAGGACGCGGACCGGTGCTCATAAGAATCCTCCTAGTTCCTGTCGGGCGCTCCCGCGAAAAACATGCCCTGTCCGCGCTCCGGCGCCAATCTAAACCCTGCCGCGCCGCCCCGTCAAGGCTTCCGCCGGCGTACCGTCTTGGCTTCAAAGTGCCGGAGGCTTCACTTTGGGATGCGCGGATGCTCGCCCAGGCAACATCCTCCTTGCAACGGCGGTCTCTTCTGCTAACTTAATTTAGACTATGGCCAAGCGACCGAAGCCGATTGTGCTCACCGTGCTCGACGGCTGGGGCTACCGCGCGGAGACCAAGGGCAACGCCATCGCGCTCGCGCGCAAGCCCAACTACGACCGGCTGCTGAAGGAATTTCCGAACACGCTGATTCATACTTCGGGGCCGTACGTCGGATTGCCCGAAGGGCAGATGGGCAATAGCGAAGTGGGGCATCTGAATATCGGCGCGGGGCGCATCGTGCAGATGGACATCACGCGCGTCGACGCGCTGATCGCCGAGCGGCGAATTTTTCCGGCAGCCGCTGCTGCTCGAAGCGATGGAGCGCGGGCGCGCGCACCAACTGCACCTGATGGGCCTGGTGAGCGACGGCGGCGTTCATTCGCACATCGAGCATCTTTTCGCGCTGCTGCGGATGGCGCGCGAAAATAAAGTGCAGCGCGTGTTCGTTCATTGCTTCATGGACGGGCGCGACACGCCGCCCGAAAGCGGCATCGACTTCCTGCGCGCGCTCGAACAGAAGATGCGCGAGTACGGCGTCGGCCAAATCGCCAGCGTCAGCGGGCGCTACTACGCGATGGATCGCGACAATCGCTGGGAGCGCATCGAGAAGGCGTACACGCGCGATGGTGCACGGCGATTCGGAAGTGAAATCGAGCGACCCGATCGCGGTGATGCGGGCGAGCTACGAAAAGGGCGTCACCGACGAATTCGTGATTCCCGCCGTGATCACCACGCAGGCCGCGCCCGGAAAGCCCGCCGCGCCGCGCGGCGTGATTCGCGACGACGATGCCGTCATCTTCTTCAATTTCCGCGCCGACCGCGCGCGCCAGATCACGAAAGCGCTGATCGAGCCGGGCTTCGACAAGATCGCCGATCCCGCGCGGCCGAAGAATCTCGCCTACGTCGGGATGACGCAATACGAGAAGACGTGGCCGTGGCTGCGGTACATTCTCGCGCCGGAAAAGCTCGAGCACATCCTGGCCAACGTTTTCGCCGAGCTGCGAATTCAAAAATCTGCGCGTGCGCGGAAACGGAGAAATACGCGCACGTCACCTATTTTTTCAACGGCGGCGTGGAAAAGCCGTTTCCCGGCGAAGAGCGCGTGCGTGGTCCCGTCGCAGAAAGTCGCCACGTACGATCTGAAGCCGGAGATGTCCGCGGCGGGCGTGGCGGACACGGTGATTCACGCGATCGAGAAAGGCGATTTCGACGCGATCATCATGAACTTCGCGAACGCGGACATGGTGGGCCATTCGGGCAAGCTCGAAGCGACGATCAAGGCCGTCGAAACGGTGGACGAGCAGCTCGGCAGGATTTTCCAGGCGCTGCGCCCGCGCGGCGGCGCGTGGATCATCACGGCGGACCACGGCAACGCCGAGACGATGATCGATCCGGTGACCGGCGGGCCGCACACGTATCACACCACGAATCCCGGTGCCGTTCATGCTCGTGACCGCGGACGATCACCTGCAACTCGAAGCCCGGCGGCTCGCTGCGCGATATCGCGCCGACGATGCTGGGCGTCCTGGACGTGGCCGAGCCGGGCGAGATGACGGGTCACGATTTGCGAAAGGGTGGCAAATGAGCTCCGCCCGGCGCCGCGCCGGCATCCGGTAAAATGGGCGTGGGGGGGAATCGATATGCCTGTAGAAACTCCGATTGCCGTGCAGGACGAATTCAACGTTTACGAATCCGCTGAAGCTCGCTTCGAAATCGCCGCGCAGAAACTCAACCTCGAACAGGGCATCTACCGCTACATGCGGTATCCCGAGCGCGAAATCACCGTCTACATACCGGTGGCGCTCGATAACGGCCAGATCGAAGTCTTCACGGGCTATCGCGTGCTGCACTCGACCGGTGCGCGGGCCCGGCAAGGGCGGCATCCGTTTTTCCCCCGAGGTTTCGCTCGACGAGGTGCGCGCGCTGGCCGCGTGGATGACGTGGAAATGCGCGGTAGTCGATATTCCGTTTGGCGGCGCGAAGGGCGGCGTGATCTGCGATCCGTCGAAAATGTCGAAATCGGAACTCGAGCGCGTCACGCGGCGCTACACGGCTGCTTTGAGCGATTGGTTCGGTCCGGAGCGCGATATCCCGGCGCCGGACATCGGCACGAACGAACAGGTGATGGCGTGGGTGATGGACACGTATTCGATGCACGTGCGGCAGGCGACCACCGCCGTCGTCACGGGCAAGCCGCTCGATCTCGGCGGGTCGCGCGGACGCCGTGAAGCCACCGGGCGCGGCGTGATGATCTGCTGCAACAAGGCCATCGAGCAGCTGCGAATGAAGCGGGACGGCTGCCGCGTCATCATTCAGGGCTTCGGCAACGTCGGCTCGCAAGCCGCGCTGCTGATGCACGAGGCGGGTTACAAGATTTTGGGCGCGGCGGACGTGACCGGCGGGCTCTACAACGAAAAGGGCCTCGACATTCCCAGGCTCTACGATTGGGTCTACACGCTGCGCCGGCCGCTGCAGGAATTCGACGGCGGCGAGAAACTGACGTCGCGCGAGATTCTCTTTCGCCCGTGCGACATCCTGGTCCCGGCCGCGACCGAAAATCAGATTACCTCCGAGAACGCGCATCGCGTGGATTGCCGCATCCTCTGCGAAGGCGCGAACGGTCCCACCACCGCAGCACGCCGATGCGATCATCGAGAAAAAGGACATCTTCATCATTCCGGACATTCTCGGAAATGCCGGCGGCGTCACCGTCAGCTATTTCGAGTGGGTGCAGGACCGCCAGGGTTTTTTCTGGCGCGAGAGCGAAGTGAACGAGCGCCTGCAGGACGTGATGGAGCACAGCTTCGACCAGGTGGTGCTTGTACGCCCGCGCGCACAGCGTGAACAACCGGATCGCCGCCTATATCGTCGCCATCGACCGCGTAGCTCGGGCCTTGAAATTACGCGGCTTCTACGCGTAAACTACGCCGCACTCGGCCCGATCCAGGGAGGCGCGCGTGTTTCCTGACTCGATATCCCACGGGGCGGTCAAGGCGGAAGAAGAACACCGGCGCGACCTTTGCGTCGTCGGGCGATGGATCCACGAGCGCGGGTTCGTAGCGTCGACCGACGGGAACATGTCGGTGCGGCTTGGCGCGGACCGGATCCTGACGACTCCCACGTGCATGAGCAAGGGCATGATGACGCCGGACGATATGGTCATCACCGACCTGACCGGGCGGCGGGTGAGCGGGTCGCGGAAGCCCTCCTCCGAAATCGGCATGCACCTTTTGATTTACCGGCTGCGGCCGGAGGTGAATGCCGTATGCCACGCGCATCCGCCGACGGCGACCGGATACGCTGCGGCGGGAATCCCGCTCGACAAGCCGATTCTGTGCGAGCTGATCATCGGGCTGGGATCGATTCCCGTGGCGCGCTACGGCACGCCGGGAACGCCTGAACTGGCCGCGGCTCTCGAGCCTCTGGTCCAAGGGCACGATGCGATCCTGATGGCCAATCACGGCGTCGTTACGTGCGGCCCCGATCTTCTCACTGCTTTTCTGCGGATGGAGACGACCGAGCACTTCGCTCGCGTCGCTCTCGTCACGCAGCTCCTCGGCAAGCAGGAAGTTCTCTCGAAGGCCGACGTCCAAAAACTGCAGGTCGCGCGCGTGCGTTACGGAGCCGGTGCACAACCCACGAACGGCTCCGGCGGCGCGGCCGGCTCTGACGGCAGCGAAGCCGAGCGCGTGACGTTGACGCGCCGCGAGCTCGATTCGCTGGTCGACGAAGCCGTGCGACGAGACCGCGCCCGCCGCTAGTTCGTCTGCTGCACTGCTACTCCATGACCTGGACGTACTTCATTTTGCCGCCGAAGTGGATTTCCTTGATCGGTCGTTTTGCGTGACGATATTGGTCATGTTGGGCTTTTGCGTTTCGTCCTTCCATTGCACGGGGGCCTGCGCCACCATCTTGCCGTGATGCAGAAACCGTCAGACCGTCGAATCGTCGATCTGGAACGTGTACGTTCCGGGTTTGATATCCTTGCCACCCAGCGTCTCGGCGGAAATGATGTCCATCGTCGCGGTGGTCGATTTCGCGTCTTTGGCGGAAGCGGTGCGAGCCGCCATCGGCATCGCCACGGCCAGCACGGCGAGCGCGGAGAAAACAAAACCAAGCGTACGGCGTGACTTCATCGGATCCTCCTTGGATCGGATTTCCGGCGTGCACTGCGCTTAGACGTTGCAGCGTCAGCTCGGAAAGCATAGATACGCGCGCGAATAAAAAATTGTTCCCGAATCGCGTCGCAGTATCTACTTGTGCGAAACATTTTATCGGAAATTAAATTCTGCAGACTATCCGGAATTCGCGGCAAATTTTCCGCGGCATACGAATTTCCGTAGAGACGCAATTTCACAATTCATACGGCGTGACATTTCGTGGCGCAGGGGGACGCGCGCTCCGGCAGCGTCTCAATTTGAGCAAACTGAGACGCTGCCCGCGTCGACGCCCGTTTGACACTCCGGCGGCGCTAATCAATAATCGCTGGACATGATCGGCTCGCTCCGCGGCAAGCTCACTGAAAAGCGCCCGAACCAGATCCTGCTCGACGTGGGCGGCGTGGGATACCAGGTGCAGATTCCGCTTTCGACGTTCACGAACCTGGGCGCGCTGCACGACGAAGCGACGCTGCTGATCCACACGCACGTTCGCGAGGACCAGCTCGCGCTTTACGGATTTCTGACGTCGCGCGAGAAGCAGTGCTTCGAATTGCTGATATCCGCTTCGGGCGTGGGACCGTCTCTCGCGCTGAAGATTCTCTCGGGCATGGGGCTCGAGGAGCTGATTCCCGCGATTCGCAAAGGCGACCTCGTGCAACTGGTGCGGATTCCGGGCGTGGGGCGCAAGACGGCGGAGCGGATCGTGGTCGAGTTGCGCGATAAACTCGCGGTGGTCGACGTGGCCGACAGCGGGAAAGCCGGCGACGCGATCGCAGCTCGAGTCGGATGTGGCTTCCGCGCTGGTGAATCTTGGCTACGACGCGCGTGTCGGTGGAAAAGGCGGTCGAGAAATCGCGCGCCGCCAGCGGCGGCGATTTCGAAGCGCTTTTGCGCGCAGCGCTGCAGATTCTGGGAAACTCCGCGATGCAGAAAAGCGCGCGGGCAGGCCGCGAGGAGTGACGACAGAGTTGCGGGCAGATACTGCATAAGACCGATGACGGATCACAAAGTCGAATCGTTTCCGGCAGGGCGTCCGACGACGACGCGCGCATCGACGCGAGCGTCCGTCCGGACAGTTTCGACAGATTATATCGGGCAGGATCGCGTCAAAGAGAACCTGAAGATTGCGGTGGAAGCGGCGCGCAATCGCGGCGAAGCGCTCGATCACGTGCTGCTCTACGGGCCGCCGGGGCTCGGCAAGACCACGCTCGCGCAGATTCTGGCGAACGAGATGGGCTCGGCCATCAAAGTCAGCTCGGGCCCGCTGCTGGAGAAAAAAGGGCGACCTCACGGCGGTGCTGACGTCACTCGAGCCGCGCGATTTCTTCTTCCTCGATGAGATTCACCGCCTGCAGCCGGCACTCGAAGAAATCCTCTATCCCGCGATGGAAGATTTTCGCGTCGACCTCATCATCGGGCAGGGGCCGGGCGCGCGCGTGCATCCGTACCAGTTGAACAAATTCACGCTGATCGGCGCCACGACGCGCGCGGGGCTGATCATGGCGCCGCTGCGCTCGCGCTTCGGCATCGTTCACCGGCTGGAATTTTACTCGCCGGAGGATTTGCTGCGCATCGTCGTGCGCTCGGCAAAGATTCTGGGCATCGCGCTCGAGCAGGATGGCGCGAGAGAGATTGCGCGGCGCAGCCGCGGGAACGCCGCGCGTGGCGAATCGTCTGCTGCGGCGCGTTCGCGATTACGCGGAGGTGCGGGCGAAGGGCCACATCACGCTCGGCGTTGCGCGCGATGCGCTCGCCATGCTCGGCGTCGACGAGCACGGCCTCGACGACGTCGATCGCAACCTGCTGCTCACCATCATCCAGAAATATGCGGGCGGCCCCGTAGGGCTCAACACCATTGCGGCATCGCTCAGCGAGGATGAGGGCGCTATCGAGGAGATCTACGAGCCCTACCTGATGCAGATGGGCCTGCTCGACCGTACGCCACGCGGGCGCGTGGCTACCGCCGGCGCCTACAAGCACTTAGGCTTGCCCTTCGACAAAGCCCAAGACAGCGACGACACCCGCCGCCAGCCGGGACTTTTTTAGAGGCGGTTCGAAACCTGAACGGAGTGGTAATACACGAGGTAATTTATAAATACAATCAATCCCATCAAGATGATCAAGCCGATCACGGAATAGATCACTATCGTCCACGTTTGATCGCGCTTCGGAACGACCCACCGATTTTTCACCGTTTCCTCCTACACTTAGCCTCCGCGTCGTTAGATTTGTGGGTTCGCGCACAACTGCGCTTACAACCGGTACACCGTGTTTCACTGTAGCACACGATGCCGAAACAATCTATCCGCTTATAAACACTTTGAGATTAACGTTTTGTTTACCGAAGCTTTTCTCGGCCGGGGTAACCGCTTGTTTAGCGGTGCATCGAAGTGGAATACAGGGCGTAATTGGCGAGTGTAACCAGCACGGTTACAACAATCAGGCCTATAACGGAATAAATGACGACCGTCAACGTTTCACGACGGTTCTTAACGATCCATTGGTTATTCATCGTTCTCTCCCGCTCTGCTGCTGTTCTCACCCAATTATTAGAGTCGCGCGCTCCTTCAGGAGTTGCGCCGGCAAATCCACTCGCGCACGTTATTTTGGCGCGCAATGCCCGAAGGAATCTGTCCCCTTATGCACACTTGGAGAATCGGCGCTCTTCGGATTCCTTTTGCCTGAGTTGGCGCGAAACTGGAACCTCGGAGTGCTATCCGTGGCCGCCAAGTTGTGGCAAGCTATCGGATATGGGAAACAAGGACGCACACAGGCGCGAAGTCAAGAAACCGAAGAAGCAGAAGCCCAAACCGCAGGCCTTCACCCAGACGTCTGTACGGATCTTGAAAGAGACGCCCAAGAGCTAGCTCGGCGTTCTCTTTCCACCGCCGCCTCGATCTGCAACGCGAAAGATCGCTTCCGCATCCCGCAGAAAAGCGTTAGAGTTCGCGCGCCGCATGCGAAAATCCACGCGGACTCCAGATAGATGATGATCGCTCAGGTGATCGCGGCGCTGAAGCCAACGGCAACGCGAAGCGTGCGTCGCTGGCTCTTTCATCTCGGCGGCGTGGGCCTGATTCCTCTCGGACTCCTCGATAGCTCTCTCATCCCGATTCCCGGCAGCATGGATGTGGCGACGATTCTCTTGTCTTCACGCCAGGGTGATTGGTGGCCTTATTACGCGCTGATGGCGACGGCGGGTTCCGTGCTGGGAGGCTTTGTCACCTACCGGCTGGCGCGCAAGGGAGGAAAGGAAACTCTCGAGCGCCGATTTTCGCGCGACCAGGTGGACAAGATTTACAAGATTTTTGGGCGATGGGGATTCGGTGCGATCGCCATTGCGGCTCTGCTGCCGCCGCCCGCACCTATCGTTCCCTTTCTGCTTGCTGCGGGCGTGATGCAGTATCCGGTGAGAAAATTCCTGGCGGCGCTCGCGCTGGGACGGGCCGTGAGATACTCGATCCTGGCCTATTTGGCTGCGCGATACGGTCGCGACGTCATCGCGTTCGTCGCCGAACACGAGCGCCCTGTCGCGTGGGCAGTCGCAGGCCTGCTGATCGCCACCGCTGCCTTGGTTTTCCTCTTCATCTACCTGCGCAAAACCAAGGGCAAGAAGACCCGGAAGCGGTCGGCGCGTTAGGCTAGTTGCCGGGCTCGTAGAGTTCCGCGCTGGCGATTGCGCCGGTGGAATCCGAGCCGCCCGCGATCAGCACCGTTCCGTCGTTGAGAAGCGTCGCCGTCTGGCCGAATCGTGCTGCGTTCAGGCTCGCAGTCGCCATGAATGTCGCCGCTGCGGGATCGTACAATTCGGCGCTGGCAAATACCACCTCGTCCGTGCCGCCGTTCTGGCCGCCCGCCACGAGTACCGTTCCATTGTTCAACAGCGTGGCTGTCGCCACTGCGCGTGCTGTGTTGAGGCTGCCGGTGAGGGCGAATGTGCCGTTCGCTGGATTATAGAGTTCCGCGCTGGCCAGCGGCACAAGGCCGTTGCCGGTGGTGTACACACCGCCCGCGACCAGCGCCATCCCGTTGTTCAGAAGTGTGGCCGTATGATAGTAGCGGATCGCATTGAGATTGCCGGTGAAGGCGAACGTTCCGGTCGAGGGATCGTACAACTCAGCGCTGCCGAGAGTGCCACCTCCGTTGAATCCACCGGCGGCGAGTACCGTTCCATCATTCAGGAGCGTCATCGTGAAGATTCGCCGCGCCGAATTCATGTTTCCGGTCGGCGTGAATGTTCCGTTGCCTGGATCGTAGATTTCGGCGCTATATAGAGCGTCATCCGAGCTATACCCTCCTGCAACCAGGACAGTCCCGTTTGGGAGGAGCGTCATAGGAAACAGCCGGCGTGGTGTGTTCAGGCTTCCGGTCGAGGTGAAGGTACCGGACGCGGGATGGTAGAGTTCTGCGGTGCCGACAAAGCCGCTGTCGTTGTAGCCGCCTGCGATCAAGACTAATCCGCTGTTCAGCAAAGTGGCGGCGGCCCAATAGCGTGGGGTGTTCAAGCTGCCTGTCGGTGTGAACGACCCCGTGGACGGATCGTAGAGTTCGGCGCTGGAGAGAGCGCCGCTGGTCGCATTGGTGCCCCCTGCGATCAAGACCTTGCCATTTGGCAACAGCGTCGCCGTTGGGACATAACGCTCGGTCGTCATGCTGCCCGTCACGACAAATTCGGGAGTCGAGTTGCCGGGGCCGGAGCCGCTGCTGGATCCGCAACCGACAACGAGAGTGCAGCCGAAGAGCAAAAGGGAGAGAAACGCGGCGGCCTTCAGATCGGACATCGCTCGATCGCTCCAGGGCCGCGCCGTATTTAGGCGCGATTGTTCCTGCGGAGAACGCGCACGATATCATATTTTAAAAGGCGATCCATACATGTTTCGCTACGTACCCTCGTGATTATGTACCGAGCACTTGTAAGGCCAGCTTAAGAGCTTCGCTCCGCCGGCACCGGTGCGTCCGATCAAAATAGCCCTCGATGGACTAAAATAACTGTCCTGCAATGAAGACGGTCTACCTATCGCTCGGATCGAATATGGGGGATCGCGCGCAGAATATTGCGCGGGCGATTGAGGCGCTCGGCGAGCACGGCGTGCGCGTCACGCGGCAATCGTCGCTCTATGAGACCGAGCCGGTGGACGTGAGCGGGCCGGGATGGTTCTTGAACGGCGTGGTCGAGGCGGAAACCGATCTGATGCCGCGGCAATTGATGAACGCGCTGCTCGCCATCGAGCGGTCGCTCGGGCGGCGGCGCGCGCCGGTCGCTGAAGGCGGGCCCAAGGAGTCGCGCACGATCGATATCGATATTCTTTTTTTCGGCGCGGCGGTGGTCCATGCACCGGACCTCGAAATTCCGCATCCGCGGATGGCGGAGCGAAAATTCGTTCTCGTGCCGTTTGCGGAGATCGCGCCCGGCGCGGAGCATCCTGTGCTCCAGCAGACCGTGGCGCAGTTGCTCGCCGCCACGCTGGATCGGAGCCAGGTCCGGCGGTGGAATCCGCCAGCAGACGCTACCCGCTGACAATTCCCCGGGCGGCGAAAGCCTTCGTTGATCGAAAGCCGACAAAACGTGGCTTTCGCCGCCCATTAAGCGCCGTTTGGGGGCCCGCTAGGGGGCTGCTCCAGTCCCCTCTTATTGCAGAAAAAAGTGCACCATCGCTCCGAGTTCCCAGGACATGGGCGATCCGCCACGCCACCACCGGGCGAGGCCGCTGCCCGGGCAGTCGGCTCCCAATCGGGTTTCAGGATCGAGGCTCCGGCGAGAATCAGAATCGCCGCGAATACGATTGCTATCGCTCGTTTCGTTTTGCTGGGCATGGTTTCCCTCCCTCGCGGCCAGGCGATTGGCGCACAGCCAGCCGCACTATGCTGAGAACGAGCGAGGGGGGATTTTCTTGCAGGATTGTGGCGAACAATCTCGGAGGCGATGCGGAGCGGAGAAAGCTAGATATCCGGAGCCGTAGGGACTTGGTCCTTCTGGCGCTTTTTGCGTTCCTCTTCTTCCTGGCGCTCGTACTCGGCCATTTCTTCCTCGGTCATGTGGTAATCCTCGCGGGAGGCGAACATCGAGTTCGCGCGTGTGCCGCGGCCGAAGCGCTGCTCGCGACGACGAATCTTGCGTTCGGAGAAACCGCCGACGCCGCGGATGGGTTCCGTGATCGCACCTGATTCGATCAGGAGCTCGCTGACGCGCTCGAGGAAATCGTGCAGGTGGTAGGGCTTGGGCGAGTGCGGCAGGCCCTTCGCGCTCGAGGGTGGGCTGGACTTCCTGGGCCATGAGCAGCGGCACGAGGAACAGGACACGGATGCGCTTCCTGGACGCGAGCGACCCGAACCGTCTTCTGCGGGATTGGCGGCGCCAGGATTTTCGGGATGGGCGGCCACGGCCTGAGCCTGGGCCAGCTCCCTCAGGATCGCAAAGAGAGGCCCGCCCGGATCGGCCAGCGCGATGTTGACGATGGCAAGATCCCACCCGCCCGTGGCTAGTTCGCCCAGCGCCTCGGAGGCCTTGGGCACAATTCGAACACGCCATCCCTCTGAATCGAGGATGCTTTTCAACGCCTGCTGGCTCGCGACGTCGTCGTCGACGAGCAGAATACCGACCTGTTCCACCGGCTGGGCCCCTTGTTTCCCCTGCCAGTATAGCGAGCGGCGGGCGGGCACTGTTCGCTCGCGCAGGGCAGGGTTTCCAGCAGGAGCCCTGTTCGCCCTGACAGGCGAAATAAAAGCGAAGAATAGTTCTTGACATGGCGAACATAAGGCGAATATAGTGCAACTCGTGCGGCGAGACCAATGGCCACTTATCCCATACTTCGAGCAGCTCCGACGACGCTTCGGCGTCGCACGGGACGCCCGAAAGAGACCAGTCTCACCCTTTTCCCCACAGCCGCTTGCCACGGCGCCGTGAGTCCCCGAACGGTGCTTCCGCGCCCCCTCCGGTACCTGCCCGGAGTGAGAAGCACCCGACGGAACTGGTCGGCATTGCGCGCCTCGCCGCATCCTCCCTCCGCGCCGAGGCCAAGCGCGGGACGGAGTACTTTCTCCTCCCCGTCAAATCGATCCTGAACGAGTGCCATTCGGAGCGGGTGCCCTTCCGCTGGACGGTGAACCCTTACCGCGGGTGCGAATTCGGATGCAAATACTGCTACGCGCGCTACACGCACGAGTACATGGAACTCAATGGCGGCGATTTCGAATCGAAGATCTACGTCAAGAAGGACGCCGGGCCGCTGGCCGCGCGCGATCTCTCGTCGGAAAAGATCTGGGGCGAACATATCGCCATCGGCACGGCGACCGATCCGTATCAGCCGGCCGAACGCGAATTTGGGGCAACGCGCGCGATCCTCGAAAAGATGGCGGAGCGCGAAGGGCTGAGCCTTTCGATCACCACGAAATCGAATCAGGTGGTGCGCGACATCGACCTGCTGAAACGAATCTCCGAGCGCTCATCGATCACGATTCATATGACCGTCACCACGCTGCGGCCGCGACTGGCGCGGCTGCTCGAGCCACGGGCGCCGCGCCCGGATTTGCGGCTCGAAGCGGTGCACAAGCTGCGCGAGGCCGGAATCGCCGTGGGCGTGAATATCATGCCGATTCTGCCGGGAATCACCGATCACGAGGCGGATCTCGACGCGCTGATACGCGCCGCGCGAGATGCGGGCGCGCAGTGGGTGGCGGCGAATGTCGTGTTCCTGATGCCGGCATCGTGGAAGACGTTCATGACGTTCCTCGAGGAAAAATTTCCGAAGCTCGCGGCGCAGTATCGCGAATGGTATCGCGGCTACGGCTATGCGCCGGAAAGCTATCGCAAGGAGATTGCGGAGCGCGTGGAGGGCTTGCGGCGAAAGCATGGAATCGAGTCGAGGCCGTTCAATCCGATGACGTCGCCCGAGCGGACTTGGAAATCGCCTCAACTGCAAATCGACTGGAAGAATGGAGAACTCGCATGCCCCAAGTGAATGCGCGGCGTACGGCACGGCCCAGAAGGACGGCGACACGAAAGACCGGGCGCTCGAAACCGAACGCGAATGAAACACAGAGGACACTGAGAACTGCCACAGAGAGCACGGAGAAAAGCAAGTCTCACCGCAGAGGCGCAGAGGGCGCTGAGAAAAACGGGAGACTGGCGCTCGGCCCTGCGCTTGTTCCTGCTGCGCTCGCCAAGCCCCCGCGCGGCGTGAAGTTGAAGACCGTGTCGAGGATTATCATGCTGTTTGCGCTGGTTTGCCTCGGCGCGTTTCTGGCGGGGCGCCCGCCGATTTCGGCCGCGAGAGTTGATGCTGACGCCGCGGATCGAAGGAGATGTGCATGTTTCTCGGGCTAAGAACCGTCGTGTATCAGGTGCAGGATCTCGGAAAGGCCACAGAGTGGTACAGCAGACGTGCTGGGGTCGCAGCCATACTTTGATCAGCCGTTTTATGCGGGCTTCAACGTGGGCGGCTTACGAGCTTGGCCTGGTGCCGAGCCGGACGCCGGCCTGAAGCGCGCTGCGGCTGGGCTTGCGTACTGGGGCGTGGCGGATGCCCGAGCGGCATATCAACAGTTGCTCGAGCTCGGAGCGACGCCGAATGAGCCGATGCAGGATGTCGGCGAAGGAATCCTGGTCGGGAGCGTGCACGACCCGTTCGGGAACGTGCTCGGCGTGATTCAGAATCCGAATTTCAAGCTGCCGGCGGACTAAACGGCCAAAGGCGGACTGGCATAGCGGGGGCTTGCCCGGGCGTGGTCCCCGGCACACGCCACCCGCGAAGCAAGAGCTCCGGCGCTAGACGCCGGGCCCTGCTACGCTAAACCCGGCGCCGCTAGGGCATGATGATGCGCGGAGCTTCTTTCGTCGCCTCGGCCGGAAGCGGGAAGCGGGCGCGCAGGAAATCGAGGAAGGCGCGCGAGCGAGGGCGGCCGTTCGTCTCCTGCTTGCCGACGCGAAGCAGGAACACCATCAGGTGGGAAACCTCGGCGTCTTTCAGGCGATTCATTCCGGCGCGTCCCGCTTCTTCCTTGCGAAATTCCTGAAGGAACTGATTGATCTCGCCGTAGAGCGCGCGGGCCACGGGCGCGTCCGGCGGGTGCTCGTAGTAAATCCCGGTGCCGAGCGTGCGATACGTTTCCGCGAGCGCTTCGAGGGCGGAGAGCAGCGCGCCGTCGGCGAGTTCCCTGTTTTGAAGCTGGAAATTGAGGATCGTCGTCGCCACGCCAGAGACCAGCGGCCAGTGCTCGTAGACGAAATCGACGGGAACCTTCAGATCGGGATACGGCAGCTCCGCGGCGGGGATCGGCTTGCGATGCTCGGATTCGTAGCGGTGTGCGGTGATCAGGTGCGGGCAATCCGGCACGCAGTCAATCGTCACCTCGCGTTCGCGGCCGCAGCAGACCGCGCAGATTTTCTCGCCCTTTGCGGGACAAAACCGCTTTGGCGGGCGCTTGCCGCAGATCGGACAAGTCATCGAACCTCGCAATTCATGAAAATTAGGCCGCAGAGGACGGTCAACAGACTACGGGAAGCAAACTTCAGAGGCAAGCGAACGCGCGCCTTATAGCGCTGGCCTTCGGCCGGCGAGATGCCAGGGTTAAGCGAACCGCGCTGGGGGCGAGCGAGATGTTGCATGAATCGAGGCGCGGCAAGCGGCGCTCTGCAGTGAGGCACGCCACGGTAGATTGCGTGCGAACGAGCCAATTCGAGCGGTCTGCTAAACACAGAGGGCGCAGAGAAGGCACTGAGTGCACGGAGACCGCGCAGCGCACGTTGACGTGCGATGTTGCGTGAGGCACGCCGAAGAGGAGCCGGCGAGACGCCGGCGCTACTTGAACCGAACGGCGGAAGCTGTGCTTCCGCGTTCACGCGAGATTACTTCACGTATACCTTCGGCTCGACCGACATTCCCAGTCGCAAATAGTCGTCGGAGTTCTGTCCGGGATTGAGGACGATTTTCACCGGGATGCGCTGAACGACTTTCACGTAATTGCCGGTGGCGTTTTCCGGCGGCAGAAGGCTGAGACGCGCGCCGCTCGAACCGGCGATGCTATCGACGTGGCCCTGGTAGGTGCGGCCGTTGGCGTCGACTTTGATCTCCGCTTTCTGTCCAGGGCGCATGTACTTCAGTTGCGTCTCTTTGAAGTTGGCGGTCACCCAGACTTCGTTAAGGGGCACGATGGTGAGCAGTTGCTGGCCGGGCTGGACGTTCATGCCGACTTCGACGCTTTTGGAGACGACGCCATCGACGGGCGCGATGAAGCTTGGTGTATTGCAGGTTCAATTCGGCTTGCTCGAGCGCGGCTTGCTTTTCCTGCACGTCGGCTTCGGCGGAAAGAGCGCGAGCTGCGGTCGAGGCGACCTGCTGAGGGCCGGTCTGCGAAGAGCGGTAAGTGGCCTCGGCCTGCGCGAGACGCGCGCGAGCCTGCGTGACCTGCTGGTCGGCGGCAGAAGCGTTCGCCTTTGCCGCGGCCACACTCGCATTGCCAGACGCCGCGGCGGCCACTGCCTGGTCGTAGAGCTGCTGCGGAGATTTCCTGCTTGTCGACCAGGTGCTTGTAGCGCGCCAGGTCGTTTTGGGCTTTCTGCGTTGTTGGCTTGCGCTTCCAGAAGCTGCGCCTGGGCGGCGTCGTGCTGCTGAAGGGCCGCGACGATTCCCGCCTGCGCGTCGTCGATGTCCGCCTGAGAGGAAGAAACCTGGCTGGTGGTGTTGACGGACGTGACCGGAATGTTGATGTTCAGGGAGCGCGCGGTGGCTTCCGCGCTGGCGAGATTGGCGCTGGCCTGATCGAGAGCGGTTTGATAATCGCGCGGATCGATTTCCACGAGCACATCGCCCTTGTGCACGAACTGGTTGTCGTCGACGTTGACCTTCGGGACGTAGCCGGAGATGCGGGCGCTGAGTGGCATGCAGGTGGCCGTCGACCTCAGCATCGTCGGTCGATTCGTAGCTCGAAAAATAGCGCCAGGCGAAAATTCCGCCGATGATGACGCATGATCGCCGCGATGATGAGCAAAAGGCGCGCGCGCGGATTTGCCTGGAAGAAGCCGCGGCCGGCGATACTCGGGCGGAGGCGACGCCGAGGGTCTCGGCGGGCGTATCGGTAGCAGACGAAGTCTCCGCGGGCTGGTGGTCGGGGTTTCGACTTCGGTCTCAGTTCTCTCTGCCATGGTCTTTATTTTCCTTTGAAGATATTCTTTAACGCCCTGCTTCCGCCATGCCCAAGGCGCGGGCCAGAGAAATCTTCGCGTAATTATCGGCATATAAACTGGAAATGTAGCTTTCGTTCGCGCTGGCCACGGATTCTTGAGCCTGCACGACTTCGACCGTATCGGTGACGCCGGCGGCGAAACGATCCTTGCGATTGCGCGAGCGTCTCGTCGGCAAGATCGATATTGCTGCGGGCCACTTCGACTTGTTCTTCGGCGGATTCGATATTGAGAAGAGCGGTGCGAACGTCGTCGTCGATTTGAGCGTGGAGATTATCGAGCCGCTGGCGGCTTTGCTCGAGCCGCGCGTCGGCCTCGAGAACATCGCCGTGAACCTTGCCGCCCTGGAAAATCGGGATGTTCAGCGTGCCGCGAACGTCCATCACGCCGTGGGTGGCGAGAGCGTCGTACGTGCCCGCCAGGCCGTAGTCGGCGCTGACGGAAAGAGAGGGCAAATACCCGTCCTTGGCGGCTTTACGCCGAATATTCCGCGGCGTGCACATCGGCGAGCGCTGCCTGAAAATCGGAGCGATTCGCGTAGGCGCGCTTCAGCGCCTCGTCGACGGTCAGGCCGGGGAACGGCTGGTAGGGCGAGTTGTCCGTGAGTTCGAATTGCTGGCCGGGCGCAAGGCCGATCACGCGCGCCAGCGTGAGCTTGGCGATCGCGAAATTATTCTTGGACTGGATCAAGTCCTGCTGGCGTGTTTTCAGTTCGACATTCGCGCGAAGCGCGTCGATCTTGGGCGAGGTTCCAGCGTTCACCTGGTCGTAGGCCTGATCGTAGAGCGCCTGCGCGGTTTTCACTTGCGCGTCGGCGGTTTCGACGCGGGCCTCGTCCGCAATCGCCTGCAAATAGGTGTTGCCGACGGCAAGAATGACGAGATCGCGCGCGTCCTTGAAGCTATATTCCGCGCGATTCCAGGTTCTGGGATGCGGAGTGCGTGGCGTTGATGCGACTTGAGATCGAGGAGCGATTGCGTGACGATACGCGCGCGAATCGAAATAGGCGAAAGGCCCAACAACCGGGGGAATCGAGATGCCCGACGATGGTGGAAATTTGAAGCTGAAGCCGAACTCGGCCAGATCGACCTGCGACGCGTCGACGTAGGAGGACGTCGTGAGATTCGGCAGCAGCGCGCTCAACTGCTTCCAACGCTCGCCGTGGGCCGTACGAACATCCTGCCCCGAAAGCAGGATGCCGAGATTCTGCTTGAGGCCGCGATCCATGGCTTCTTGCAGCGAAAGTTGCAGGACGCCGGGCACGAGATCCGATGGCACGCTGCCCGAATAATCGCCCTGAGACGCCTTCAATGTTGAAACGGGAGTTGAAGCTGGGCTGCTTGAAGCGGCGCCCGTCTGCGCGCGCGCCGGCGCTGCGGGCAGCAGCAGAGCGAACACAAGAATGCCCCACGAATTCCGCGATCGGCCTATCACGAAATATCCTCCTCCGGCTCGTTGTAGCTTGGATGAAGGTACCGCCATGAAGGACTCAGCACTTCCCTATGAAATCTCAGCGAACCTTGTCTCGTTATTTTCACGATTTTGAACTCCGCTGGTTCTTGGCCATCCTGCTCTTCTCATCGGCAAGAAGGTTCGGCGCGAACAGGTCCCAAACCTGGCCCTCGGTGGCGCGCAGAGAGCTGTCGGGCTTCATCGCCCATGCGAGAGTGACGCCGAAGAGAATAAGCTGGGTCCACCGCGCGAGTTCGGCGGCCGGAAGATCGCGCCGGACTTCCCCGCGTTCCTGCGCCAGCGTGAAGATCTCCGCGATCAGGCGGCGGCCAACGATGAGGCGCTTATGAAGTTCCGCGCGAACGGGAGGACACGCAGCATGCGCCGAATAGATCGCGCGAAGCAGCTCCGGGCTTTCCGCCCACATGGCCGGCCAAGCCCACCGCCATGCGCCGCAGGGCGGGCAGCGCCGCGCCCTTCTTTGCTTCTTCCAGGGCGCTGTTCGATCGCGGCGATGCGCTCGGCGCCAAACGTGGCGAGAACGTGTTCCTTCGTCGGAAAATAATTGAAGAACGTTCCCTTGCCGACGTCGGCGGCTTCGGTGATGTCTTCAACGGTGGTTTCCAGATAGCCGCGCTCGGCGAAGAGGCGGAGGGCGGCGCGAAACAGGCGCTCGCGAATTTCGGCGCGGTGGCGCTCGCGGCGCCCGGCGACGCGTTTTACCTTGTTCCGAGGAGCTGGAGTGGAAGCCATTCGCATTCCCCAGGCATGACCAGCGACCAAACATGACTATAAGTCATATTTGAGCAGAAGTCGAACAGCACCGCAAGAAAAAAAGAATTTAAGGGACATGGGAATCTGTCGGGCGATTTCCCGCCCCGGAGGAGCGCTCCTTCCGGGGCAGGCACCGCGAGAGCGTTACTTGGAAAGGTTCTTGGGGCTGTGCTGATTGAGAATTTCGATCATCAGCTTTGCAGACGGCGGAATCGGGACGGCGCCGTGAAGGGCGATTTCTTTCGCGTCGAGCCTCCGGCCGTAGATGCGCTCGTTCGCATCGTTATCCGGACGGAGCGTCGAACCCTCCAGCGAGATGCCCGCGAACAAACCACGAGCGCGCGAATAGGTGAGGAACTCCGCGCGCATGGTGACGTCGGTATCGGCCTCGGCATCGCGGCCCACGGGACCAGCGGCGGCCGAGGCGTCGCCACCCAGTTTCACTTTGCTGTTGAGGATCGACGCTCGCGCCGCCCTGATTCATCACGAGGATCACGAAATCGGTGGCCTGACCGCCAAGCTGGAATCCGAAGCTGCCGCCTTCGAGAGCCATCATCGTCGGCGCGCTCCAGGGGCCCTGAAAAGTCTCGCCGCTGCGGCAGGTCATCGCGCCGCGGCCATAGCTGCCGCCGACGATGAACGCAGCCTTGAGCACGGACGGGATCACGATCACGCAGTCGGCCTTGTCGAGCAGGCTCTGCGGAATGTCGTCGGGGATGTTCATGATTTCTTTCAGGACCTCGCCCGCATTCTCCAGCCGATCTTCGTCATGCGATTTATCATCGGCGCGAGCTTGACGAGGACGTGAGGAGCAAGCGGCATACATATCAGTGCAGCCGCGAGCAAAATGGAAAGTATCTTCTTCATGATTGCCTCCAATGAAATCGAGAATTGCGGAGTCCATGATAGGGGCTTTTGATACGCACGTGCGCAACCCAATCGGCGGCGGGAGATGGACGTCCGTCGCATCGAGGCCGCGAATGCAATATAATTGATGGCCGTTGTCACCCTTCATGCACATGCGTCGTGCCGACGGCAACAATGTCGTCGCTTCCGACCGGCATCATGGATATTAGACTCGCTGGCGCGCGCGTATTCGTATCGCCATTTGCGCGGCAATATTTCGCGGCTTGCGCGAATGGCGGCGCGGCCCAGCAGATCTCCCGCGGCCCAGCGGGCGGACGTGGCGCAGTTTCGCGCGCGCGTCGATCGAAGGCGCTCGCCGAGGCGAATGCGCAGAAGGCCGCGTGGGGCATGGTCGTCGTCGATCGCGATACGGGCGAGACTCTCTACGCGCTGAATGCGGATCATTTTTTCGCGCCTGCGTCGAACGCGAAAATTTTTACGACTGCGCTCGCGCTGGCCACGCTCGGCGCCGATTACCAATTTCGCACCACCCTCGAATCATCGGGAACGCTCGGCAGCGACGGGCGTCTCGCCGGCGATCTGATCCTGGTGGGGCGCGGCGATCCCGATCTTTCCAATCGCAAGTTTCCGTACGCGGGCAACGGCGAGCGCGAAGGGCCGGTCGATCGCGTGCTCGCCGAAATGGCCGATGCAGCCGTGGCGAAGGGCTTGCGCGAGGTTGATGGCGACATCGTCGCGGACGACAGCTATTTTCCCTACGATCCGTATCCGGCGGGATGGACCGCGGGCGATCTCTTCTTCACGTTCGGCGCGCCGGTGAGCGCGATCGCATTCAACGACAACACTAGTCACGGTCGACGTGCGAGCCGGGCGCGCACGCCGGCGATGCGGCCACGATCACGTGCGAGCCGAGCGCGGCGGCGGATACGATCGGGCTCGACATGACGACGGTCGCGCCGGGAGCCGAACGTCCAACATCGCGGTGGTGCGCCAGCCGGGCGTCGGATTTCATTCAGATGCGCGGCACGATTCCGGCGGGACACGCGCCGGTGCGGCTCGATCTGGCGATGACGGATCCGGCGGAGACGGCCGCGCGCACGCTGAAGGAATTGCTCGAAGCGCGCGGCGTGCACGTGACCGGAAGCGTGCGCGTGCAGCATGCGGCGCCGCCCGAGAGCACGCCCGCAGGCGAGCCTGTGTTTCCGGCAGCCGGCGCGGCCGCGCAAGCGGCGACCGAATGCGGGCCGGCTCGTGCTCGCGGAGCATCTTTCGCCGCCGCTGATCGAAAGCATTCGAATTCACGAACAAGACCAGCAACAACCTGCATGCGGAACTTTTTCTGCGCACGGTGGCGCGCGAAAAACTGGGACTGGGATCGACGGCGGCGGGGCTGAAGTCGAGAAGCGATTTCCTGCGCGCGCGCGGGAATTCCGGACGGCGACGTGGTGCTGTCGGACGGCTCAGGGCTGGCGCGCGACGATCTGGTGACGCCGCGGGCGATGGTGATGCTGCTGCGCTATGCGGCGCGGCAGCCGTGGGGAAACGATTTCATTTCGACGCTGCCGGTCGGCGGGCGTCGACGGCACGCTCGAAGACCGCATGAAGAATACCGCGGCCACGGGATTGATCGAGGCGAAAACCGGAACGCTCGAGCACGATCACGCGCTTTCGGGCTACGCGACCACGCTGCGCGGCGAGTATCTGGCGTTTCTCGATTTTGTGCAACAACGACGCGGAACACGGGCCGGGCGCGTCGGCGCCGATCGACGCGATTGCGACAGCGATGATCGAGACGCTGGGCGGCGGGCACGGCACCGCGGCCGCGCGGAAAAAGCGAAATGAGCGCTGACGCGAAGGTCGTCACCGTTTTTGGCAGCGGTCGCGTGCGCGCGGGCGATCCGCAGTACGACGAAGCGCGGGCGCTGGGCGCGGCATTGGCGGCGAAAGGATTTCGCGTGTGCTCGGGCGGCTACGGCGGCGTGATGGAAGCGGTGTCGCGCGGCGCGAAGGAAGCGGGCGGGCGAACGCTCGCGGTGACGGCGGAATTTTTTCGCTCGACCGCGAACGAATGGGTCGACGAGCAAGTCCGCGTGAAGACGTGGCAGGAGCGGCTCTTCGAGTTGGTGAAGTGCGGCGACGGCTACGTCGCGTGCCCCGGCGGCACGGGGACGCTGGTGGAGCTGGCGGTCGTCTGGGAGATGCTGAACAAAGGGGCGATGGCGCGGAAGCCTTTCGCGGTGCTCGGCGATTTCTGGCTGCCGGTGGTCGATCTGGTGAGCGAAGTCGAGTTTGGCCGCGCGCGCGATCGCGGGCGGGATGATGCGCCGCTCGTCCACATTGCGCCGTCCGCGGCGGACGCGGCCGCGTATCTCGCCGGGCAATTTCAGGCGCGCTGAGTTTCCCACAGTCAACCGAGCTACAATCTTCTTAGAGGTTCCGTGTCGCGTCCTGCCGAAGAGCTGCTGGAATTCGACCGCCTGAAGAACATCGTCGGCGGCTTCACCACGTGTGCGCCCGGGCGGCGCGCGGTGCAGGCGCTTGCGCCGCAGCAGGACGCGGCGGCGCTGGGCGCGGAATTCGAGCTGGTGCGCGAAGCGATGGCGTATCTGCGCGCGGGCTCGGAGCTGGGATTCGGCTCGCTGGCCGATCCCGCCGCGTGGCTGGCGCGGCTCGTGGTGCCGGGTTCCGTGCTTGCGATCGCGGAACTGCTGGACGCGGTGTCGCTGATGGAGACCGTGGGCGGCGTGCGGCAAACGTTTCGCAGCGAGGCGAGCGAAATATCCGCGGCTCGCGGAACGCGCCGCTGCGCTGGCCGACTTCCGGCAACTCTCTGCCGCGATCCGTCGGGCGATTCTGCCCAACGGCGAAATCAGCGACGATGCTTCGCCGCAACTGAAGCGCATTCGCGTCGGCATCGGGCAGGCGCGCGAGAAGATTCAGCGGTCGCTCGAGGGAATTCTTGCGCGCGCGCGGGGAGGCTTCGGGCGAAAAGGGCGAGGACTACATCACGCTGCGCAACGACCGCTTCGTGATTCCGGTGCGCGCGTCCGAGCGGCGCAGCGTGCCCGGCGTGGTGCACGGCGCGAGCGGCACGGGGCAGACGATTTTCGTCGAGCCGCTTGAGGCGATCGATCTCAATAATCGACTCGTCCAGCTGAGCGACGAAGAAATCGCCGAAATCGCGCGCATCCTGGAGGAACTGACGGAGCGCGTGCGGCTGGATCGCGGGCCGCTCGATGCGGCGGCTGCGGAAATCGCGCATTTCGATTCGATTTTCGCGCGCGCGCGTTTTGCCCGCGAATTCGACTGCACGGTCCCGGAATTCACGGCAGGGCAATTCGCTGCGGCTCGAAGCGGCGCGCAATCCGGTGCTCGAAGCGACGCTGCGGCCGCAGGGGCTGAAGGCGGTGCCGCTCGGGCTTTGCGCTCGGGCGGCGGCGAGACGGTGATGGTGATCAGCGGGCCGAACACGGGCGGCAAGACGGTCGCGCTGAAAACGACTGGGCTCGCGGCGCTTTCCGCGCAATCGGCGATTCCTGTGGCGGCAGATCGCGCGGAGCTGCCGATTTTCGACCGCGTGCTGGCGGATATCGGCGACGAGCAATCGATCGCGGCGAACCTTTCGACGTTTTCGGCGCACATGCTGAATCTGAAATCGATGCTCGACGTGGCGACGGAGCGCTCGTTGATCCTGGTCGACGAAATGGGCACCGGCACGGCGCCCGAAGAAGGCGCGGCGCTCGCGGTCGCGCTGCTCGAAGAATTTCGCGCGCGGCGCGCGTTGACGCTCGCGACCACGCACCACGACCGCCTGAAAGCGTATGCCTCGACCACGCCGGGCATCGTGAACGCAGCGATGGAATTCGACGAAGAACATCTGCGGCCGACATACCGGCTGCTGGTCGGCGTGCCCGGCACGTCGAGCGGAATCGAAATCGCGCGAAGGCTGGGACTGCCGGCGCGGGTTGTCGAGCACGCGCAGGCGAGCCTTTCGCCGGAATCGCGCGAGGCGCGCGACCTGATCGCGTACCTTCATCGCAGCCGCGACGAAATGGAGGAAGTGAAGCGGCAGGCGCGCGAGGAACTGGCGCAGCTCGAAGAAGAGCGGCGCGCGCTGCAAACGGAATGGGTCGAGCGGCAGCGAAAGCGCATCGCCGAACTTGAGAAGAGCTTTCGCGAGGCGCAGAAGCGGCTCGAAGCCGAAGTCGCGCGCATGGTCGAGGACGTGAAGGATCGCGCGCTGCGCGCCCAGCTCGAAAAGCAGACCGGGCCGCCGCATGGGCAAGTTCGAGTCGGACGCGCGAGCCGAAGCCGATGCGGCCGTCGTCGAGACGCTGGCGGCATCGCAAGCCGATCTCGGCGTGGCGATTGCCGCGCAGCAAGCGCCCGTCGCGCCGGAACTGCTTTCGGCGGGCCAGCGAATCATGGTGAAAGGATTCAAGCAGCCGGTCGTCTTCCAGCGGCACGACGGCCGCCTGGCGGAAGTGCAAGCCGGGCCGCTGCGGATGAAGGTGCCGCTCGCGGACATTGTTGCGAATCGAGAGCGACGACGGCGACGGCAAAGAGTGGCGCGGCTGCGGCGGGAGCGCGGCAGCGCGGGATCACGGTCCACGCACAGCCAAGCATTGAATCTGCGTCCGAGGAGATCAACGTGATCGGCTGCACGGTGGAGGAAGCGACGCGGCGCGTCGATAAGTTTCTCGACGACGCAGCACTCGCGGGCAGCGCGAGCGTCCGCATCATCCACGGCCACGGCACGGGCGCGCTGCGCCGCGGCTTGGCCGAATTTCTTGTCGCCCATCCGCTGGTTGAACGCATCCACGCTGAAGCCGAGGATCGAGGCGGCACAGCGATTACTGTGGCAGAATTGAAGTCCTAGCGGCGAAATGCTAAGAGAGCGGGTCGAATCGCGTTTCGAAAGGCAATGGCAGAAGCCGGATCATTCGCGGAGAAGGTGAAGCAGCAGGCGGACATCGTCCGCGTGATCGGCGAATACGTGCGCCTGAAAAAGACCGGGCAGAATTTCACGGGGCTCTGCCCGTTCCATCAGGAGAAGACGCCGTCGTTTGCGGTGCATCCCGTGCGGCAGATCTATCACTGCTTCGGCTGCGGCGTGGGCGGCGACGTGTTCAAATTCGTGATGGAGCTCGACAAGTGCACGTTTCCCGAGGCGCTGCGCACAGTCGCCGAAAAATGCGGCATCCCGATCCCGAGGCCGCGCGAGCGTTCGCCTGAAGAGCGGCGCGAGAACCAGCAGCGAGCGCGCGCTGGTCGAGATGCATCAGCAGGCGGCGGCGTTTTTCGCGCGACAGCTCCACGAGGCTGCGGAGGGCAAAGTCGCAGCGGCATATCTCGAGGATCGCGGCCTCGATCGCGAGGCGCATGAAGCGATTCGGGTTGGGCTGGGCGCCTTCGGCCGGCGACGCGCTGTTGCGCCAGCTCAAATCGAAATATCGCCGAAGGGCTGCTCGAAGCATCCGGCCTTTTCTCGCAAGATCAGGGCGGGCGGCTTTACGACCGCTTCCGTCGGCGGATCATGTTCCCGATCGCGAACGATTCCGGCAAGGTGATCGCGTTCGGCGGGCGCGCGATGGGCGACGACATGCCGAAATACATGAACTCGCCCGAGACGCCGGTCTATTCGAAGAGCAACCTGCTCTATCACCTCGACCGCGCGAAGGAAGCGATCCGCCAGGGCGATTTCGCGATTCTCGTCGAAGGCTACATGGACGCGATCGCGGTGGCGCGCGCGGGCATCGCTAACGTGGTCGCAAGCTGCGGCACCAGCCTTGCCGAGCCGCAGATCAAGCTGCTCGGCCGGTTCACGCGGCGCGTGATCGTGAACTACGATCCGGATACGGCGGGCCAGGTGGCGACCGAGCGATCGATCGCGCTGCTGCTCGAAAAAGAATTCGACGTGCGCGTGCTGGCGTTGCCCGGAGCGGCCGATCCGGACAAATTCATTAAAGAGCAGGGCGTGGAAGCGTACCGGAAACTGCTCGGCGCAGGCGCCGCCATATCTCGATTACCTGATCGGCAAGGCGCGGCAAGATGGACCGCACGACGGCCGCGGGAAAAGTGGCCGCGCTGAATTTCCTGATGCCCTACGTGCAGCGGCTTCCGGACCGGCTGCTGCGCTCGGAATGGGCCACGCGCATCGCATCCGAGCTGCGCGTCGACGAGCCGGTCCTGCGCGAAGCGCTTGCGCCGCGCCGCCGTCGAGCGCCGCAGCGAGGTGAAGCCCAAAGCCGAATTGATGGGAAGTCCCGTCAAGAAAGCGGAACGCAGGCTGCTGCAGATGTTTGTTGAGGCCGAAGAATTCCGCGAAAAACTTCGCGAAGCGCTGGCGAGCGAAGCTTTGCATCGCGGTCTCGAAACCGAGCAGATATTTGAAATTCTGATTTCGAATGCATCCGGGCGCCCGGATGTCGCCTACCCTTGCCGCCAGTCTGGGGGACCGGGACCGTGGCCTGTTCTTCGAATTGCTTTTCGAGGCGCCTCAGGAAGCCACGTGGCAGGAGGCGGAGAGCTGCCTCGAAGTGTTGCGCAGCCGCCCCGTGGAACAGGAGCTTGCCGAATTGCAGAAAAAGATCGAATCGCAAAACCTGCCCGAAGATTTGAACAGGCTGCTCTCGCGGCGCCTCGAGCTGCAGAAAAAGCTGGCCGCGGCCGCGAAATGACCACATCCCTTCCCTCCATCGTGATCGTCGGGACGCCCGAACGTCGGGAAATCCACGCTCTTCAACCGCCTCACCGGCTCGCGCCGGTCGATCGTGACCAACGAGCCCGGCATCACGCGCGACCGCATCTACGGCACGGCGAACTGGGACGGCCGCGCGTTCGAAGTGGTCGACACGGGCGGAATCGTGCCCGAGGACAAAGCCGGCATCCCCGGCGAAATTCTGCGGCAGGCGCGCGTGGCGATCGAGAATGCCACGCGCGTGGTGCAGATCGTCGACGGGCGCGCGGGGCCGCTGCCACTCGACGCCGAACTCGCGCAGCTTCTGCGGCGCGCCGGCAAGCCGCCCGTGCTCGCCGTGAACAAGGTGGATTCGGCGAAGCAGGCCGAGCTCGCCGCGCAGTTCTACGAGCTAGGCGACGAAATTTTCCCGATTTCGGCCGAGCACGGCTACGGCATCGACGCGCTGCTCGACTGCGCTGACGCACGATTTTCCGCAAGGGCGAATCAGCCGAAGCGCAAGCCGGACGTCAACATCGCGATCATCGGGCGGCCGAACGTGGGCAAGTCGACGCTGCTCAACCAGCTCGTCGGCGCCGAGCGCGCGATCGTTTCGCCCGAGGCGGGCACGACGCGCGACATGGTGGACACCGTCGTCGAGCGCCACGGCAAGACGTACCGCTTCCTCGATACCGCCGGAATTCGCCGCAAGGGCAAGACGAAACTCATCGCCGAAAAGCTGAGCGTCATCATGGCGCGGCAATCATCTGGAGCGCGCGGACGTGGCCGTGCTGGTGGTGGACGCGTCGGTGGGCGTCACGTCGCACGACGCGACGATCGCGAGCTACGCCGAGCAGTCGGGCCGGTCGGTGATCATCGCGATGAACAAATGGGATCTCGCGCTCAAAGCGGCGCAGGAAAAAGCCGCGCGCGAGAAAGCGCACAGCGGCAAAGAGGCCGGCAAGGGCGCGAATCCGGCAAAGCTGCTCGCGGATTACGAGCCGATGGTGCGCGCAAGAAGCTGAAATTTCTCTCCTATGCGCCGATCGTGTTTCTTTCGGCGCTCACGGGCGAGCGCACCGAAAAGCTCTACACGCTGATCGACCGCGTAGTCGAAGCGCGCCGCCGGCGCATCTCTACCGGCGAGCTGAACCGCTGGCTCGCCAACGTCGATCTCGAGCGCGGCACTTCTCCCGCCAGCCGCGAGGTAAAGATCTACTACATCACGCAGGCCACCGTTGCGCCGCCCACGTTCGTGCTCTTCACCAACCAGATGAAGCCGCTGCATTTCAGCTACCAGCGCTTCCTCGAAAACCGGCTGCGCACGGCTTTCGATTTCACGGGCACGCCGATTCGCTTCAACCAGCGCCTGAAGAAGCGCGACCGCCCCGGCCATGAGAAGCCTGAATTCCCCAAGGGCGAAAAACGCGCGCCGCGCCACAGCAAGCCCAAGCGGCGCCCCGGCCGCAGCCGGGGCCGCCAACGCTAGCGCTCTTGCTCGCCGCATGCCGTAATTTCTTGCTGCTCTTCCGAACCTTTCGGCGCGGCCGGGCCTCTAGATACGTGACGACAGCGCGTGGCTACTTCCAAACAAGAGGCGCAATGGGTTCTCAGGGCCCAGTGCGGCGATCGCGAGGCCCTCGAACTGCTCCTGCGCAGCGTGCAGCCCTCGCTCCGCCGCTACTTGATGAGGCTCGTCGGCGCGTCGTCCGCGGATGACGTGCTGCAGGAAGCGCTGATTCTCGTGTCTCGCAAGCTGAAATGGCTGGACGTGCCGGAAGCGTTTCATCCCTGGGCATACCGGGTGGCGAGCCGGGCGGCGTTTCGTCATTTGAAGAAAGAGAAGCGCTGGTCCGAGCAGGTTCGCGACGAAGCCGTCCTCGACGATCTTCCGGCCGCGGAGTCGGCCGTGCCGCCGGAGATGTTGCCCGAGTTGCTGAAATCCGACGCGCTCTCGGCCGCGAGCCGCGCCGTGCTGGTGCTGCACTTTCAGGAGGAGATGTCTCTTCCCGAAGTCGCCGCAATTCTTGAGATACCGCTGGGGACCGTCAAATCGCGCCTCGCCTACGGTTTGGCTGCCCTGCGCAAGAAACTCGATCCCACAAGGAGCGTGTGATGGCAGAAGATATGGAAACAATCCTTCGCAAGTCGTTGGATGCCGTGGACCGCAGCCAGAGATGGCAAATGGCGGGGCTGGTGATCTTCCTGCTGCTCCTGTTGCTTCATCTCTTCGCGTTCATGGCCGCTGTCCACGGAGGCCACGGCGTCCAGAATGTAAGTCCACGCGCCATCGGCATGGGAATCTTTTCCGTGCTGCTCATGGTTGTTGCCTGCACCTTCGGAATCACCTTCTTCATCTCGCGCATGACCAAGCGGATTTTGAAGGCGATCGAGCTTTCGTCCAAGCCGTAGCGTCCAAAGTGTCCGGGGGTTGACACAGCCCGAAATCGGCCTAGGATACAGAAAAGCCATGGCAAGCGCAGCTCAACCAGTGCCGGAAAGCCCCGAAACCGGCGGGCTATTTCGCATCGGCGAAGTCAGCCGTCTGACGGCGACGAAGACGTTCGTCCTGCGCTTCTGGGAATCCGAATTCCCCATGCTGCAGCCGGTGAAAAGCCCGAGCGGGCATCGTCTGTATCGCCGCGAGGATATCGAGACCGTCTTCGAGATCAAGCGCCTGCTCTACGACGAGGGCTTCACCATCGCAGGCGCGCGGAAGCACCTGATGGATCAGAATGGCGCGGACGAGCAACAGCGCCGACGCTGCCGAAGCGAACGCTTCCGCGGCCGCAGCCGCGCGCCCGCCAAACTCGATCGCGGCTCGCGCGCGCACCGCAAATTCCTGCTGGATCTGCACGAAGAGCTCCTCGCTGTCTTGACCCTCCTCGAACGCGAGTGATACGCTGATTCCCGGCCCAAACAGCCACATGCGGGCTGATTGCGGCCACTGCGGTCGGGACGTGGCGCAGCCTGGTAGCGCGCACGCTTGGGGTGCGTGAGGTCGCTGGTTCAAATCCAGTCGTCCCGACCATTGTTTCCGCCTTCCGAGGTGAGCCAATGGACGAGGTGAAGAATCCATCAACGGAGTCCGGCCTTCAAAACGCTAGTCTCCTTCTTTCTGTGCTGTTACCGCTAGTGGTTTTCTCCAAGATCGTGGATTGTTGGCATCACTTCGGAATGCTTCCGAGAATCGGCGCCGTCGTGCTGCTCATTCTCCTTGGGGTCGAGCCCATACTTTTCGTCCGGCAGCGGCGGAGAGGCAAGCCGCTAGGGCCCGACCGGCTGCTCATATTTGCGTACACGGCGGTTCTTTTGACTGCGCTCGTGTTCGCCTCTCGCTTTTGACGTGCCGGAGACCTGATCACGCGGCTGAGGTGCTTCCGGCTTTCCATCGGGCACCACATTTCATGCCGAATATTCTGATTACCAACGACGACGGGATTCACGCGCCGGGGCTGCGCGCGCTGGCGGCGGCGCTCGCCGAAATAGGCACGGTGACGATTGTGGCCCCGTCGCGCGATCACAGCGCCGCCGCGCAATCGCTCACGCTGCGCCAGCCGATCTATTGCGACCAAATCGCCGAGCGCGAATATTCGATCGAGGGCACTCCGGCGGACGCGATGATCCTCGCGCTGCACACGCTGCTCGACGATAAGCCCGACCTCGTGGTCTCCGGAATCAATCGCGGCGGCAACGTGGGCGAAAACATCTATTATTCGGGAACAGTCGGCGCGGCGATGGAAGGTGCGATCAATCGCGTGCCGTCGGTTGCGATCTCGATGGCGTACCGCGGACACGAATTCGATTTTGCGCCGGCGGCGGGCTTCGCGCGCACTCTTGCGCCGCTGATTCTGAGCGAGGGGCTGCCGGAGGGCGTGCTGCTCAACGTCAACATTCCGCAGGATTGGACGGGCGAGGTGCGCATCACGCGCCAGTCGTCAAAGATCACGCGCAACGTCCTGCAGCCGGGCGAGGATCCGCGCGGCCGACGTTACTACTGGCTCAGCGAGCAGCAGTTCACCGGCGGCATCGAGCCGGATACGGACCACGCCGCGATTCGCGACGGTGCGGCGTCGATCACGCCGCTGCGCGTGGACCACACGCACACTCCGTCGCTCGAGCACCTGGCGCGCTGGACAAAGCTGCTTGAGGCGACCTCCCGCCGCTGACCCGCCCGCATGGCGCATCCTTCGAGGATCGAATCGGATCGGATCTGTCATCCTGGGGAGCGAAGCGAAGGATCTCTCCCCCTCTTTCGGTGGCGCACCCTTCGATGAGAGCGGGCACTCGTCGGATGCGGTGTTGCAGCACCGTTGTGCTATTTTAGATTTTCGCCGCCGCAGTCTCGGGACCACCGGATACCCATGCCGAAAAAAGCAGCCACCGCCCAGCGCGAGGAAATCACCGTCGAAGGCATCTTCGGCCCGGGCGGGATGCTCGAAAAGCGCCACCCAGGATACGAGTTTCGCCCGTCGCAGCTTGCGATGGCGAAAATCGCCACGGACGCTTTCGAAAAACACCAGCACGTGGTGATCGAAGCGGGCACGGGCACCGGCAAAACACTCGCCTACCTGCTGCCCGCGATTCGCAGCGGCCGCCGCGTGGTCATCTCGACGGCGACGAAATCGCTGCAAGAGCAGCTCTTTCAAAAGGACGTTCCCTTCCTCCAAAAGCATTTCGCGCCCAATCTGAAAGCGGCGCTGATGAAGGGCCGCGCGAATTTCCTTTGCCGCCAGAAAGTCCATCAGATGGAGGGCCAGCCGGTCCTGAAAGGCATCGACGAGATCGACTGGTTCTCGCAAATTAAAGACTGGGAGAAGCTGACGGAAACCGGCGATCGCAGCGAACTCACGTTCCTTCCCGACGACGCCGAGCTCTGGAATCGCATCGACGCGCGCAGCGACCTGTGCACCGGGCAGAAGTGCGCCGGAATTTCAGCGCTGCTTCGTCACGGCGATGCACCAGCGGGCGCACGAAGCGGACCTCATCATCGTCAACCATCATCTCTTTTTCGCCGATCTCGCGATTCGCCAGGACGATTTCGGCTCGATCCTGCCGGAATATTCCGCCGTCGTTTTCGACGAAGCGCACGAGATCGAAGACGTGGCGAGCGACTATTTCGGCCGCCAGCTTTCGAGCTACCGCTTCGAAGAGCTGGCGCGCGATGCGGAAAGCATGCTGCGCATCCTGCGAATCGAGGCCCCGCCGCTGCGCAAGCATCTGACGCGCATGCGCGAGCGCGCCCGCGCGTTCTTCGAACGCTTCCCCGAGCGCGAAGGCCGCTATCCGTTCGGCCCGGCCGAAAGCGCAAAGCGTTTCTCGACCAGAATCGCGAGGCGTACGACGACCTGGCCGCCGCCGTGAAGCGCACCGAGGCCGAGCTTTCGGCGATCTCGCCGAAGCCCGAGGAAATCATCGCCCTCGCGCGGCGCGCCGCTGAAACCCGCCGCGAACTCGCGTTCCTGATGGAGAGCGAAGAGAAAGAGCTACGTCTACTGGTACGAGCGCCGCGGCCGCGGCGTTTTCCTCGCGGCCACGCCGATCGACGTGAGCGAAATCCTGCGCGAAAAGCTGTTCGAACAGTTCGACACGGTGATTCTCACCTCGGCCACGCTCGCGGTCGGCGGCCGCTTCGACTACCTGAAGCAGCGCCTCGGCGTGCTGCCGTCGCAGGAGGAAGTGCTGCCGCAGGAATTCGACTACGAGCAGCAGGCGCTGCTCTATCTGCCGAAGATCGCTGCCGGACGTGCGCAATCCCGGCATTTCCGGCGCAGCGCCGCCGATGAAATCGTGCGCCTGCTCGAAATTTCGCAGGGCCGCGCCTTTTGCCTGTTCACAAGTTATGCCCAGATGAAAGAGATTCACGGGCGCGTTTCAGGGACGTGTGAGTTTTCCGCTGCTGCTGCAAGGCACGGCGCCGCGCTCGATCCTGCTCGACCGCTTCCGGTCGACTCCCAACGCGGTGCTCTTCGCGACCTCGAGCTTCTGGCAGGGCGTGGACGTGCCGGGCGCGCAGCTCTCGTGCGTGATCATCGATAAGCTGCCGTTTGCCGTGCCGAGCGACCCGATCGTCGCCGCGCGCGTGCGCGCGCTCACCGAAGACGGGCGCAACGCTTTCGCCGAATATCAGGTTCCCGAGGCGGTGCTCGCGCTCAAGCAGGGGTTCGGCCGCCTGATCCGCTCGAAGACCGACCGCGGCATCCTCGCCATCCTCGACAACCGCATCCAGCGCATGCAGTATGGTAAAATTTTCCTCGAGTCCCTGCCCAAGTACCAGACCACGCAGGACCTGGCGCAAGTGGCGCGCTTCATGGAAGATCATTCCGAATAGCGCCCTTTCACGCGAGCGACCTGCCTTTTCGGGGACTCGGAAGAAGGCTCATGTACGAAGTCAGCGTTGAAGAGACATTCGCGGCGGCGCACAACCTCCGCAACTACAAGGGAAAGTGCGAGGATCTGCACGGGCACAATTACAAAGTGCGCATCGTTCTCGCCGGCAAGGAACTCGATCACGTGGGGCTGCTTTACGATTTCGTCCATCTGAAGCAGGTGATCCGCGGGGTGATCGCATCGCTCGATCACAAATATCTGAACGAGCTCCGCCCTTCGATGAGATCAATCCCTCGGCCGAAAATATCGCGCGCCATATTTGCGACCAGATTTCGAAGCAGATACGCGAGACGCCCAACGGCGCGGGAATCGGCAGCGTCACGGTTTGGGAGACGGAAACGACGGCGGCGACCTACCGGCCGTAGCGGCCTCGTCGGAAGAGCCGGGCGTAAAGCAGGCAGCATCGTCATGGTCATCACCGAGATTTTCAAATCCATTCAGGGCGAGGGCACTCGCGCCGGATTGCCCTGCATTTTCGTGCGCCTCACCGGCTGCAATCTCCGCTGCGTGTGGTGCGATACCGCGTACGCCTTCCACGGCGGCACGAAATACGGCGTCGACGAAGTGCTCGACCGAGTGCGCTCACTCGCTGGCGACCCCGCACGCAAGACATCGCTCGTCGAAATCACCGGCGGCGAACCGCTATTGCAGCCGGAAACGCCGGAGCTGGCCGCAAAGCTTCTCGCCGCGGACTACACCGTGATGATCGAAACCAGCGGCGAGCGTTTCGTCGGCACGCTTCCGCGCGAGGTGATCAAGATCGTCGACGTGAAGTGCCCGAATTCGGGCGAGGCGGACACGTTCGATCCAGCCAATCTGGACGCAGTCGACCAGAAGGACGAAATCAAGTTTGTGATTGCCAGCCGCCGGGATTACGATTTCGCCCGCGAGTTCACCGAGCGGCACGAGCTCGCGAAGCGCGTGCATCAGGTGCTGTTTTCTCCGGTCTTCGAGGACCCTGCCGGGCGATGGCCGGGATTGAACCCGCGCGAACTCGTCGAGTGGATTCTCGCCGACGGACTGCCGGTGCGGCTCGGCTCTGCAATTGCACAAGTTTATCTGGGACCCGGCGACGAAAGGAGTTTGATCTCGCGCATGGCGGAAAAACCCAAAGCGGTGGTCCTCTTGAGCGGCGGGATGGATTCCTGCGTCACGGCCGCCATCGCCAATCAAACGCATCGCCTCGCCCTGCTCCATGCCAGCTACGGCCAGCTGACCGAACGGCGCGAGCGGCGCGCGTTCGATGAAATCGCCGATTTCTACAGCGTTCGCGAACGCCTGGTCGTCCGTTTCGACGCGTTCGCGCAGATCGGCGGCTCGGCGCTCACCGACGACCGCATCGAGGTGCCGGAATCCGGAGAAGCCCTTGCGCCGGATGCCGGAATTCCCGTAACGTATGTTCCCTTCCGCAACGCGCACTTCCTCTCGGCGGCGGTGAGCTGGGCGGAAGTGATCGGGGCGACGGCGATTTTCATCGGTGCGGTTGCAGAGGATAGTTCCGGCTACCCGGATTGCCGGCCGGAGTATTATCGTGCGTTTCAGGCGGCGATCCGCGAGGGCACGCGTCCTGAAACTCACATCGAGATCGTGACGCCGGTGATCGCGATGCGGAAAAGCGAAATCGTCCGCCGCGGATTTGAGCTGGGCGCGCCGCTCGGCCGCACGTGGTCGTGCTATCAGTGCGAGGACGAGGCGTGTGGCGCGTGCGATAGCTGCCGCCTGCGCGTGCAGGCTTTCGCCGAGGCGGGATTGCGGGACCCTATCGCCTATCGGGCGCAAGTTGCGCCATAATGTGCCGAGGGGAGTTCCATTTCGGGGAGGACGGTAATCACATGAGAAGACTGATGCATGTCTTGGGAGCGATGGTTTTTGTCCTGCTGCTCGCCGCGACCGTAAGCGCCCAGGACGGGCGCGTGTCAGGGCAAGTGCTGGATATGAACGGAAAGCCGTGGGCGGACATCACCGTGACCCTCAAGAGCGACACAGGGCGCGATTTTCACGCTGAAAACCGGCAAGGACGGAAAGTATAGCCAGATCGGAATGCCTGGCGGCATGTACATGATTACCCTCACCAATCAGGCGGCCGGCCTGAACTTCTCAGAGAAGCAGATGGTGAAGCCCGACGACGAGAACACTTTCGATTTCAATTTCAAAGAACTCATGGCGGCAGCAGCAAAATAGCCCCGCAGGCCGCCGAGGAAGAAAAGAAGCGGCAGGAATCGCAAAACGCGTTCAAGGAGATGCAGACGCATTTCAACAATGGGCGCGCGGCCCTGGACGACTCCGACACGCTTCGCAAGCAGCTGGCCACGATGCCGGCCGATCAGAGGACTGCCACGCAGGATAAGATCAACACGGATTACCAGACGGCCATCACCGAGCTCGAGCAAGCCGAGAAAGGCGTGCAGCCGAAAGACGTCAAGAACCACGCCGTGGTTTGGTCCACGCTGGGACAGGCCTACGATCGCGCGGGCCGCTACGAGCGACGCCGTCGCAGCCTATCAGAAGGCGATTGACCTGAACCCGCAGCCTTCCTATTACGTCGATCTCAGCACGGCGACGGTCAATGCGGCCGCCGCACAAACAGATACCAGCGACCTGGCGGCAAAGGTGACCGATGCAGGCGCGGATTGCGACAAGGCCGGCGCGCTCGACCCGACGCTCACCGCGCGGTGCTGGAAGAACATCGGGATCGTCTTGAGCAACAAGAACCACCTCGCGGAAGCCCTTGTGCCTCTCCAGAAAGGCGACGGCGGCGGATGCGAAGGACGCGCAGGCATGGTTTCTGCTCGGCGGAGCGCTCACCTCCGAGATTACGTCGAAACAAGAAGGAACCAAACTCACGTATACGTTTCCGCCGGGTCTTACCGACGCGTACCAGCACTGCATCGATGCCGATCCGAACGGCCCTTACGCCGCGCAAGCGAAGGCCACTCTCGACGGGCTGAATCAGCTGAGCGGCGGCACGTCGACGCTCGTGAACGAGCGAAAATCCAAGAAAAAATAGTCGCGGCGGAAAAATCGCTCTGCCGGCTAGGCGTGCGCGTGCTTGCGCCTGGCCGACACGCTTCCGTGCGACCGCCTTTCGCTCCGCATGTTTTCGCCTCTCGACCCAAGCGTGCGAGAGTGCTATGCTGCGGCTCGTGAGTCTGAGGAATCCGGTGCACGCCATGGACTCGAATCAACCCACTACGCAGCGCCGTCGCAGCGAACGAATCTCCGAATCGATCCCGCTGATCGTGCGCGGCATCGATCTGCTCGGCCAGCCCTTCGAAGAGCGCACATCTACGCTGGCGATCAATCTCAACGGATGCCGTTACTCATCGAAGCATCACCTGCCGAGGAATAGCTGGGTCACACTCGAAGTCCCTCGAAGCGGCGAGATGCGCAATGTGCGCGCGCGAGTGGCATGGATCCAGCGGCCGCATTCCGTGCGCGAGTTCTTCCAAATTGGAGTCGAGCTGGAAAGCCCGGCCAATATCTGGGGCCTGGATTCCGCGCCCGAGAGCTGGCGAGACGCTGCACCCCTGCCGGGACAGGAAAGTCCCTGGGCCACAAAGGAAACCATCATGTCCGATCTCACGAACCCGTCCGGCGACTTTGAATCCGCTCCTTCCACTTACGCGGCCGAGCCGGCGCCGGAGCCGGGAAATCCGCTCCTGCACGATTGGAAAGCGGAGATCGAGCGGGAGGCCAATCGGGCCGCGGAAAGCGCCGCGGCGCAGGCCGGAGACCGGATTCGCACGGCCATCGAAGATCTGGAGGGATTTTCCTCGGGCTCAGCGCCAAGCAGGATGAATTCCTCGGCGCGCTTCGAGCGGAATTCGAGGGAAGCCTGGCGCAAGCGCGCGAGCTGCTGCACGAACTTGAGACAGAAAGCGGCGAGCCTGCGCGCCGAAAGCGAGGCCGCGGCCGAGTCCGCCAGCCGGATGGCTCAGGCACGGCTTCAGATTGAAGCCGCCGAAGCGGCATTGGCCTCGAAGCCGAATAACGGCGCTGCGCAGCAGGAAGCGCCCGGCGGAGAGGAAGTCGCGCGGAATTGCGCGCGCGCCTCGAATCCGAAATGGCGGCCGCGCAGGCACAATGGAACGAACTCCTGCAGTTCTCGCTCGACGATAGCGTCGAGCGTGTGGCGCGGCAGCTTGCCGGACGCTCCGAAGAAGTTCTGCGCGGCACCGAGCAGACGATTGCCAGCCGGTTTGCGAGCTCAGCGATCCTCTGGCGCAATTGACGAGCGAAGCGCGCCAGACTCTTTCGGGCCTGCGATCGGCCCTCGAGGAGGAAATCGCACAAGCGCGCGCTTCCCTTTCCGAGATCGAACACTCCGCGAGCCGCCTCAAGGACTATGCCGGTCAGCTCGAAGCGGCGAGCCACGACACCTCAACGAACTACATCGTCGCCTCGAAAACATCCTCGAAGCGCAGACCGACGAAATGCGCCAGCGCGTGGAACGGCATCGCGAACGATGCGCAGGAACGCCTCGGCCCGGCGCTCGACGCCCTGGCCAGCAATTTGCCGAGCGCACGATTGCCGACGTGCAATCCAAGGTGGCGCCGCACGTCGAGCGCGTGCCCGAACTCCTGCGCGAGCTTTCGGCGCGCGAGTTGCAGGCGGAGTGGAGCCTCGGGCTCTACCGGGAACGGCTGCGCCAGGTGAGCGGAAATCAATCAGCGCGAGGCATCCTCGCAGCTTGCGTCGACTCTCGCCGATCTGCGCAATGATTTCGAATCCGCGCGCCGGGAGGCGCTCGCGAAATGGACCGAAGAACTCGATGCGGGCGGCGTTCGCGCGTCGCATGCCGCCGCCGAATCCATCGGCCGCTCCTCGGAATGGTTCCAGCAGGAGGCGCGCGCGCGCATGCAGGTGCTGGTGGAGCAGACGCTCGCGACGGCAACAAGCACATTCGATGAGAAGACGGCCGAGGCCGCGCGCCAGTTCGAGGCGAAGCTCGGCGAGCAGTCCGCCGGGCGCGTCGCGCAGATTCACCAGGAACTCGATCGCATCACGGACGAGCTTTCGGGCCGCGCGCGCACGAGATGGAGGTCGCAGCCGAAGCTGCCGCCGCGTCGTTCGGTCAGGTCCTCCGCGGCATCTCCGAGCAGGAAGCGACGCAGTTCACGATCCAACAGCCGCGTCGATCCTCGCGGAGCGCCAGCAGGAGTTCGAACACTTCACGGCCGGCGCCATGCGGAATCTCGAGGACGACGCTTCGGCTTCCGTCAATCGCTTTCACGCGCAGATGGCTTCCCATGTCGACGCATCGGTCGGAGAAGGCCGCAACGCGCTTGCATCGGAATTTGCTTCGATGGTCGAGCGCTTCCGCGCCGATCGCGAAGCATATAAAAGCGAATGGGCTGCCGGTCTCGACCAGTTGAGCGCCGAAGCCGCCGCAAAACACCAGGAGCGTTTGCAGGCCACCTCCGATTCGTGGGTGGTTTCGTCCGTGCGGCGCCTCAATGAGCACGGGCAAAGCGCCGTCGAATCGCTCATCCGCTCGGCGGACAAGTCCTTGCGCGATTCCTGCTCGAAGGTTTTCGAGGATTTGGCGGAGATGCTGCGCCAGCACGAAATCGATGGCCGATGCGGCCGGGTTCGTTCCGCCGCCGGGATACGACGCAGCGGAGATCCGCTGCGCCGCACAAGCAGTCGGCTTCCGGCGATTAGAATCCGTCTGGCTTACGCCGCGGGATGCCCGAACTCCGATCCGGCTTTCGTCCTGCTGCCTACTTTTCTCCCACCACTTCGCGGACCGAACGCGCCACGTACTCGATCTGTTCCTGCGTTAATCCCGGATGCAGCGGAAGGCTGAGCACGCGCTCGCACGCGAGCTCGGCGCGCGGGAAAGTGCCAGGCGGGCAGCCGAGAGAAGAATAGGCGGGCTGCAGGTGAATCGGCCTCGGGTAGTGCACCACCGTCTCGATCTCGCGGGCGGTGAGGTGCGCGATCACCGCGTTGCGGTTGGCGACGTAGATCACGAACTGGTGGTAGACGCACTCGTCGCGCGGATCGTCGACCGGAATCTCGAGGCGCGCGCCGGCCAGCAGGCGGCGGTATTCGCGCGCGATTTCCTGGCGCCGCGCCGTCCAGGCATAGAGATGGCGCAGCTTGATGCGCAGCACCGCGCCCTGAAATCCCTCCATGCGGTAGTTGTAGCCGACGAATTCGTGTTCGTAGCGCGCGGTCTGCCCGTGATTGCGCGCGGCGCGCGCGAATTTCGCGATGCGATCGTCGTCGGTCGTGAGCGCGCCGCCTTCGCCGTACGCGCCGAGATTTTTCGTGGGATAGAAGCTGAAGATTCCCGCGTGGCCCAGCGCTCCGGCGCGGCGGCCGCGATAGCGCGCGCCGTGCGCCTGGGCCGCATCTTCGAGCACGCGAATCTTGTGCCGGCGCGGCGATTTCGCGGATCGGGTCCATGTCGGCCGGGCGGCCGTACAGATGAACGGGCAGGATCGCGCGAGTTCGCGGCGTGATGGCGCGCTCGATGAGCTTCGGATCGAGATTGCCGGTCGCGGGATCGATATCGACGAAGACGGGCACGGCGCCGCAATAAGTGATCGCTTCGGCCGTGGCGAGAAACGTGTTCGGCGTGGTGATCACTTCATCGTCGGCCTGAACGCCGAGCGCCAGCAGTCCCAAATGGAGCGCCGCCGTCCCGCTGCTGAGCGCGACGCAATGCCTGGTGCCGCAGAAATCCGCGAATTCCCGCTCGAAAGCCTCGACTTCCGCGCCCAGCACGAACGACGAGTTCTGGCAGACGCGGTCGAGCGCCGGCAGGATTTCGTCCCGCAGTTGCGCGTACTCCGCCTTCAGATCGAGAACGGGAACCTTCATTCGGCGCCGCCCTTTCGCAAGCAGAAAACTTTACTGTACGCGGTCCGTCTCCACAAGCCCCCGCTCGAAACGCGCGAGAGCCAAAGCCATTCGCCGCGCGCGGCGCCATATCGCGCTTCTCGTCCTCACGATACCGCATCGTAACAAGTTGAAATAAGATCAAGCGAATTCCGCTCGACCGGCTTGCTCCGGCTGATATACTCTGGGCCTGAAGCGGTCCCATGGGCGCGTGACGCGGGTTCGCTGCGTCGCTCCTCATCGCGCCATTTCCCGGAGCCATGCACGACAAAGTGGCAAGAGCAGGCGCAGATATCCAAGGATTCAGACGCCGAAGGGCGTGTGGGTCGCGTGGCAGGCCGAAAGATCAAAGCAGAGCGTGTCGCGCGTCAGCGATCTCGAATCTCGGCGGGCTGTTCATCACCACTCCGAGCCCGGCGCCGCTTGGGCACGGAGCTGACCGTTTTGCTATCGGTCCCCGAAGGAGAGATACGCGGGCGCTCGACGGTGCGCAACGTGACTCCCGAAGGGATGGGCGTGGAGTTCACCGAGATTGCCAAGCCGGAGCAGGCGCGGCTCCAGGCACTCGTCGCGCGATTGCTGGCCCCGAATCCGAAGCCAGCCGAGCCGAACCCTAGAAGCTTCCCTCAAATATGGGTGAGCGTCCCGGTGATTTTCGTGCGGCGGAGCGCCCACGCAAAGACCGACGAACGATAGCGGAATCAGGACGACCGCAAAGATGAGCAGCGCCGACAATCGACGGCAACAAGCTCTCTCCACGGCGCGCCCGCCAGCAGCGCCGCGCGCATGCCCTCCAGCGAGTAGGTGACCGGGATGAGCCGCGCGACCATCTGAAGCGGGCCCGGCAGCACCGAGACCGGATACATCATCCCGCCGACGAGCCCCGAAACGCCCAAGCAGCAGCCATTTCGCGGGATTTCCGCGCTTGAACAGAATCTGGTAGGCCGCCGACAGAATCCCCAGCCCCGAAAAAGCGAGAATCGACGCCAGCAGCACAGCGACGGCGCCGGGCCAGTTGGCACCGCGTGGCGCGAAATGAAAGAAAAGCGCGCCCCAGGCGAGATACACGCACGTGCGCAGCGCGAGCGCCAGAAACGGATACACGGCCGACCCCGCGAGGATCACTCGCAGCGGCGTTTGCGTCACGAGCAGAGCCTCGAGCGTGCGGTTCTGCCGCGCTTCCTCGATGCTGGCATCGAACGCGCTGAACGCGACGCTCATATAATCGAAAAACGCGAAGCCCACAAGCGCGAACGCGAAGTAGTTGCTTCCCGCGGGAAGAGCGCGCTCGAGCTGCGGGCTTTCGACGAAGCGCGAAAGATAGAAAAACGTCGCGACGCCGAAGAGCGCTTCGACCAGCTCGAGCACCAGCGCCGCGCGGTAGCCGCGCGCGATCGAAAAATCGCGCCAGAAGAACGCGGCGATCTTGCGAAGCGTGCGCGCCGACGTTCACGAGGAGCCTCGCCAATCGATCCGTCGGCGCGGCAAGCTGCTGCAGGCCGCGCGAGCCGCGCGATCGCCGCTTCGAGCGTGGGCGCGCCCGTCGAAGCGCGCAGGCCGCGCGGCGAATCGCACGCGAGCAGCTTTCCATGGTCGAGCAGGAGGATGCGATCGGCGATTTCGTCGACCTCGCTCAGCGTGTGCGATGCGAAAAGCAGCGTCGTGCCGCGGCGCCGCACCAGATCGTCCTTGAGCAGCCGCCGGAAATCCGCGGCCGCGAGCGGATCGAGGCTGCGCGTCGGCTCGTCGAGCAGCAGCACCGCCGGCCCGTGCAGAAACGCGCGCGCGAGGCCGAGGCGATGCGTCATGCCCGTCGAGAGCGTGCGCACCTGGCGGTCGAGATCGCCGGCGATGCCCATCAAGCCGGCGACGGAATCGATGCGCTCGCGCGCGGGCGGCCCGATCATGTTGTTCATCGCGGCAAAGAACGCGAGATTCTCGCGCCCGCTCAGGCGCGCGTAGAAGCCTTCGTCGCCGCCCGTGTGATAGCCGAGCTGCCGCGCGCGCCCTCATGCCCGTCGCGTTCGATGTCAAAACCGCCGAGCGCCACGCGCCCGCGCGTGGGAACGATCAGCGTGGCGAGAATCCGCAGCAGCGTGGATTTTCCCGCGCCGTTGTGGCCCACGATCGCCACGGCTTCTCCCGTCTCGATGGCGAACGAGACTCCCGCGAGCGCGCATTGCGTCGCCCGAGCGAAGGGATGAAGCAGAGCACCGCCAGCCGGAAAGCGCGGGAGGAAAATACTTTTCGAGGTTTTCGACGGCGATCGCGGGAGCGGACATCCAAGGACGTTATAACCGAATTCGGCGCGGCGAATCCAGTTCTCGAACGTCGCGTCAGAATGGCGGCGGAGCAAACGGCTTGGCGGCGGGCGCATGCGCCGCGGCGCCGGGGCGGCGGTGCGGGCGGCTCGAGAACGAAAATCGCGTAGCGATAGATTTCAAGCTCATGGTCGCTCGCAATCGGCTGAACGTCGACGATCTTTCCGAAGGCCGCGTGTATCTCGTGCAGCTTGTCGGGCGGCATGGCATCGAGCAGCGCGCCAAAGCGATTTTTCGCGCGCGTCATTTCGCTCACCGGCGCTGCGGCAGCCTTCGCGCCGCGCCGCCGGCGGGTTCGCATCCGCGCCGCGGCGCTCTTTGGCGCCGGCGAGTGCCGACTCGGTGCAGGCGGCCGGACCGCCTCGGCTTCGGAGCCTGGTACGGACGGCTTCGGCTCGTAGCCTTCGTAGAATTCGTAGCGAAACGCTTTCTCGTATAGCGCGGCGTAGGCTTTCTTCACGGCGTCGCCCGGCGGCTGGCTATCGACGAGCGCCTTCGCGGTGAAATCGTCGAGCGCCGCCACAAGATCGCTGAAGTCGCGCTCGCGCGCGCGCCGACGGGCCCTTGCGGGTTCGCGCGAGCGACGCGGCGAGCCGCTCCGCGCGCTCGTCGTAGCATTTCCCATAGCTCGGTGATTCCCCGCAATTGGCCATCTTCCCGCGAGTCGTCCATGCTCGTGACCTTCGCGATCCATTCGGACGAAGTCATCTGCAGAATCTGCGTGCACGTCATCCCCATGCGATCGGCATGCGCCGCGCGCGTCGACTTCGCCCGCGATTGCGACGAGGCAGAAATGTGGCGGTCAACAGAAGAAAAACAGCCGATGCGATCGCGATGCGCATACCTGAAATCCTAATCGAGCGCATCTCAAGGACGCAACTGCGCGACAACGCGGGTCCGGCCGGCTCGCGGGCGCTCTTTCAATCGCGCCGGCGGTTTCCGGCGGCACGATCTTCGTTGCCTGCGACGCCACGATCACCCAGCGCCCATCGCGTTTCGCTTCGACCCTGCGTGAAGATGCCGCGGCGCGGCGGCATCGGGCTTCCGTCCGGATTGCGCTCGCCGCTCGAGCTGAAGTAGACGTGCACGATCGCGATTTCAGGCGTCAGGAAGCTGGTGTGTATCTGCTCGGTGTGCCAGACGCTTTCCTTGGTCTTCGCCGAATGCAATCCCTCGAGGCTTTTCGCGAATGCGGCGCGCCCCTTGAACCACTGCCCGGCCAGGTTGACGACATCCGCGTCGGGCGCGAAGAGCCGCACCATGGCGGCGATATCGTGATGGTTCCACGCCGTCTCCCACTGCGTTTCGACGTTCGCGATGGCCTCGACGTCCGTCGCGCTGCCGCGAGCCGCTGCGGCGCCGCCTGCCTGCGCGTGCGATGCGGCCGGAAAAAGAGCAGTCAACAGCGCGATCAGCAAAAATCTTTTCACGATGCGCCTCCTGGAATACGCGTCGGCCCGCAATCGATGTACATTCATTTCGCGACGGCCGAGTGAAGTCATCTTCCCTCGGAGTCCTCGTATCGCGCCTCGGTCAAATCGAGTTCGCGTTCGAGCCTGCGCATCACTTCGTCGTTGATCTTGTCCTGATTCCGCAGGTGAAGCACCGTGGCGTGCTGGATCGCGGCGACGTGCTGCGGAAGCTCGTTCCAGCGCTTATAGTCTTGCGGACGATATCCGCTTTCCGCCGATTCGCTCGCTCGTCGAGCGCGTTCAGCCGCCGCCGGTAGATCCGGATCACTTCTTCGTACAGGGGCGCGAATTCGGGTTCCGCATCGTCGCGACTGTGGCCCAGGTAGGCAAGCGCCGCTTCGGTCATGGCGTGCCGCGCCGCCTCCTCCTCCGCACTCTGCTCGGTCGAGCCCGCCAGCCCCAGGCGCCGGATCAACGGAGGCAGCGTGAGCCCTTGCAAGCACAAGGGTCACAAAAATCACGCAGAATGTAAGGAAGATCATCAAGTTGCGCCCGGGGAAAGGATGCGCCGCTATCCAGCATCCTCGGCAACGAGATGGCGGCGGCCAATGCAATCACTCCGCGCATCCCCGCCCAGCCGACGATGAAGAGCGCCTTGGGACTTGGAAGCGGCTCGGGCTGGTGCAGCAGCCGCCGCCGGATCGCATAGGAGAGCATCGCGCCGGGGTACACCCAGACGAACCGGAGAAGGATCACCACGCCGCTGAACAGCAGGCCCAGAAGTACCAGTCTGCCCAGATGATGCAGGTGAATCCCTGCCAGGATATAAGGCAGCTGAAATCCAAGCAGCAGAAACACAAATCCGTTGAGCACGAAGTCAATCGTCTCCCACACGGCCTTCGCCCGAAAGACGCGCTCCCCTGGAAAGGAACAGCGAACTCTGGCGTCCGAGGTAAAGTCCGCACGTCACCGTCGCAAGCACGCCTGATGCGCGCGCGCTCTTCCGCCGCGAGGTAGGCCACGTAGGGTGCGATCAGGCTGATCGTGATCTCGATCGGCGCATCGACGATCTTCAGCGCCAGCATGCTGAATCGCCTTGCCGGCGATCAGTCCGATGGCGATGCTGCCGAATATCAGGTAGAGCAGCCGCCAGGCGCCCTCGAAAATCGAAGGTGTGCGGCCCGTCACGAGCATCGCGGTCGTGAACTCCAGCGCCAGCAATCCCGTCGCATCGTTGAGCAGGCTTTCGCCTTCGAGCACCTGCGTGATGCGTCTTGGCAGGCCCAGCCGCGAGGCAATCGAGGTCGCCGCAATCGCATCCGTGGTGGAAACCACCGCGCCGAGCACCAGTCCCATTCGCCAGTCAAACCCCGGCAAAATCCATCGCGACGCTGCGGCCACGCCGAACACCGTGAATCCCACCAGCCCAACGGCAAGCATCGAGATGCTGACCAGGTTGTAGTGGAAGTCTCGCCACGACGTCGCCGATGCGGCCGAAAACAGCAGCGGCGGCAAAATCACCAGGAATACCATCTCGGGTTCGAGTTCGACGTGCACAACGTGCGGGATCAGGCTGATAATCAGCCCCCCGATGACGAGGATGATCGGGTAAGGAGTTGCCAGCCACTTGGCCAGCGCCGCAAACGCCACCACAAGGATCAGCAGCACCAGTACAATCAGCTCTACGCCGTGAATCCCGCCGCCGCCCATGCCCGCCTCGCGGATTCAAAGATACCGCAACGCGCATCAATTTCCGCTTTCAAAGGCGCGCTTCGGAAGTTCTGGCAGACAAGCGGACGGCCGGCGGCGCCGCAGCGTATCAATAGCGTCAGCGGCCGTCGGTCCCACTCAATCAAAATGTCGATGCGAGCGGCACGCCGTTAGCGTTCATCCGGCGTCAGGCTCGATGATCTTTGCTGGTCCTGGTCGCCCTCCGGATTGTTCGGATTCATCCCCACCACCTCATAGGATCGCATCTTCCGGAGACCCGCTTCCGGCACGTCGAGAATCATGTCCTTGTTTTTCAGTTTGAATTGAGCTTCCTGGCCGACCGGCAGAATCGTGGCGTGCTTCAGGTCCGTGGGGCGGATTTCGTAGTCCATTTGGTCGGTCCGCAACAAATATTGCGGGCACAGCTTTTCCTGGGAGTTTACGTGCGTGATGCCTGCCGAGGCCCAGAAAGTGCCTAGGCCTGAAAGGCCGCGTTCCCTCGCGCCGCAAGGCACCGCCTCCATCTTTTCCAACATGCCTCTCTCGATGTCTTTCTTCTTGTCGTTGTGTGCGCTCAGAGGAATCGCGGAAACCAAGACGAGCACTAGGATCAACGAACTCTTGACGCTCATAATGCCTCCTCTTCAAGAACCGTCTGCCAAGCCTTCACGCATAATCGAGTGCTCTTGATCGAACCGGCCGAAACCCGTCAATGGGAAGACCGCATAGCGGCCTTCCCATTCGGCGAGCCTGCCTTACCTACTGCTTCGGCTTCGTACCTGGAGTCGTGGTCCCAGCTCCCGTCGAGGTGCCGTCCGAGTTGTGCATCGAGGTTCCCGTCGACGTACCTGAGCCGTTTCCATTGATGGATGCGCCTGCGCCGGTCTTATCGGTGGTACTGAGTTGCTGAACGCCGCGGACGAAGTTGTTGGGATCGGCCATCATGTCGTCCCGCACTCCCGGATGCGCGTTCAGGTAGCCGTCAAGCTCGGGATGGTTTTGCACGTATTCCCGATCCTTCACGACCGAGGGGTCCCGCGTCACGTCCGCCCGGATGTCCTGGTGGCTGTCGAGGAATTCTCCAAAGCTTGCCATGTGTTGGTTAGCCGCGCCACGATCACCCCAGTGCTGACCGGCCTCCAAGCGATCCTCCTGATGCATGAACGCGTTCGGGTCTTGCCGGATTTCATCGCGAATTCCCGGATTGTCCCGCAGGTAATCCTGCAATGCAGGATGGTTCTGCAGGAAGTCCCGCTTGTCGGCAAGCGAGGGATCCTTGCGGACTTGCTCGGCGATTTCGCGGTGGCTATCGAGGAATCGATTGAACTCGGCGAGATCCTGGCGGTTGTCACGATCTTGCACGTTCTGCGCCCGGTTGAATTGCTCCTCTCGCTGAATAAACGCGTTCGGGTCCTGCCTCAACCGGTCGCGAACCCCGGGATTGTCTCGCAGATAATCTTGCAGGTCGGGATGGTTCGCCACGAACTGCGGATTATCTGCGAGCGACGGGTCTCGCCGTAGCTGCTCGGCAACTTCGCGGTGCGTGTCCATGAAACGTGTGAACTGCGCCAGATCCCGCGTGTCACGATCGCGGTCGTTGTCATGATTGTCGAAGCGCTGCGGCTGCTGCAGGAAGGCATCCGGGTCCTGCCGCAGTTCATCGCGAACGCCCGGATTGTCCCGCAGGTAGTCCTGCAAGGCCTGGTGGTTGTGCACGAAGTCCCGATCATCCACGAGCGAGGGATTCTTCCGCACCTGCTCCGCGATTTCCGGGTGACTGTCGAGGAAATGGTCGAACCTCGCCATCGCATCGCGGTCGCGTCCGTTGCCGAGGCGGTCTTCCCGCTGCATGAACGCATCCGGATTCTGCCGGATCTCGTCGCGGACTCGCGGATTGTCCCGCAAATAATCCTGCAACGCGGGATGGTTGTTCACGAAGTCTCGGTCGTCGACCAGCGATGGATTCTGCCGAAGTTGGCCGGCGATCTCGGGATGACTATCCAGGAACTGGTTGAATCTCGCCGCGTCCCGGCGCGTGACGTCGTCGTTTTGAGCGACCCTATTATCTTGAGCCGTAGCATTCGTCTGAACAGAGGTCTGCGCAGACGTCGTGTTATTCGTTTGCGCGGAAGTAGGTTGCGCACGTACAGGTATGCCAACCAACAAAAAGGCTCCCACAACCAGCCATGTGGTCGGCGGTGCTTTTATGAACCGCACTGGCTTAATGCCCATTTCGCGGCCTCCTCTTCCTAAGTTTGCGGGGGGTCGCAGCGGGAAGGTGCAACGCGCGTGCCAAGCGCGCAAATCACAAACATTCGCCGTGATTTCAGTCGTTTGCGGAAATCAGCCTAAAGGCAAACCTGCAGAAGCCCTGAGCAGCCCATCGAGCGCAAATTATACACACGGAGAAAATTCGCCATACGGACGAAGCCCTAAAGCGAATGTGGTACGCGAGAAACTCAGAGTTTTGTGGGCCCTATCGGGCCTTGACACGATGGCGAATACAAGGCGAAGATAAGCTACACGGCCTCCTACCAATCGCCTTGGGAGCACAAAATGGCCGACGCCAGCTTCTTTGAAGAATCGAGCGAACAGTCGAAAATCAAGTCCCGAATCGTCGCCAAGTACTTTTGGGCGTGGGCGAAGGTCGTAATTCCGTCCGCAAAGACACACGGTGGCCGCATCGCCTACCTCGATCTATTCGCCGGTCCAGGGCGCTACAAGGATGGCACATTATCGACGCCAGTTCTGGTGCTCGAGAAGGCAATCGCTGATTCCGACATGAAGAATATGCTGGTGACTGTCTTCAACGACAAGGACAGCGAAAATGTGAGCTCTCTAAAGGAGGTGGTTGATGCCCTCCCTGGGATCAAACAATTAAAGTACGAGCCCCAAGTTCGTAACGAGGAAATCGGGACAGAAATCGTAAAGATGTTCGAGGGTATGAAGCTTGTGCCCACGTTTTTCTTCGTCGATCCTTGGGGGTATAAGGGCCTGTCGCTCGCGCTGGTGAATTCCGTCCTCAAGAATTGGGGCTGCGACTGTATCTTTTTCTTTAATTACAACCGCATCAATATGGGTATGACGAACGAAGTAGTACGAGAGCACATGAATGTCTTATTTGGCCAAAGGAGAGCCGATACGATCCGGGAGAAATTAGCAGACCTTTCTCCGGACGAGCGCGAAACCCTCATCATCGAGGAACTGTCGAATGCTCTCAAGGAAATGGGCGCCAATTATGTTCTGCCGTTCACCTTCAAGAATGAGCAGGGCACCAGAACGACGCATCACCTTATCTTTGCCAGCAAGAACTTTAAGGGCTACGAGATAATGAAAGGAATCATGGCAGGGGAAAGCTCGGGCAAAGATCAAGGCGTGCCTTCGTTCAGCTACTCGGCTGTGCCGAAACATTACCAGCTGCAGTTTGAACTTTCCCGGACGTTGGACGATCTCGAACAGATGCTGTTGTCTGAATTTGCTGGTAAAACACTCACGATGTACCAAATATACGAGCGGCACAACCTTGGTCGACCCTACGTAAAAACGAACTACAAACAGGTCTTGGCGAAGATGGAAGCGGCGGGGAAAGTTACGACACAACCACCGGCTAACAAGAGGCAGAAACGAAAAGGCGGAGTAACATTTGCTGACGAGGTGATTGTCATCTTCCCCGGAAAGGCCCAAAAATGAGTTCGAATTCTGCGATCGAATGGACGGATGCAACGTGGAATCCCGTCCGTGGCTGCACCAAAATCAGCCCCGGTTGCAAACACTGCTACGCCGAAACATTCGCGGAACGCTTCCGCGGGGTGAAGGGACATCCTTACGAGCAAGGCTTCGACATGCGTCTTGTGCCGGAGAAGCTCGCCGAGCCGCTGCGCTGGCGCACGTCCAAAATGATCTTCGTCAACTCAATGAGCGATCTCTTTCATGACAAGGTGCCTGACGACTACATCGTCGCCGTCGCGCGAGTTATGGTCGCAGCAAACTGGCACACGTACCAGGTGCTCACGAAACGATCCGAGCGCCTCCGAGACCTCCTCAACTCGAAACTGAGTTTCGCGGCGAAAGAACCGCACGTCTGGTGGGGAGTCAGCGTTGAGAACAAGAAACACGGCGTACCGAGAATCGAGGATTTGCAAAGCGCGGAAGCGGCAGTCCGATTTCTCTCAGTCGAGCCACTTCTGGAGGATATAGGGAATCTGGACCTGCGCCGAATCCACTGGATGATTGTGGGCGGCGAGAGCGGTCCCGGCGCGAGACCTCTGCAAAAGGAATGGGTGCTTTCGCTGAGGGATCAGTGCAAACAAAACAAAGTCGCATTCTTTTTCAAGCAATGGGGAGGAGTTCGCAAGTCCCTCACCGGCCGCCGGCTCGATGGCCGGACCTACGACGAATTCCCGGCGCGAGTCCGGAATGCCGTCGCGCCTGCAGAGGCATGCCGCGCCAAGGCTCTCGAAATAGAAAAGCCGTTCCGATGTAAGCGTCCGGTTTAGGCCGTGTAGACGGACAGTCGGAGGGCAAGGATGATGGCCTTTGTGGACACGATGATCGTGTCCACAAAGGTGAACCGTGGACACTTCGGAACAAGCCATACAAGTGAGGGGCAAAGAACCCAAGCGACGCTATCGCACGGTGGAGGAGAAGCGGCGGATCGTGGAGGAGACACTTCAGCCCGGCGCTTCGGTCGCGCGCGTAGCGCGAGCGCATGGAGTGAACGCGAACCAGGTGTTTGGATGGCGGCGGCTGTATCAGCAAGGACGGCTGGAACGCAGGTCCAGTGAGACGCCCGATCTGCTGCCGGTTCGCGTGATCGGCACCACAGCGATGGAAGCAGCGCGATCGACGGGCACGCGGAGACGGCGAACATCTTCCGGGATGATTCACGTGGAGCTTCCGAAAGGGCAACTGCGGATTGCCGGGCGCGTCGATGCGGAGGCGCTGCGCGTGGTGCTGGAGCAGTTGCTCGGATGATGGGCTTGCCTGCAGGAACGCGCATCTGGATTGTAGCGGGCGTGACGGACATGCGGCGCGGTTTTGTGGGACTGGCGGGCATGGTGCAGACGGCCCTTCAGGAAAATCCGTTCTCCGGACACGTATTCCTCTTTCGTGGGCGTCGCGGCGATCTCGTCAAAATGCTCTGGTGGGATGGCGACGGGCTGTGTCTGTTTGCCAAGAGACTGGAGCGCGGAAGATTCACTTGGCCACAAGCGGCGAGTGGAACGGTTTCGCTCACACCGGCGCAACTCTCGATGTTGCTCGAAGGGATCGACTGGCGACGACCGGTACGCAGCTACACTCCACAGATGGCTGTGTGAGCAAAGAATTTTCAGCTTTCTTGTGCATTTTCATCTGGCTGTAAAAAATCTCGTGTAGAGTGGCGGTGTGAGCGGCACTTCTTCTTCCCTGCCAGATCTCCATCAGCTTGATTCCGACGCACTGAGAACACTTATCCTCTCCCAGCACGAGCAGATTCTTTTGAAAGATGAACAGCTCGCCTCGCGCGATGCGGAGATCGAACAGTTAAAGCTGCTGATCGCCAAGCTGCGGCGGATGCAGTTCGGGCGCAAGTCGGAGAAGGTGGAACGGCAGATCGAGCAGTTGCAGTTGCGGCTGGACGAACTGGAAGCGAGCCGGGCAGAGCGGGCATCTTCTGCTGCTACGCCTGAAACACATCGTGCGACGAAACCAGTGCGGCGGCCGCTGCCGGAACACTTGCCGCGCGAGACGAGGCAGATTCTGCCGAAGCAAACTGTATGTCCGGACTGCGGCGGAGAGTTGAAGCGTCTGGGCGAAGACGTGTCGGAGATGCTGGAGTGGGTTCCGGCGAGTTTCAAAGTGATCCGGCAGGTGCGGCCGAAGGTGGCCTGCGGGCGCTGTGACAAGATCGTGCAAGCCGAAGCACCGAGCCGTCCAATCGCGCGAGGCCTGGCCGGTCCGGGACTGCTGGCCCACGTGCTGGTGTCAAAGTACTGCGATCATCTTCCGCTGTACCGGCAGGAAGAGATCTACGAGCGCGAAGGCGTGGAACTGGACCGCGCGACGCTGGCCGATTGGGTGGGCGGCGCGAGCGGATTACTTCAGCCGCTGGTGGAAGCGCTGCGGCATCACGTGCTGAGCGCGACGAAGCTGCATGTCGATGACACGCCGGTGCCCGTGCTCGCGCCAGGACTGGGAAAAACAAAGCTGGGCCGGCTGTGGGCCTACGTGCGCGACGACCGGCCCGCCGGAGATGCGACGCCTCCGGCGGTATGGTTCGCCTACACGCCGGACCGCAAGGGCGAGCATCCGAAGGCACACTTGAGCAGCTTCACGGGCACGCTGCAAGCCGATGCCTACGCGGGTTTCGACCAACTCTACGAAACAGGACGCATTCGGGAGGCGGCCTGCTGGGCGCACGTGCGGCGGAAGTTCTACGATCTTCACGTCGCGCACAACTCGCCCGTGGCTCAGGAAGCGCTCCGGCGCATCGGAGAACTCTACGCCATCGAAGGAGACATCCGCGGGCGGCAGCCCGAAGAACGTCGCCAGGTGCGCCGCGAGCGCAGCCACCCGCTGCTGGAGTCGCTGAAGCAGTGGCTGGAAGAGACTTTGGTCAAGCTGTCAAGAAAATCGGACACGGCCCAGGCCGTGCGTTACGCGCTGGGACTTTGGGAAGCACTGCGGCACTATGTGGACGATGGCCGGCTGGAGATCGACAACAACGCCGCCGAGCGAGCATTGCGTGTGGTCGCGCTGGGCCGGAAGAATTACTTGTTCGCAGGATCGGACAGGGGCGGCGAAAGCGCGGCGGCGATCTACAGCCTGATCGGCACAGCAAAACTGAACAATGTTGATCCCGAAACGTACTTGCGCGAAGTGTTCTCGCGCATCGTCGACCATCCGATTAACCGCATTGCGCAACTGCTGCCCTGGAATCTCGCTGCTGAGCGACCTGCTGAATCAACTCACGCTGCATAGTCAACCGCACCGGTCAAGACGGCCTCCGAACGACGCTTACGTTCCGATCGATCGGCGTCAACGATCAATCGCTGTCTCCAGCACGGATCTTCCCCGCCGTCGCTTAAACTTATCCGCGCAAAAACAAAAAGGCCGCATTCGCTTTTGCGAATGCGGCCTTTGAATTTAATCCTGGCGGTGACCTACGTTCCCGCGTCGTTTCCAGCGCAGTATCATCGGCCCAGCAAGGCTTAACTTCCGTGTTCGGGATGGGAACGGGTGTGACCCTTGCGGTAAGACCACCAGGAAACTGTAATCGAAACTCGAACACCGAAATTCGAAACCGCCTTCGCGAGTTTCAAATTTCAAATGCCGAATTTCGATGAGCAACTGAAGGAAGCAAGCGACATCAAACCGCAATTTTCTGCTGGAGAGTAGCATTTTGCAGAAAAGCCGCTCTCCTTACGCCACACGCCCCTTCGTCGCCCCGAAAAACAGGGCTCCTCGGGTAACGCTTCGCGTTAGGAAAGTTTTATGGTCAAGCCGAACGGCCGATTAGTACGGGTCAGCTGCACGCATTACTGCGCTTCCACCTCCCGCCTATCAAAGTCGTAGTCTTCGACTGGCCTTCTTAGGGGACCGCAGCCCCCTTGGGAAACCTTATCTTGAGGCGAGCTTCTCGCTTAGATGCTTTCAGCGATTATCTCTTCCGGACTTCGCTACCGAGCGATGCCACTGGCGTGACAACTCGATCACAAGAGGTCCGTCCATCCCGGTCCTCTCGTACTAGGGACAGCTCCTCTCAAGTTTCCTGCGCCCACACCAGATAGGGACCGAACTGTCTCGCGACGTTCTGAACCCAGCTCACGTACCGCTTTAATAGGCGAACAGCCTAACCCTTGGGACCTTCTACAGCCCCAGGATGCGATGAGCCGACATCGAGGTGCCAAACCTAAGCGTCGATGTGAACTCTTGGCTTAGATCAGCCTGTTATCCCCGGCGTACCTTTTATCCGTTGAGCGATGGCCCTTCCACGCAGAACCACCGGATCACTAGATCCCACTTTCGTGCCTGCTCGACCTGTGTGTCTCGCAGTCAACCTGGCTTATGCTCTTGCACTCCACGGCGGGTTTCCAATCCGCCTGAGCCAAGCTTGGAGCGCCTCCGTTACCGTTTAGGAGGCGACCGCCCCAGTCAAACTACCCGTCTGGCCGTGTCCTCCACCCCGTCTAGGGGTGCAAGTTAGAGCGACAGAACTATCAGGGTGGTATTTCACCGTTGCCTCCCCCCCAGCCGAAACCGAGGGTTCCCAGGCTCCCACCTATCCTACGCAGGCAGTACCGTTAATCATGACCAGAGTGCAGTTAAGGTGCACGGGGTCTTTCCGTCTAGATGCGGGCATCCGGCGTCTTCACCGGAACCACAAATTCGCCGAGCCGTTCGCCAAGACAGTCGTTCGATCGGTACGCCATTCGTGCAGGTCGGAACTTACCCGACAAGGAATTTCGCTACCTTAGGACCGTTATAGTTACGGCCGCCGTTCACCGGGGCTTCAGATCAGGCCTTCGCTGTCTTGCGACAGCTAAGCCCTCCCTTTAACCTTCCGGCACCGGGCAGGCGTCACCCCCTATACGTCGTATTCGACTTAGCAGAGAGCTGTGTTTTTGTTAAACAGTCGCCGAACGCATTTCACTGCGGCCCCCTCGGGCTATAAACCCTAGCGGGGCACCCCTTCTCCCGAAGTTACGGGGCTAATGTGCCTAGTTCCTGAGCGAGCGTTCTCTCGAGCGCCTGTGGATATTCACCTTGTCTACCTGTGTCGGTTTGAGGTACGGGCACCATACGAACTCCTTAGAGGTTTTTCCCGGCAGCGTGAAATCAGGGACTTTGTGGTCGTGTGACCTAGTCCTCAGTCTGACCGTTGAATGACCCCGTGGATTTTCCTGCGGGATCCGGCTTGCACTGAGCAATCGGGACGTCCATCACCCGACTCCCCTATCCTTCTGCGTCACCCCATCGTATAACGTTCGCATGGCGGGGCAGGAATGTTGACCTGCTATCCATCAGCTACGCCTCTCGGCCTCACCTTAGGACCCGCCTAACCCTGAGCGGATTAACCTTCCTCAGGAAACCTTAGACTTTCGGCGACACGAGTTCTCATCGTGTTTATCGCTACTTATGCCGGCAGAGTCTCTTCCGTGGCGTTCAGTAGTCCTCTCGGTCTACCTTTGCCACCACAGAATGCTCCCCTACCAAATGACGAAATCCGAAGAAATCGTCAATTCCGCAGCTTCGGTCATAGACTTGAGCCCCGTTGGATTGTCGGTGCGTGAACACTTGACCAGTGAGCTGTTACGCTTTCTTTAAAGGATGGCTGCTTCTAAGCCAACCTCCTGGCTGTCTGTGCGCTCACACGTCCTTTCCCACTTAGTCTATAGTTTGGGACCTTAGCTGGCGGTCTGGGTTCTTTCCCTCTCGACCACGGAGCTTATCCCCCGTAGTCTCACTCCTGCGCTGTTGTCCACGGCATTCGGAGTTTGATTGGATTCGGTATCCTGGATGGGACCCTAGTCCATTCAGTGCTCTACCACCGTGGCAAATCACGCAAGGCTGCCCCTAAAGGCATTTCGGGGAGAACGAGCTATCACGGAATTTGATTAGCCTTTCACCCCTACCCTCAGCTCATCCGAGCGATTTTCAACTCACAACGGTTCGGTCCTCCAGTCGCGGTTAAGCGACCTTCAACCTGGCCAAGGGTAGATCATCCCGCTTCGCGTCTATTCCCACAGACTGAACGCCCTATTCGGACTCGCTTTCGCTACGGCTCGCTTACGCTTAACCTTGCCTGTGAGAATAACTAGCCGGCTCATTAAGCAAGAGGCACGCCGTCAGGCATTACCCGACCGAAGCCGGGTCATAGCCCTTCGACTGCTTGTAGGCATACGGTTTCAGGTTCTATTTCACTCCCCTCGCAGGGGTGCTTTTCGCCTTTCCCTCACGGTACTAGTTCACTATCGGTCGCCAACGAGTATTTAGCCTTGGAGAGTGGTCTCCCCAGATTCCCACTGGGTTTCTCGTGCCCCGTGGTACTCAGGATACCGCTTCGAGTCCGGTAAACTTTCGGCTACATGGCTATCACATTCTATGGCCCCGATTTCCATCGGGTTCGCCTAGTTTCCGGATTGTTAACTCTACTTATGCGGTCCTACAACCCCGGCGTGTAAACACACCGGTTTGGGCTGTTCCGATTTCGCTCGCCGCTACTTTCGGAATCTCGTTTGATTTATTTTCCTCCAGGTACTGAGATGGTTCACTTCCCTGGGTTAGCTCGTACCCGCCTATGTATTCAGCGGGCCGTTACCTGGTTTTACCAGATAGGGTTTCCCCATTCGGACACCCCCGGATCAAGGCCTGTTTGCGGCTTCCCGGGGCTTATCGCAGCTTACCGCGTCCTTCATCGCCTGTTGGCGCCAAGGCATCCACCGTACGCCCTTAGTAGCTTGACCATAAAACTTACCTAACACGCCTTAAGAAAACGTAAGGCCCTGAAAGCACGGCAGAAAGGGTCTTGCAAGCCCTGAATTCCGTGACTTTAAGGGTGTTTAAGCGCGTTTAAGAGGCCAAAATCGGCCAAAATCGCACGCTTAAGCGACGTGAAGAGGCAAGTTCGCCTTTCCACAAAACGCTACTCTCGAGCAAAAATTTGCGGTTTATTGCATCACGCGAACCTTGAAATTCGCGTAACGCAATGCCTACTTCCTTCAGTTGTCAAAGATCGATCGTTCCGATCATCTGCTTCCGATCGGAACGTCTCCGCACCCGGCGGAGCGCTGAATCAGTTTGGAGCTGATGCAGCGACTAAATCCGAACAATAAAAAACCCGGCAACGAGCGCCGGGCGATTCCGTCCATCCCGCAGGGCCTTCTTCCCGGCCCCTAGGACGGATTAGCTCGAAGCTCGATTTCTTTCTATCCGGTATTCGTAACCAACCTCACCTCTGCGATCAGTCGGCAAGCCCGGTTCGTCAGCGGACCCCCTGACAAATCAGGGGGCCGCCAACATCAGGAGAGTATACCAATAATTTCGCATTCGTCAAGTCTATGTGAACGATTTGATAGGGTGATCTGTGTAGGAGACCCTGTGAATTTCACATCAGTTTGTGGAAATCGCGGGTGCGCAAAAAGACCCGGCGGTCTTTGACGACCGCCGGGTCCAAATTCATAGAACAGCAGTTTGAAACTACTGTTGCTGCTGCGGCTGCGCCGGCTGCTTGGCCACGTCGGCCTTGGCCGGATCAGCCGGAATATTCGCGCCGGGCTTCTGATAGTAAGTCAGGAAGGGCATGAAGGGCGTGACTTCAAAAGGCATCTTCTCGCGCGACGACATTAGCGGAACGGCCTTCGCCTTGAGAAGCTCGACGTCGTCATTCCAAGGATCGAGCTTCAGGCGGCCTCCGATCGGAAGCGCCGAGATCTGATCGAGTTTATCGGGCGTGAGGGCGGGGGCGCTCGAAATCAGCTGCTGGTAGACGTAAACGCGATTGCCGAGATGCGGACTGATCAGGGCGGGCAGATCCTTCGATTCCGCATCGAGTTCTTTCAGGAAGAGCCCGGCTTTGTTCAACTGGTCCTTGTAATTTGAATTCTTCAAGAGCTCCAGGGCCTTCTTGCCGGAAAGCTCGATCTGATCGGGCGTGTCGCGGAACGAGAAGTGCGCGACGGCGTCGACGGTCGAGACGTTCGTCGTGTCGTTGAAGCCCCACTGATCGGTGGAAGGCTTCGTGACGATAATATCGGCGAGTTCCTGCGCCAGAATCGCTGCGATGCTGGCTTCGTCCGGAAGCACGTCGATCAAGCCGCGGCTAACGACGATCGTGTGTCCGATGGAGAAAGATTCCAGAGTGCCGGTGAGAAGGACGCGGCAGTGGACGTCGGGTTCGATGTCGAGATTGTTCGTAACCTCGAGATTGTTGACGACCGTCTCGAGAAGCTTATCGATTTCGCCCGGAGGAGCAAGCAGCCCATCTCTCTGCAACCGATCTAGGACATTGACTTCGGCTTCATGCTGCCATTCACGCTCAGCCTGGAGGGGAGAATTATCGGTTTGCGCAGCGCCCTGATCCTGAACGGCGGTGGGCGATTCGATGGTCAACTGCGTGAACTCTTCCTCGCGTCCCGCGCCCCTCAAGTCATAACCCCAGAGACGGGTCTGAGCCTTGAAACGTATATGGTTTCCGAGAAAGTCCTTGAGGTCTGATTCCTGGCTGAAGACAAACGCCGGCAGCCAAAGTCCAGGCTGGAGATTCTCGCGCCAGCTGTCGAAATGGAGGTTGAAGCCGTTGAGTCCCGCGACGGGCGTGTAGATACCATTGAATCGCACGATGGTGAAGCCTTGATCTTCGGCCCAGATGCGGCCTTTGAAGCGTCCCTTGCCGGATTTCGGCAGCGGCGTGACGTCGAACACCAGGCAGCGGACCTCGCCAAGAAACTGCTTGCCGACGTAGTCAAATTGATAGTGCTGGCGATCGAAACCGCCCTGGTCCAGATAGATCATCTGGAGGAAGCCTTCCGGGATATAAGACGAGGTGAAAAAACCGGCCACATGCGAAAGGGGATTGAATTGGTCGATCTTGCCCTTTTTCTTGTCGAGCATATTGTTGTCGACAATGCCCTTGGAAAGATTGGCCTGGCCGAGGAAGTAATGATCGCGGACCGGTATGGCGCCCATATCCTTGTCGGTCTTCATATCCTGAATGTATGTTTCGACGATGGGGTTATAGCGCCGGATGGTCGCGTTCTCGTCATGCTCGCGCGCGATGATGCGATCGATCGCCTCGTTGACGGTCGTTACAGGAACCGACATCGAGGTGCCCGGCTGGGGCTGAGTCTGATCAGCCGTTTGGGTCTGTGCGGCGCCGACGCCCGCGAGAGCGCCTACCAGGGCCGTTGTGAGGCAGAAGCTTTTCCACGTGCGCATTGCATTCCCCTTTCAGCAGTTCAATACGCCAATTCAAATGTGATTCGGATGGCCACCTGGGAATCGACGGGCTGTCCGTCCTGTAAGGCAGGATGGAAGCGAATCTGGCGCGCGGCCGATTCGGCGGCTTCATCCAAGCCATATCCCAGGCCCTGTATCACGCGGAGCACTCGCACTTCGCCGGAAGCCGTAAAAACAACCTCAAGGCGAACATCACCCTGGACCCTTTTGGCGATTCCCTCTTTTGTGTAGACCGGCTTGGGAACCGAGAGGATTTCGACGGGCTTTGTATTCGACGCAACAGGCGTCTGTTTGGCCTTGGGACCTGCCGGGCCAGCCTGCTCGTCCGCGAAAAGGCCCTGATGCACGCTACCGTGATTTCCGCCGCCGGGTCCACCAACGGCTACCCCATTACCAAACCCCGCGCTGCTGACCACACCCTTCGCGCCTTTCGCGCCGCCGGTGCCATTGCCAGTGCCAGGGCCGGCCGGCATATCGAAACCGCCGGACCGCGCGATATTGACGTTGTGATCGATTTTGCCGTTCGTCGGCACACCGTTGGGATCGCCGAAGCCTCCGGTTTGGACGGCCTCACGCGGCCTCTTCAAGGTCGGGACCGCGGAGCTTCCCATCGAAAGTGGCGGATTCGGATCCGAGAATACCTTGGCAACTTCCTCGGGAGCTACGGTCTTGCGCACAATCACACGCTTGGTGACAGGCGCGGTAATCACAGGATTGAAGATTTGTGGTTTTTGTATCACCACTGGCACGGGCGGGGGTACTTCCTTGACGATCTCGCGTTTCACGACGGGCTTGGGTTGAGGCTGCGGCTTCCAGGCCTGAATGACCGGGGCCTCGATAGGCATGACAAAGTCGTGTGCGACAGCCTGAAACTTCTGGGGCATGAAGAGGGGTATCAAGACGAGCGCCAGCAAGGCAACGCACTCGAGGCCAATTCCCGCGCCGAACGAGCGCCAGCGGCGCTGCCCCTCGGGAAGGAGTGTCTCAGTAAATACAGCTCGATTCTTCACCGGTGCCATGACATTTCACCCCAAGTGCCCTTCATGAATAGTGAATGTGCGGAGGAAGCATGAGACACGTATCCCGCACGGTATCTTAGTACTAGATCGAAGGGCCAGGATGAATAGACCGCAAGTACCATTCTACGCCCAGTCGTGTTGAAAGCGACAACGCAACCGGCTGCGTGATTAGATCGGATGCGCTGCGTTGGCTTGCACGTTGCTCGCCGTTTCCGCCCGAGGAGCACGTAACCCGGCCGACGCGATTAAGTCGCAAGAACAATTCTTGCATCAATCTCGCGACGGCGTTCGAGAGGTTGCTTCCATGCAACCGAGTCGTCAATAGTGGGTTATGGACGATCGAGAAGGAATACATCAAAACACGTACGCGGATTCCGCAGAGATGGTAGGAAGCGGAGCGCGGCTGCTCTGAGCCGCGCTCCGCTTTCCCGGCGTTTTTACATCCGCCGTGTCGTTTCGTTAGTGCGTTTCAACGACGACATATTGCGTGGCGCCGCCTCGATTCACCAGCAGCAGGACGGGTTGGTCCCCTGTGGTCGCGAGCGCCTGCTTATATTGCTCGACGTTCGAGATGGGCTTGTGATTGACCTCCTGGATAACATCGCCCCGCTGAAGGTCAGCAGCCGCAGGGCTTGCGGGATCAACGTCTGAGACGACGACGCCGTGTATGCCAGCAGGCAGATTCAACTGCTGAGCAAGGTCCGGAGTGAGGTCCTGAACGTTGATGCCCTGGAGTCCGCCAGTATTGCTTTGTCCCGGAGTTGCGTTCGCTTCCTTTTCCGGGAATTCTCCGAGGTCGACGCTGATGTCCTGGGTTTTGCCATCGCGAGAGATCTGAAGCTTGACGTCCGTGCCCGGAGGCGTCTGTGAGATGCGGAGGCGCAGGTCGTTGGCTGAATTGACCGGTTGGCCATTCAGTTTGAGAATTACGTCACCGCGTTTGAGGCCGGCCTTGGATGCCGGCGAATCGGGTGAGACGTCGCCGATGAGGGCGCCGCCCGGTCCGCTCAACCCAAACTGCTGGGCTATTTGAGGAGAAACATCTTGTGGGATCAGGCCGAGATAGCCGCGCACAACCTTGCCGTGAGCGACGAGCTGGTCCATCACCGACCGCGCCATATTGATCGGGATGGCAAAGCCGATGCCGACGCTGCCTTCGCCGCCGCCGGTGGCAATGGCGGTGTTAATGCCGATGAGATTGCCGTGAAGATCGACCATCGCTCCGCCGGAATTTCCCGGATTGATGGGGGCATCCGTCTGAACGAAGTCCTCGTAGTTCTCGATGCCGAGGCCGCTGCGCCCGGTGGCGCTAACAATTCCCATCGTGGCCGTTTCTCCGACACCAAACGGATCTCCGACGGCAAAGATCATGTCGCCAACTTGCAACCTTGAGGAATCACCGATCGCAAGGGTGGGAAGGCCTGACGCGTCGATTTTCAGCACAGCGATGTCGGTTCTGGGATCTGTGCCAATGAGCTTGGCTTTAAATTCCCGCTTATCGCTGAGTTGCACTTCGATGTCGGTGGCGCCATCGATGACGTGATTGTTGGTGAGGATCGTGCCATCGGACGTGATGATGACGCCGGAGCCGAGGCTCTGTTCGCGTTCGGGGCGCATCTGCTGCTGGCCAAACTGATTGCCGAAAAACTGCTGGAAGAATGGGTCGTTGGAGAACGGCATGGCGCCGCCACTCTGCGGTTTCACGACCTTCGAGCTATGGATATTGACGACGGCCGGAAGCACCGGCTTCAGGACGGATGAAAAACCATTCGCAAAGTCGCCGAGAGATACGGGCGCTTCGCTGCGCGCCAACGTGATGTTTAGCGGCGCTGCGCCAAACACCGGGTGGTCCGACCAGTTTCGTAATCCAATGGCGAGGACGCCCCCGCAGACGAGAGTGGCAACGACCGCTACCGTCGCCACCCAGCGGGGAATATGTAGATGACTGCTCTTCATGAATTTTCTCCTTTTTCACCCAGGCGCCAACGCTGGCGCCGGGCCTCGACATCTATTAGACGTAGTAGATGGCAATTAGTACCGCGGGGGCCCGATTTCGGAATTGGAGCCCGCCCAATGACTATTATAGCTCTGTAAGGAGACGCTAGCGGTTTGATGCGGTTCTCAACTGATGAGACGAGCAATGAAGAAAGCGGCCGCGGCGGCCAGACCGCCGACGAGAACGGTTTGCACTCCTCCGCGAAGTGGCTTGACGCCGGTGTAGTGTCCTTTGATCGAACCGAAGACGAAAAGCGCGAGAAGCGTGACGCCTACTGAAATCCAAAGAGCGGGGATGATCTGCCTCATCAAAATGTAGGGAGCGAGCGGAACCAGGCCGCCCACAATGTACGAGCCTGCGATGGTGGCCGCGCTGCGCGCCGCCCGGGCGGGATCCGGCGCTTCGAGCCCAAGTTCGAAACGCATCATGAAGTCGACCCATCGTTTCTGATTGCCGGTGATCGCGGAAACGACGGGAGCCATTTGCGCCTCGGTGAGACCGTATTCGCGAAATACTTTTGCGACCTCCTCGATTTCGACGTCGGGCAGTTCGACGGTCTCGCGGTATTCGCGATCGAGCTCAGACGCATAGTGCTCGGAATCCGTTTTCGCCGCGAGATAGCCGCCGAGGCCCATGGCAATCGATCCGGCGGCGATTTCGGCGAACCCGGCGGTGACGATGATTCCCGTGCCCTTCGCGATGGCCGTCGCTGCGCTCGTGAGGCCCGCGGCCAGAGCGAATGGGACGGTCAATCCGTCGGACATTCCAATCACGATGTCGCGCACCGCGGCGGTGGCGGTGAAATGCTTCTCCACATGCTCGACGGCGGGCATAAAGTCCTCCTAAGGGATTCCCTGTATTTAGCGGAGCCCGGCTACGCGCTTCCCTGCCAGGCGCGTATAATTATGGGGCAGGAACTGGAAATTCAGGAGGTAGATAATATGACCGCAACTTCCGCACAAGGAGCCGCTCCTCAAATGAGCTACACCGTGCCCGCTCTTCCGTATGCGTTCGACGCGCTCGAGCCCTATATCGACGCGAAGACGATGGAGATCCATCACGACAAGCATCACGGGGCTTACGTGACAAACCTCAACAAGGCGCTCGAAGGCCACGCCGATCTCGCGAAACTTCCCGTGGAGGAGTTGCTCGCGCAGATCAACAAGGTTCCTGAAAACATCCGGACCGCCGTGCGCAACAATGGCGGCGGCCACATGAACCACTCGATGTTCTGGAAGATCATGAAAAAGGGCGGCGGCGGTGAGCCGTCGGGCGATCTCGGGAACGCAATCAAGAGCACTTTCGGCAGCTTCGCCGACTTCAAGACGAAGTTCAATCAAGCCGGCACAACTCGCTTCGGCTCGGGCTGGGCCTGGCTGCTTTTCCGCGACGGAAAGCTGGCAATCGAGTCCAGCGCCAACCAGGACAATCCGATCCTGGATGGCGGGAAGGCGTTTTTCGGGCTCGACGTGTGGGAGCACGCCTACTACCTGAAATATCAGAATCGCCGGCCGGAATACATCGAGGCCTGGTGGAACACAATCAACTGGGAGCAAGTCGCCGAGAATTTCGCGCACGCCAAGAAATAGCGGCGATACACCGGTTAAGAGAAGAGACGGAATCGAGTTTGCGGGGCCGGGATTTGGAATCAACGCGGCCCCGCAAACCTCAACTTCGACCCGCCCTAAAATTTCCGCAGCAGCATAAATTCAGCGGCTAAAACGCCGATCGCCACAAGCGTTGTAAGCAGCGTGACGACGATTCCTACCCGCGCGAACTTCCAGAACGAGATCTGCACCGATTCTCCCGCCCGCTGCAGCACGATCAGATTCGCTACGGAGCTGAGCGGCGTTGCGTTGCCTGCGAGCGTGCTCGTGCTCGCCACCGCGAGCCAGATCAAGCGGCTGTTCGGGAAAGAGGAAACGAGCGGGCGGAAAAGCAGCACGGCAGGCACGTTGCTCACAAGATTGGAAAGGACCAGCATCACGCCGCTCACGGCAAACAGCTGCGAGATCATGCTTCCCTCCAGCGCGTGGTGGAAACGGCCGATCAAATAGCCCACGGCGCCCGACGCTTCGAATCCGCGCATCACGATAAACAAAGCGGCGAAGAAAAGCAGGAGTTCCCAATCAATCCGCTGATAGATGTTCGCGGACTTCACGCGGCCGATCACCAGGATGAAAGCGCCCACTGAAATGGCGACGAGCGGAAACGAGTAGCCCGCGATCCACAAAGCGACAACCAGCAGGGCCGCCAGCAGGCATTTTGCTAGCAAGGGGCGATCGATGGCTATGGTCGGTGAAGGCGCATGACGTTCGAGCGGTTGGTGCAGCACCTCGCGGCGAAAAAAGAGGGCAAGCACCCCGGCATTGATCGCGAGCCCGATAAGAGCCACAGGAGCCAGATGGAAGAGGAAGCCGAGAAAAGAGAAATGGGCGGAAATGCCCACGAGGGCATTCTGCGGGTTGCCGATGACCGACATCACCGAGCCGATGTTTGCCGAAGTCGCCAGAGCCATCAGATAAGGAATGGGAGGGACTTTCAAACGATCGGTCACCGCGAGAACGATCGGCGTGAAGATCAGGCAGATCGTGTCGTTGACGAAGAACGCGGCGAGGATTCCGGACGTGAGCACCAGGATCAAAAGCAATTGCAGCCTCGTGCGCGCGACCGAGGAGACGTGGATGGCGATCCAGTCGAACACGCCCGAATACTGGAAATGCGCGACGAGAATCATCATGCCCAAGAGGAAGATGAGCGTGTTCCAGTTGATGGCCTGGTATGCATCGCCGAGCGTCAGAACGCCCGCGAGGACCATCGCAACGGCGCCGCAAAACGCAGCGGCCGTGCGGTCCAGATGGCTGCCGCGGCTGCTCTCAATGGCAATAAAGAGATAGGTGAAGCAAAATATCGTCGCCGGGATCCAATAGGTGTGCGCGAGCGAAGGGATAAGATGTGCCATCCGTGTGAGGGCGGGAAATAGAGCTTAACGCGGGTAGCCAGCGGTGGCAATCGGGGAAAGCGCCTGGCGAACCTGATGGTGTTTTCGTTTAAGTCGCGCAGACCCTTGACGGGAGCGGCGAAATCTGTAAACTGCGGTTTTCAACGATGGCGACGCTACCCAGTCCGTTAGATGAGAAGTTGCAGGACTTTCAGTTCCCGCAACGAGAGGCTGCCTTTTTCTATGGCCTATTCCTGCGCGGACACACGGCAGAGGAACTGCGGCGGGATATCGAGGTGCCGGCAGCGGTTCTCGCGAAGTGGGACCGTGAAACCAGGCACGAACCGACTTTGCGCCCCGTCCTCGAACAGATCGTCAGCTATCGCCGGCACGTCCTGGCAATCTTCGAAAATCTGATCGGGCACGATTCCACGACTCAAAGGCTGCAGTAATTCTTCCCAAGAGCTTGTTTGATGTTCGTATGGCTACAATTTCACGCGACGGGAAGGAGGTTGCGTTGACGCGGCGTCAAGGGTCGTTTACACTTTTTTCGGTCGCTTCCAGCCAAACGCGCGTTCCGTTCCCCGGTAGCTCAACGGCAGAGCATTCGGCTGTTAACCGAAGGGTTGCTAGTTCGAATCTAGCCCGGGGAGCCATTCTTTACGTTTTTGCGAACTTGGGCAGAATTCTCTTAACTCGAATATTTCCAAGTCTAATTGGCTGGGGCGGACGGTCACTCTTTTCAGGACACATTGCAGGGCTTCCGACTGCTCCGTTGGAGTTAGGGTCGCAAAGGCTAACCGAAAGTCGTGCAAAGTGCGGTGCAAGACTTCGGCACTGTAGTCACGCATCGCGGACTCGTTTATTTTGCGTTCGCACTCCAATAGCTCGATTTGCAGCGCTTTCTTGTCTGCCTCTAGAGTTTCGATCTGCTCTTCCAGTCGCGCAATCGAGAGTTTCCCTTGCCCAAGGGCTTTGACGTAACGCCCGATTTCGTCCTCGATCTCGGCCAAGCGTTTCTTAATCTGCTGCGCTTCCCTTTCGAGCGGCCCCACTTTTCGCTGAAGGTCGCGATTCAGTTCATCGACAGATTCACTCAAATAAGCTTCGTTCTGGCTCAGTTCCGACAGTTTCCCGACAACGAGACCCTCGACGTGGTCCGCGTTGATGTGCTTTACCGAGCATAGCGAATTATTGAAGTGGATTGTCTTTGTGCAGCGGTAATAGGGAATGCGGAATGCCGAGCCATCCTTGTTTCTCTTCTGCGTGTAGTGCGGGGTCATCCCGGAATCACATTCGGCGCAGCGAATCAAGCCTTTGAGCAAGAACACACGGTTTAGCTTGGTCGAGCCGTGGCTACGGTCTCGCCTGACAGATTGAACTTTCTGGAACAGGTTCTCTCCTATGATAGCCGCGTGATCGCCCTTGTATAGCTGTCCGCTAAAACGGATATACCCTGAATAGATTGGATTTCGCAGGATTTGATCGAGCGCTGACTTACTCCACGGTTGTTTCGACCGGCTGTACCAGCCTCGTCGATGTAGGTCGTCTCGCAGCCGCGCCAGTGACGGAGCATCCGCAAACCGCTCGAACATGAATCGTAGACGTGTCGCTTCGTCGGCGTTGACGATCAGCCGCTTATTCTCAGCGGTGTAGCCGTAAGGCATGTTCCCACCGTTCCAGAGTCCCTTCTGGGCTCGTTGGTGCATCTTGTCCCGGGTTCGATCCGCCGTCATTTCGCGCTCGAACTGAGCGAAATCGAGAAGCACATTGCGCAACAGACGACCCATGGGATTCTGCGTGTCCAAGCTCTGCGTGACCGAAACAAACTTCACGCCGTTTCGGTCAAACACATCCATGAGTTGATGGAAATCTCGAACCGACCGTGTCAGGCGATCAATTTTATAGGCCAGAACGCAATTGAGTTTTCCTGCGCGCAGATCGCGGAGCATTTCTTTAAGGGCGGGACGGTCCAAGGAATCGGCGGAGTATCCGCCGTCTTCGTAGACCCGATAAATCGTATAGTCATCCTGGCTCTTGCAGTAGGCTTCGAGACGCTCTCGCTGAGTCTCCAGCGAACTGTAATCCGCTTCGGCCTGATTTCGACTCGAAACTCGCGTGTAAAGCGCGCAGACGGTTGGGTTTGGTTTCATTTTGCTTCGGGCAAGGCGAGAGGCCCAGCAGAAAACAGGTTGGAACACACCCAGGCAATGATCGCAATTACGACGAAGGCCAGCGTCAGGATAAATCCCCCAAGTACGGTAGCCAATGATTCCGGGTTTGCTACGAGCACTTCCCTGCTTTGTTGGGCGTTCCCCAAGTGAGTAACCCAAGAGGCGGCAAAGAGGTGAGCTTCAAATTCTATGGCACCTTTGGGCGCAAGCCTCGGTTGACGGGCATCGCGCGAGGCATCCATGTGTAAAACGCAGTGAGCCAACTCATGGGGCAAGGTGTATTGCAAATTCAGCGGAGATTTCGCCCGGTTGAGGACAATATGGGCCTTCCCCTCGATGACCTTTGCAAATCCACTTACCTTTTCGGGTAGGCCCGCATAGCAAACCTCACAACCTGCCCGCTCAGCGGCACTGGCTGTTTCTTCCAACGAACATACATTCAGTTCTTCTTGAAGTTTTATCGCCTCCCCCGCGGCTGACCAAATCGTATCGAGACCTCGGAGAAGCATTTCAGCGATAGAGCCCTCATATTCGGGTTTCATGTCCGTTTGCCGCTACGATGCTTTTTGAGTGCTAAGCCGGTCGCTACCTTCAGAAGCTCCTCCTGCTCACTGTCGCTCAACTTTCCAGCGGCGCGCAATAACTCCGGAGCTCGGGGCTGGGCGAGCGCCGACACGAGTTCCTTGGGAACGCGTCCCGCCTCGATTAGCAATCGCTCGTTCGGCTGCAAATCTAAGATCTGGGCAAGCCGCAAGATGGCCTTGTCTGACGGCAAGCCACGCTGTTTGTTCAGTATTCGGCTCAAGAAGGCCGGGGACACGCCGGCCCGTTCAGCCAACTGATTCAGGGATATCTTCCGTTGCTTCATGAGATCCCGCAACAGACGAATGAAGCCTTCGGGAGCCGGGCGTTTGGTTAATCTGCGCACGGACGGCAGTGTACCTGTTCGTTGCCTGGGCGTCAATATTGACTACATGGCAATACACATGATACCTTCAATGTGTGTTGCCATGTGGGCAATAGATGGATGACTATAACCCACCAACTCGTCGTCGTGGTCCATTACATCCCGCTCTCCGCGAATGAGCTGGAAGAGCGCAGGACCCGGTTGCGCTCGCTCTTGTTGCGGGGAGCTTCGCGGTCGGTCCAGCAGCAACATCCAGCCGAGCCCGCCGTGACGGAAGGCTCCCTCGTCACACCTCCCCAAGAATGAAGACGAACAAGCACAAGACGCTGCTTCTGGCCAACAAGGTTCAGCCCTTACACGCACGGCATTTGGTCGAGCATTTTGATTACGCTCCTGGGACAGCACGATCATATCTGTCCCATCTAGGGCGGCAAGGCCTATTGGAGCGTGCGCGGGGCGGTTATCGTCTTACGGAAAAAGGCCATCAACGCATCCGTTACTTCGACATTTTCGGCTGTGCGCGTCCCGCGTGCCCCTGCTGCAGAGGTAAGAACGGGCATCTGACTTGCCCTAGTTGCGGATTTCGAGTATCGAAACAAGAAGCAAGAATCAGCAAAGCGAAGGACTACTTTCTGGTGGTTCGCCATGCGGGAGTGTACTGCGACAGATGTTCGGCCCTGATTCTGGATGAAATTCAGGCCCGCCAGATCGGAATCCGCAGGGAGGATTGAAATGTCAGGCACCCGAATAAGAACTACGGTCAGCGAGCTGGCTACTTATCGTTTGTTCCCGAAAATTTATCGGCTTCCACTACAATTCAATGGTTGAAGAAACGTCCACGGAAAAATCTAAGTTTGCTTAGTTGGCACTTTCGACTTCCGCGATCGATAAATTCTCACAGATTTGAGCCGCATTTGGCCTGGGTTGTGTTCGTCTGCTTTAGATACCTTCTTTTTGCGCAGACGAAGAGAACACTTCTTAGGGAAGGAACAAGCCAGCTTACTCATTTTGCAGAAACAGCCAGAGAACTCCAAGCCAAGGGGTGGCGTTTTTCAGGCAAAGGAGTCCCACAGAATCGCAAATCCCCAAGACCGCCTGTTTACCGGCTGAGTATCCTTCAACAGAGGAATCCGTCAATCCGTGTGGCCGTGCACAATCCAATTTAGGATAGAACTCCCCCGATAGGTCTACCAGACGCGTCCGGTGAGGTCGTTATCGGGTCCATTCCTAGCATCCCCAAAACGAACTTACAGGCACTCCAACGTTCCGAATCGGAACGTCATCATCGGCTCTACTCGCCCTACTCACGAGTAACTCCGGTCTTCTTAATGTGTTGCCAATCAGCGTTCATGGACCCCGCCGTGCAACACCGTTTGCCTGCGGAGCGTGCCACACCGAAACGTCAGTTATGGCCGAGGTGCTTGGCCGGAGGCTCTAATCATGTTCTCGCGAGCTAACCTTAGATCTCGGAGTTGGTTAGCGTTAACCAGTCATGGCTTTGTCGCTTGGTTGTTAATCTCCTCGATGGGATGCGCCTATACCGGGCCGACGGGGCCGCCCAACATTCCACCCCAAGAGCCCAATGTAGTCTCGCTCGATCCGTCAAATTGGTACATCTTCCACAGCGCCGGTATGCCGGCCCACCCTTCCGCCGATCCCGAAGGGGCGTGGTCGTTCGATTTCCCGAGTTCGGAGGCTGGAGGATATCTGGGCTACGTTGAGACGCCATTTAATGCGACGATACCCCTTCACAACGTAACCATAACTTTCCGGGTGGAGAACAACGCTGCGCAATATGTAGTCCTCGATCCCACGGACCATCCGCCAGCGACGTTCCGGCTACTTATTGAGCAGCAGAACGACAACCTCAGCGATCTGAACGGCCGCTGGTGGGCCCAGGCCAGCATGTACGACCTCGGCTCGCAAGACAATCAAACCTTGACGATCAGCGTGCCGCTCACATCCGACCAGTGGACCAATGTGGGCGGCGAGCACGACGCGCAGGCATTTGCCCAAGCCCTCCAAAACGTCGGATGGGTGGGATTGACATTCGGCGGGCAATACTTCGCCGGACACGGCGTTGCAGTCAGCAGCGGCAGCGCGAAATTCATCCTGATCGATTACAGCATCGATTGACTTTTGAGTTTCGCTACCCGCCTTTCTCGAAATGGCCCTGTCTTAGATGCGATGTTGACCGTTTACCCACGCGCATCGGGAGTCTCCGCAAACTGCCGTTCATCGCTTTCGTACATCAGTCTAGGTATCACTGCAGATTGACGGAATTGTTCACACCAGGTATAAAGACGCCTCTCTCGGACGGCCCTAGATGTTCCAGCGCCCCCCCGAGGCGGCCACGCCTAGCCGTTCAGCCGCCGTTCGAGAATCGCGGGGTTGCCTTAAGGGAGACAACCCCGCCGACCACCCAGACTGTTTTGAGCGACGCCTCACCTACACGGTGGACGGCGCGCCTGATTTCCGTCTAAAGATCGTGCTTGGCATTCGCTTTCCGTGTTTGATTATCGTCTATCGCGGAAATTGCTTCTTGCAGGAATGCCCGCGCCTCAAGTATGGCGAATCCGACGCCCTGCTCGCCGAAGCCACTCACCACTCGGTCGAAATCGTTCCGAAGCTCTATCATGCGATCGCGCAAGTTCATAACAGCACGATGCAAATCCGGCTGGCTACGTGGGGCCGCCATAATTCACCTCATGGGCTTCCGCTTCCAGTGCTACCAGGACGGATGCTTGCGACGAGGAAAGATTAGCTGCCTGTTCGGAACGTGCCCATGGCGCGATCCTCATAGCGACTTAGTACGAAGGTTCGCCGCACCTTCGATCTATGCCAACAAGTACGATTGTCCTAGGGTAAATCCGGCACTATTTCGAGAGTTCTAGAGTCGACCATCCTACCCGATTCGCGCACGTGAATCGGTACTGTTACGTGTGCCGGGAATCTCCGTATTCTCCAGCGTTGACAATTATCTGATTAATATATAGTGTCGCTTCGATTCTATGGGGCGTTTTCGATCCGACCGCCGCGAGATCACACATCGTCGGGCCGAAAGTTCAGGATGCTTGAGGAAGACTCTCCTCCGCCCCTGCTAAGCAGCATATGAATTGACGTGTCTTCTCACCCAGCCGGGAGGCATTACCATGTCTATCGTTAAAGTTGCGCACGCCTCTCAATCGGTGTTGCAGTTCTCTCGGGTCCGACAGGGCCCAATTCTTCCGACCCGCTCTGAGGTTTCGACACCGCAGGACTCTGACACAAGGAAGTTTATAACCCCGGAAGAACAGCTTCAGATCCTGGATGAACACATCTACGAGTTGCGGAATCTCGTTGCCGGGCTGATTGCGGAAGATGCATACCCTGACGAGGACATGCGGGATTATGTCGCGGAACTTCGGCATTCCCGTGAAAAGCGAGACGAGATTATCCACCTCATGCGGGAGCTCTCCCGATTGCAGATTACCGAACAGCCGCCGCGTGACTACGAGGAGTGGATACCTTGGGCCCATCGGAGAATCCGCGAATGCAGTCCGAAGGAGACCGTAGAGAAAGAACCGGACTACCCTCGCTGGCAGTATTGGAAAAAAATCGAGACGGCGGAGAATCCTCCGGCGAAAATGCCACAGAAGCGCCGCAGGAAATCTTCGAGACGACCCTGGTTCCTCAAAATCGTTGGCAGACAGTTCTCCTGTGTCATCAGTTTCATGAGAATTGGCGAAAGGTGGCGATGGCCGCGCGCCTGAAACACCAAACCGCAGGGGAAGGCGGTAGCGCAAGGCGGCTTTCTTTATATCAGGCGAGGATCTGCCTAATTGTTGGGTGGCTATTGCGACTGTTCTTCACTGCTCACTCTCGCCTGGGTGGAGTTCGCAGCGGCAGTGGTGTCGTGATAGCGGGACAGGTAAGGCATGAAAGCGGTGATCTCGAAAGGCATCTTTTCCCGTGCGGAAAGCAGTTTCACAGGTGGCGCCTTTGTCATCTCGACTCTGTCGTTCCACGGGTCAAGTTTGATACGAGAGCCCATGGGAAGGGCCGCGGTCTGATCTGTTTTATTCGGCTCCAACCTCGGACCTGAATTCACCAGCGCAGCGATGGGATACACTTCGTTGCCCAGATGCGGGCCGATCAGATGCGGCAGCAGCTTGGACTCCTCGCTCAACTGCTGCAAGAATAGGGCCGCAATCCCCAGCTTGCTTCGGTAGGGCGAATTCCCGATGATCTCAAGCGCTTTCCCGCCTGTTGCTTGCCAGTCTTCTTGGCTCTCTCTGAACGAGAACTTCTTCAAGGCTTGATCCGATGGGGTCTGGAGTACGTCCGAAAACCCATACTGGTTGATTGCTCCCGTCGACGCCATAGCCTCGCTCAGGGCTTGGGCGAGCATGACGGCGAGCGTCGGCTCATCCGGAAGAACATCCAAGAGTCCCCGGCTCAGGACGATCGTGTGCCCGACGGAGAATAGTTCGATATTACTGGTCAGCAGGACCCGGCAACGAGGTTCGGGATCGATCTCGAGATGGTTCGTTACCTCAAGATTGTTGAGCACGGTATCGAGAACCTTGTCCACGTCCCCCTCGGGCGCAATTAGACCCGCGCGGACCAGTGTGTCGATGGCGTTGTCCTCCCCTTCCCGTTCAAATTCACGTTCTTCCTGAACGGGCGAGCGATCATGCTCGTGATCGCTGTCGTCTTGTACTTGCTTGTCGTCACCCTCGATGACCAAATCGCTGAATTCGTCCTCGTGGGATGCCGCTGTTGGGCTGTATGCCCAGAAATGAGTCTGAGCCTTGAAGCGAGGAAACTCTATGGCCTTTGGCTTCAGCTCCTCGACGAAGACATACGCCGGGAGCCATAGGTCGGGCTGCACATTCAATCGCCAGCTATCGAAGTGAGTCATCAGTTTGTCGTGAACGTAAACCCCACTGAAACGAACGATCGTGTAGTCGTGGTCTTCCACCCAAATGCGGCCTTCGAAGCGGCCCTTCCCGGATTTGTGCGCGGGCGTGAGGTCGAACATCAGACATCGGACTTCGCCGAGGAAATCCCGGCCGGCGTAGTGGAATTCGTAATGCTCGCGATCGAAGTGATCTCTGTCGACGTAGATCATTTGCAAGAACCCACCGGGATTCCAAGGCTCCTCGTTCCAGGGGCTAAGGACGCCGAGTACACCTCCTGTCCGCGGTAGCATCGAGCGCACTGCGACTCCGCGAGCGAGGTCCGCCTGGCCGATGAAGTAAGCATCGTGATCGGGCACGAAACCCATCTCCTTATTGGGCTTCAACTGCTGGATATAGGTTTCGACAATGGGCTTGTAGAGCGCGAAAGCCGTAATCTCGTTCTGCTCCCGCTGGATAATTTGCTCGATAACCTTGTCAAACGCCGATGCTTTACCCTCGGGCGTTGACGATTTTTCCTCGTTGCTCAGGGCATTGGAATCGTGTTGCGGGTCGGGCTGTCGCGGTTGTGCCATACTTACGAATGCAATCATCGCTGCCAACAAAACCGCGAACCAAAGTTTGGATGCCCACATATTACTTCCCCTTTCAGTAGGCCAGTTGAAACACGATGTGAACGATCTCGGTCGAATCAACCGAAGAGCCCTCATCGTTCTGTGCTGGCCGGAACTTGATTTCGTCGGCGGCCGCTTCGGCGGCCTCATCCAATCCGTATCCAAGGCCACGAACGACTCTCAGAACGGTTGGCTGGCCCGAACTCGTGAAGCGGACTTCCAGGAGCACGTCACCTTCGATCTTCTTCGATAGCGCCGCGCTGGTATAGATCGGTGTCGGCTTGAATAGGATCTCGACCGGTCTTGCTCGGGTCGACGGTTCATCGCTTTTTCTTGATCTCCGAGCGACTCGGGCGGCGTTCTCATCGGGAAACAGTCCTTGGCGGACGGCGCCGGTTGGCCCTGATCCTTGGGACGTTGCGATACCCTCGCCGCGTCCCACAGCACCAGACGGCAGATTGAAGCTTCCGAGTTGGGCGATGTCAGCTCCCCGCGTCGGCCGTGAACTGTTTGGAAGACCGTTCGGATCTCCGAATCCACCCATCTGAACTCCTGGGCGTGGCTTTTCTAAATTCGGGACCGTCGGCGTATCCAGAGCGAAAGCAACCGGCCGCTGGCTCGGGACATCAGGAGCGTCGGCGCTAAAGGTTTGCCTGCCCCGATCTATCACCGGCACCGATGCCACAGGCGCGGGAATCGTCGGAGTGACCGGCAAACTGATGCGGGGTTCACTTCTTACGGAAGGAAGTCTTTTTGATCGAGGCGGCTGTGGCTTCCAAGCACTCACGACCTCTGGCGAGGGGGCAATGATGGTCGCCATGTAGTTGCGGAAGTCGATGACGCGGTCTGGAAAAAGTAGAGGTACCGATAACACCACGAGCACAACGATGGTTTGAAGGAAGGCTCCGAGACCGAAGGATCTCCAAGGCGGCCTGGTTTTGGGTAACAGCGCGTCTTGTAATGGAGCCCGGTCCGAAACATTCATAACGATCTCCCACTCCTTGCCGCATAGGGAAAGGTGAACCGCAAAGACAGTTCGAGTCCTCTTCTGAGCGGCGTCCTGTGCCGCGGGTTTTTTCGCTTCTTCGGTGAGGGACATGGCGTCTAGGCACACCTCCACAGAAGTGAACTTTCAGTGCGACTTCCTCGATCTGCTAACGCATCAAGCCGTTCTTGATCGCAGACCTTACTCGCAAATGAAGGCTAGGCATTTTGTGGGCCGAATTGCGGCATCCAGAAGTTGCGCTGATTAAAAGACTTTAAGGTCCCACGTTACCGACGCAGTTTCGTTTCGCAACTTGGGTCATCCAAAAGGGGAATCGCAGCCTGCAGAATTTCGCGGGTTTGCGCCAATATCTCGGAATACAAGAATTGAGCGCTTCATTCTGAAGGCGACCATTTGCAGACTCAGGGCGTTTTTATCGGTTATCGAAGACTTTCCTCGGCCTCGCGATTCGCAGGGAGTCGTGCGTAGTTTTCCTCATCTTAAGTGGTGCCCCGTGTGCAACGGTCGATTCGTTGGGGCGTGAAGAGGGGAAAGAAATGAGCATAGCTCGCCGAGGCGTGCCAATTTGGGGAGTCAGCCTATTGTTCTTGGTGTTTAACACTCCGGCGCGGGGCCAGATTAGTCCAAGCCTCGCCTCATATGCATCGCGATCGGCCAGTAATTATCAAATTGTCTTTCCGCCACCGCCGATAGATTCGGCCCTCGCACTCGGGCCGGTTTCAAAACATTACGATGTTATCCAGCTCCACTCGAAACTGGGCAAAACCCTTTGGTTCGGTTGGGGACTAGCAGCGTCGCTTTCGGTGGCGAGTGCGGAGATGACGATACGCTGCGAGCGCATCGCCAACTGCTCGGAGGCCAACCCGCTGTTTGGTAAGAAGCCCAGCCGGCTGGAATTGTACGCGCCTCGGGCCGGTGTGATAACAGCGGGCATAATCATCTCTCGTCATTGGAAGCGACGCGATCCGAATGACAAGGCTCCGACGATCACAGTAGTAAGCGTCGACGCAATCTGGGGAGCCGACGCTGGATGGGATGCGCATGAGCTAAGCTCGATTCCCGAATCGGCGCCCACTCGGCTGATTGTTCATCCATAGAAGCTCATTTCTTGAATGGATTCAGATAAAGATTGGCGACCGAAGAAGTGGCGCGTCGAGGTTACGCGGCGTCCTCAATTTTCTTGAGATGGCGTCGAACGGCGCGGGCCTCATGCGTAGTTTTGGACAATACTTGGGGATCGCTCCACATCGGTTCCCAATCTTTGAGCCACTGTAAAGCGTCGGGACCGACATCAACTACCTGCACCCATATGTTTTGAGACTGCTTCTCCAGCGCAATGAAGGATTCCTGAACGTACGAACTGCCTGAGCCGAAAGCGATGCAATCGTTTACCGTGAACGATGATCGGGTGCTGAGCAAGAGTGCGCTGTCGTATGCCTCCCGCATCTGCGCAGCGCATTCGTCAATATCCCGCCTGCGACTTGCCATGCGACCGACTTCTGCGAACCTCACAGCGACGCTGAGGAACTGAAACGTAAGTATCTTTCGTTGATTTGCTTCGAGCGTGATTGTTCTTGGCCTCATCTGCTCACCTGATGGCCGGATTGAGCGAACATGCCAGGAAGAGCGTCCCTGGCTGTTCCTATATGCGGTCCAGCTATGTGTTGCGGAACGTAGGGTAAATACAGAAGACGTGAGTGCAAGTCAATCCGAAAGATCGGAAAACGGAGCGAGGAAAACTACGCACACCCGTGCAGGTTCCAGGCCGTACTTAGCCCTATTTGGAAGACCGATCCCGGTTAGGGATTTGCAAGAAGGTGAGCCACTGAATGGACTTAGAACTCTCCCCGTGAGAGTTATGGCCGAAACTGTACCAGGTGTGAACAAACGACCGGCGCACCATTGATTAAAACAACCCCCGCATAAACTTCCGCGGAACGCAGCCGATTTTAAATGTTGAGGCTGCGTGAAGGCTTTTCGTATTGTCGCTTTGTTCTGTATCTTCACTTTAGAGGTAAACGCATCCTCATTCGATCCGTCGAAGACGGTCGTCGCGGTGCACGAACTGAAAATCCTTCGCACCGCATTCGGAACAGCCGCGTGCCTCGATGTGGAGTGTAGATACCTGCTGACCAATGCTCATGTTGCGATGCTTGCATCGCCCAGCGCCATTCGCGGAGATCCGGTGGTGCAGAAGCTCTTGGCAACTGGGCCGGACGACGACGGTGCCGTAATGGAACCGGAAGGAATTGGGGCGGCCGCCTACAATCCCGTGCGGGACATCGCCATTTACGAGCTGGTTAGGCCAATGAAGGGTTTTCAGGGCATTCCGTTCAGTCTCGAACCCCTGACAGACGGCGACCAAGTCGAAATCGTTGCTTTCCCGGGACGAACAAACGGAGTGGCAGACTTCTTTCGAAAGCTGACCCAATGGCAAGCGACATACTTTGCGTATAGCCTTGATGGATGTTTGCTATTCAAATACAAAGTTTCGGAAGCGGGCGGACAGATTCGCCCGGGCGCCAGTGGCGGCATCGTGGTACGTAACGGCGCGATCGTCGGAGTCCTTAGGGGGATTATGCCCTCGGAGTTGATTGCCGAGGCGGTTCCCATATCGTCCCTCGAACAGTTTCTCGCCAAGGTGAACCCTTATTTGCACGCGCAATTGTTTCCGCAAGCGACCGTCGTACAGCCGGCTTCGTTAGACGCGTTCCCGCCGTGGACCACTCTCCGTTCAACACCCAGCGTGTTAGAGCGGCGCACTGCCGAACCTGACGACGTGCAGCGCGTTCGAGCAAAGGCTCAACAACTGTACGACTCCATGAAATTCTTGATGGCTCGGCAGTTCGTCTCGTGGAGCGAGGGTGGTCCTCCCAAAATGGAAGCCGAATACGACTTGAGAGTGCAGGACGGCGTAGAAGTGTTCACGGATGGCAAACACGAATACACGGGTCAGATTCCCTTCCCGGAGATAGGTACATGGGTCTTGCCGGGAGAACTGTGGTTAAACGCGCCTCGCTACGCCAATAATGATATGTCCTTGCGTATCCGACATGCCGGACTGACAACTATCAACAGCAAGCCGATTGATGTCTATCAATGGCAAGCACCGGGACCGGAGTCGAAATTCTGCGAGTTCGATGAAGTCTCGCTATTTCCGTTCTTCAGGCACGACACAATCTCCGATGTGGGTTGCAGCGGCGAAATCTGGCTTTCCTCTGAAGGCAATATCGTTCGCATATCGGAGGCCTATGATCGTCCGCTGGGAAAATGGTCACATTACGAATCAGTCGTCGTCTATGGCAGCGTCGTGCTGAGCGGCGAATCACGCCTGGTACCTACGACTATCAGCACCCGTGCGCAGTACGGGAGGTCCAAAATGTTCTACTGCGAAACTATTTTTTCCAACTACAGGCTCTGGGGATCGCAGGTACGGCTCGTTCCTAGCAGCGAAACTACGCGATGAACCAGTTCCGTTTCAGCGTATAACCTTGTGCTCCTCGCCAAAATGCTTGCAGGCCGAAGAAGGAGCACTACACAATCCGCCTTCCCGAGGCAGTCTCTTATGACTCCACGCCATGTTAAACTCATTTGCTCTGGTTCGGAGTGTTCGTTTGCCTCTTCCGTGGCTGATGTGTGAACATGTTGCTCAAGCTCATAATCGGCGCTGCCGTCCCGTCGAGCGTGACCGTGCTGCTGCCTTGGCTCGCGGGGCTAGCAAGTGAGGGAGGAACTAGAGTTCTGAAATCACCCCTGTGGAGATATCCTCCTGGCTTTCCACCGACTTAGGAAAAATTCCGCAGGTTTGGTGCGAGAAAGTCACTTTGAGAAGGTTCTCTGCTTTCGGAATCGGAGAGGAAACTCGAATCTAAGAGTTCGCAAATCATCAAGGTCGGGGAGCCATTCTTCTTTGAAGACACTCGCGCAACGCTCATCACCGCATTTGGCAAAAGCGTCGTGAAGATCAGTCCACTCGCGGGGAAGCCTGCCCCAGCATCGATGCTGCTGAATGTGCCCAGGCTCATCACGGCCTATTATTCTGAAGAGCCTGACCCTTCCGTTCCTGCCCAAAGGGTCGCTTTCGGCACCTCAGGACATCGGGGTTCTTCTTTCGATAAAGCCTTCAATGAGTGGCACATCCTCGCAATCGGCCAGGCGATTTGTCTGTACCGAAAGCTGCACCAGATTGACGGCCCGCTCTTTCTTGGCATGGATACGCATGCGCTCTCCGTTCCGGCGCTGGCGAGCGCGCTTGAGGTGCTGGCAGCTAATGGGGTGGAAGTGATGCTCGCGGAAGGGGACGAGTACACTCCCACTCCCGTTATTTCCCACGCGATTCTGACGTACAACCACGGGCGCAAAATCGGATTCGCCGACGGCATCGTCATCACACCATCGCACAATCCGCCACATGACGGGGGCTTCAAGTACAACCCGCCAAGCGGCGGGCCGGCGGACGGCGGCGTCGCGGGTTGGATCCAAGCGAAGGCAAACGAGTTTCTCGAGGCCAAGCTCCAGGGCGTGAAAAGAATTTCTGTCGACAAGGCTCTTCAGGCTTCCACGACGCACCGGCACGACTACCTCAATACCTATATTGCGGATCTCGCAAACGTGGTTGACATGGATGCCGTTCGCGGCGCGACACTCCGCATCGGCGCCGATCCCCTCGGGGGCGCCGGAGTCCACTACTGGGGGCCGATTGCGGAGCGATACGGGTTGAACCTCACGGTTGTCAACGAAGTGGTCGATCCGACGTTCAGTTTCATGACCGTGGATTGGGATGGCCAGATTCGGATGGACCCTTCTTCGGTCTACGCGATGCAGCGTTTGATCGGGATGAAGGATCGCTTTGACCTCTCCTTCGCCTGTGATACGGACCACGACCGTCACGGTATCGTGACCAAGAGTGCAGGACTGCTGCCGCCCAACCATTACCTCTCCGTCGCTATCTTCTACCTGTTTCAACACCGGCCGAAGTGGCGCGAGGAAGCGGCCGTGGGCAAAACGGTGGTGAGCAGCCAGATGATCGATCGCGTTACCGCGAAGCTTGGCCGAAAGCTCTACGAAGTGCCGGTCGGCTTCAAGTGGTTCGTGGACGGTTTGCTCGATGGTTCGCTTGGCTTCGGCGGCGAAGAGAGCGCGGGAGCGTCTTTTTCTCGCATCGACGGCACTGTTTGGACGACGGACAAAGATGGCATTGTCCCGGCTTTGCTCGCGGCGGAGATCACGGCACGAATGAGCCGCGATCCCGGGGAAATCTACCAGGAACTCACGCGCGAATTCGGCGAGCCTGCCTACGATCGTGTGGAGGCGCCCGCCACGGCGGATCAAAAGGAACTGTTGGCGAAACTTTCGCCGCAGCAGGTCAAGATCACCGAGCTGGCAGACGAAAAAATCCAAACTGTCCTCACTGTCGCGCCGGGCAACGGCGCTCCCATCGGCGGATTGAAAGTAATAGCTGAAAGAGGATGGTTCGCGGCCCGGCCGTCGGGTACCGAGAACATCTACAAGATTTATGCGGAGAGCTTCCAGGGCGCAGGCCACCTGGGTCGCATTCTGAAGGAAGCTCAGACGATTGTCAGTGACGCTTTGGCGGGCAACCCGGGGCGCGCGCAGAACAAAGGCCACCAAGAACCGTCGATCCCGTCCACGGATCGCAAGCACACGCAAGCGAGCGGGGAATAACGATGACGACCGAGCTGACGCAAGTTTCATGAGGCCGCCGAACGCGACGAATTTGTCGGAGGCGTCAAGACCCCACATTTGAAAAATGCAGAAAACCTGACAGGTTCTGTGTCCGGGTCTTTCCACTAGAGGCCGCCAGAGTCTTCTTCATTGCTCTTCCCTTGGCCGAGCCATCTTTGCCTTGTTTTCACGTTCCCGCGGGGCTTCTTCCTCTAATTTTTCAGCGCGGTTGTGACCAACTTCTCGAGTTTTTGGTCCAAGCCTTTGGCGACTTCATCGATTTGTTCTGAGTTGAATCGACCGAAGACGCTTGAGGGCAAATCGTAATCCACATGCGTGAGTTTGTCTTCGCCGACGTAGACGTAGATTCGTAGCGGCGCGTATTCGCCTGCGAGGAGGTCGTGCTGCGTCATTTCGAGGGCTACGAGCGGATTGCCGACTTCATACTGTCTCCCCAACGCCTGTTTGCCCTTCAGGGCCAGCAATTGTCCGTGATCCCTCACGGCGAAGGTCATGAGACCACTGCTTCCTTCCATGGCGTGGATCTTCGATTCGACCTCCGCGGGGTTAAGAGGTGCCGACGAGAATGATTTTCCAATTCCGGGATCGAAATGCCCGAGCTGTTTTTCAATGGCTGAAGTGACAGCCGCAAACGGCTTGGACGATTTGAAATTAAGGTGTGTGACCGTGGTGGAGATGACGACGGGCTTTGGGGCGTCTCCCTCGGAGCCCGCGGTTGGAATCACAGCCAGAACGAGAATCGCTAGAATAGTCAGCGTCGCGCCGTGGGTCGATAGTGAGGCCATCGAGTTCCTCCCTGAAAACGGATTCGGATGCTCGTCGAAAGCGAATTGGATGATTTTGCGGCGGGTCCGATGCAACGATTATGTTAGTGTTTGTCGTTGTCAAACGGAAAGGAGATCCTTTCGAGGAATTATGCCCACATTGATCGCAGAGGCCACTCGAGTGCAAGCGGCGGGGAGCAAACCGAAGGTCATTGAGGAGTTTGTGGGACGCGTGAATTCGAATACCGAGGCGCTGAGCGTGGCGCATATGCGGAGCCCGGAGGGATGGGTCGAGCCGGGGCAGACGCCGGAATTCGACGAATATACGGTGGTGCTGAAAGGCTTTCTGCGAGTCGCCCACAAAGGCGGGAATATGGAAGTGCGGCCGGGGCAAGCGGTGGTGGCGCATCGCGGCGAATGGGTGCAATATTCGACGCCCGGGGGCGCTGAGTACATCGCGATATGCCTGCCGGCCTTTTCGCCGACAAGCGTGCACCGGGACTATTCGGAGTAGCTGCGGGCGGCAGTGGCCCGGCTTTAGTGAAAATCGTGGGAAGCGGGTTCGGCGCGAGTGATGGCGAGAGGCTCGATGCGTTGGGCCTTTACCGAAATCACATTTTCCAGATTCTGAAGCGTGCCTTCGACCAGCAAGAACGGGTGCTGGACGACTACGATGTGGTTCCGCTCGAATAGCTGCGGCGTGATGATGACGTTCGCGATTCCTGTTTCGTCCTCCATGCTGAGAAAAACAAAACCTTTGGCCGTGCCGGGGCGCTGGCGCGCGATCACGGCGCCGGCGACGCGAACATACGTCCCATCGGGAAGCCTGGCAAGCTCGATGGCCGCGCGGATTCCGAGTTCCCGCATCTCTGCACGGCGATAAGCCATGGGGTGAGGCCCGACCGTCATTCCCGTGCCGCGGAAATCCGCGACCAGTCGCTCTTCGGCTGTCATCGGCAACAACGGTGAATCCTGAGCGGCCGCCGGCTCTTGCGGATTTGAAATTTCCTCTGGAGACACCGCGATATCTGCTTCCCGCGACGCTTCTTGTGTCTCGAGAAGCGGGCCGGGGCGGCGGGCGGCGCGTTCCACTTGCCAAAGGGCATCGCGGCGATGAGAGCCGCGGCGGGCAGATAAGAAATTCAAAGCGCCGACTTCGGCGAGCGCCGCGAGTTCGGACTTTTGTATTTCCGGGATCCGCTGCTTCAGATCGTCGATGGATGCGAATTTGCGGATATCGCGCTGGCGCACGATTCCGAGCGCGATTTCCTTGCGCAAGCCCTTCACGTAACGCATGCCCAGGCGCATGGCAAAACCTTCCGGGACTTTTTCGAGCGTGCACAGCCAATCGGAGCGCGTTGCGTCGATAGGCTTGCATCTCAGCCCGTGGCGCTGAGCATCTTTCACAAGCGTGGCCGGCGAGTAGAAGCCCATGGGCTGGTTATTCAGCATCGCGGCCGTGAATGCCGCGAGATAGTGGCATTTCAAATAGGCGCTGGAATAGGCGATCAGAGCGAAACTCGCGGCGTGCGATTCGGGAAAACCGTAGAGGGCGAAGGAAACGATGGACTGAATGATGCGGTCCTGCGTCTCGCCTGTGATTCCTTTCGCGTTCATTCCGCTGCGCAGCTTGACTTCGACTTCTTTCATGCGAGCTTCGGAACGCTTGAATCCAAACGCGCGGCGCAATTCTTCGGCTTCGCCTCCGGTGAATCCGGCCGCGATCATCGCTATGCGGAGCAACTGTTCCTGAAAGAGCGGGACGCCCAGCGTGCGGGCCAGAACCGGTTCGAGCAAAGGATGGAGGCATTCGGGCGCCTCTAAGCCCTGACGACGCTTCAAATAGGGATTAACCATTTTGCCGACGATCGGTCCGGGACGAATGATGGCGACCTGCACGACGATGTCGTAGAAACATTTCGGGCGGAGGCGAGGCAGGCAGGACATTTGCGCGCGGCTTTCGACCTGGAACATTCCGACCGTGTTCGCTTTCCGCAGCGCGTCATAAACGTCTTTATCGTTTTCCGGCAGATGTGCGAGGTCGACCTCTTCCTTTTGGTGTTCGCGAATGATCTGGATGGATTCCTCGAGCACCGCCATCATGCCGAGGCCGAGAAGATCGATCTTCACGATGCCCATGTCCGCGCAATCTTCTTTGTCCCATTGAACGACAACGCGGCCCGGCATTGTGGCCGGCTCAAGCGGCACGACGGAGTCCAGTTGTCCCTGGCAGACCACCATTCCGCCGGAATGCTGACCGAGATGGCGCGGCAAATCCTGCACGGATTTGCAGAGTTCGAAGAATTTCCGGACTCGCGGGTGCTGCATGTCGAGGCCCGCTTTGTGAAACTGGCGATCGAGCGTCTCGCTCGGATCTTTATATTCCCAGGAACCGACGAGGCCGGACAAACGGTCGAGCGTTTCGAGATCGAATGACAGGGCTTTGCCGATTTCACGCGCAGCCGAGCGGCCGCGATAGGTGATCACGTTGGCGGTCATTGCGGCGCCGAATTTGCCGTAGCGTTGATAGACGTACTGGATCGCGCGTTCGCGCTGGTCGCCGCTGGGAAGATCGAGATCGATATCCGGCCATTCGCCGCGCTCTTCGGACAAAAACCGCTCGAAGAGAAGATCCATCCCCACCGGATCGACCGCCGTAATGCCCAGCGCGTAACACACGGCGCTATTGGCCGCGGAGCCACGGCCCTGGACGAGGATGTTTTGTTCGCGGCAGAAACGGATGATGTCCCAGACGATCAGGAAATAGCCGGGCAGATCGAGCTTTTCGATCAGCGCAAGTTCGCGATCGATTTGCTTCCGCGCGCGTTCATTTTGCGAGCCGTAACGGAAAATCATGCCTTCGTATGTGCGGTGGCGCAGAAAGTGCATCTGCGATTCGCCGTCGGGAACCGGATAAGGAGGAAACTTGTATCCGAGGTCGCTCAGAGTGAATCGCAGGCGCGAGGAGAGGCTTTCCGTATGGGCGATCGCCTCGGGAAGATCGGAAAAGAGACGCGCCATTTCCGCGGGCGGCTTCCAATGGCGTTCGGAATTGCGGCTCAACAAACGGCCGGCCGTATCGAGCGCGCGATGATGGCGAAGGCAGGTGAAAACGTCGAGCACTTCGCGTTGCCGCGGCGAGGCGCAGGAAACACCGTTGGTGGCAAGCAAGGGCAGCTTCAGCTTTCGCGCGATTTCCACGGCGGCTTGATTGCGCACTTCTTCGTCGCGACAGAAATGGCGCTGGAGTTCGACGTAAACATTCCGCCTGCCGAACGCGCCGCAAAGCTGCCGAACGCATTCCGTGGCTCTCTCGATTCCACCCTGCGCCAAACAGTGCGCCAGCGGGCCTTCATCGCCTCCCGTGAGGCAGATCAGGCCGCTGCCCATCGACGATATTTCTTCGGGCTGAACGCAGCCTTCTCCTTTGCGCGCGCGGAGCTTCATTTGCGTGATCAGGCGGCAGAGATTCTGGTAGCCTTCGCGCGATTCGACGAGCAAGGGATAGCGCCAGCCCGCGGCGGACGTGACTTCCGCGCCCATGTGGGCGCGAATGGAGCGTTTTTTTACCGCGGCCAGATGAAATCGAGGCGAGCCATACACGCCATCGCGATCGAGCAGGGCCATTGCGGGCACGCCGTGCGCCGCGCAAATATCGATCAATTCTTCGGGCGTAGACGCGCCTTCGAGAAAACTGAATGCGGAGCGCGCGTGGAGTTCGACGTACATCAGTCGTAGATTCCCCGCACGAACCAGCTCCGGCGCAGCGCGTCGTAATAGAAGCGATATACGCCGCGACCCGGATGGCGATTGGCGGATGAATCGCGATTCGTTGAAAAATTAAAATCGATCTCGAGGTCCCATTCCTCCTGCTGCCAGGGATTTTCCCGCCACCAATCGCCCGAAGTGCGCCACGGGCCGGAAGCAGCAAGCACTCTTCCGCGCATGCCCTGAAAAACCACGCGGGAAGGACGATCCCCATGCAGTTCGAGGCTGGCGGGAACGGGCGGGCGGAAAGATCGGAAACTGGCAGCGGCTTTGAAGAACTCGTTTCGTCGTTCACGATGAAACGAAACTTTTCCCCCATCTCGAAGTTTCTCGACATCGAGAGGGATCAGAAAGCGTTGCATGCGAAATCCATCCGGGCAGTGGGTATCCGCCAGCGACGGCGAACCAACGTTCCCTTCCCCGACCATGTTTGCGATGCGCGCGATCGTGAGTTCGAGTTTGTCCGGTTCCGGAAAGCACGGGAGAAACAGGCCGCCTTGCATTGCACGCGGCCGGGCAGATTCCGCTACGAGCGCTATTTTTTGTATCGGAGCGGCAGGCGAAGTCGATTGCAAGCGCAGGCGCAGCAATTTTAAGAGCATTTTCGAATCGCGCATCGGAATGGGGAGCTCGATCCTGGCTTCATAGAGGGCAGGCAAACGTTTTTGAAGGGCCGGCTCTTTGCGTAAATCGAGGGCATTCTCAAAAGCAGGCTGCAGCTCGAAACGCACGCGGATCGAAGCGGCCGCGAGAGAACGCGCCGTCAAACGCGCGCAGAGCTGGTCGAGCAGCCGCCCCAAAAGAAACGACAGAGGATCGAGTTCCTCGACGGCATCATCGAGCTCCATCTCTTCTTCGAATGCACTTTCTTGCTCGGCGACGATCAGCGAGCGCGATTCCGCGCCGCGCGCCAATGCATGCAGGCGGACTCCTTCCTGGCCGAGACGCTCGGAAATCTGCAAAACGGGCAGCTCGGCGAAGGCGCCGCACGTGTGCACGCCCCATCGATTCAAGGTTTCGGCAGTTTCCTCAGAAAGCGGAAGAACGCTGACGGGAAGACGGCTCAGATATTGCGATTCTTTTCCGGGCGGGATCACGGTGATCCCGGTAAAGCCGCGCGCCGCGAGCAATGCTGTTTCGATGTTCGAAGCGACGGCGATATTCGGCAGCAAGCCGCAGCTGGAGGAACGCTGCAACAGGTGCGCTGCAATCTCTTCCTCCGAGCGAAATAAATGATCCATGCCGGAGAGATCGAGCGTGATCGCATCTTCGGCGGTGCCTTCGATTTGCGGGGAAACGGACCAGCCGATATCCAGCAACGCCGCGTGGGCTGTTTTTTCCTGCGGCCGGGAACGCGGACGAATTTCGACGCCGGCAAATTGCGCGGCGTTTGTTTTCGTCATCCCGCATTCGATTCCTGCCTGGGCGGCTTTTTCGTCGACGGCAACCACGTTGCATAAGGGCGGATTTCCGTCAATGAGGGCGAGAGCGTGCTCGCGAAGGGCAGGCTCGGCGCGCACGACTGCCTGCACCATGAAATTGGGAACGAAAATGGAAGCGAATGCCATAGCACGTGAATGGAAAGGCAGCGGGACTTGGTAAGCTCCTCACCTTTTTCTGCGCACTCCTTGCGGAATGGCCGGAATGTGGCGCCCGGGCATTGCGTGCGAATCCTTCCAAATCGTTTGCATTTCGAAATCAACGCCATCGCTGTGCATGTCCATGGAAATCGTGGCCGGCTTCAGTTGCCTGACGCTCGAGCGAATCATTTCCGCATAGCTTTTCCAGCCGCCGAGCAGCAGTCCTGGCGAGTGGGGCAGGCCAATTTCTTCGGTGCTTTCGGATGTCCGCGACCAATTTGTTTCTTCCGTTCGAAACCGCAGCACCAGAGAGGCGCAGCTTTTCGCATTCGGCTCCTGATCGAGGAGGAGAAGAATCGTCGGCGTATATTCCACGGCCCGGCGAAAACGGAACCACACCGGAAGCGGAACGGAACGAACCAGGTACGGAGGAGTGTCGCCGAAATCGAGCGCGATCAGGCCGAAGCCTCCGCCTTGAATCAGCAGGTCCGTGGCACGAAGAGCCTGATCGGCATTCCGGCAGCGCACCCAGGCCAGTTGATTCAGCCGCACGCCCGCCGTCTCGGCCGAACGAGGATCGAAGGCATCGCGCGCATCCACAAGCGCGCACACTTCCGAGGCCGCTGTGCGAGACGCCAGTGCGGAAATCAGAAAACTGGTTTTCCCGGAACACGGCGGGCCGCAGATTTCCGTCAAGCCGCCCCTGGGTAGCCCTCCCGTGAGATCGTCGATGGAAGGAATACCGGCCGGAGCGGTTTCCGCGACCCGGCGGTCGCGGTATTGAAACGGACTTGCGTGCCGGCCCGCCAGCACGGATTCAACTTCGAAACGAAGGGCAGCGGCTTTTGAGTTCATGGTGAAAGGGCGAAACCGCGAAAGAAGGGGAAATCAGTTTCGCTTTTTATTCGCCTATGCGCGATCTTAGATTCCGCGATGGGAGTTTGTCAAGGACCGTTGACACATGGGGGCTGCGGGGAATGTGATGGATTACACCGCATCGACGTCTTAGCTCAATCGCGAAAGCAGTTGCCGGAAGCCGGTGGTCATCCTCGGGAGAATCCATTAAAATCGCATGGTTGTGCGTGGGCGTGTAGCTCAGCTGGGAGAGCACCTGCTTTGCAAGAAGCGGGGCCAATCAACTAAGTGCCGCGTCTGGTGTCGCTTACGCAGGTCCATGCGGTGCAATCAACCCCTTGAATTGGACTGAAGTTGGACTGAAGGCTGTTGCAGAGCATCACATCGCGCCGACTTGCGCATGCGTCGTCGGCCGAGACTTCCTTTGCAGTACGCGCCATTGCGCGGGTGATGGTTCCCAATGGTGGAAAGCTCGGAAGAACGAATTGGCGTCTTCGTAGCCCAGGAGATAGGCAGTTTCATTCAGCTCCCGGGACGAGTGCAGAAGGTAATGCCGAGCCAACTCACGACGCGCTTCTTCTTCCAGCAAACGCTGAAACGTGATCCCCTGCTCGGTGAGCCTCCGCTGCAACGTCCGAGTGCTCAGGTGTAGCTCTCTTGCGAGATCCTGTATCCCTGGGCGCTGACCTCCCGTTAGCTGCTTCAGAATAGCTTTTGCTTGTTCGCTGAAACTTTTCTGCGCGAGCTGTTGTGTCAACTCCGCCTCAAGCTGTGGCGCGACAATCGCCAGCAAAGCAGCGTTGTGAGTTACAAAGGGCAACTCCATATCCGCCTTGTCGGCTCACTTGTTGATTTCAGAGTCCCGTCACTGAGTTCAGCTCCGCTCTGAAAAGTTAGGATGGTTCCCGTTTCATTCATGGCCCATTCGCATTTACCGTAAGCGTCCGGTTTAGGCCGTGTAGACGGACAGTCGGAGGGCAAGGATGATGGCCTTTGTGGACACGATGATCGTGTCCACAAAGGTGAACCGTGGACACTTCGGAACAAGCCATACAAGTGAGGGGCAAAGAACCCAAGCGACGCTATCGCACGGTGGAGGAGAAGCGGCGGATCGTGGAGGAGACACTTCAGCCCGGCGCTTCGGTCGCGCGCGTAGCGCGAGCGCATGGAGTGAACGCGAACCAGGTGTTTGGATGGCGGCGGCTGTATCAGCAAGGACGGCTGGAACGCAGGTCCAGTGAGACGCCCGATCTGCTGCCGGTTCGCGTGATCGGCACCACAGCGATGGAAGCAGCGCGATCGACGGGCACGCGGAGACGGCGAACATCTTCCGGGATGATTCACGTGGAGCTTCCGAAAGGGCAACTGCGGATTGCCGGGCGCGTCGATGCGGAGGCGCTGCGCGTGGTGCTGGAGCAGTTGCTCGGATGATGGGCTTGCCTGCAGGAACGCGCATCTGGATTGTAGCGGGCGTGACGGACATGCGGCGCGGTTTTGTGGGACTGGCGGGCATGGTGCAGACGGCCCTTCAGGAAAATCCGTTCTCCGGACACGTATTCCTCTTTCGTGGGCGTCGCGGCGATCTCGTCAAAATGCTCTGGTGGGATGGCGACGGGCTGTGTCTGTTTGCCAAGAGACTGGAGCGCGGAAGATTCACTTGGCCACAAGCGGCGAGTGGAACGGTTTCGCTCACACCGGCGCAACTCTCGATGTTGCTCGAAGGGATCGACTGGCGACGACCGGTACGCAGCTACACTCCACAGATGGCTGTGTGAGCAAAGAATTTTCAGCTTTCTTGTGCATTTTCATCTGGCTGTAAAAAATCTCGTGTAGAGTGGCGGTGTGAGCGGCACTTCTTCTTCCCTGCCAGATCTCCATCAGCTTGATTCCGACGCACTGAGAACACTTATCCTCTCCCAGCACGAGCAGATTCTTTTGAAAGATGAACAGCTCGCCTCGCGCGATGCGGAGATCGAACAGTTAAAGCTGCTGATCGCCAAGCTGCGGCGGATGCAGTTCGGGCGCAAGTCGGAGAAGGTGGAACGGCAGATCGAGCAGTTGCAGTTGCGGCTGGACGAACTGGAAGCGAGCCGGGCAGAGCGGGCATCTTCTGCTGCTACGCCTGAAACACATCGTGCGACGAAACCAGTGCGGCGGCCGCTGCCGGAACACTTGCCGCGCGAGACGAGGCAGATTCTGCCGAAGCAAACTGTATGTCCGGACTGCGGCGGAGAGTTGAAGCGTCTGGGCGAAGACGTGTCGGAGATGCTGGAGTGGGTTCCGGCGAGTTTCAAAGTGATCCGGCAGGTGCGGCCGAAGGTGGCCTGCGGGCGCTGTGACAAGATCGTGCAAGCCGAAGCACCGAGCCGTCCAATCGCGCGAGGCCTGGCCGGTCCGGGACTGCTGGCCCACGTGCTGGTGTCAAAGTACTGCGATCATCTTCCGCTGTACCGGCAGGAAGAGATCTACGAGCGCGAAGGCGTGGAACTGGACCGCGCGACGCTGGCCGATTGGGTGGGCGGCGCGAGCGGATTACTTCAGCCGCTGGTGGAAGCGCTGCGGCATCACGTGCTGAGCGCGACGAAGCTGCATGTCGATGACACGCCGGTGCCCGTGCTCGCGCCAGGACTGGGAAAAACAAAGCTGGGCCGGCTGTGGGCCTACGTGCGCGACGACCGGCCCGCCGGAGATGCGACGCCTCCGGCGGTATGGTTCGCCTACACGCCGGACCGCAAGGGCGAGCATCCGAAGGCACACTTGAGCAGCTTCACGGGCACGCTGCAAGCCGATGCCTACGCGGGTTTCGACCAACTCTACGAAACAGGACGCATTCGGGAGGCGGCCTGCTGGGCGCACGTGCGGCGGAAGTTCTACGATCTTCACGTCGCGCACAACTCGCCCGTGGCTCAGGAAGCGCTCCGGCGCATCGGAGAACTCTACGCCATCGAAGGAGACATCCGCGGGCGGCAGCCCGAAGAACGTCGCCAGGTGCGCCGCGAGCGCAGCCACCCGCTGCTGGAGTCGCTGAAGCAGTGGCTGGAAGAGACTTTGGTCAAGCTGTCAAGAAAATCGGACACGGCCCAGGCCGTGCGTTACGCGCTGGGACTTTGGGAAGCACTGCGGCACTATGTGGACGATGGCCGGCTGGAGATCGACAACAACGCCGCCGAGCGAGCATTGCGTGTGGTCGCGCTGGGCCGGAAGAATTACTTGTTCGCAGGATCGGACAGGGGCGGCGAAAGCGCGGCGGCGATCTACAGCCTGATCGGCACAGCAAAACTGAACAATGTTGATCCCGAAACGTACTTGCGCGAAGTGTTCTCGCGCATCGTCGACCATCCGATTAACCGCATTGCGCAACTGCTGCCCTGGAATCTCGCTGCTGAGCGACCTGCTGAATCAACTCACGCTGCATAGTCAACCGCACCGGTCAAGACGGCCTCCGAACGACGCTTACCATTTACCGACACCAGTTTAGATTCGCCGGCTGGGCAGAGGCACTAGCCGGGCGCGCCAATCTGCTTGCAAAACACGCCACCGATAAGAGCATAGAAAGGCGAATGTAACTGCTTGGTAGAAAGGACCTTCGCAATTAGTCCTCGGCGGTTTCACCTTTCGGACTGACCCTAACGAGGGAATGATTTGAGGTCGCAAATTGGGACTAGCGTTTAGGAGCATGCGCAGGCAGATTCGTTGGAGTATATGCGAGCGTCGCTCCGCCTCCAGTGCGAGTGGAAACTTATGGTCGGGCTCCCGGACCGGGATTCATTTGGATCAGTCGCTACTGGACTGGGAGCAACGATGACTACGTTTGGATTCCAGGCCAATGGGACGGATTCCACGAGGACGGCACCGTTGGGAATCTGGGCGTTGGGTTCGGCGTGGCAACCGCTATTACTGGAAGAATGGGCGCTGACGCTAGTAGGTATTACATCGTGCATGGGGATCTCAAATCTAATCCCCATTTCGCTCTGGACCGCCAGATCCAGGAGGGCTGGGAGCGAACGAGGCCACCTACCAAGATGCAATTGCGGCCCGAGGTTAATGGATTGTTTAAGGTGTCGACCGGGAATTTACCGTCCTCGTCGGTTCGTTGTACAATGGGTTCCGACCGCTCCGCCTCGGCGGTGATACGTCGTACACGGTTTGATGTATTGACCGCCCGCGAACTGTAGCAGTACAAGCACATTCCTCGTCTTGAATCGCGAAAAGCGGAGAGCATTTTCGGCCCCCAGCCTCGTCCCGATGAACAGGCCCCGAAATCACAGGTGCAGGAGGGACCAATGGATAATGAACGTTCGGACAACACCGCGACGCCGCAATCCCCCACTCACGAGCGAAGAGCTCACACGGTGCAATTTTACTCCGAAGATGAAGTGCTCTTGGACGAGGTAAGTCGCTTCATCGGCACTGCTCTCGGCGCGGGAGATGCCGCGATTGTCATTGCAACACCTGCGCATCGAGAGGGGCTTGCGCAACGGCTGAGCCAGCGCGGTCTTGACATTTCAAGGCTGGCCAGCGAGGGCCGGTTTGTTGCGTTAGACGCGGCCGAGACTCTCTCAAAGATCACGACATATGGCTTCCCAGACCGGTCTCGTTTTACTGAACTGATCGGTGGTCAAATCGTGAGCGCCCAGAAACGAACGGAGCGTGAGCAGCCCGTCGCCATATTTGGAGAGATGGTGGCATTGTTGTGGGCCGAAGGCAGGAGCACGGCTGTATTACAGCTCGAAGGACTCTGGAACGAGATCGCCAAGACCCATTCCTTCTGCCTCCGCTGCGCGTACCCGATCGGAAGTTTCTATCGTGAGGAGCACGGCGAGCCGTTCTTGAAGATTTGCGGACAACACTCAGTAGTGATTCCGGGCGAACATTACACGCTGCTCACCGGCGACGAACAACGCCTCCGAAGCATCGCCTACTTGCAGCAAAGAGCTGAGGCGCTTGAGGCGGAAATTGCTTTGCGCCATAGCGAGGAGCGCTTTCGACTCATGGTGGAAGCCGTCCGCGATTACGCCATCTTCATGCTGGATACGGAAGGTCGGGTGACCACCTGGAACGTTGGAGCAGAACGCATCAAAGGCTATCGAGCGTCGGAGATTATTGGGAGGCACTTCTCCTGCTTTTATCCCGAAGAAGACATCAGGTCCAACAAGCCACAACTGGGACTGGAAGCGGCGGCGAGAGAGGGGCGGTTCGAGACGGAAGGTTGGCGTTTGCGTAAAGACGGGTCGAAGTTTTGGGCAGTCGTCATCATTACAGCGATCAGGGACACTGCCGGTAACCTACTTGGATTTGGCAAGGTTACTCGAGACTTCACCGACAGAATGCTCGCAGATAAGGCTTTGCACGAGTCGCGATCACGATTGCAGGAATCCGAAAAGTCGCTCCGAGAACTTTCGCTGCACCTCCTGCGCACGCAGGATGAGGAAAGGCGACGCATCGGGCGCGAACTTCACGATAGCCTGGGTCAGACCCTCTCATTTATGAAAATGAAATTGGACTCATTGAAATCGCTTACTGGGGATGGGAAGATCGACGAAATTCGGCAGGACCTCGCTGAATTCGGCCGCCTTGTCGAAGACTCCGTGACTGAGGTGCGAACGATTTCGTACCTTCTATATCCTCCGATGCTTGAAGAACTCGGGCTAAAGTCGGCGATATCCTGGTATGTGGATGGATTCACCAAACGGAGCGGTATCGAAACCACGCTAGAGATCCCTGGCGATCTCGGACGACTCCCTCGGGATGCTGAGATGGCCGTGTTCCGAATTCTCCAAGAGAGCCTAACGAATGTGCACCGGCACTCGGCAAGCCGGACTGCGACCGTTCGCCTGCTGCTTAGAGATGCTCGACTGATTTTGAAGGTTTCGGACCAAGGCAAAGGTATCCCGTCAGCGAATCTGGAGGAATCTGGCGAGGACTGGACGGGCGCCCTTGGCGTTGGCTTGCGCGGCATGCATGAGCGTATGCGTCAGCTGGGCGGCAAGCTGGAGCTAGAATCGACTTCCACTGGAACGACAATCGTTGCTGAGGTTCCTATCGAAACGCCCACTTCTGCAGATGCGGCATCAGCCTGATCGTGGTTGGGTCCGCGAACGAAATAGGGCAAGGACACAAGGACGGCTGACTGGCGAATCGTGCGCTTAGACAGTCCGGAAGTCTCGCTCAATCTGCAGTTCGGCACCTTTCATCCAAACCTACAGGTCTGGGACTCGTGACGTAATGTCGACACCAGATTTACGCCTACCACTTTTTCGTAATCGCGTTGCGGGAACCACTCGCGACGCAGCTCCGGCTGCCAAAATGTCCGAGACGTATAAACTCCTCCAAGAGGTACTACAGCCGGCGCTCCGGACGCAGCGGCCCTGTTTAGCGACTATTGAGCTATGAGCGCAACTTGGCTCGTCTTTGCCGAGCTCCTCGCCGATCAGCCCATTTTAGAATTGCATCCAGCGCACGGCATAGAGATTGACCCCAATCAGTTAGGCGGTATTCCACTTTCGGCGCGATCCGAGGATAAACCTTTCTGGCAACGATACTGTCCGCTTCCAACTGACGGAGTTGCTGCCCTAGCATCTTCTGCCTGCCGAAAGAGCAGATGCTCTATCAAAGGTGGGACCCTGCTTGCAAAGCCGGACGCTCGCCTCCAACAGCTCCTTCCGTTTTCTCTAACTGCTAACGTTTACAACAAATCGGGGAATCTGCTTTTCGCTCAACGCTAACTCGAATCTGTTGAAAACGATGCATTCGCGCACGGTTCGTACACAGGACGATTTCTAAGAGAACAGAGTTTTCAGCTCTGACAGTGAGCGCGGTTTTCTCTGCTACTCAATGGACCTCGAATCGTGTTTATGGCCGAGGGGACGATTGAATCATCGAAACGGTCTCGTCAACCACTCTGCAAACTGCGAGTTGGGGAAGTAACAATTTGTGGACCATAACTGGGCTCATGAACTTTTTCGGGATCTCGCTCACAAGCTGCCCCGGGCAAACACCGCTGCCCGTCATTAAGAGTGAAGCTGTATGGCAACTTACCGGGGGGCACTTTTGAAATAGTCGAGGGCCACTTGAGTATATTGGCCGACCTCGATGAGGTAGCCGTCGGGATCACGCATGTAGCAGCGCCATTCCCAGCCGCGATTGTTTAGCGGCTCGGTAAGAAAGAACGCTCCTTTGCCGCGCCATTGTTTGTAGCAGGCCCAGATGTCGGCGACACGCAAGTCAAGAAAGCTATTCACTCTGTTGAGATCCGGTGGTGTTTCGAGGAGAACCTCTGGTTTGTCGGGAGTCGGGCCGCCGCCGGAATTGAGAATGATCCAGGTATTGGCCAACTTGATGTAGCAGGGATTGTCCGGCTTGATCACTTTTCCGCCAAGAATTCGGACATAGAAGTCCTTCGATTTTTCCTGGTCCGTCACCGTGAAGAAGTGCGCGGCGAAGAAGCCTTCGTCTGCAATCGGAGCGTTGGGTAGATTCATGCAATTTCTCCTGTCGTTAATAACAGCCGTTTCTGGCATTTGCTGCGAAGCACCTATTTCCGCACGCAGAGTCCTTCTTTGTGTCGCATGTGAATCGATCGAATGTGCTTCTTGTTTTCGAATCGAGTTCTTCTTTTTGTCCTTGGACAGCCTGATCAAAAAGAAGATGCACCGCTCTATGCGAGCGCGCAACTGGACCTTCGTATCGGCTGCCGATGTCAGTACCGGGAGGTCGCGACAAATCTTTCGACGCGAGAACGTCCTTATGCGATGGAACAGGTCTCAACGGAGTTTCCGAATCCGCGCCTCCTTCAGGATCTCCCAACGATCATTTAGAGGGCTTCCCAAAGCAAGAGGTGATGGGCTGCGCTAGGATTCGCGCGATGTCCGAAGCATTCATGGAAAACAGCAATTTGAAAGTGCCTATCGCGCCGCCTGAGACAAAGGTATCGGTCGACACCATCGTCCAATAGATTCGTCTCCGCGCTTCTGGCTTAGTGGCAATTGTGCGTCGCAGAATCGATCAGAAAAGGGCAACGCATAAAATCTTTAAGGAGAACTCACATGACTTTCGAAAAAGCTTTGCGTACCGACAAGATCCATACCACTGGTAGTTGGAAGAGTGTTTTCATGAAGCATCCACTCTTGCGTCTCCTATTCGTCTCCTTGCTGGCCGGGCTGGCACCTCGGAGTACAGTCTGGGCCCAAGTGCAAGCGGCCCCGTTGACCAGGGTCTCGTCCTCACAGCCGTCACAAACAACTGACTATCACTACGTTTTGCCACTTAATCTTGCGCTTGAGGCCGCGACCGAGGCTGTTCATGTGTGCGCCCAACACGGATATCAAGTGACCGCAACGGTCGTGGACATGGATGGAAAGCCGCAAGTGGCGCTTCGAGGCGATGGCGCCACCATCCATACCGCGGAATCGAGCTTCGACAAGGCCTACACGGTGGTCACGCTGGGGCCGATATTCGACTTTGATACGTCCGGCAAGTTTTTTGATCTGGTGAGGACCAGTCCCTATGCGCCCAGGCTCGCAACAATGACCAATGTTATGGCGCTTCCGGGTGCAGTGGCGTTCAAGTCGAAAAACGCCATCGTGGGCGCTCTCGGTGTGGGAGGAGCTCCCGGCGGGGACAAGGATGAAGTCTGCGCACAAGCTGGGGTCGCGAAAGTTGCCGATCAGCTTCCAAATTGAATATCACCGAAGCCGGGAGTGTTTTTGGAGTACGGCGACGGTGAAGACGCGTGTTGAGCGCTTTCATTCGACTTCCATCGAATAACGGCGCTCAACCGTGCGGCCGTTAACAGGAAATACAAAGTATCGTCTCGGCCAGGGTTTCTACCGAGCAGAAGAGCGTTAAAAACAGTAACAGGAGAATTTTATGGCAACTCCAATCGCAATCGGAACGATGACGGCGGCGCAAGTTTCCAAAGCCGGAGCAGATTTCCAGATCGTCGAGCGCGAGACTCCCGAGCCGTCTGCAGGAGAGGTGCGGATCAAGGTGCAAGCCTGTGGCGTCTGCCACAGTGACATGTTCACGAAAGAAGGCCTATGGCCCGGAATTCAATATCCTCGAGTTCCAGGATGGTGGTGGGCATCGTCGATGAGGTAGGCGCTGGTATTTCCAGTGGAAGAAGGGGCAGCGCGCCGGCGTCGGCTGGCACGGCGGCCACGACAACACGTGTCGGGAGTGCCGGCGCGGAGATTTTCGCAATTGCCGGAATTTGAAAGTTCCAGGCATCAGCTTCGACGGCGGATACCAGCAATACATGGTGGCTCCCGAGGAGGCAGTGGTGGCAATACCCGAAACTCTAGGGGACACCGAAGCAGCACCGCTGCTGTGCGCGGGGGTTACCACATTTGACTCGCTGCGGGACAGTGGCGCGTTGCCCGGCGACCTTGTCGCGATTCAGGGCATCGGCGGTCTGGGCCATCTCGGGATTCAATTCGCGAACAAGTTTGGTTACAAGGTGCGGCTATTGAGCGCGGGACCGACACCGCGCCGCTTGCGAGGAAGCTCGGGGCCAGCGTGTACATCGATACCAAATCGACGAACGCAGCGGAGGCTTTGCAGAAATTGGGCGGCGCACAGGTCATCCTGGCCACCGCCCCAAACTCAAAAGCTATGTCCGAACTCATCGACGGTCTGGGGCCGAACGGCAAGCTGATCGTTATCGGTGTTTCATCTGATCCCATTGAGGTCACCCCGATACAGCTCATTACTCAGACCAGAAATATTCAAGGCTGGGCGGCCGGAACACCCGCCGGTGAAGAGGACACACTCAACTTCGCAGAACTTACGGGCGTACGTCCCATGATCGAGACATACCCGCTGGAAAAGGCGGGTGAAGCTTACGCGCGCATGATGAGCGGCAAGGCACAATTTCGCGTTGTTCTGACGATGTAAAG
>CAWHVX010000006.1:0-1227938 GCA_963832975.1 uncultured Acidobacteriota bacterium
AACTCGGCCTTGCGCTCGGGCGTGTAGCGCTCGACGGGAACGATCACCGCCGGGCGGATCAGGATGCCGTCGTCGCGAGCCTCGGCGGTGACGATCGAGCCTTCTTCGATTCCAAATTGCTTGCGCAATTTCGCGGGCACGATGATGGCGCCGCGCTTCCCGACCCTGGCCGATTCCATGCGTCTCCTCGTGACTTAGCCCGGATGCCAGTATATCAGACATTCAGGCCGCTCAAATTCTATTTGCCTTTTCTTCGCCTTCTGATATTCTGCTCGCCGAAGAATGGCCCGGCCGTCCGAAGCGCTCTCTGGTAGAATCGGGCCGCTCGCTGCGGCGAGACCTAAACGAAATCCCTTTGAGGTGCAAAAATGAACGACGAAAAAACTAAAAATCTCGACCTGGCAATCTCGCAGATTGAAAAGCAATACGGCAAGGGCGCAATCATGCGCCTGGGCAGCCGCGACGTGCTCGTGCCGGTTAGCGTGATTCCCACCGGCTCGATCTGCCTGGACGCCGCGCTCGGCGTCGGCGGCTTTCCGCGCGGCCGCGTGGTCGAAGATCTTCGGCCCGGAATCGGGCGGCAAGACCACGCTGACGCTGCACGTCATCGCGCAGGCCCAGAAGATGGGCGGCCAGGCGGCTTTCATCGACGCCGAGCACGCGCTCGATCCCGTCTATGCGCGCAAGCTGGGCGTGGACGTGGACAATCTTCTGGTCTCGCAGCCCGACAATGGCGAGCAGGCCCTGGAGATCGCCGAGACGCTGATTCGCATCCGGCGGCGTGGACGTCGTCGTGGTGGACTCGGTCGCGGCGCTGGTGCCGCGCGCCGAACTCGAAGGCGACATGGGCGATGCCGCAGATGGGTTTGCAGGCGCGGCTTGATGTCGCAGGCGCTGCGCAAGCTCACCGCGCATCGTTTCGAAGTCGCGCACCTGCCTGATTTTCATCAATCAGATCCGCGAAAAGATCGGCGTGATGTTCGGCAATCCGGAGACCACCACGGGCGGCCGCGCGCTGAAATTTTACGCCTCTATCCGCCTCGATATTCGCCGCATTCAGTCGATCAAGGATGGCGACCGCGTGGTCGGCTCGCGCACGCGCGCCAAGGTCGTGAAGAACAAGGTGGCCGCGCCCTTCCGCGAAGCCGAATTCGACATCATCTACGGCGAGGGCATTTCGCGTCGAGGGCGATCTGCTCGATCTCGGCGTCGAGCAGGAATATCCTCGAAAAGATGCGGCACATGGATTTCCTGCAAGGGCGAGCGCCTGGGCCAGGGCCGCGAAAACGCGCGCCTCTTCCTGAAGGAGCACACCGACATTCGCGACAAAATCGAGCATGAGCTCCGCAAGTCGCTCGGGCTCTCGCCGCTCGCGTCTTCGCCGGATGACGCGAAGAAGGCGGCCGCCGCCGATGGCGACAAGCCGCCGGCAAAGACTGCGGTTGCCGCGGGCCAGGCTCGCGCCGCCGGCCGATAGCCGCGCGATCGTCAAAACGAGCCGTCGTTCTTAGGCCATCCGACAAGGATGGCCTAAGAATCTCCTTCTTTGCCGCTATTGGCTACGGGGCGGATTCGAAGGCGCGGAAGCGGCGTTCGAGTTCCCACTGTGCGCGGGCTTTGTCGCTGTGCGCGAGGAAATCCGCGCATGTCGCCGACGGCTTTTCCGCGCCGAGGGTATCGCGCGCGCAGGCTGCTGCAGGTTCGCCAAACGCATCCGGGGCGCGCAACAGGCTTTCGCCGGGCAGGAAGTCGTGCTCCATGCTCATGCGAGCCATCTGCTTCAAATCCGCGTAGTGAAATCCGTAGGTCTCGACCGCGCGAACGTATTCGTGCGTGAGATCGATGCGCGAGACGCCTTCGTCATCGGTTGAGAGCGCGACGGGTACGCCGTACCGGCGGTAGATCGGCAGCGGGTGATCTTTTCCGGTGACGCCGAGGATCACGTCGTTGCTGGTGAGATTGATTTCGACCATCACATGCTTCGCGGCCATTTCCCGCAGCAAATCGTAGGGGCGATCCTCGTACATCACATCCACGCCGTGGCCGATGCGCTCAGCGTGCGCCACTTCGACGGCGAGGCGGATGTGGCAGCAGAGTCCTTCGTACGGGACGAGGCCGGGCGCGAGCTCGCCGGCGTGCAGCGTGATGTGAACCTTCGGGTATAGCGTGTGCAGGAAGCCGACCATGCGCATTTGCAGAGCGTAGTCGCGCATCGAGATGTAGCCATCCTCGGGCATCACGAAATTGATGCCGACGACGCGCGGATCGGCCGAAGCGGTTTCAAATCCAAGCAGGGCTTGCGCGAAGACTTGTTCTTTCGGGAAGGCGCGCAGCACCTGATAGAGGTAGCGGATTTCGACCCGGCACGCGGGGGCGGCGTTGGGCTGGCCGCAGTGCTCGATTTCGCGTCGGCCGTTCTCCGCCCCATCGATTTCGCCGCGGGCGATGGCGACATCGTCGCGCAGGCCGCGCGCGAGAAGATCGTCGCGCATCTTGGCGAAATCGTCGCGCCAGCCGACCGTCTTCGAGAGCTCGATCGTGTGACTGAAATTTGGCGTGTGCATCAGTTCGAGGTACTGCTCGTTTTGCGCGGCCGCGCGCGTCGCGATTTCATTCACCCACTCGCCGAGATGGCCCGTGCCCAGGGCGTCGAATTTGTCGAAGCTGTCGAAGAAATGGTCGTGGCCGGTCGCGCCGGTGACGGGCACGAAGCTGCGCATCGAGAAGGCATCGACGAGCGCGTCGTAAAGGTGCTGGTCGTCGAGGGCGCGTGATGCGGGCACTTGGCCGTCGCCGCAAGTCGCCGTGAGCGAGGTGTCGGACGTGCGCGGCTTGACGAACGTGTGCGAAAGAATGTCGATGCACAGGCCGTCTTCGGCTCCATCCTTGATGAAGGTTTCGGCGTAGACCGCACCGGTGAGGTGCACGTGCAGGTCGGCGCCCTTGGGCATGCGGTAAAGGAAGGCGTAGAGGTCGAGCGGATTCGCGCGCGCGGCTTCGAGCAATCGCTCGGCGCGTTGCTCGCCGGGAGTCTGCGGTGCGGTCTTGTGAGCGACGGCTTGCGCAGAAGCGCATGCGGCGGCTGAAAGAACGAAAACGCCGGCCCACATCGAACGGCGAATTGCCTGCACCAATCTCATTCGCTCTCTCCGGCCCGGTTTCTGGTCGCCTCGGCCTTGCGATCTCGCACAAACGGGGAACAGCTAGGATAACCGAAATATTTGCCCGGCCATCAAAGTTATTGACGCCATCAACTCAGCCGCGCTACATACGTGGCTGCAAAAAATACCTTTCGGTGCCGGACCGGGTATGCGGGGCCACGGAGCAGGCATGTTCCTCGAAAAAAGACTGTTTTGCGCGGCGATGTTGGCGTTAGCCGCGGCGCTTTTCACTTTGCCTGCGGGCGCGCAGGAGCAGAAGCACACCCCAGCGCTCCCCGGATTTCCGATCGGGCCGTCGGGGCATGTCGATAGTTTCGTCGCGTCGCCGGCGGTGATCCAGCCGGGGCAGTCATCGTGGCTCAGTTGGGCGGCAGTGAATTCGGACGACACGTCGATCGACCGGTGCGTCGGAATCGTCCCGACGCGCGGGATGCAGATGGTCACGCCCAAGGCGACGACGACCTACACCTTTAAGGTGGGCGGGCGCGGCGGAAACGATGAGCAGTCGGTGACGGTCACCGTGGCAGGCACCACGCCAATACCGTCCGAGGAAGGCAACAAAGGCTGCCCCGTCGAAACGATCCCGCAGATGGACGGGCATCCCGATCTTTCGGGCGTCTACATCGGCGGATTCGGGATCGCCATGCGGACGAATCCCACGCTGAAGCCGGGCGCGGAGAAATATCGCATCGTGGAGGATCCGAACGATCTCGGGCAGGGCGTGCAGTGCGTGCCTCCGGGCGTGCCGGCGGCCACGATGCAGCCGTATCCGTTGCAGATCATCCAGAAGCCGCATCTTGTGGTGATTCTCTACGAGGCCTACAATCTTTTTCGCGTGATTCCGCTCGACGTACCGCATCCCCCCGATCTCGATCCCACGTGGATGGGGAATTCAGTGGGGCACTGGGAGGGGAATACGCTCGTCGTGGATGTGACCGGGTTCAACGACAAAACGGAGATCGGGGGTTTCCATCACACGACGGCGTATCATGTAGTCGAAAGGTACACTCGTACGTCATACGAGACGGTGACTTACACGGCGACGATCGAGGATCCCAATGTTTTCGCCGAGCCGTTCACGATGGGCGGCCCGCTGCATCTGCATCCGGAGTGGCAGATTCAGGAATACGTTTGCGAAGAGAACAACCAGAATTATCAGGACCTTCTGGAAAAACCGAAGAAATAGCTGCTATTCAGCGCAACTGGAAAGCACTTTAGCCGGGAGACGGGAACAGAATGACCTCGAATGTTGGCGGAGGACTCGAAGGAGTGGTGGCGGCGCGGACGCGCTTGAGTCACGTGGACGGGCAGAACGGCGTTCTGATCGTCGGCGGTTACCAGATCGAGGACCTCGCGGGGCATGTGGGTTTCGAAGGCGCCGCGCACCTGCTCTGGCGCGGCCACTTGCCCGACCGCGCGGAACTCGCGAAACTTTCAGCGGAGATGGCCATGCTGCGAGAGTTGCCGCCGCTGACTCTCGAAGTGCTGAGCGCCGCGAAATCGGCGCCGCCGATCGACGCGCTGCGCATGGCGTGCGCCACGCTGTCGCTTGGCCTGGCCAATCCCGATGCGATCACGCCGGAAGCCGACATGGCGGCTGCGATGCGGCTCACGGCGTGCTTTCCGACAGTGGTTGCGGCGCACGCCCGCATGGGCAAAGGGCTTGATCCGATTTCGCCGCGAAAAGATCTGCCGCTCGCCGCCAACTTCCTTTATATGTTTCACGGCAAGGAACCCGATCCCGCCGCCGCGCAGGCGCTCGATACCTATTGGGTGACGGTGATGGATCATGGGATGAACGCATCGACGTTCACCGCGCGCGTGATCGCCAGCACGCGCTCCGATCTGGTGAGCGCCGTGACGGGAGCCCTCGGAGCGCTAAAGGGCCCGCTGCACGGCGGTGCACCGGGACCTGTGCTCGATATGCTGCTCGAAATTCGCGCCGCCGATCGCGCCGAACCGTGGCTGCGCAACGAATTGGCGCAGGGGCGCCGCATCATGGGTTTCGGCCACCGGATCTACAAAGTTCGCGATCCGCGCGCCGAAGTGCTCAGCCGCGTCGCCGAACGTCTGGGCGGAGCGCAGCTCGAAAATCGCCAACTGTACGAGCTCGCGCGGCATGTGGAGGCGACGGCCTTGCGCGTTCTGGCGGAGGTGAAGCCCGGCCGCAATCTGCGCACGAATGTGGAATTCTATACGGCGCTGGTGCTGCAGGCGCTCGGGCTCGATCCGAGGCAGTTCGTCGCGATGTTTGCGTGCGGGCGGACGGCGGGATGGTGCGCACACGTGATCGAGCAGCACGCGGAAGACCACCTGATCCGGCCGCAATCGGAATATATCGGCCCGGTGGGCTTGGTGACAGCCTCGTAAACGCCTAATTCTTAGGGGGAAGGCAAATCCATGAGAACTAAATCGGCCATTTTGCTCGTCTGCGCGCTGCTGCTGAGCGCAGCGCCGGCATTTGCGCACCACTCGGTCTCGATGTACGACATGGCGCACCCGACCACGGTTACCGGCACCGTGACGAAGCTCGATTGGACCAATCCGCACGGCTACATTTATGTGGACGTGAAGAACGCGCAGGGCCAGCTCGAGCACTGGGCTATCGAAATCGACAGCCCGAACTTCCTCAAGCACAACGGGTGGACCAGCACGACCGTGAAACCCGGCGACACGATCACCTGCACCGGGGGACGCGCGAAGAACGGCGCGCTGACGATGCGCTGCACGACCGTGACGCTCTCGACCGGCGAAGTGCTCAGGTCGTAGCGCGGCATGACCCTTTATCATCTGTGCGAGTTAATTGAAAAAACCGCGCTCGGGTCGGCGATCCGCAATTCGGACTGGCTTTTTCCGGCCATCGAATCGGTGCACGTTCTTGGAATCATCGTGCTCGTGGGCACGACGGGCCTCTTCGACATGCGCTTGCTGAACAAGGGCTTTCTGCGGCACGAGCGCGCGTCCGAGGTAGCGAAGCAGGTGATGCCGTGGGTGTGGGGCAGCTTCGCGGTGATGTTCGTCACCGGGGTGCTGATGTTTTCGTCCGAGGCCACACGGTGCTACCAGAGCTGGTTTTTCCGCCTCAAGCTGGGATTGCTGGTGCTCGCGGGGCTGAACGCGTTCATCTTCCAATTCGGCGCGTATCGCGCAATCGCGAATTGGGATGAGGCTGGGACGAAGGCGCCCCATGGCGCGCGTGTGGCGGCGTGGGCGTCGTTGTTGCTTTGGGTGTTCATTGTTTTTGCCGGGCGCGGGATCGCCTACTACTAGATTTCACTCACCCGGGATGGCCACGGGTGTATGATCCCGCGCGGGGGGAGCTTAAGACATGCACTTTTTCTTGTGGTTGCAGCATTCCGCCTTCATCACGTGGCTCAGCAATTCCGTGGTGATGGCCACGTTCATCGAGGTGCTTCATTACTTCAGCTTGTTCCTGCTGGTGGGGTCGATCGTCCTCGTCGACCTGCGGATCATGGGTGTGGCCGCGAGGAAGCGCAATGCGACCGAACTGGCCCAGGACCTCTTTCCGGTGATGTGGGCCGGACTGGCGTTGAATTTTCTCTCGGGATTCATACTCTTCCTGGGCGATGCCGCCGCCTTTTACTACAACTGGGTTTTTCACATCAAACTCGCGGTGATTCTCGCGGCGGTGGTTTTCGGAATCATCGTGCAGGCCAACGTCCGCAAGTGGGACCGCCCGACAGGCATACCAATGAGCGCCAAATTGCTGGCGTTCGTTTCGCTGGCGCTGTGGATCGGATCGATTCTCGCGTCGGTCGAAGTGCCGGCGCTGACGAACGTGGGATAGGAGGCGACAAAAATGTATCACTTGCTCTATGCCTTCGCTCACTGGCTTGAAAACACGGGGTGGGCGCTGAACATCTCGGGGTCCACGTGGTGCTACCCGTACGTGCAGATGATTCATTTCACCGGCTTGTCATTGTGGGTGGGGACGAACGTCGCGGTCGATCTGCACCTGCTGGGCATCGGCTCGAAGCGCCTGACGTCCGCCGAATTGAATAAAGCGCTCTTCGCGTGGAACTGGACCGGGCTCGCGATTGCGGTGACCGGCGGATTCATGCTGTTCGCGACGGCGGCGACGTCGTTCATCGTCAATCCGGCATTCGAGCTGAAGCTGGGCTTGCTGGTGCCGCTCGGGATCATTCTGCACATTGTCGTGCAGCAGACGACAAAAACCTGGGGACAGACGAAGGACACGCCTGCCAAGGCGAAATTCCTCGGCGGTCTGGAGTTGCTGTGGTGGTTCGCCGTAGCAACCACCGCCGCGTCGATTCCTTATTTCGAGCACATAGGGTGATGGATTGAAGCATTGCGTTTCGCGGATCGCGATTTTCCTGGCTGTGATTGTGGCGCTGGGAGCTTGCTCCAACAAGGGATCAAGTGAGCCTCAACAAGCCGCTCCCACCGCCACAGTCGATCCCGCCACGGTCGGTGCAATTTCCGGAACGGTGATCCTGGATGGCACGCCGCCCACGCCGCATCCGATCATCATGACGGCGGGGCCGGAGTGCGCGAAGCTGCATTCGACGCCGCTGACGTATCCGTTGGTTGTAACCGGCAACAACGGAGCGCTGGCGAACGTGCTCGTCTACGTGAAATCGGGGCTGGGAAATTATCGCTACGACCTGCCCGCGACGCCGGCCACGCTCGATCAGGTGGGCTGCATGTACCAGCCGCACGTGCTCGGGTTGATGGTGCGGCAGAAGCTCGACATCAAGAATACCGACCCGATCGTGCACAACGTTCATCCCGTGCCGCACGAGAATCGCGCGTGGAACCAGTCGCAGCCGGTGGGCTCCGCGGCGATCGAGACCGAATTCGACCGTCCCGATTTCGCCATACCCGTGCTGTGCAATCTGCATCCGTGGATGCGCGCGTACGTATTCGTTTTCTCGCATCCGTATTTCGATGTCACGACGACGGCGGGGACGTTCGACCTGAAAAACCTGCCGCCGGGCACCTATACGATCGAGGCCTGGCAGGAAAAGTACGGCACGCAGGATCAGACGGTCACGATCGGGCCGAAGGAATCGAAGACGATCGGGTTTCGTTTTACTGCCGGCTCGTAATGCCGCATGCCTCGGTTTATGAAGTCCTTACACAAGTCTTACACGTCGTTTACTCGCAGAGCTGTAGTGTGGTAGAAGTCGCGCACGGCAGTTAACAGGAGCGTTTCGCCATGACGCGCGACGCCCAGATGACGACAAGCCCTCTCATCGGCCAACAAATCGGCAACTACCGGATCGACAGCCTCGTCACACAAGGCGGAATGGCGGCGATCTTTCGCGGCACGGACGTGCGCACGGGCCGGCCCGTGGCGATCAAGATTCCGCATCCGGAAAGCGAAGCGGACGTCCTGTACTTCGAGCGCTTCCATCGCGAGGCGGAAATCGGCCGGAAGCTGGATCATCCCGGCGTGGTGAAGGTGTTGCCCGACGAAAAGGCCGGGCGCGCGTGCATGGTGATGGAGTGGGTGGAGGGGCGCCCGCTGCGCAAAATTCTCGATGAGGAAAAGAAGTTCTCCGCCGAAAGAGCCCCGCGGATCGCGATTCGGATCTGCGAAGCGCTCGGCTACATTCACGGGCACGGAGTAGTCCACCGCGATCTGAAGCCGGAGAACATCATGGTGGACGAGCACGATCACATCAAGCTGGTGGACTTCGGCATCGCCGGCGAAGCGAATGCACGGCGAATCACGTTTGCGAAATTCACGAAGGCCATGGGAACGCCGGATTACGTCTCGCCGGAGCAGGTGAAAGGCAAGCGAGGAGACGCGCGGAGCGACGTCTATTCGCTGGGCGCGATGCTCTACGAAATGCTGACCGGGCAGGTGCCGTTTGGCGGGCCGAATCCGCTCGCGGCGCTGAATCAGCGCTTGCTGAGCACTCCTGCGCCGCCGCGGGAGATCGATCCGTCGATCACGCCGCAGCTGCAGGAGATCATCTTTCGCGCATTGGAACGAGATCCCGTGAACCGTTACCAGACCGCGCGGGATTTCGCGCACGACCTCGCGAATCCGGGACAAGTAGGAATCACGGAACGCGAAGAGGCGAGACACGTCGGGCTGGTTCACGCGCCGAAGAGTAAACGCACGTGGTACTACCTGGCGCTGGCGCTGATTCCCATCGCCATCTTCGCCCTGCTGCTCTTCATAGCGCATTCGAAATAAGCCTCTTACAACTTCTTCGAGTTTCCATTCGAGCTAAGTATCTTTAATCGTAAATTTGAATGGCACGCAATCCGATTTTCGATTGCGCGCGGCACCGCCGCTTTTCTACAGTGAAGTATGAACGCGCAACTGGATCAGAGCGAAGGGACGGCCGAGCGAATGGCCGAGCGGCTCGATATCGGCATCGAGGCGCTGCATGAGATCGGCGAGCGCATCGCGGCGGCCGACCCGCTGCACACGGTGCTGAAGCTGGTCGTGGAGTTTGTGTCGAGCGTGGTGAAGTGCGATTCGTGCTTCGTCTACGTGGTCGAAGGAAACGAGCTGATCCTGCGCGCCTCGCAGAATCCGCATTCCGAGGTTGTGGGCCGGCTGAAGCTTCGCATGGGGCAGGGCATCACGGGCTGGGTTGCCGAGCACAAGAAGCCGGTGGCGATTGCGAGCGAAGCGGCGCTCGACCGGCGATTTCAGTCGTTTCACGAGCTGCCCGAAGACCGCTTCGAGGCGTTTCTTTCGGTGCCGATCCTGTGCCGCGACAAGCTCGTGGGCGTCGTCAACGTCCAGCACCGCGAGCCGCACGCGCACAGCCAGCGCGAAATCCAGCTGATTTCGACGATCGGATTCCTGGTCGGCCCGGAAATAGAGCTGGTGCGCCTGGAAGCCGAGAGTTCGCGCTCATCGGAATTGTCGGAAGCGCTGGAGATGGTCGAGCGCGCGAAAGCAGTTCTGCGCCGCGCCCTTGGCCTGAGCGACGAAGCGGCGGCAGCCATGCTGCAACGCGAAAGCCGCGAGCGCCGAAAATCGATGAAGGAAGTTTCGGAAGCGATCTTAGTGGCGGATGAGATTCTGGGCGCGCGGCGAGCTTTGAAACCCTGCTAAGCACCTCAAAACCCTTTTCAAGATTCAGGAATTCCGGCACGCACTCGGGCGACCGCGGTTTTGCGCGCCTCATCGAACGGATTCGCTATACTGAAGCCTCTCACCGCAGTCATCTGTGTTTTTCACTCATGTTTCGAGAGGCGGAATGAATTCTTCCAAAGAGCGGTCACGGGAGCCGGGCGGCAAAGATCTCGCGAATTTTTACAAAATGTTGCACTCAGGCTTCGGCTCGCATTTCCGCGCCGCCGGAGCTGCTTACTCGCAGGAGTCTTACACTCCTCTTTTCGGTTTGCTCCCCAGCCGGCTGGTGAAATGGATTCCCCACGTCGCGCGATATTGGTTCCGCAAAAAACACCCGCTGCGTGATTACACTACCCCCGGGAAGGGGAATGGCGTCTATTCGGTCGACGATCGTGTCACTCTCAGCCTGCTCGGCGATTGGGGCACCGGCACCGACGAGGCGCAAAAAGTCGCGGACTGCGCCGCGGCGTTCGCGCCCGACTTCACGATTCATCTCGGCGACGTCTACTACGTCGGCGACGCGAATGAGATTCGCGAAAACTATTTCGGCGAGAAGACAAGTCCCTACAATCCCGTGAAATGGCCGATGGGCGGAAAGGGGAGCTTCGCGTTAAGCGGCAACCATGAAATGTACGCGCGCGGCACCGGCTACTACGAAGCGATTCTGCCGCGGATGGGGCTGAAGGAGGCCGGCGCCACGTGGGGCAGCGGGCAGTGGGCCAGTTTCTTCTGCCTTGAAAATCGATTTTGGCGGGTAATCGGAATCGACACCGGCTATAACTCGACTCAATTTGATTTTGGCAAAGTGCCGGTTTTCGAAAACAGCAAATGGGTTCGCAAGAGCGAGCATTTGAAGCCCAAATGCCGGCTTCCCGAGACCCTGATGCAGTGGCTGCGGGGGACGGTAAATCCCGGCGTCGACAAGCGCGGGTTGATCGTGTTGTCTCATCACGGATGCCATTCCGCGTTCAGCGACTGGTATCGGATTCCTTCGATTCAGCTGGCGGAAATCATTCATCGCCCGGCAATTTGGTTTTGGGGCCACGAACACAAGCTCGCGATCTACGACAAATATGCCGTTCCCGGCGGCATCGAGGCTCACGGCCGCTGCATCGGGCACGGCGGCATGCCCGTCGAACGGGGATCGGAGCCCGATATCGAAGAGTGCCGATTACTCGCGTGGGACAATAGGCGCTACGAAAATGGCGAGCCGATCGACGTTGGATACAACGGCCACGCGAATCTCACCTTTGATGGGCCTTCGCTGCGTGTCGAGTATCGCGATCTGGATTGCGCTTTGCTCCTCACCGAAGAGTGGCGTGTGGACGTGAGCTCCGGCGCGCTCGAAGGCCCAATCTTGAAGAAGGTGCTCGGCGACCCCGAGTTGCGCAGCCGGTTTTGAATCGGGATTGTGCGAAGAGCGACCGGCGGCTATGTCCTGGCGCCATTGCGGCGCTTGGCGAGATCTTCCAGCGTGGGATACGAGCGCGCGTCGACGAACGTTTGTTCGCGCGGCTGCGACTTTTGCTGCATGGCTTGCACCAGCATCTCCACCGCGGCGTCCATCGTCAGGGAAGTCATCACGGCGGCGCGCAGCATCCCCTGATCCACCAGCGGTTTCATCTGGCCCAGAATACCGACGCCCCCGCAGGGAAGGTTCAGCCACTTCTTGCGTTCGGTCTCGGCGGCATTTGTCTCAAACGCTTTTCGCGCGCCCAAAATAAAGTCCGCATTTTGCGAGAAGATTAGATGCGTTCCCTCGGGCTTGCCGGTCGAAAGGCTGAGCCACGAACTCACTGTAGTGAAGGCGGCGTCCGCCGTCGAACCCTGAACCTTCAGGCTCTTCACTTCGACATTCTTGGGTTTGGCGTTTTCCAGCCCTTCGAATCGCCGGCATGCGATCGAGCTCATCGCGGGCCCGCGCAGATAGAGGACCGAGCCGCCTTCCGGCAGCAACGCACCAATCTGCCGTCCTTGAATGCGGCCGACGTCCACATGGTCCTGCGACACAAGAAACACGGGAACCTTTGCTCTTGAGCGCAGCGTCCCAAGGTAATCCACCTGCGCGTTGCTTACCACCCAGCCGATTCCCGCGGCAACCGCCGCCTCAGCCACCCGCGGCAAGCCCGTGGCGCTTACCGGCTCGAGGAGGATGCCGTCGGGCCTGGATTCGGTTTGCGATTGCACGAATTTCAGCAATTGCTGGCTCTGCAGCACCGGGTCCATTGCGGCGTTGACGACTTCGAGCTCCACGCCGAGGCGGTCCGCCGTGGCTTTCGCTGCCAGCGTTTGCTCGCGCAGGTACATGTTGTCGCCTGGAAGCGACAGAATGCATTTCCACTTTTTCACGTCTTTTCCCAAGGTCCGGATTGGATATCAGCCTATTGGATCTCAGCCCATTTCCCCCTCCTGGGCCGCTACTTCGCGCATCGTACGCCTGCAACGCCCTCGATACAATGAATTTACCGTGCGGAAGTCCTTGAAAGGACAACCCTCGGCTCATACCGATGCGCCTACAGCAGATCAGTAAAAATACTGTCATCGTTGGTCGCGAATACTACGGCTTGGGATGCTCGCGCAGCATGAGGATGGGTTTGGGTATGGAGCCGTTTGGTGAGTAGAGCTGGCCGTCGAGGAGTTGGGTGAGCTCGCCCTCCGACTCATTCTTGGGCACAAATTTCCACTCGGTCGAAGGAGCGTACTGATCCTTCTGGATCGCGACGAAATAGAGTGCGCCGGCCCTGAGGTGGACGTTGAGAATCGGGCCATCGCCGACGTCAATGTGCGTGTCGTCGTCGAGGTTGCCGTCTTTGTCGCGGCCGACGTCGAAGTTATTCAGAGTCCCGGCGATGTCGCCTCTCTCGTCTTGCTTCACAACGAGAATCGCAAAGACTTTTCCGCCGAAGCTGCCCTTCCATGTGCCGAGGAAAGGCTTGAGATCGGGCTTGGCTTCCTTTGTCTGCGGAGCGGTTCCGCTTTGGCGGGCTTGGGCTGAGGGGACGGAAGCGCCGACGCAGCCGAACGCGAGAAACAAAGCGCCAAGGAAGATTGTCGCGCGCGTATATCCGTCGGCGATCCGATTGCCGCCGGTGAGTTTCATCATGTCCCCGTTGCTCCTTCCCGCACACACGCTCGGAACTCGTAGAAGAATAGTGCCGAGTCCCGGAAATTCCAAAGCAAAATGCGATCGCGAGAAACGCAGCCGCAACCTGACTCTAGCACTTGCTGCGGGCGTGCCGGGCTAAGCGGCGTGGCCATGGGTGATGAGCTCGTGGACGCGGTCGACAATCTCGCCCACGCGCAGGGGTCGATAGAACACGGTGTCGACCGGCGGCAGCGGAACGCTTTCGGTGCGTGAAGCGATCAGGATCGTGGGAACGCGCTCGATGAGCTTTTGGATGCCCGGGTCGCCGGCCAGCTCCGGAATCGCTTCCAGCACCACGACGGCGGGCATTTGGCCGCTCGCGATGATCCGTCCTGCGTCGGCGGGCGCATCCATGCCGAGCGCGTCGATGCCGCGCTCGCGAAGTTCGGCGCGAACGCCGGCGCGAAGGTTCCAATCGTGCGCGATGACGAAGACAACTGGCATCTCGTATATCGAGTGTAGCATCGAGGCATATGCGGTTCGTGGAATCAGCTAGTCGGTTTGCATAGGAAGCCCGGAAACGGTCTGTTACAATTTTTGTTATTTTGGGGCGGGCCGCGTCGAAGCGCGGCATTATGGCGGAAACGAAGAACAAACGAAAAAGGGCGATTCTCGTCGTGGCGGGCCTGATCGTAGTGCTGATCGCCTATCTGGCGCTGCGCAAAAGGCCTCCGGCCGTGCCTGTAGTGGAAGTGACGCGCGCAGACTTGAACGCGAGCATCACGAGCAACGGCAAGGTGGAACCGATTTCGCCGTTCGTGGCGCGCGCCGAGTTCGCGACGTTCGTCGGCAGGGTAAATGCGACGGAAGGGCAGGCAGTGCATCGTGGCGAGGTGATCCTCACGCTCGATGCCGCGGACGTTCGCGCGCAACTGGCGCAGGCGCGGGCCGATCTGCTTTCCGCTCAGAACGATCTGCAAAATGCGCGATCCGGCGGTCCTCCGGAACAGGTGGCACAGCTTAGAGGTGATCTCGCGGCGGCGCGCATTCAGGTGGCCAGCCTCGAACGCAACGAAAAATCGCTGGAAGATCTTGTCGCGAAACAAGTAGCCACCCAGGATGAACTCGCGCAGGCGCGGACGAGCCTTGCGAAGGCGCGCGCCAACCTTGAGGCGCTCGAAGCGAAGAAAAAGGATTTGGCGCAACGATCGGCCTCCATCGTGGAAAGCGCCAGCCTGCGCGTCACCCAGGCGCAGGACCAGGCGCGCGCTCTCGAAGAAAAGGTGCAATCAGCCACCGTTACCGCGCCGTTCGACGGGACGCTCTACTCGCTGCCGGTAAAGACCGGCGACTACGTCATGATCGGCAATACGTTGGCGGAAATGGCCGATCTGCGCCACGTGCGCGTACGCGCTTTTGTCGACGAGCCCGATCTCGGCGGTCTCCAGCCGAATCAGGACGTTGAAATCACGTGGGATGCGAAGCCGGGGCAGACGTGGACCGGGCGCACGGAGCAGATACCCAAGCAGGTGGTGTCGCGCGGAATGCGCAGCGTGGGAGAGGTGCTCTGCTCGATCGACAACGCGAAGCTCGAGCTGCTGCCCAACGTAAACGTCGAAGTGCGGATTCTCGTGAACGAGCGCCGCGGAGTCGTTGTAGTGCCGCGGGAAGCGGTCGGCGAAGATGGCGGGCAGCACTATGTTTTTGTAGTGGAAGGCAACACAGTTCAGCGGCGGGACATCACGGTAGGAATTGCCAACGCATCGAACTACGAAGTGCTGGCAGGCTTGGCGAATGGCGATCTCGTCGCTCTGCCGCGAGACCGGCGGCTGCGCACCGGGATGCAGATTCGCCCCACGGAGGCTGAGTGAGAAGACGGCGGCATTGGCTGATGGCGGTGATTCTGAGCGCGTGTGTAGCGGCATCCTGGTGCGCGATGCAGGCGGCGGTGGCGCCAGCGGACGGCTCTCCGGCAGTCTCCTACGCGCAGCAGCAGTTTGAGGAGGGGAATTACTCCGGGGCGATTTCGACGCTGCAGCCCGCGGCGTCGCAGAGTCCCTCGAACGGCGATGTTTATTACTGGCTCGGGCGGAGCTATTACGAGCTGCACGATTACGACAACTCCATCGCCAACCTCGAGAAAGCCGTCGCCATCGATCCCAGAAATTCGCTCTATCACCAATGGCTCGGAGAGGCGGACGGCGGAAAAGCCGACATTGACCGAAGTTTCTCCTTCGCAAGAAAAGTGAAGAAGGAGTTCGAGGCGGCCGTCAATCTGAACGCATCGAACATCGAGGCTCGCCGCGATCTCGAGGAATTTTGCCTCGATGCGCCGTGGATCGTCGGAGGCAGCAAGGACGAGGCGCTGGCACAGGCGAATGCGATTGCGGCGATCGATCCGGTGGCCGGCCATCTGGCGCACGCTCTCTATTTTCGCGAAGCCTTGAAAAGCAACGATCAGGCCGAGAGCGAATACAAGCAGGTGCTCGCGGCCAAGCCCAAAAAGATCGAGCCGTATTTCGAGGTCGCGGATTTTTACGTGGCGCAGAACCGCCCGGCGGACATTGAAACCGCGATTCAAGCGGCAGCGGCGGCGAATCCCAAGGACCCGCGCATATCCTTCTACCGTGGCGTCGAGGGGGTGCTGGCGAATCAGAATCTCCCCGATGCTGACCGGGACTTGAAGTCGTATCTCGCGACCACGCCGGACCGCAGTGATTGGCCGTCGCACGCCTCGGCGCGCGTGTGGCTCGGCAGGCTCTACGAGCTCGAGGGCAAAACCCCGGATGCGGCGGAACAATATCGCGCGGCTCTGCAGCTGGATCCGCGGGATAAGGATGCGCGGGCGCGCCTCGACAAACTGGGCAAGAGCACGCAATAGAACGCTTCCGAAATGGCGGTTCTTCCCGCCGCGGCGGCAGATCAAGACGAAGTCTCTTCATGGCGAGCACGCGAAATACGACGGCTTTGTGGGGCGAGATTTTTCAGCTCGCGATGCAGGCGCTGCGCGCGAATAAAATGCGCTCGGCACTGACGATGCTCGGCGTCGTAATCGGAACCGCCTCGGTCGTGCTCGTCGCCACCATCGCGCTCACGGGACAGCGTTACATCCTCGCGCAGATCGAAGGCGTGGGCGCGAATCTGGTCTACGCGCATCTCGTCGCGACGGGCGAAGGAGAGACGGCCGTCTTCGCGGATCGGCTTACGCCTGCCGATCGTGCGGCCCTGCAGCAAGGCCTGCCCGAGTTCGTCACCGAAACAGCCGGGTCCAATTGGCTGTCGATGACGATGGATGTGGGCGGGCGCAACCGCATGATCAATCTCGTGGGCGTCACCGACGGCTTCCAGCAGATTCGCAACCTGGACGTCGTCAGCGGCCGATATTTCGATCAGGACGACCTCGCGTCCGGAAGCAAAGTATGTTTGTTGACGCAGGCTCTGGCGCGGCGCATCGCTCCCGCCGGCGATCCGGTGGGCCGCGACATTCAGGTCGGCGAACTTCATTTCACCGTGATCGGAGTCTTTCGCGAGCAAGTGGCCACGCTGGGCGAGTCGGAAATCACCTCCGAATCCGTGCTGATCCCGTTTTCGCTGCTCAAGTCGTTCACCGGTAGCGATTATTTCCAGACGCTCTACGCGCGCGCGGATAGTCCCGAGGATGTCCCGGCCGTCACTCGCGAAGTGGGAGAGATTCTGCAGAGCCGCCATCGGCCCGGCGCGCATTATCGAGTGGAAAATCTGAGCGGAATTCTGGAGACGGCGCGCAACGTGGCGATGGGACTCACAGTGGTTCTGGTGCTGGTCGCGTTGATCGCGCTGGCCATCAGCGGCATCGGCATCATGAACATCATGCTGGTCACGGTGACCGAGCGCACGCGTGAAATCGGAATTCGCAAAGCGATCGGCGCCACGCGCGACGCGATTCGCTATCAGTTTCTGATGGAGGCGATGGTGATCAGCGGAATGGGCGCGCTCGCGGGAATCCTGATCGCCATCTCGATTCCGCCCCTGATGAACCTTCTGCTGAGTTTTGTTCCGGATGCCGGCGATGTTAGCGTTCAGGTGTCGTGGGTTTCGGTGGCGGTGGCATTCGTCGTATCCTGCTCCACAGGCCTGCTGTTCGGCTATCTGCCCGCGAACCGCGCGGCGGGGCTCGAGCCGGCCAGATCGCTTCACTATGAATAAGGGTCATCAGCGCCGATGAAAATAAGCATCACGACGAAGCGTGCCGCAATCGCGGCGGTGCTCGCCGCGCTGAGCTTCGCGGCCTCGGCACGCGCGCAGGACGCGCAGCCCCTCTCGATGCATCAGGCCATCACGCTGGCTCTGCAGAATAGCCGCGACTTGAAGCTTGCCCGCGTGCAATACAACGTGGCGGCCAACGAAGCCGGCGTGGACCGCGCGGCCTTCCGCCCGAATCTCTACACCGGCGCGGGCCTGGCGTATACCCACGGCTTCCCGTCGCTGCCGGGCGGCGGCGCGCCTTCCGTGTTCCAGCTCGACTATCAGCAGACCGTCTTCGACCCGTGGCTCAAGGGGCAGCAGAAGGCGGCCGAGGATCGCGCGAAAAACCGCAAACTGGACATGGATCACGTGCGCGACGGCGTGATCGTCCGCGCGGCGGCCGAATATCTCGAACTCGCGAAAGTGCAGCACTCGCTCGACCTGATGCGCAGCGAGCGGACCAGCGCCGAGAAAATCCTCGAAGCGCTTCGCGAGCGCGTGGCCGCCAATCAGGAGCTGCCCATCGAAGTGACGCGCAGCCAGCTGGCCCTTGCGCGCATCAGCGAGCAGACGATCAAACTCGAAGATCGCGAGGAAACGCTCGAAGAAGAGCTTCGCGATCTCACGGGAATACCCGATACCCAGCCGATCCAGGCCGAGCAGGAAGAGCCGTCCTTCGCGGTCGACCCGTCGGAATCCGACCTGGAGGACCTTGCCTTACAAAACGATCGAAGCGTGGCCGAGGCCGAAAACGAGCGCGAAGCACGCCAGCACATTCTGCGCGGCGCACATCTCAGTTATTTCCCGTCGGTCGATATCGTGGGGCAGTACAGCGTCCTGAGCAAATTCAACAATTACGATGAGTTTTACAATCATTTCGAACGCAATAATGTCAACGTGGGCGTGCAGATCACGATTCCCCTGTTCGCCGCGAAAACCTCAGCGAATGTAGCGCTGGCGAAGAGCCAGTTGGACGAGGCGGAATTGCTGCTCGGCAACCAACGGCAGCAGGTTCGCCTCGACGTGCAGCAGAAGGCGCGCAGCGTGCGCGAGCTCGACGCCGGCCGCGAAGTGGCTCGCCTCGACCTGCAGCTCGCCCAGGAAACCTTGCAGCAGGTGCAGGCTAAATTCGACCAGAGCAACGCGACGCTCCAGGAGATCGAGCAGGCTCGCCTCGACGAAAGCAACAAGTGGCTGGCCTTCCTGGATGCCGATTTTGCCCGTCAGCAGGCCCAGCTCAGTCTTTTGGAAGCCACCGGCCAGTTAGCCAAGGTTTTTCAATGAGATGCATCGAAAAAGGTTGGCTTTCGATGGGCTCCGTAATGCAGTAGAATGAGTGAAGTCGGTGTAGCCGGCGAAGTTTCTGAGGGGGCATTGATGCCGTCTGTGATGAAAACGCTGTTGCTGAACCCGCCAAGCTTCGAAAAGTTTGACGGAGGAGCAGGGTCCCGCTGGCCCGCCACGCGCGAGATTGAGTCGTACTGGTATCCGGTTTGGCTCGCCTACGCGGCAGGCATGCTGCCGGGCAGCCGCCTTCTCGACGGCCCGCCGCACCACATCACGCCCGCAGAAGTAATCCGTACGTCCCAGGACTACGAATTCGTCGTTCTCTTCACCTCTACCGTTGGTTTCCTCGCCGACCTGCGCATGGCCCGCGCAATGAAGGATGCCAAGCCAGACCTCAAGATCGCCTTCGTGGGCCCGCACGTGCAGATCAAGCCCGCGGAAAGCCTGCTGGCAAGCTCCGACCTCGATTTCGTCGTGCGCGGCGAATTCGACCATGCTGTCGTCGAATACGCGAATGGCATGCCTGTTTCTGAAATTGCGAATGCCAGCTACGTGAAGGACGGCAAGGTAATCCACAATCCGTCGCGGCCGCTGATGCAGACCGAGGAGCTCGACGCGCTGCCGTTCGCCACCGAAGTCTACGAAAAGAACCTGAAGATCGAGAATTACAACGTGCCGTTCCTGCTGCACCCGTTCGTTTCCTTCTACACCACGCGCGGATGCCCGGCGCTGTGTACGTTCTGCCTGTGGCCGCAGACGCTCTCGGGCCACCAGTGGCGCCAGCGCTCCGTTGAAAACGTGGCGCGTGAATTTAAGCAGGCCCACAAGATGTTCCCGCAGGCGAAAGAGTTCTTCTTCGACGACGACACGTTCAATATCCGCAAGGATCGCGTGGTCGCGCTCTGCAAGGAGTTCAAGCCGGTCGGCTTCCAGTGGTCCTGCACGGCGCGCGTCCACGGGGACTACGAGACGCTGAAGGCCATGGCCGACGCAGGCTGCCGCCTGCTGATCGTGGGCTTCGAATCGGGCGACGAGCAAATTCTCAAGAACATCAAGAAGGGCCAGACGCTCGAGATGGGCCGCAACTTCGTCAAGAACTGCAAGAAGGTCGGCATCCACGTCCACGGCGACTTCATCATCGGGCTTCCCGGCGAAACGAAAGACACGATCGAGAAGACGATCGACTTCGCCAAGGACCTCGACTGCGAAACGATCCAGGTGTCGATGGCCCACGCCTATCCCGGCACCGAGCTCTACGACAAGGGCACGCGCGAAGGCTTCCTCGCCGGCGAAGCGATCACCGACGACGGCGGCCACCAGCTGCCGCACCTCGAATATCCGGGGCTCTCGCGCGAATACATGGTCGAAGCCGTCAACCGCTTCTACGACAGCTATTATTTCCGTCCCCGGGTCGCATGGCGCATCGTTCGCGACGCGCTGTGGGATTCGCACGAACGCAAACGCCTCTACCACGAAGCCGTTGACTTCATGAAGCTCCGCGCCGATCGCGTGAAGGTCTCGCGCACGCGCAAGGGCGTCGAGAAGAAATCGCTCGTTGCCGTGCCGCCGATGAACCCGCCGCCGGCTGTGGGAGCAGGCGAGTCGCAAGAGGCATGACGTCGTCGCAGGGCCTGCACTTCAAAACTGTCGTCCTCATCCTGATCATGATCTCAGTCGCCCCGCTCGGCGACACGTTTCTGGGCAAGGGGATGAAAAAGGTCGGCGGGATGACCAGCTGGGCCCCCGGCAATCTTTTCCGTTTTTTCTTCCACGCCTTCACCACGGGCACCGTCTGGATCGGCATCGGCTTGCTCATCGTTTTTTTCATCGCATACCTGCTGGTGCTTTCCTGGGCGGACTATAGCTACGTGCAGCCCGCCTCGTCCGCCTCCTACGTATTGATCGCGCTGCTGGCGCACTTCGTATTGCGCGAGACGATTTCGCCGTTGCGCTGGGCCGGGGTTGCCGTGATCTGCGCCGGGGTTTTCGTCGTGGGTCACACGCATCCGCAGACGCCGGAGCACCATTCGTGGTGACGCAGGCGATTCTCTACGTCCTGATCGTTTTCGTCGGCACGGGCGGCGAGCTGTGCGTCTCGCGCGCGATGAAGAGCATCGGCGAAGTGACGGATTTTCGCCCGCACGCAATCGCCCGCGTGGTGGCGCGCGCCCTGGCGCTGCGCCGGATGTGGGTGGGGATCACGCTGATGGCGGTCGCGTTTTTCGCGCTGCTGGGCATGCTGTCGTTGGCGAAGGTAAGCTTCGTATTCCCGTCGACCGCCCTGAGCTATGCGGCGGGCGCGCTGGGCGGACGATTTTTTCTTGGCGAGCGCGTCACGCCGCAGCGATGGTTCGGCGTCCTTTTAGTCTGCATCGGCGTGGCGCTTGTGTTCCTCGGTAAGGGCTAGCGGAAGAGGCATCGTAGATGACCGGCTGGACGGCGTTTCGCGACGCACTGCTGGTGCTGGCGGCCGCGCCCTTCTTCTACTATGCCGTCGCGACCGTCGCTGCCGGAAGATTCTTTCGCGGCAAGCCCGCCGCCTTGGGGGAAAATGCGTCCGATTTCACTCCGCCCGTCAGCATCCTCAAGCCGATCCGCGGGCTCGACCGCGAAACTTATGAGAACTACGCGAGTTTCTGCCGCCAGGATTACCCGGACTACGAAATCCTGTTCTGCGTCACCGACGAATCGGAACCCGCGATTTCCGTGATCCAAAAACTGATCCGTGATTTCCCGGACCGGGCCATCCGCCTGCTGATCGGCTCGGAGCCGGTCGGCGTCAGCGACAAGGTCAACAAGCTCGCACGCATGGCGCGCGAGGCCCGGCACGACGTGCTGATCGTCACCGATAGCGACGTCCGCGTCGATCCGGGATTCCTGCGCGCGATCGCCGCGCCGTTCGAAGATCCGGCAATCGGCGGCGTCACCTGCCTCTATCGCGGCCTCACCGACGGCTCGTTCGCCGCCGATCTCGAGGCGCTCGGCAATAGCGCCGATTTTGCGCCCGGCGTGCTGGTGGCGTGGCTCGGAGGCGGCGCGCGCGGCATCGACTTCATGCTCGGCGCCGTGATGGCCACCACAAAGCAACGCCTCGCCGAAATCGGCGGCTTCGAATCGCTCGCCGATTATCTCTGCGACGACTACGAACTCGGCAACCGCATCGCCGCGCGCGGCCATCGCATCGAGCTAAGCCGCTTCCCGGTGGCCATCGATTATCCGCACCAGACGCTCGCCGAAGCCTTCCGTCATCAGCTTCGCTGGAATCTCGCGATCCGCTATTCGCGCCCGTGGGGACATATCGGCATGATCTTCACGCACGGGCTCGTGTGGGCGCTCGCCGGCATATTCCTGCTTCATTCGTGGCAGGGCGCGCTCGCGTTTGCGGCGGCATACTCTTTGCTGCGGGTTGAAGTGGCGCTCGGCGTGGGAGCGCGCGGCGTGGGCGACACTCTCGTCCGCCGCAAGCAATGGATGCTGCCCGTACGCGATGCCTTCGCCTTCATCGTCTGGCTCGCCAGCTTCTTCCCGCAGCGCATCCACTGGCGCGGCCAGCAGTTCTACGTCCGCAAAAAGCGCCTCGTCCCCCTCCCGCGGCGCCATCCGTAATCGTGAGCTGCTGGGCCAGAGTGCCATTCGACCCTGGAGTAGCTTCGATCACTCAGCTAAACACAGAGCCCGCAGAGAAATTCTGAGTACGCGGAGAAGCCTCGCCCTGATTCTCCGTGTCCTCTTGATTTGCTCTGTGTTCTCTGTGTTGAGAGCGGCCCGCTTGGCATAGACAATCCTGTCTGTGCGAGGTAGCGTCCCAATCGAGATTAAGCCAAGCTAGGACGCCTCCCGTTGCTGCGCCCGTTGACGAAATTACGTTCCGCCAGTAAAGTATCTGTAGGTCGCGCCTGCGGCCTTTTTTGTTGCCCCGCCGGCGGGGAAGCGGTTCAGCCGGACGCTTTGCGCCGGGCAGTCGGGGCGCGAGGCGAGATCGAAATGTTGGGATGTCGTCCAATCGGTAGGACACGGGTCTCTGGAACCCGGTATCTAGGTTCGAGTCCTAGCATCCCAGCCAACCTCAGTTCCGCATTCCCCAGGGTCAAAGGCTAGCGTGGCGTCCAGTGCGGATGGTTTGTGAAGAGGCCGCTGACAAACCCGATCTGATACACGATGAAGAGGCCAAAGCCGAAGCTGATCACGCCGGAAGCGAGGCGCAGGCCGTTGCTCAAGCGCGCGCGACTTTTGGCGTAGGCGAATGGCGCGCCCATCACGCCGGTGATGAGCATCATGCCGGCGATCGTGCCGACGCCGAACAGCAGAAGGTAAGCGACCGCCCACTTCGGATTATGGATGGTCGTTAGCACCAGCAGCGCAACGGCCGCCGAGCCCGCCAGGCCATGAACGAGTCCCACGACGAGCGGGCGCACGGCGTTATAGACGCCGAGGCGGCCAAAATGGCGATCGAACCAGCTCAGGGGCGTGTGGGTCGGATCGTGAGGATGTCTTTCGGGATTGTGCACATGCGGATGCGTGTGAACGTATTCACCGTGGCTGTGCGCGTGCGAATGCAAGGCGCCGGCGTCATCATCACGGTCCTGGTATTGCGCCGGCGTCACGTTGTTTGTGATCCATTGCAAAATCCCAGTGAGGTTGAGAACGCCGAGCAGGATCAGCATCAGGCCCACGGAAAATTCCATCGAAAGGCCGATGCGCGCGGGAATCACCCAGCCAAAAAGAATGATGCCGCTGCCGACCAGCAAAATCGTAAGCGTGTGGCCCACTCCCCAGATGCCGCCGATCACGGCGGCGTGCTTCATCGAGCGATGGCGCGAAACGATGGTCGAGACCGCCACAACGTGGTCGGGATCGGTGGCATGGCGCATGCCGAGAAAGAAGCCGAGCGCGACGATGGAAAGAAGGCCAATCATCAATTCCTCGCAATTTCCTCGCAACGAACGCCATTACTATACCCGAACCATCTGCGACGAACGATGTTCGCCAATCACATTGTCAATTCGCTATGGCGCGCAGGATAATGAGGCCATGACCTCGACCACAGCGTTCGCCAAAGGACAGTTTATCCGGACACCCGAATTCGAAAAAAATCTCGACCGCCTCGCCGAAGTCGCCGTCCGCGTAGGCCTGGGGATCGCGCCCGGCCAGGAACTGGTAATGACCGCCATGCTCGACGCGGTCCCGCTGGCCCGGCTGATCACGCAACACGCTTACAAAGCGGGCGCCTCGGTTGTCACGTCGCTGCTCGCCGACGAGCAGTCGGCGCTCGCCCGCTTCCGCTACGGTTCGGACGCCAGCTTCGACGCCGCCCCCGCATGGCTCTATGAAGGTATGGCGGCGGCATACCGCAGCGGCGCCGCGCGCCTGGCGATCGCCGGCAATGATCCTTCGCTGCTCTCGAAAGAGGACCCGGAAAAGGTGAGCCGCGTGAATCGCGCCACCTCGAAAGCGTACCGCCCCGCGCTCGAGCTGATCGCGCGCCACGAGATCAATTGGACCATCGTCGCCTGCGCCACTCCCGCCTGGGCCGCGGCCGTATTTCCCGACCTGCCGCAGGACGAAGCGTTCGCCCGCCTATGGCAGGCCATTTTCGCCGCATCGCGCGCCGATCAGCCCGATCCCGTAGCCGCATGGAAAGCGCACGACGCGAATCTGCACGCGCGCGCCGATCGCCTCAACGAAAAGCGCTATCGCGGCGCTGCACTTCCGCGGACCCGGCACCGATCTCCGCGTCGGCCTCTCCGATGGCCACTTGTGGCTCGGCGGCGGCACCACCGCGCGCAACGGCCGCTACTGCATTCCCAATATGCCCACCGAGGAAGTTTTCACCACGCCGCACAAGGATCGCACTGAAGGACGCGTCACCAGCACCAAGCCGCTATCGTATCAAGGCACCATGATCGAAGAGATTTCCGTGCGATTTGAAGCCGGAAAGATCGTCGAGGCTCACGCCGCGCGCGGCAATCAGGTGTTGCAGCGCATGATCGAGACGGACGAAGGCGCGCGCAAGCTCGGCGAAGTAGCTCTGGTGCCGGCACTCGTCGCCGATCGCAGCGAGCGGATTGCTTTTCATGAACACGCTTTTCGACGAAAACGCCGCCTGCCACATCGCCCTCGGCCAGGCCTACAGCACCTGCCTGAAAGATGGCGACACCCTAACGCCCGAGCAGCTGGCGTCGCGCGGCGCAAACAGCAGCCTGATTCACGTCGATTGGATGATCGGATCAAAGCACATCGATGTGGATGGCATCAGCGCGGCAGGGAATTCGGAACCGGTAATGCGCGCCGGAGAGTGGGTCTAGATCGCATCCGGGGTTCCGCGCGGAATTCGTAGCCATTGTAGGGGCGCTGCTTGCTGCGCCCGCAGTGCTCCCGAAGCCCGAAATGCTCCGCGTACATCAAATTTGATCCACCTATACAGGACTGGCCGGATGTGCGGCCAGCCCGTGAAACACTATGCTCACCCTCCGAAGTCGAGAGCAGTCTAAGTTAGAGCAAGCTGACTTCGAATCCAGTTACCCTTCGCGAAAGAGCGAAGGAACTCTCGGAAAGCCGAGGTCCATAACATATGAGCCATACTGCTACCGCAAGAATACATAAGCTGCCCGCCATCAGGCGTTACGACCACTTCGAGAAGGCGCTTCTCCTTCGCAAGCGAGAGCTGAATGCGCGGATCGCCGACCTGCTCGGCGACATGACCGTGAACGCCGAGCCCGACGATGAGGGAGACGTTGCAATCCAGAATTATTCGACCGATTGGGCGGCATCCTCGCTCGACCGCGCGCGCCGCACCCTCAACGAGGTCGAAGGCGCGCTCGCGCGAATCAAAGCTGGAGAATATGGCGTGTGCGGCGTGTGCCACATGTCGATTCCTAAAGCGCGGCTGGAGGCCTTGCCGTGGGCCCGCTTCTGCGTGGGCTGCGCAGAACGCGCTGCTGCTTAGCGAAGCGCCCTAAACGCCGCCGCTCGCACTCTGTTGCCGTGGCCGCTCATCTTCCTCGACAACAAGCACGCCGTCCTTGCCATCGCGCGTCTTGGAGCCATGTTCCTTCAGGATGGCTTCGGCTCGGGCGGCCAGCGTTCCGCTGGGAGGCCGGACCACCAGGATCGCGCCCTGCTGCTTCACGTGAGTCGCGTAAAACTCCTGCTCGCCGATGTAATTCGGCATATCGCCGGAGTCGTCGTGAACTTGATCGTCGTGGACCTGATCGTCGTGAGCTTCCCCATCGCGGCCTTCCCGCGCGCCGCGCATACCCAGACCTCGCAACGCGCGCTCGATCCGCTCGCGAATCCCCTCGTGAGCTTGAAATCCGAGTTCCTCAGCCCTGAGGTCGCGTTCCATGTCGCTCACCACCTCGACTTCCTCGCCGACAATCCCCGCGAGCTCCAGGTCGCGCACTGCCGCCTCGGCTTTCCCGTAGGTGTCGAAGAGTCCAATAATGACGGTGTGCATTTTCATCACGCCACACCGGCGTTATGGCTTGGCTCGCCGATCGCACCGGCCGCTCCAGCGGCCAGCAACGACCCGGCGCGTCTCTGCTCGTCGCGCTTGGCCTGAATCACGGTCCATTCCACGTCCGTCGGCCGGCATGCGGCGCTGATCACCTCGAAGACCCCATCGTCCTTGGCCTTCTTGTACTGCTCGGAATCACCGAGGGCGGCTAACAGAACGACCCGGGCCCCTCCCGCCAGCTTTTTGCCGGCGACGGCCGTAAGCACATCCCGGTAATCGCCATCCGCAAAGGAGCGGTCGCAGAAGACCAGCCCAACGTTCTGACTGTCGAGTATCTCGCGGCATTGGCGGACGTTAGCAGCACAGAACGTGCCCAATCCCTGCCGGTCGAGGATCGACACCAGATTCCGGCGGTTCTCCAAATCCGAGGAAGCAATCATAATTTGCCACGTGTCGCTCATCTCGGCCTCCCTAAGGGCGCCCGCCTGAAGCGCAGCAGGAAAGCATGAAGCAGGCCGGCGCGGGAGGCAATCCGCAATAGACCCTAGAAGCATCGCGAAAACTACCGTACCGGGCTCCGACTCGGGCGGCGATCGTCGTCGCCGGCAGGGAACCGGAATTTCGCCAGAATCTTATGTTCCCGATGAGTCGCAAGAGTATGATATGGCCCCCCGGGCCGCTGCACGCCCCGCTGGGTCTCCGCCGGAGGTTCGTCATGAAAAAGCCCTTCGTCATCATCGGGATCGTAGTCGTTGTGTTGCTGCTGATCGTCATCATCTTGCCGTTTGCGATCAACGTGAACCGGTTCAAGCCCACCCTCGAGACCAAGCTTTCAGACGCGCTCGGCCGCAAGGTCCAGATCGGCGACATCGGGCTCTCGATTATCTCCGGCAGCGTTAATGTGGATAATCTGGTGATCGCCGACGATCCCGCATTCAGCCAGTCGCCCTTCCTGCAAGCGAAGGAGCTGAAGGCCGGCGTCGCGCTGCTGCCGCTGATCTTCTCGCAGAAGCTCGAAGTGAGCTCGTTCACGGTGACGGACCCGCAGGTTTCGCTTTTGCATTCGTCTTCGGGCAAGTGGAATTTTTCGAGCCTCGGCGCCGGCGCATCGCAAACGAAAACCGGCGCGTCGAGCTCTTCCGAGGCGGCCTTTTCTGTCGCGGAGCTGAAGCTCACCAACGGCACGATGGTGGTGGGCAGGATCGGTCCCGGCGGAAAGACGCAAACCTATCAGGACGTGAATCTGGAAGCTTCCGATCTTTCCTACACGTCCCAATTCCCGTTCAAGTTTTCGGCGAAAACGCCGGGCGGCGGCTCGGTGAAGATCGAAGGCAAAGCCGGCCCGATCGACGCGACCGATGCGTCGCTCACGCCCCTCAGCGCTACCGTCGACGTCGAGCATCTCGACATCGCCTCCACCGGTTTCGTCGATTCTTCTTCCGGCCTCGCCGGGCTGATCGATTTCACCGGCGATCTCTCGTCCGACGGCCAGCAGATGACCTCGAGGGGCACCGTGAAGGCCGACAAAATTAAGGCCGTAGCGGGCGGCTCGCCCTCGAAGGTGCCGGTCAACCTCGATTACGACACCGCATACGATCTGAAAAAAGAGACCGGCATGCTCAAGACGGGCGACGTCCACATCGGCAGCGCGCTCGCGCATCTCGCCGGCACCTACGATACGTCCGGAGCGACCGCGAAGGTCGATATGAAGCTCAACGGAAGCGGCATGCCGGTCGCCGATCTCGAAGGCATCCTGCCGGCGGTCGGGGTCACGCTGCCATCGGGTGCCGCGCTCACGAGCGGCAGCCTGAATCTGAGTCTCGCCATCACAGGCCCGGTCGATAAGCTTGTGATCGCGGGCCCGGTCGATCTCTCGAATGGCAAGCTCTCAGGATTCAACCTGAAATCGAAACTCGGCGCGCTTTCGTCGTTTCCGGGGCTCGGCGGCGCCGGAGGCGGCGGCTCAGACACCGAAATCCAGAAGCTGACCGCGAATATCCACGTCGATCCCAGCGGCACCCAGGCCAATGATTTGGATGTGGTCGTCCCCTCGATCGGCACCGTCACCGGAACCGCCAACGTCAGCGCGAGCGGCAAGCTCGATTGCAAAATGTCCGCCAAGCTCGCGGGAGAAATGGGCTCGGTCACCTCAGCGCTCACGTCCTTCGGCGGCAGCAAGAATTCGAATGGCATTCCATTCACCGTCACCGGCACAACATCGAATCCCATATTCCTCCCCGATCTGAAGGGAATGGCCGGCAGCATGGCCAAGGGCCTCGGCGGGGACGCCACCGGCGCCGCCGGCAGCGGCGCCAGCGCGGCGAAATCTCTCGGCGGCCTCTTCGGCAAAAAGAAAAACTAATAGGGGAGACAGATTTCCGAGTCGGTCGTAGGGGCGCTGCTTGCTGCGCCCCTTTGGGCAGGCCAAGCCGTCCCAATCCGCTCTGCGCTGTGAGTTCGGCAACGGTCCTGGGTTTTTAGGGGGTCGGACCTTCCAGGTCCGACATAAAGAATGCCGCGCGAAGCGCGTGCCGCTGCGCAGCCTCACCTGCGGCAGGTACTCATTCGCCCCGCCGGCGCATCTGTTGCAGATGCCCCGGACCTGGGCCCTTACGCGTTTTTCGCGAGCTCCCCCTCGGCGTCGCCGAAGAGATTGCGCATGGCGCGCACGACGGCGCGAATCATCACCGCGATCACGACGAGCCCCACTACCGCGATTCCCGCAGCCGCATAGGTGTGCCGCGTGGCGAACCACATCAGAAACACCACCAGCGCATCCTCGCTGAGGCTCAGCGCGACATTGGAAAAGGGCTCGGGCGAATGCGCCACAGCGGCCCGCGCCGCGGTTTTCCCGCTATGCGCCGCCAGCGCGATCAGCGAGCCGACCAGCGTCGCGACCAGCCGCTCCCACTCGGGCAATTGCGCCGTCGCGCCATAGGTGAGCAGCCCTGCCACCGGCACGCGCACGAACGTGTGCATCGCATTCCACAGCAGATCGAAGATCGGAATTTTGTCGCCGATGAATTCCACGAGGAAGAGAACGCCGCAGATCGCGATCACGTACCAGTTGTCGACCAGCCGCAGCGAAGCCGGCAGCGTGAGAACGTGCGCGTGGCTCAGCAGCCCAAGCATCGCCACGGTGGCGTACACGTTGAGCCCCGCCGAAAAGCAAACCACAACGAGAAGAGCGGTCAGCTCAGTGCCGGACGGTACCGGCGGCAGAATCGAAACGGGGTGCGGCATCGCCTTCGAAGATACGACGCCGCGCGAATTTGCGCTACTGCACGTCGATCGTCAGGCCCGAGATCGTCTGCGTCACGCCGTTGATCGTCACCGACACTGAAACGCCGTTATAATGTCCCACCGGCGTGCCTGGATTTGGGGGAGGACCGCTGTTACCCGAGCCGCCGCCACCGCAGCCAACGCTCACCGCCAGCAACGCAAAGACGGTAAACATGAGCGCAACGCCCCATCCGCGGCGCTTCTCGCGATAGCCGAATGCCATCATGGCCGCGCAGAGCAGGCAAGCGAGAGCCAGAGAGCCCGCGGTCAGGCGCCAGCCACCGATGTCCGGCCGATTGCGGGAAGCGGGAATCAGGGCCGATGGCGCGGTCGTCAGAAACGTGACCGTAGCCATCGCCGTGCCATTCGTCGGAATCGTAATCGAAGTCCCGGAGCTGCAACTCGTTTCCGAGGGCAAGCCCGAGCACGTCGGCGTGACGGTAACAGCGCCGTTGCTGCTGAATCCGTTCTGCGCTGTGAAGGTCAGCACGGTCGATCCCATGGCGCCGGGCGCGCTCACCGGAATCGCCGTCGGATTCGCGGTAATCGTGAACGTAGGTGGCGGCGTGACCGTTTCGGTTATGGCTGACGAGGAGGATCCAACGTAGTTCGTATCTCCGTTATACGTAGCCGTAATTTGATCGGTGCCCACTGGGAGCGCCGTGGTGATCAGCTGCGCCTGACCGTTCGCCACGTTGGCCGGATAGCCCACGCTGATTCCGTTAGACGAGAACTGCAGGGTCCCACTAGGTTGCGCCAGACCGCTTAATCCTCCCGAGATCGTCGCCGTCAGTGTGACGCTCTGCCCACTTGCGATCGTGCTGCTCGACGAAGCCACCGCCGTCGTCGTGCCTACTCTTGTTACTGTCTCCGTAACCGAACCTGACACCGACTCGTAATTGGCATCGCCCGAATAGTACGCAATCACGTTATGTACTCCGCCGGCTACCGCGGAGCTCGTCACCTGCGCCGATCCGTTTGACAGTGTCACCGTCCCAAGACCCAAGCCGTAGTCCGTCGAGAACGAAACGTTTCCCGTAATTGCCGGACGACCGCCTTGATTGGTGGTCACTTGAGCCGTGTAAGTGACCGGCGTTCCGTACACAACGGTGGGGTTCGAAGAGCTGACCGTCGTCGTGGCGGGATACAGCACGGTGACGAGGGTGGGCGAGGATGTCGAGGACGCGGCATAGCTGGCGTCACCGCTGTATTTTGCCGTTATCATGTCCTGGCCCTGAGGCAGTGAGGTCGTAGTCGTAGTGGCGTACACCGAGATGCTATGCGTCGTTTGATTGACGCTCCCCGAGACGGTGGCAGTGCCGACCGTGGTCGTGCCGATCAGAAATGTGACCGTCCCGGTCGGTCCGATATTTGAATAGATGGGATCTTCGCTGGGTATCGACGCCTGAAGCGTAAAGCTCTGTCCCACGACGCCGTTGCCCGAGAATACGAAGATCGTCTGTGTGGGAGTCGGCGTCAGCGTAAGCGACTCCGTGGTCGGGTTCGGGCTAGGGGCATTGAAGCTGCTATCCCCGTTGTACTTTGCCGCGAGGTTGTGAGTGCCGCCGGGGAGGTCGATGGCTTGATCCTCGGTGTAGCCCAAAGAGTTCAGCGCGAACGTGCCTCCGTCGAGAGCAGAGCCGTTATCCGTCACCGCGACGCTTCCGGTCGGGCAGCCCGAGCTTCCCGCGGCATTGTTCGCGCAGGCGTCGCCCGCTTGGCTGGTCACATTGACGCGCAGCAGTGAGGGCGTTCCAAACACCGCCGTCGTGGCGTTCGAATTCGTGATGGCGCCGCTGCTCGGATCGAAGAGTTCATACGCAATCGACACCTTGCTCGCTTCGGGCGCCACCGTCACAGATTGAGTTGTGGAATTGCTCGATGCGAATATTCCGTCGCCCGGGTATTGCGCGAAGACGCTATACGTTCCGCCGGGCAGCGCGTTGGTGCTTCCGGATGCCGATCCGCTGCTCAACGTGAATCCCTGAACCCCTTCCGTTCCGTCAGGCCCCGTATTCGCGATCAGCGAAACGTTCCCGCTCGGAGTTCCCGGCGTCCCCGTTACGCCGATACCGACAGGCACCGAGTGCCCGTGCGTGATGTTGACCGCATTCCCTGAGTTGAGAGTCAGCGTTGTCGACGACGTCTTGAGCGTAGTCTCCGCCGTCGCCCACGCCCCAACGAGGTTCTTTGCGTTGACGCTGCCCAGCCCCGTCGCCAAATCGTAGCCCGTCGTGGTGTTGTAACCCGACAGCACGCCGTAGGCGTCACCCGGAGTCGAAGTTTTGCAGTTCGGGCTTCCGGTAGCGCACGGCATCGCGATCGTTCCGTTCGTCATATCGTAAAACACGCACGTGCTCGCCGGATTTGCCGCGGAAGTGCATCGGTTGCCGCTCTTCGAAGCCAGCGGGTACAACACGTAGTTCGCATTGCCCTGGCGCGATCCCGTCTCCTGGTCCACCAGCGCCATGATTCCCGCAAACGCCGGCGCGGACGCGGAAGTTCCCCCTACAGGTATGAACGCTGTGTCCGAATCGGTGGTCTGGCAGGACGTAGATCCCGGCACCAAATCGGCCGCGCAGATCAAATAGAAAGCGCCCGATGGTCCGTTGATCGACGAGAAGAGCGAAACATCCGGCACGTCGCGCTTTGCGTCGGCCGGCACTCCCGTACCCGCCTGCCAGGTCGGCTTCGCGTACCCGCCCCCGCAGCTCGAGGGCGTTTGCCCGTCGGAAGTCGTGCAGGCACTCTTGCCGCCCGATCCGCCGAGCGTCCACAACAGGCCCTCGAATTGGCTGTTGTTGCAGTTCGTCTCGGGATTTGTGCTGTAGCCCAGAGTTCCGAGGACGCCGTTCGTACAGCTGGCGTTCCACGTCGTCTCCGGGATATACGAAAGTGCGGAGAGGCTCGGAGGCAAACTGGGATTGCTCGGCGGCGGCGAATTCGTCGTGCTCCAAAAAAGGGCGGGATTGGTGAGGTCGTTGAAGTCCGTGCCGCCCACCGACACGTTGTAGGGCGTGGACTCAAATCCGCTCACCATCAGGCCAAATTGCGCCGGCGATGGAGGCGGTGCGCCGTGCGGGTCGCATCCGGCCGAGCCGCTGTCGCCGCTGCTCACCAGCACGGTGATCCCCTGGGCCGCCGCCTGTTGCCACAGCTGATCGTAAAATTGATTGCCCGTCGTCCCAAGGCCCAGCTCGCAAATGCCGTAGCTCTCGCTCAGGATCGGCGCCAGGTTGTTGTCGACGATATACTCCGCCGAAAGGTCGACGCCGAGGCTTGTCTCCGTGCTCTCCGAAATCACGAAGTCGATCGTCGCTCCCTTGGCCACCGCTCCCGACCACTCAACGTCGAGGTCGGACTCCGTCTCGTCCCCCGGCACGGTTCCCGGATCGGGACCATCGTAGATGAATTGCGGATCCTTCGCGGGCAATCCGAAATAGCTTCGAAAATCGCGCACGTCCTGGACGTTGATATCGCTCTCGGCCACGATCGCGATGGTCTCGCCGGTGCCATCGGTAGCGGTCGGCGTCGCGTTCCACAGCGGCAGCACATCGTAAATGGTCGCGAAGTCGTAGGGCGTCACTCCGTAGCAGCCCAGCCCCGGCACTCCGCACTCGCCGCCCAGGGTGAAGAGCGGCGGCTGGGAAGATTGCAGCTTCCCCGTGTCCTTCGACCGCGTGACCGCGCTGCCCACGTGGTGCATGGCCTCGCGCGGAAAATTGTAGAGCGTGTCGATGCCCGCCACGACCGGCGTGAGCGCCGTCGGAATCTGCGGATCGCTCGAATTCGCCCAGTGATCCTCGTTATTCACGTTGTAGCGGTGAATCTCCGTGTGAAACGCGTCGCGCACCTGCCCCGCCGTGCCAGAAAATTCGATCACCGTGCGCCCGTTCGACACCCGGTTCACGGTAAAGCCCTGCGATTCGAGCCACGATGTGATCGTCTGAATATCCGCATCGGCCGGACCAAACTGCAGCCCGAATTGCTCCGGTGTAAGCCACGCATGATAATTCGGCGAGGATTTGTCCTGCTGCTGCTCCATCAGCGCGTCGAGCGCGGCTTCCTGCGCGGCGCTGCGCTGCAGCACGAGCAGCATGCGCGCCATCGGCAGGGAATCGGGCGCTGCGCCGCGGTCGAACTGAGGTCGTGCGAGAGGATGCGTGTTGCCACGAAGCGTGGTGAGCTGCGATTCGTTCACGGCCGCCGTAATGCGCGGCTGCACGTTGCTGGTTTGCGCGGAAACGGCAAAAGAAAGGAAAGCGAATACCGAGGCAACAAGACAGCCGCGAAAGAGTTTGAATCGGTTTTGCATGGCCGCCCCTGGGTGGCTAACCAAGCCCCAAGTGATTTCATGTCGCAGCTGCGCCCAAACCAAGTGCTCTGCACGCAGCCTGAAAAAGATCGCGAGCGCCTAACCCTCTAGTTTGGGCGATATATTGCCGATTCCGGCACGGGCCGTCAAGGGCAATTCAATTGCCTGAAAAGATCCTGTTGTCCCTTAGAGCATTTGGCGAAGGACGTACTGCAGAATGCCGCCGTGCTGGTAGTAGGCGACCTCGAAAGGCGTGTCGATGCGCGCGAGCGCCGTGAAAGTCTTCTCGCTTGCCGTTCGGCGTCGCGCGCGCGCACCTTAATTTTCTTGCGCGGCTCGAAATTCTGCGCCAGGCCCTCGAAATCGAAAATCTCGAGGCCCGTCAGGCCGAGCGATTTGGCGTTTTCGCCCGGCAGAAATTCAAGCGGCAGCACGCCCATGCCCACCAGGTTGCTGCGGTGAATGCGCTCGAAGCTTTCGGCCAGCACGGCGCGAACGCCCAGCAGAATCGTTCCCTTGGCGGCCCAGTCGCGCGACGATCCCGAGCCGTATTCCTTGCCCGCGATCACCATCAGCGGCACACCTTCGTCGCGATATTTCATCGCCGCGTCGTAAATGGTCATTTTCTCGTCGCTCGGCTGATGAATCGTCCAGCCGCCTTCGGTGCCGGGCGCGAGCTGGTTGCGCAGGCGAATATTGGCGAACGTGCCGCGCATCATCACTTCATGATTGCCGCGCCGCGCGCCGTAGGAATTGAAATCCTTCGGCTGCACGCCGTGCGCGATCAGATATTTTCCGGCGGGGCTGTCGGCGCGGAATCGAGCCGGCGGGCGAAATGTGGTCGGTGGTGATGCTGTCGCCGAGCACGGCCAGCGCGCGCAGACCGCGCAAATCCGAGAGCGGCCCGGGCTTTACGCGGCATATCCTCGAAATACGGCGGATTCTTGATGTAGGTGGATTTGTCGTCCCACGCGTAAAGATCGCCTTCGGGAATCGGCAGCGCGCGCCAGTGCTCGTCGCCCGTGAAAACGTCGGCATATTCCTTGCGGAACATTTCGCTGGTCACCGAGCTGCGCATCGTCGATTCCACTTCCTGCGGCGTGGGCCAGATATCGCGCAGGTAAACGGGCTTGCCGGATTTGTCGTTGCCGATGCGGCTCGTTGACGATATCGAAATCCATGCGGCCGGCGAGCGCGTAGGCCACCACCAGCGGCGGCGACGCCAGATAGTTCGCGCGGCAGAGCGGATTGATGCGGCCTTCGAAATTGCGATTCCCGCTGAGCACGGAAACGGCCACGAGATTGTTGTCCTTGATGGCCTTGCTGATCGGTTCCGGGAGCGGCCCGCTATTGCCGATGCAGGTGGTGCAGCCGTAGCCCACCAGATTGAAGCGCAGCGCGTTCAAGATACGGCCACAGGCCGGCCTTCTCGATGTAGTCGGTCACCACTTTCGATCCGGGCGCGAAGCTGGTTTTCACCCAGGGCTTCGACGCTGAGCCCGCGCTCGACCGCTTTTTTCGCCAGCAGTCCCGCGCCCAGCATCAGCGACGGATTCGACGTGTTCGTGCAGCTGGTGATCGCGGCGATCACCACGGAGCCATCGGCAAGCTCGAATTTGTCGCCGTTGTTCTGCACGCTCGACGTGCTTGGCCGGCTTCGGTGAGCGATTTTTCGAATGCCGCTTTCGCCTGCGTCAGCGGCACGCTGTCCTGCGGACGCTTCGGCCCGGCCATCGTGGGAACCACGGTCGCGAGATCGAGTTCGAGCGTGTCGGAGAAAATCGGATCGGGCGTCTGCGTCGGTGCGGAAGAGGCCCTGCTCTTTCGTGTAGGCTTCGACGAGCTTGACCTGATCCTCGTGCCGCGCTGGTGAAGCGCAGATAGGCGAGCGTTTCGGCATCCACCGGGAAGAAGCCCATCGTCGCGCCGTATTCGGGCGCCATGTTGGCGATGGTCGCGCGGTCGGGCAGCGTGAGGCTCGAAAGCCCGGTGCCGTAAAACTCCACGAATTTTCCGACGACGCCTTTTTTGCGCAGCATTTGCGTGACGGTGAGCACGAGGTCGGTCGCCGTGGCGCCTTCCGGCAACCGGCCGTGCAGCTTGAAGCCGACCACCGCCGGAATCAGCATCGAGAGCGGCTGGCCGAGCATGGCGGCTTCCGCTTCGATTCCGCCCACGCCCCAGCCGAACACGCCGAGGCCATTGACCATCGTGGTGTGCGAGTCGGTGCCGACCAGCGAATCGGGAAATGCAACCCGCTTGCCGTCTTGCTTCGCGCTGAAGACCACGCGCGCCAGATATTCGAGATTCACCTGGTGGCAGATCCCGGTATCCGGCGGGACGACCTTGAAATTCTGCAGGCTCTTCTGTCCCCAGCGCAGAAAGGCGTAGCGCTCGATATTGCGCTGCATTTCGAGGTCGGCGTTGAACGCAAAGGCGTTCGCCGCGCCGAATTTGTCCACTTGCACGGAATGGTCGATCACCAGCTCCGCGGGGAGCAGCGGATTGATTTTCTTCGGATCGCCGCCGAGATTGCGCATCGCGTCGCGCATCGCGGCGAGATCGACCACCGCGGGCACGCCCGTGAAATCCTGCAGCAGCACGCGCGCGGGCATGAACGAGACTTCTTTTTCGCTGGCGCCTGCGGCCGAGTCGGGTCCCACGCCGCCAGCGCGCGAATGTCGTCGGCGTGGACGAAGCGATCGTCCTCGTGGCGCAGCAGATTTTCGAGCAGCACCTTCAGCGAAAAGGGCAGCCGCGCCACGTTGCCGACCTTCGATGCCGCAAGCGCTCCAAGCGATAAATTTCAAACGAATCGTTGCCCACGCGCAGCGTGGCGCGAGTCGAAAAAGAGTTTTTCGAGGCAGCGGTCATACCAGCGCGAATTCTCCTTTAGCCCAACGCACAATCTTAGCGCAAGCTTGCCGTTTGCGACACCGATGTTCCCATTGCCCGCCGGCACACTAGGTTCAAATACGCGAACGGGAAGTGCCGCACCTGCGCCCATGCGTGGAAGGGGCCGCGCCACGCGGCCAAGCCGAAAGGCACCTCGCCGGCCTGAATGCGAGACCATCTCGTCCTATTTACGAAATCAATAACGCTGAAACGCGATACGCACGGACACGTCTCATAGGCGGGACCCGAATTGTACTGTTGGAGGCTTTCTATGAATGCTTCCTGGCGATGGGGTGCCACTTCTCTCGTAGCTTCGCTGTTGTTCCTTCCTGCGATTGCTTTCGCGTTGGATACAGATTCTTTTCGGCCCCAGATTGCCCGCCTCGCCTACGTCGAAGGCGATGTCCGCGTTTCCAAGGGCGATGGAAACGGCGTCGTCGGAAAATCGTGGATGCAGGCGCAACAGGGCGTTCCAATCGAGCAGGGCTTTAATGTTGCAACCCAGGTCGGAAAAGCTGAAATCGAACTGGAAGACGGATCGACCGTCTACCTCGCGGATCATTCCACGCTCGTCTTCGAGGAGCTCTTGGATTTCAATGGCGCGCCGCAGACGCTTGTCGAACTGATGAGCGGCACGGTCACGGTCGACGTCCATCCTCCCCCGCAGGCAGCGTTCGCGCTTCAAACGCCGGCTGGCAATCGCATCCTGGTCAGGTCTCCAGACACCGCTTGGCTGCGGGTGGATAGCTATCTCGATGGGATGGCCATCACGCCTCAGCGCGACACCACTACAACTAGCGTGGGCGCCGAAAAAGTGCAGCTCTACGCAGGCCAGAGTCGTCTACGACGAAATGGGATTCCGCACCGTCGCGGATACCGCCAAGCTCGCGCCTCCCGATGATTGGGACAAGTGGGTCCAGAACCGCGTGGCTCTACGGCAGACCGACGCGGCCGCGGCCCTCAAGGCATCAGGCCTTTCCCAGCCGGTTCCGGGGCTCGTTGAACTTTACAAGACCGGCAGCTTCTTCTCTTGCGAGCCGTATGGAACGTGCTGGCGGCCGAACGCCCAGACTGAGTCCTCGCCGCAGAGTTCTCTGCAGATGCCGGCGAGCGCATCCCAAACTCTTCCTCAAAATTCTGCGAACGGCCAGGTGCAGCACACGACCAAGGCGCCGTCCTACACCAGCCCATTCACCTATTATGTCGGGCCGTGCTCCACTGTCTCGGAGCTTGAGACATGGGATCCGAAGCAACAGAAATGGATCGAGCAGTACGGGACGAGCGATTATTGGGATTGGGAGTCGTGCCGCTTCGGAAGATGGATCCACCGAAACAATGGCTTCGTCCTTGTGATTCCCAAAAAATTCAAGTTTCACCACCACCTTCCCGTTCAATGGATCCGGGTGGGAAACCACACGGGATTCGTTCCTAAGAATCCGGCAGACAAGAAAGGCAAGCCGCCGGTCAATCTGCAATACGGCTTGTTGGTTCCATCGAAAAAGCCGGGCGAGCCCATGAAGGTCGTGCATGTCGATCCTTCGCAGCGAGTGAAAGTTCTGGATGATCCTCCGAAGGAATTCAGAGATATCGCCGTTGATCTTCCGGGTGCGCGGCAGCCGGTGATCGAGGCGCGAGTCCTCGACGTCAGCTCCTTCGCGAAGTGGGCCGGGGGCGGAGTCGAATCGAAAACCAATAAGTCCGCGATCACCTACGATTACCGGAGGTACGGTTTCGTCGCGCCTCGCATCACGCCCTCGCAACCAGCAGGCAAGCCGGTGCTCCTGGCCGGCATTGATAGCCGCGGAACGATCCCGTTCGGCTGGGCCGCATGGGATCATGCGGGAACGCCGGTTGTCTCCGGCGCGAAAGGCTCATCCGGTACTGCCGGCGCGGGCTGGGCTGCCAGCGCCGGCTCCGGTAGCGCGAGGGGAGGCGGAGGAGGATGGAGCGGCGGAGGGCGAAGCGCAAGCGCCGGCGGTGGATGGAGCGGCTCAGGCCGGAGCTCAGGTGGCGGATGGAGCGGCGGGGGCCGGAGCTCCGGTGGCGGCGGATGGACTGGCGGTGGCCACAGTGGAGGAGGCTCGAGCGGTGGCGGAGGCGGTGGCTATAGCGGCGGCGGAGGTTCTCGAGGAGGCGGAGGATACTCGGGAGGCGGCGGCTATAGTGGAGGGGGTGGCGGCGGAGGCTCGTCTGGCGGGGGTGGTAGCAGCGGCGGCCGGGCGAAATAGTCGCTCATGTCTGCCGCGGAGAAGTTATGCGGCTGGAACGCGCCAGGAGCGGCATTTTCCGCACATGTAAGGGCTGTCTAAGCCCCCGACGGCAGCAACATTGTTGCGCCCGTAGGAGCAGAAATTTCGAGGGGAATTCCGCGTTAATGTTTCGGCGCGACGTAGCCTTCGGGGAGTTTCGCGCCATCGCCGAAGAAGAATTGCTCCATCTGTTCTTCCATGATTTTCTGCGAATTGGGATCGAGGGGATTCAGCCGAAGTTCATTCAGCAGCATCTTCGAGTGGTCCACCCACATTCCCCAGGCTTCTTTCGAGATGTTTTCGTAGATGCGCTTGCCGATTTCGCCCTTCCATGGCGGGCGGTCGAGCCCGGGCAGTTCTTTTCCGAGCTTCGCGCATTTCACCATGCGCACGGTTTGCGCGCCCTGCTTTTCATCAGCCATTGAGACAGTGCCTCCATCGAGACTTGCGTGACATTCCAAGATACTTCAGCCAGGCGGGAAAATCCATGTATCGCAAGGATACTACAGGAGGCGGGGGATGGGCCGGTGCTGGCCGGCCCTGATCGGGAGCGCTCCGATCGGTCGTTGCGTTTCGCTTATGACCCGATGCGAATGTGATTGAGCGAATGGAACAGCCCGAAAACATTCAGGAGCCACAGCACCACAACGATCACCACGACCGCGTTGAGGATGGATTTGATCGTCGACTGCATGGGTATAAAGCTGTTCACCAGCCACAGCAGAACGCCGACCACGATCAGAACGAGCAGTATCTGTATCAGGGGCATGATCTTTTGACCTCGCTTTCTATTTGAAGAAAGATGGGCCGATCTCTCGGAGGGCGCCTTCGGCAGACGAAATAATATGAAAGTCCCGGTGAGCGGTCGATACAGGGAAATGCCTAAATCGGCAGGGGATGTAACTGACGGGCCGACTGAACCGGGCGGCAGACGGAACTGATTCGAGACTGCTTGCGGATATTACGCGTCGCCGAATCGCGCGGCGAGGCGCTTGGGCGCGGTGTTGCGCCAGGCCGCGGCAAGGGCGCGGCGCAAACTGGTTTTCTTGGCGGCGCGAAGGCGAACGGTGGTGGCGCCGCGAAGCCCCCACGCGCCTTTCGCGGGAGCAAACACATCCGGCTCCGCTTCGATGAAGAAGACTTGTTCCTTTGGCGGAAGCTTGACCATTCCGTAGCCTTTTTCGGGATAGCCGAGCGTCGCGAATACTTTGCCGCCCACGCGAAAATCGGGGTGGTCCATATGCGCGCTCTCGACGGCTTCGGGAAAGCTAAGGGCGATGCGGCGAAATTCGCTGGGCGTCACGGGCATCGTCTACACCTTCAAAGCAGCAAGATTCGCGAGGAAAACGTCGCGCAGCGAGCGTGCGGGACGCCCGGTGAGGAGTTGCACGTGGTGCGAGCAGACGGAGAAATAGTGTTCGCGGACCGCGCGCTCGTAAGAGAGCATCTCGAGGCTGCCCCATACGCCGGTGCCGTCGTCGTTGGCCATTCCTTCGACGTATTCGCGCGGCACGCCGGCCGCATCGAAGAAGGCCAGCTTTTCGTCCGGCGTAACGGCGACATACTCGACCAGTTTGCCGCCAAGCTCGGAGGCAAGCGCGGCCGCGTCGGCGAAGGTGTAAAGCTCGGGCCCGGTGATTTCGTACGCAGCGCCTTCGTGGCCCGAAGACGTGAGCACCGCTGCGGCTGAGGCGACGCAATCCTTCTTCGAGACGAACGCCATGCAGCCGTCGGCCGTGCTCATCACGAGCTTTCCCATTTGCAGCGCCATCGGCGCGATCATCGTGGCGATAATTTCCGCGTACTGGGCGTCGCGCAAGAAGGTGAAGGCGATGCCGGAGCGGCGCAAAAGCTCTTCGGTGAAATAGTGGTCCGCGCATGCGAACGACGGACTTTTCGGATGAATCCCCACGCTCGATGTGTAGACGATGTGTTTTATGCCGGCCTTCGCCGCTGCTTCGATTGCAGCGCGGTGCTGCCCTTGGCGGCGCTGGCCGACGGCCAGCGTGCTGATGAGCAGCATCTTTTCGGCGCCCGCCAGCGCCGGCACGAGCGTCTCCAGCTTGTCGAAATCGGCGAAGCGCACCTGAGCGCCGCGCGCCGCGAGCGGTGCGAGTCCAGCGGGTTTTCGGGTCACCAGAATCAATTCGGACGCGGGCACCTTCTCAAGCAGGAGTTCGGTGACCTGGCGGCCGTAGCTGCCCGACGCGCCCGTGATGACGATGCTCATGTCTGCTCCGAAACGGCTGAGGCGAGGGAGATATTAACACCTCTCGGATGCGACGCCCGCAATCCAAATCCGGGCGGGTTTGAAAACCGCCCCTACACCGGATCAACGACAGACGGACAGGACGGGTTTGAAACCCGCCCCTACGTCAGATCAACAACAGAATAGCGCGAGCAGATCCTTCGGATGACTTCTTGACATCGAACGGATGCGCGGAGAGTATCGTTAGTTTCGCGAAAGGCGCACAAAGCCAATAGGCGCGAGGAGCGGCGAATTGAAGCACGTGAGATTGGGAAATACTGGGCTGAGGGTTTCGCGGCTGTGTCTTGGGACGATGACGTTCGGGTACCAGTGCGACGAGGCGACCTCATTCGCGATTCTCGATCGCGCGTCCGAAAAGGGAATCACGTTTCTCGATAGCTCCGACGTGTATCCGCTGGGCGGCGGGCTCGAGCGCGCCGGACGCACCGAAGAGATCATCGGGAAATGGATTCGCGGGAAGCGGCACGACTGGGTGATCGCGACGAAGTGCTTCGGCGCGACCGGGCCGCAGCCCTTTCACGCAGGGAACAACCGGCGGCACATTTTCGATGCGATCGATGCGTCATTGAAGCGGCTGGGAACCGACTACATCGACCTGTATCAACTGCATGGCTACGATCCGGAAGTGACGACGGATGAAACGCTGGGCGCGCTCGATGCGATCGTGCGCGCCGGGAAGGTACGCTGCATCGGCTGCTCGAATTATCTGGCATATCAGCTGGCGCGGGCGATCGGGCGAAGCGATGCGCGAGGCTTCGCGCGATTTGTTTCCGTGCAGCCGCGCTATAACCTGCTTTTTCGCGAATTCGAGCGCGAGCTTTTTCCGCTGTGCGTCGAGGAGGGCATCGGCGTGATTCCGTATAACCCGATTGCGGGTGGCCTGCTGACGGGCAAGCACGACCGGACCAAGCCTCCGAGCGAAGGAACGCGCTTCGCGTTTGGAGGGCGCGTAAGCCAGCTCTATCAGGACCGCTACTGGAAAGACAAAATATTCGACGCGGTCGACGCGCTGAATGGCGTGGCGAAAGATGCGGGCATCTCCCTTACGACGATGTCGGTGGCGTGGGTGCTCGCGCAGCCTTGGGTGACGAGCCCGATTATCGGCGCGAGCCGTCCGGACCAGTTGGACGCGACGGTCGCCGCGCTCGATGCGACGCTCGATGCGACGCTCGATGCGGGGCTGCTGGCGAAGCTGAATGAGATGACGATGCAGTTTCGGTAGGTCTGGTACACACGCCTGCCGGTCAGCCGGCGAGGAAAACTTGCTGCGAAAAAGGCAGCGCAAAGGAAGGGCTTCGCCCGACGTTTTTTGTCGGAGCTAAAGCTCCGACCCCCTAAACGGCTCACGTTTTTGCGCCGCTCGTTTTGAGGAGGATTCGATTGGCTGCGGAAAGAAACAACGGAAGAGTATTGCCGCCGGGAGTATCCGGCGACGTGTTTGAGCGGGCGCTGAATGCGTTTGCGCGCGCGATTGGCGATGAATGGGTGGTACGCGCCGAAGATCAGCTTGCGGAGTATCGCGATCCGTTTGCGTTTGCGTCGAGCGGTCCGAGCGAACACGCCCCCGCGGCCGCGCTGAAGCCGGGTTCGGTGGAAGAAATTCAAGCGATCGTGAAGATCGCGAACGAATACAAGATTCCGCTGTGGGCCGTTTCGCGAGGGAAGAATCTTGGCTACGGCGGTCCGGCGCCGCACGTGTCCGGGTCGGTGACGCTCGATCTCGGGCGCATGAAGAAGATCGAGGTGAATGAAGAGCTGTGCTACGCGGTGGTCGAGCCTGGCGTCACATTTTTCGATCTGTACGAATACATCTCCGAGCGAAAGCTGAAGCTCTGGATTTCGGTGCCGGCACTCGGGTGGGGCAGCGTGCTGGGCAATGCACTTGACCGCGGCATCGGCTATACGCCATATGGCGACCATTCGGAAAAGATTTGCGGGATGGAAATCGTGCTCGCGAATGGCGAGCTGATTCGCACGGGCATGGGCGCGCTGAGCGGCGCGAAAACGTGGCAATCGTTCAAGCCGGGCTACGGGCCGTCGGTCGATGGACTGTTCATGCAATCGAATTTCGGCGTGGTAACCAGGGCCGGCTTTTGGCTGATGCCGCAGCCGGATTTTTTCATTGCCTGCGACCTGCATTTCGAGCGGGAGTCCGACCTCGAAGCGATTGTGGACATCACGGCGCGGCTGCGGCGCGAAGAGATCATTCAGAATACGGCGGTGCTGAGCAATGCTGTACGGCTGATTTCGCGGCGCGGTGCGCGAAACCTGTGGTTTGCCGGCGACGGAGTGGTGCCCGACGACGTGGTGCAGAAGGAGCTGCGCGCGAGCGGGCTGGGCGCGTGGAATCTGACGTTCGCGACGTACGGGCCTGAAGAGCTGGCCGACGGGCGAGAGAAAATCGCGCGCGAGGCGTTTTCGGCGATTCCGGGCGCGAAGTTCGGGAGCAAGAAGTTTAGTGTGAAGGCCACGCCGCCGGCCGAGCTTGCGGCGTCGATGGGGTCGGAGAGCGTGCAGGCCGGCGTTCCGTCGCTGATTCCGCTCGGGGTGCTGAAGTATCGCGGCGAAGACGGCGGGCATCTCGGATTTTCTCCGGTGGTGGCGCCGATTGGGAAGGAAGCCGTGAAGCTCGCAAATCTCGTGGGCACGCGATGCCACGAGCATGGATTCGACTACTACGGCGGATTTTCTTTCGGCATGCGGCATCTCTACTCGGTGATGATGATTCTCTACGACAAGCGGAGCGAAGAGCATCGCGTGCAGGCGAACCGGCTATGCGAAGGGCTGGTGGTCGAGGCGGCGAAGCTGGGCTTCGGTGAATATCGGGCACACGTTGCGTACATGGATCTGATCGGCGAGCAGTATGATTTCAACAATCACGCGCTGCGGCGGTTTGTCGAGACGCTGAAGGATGCGGCCGATCCGAACGGGATTCTGTCGCCGGGGAAACAGGGGATCTGGCCGCGCGGGATGCGGCCAAAGAAGATTCTCGCGTAGCGCTTGCTCAGCCCTCGATCCAAGCGTGCGCGTGTTGTTTGTTTACCTTCAAAGGCCCCACCCTCACAAACCGAGGATGGGGCACCCGGAAAATCAAGGTCAAAATCACAAAGGCTAAGGCAAGAAACCGAGGGGACGCCCTTCGGCTCCGCTCAGGGTAAACCGGCGCTACGGGGGCTGCGGCCGCGATCAGTGGCTGGCGGCGGCTTGGCTGCGGCGCCAGACGTAGTAGCCGTCGAGCACCTCCAGCTTGTCGAGATTCGGCGCGGGGATCGCGTGCGACGGATCGTCGAGATTCATCACCTGCTGATCGGCGTCGGTGAATGCGGGCCACGTCGGCAGGCCTGCGCCGTTGGGATCGCCCGTTTTCGCGAAGTTCACCCAGTAGGAAGAAACCTGCTCGGATACGGCTTTGTCGTCGTCATGGGCAGGCATCGTCTCCACAAAGTTGCCGAAGACGTAGGCAATCTCGCTGCCGTGAGCCGCGCCCCAATCCTTGAACTGCGGCGTATCGGGGTAGTTTGGGCGATGGCTGAAATAGTAGACGAAGACTTTGCTCTTGCTCGTTTGCGATTGCAGGCGGGCCCATGTCCACGTGGGCCAGGCGAAAGCAGTGTCGCGGAAAATATCGCGCGCGGAATGTAGCGCCGCTGAATCTGAATCGGCAGGATAGACCGAAAAAATCTTATCGGCATATTCGCCATAACCGGAGCGGACCATCTGCTGGAAGCTGGCAACCGTGGCGGAGGGAGTGAAGAGCGCGCCTTCGTCGGCATTCGTGCCGATGAGGACGGGCGTGTCGTTGTAGCGCCCCGCCTTATAGAGAAGGTACTGATCTTCGGGAAGCACGTAGCCATCGAAATTCGGCCACGAACCCCCGAGGCCCGGACCTTGCGATTTCATGATGACTTCGGCCGGGATTTTGCGCGCATCGGCGATCGAGGAAACGCTGATTTTCGAGAGTAAGGCTGCGCCATTGTGTTCCGCGGTGGCGAGCGAAAGCATGTTTTCACCGCCCTCGCCATCCATGCGGGCGGGCGCAAAGTTGCCGCCGCTCTCCGAGATTGCGCCCTGGAAAAGTCCCCCGGCTAGTGGCGAGGCGGCGAGCATGCTGACGGAAATTCCGCCGGCGGACTCGCCGAAAATCGTCACGCGGTGCGGATTGCCGCCGAATCGGGCGATATTGTGCCGCACCCACTCGAGGCCGGCAATTTGATCGAGCAGGCCGTAATTGCCGGAATGGCCGCCCTGCTCGGCAGTGAGTTCGGGATGCGCGAAGAATCCGAACACGCCCACGCGGTAGGCGATGCTCACAACGATGACGCCTTTTTTCGCGAGGTTCGTGCCGTCATATATCGGGTACTGAGTGGCTCCGCTCGTGAATCCACCGCCGTAGATCCAGACCATGACGGCAAGTTTTTCCTTGGGCGATTTAGCCGGGGTCCAGACGTTGAGATAGAGGCAATCCTCGCTGATTGGAACGGGATTCATGCCGAAGGCCGGCAGCACGGCCGGAATCTGCATGCAGGCGGGAGCAAACTTGTTCGCGTCCTTCACGCCCTTCCACGGCGCAGGCGGTTGAGGCGCCTGCCAGCGCAGATCGCCGACGGGCGGCGCGGCGAAGGGAATTCCCTTGTAGACCGTGATGCCGTCTTGCACCGTTCCTTGCACGAGGCCGGCCTGCGTGCGGACGGGCTTGGGCGCTTGCGCGCGGAGCGCGGGCGCGGCAAAAGCGAGTGCGGCCGCGCATGCAAGCGCGAAAGCGGCGAATCCCAGGATTCTGTTTTTCATGCTCGATTTTCCTTTTTAGCCGACCGTGGCGTCTGGCGCGGCAATTTCCCCGAGCCGCGGGCATTTTACATCGAATTGCGCAAACCGGAGAGAGTGTCGGAGGCGCTCACGTGCGATTGACGACGAGCTCGGTTGGGCGCTTGCGCGGAAGGCGCTGGCCGCTGTGGCCCGGGAAGTTGGCGAGGACGGGACCGTCCCAGAGGCGGATGATGCGCTCTTTGAAAAGCCAGCGACCGCGGAATTTGACGAGCTTGTCGTCCCAATAGCCGGCAAAGCGGATGAGGTAGGGAGGCTCGCCGCGGCATTCGGTGACAAGGGCGAAGGAGCGCGCGGTTACGCCGCGGCTGTCGCCCTTCACGACCGTCTGGCTGAGGTGGTGCTGGCGGCCGGGGAAACCGGGAACGGCGCGGAAATGTTCGCCGAGCTTGCGGATTCCGGCGGCGCCCTCCCAGCGATCGGGCTCCTCGAAGACTTCTTCGATGACGACGGCATCGGGTGTGAAGCAGGCGACGAAGGAATCGACGTCGCCGGTGTCGAGCGCCCAGGCGTAGCCGGCCATGAGGTCGTTGATTTCGATGCGATCGGCGATGGTGAGGGGCTTGGCTTTTGGTTTTTTTGGCATAATGACGCCTCCCAATTCACATTATTTGCTTGGCTGCAGCCGCAACAGCGCAACTGTCTCGCAGCCAAGTTCCCGGGGCTAAAGCCCAAGCTTTGCGCCGCTGCTTATCGCGAGCCTGAAGGCTCACGCTTCCACCGCTAGTCGGGTCGCAAAAGCGGCGACCCATTCACGAAGCGGACATTCCAAAGCACAGCGTCAGTAGCCGACGGTGAAGCGCTCGCGGTGGTGATGCGGGTGCTCGAGTTCGTCGAGCATCGCGACGGCGTAATCCTGCAGCGAAATGCGGCTCTTGCCCTTTTCGTCGTAGAGGACATGATCCTTACCGACGCGGTATTTGCCCGTTCTCGCGCCGGGCGAAATCATCACGGAGGGCGCGAGGAAGACCCAATCGAGGCCGCGCTCGTCCTTGAGCAGGTAGTAGAGCTCGCGAGTGCCGCGGATGCCGGGCTTGAACGGCTCGTAGGCAGCGGGGAAGTCGGCGGAATCCAGAAATTCGACGCCCGCGGGCGTCTTGAGACTGGCGGCGCCGCCGACCGCGAGAAATCGCTTTACGCCGGAGCGTTTGGCGGCCGCGATGATCGCGCGATGGCCCCGGACGTGGCGGTGGTACACCTCGGGGCCGGGAGTGCCGCGCTTGGGATTGAAGGCGCTGATGATCACGTCGTGGCGGGCGAGGATGCGCGCGAGGCGGTCGCGGTGCAGCACATCGGCCTTCTTGATCTTGAGATTCGGGCGCGGCGCGAGGCGCTGCGGATGGCGCACGATGGCGGTGACCTTGTGGCCTCGGCGCAGCGCCTCCGCGAGAATTTTGGAGCCGACGTATCCCGTTCCTCCGATCAGGGCAATTTTCATGCGGAAATCCTCCGAAGGCATCCGCCGCGCGATTTGCCGAACGCCCGGTTGACAGAAGCCGAGATCGGAGCGACTTTATCACATCACCGGGCTGAACAATTCTACGGAGTAATCGAGGCGGGAAAACGATGATACATGCGCGACCGTTCGGGCAGAAAGCATCGACGATGACGGAGCCGAAGCTGGAGTTTGCGTTTGAGGTGCGGCTGCACTTTTCGCGCGTGCAGATGATCAACAACATGCCGACGGGCGCGGGGCGCGGCGGAGTTTATCTGGGCACCGGAGAGTTCTCCGGGCCGAAGTTGAATGGAAAAGTGGTGCCGGACAGCGGAGGAGACTACGCGCTGTTTCGCCCGGACGATACCGTGTCGTTTGATGCGCGCTATATGCTGCAGGAAGATGACGGAACGCTGATCCTGCTGCAAAACAGGGGCTTCCTCTGGGGATACCAGGACAATACGATGCGGCGGCTGCGGGATATGGCGTTTGCCGGAGGGCCCTCTGTGGCCCCTGACGAATATTATTTGCGGTCGTTTCCGAGCTTCGAGGTGGAAGCGGGCAAACACGACTGGCTGACGCGGCATGTGATTATCGGAATCGGCGAGCGGAAGGCGGACGGGAACCTGCTCCGGTACTACGCGCTGTTGTAGGCACCTCGGGGCATCGGCCTCTCAAATCGCCCGGATTCGATAAATTGCTGTTACAGGCAGGGCGAATGTGGGCCGGCAGATATAGAATCAAGCCTGCGGCCAAAAGCATCACACACACATGGCAGCTGAGGGCCAGGGCTGGACCGGAATCCGGACGCGATCCGGCCGAGGAGATCACGATGAGCACGACTACCGACGCGGCTGAGTCCATCGCTACGGACGGCTATTTCTGCGAGATTCCTTCCGATCCGTGCGCCATCGTGATGTTCGGCGCCTCGGGCGATCTGGCGAAGCGCAAGCTTCTGCCCGCGCTCTTCGATCTGGCGATTCATTCGTGCCTCGCGCCGCGCTTTCGCGTAGTGGGGTTCGCGCGCACGGAGATGAGCGACGACCAATTCCGCTCCTCAACGGATGGGGCCCTGGCGAAGAAAGGCGACGACGCCAAGCGCGCGGACTTCCTGAAGCACCTCGAATACTTCACCGGGAACTACGACGATCCGGAATCCTATAAGCGGCTGGCGAAGCACCTCGATGAAATCGACCAGCAGGCGCACCTCGGCGGAAATCGTCTCTACTATCTTTCGACGCCGCCGGACGTGTATCCACACGTGATCGAGCAATTGGGCAAGGCGGGCCTGGCAAAGCCGAAGTCGAAGGATTCGTGGACCCGAATCATCATCGAAAAGCCCTTTGGCCATGACGGGGCTTCGGCGTGCCAACTGAACGCGAAAGTGCTGCAGGTGTTCGACGAGTCGCAGGTCTACCGCATCGACCATTATCTCGGCAAAGAGACGGTGCAGAACCTCCTGGTCTTCCGATTCGGCAACGGCATTTTCGAGCCTCTGTGGAATCGGAATTACATCGACCACGTGCAGATCACGGCATCGGAATCGCTGGGCGTGGAACGGCGCGCCGCGTTTTACGAATCGGCCGGGGCGCTGCGCGACATGATTCAAAGCCACGTGCTGCAGCTCACCTCGATTGTGGCCATGGAGTCGCCGGCGACGTTTGGCGCCAATTCGGTGCGCAACGAGAAGATCAAGATTCTGCAATCGATCCGGCCGTTCACGCCGGAATCGATCGCGAAAACGGTCGTTCGCGGACAATACGGGCCGGGGAAAATCGGCGGCAAGGACGTTCCCGGATACCGGCAGGAACCGGGCGTGAAGCCCGACTCGACGACGGAGACATTCGTGGCGCTGAAGCTGCTGGTCGACAACTGGCGATGGAGCGGCGTGCCATTTTTCCTGCGCAGCGGCAAGCGGTTGGCAGAACCGATGACGCAAGTCGCGATCCAGTTCAAGAAGGCGCCGCACATGGTGTTTCAAGGGTCGGACGTGCAGCCGAATTCGCTGGTGATGAACATCCAGCCGGACGAAGGAATCTCGCTGTCGTTCGGAGCCAAGCTGCCGGGATCGCAGATGCAGATACGTCCCGTGAAGATGGATTTTGAGTATAAGCAGGCATTCACTTCGGGATCGCGCGAGGCCTACGCCACGCTGATCAACGATTGCATACGCGGCGACCCGACGCTATTCGACCGGGCAGATAGCGTCGAGGCTGCGTGGGGACTCGTCGACCCGATTCTCGACGCATTCGCGAACACGAAGCCTTCCTTCCCGAACTACCCCTCGGGCAGCTCGGGGCCGGATGCCGCGAGCGCGCTGATAGCAGCGGAAGGCCGGGCCTGGCTGCCGCTATAACGCGGGCTCGAATCCTGTAAGACAGTTGTCGATCTATCGGGCGCGAGAAGTGCAGCGCGTCGCGGCTTTGCGTCGCGGAGGAACGGATGATACTGGCCGGTGATATCGGCGGGACGAAGACCAATCTCGGGCTCTTCGACGTCGCAAGCGGAACGCTTGCGAAGGTGGCGGATAAGCGCTATCCGAGCCGCGAGCATGCGGGCCTGGAAGAGATCGTGAAGGACTTTCTGAGCGTGACCGGCGCGAAGGTGAGCGCGGCTTCATTTGGAATCGCTGGTCCCGTGGTGGACTATCGAGTGCACGCGGGGAATCTGCCGTGGGTGATCGACGGCGCGACGATGGCGAAGCTGGTGGGGCTCGAGCGGGTGCGTCTGATGAACGACCTGGAAGCGGCGGCGTACGGAATCGCCGTCATGCGGCCCCAGGATTTGGAGATGCTCTATGCGGGTGTTCCTGACCCGCAAACGCATCGCGCGGTAATCGCGGCGGGAACCGGGCTTGGCGAAGCGATTCTCTTTTGGGATGGCGGGAAGCACGTTCCGATGGCCACCGAGGCCGGGCACGCGGATTTTGCGCCGCACACGGTGCAGCAGGCCGAGCTGTGGAGATTCGTGAAATCGCGAGGCGAATTCGCCAGCGCCGAGCTCGTGCTTTCAGGGCGAGGATTCAAGACCGTGCACGAGTTCCTGGATCCATCCGTGAAGCACCCGGGATTCGACGATCCGAACGTCGATCAAGCGCCGACGATCACGCGCCTGGGTCTCTCTGGCGAATGCCCGGTGTGCGTCGCGACCCTCGATTTGTGGGTCGAAGTCTACGGCTCGGAGGCGGGGAACCTTGCGGTGAGGTCCGTCGCGCGCGGCGGGATTTACGTGGCGGGCGGAATCGCCGTGAAAATCTTGCCGAAGATGAAGGACGGCCGGTTCGTGGCAGCCGCGCGGGACAAGGAAAAAATGCAGGATTTCCTCGCGAAAGTTCCGATCCACGTGGTGCTCGACGAGGAATGCCCGCTCAAAGGCGCCGCGTATGCGGGCTGGAAGGGCCTCTAGCTAGAATGGGTACCAGCCAATAGGCCGTTTGTTGCGGCAGTACCGGTACACGTCCAGAATTTCTCGCCTAATCATTTTCACATATGGGCCGATCCTTACCCATAGTGCTCAGGATCGGCGCGTTCGGTGCGAATCTCGCCTCCGAGAATCCACTGAATCGAAACTGGATAGCTCCAGTGCGAGCCGCGCGCCATCTGGCACCAGGATTGCCGAAACCGTCTTGAGTTTCGAGAAGGTCTCCGCAGGAGGGGGTTGGCAGATGAAGCGATTTCTTGGTCTAGCGGTCTTGATTTTGGGGTTGTCGATACCCGCGCACGGTCAATCTCAACGGGGAGGCGCCGCCATGACGGGTAGCGCTGCCGGAGGTGCTATTTCCTATGGGGGCGGCGGGGGCGGTGGTTACGGGGGAGGCAGCGGCGGCGGCCCGATGGGCTTCCATACCCTTCCGAGTATCGCGCCTGCAAACCTGCGGTCGTCGGCGGTCGGCGGAACGGAAGCCAGCTTCGTGCCATCGACTTTTCTTCCGTACAACCAGGCGATTGCCGCAGGGGAGGCTGTGCTGGACGCCCAGCACGAATCCGTAGCGGAGGCCGCCGCAGAGAACAGCAGGGCGCGCCGCTTGAAGGCGAAGGCGGCGATCATCGAGAATGCCGCCGGGGACCCTGTGATCACCACGCCATAACAACTGCTCGATTCGACGAACTGGCAGCTCCGCCGAGCCAGCTGCCAGTTCGTTGCTCTTCCTCACGCGCGAACAATACATATTCGCACCGCAACCGCAGACGCGCCGATTACTCTTTCACAAAAAAGAAACGGCCAACCGGCGGGGGTGGAGGACGCCGGTTGGCCGTTGATGCTATGTAAAGCTGCGGCTCCTTCGCGCGGAGCCGGCTGGCTGTTTATTTCGCATTCGCGCTGCTGAACGAGTAGATGAAGCCCAGCGTGGCGGTGTTCTGCTCCTTGACGTCGCCGAGCTGGCCGCGTTGGAAGATCGGCTGGCTCGCGAAATCGTAGCGGTATTCACCCCGGATGAGCAGAGCGCTGGTCAAGTTATACGACCAATCCGCGGAGACTTCCTGAGCGAAGCCGGGAGTGCCATTAAGCACACCCGAGTAGCCGTCGGCATCGTCGTAATACTCGTAGCGAACGGCGAAGTTGGTTTTCGGGGTCCACGTGTATTTGGCATAGCCCGCAACGCCCCACCAACTCGCCGCGGGGCCGTTGATACAATCTACTGGGAGGGCGTCTCGGGTTACGCCGTCCTCGTAGCAGTCGATCCCGGGGCGCGGACCGAAGCCGTAGTCGCCGTTCAACACGAACGCCCACTTGGCATTCGGGGTGTAGGAGATGACCGTGTCCGAAATCTGTTTCCAGTCGGTCACGATCTTTTGCGTGTCGGAATATGCGTCGACGACCGGCCCGGCCATGTAGTTTTGTATCAAAGACCACTTGGCATTCGGAGTCCAAGCCAAGCTCATGCCGTACGTCAGCCCTGAGCTTTGCCCGTAATTGTATTGCTGGATGATGGTGTTGTTCCAGCCATTGACAAGGTAACCCGTGAGGGACACCTTGCTGTTGAACGCATACTTGGCGCTCGCGCCAAAATGGAAGTAGGGAATCGCGTAGTAGAAGAGAATGCTGCGCGAGTAGTTCCAGTTGGCGTTGGTTTCGATGACCTCAGCTCCAATCGGAGTGACGAATTTTCCGACTGTGAGCGTCAGGCCCTTGCCGACAGGTGCGAGGTAGTCAACGTACGCTTCCTTGACGTAAAAGTTGCTGCCGTCAGCAAAGGCAGGGTTGTCGGACCCGTTCACGACCTTGGCGGCTTGTCCGTAACCGACGGCGACGTGATAACCGAGTCTGCTTTCGGCCGAAGTTGCGTCGCCAGCCTTGTCCAAGATCAGTTCGGCCATGTTGAAGCCGAAGCCGTTCGTGGGACCGTCGAAGTAGCGCAAACCGCTGGTGTTGTCGCCCGGATGGTTGTAGTTGTACCCGTAGTAGACGTCGCCGAAGCCGCTCAACGTCACGGGGCCAAGCAAACCTGCCAGGTTGATCTTATCGTCCGGAGCTGGCGAGGGCGCGCTTACAGGCGCGCTTGCCGGCTCCACATACGCGGCCGCCTTCATGCTCGGAGTATCGCTCTCTTTCAGCGAAGTGATCTCCGCCTGCAAAGCCTGGATCTCCTTTTCCAGATCCGTCAACCGCTGCTGCGTCTCCGAAGACGCAGATGAACTCGAAGCCGGCTGTGCTGGGGCCGACGAAGCTGCAGCCGGTTGGGCTGCGGCTGACGAGGGCGTGGCAGGTGGATCATCTGCCGCCCTCGAAGCTGGCGCCCAGGCGACAAAACCTACCGCCAACATGGCCGTGGCGAAGCTCGAAGCACACTTGTACGCACGTTTCATAAGCAAACCTTCCCTCCCTACCGCGCTATCTCGGTTTTCATGGATTCGCGACGGTGCCAAGCAAATTACAGACGCAGCGATGAATGGTCAAACTCATTAAATCTATTGAAAGCATAACCAAACAAATTAGCAGTCACTTATGGGCCTTTTTAGGCCCGAATTGGCGGATCAGTGTTTCGCAACGAGGAGGAGAAGCCCAATAATGGCGATGGGGATCAGGATCAGCAGGACGTACAGAAGAAATCGCCGCGAGCCATGCGTGCGCCGGTTGCTCCAATCGCGAAACTCGGGCCGCTCGGAAACTCCCACCTGATCGAGGCGCTCGAGATCGGTTGCCATCTCGCGGGCGTTCTGGTAACGATTCTTCGGATCGCGTTCGATGGCGCGGTAGATCACTTCCTGCAACTGAGGCGAGATCGAGGGGTCGACTTCGCGCGGAGGGACGGGATTGTTCAGCAGGCGGTCGTTCATGATGGCGAAGGGATTGGGCCCTTCAAACGGCGCTTTGCCGGTGAGCATTTCGTAGAGCATGACGCCGAGCGCATAGATGTCGCTTCGGCCGTCGCCACGCTTGCCTTTCACCTGCTCGGGCGAAATGTACTCCGGCGTGCCCATCACGTGGGAAAGCTTGGCGAAGGTGAGGCGCGGCGCGCCTTCTTTGCCGGCGATGCCGAAGTCGATGAGTTTGATGTTGTCGTCCTTGTCGACCATGATGTTTTCGGGCTTGAGGTCGCGGTGAACGACGCCGTGGTTGTGGATGTAATCGAGCGCATGCGCGATACTCGCGGCGATGCGCGTGGCGCGTTCCGCAGGAAGCTGCTTGGCCTCGAACATGATTTGCCGAAGCAGGCGGCCATCGACCCATTCCATCACCATGTACGGGCGGCTGCGGTGCTCGTCGGCGTAAACCTGCATCACGCCGGGATGATTCAGGCTGGCGCCGATGTCTTGTTCTCGTTTGAAGCGATCGAAGAGGATCGGATCGGCTTCCATCTCGGGGAGCGGAACCTTGATGGCGACTTGGCGGCCGGCGCGGAGGTCCGTGGCACGGTAGATGGAGGCCATGCCGCTGCGAGCGACGAGGCTTTCGATTCGGTAGTGATCGAGTTGGTCGCCGGGGTGTACTGGAATCCTCGCGAGCAGGCGTCAGGCGAAGACCGGCGGCGCGCAGGACTAAGGGAGACGATAGGGACGTCCCCGGTACATCCCGACACGTTCGACGCCTCGGACGCGGATTATTTGCAGCGAGATATTATCACTACCGTCTCGCTGATTCGCAATATCCACGAGGCGCTGCGCTGCTTTTGGCAACTCCTCGCCGTTGCCGGCGATGGCGGCCATTTCGGAGTCCGGGATGGAACCATGCAGGCCGTCGGAGCAGAGGATGAGAATATCGCCGACAAGCACGGGATGCTCGGAGACGTCAACGTTGACGGAGAGCGCGGAACCGAGGGAGCGGCTCAGCAGGTGGCGCGTCTCCGCAGTGCCGGCCTCCGCCGCGGAAATCAGGCCGAGGCGCACGTGCTCATTCGCGAGCGTGTGATCGCGCGTGAGGAGGGTCGCCTGGCCGCGACGAATCAGGTAACAGCGGGAATCGCCAACGTGCGCGACCGTGACGCGATCGTGGCGCAACGCGCAAGCAACGATGGTTGTTGCCATGCGCGAGCCTGCGGGATTGGCAGCGTGTCCGGCGTCGATCACGCGCGTATTCGCCGTGCGAACCAAGCCGGCCAGAAGCGCCGGGTGCGGCTCACCCGCGCTGCACTTGCGAAAACCCTCGAGCACACTCTCGACGGCTGTCTTCGAAGCGACTTCTCCGAGGTCATGGCCGCCGACGCCATCGGCGAGCGCGAAAAGCCAGCCGTGGCTGCGCGCCCTCTCTGGCGTCTCGGCCGCAACGTAGCCGAGATAATCCTCGTTGCCCTTGCGCACGCGCCCCAGATCGGAGAGCTGCGCGAACTCGACATCCATCATATCGGTGGGTCTGGTGGCGTACCGGGCCATCGCTGTGGCTGCAGCCGAGCCCGAAGACGACACGTGAAGACCTCGATACATTAGAACTCATCCCTCGCGAAAGACAAAGCGCGCGGAAAATTTCACACTACGGGCTATTTAAGCTCTCTTCGAAGGAGCAGGGGAAATGCAAGATTTCGATGCGGGAGATAGATGTTTTGAATGGTGAACGCGAGATGCTTTGGACGCTCTTAGCGAGACTCGTTTGCTTTTGCGCGCGGGAGAACGGCGGGCGATGCGCTTGCATCAGCGGGCGCGCCTGCTAGTATGTTTGGATGACTTTTTGCCGGGACCTGCCCGTCCGAGAGGCGGGAACTTCAGCTAAAAATGTCTGAGAAGCGACAATTTAGGGCCATCAAAGGCACGCGCGACATCCTGCCCCCCGATTCGGCGCTGTGGAACTGGTTTGAGCGGACTGCGCGCGAAGTCTTCGAAACCTACGGCTTCGGCGACATTCGCACACCAGCTTTTGAAGAAACGGAGCTATTCGCAAGGTCGATAGGCGTGGACACCGATGTCGTCGGCAAGGAAATGTACACCTTCGAGGATCGAGGCAACGTTCACGTCGGCTATCCGCAGACGGTCGAGGAAGTGATCACTGCGGACGCCATGGTGCGGGAGGCTTGGCTCGCTGGGCGAATTGCTCGCACACCCGAAAACGAAGCGAGCGTGATCCAATTGCACGAGGCGTGTGAAGGTATTGGACAGGAAGGTGCGCCCGCTTTGCTGCGCTTCGTCTTCCATCTGCATTCCCTGGATCTGGGCGATTCGTTGACACTGCGGCCGGAGGCGACAGCCGCTGTTGCGCGAGCGTACATTGAGCGGGGGATGCACACGCTGCCGGGAAACGTGAAGCTTTACTACGTGGGGCCGATGTTTCGGCGCGAGCGGCCGCAGAAGGGGCGGTACCGGCAGTTCTACCAGGTAGGGGCGGAGGTGCTGGGCCAGTCGGACGCGCCGGCGATCGACGCGGAAGTTCTCGAGATGCTGCTGGTGCTGTTCCGCCGCGTGGGGCTTGCCAATACGAAGCTCTACGTGAATTCGATCGGATGCAAGGAGTGCCGGCCGAAATATGTCGAATTCCTGCGCGAAGAGTTGCGCAAGGTGCACGACAAGCTCGGGCGCGGACAGCCAGCGGCGCATCGAGACGAATCCGCTGCGCGTCCTCGATTCGAAATTGCCCGACGAGCAGCCGATCATCGAAACGCTGCCGCGCATCTCGGATCATCTGTGCGCGGATTGCCGCGAGCATTTCGCGAAGCTCAAAGAAGAATTGAAGCTCCGCGGCCTCGCTTATGAAGAAAACTGGCGCCTCGTTCGTGGCCTCGACTATTACACGCGCACGACATTCGAGGTGACCGCCGCGGGGCTCGGCTCGCAGAACGCGGTCTGCGGCGGCGGGCGCTACGATGGACTGGTCGAGCTGCTTGGCGGGCCGCCGACGAAGGGCATCGGCTTCGCCATCGGCACCGATCGCGCGATCCTCTCGATTCAGGAAGGGGGGAACCTGCCGAAGCTGCCGGGGCTCGCTGTGTATGTCGCATGGATGGGCGCGACAACGTATCCGACGGCGGTAGCCATCGCTCGCAAGCTGCGCGAGTGCGGGCTGGCGGTCGAGCTGCCGCCCGAAGAGATGAAATTCAAGAAATCGCTCGGGCTCGCCGACAAACTGGGCGCGCGCTATGCCTTAATCATCGGTGAAGACGAAGTGTCATCGGGCACGTTCACGCTCAAGCGGCTGGCGGATGCCGAACAGAAGAAGCTGAACGAGAATGACTTGCTCGAGTATTTGGAATCGGAGAGAAGAAGTGGCTAGTGGCGAGTGACTAGTGGCTAGAGGTGCTTGATGGCGCCCGATAGCGCGAAGGTGACTCACTATAAGGAACTCAAGATCTGGCAGAAAGGCATGGGTCTTCTCGCCAAATCCGTCTACCGACTGACCATGCGATTCCCGGCCGATGAGAGATTTGGTTTGAGTGCCCAGATGCGCCGCGCAGCCGTATCGGTGCCATCCAACATTGCCGAAGGTCAGGCTAGGCATGGCACCCGTGAGTTCTTGCAGTTCCTATCGCATGCGAGTGGTTCCTTGGCCGAGTTGGAGACTCAGGTGTTATTGAGCATGGACTTGGGATATTGCAAGGAGTCGGAAGTATCCTCAATTGCAAATGAAATCGGGGAACTACAGAAAATGGTGGCGGCGATTCGGCGGAAGCTGTCGGTTGTCCAGCCACTAGCCACTCGTCACTAGCTACTGGCTGCTACGGAGGTAGCCTCATTGTTGGACTCACTGGGTAACTTAAAACGCACAACCTACTGCGGGGCATTGCGCGCCTCGGACGCGGACAAGGATGTCGTCCTGATGGGCTGGGTGCACCGGCGGCGCGACCTGGGCCAGCTGATCTTCATCGACCTGCGCGACCGCGCGGGCATCGCGCAGATCGTGTTCAACAAGGAGCTGCATCCCGAAGCGCATGCGAAGGCCGAAGACTCTGCGCTCGGAATTCGTGGTCGCGGTCGAAGGACGCGTCCTGCGGCGGCAGAAGTCGAATCCCGAAATCGCCACGGGCGAAGTCGAAGTGCTGGCCACGCGCCTGCACATCCTGAACAATGCGAAGACGCCGCCGTTTGCGATCGAAGACGAAGTGACCGCCAACGAGGAGACGCGCCTGCGCTACCGCTATCTCGATTTGCGCCGCCCGCGCTTGCACTCGAATATCGAGCTGCGGCACCGCATTGTGCTCGAGATTCGCAAATCGCTCGACGAGCAGGGCTTCTTCGAGATCGAGACGCCGATGCTCACGCGCTCGACGCCCGAAGGCGCGCGAGACTATCTGGTCCCGAGCCGCGTCCATCACGGGCAGTTCTACGCGCTGCCGCAGTCGCCGCAGATTTTCAAGCAGATACTGATGATCTCCGGCATGGACCGCTACTTCCAGATCGTCCGCTGCTTTCGCGACGAGGACCTGCGCGCCGACCGCCAGCCCGAATTTACGCAGCTCGACTTGGAGATGTCGTTTCCGCGCCAACAGGACATTTTCGATGCAATCGAGCACGTGATGGAGCGCGCGTGCGCCGTCGTCGGAGTCGCGGCCAGAGGCCCGTTCCGCCACCTCGATTACAAGGACGCGATGCGCCGCTACGGTTCGGACAAGCCCGACCTGCGCTTTGGCATGGAGCTGCACAACGTGACGCAGCACTTCGAGCCCGCACGCGCCGTGCTGCATATCGAGGGCAACGTGCAGGCGGTCGTCGCGCCGGGCGCGGCCGCGTGGTCACGCAAGCAGCTCGACGAGCTCGCGGAATTCGCGAAAGGGGCGGGCGCGCGCGGCGTCTACACGGTGAAAGTCACCGCGGAGGGAATTTCATCGCCGCTCGAAAAAAATCTCGGCGCTGAAGGGCTGAAGAAACTGGCCGCGGAATTGGGCGCGAAGCCCGGCGACCTGATCGTGGCCGTGGCGGCGAGGCAACAGGTCGAGCACAGCGACACGTCGCTTGGCGTCGCCGGGCAACTCCGTCTGCATCTCGGCGACAAGCTGAATCTGATCGACCGCAGCAAATGGGAGTTTCTGTGGATCACTGGCTTCGCGCTCTTTGAATGGAGCGAAACGGACAAGCATTGGGTGAGCGCGCAGCACCCGTTCACCGGAATCGTCGAAGAGGACATCGAGAAGCTTGAAACCGCGCCGTGGGAGTGCCGATCGAAGGGCTACGACCTCGTTCTGAATGGCAACGAGCTCGGATCGGGCAGCATTCGAATTCATCGGCAGGATGTGCAGGCGCGCCTTTTCAAGGCGCTCGGCCTTACGGACGAGCAGGCGCGGCACCGCTTCGGGTTCTTCCTCGACGCGCTCACCTACGGCACGCCGCCGCATGGCGGCATCGCGCTCGGCATCGACCGCGTCGTAATGCTGCTCGCGGGAGAGAAATCGATGCGCGAGGTTATTGCATTCCCGAAAACCGCCAAGGCTCAGGATCTGATGGCGGAATCGCCATCGGACGTTCGATCCAGATCAGCTCGACGACCTCGGCATCCAAATCAAGGAGGCGCCGAAGTAGCGGCTATGCAATATCTCGGATTCGCATGTTGGCGGAGACGTTGCGAAGAAGATGGCCGCAGGCGAAGATGTTTAGGGGGTCGGAGCTTCAGCTCCGACATAAAGGCGGGATAAAAGCGGGGCTTTAGCCCCTGAGGACAACGCTTGGGGAGATTGACGCACCGAACGGCGCCCGGATGCACCTACTTCGTGACAACGAAGACGTGGCAGAACCGCTCTGTCTTCCAAGTGAAGGAAAATGCGGATATCTTGATCCGGTGCCTGATGGAATATCAAGATCGCGGTGCCTATTTGCTTCATGAGTTCGTTGTGATGCCCAATCATCTGCACTTGCTCCTTACGCCGGGCGGCGAGACATCCCTGGAAAAGGCCATGCAGGTCATCAAGGGCGGAAGCTCTCATCAGATCCATCAGCAGCGCGGCAACAAAATGCAGATATGGAGTTCTGGCTTCCATGAAGCTACGATCCGGGATCAAGTAGATTACGAGGGCCGGCGGCACTATATTCGGATGAACCCGGTCGAGGCCGGGCTCTGCGCACGGCCTGAGGATTGGCCATACGGCTCGGCAAGTGGCACAATTGCGCTTGATCTCATGCCAGGCCGAGTGTCCTCAGGGGCTAAAGCCCCATTTATTGCCGGTCGTAATGTCGGAGCTAAAGCTCCGACCCCTAAAAAACATGTCGCGCGTTCAAATTCTATCGACGAGTCTTGCAGCTGAGTCCCGCAATCCCGAAATCCACGCTTCAGGGGCTAGAGCTCCGCTTTCAGCGGCAGTCAACGCCGGGGCTGAAGCCCCGGCCTCCTAAAGAGAGCCGTCCGTGAGCCGTACACGCCTATGAGTGGGATGCGCCTATGAGCCGGATACGGATACTTGCGGAGAACGTCGCGAACAAGATTGCGGCGGGCGAGGTGGTCGAGCGGCCGGCGTCGGTGGTGAAGGAGCTGCTCGAGAATGCGCTGGACGCGGGTGCGCGCTCGATCCGCATCGAGGTGGAATCGGGCGGCAAGCGGATGATTCGCGTGATCGACGACGGCAGCGGCATGAATCACGACGACGCGCTGCTGGCCTTCGAGCGCCACGCGACATCGAAGCTGCGCACGGCGGACGACCTGCTCTCAATCGCGACACTCGGCTTTCGCGGCGAGGCGCTGCCGTCGATTGCGTCGATTTCGCGGCTGGTGCTCGAAACGCGCGCTGCCGAAGACGAGCAGGGCACGCGCATCGAATTCGCGGGCGGCAAGCTGATCGGAGTAAAACCGGCGGGCGTGCCGCCGGGTACGTCCATCAGCGTCGAGGATATTTTCTACTGCGTGCCCGCGCGGCGCAAATTCCTGAAATCGGAGACGACTGAACTGGGCCACATCGCCTCGCTCGTCACGCACTACGCGCTGGCGCATCCCGAGGTGCAATTCGTCCTGAAGACGCCGTCGCAGGTGATCCTGGATTGCGCGCCGGTGGAAAAGCTCGCGGACCGCGTCTACCAGATTTTCGGGCGCCAGGCGCTCGAAGAGCTGGTCGAGATTCCCGCGAATCGAGGGGCCGGTGCGCTCGGCAATCACCGAGCCCGCGATGGAGGCGGACGAGCAAGCGGCGATGCTGCGCGTGAGCGGCTTCACGTCGCGGCCGGAAGTGCAGCGCACGAATCGCAACGGCATCTACATTTTCGTGAATCGAAGGCTCGTGCGCGACCGCCTGCTGCTGCACGCGATCGGCGAGGCGTATCGCAACATCACGCCGCCGGCGTGTTTCCCGTGGTGCTGCTGTTCCTCGATCTGCCGTATCAGGAAGTGGACGTGAACGTGCATCCGGCGAAGATCGAGGTGCGCTTCCGCCATCCGCAGTTCGTTCACGATTTCACGCGCGACGCGCTGCGCCACGCGCTTTCGATCGCGCGGCCGATTCCGGGCTTTCCGGCGCGCGCCGCTGCGGCGGGCGCGGGCATGCCGGGCGACGCGGGCGGAGCAGCGTCAGCGAACGGGCCGAATGGGCCGGGCAGCATGCGCGGCTACGCGCCGATGCCGGACGCCAGCACGTTTCCCGGGCCGCCGCGCGCGGAGATTCCCGCGTCGCTCGGGTCTTCGTTCGGATCGGGCGCAGCTGTCGCCGAGGATTTGGAGTTGTCGCGGCGCGCTCGACCGGCCGATGGCGCAGCGGCTGGGATTCGAATCCGGCTAGCGCGATGAATTTTCCGATGTCATCCGCCTCCGAGACGCAAGCTGCGGCAGCGGTAGCTCCATCTGCGAGCTGAGGGCCTGCCCGGAACGCTGCCGAGCGCCGAGGATATTGCCGATCTGAAGCCGCTGGGACAAGTGAGCTCAAGTTTCATCGTCGCGGTGAACAGCGAGGGGCTCTGGATCATCGATCAGCACGTGGCGCACGAGCGCGTCCTTTTCGAGCAGCATCTGCGCGCGCGGCGCGAGGGCGATCTCGGTGGCCAGCGGCTGCTGGTGCCGATCGTGGTCGAGCTGAACCCGCGGCAGCTCGCGACCTTCGAGCAGATTGGCGACGAGCTGCGCGCGAACGGATTCGAAGCGGACTTGATGGGCGGCCGCAGCGTCGCGATTCAGGCCGCGCCCGCGGGAATCGCGAGCAGCGACGCGGAAAAGCTGCTGTTTGAAATTCTCGACGGCATCGCCCGCGAGAACCAGGCTATTTCCATCGATTCGCTGCAATCGAAAATCGCGGCTTCGACTTCGTGCCACGCGGCGATCAAGGTGAATACGCCGCTCGACAAAACGAAAATGGAATGGCTGCTCGGCGAGCTCGCGAAAACCGAATATCCGATGAGCTGCCCGCACGGGCGGCCGGTGGTCCTGCGGTATTCGGTGCGCGATATCGAGCGGGCATTCAAGAGAATCTGACGATGCGACGAGCATCGTCATCCTGAAGGAGCGAAGCGACTGAAGGATCTCTCTTCGGCTGCTGGAATGCGTTTGTCGAGCCAAGAATTGCCGAGACTCATCATCGCGATTGACGGGCCCGTGGGCTCGGGGAAGAGCACGCTCGCGCGCCGTGTAGCGGAACTGCTGGGCTACGTCTACATCGACACGGGCGCGATGTACCGGTCGATCGCGCTGAAGGCGCTGCGGCGCGGCGTTTCGCTCGATGCCGCCGAGCCATTGACTGCGCTCACCGGCGAGACGCGCATCGACTTGCGCGCGCAGGGCGCGGGCCAGCGAGTGTTTCTCGATGGCGAGGATGTGACCTCCGCGATCCGCACCCCGGAAGTGGCGCAGGCCGCATCGAAAGTAGCGGTTGTGCCGGGCGTGCGGCGCGTGCTGGTGGCCGAGCAGCGGCGGGCCGGCGGCCGCGGCGGCGTCGTGATGGAAGGACGCGACATCGGCACCGTGGTTTTTCCCGATGCGGAGCTGAAGATTTTTCTCACGGCCTCGCCCGAGATACGGGCCGAGCGGCGCTGGCGCGAGCATCAGCAGAAGGGCGACGCGATCGACCTGGCACGTACGCTCGAAGAAATCCACGAGCGCGACGGGCGCGACCGCGAGCGCGAGGATTCGCCTCTCGTGCGCGCGAAAGACGCGGTGGTGGTGGATAGCACCGCGATGGAGCCCGAGGAAGTGGCGCGGCTCGTGGTGATGCTGGCGCGAGAGAACAAGTCCGCAGCCTCTTCGACCCAGTAGGCGTGCTTTCGATGCGGTTCCTCAGGAGGAAGCATGAAGTCGGTATCCTTTATTGCCCTGGTGCTTGCAGTATCTCTCTTCGTCTCTTCGGTTTTCGCGCAGGCTCCCGCCACGGAAAAAAACGCGCCTGACGCGGCCACGCGCCAACTGCGCGAATTCCTCGCGAAAGACTGGAAATACTGGATGCACGAGTATCCGGAATCCGCGACAGCGTACGGATATCCGGGCGAAAATGGCCGCTGGTCGGATTACTCGCCCGCGTCGATTGCGAGCCGCAACCGGCACGTCGAGGACGCCCTGAAACAATTGAAAGCGATTCCTCGCGCCGAACTGCCCGCGAGCGAGCAGCTGAATTACGATTTGTACGAAGAGCTGCTGCAAACGGCAGTCGACGGCCTCCGCTTTCACGACGACCCGTTCCCGATTCCGTCCGTCTTTCCGGGCAATTTATACATGCCGATCACTCAGATGGAAGGGCCGCTGCAGGACATCCCCAACACGATCGACAGATGCCCGCCACGCGCCCGAGCGAGTACGAAGACATCCTGGCGCGGCTCAACGGCGTTCCCACGGTGATCGATCAGACCATCGACATGATGAAAGACGGCATGGCGCACGGATGGACGCCGCCCAAGATCACGATGCGAGACGTTCCGAAGCAGGCCGAAAGCCAGATCGTGTCCGATCCGCTGGCAAGCCCGCTGCTGAGCGCATTCAAGAATTATCCTGCGACATTCACCGCCGAGCAGAAAGCCGATTTCACGCGCCGGGCGGAGGCCGCTTACAACGACAAGGTTGCGCCGTCATTCCAGAAACTTGCCGATTTTCTCACCACCACGTATATCCCCGCGTGCCGGGATACGGTTTCGATCGCCGACATTCCGGACGGCGCAGAGTATTACAAATATCTGGTCCGCTGGCAGACGACCACGAACTTGACGCCCGAGCAAATTCATCAGATCGGCCTCGACCTGGTGAAGCAGACGCGCGTGCAGATGGATGAGCTGATCAAGCAGACGGGATTCAAAGGCAGCATCGCCGATTTCGTAAAGTTCATGAACACCGATCCGCGCTTCACTTTTTCGAGCAAGGACGACATGCTGATGCGTTATCGCGCTACGGCCAAGCGCGCCGATCCGCAGCTCGAGCATCTTTTCGGTAAGTTCCCGCGGCTGCCATACGGCGTGCGCGCCGTGCCGGATGCCGTGGCGCCCTCGCAAACCGAGGCATATTACGAGCAGGGAGCGCCCGACGCCGCGCGGCCCGGCTACCTCTACGTGGACACGTACGACCTGCCGTCGCGCCCCACGTGGGATATGGAAGACATTGTCCTGCACGAGGGTGTTCCCGGGCATCACCTGCAGTTTTCACTCGCGCAGGAGATGCAGGGCGTGCCGGAATTCCGGAAGCAGATCGGCTACACCGCTTTTATCGAAGGCTGGGCGCTTTATTCGGAGACGCTCGGACCCGAGATGGGCTTCTACACCGATCCGTACCAGAAGTTCGGATTCCTTAGCGCGATGATGTGGCGCGCCGTGAGGCTGGTGGTTGACACCGGCATTCACTCGATGGGCTGGAGCCGCGATCGGGCGATTCAGTATTTCGAAGAGAAGACCGGGCAACCGCACCTGAATTCGGTGGTCGAGATCGACCGCTACATCGTCTGGCCGGGGCAGGCGCTCGGCTACATGATCGGCCGGCTGAAAATTCAGAAGCTGCGCCAGCAGGCCAAGCAGGAACTGGGCAACCGATTCGACATTCGCGCGTTCCACGATGCGATGGTCGATCAAGGCGCGATGCCGATGGACATGCTCGAATCGCGCACGAAGGCGTGGATCGCGCAGCAGAAGGCGCAAAATCCGGCGCATTGAGCGGACGAGGACGCCGGGGCGGGGAAGCTGGAAGACTCCGAGCGACGGGCGGCTACGCGGGAACTATGCCGGGCTGGACATCGAAGCGAGGAATTCGGCGTTCGTCTTGGTCTTCGAGAGGCGGCCCAGCAGCAAGCTCCATCGCTTCGACCGTCGAAAGCGGGCTCAGCACCTTGCGCAGCACCCAGATGCGATTCAGTTCGTCGGCCGGCAGAAGCAGTTCGTCCTTGCGCGTGCCGGAGCGGTTGATGTCGATCGTCGGGAAGACGCGCTTATCGACCAGGCGGCGGTCGAGATTGATTTCCATGTTGCCGGTGCCCTTGAACTCTTCGAAGATCACGTCGTCCATGCGGCTGCCGGTGTCGATCAGCGCGGTGGCCATGATGGTGAGCGAGCCGCCCTCTTCGATGTTGCGCGCGGCGGCGAAAAAGCGGCGCGGGCGCTGCAAGGCGTTGGCGTCGATACCGCCGGAGAGCACTTTGCCCGAGGGCGGCGTGACGGCGTTGTAGGCGCGGCCGAGACGCGTGAGCGAGTCGAGCAGGATCACCACGTCGCGCTTGTGTTCCACCAGGCGCTTGGCCTTTTCGAGCACCATTTCGGCGACTTGAATGTGGCGCTGCGGCGGCTCGTCGAAGGTCGAGCTGATGACTTCGCCCTTCACGGTGCGCTGCATGTCGGTGACTTCTTCCGGCCGCTCGTCGATCAGCAGCACGATCAGCGCGACTTCGGGATGATTGGTGGTGATGGAATTGGCGATGGACTGCAGCATCATGGTTTTGCCGGTGCGCGGCGGCGCGACGATCAATCCGCGCTGGCCTTTGCCGACCGGGCAGAGCATGTCGAGCACGCGGCCGGTGAGATTTTCCTTGGTCGTCTCCAGGCGAATGCGCTCCTGCGGATAGAGCGGCGTCAGGTTGTCGAAGAAAATCTTGTTGCGCGCGACTTCGGGGTCTTCGAAATTGACGGCTTCGACTTTGATCAGCGCGAAGTAGCGCTCGCCGTCCTTCGGCGGGCGGACCTGGCCGGAGACGGTGTCGCCGGTGCGCAGATCGAATTTGCGGATCTGCGACGGCGAGACGTAGATATCGTCCGGGCCCGGGCAGATAGTTGTATTCCGGCGCGCGGAGGAAGCCGAAGCCGTCGGGCAGGCATTCGAGAACGCCTTCGGAGAAGATCAGGCCGTTCTTTTCGGTCTGCGCGCGGAGGATCTGGAAGATCAGCTCCTGCTTGCGCATGCCGGAGGAGCCGGGGATGTTCAGCTCCTTGGCGATCTTCGCCAGATCGGTGATGTTCTTGTCTTTCAGTTCTGCAAGGCTAATGCTCATCGAGTTCTTTCCTTCTTCAAGCCTGGTTCTCAGGCGCGATTGTGATTGTTTGAGATTCGATCCGGGGCGGGCGCGTTCGATTGAGGCACTCAATCCCAGATTTCAAAACGGGCTAAGTTACAGACAAGTTTTCAGACTTCGGTCGCGGGCCGAATCTGCCGACCATGACGCCTAAGGCCGAGCGAGATGTGGGAGTAACCGAAGGGTTCAATTGGTCAATTCGTTGTCCTGCGCGACATCCGCGCCGAACTTGGGCTCGACTTCGGCACCGGCGGGTGCCCGGGAACCGGCAGAGGCTGTTCCAGCGCAGCTGCAGGACTTCGTCCATCGATTCGACGAAATGGATGGACATCTGCGCCTGAATTTCCGGCGGGATATCCGCCAGATCTTTTTCGTTGTCCTTCGGGAGAATCACGGTGCGCAGGCCCAGGCGGTGCGCGGCCAGCAGCTTTTCCTTCACGCCGCCGATGGGCAGCACTTTGCCGCGCAGCGTGATTTCGCCGGTCATGGCGACGTCGCAGCGCACCGGAATGCGCGTGAGCGCGCTGACGATCGAGGTGCAGAGCGTGATGCCGGCCGAAGGGCCGTCCTTGGGGATCGCGCCTTCGGGCACGTGCACGTGAATATCGAGATGGCGGTAGAAATCCTTCGGCAGGCCGAAGAGATGGCTGCGCGAGCGCACGTAGCTCATGCCCGCTTGCGCCGATTCCTGCATCACGTCGCCGAGCTTGCCGGTGAGCGTGAGGCGGCCTTTGCCCTGCATCAGCGTGGCTTCGGTGGAGAGCACCTGCGCCGCCGACTTCCGTCCAGGCCAGGCCGGTGGTGAGGCCGATTTCATTTTTCTTTTCGGCGAAGAAATCGCGGTACTTGAGGATGCCGAGGTAATCGTTGACGTTCTCGGGCGTGACTCCGGCGCTGAAAGCTCTTGCCGTTCTTCGACCACTTTGCGCGCCACTTTGCGGCAGACGTTGGCGATTTCGCGATCCAGATTGCGGACGCCCGCTTCGTGCGTGTAGTGGCGGATGATGTGCGTCACCGCCTCGTCGGTGAAGCTCGACGTTTTCCTTGGTCAAGCCCGGTGGCTTCGCGCTGCTTGGGAACCAGGAAGCGCTGGGCGATCTGATGCTTTTCCTGCTCGGTGTAGCCGGGGATGCGCAGCACTTCCATGCGGTCCTGCAAGGGCTGCGGAATCGTGTGCAGCACGTTGGCGGTGCAGATGAACATGACCTTCGAGAGATCGTATTCGACGTCGAGATAGTGGTCGGTGAAGGCGTGGTTCAGCTCGGGATCGAGCACTTCCATCAGCGCCGCCGAAGGATCGCCGCGGAAATCCATGGACATCTTGTCCACTTCGTCGAGCACGAAGACCGGATTGATCGGTGCCGGCCTTGCGCATCATCTGGATGATCTGGCCGGGCAGGGCGCCGATATAGGTGCGGCGATGGCCGCGAATTTCCGCTTCGTCGCGCACGCCGCCGAGCGAAACGCGAACGAATTTGCGTCCCGGTGGCGCGGCCGATGGACATCGCCAGCGAAGTCTTGCCGACGCCCGGAGGCCCGAGGAAGCAGAGGATCGAGCCCTTCGGATTCTTCACCAGCTGGCGAACGGCGAGGTATTCGAGGATGCGTTCTTTGATCTTTTCGAGCCCGTAGTGATCTTCGGAGAGGATCTTTTCGGCGCGCTTGATATCGCGAATTTCCTTCGAGCGCTTCTTCCAGGGCACCGCGAGCAGCCAGTCGAGATAGTTGCGCGAGACGGTGGATTCGGCGGACATCGGCGGCATCATTTCCAGCCGCTTCAGCTCCTGCATGGCCTTTTCCATGCGGCCCTTCGGGCATGCCGGAGGTTTCGATCTTCTTCTTGAGCTGCTCGATTTCGTTGGCTTCGCCGCGCCCGAGTTCCTTCTGGATGGCCTTGAGCTTTTCGTTGAGGTAGTACTCTTTCTGGGCGCGCTCCATCTGGCGCTTCACGCGCGTGTTGATGGAGCGGTCGACGTTGAGCTTTTCGATTTCGACTTCGAGAATGTCGGCGATGCGGTTCAGGCGCTCGACGCGGATCGAAAATCTCGAGCAGTTCCTGCTTTTCTTCGACGGGAATCTGCAGGTTGGCGGCGATGGCGTCGGAAAGCTTGCCGGGATCTTCGACGCGGACCGCGGCGATCATGGTGTCGTAGTTCAGGCTCTGCGAGAGCTTGACGTACTGCTCGAAGAGACCGGTGACGCGCTCGGAGGCCTGCTGCGTCTGCGGGGAAGGCTCGGATTTCACGGGGACCAGGCGGACCGTGGCGCGGAAGAAGCCTTCGTCGCTGGTCACCTGCACGACCTTGGCGCGCTCGGTGCCTTCGACCAGAACGTTGATATTGCCGTCGGGCAGCTTCACGCTCTGCACGATATTGGCGAGCGTGCCGACCTGGTAGATTTCTTCGGGCTTGGGATCGTCCACCGAGGCGTCGTGCTGCGTGGCCAGGAAAATCTTCTTGTCGCCGGCCAGCGCTTCTTCCAGCGCGCGCACGGAGGCTTCGCGGCCCACGATGAACGGGTGCATCATCTGCGGGAAGATGACCATATCCCGCACCGGCATCATCGGCACGCGCTTCACTTCGAGTTTTTCCCGGTTAAACATGGGTTCCTGTGTCAGACCATCTCCCCGGCTCCGCCCGGATATCTCCAGCGCTCGGCCCGTGTGTCTGCGCGGCCTGAAAACCACGATTATCCCGCTTTTTCGAGCAGGCTCCAGTTGATTTCGCGGCTCTTGACCATTTCCGCGGTGACCACGAAGTCGCGCAAGTTTGCGCTGCGCCGGCAGGTGGTACATCAGCTCCAGCATCAAGTCTTCGAGAATCATGCGCAGGCCGCGCGCGCCCACTTTGCGCTGCAGGGCCAGATCGGCAACGGTTTCCAGCGCGTCGTCGGTGAAGCGCAGGCGGACATTTTCGAACTCAAAGAGCCTCTGATACTGACGCACCAGCGCGTTCTTCGGTTCGGTGAGGATGCGCACCAGCGCGGTCTTGTCCAGATCGCCCAGCACGCCCATCACCGGCAACCGGCCCACGAATTCCGGAATCAGGCCGTAGCGAATCAGGTCGGTGGGCTGCGCCTGCTCGAGCACTTCGATATTGCGGCGCGATGGCCGTGGTCGGCTGCGCGTCCGCATGGAAGCCCAGCGACTTCTGGCCCACGCGCCGCTCGATAATCTTTTCCAGGCCCACGAAAGCCCCGCCGCAGATGAACAGGATGTTCGTGGTATCCACCGGCGTAAATTCCTGGTGCGGATGCTTGCGGCCGCCCTGCGGAGGAACGTTGGCGACCGTGCCTTCGAGAATCTTCAGCAGCGCCTGCTGCACGCCCTCGCCCGAAACATCGCGGGTGATCGAGGGGTTCTCGTCCTTCTTCGAAATCTTGTCGATCTCGTCGATATAGATGATGCCTTGCTGGGCCTTTTGGACGTCGCCATCGGCGGCCTGCAGCAGCTTCAAGATAATGTTTTCGACGTCTTCGCCGACGTAGCCCGCTTCGGTGAGCGTGGTGGCGTCCACGATGGCGAAGGGCACGTCGAGCATGCGCGACAGCGTCTGCGCCAGCAGCGTCTTGCCGGTGCCGGTCGGGCCGATCAGCAGGATATTCGACTTGGTCAGTTCCACATCGCCGGGCTGGCGATTCAGGAAAATGCGCTTGTAATGGTTGTAGACCGCCACGGCCAGCTTCTTCTTGGTCTTGTCCTGGCCGATCACGTAGCCGTCGAGAAACGCCTTGATCTCCGGCGGGCGCGGCAGGCGGCGATTGGCCGGGCTGGCCTGCTCGCGCTTCTCGTCTTCGAGAATCTGCTGGCAGACGCCGACGCACTCGTTGCAGATGTACGAGCGCGGATACTCCGATGGAGAGCTGATGAGCTTCTCCACTTGCTCCTGCGTTTTATGGCAGAACGAACAGCGCAGCGGCTCTTCTGGGGTGAACCGTTTCACCGGTGGCGCCCCCTGACACCTCGTCCCACGACCGATCTGAGATCCATTGTAAGACGGAAGCCGCTCGCCCGTGCTGAAATTCATCGTCGCCGATACTAAGCTACTAACCTTTGGAACCGGCCTAGCGGTGCTTGGTGATAATTTCATCGACGATGCCGTACGCCTTGGCCTGTTCCGGCGGTCATGATGAAATCGCGCTCCACGTCTTTCTCGATTTTTTCCACCGGCTGGCCGGTGTGGAACGCCAGCAGCTGATTCAGCGCCGCGCGCGTGCGAATAATTTCCTTCGCGTGAATGTCGATATCGGTCGCCTGGCCCGAAAGGCCCGACATCCACGGCTGATGGATCAGAACGCGCGAATTCGGCAGCGCATAGCGCTTCTTCGGCGTGCCCGCCGCCAGCAGCACCGCCGCGATCGAGGCGGACTGGCCGATGCAATATGTGACCACGTCGGGCCGCACGAACTGCATCGTGTCGTAAATCGCCATGCCCGCGGAAATCGAGCCGCCCGGCGAATTGATGTAAACCGAGATGTCCTTTTCCGGGTCTTCGGATTCGAGGAAAAGCAGCTGCGCCGTCACCAGATTGGCCACATGATCGTCGATCGGCGTGCCGATGAAGATGATGTGGTCCTTCAGCAGCCGCGAATAGATATCGTAGGCCCGTTCGCCCCGGTTGGTCTGCTCGACCACCATGGGAACGAGCGTTGTGGCACGCGGACTCGCGTCGTCTGTTTGTCTCATCTGGTATTTTAGCGCGCTGAGGAAACCCGAATCGAGGTTACTTTTCACTTTTGGCCGTCTTTTCGATTCGGGCCGTGCGGTAGAGCCAGTCGATTGTTTTGTCGCTTCGCAACTTCGATTTCATCCTATCGAGCGCTCCTTGCTTTGTCAAGCGAGCGCGCAAAGCGGTTGCCGATTCGCCACTCTGTTCCGCCAGCGTTGCTATCTCTTTCTCCACGTCTTCGTCGGTGGCGTCGATATTTTCCGCGGTCGCGATGCGGTCGAGCAGCAGCTCGGCCTTCACATCGTTCACCGCATTGTCGCGCTGGCGCCGCCGCAGCGACACCCAATCCACATTCACCGCGCGCGGATCGACGCCCTGCGCCGCGAGCGACCGCACCACGCGCTCCAGCCGCGCATCCATCTGGCCTTCGACCAGCGCTTCGGGAACCGGGAAATCGTGCTGCTTGACCAGCTCGGCGAGGATCTTTTCGCGCGCTTCGTCTTTTTGCCGCTGTTCTTTTGCGTGCGTCGAGTCTCTCGCGAATCTTCTTCGCGAAGCTCTTCGAGAGTGCTCACGTCGCTCCATTCGGGGCCAAGCGTGCCGGCAGTGTCTTTCGCGAATTCGTCGTTCAGCTCGGGCAGCTTCTTTTCCTTGATGCCCTGCACCTCGACCGTGTAGTTGTACGTCTTTCCCGCCAGCTTCTCGTCGGGATAGTCGTCCGGGTAGCTCGCTTCGAATTGGCGCGTCTCGCCGGCGTTTGCGCCGCGCAGGTTTTCGTTGAAGCTGGCGAGCGTCTCTTCCGCGCCGATGTGGACGAGAATGTTGTCCGCCTGCACCGGGTCGCCGCCCTCGGCTGGCGTGCCGCTCAATTTGATCAGGACGAAATCGCCATCCTGCGCCGGGCGGCCTTCCACTGGAACGAACGTCGCGGCGCGCTCGCGCATCTCCTCGAGCGTCTTATCCACCTGCGCGTCGCCGACTTCGATATCGTCCACCTGCACCGTGAGATTCTTGTAATCGCCCAGCTCGAACTCGGGCAGCACTTCGAAAATCGCGCGGAACCTCAGCGGCTCGCCTTCCTTGAATTCCACTTTGTCGACTTCCGGGCGCGTGACGGGCACAAGCTTCTTTTCGTCGAGCGCCTTTTCGAGGTATTCCGGCACGAGCGACTGCACCACTTCGCCCTGGATATCATCGGCGAAGCGCCGCCGCACCAGCGTCACCGGCGCCTTGCCGGGACGGAACCCCGGAATACGTGCGACCCGCGCGATATCGCGCGCCACTTTCTCCGTGGCTTTCTGGACGTTCTCGGCCGGAATTTCCAGCTCGATTTCGCGCTTGCAGGTTGCTTCAGTCATGAACGAGTTTTCTTTCTATGGCAACGCCCGGAACCCTGGCTCCAGTCCTCTCGTTGATCGGATTCCGGAAGGAGGAGTGCAAGGAAAGACGGCGCACCCACGCCGCAGAAATTCGAGTATAGGGAATCCGTTTGCGCGCGTCAACTCGCGCCGCTCGCCAATTTGAAGCGACTACTTGAGGAGATAAAACGGATTCGGAACCTTGAACACGCGTTCCGAGCAGCACCCGGCGAGATCGCTGGCCTGATCGCCGATATTCAGCACGATCCGGTAGCCCTGATCGACGATCGCCTGCCGGTCCTTTGGCTTGAAGACGCCCGCGAGCAGCTTGTTTCCGTCGGGTTGCATGATCAGCTCGGTCCAACCCGAGTATCCCGCGTCGTTCAGGTTCTTGATTGTCATGGCGCGTTCGGACTCCTGCCTTCCGGTGACGAAGAAAACCTTCACGCCGTCCGCCTTCGCGAAATTGTAAAGCTGCAGCACCGGAGCGATCGCGGGATCATGATCCTCGGTATAAAGCTTCCGCTCGACCGAATACGCGCAGAAGCCGCAGCCGGACATCGCTTCCCAATTCGATAGCGAAGTTTCGTCGATATCGAAAACAGCCGCGAGCTTGTCGTCTTTCGGTGCCGATTTCACGGCCGCGGCCAGGTATTCGCGCGCCGAATCGGCCACCACCTGGATTTCGCGGTCGTACTCGCCGTAATCGTGGTAGCGCATCAGCCGCTCGACCACGAGCGTGTGATTTTCAGGCTCCTGCGGAAAGCTCTGCGCGAAGGTCGGTGCCGCGCTCAAGCCCATCAGAAGCAGCATTGCGGCGAATCGCTTCATGGTTGGTCCTCACGTGATGAAATTTCGGATCCAAGCGATGACTGTTGCGAATTTCGAATGTCCGAATTTCGTAAAATCGGAATAGCGGTGCGGAAGAAGGGATACCGCTTTCCCGCGTGATTCGGTGGGACTTGCCGCTAATTGCTTTCTATACCGTCTACGCTGTTCACCACTTCTCCGGCAACGGCGGCAGTCTACACTTTTTTGCGTCGTCATCACAACCAAAAGGTAACAGCGGTTACAAACATGATTTCGAGCTTGACGATCTTGCCGAGACGCCAAATCTCTTGGTTTAGAGCCAGTTACACTGCACCGAAGTCTCTAACGTGGCACCGACGCGGCCGGCAACGTCACCCAATACGCCTACGACACGGACAACAATGGCGAGGTTGTCTTATCTCCTGCCGGCTCGTCTTTGAAAAAGGTAACTACCCCATCTCTGTCGTCGGTGGGTTTCTCAGATCGAGCAACGGAGGAGATCATGGATATAAGCTCGGCGGCTTCCTCGAATGGTGAACCGCGGGAGTTACTTTTCGCTTCTCAAGCGCTTCCAACGCTCATACTGATCGGCCTTTGTCGGATCGGGATCCTCGACTCCTTGCAGCCAAAAACGAAACCAATCCACGTTGCCACCCTGCGAGGCCAAACGATTTACCGGAGCAAAGAGGATGTGGTTGCCTTGAGGAAAATACCAAAAATCAACGGGTTTGTTTGCGAAACGCAGTAGGGCGTACATCTCCCAGGTAGCCATAGCGGAACCTGGGCTATTTGACTCGAGTCGGACAGGCGTCCCGAGCCCGGAGAGGTCGTACATCGGACTCTTCCCGATCCAATCTTCCGGTTTCTTGATTCCTCCGCCCACCACCTTCGCAAACTGCTTACTAGAATCCTTGGATAGATTAACCCCTAGCAAGTCAGCTACGTATCCTATTAAGCCCGCATCTGCCAACGTCACTGCCGCGAGCAAATTCGGATATTCCTTGAGCAAGTACAATGTATGCCAGCCAGTTCTACTGAAGGCAATCAGTCCGATTTTTGAAGGATCGGCAATCCCTTCCGAAATCAATTTCTCGATCGCCGCATGGAAGCCCTCCGCATACAGAGGACCCTCGCGTTCGTCCAAGGTCATAGCCTGCCGGCTGTCGCCAATCTGGAGCACGAGAAAACCAGCGTTCGCCAAGGCCTGGGCAGCGAAAGCAGTGGTATATCCATCAGGGCCATCCACTAGGAATTCATCCGGGTTAAAGCCGTGCGTTTGGACAACAAGCGGATATTTCTTACCTTTGAGGTATCCCGTCGGATAAACTACTTCTCCCCGCCATTCGATTTTGTTCGCATCGGTCCAGTCCAGAAGCTCAGCGCGTCCAAATTCAAACTCGTCCGCCTGCGGATTCGGGTCGTAGAGTAACTTTTCACACGCACAGGCGTCGTTATGAGCGTAGAGTCTCGGTCGCTCGTTCAGCCCTTCCTTTTTGCTAACACCTAATTCAAGCTTGACCTCACCGCGCTCAGCTTTTCCAGATTCTGATTGCCAGGCGCCATCGACCTTCTTGAACTCGGTACTGCTCTCCTTGCCCTCCACACGCTTCCGCACTGTCAGCAGGCTCTTCTCCCGGTTCCATTCAATGGCTGTGATGTACTCCCGTGACGCCTTCCCGCCTTCGGCTTCGTAGGGCTCTGGCATTATCTCTGTGATTTTTCCCGAGGTCAGGTCAACTTCGGCAATCGCAGGCCCGAGTTTGCGTTCCTCGTCAGTTTCTCGGTTCCCCGTATCTAGAGGAAGAAAAGTGTTCGACACAATCACGGACTTGCCATCGCTCGTCCAAAATGCGACCTGAGGCGTGCCATTCTGCGACAAAAACCCGCTGGGTGCATTCAGCAGCGGCTTGGCGCTGTCATTTCGAAGATCGATCAGCTCGTACTTTGCTCTGTTCTGCACCTCGGGCGACGTATAGTCGCCGCTCATTCTGTCCGGTGAATAACCGAATAAATCATAGTGCGGAATTTTGTAGTCAGCCCAATACGACGGCCACGAGGGCGTTGGACTGAAGCCTATTGCGTAGTCTCCCGTAGGGGCGATCCATAGACTCTGGAAAGCCCAGCCGAGCAGCGAAACAGGCATATCGATCCGCCGCGCCTTCCCCCCACTCTTAGATTCCACAAAGAGTTCAACCAACGGGGAACCTCGGGCGTCCGAACCATTCGGCTCGATTAATTCTCCGAAAGAGTGCCACTCAACAGCTCGAGGCCCGGTATTCGCTTCCGATGCAAGCGCGTAGTACACCACCTTGCCCGCGGCGCCAGCAAACGCAATCACGTCCGATGAACTGTGCGTCAACTGCGTCATTTTTTCATCTCGTATATCGACCGAGAAAGCTTGAACGCTGTCGGAACCTCGCTTCGCCGTGAACCATAATTCTTGATTCCCGTGCCAAATAACGTGCGAAATTCCTTCCCATGGCTGCCTTGCATTTACGGTAACAAGCACCTTTGCATGCGGCCGGAGCTTGGTTTGCGACGGCGATTGGGACGATGACAGGTATGCCTTGACGTCACGCGCGTCGATTAGCATCAACGTTTCGACGTTTACGTTGCGTTCGAGATCGCCCCGTCGTGTCAGGATCACAAAATTCGATCGATCAGGCGAAAAGAGTGCAGCGGCATTATCGCCATCCGCAGTCTCGAATTCGAGCACCTTCGTAAGGGCAATTGAATCTCGTACCGTAAACGGCTTGTGCCCAGAATCCGCAGCCAGCGCCATGCTCGAAGAAAGGCCACTCATCAGAAACGGAACCCACACACGGCGAAGCGCCCAGGACGCAGTTCTTTGCAGCCTTGATTTGCGGATCATTTTCCCGGTTCCGGAAATGTGGATACCCATCAAAAAATAGCTTTGAGAGCCAACTGTAGAGATCGTGGTCCGCCCTCTTCATACAACGAATTGAGGCCTCCGGTGGCGCCTCCCAATTGCAAGTTCGCGGTGTCAATGGCTCGCCCGAAAAACATTGGGCCCGTGGCCAGGTTGGTCTGTATGTCCCCAAAATTTGGCCGATTGAATAAGTTAAATGCTTCGGCCCGGAGCTGGAGTCTTAGCCGTTCGCGCAGCGGAAATTCTCGTTGAAGTGCAAGATTCGCCTGCCATAGATCGAACCCCCGCAGGAAATTACGCGGGGCATCTCCCTCCAGACCGTCAGCGGGGGTTGTGAACGCGGCCGGATTCGCATAGCGACCGCCTGGAGCGGTCGGATCGTTCACATAGATTGGGACACCCGGAACCAGGTCAGGGCGTAGGAACTGATCCGAGCCGTTTGGCAGCAAGGTAACTCCGCTGTTCACATCGAAGGGTAGCGCCGATCTGCCGATTACGCTAACGTCCGTCGACCAGTGCCCAAGAAGCGCCTCCGCCATCGCGTTGGAATACCGGCTGGGAAACTGCCATACGACCCCTGCGGTAAAGGTATGCCGGACGTCAAAATCAGAATTGCCACGAACCAGCGGATCCTCCTCCGCATCGCCATTGAAAGAACGGTCATCAATCGAGTGAGCCCACGTGTAACCTGCCAGCACCTGCAATCCCCTCGTCAGCCGCCGCTGAAACTGAACTTGCAGCGCATCATAGTCGGAACTCGATCCGTTCTTGATAAGATTCAGCCCATTCCCCAGGGCAAAGTTGGGGTTGATCGTGCTCAGATCGAAAAAGGTCAAGTAAGTCAATCTGCGGCCTTGAGAACCTACGTAACTGATGTTCAAGGTCTGCCCTTCCCCAAGCCCCTGTCCCACTGTGACGTTCCATTCTCGGGCGTAAGGCAATCGCAGGTTTGGATCGAAGGCCGACACCGTGGCGTTATACGGTGAACTTGTGCTAGGGGGCGGTGGCGCCGGCAACTGCGGCAGCGGGATGCCTCCCAGCACCTCGTTGGAGCCAAAGCCGATCCCGCCCGAAAGCCCCTGAGAAGTCAGGGCATTTCCTGTGTCATAAAAGAGGCCGAAGCCACCGCGCAAAACTGTTTCGTAATTTGGACTACCACGGAGTAGATAAGCTGCGCCCACTCGCGGAGCAAGCCCAAGATAGTCCGTGGCGTAGAGCTGAGTTCCCGCAGGGGCAAGATGCGCGCTAGCCAAATCAGTTATCTGATTGAGGGTATACGGTTCCGGTCCATTTCCATTTGTCGGTGCCGGGTTGACGTCCCACCGCAGACCGTATGACAGGGTCAGCCGGTCGCCAATTCTCCATTGATCCTGCACGTACGCTGAGTAGTTCCAGAAAACCGCATTTGGAGGCGCGGTACCGAATGTTCCCGACAGCTCGAAAGGCGCGCTGTTGCTCAGGATGTCCGAGGGGGCAAAAAACACATAGATGTTCTCGAGCTGGTTGGAGTACTGAAACGTGGAGAGTCTTCTGAAATCGATTCCGAACTTCACCACATGGCGTCCGAGCGTTGCCGTGGTCGCATTTGTAATATTCATTTGCTGCTGCTTGATTGAAAATCCGGCCGCGAGCAGGCTCGGCATTTGGCCAAAATACATCAGCGCGTCGAATTGGTAGCTGGCTGGCGGCTGCCCCGGAAACAATTGGTTTAGGGTAACCGGTTGCGCTCCTCCGATGGTGTCGTACGAAGACCCTACCCCGTTGGTTGTCCAACTCCAATTGAAGTGGAATTCGTTCGCCATTCTTGGCGTCAGCAAATTACTTAATCCCACAGTAATGGCCTTTGCGCCCGATTTGTTATTGGAGATTACCGCAAGGTCCGCTGGCGTTCGAGTTTGTGACTCGGAAGGCGTATCGCTAAACCGAGCAAACAGCCTCGCATTTCCAATCAGCTGATCGACCCGAATGCTGTACGCATCGAGGCTGCTGGGCGCCGAATACGCCGACGTGAATTCAGCCAGGCTATTCCCCATTTCTGGTCCATTTTGTTCGGGAAATGCGTTCAATATCGGCTGCAACGCCGCCGGCGCGTCCGCACGGAGGGCCGTGTCCGGCACAAAAGTTACTTGCGCTGGACTGGGAATTTCGAGCCGCAGCCCTTCGTAAGAAAAGAAGAAGAAAGTCTTGTTCTTGCCGTTATAAACACCCGGAATCGAAACAGGCCCACCCAGCGTGCCCCCGAAGTCGTTTTGCCGTTCCGCCGTCTTAGGCAGGCCATAAGCATTGTTGAACCAATTGTTCGCGTCCAACGCGTCGTTGCGGAAATAGTCGAATGCCGTTCCATGCCACTGATTGGTTCCCGAACGCGTAACCAACGCCACTTGCGCTCCCGGCGTTCGCCCAAACTCCGCGGAATATGTCGAAGAATCGATGCGGAACTCTTGCAGTGCGTCGACCGAAACCATGCTTTGTGTCGTTCCAAGTTGCGTCTCCATGGGCGTTGCACCGTTCGCGTAGCCCACGCCCGCGCCGCCGTTCACTCCCGTCGTAGCACTTACGCCGTCCACCGTGTAATAGTTGGTTTCGGTCCGTTGGCCATTCACGCTGAACTCGCCTTGTGACCCCGCAGCCGCACTCGGCACCGCAGTCACTCCCGGCGTGAGCTGTATCAGGTCCTGAAAGCTTCTGCCATTCAGCGGAATGTCCTGCACAAACTCGCGATCAACGACTGTGCTGACCGAGGCGTCCGTCGTGTTTAACAGCGGCGCGCCCGCTTGAACCGTAACGGTCTCGGAGACAGACCCAAGCTGAAGGGCGAAATTGATGGATACTTGGTCTTGGACATGGAGTTCGATATCCGGCTTTACGATGCTCTTGAATCCGTCCTTTGTAACGTTCGCCCGGTAAATGCCTGGCTCTAGATTCGGCAGACTGTAGATTCCCTCTCCATTTGTTTTCGTTGAATACGGGACGCCGGTATTGATATTGGTAAGCATCACGGCTGCACCAGGAACGAGCCTGCCCGACTCATCGGTGATCTGCCCTGTAACCGTCGCGCTCGTTGTCTGCGCGTGACACAGCGCGCACAGCATCGAAATCATCAACAAAACCCCGGCCACGCACCTGAGCAAGCCGAATTTCATAATTCCTCCGCAAGAGCCCTTATGAAGTGGTATTTGCGAAAATGCGGAGAAAGTTCTCATCGAGAGATGCGAAAATTCGATTAAAGAACGAATCGAGCCGAACACTTTCTTGGATAGCGCCTCACTGTTTGATCCGCAAGCCCTTCTTGCGCCGCCCGTTGTTCTTTGTGCCGCTCGCCGCCGGTTGCTCTGACTCGCGACGTCCTTGCGATGTGTTCCTGGGAACTGGCCGCGCTATCTGCCAGAGAAGGTGGCCAAAACCCACGGAAAGTCGGCCAAAGTTATCACGCCCACCACCGGCCATTTCCGTCGCTTTTCCTGGCAAAGCTCATCGCGCCTGGCGAAACGCGTGGCCTTGGGGGTGGTTGGTACCCTCGTTTCGCTTCTTGAACGCCCGCTTACGGATGATTCGGTGGAACGACCAAATTGGCGTAGAGGAGTCTGCGGCCGCGAGGTGAGGGACTGCCACTCGGAGGTTCGAGCGTCACGTAAACCGCATCGACGCGCTCAAGCACGCGCGGATTGTTCACTTGAAGCACCCATCGGTTTAGGGACGCGTCATCCAACGTAAAGAGCCCCAGGCTCTCGGGCTTGGCTTCATTCGCTTCGCGGTACCCCCATGCCTGGAACCCCGCCGCAGCCCGATTGTGTTTCTTGTCCTGAAGATCAAACGCATAGAAAATCAGAAGCTTCTTTTCGACGTAGTAGACCCTGCCATACGTGCGCCGCGTCTTTCCGTCACTGTCCACGTCGTAAACGTCGACAATATGCAGGTCTCGCGCGCCGAACAGTTCCTTCGCATCTGTGCTAGTAAAGCCCTGGCCCTCCGGCGTCACCGGCACTTGCTGAGCGGAATTCAGCCTTGCCTGTAAACCTTCGGCAACCGTTCGCTGCTCTTCCGTTCGGAAGACAGCCGCATCGAGCCGACCCTGCAGTTCAACGATCTGTTTGTCCTTTCGGTCCCCGTCGTTTCTGGCGGACGCCAGGTCCCGGTCCTTTTGCTGGTCTACGGCTTGCGCCTCCAAGAGATGCGCTTCGAGCGCTTTCTCTTGTGCCTCCAAATCTGCGTACTTGGCCTGAGCCTGGCTCAAGGCCTTTTGCAGACCTGCCCGTTCTAACCTCTCGTTCTCCAAAAGGTCGGTGGTCGACCTTCGCATGGATTCTGTCGCTTGCGCGACGCTCTTCCACCTCTCTGCTTCAGAACTCAAAGCTTGCAAAGTTGGAGTCAGTTGAACCTGTTTCAAACGGTACGCGCCGATCGCGGCGACAAGGCACAAACTCAATCCGAGCGCTCCATAGGAGAGAGCCGGTTTGCGCAGCCTAAATGCCGCGCCCGACAGACGGTCGCGAAGCGTGTGCCGTTTCGGACCCGCCAGTTCGGTCGCCGCAACCGGCGTTGCCGATATGCGTTCGCGGCTGGCCCGGTCCAAAACGCGCGACAGCAACTCCCGTTCCGCTACTTCGTGCAAACCGTCCGTCGAAAGTTGTTTTTCTTTGAGGATCGCCACAACGCCGAGATCCTCTGACGCGAGCCGCCGGAAGTCCTCACACAGACTCCCACAGTCGGAACAGTCGCGCAGATGTTCCTTCAACTCCTCGAACTCCGACACGGATAATTCCCCGATTGCGCCGAGTGCGCAGAGCTCTTCGTACCAATCGTTGTGTTTAGGATTCAAAGCCGTATGCATCATTCCTTTCCAGTCCCACGCCTTGAGCCGCGTTCTTCAAGGCCCTTCGAGCGACTAAGAAATCCCGCAGTGCTTTGAGCCCTCTATAATAGTAATTTCTCGTATTCGCCAAAGATTCTCTTGAATTGTCAGCAGCCTCCTGCAATGTGTAACCCTCGAAATGCACCAGTTCGATCACTTGGCGTTGCTTGGGGTTCAAAGCGGCAATGCCGGTTTCGACGTACCGCGCCCATTCGGAAGCCGTAAGTCCAAATGTTTCGCTCGGCTGACGGCGTCGAAGTTGCGTCGTCTCCAAGATCTCCTCTTGCTTATAAAAATTACGGAAGCTGAGATAACGCCTGCGCAGCAGCGCCTTGAAATACGCAAATTGCAAAATCCAAGTCCTCATTGTGGCGCGGCTCGGATCGAATCGTTCCTGTTGGAGAAAAATCGACAGAAAGACTTCCTGAACGATGTCTTCGGTCTCGGCACGGTCACGAAGGATGCGAAATGCTACGGAGTATACCTGCCGGCAATAGCGATGAAATAGCTTCTCGAAGCACACCGAACACCCCTGCTGAATGTTGCCCAGCAGTTGGTCATCGGAGAACGGTTCCAGGTGACCGTGTTCCGCCATTACGCTCTCGAATTATAGGCACCATACCCAGACCGGAACAAGCAACCGGGGCGGACTTTATTTTCGGAGGAAGTGAGAACATTTTGCCTTCTTGGGAAACACGCGCCGGTCCGGCGCGCAAGACGTTGCCAAAATAGCTTCACTGCTCCGGAGTGGACGAAACCGATCCTTGTCGCTGCGATCAGGCTTCAGTCTTGAAGACGAGGCTCCCGGTTCGAATCGAGGCTCTGGCCCCAGCTTTTCGTAATGGTTTTGTTCGAGTCGCCACCGCCTCACCTCTCGTTAAGCTCCTAAGCTACTCTTGCCAGCCCCCGCCAAGAGCATTGTAAAGCTGGACCAGCGAGAGCCGCTCATTGAGCTGCGCCTGGGCGAGATTGAACTCCGCCCCGAAATAGTTCGTTTCGCTGGTCAGCACTTGCAGATAGCTCGCGCCGCCGTGCTGGTAGAGCATGTTGGAGAGTTGATCCGCTTGCTGCGCGGCGGACGTCAGCAATTGCTGCTGCTCCCGGAATTCGCGATCCTTCTGATACGCGACGAGCGAGTCGGAAACTTGTTGGAAGGCGTCCTGGATCGTCTGCTTATAGGTGAGCAGCATCTGCTGTTCCTGCGCCTCGGCAAGGCGGGTGCCCGCGTGGAGGCTGCCTGCCTCGAACACGGGCTGCGTCAGCGTTCCGGCCGTGTTCCATAGTCCCGAGGAAGCGTTGAAGAGCTTCGTCAGCGAGTAGCTTTCAAAACCTGCCGTGCCCGTCAAAGAAATGTCGGGGAAATAAGCTGCCTTGGCAACACCGATCTCAGCGTTTGCGGCAATCAGGGTATTTTCGGCTTCCCGTATGTCGGGACGGCGCTCCAGGAGCTCGGAGGGAAGCCCGGCGGGAACGCTGGGCGGGTTCGGCTGTTCGGTGAGCGGGCGTCCGCGGGGGATGTCGCCGGGATTTTCTCCGAGCAGGATGCTGAGCGCGTTTTCCTGCTGTGCGATCTGGCGTTCGAGATCGGGGATCGTCTCCGCCGCGGTGTAAACGAGCTCTTCCGATTGGCGCACGTCGAGCATGGACGCCGAACCGTTCTTCGCGAGCACGTTGGTGAGCCGTAGCGAGTCCTGCCGCGATGCGAGCGTACTTTTCGATATTTCGAGCGCCAGGTCGAGCTCGCGAAGCTGGAAATAGGAGCTCGCCACGCTCGACACCACGCTGGTCAGGACGGCCCGGCGGCCCCATTCCGAAGCGAGCAGATTGGCGCGCGCGGCTTCCGTTTCCCGGCGGTACTTCCCCCAGAAATCAAGGTTCCAGATGACGGACAGATCTACCTCGGCGACATTGGTCTGATAGGACGGGAACGCGCTCGAGATTTTCGGATTGCGCTCGCTGAAGGCCTGGGCCCCGGCGCCCATCATCGGGAACTGGTTTGCGCGCGCGATGCCGAGTTCCGCCTGCGCCTGAAGAACGCGCGTAGCGGCGATTCGCACGTCGTAGTTCTGCTGCAACGCCGCTGCGGATCAGCTGCTGCAACACGGGATCCTGGAACACCTCCCACCACTTCTCATTGCCCAGGGATTCCGCCGCGGCGACGGAGGGTTGGGTCGCGCCTTCGCCGCGATAGGCAGCCGGCGTATCAATGGCAGGCCTCTGGTATTTCGGTCCAACGGTGCAGCCCGCAAGCAGAAGCGCGAAAACCGGGAGCGCGAGTTTTCTCATCTCAATCGCCCTCCTGTGGCGCGGCACTCGCAGGAGACTCCGCCAGGTTATGCCGCGTGCCTCCGGAAAGCTTCTCGACGAGATAGAAAATCACGGGAATGAAGAAGATTGCGATGGCGCTGGCCGCCATCATGCCGCCAATCACCGTCGTGCCCATGATCTGACGAGCCACCGATCCGGCGCCGGATGCAAACCAAAGCGGAACGCATCCGAAAATGAACGCCAGCGAAGTCATCAGAATCGGCCGCAAGCGCAACCTCGCCCCTCCCAGTGCCGCATCGACAAGCGGTATGCCCTTCTCGTATTCGTCCTTGGCGAATTCGACGATCAGAATCGCGTTCTTGGCCGCCAAGCCGATCAGCATCACCAAGCCGATTTGCGAATACACGTCGTTTTCGATTTGGACCATGTAAGCGGGATAAAAGGCTTGCATGAACAAGCGGCGCAGCAAGAGGATTCCAAAAGCGCCGAAGACAGCCACCGGCGTGCTCAGCAGCACGCTGAAAGGCAGCGACCAGCTTTCGTAAAGAGCCGCCAGAATCAGGAAAACGAACAGAATCGAAATCCCGAAAATCGCCGTGGACGATATGCCCTTCTCCGCCTGCTTCTGCTGGAACGACATGCCCATGTAGTCGTAGCCCATGTCATGCGGCATCGTTTGCGCGAAGACTTCTTCGAGGGCGGCCATCGCTTGATCCGAGCTGTAGCCGGGGGCGGCCTCGCCGTTGATCTGCGCGGAGGGGTATTCGTTGTAGTGCATGATGAATTCAGGGCCCATGCGCGGCTCGAATTTCGTCAAAGCGGATAGCGGAACCATCTCGCCGGTTTTGTTCCGCACGTAGAACTGCGCCGGCGTCTTGCGCATTCGTCCGATAGTCGCCTTCCGCCTCCACGTAGACCTGCCACTGGCGGCCGAAACGGTTGAAATAGTTTACGAAGAGGCCGCCCATGTAGGTTTGCAGCGTCGTGTACACGTCGGAAATCGGGACGCCCTGCTTGAAGACCTTGTCGCGATCGACATCGACGTATTCCTGCGGAACGCTCGGCAGCAACGAGGACGTAGATGCCCGCGATCTCCGGGCGCTTGCTGGCGGCGGCCAGGAACTTATCCACGTTCGCGGCTAGATAGGAGATGTCGTTCCCGCCGCGGTCTTCGAGAACAAACGTGAAGCCGCCGGAAGTGCCGACGCCCGGGATGGCCGGCGGCGAAAAGCTGAAGGCGGTTCCCTGCGGGATCTTGCTGAGCTCTTGATTCAGCCGCGCCTTGATGGCTTGGAACTGCTCGGCTTGCTGTCTTGCGGTCCGCCCACGGTTTCAAGGTGACAAAGAAGAAGGCGTTGTAGCTCGTCTGCACGTAGCTGAGCAGGTTGAAGCCGATGACGCTCGTCGTGTATTGGACTCCGGGAGTATTGGCCAGAACGGCCTCAACTTGCCGCGCGGCTTGATCCGTGCGCTGGAGCGACGACGCCACAGGAAGCTGGAGGCTGACGTAGGCGTATCCCATGTCCTCGTCGGGCAAAAAGCCCGAGGGCAGCTTCTCGCCGAAGAAGACCGCCGCAGCGGCAAAAAGCAGCAGGGCGACGACCGCCACGGCGCTTTTGCGGATCAGCGCCCCGCTGAAGCGGATGTAGGCGTTGGTGCCGCGCGCAAAAACGCGATTGAACCAATCGAAGAACCTCCGCAGTGGTCCCCTGCTGGGCTGCTTTGGGCGAAGCAGCAGCGCCGCGAGAGCGGGGCTGAGGCTGAGAGCGTTGAACGCCGAAATGATCACGGAGATCGCGATGGTGACGGCGAACTGCTGGTACAGGCGGCCGGTGATTCCCGGGATGAATGCGGTCGGCACGAATACCGCCGAGAGCACCAAGGCGATGCCGATGACGCGGCCCTGAGATCTCCTCCATGGCTTTCAAAGCGGCGGCTTTCGGCGCCATCCCTTCTTCGATATGGCGCTCGACCGCCTCGACGACGACGATCGCATCGTCAACCACCAGGCCGATGGCGAGCACGAGGCCGAACATCGAAAGCGTATTGATGGAGAAGCCGAACAGCGGAAAAAATGCGAAGGTGCCGACGAGCGAAACCGGAACGGCGAGCAGCGGAATCAGCGTGGCGCGCCAGCCCTGGAGGAAAATGTAGACCACGACAATCACCAGCAGGAGCGCGATCACCAGCGTGATCAGGATTTCGCGCATGCCTTCCGATGACGGCCTGCGTTTGATCGAGCGATACGACGTAGTTCATGTCGGACGGGAAGTTGTCCTTCACCTGGGCCATGAGCGCCCTGACTTCCTTTGCGTCATCGACAGCATTGGAGCCGGGAAGCTGGTAGATCGCCATGATGGCGCTCGGCTTGCCGTTCAGGCGGCCCATCAGCGTGTAGCTCTGCACGCCGAGCTCGATGCGCGCGACGTCCTTGACGCGAACGATGCCGCCGTCGGGATTCTCGCGCACGATGATGTTGCCGAACTCTTCCGGCGTAATCAGGCGGCCCTGCGCGCGCACCGAATACGTGAATTCCTGCCCGGGCGGAGACGGGTTCGCTGCCGATTTGGCCGGCGGGATTCACCGTGTTTTGCGATTCGACCGCGTTGACGACGTCGGACACCGTGATGCCGAGCTTGGCCAGCAGGTCGGGCTTGAGCCAGATGCGCATCGCGTACTGGCCCGCGCCGAAAACCTGCACGTTGGCGATTCCGCGGAAGCCGGGTGATCTGGTCGTAGAGATTGATGTATTCGTAGTTCGCGAGGAACTGGGCATTGTAGGTGCCGTTCGGTGAATAGAGCGCCACCAGCATCATCGGGGCGGTGGTCGATTTCTGGACGGAGACGCCATATTGCGCGACGGTCGACGGGCAGCTGGGGCGCCGCTTGCGTCTCGCGCATCTGGGTGAGGATCAGGTCGGTGTTGGGATCGGTCTCGACGCCGAAATCGACGGTCATCGTCATCTGGCCGTTGGCCGTGGCGTTGACCGAGTACATGTAGTTCATGTTGTCGACGCCGCTCATCTGCTCCTCGATGGGCGTGGCGACGGACTGCGCGAGGGTCTGCGCGTCTGCACCGACGAACGTGGCCTGGATCTTCGCTTCGGGCGGAACGATATTCGGAAACTGCGAGACCGGCAGGCGAATGATCGAGATGACGCCGACGATAAGCGTCAAAATCGCGATGACCATCGCGACGATTGGGCGATTGATGAAGAACTTGGACATGGCTCACCTGCCGCCCGTGCCGGTCGGCGAACCGGGGTTGAACGGGACGGGAGTAACCGTGCTGCCGTCTTTCACTTTCAGGCGTGCCCTCGGCAACAACGCGGTCGCCGAGATTCAACCCCTTGTTGATGATCCACATCGTGTCTGCTCGCTCGCCGACTTCGACTGTGCGAATGGCGATCTTGTTGTCGGGGCCTACGACGGCGACTTCGTACGATCCTTGGAGTTCGCTTACGGCGCGCTGCGGGACGAGCAGGGCCCCTTTTCGCATCTGCGTGACCGCTCGCACCCGCCGTACTGCCCAGGGCGAAGGATATTGCCGGGGTTCGCGAACGCGCCGGCGATGCGGATGGTTCCGGTCTGCGGATCGACTTGGCGATCGGCGAAGAGAATTTTGCCGCTGTGCGGGTAGGTGCTGCCGTCGGAGAGCATCAACTGCAGCGGGATCGGGGAGGCATTCGCGAGCAGATTCACGGTGCCGGGGCGATCTTGCTGGCAAGGTGAAGGTACTCGTCTCCGCTAATGGGAAAGTAGACCTTGATGGGATTCAACCTGGGAGACACCCGTGAGCACGGTAGTGGGACCGACAAGATTGCCGACCTGAACTTGCGCGATGCCTGCGATCCCGGTGATCAAGGAACGCACTTTCGTGAATCCGAGATTCAGCGGAGGCTTGTTCGACGGCGGCTTGGCCAGCTTCTACTGCCGCCTTCCCTGCCAGCTCCGTTTGCGTGTCATTGTCGAGCTGGCTTTGCGGAATCGCGCTGGCCTGCGCTTCGGGGATGTCGCGCTTTACGTTGATCGTGGCGTTGCCGAGCTGCGCCTCTGCTTGCGCGAGCTGCGCCTTTGCTTGATCGAGCACTGCCTGGAATGGACGCGGATCGATCTCGAAGAGCACATCGTCCTTGTGCACGAGGGAGCCTTCGCGATAGTCCTGCTTGATGAGGTACCCGGTGACCTGCGGCTGTATTTGCGCATTCACGTAGCCGTCAAGCGTGGCGACCCATTCGCCGTAAATCGGGACGTCTTTCTGGATCACGCTTGCGACTTCCACTTCCGGCGGAGGTTGGTTGCGCGGACGTTGCCTTCTGGCTGCATCCGGCGCATAGGAGAGAATGCCAAGAATGCTGAAAATGAAGCAGTCCGTGGCCCAAAGCCAAAACCCGTGCGGTTCAATCCGTTCTCCTCTCGCATGCTGCGTACGGCGAGCCATGCGAGAGCCGCTTGCAGGGCCCGGCAAAGCAATCCTCAACACTTCAATTTGGGCATCAGATATCCCGTCAAAACAGATTTGAATTCCTCGATCATCGCGTTCTTCTCGTCGGCGTCGGCCTGCGCATAGAGCGTCAAGAATCCTCTGCTGACTTGCTGCACCACCGATGCAATGCGCAGGGCCGTGGTCTCTCGACATGCGAGGCTTGTGCGCAACCAGCACCGCGGCAATTCGGGCGCGGACCAGTTGGCGCCGCTTATGTGACCTCGAAGGAACGTCCAAGAGCGCGAGCAAGGCCGGATGGCTTTTGATGATCTCGATCTGCAACTTGATGAGGCGGCAGGTGAGGTTCTCGGCGGTGAGAGGCGGGTGCCTGGCGACCGAGAGCCAGCCAGGATTGCTCGATTTCCTTGACGTACTCATCCCGCAGCGCCTCGGCTACGGAGCGCTTGTTCGGGAAAAACTGGTACAGCGAACCGATGCACGAATTTGCGCGTTCGGCAATCGCGCTCATCGTCGCCCGCTCGTAACCCGATCTCAGCGATGACGCCGAAGCTGCAGCGCGCAAGAACCCCGACACGCGCGCTTTCCCCGCGTTCTGCTGGGGTATCCGCCGCGGCGCCGTGGACGAATATGAGGGCACGCTCACATTGTAGCAAATGGGAGTGCTGTCTGGGTTTTCCTGTTCGTCCAACTCTTGGTTCCGCAGCTTCAACCGACAGGTCGGGGCCGCGAGCCCGGCCGGACGGGAGGCCGACCAGTCCGCTGAAACTCTTCGGCAGCGGTATCACGAGGAGCTGATGACTTCCTATTATTTTGAGAGGGCTTTGTTTGTCCTGGGCGAGCCGAATTCGGGCAAGGGTAACCAGTCGCGGAGCATGTTTCGCGATGGCAGGAAAATGGGTAACAGTCGATGGGTAACAATCAGGGCAGGTCTTTTGGAATCGAGAGGTGGTGCGGAAGAAGGGACTCGAACCCCTACGGCCTTTCGGCCACCAGCTCCTAAGGCTGGCGCGTCTGCCAATTCCGCCACTTCCGCGCGGAGCGCCAGTATACCATCGGCGATGCCGCGCGCGGCCCGCGGCCGGGCTGCCGTATGTAGCTTCTCTACAACTTGGCGTGAGCGCCACCGGCACGGCTCGGCGCGGCGCTATGCCTGATTGGGCTTGCTCGCTCAATTCGCTTCTGATAGGCTCCGCCGCAAAAGGGGAATCCCTCCCAGGAGGCACCATGGCACACTGCACGAAATGTGGCGCGGCAATTGCGGACAATGCAGCTTTTTGCGGATCGTGCGGTTCGGCCCAGACTGCAGCTCCGGGCGCGGTTCCGGGGACGTCGCCTGTCGTCGTTGCGCCCGCACAATCGCAGATGGCTGAAAACGTTGCCGGGCTCCTCTGCTACCTCGTCGGATGGATCACCGGGCTCATTTTCTATTTTGTCGACAAGCGTCCCTACGTGCGTTTCCACGCCGCGCAATCGATCGTCGTCTTTGGCGGACTCAGCATTATTCACGTAGCGCTCACCATTTTCGCCGGGGCGACGTTTTTCATGGGCGGCTTCTCGATTGCCTGGATGCTCTTTGGTCTCATCGATCTCCTCGGATTCGTCCTCTGGATTTTGCTGATGATCAAGGCTTACCAGGGTGAACGATTCCGCGTCCCCATCGCCGCCGACATTGCCGACAAAATCTTTGGCGCGGCCTAAGGTGTAAATGTAGAGGCGCGCCCTTAGCGCGCATCTTCGCCTCGCCACCACGTCGATCCGCGGCGCTGCACCATGCGTGTCCCCGGATTTCCGCGTGCGCTCTTGCCTTCAAAGCCGTCGCAGCGTAGGATGAAGTTTCGGTGATTGCCGCAAGAGCCCTCCTGTAGTGTTTAACGCGTCGAAGTGAGAGCAGGGCCGATGTGATTCGTGTGGTTACGGGGTGCCGGAAGTGGCGGAGAAGGTTCCGACGAAGGCGATCGCGGTAGTCGGCGCCCAGTGGGGCGACGAAGGCAAGGGCAAGGTCGTCGACTATCTCGCCTCCGCTTTTGACTACACCGCGCGCTACGCCGGCGGCCACAACGCGGGCCATACCGTCATCTTTAATAGCCACCGCTACGTTCTGCAACTGGTGCCCAGCGGCATCCTTCGCCCGGAAAAGAAGGCCGTCATCGGCCCCGGCACGGTGGTTGATCCGGCGGCGCTTGTGGCCGAACTGGAAAATCTAAAAAAATCGGGCGTGGAGGTCCGCGGACGCCTTTTTCTCAGCAACCGCGCACATCTGATCTTCCCTTACCATCGTGAAATGGACAAAGCCGCCGAATCGGCGCGCGGCGCCGCCAAAATCGGCACCACGTCGCGCGGCATCGGCCCGGCCTACGAAGACAAAATGGCGCGCCGCGGCATTCGCGTGTGCGACCTGCTCGAGCCGGATTGTTTCCGGCAGAAACTCGAGCGCGTGATCGCGGAAAAAGACGCGATCAGCCGCGCCGCCTACGGACACCCGCTCGAGACCGCCGGCCTCGCCGACGAATACCTCGAGCTCGCCGCGCACATCCGCGGACTCGTGACGGATACGACTGTGCTGCTCAACGGCGCGCTCGATCGCGGCGAATCCGTCCTGTTCGAGGGAGCGCAGGGCACGATGCTCGATATCGACCACGGAACGTATCCGTACGTCACCTCCTCAAATGCGATTTCCGGCGGCGCTTGCACCGGGCTGGGCGTGGGTCCCACGCGCCTCGCAGGAGTCGTCGGCGTGACGAAGGCTTACACCACGCGCGTCGGCAGCGGGCCATTTCCCACGGAGATGCCCGATCTCGACGCGGAAGCAGTCCGCACGCGCGGCAATGAATTCGGCGCGGTCACGGGACGCCCCCGCCGCTGCGGCTGGCTCGACCTGGTCGTCCTGCGCTACGCGAAGATGCTCAGCGGAATCGATTCGCTCGTCGTGACGAAGCTCGACGTCTTCGACGCGCAGCCGGAAATTAAAGTCTGCACCGGCTATCGCTACAAGGGAAAGCCAATCGCCGAAATGCCGCCGGATGTGGAGACGCTCGCGCAGATCGAGCCGGAATATCGCACGCTGCCGGGGTGGCAGAAGCCGACGCCGGGCATCCGCGAAGTCCGCGAACTCCCCATCGCCGCGCGCGACTACCTGAATTTTATTTCCGACGAGCTCGAAATCGAAATTGGCATGATTTCCACCGGTCCCGAGCGCGACGCCACGATCGTCCCACGAGGCACGAAACTCGCCTCGTGGCTTTAGCCGGCCATGATCTCCTTCGAAACGGCGCGCGACAAGGTGATTCAGGTGCTCACCAAGCGTGCGGACGCCGCCGGCGCGCAAGCTCTTGCGACCGAGACAGTCGATCTCACTAGCGAACCTTCTCGCGCCCTCGGCCGCATCCTCCAGCAAGACATCGTTGCCGACCGCAACTATCCGCCGTTCAACCGTTCGATCCGCGATGGATTTGCCGTGCGCGCTTCCGATGCGGCCGAAGCCGGCGCGCGCCTGCGCGTGGTTGGTGAGAGCCGCGCTGGCTTCGCATTCGATGGCGTCGTCGGCGCGGGCGAATGCGTGCACATCTTCACCGGCGCTCCGGTGCCTCGCGGCGCGAATGCCGTCGTGATGCAGGAGCATGCGCGCATCGATGGGGATTTCGTCGTTCTCGAAAATGCCGCGCGCCCGGGGCAGCACTATGTTTTGGCGGGCACGGAAGCGCGCGTCGGCGAAGTGATGGTCACGCGCGGCACGCGGCTCAGCTATGCGGAACTCGCCATGGCGGCCGAGGTTGGGCAGGCCAGGTTGGAGGTCGCGCGCAAGCCGCGCGTCGCGATTATTTCGACGGGAGATGAACTCGTCGCGCTCGGCGAGCCCGTGCGGACCGTTTCAAATACGCAACAGCAACAGCATATCTCTCGCCGCGCAGGTGACGCTCGCCGGTGGCGAGCCCATCGTATTGGGCAAGGCGCCCGACGATACCGGGCAACTCCACATCCAGATTGAAAACGCTCTCGATTCATCGGATATGCTCGTTCTGAGCGGCGGCGTTTCCGTAGGCAAATACGATCTGGTCGAGCAGGTGTCTGCACGACCTCGGCACGGAGGTTTTCTTCGACGCCGTCGCGATTCGCCCGGGCAAACCCGCGGTCTTCGGCATGTGCCGCAACAAGCCCGTCTTCGGGCTGCCGGGAAATCCCGTTTCGACGATGGTGACGTTCGAGCTTTTCGTGGTGCCCGCGATCGAAATTCTCAGCGGCTCGCGCCAGCCGCGCCAGCTCCCGTTCTTTCGCGCGCGGCTGAAACACCCGGTGAACGAAAAGGGCATCGTCGCGCATTTTCTCCCCGCGCGCGTCAGCTTGCTCGACGAGAAGCCGGATGAGCCGGCGCTTCCCGCAGTCGAGACGCTCTTGTGGGAAGGCTCCGGCGATATCGGCGCGGTCGTGCGCGGCAATTGTTTCCTCGTCGTGCGCGAAACGCGCCTGACGCTTGAGGCCGGCGAGTGGGTGGACGTCATGCCCCGCCGCGGCAAATTCTAGCCATCTTTGCTTTTTCGTCGTAATGTATGCCGTCCGTTCCACGCGGCCGGGACGAAGTTAATTTCTAGGAGGACTGCATGAAAAGGCTCGTCGGGCTTTTTGCGGTTTTCTTTTTTGTGATCGCACTCCCCGTTTTCGCTCAGAAAAAAGGTGGCAAGCCCGAAGTGGGCGGCGGCCACATTCCCGCTCACGGTCCCGCGCCGTCCAAGGCGCAGCGCCCGCCGGCGGCTCATCCCATCGCGGCTCCGCCCGAGAAACAGCGTAACTACAGTGAGAAGCCCGGGCATCCGAACGCTCCTCACGTGGATGCGAAAACCGACCGTTGGGTAGGCCACGACACGGGTCCCAACGATCCTCACTATCGTCTCGATCATCCTTGGCAGCACGGCCACTTCACGGGAGGCATCGGCAAGGATCACGTCTGGCATCTGGCAGGCGGGGGACCGAGCCGCTTTTGGTTCAACGGCTTCTACTTCAGCGTTGCGCCGTACGATGTGGGCTTCTGCGATGGCTGGCTGTGGGACTCCGACGAGATCGTGATCTACGCCGATCCGGACCACGTCGGCTGGTATTTGGCCTACAACGTTCGGCTCGGCACCTACGTTCACGTCGAGTTTCTTGGCGCGTAAACGAGGCTAGGCTGAAATCGTTTCTTCGGCGGCCACCCGAGCCCGCGAGAAGTTCGCGCGGCAAGGCGGCCGCTCTACTTTTGGGGGAGTTCCAGAAGTCTTTACTTGCTTGCCTGCGCGCTGGAAGTCATTTCCTGCTGGTCTTCATCCTTTGTGCCAGGTCGAGTCGGGGTTGTATTCCTTCATGGCCTTGCCGACGACATCCGTTTGCCTGCCAAGATCTTTGCGATAAACCACTCCGTCTTCGCCAACGATAAACGTCATCACGCCGGACGACCTGTATTCGGCTGGGTAAGCCACGAAAGCGAAACCTGAGGTCATTTTGCCGTCCACGATGTAGCTCTTCGCGCCGCCCGGGGCACTCGCGCCCTGGCTTGTCAGAATGTGGTACAGATAGCCGCGGTAGGGAGTGGGAGGGCCGTTCCGGCCCTTCACATACCCTTCGGCAACAGCCGACGCTACCAGCGGCCCGATGGGGCTTTGGGGTTCGCCCTCAGCCGCCTTCCAATACAGACCGTTGTGCTGCCCTTCATCGCTGAAGATTTGCTGGGCGTACTCGCTGTGTTGCCTGGAGTAGTATTCCTTTTGAGCCGCTACGAGCTGTTGGCAGACGCGGATGGTCGATAGTTCGTTCCTGCCGACTCGCCGATAAAGAATCTCCATCTTGCCGGCTTCGGTGTCGAAATACCACGACGCTGCCCTTGTTCACTAGCGGTATGGGCATGGGCCAATTTTCCGCGCCAGTGTATAAGGTAGTGGTTCCGTCTGGTTCTTTCACCAGACGGTGCATTTCCTGATACCTCTGCGCGAAATTAGCGCGGTTCTGGGCATCCTCGGTGGCGTCTCCCGACGAAACGATCTGCTTTCCATCCGGTCCGAGGATATTGAGCATTGCTTTTTCATCGTTATTCTGTGCCGCCGTCACGAGCGCCTTGCTCGCCGCTTCTGGCGATGGAAATGTCATCTGGCCCTGTTGCTGGGCCATCGAACGGGCCGGGAAAGCATGCCATCAAGACGATGGCAACCGCCGCCAACCCAGGAAGATCGGCCCAATGAAATCCGTCGAAGTTCAGCTTCGCTCGTCGCATATGGCTTTCTCCATTTCCAAATTTCACCGTTATCGGGAATACAGCGAAACTCGATTAGTGACGCCCGCCGCCGTGACCGCCACCGCCGCCGCGCGATCCGCCACCGCCACCGCCACGAAATCCGCCACCGCCACCGAAGCTGGATTGCCCGCGTGACGGAATAGTCCCTTGTCTCTCCGCCACGGTCGTAGCCGCTGAAGGCGCCCGAGCGGACCCCGCTCTGACCGCGAGGCTCGGCGAATCCTCGGGCGGCCCGATTGTCTCCGTTGAAGGGCCTTGCCGTGCCGCCGCGCGCTGCGTACTCCGCCGCGGTCGCCGCTAGCTCCGCGCTCCACGTTCCTTGCTACGCCGCGACTCGCCGCCTCCTCCCCGGTAGTAATTGCCTCGGTTGTAAAACGTGCTGCTCCGGGAGAAGTACCGGTTGTGGTTATAAATTGGATAGTCGGTTGTGCCAGTCGAATCCCCAATTGCCCCACCCCCATCCATAACCCCCGAAGAAGCCGATTCCGAAGCCGATTCCAAACGAGAGGTACGGGCCGCCGTACCAGATGCCAGGGTAGTCGTACCAACCCGGCCACGGCAGGAGGGGATCTCCGTAAACCGCCCACGGATCGTAGGCTGGGACATAAACGACATCGGGATTAGCCGGCTCGATGACGATCGTCGAGCCTTGCGTTGTGACGGTTTGCTGCGGTGTGTCCTTCAGATCGCCGGCTGCTTGCGCGCGTTGGCGCATTACCTGCACCGCGTCCATCACGTCCTGTTGCTGGTTGTAATACGCATCGCCGAGAGATGATGTCCACGAAAGATTCTTGTCCATGTTTCCGAGTACCGTTGGGAACGCCGTGAGCGCCTTGACGCTCGGGTCCCAGTCCTGCTGGTCGACGGCTTTAGCCAAATCGTCGCCCTTGAGATTCGGATGCGCCTGCACCCATCGATCGGCCTCGACTACCTGCTCGGGAAATGTGGCCGCTGCCAGAATCTGCGCCACGAGAGAATCCGGGTAGAGCGCAATCGGCGCTACCAATTGTTGCAACTGCTCGGGAGTCTGCTGCTGATATGCCGGCGCCTGGCCATCGGATGGCGGGGCTTGTTGCGCAGCTTGTTCGGGCGGTGGAGGGGCTTGCGTGTCCTGGGAGGCGGCCAGGCTCTGAGGCCAAGTGGCGAACAACAACGCGAGCGACACAAACGAAACCAGAATTTGCTCGCCCAGTCGAGGCCTTAGTAGCCCTGCGGCACGTTCGAAAATGTTCATGTTCCTGAACCTCCTCTGCGCCTTCGTTGTCTGAGGCCTCTATTAACACAGATGCTCAAAACAGGCTTCAAGTCGCGAAAAGATTTCGTTTGCCACGCTGCGCCATCCAGGGAGCCGGGATGCCAGAGTTTCGAAGATGTTCTAGAATGGGGAAGCTCGGTGGCGGCTAAGAGATAGGAGGATCGTATGCGCAACTTTTTCGCGTGGCGGCGTTACTGGCTTGGGCTGGCGGTTTTGCTGGCATTCTCGTTTGGATCAGCGCGCGCCGTCGATCTCGATTCGACTGCCGTCGGCTATGAGCTGCCGAATCAAATCAAATGGGTGGGCAATCCGAATGTGGCGGAAACGGCGGTGCTGCACGGAGACCCAATGAAAACGGGGCTCTACATCGAGCTCGTGAAGTGGCACCCGCACAATTTTAGTCATCCTCACTTCCATCCCAACGACCGATACATCACCGTTCTTTCTGGCACCTGGTGGGTCGGCACCGGCACGAAATTCGATCCGGACAAGACGGTCCCGATGCCGCCCGGAAGTTACGTGACTGATTTTGCGAAAGGGATTCACTACGACGGCGCGAAGGACGGAGACGCCGTGATCGAAATCGTCGGCGAAGGACCAGCGACCATGACGCCCGCCGAAGTGAAATAGTCCCAGAGCGAGGAATTTCGGAATCGCGCGTTGCACCATTTTGGTGCAACATTTTCTGCTGTAACTGGGGGGTGGAGCATCCCCCTAGCGGGAGCTTAAAGTGTCGGAAAAAGACCCCTAGAATCCAATTTTGGCAGTTTTTCCCTTTTTATCGGCTCCCGGGACCAAGGGCGAACGGCAGGCGAATGATTTTGCGTATTGAAAATTTCGGGGCGCACCCGCTTTCCCGCGTTCCGTCGCCGGGGCTCTTAACGGAAGCGGCGCCTCCGAGGAAATGTGTCTGAGTCCAAGTTGCCGACCCGAACCTTGAGCACCCTCGTGGCAAGGCCTGAAACGAGGAAAAATTCACTGCGGGCGTGTCCGAGCACGCCGTACCCGCAGTATTGTTACGATCTCAATCACAAGCGTGCCCGCCATAAAAGGCAGCGCCACCCATTGCAGATAATACAGGGTGCGATAAAGGTCGAGGCAGATCGCAAGTATCCCAAACGCCTGCAGCCCAATCGCGCTGAGAATCGCGCCGCGCTTGCTCTGGATTCGAACGCCGAGCCAAAAGAGCAGCGCTGAATAGAGAACCCCGTAGAACGTCCATCCCAAGTCTCCGCGCCCTGTTAGCATCGGCGGCTGGGACGGATGGCCCGGGCTGAGAAGTGGGAATCCATTGACATGACAACCGCGGAGAGAATATCACTGCGATACGTCTCGGGAAAGTATAGGGAGGCGGAGGGCGCCCCAGGTTGGGTTTTGGGAACCTAGGGCCTTTAGCCAGCCCGGGGCTAAAGCCCTCTTATTTTTGCGCGCTTTTCGCGGGCCTGAAGGCCCACGCTTCCACCGGCCACCGTCGCTGCGCTTCCATCCCGACAAACCCGATCATCGAGGGCCCGCGGGGTTCGAATCACGCGGAGGGTTTTGCGCGGCGGTTCGCCCAGATAAGCAAAATCACGCCCAGCGCGAACGAGATCCCGCCGTTGATCGACCAGCGGATCTGGCCGTTCATGAAGCTGTGGCCTGGGAACATATTCAGCCCCTGCAGGAACCAGATCGCGCCAAATAGGACGAGCAGCACGCCCACGATGTTCAGCACGATTTTCATATGCGCCTCCCAAGGTGATTTGTGGTCCGAGGCCGATTGCTTCGAGGTCAACTCCGGGGCCTGTGCCGATTCTGTACTGGCGGACAGCTGACACGTCCGTCGTATTCTGCCATTCTGGTCTCGACGATAATACATCGCCCGCTCTCTTGACGGGAGCAGGCTGTTCTTTGAAAACTGAATCGGCGAGGGCAAATCAGGGCGACGCATCGACCGCCCTGACTGGGTCCAAGGCAAATCCACCCGGACTCGCACTTGCGCACGTCCCCAGGTTGTGGCAGCGTGGGTCTACAGTCCGAAATCTAATCGACATTTGGCGATTAGAAAATGACGCAACTTGCTGAAAACATTGCATCGAGGGTCAGTGTAATCGACACGATCGTAGAGGGTCCATGAAGGCGCTTTCACACTACGATAAAGCTGGTCGCGTGCGCATGGTGGACGTCACGGCGAAGCCCGCCACGTCGCGCACGGCCGTCGCGCACGCGTTCGTCCGCATGAAGCGCGCGACGGTCGGGAATTTGCGGCGGCTGAAATCGCCGAAAGGGAATCCGCTGGAGGTGGCGCGGATCGCCGGAATCACGGCGGCGAAGCGTACTTCGGAGCTGATTCCGCTTTGTCACCCCCTGTCGTTGACGCACGTGGATGTGCAGGCAAAGCTATGCCAGAATGGAATTGAGATTACGTCGGAGGCGACGGCGACGGGGCCTACGGGTGTGGAAATGGAAGCGCTGGTGGGCGCGTCGGTGGCGGCCCTGACGATCTACGATATGTGTAAGGCCCTCGAACGGGGGATGGAGATCACCGAGTTGTATCTGCTGAAAAAATCCGGCGGCCGCAGCGGAACGTACGTTCGCGGCGCATCATCAAATGGGCGAGCCGGAAAGAGCGGGAAATAATGGCGCCGATGAATGACGTCAAAGTGCTGGTGGTGGACGATAACGCGCTGGTCCTCGACCTGCTGATGAAAGGGTTTGCGCCGCACTGCGCCGCATTCGCCGCGGCGGACGGCGCCGATGCGCTGCTGAAGATCGTCGACGATCCCCCGGACTTGATCGTATGCGATTATCGGATGCCGGGTCTCGACGGCCGCCAGCTCTACGAGAAGCTGCGCGGGCGGCAGCAGACGAAACAGATTCCCTTTATTTTCCTGGCGAGCCGCAGCGACATCGAAGAGAAACTTCGCCCGATGGTGGACGGCGTCGAGGAATTCATCGCCAAGCCGTTTTTCGTGAAGAATCTCGTGCGCAGCGCGAAAAAAGTGATCGACCGGCTGCGCCTCGAGAAACTGCAGAACCGCGCGGTACGCCCGGGCGTGATTCAGGGCCGCCTCGAAGAGATGAGCATTCTCGATTTGATGCAATCGCTCGAGATGGGACAGAAGTCGTGCCAGCTCACGATCCGGCACGACGGCGAAGCCTGCGAAATGTTTTTCTCCGCGGGGCAGTGCGCTGACGCAAAGCTCGGCTCGCTTGAAGGCGAGGCTGCCGTGTTTGGCGCCGTGCGCTGGCCGGCGGGCGAATTCGAGATCGACTTCAATGCGGCTCCGGCGCGCTCGACGATTTCGCGCACCACGACCGGTTTGTTAATGGAAGCGCTTCGGCTCGTGGACGAGGGGCAGCGCGACGCGGCCGGCGAGAGCGTCGAAGCCACAAATCAGAGCTAGACTCACCTTCTGGAAATCCATGCGCGTATTCGTCCTCACCATCAGCGATTCCGTGGCTGCCGGAAAAAATGAAGATCGCTCGGGACCGGCAGTCATTGCGCGGTGCCGCGAACTTGGCTGGGAGATCGCGTCGTCCGGCGTGCGCGCGGACGATCGGGACGCGATTGAGGCGTTCCTCATGGAGACGGCGGATGCGAACGCGGCGGACGTGATCCTGACGACAGGAGGGACGGGGCTTGGCCCGCGCGACGTGACTCCGGAGGCGACCGAAGCCGTTGTCGAGCGGCTGATTCCCGGATTTCCGGAACAGATGCGCGCGGCGGGGATGCAGAAAACGCGAAGGTCGATCCTTTCGCGTGCGATCGCCGGGATTCGCGGGAAGACGATCATCATCAATCTGCCAGGCAGCCCGAAGGGCGCGGTCGAATCGCTTGATGCGGTTGCCGATCTGTTGCCGCATGCGGTCGATATTCTTCACGGCGCGCGGCACTAGCACCTACGGCGTGCCGAACGATGTGTCGCACCTACGGCGCTTGGGTTCTTTCTGGTGTCGGTTCCCAGGCCTTACGGCCTGGGCTAACTTGTGCCGCGCGTCCCGCGCTGGTGCGAGTTTCATTCGCGAACGTGCGGCGAATAGGCTAGCGGATTAGGAAGTCTCGCGCGGAAGCATCGCTGGGCTGGTAGCTCGACTGGTCGTCGCACGCCGAAAGGCGCCCGCCTAAGAGCGAGGCGGCCGCTACGAAAGCTTGCCGAATTGGCTTGCTTCTGCCTGCAACCGAAGAGCCGGCGAGACGCCCTTCGTTCCGCTGAGAGCAAGCCGGCGCTACGCAAGCGACCTGTCGAAGATGCAATTGCGGATGGTTCTGCGATACACTCCAGCGCGGTTTGGGTTCCGTACTCCCGCAAAAATTCGTGACGCGAGAATGGGGGCTTCGATGAGTCCGAAGCGCAAGGCTGGCTCGAGCAAGGGAAAAGCGAAACCGAAAAGAAAATCGTACCGGAGAATTGCAACCGAAGAGGCTTTCTCGATTCCGGAGCAGATGGACGCGCAGCGCGAACTGCTGGCAAAGCAGCAGGAATACGATCCGGACCTCTTCCTTTGGAAGTTCCAGACCGATCCCGCGGGGCCGATGCACAACAAGCTGCTCGATCTCTTCGACGAGCGGCTGCGCACGATGGACAAGTACGACGTAGACATGCACGTCCTCGGGCTAACGTCGACCGGCGTGCAGATGCTCGATGCGGATAAGGGCACGGCGCTCGCGACGCTCGCGAACGACCGGCTGCAAGAGGCGGTGCAGAAATACCCGAAACGTTTCGCCGGGCTGGGGACTTTCGCGCCGCAGGATCCGGCACGCGCGGTGAAGGAAATCGAGCGCGTGATGACCAAGCTGAAGCTGAACGGCCTGATCATCAATTCGCATACGAACGGCGAATTCCTGAGCGAGCGGAAATACTGGCCGATCCTTGAGGCGCTGGCCGAATTGAATGCGCCGCTCTACATTCACCCGCGCTCGCCGAATCCGTTGATGGCCAAGGCATACCGGACGGATCATTTGGAACACGCGATCTGGGGCTACGCCGCCGAGACCGGGCTGCACGGGCTGCGCATCATCACGAGCGGCGTGCTGGACGTGTTTCCCAAGCTGCGGATCGTGCTCGGACACATGGGCGAGGGCATTCCATATTGGTTCTACCGGCTCGACTACATGCACGCGCGCATACGAGTGGATTTCGGGCGGCCGAAACTGAAGCATCTGCCGAGCGAATACTTCAAGCGGAATTTCTACATCACCACGAGCGGAATGAACTGGGACCCGACGCTGCGGTTTTGCATCGAGGTGATGGGCGCGGACCGGATTATGTGGGCGATCGACTATCCGTATCAGGATCATCCGGACGCGGTCGAATTCCTGGATTCGGCTGATATTTCGGAGAAGGACAAGCACAAGATTTACCACGAGAACGCGGAGCGCGTTTTCAAGATCAAGAAAGCCTGAAGGAAAGGGAGCAGGCGCGATGTTGTGCCGGGCAGGCGTGTGTCGCACCTACGGCGCTTGAGCCCTTTTGTGGTCTTGTTCCCAGCCCTTCCGGGCTGGGCTAACTTGTGCCGCGCCTATGCGCTGGGTCCTTTCTAAGGGCACGATTCGAGAATTAGACAGCCGAAATGCCGCCGGGACTAAAGGCACATCGAAGGGAGACTCGCCCGGCTCCGCGCGCGGTGTACATTCTTCGCGGCGTGCTTCATGCCGAGTACAATGGATTGAAGGCAGGAGGCGCGGTGGGGTCGAACGATCCGTCATCTCGAAAGGTTCCGCCGGGCGCGGTGAAGGCGGCGGCCGTGGCGTGGACGCTGCCGTTTGAGTTGATCGTGCCGGCGCTACTGGCGGGCGGGGTTGGCTACCTGCTGGATCACTGGTGGCACACGAAGCCGCTTTTTATGCTGGTGCTGGGTCTCGCAGGCATGGTGCTCGGCATCGTGAACGCTGTGAAGACCGCGAGCCTGCTGGACAAGAATGGAAACTGAATCCGATTACGCCGCCATCGAGCGGCGGCTGGAATACTTCGTGGTCGGCGCCGGGGCGGCCATGGCAGCCGGCGCCGCGGTCGGCTGGGGAGCGCGCGCGGGCGTGGGAGCCGCGGCCGGAACCGTGGTCTGCTGGCTGAATTTCCGGTGGCTGCGGCAAGGGGCGGCGGCGCTGGTGCGGCTGGGGCTCGCGCAAGCAGGCGTCGAGCAAGTGCACGTGCCAAAGACCGTGCATGCGAAGTTCCTGGGGCGCGCTGTGTTGTTGCTGCTGGCCGCCTATGCTATGCTCGTTTGGCTACACTTACCCGCGATCGCAGTTTTGTGCGGGCTGGTGGCGGTGGTACCAGCTATTCTGCTGGAGCTCGGCTACGAGTTGGTGCACGGCAGCCACCGCTGGAATGCGCAGTAACCCCGACCTACAAAGCAAGAAACTGGCCGTCTCTTTCTCGGGAGAACCATGGGCGAAGAGCAAGTCCTCAGTGTGACGAAAGTCGTGAACCTGCTGCTGGGCAAGCCAGCGGCGGCGCTGCTCGCGCTGCTGCACCGGCATCCCGCAAATCCGGAATATCCGATTCCCAATTTCTTCGCGATGGAGTTGGTGGTTTTTCTTTTTGCCGTTATTTTCTTTTTGTGGCTCAAAGGACGCATTTCTGCGGATCGTCCTGGCGCGACGCAACAGGTGATGGAGTTCGTCCTGACGAATCCGATGGGCGTCGGCGTGAAAGATCTGCTCGACGACATCGTGGGACAGGATACCCAGAGGCATGTGGCGCTGATGGGTACGATCGGGATATTCATTCTCCTGTGCAATTTGGCGGCACTGGTGCCGGGAGCGATGTCGCCGACGGCCGAAGTGACGGTGCCACTGGCTTGCGCGACCGTGGTTTTCCTCTACTACAACCGATTTGGCATCGGGCATCACGGACCCGTTGGATACGCGAAGACTCTGATGGGGCCGGTGCTGCTGATTTCTCCTTTGATGGTGGTGATCGAAACCTTCAGCCATTTCGCACGCATGCTCTCGCTGACCGTGCGGCTTTGGGCCAATATGCTGGTGAGCGAACTAATTTACGTATCGTTTCTGGGTCTTTCGATCGCTCTTTTCACATTTCTCGGCCACCGGAATCCCGCCGGCTATATTTCGGTTGTGGCGCCCGTGGGAATTCCGCTGGCGTTGAGCGTATTCCATATCTTCGAAGCGGTATTGCAAGCTTTCATTTTTACGATTTTGGCGATCATCTATCTCGGCCTGGCGGTTGGCGAAGAACACTAATCGGGAATTTTGAGCTGCCAGTGTGAGCCCACCGTCCCCCAGGGCGGCCGGGAACCACCTCCTGGCGGTAATTCATAACCAAGGAGAAGACATGGCGAGAAAAGCGGTGTGGTTTTTGTCGGCTTTAGCGACGATGCTGGTGATGGCGCCCGTTACTTTCGCGCAAGCGGCGGCGACGGTGGCCAAACCTTACGACTGGATCGACTTTGCGGCGGCGCTGGCTCTTGGCGTGGCGGCTGCGGGTTGTGGCCTGGGCCAAGGAAAGGCGACGGCCGCGGCTTGCGAAAGCTCAGCGCGCAATCCGGGCGCGAGCGGACCGATTCGTATCGCGTTCTTCGTCGGCGTCGCGCTGATCGAATCGCTGACCCTGTACGTGTTCGTGATCGTTCTGATCAAGTAGATCCGCTCGAGGAGTTTTTCGGCCCGGGGACGCGAGTCTCCGGGCCTTTTTTTGTATACCGGCGAGTTATCGCGATGGAGACAGAGAAAGTCAAGAGCCCCACCCTCACAAACCGAGGATGGGGCACCCGGCGCTCGACGCAGCCCCTAATGCACAGACAGGATTGTCTGTGCCACTGGGACGCCTGTTAGTGGAGGGGCAGGGAATTGGCGGCGGCTGCAGCGAGCGCGACAATGCGGCCGGGGAAAAGGCCGAGATAGAGGGTGCCGGCGGCGGCGAGGAAGAGCGCGACGGCGAGCGCGGGCGCGACGGCGGTGGGCGTATATTCCTTCGAAGGCTCCCAGAAATACATGGCGACGATCACGCGCAGGTAGTAGTAGGCGCCGATCACGCTATTGATCGCGGCGATGACGACAAGCCAGACGATGGCGCCGCCGAATGCCGGCGCGTTATGGGAATCCAGCGCCGCCTGGAACGCGAAGAATTTTCCGAGGAAGCCCGCCGTGGCAGGCAAGCCGAGCAGCGAAAGCAGGAAAAGCGAGAAGCATACGGCCAGGACCGGCTGCGTCTGGCCGAGGCCCGCGTAATCGCGGATCGAAAGGTGCTCTTCGTTCTTTTGGCCGAGATGCGCGAGGACCAGGAACGCGCCGACCTTCATCAGCACGTAGGCCGCAAGATAGAACAGGACAGCCGCGATGCCGAGCTCGCTTGACGCCGCAAAGGCGACGAGAATGTAGCCCGCGTGAGCGATCGACGAGTAGGCGAGCATGCGCTTCACGTTGGTCTGCACCAGCGCGGCAAGATTGCCGATGAACATCGTGAGCACGGCGGAAATCCAGATCACCCAGAACCACGTGCCACCAGCCGCGCCGAACGCGACGTAGAAAATGCGGAGCATGACGGCGAAGGTCGCCACCTTGGGCGCCGAAGCGAGCAGCGCCGTGACGGGCGTGGGCGCGCCTTGATAGACGTCGGGCGCGTAAATCTGGAACGGCGCGGCGACGACTTTGAAGCCGAGGCCGACGAACATCAGTCCGATGCCGAGGATCGCCAGGGCGGGAAGCGAATGGCCGGCGTCTTCGAGGCTCCCGAGGAAATTCTGGATTTGATCGATACGCGTGCTGCCGGTGGCGCCGTACGTCATGGCAATGCCGTAAAGGAAGAAAGCCGTGGCGAAGGAGCCGAGCAGGAAATATTTCATCGAGGCTTCGTTCGAAGGCAGCGCGCGGCGGCGGAAACCCGCAAGCACATAGCTCGCGATCGAGCTCATCTCAAGGCCGACGAACGCGGTGACGAGTTCGTTGGCGCCCGCGAGGATGCACATGCCTGCCGTGGCGAACAAGATCAGGGCGTAGTATTCCCCGCGCTCGATGCCTTCCTGGTCGAGATAATCGATCGATCCAAGAATCGCAAGCGCGGCGGCGGAGATGACAACCACGTGCACGAAAACGCTGAACGCGTCGTTGCTGATCAGGCCGCTGTAGGCCATGCCCGGGTGATGAGCCGGGACCCAGACAGCGGCAAGTCCGGCGAGGGCGCCAACGAAACCGAGCCAGCCGAGGACGCGCTGGCGGGCGGCGCTGACGAACGGGTCGACCGCCATGATAAGGAGGCCGAACCCGCAGAGTATGACCTCGGGGAAAAGGCGGCCGATGTTGGCGTACTGCTCGTGGGAGAAATGCATTACTGCCGCACCTGCCTTCCTGCAGGCGCTGCGCCGGCAGCGATTGCGCTGACGGTGCGGATGGCGGCGTGCGGCGCCGGGCAGCAGATGGCGGGCGAGTGCGATGACGACGCTTCGCGAGCCGTAGAGGTCTGATCGAGGATGTTATCGACCGAGGCCGCCATGCGCTTGGTGAAGAGCGGGGAAGCGATGCCCATGAAGAGAATCACGACGGCCATGGCGATCAGGATTACGCGCTCGCGGCGGGAAGCGTCGGGCAACGTGCGATTTTTGTCGACGGTGACCTCGCCGAGGGCGACGCGCTGGTAGGCCCACAACAGATAGATCGCTGAGATGACGGCGCCGCTGGTGGCCCACGAAGCCCATTGATGATGGCCTGCGGCGAAGGTGCCGATCAGGATCAGGAACTCGCCGATGAATCCATTGAGGGGCGGCAGCGCGAGAGATGAGAGCGCGACGAACAGAAAGAACGACATCAAGACAGGCATGGGCGTGGCGAGGCCGCCGAATTCCTTGATTTCGTGCGTGTGGCGGCGGTCGTAGAGCATGCCGACCGCAAGGAAGAGCGCGCCAGTAGAGATGCCGTGATTGAGCATCTGATAGATCGCGCCCTGAATCGCCGTGGTGCTGAAGGCAAAAATTCCGAGGACGACAAAGCCCAGGTGGCTGACCGAGGTGTACGCGACGAGGCGCTTCAGATCGGTTTGCATCATCGCGACGAGCGCGCCGTAGACGATGCCGATGATCGCGAGGACGGCGATCGGCGTGGCCATGCGGTGCGCCGCTTCAGGGAAGAGCGGAAGGCAGAAGCGCAGGATGCCGTAGGTGCCGAGCTTCAGCATCACGCCCGCAAGGATCACGGAGCCGGCGGTGGGGGCTTCGGTATGGGCGTCGGGAAGCCACGTGTGCAGCGGGAAGAGCGGCACCTTGATCGCGAACGCCAGGAAGAACGCGCCGAAAAGCAGCAGTTCCGTGGTGGAAGAGAAGCGTATCTGGCCCGAGTGGATGAGGTTGAAAATGTCGGGGAGATCAAAGGTGCCGGCTTCGTTGTAGAGCCACAGGATCGCGACCAGCATCAGGATCGAGCCGAACATCGTGTACAGGATGAATTTCACCGCGGCGTAGATGCGGCGGTCGTGTCCCCACATGCCGATCATGAAATACATCGGGATCAGCGTGAGTTCCCAGAAGACGAAGAAGAGGAAGAGATCGAGCGATACGAAGACGCCGATCATGGCGGTTTCGATCACGAGCAGGGAGATGAAGAAGCCCTTCACGTTTTCGTGGATCGATTCCCAGGAGCAGAGGATGGCGATCGGCGTGAGGAAGGTGGTCAGGAGCACGAGAAAGAGGCTGATGCCGTCGACACCGATGTCGTAGTGAATGGCCTGGCCGATCCATTCGTATTTTTCGCGCATCTGAAACGCGGCGTTGCCTATCTCGAAGCCGCGAAGCAGCCACAGGGAGATCAGGAATTCGGCGACGGAAGCCGCGAGGGCGATGCGGCGAATCCATGTATGGTCGTCCGAACGCAGGACGAGGAGCGCCGCGACGCTGAAGAGCGGCAGGAACGTGATCACCGACAGAAGATGTGGTTGCGTGCCCACGCTAGCGCATCCCCAGAACCAGCAACAGCAAGAATGTGAAGCAGACGGCGCCGACGATGACCCATGCCGCGTAGCTGCGCGTATTGCCCGACTGCAGCTTGCGCAATTCGCCGCCCGATTCGCGCGCGGCGGTGGCGACGCCGTTGACCGTGCCGTCGATCGCGCGCTCGTCGATCACGTGCCACAGCAGGTTGGCAGAAATCCAGAGCAGCGGGCGGACGATCAGCGCGGCGTAGATTTCGTCGACGTAATACTTGTGGAAGATCAGCGTGTAGAGACCGTGCAGGCTCTTCGCCAGGCGCTTCGGCGTTTCCGGACTCTTGATGTAGAACCACCAGGCGACGAGCAGGCCGAGAATGCCGACGATCACGGGCCAGCCGGTGAGCGCGTGGAACAGCGCAAGGCCGGGGCTGGCCGCCGGTTCTGAGGCGACCGCGGCGGCCGTGGGCGCGTACATGGTGAAAACGGGCTCGAGAAACGCTCCAAAGTGATCGATTCCGCCGACGAGCTTCGGCGCGGCGAACCAGCCGCCGAAGATCGAACAGAACGCGAGGATCATGAGCGGCACGGTCATGGTTTTTGGCGATTCGTGGACGTGCACCTCGTGCTCGTCGTAGCGCGGCTTGCCGAAAAACGTGAGAAACACGAGGCGGAACATGTAGAACGACGTGAGAGCGGCGCCCGCAACACCGAGCAGCCAAAGAGTGAAATTCGCGTGCGGCCCGGACAGCGCCGCTTCGAGGATTTCGTCCTTGCTGAAGAATCCGGCAAAGCCGGGAATGCCTGCGATCGCAAGCGTGGCGATGAGCATCGTCCAATAGGTAATCGGGATTTTCTTGCGCAGCCCGCCCATTTTCATCATGTCCTGCTCGCCGCCCATGGCGTGGATCACGCTGCCGGCGCAGAGGAAGAGCAGGCCTTTGAAGAAAGCGTGGGTCATCAGATGGAAGACGCCGGCAGCGTACGCGCCCACGCCGCAGGCCAGGAACATGTAGCCAAGCTGCGAGACGGTGGAATAGGCGAGCACTTTCTTGATGTCGGTCTGCATGAGGCCGATGGTGGCCGAGTAGAACGCAGTGACCGCGCCGACGATGGCGACGATGAGCATCGCGATGGGCGCACGCGAGAAAAGCGGGTTCATGCGCGCGACCATGTAGACGCCGGCGGTGACCATGGTGGCGGCGTGGATCAAGGCGCTGACGGGCGTGGGGCCTTCCATCGCGTCGGGCAGCCAGACGTAAAGGGGCAATTGCGCCGATTTGCCGATGGCGCCAGTGAAGAGCAGGATGCAGATCGTGGTCAGAGTGCCTTCCGCAACCGGATTCGCGGCGACACTCTTGAAGATCGTCTGAAAATCAACCGAGGAGAACGTGGCGAAGACGAGCAGGATACCGACCGTGAAGCCGAAATCGCCGATGCGCGTGGTGATAAAGGCTTTCTTGCCCGCATCGGCGGCGGATTTCTTCAGGAACCAGAAGCCGATCAGCAAGTAGCTGCAGAGGCCGACGCCTTCCCATCCGACGAACATCACGATGAGGTTCGCGGCGAGCACCAGCGTGAGCATGAAGAACATGAAGAGGTTGAGGTAGCTGAAGAAGCGGTAGTAGCCGCCTTCGTGCGCCATGTAGCCGGTGGAATAGATGTGAATCAGCATGCCGACGAAGGAGACGACCAGCAGCATCACGACCGTGAGCTGATCGACCTGAAGAGAGAAATCGACGCGGAACGGGCCGGCTACGATCCAGGTGAAATAATCGCCGACGTAGGGAATCTGACTCGGGGAGAGCTGAGAAAACTCGCGCACCAGTTCCGCAACGGCGAGAAACGCAAGCGAGACGGAGCCGATCGCGACGGAATTGACCGCCGATTTAGGCCAGCGCTTGCCGAGAAGGCCGTTGATCGCCGCGCCGGCGAGCGGCAGCGCGAGAATGATCCAGAGATGGCTGAGTATAGGCATCAGAACTTGAGCAGGTTGATTCGTTCGACGTTAAGCGATTCGCGATTGCGTGCGAGCATGATGACGATTGCAAGGCCTACGGCCGCTTCGGCGGCCGCGACCACGATGACGAAAAAGACGAATACGAGGCCGTCGAGCTGATTGCGCGCGCGTGCGAAGGCGACGAACGCCAGATTTACGGCATTGAGCATCAGCTCGATGGACATAAAAATCGTGATGACGTTGCGCTTGAACACGAACGCGACCACGCCCAGACCAAACAAAACGGCGCTCAGCACCAGATAGTACGAAACGGGAACGATCACTCTTCTTTCCTCGCAAGAACCAGCGCGCCCAGGATCGCGATCAAAATCAGGATCGAGGTCGCTTCGAACGGAAACAGATACGATCTGAAAAGAAGCTTCGACAGCTCGACAGTTGAGAACGCGGTCGCCGGCTCGGGGCCGTTGGCAACGGCCGCCCCGATGGGCGAGTGGAACATCCAGTGTCCGATTTCGAGCAACAGAACGAAGCCACCCACCACTCCAACGTAGGCGAACTTGCTGAAATTCGTGCGCTCTTCGACTCCCATATTGAGCAGCATGATGACGAACACGAACAGAACCATGACGGCGCCGGCATAGACAATGATCTGCACGGCGGCGATGAATTCCGCGCCGAGCAGCAGGTAGAGCACGGCGAGCGAAATCATGACGAGAACCAGGGACAGCGCGCTGTGAATCGGCTCGCGCGCGAGAATGAGCATCACCGCGCCCGCGACCGCGAGCAGCGCGAAGACGAAAAACACAATAAACGGCAGGTTCATCCGTGCCTCACCCAGCCGTACGCGATCCACGCGGCGGTCAGCACCAGATTCGCGAGAGACACCGGCAGCAGAAGCTTCCAGCCGAAAGACATCAGCTGGTCGTAGCGGAAGCGAGGCAGCGTGCCGCGCATCCAGATGTAAAAGAACAAAATCGCCAGGATTTTCGCCGTGAACCAGAACACTCCTTGAATTCCCGTATTCGCCGTGGCGATCCACGGCGCGGCGCTATGGAGAGAAGCGGCTGCCGGCGCGAGCACGAGAAGGCCGCCGCCAAGGCACAGCATGGTTACGACGGCGAACTGCAGGCGGGCGATGCCGCGCATCGTGGTAACAGTATCGACCGCGCAATAAATGCCGAGCGCGATCAAGCCCACGCCGGGCAGGAAAAGGGGCCACTTCCAGGTATCGGGGAAGGGCGAGAGCCAGCCGCCGAGAAAGAGAATCGTGGCGAGGCAGGAGACGGTGATCATGTTCGCGTATTCGGCCATGAAAAACATCGCGAACTTGAAGCTCGAGTATTCGGTATGGAATCCGGCAACGAGTTCTGTTTCGGCTTCCGGCAGATCGAAGGGAATGCGGTTCGTTTCGGCGATGGCGGCGGTGAGATAGCAGAGGAAACCGATAATTTGCGGGAAGATGTGCCACTTGGGAATGAACGGCAGGTAGTGAAAGTAGCCTTGCTGCCCTTCGATGATTCCGTTGAAATTCAGCGTGCCGGCGAGGAGGAGCACGCCGACCACGGAAATCGTGAGCGAAACTTCGTAGCTGATCATCTGGGCGGAGCTGCGCAGGCCGCCCATGAGGGGATATTTGCTGTTGGACGACCATCCCGCGAGAGCGACGCCATAGACGCCCATGGACGTGATCGCAAAAAGGAACAGGAGGCCGATGTCGATATTCGATACGATGAAAATGGGCTGGCCGAGCACCCGAACGCTGGGCGGGCCGAACGGAATCAGCGCGAGCGCGGCAAGCGCGAGCGAAAGAGCAAGAAAGGGAGCGAGCGTGTAGACGAGACGATCCGACACGGGCGGCGTGACGTCTTCCTTGAAAAGAAACTTGAGACCGTCAGCGAGCGGCTGCAGCAAGCCGTGCGCGCCGACGTAGTAGGGACCCCAACGCGCCTGGATGTGCGCGATAACCTTGCGCTCGAGCCAGGTAAGATACGCCAAGGCCGTCATGACGACGAACAGCAGGACGGCAATCTTGACTATCGATACCACCAAGACTGGATGCTGGGAGATGAACTCCACGGTGTCTCTTTCGCCTCGTTCGTCGAAGTGAGCCTGGAACAGTAGCGGCCCAGGGTGCCGCTCGTAAAGAGATAATCGTGTGAAGAGAAAACAGCGCCCAGGGGCACGTCGTACGACGATTCCACGGCCTTGCAAGTTGGTGTCGCCAATTCGGAGCCGCCCCCAAGTAGAGCCGGCAGCGAAAGATTGTAGCCGGCCACGTGCTGCCGAATTTCCTCGAACGCCGCTTCGGGTGTTCGCAGACGGATCGGCGTGCCGAGGCCGAGCATTCCCAGCTGGTGCGAAAGGATGCGCAGCAGGTCGAAATCGCTGCGGGGGCCCTGCGGATCGATCGAGCGATGGGTCAACTGAACTTCGCCGGCCGTATTCGTGAGCGAGCCGTCTTTTTCGTAGGTGGAGGCGGCGGGCAGGACGACGTCGGCGCGCAGCGCCGTTTCGGTGAGGAACATATCCTGCACGACGAGCAATTCGAGTCCGGCCAGGAGATCGGGCGAAGCGACCGCGAACGTTTTCAGCGGATTCGCGCCCACGACGTAAAGGGCTTTGATGTTGCCCGCGAGAGCCGCTTCAATCATGGCGTGCGCGGCGAGGCCGGGCTGCGCGGAGATTTCACCGCCCCAGATTCTGCCGAATCGGGCGCGCTCGGATGCGTCTGAAAGCGGCGCGTAGCCGGGCAGGCGGTCGGGCAGGATGCCCATATCCGCGGCGCCGCGGGAATTCGAATAGTCGCCGAGGGCCATGAATTTTGTCTTGCCGCCGAAGCGGGCGGCGAGCGAAACGAGGTCGCGAATCGCGGCGCCTTGGATGTCGGCGCCGAAGAGAACGACGACATCGTTTTCGGCTTCGAGCGCCGCTTTCAATTGAACGAGGCCTTCCGTGGTTTTCGCGTCGAACTGGCCGTGTTCGGTGGCGAGCCAGCGAACGGCCTCGCGCCCGCCCGCTTCGACTGCGATCCTGGCCTGGCGATGGATCTTGCTCGGACGGCTATCGATGGCGTAGAGCTTCAGGCCGTGGTGGCGAACGCTGGTGCGAATCTGCCAGGCAACGAGCGGATTCTGCTGGGTGACGTCGTTGCCGATGAGCAGGACCGCGCTGGCATTGTAGATATCCGCCATCGTGGCGAGGGAATTTTTGGCATTCGGGCCGAGAGCCGCGGCGAGGCCTGCATAGTCCGCAGTGCGGTGATGGTCGATGTTGTTGGTGCCGAGCGTGACGCGCGCGAAGCGATTCAGCAGGTAATTTTCTTCGTTGGTGGTGTGATTCGATCCGATCACGCCGATCGCCGAAGGACCGTGCGTGGAGTGAGCCTGCTTCAGGCGGCGCGCGACCTCTTCGAGAGCGTCCTCCCAGCTGGCGGGCTCGAGCGAGCCATTGCGGCGGACGAGCGGCTGGCGGACGCGTTCGGGATTCAAGGTGAAATCGAAACCGAAGCGGCCTTTGGCGCAAAGGAACTCGCCGTTGAATCCGGAATGATCGCGATTGTTGGCGCGAAGGATTTCGTTGTTGCGGACGCTGAGCGTGGTCTTGCAGCCATTCGAGCAGTGCGCGCAGGGTTCACCGACGTACGTCATTTCCCACGGGCGCGTCTGATAGCGATAGGTGCCGCTGGTGAGAGCGCCGACGGGGCAGATGTCGATGCACATGCCGCACTCTTCGCAGGCGAGTTCGCCCGGCTGATTCGGAAGGATCACGGATAGCACGCCGCGCGAGCCGACGCCGAGGGCTTTCACGTCCATGCCTTCATCGCACACGCGCACGCAGCGGAAGCAGAGAATGCAGCGCGGAGCATCGTAGTAAACCAGCGGCGACCACTTTTCTTCCGGAGTGTGCAGCTTTTCTTCGGTGAAGCGCGTCTTATCGAGGCCGTAGCGGAACGTCATGTCCTGCAATTCGCACTCGCCGCCCTTATCGCAGACCGGGCAATCGAGCGGGTGATTCGAGAGCAGGAACTCGATCATGTCCTTGCGGGCTTTGTGGACCTGGTCGGTGGTTGTTTTCACCACCATGCCGTCGGTGGCGACAAGCGTGCAGGCGGTCTGCAGCTTCGGCATTTTTTCGACTTCGACGAGGCACATGCGGCAGGCGGCCTGAAGAGAAAGGCCCGGGTAGTAGCAGAAGGACGGGACTTCGATGCCCTGAGCTTTCGCGGCCTCGATCACGAGGGTGCCCGCGGAGGTTGTTACCTGCCGGCCGTCGATCGTGAACGCGATCTGTTTTTGTTCCGCCATGTTTGGAAACCCAAAAATCGAAAATGGAAACTCGAAACTCGAAACTCGAAACTCGTGAAACCGCTCGCGGCTGATTCGTGCGCCGCTATTTTATGCTGCTTGGCTACAGCGCGGCCGCCAGGATCTCGGCGGGCTTGTGCGCGCACTTGCCTTGCAGGTGATCCTCGAACTCGTTGCGCCACTTTTTCACGATGCTGATCGTGGGGAGCGCGGCGGCGTCGCCGAGCGGGCAGAACGTGCGCCCAAGCATATTTTTCGAGAGCTCGTCGATCAGCGGGATATCTTCCTCGCGCCCGCCGCCCTCGTGGAAGCGGTCGAGCAGTTTGCGCAGCCACGCGGTGCCCTCGCGGCAGGGAATGCACCAGCCGCAGGACTCGTGCGCGTAGAAGTGCATGATGCGGCGCGCGAGATCGACCATGCAGGTGTCTTCGTCAAATACGACCATGCCGCCCGAGCCGAGCATCGAACCGATTTTGGCGACCGAATCATAGTCCATCGCGACGTCGATTTCATCGGCGGAGAGCAGAGGGCAAGAACTGCCGCCGGGAATGACTGCCTTCAATTTTTTGCCGCCCGGAACACCGCCGGCCACTTCTTCGATCAAGCGGCGCATCGGAAACCCGAGAGGAAGCTCGTAGATTCCGGGGCGATTGACGTGTCCCGAAATCGAATAGAGGCGCGTGCCGCCGTTTTTGGGTGTTCCGAGAGCGGCGTAGGCGTCGCCACCCATGCGAATGACGGCAGGCACGGTACTCAGACTTTCGGCATTGTTGATGACTGTCGGACAGCCATAGAGGCCGACGACTGCAGGGAAGGGCGGGCGGATGCGCGGGTAGCCGCGCTTGCCCTCGAGCGATTCCATCAGCGCTGATTCTTCGCCGCATTCGTAGGCTCCGGCGCCGGTGTGCGTGCACACGTCGAAATCGAATCCACTGCCGACGATATTCTTGCCGAGATAGCCCTTGGCGTAGGCTTCGCCGATCGCCACGTCCATGATGTCGAGGATGTAGCGATACTCGCCGCGGATGTAGATGTATCCGCGATTCGCGTTGACCGCACGCCCGGCGATCACCATGCCTTCGATCAACTGGTGGGGATCCATTTCCATCAGCGGGCGATCTTTGCAGGTGCCGGGTTCGCTTTCGTCGGCGTTCGCGAGAATGTATTTCTGCTTGTCGCCCTTGGGGACGAAACTCCACTTCATTCCCGTGGGAAAGCCCGCGCCGCCGCGTCCGCGCAGACTGGATTTCTTCAGCTCGTCGATGATCTGATCGGGAGTCATCTGTTTCAGGGCCTTTTCGAGCGCCTGATAGCCCTCGTGCTGGAGATAGACGTCGATCTTGCGCGAGTTGGGCACGCCGAAAAGCCTGCTGATTATGGGCACCTCGGCCGGAAGGCGCTCGTGCACGGAACCCGAGGTGACCGCAACCGGCTTGGGAACTTTGCCGTCCTGGAGCTGCTCCAAGATCTCGTCAACCTTGGCGGCGTCGAGATTTTCGTAATAGTCGTAGTTGACCTGCATGCACGGCGCGCCGGTGCACGCGCCCATGCATTCCACCTCTTCGAGCGAAAACGTGCCGCTCGGCGAAACTTCCTTGTGGCCGATGGCGAGACGCTTCTGGACATGCTGATAGAGCTCGTTGCCGCCGCGCATCATGCAGGAAATGTTGGTGCAGACCTGAATGTGATAGCGGCCCATGGGCTTGCGGTGCAGCATCGAGTAGTAGGCAAGCGTTTCGGTGACCTGGATCATATTCAGATCGAGGCGCCTGGCGATTTCCTCGAGGATTTCGTCGCCGAGATAGCCGAGCTCGTCCTGCGCGTAGAGCATCATGGGGATCAGCGCCGAGCGCTTCACCGGATAGCGCCCGATGAGTTCGTTGAACTTGGTTCCGAGTTGCGGCGAGAGTTGCATTTTCCGTGTTTGGTTCGACCCGGCTAGCGGTCGACTTCTCCCAGAACGATATCGGTGGTGCCGATGCAAGCAACCGCGTCGGCGATCAGGCGTCCGACGCAAAGGTTCGGCAGCGACTGCAAATTCACGAACGACGGCGCGCGGAACTTCACGCGGTAAGGCTTCGCGGAGCCGTCGCTCGCCATGAAGACGCCCATCTCGCCGCGGGGCGATTCAATCACTTGATAGACTTCGCCCGGCGGCGGCGCAAAGCCTTCCGTGAAAATCTTGAAATGGTAGATGAGGCCCTCGATCGAGGTTTTCATCTCTTCGCGCGACGGCGGAATGATACCCGGCACTTCGGCGCGGAACGGGCCCTCGGACGGAATCTTGTTCATGGCCTGACGAACGATCTTGAGACTCTCGCGAATTTCGGCGACGCGGCACTGGTATCGCGCGTAGCAATCGCCGGCGGTCTGCGTCGGCACGTCGAAATCGAATTCTTCGTAGCTGGAATAGGGGAACGCACGCCGGACGTCATAGGCGACGCCGCTGCCGCGCAGAAGCGGGCCGGAAGCGCCCATGGCGATCGCATCGGCCGCGCTGAAAACGCCGACGCCCTGTGTGCGAGCGAGCCAGATGCGGTTTTTTGTGAGCAGGTCTTCGTATTGATCCACATGGCCGGGCATCGCATCGACGACGCGCTGCACCTTGTCGAGCCAGCCGGGCGGCGGTTCGAGCGCGAGGCCGCCGATGCGGAAGTAGCTGGTCATCATCCGCTGGCCGGAGACGTACTCGTAAATCTTCATGATCTCTTCGCGCTCGCGGAAGCTGTAGAGGAAGACGGACATCGCGCCGAGATCGATGGCGTGGGTGCCAAGCCAGACGAGGTGCGACGTGATGCGCGTCAGCTCCGTGAGGAGCACGCGAATGTACTGCGCGCGCTTGGGAACTTCGATGCCGAGGAGCTTTTCGGCCGCGAGGCAGAAGCCGAGATTGTTCGAGAGCGGCGCGAGATAGTCGATGCGGTCGGTCAGCGTGATGCACTGCGAATAGGTTTTCGACTCGCAGGATTTCTCGATGCCCGTGTGCAGATAGCCGATTACGGATTTGGCAGAGAGAATGGTCTCGCCATCGAGCTCGAGGATCACGCGGAGCACGCCGTGCGTGGACGGGTGCTGCGGCCCCATATTAAGGACCATCGGTTGAGCCGGGCCAACGGGTGTTTCGATCGTCGTTGTCGTCATAGCCCTATGAACCTCACGCGGACCTTACCGAAACCCTTCGACCGGATAGTCTTTGCGAAGGGGATGGCCTTCCCAATCGTCCGGCATGAGAATGCGGGTGAGATCGGGATGGCCTTCGAAGCGGATTCCAAAAAGATCGAAATTCTCGCGTTCATGCCAGTTGGCCGTCGGCCACACGGGTGTGACCGATAGGATATTCGGATCGCCGCCTGCAAAGCGCACCTTCAGGCGCAGGCGCGTGCGGTGTTCGATCGAAAGAAGGTGGTAATTGACCTCGAAGCGCGGCTCCATTGGAAACCGGTCGACCGTTGTGATATCCGAAAGAAACGTGAATTGGAGGGAAGGCTCGGCGACGAGAAATTCGCAAGCCCGGCGAATATGCTCCCGGGGGACGACGATGGTCGTTTCGCCCCTGAATTCAAGCACTTCGGCGACGGAGTTCGTGTCCCAAAGGCGGAGCTTACTTACAGCCGGGGCTTCCTGTTTTTGACCGCGTTCCTGGGATTCCAATTCTATTATTCCGATTCCGGACGGGCCTCAGGTGTTCCAGTCGAGCGCGCCCTTCTTCCAGAGGTAAATATAACCGACGAGCAGAATGATAATGTAGAGCAACATCTCTACAAAGCCAAACACTTTCAGGTCGTGGTAGACGAGCGCCCACGGATAAAGAAAGATGGCCTCGATATCGAACAGAATGAATATCAAACCCACCATGTAAAAATGGACCGAGAAGGGCTCGCGGGCGTCGCCCGTGGGGCGAATGCCGCATTCGTAGGGCATATCCTTTTCGGGGGAAGGTTTGTGTCTTCCGACTATCGAGGACAGCGTAATCAGCGCGCCGGCAAGCCCGGCCGCCAGTACAAACATCAGCAACAAGGAACCGTAGTTGTCGAGGTAGTTGGCGCTCATTTTCCGTGCGCTGCTATAATAACTTCCGAGCGTACATCGGTCAATTGAACTCCCCGAAATCTTATATGTCCCGCGAAGCCGCGGGGCGGCTCCCTGGGAGAATCGGCGTCGATGAGTTCCGGATTTAATACGGACGTTCGCGTGGGAGACCATGTCTTCCACGTCCAAACCGAGGATCGCGGCCCGAACCGCCCTATCATTGATACGACGGTATATCAAAACGGGCGCGTTTTTCACCGGCGGTCGTCGGATTACCACGAATTCAAGGACTCAGCCGAATTTAGCGACGAGCTGCTCCGCCATCGCGTGGAAGAACAACATCGAGTGGTGATCGAAGACCTTCGCGGCGGGCCGTTGGCCGGGGAGATGGCCGCCGCCCTCGAAAAGGCGAGCGTGGCGGGCGGGATTCAAGCGCAGCTCTTGAATCCGGGCTCGTGGCTCTCGGCAGGGAATGTATCGCTCGACGTCGAGATTCTGCGGCGGGCGGACCGGCAACCGCAGGCGGGCGTGCAGGTGCATGCGGCGATCGAAGGCGCGCTAAGTGATGGCCACCACAGCGGCACGACCGATAACGAAGGCCGCGTGCGAATTCAGTTTCCTTTGCCGCCGCTGGGGAAGGGCGATCTCGCTCTCGTGATTCAGGCGCAGACGGCGGCGGGCAAGGACGAGATTCGTTTCACGATGCGCTCGCGTGCAAAGACGCCGCCCGCAGCCCCGCCGCCTAATTCCTAGATAGGGTTCCGACTCGTGACGATTACAATCAATGGGGAACGCCGGGAAGTTCCCGATGGCCTGACTGTGACCGCGCTGCTGGAACATCTGGGGATGGCGGAGAACCGCGTGGCGATCGAGCGGAATCGGGATATTCTGCCGCGCGCCCGCTGGCACGAGACGCAAGTGGCTGCGAACGACACCTATGAAATCGTGCAGTTGGTCGGCGGGGGAGCGGAATCTGAAATTTGAAATTGGAAATTTGAAAATGGTTTTCGTGTCGAGATCGAGTCGTTGACGCGTCGGGGGCTTGGGACCCACCAGAGCACAGACAGGATTGCCTGTGCCACTCTACAGACCGGCGAGGATGTGGCCCAGTTTGTCTTTCTTGGTGCGGAGATAGGCGCGGGAATGGTGGCTGGTGCGGGGGCGGCAGGGGATTCGCTGGACTACGCGAATGCCGGCCTTTTCAAGCTGCTCGACCTTGTCGGGATTATTTGACAGCAGGCGCACGGAGCGCACGCCCAGCGCCTTCAACGCCTCGGCGGCAAAATCGTAATCGCGGGAATCGGCGGCAAAGCCGAGTTTGCGATTGGCCTCCACCGTATCGAGACCCTGATCCTGCAGTTCATAGGCTTTGATCTTGTTGAGCAGGCCGATGCCTCGGCCTTCCTGCGGCAGGTAGAGAACGATGCCCGAGCCATCCTTGGCGATTTTCCGCAAAGAGAGTTCGAGCTGAGCGCGGCAGTCGCAGCGCTCGGACGTGAATACGTCGCCCGTGAGGCACTGCGAGTGAACTCGAACGAGCGGCGCTTTGCCGGGCCGAAGCCGGCCATGCTGGATGGCCACCGCCTCCTCGCCCCGCCCGTTTCCTCGAATTCCCGCGATGGTGAAACGGCCGAAGCGCGTCGGCAAAGCAGCCTTCGCCACGACGTGCGCCTTCTCAGATTGTTTGCGATGCTTCATGCGAACCAATCATTATAGCAGGCTCGCGGTTCACCTCGCTGCCGTGCCGGGAAGCCGCCGAAAAGCACGAATTCCGGGCGAAAACCACCGAAACGTTGATGGGTTGCATCCAATCTTTCCGTGGGCCTAGCTAAGACCGGGTTGATAGAGTAGCGAGCAATGGGAGCGGTCCCAATACCGATGGTGAACCGCGGCCTTTTTGAGGGCTACGACACGGGCGGATTTTACGACGAGATGTTCTCGGCGCCAGGGCACCCTCGGCCGCAATACACCAAACTGTTTCAGAAGCTGGCCACGATGGCGCCAAGCCAGTTCGAGGAGAGGCGGAAGCTTGCCGATTTGTCGTTCCTGATCCAGGGAATCACGTTCACGGTATACAGCGACGGGCAGGGAACCGAGCGTTTGTTTCCGTTCGACCTGATCCCGCGCATTATCCCGCATTCGGAATGGGAGCGAATCGATCGCGGGCTTTCGCAGCGCGTGATGGCGCTGAATCTCTTCCTGATGGACGTGTACGGCCAGCAGATGATCTTCAAGGACAAGCGGATTCCGCGGTCGCTCGTCTATTCGTGCCCGCATTTCCGGCGCGAGGTGATCGGCGTAGGGGTGCCGCGCGGAATTCATACGCATATCTGCGGGATCGATCTGGTGCGCGATTCGAAGACGGGCGAATTCTGCGTGCTCGAGGACAACGTGCGCACGCCGAGCGGCGTTTCCTACGTGCTCGAGAATCGCATCGTGATGACGCGGACGTTCCCGGACGCTTTTCAGGCCTGCGAAGTGCTGCCGGTGAATCATTATCCGGCGGAGCTTTCGCGGATTCTGCGCAGCCTTTCCCCGCGCGGCGACGAGCGACGCGCAAATCGTCCTGCTCACGCCGGGGATTTACAACAGCGCGTATTTCGAGCACAGCTTTCTCGCGCAGCAGATGGGCATCGAGCTGGTGGAAGGGAGCGACCTGATCGTGGATGGCGGGATCGTCTACATGAAGACGATCCGCGGGTTGACGCGCGTCGACGTGATCTACCGGCGCGTCGATGACGAATTCCTCGATCCGCTGACGTTTCGCGCGGACTCGATTCTCGGCGTGCCGGGGCTGATGGGAGCTTATCGCGCAGGCAGCGTGGCGCTTGCGAATGCGGTGGGCAACGGTGTGGCGGACGACAAGGCGATCTACGCGTACGTGCCCGAGTTCATTCGCTACTATCTGGGCGAAGAGCCGGTGCTGCGGTCGGTGGAGACTTACATTTGCGCGAAGCCGGACGATTTGGCCTACGTCCTCGACCATCTGGCCGAGCTGGTGGTGAAGGCGGTCGGCGAGTCAGGCGGCTACGGCATGTTGATCGGGCCGTCATCGGATCGAAGGAGAATCGAGGAATTTCGAGAACGGATCCGCGCCAATCCGCGGAACTACATCGCGCAGCCGGTGGTCGCGCTTTCGCGCGTGCCTTCGTACGACGCCGGCGGAAGCGACTGTGGCGGGCCGGCACGTGGATCTGCGGCCTTACTGCCTCTACGACGGCGAGAAGGTAACGATCGTGCCGGGCGGGCTCACGCGCGTGGCGCTGCAGAAAGGCTCGCTGGTGGTCAATTCATCGCAGGGCGGCGGCAGTAAAGATACCTGGGTGCTGCGGGGAGAGGACTGAGATGCTTTCGCGGATCGCTGAGTCGCTCTTCTGGTTGGCGCGCTACATCGAGCGCGCCGAGGGCACCGCGCGCATTCTCGACGTGAACTACCACATGCTGCTCGAGCAATCGCAGCAGTCCTATCACCTGCGATGGGAGCCGCTGATCATTATGGCGGGCGAAGAGGATCGCTTCCGGAAGCTCTACAGCGAAGTGAACGCCGAGAACGTGTTCGAATTCCTCGCGTTTCGCCAGGACAACCCGAGCTCGATCGTGCAGTGCATTTCGAAGGCGCGCGAAAACGCCCGCACCATCCGCGACCGCATCTCTCGCGAGATGTGGGAGGACATCAACGGGCTCTATTACACGGTGAGCCAATTCGTGCCGGCGGAGGAGATCGCGGCGGGGCCGCACCGCTTCTGCGACCGGATCAAATTCGGCGCGCACCGCTTTCACGGCGTGACGGACGCGACGCTGCCGCACGATGAAGGCTGGGAATTTCTGCGGATCGGCTGGTCGCTCGAACGCGCGGAGATGACCGCGCGGCTGGTGGACGTGCAGTATCACAATCTGCTCGATGGGCCTCCGGCCGCGGACGCGCTCGACAATCATCAGTGGATGGCGGTGCTTCGCTCGGTGGGAGCCTACGAGGCGTATCATCGCCAGTATCATCCGCCGCTCGAGCCCGAGAAGGTGGCTGAGATGCTGATTCTGGACCATCAGCATCCGCACTCGATTCGCTTTAACGTCGCGGAATTTCAGGCCAGCCTGCGGGCGGTAAGCGGCTCGGGGCGCGGCTCTTATGCAAATGAAGCGGAAAGGCTCGCGGGGAAACTAGTGGAGAGATTGAGCTACGACAAGATCGGCGAAATTTTCAAGCAGGGCCTGCACGGATATCTGAATGATGTGGTGAACATGTGCGGCGCAATCGGGGACGATATCGCGCGAACCTACTTCTACTACGCGGTGGTGGCATGAATCGCTACCATCTGGTCCATATCACGGAGTTTCTCTACGACGGGCCGGTTTCGGAAAGCTACAACGAGGTTCGTCTGCGGCCGATCCACGACGAGAAGCAGAGCTGCCTTTCGTTTCGGCTGATGACTGCGCCCGGCTCGCGCGGGACTTCGTATCGCGATGCGTATGGGAACTGGGTGCACCAGTTCAACGTCCTGCCGGAGCATCGCCGCCTGAAGGTCGAGGCGGAGTCGGTGGTCCTGGCGCATGACTCATCGGGCGCGGCCCCCGATCCGACGACGCTCGCGGACTTCGATTCAGGCAAGCATCAATTCGATGAGGAGTATTTCGACTTTGTGGCGCCGACTGCGTACGTGCCGCATCTCAACGAGCTTCGGGAGATCATCGGAGCGGCTGAAAGTGCAAGCGACGGGACCGTCGAGGGATTTGTGCAGAAGGCATCCGATCTGATCCACGAGCGTTTTCGCTACGTAAAGGGCGCGACGCACGTGCATTCTTCGATTGAGGACTCGCTCTCGATTGGCGCGGGCGTCTGCCAGGATTTCGCGCACGTGCTGCTCGGCGTCGTGCGGATGCGCGGGCTCCCGGGGCGCTACGTCTCCGGTTATCTCGTTCCGGGCAGCGCTGCCTCGGCGGACGCGCGGCAGGAGGAAGTGATCGGCGGCCAGGCCTCACATGCGTGGGCGGAGGTGCTCATGCCGAGGACGGGATGGACGGCATTCGATCCGACGCTCGGCAAGCCGGTGGGCTTGCGCCACGTTCGCGTAGCGTATGGGCGGGATTATGGCGATGTGGCGCCCGTTCGTGGCGTATATAAAGGACAGGCGGGCCAGAGCCTCGCGGTGGATGTGCGCGTTCGTCCGGCGCTCGACGATGAAGGCCGCGAGCAGCTTTCCACTTCAGCGCCCGTGCCGGCGAAGCCTTCGGTGGCCGAACGTCCTCAGCAGCCTGCGCAGCAGCAGCAACAACAGCAGCAACAGTAGAAATCGGAATTCGAGATTTGAAAATTTACGGCGTAGGTGAACCGTCCCTACGGGACTTGTTGGTTTTCGCCGGGGCCCGGCACTTCGCTTGCGCTCCGTGCCGGGCTAATTACAATCGCGCCTCCGGCGCTGGGCGCAGACGCCTCCAATCCCCCGCCTGTGTCGGGGCGCTCAGCAAAGCTATTGGAAATCGGAACCTCCGAACCATACGGTTCCTGGCTCGCGACGCCGCCTGAGAGCAAAAGGACGAGCGCGGTGACGGCCCGAGATCAATCACTGATTGCGTGGGTGAGAGCCGGACGGATGAAGCGCACAGACAGGATTGTCTGCGCCACTTTCTGCGACACTTAGCGCCCGCGCCGCTTTACATCCCTCCGAGCATTGGCTAATTTAGCCTCAGGTTAGCTGACGGCGGTACGCGGGCGAAAATGGACACGGTGATTTTGTCGGGCCGGGACCTGCTGTTCACGCTGGTCCTGAAAGTTGGCTGGGCGGCATCGCTGGCGGCTCTCTTGGTGAGGTTTGCGTCTTTTCGCAAGCTCGTCTTCACGGAAAACCGCAATTCCGACCAGAAAGTGATGTTGCTGCTTTTTCTCGCGCCGCCGCTGGCGGTCGGCGTGATTTTGCGCCTATTCGGCTACAACTTTTTCGATTTGACGCTCGAAGGCTCGTTTTTGATGGGATTGCTGGGCGGGCGCATGGTCGGGTTGCTGGGCGGTTCGCTGATCAGCCTGCCGGCCTTTTTCAATCACGAGTGGCTGGCGAGCCCGATGGCGGCGCTCGTGGGGTTGTTGGCCGGAGTCGTCCGCGAGCTTATTCCGGAAAAAGAAGACGTGTGGCACTTTGGCCCGTTCCTTTTTCTGAATATCCCGCAATGGCTTGTGAATCTGGTTCGCGAGCGCAAGGGCAACTGGGCGATGCTTCCGCTGTTTGTCTGCGCGGTCTTCGAAGTCGGGCACATCGAGCTTGCAAGGCATGTCCCCCACCGCTGGCTGTTCTCGATCCAGCCGAGCAACTGGGGATATATGGCGCTGGTCGTGTTGTCGTCAACGATGTGCGTCGCGATGGCGGTGAAGATCTGGAACAACACGCGCATCGAGATGAACCTCGAGCAGAACCAACAGTTGCTCCTGAAAGCGCGCATGGACGCGCTAACGAGCCAGATCAATCCGCATTTTCTCTTCAATACGCTGAATACGGTCTCTTCGCTGATTCGTTTCGATCCGGATATGGCGCGAGGGGTCGTGCTGAAACTCTCCAACATTCTGAGGCGCCTGCTGAGAAAACATGAGACCTTCGTGCCCTTGCGCGAGGAGCTCGAATTTATCGACGATTACCTCGATATCGAAGTGATTCGTTTCGGACGTGACAACCTGCAGATATTCAAAGAGGTGGACGAAGAGACGCTCGATGCGTTTATTCCCAGCATGCTGCTGCAGCCGATCATCGAAAATTCGATCAAGCATGGGCTTGCCCCGCGACTCGCGGGCGGGCAAATCCGTCTCCGCACGCAGCGCCGCGAAGGCCGCCTCTTGATCGAGATCGAAGACAACGGAATGGGAATGTCCGCCGAGCGGCTCTCCGACGTGTATGAGGGCGGAATCGGAGTGAGCAACGTTCACGCGCGGCTGCGCCTCCTCTACGGCGACCAATTCGAAATGGTGATTCGCAGCCAGGAAGGCGAGGGCACGCAAATTCGCATTGCGATACCCGAACTCGCCGCCGAGACCATGACGCGTTGAGGCCGCAGGCACCGTTCGAGGAAGGCAGTGCATCCTAACTGCCAGGACCCTGAGCGCAGGAGGATTTCTGGCCGCATCGGCAATCAGCTGGTCCGAAACGTGGAACTTGGCGATCGAAGCGCTTCGCGCGAATAAGGTGCGCACCGGGTTGACAGTGCTCGGCGTCGTGATCGGCAGCGCTTGCATCGTTCTTGTGGTGACCGTGACGCTCACCGGCAAAAAGTATATCCGGAGGCAGATCGAGGCCGTTGGATCCAATATCGTCTACGCGAATCTGGCGCAGTCGAGCACTCAGACGACGGCTCTCGCGGACCAGATCTCGATGGAGGATCTCGATGCGGTGCGGCGCGGGGTTCCCGAGGCGATCCACGTCGCGGGCACAAACGATATTCCAATGACGGTGGTGGCCAGCGGCAAAGCTTGGCCTATTGCTCTGGTGGGCGTGACGCCAGAGTTCCAACAAATTCGGAATCTCGTCGTATTGCGCGGGCGTTACTTCGACGACTCTGATTTTTCGACGGTGAGCAAGGTGTGTATCGTATCCGAGCACCTCGCTCAAACCGCGCTGCCCTACGGAGATCCCGTGGGCGAAAACATCCGTGTGGGCGAGGTGAATCTGACGGTTATCGGCGTTTTTCGCGAGCGCGTTGAGACATTCGGCCAGTCCGAGATTCGGACTGATTCAGTGCTGGTGCCATTCCCGCTGATCCGGTATTACACGGGCGACGCCTTTATCGTGACATTGTACGCGCAGGCGGATACCGCCGAAGATGTTCCTAAAGTCACCGCCGAGGTGGCGCAAATCCTGAGGAGCCGGCACCGCCCCGAAGTGGAATACGACGTGCAGAATCTCTCGTCGATCCTCGAAACCTCGCGCCGTATTTCGCTGGCCATGACGATCGTACTCCTGCTGATCGCGATGCTCGCACTGGTGATCAGCGGGATCGGCATCATGAACATCATGCTGGTGAGCGTGACCGAAAGAACACATGAGATCGGGATTCGCAAAGCTATCGGCGCGCGACGGAAGGAAATCCTCTATCAGTTTTTGCTGGAAGCGATCTTGATCAGCGGAATTGGAGCGCTCGTCGGAATTGGATTGGCCGTCGCGATACCATTTCTTATGGAGATCCTTTCGGAGTTTCTGCCGATACCGGGCGGTCTCAGCATCCCGATTTCGTGGGTTTCGGTCATCTCCGCGTTTATAGTATCCTGCGCGACAGGCGTATTTTTCGGGTACCTGCCAGCGAAGACGGCGGCACGGCTGCAGCCAGTGGAGTCTCTCCGGTACGAGTAGAGTGTTTCACCGTTTGGATCTCGGTCACAAGCTGAGGAGTGGTTTTGGGAGCAAAGCGACATGTGCGGAATCGCGGGTTTTACACATAAGAGCTGGAGTCCGGATCGCGAGCGGATCGCCGCAGCGGTGCAAACTCTTTGGCACCGCGGACCCGACCAGCAGGGCGTTTTTCATTCAAACATCTGCTCAATGGGCGCAACCCGCTTGAAAATCATCGACCTCGTCGGCGGCGATCAGCCGATCAAGAGCGACGACGGCGATACCGTGATTGTGTTCAACGGCGAGGTGTACAACCACATGGAACTGCGCGCGGAACTCGAGGCGCGAGGGCACCGGTTCCACTCGCACAGCGACACGGAAACCGTGCTGCATGCGTTCCTCGAGTGGGACGTAGAGTGCTTTTCGCGCATGAGGGGGATGTTCGCGGTCGGACTTTGGAGTGAATCCAGGAAGCGGCTTGTCCTGGCGCGTGATCGTATGGGAATCAAGCCTCTCTATATGGCGCGTCTCGGCGAAGATCTGCTGTTTGGCTCGGAGCTCAAAGCGATTCTCGTACATCCGGAAGTCGACCGGAGGCTCAGCTTGAACGGGCTCGATTGCTATCTCTCTCTCAACTACGTTCCGTATCCCTGGACGCTGGTGGAAGGAATCGAGAAGCTGGGGCCCGGGTGCTGGTTCGAATGGGTCGACGGCAAAGTTTCATCGCAGGCCTATTGGACGTTGCCTTTCGTCCCGTCGCGGATGGTCACATGGAGTGAAGCCAAAGAGGAACTCGATCACCTGCTGCAGGAGTCGATCCGGGAGCACATGCTGTCGGACGTGCCGCTCGGCGTGTGGCTCAGCGGCGGAATCGACTCCTCGACGGTGCTGCACTATGCCTCGGAGGCGTCGAGTTCGCCGCTGAAGACGCTGTCGATTACGTTCCGCGGCCGGTCCTTCGACGAGTCAGGCTACATCCGGGAAGTCGCCGAACGGTACGGAACCGATCACGAACAGTTTGATCTGAACCCGACCGAGAACCTCGTAGGTGCGATCGAAGAGTTTGCTTATTATTCGGACGAGCCGACTGCCGATGCCGGGGCGCTGCCGATCTGGTTCCTCTCGAAGCTCAGCAAGAAAAAGGTCACAGTGACGCTGAGCGGCGAGGGTGGCGATGAGATTTTCGGGGGCTATCTTACATATCGGGCGAATCACCTAGCGCACATGGCGCGGTACCTGCCGCAAGGTTCGCTTAGACTCGCGCTTCGCGCTCTTCGCGCGTGGCCCGTGTCGGACAACAAAATCAGTTTCGAATACAAATTGAAGCGCTTTCTGGGGGGTTGCCTGAAAGACCCGGAGCAGGCGCACGTGTATTGGAACGGAACCTTTTCCGCAGAGCAAAAGAGAGGGCTCGTCGACGGACCGGCTCCAACGGCGCTCGATCAGGTCCTCGCGGGCCTGCGAGACCGGCTTCCCGGCGACGGAATCTCGCCGTTTCTTTGGTTCGACCAGAAATATTACCTGCCCGACGACATACTTACGAAAGTCGACCGGATGAGCATGGCGCACGCGGTCGAAGCGCGCCCGCCGCTGCTCGATCATCGTCTCGTGGAGTTCGCGGCAGGGCTTCCGGCCGCGATGAAAGTGAACGGCTCCGAACAGAAGGTTTTGCTGCGAAAGCTGATGCACGATAAGCTGCCTGCATCCGTTTTGAACAGGCGGAAAGGAGGGCTCGATATCCCGTCGCACGAATGGCTGCGCGGGCCGCTCCGTCCATTGCTGCTGGATGCCCTGGAAACGGGCGTCGCCGAGCACGGCGGCATCTTCCGAAAAAGGGCAATCGATCGATGCGTTCGCGAGCATCTCGATAGACGCGCGAACCTCGGGTATCACTTGTGGGGCCTGATGATTTTGTTTCTGTGGATGAGGAAATGGCGGATCCAATCGGCGGCGATTTCCGCACCGGAGATTCCGGCGGCGGAATCCGCTCGCGCCTTCACTATCTGATCGTCGCTCTCTTCGCCGCGGCGGTATATCTCGGCTGCATTATTTCTCCCCCATCGCTGATGGACGACGTAGATGCCGTGCAGGCGCAGATCGCGCGCACGATGCTGGTGTCCGGCGATTGGACGACTGCGCGCATCGACGGCGTGATATATCTTGAGAAAGCGCCATTCATCTACTGGGCGATGGCCGCGAGTTACAAGATTTTCGGCGTCCGCGACTGGGCGGCGCGCCTGCCGGTGGCTCTTTCGGCTATCGCTCTTTGCCTGCTTGCGGCGGCATTCGGCATGTGGGCGTTCGAGAGACGCGCGGGATTTTACACCGGGCTGTGTCTTGCGACGTGCGTGGGGCTTTGGCTTTTTACGCGCATTCAGATTCCCGACGTGATGCTGACGTGCACCATCGCCCTCGCGCTGTGGGCCTTTTTGAGAGTGCTGGACGATGAAGAGGCGAAGCCGCGCCTATGGGCGGCGATCCTTGCGGCGAGTCTCGGCCTGGGGCTGCTGCTGAAAAGCCTGATCGCCGTGGTCTTCCCAGTTGCCACGGGCGCGATCTATCTACTGATCACGCGCCAGCTATTCTTGCGGCGAACATGGCAACGACTGCGTCCGCTGAGCGGGGCCTTGATCGTTCTGGCGATCGCCGCACCTTGGCACATCCTTGCGGCGCTGAGAAATCCGCCCCTCTTCGCCTGGACCTTGCATTCAGGTCCCGGAGAATATCACGGGTTTGTCTGGGGATATTTCGTCAACGAACAGTTGCTTCGCTTTCTCAACCGCCGATACCCGCACGATTACAACACGGTTCCGCGAGTGTGGTTCTGGCTGTTCCACCTGATCTGGCTGTTTCCCTGGAGCGTGTATCTGCCGGGCGTTGCGAAACTTTCGTTCAAACCGGACGATCGCGCCGGACGCACACGTTTGCTGGCTCTCTGCTGGCTCGGTTTCATACTCGTCTTTTTCACGCTTTCCACGACGCAGGAGTATTACTCGATGCCCGCGTACCCGGCGTTCGCGCTTCTCATCGGGTCGGCGATGGCGATGGGCGGGGACTGGATTCGCCGCGGCACGCGTACGCTTTCGGCAATCGCGGGCATCGCCGCGATTGTGATCGTGGCGATACTGGTTCATGTCCACGGTTTTCCGACTCCGGGAGATATTTCTGACGCGCTAACGCGGCACCCGAAGGTGTATTCGCTGTCCCTCGGCCACATGGAAGACCTGACGCTCGATTCGTTCGCGTACCTTCGTCTGCCGTTGGCGGTCGCAGGCGTTGCGTTTCTGATCGGCGCGATTGGATGCCTTCGCGGGACGGGACAGCGCGCGTTCCTGATCACGGCGGTTATGATGGTCGTGTTTTTCCAAGCTGCACGGCTGGCAATGGTCGTGTTCGATCCTTATCTTTCTTCCCGGCCGCTGGCTCGGGCATTCCTGGCTGAGCCTCAGGGACAATTGATAACGGAGGGGCACTACTATTCGTTCTCATCAGTCTTTTTCTACGCCGATCGGGAGGGACTGCTGTACAGCAAACGGCGCGTCAATTTGGACTACGGATCGGGAGCGCCGAATGCGCCGCACGTGTTCATCGATGATGCCGAGTTCAAGCGCCTCTGGCTATCGCCCGACCGGGAGTATTTCCTGGCGTTTCAGGCGGACTTCCCGCACTACGAAGATGTTGTTGGGTCGCGGTTCCAGGTTGTGGCGGCGAGCGGCGGCAAGGCTCTGCTGACGAATCATCCGTTTGCACACGCAACCCAGCTATCGCGTTTCCCTATGTCAGCGTCTGATTGATGTAATACAATAATGCCCATGGATTCGGAAGAAAACCCGCTCTCGTATTCGATCGTCGTTCCTTTCTACAACGAACAGGAAAGCGTCGCGCAGCTGTATGTCAAGGTCATCGAAGTTATGGATGGCTTGGGCGAGCCCTATGAAATCGTGTTCGTGGACGACGGGAGCAAGGACAACACCTTCCGCCTGATGTCGGAAATCGCGCGCGACGACAAGCGTGTGGTGGTGGTGCAACTGCGCCGCAATTTCGGTCAAACCGCTGCGCTGAAAGCGGGCTTCGACTACTCGAAGGGCGAGATCATCATCTCGATGGACGGGGACTTGCAGCACGACCCAGCGGAGATTCCGCGGTTCATCGAGAAGATTGAGGAAGGCTACGACATCGTGAGCGGGTGGCGCGTGGAGCGCACCGATCACTGGCTGACCCGGCAGATACCGAGCCGCGTGGCGAACCACATCATGGCCAAGCTCTCGCGCGTGGAGCTGCATGATTTCGGCACCACGTTCAAGGCCTATCGCCGCGAGATCCTCTCGGAAATACATTTGTATGGCGAGCTTCATCGGTTCATTCCGGCGCTCGCGAGCTGGGCCGGCGCTTCGGTGGCGGAAGTGCCGATCACGAATATCCCCCGTAAGAGCGGGAAATCGAATTACGGAATCTCCCGCACGATTCGAGTGCTGCTCGATCTGTTGAGCGTCAAATTCCTGCTGGACTACTCGACCAAGCCTTTGCAATTTTTCGGGATCGCGGGGCTTTCCTGCATGGCGGCCGGAGGAGGAATCGGCTTCTGGGTGTTCGCGCGCAAGGCGCTGCTGAATGAGGGCCTCCTCGCCAATCACGGGCCGCTGATTATCCTGGGAATGGCTTTGGTCATGGGGGGCATCCAGTTCCTCGCGATCGGTTTGATCGGAGAGTTGCTTGCCCGCACCTACTATGAGTCGCAGAACAAGCCTGTTTACACTGTGCGGCGATTCCTTGGCCGTGGCCAGACAGAGGCCAAAACGCAGCGCCGCGAACCTCCGAGGACAGCCGGCGCCGGCCGGTAGGTAGGGTCGCGACCCGGGTATTCTCTTATCCGAACAGTCATGAAAGCATCGCGGCACTACAATCAGGCTCGTCTGTGCGTGCGCTGCCAGTGAATCAGGCACCATCCCGTCGTACGCGGCAGATTGTGTGGGGTATCGTCCGATTTGCGATCGGAGTCGGGCTGCTGATCTACCTGGTGAAATCGGGCGTGATCGACCTGAAAATGCTCGACAAGCTTCTGGCTCGATGGCCAATCACTTTTGCGGGCGTAGCGCTGATGGGTGTCGACGTCGTGATGATGTCCCTGAGATTTTGCTGGTTGCTCGAGCCGCATCGCCTCCATCTCTCGATGGGAAAATCGGTGCAGCTGACCGCCGTCACTTTTGTATTCACGACGTTTCTGCCCGGTTCGTCCGGGGGCGTCTTGGCCAAGCTCTTTTATGCGGCGAAGGAAAACGAGGGCCGCCGCACCGAAATCGGCACAGTCGTGATTCTTGACCGTTCCTTAGGCTTGTTCTCATTGCTCCTGTTGTCGCTCGTTCTCGTCCCGGCTTTCCCACGCCTGGTGTGGTCGGTAGTGGAGTTGAGATTTCTGGTTCTTATTGCCGTGATTTTCGCAGTGGCGATGGTCATGGCTTTCGGAGTCATCCTGCTCGATGAGTCTTGGGCTCACCGCCTGCTGAGGAGGGTAGTGGAACTGCTGCCCTGGAAAGGCGTGTCTCACCGCATGATTGATGCCATCAGTTTCTATAAAGGGAACTTGAGAACTCTGCTTGCCGCACTCGGGGCATCCGTGGTGGCAAACTTTTCCGTGGTCTGCGTGGCCGCCCTCGCCTGTTTTTCGCTCGAGCCCTCTTCGTTTGCCTCGCGGGTTTTTCTGGTGGCGCCGATGGGGTACATAGCAAATAGTCTTCCGCTGACGCCGGGCGGCCTGGGAGTGGGTGAGGAGGCGTTCAACTCGTTGTTTCGGCTAACGGGCGTGGCCGGTGGCGCCGACACCCTGCTGTGGTGGCGCATTTGCTGTCTTCCGATCAGCGCGTTAGGGCTCGCATGCTGTCTGTGGGGACTCGGGCGGAGCGTTCATAACGGGGAATGATCGGATGCTATCGTTCTTAGTGATAGGTTCGATCCACGGCACGCATTCCCGGGAAAATGACAAAGCGGAGCGAAAGATGCTTGCTACTATTCCGCACCCGGGAGTAAAACGTTACAATCGATCAGGCGAGAGTCCCATAGTTGCAACCAGGCACAAGATTGCTGAGGAGGATCGATGAAGATTGCTGTGTTGGGAGGAGACGGTTATTGCGGCTGGGCCACCGCTCTGTATCTGTCGCAGAAGGGTCACTCCGTCGCAATCGTCGACAATTTCGTGCGCCGGCAATGGGATTTCGAATTGGGCGTGCAGACTCTCACGCCGATTCGTCCGCTTCCGGATCGGTTGCGCGCCTGGCACGAGCACACCGGCAAGACCATCGAGCTTCTGATCGGCGACGTGACGGACTACGAGTTTCTAGCTGAGGCAATCCGGGAATTCAAACCCGAGGCCGTTGTTCATTTCGCGGAGCAGCGCTCGGCTCCTTATTCGATGATCGACCGCCGGCACGCAGCGTTCACGCAGGTCAATAACGTTGTCGGCACGTTGAACCTGTTGTTTGCGCTGCGCGAATTGGCGCCGGATTGCCATCTCGTCAAGCTCGGCACGATGGGGGAATACGGCACGCCGAATATCGATATCGAAGAGGGTTACATCGAGATCGAGCACAACGGACGAAAGGATGTGCTCCCTTACCCGAAGCAGCCGGGATCTTTCTACCACCTGTCGAAGGTGCACGACAGCCACAACATCATGTTTTGCTGCAAAATCTGGAAGCTGCGTGCGACGGATCTGAATCAGGGCGTTGTCTACGGCACCGTCACCGATGAAACCGCCATGGATGAAGCTCTGATCAACCGTTTCGATTACGACGAAGTTTTCGGCACGGTGCTCAATCGCTTCTGCGCGCAGGCTGCGGTGGGGCATCCGCTGACGGTTTATGGAAAGGGGGGCCAGACGCGCGGCTTCCTCGACATTCGCGACACGGTTCGCTGCGTTGAGATCGCGTGCACGCATCCGGCTGCCCCCGGCGAATTCCGCGTCTTCAATCAATTTACCGAGCAATTCTCGGTGCTGGACCTCGCACACAAAGCGCAGGCCGCGGGCAAGAAAATGGGCCTGAAAGTCGAGATCGACCACATCCCCGATCCGCGGGTCGAAGCCGAGGCGCATTATTACAACGCGAAGAATTCAAGATTGGTCGATCTGGGCCTCGAGCCGCACCTTTTGTCCAACTCTCTCCTGGATTCCCTGATGAACATCGCGATCGAATACCGCGACCGAATCGATTCGGCGCTGTTCCTGCCGCAGGTGAATTGGCGCAAAGCGCGCAACGACCGCCAGCGCCAACTGGGTACAACGGCCGCTGCGATTACGGAATCGCGCCGCTGACCGGAACTCAGAGGCCGCCTTCGGCTAGATCGAGGGCTGGCTGGGCGACGTTCAGCCCTTTTGCCACTCGCTCGCAAGTCAAGCGTGCCGCTTTGACGGCTCCCACGACCTTTCCCGAGAAGATGTGCAATTCTCCGGGCGCGGTTTCCTGTACGTATAGCGTTCTGCGGTCTTGCAACGGATTATTCTCCACCACGCGGATCGTGAAACGCGATCCCAGATACACGGCATCCCTTGAAGAGGGCACGGCCAAGGCTGAGTCTTCACGCATCGCGCCAAAGCGGCTGAAGTCAATGGATACGAAGCTCGGCGCATTCAGCAGCCTGGCATAGCGTTCCGGGACTGGTTCGCGCGGATCCGTCGTCGTCCAATGATTTGTGTTCTTCGCGGATCCGAAAAGTGAGCGCCCCGAGCTCCCGTAAGGATCGAACGCGGTAAATGGTCCGTCCACCACGACCAGCGATATGTGGCGCAGGAGAGGCGGCAAACGGATCAAGATTTTTTCCGCCACCTGGTACTTGGCGGCTTTGAAAAGGCCCAGGCTCGGTCCCAATCCGTAGGTCGACCACACAACGAAGTCGTAATCCGACCGCATCTCTGATGTGAACGCACGCTGCTCAAACGATATTCCGAGCGCCTTGATCCGCGATTCGACGAGATTACTCAAGACATCGGGATCATAAATCTGCTCGTCCACCGCGTAACACGCGTCGATGAATCCGAAATTCATCCATTCCGGGCGGCATGGCTTGCAGGCAAGCGCGTATTGTGCCATCACGCTTTCGAACAATTCGGGGGGTGTGTGCGATCCCTCCTTGGGTATGGCGTAGTAATGAAGGCTGTTTCGAACGATGGCTGGTTCGAAAGCTGCCATGAATTCGGAGCGGGCTTCGAGCGTCTCCGCGATCGTCTCAGGGCTGCGTGGATAGTGGTAACCGGAGTGAATTCGATATTGGTTGATGACAGACGCACCGCGCATAATGCCGAGCGGATCGAACAGGCGAACGTTGTGACCCTCTTCGGCGAGACGAATCGCAATGTTCGTACCGTAGATTCCCGCTCCTGCCACGGCAATTTTCGCGGTCATGCCCCTCCCGTCGACGGAGCGCGCGTAGCGGAGACGAGCCTTCCCTCGCGCAAGAAGTAATCGACGCCCCGCCAGCGGATCGTCCTTCGTCCCCAACTGGCGAGCCACATGCCAAACGCCATCGCATCCCACAGAGGAATCAGCGGCATTTTTTTCCACAGGCCGCTCTGTTTCATTCCCCACGCGCCGATCGTCCACGTAATCAAAATGCGGAACAGCGCATATCCACCGAGGTAGGCGACGGCCACGCCGACGGTCGGATGGATTGCAACCGCGAACAGCGACCATGGCAGTCCCCAGGTGAAGATCAATCCCAGGTGTCCCCATGGGCGCATGAGGCGTTGCACGGTCATCCACCGGGTTCGCTTGTGAAGCAGATCGCTCATGGTGTTGAAATCCGCGACGGACTGCACGACGTAGGGCAGTAGCTTAACTTCGTACCCTTGCTCGGCCACGAGGCGTCCCGCATATACGTCGTCCGCCGGGCGGTCCTCGATCACCGGGTAGCCGCCGTATGAAGCCACCGCTTGCCGGGTCGTGATGATGGATTGCCCAAACGTCACTTTGAGATCGTTGAGTTGCCACGCCACCATCACAGGCGCGAAAAAGTCCGAGATCATCCCGATCGACTGCAGTTCCTGTACGAGATTCGTCTCTTTAGTGGAAGCGTAGAGACAAGTCGCGGCGCCGACCTTCGGGTCGCGGAATGGCGCGACCACCGTTCGGAGATAATCTGGTTTGACCCTCACATCCCCGTCGGTGATCACGAACATGTCGTACTTTGCTTCCGTCGTCAGCCGAACGAGGCGTCCCACTTTGTCGTTGATTGCATTGCGGCCGGAGCCAAAGAGCAGCCGGATCTGGCGTTCTGGGAAATCGCGGATCAGCTTTTCCAGGATGGGGAGCGCCGGATCGCCCGGATCGACGCAAAAGACGATTTCGTATTCGGGGTAGTCCTGCCGGCAGAAGCTCGCATAGTTCTCATACGCGTCTTCGTCCAGGCCTTTGATCGGCTTGAGGCAGCTCACGGGCGGGAGGAAGTCCCTGTTGTCGCTGATTCCGCGCCCTGCAACCTTGAAGAACCGCACGGTGCTATATAGAGCGAGCGAGTAGTAGATAAACGGGATCGACGCAACGCCGAGAACGATATAGCCGAACGCCAAAATGCTCCTACCCTCCATATCCCCACTCAAGCAGCGTCCCACGGGCGAAAGCGGGGTATGCCCAAGTTCCCTCGGCGCAGTGGCCGACGGGATTGAGAATTGAACGTGAATGAACTCGTTTAAGAATGCGGACTGCGACCGCCGCGATCGACACGAAAGTTTAGCACGAAACAGGAGCAACCCTTCCTGCGCGCGGCGGCGCGGAACCTCTCGATCAAGATGTTGCGAGAACCGTTCGTCGAATTGCTTCTTTCAGGGGCACCTTTGGTGTCCACATAGTTTCTGCGCGAATTCGCCTTGTGTCATACCTGCGGTCCTCCAGCGCTCGCAGGATCTGCCGCCTAGAAAATGCGTTTCCTCGCGCGGGAAGAAACCGGCAGCGGGCTGCCATCGCGACAGGCCACGCGGGGATGAACACCGTCCGCGTTTCTTCCGCCTCGTCGCGCGCGGCGTGATACTCGCCGAGTGTCAGATTTTCATCATCGATCACAATGTACTGCCGCAAAGCACAATCCCCGGCCGCCGCAGCCAATTCCATCGCATCAACGAGATTCTCGACATAGTTCAACGGAATGCGCTGATCGTGGCTCCCGATCACGACGCCCATATTGCCCAAACGAGCCCCCAGCAGCCCAACCGGAAGCGGCCTTCCCGATCCAAAGACAATCCCCGGTCTCAGAATTGTGAGCGCCAGCCCTGTCTTCTGGGCGAAATCAACAGCGAAACGGTCCGCCTCGATCTTTGATTGCGCGTAGAAATCTCGCTCCGAGGGCGCATCATCGAACGGAGTGTTCTCGTTGATCGCACCGCCTCCTCGCATGGGTCCGTACACAGCGATAGAGCTGGTGTAAACGACGCGCTTCACTCCCTGCTGCAGGCAGGCTTTGAAGACCTGCTCCGTGCCGCCGACATTTGTTTCAAAGTACTCTGTTTTTCCTCCGCGCCCTTCGATTTTTGCGCCGACATGATGGACAACATCTGCTCCTGTGAAGGCGCGAGCGATGGCTTGCCCATCTCTCAAATCGCCGCGCACGACGTCCGCTCCCTGGGCTGCCAGCGCATCGGCCCGGCGCGACGGCCTCGCGAGCGCTCGGACGGATTCGCCGTTGGCGAGAAGGCGTTTTACCAAAGCTCTACCTACAAATCCGGTTCCGCCTGTCACGCAAACATTCATTGTTGTCGCTTCACGATGAGTGAAATCAAGGGCCCCGGCTGACGCGCACATTCACGGCCGGTCACGCAAGTGTAGCAACGTCCGCAGCGATTCGGCAGAGTGCTGGGAGCGGCGCGAGACGTATGTCTATTTTTCTGAATTCGGCAGCTCCGGAGCCACGGGATGATTTGTCTCCAGCACCTTCCCGCCGCTTTCTGCCACGACATTCAGAGCCGATCCCCCGACCAATTCTTCGTAGTGGGGCAGGTCGGGCCGGAACGTAAGCAGGTAATACCGTCCGGCTCCCTGCCACATATTCTTGAATTGCGAATCGTCGATGAACACATGCGGCGCGTCCGGAGCGTAAGAGCCGTATTCAAGGTTCATCCGGCGCTCGCTGAGCAGCGGCCCCGTACGGTTCGCGTAGAAGTAGACGGACGAGAATTGGTAATAGAAGCCCTGCGATATCAATTCGCCTTCCGGCGCGCGCATCAGAGCCTGGGCTAGCGGCCGCGACGAAAGATATGGATCGAAGACCGCCATGGCCAGGCGTGCCGCGTGGAAGAATATGACCATCATGACGGCTGCGGCAAGAAACGCTCGCCGGCCGGTTGCTCGCAACGTTCCCAACACGCCAACCAGAAAAGCGATGCCGGCAACCGCGAGCGGCAGGCGGAGGTACGCAAACGACTCGAGCGTCAGATCTTCCATGTGGCCTAACGAGAGCGTGTAAGCCTTTGGGTGATGGCTGAGCGCCGATGAAATGTCCCCGGGCGTCGGAATGCCGCGCACGTGAATCAGAATGGCAAACACGGCGATAGCCGCGCATGCGGAGACCACACAAAGGGCGCGAGTGCCGCGCCGAATCCAGTCTTCCCCGGTCGCCATAGCCGACCCAAGCAGCAAAGCAAGCGCGGGATAGCAGGGCATCGAGTAATATTCCTGCGTTGTTGAAAACGTGAAGAAAACCAGCACGAAGCCTATCCAGCACAGCGCGAGCAAGCGCGTGCGCCCGGCGCGGTCGTCGGGCTTGAAAGAGAGTGTTGCCACTGCCGGGAGATAGACACTCCAGGGAAACAGCCAGACCAGGTGGAGCAGCCAGAAATAGAGCCGGGGCACCGTGTTGTAGTCGCGCGGATAGCGGAGATTCAGGAAGCGCAGCACCTGCTCGTTCATGAAGTAAAACCAGAGGAACCCGTGGTATTGCCCGGGGCCTGAATGGAACGTAAAAACAAAATACGGCGGATTCCGCAGCGCGGCCAGGACGTGCCACGGCGCCGCGATCAGGATTGCAATCAGCGCTCCGCTGAAGGGATGAAGGCGACGCCAGGTGCGCTTCAAGAGCATTTGCCTGGTGACGCCGAGATAGAGCAACGCGATGCACACAGGAAACGCCACGGCGATCAGGCCTTTCACCAAGAGACCCGTCCCAAGGCTTGCCGCCAGGACTATGGACCAGAATCGCGGATGCCTTTCCTCGTCGTCGATTGCCCGCAAGAATGCCCATAAAGCAAGCGCGATCGTACAAGTCACGAGTACGTCCGGGATCAGAATCCGAGTGAAGAGAAACAGACCAACGCACGTGGATGCGCACAAACCCGCGTAGAATCCCGCCCGCTTGCCGAAGGCCCACGTGGCAAAGGCCGCCGTCAACAAGCAAAGCATGATCGCCGAAAGAGCCACCGGAATCCGCGCCGCCCAATCACGAACGCCGAAAATCCGGTACGAGCCCGCCATCAGCCAATAAATGAGGGGCGCTTTTTCCAAATAAATAACGCCATCCAGACGAGCTGTCACCCAATCGCCGGACACGAGCATGTTGCGCGCGATCTGCGCCTGCACCGCGTCGACGTCGTCCATCAGTGACGGGGGAGAGACAATGCAGCCGAGGTAAATGGCCGCCGCAAACGCGAGAACACCTAAATAATAAAGTTTCGTCGAGGAGCCAGGCACTCCTGCGCCGAGCCTGCGGTTGCCTAAATTGGGCATTTATTCAGCGCACCGCATTCCGCGCGATAGCCGGACCCGCGGATACGAATCGTCGAAAGGAATTGCGACGTAGCCCAGGACCACGTATTTTGCGGCCAAGAGAATTTTCACACCCCACAAAGAGCGGCAGCCGGCAATTGCATCCGGACGGTAACGGCGAACGATTGGGGCCGCTCCGCTAAAGCTGCGGAAGGTTTGAGATCTTTGGTGAACATGGATCTTCAACACCATGAAGATGTATTGCGGCCATTCGCAAGTTCGGAAAAGTCTAGCATGAAAGCAATCAGTTCCGCCCTCCGGCCGTCGGAGTTTGCGGAGAGCGCTTTGAGCTGACCTTCGGAACCCGCTCGGTTTCGCGTGTCACGCGCTCCTCCTCCTGTTCACGTTTTTAGGCTCCGGTTGCGCGTTGCGGCCCAAAAGCATGTACGATAACAGTGATGATTTTGGGAGCGCCGAATCTGCGTCGAATCGGAATCGCGTTTTTTGCCCTGATTGTGATGGTGCCGGCGGCCACGGCCTGCACGTGTTCACAAGCGCCTCCTGGAAAGTGCCCGGGCCTCCGGCAGGGCGATGTCGTGTTTCTCGGCACCGTCACGTCGGTCGAGGATCTGCGCTACGCTGCGCCCAAATCCGACAATCCATCCGATTCCTCAGGCGCTCCGGTGGATATCGTTGCGTCGCGGCTGACTCGCTACCATTTCCGGATCGACGAGCGATTTGCAGGGGCTGACGCCGCCGAAATCGACATTTTCGCGGGCGGCGACGACGGCGACTGCGCCTACCGATTCAAGCAGGGTGAGCAGTATCTCGTTTTCACGCAAGAGGAGACGGAGGGGCGGCTCTTCGCCACAATATGCAACGGCACTCGCCCCGCGAGCGAAGCGATCGCGCTGATACCCCAATTGCGAGCGATGCGCGAGGGCACGCACGTAGCGTCGGTTTTCGGCACCTTGCGCCGCGCCGACCCGCCTTTTCTCGCGCCGCCAGGCGATCCCGATGATCCCGTGCCCAACGTTTCGCTGAAACTTCGTTCGCATAACGATCGCTTCGAGACCAGCACCGATTCGAATGGCGTCTACTCTTTTTACGACGTGCACGCCGGTGAGTACAGCTTCACGGCGAATCTTCCGCCACGTACCGAGCTAACGCAGAAGACTCTTACCGGTAGCTTGCCGATTTTCAAGATTCCCGATGGAGCATGCTTCGAGTACAACGTGGACGCCTTGCCCACGGGGCACATCCGCGGCAGCGTCCTCGGTGCGAACAGCAAGCCGCTTTCGCTGGCGTCCGTCGAACTCTATCGGGCCGGCACATACGACGATTCGAAGCCCGGGCTGTGGGCATACCAGGGCGGCACAGGCTTCTTCGATTTCGACCACATCGGCCCCGGCGACTACATTATGGTCTTCAATCGCGCCAATCGCAGGGATCCGAATTCGCCGTATCCGCGCGCGTTTTATCCCGGCGTGCCGGACGTAAGCGACGCCCAGATGATCCATCTCGACGATGGCCAGCAGCTGACGAAGGTGAACCTCCGATTGAACGATGGCCTTCCGGCGCGGCAGATTCGCGTGCACTTGAAATGGGAGAAGGGAAGGCCGCCGGGAAGCGTGACGGTGATGGCGAAAGCCGACCATGGCCGCAATCCGGCCGCGACAAAAATCGGGGACGGAGTGTACCGGTTTACGTTGCTCGAGTCGGCAAACTACACGATCACGGCATGGGAGGATCTCGCTCGCCAACGTGGCACGCGGCGCGGGAAGAATCCGGATTGTGTTTTTCCTTCCCGGATCGATGCCGCGTCCGTGGCAGTTTCCGGATCCGACGAAACACTCAAAGACCTGTTGCTCGTTTTTCCCTCCGTCGGTTGCGCGCCCGATTAACCCCGGTTTACACTGCCATGGAGTCGAAGAACGAGTTACGCGCGACTTCTGTGGTGCTCTCGTCGCTCGCGGACCCGAGGTTCCCGCGCATGAGCCGGTTTTTACTCCGCCCCCATCCCCATCTCTACGAGATCAACACCTGGGCATGGCTCGAGAAGCTTTCTTCGCGCCTTGGCCGGTTCGTTAAATTGGCGGATGTTCCGGACTCCGAATGGGACGCGATCGCCGGGCGCGGGTTCGACATTGTGTGGCTTATGGGAATGTGGCAGCACAGCGCCGAAGCCCACCGCATCGAGCTCGCCGATCCCGAGAACCGGCCCCTTTTCGATCGCGTCCTGCCGGGCTGGGAGCCGGAGGACGTGATCGGCTCGCCGTATTCCATCGCGGAGTACGTTCCCGACCCGCGCATCGGATCGTGGGATTCGCTCGACAAGGTTCGCGAGAAGCTGCGGTCGCGCGGCATCGCCGTCTTCCTCGATTTCGTCGGCAACCACACGGCGCTCGACCATCCTTGGACGCGTGAGCACCCGGAATTCTACGTACAAGGCACGGAAGCGGATTTTCAGCGCGATCCCGCCAGCTTTCATAAGATCGAAAGTTCGAAAGGGTCGGTGTTTCTCGCTCTCGGCAAGGACCCTTACTTTCCTGCCTGGGATGATGTTGCCCAGCTGAACCACTTCTCACTCGCGATGCGCGCCGCCCAGATCGGCGAGCTTCGCAAGATCGCCGCTCATTGTGACGGCGTCCGCTGCGACATGGCGATGTTGCAGTTCAACGAAGTCTTTGAACGAGTGTGGGACCAATACGTACGGGACCTGGAACCGCCGGACACCGAATTCTGGACCGATGCCCACGCCGCGGTCCCCGACCTGGTGCTTCTCGCCGAGGCTTATTGGGGCACGCAACAGCGCCTGCTCGATCTTGGGTTTTCCTTCGTGTACGACAAGGGTTTGTATGATGCCGTGCGGTACGAAAAAATGTCGGACGTTCACGCCCAATTGGCCGGGGGCTTGTCCTACCAGAAGCATCTCGCGCGATCTCTCGAAAATCACGACGAGGACCGTTGCGCGGCTGCCTTCGGCCCCGAGCGCCTCGCCTCCGTTGTGACATTCATGGGGACGCTACCCGGACTGCGGTTCTATCAGGAAGGGGAAATCGAAGGAACCAAAATCCGCCTGCCGGTTGCGCTGCGAAGAGTGATGGAGGAGCCGCCGAATCCAGCGAGTGTGGCGCTGTTCGAGAAGATACTCGCCACGACCAAGCAGGACATCTTTCATAAGGGGCATTGGAGCGTGCTGCCGATCGCTTCGGAGGGTGACGACACGGGCGGGAATCTCGTGTCCTACGAATGGCGATTTGAGAACGCCTGGAAAGTGATCGTCGTGAATCTGACGGGTGCGGCGTCGCAGGGGCGCGTTTCGTTCGGCGATCGCCGGCTCTCCGCCCAGGAATACATGTTTCATGACGAGCTCGACGATGCGCGTTACCCGCGCAGCGGAGACGAAATTCGGCGGTGTGGTCTTTTCGTGCGCCGCGAGGCTTTTCAGTCTCATCTCTTTGATGTTTCGTCGCTGTAATCCCGCCGATCCGGGTTCGTTTTCGGCGCGAGCGAGCGCCGGCGGATGCTGAGCACATCTTGTGCGGACCCGCAATCGCTCGCTGCTGCATTTCTGCTATTCTCTTCGGCGTGCGAAACATCCTCGGGGTTGTCGTCCTAGCCTTCGGTGTCTCGGTAGTCATGCCGCTTGCCGTGGCGCAGGCCCCCGCCCAGCAAGACCAGCAAAGCAGCCAGCAGCAAGCGCCGCAAGGGCAGCCTCCGCCCGCTCAGCAAGGTCCTCTTCCCCCGAGTCAGGCACCGGCGGCGGGTCTGGTGATCGTTCTCAATCCTGCGCACGGCGGCACCGATAACGGCGCTCGCGGCCAGAATGCAGCGATGGAAAAGGATCTCGTGCTCCAGATGGCGCGAGGCGTGAAAGCGGAACTCGAGCGCCAGGGCTTTCGTGTGGTCATGACGCGCAATGACGACTCGAATCCTTCCTACGACGACCGCGCGGCCATGGCAAATGGCTACAGCAACGCGATTTTTGTGAGCCTCCACATCGCCTCAACCGGAACCGTCGGCACGGTTCGCGCGTATTACGATCAGCTGAGCACACCATATGTTCCGCCTAACGAGACTGCAAATGCGCCGGAGAAGCCCGTTTCCCCCGCTGCCGTGGGGCTGAGTTCCTGGAATGAGGCGCAGCGCGGGTATCTGAATTCAAGTCATCGTCTCGCCGACCTGATGCAGATCGAGCTCGCGCAAAAGTTCACCGGATCAGCGGATACCTCGTTAGGTGCCGCGGTGCGCGGATTGCGCTCTGTTGCAGCACCTGCAGTGGCCGTCGAGCTCTCGAGTGTTTCCTTGCCGAATCCCGTTGCGTTGGCCAACTCCGCAGCCGCACCCCTTGGCGACGCGATCGCCCGAGCCATCACCGCGTTCCGCGCGGCGATTCCCGGAGGCGCGAAACCGTGACGCGCAATTGGAAGATCTTCATCGCGATATTGGCTGCGGGCGTGCTAATCGGCTTGATCGGATTGCGAAGCCTGCACCGCCGGATGGCGCGCCTCGCCCAAGCGGAGGTTACCGACGAGCAGGCGCGGCATGAAGTGCTGGCGCCCCCCGTCTCGACGCCGACCGACGTTCCCGTGAAAGCCAGCATTTTCTGGGCGGGCGGGCCGGATGGTGTCGCACCGGTCGAAATCGAACTACCGCTGTCGGCAGATCCCGTGCAGCGCTCGCGACAGCTCTTGCACGCGTTGATCGCCGATCCGCCGACGCCTGACCAGCGCACCCTCCCGGCCGACACCGATCTTCTCGGCTTTTACATTCTTCCCGACGGCACCGCGATCGCCGACTTCTCCGACGCGCTTTCGACCGAGACGCCGTCTGGAATCCTGAGCGAGAGGATCGCCGTAACCTCGATAGCGAGAACGCTCGGGGGCAATGAGCCCGGTCTTCGTCGCTTGAAGATCCTGATCCACGGGCAAGAGGTGGACACGCTCGCGGGTCACATCGACCTCACGGGCTTTTTCGACTTGAATCAGCCGGGCCAAAAAGCAATTCCACTGGCGGCGGCAAGGCCGCCGAGTGCGTCACCAGCTGCGGCGCCGAAAGCGCCCCGTGCCAGCCCCGTTCCTTCGGCGCACCAGGCGAACTCTCATTGACACGTACCAGGGCGCTCGGCAAACTGGCTGGGCGAGGCTGGCGATCGAGAATCACAGGAGACAATGCTTGCGAGCAGACGGACGCGCACCTGACGAGTTGCGACCCACGAAAATAACTCCCAATTTCATTTCGAGCGCCGAAGGAAGCGTGCTGATCGAGACGGGGCAGACGCGGGTCATCGTGACGGCCACCGTCGACGATGGCGTGCCGGGGTTCCTGAAAGGTTCGGGCAAGGGTTGGGTGACGGGAGAATACGGAATGCTGCCGCGATCCACGGAAGAACGGACTCCGCGCGAAGCGGCGCGCGGGCGTCAATCCGGGCGCACGCTCGAGATTCAGCGGATGATCGGCCGCGCTCTGCGCGCTGCAACGGATTTGAAGGCGCTGGGGGAACGGACGGTATTTCTCGACTGCGACGTGATCCAAGCGGATGGCGGGACGCGAACGGCGTCCATCACAGGAGCATTCGTGGCGCTCGCGCTCGCCTTCGAACGCATGGTCGCCGCCGGAATGCTGCGCACCGCACCGCTGACCGATTCGGTGGCCGCCACGAGCGTTGGCATTGTCGACGAAGAGCTATTGCTCGACCTCAACTACGAAGAAGACTCCCGCGCGCAGGTCGATATGAACGTGGTGATGACCGGAGGCGGCCGATTCGTCGAAGTGCAGGCGAGCGCCGAGGGACGCCCCTACACAAGCCAGGAACTTCAGGATTTGCTCGACTTGGCATCCATCGGAATCGAACAACTCGCCGAGGTGCAGCGGGAGCTGCTGCACATTAATCTTCGTGGCCGATCGCGATAACGCAGCCGGGCGGCCCAGTCCGATTCGTCTGCTTCTCGCATCGTCAAACGCGGGCAAGCTGCGCGAATATCGCGAGCTGACCGCGGAATTCGGCCTTCGATGTTGATCTCCTGCCGAATTTCCGCGAGATTCGCCGAGTTCGAAGAAACGGCGCCGACCTTTGCCGAGAATGCGCTCGGAAAGGCGCTGTACTATGGCCGTTTTGCGGACGAGGTGCTGATGGCCGAGGACTCCGGTTTGGTCGTTCCGGCGCTCGGCGGCGCGCCTGGCGTCTATTCGGCGCGCTATGCAGGGCCAGAGCGCGAACCGATGCCGAGTGCGTACGGAAGTTACTGCGCGAGATGGAGGGGAAGATGGGAGACGAGCGCCGTGCGCGTTTCGTCTGCGTGATCGCGTTCGCGCACAGGGGACGCGTGCTCGCGGTCGTTTCCGATTTCGTCGAAGGGATCATCACTGAGGAGCCGCGGGGTGCGCACGGTTTCGGTTACGATCCGGTATTTCTGCTGCCCGCAGTCGGCCGCACCTCGGCCGAAGATTCCGCAAGACGAAAAGAACCGCCTCAGCCACCGCGGTAAAGCCTTTCGCAAAATGCAGGGTATCTTGACGCAATCCATTCTTCCTGACACTTTTAGCCTGCTTCCTGCATCCAATTCCAGTCGATTAAAAAGCTTGTTAAAATACTCGGGTGGGGGGTACAAACATACCCCTCCCTCCGAGGTGATTCATGGCGACCTCCCAGGCAGCGCCGACCCTTCACCCGACATTGCTTTCGCGTTTGCAAGCGGCACGTTCGCGCACCGACGAGCTGTTTCGGCTTTTGCCGCCGGGATCATTTTACGACCGTCCGATCGCGGAACGCCATCGCCTGATCTTCTATCTCGGGCATCTGGAAGCATTCGATTGGAATCTGTTGGCCGAGCCGCTCGATCTTGCTCCCCACGATGCCGAGTTTGACAAGCTTTTCGCATTCGGAATCGATCCGGTGGGCGGCGGCTTGCCAACGGACACGCCGAAAGATTGGCCCACCATTGCGCAAGTGGAAGACTATAACCGGCTTGTGCGAAGCAGGCTGGACGAAGCGCTGGGAGATTTCCGGGCCCTGCGTTCCTCGGCGTCCGCGCTGGCCGATGGGACCTTGCTGCATGTTGCGATCGAACATCGCCTGATGCATGCCGAAACGATTGCATATTTGCTTCATAACCTTCCCGTCGAGCGAAAGACTCCGCAGGGCGGGCCGTCGCCGGATCCCAGACCCGCGCCGCGAACCGCGGCAAGTGACGATCCCGGCGGGCGCCGCCACGCTCGGACTGCCGCGCCGAGGCGGCGCGTTTGGCTGGGACAACGAATTTGACGAGCACAAAATCGACGTGCCGAGTTTTTCGATCGACGTGTTTCCGGTGACCAACGCGCAATATCTTGAAATTTGTTCAGGCTGGCGGATACCACGATGCGACGTACTGGAAGCCCGAGGACTGGGAATGGAGGCGCGGCCGGCGGCTCGATCATCCGCATTTCTGGGTGCGGCGCTCGAGCTCCGCGGCAACCGATCGGAAGACGAACTGGGAGTATCGCGGGATGTTTGGAGCGATTCCGCTTCCGCCGTCCTGGCCTGTTTACGTGAGCCACGCGGAAGCATCGGCCTTCGCACGCTGGGCTGGCAAAAAGCTGCCGACGGAAGCCCAATGGCATCGCGCCGCATACGGTGCGCCGGACGGAACCGAGCGCGCGTATCCCTGGGGCGAACAGCCGCCCGGCGAGTCGCACGGGCAATTTCCATCACCGGCGATGGGATGCGACTGCCGTGGATGCGCATCCCAGCAGGTGCGAGCGCATTCGGCGTATTCGATCTTCTGGGCAATGGATGGGAGTGGACCTCGACGCGCTTTCGAGGCGTTCGCCGGATTCCAGGCGTTTCCGTTCTATCCGGGCTACTCGGCCAATTTCTTTGACGGCAAGCATTTTGTGATGAAGGGCGGATCGGCGCGGACGGATGCGTGCATGCTCCGCCGCTCGTTCCGCAACTGGTTCCAGCCGCACTATCCGCACATATACGCCACATTCCGCTGCGTGGAGGACTGACCATGGCATCTGCTCCGCGAATTGCAACGCCGATCCCTGCCACGGAGACGTTCGCTGAATTTTCTTCTGACGTGGTCGTTGGCCTGAGCCAGCCGGGACAGAAGGAACTTCCGTCGAAATATCTCTACGACGAAGTGGGATCCGCCCTCTTCGATGTGATCTGCGTTTTGCCGGAATACGGTTTGAGCCGCGCGGGAATGCGGCTGCTCGAGCGCCATGCCGCGGATATCATCGAGCGAGTGCCCGGGCCTGTCGTGGTCGCGGAGCTTGGCAGCGGAAGCGGGCAGAAAACGCGGTGGTTGCTGGAAGCGCTCGCCCGGCGCCAGCGCGTGAACTACTATCCGATCGACATTTCCAGCAGCGCGCTGTTTCGATGTCAGCTGGAACTCAGCCACATCGATCTCGTGAGCATTGTGGGATTCGAGCGGGCATATCTCGATGGGCTTCGTGAAGTGGCCGCGCGGCGCCACGAGGGAGAGCGCCTGTTCGTCCTTTTCCTCGGGAGCACGATCGGCAATTTCGATCGCCCGGCCGGCGATCGATTTCTCTGCGAGGTGCGTTCCACGCTGCGCGAGGGAGACGCGCTCTTGCTAGCCACCGATCTCGAAAAGCCCATTCCGACGCTGACGCTCGCCTACGACGATCCGGCGGGCGTTACGGCCGCATTCAACAAGAATCTCCTCGCCAGGATCAATCGCGAGTTGGACGGAGACTTCGATCTGACGAAATTCGAACACGTGGCGCGATACGACGAGTCCGAGCGCCGCGTCGAGATGCATCTCCGTTCCAAGGTTTGGCAGCGAATTACGATTCGAAAAGCGGGTTTCCGCTTCTACGTGCGTGAAGGGGAAACCATCTGGACGGAGAGCTCCCACAAGTACGATCCTCAGGAAGTGATTCAGATGGGCGAGCGGGCGGGGTATCGCTGTGCGGGACAGTGGCTTGATTCGGAGTGGCCCTTCGCGCAAACTCTCTTCTTTGCCGGCTAGAGCGAGCGGAGGTCACGATGGCGAAAGCGGTTTGGAACGGGGCCGTTCTGGCCGAAAGCGACAAGACGATCGTTGTGGAGGGGAACCACTACTTTCCGAAGAATTCGGTGCGCTCCGAGTATTTTCACGCGAGCGATACGCATACGATTTGCCCTTGGAAGGGAACCGCGAGCTACCATGACGTTGAAGTGAACGGCCAGCGCAACGCTGACGCCGCTTGGTTTTACCCGGATCCCAAACCAGCTGCGGCGCAGATCAAGGACTACGTCGCGTTTTGGAAAGGCGTACGCGTCGAGCCGTAACCTGCCTGTGATATAGTTTCCCGCTCATGGCGCGGGAAAAAACGAAAAAAACAACCGCGAAAGCCTCTGCTTCGCCGCGAAAAACTGCCGGAGCTCGTGCCCCCAAGACTGGACGGGGCAGCGCCTCAGGACGTGGAGCCGATCCTGCGCGCGTGCGAGCAATCCTCAGGGGCCTCGACGAGGCGTATCCGGCGGCCACGTGCGCGCTGAGACACGAGAATCCTTTCCAGCTGCTCATCTCGACGATTCTTTCAGCGCAGTGTACTGACGAACGCGTGAATCAGGTGACCGCAACGCTCTTCCCGAAATATCCGGACGCCAAGGCCTTCGCGTATGCAAATCCGGCGGAAGTCGAACAGGAGATTCGTCCAACGGGTTTTTTTCGCAATAAGACGAAATCGATCATGGGCGCCAGCAAGAAAATCGTCGAGGAGTTTCACGGAGAGGTGCCGAAGACGATGGAGCAACTCCTCACGCTTCCGGGAGTGGCGCGGAAGACGGCCAACGTCGTGCTCGGCACAGCGTTCGGGATTGCGGCTGGGGTTGTGGTAGACACGCACGTACAGCGGCTCTCCGAGCGCCTGGACCTGACGAAGAATACCGACCCGAAAAAGATCGAACAGGATTTGATGAAGGTGATTCCGCAGGATCGCTGGATTCTCTTCAGCCACCAACTGATCTGGCATGGCCGGCGCGTATGCCAGGCCCGCAAACCCCGATGCGTCGAATGCAACCTCGAGCGCCTCTGTTACTCCAAGGATAAAACCAACTGAACGAGCGCAGCCCCCGGCCTTTCCTCATCTCAGTAGCGCAGAGGCGCAGAGGAATTCGCCGCGAAAACGGAACGGCTGGCGTCCCCTGCTGCTCGCATGGGCGGAGCTATGCCAAGAAAGCCAGCCGAGCTGGCAGCTTGTATAGACGCGGCCCTGGCGGACAGGTGGCAAATACATCAAATGCGAAGGCCCTGGCGGCTTGACCTCTCTCCGAGCGATGTAAGCTATTTGCGGGAGCCACCCGTGAAAAAATTGAAGTTCGTCTTGTCTGTGCCGGGCGACACGATGTACCTGCGCGCGCAGACGGCAGCGGCCCAGGCCGTGGCAAGTCGTCTTGGCGCGGAACTGGAAGTGCAGATCGCGCAGATGGACGCCGTCGGTCAAGGGCAGCAACTGTTGAATCTGGTGCAGTCGCGATCCGAATCGCAGCCGGACGCCATCATCATCGAACCCGTGAGCGCCGCCGGATTGCCGCGCGTTGCCGAGGCTGCGGTGTCCGCGGGAATCGCGTGGGTAGTCAGCAACGCACACGTCGACTATATCGGGGCGCTTCGCAAGAAAGCGAAGGTTCCGGTGTTTCAAATCTCGCAGGACCACATGGAAGTCGGCCAGCTCCAAGGGAAGCAGATTGGCGCGATCTTGCCGGGAGGCGGCTCGGTGCTCTACCTGCGGGGCCCGGCGATGAGTTGGTGGGCCACAAAGAGATTCGAGGGTATGGAGAGGACGAAACCGCGGAACGTTGAAGTGAGGAGCCTGAAAGTGCTGACATCGACCGCGGAAGGCGCCCAGAATGTGGTGAGCTCGTGGCTGGATCTCACCAAGCAGCGTCCCGAAGGCACGCAGCTGATTGTGTCCCAGAACACTGATTTCCTGACCGGGGCGAACAAGGCATTCGACGCGGTCCTGGGTGCCGACCGGACGAAATGGCTCGCGCTACCGCGAACGGGCGTGGGAGTTGTGGACCGAAGCCGCCCGCTGGTAGACCAAGGCGCACTGAGCGCGGCGGTGGTGACTTCGTTGACGCTGGACCGGGCCGTGGAAATGCTGGCGCGCGCTATGAAGGACGGCTCGCACCCGCAGGAACATACGTTCGTCGAAGCGTATTCGTATCCAAGCATCGAAGAACTCGCAAGGAAAATGGCCGATGTCGCTGTCGGCGGTGGCCGCGCAAGATCGCTACTTTCTTCTTGAGGTTTCAATTAAAGGCGGATAACTTTCAGCGCGAAGTAGAGGGTAACTGGCAACGAATATTGGTTCGGGGTACGAAACCTACCGTCAAAGCCTGATTTTCGATCACGATGTCTTTCGCTGTTGAACCGGAGCGACATGCCCGGCTCGTTTATCGAATAGGGCGATGCCTTCAAAGATTGTATCGACCACCGATTCCTCGCCAATCGTGGAATTGATCATCAGATGAAAACGGTGGCGATCCGGCCACTCAACCGCAAAATATTGCTCGATGAAGGCGGCGCGATCACGATCGACGGTTTCGGCGAGAAGCACGGCTTCCTTCTCCGGCTTTCCGTCGGCCCGCAGGCGCCTTACCTTTTCGTTGAACGGCGCGTACACGAACACGTGGAAGGCATCGCGCCGGTCTTGCAGGTAATACGCGGAGCCGCGCCCTACGATCACGCACTGTCCGCGTTCCGCGGCTTGCTTCACGACGGTCTCCGTAGCCTCGCGGATGCAATCGGCGTCCACCATCTTCAGCCGCGGAGCGTTCTGGCTTCCTTCGTGGCTGCCCTTCATGAAAGCCTTCAGCAGGCGGTAGAACACCGGATCGCGCCTTTCTTCGCGTTCCTCGACGACGCGGCAATCACATTCCATCAGCCGCGCGATCTCGTTGGTCAGCAACTGGTCGTAGAGAGTCCAGCCCAGGCGTTTCGCCACCATCGCGGCGATGTCCCCGCCGCCGCTGCCGTACTCGCGCTCGATCGTAAGCACTCGGATCATGGATGCTTCTCCGGCCGCGTTCTAGTCCCACGCTGAAACCCTGAGGACCCCGTGGCCCTCCGCGCGGCGGATGGCATCTTACTCCAAAACGACCCGCCCCGCGCCAGGTTGATTCTTCTTCAAGGCGAAGGAAAGCACAAACATTATCGCGGAGCCCGCGGCCAAGACCAGGAAGGTGTCGACGTACGCCAGGGTGGTCGCCTGAGCAATGGTCGACTGATACACGAGGGCATACGCCTTCCTCAAAGCGAATTCGGCTTGCACACCCGATGCATTCAGGCGGGCCGCCAGGGCGGTGGCGGCGTTGAGAAAGGGAGGCTGCCCGCGCGTGACGTGCGCCGCGAGATATTCTTGATGAACCTGGGAGCGGCGCGCGATGAGCGTCGTGACCAACGAGGTTCCGACGCTGCTGCCGATATTGCGCATAAAGTTGACCAGGCCGGCTACGTTGCCGCCTTTCTCCGTGGGCACCCCGATGTACGAAATTAGGTTGATCGGCACGAACAGAAAGCCCAGACCAAACACTTGAATGAGACGCAGAAGGCTTGCGCTCTGAAAGCTAATTTGAAGATCGAGCTGCCGGCTCGAAACGTACATTCCCACCGCGAGCGCCAACCAACCAAACGCCACCAGATAGCGCGCCTGAACTTTGGACGAGAGAACCCCCGCGACAGGCATTAGAAACAACAGCAGAAGGCCGCCTCCTGAGAGCACCAATCCGGCCGACTCCGCGGTGTAGCCCATCAAGGACTGCAGAAACAAAGGCATCATCACGAGGCTGGAGAAGAGCAAGATTCCCAGCACGAACATCATTACGTTCGCGCCAAGGAAATTCAGATTCCTGAAAAGATGCACGTCGACGATCGGGCTTTTCTGAAACCACTCCCAGATCGCAAACGACAGGAGCCCCACCGCCGCGAGAATCATCAGAGTGACGATGAAATGCGACCCGAACCAGTCGTCCTCCTGGCCCTTGTCGAGCATGACCTGGAGGGCTCCGACGCCCAGTGCCAGCAGAGATATGCCCATGTAGTCAAACTTTGTTCTTCCGCCCGCGAGACGCTTTGCCCAAGGCGGGTCGTCGACCAGCCGATAGACCAACAGGAGCGTCAGAATGCCGATGGGCAGGTTGATGAAGAAAATCCAGCGCCAGGTGTAGTTATCCGTGATCCATCCACCAAGCGTAGGGCCGATCGTGGGGGCAATGACTGCTGTGACCCCGTACAGGGCAAAGGCCAGGCCGCGTTTTTCGGGAGGGAATATGTCCGCGAGGATCGCTTGCGCCATCGGTTGAAGTCCGCCGCCGCCCGCACCTTGCAGGATTCGAAAGAAAATGATGGCTCCAAGACTCGGCGCGATGCCGCAGAGCAGGGAGCTGACGGTGAAAATCACCAGGCAGATCATGAAAAATCGCTTGCGGCCAATAGCGCGGGCAAACCATCCGCTGACGGGCAGGACGATGGCATTGGAGACGAGATAGGAAGTGAGCACCCAGGTGCTTTGATCGTTGCTCGCGCCGAGGCTGCCAGCCATATAGGGCAGCGCGACGTTGGCGATGCTTGTGTCGAGCACCTCCATGAACGCGGCCATCGCTACCACAACCGCGATCAGCCACGGGTTGAATAGGGGCCGCCACACGGCGGGCGGAGGTAACGGCGCCACGTCCGCTGGTGCGGCACGCCCGGCTGCGTTTCTGGAGCTCTCAGGTGTGTCTGCCATAGGCTCGAAACCGGAGGCTAGCCTAGGAAAGCTCCGGCGCACGGTTTTGATGTTTTTTCGGGTGGGACGGATTCAGTTACCAAGCGAAAAGAATCTCCAACCTCCGCCGCTCGCACTCGCGGCAGAGAAAGAATCGCGGCCCGGCCGGCAAGTCCTGAACATTCTCGACACAATCGTCCTCTACCGCAAGGGAAACGAAGGAACGAGCAATATGTTCGCTCTCATCACCCGGGACCGCGACTCTCGCGCATTTGTCGAAGATGCGGGCCTCGATCTTATCGTCGGGTGGAATCCCGCTGACCAGCCCGAACAAATGCCGCGTGTCCGGTATAATGCTTGGGGAATCACTCCAGCGCCTCAGCGGAAATAGGCATTCCGCCCGCACTTTACAATGTAAGGAATCAAAGCGTTGTGGAATAGAGAGCGATGAGGTGCCTGGTCGCCCATTGCACTTCTATGGGCCTAAGCATTAAGTGATCCGATGGACTCCGGATTTCTTCCTGTATAACGCCTTGTCTGCCGCAAGCAAAAGGGTTTCGACCGTCGCACCATCTGCGGGATAGATGGCAACTCCTGCGCTCACAGATAATTTGGGCTCTCTGCCGTCAGTTACAAGGTTGTCGCATAGACGTTGGGCAACCGATTTGGCCGATTCCATCTCTGTTTCAGGCAAGACGACCGCGAACTCGTCTCCTCCAAAACGCGCTGCAGTATCGATGTTCCGACACCCGGCGGTTAAGACCTTGGCTAGTCGGCATAGTGCCTCGCTGCCGGTCAAGTGCCCGTAACGATCATTGATCTGTTTCAACTTGTCCAAGTCAAATAGCAACAGAGCGAACTCTCGTCCGGTGCGTTTAAATCTTTTTATTTCACTGTCTAGTACTTCCAGAAGGTGTCGATAGTTCGCCAGACCGGTCAGCGGGTCTCTGATTGCCTGCTGCCGGAGTTGATCCTCGATCTCGCGTTGTTTGGTCACGTCCTCAACAATAATTTCGTAGCCGTCCCTCTTGCCTTCCCCCGTGTTGACTTCGCGTCCGCTCAGGCGGACCGTCAAGCTAGTGCCATTTTTGCGGCTCCAAGACATTTTCCAGGGGATCCACTGGGCCGTTTTCGCCCGCTTCTCCCAGCAATTGCGCCCGTTTGGAAGGATCGTGAAGAATCTCGGCTGCGAGGTTCGATCCCAGGAGTTCCTCTTTTGATTCACAACCGAGCATTGTCACCAGGGCCCAGTTGACGTCCAGAAACTGGCCTTCCATCCCGCAGCGGCAAATTCCAAATGCGGCATTCCCCATTAAAGCCTGGTAGCGTGCCTCGGAACGTTGTAGCTTTTTTTCGACTCGATTTCGGTCTGCGCGCAAAGTGTTTTCCTTGAAGGCCCGGCGAATAGCAACGGGAAGCCGGCCAAGATTATCCATCTCCACGCAATCGGCAGCCCCTTTCGCAATGAGGTCCGCCGCGGTTCCTGGTTCCATTTTGTGAGCCACAAAAATAAGGGGAATATTTCTGCCGGTCTCGGCGTAGAAGATCCGCCGTTGGCGTCCTCTGCGATTGGGGAATCGGGTACTCGGCGAGAACAATGTCATAGTATCTTGATTTTAGGCGTTCGATACACTGCTCGGAGGTCAGGACGACATCTGCGTCGATCTGAAATTGCAGATCCGCAAATTCCTCCAGACAGCGCTCCACGCATGCTATACGGCTGTGGAACAGAAGAACGCGGACCACCGGGCTTGTTACAGCCAGTATATGCGACCGGGCAGAATCCTCCTTGATTTGTGCGTTCCGGCTTTGCGGAGGGACGTCGCAGTCCGGTTTTTCATCAGTTTGGCTGCCCATCGCGGCATCAATGGCTCTTAGGAGGGTGTCGGCGTTTTCGTCTTTTGTGATATATCCATTCACTCCGATACTCTTCGCCATTTCCGTTAGCGTCTTGCTTTTCTCAAAGGTCAAAATCAGAATCGGAGTACCGAGCCGCCACTTTTCTTATTTCCCTTGCCGCGCTGAAACCGTCGAGGAGCGGCATGGAAACATCCAAGATCACCAGATCTGGCTTCGAGCCTATCGTTTTTTCGACCGCCTCTCTTCCGTTGCTGGCCTCTAACACTTGGATATCACGATGAGACGATTCAAGAAGCGAGCGAATGCCTCTTCTCACCATTTCATGGTCGTCTGCGATCAGAACTCGGGAAGCCATGCGCGGATCACCTTCTAGAGATTGTCACTGGCGGATGGAGGCTGGTATCAGTAAGATACTGTATTGGCCCCAGTTGATAAATGGGATAAATCGGCTGTTTCGCCTGAATCTCTGACCGGGCCTATATACATTAAACACTGTAGGTTCTTCCGGAAAGTCTTATGCTGTGAATTGCGCATTTAATTTGAGTCATATAAGATATGGTGTTTGCCGACTGGATTTGGCGGACAAACCATGCATGAAAGAATAGTATGGTCTGACCTGCATCAATGAATGCGAGCGAAACGCGGCGCACGGCGCTTCAGCCCTTTCCGCGCCCGATAGTTCTTGTGCTTGGGAGATGAGTATGAAAAGACCCGATCAAGCTCTAGTACCTTCAAATGCAGACCGCGGGCCAAGCCCGAAAAGCAATGGACAACGCGATCTTCGTGCCGACGTCTCATTCGCTGATCTAAGCGTAGTCCTATCGAGCCTCCAGACGATGCGAGATGGTGACTTCTCCGTGCGCCTCCCTGGGAACTGGACCGGCCTGACTGGAAAGATCGCGGACACATTTAATGAAATTGTCACGGCCAACCAACAAATGGCCAAAGAGCTAAAGCGCGTCGGAAAGGTCGTGGGCAAAGAAGGGAAGAACCCGCGAGCGCATGCGATTCGATCTGCCGAAAGCCGCGTGGGGTGAAATGGAGATGTCGGTCAATACGCTCGTAGATGACCTGCTCCGCCCTACGACGGAAGTCACGCGCGCTATTGCCGCCGTTGCGAAGGGCAATCTAACGCAAACTGTCCAATTGGATGTAGATGGGCGGCCTTTGGAAGGCGAATTCCTGCGTTCGGCGACCATCGTAAACACGATGATCCAGCAACTCGGCGTGTTTACTTCGGAGGTTACGCGCGTGGCGCGTGAAGTCGGCACCGACGGAAAGCTTGGCGGCCAGGCACAGGTGCCCGGAGTCGCGGGTACATGGAAGGACCTCACCGACTCGGTTAACTCGATGGCCAGCAATTTGACCGGCCAAGTACGAAATATCGCCGAAGTGGCCACGGCCGTCGCCAGCGGTGACCTGTCGCGCAAGATTACGGTCGACGTTCGAGGCGAAATTCTCCAGCTAAAAGAAGCAATTAATACGATGGTGGACCAGTTGCGTTCCTTCGCTTCCGAAGTGACGCGTGTGGCCCGCGAAGTCGGCACGGATGGCAAGCTCGGCGGACAGGCAGTGGTGCCAGGCGTGGCCGGAACGTGGAAGGACCTTACAGACTCGGTCAACGCCATGGCCGGAAACTTGACTGCCCAAGTGCGCAACATTGCCGAGGTGACCACGGCAGTGGCCCGCGGCGACTTGTCGCGCAAGATCACCGTGGATGTGAAAGGCGAAATCCTGGAACTGAAAGACACAATCAACACGATGGTGGATCAGCTCAACGCGTTTGCGGGCGAGGTAACGCGCGTGGCGCGCGAAGTAGGAACGGAAGGTAAGTTGGGCGGTCAAGCACAGGTTCCTGGAGTGGGCGGCACTTGGAAAGATCTCACCGATAACGTCAATTTCATGGCCAGCAACTTGACCGGTCAGGTGCGCAACATCGCCGAAGTTGCCACGGCCATCGCGAAGGGAGACCTATCGCGCAAGATCACCGTGGACGTGCGCGGAGAAATTCTGGAGCTCAAAGAAACGCTTAACACCATGGTGGACCAGCTCAATCGCTTCGCCGGTGAGGTGACCCGCGTGGCGCGCGAAGTGGGCAGCGAAGGGCGTCTCGGCGGCCAAGCCAACGTGCCCGGAGTAGCGGGAACGTGGAAGGACTTGACGGATTCAGTTAACTCAATGGCCGGCAACTTAACAGCCCAGGTGCGCAACATCGCCGAGGTAACTACGGCCGTGGCCCTCGGAGATTTGTCGCGCAAGATTACAGTGGACGTGAAGGGCGAAATTCTCGAATTGAAAAACACGATCAACACGATGGTGGACCAGCTCAACGCGTTTGCGGGCGAAGTGACGCGCGTGGCGCGCGAAGTGGGCACGGAAGGCAAGCTCGGCGGCCAGGCGCAGGTGCCTGGAGCCGGCACCTGGAAGGACCTCACCGACAACGTGAACTTCATGGCCAGCAACCTGACCGGTCAGGTCCGCAACATCGCTGAAGTGGCGACCGCTGTGGCAAGAGGCGATTTGTCGCGAAAAATTACCGTCGACGTGAAGGGCGAAATCCTTGAACTCAAGGACACGCTCAACACCATGGTGGATCAGTTGCGGTCGTTCGCCTCGGAAGTGACCCGCGTTGCCCGCGAGGTAGGCACAGACGGAAAACTTGGCGGCCAGGCACAGGTGCCCGGCGTGGGCGGCACTTGGAAGGACCTTACCGACTCCGTGAACTCCATGGCCAGCAACTTGACTGGTCAGGTCCGCAACATCGCCGAAGTGGCCACGGCCATTGCAAGCGGCGACCTCTCCAAGAAAATCACGGTCAACGTGAGCGGCGAGATTCTCCTGCTGAAGGAAACGATCAACACGATGGTGGATCAGTTGAACGCGTTCGCCGGTGAAGTGACGCGCGTGGCGCGCGAAGTAGGTAGTGAAGGGCGTCTCGGCGGCCAAGCCAACGTGCCGGGCGTGGCAGGAACGTGGAAGGACCTTACGGACTCCGTGAACTCGATGGCAGGTAATTTGACGGGCCAGGTGCGCAATATCGCCGAAGTGACCACCGCCGTGGCGCGAGGAGACTTGTCGCGAAAGATTACAGTGGACGTGAAGGGCGAAATTCTCGAATTGAAGAACACAATCAACACGATGGTGGACCAGCTCAATGCGTTTGCGGGCGAGGTCACGCGCGTGGCTCGCGAAGTAGGCACGGAAGGAAAGCTCGGGGGCCAAGCGCAGGTGCCGGGCGTGGGCGGCACTTGGAAGGATCTTACCGATAATGTGAATTTCATGGCGAGCAACTTAACCGGTCAAGTTCGTAACATTGCTGAAGTAGCCACCGCCATCGCCAGCGGCGACCTCTCCCGCAAGATCACGGTGGACGTGCGCGGAGAAATTCTGCAACTCAAAGAAACGCTCAATACGATGGTCGAGCAGCTGCGTTCATTCGCTGCTGAAGTGACGCGAGTTGCGCGCGAGGTGGGCAGCGAGGGGCGTCTCGGCGGGCAAGCCAACGTAACTGGCGTGGCCGGGACATGGAAGGACCTTACCGATTCGGTCAACGCGATGGCGGGAAACCTGACGGGTCAGGTGCGCAACATTGCCGAGGTAACCACGGCGGTGGCCCGCGGCGACTTGTCGCGCAAAATCACCGTGGACGTGAAGGGTGAAATTCTCGAGTTGAAGAACACCATTAACACGATGGTGGACCAGCTCAACGCCTTCGCCGCCGAGGTCACGCGCGTGGCCCGCGAAGTGGGTACGGACGGCAAGTTAGGCGGTCAGGCGCAGGTGCCTGGCGTTGCCGGCACGTGGAAGGACCTTACAGACAACGTGAACGTCATGGCTGCAAACCTCACCGAGCAAGTGCGCGGAATTGTGAAGGTAGTGACGGCTGTCGCGAATGGCGAGCTCACGAAAAAACTGACAGTTCAGGCGAAAGGTGAAGTCGCTGCGCTGGCCGACACTATCAACAACATGACTGATACGCTGGCCACTTTCGCGGATCAGGTAACCACGGTCGCTCGAGAGGTAGGCGTGGAAGGTCAGGCTCGGCGGTCAAGCGAACGTACCCGGCGCAGCCGGCACGTGGAAGGATCTTACCGGGAACGTAAATCTCCTCGCTGACAACCTCACCAATCAGGTCCGTGCCATCGCGGAAGTAACTACCGCGGTAACGAAGGGTGACTTGACTCGTTCGATTCAAGTCGAGGCCAGTGGCGAGGTGGCCGAACTCAAAGATTACATCAATACCATGATTGACAATCTCCGGCTCACGACGGACCGCAACAACGAACAGGATTGGCTAAAGACAAACCTTGCGCGATTCACTGGAATGTTACAGGGGCAGCGCGATCTCTCGACCGTCGGCCGAATGCTTTTGTCAGAGCTGGCTCCTCTCGTCAATGCTCAGCAAGGCGTGATCTACCAAATGGAGGGAGGAACCTGGGAACATGGTCTTGCTATCGGTCTTCGCCGATGGCGCGGAAGACGGGCACTCCGATCATCTGCGAGTCGGGGACGGCCTCGTGGGACAGTGCGCCGCCGCAAAGACCCGCATGCTTATCACCGAAGTACCATCACATGCTATTCCAATACGCTCGGGCCTGTTCCAGGCCGTTCCGCGAAACGTGATTGTCTTGCCCGTTCTCTTTGAAGATCGGGTCAAAGCGGTCATCGAGCTGGCTTCGCTGAGCGTCTTTACCGCCTCGCATCTCGCGTTTCTCGAGCAACTAACCTCGAGCATCGGGATTGTGCTCAACAGCATTGAGGCTACGATGCAAACGGAAGGCCTGCTAAAACAATCTCAGCAATTGGCCGCCGAGCTTCAAACGCAACAGAAAGAATTGCAGCAGACCAACGAACAGCTCGCGCAAAAAGCTCAACAGCTTGCCGAGCAGAACGTCGAAGTGGAGCGCAAGAATCAGGAAATTGAACAGGCACGAAGGGCCGTGGAAGAGAAAGCCAAAGAGCTGGCTCTAACCTCCAAATATAAGTCGGAATTCCTGGCAAACATGTCCCATGAGCTGCGCACGCCCCTCAATAGCATTCTCGTTCTAGGTCAGCAGCTCAACGACAACCCCGACGGAAATCTGACACCCAAACAGGTTGAGTTCGCTCGCACGATTCACGGCGCCGGAACGGACTTGTTGAATCTGATTACCGATATTTTGGATCTCTCGAAAATCGAATCCGGAACGGTTTCAGTGCAGGCGGATGAGGTCTTCTTCGCAAGCCTGCTCGACATGATTGCGCGGCCTTTCCGCCATGAGGCTGACGGCCGTCGCCTTAATTTCGAAATACAAACCGATCCGAATCTTACGCGCAGCCTAGTCACCGACTCAAAGCGCTTGCAACAAGTACTCAAGAATCTTCTTTCTAACGCGTTTAAATTTACCGAACATGGCAGCGTGCGTCTGAATGTATTTGCTGCCGAAAGCGGCTGGAGCGAAGATCATCCTGTCCTCGGGAAATTAGCCTCCGTGGTTGCTTTCGAAGTTTCCGACACGGGCATCGGCATTCCAGCTGAGAAACAGCGACTCATCTTCGAGGCTTTCCAGCAAGCCGACGCTGGCACCAGCCGCAAGTATGGTGGCACCGGACTTGGACTCGCGATTAGTCGTGAACTTGCTGGTCTGCTCGGAGGAGAGATTCAACTTCGCAGCGCCCCAGACAAAGGAAGCACGTTTACGCTCTACCTGCCCCAAACCTACGTAGGTCCATCGACGAGTACCGCAAGTGCCGACACGAAAGCCTCAATAGCTTCCACGGTCCTACGGCCATCCGCCGCAGCGTCATCGGAGCGTTCGAACGAGCGTATTCCGGACGACCGGGAAAATTTGAAGGAGGGCGATTCTGTTCTCTTGATAGTGGAGGACGATCTTCACTACGCCCGGCTGTTATGCGATCTATCCCACGAGAAGGGCTTCAAGGTTTTGGTCGCAACCCGTGGCGCAGAAGCCTTGGCAGCTAGCCCGGGAGTTCCATCCAACTGCTGTATCGCTCGACGTCTTCTTGCCAGATATGTTGGGCTGGACCGTTCTCAAGCATTTCAAACAAGATCCGGCGATGCGTCATATTCCGGTTCAGATGGTGACACTGGATGAAGACCGGCAGCATGGCCTGGCAAGCGGGGCATTCTCGTACGTAACCAAACCAACCACACCGGACGAGCTGGAAGCTGCATTCTCCCGCATCAAAGAGTATACGGCTCCGCGTCGCAAGCGGCTCTTGGTGGTGGAAGACGACCCCGGCGAGCAGCTCAGTATCCAGGAACTACTCGGCTATGACGATATCGACGTCCAAGTTGCTGCGACTGGCTCTGAAGCGCTAAGGGCTGTTACCGAACAATCGTTCGACTGCGTCGTGCTCGATCTGCGTCTGCCAGATATGTCGGGCTTCGACATACTGGAACGTTTCCGCGATAGCTTGTCACTTAGCCAGTTGCCGGTCGTTGTATTTACCGGCAAAGACTTGTCCCAGGAAGAAGATGCCCGCCTGCACGTGCTGGCTCGCAGCGTGGTGGTCAAGGGAGTGGAGTCGCCAGAAAGACTACTCGATCAGACGGCATTGTTCCTGCATCGCGTCGTCACCGATCTCCCGGCAGAAAAACAGAAAATGCTCGAGCGCTTGCATCACTCAGATGAAGCACTGGTGGGCAAGAAGGTGCTGGTAGTGGATGATGACATACGAAACATTTTCGCGCTCAGTAGCGTGCTGGAACGTCGGGGAATGACCGTGCTCAATGCCGGGACAGGCCGCGAAGCGATCGCAACGCTTGAGTCAACTCCGGACGTCGCGATTGTGCTGATGGATATCATGATGCCGGAGATGGATGGATATGAGACGATGCAAGTCATTCGGCAAAATCCTTTATTCCGCCGCCTGCCAATCGTCGCGTTAACGGCTAAAGCTATGAAAGGAGATCGCGAAAAGTGTCTCGAAGCTGGAGCATCGGAATATTTGGCAAAACCCGTAAATACTGAACAGCTGCTTTCGGCGCTTCGGATGTGGTTTCATCGATAGACAAGTATTGCGGTCCGAAGACAGACAGCATAGTCTCATCCGGGGTGAGCAGGACTATGATCGACCGACAGAAGATCAATATTCTGATGGTAGACGATCAGCCTGCAAAGCTACTCAGCTACGAAGTCATACTCAAAGAGCTGGACGAAAATCTCATCAAAGCCCGTTCCGGCAGAGAGGCTTTGGACCACCTGCTAAAAGCCGATATCGCTGTCGTTCTAATGGATGTCAGCATGCCGGAACTGGACGGTTTCGAGCTGGCGGACATGATCCGGCAGCACCCTCGTTTTCAGAGAACCGCCATCATCTTCATTTCCGCAGTACATCTCACGGATTTAGACCGGCTCAAAGCGTACCAGCGCGGGGCGGTAGATTACATTTCCGTTCCGATCGTTCCAGAGTTGTTGCGAGCGAAGGTAAGCGTTTTCGCGGATCTGCATCGCAAGACGCGGCAGATGGAAATGCTGAATGGCGAATTGCGCAGCCTCTCAGCCCGTCTGATCACGACACAAGACGAAGAGCGTCGGCGCATTGCTCGCGACTTGCACGACAGCGTGGGTCAATTGGTTGCCGCACTTTCGATGAATAGACGCACTGGCTTTGATGGAGGCAGAAAACCTCAGTCCTGCAGCCGGCGACGCGCTGCGTCAGAATATTCGGGATGATCCAACAGCTCTCAAACGAAATACGAACGATCTCGCATTTGCTTCATCCGCCCCTTCTGGATGAGATCGGTCTGTTGCCTGCGATACAAATGTTTGCAGAAGGCTTTGGTGAGCGTAGCAAGGTAGAGGTTGCCGTGGAGCTTGCGCCTGCAATAGGCCGTCTTGCACCCAACATGGAAATTTCGATCTTTCGAATCGTGCAGGAATGCTTGACCAATGTTTATCGCCATTCGGGAAGCAAAACAGCATGTATCAAGATTTGGCCTTCCGACGAAAAGATGCTCACCCTTCAAGTGATCGATCAAGGTAAAGGAATACCCTCCGAGCGTCGTATTTCCATGTCTCGCGGGACAAGCCACGGAGTGGGAGTAAGCGGGATGAGGGAGCGCGTACGGGAGCTTGGCGGTACGCTCGAAATAGAATCGGATGGGAATGGCACGACTGTTACAGCGGCGTTTCCCGTGACAAGTGCGGTCGCGGGCGAATAGGTATTTGCCACACGCGAGGGATTGCCGGTGGAGCGATGGAATCTCTTCCGCAAGCACCCGAAACGCGCAGCCAAAAAACAAGGGCAAGCGTCGCGCCGTAGAAAGCTTCGAGCGTCTGGGCCCGATGTATCGAAATGTGGCTGCGCATGTATGGAGTCCCCCGAATTTTCCCCGTAGCGAAAGAACAGCGAAAGTGCTTCGATCGGTTCTTCATAATCGCCAACCCTCCGGTGAAGCCGGAGGGCGCAGCGTACTCGGCTCATATGTAGATAGTTCGCTGTGCCGCTGTCACGGCGATCCCACGCAGATAGCAGCAGGTCGCACTGAACCATATATATTGCGAGGCTAGTAAGGGTTTATAATCCGCGGATGGCAGCCACAGGCCATAGCTCCGGTCAACGTGAAAAGCCGGAAGACATGCGCCTCACGATTGACGCTATTCCGATGCTCGTGTGGTGCGCCCACTCTGATGGTTCCGCGGACTTCTTTAATCAGCGCCGGCTCGAGTACACCGTCGGCACGCAGTTGGGCATCGCTCTCGTTTTTTCCTTGGGATGTGGTTACGACGATGAAGGGAGAATAGCGATGAAGGCGCCGTCGAGGCAGATTAGTTTCGTGTTGGTCGTAGCTGCAGCGTTCGTCGGCGGCGTTGGCTCCATGGTTTCATCTTCTGGACGCACCGGCGAAGATACGGCTCCGCCGTGGGTGAAACAGATGCCCCCGGGATACCGCGATTGGAAGCTAATCTCGGTGGCTCACGAAGAGGGGAGTATCCACAGTTTGGGAGCTATCTTGGGAAACGATGTGGCGATGAAGGCGTACCGGGAAAAAACGCTTCCGTTCCCCGACGGCACAATTATTGCGGCTTTGCATTACCGTCATGCCCCGTCGGAGGAGAACAACAAGATCTTTGGCCAAGCGCAATCTTTCGTTCCGGGCCCGCCCACAAACGTTCAGTTCATGGTCAAAGACTCAACAAAATACGCCGCGACGGGCGGCTGGGGTTTCGGTCACTTCAACGCAGATGGCAAACCTGTCGATGCGACATTCATGAAACCGTGCTTTGCGTGCCACGCACAGAACAAGGCTCATGACCTTGTCTTCACTCAATACGCACCTTGACGAAACGTTTCTCGTGGCCTTTGGCCTCGCACTGCATCCATTAAAAAGTTGCCGGCTTGCCAGCTGATACGGCTGAGCTGGTCCAATATACCCTTAATCAGGCGCAGGATTTTCTTGAGAATCCGGAGAACGTATGTCAAACGATAAAGCAGGAAGCGCAGCCAGTACGAGTCGAGCGCTGCAGGCCACAGAAGCAAATCCTCTCGATTTTGTGCCCGACAAAATTCCATTCGACAGTCCGTATGGCCCACCCATATCACTGGACCGAGCCCAGGCAGTTATTCACGCGGCGGTGGCAGAGGCGAAGAAACGGAATTGGAAGATGAACATAGCGGCGGTCGATTCCGGCGGCAATCTCGTGGCCTTCCAACGAATGGACGGCGCGATGCTCGCCTCCATTCAGATTGCCGAGCACAAGGCACGGGCCGCCGCGACCTTCCGGCGCCCAACGAAGATATTCGAGGACGGGATCAACCTTATGCATCTCAACTATCTGCTCGCGTTTGATGGAGTCATTGCATCTCGAGGCGGCATTCCGCTGATTGAGAAAGGCTCGATCATTGGCGCAATCGGTGTTTCGGGAGGCACCGATTCCCAGGACGAGATCGTCAGCGAAGCAGGCGCGGCACTAATTAACGAAGTCCCAGCAAGTAGCAAATGATCCAGATCTCGAGGAGGCATTGAGGCCAATCGGCCAATTCCCGAGACCACAAGCACAAAGGAGAATTCCATGACAAGTGCAAGTGCAGCTACGAAACCCGCACAGATTCGCGTGGCCCGGCGGTCGCCCGCCTATTGGCGTGTCACGATCGACAACCCGCCGATCAATGTGATGGGCCCGGAAATGGTCAAGCAGTTTCAGGAAGTCATCGACGCTCTCGAGGCCGACGAGCAGGTCAGGGTCGTAGTCTTCGACAGCGCGGTCGACGACTACTTCCTGAATCACTCCGATTTCCTGGCAAAGATCGAGGACCTGACCTCACTGCCGGCGGGTCCCACAGGCTTGCCACCTTGGCCGGACTTTCTCGCGCGTCTGACCCGCTTGCCGGTCGCTTCCATCGCCCTCATCCGTGGCCGGGCGACCGGCAACGGCAGTGAGATCACTCTGGCCTGCGACATGAGTTTTGCCAGCCGCGAGAAGGCCATCATCTCGCAATGGGAGGTGGGCGTGGGGATGGTCGCCGGCGGCGGCCCCATGGCTCGGCTTCCGGAACTCATCGGCCGGAACCGCGCCCTCGAGGTGCTCTTGAGCTCGGAAGACATCAGGGCAGACCAGGCCGAGGCCTACGGCTACATTAATCGCGCCCTGCCCGACGCCGATCTAGATGCGTTCGTAGAGGCGCTGGCGACCCGGATCGCCAAGTTCGACAAATGGGCGATCGCGAACACCAAACGCCTCGTCAACACCAGCCTGCCACCGGACGTCGAACTCGGCGCCGGATGGGATGCGTGCATCGCTTCGCTCGGTCGACCTGCCGCCCAGGAGGGGATCAAAGCGCTGATGGAGCGGGGCTTCCATAAGCCGGGCGATGTCGAAAATCGTCTCGGATATTACCTGGGCCAAATTGCGCGCTAACCGGCGCCCGACGAGATTCGCGACTCCGGGACGTTGAGGATGGAGGCGTTCGAAGCCAATCTTGGCGGACATGTTTCGAAAGTCTCTGGCGATGTTTTGCATTTTCTGCACGAAGGAGGTTTGTATGTCTCAGAAAGCCAGCGCCGTAAAGCGTGCTCAGCAAACCGAAGTCCGGCCTCACCAACTCGGGCAGGAGGTTTTCAAAACCATCTTGTCCGAGGACGTCGATTGGAAACCATTCCCGGCGTTCCCACCTTCTGTCCGGCTGGCCGTGGTCGTGGGTCAGCCCTCGGAGCCCGGCCCTTACACAATCAGGGTCAAAGCGCCCCACGGTGCGAAGCTGATGCCTCACAAGCACCCAGAGGATCGAGTCTATACCGTGATTTCCGGCGTCTTTTATATCGGACTGGGTGATGAATTCGACGAGAGTAAGCTCGAAGCCTATCCGCCCGGCGCCGTGATCATTCTCCCTGGCAACACGCCCCATTTCCACTGGGCGAAATCCGGCGAGTACGTCACGCAAGTAACCGCGATGGGGCCGCTTGGACTGGAATACCTCAGCGCGAAAGACGATCCGCGAAACGACAAATCTTAGGAGGAGTCTGAACAGATTGTCGTAGGCCCAAAAGAATTAGGTTTGTAATCTTGAATTTGGACCATCCCTGTCAAGGTGGCCAGGAACAGTTCTTTTTGAGGCGAAGCCCTAGTGAATGCTTAGAGTATCGCGAAGAGCTGTCCGCTATGCGTACCAAATGAAATTAGAGAGGCAACATCAATCTCAACGGAAGGGAGCAGTCCGATGAGTCAATCGAAGGTCAAGAATGAGAGCGGTACGAAGGCGACTTGGAAAGCGCTGCACCCGGCGGAACACGGCCAGCTCGATGCCGCGCAAGTCAATCATTTGTCTGAAACCGCCTTCGCGTTCCCACGTTTGCGCAAAGAGCCGATGACGGATGCCTCTCATGTTCGTAACGCCATCGCGAGATTCGATCAGGTAGAGGGCGCCAGCGATGAAGACCGCGATCTGGCGTTCGCCAACATCAAGGCAGCTGCCGAACATTTCGGTATCAGAATGAAGGAAACGAGTTGGCGCCAACTTGGCTCCCCGTCCCACAGGGCGGACCAGACGTCGGGGGAAGAGTGAGGTCGTGTGAATTTCTAGCCAACCCGCAAAACAGAGAGTCCCACAGCGCAGCGAAAGGAGAAACGACAATGGCGACGACAAAACACGCGGCGATGCCCAGTCTGATCAAGGCGGTTCGGATCGCGCAGTACGGCGGCTCCGATCAACTGAAATACGAGGAAATACCGCTGCCGGAGATGGGCCCAGGTTACGTGCTCGCGAAAGTGCGCTACGCGGGCTTGAACCCGATCGACTGGAAAATCCGGGAAGGCTACATGAAGAATTTCCGGCCCGTGAGCTTTCCGCTGACGCTCGGCCAGGATTTTGCGGGAGAGATCGTGGCGGGTGGCGGCGACTCGGGCCATTTCCAAACGGGCGAGCGGGTATTCGGGTTCGGCGATGGGACGTATGCGGAGTTCACGGCGGCAGCGATCACCGGCATCGCGGCGATTCCGGAGAAGATGGAATTCCCGGTGGCGGCGGCGCTGCCGACGTCGGGGCTTACGGCCCTGCAGGCAATTCGCGACTATGTGCAGCCCAAGCCGGGAACCCGGATTCTGATCCACGGCGCGGCGGGTGCCATAGGCTCGTTCGCAGCCCAGATCGCCAAGCGCTGGGGCGCGCAGGTGATCGGGACGGCTTCGGGCGAAGACATCGTGTACCTGCGCTCGCTGGGTCACGTTCAAGTTGTGGACTATAAGCAGGAGCGGTTTGAAAGCGTGGGGCAGGTGGATGCGGTGCTTGACCTGGTCGGCGGCGAGACGGCGACGCGCTCTTTCGCGGTAGTCAAAAAGGGCGGCGTGATGGTTTCGACGGTAGGCGCGGCGAACGCCGAGCTGGCGGCGCGGGCGGGGATTCGCGGCGTGAACATGGTGTCGAAGGGAAACTCCGAGGACCTGTCGGAGATCGCGGGCCTCGTGGAACGCGGCGACGTCAAGCCCCGAATGGGCGAGGTGTTTCTCCTGCAGCAGGCGCATGAGGCACAAGACGCGAGCCAGCAAGGCCGGGCCAAAGGAAAAATCCTGCTGAAGGTCGCGTAGCGCAAAAAGTCCAACTTAGGGGGGCGATATGGCGATCACCACGGAAATCGCGCCGAATGTCTATCGCATCTCGATATTTGCTGAGTGGGCCAATCTGAGTTGAACAATTTCCAGTGAAAGACGATGAACCGCTCGAGGCGCGAGAATTGGCCAACGACATCGCCATTTGCGGCTTGCGGAATAATTGCCGAGGTGGAGGGGCAAGACGATTTTTTATGAATGGGAGCGGGACCCGGGACACCGCGTTGTAATGAGCACCATATCGAAAGGAGCCATCAATGAACGCGGTACAAGTCGAACAGAAGAGCTATGAGATGCCCCCGCGCGAGGGGATCAGCATCGCGCATTTTCTCACCGTCGCCGACGTCGAGCGATCGGCTCGCTACTACGAAAAGGTCTTCGGCGCTCGCATTCTGACCATGGGTGACGGCAACGCGCCTCCGTACCTTCAGCTTGCGAATATCTGGATGATTCTGAACGTGGGGGGCGGGCCGACCCCGGACAAGCCGACGGTAACGCTCAGCGTCCCCGACCCGAATCACATCAACAGCTTTATGAATTTCCGCGTTGCGGATATTCAAGCGTGCTACGAATTGTGGAAAAGCCGGGGAGCCGAGTTCATCACGCCGCCGATTCCCAAGTACGGCGAGATTCGCTGCTACATCCGCGATCCTGACGGTTACATTATCGAGGTCGGACAGAGCACCACCTCAAGTACGGTTAGCGCTCGGCGCGGATAAGATGCCGGCTCTGCGCCGCGTCGTCGCGCTTCTGCCAATCTTTGCTTTGAACAGTCACTCGCTCTGACATCGAAAGGAGTACCAGATGGACGGCACAAATGGACTGAAAGAGCGCCACGCTTAGTGTGAACGTTTTTACCGCCCCGGGAAAGGCCATGGTCGGCGAGCGGCCAAAGCCCTTCGGCGAAGCGCTCGGCTTTGACCCGATCACGTCGACTTTAATCTTCGGCGAGTACGACGCGGTGCTGGTGGACGCAATGAGGACAGTGGCTGAGGCCGAGGCTCTCGCGGATTGGGTTGCTCTGCACAACCGCAACCTGGAGACCATCTATATAACGCACGCCCATTTCGACCACTTCTACGGTCTGAGCATTCTGCTCGACCGTTTCCCGGGCGCTCGGGCGATAGCAACGCCCAAGGCGGTGAACGCCATGCAGATGTCTTTCACTCCCGCAGTGGAGCGGTTGGCCCGCCGGCTCTTTCCTGGGCAAGTGCCCACCAAGTTGGTTGCCACCTGAGCCCTATGAGCACGACACGTTCACTCTCGAGGGCCACGAATTGCGCATCATCGAGCAGGGCCGCACCGATAGTCCCGATTCGACGTCTCTATACGTTCCATCGATCGGCCTGATCGTCGCTGGCGACGTTGTGTACAACCAATGCCGCATGTACGTCGGCGACACCACCCCCGAGAGCCGAAAGAATTGGATCGCGGCGCTGGACCGGTTGGCGGCGCTGAACCCGGCGATTGTTGTCGCCGGTCACAAGAAGCCTGGCGCGCCCGACTCTCCCTCGACGATCCAAGACACCAAGCGTTACCTGCAGGACTTCGATCGGCTGCAGAAAACCGCGACGTCCGACCAGGAGCTGTTCGATCAGATGACGGAGCTGTACCCGCATTGGGTAGCCAATCAGTCGTGGTTGATGTTCGGATTCCCGCAGCCATAATGTCGCTGAGGCCGAGGCTCTCGCAAATTGGGTTGCTCTGCACAAGCTAAGATCTCGGGAAACAGATTCGATTTCAGAGAGGAGAACAAAATGACAACAAAAGGAAAAGTCTTGGTGCTAGTCTCGAGCGGTCACGGCTTGCCATTGAAAGATGGCAAGGTTTATGCCGGCGCTGGCTACTATCTCAACGAACTGACGGTTCCGGTTCGCGCCCTGATGAAGGAAGGCTACGAAATCACTTTCGCCAACCCCAAAGGCAACACGCCGCAAATGGATGTCCATTCAGCTGTCGCCGATTTCTTCGGCGGGGACGAGGCCAGGCTTCAGGACTATCTAAAATTCCGCGACAGCCTGACTGGGCTCAAAAATCCAACTCGCATCTCGGATGTCATCGCATCGGGCCTGGATCAATATGACGCTGTTTTCGTCCCCGGCGGCCATGGCCCGATGATCGATCTTCTCGATGATCCCGACGCCGGCACCGTGATGAGACACTTTCATGAAACATCCAAGCCTACGGCGGTGCTCTGCCATGGCCCGATTTCACTTCTCTCGGCTCTTCCGAATTCGACGGAGGTGGTCGCAGCGCTGGCAGCGGGCGATGCCGCTGGAGCGCGGGCAAAGGCTCAAGGATGGATTTATTCTGGATATAAGATGACCATCTTTTCGACGGCGGAAGAGCAGCAGCGGGAGCCGCTTGAGATTGGTGGTAAGGTTCTCTTCTACCCGGACTTCGCCTTGCGTACGGCGGGCGGTGACGTAAGTGTGGTCGCTCCATGGAAGAGCTACGTCCTTCAAGATCGCGAGTTGATCTCAGGTCAGAACCCGTTCTCGGACGAAGCGCTTCTGAAACTTCTTCTACCGGCACTCAACGGGAGAAGAAGTGAGGGGGCTGGCGCATCCTCCGTTGGATCGAGTCTTCGCTACTAACGCAGCCATAACCTACATCAACCGCCGATGCGAATGTTTCCTCGCGCATGATGGAGGGTAGTCTGTCATACCTGTATGACTGGTCTGATTGGCAGATCGATTATTTGTGATCCTGAGCCGCTGGAAAGGCCCGCTCCCGGGAATGTGCTCGTATGCTGTTCCCAGCCCGATACGGGCGCCATTCTGGATCTTTGAGAGAAACGGGATCGATGTGTCTGCGTTAGCCAGGTTCACGGCGTTAGAGTTGCTGGGGTCAGCACTGCTACGTCATCTGGTTTCGTTTGAGGGTTCACGAAAAGACGGAGGAAGCAATTTCCATGGGACACTCGACCTTTTATCGGACGACACAAATTGATGGGCTGACGATCTTTTACAGGGAGGCCGGCCCGAAGGACGCGCCGACGCTTCTCTTGCTGCACGGACTTCCGTCTTCGTCGCGGATGTTCGAGCCTCTTTTCGCCCGGCTTTCGGATCGCTATCACTTGGTGGCGCCGGATTACCCGGGATTCGGGCACAGCAGCTGGCCGGACCCGAAAAAATTCGCATATACGTTCGATCACATCGCCGCGGTCATGAACCACTTCACCGAGGCGCTCGGCCTCCCGCGCTACACACTGTACATGCAGGATTACGGCGGCCCCGTGGGTTTTCGGATGGTCCTGGCCCATCCGGACCGGATCGAGGCCCTCATCATTCAGGATGCTGTGGCGCACGACGAAGGCCTTGGCGCGAACTGGAAAACACGTCGTGCTTTTTGGGCGGACCGCGCGGCCAATGAAAGCGCGCTTCGCACAAATCTTCTCTCGTTGGGAGCAACTCGGACGCGCCACGTGGGAAACGATCCCAACGTGGAACGCCATAACCCGGATCTCTGGACAGATGAATTTTATTTTCTCAACCAACCGGGCCAGGGCGACATTCAAAGCGATCTCTTCTACGACTACCGCACGAACGTTGATGCCTACCCTGAATGGCAGGCATGGTTGCGCGAGAAGCAGCCGCGCCTTCTAGTGATCTGGGGTAAGTATGAACTCTCGTTCGACTCCTCGGAGCCGGAAGCTTATCGCCGGGATGTGCCGAAGGCCGAAGTGCACATCGTGGACGGTGGTCATTTCGCGCTCGATACCGCGGCGGATCAGATTGCGCAGCTCGTTGGGAGCTTCATGAGTCGCAGGCGGGCTGTTGGAACATGACGGTTGAAGCGAGAGTCGACTCCGCGAGGCGTGGAACGCGGGCGACTCGTCGCGCTTCCATGGGTGGAATGAGCGTGGCGCTGCGAAGGCGCCCTCTGCAGGATAGAAAGAATAACGATGACTTGCCAGCGATAAGCCCTGCCCTTGGGGCAGACGGACGTGGGGTTCTTCGGAATCCAGGTTCAGACCAGACAGAGGCTGAATGAGTGGTAAAAACCGGCATTCCGGTTTAGAGTCACGAGGCGCGAGCACCGCGCATTTATAATCCCATGGCTGTCAGGAACAATGACGAAACCGACGAGCTTTCAAGCGGACATTCGCCCCCTCTTTACGGACCGAGACATTCACGGCATGAGCAAGGCGTTCAACCTGGGAAGTTATGATGACGTCAAGACGCACGCGGCCGCCATCTACGACCGCATCCGGGGAATCGGTGGCGCGGTAATGCCGCCCCCGCCCCCGAGAGGGGAAGGTCCTTGGCCTCAGGCTCGCATTGAGCTATTCGCAAGGTGGATGGCGGACGGGTGCCAACCTTAGACAAAGTCATCTCAGAAATGGCCGCTTTGTACGCTGCACTTTCAGGGCGCGCGATTACCGCCTCATGTAGCGAATTCGCAATTCCCGGCTGTTGAACGGAGGAATCATGAGCATCGCAACCCAGCACCTCTCCCATCCAGCCCGAACGGGACTCCTCGGACAAACTGTCGTCGTGATCGGGAGTAGCGCCGGGATCGGACTCGAAACCGCCCGGCGAGCGCACGCTGAGGGAGCCAAGCCGATTCTCGCGGCGCGCAATCCGGAACGCCTGGAATCCGCATCACGCGAACTGGGCACGCCAAGCCCGGCGGCGTTGGACGCCACCACTTCGAGAGCGCTTCTGATAAGCTAAAGAAAATACGCAAGATGCTTTGGTCGGGGCGCGCGGATTTGAACCGCGGGCCTCCTGCGCCCAAGGCAGGCGCGCTACCAGGCTGCGCTACGCCCCGACATGAAGTACGAGATTTATTCTAAAGCACTTCCGACTTTACTCCTATTTCGACGTGGGTCGATTGCGAATCTCATCTTGGGAGGTAGTGTGAAATGAGATCGTTTGGAATGGAATACCTCAGCGCGAAAGACGATCCGCGAAACGACAACTCGTAAGAGAGTCTGAATAGTCGTACACTCCGATCCCGCTAAGGCATTTAGCTTCTTGTCAAATGGAAGGCGCAAGATGAACGATCAACAAAAGAAGGAGCAGGATTCTGGAGTGCGAGATCAAGAGATCCGTGCGGCACTAGATCGGCATTGGGCGGCGTCCGATGCCAACGATTTTGAAACGGAGCACCTCATCTATCACGAGGACGCGGTGCTGGAATACCCGCAGTCAGGCGAGCGAACCCGCGGTCGAAGCAACATACAGAACCAACGCGCAAGTCAGCCGAGCAATAAGCGGTTTTCTATCCGACGAATCATTGGTAGCGGTGATCTTTGGGTCACCGAATTCATCCTGACATATGACGGCAAGCCGTCCTACACCGTGAGCATCATGGAGTTCAGCGGCGACAAGGTTGCGCGGGAAACGCAGTACTTTGCGGATCCATTCGCGGCTCCCGCATTCCGCGCGAAGTGGGTCGAACGGATGGACACATAATCTCGAGGCGCGAGAATTCGCTAACGACATCGCCATTTGCGCTTTGCAGCATAACTGTTGATGATTTGGGGATCGTTGCAGCGCATCCTCCGATGGAGGGACAAGAGATGGATTGGAAACGGTTAGTCCAGTTTACCCTGCTGGGTAGCAGTCATTTGGAACAATATGCCATCCTGCTGGTACGCCTTTCGATCGGGCTGTTCTTCGCCATCTCCGGGGCAAACAAATTGTTTGTCGCCGACGGCACGAAACCTGTTTACGACACGCTCGTTAAGGCCAAAGTCCCGTTTCCCCACCTGACGGCCTATTTCGTGTCGAGTGTCGAGTTCGTTGGCGGATCCTTGGTGACTGTGGGGTTTCTTTCGAGCCCGGCCTGCGTGGCTCTATTGATCGATATGATTGTCGCCACGCTGACCAGCGCGGTTTCCACGCTGCCTAAAGGACTTTCGCCTCTGAACTGGCTCGACGATTTCCTCTACCTTCCGGAAGTCCTGTACGTGCTCTTCTTTATCTGGCTGATCTGCTCTGGTCCGGGAAAGTTCAGTGTCGATTACTGGCTCGCCGGCAAGTTACTGAGATGATCGATCGACGATGTAGCAAGACAGGAGCTTAATGGGCATTATGCTGTACCCAATCCAGGAGTCAAAATGAAAATCCCCGTTGAGAAAGGATCAGCCATGGGGCGCAAAATCGATCTCACGATTGCAATAGCCACGGCAGTGCTCGTCGTCCTCGCCGCCGCGGCCGTTTACGCGCAGGACCACGCGCAGGACAAGTACTCGCTGAAAACGCCGAGCGGAATCGCGTTCTCCGATTTCAGGGGATACGAGGACTGGGCGGTGGCCTCTTCCGCCCGGACCGACGAAGTGCTCAAGGTGATCGTCGCCAATCCGACCATGATCAATGCGTACAAGGCCGGCGTTCCGGGCAACGGCCAGCCTTTCCCGGATGGCTCCAAGATCGTGAAGCTCCAGTGGAAGCCGAAGAAGAGCACGGAGGCCCCCTTCGTCGTGGACGTGCCAGACGTCTTTACCCAGGCTTTCGTCATGGAAAAGGACAGCAAGAGATTTCCGAAAACCGGTGGATGGGGATATGCGCTGTTCAATTACGATGCGGCATCGGACAAGTACACGGCCGATCCCAGCCCTGCGGACTGCGGAAACTCGTGCCATACGGCCGTGAAGGCGAAGGACTACATCTTTCACCCGTACGAGAAGCGTTGAAGGACGCGCCCCGCGACATCGATCACCCCGCGCGGTTCTGTTCGTGGATGGGCGGGTCTTTACAGACCAGCTGGGATTGCGCCAACCACAGTCCGGCGTGACATCGAATGCACCGAACGCGTTGTTTGGCGCACCGAAGCGAATCGATTGCGCCTCTTAAATCTTGGCTACGCAAAGTCCGGCTCGATGCACCAAGAATAAAAGGACTCCAACCAGACGCTGGACTTCGAGGTACGAATGCCCCGATTGCTTTCCGTAAATGTCGGCCTTCCACGCGACGTGACATGGAACGGTAAGACCGTCCGTACCGCGATCTGGAAAAGTCCAGTTGAGGGACGACAAATGGTGCGTAAGCTCAATGTTGCTGGCGATGCGCAAGGCGATCTCGGCGGTCATGGTGGGGAGCAGCGCGCCGTTTTTGTTTATCAGATGGAGTCCTATCACTACTGGGAGCGCTTTCTCGGACGTAATGACTTTATTTTCGGCCAGTTCGGAGAAAACTTTACTGTTGAGGGACTTTCCGATGACGAGGTCTGCGTTGGCGATCGATACCGGATTGGTGACGCGATATTTGAAGCGACACAGCCGCGCGTAACGTGTTACCGCATCGGTATTCGCATGAATGAACCTCGTATGCCAGCCCTGCTCGTAGCGCATCACAGACCAGGATTCTACTTTCGCGTGTTGCAGGAGGGAGAAGTTGGTGCAGGCGATGACATTGTAAAAATTACTGACGGTCCAGAGCGAATCAACGTGGCCGAGGTTGACGCCCTCCTGTACTTGCCAGGACATTCCATCGAGCAACTGCAACGAGCGCTGAGGATTCCTGCACTTAGCAAGGGTTGGCAGAGTTCGTTCCAAGCAATGCTCCAACAAGACTTGAGCTCCAAGACTACGGTGGGAAATCCGGGACTCGCGAATGAGGAACAAGCACCAGCATGGCCTCGGATTTCGACAGATGCGAGTCGCTCGTATCCATAAGGAAAGCGATAACGTAACTTCCTTCGTTCTGGCGCGGATCGATGGGCAGCCTCTTCCTGTCTTCCAGGCAGGTCAATTTGTGGTTTTGCGGCTGCTCGTCGATCCGGGTAAATCGCCCGTTCTTCGCAGCTATTCGTTGTCTGATCTGCCCACAGCCGATTATTTCCGTATCAGCGTCAAGAACGAATTGAACGGGATCGGAAGTTCATTTCTGTGCAACCGCGCGCGAGAAGGCGATCTATTGGATGTTAGTGCGCCGCGCGGAAGCTTTACTCTGCGTCCCGGCCAGAATCCTGTGGTTCTGCTGAGCGCTGGAGTGGGCGCAACGCCCGTGATGTCGATGCTGCACACGCTCGCCGCTGAAAGATCTCAACGAGAGATCTGGTGGATCTATGGAGCGCGCAATCGCGTCGAACATCCATTTGCAGAAGAATCGCGTTCATTACTGAAACAGCTCTCTCGCGGACGAGGATACATCGTGTACAGCAGGCCCGCTGCCAGCGACCAAGTCGGCGCAGACTTTGATGCTCCCGGGCACATTGACACAGCTTTGCTGGAGAAAATTGGCGTGCCACAGGGTAGTGACTTCTATCTGTGCGGCCCCTCTTCATTCTTGCAAAATATGCGCGATGGGTTGCGAAACTGGGGCGTGCTCGTCGGGAATGTGCACGCGGAAATCTTCGGTTCTCTCGAGGCTATTACCCCTGGTATGGCGCAGGTTAATCACACTCCTCACCTGCCACAAGGGCCGCTCGGATCTGGGCCCACAATCTCATTCGCGCGTAGCGGGATTACCGCCGCTTGGGATCCGAAATTCGGAAGCTTGCTCGAACTGGCGGAAGCGTGCGACGTTCCGGTCAGATGGTCGTGCCGCGCTGGAGTCTGTCATACCTGCATGACTGGTCTGATTGGCGGATCGATTATTTATAATCCTGAGCCGCTGGAGAGGCCCGCTCCCGGGAACGTGCTCGTATGCTGTTCCCAGCCAAACGCGGGTGTCACTCTGGATCTTTGACAGAAATGGGAGGAGTCCAAGCATGCGCTCTGATATCGTGCCCGGAGGCATTTTCCCCGATTACGAACTGCCCGATCACACGGGCACGCTGCGCAAACTCAGCGAACTCCAGGGCGACGACCCGCTGATCCTCACGCTCGCACGCGGCCACTATTGCCCGAAGGAGCACCAGCAGCATCTGGAGCTCGCCGCGTTCTACCCGAAGATCGCAGTGGCGTACACCCAAATCGCCACCATCTCAACCGACGACCACCATACGATTCAGGAGTTTCGTGCGTCGGTCGGCGCCCAGTGGCCCTTCCTCTCCGACCCTGAGCGAAAGGTTCAGAAGGACCTCGACATCCAGGAGTACACAGACCCCGACAATAATCCGATGATTCCGCACACGCTGGTCCTGAAGCCAGGCCTCGTGATCCACAGCATCTACAACGGCTACTGGTTTTGGGGTCGCCCGTCGGTCGCAGATCTCTGGCATGATCTGCGCACGGTGACGAGCGAAATCCGCCCCGACTGGGACTTGAGCATGCCTGGGCTCCGCGAGGCATGGAACGCGGGCGACTTGTCGCGCTTCCATGGATGGAACAAGCGTGGCACCGCGAAGGCGCCCTCTGCGGGACAGAAAGAATAACGATGACTGCCAGCGATGAGCCCTGCCCTTCGGGCGGGCGGTTTTTCTTGAGGCAAACGCAATTCTAGACTCCGGAACGGAGGAATCATGAGCATCGCGACCGGCGCCTCTCCCATCCGGCCCGAACCGTAACTTGCCGGACAGACGGTCGTCGTGATCGGCGGCAGCGCCGGCATCGTTCGTGACAATAGGCCCTGGATACGCGGGATTTCCCATGTGAGCGTCCTCCTTTTCAGAAATTGTTCGGGTTTGGCGTGGCATTGATCGTTATGCGAATGCAGCGCGCGTGCTAGCACTCGTATGGGGTAGCGCTATACCCGGAAGACTGTAAATCCCTTGGATTCCTTACCGTGGACTCGTCCGCACGCGCACCGTTTCGCGCCATTCGTACTCAAGCAAAGTATTCGAGGCCTTACAGCTTTCGAGGTATAGGTCTCACGTGACCTTCCCGCTTAGAGTTTCCGTCGGACGCTAACGGTGAGTCTTCCCGTCGTCGAAGAGCTGACATGATCGATATTCTTCTGGCCGACGATCAAGCGCTGATACGAAAGTTTTTGCGTGGCCTGATTGAACGCCAACCAGGATGGTCAGTCTGCGGAGAGGCCGCGGACGGCGAACAGGCCATAGAAAAGGCGCGGCTTACAAATCCAGATCTCATCGTTCTTGATCTTCACATGCCTGGCATGAACGGTTTCGACGTGACAACCGAGATTCTCGAGGCGACACCCGAGGCCAGGATTTTAGTTGCCAGCGCGGAGGAGTCTTTGCAGTTCGGCAGGGTCGCCGAAATGCGCGGAGCCCGCGGATACCTGGATAAATCTGACGCCGTGAAAGGCCTTGTGGGAGCGATAACGTCGCTTCTTCGCGACGAAACTCATTTTGAGTAGGGGCACGATCCAGCGCCTCGCGTAAGCAATGCAGCTGACGATCATTCGGGCATTTGGCGGTTCTTGACGATGGAAAACGAAACTGGAACGATCATTTCAAAGGAGACGAAACATGTTGAAACGCTTGCTGGTGGTTATCATTCTGGGGTCTTTCGTAGCTCTCACTGCTGTCGCCTCGGACCGGGATGATGACGTTCATCGCATTCACAAAGCCGCTCAGGTTTTTCAAGAGATTATGAACGCGCCGGACCAAGGCATTCCCAACGGTCTTCTGAATTCGGCGAAATGCATTGCCATCATTCCTGGCGACGTGAAATTTGCCTTCATATTCGGCGGCAACTACGGCCGGGGAGTGGCGAGCTGCCGCACCGGGCACGGCTGGAGCGCCCCCATGTTTGTGGCGATTGATGGCGGGAGCGTGGGTTACCAGATCGGGGGCTCCTCTACCGACATCGTGCTGCTCTTCATGAATGATCACGCATTGCACAGTTTGCTCAGCGACAAATTCAAGCTGGGAGCGGACGCCTCCGTAGCGGCCGGGCCGGTGGGACGCAACGCCTCCGCCGGGACCGATGTTAAGTTGAATGCGGAGATTCTCTCCTACTCGCGCGCCAAGGGCGTTTTCGCCGGGGTGAGCTTGAGCGGCGCCGTGGTGCAAGCTGACAAAAGCGGTGATCGGGCCATGTACGGCCGCGATATAGACCGCCATGAAATTCTTAGCGGCAAGATCACCGTCCCTATTTCCGCGAAAAACCTGGTGCACACAATTCATGAATACGCGGGGTAGCCGTGGCCGGTTTCGTATGATCCAGGTTCGGGCAAGACCATCCCGCTCCTCCCGATTCTCGGAGGAGTGGTTCCCCAGGGTGGTGTGCTGCTACTGGGCGGTAGAAAGACAGCCTGGCCGACACACGCGATGGTGAGTTCGGGGGCATCGACGTTCCCCTGGTTGGGCAATCGAGACGATAGAACGGAGATCCTATGCTCCTAATTTTGACAATCGTGCTGATACTTGCCCTCATTGGTTCGATTCCAATGTGGCCACACAGCAGGAGTTGGGGTTACTACCCGAGCGGTGGCCTGGGGCTCGTTTTCTTGATTGTTCTAATCCTATTCCTAATGGGCCGGCTTTAGGCCGCGGGCGGGGAGCGCGACGACGGGAAGCTCTGGAAGATCGCTCGCTTTCGATTTGTTTGCGCCCATGGGAGACGCGTACTTTGTAGACTATCTGATGTGTCGGATAGAACGGCCTTCGCTTTGCTGTCGGCGGGCGCCCCGAAGTACCTATGCGGAAACGGGATCCTGGGTGGTGGAACGAGCCGGAACACCGCTCGCGACGATCACTTCGTAAATGAAAAGCAGTTTCGCCACCACGACCGGCGAAAGAACAAACGGGTACAAATCCGGAAGGCCCATGCTGCGGTTCATGCTGTTGAGAGCCACAGCCAACTCCGACCACGCACCGATCACTTCATCAAATGTTATTTGCTTCGAGGAAAGCCAGGGCTTGCCGTTCTTGTCCTGCGCGTCCACGAGAATCTGTTTCCCGGCGAGACCGAAGTCGTTCGCGACCTCCAATGTATCCTGAATGTGCAGGAAATGCGCCCATGTTTCGGCCCAATCCTCCCAGGGATGCGCGGTTGCATATGCGCTGACAAAGTGTTCCTGCCAATTCGCCAACGCGCCGGATTTGTAATACTGATTGAGCGCCTCGGGGTAATCGGCTTGCTCGCTGCCAAAGAGCGCACGGAATGGCTCGAGAAACGTTGTTCCTTGAACAAGACGATTCCAATAGTAGTGCCCGATTTCATGTCGGAAATGGCCCAACAGGGTCCGATAAGGCTCTTTCATCGCGTGCCGTGTGCGTTCGCGCTTCGCGTCATCAGCCTCCGCGATGTTCAGCGTGATGGTTCCATGGTCGTGTCCCGTCATCACTTTCGACGCGCTTCCGTCCGGATTTACGGAGTCTGATAGAAGTCGAAAGCCGATCCCCTGTTGCGGGTCCTCTTTCTTGCTCGCGACAGGCAATTTCAATCGGATCAGACTGTATATGAGTCTCCGTTTAGCGCTCTCGATTCGCCCCCATAGTTCGCGGTTCTGCTCATTGCTCAAGTCCGGAATAATTTCGTTCAGGCGGCAGGACGCGCAGAACACATCTTCTTCTTGTTGTGCGACCATCCAGTTGCACACTCCGGCCTCTGCGTAATTTCGGCACTTCCTGTAGAGGGCGCCCTGTGCGCCGCTTGCAGTCGGACGCCACAGCCCATCGCCTGCCGCATCGAGACTCGTCAGCAAAAGCGGGTCCGGGAGGAAACCGATCGCCCGATTACAATTCACGCAAGCTACGTTCTGAAAGAAGATTAGCTGCCCGCAAACGCAGGTGTATGTTTTCATCTCTGTCAGCCTTTCATCGCGACCGGATCTTCGGAGTCTCGGCGATATTGTTGCTGACACGCGGTGCGCTCAAAACACGAACGGAGCCATTCTAAGCCCAAGGGAAATAAATCAGAAAGAAAACGGAGGAAGTCCCGGGCGCCCTTCCCCCGTTCGGGTTAAGCAGTACCGCGAGCGGCCCTGGCCGCGTCGCGATCCGTTTTGCTCGTATCGATAGAGGCCTCACCGGTAGAAGAAATGTCTTCCCCGCCGGAGCGCTCGATGACTTCCTTCGCACGCTTGATTTCTTCCGATGTGTCGCAATGCACGGACAGGAGCATGCCGCCCTTGTGCAGGCGGCCTTCGTATCGCTTTGCTTCGAATTCAGGAATGCCCATGCCGATCAGTGCTCCAGCAACTCCGCCCACGGCACCCCCGACCCCCAGCCCCGCCAGCCCGGCCATGATTGGCCCGGCAGCTATGAACGGACCCAAACCAGGGATGGCCAAGAGACCAACACCCGCCAGCAGACCGAGGGTTCCACCGATTATGCCTCCGGTGGTCACACCTGCCGCCGTGCCTTCGGGCGCTTTCGTTGCCTTTTCGGTTCCCATATCCTTCGGTCCACCAAGACTTTCAGGCAGGAGGACGGAGATATCTGAAGCCGGGAAGCCCGCCTGAATAAGTGAACCCGTCGCGTTTTCGATCGCACTGCGCGTCGAGTAGATTCCAAACACCGCTACTTTTTTGCCTGACATGTTGTCTTTCTCCTTTGCGTTGAATGAACCTCACTATGCCCGGTTATTTCGGAGGTGCGATTTCAAGTTGATCGGTTACGTTGTCTGCGCCGGCCACTGCAACCGCTTTGTTCTCCAGGCTGTCTTTCTCCTCTTCGGATCGCACAGGGCCGCGGAGAGTAACTTTGCCGTCTTCGGTGATGATCTTGATGTTGTGTGCGTAGCTGGAGAGATTCTTATCCTCGTGGATCGCCTTTCGGATTTTCTGCGTGATGGCGCGATCCGAGGAATTCATCTTCTGTTGATCGGCGGTCGGGAGCGGCTGGTCCCTGTTGCTCTTCGTATTGTCTGAGGCGGGCTGCTGAGAATCCTGGTGCCGAGGAAGCGGCGCAGCCAGCGCCGGTAGGCTAAAAGCCAACGATGCGACAGCCGCCACTAATTGGGCAAATCTAAGACGACTTCCATTCATTCGGTGCCTCCATTCAAACTCGCCAAGAATCAGGTTAGCTAGGATCGGGCGGCTTTGGCTTTCGTCGACGGAATAGCGCCGCCGTCGTGTTCATCCGATTTCGCGGCTTCGACGTTGATGCGGCCGGATAGCTGAGTTAGTTTGTGGTCTGTTGCTCTTTCCTCCTCGAGGGTCTTCTTCAAGAGCGATGCGGCATGGTCTTCCCCGAGAAGTCTGGCGTATGCGTTAACGCAACCATAGCTCGCCATCTCGTAGTGCTCAACGCGCTGGGCAGCGGAGATAAGGCCGGCGTCCAGTTCGGCGGGCTCGACGCCCTCTTCAATCATTTCTGCGCCTTCCTCGATGAGGCCCTCCATCCCCTTGCACTTCTTGCCTTTTGGGCTTTCCCCAAGGGCGTCGAAAATCTCTTCCAGGCGGACGACGTGTTCCTTGGTCTGACTCAGGTGCTCTTCGAAGCCAGCTCGCAAATCCTCGGACGTCGCCGCCTTCGCCATTTTGGGCAGGGCCTTCACTAGTTGGTTTTCTGCGTTGTAGAGATCCTTTAATTCTTCCGTGTAAAGATGCCTCAAGCGGTTTGCTTTCATCGTTTCTCCCATGAGAGTCACATTCGGAGTTCTTGCAAAATCAGCGCAAGTGCCGCGCGGCCCATACTGCATACGCTTCCACTAAACAACTTCTGGGGATCGGCGCACCATACGGGCAAACAGGTAAGACGAGGAAATGAAACTGGTACTGTTAGAGGTCGGAGTGAGCGCGGAAACCGATGTGTTGCAGGACTTGGGGTAGGGTTGTGAAAAAGCCGTGCCCTGGAGCAAGTCTGAGTCGCGCCATCACTTTTTGAGGATCCCCCTCGAAATGCCACAAGCAAACAAGAATTTGCAATTGTGGCAACTGGACCCGCAATTTTGCGTACAGTGCCCTCGTGTGGTTCAAAGCGAATGGGGGAAGGGCGGAAATGCACACGACGGAGGGATTGGCGTCTTTTACTTGTGACAGCATCTCCTGCGTTGTACCAATGGGAATACTTTGCGCCAGATGGCCGTGTCGCTCAAGCAGCTGCGCCAGCAAAGCGGCGATGACATCATCTGCATCGTCTCTGGCCGGAATACAGAGTATTTCTACATGACCCGGTTCTGTGTTTTCAGCTTCAGCAGTCTGAGAGGCGTCTGCGCCTTTCTCTTCGGTCGCCCCTTCCACAGGAGTATCTCCAAGTTCCTCGATGATTTCGCGAGTGCTGTGATAAATAAAATTTTGAGTTTCTTCATCGAGTTCGTTGCGATGGCGATCCTCCTCAGCCAAGCCCAGCGCCGGAATGACAACCGAGCCATAGAGTTCTTCCAAGGATTTGTCTTTGAGAAATGCCTCCAGGAGTTGCTTGGCTTCGCTTTGATCCGTGGCAAGGAGGCGTTGATAATATTGAGCATGGGGAGGCAATACGGGCTCATCTCCCAAAAGGATGTTTAGGAACGCCAAATCCGGAACATAACGGCCCACCACGACCAGGCAGACTGTCAGAGGAGTGGAGAGCACAAGGCCCGGAAATCCCCAAATGAGCGTCCAAAAGACAGCGGCCACAAGAATGGCCAGCGGTGAAAGACCGATGTGGGCGCCATAGAGAAGGGGTTCAACCACATTCGCCACGATTAATTCCAAAATGACGAAGAGGCCCGCGGTGGCAAAGGCGTGCTGCCAACCCGGGAATATCGCTATCGACAATAGAATGGGCATCAGCGCCGCCATCGGCGCACCAATGTATGGCAAGAAGCGGAGAAGCGTGGCGCTCACACCCCAAAGCGCGGCATTCGGAATACCAATGAAGTGCAACGCAATCCCTATCGCTAGCCCGTAGCCCACATTCACGGCCGACTGCAGGAACAGGTAATGATTGATGCGTTGAGTCGCCTCGTCCATTGCCTGGGTCATGGTGTTCAAACGGCCGCCTGCCAGACGGATCAGCCGATTACGCAGGTCTTCGCGACCGACGAGGATAAAAATGGTGAACACGATGACCACGCCGACGTTCGCCAAGGGCCCGAGCATGTTCTCGACAGACTCCAGCGGGTTTGTCGATGGAACTAATTCCACAGCCATCGGCCGGGAGGGCTTCGAGCCGGGAGCCCCGGACGCTTGTCTTCTTCCATTTGCCTCCGAGGCCGGAGGAGGAGTCGTCGTTATTTCGTTCTCCAGTTCTTTCACCGTATCGGAAGCTTTATCAAGATTTTGGCTGGTCGATCCCTTCAATGTACGGATCTTGTCTTCGAGGGTTCTCCTATAAGTAGGCAGCTGCTCCGTCAAATCGACGAATTGCTGAGAAGCCCGCCAAGCCATCAGACCCAGTAAGCCGACCAGGGTGGCGACGACGAAGAAAATAGCCAATAAGCGAGGCACCTTAAGTCTCTCGAGAAAGGCTACCGCGGGAGTCAAAAGCACAGCGAAAAGCAACGCTAACGCCAGGGGTATAAAAACAACCCGGGCGAAGTATAGCGTGGCGATCACGACGACCGCGGAAACGACCGTTAACAGGCGAGAGTTGTCGCGGGATGCGGACGTTCGCTTTAAGGGGGTTATTCTCAAGTAGGCAGTTTGACCGGAAAGACTTACGGCTGTCTATGATTTCGAATTGCAGCTTACGCATTCAGTCAGTACGGTTATATGCTTGGGGCCGTGGCGAGCGAGCCAGAAACTGTCTTCCAAGAAGTAGGATCTCGGAATGACCAGGACAAAGAAGACCGCTACTGTTAGTCACCCACCGCACGCCCTCCCCTCATCCAAAGCAGCCAAGGTCTTCCTGAGTCTTGGGCCCGGACTGATTACCGGGGCTTCAGATGATGACCCGAGCGGTATCGCCACCTACTCGCAAGTCGGGGCAAGGTTCGGATACGGCATGCTATGGACCATGCTGTTTTCCTACCCACTGATGGCGTCGATTCAGGAAATCAGCGCGCGCATCGGACGCGTGACCGGCGCAGGGATCGCAGCCAATATTCGCCGCCATTACTCCGAGGCCAGTCCTTTACGGCATCGTCTTGCTCTTACTGATTGCCAACATATTCAATCTTGGTGCGGATATCGGAGCAATGGGTGCGGCGGCCAAGCTGCTCCTGCCGGGCCCTGTATGGATCTACATTACGGTGTTCGGATTGCTATCTCTGACGTTGCAAATCCTTGTTCCGTACACAGCGTATGTTCGATACTTAAAATGGCTGACGCTGGTGCTCTTTGCTTACGTCGCAACATCGATCGCCGTGGGCGAACCCAAATGGCAAGCGCTTCGCGCGACTTTCTGGCCCTCGATTTCACTGAGCGGAGCGTATTTCACGGCGCTCGTCGCTGTTTTGGGAACGACAATAAGTCCGTACTTGTTTTTCTGGCAAGCTTCCCAGGAGGTCGAGGAAGTTACTGTCCACGCCGCCCAACACGCGCTCAAGGAAGCCCCCGGGCAAGCTATGGCACAGTTTCGGCGAATCAAGTTCGACACATATCTTGGAATGGCCATTTCCAATGCCATTGCATTCTTCATAATTCTGACGGCAGCCGCGACATTGCATGCCCACGGAATTGTCAACATCCAGACCGCGGACCAGGCGGCCCGCGCCCTCGAGCCGCTCGCCGGCAAGTTCGCGTTCCTGCTCTTCGCACTGGGAATTATCGGCACCGGTTTGCTTGCCGTGCCCGGTCCTTGCGGGTTCAGCCGCCTACGGAATAAGTGAAACCTTCCTGTGGACCGCTAGCTTGGAGAAAAAGCCACTACAGGCCGTAAAGTTTTACGGAACGATTGGAGTCGCAACTGTGATCGGTCTCCTGCTGAACTTCATGCATCTCGATCCGATCAAGGCGCTTTTCTGGTCTGCCGTGCTCAACGGACTTGTGGCGGTTCCGGTGATGGCCCTTATGATGATCATGACTCGGAATGCGAAAGTAATGGGGAAGTTCACTCTGCCGCTCTATTTGAGCGTCGGCGGCTGGGCAGCCACAGCGGTCATGTTGGTGGCGTCGCTGGGAATGCTTCTTACGCTTCGCCTCTGAATGCGACCATTGGAGGGCGCTGGTGCGAGCATTGAAAGCGCCGCTCGGTGCATTCCACGTGCACCCTTACATGGAAGACCTTAGGGAACATCTGATCGTGATATAAGGCTTCCGCCTGATATTGAACACGCCGTGGATAGTCCACACTCACTGGCTATGAGAGACCAATCTGTTCTGGAGCCGTGTGTAAGGTGTGACAAGCTCGATTGTGGCGCAACCGTGACCCTATCCGTGGTCGGTTCGGCAGGGAAACATTTCAACCGAACAACGGATTGCCTGGATCTGATTTGTCCGGCGTGCGACAGACCCTTTTCGACCTCGATCTTCAAATTAGAATGGTTGAACGTTGACGAGCGCGCACTTAATAAAGATTTTCGCGGCGGAAGCTACGCATCTCGACTCCAGCGCTGGATTCAGTCTCTGCAATGGTCCCGTATCCAGGCAGGCGACTCGCGTAGCGCCCCCATAACACGCTCACGATAAAGCCCGGCCGCGGTCCCATGTGGGGCGCGAAACGTACTGTTGGAGGACGGAGGCGAGAAATGAGGACGTGCGAAGATGTCATGACCAAACATCCCTCTTACTGCCTGCCGACGGATACGGCGTCTCGAGCGGCACAATTGATGCGGGACCAGAACGTGGGCCCGATTCCGGTGGTTGAGAACTGCGAAACGAAGACAGTCGTCGGTATTGTTACAGACAGAGATCTGACCCTCAAGATTGTTGCGGACGGTCGCGGTCTCGACGTGCCTGTGGATGAATTGATGACGCGCGACCCTCTTGTCTGCAGAGCGGACGACGATATCGAGTCAGCGTTGGATGCGATGGCAGATGGGAAAGTACGGCGAATACCTGTGGTGGACCATCGCAACGGTCTCGTCGGTATCATCTCGCAAGCCGACGTCGCGATCCGGGTCGGAGGTCTGAGGACCACGGGAGAAATCGTCGAGGAGATTTCAAGGCCCAGCCCAGGATCGTAACGAGTCACGGCCCGCTCCACTCCTGTATATCTTGATCTCGCAATTGGCACCGCACTGAGGCGCAATGCGCAAATGGATTGTTGTGGCCGGAATCACCATCGTGGCGGTTCTGCTGGTGGCGTACGTCGTGGCGTTGCACGTCATGGCGCCGAAGCTGCGTGCGATGGCTCGCAAAGAGGTGCAGGAGCATCTGCAGACCCACTTCAAGAGTTCCGTGCACATCGACGACTTTGATGTGACGTTCTATCCGCGCATCCATGTGGTTGTCTATGGGCTAGTTTTAAGACATAAGGGACGCACCGATATTCCACCGTTGATTCAGGTCCGGCGAGTGTCGTTCTACACGACCCTTTCAGGATTGTTAAGAGACCGGCCAGAGATCGGAACCGTTGAGCTGGATGGCCTGCAGATACACACGCCGCCGCGAACCCCGGGTGGCCCGCCGCTTATTCACGGAACCGATCAGGATCTGGCTGAAAAATATCCGATCTTAATCCGCGAAATACGCGCCGACGATGCCCTGCTTGTGCTGTTGCGGAAGGATTCGGACAAGCCTCCTAATCAGTTCGAGATTCATCACCTGGTCATGAATGATTTCGGCTTCGATCGGACGGCAGCCTTTCACGCCTTGCTGACGAACCCAAAACCGCGAGGATACATCCATTGCGACGGTCAGTTCGGGCCGTGGCGAGCAGATGAGCCCAGCGAAACGCCCGTCAGCGCGACCTACACTTTCTTGAACGCGGACCTCGGGACCATCAAAGGGCTGAGGGGTATTCTCTCTTCGACGGGCAAGTTCGGCGGCCCGCTCGATTACCTGAATGTCGAAGGATCGACGGACACGCCCGACTTTGGCCTGCGCACGTCCGCGCATCCCATGGCGCTTCACACGGATTTCACGGCGATTGTCGATGGGACGAACGGCGACACCGTGCTCACGAACGTTACGGCGAAATTTCTCCACACAACGCTTGTGACCCACGGGGAAGTGGTCGACGTCTATCCCAAGGTCAAGGGGCGAACCATCGCTCTGGACGCAACCTCGGATGATGCGCGCATCGAGGATTTGCTGGCCCTGGCAGTGAAGTCCGAGCAGCCAGTGATGACCGGTTCGGCCGAATTGAGAACCAAAATTCTGATTCCCGAGCGGGACGAGGATCTCGTGGACCGCTTGCAACTTGATGGACAATTTGGGCTCGGCAAGGTCCTCTTCACCAGTTCCACTATCCAGGGCAAGGTAGATTCGCTCAGCCGGCGAGGGCAGGGAAAGCCAAAAGAACAGGACGTCTCCGACGAGACGTTAGATCTAACCGGCAGATTTAAGATGGCCAATGGCGCGATCCGCTTCTCGAATCTGAGTTTCGGCGTAGAAGGGGCCTCCATTGATCTCGCGGGTTCCTACAACCTGGACGATGGCCAGCTTGATTTCCGCGGAAAATTACGACTCCGAGCAGAGTTGTCCCAAACGATGACGGGATGGAAGTCCGTCGTGCTGAAACCGTTCAACCCTCTTTTCGAGGGCAAGAACGGTGGCACCGAAATACCGATCAAGATTACGGGTACGCGTGACCACCCTTCGTTTGGACCGGACTTTCACGACAAGGCAAATACGAAGTAGCAGAGGAAATAAGAGGCCAGGGCGCCCTTCCATCGCCTTGAGCAGCGCGACTTCATCGATCTCACAAGCGCGTTCGACTGCGGATTTACCCCGGTATCACCGCAGCTGCTTCTGGCAAAACAGCCGCGACTTTAGTCCCAGCGGGTCCCGACTCGATGGATAAAAAACCGCCGAACGGGCGAGGCCGCTCTTGCATGCTTCTGAGGCCGACGCCGCAAGGCCTCCTGAACGTAATCGACGGAGTGCGTCGGTCGCTGACTCAATCAGGATGTCGACATGACGGATTCCAGACCGGACTGTCGCTTTCAAAAGCTGGTCTGGCAGAAGTCATAAACTACTCGGGGGCCGCGCAGTTGATCGTAGCTCATTATCCTCGCAGTTCAGAGAGCGTCAATATGGGAGCATTTTTCGGCATGACGTTTGCCTTGGGCGCAGGAGGATCTGGAGTTCAAATCTTCACGCCTCGACCATTTCCCCAAAATAGAGTCATCGAATTGCCGTCCTAGCGTTTTTGCGCCTGAACTCGTCCCACGACACCACAAGAAAGGGGGATGCTATTTTCACGCGTACGCGGGAGAATCAACTTGTGTTCATGAAATCGAGCGAGGCGATGCGCAAGCGATGAAACTTCAAAATAAGGTTGCAATAGTGACTGGCTCCGCCACGGGAATCGGGAAAGCGATCGCCATGGCCATGGCGATCGAGGGCGCGTCCGTCGTGATTGACTATGTGGGTTCGCCGAATTTGGCGAATGGCGTCGTGCAAGCGATTCAAGCCGCGGGCGGCAAATCGATTGCCATTGCTGCGGACGTTTCGAACCCGGACCAGGTGAACCAGCTCATTCAGAAGGCAGTCGAATCATTCGGCCGGCTGGACATTCTGGTGAACAATGCGGGCCTCGAGTACAAGCATCCGTTCGCTGAGTTTCCCTTCGATCTCTGGCAGAAAGTTATCGCCGTCGATTTGACCGGTCCATTTCTATGCGCGCAGGCGGCTGCCAAAGTGATGATTCGCCAAGGTGGTGGCGGGCGGATCGTCAACATCTCTTCGGTCCACGAAGATTTGCCCATGCCGACCAACGCGCCCTACTGCGCGGCAAAGGGCGGCCTGCGCATGTTGATGCGAACCATCGCCGTGGAACTCGCGCCCTACAAGATCAACGTGAACAACATCGCGCCTGGCGCAATCTACACGCCCATCGACGCCGACGTGGAATCCAATCGCGAGATCGAAGGCAAACTTATGGCGGAAATCCCGCTTGGAAGATGGGGAAAACCGGAAGAGGTTGCCGAACTCGCCGTTTTTCTCGCCTCCGATTCGGCGTCCTACTGCACGGGCAGTACATTCTTCATCGATGGCGGAATGATTCGGCAGTCCGGAAGCTTGTAGCGGGAGCGCATCCACGCTCAGCCACCGGACTAGCCCTTATTCCGCGAACTGATTATTCGATCTGCCCTCGAATTTCGCCGGCAGGATATTTCTCAGTGTGGACATTCACGTAAGCTTTTCCGGCCTTGATCTGTTCGACCAGATCAGCGATGGTTTTTCCCTCGAGCGGCCCGGCAAGATTTGCCGCAGTGAGCGTTCCTCGGGCCAGCACACCGGTAAATTTCCCTTTTTTCACGACCGCAGGCGGTTTGGAAGGATAGAGCCACGCCACCACCGGGCCTTCCTCCCCTGCCGGGCCCATATGAATATGAGCCATCGACACGTTCTCGATATCCGTCACGGAAACCCGGTAGCTCAAGCTCTTCCCGTCGGCGCTTATCTGAAAAGTAGCCACGCCGTGCGCCGGAGTATCAACCGCCGGAGATTGATTCTTGCCGGAGAGCTGGGCTTCGAATTTGGTGCCTTGCGCGCTGGCAACAAATGCGAACAGAAGCATGAAGCTTAGAATGGATACAAACCGTTGACTCATTCTGACCATGTTGTCCTCCCCTTATGAGTTGTATTTCTCAACCCGATCCGCAGGTTTCACCACGAACACTTAAGCCCTTCCCAAAGTCCCCACTTGCTGAAGCGTTTGAAGATATTTCACGATGTCGCCACGCGAAAGCATTCCAACAATCTCGCCGCCACGCGTTACGGGCATTTGATTGATTCCGTCGCCGCCCATTTGTTCCAACGCCTTCCACAATTCCGCGTTGGGATCAATCGTACTCAACTTTTCGAGCGGTGTCATCGCCTGCGCCGCCGTGGTCGTCGTCCACGCGGGCCGGGAAATTTCCTTGATATGGTGCAGGGTCAGCAAACCGACCGCGTGATTGCCGCGATCGACCAGAAAGCAGCGCCGGCCGTGCGCCAGCACCTCGTCATCCACCAGCTTCTGCAGCGACGTGTCCCCTGATACATGCGCGCACGTATCTCCCATCACCTCCGATACCTTGTGGCCCACCAGCAGGCCCTGCACCATTTGCTGCTGCACTTGAGCTCCGGCCGCGCTCTCGAGGAACCAGCCGATGAACGCGATCCACAATCCGTTGATCACGTTCCCTCTCAGCGCCTGCCATACGCCCCAAATAATGAAAAGAAATCCGAAAAATCGGCCGGTGCTTGCAGCGATCACAGTAGCACGGCGGAAGTTCTTGTTCACTCCCCAGACGATCGCGCGCAACACGCGGCCTCCGTCCAGCGGGAATCCCGGGATCAGGTTGAATGCTCCCAGCAGGCCGTTGATGAGCATTAAATACTTGTCCACCGCTAGAACCGGCGGGATGTTCGCAAGCGCCGGCTCAAGTACATAAAATACCCCGGCCAGCGCAAAGCTCGTCAGCGGCCCGACCACGGCAATCAGGAATTCGGCGCGCGCGCTCGGCGGTTCGCCTGCGATTTGCGATACGCCGCCGAAGATGAACAGGGTGATCCGATGCACCGGTATTTTGTAGCGAAGAGCCACCCATGAGTGCGCCAGCTCGTGCACCACGATGCTGCCAAAGAAGAGCACCGCTGTCGCCGCGCCCATCAGCCAGTATTCGCCGCGTGTGCCGCTCTTGAATTCAGCCGGATAGTAATTCACGGCCAGGAGCCACGTAATCAAGGCGGCGATCAAGAACCACGAATAGTCCAAATCAATGGGTATTCCAAACACGCGCCCGATTGGAATCGTGTGGCGAAACACAGCTCACCTGCTTTCGGCGAAGGGCAGTCCGGCGATTCGCACTCGACCCGCGAACCCATTGCCGCCATTCACATATATAGATGTATCTGATTGCAATGAAGTGTCAATTGAATGCTAATCATAAGGCAGTGGCGCAGGCCTGAACTTGGATCGCATGGGGTGCCGGGACTGCCAAATTAGACCCAAAACCGTATACTTAACTGGCGCTTCTGATGCGGATACTGATCGTCGAAGACGAGGAAAAAATGGCCCGAGCTTTGCGAACCGGGCTCCAGGCCGAAGAATTGTCCGTCAGCGTCGCCCGCAGCGGTGAGGAAGGCTTTTTCCTCGCCTCGACCGAGGACTACGATCTGGTCATCCTCGATTTGATGCTTCCCGCTCGCGATGGCATGGAAGTGCTGACCGCCCTTCGCCGAAAGAACCTGTCCGTGCCTGTCCTCATCCTGACTTCGAAAGACACGGTCGAAGATCGCGTTCGAGGCCTCGATGCTGGCGCCGACGACTATCTCGTCAAGCCCTTCGCGTTCTCCGAATTGCTCGCGCGGATTCGTGCGCTCTCGCGCCGGGGCAAACCGGAACCAACCGGCAAGCTGAGGCTGGCAGACCTCGAAATGGATACGGCCGGCCGCGTGGTTTCTCGCAGCGGCAAAGAGCTGTCGCTCACCGCGCGCGAATTTGATCTGCTCGAATATCTATTGCGTCAGCCGGGCCGGGTGGTCTCGCGGGAAATGCTGGCGCGCGACGTCTGGCGCGAGTCCGCGCGCTATACTCCGCTCGACAACGTGATCGACGTGCACATCGCCCACCTGCGTCGCAAGCTGGATGAGCCATTCGGCAGAAAACTCCTGCACACCGTGCGCGGCGTCGGATTCGTCCTGCGCGAGGAAACATCCTGATGTGGTTCCGTCCCAAACGCATACGGACTCGCCTCACGCTTTACTACGTCGGAATGTTTGCTGGCGTGCTCGCCCTGTATTTTGCCGGCGTTTCGCTCTTGCTATTTTGGCAGGCCGGCAACGTCTTGAAGCGCCTCGCCGCGGAAGACCTCGAAACCGTCAAAGGCCTCCTCTATTACGACGACGATGGCCATGTAGACGTCCGTGAGGACTATCACCATCATTCGGATTGGAAGCAGGTCCGGGAAAGGCTCCTCGAAATTCTCGCTCCCGACGGAACGATCCTTTATCGCAACGAAAGACTCGGAGATCGCACGATCGGCGGCCCGCCCTTCGCCGGCGAAGGCGTGAGCGGTTATTCCGGGCGCACCGCGAAGATGTCCGACGGCACCCCGATCATTCTGATCAGCCGAAAATACGACCTCGGGGGCCAAACGATCCTCATTCGCGTCGGCTACAGCCAGGATCTCATCTGGAACGAACTTCGCGATACTCTTCTTGTTCTCATTTTGGCTTCGCCCTTGATACTAGCGGGGACCGCCTACGCTGTTTACGCCACGGTCGGCCGCGCCCTCGATCCCGTAGCCAAAATGGCGCATCGCGCCCAGATGATTGACTCCGGGCGCCTGCACGAGCGCCTGCCGATCGATAACGAAGAGGGTGAGCTCGGCTATTTGGCGAGCGTCTTCAACGCCATGCTCTCTCGAATCGAGCAGTCGTTCGAACAGCTGAAGCGTTTCACCGCCGACGCCTCGCACGAACTCCGCACGCCGCTCGCGGCGATCCGCAGCATCGGCGAAGTGGCGCTCCAGGAGAATGTGGGGCCGGCGGAATATCGCGACACAATCGGCAGCATGCTCGAGGAAGTCAATCGCCTCACCACCATCGTCGAGAGCCTGCTCACGCTCTCTCGCGCCGATGCCGGCCAGATCGACATGCAGATTTCAGTTTTTCCGTTGGCCGCCCTGGTGCGTGAATCAGCCGCCCTCTTGGATGTCCTTATCGACGACAAGCAGCTCACGTTTACGCTTGTCGGCGACGAAAGCATCGGCGTGCAAGGCGATCGCCTCTACATACGCCAGGCCGTGATCAACGTTTTGCACAACGCCGTGAAATTCACGCCGCTCGGCGGATCGATCTGCGCTCGTATCCACTGCGATGGCCAATCCCAGGTCGAACTTTCGATCAGCGACACCGGCCCCGGCATTCCGGCCGAGCAATCGTCGAGGGTATTCGAGCGTTTCGTTAGGCTGGACGAAGCGCGCAGGCCCGCCGATTCCGGCGCTGGCTTGGGTCTCTCCGTCGCCAGGTGGGCCGTGCAAGCGAACGACGGCGAAATCGGCGTGACGACCGCCGTCGGGTCCGGCTGCCGCTTCTGGATTCGCCTGCCCGCCGTCGGCTGCCCAAGTTCGCCTTCCTGAACGCCCCTGATTCTTCGATGTTTACGTCGCCGGCCCTTTGCCGATTGGCTACTTCATTAAAACTTCAGGATTTCTTCAGTGGCGCACCCGTCGAGAGCACCCTACCGTACATCCTTACTGCTTTGATCGACGCATTAGATTCTTTAAGGTGCATTAGCCTTTGGCCGATCTTCACATGATGACGCGAACGATCAAGCCCGCGAAATTGGAGCAGTACCGCCGCCTCACTACCTGTGTCGTCGCCAGCGCGATTGAGACGTTCCGCGTGCGCCTTCCCAACACCGGGTTCGCCAATTCGGACATCCGCTGCATTTTCGAAGATCAGCCGCCGATGGCCGGATATGCCACTACGGCCCGCATGCGCAGCTCGAATCCACGGATGGAGGTCGGCAAGTCGTACGATTATTACGATCGCACCGATTGGTGGAACAACATCCTTTCGATTCCCGCGCCGCGCGTGATCGTGATCGAGGATGTCGACGATCCTGCGGGCGTCGGTGCGCTCATCGGAGAGGTTCACGCGAACATCCTGCTCGCGCTGGGTTGCGTTGGCGTCGTCACCAACGGCGCGGTGCGCGATCTTCCCGATATCCGGCCCACCGAATTTCAGATGTTCGCCGGCAACGTGGCGGTTTCGCACGCCTATGCTCACATCTTCGATTTCGGCTCCAAAATCGAGGTTGGCGGCCTGGAAGTGCGGCCCGGCGATTTGATCCACGCCGATTGCCATGGCGTTCAGACCGTTCCGCTCGAAATTGCTCAGGACGTGCCCGACGTGGCCCGCGAAATTCGCCAGCGCCGGCAACATCTCACCGGGTTGCGCCGGTCGTCCGATTTCACGCTCGAAAAGATGCGCCAAGCCATCCGCGACACGGCGATTCATCACGCGAATGCAAAACAGGCTCAGTAGAGTGCGAATTCCACCCGAGTGACCTTATGACGCCACCAGTAGCGCCGGATTCCATGACGTGTGTACGCCGATACCGCGGATTATGGTTGGTTCCTCTGATGGCGAGCGCCCTGGCGAGTTGCGGATCGACGGGCAGGGCGAGCGCCAAGAATTCCGCAAACGCTCCCACCGTGGCGGTGGTGAAAGTAGCGCGCAAAGATCTGGTAAGCAGTCTGCAAATCGCGTCCGAATTCCTTCCGTACCAGGAAATCAGCGTGTACGCGAAGGTGTCGGGCTACATTAAAGAGCTGCACATAAATTGGGGCACCCACGTCGCACAAGGACAGCTCCTTGCCGTCCTCGAAATACCCGAATTGCAGCAGCAGCTCGAGCTGGATCAGGCGTCCGTGGGGCGCAGCGAGCAGGATGTCGCGCGCGCGCAGGAGGAACTCGCTCGCGCTCAATCGGCTTACACCGTCACTCATTTGACCTACTCGCGTCTCGCAAACGTGCAGAAAACGCGGCCCGAGCTCGTGGCGCAAGAGGAAGTGGACGTCGCGCAAGGAAAAGATCTCGAAGCCAGCGCCGGCGTTTCGAGCGCAAAGGATGGGTTCGCCGGTTCGCAACAGGAATTGTTGGGGGCCAAAGCGGCTCTCGACAGAGATAAAGCGCTCTACTCCTATGCACGCATCACGGCGCCTTTTGACGGAGTCGTCACGGAAATGGACGCGTATACCGGCGCCCTTCTGCCCGCGGGAACTTCATCCACCAAGGGCGCTCAGGCGCTGTGCCATCTTTCGCAGAACGATCTTCTTCGCCTGGTGATCCCCGTTCCCGAATCCGCGGTCCCCGACGTACGGATCGGCACCTCGGTCCAGGTGCACGTGCCGGTTTTGGCAAAAGTGTTTCAGGGAACCGTTGCCCGCTTTTCGGATCAGGTCGATCTCTCCACCCGAACCATGCACGCTGAAATTGACGTCCCGAACGCCAACTTCGAGATCGTTCCAGGAATGTACGCTGAAGCTTCTCTCGTGCTCAAACAGAAGCACAACGCTCTGGCCGTCCCGGTGCAGGCCGTCGATCGACAAACGGGACGGGTGCTTGTTTTTGTCGTCGACAAGAACAATACCATTCAGGAACGGCAAGTCCAGCTGGGCATTGAGACACCCGACGATGCGGAAGTGCTTTCGGGCCTCGCCGAGGGCGATCTGGTCGTAGTGGGCGATCGCAGCCAGCTTCGTTCCGGAATGACGGTCCAGCCGAAAGTCGTTTCCGTGGGTATGACCGGCGGAGGCATCTGATGTCGGGTTTCTCGATCCGGAACCCGTACTTCATTGTTGTCGTTTGCCTCATTGTCACCGTCGTGGGCGTCACCAGCCTGGTGCGCATGCCCGTGGACCTCTTTCCCACGATCAATATCCCCGAGGTTGTGGTCGCAACCTTCTACAACGGCATGCCGCCCGAAGAAATCGAAACCGAGATTACCGGCCGCTTCGAGCGGTTCTTCACCATGGGCAGTGGCATCGAGCACATGGAATCGCGATCGTTGCCTGGCGTCAGCATCATCAAAGTCTATTTTCAGCCGGGTACCGACCCTGATGCCGACGTCAACGAGATTTCGAATCTTTCGATGGCGGACTTGCGGCGCTTGCCTCCCGGCACCTTGCCTCCCGTCGTTGAGAAGTTCGACGCGTCGAGCCTGCCCGTCTGCCTGATCACGCTGCAGGGCCAGGGACTGTCCGAGACGCGGCTTCGCGATTTGGGCCAATTTCAAGTTCGCAACCAGCTTGCCACCGTGCCCGGCGCTTCCGTTCCGCCGCCGTTCGGAGGCAAGTATCGCCAGATCATGGTCTACGTCGATCCCGCGAAGCTCCAGGCCTACGAATTAAGTCCGATGGATGTCGTTCGCGCCGTGAACAATTCCAATCTGATCTTGCCCGCGGGCGATGTGAAGATTGGCCCCTACGACTACAATATTTATACAAACAGTCAGTTCCCGGACGTGAACGGCATCAACGGCCTTCCGCTGAAGACCGTCGGCGAGTCAACCGTCACAGTCGGCGATGTGGGCCATGCCGAAGACGCGCAGCAGATTCAGACCAACATCGTTCGCGTTGACGGCCAGCGCTCGGTCTATCTCCCCATCCTCAAGCAGGGCGGCGATACCAACACGATCCAGGTGGTGGACGGAGTCAAGAAGCTCATCACAAATTTGGTCGACGTTCCGAAGAACCTCGTCCCGCGGGTCGTCTTCGACCAGTCCTTATACGTGAAGCGAGCGATCGAAACGCTGCTGCACGAAGGAGGCCTCGGGCTCATCCTGACCGCTCTGATGGTCTTGGTTTTTCTCGGCAGCATGCGTGCCACCGTGGCGGTGTTTCTTTCAATTCCGCTATCCGCGCTCGCGGCGATCATCGCTCTCTATTTCGGTGGCAGCTCGATCAATTCGATGGTTCTCGCCGGGCTCGCGCTTGTTTTCTCCCGGTTGATCGACAACGCTGTGATTGTCCTCGAAAATATTTTTCGCCACCTCGAGCTCGGCGAATCGGCTGAAGTGGCGGCCGAGAAGGGCGGCCAGGAAGTTTCGCTTGCCGTGCTGGCCGCCACTCTCACGAGCGCGGTCGTATTTTTCCCCGTCACGTTTCTGTATGGCGTGAGCCGTTTCCTGTTTTCCGCTCTCGCCGTGACCGTCGTCCTCGCGCTTTTCGCATCGTATGTGGTCGCCATGACGGTCGTGCCGCTGTTTTGCGCCCGGTTCATCAAAGCGCCCTCGCACGTGGCAACGATCGAGGATGGCTCACCGCCGGCGCCGGAATCCGCGGCGCAAAGTAAAGGGTTGCTGGCCTTCGGCGCTCGTTTCAACGAGAGGTTTGGCAGGGAATTTCATCGTTTTCTCGATTTCTACGACGGCTACGTGCACAAGGCCCTCGAGCATCCTCAGCGGGTTCTGGTCGGCGCGCTTGCGGCGTTCGTTCTTAGCCTTGCGCTATTTCCGTTTATAGGCCTGGCTTTCTTCCCGCGCACGGACGCCGGCCAGTTTGTCATCAACGTGAAAGCGCCCTCGGGCACACGCGTCGAAATTACGAATCAAGAGGTCGCGCGGGTCGAGAACATCATCCGCGCAACAGTGAAGCCCAAAGACCTCCATTTGATCGTGTCGAACATCGGCGTGGTCCCCGGCTTTTCCTCGATTTACACGTCCAACGCCGGTCCGCACACGGCCACGGTGCAGGTTGCGCTCTCGGAGGACCATTCGATCAGCAGCCTTGAATACATGGACCGGGTTCGCCGCAAGATCCAGGAAGAGATGCCGGAGCTCAGCACCTATTTTCAGTCGGGAGGCATGGTGGACGCGGTCTTGAATCAAGGACTGCCCGCTCCCATCGACGTTCAAGTAAGCGGATCGAATCTCGAATCGGATTTCGGCGTGGCCACCGACCTCGCCGCAAAAATCCGGCAAATCAAAGGTGTGAGCGACGTCTACATTCCCCAGGACCTCGACTACCCGTCGCTTCAGCTGAATGTCGATCGTTTGCGCGCCAGCGAGCTCGGCCTAAGCCAGAAGGAAGTCGTGGACAACGTCATCACCTCGCTCACCTCAAATGGAATGATCGCCCCCAGCTACTGGATTGATCCCAAGTCGGGAAACGACTACATGCTGACGGTGCAATACCCGGAACGCAGCGTTGGCAGCCTGCAGGATCTTCGTGACATTCCCCTTCGCTCGCCCGATGCGCAGAACCCGGCGCTTCTCGATGCCGTTAGCAAAATTACGCGTTTCAATGCTCCGACGGAAATCGACCACTACCAGGTTCAGAGGACCTTCGACGTTTACGTGAATCCTTCCACGGAAGACCTTGGCCGCATCGCCACCGCGGTTCGCAAGATATTGGCCGGAACCACTCTGCCCGAGGGCACTCGCGTGAACCTTCGCGGCATGGTTCAGGGGATGGAAGCATCGTTCCGCAGCTTCGCCCTCGGCCTGTCTCTCTCGCTGGTGTTGCTCTATCTGATTCTCGTCGCGCAGTTCCGGTCGTTCCTCGATCCGATTCTGATTCTCCTTGCTGTGCCCACGGGAATCATCGGCGTGCTTCTCATCCTGCTCCTCACCGGCACCACGCTCAACGTGATGTCCCTTATGGGGCTCATCATGATGGTCGGCATCGTCGTCTCCAACAGCATTCTGATCGTGGAATTTGCGCACCGGCTCGAAGAAAACGATATGACGGTGCGCGATGCAATCATCACGTCGTGCCGGATCCGCCTTCGACCCATTTTGATGACGTCCCTCGCGACGATAATCGGCTTGTTTCCGCTGGCTCTGAAGCTGGGCACGGGAAGCGAGCAATACGCGCCGCTCGCGCGCGTAATTATCGGTGGCTTGATCACTTCGGTGGCTCTCACCGTTTTTGTCGTGCCGGCAGCTTATCTGCTGATGTACGGGCGCCGGCCGCAATCGCAAGCGGCCTTGGAAGCGGAGGGAGCGCAATGAGAAAGCCGCGCGCTGGGAGTTTGCTCCTCTGCCTTTTCGTGGTGGCGTTCGTCGCAGGATCGGCCTCCGCGCAAACCGCGCAAACTCTCACGCTGCAGCAGGCGGAGCAGATCGCGATTCAGAATCACCCGCGGATCCAGGCTGCGAACTATCTCGCGTCGGCGGCGAAATCGCAGGTCGTCGAAGCCAAGTCCGCCTATTACCCCACCGTATACGGCAGCCTCACGGGCGTGGATTCGGAGAACAACAGCCGCATCGCCGCCGGCGCGTTGAATAATCCGGTCATCTACGAACGCTACGCCAACGGCCTCACGGTAAATCAGCTCATCACGGATTTCGGCCGCACGCACGAGCTTGTGAAAAGCTCGAGCTATCACGCCAAGGCCGAAGAAGAAAATGTCGTCGCCACGCGCGCCGATGTCCTGGCCGCCGTCGACGACGCCTATTTTGCGGTTCTCAAGGCGCAGGCTGTCCTCACCGTCGCGCAGCAGACTGTTAAGGAGCGCCATCTCGTTTCCGATCAGGTCACCGCCCTGCAGCAGAATAAAATCAAATCTGGCCTCGACGTTAGCTTCGCGAATGTCGATTTGGCGCAGGCGAAGCTTCTGTTGATCCAGGCGCAGAACGACGTCGAATCTTCATTCGCCCAACTCTCCGCGGCCCTCGGTTACGCCCGTGAACGGCCGTTCCAGCTCGTCGAGCAGCCGTTGCCCCCGGCGCCTCCCGCGGACGTCGATCAGCTGATCCAGCAGGCGATGGCCAATCGCCCTGAATTGATCGGCCGACGTTTCGACGTCGATTCCGCGCACAGCTACGCCACCGCCGAGCGCGACCTCTGGTTTCCCACGCTTTCCGCGGCCGGAAGCGCGGGCCTCACGCCCGAAGGGGCCAATCAGCTTGCCCCGCGATACGCTGCCGCCGGATTCAATCTCAACATTCCGATCTTCAATGGCCGCCTGTTCAACGCCCTTCATTCGGAAGCGACGTCACGCTCCCGCGCCGAAGACGAGTCTCTTCGCGACCTCCAGGATCGCATCGCGCGCGATGTCCGCACCGCTTGGCTCAATGCGAATTCCGCCTATCAGCGCCTCGACGTAACGAATCAGCTCCTCGCGCAGTCGAATCAAGCGCTCGACTTGGCCTCTTCGCGCTACAAACTCGGCCTCAGCTCCATCATCGAGCTAAGCCAGGCCCAGCTGAATCAAACCCAGGCCCAAATCGAACAAGCCAGCGCCAAATACGACTACGAAGCGCAATTGTCCGAACTCAATTACCAGATCGGCGCCCTCCACTAGAATTTCGTGGGGTGCGCGGCTCGCCGCCGCTCTTTCGAGGCGAAGCTTGCTTCGCCGTCTTCTTTCTCCGATACGGAGCCCGCGTTCTTTGTATAATCAAGCGAGCTGCGTCGTTGTTCCGATCGCGAGCCGTGCCAAATGCCTGTAGCACTTTTCGCATTTCGCGCCAATCCGTACCTCGACCCTCCACGCTCCGCCCAGAATTCACGCCAACCGCAGTCGCGGATACCCGAACTCCTTGGATCTGCCAATGCCTGCACCAACTGCACCCGCTCTCGAACAATCAAGCATCCTGACCGTGGGCTTCACTCTGCTTGAAGGGCTCGTGACGCGCACGCGCTGCGGGGATATCGATCCCGCAGCCGTCATCTACTCGGATTGATGCACGCGAGGGAGGATCGATGGAACACGCCGCCGGAGTCGACCGTCTTCAGTTCGCCTTCACGATAACCTTCCACTACATCTTTCCCCAATTGACGATGGGGCTGGCGCTGCTGCTCGTCTATTTGAAGACGAAAGCGCTGCGCACCGGCGACGAGCACTACAACCGCGCCGCGCGGTTCTGGGCGCGCATCTTCGCGATCAACTTCGCGGTGGGAGTCGTCACCGGAATCCCGATGGAATTTCAGTTTGGCACCAACTGGGCGCACTTTTCGAGGAGTGCCGGCGGCGTGATCGGACAAACACTGGCGATGGAAGGAGTGTTTTCTTTCTTCCTGGAGTCGAGCTTTCTGGGGTTGTTTTTGTTCGGCGAGAAGAAGCTGGGGCGGATCGGACACTGGTGGGCGGCGTTTCTGGTGTGGCTCGGGTCGTGGATGTCCGGCTACCTGATTGTGGCGACGGACGCGTGGATGCAGCATCCGGTCGGGTACGCCATGGGCCCGAACGGCGAAATCATGTTGTCGAGCTTCTGGGGGCTTCTGCTCAACAAGTGGGCGCTGGCGCAGTACGCCCACACAATGCTTGGCGCGGTGCAGACGGGCTGCTTCGTGATGGCGGCTGTCGGCGCGTTCTACATCCTCGATAAGCGAGACGAAGTGTACGGGCGCACGTTCGTGAAAACCGGCGTGATTGTCGGCGTGATCGCCGCGTGCCTTCAGCTTTTCCCTACGGGCGACATCCAGGGAAGAATGGTCTCGAACGACCAGCCGGTGACGCTCGCGGCGATGGAGGGGCTTTTCGAATCGCGGCAGGGCGCGCCGCTCGCGATTTTGGGACAGCCGGATGTGGAGAACAAGCGCCTCGACAACCCGCTCATGGTGCCAGAAGCACTCAGCTTTCTCACGTATCGCCAATGGAACGCGAACGTGCGGGGACTCGAAAGCTTTTCGCAGGACCTGTGGCCGGATCAAATTCCGCTGCTCTATTTCAGCTATCACGTGATGGTGGGCCTCGGGACGATTTTCATCGCGGTGATGGTGCTCGCGGCGTTTCTTCTGTGGCGCGACAAATTGTACGCCGCGCGCTGGATGCTGTGGCCGCTGATGCTGTGCGCGCCTTTGCCTTACATCGCGAATACGGCTGGATGGATGACGGCCGAACTGGGCCGGCAGCCGTGGCTGATCTATGGCCTCATGCGGACGTCGGAGGGCGCGTCGCCGCGCGTAGGCGCGGGCAACGTGTGGTTCACGCTGATCGGATTCATGGGAATGTACGGCGTGTTGGCGATTCTGTGGCTGTTTCTCGTGTGGCGCGAAATCGAAATCGGGCCCGAGCCGCGGCCGCTCGATGCGACCGGCATCCCGATCGTAGCGGGGCACTAAGGAGGCGCGATGGGAACAATCTGGTTTTGCCTCGTGGCTGTGATGATCGCGGTGTACGTCCTGCTCGACGGATTCGATCTCGGCGCGGGCGCGATCCATCTGCTGGTGGCGAAGACGGACGCGGAACGCCGTCAGGTGCTGGCCAGCATCGGCCCGGTGTGGGACGGCAACGAAGTTTGGCTGCTGGCGGCGGGGGGCACGCTCTACTTCGCGTTTCCGGCGCTGTACGCGAGCGGCTTCAGCGGATTCTATCTGCCGCTGATTATGGTTCTGTGGCTGCTGATTCTGCGCGGCACGTCCATCGAATTTCGCAGCCACATCCACAGCGCCGTTTGGGAGCCGATGCTGGACTTTGTCTTCTGCTCGTCGAGCCTGCTGCTGGCCGTGTTTTTCGGTGCGGCCCTGGGCAATGTGGTGCGCGGCGTGCCGCTCGATGCCAGCGGATACTTCTTCGAGCCGTTGTGGACGAATTTCAATTTCGGCGACAACGCCGGAATTCTGGACTGGTACACGATTCTCGTGGGCGTGCTGGCGCTCGGAGCGCTGATGATGCACGGCGCGCTGTGGGTGCGCATGAAAACGACCGGACCGGTGAGCGAACGCGCAGCGGGCTTGGCGCGCGCGGTATGGTGGGCCGTGGCGCCGCTGACGATTGTGGTTTCGCTCATCACCTTTCGCGTGCAGCCCAACGTGATGAGCAATTTCGCGAAGTGGCACTGGGGAGTGATATTCCCGTTGCTCGCGGTGGCTGGAATGATTGCGGTGAAGATGTATCTCGCGGCGAAAGACGAATGGGGCGCGTTCCTGGGATCATGCGCGTATCTTGCGGGGATGCTGACGAGCGTCGTCTTCGGTGTCTATCCGATGGTATTGCCCGCACGCGACCCGGCGTACGCGCTGACGGTCGCGAACGCCAAGGCGGGCGATTACGGCCTGAAGATCGGCCTCGCCTGGTGGGTGATCGGGATTCTGCTCGCCACCGGATATTTCACGTTCGTGTACAGGTCATTCGCAGGAAAAGTGGATGTGGGCCAGGACAGCCATTCGTAGACTCGCAGTGCTTGTCGCCGGAATCAGGAGTTAGCTGTCATAGTTTCTTGCGCGGCGCGCCTTCTCCGTAGCGTGGCCCAAGCGAAATAAGTCACTCCAAAAACGACCGACCAGAACAGGACTGCCGTTCCGAGAATCAGGAGAACACCCGCCGGTGCGCCACCATCTGGAACCAACCGGTACACCAGCTTCGAGGGGATGACCCGCTGCATGACGGGGAAGAAAAGGCTCGTTGGCGCGAGGTACATGCCTACGGCATCAAACAAGGGTGCAGCAGCAAACGCAAGCACGCCCGCGGCGATCGCGGCCCCTACTCCGACGGCAGCCGATCTGAATAGTAAATTGAGCGAGAGACGCGACGCTTTGAGCACCTTCGATCTCCTCGAAGCCCACGATTCCGAGACCGCAATATGTGGACTATTTTATGTCACCTTTGGGTAATGTTCACGTCGAAGAAGGTTTCTGTGGTCCGTCTAATTAACGCGGCAGCGAGGCAAGAGTCATTAGGGCATCACTTTGCGTTGGGGTCCTTCTTTACGCCGTTGTCCATGAACTCGAGCCAGAAGCGTTGCGGGTCCGTCACGAAGAACATGCGCGTGGTCGGCGCGATGAAAACCGGTGCGTCGGACGGACTCGTGGTGTGCAAACCGGCCGCCTTGACGCGGGCGATCATTACGTCGTCATCTTTCGACATGAAGAGGAAATGCGCGGCGCCGGGATCCTGAAAGTGCGGATGCGCGAAATGCTTGCGGTGATTCTTGTATTGGATCAGCTCCATCACGACCGGCGAGCCGGGAACCATCGCTTCCGCGAGCCGGAACTGGCTGCTGATGCCGGTGAGGTCCTCGTAGGATTTGTCGCCCATGAGCGATGGGCTGACCCAGAATTTGAAGTCGGGGCCGACGAGGCTCTGATACATGTGGCAGGTGTCTTCGATATTGTTGACGATTACGGAGACGCGCGCGCCGAGCACTTTGCTGCCGGCCGCGGCGGTCGAATCCGGCGCCGGCTTCTGCTCGATCAGTTCCACCGGGTAGCCATCCGGATCGCGCACGAAGACCGCGCGGATTTTGCCGGCCATGCCGGGCCAGCCCGAAAGCTCGACGGGATTTCCGCCGGGAGTGATGACGGGATAGCGCTCGGCTTTCAGAAGCGCGAGCGTTTTGTCGAGGTCCCCAACGATGATCTTCAAGTAAGAGGCGCCCGGATCGGTGAGAAGCGGATGGAACGGCTGCCTCGCGATGCCCTGGATCTCGATCGACTCGATGGTCATTTCAGGGCCGCCCGGCGCGGCAGCGGTGCCGGGAATCGGAAGAAGCGCCACGCGGCTCACCTGCGCGTAGGGATCGGGCGCGCCCTGGACGAGCGACGCCACTTCCTGCAATCCGCGATTCGCGAAATATGGGCGCGCCTGCTCGCGCGTGCCGCGAAGTTCGAAGCCGATGAGATCGTGATAGAAGTGAATGATGTCCTCTTCATCGCCCACCTGGCGGCCGAGGTGCCCGGGACGAAGCGCGTCTCCGGGCGGCGCGATTCCCGTAGGCGGCGCATCGAGCGTCGAGCAAGATGTTTGCGCCGAGGCGAGCGGGACAACGATCAAGACAACGACCAGCAGCATCAGGCCGGCTGCCGGGAGTGCGCGTGCAATCTTCTTCATCGATCGGGACACAGGGGCCTCTTCAATTCGAGCTGGAAATTTCGATTTAACCTTCCGTCCGTTGCGCATCATACGCTGCCCATGCCGTCGTCACAACGAATATGCGACACAACCGGCTGACTCCGCTTGCGCATCTTCCCCGTCGGCGATATAACGTGCTCCAACCGTGCGAAGGGGGACATATGAAAATGGGACGGCGGGAGTTTCTCGAAGGTTCATCGAAGCTGGTTTCGGCGGGGGTGCTGGCTGCGGGCGCGGCGGCTGGCGCTGGCTCCGCTGCTGCGGAGAGGGCGACGGGAGAGGCGCAAGCGCCGAAGAAGAAATACCGGTTGATCGCGACCGAGGAAGCGTTTGCGATTCCCGAGCAAGTGGATGAATTCCGCAAGATCGCTTCGATCGCCTACACCAATCCTGACCTGGACATGTGGCGGAACTTTCTGCATCCGGTTCCCAACGCGCCGCCGCTTGTCCGGCGGTTGCTCGATTTCGAGGGCGAGAGAATCCAGATCATGGATGAGGCAGGCGTCGATATGCACCTCCTGTCGCTGACGTCGCCGGGAGTGCAGATGTTCGACAAAGAGACCGCGACGAGCCTCGCGACGCTCGCCAACGACCGGCTGGCCGAAGTGATCAAGAAGCATCCCACGAGATTCGCGGGGCTGGCGAGTTTCGCTCCCCAGGATCCGGGCCGCGCTGCAAAAGAAATCGATCGCGCGATGAACCAGCTGAAGCTCAACGGGCTGATCGTGAATTCGCACACCAACGGCGAGTATCTCGACGACCGCAAATACTGGCCGATCTTCGAGGCGGCCACCGCGTCGCAGGCGGCGATCTACATTCACCCGCGGAATATGCCGGACCCGTGCTCGTTCATGACGCACGCCGACGTGAACCTGGCCGGCGCCATCTGGGGATTCCAGATGGAAACGGGGCTGCACGCGATGAGGCTGATCGTCGCGGGCGTCTTCGACCAGTTCCCGGATTTGAAAATCATTCTCGGGCACATGGGAGAAGGCCTGCCGTATTGGCCCTATCGGATCGATTACATGTACAACGCGTTCACGCACGGCCACGGGAAGCTGAAGAAGATGCCGAGCGAATACGTGAAGGACAATTTCGTGATCACCACGAGCGGCATGAACGATCACAAAGTCCTGAAATATTGCTACGATGCGCTGGGCGCGGACAATATCATCTACGCGATCGACTATCCGTACCAGGAATCGGTCGAGTCGGCGACTTTCATGAGATCGGCGACGCTGCCGGAAGAGGACATGGAAAAAATCACGCACGGAACGTCGGAGAAGCTGTTTCATATTTCGCCGGCGTGATGCTTGCTTAAGCTGTCTAACCAGGAGAATCATCGCACATGAGTCTCGTGCTTCCGCCAGGAGTTTCCGCAAAGACTTTTCAGCAGGCGCTCGACGCGTTTGCCGGGGTCGTGGGCAAGCAGTGGGTGCTCTCGACCGACGAGGACCGCGACACCTACCTCGACGCGTACGCGCCGGGCGATGCGAACCAGCACGTGGCTGGCGCCGCCGTGGGGCCGCAATCGGCGGAAGAAGTGCAGGCGATCATCCGCATCGCCAACGAGCACAAAGTTCCGCTGTGGCCGATCTCCCGCGGCAAAAATCTCGGCTATGGCGGCTGCGCGCCGCGGATGAGCGGCACGGTCGTCCTCGATCTCACGCGAATGAACCGCATCCTCGACGTCAACGAACAGTTCGGTTATTGCGTGATCGAGCCGGGCGTGGGCTTCTTCGACCTCTTCAACTATCTGCAGGCCAATAAGATTCCGCTGTGGATGTCCGTTCCAGCGAATGCCTGGGGCAGCGTCGTCGGCAACGCGCTCGAGCGCGGCTACGGCTATACGCCGTACGGAAACAATACGAACAACATCTGCGGCATGGAGGTCGTGCTGGCGGATGGCGAACTCGTGCGCACCGGAACCGGCGCGATGTCGAACAGCCCGAACTGGCATCTTTTCAAGTACGGCTTCGGCCCGTCGTGGGATCAGGTGTTCGTGCAATCGAACTTCGGCGTCGTCACGAAGATGGGAATGTGGCTGATGCCGGAGCCCGAGTCGACGCTGGGTCTGAGCATGCAGCTGCCGAATCCGGACGACATCGGCTGGGCCATCGACGCGCTCCGTCCTCTGCGTCTCAATGGAGTGCTCGCGCAGGATCCCAGCCTTGGCAATTCGATTCGCGTGGTTACGGTGCAAGCGCAACGAAGCCAGTTCTACCAGGGCGAAGGAGCCATGCCCGAAGATGTGCTGCAGGCGCTGCTCAAGAAATTCGGGCTGGGCTGGTGGGGCGTCAACCTGCGCCTATACGGCTACGACGAGATCAACGAGGTAAACGCCCGCCTCATCAAGGAAGCTTTCGCGAAATACACGAAGCAGGAATTCGCCGTCAGCAAGTGGCACAAGGGCGAGCCGCTCGAAAATTCTGGCGCGGGCGTGCCGACCGTCGCGCCGCTGCAAGCGGTGAACTGGCGTGGCGGACGCGGCGGCCACATCGGGTTTTCGCCCGTGCTTCCGTCGTCGAGCGAGCACGTGCTGAAGCAGTTCCACAGCACGCGAAAGCGCTTCGAGGAAATCGGGCTGGATTATTTCGGCTCGTTCACGCTTTCCGAGCGCTACGTCACCAATGTCAACCTGATGCTCTTCGATCAGGATGATGCGAAAATGACGGCTAAGGTCCGCGCGCTCTTCAACGTCCTGGTGGCAGACGCGCAAAAGGAAGGCTACAGCGAATATCGCACGCACCTTTCCTACATGGACGAAGTGGCGCACACGTTTGATTACAACAATCACGCGCTGCTCCGGCTCAACGAGCGAGTGAAGGACGCGATCGATCCCAACGGCATTCTCGCGCCGGGCAAACAGGGAATCTGGCCCAAGGCGCTGCGGGAGAATAAGGCATGAGGATGCGCGTGGGGATTGTGGCGGCCGCTGTCCTGGCGATAGCGATGATTGCGGCGATAATCGTTCCGAGGACTGCGGCGGATGGTAAGGCGCAGGAAAAGGCGAATGACGCGCCGTCCAGGCTCGAGGAGGGCAACAAGCTGTTTCACGCGAAGTGCGGCTATTGCCACCTGCAGGGCGGCACCGGCACGATCATGCTGGGCTTTCGCCTCGGCAAGGACAAGGCGCTGCTCGAGAATCGCACCGATTTGCGTCCGGATTACATCCGGCACGTGGCTCGCGCGGGAATCGGCAGTATGCCGCGCCTCACTCGCATCGAGGTGCCCGACAGCGAACTCGATTTGATCGCGGCGTACCTGACGCGTCCGGCCTCGGCGCGTGGCGCTGCGAAATGACACAGGTGAACCAATGAAATCGCGCCTGAATCGGCGGACGTTTCTGAAGGATGCGGGCGCGCTGACGGCTTCAGCCGCGTTGATGGCTTCCGGTGCACCGGGCATCGCTGCCGCGGCTTCGGCGGATGGCCAGCGGATCAGCGCGGTGTTATTCGACGGCCGTTATTCGAGCTGCCGCGCATTCGCCGACGCGCTTAGTCGAAATGGGGCGAGGGCCTTCGATGTTCACCCGGATGCGGCTGCCCTTTGGTATGGCCCGTTGCGCGATCGTCTCGTCGTGTGCGGCGGCTGCGTCGCGGGGCTCACTACGTTTTCGGATTCGATGTTGTCGCAATCGTTCGGCAGGGATTATGGCCTCTCGCTGCGATACGAAGGCGCGCACGATTCGCGCGGCTCGGATGTTTTGAAGCATCAGTTGCGTGCGGGCGCGAAAGTGGACGAGATCGCCGGCGCGTTACGCGAGGCGGATTCGGATTGGGCCGAAGCGCTGGCGGGTGCTCTCGCGCGATCGGATTCGATCTCGCGGGCCGGGCGGCTGCAATTCGCGGTCGCGTTCACAACCCGCGTTGGAGATCACCCGGGATTCCTGCACTCTTGGTTTCTCGCGGAGAAGATGCCGGGCTGAAGAACCTGGCGCTACGTTCGAACGTCGAAGCTCGTCAGGCGCCGGCTCCGGAAGCCGAGACCGCTGCCTGCGATTGTGGCATCGCGCTTCCAATCGCCATCTGCACCGTCACGGTAGTGCCGCTTCCGTTCGACTCGATGTTCAGACGCCCGCCTTGTTCCCGGGCTCGTTCGCGCATGCCCGCGAGCCCCACGCCGGTATATGATCCCGAGAGGCGGAAGCGCTCGAGCAATTCGGGCGAAATCCCTTTTCCGTAATCCCGGATGCGCAGAGTGATGTCGTGCGCCGTTCTCTCGATGGCTATATCGGCGCGCGGGCTGCCCGAATGGCGGTGAATGTTCGTGAGGCATTCCTGCAGGATGCGAAACAGAGCGAGCTCCACGGAATGCGGAAGTCGGGCCATATCGTCGGGAATCTCGGAAGTCACCTGGATGCCGCTGCGCTGCGCGAAGCCATCGAGAAACCACTTGGCTGCGAAGGCGAATCCCATTTCATCCAGCAGCGGCGGATGCAGCAGGTAGGAAATCGTCCGCGTTTCGGCGATGCAGCGGTCGAGATACTCGAGCGAATCCGAAAGTTCGGCGGCCGAATACCTGTTTGCCAGGGTCGAGAGGCTCATCTTCACGAGATTCAGGTATTGGCCGAGGCTGTCGTGGACTTCGCGAGAAAATCTGCGGCGCTCTTCGTCCTGGATGTGAAGGAGCCGCGTGCTCAGCAATCGCAGGGATTCCTGGCTATCGAGCGCGAGCTTCTCCGCGCGCTGGCGCTCCAGAAGCTCCGATCGCAGGAGCCGGAAATTGAGATAGAGCAGGCCGACCGAAATGGCGAACGTCGCCGCCACGATCGATACGATCGCGATGAAGAGCAAGCTCGAAACATCGAGCCGCCGGTCGAAGGCCACCTCCTCTTGCGACGCCATTTGTTGAAACTCCGAATTCATCTCGTCGGCAACGACCACGCGCTGCCTCGTCAATTCCAGCTGCAAGCCGTCGTCGTCCCTGTGTTCCTTTCGATCCTCGACGGAAGTTCTCATCAGGGAGAGGCGTCGGTCAGCAAGAAGGACGACCCGGGCGTACCAGCGTTCATGGTCGGGCATGTCCTGGATTAGATTGCGGACCAGCTCAATTTTCCCCGGAACTTGGTGAACCAGGTTCTGATACTGATCCAAAAAGCGGTTATCGTTCGAGGTGAGATAGCCGGTTTGGGCGCGGCCGGCGGTGCTGAAGGTCGACTCCAGGTCCGCGAGCGCCACCTCCACATCATGCGCGCGATCGACGCGCCTTAGGCTCGACTGCAAAAGCAAGATCGTGATGCCGGCGGCCACGCCGCTCAGGACGAGAAACGCCAACCCAGCCGCAAATGTCAATCGTGGTTTATTCCAAACCATCGCCTCGCCCTGAGAGAGAATCGCCCGGTTGATTATACCTTGAGCCTGGCGATGTCGTGCGCAGCTTAGCTGCGCGAGTGTGACCGCAAGGCCGCCGGGTGCCCGGCAGCTTTCTTCGATATTGCGTTGACATCGCCGCGGCAATGATGAATTATCCCCGCGCTTTCCGCTGCAATTCGATTGCGGCATGGCGCCGCGCCCGGTTTCACGGCTCGCGATGGTGGGGGAGTGCAGAGTGGCAAAGAACGAATTCTTCGGCTGGAAGCTTTTGTGGATCCTCTGGGCGGTAATCTTCCTGAATTTCGCCTTTCCCACATTCGGAATGAGCGTCGTGAATACGGATATGGCGCGCGCCATGCACCTCAATCACAAGGAACTCGGCCTGGCCTATTCGGCGTTCAGCCTGATGGCGGGGCTTCCGGCGCCCCTCGCGGCGCTGTCGATCAACAAATTTGGAATCCGGTTCACGATGGTGACGGGCGCGCTTTCGATGGCTTTCGGGGCGCTCCTGATGGTGTTCATGGCGCACACGGCGTTCGAGGCGATTTTGATTCTGGCGCTGCCCGTGGGCTTTGGCGCGGTGATGTGCGGCACGCTCGCGCCGCAGGTGGCCATGGCGCGGTGGTTCCACCGGAAGCGCGCGCTGGCGATTGCGACCGTGCTGAGCGCGTCGGGCACCGGCGGGTGCATCGCGGTTCCGCTGCTGAATCACGTGATTGCCGTATCCGGAGGGAATTGGCGCGCGGCGTGGGTGTGCATGGGATCGGGGTCGATTGCCGCGGCCCTGGTGGCTGGCTTTTTTGTCAAGGAGAGCCCGGAGCAGATGGGCCAATTGCCCGATGGCGATACGGCCGCTGTGGCCGCCTCCGCCGCTGCGGTGGAGCCGCGCTCGAGCGTGTTCAAGACAACCGAAGACTGGACGCTCGCCGAAGTTTTGAGGACGCCAAGCGTGTGGATGCTGGTCCTGGCGTATCTCGGATTCTTCGCGGGCTTTTTCATCTTCATCGCGCACGGCATCGCGAATCTCGAAGGATTGGGACACTCGCCCGCGGCCTCCGCCAGATCGCTGGCGCTAGTGCTGTTTTCGGCGCTGCTTGGCCAGTTCACGATCGCGGCGCTGGGAGATCGCATCGAGATGCGGTTTCTTTTCGCGGTTGCGGTATGCTTTTTCGGCGTCGGAATCTGGCTCGCCGCGAGGGCCGTCAGTCCCGCGTCGCTGTATTTCTATCCGGTGGTGATGGGTAGCGGCTTCGGCGCGTCGTTCACCTGCATGATGGCGATTCTCGGCAATTACTACGGGCCGAAAGCGTATCCGCTCGTGCTCGGCGTCACGATGCCTTTTGGCACGATCGTCGGCGCGATCGGTCCCGTGGTGGCGGGATATTTGTCCGACAAATACGGGAGCTACGTCTACCTGTTTTCGGGCGTCGCTGCGATTTGCTTTGCCACCGCCGTGCTGCTGATCTTCGCGAAGCCTCCGGTGAAGCCTCGTAGGAAGCTTGCGGAACGCGATAAAATCCCAGGCGCGGCTCAGGCGACGTAGCTGCGCGGCACACCCGGCGCGCGAACTCTTTCGGCAGGGACTCCGAGTTGAAATCCAGAAAAATCACGGCGGCGGTGATCGAGAAGACCGGCGCGCCTTTCGTCCTCCGGGACCTCGAGCTCGATGGCCCGCGCGCGGACGAAATTCTCGTGCGGATCGTCGCCGTCGGCATTTGCCAGACCGACGTGCACGTGCGCGATCGCGTGCAGCCGCCCGGGCTGCCGATGGTTCTCGGGCACGAAGGCTCGGGCGTCGTCGAGGAAGTCGGCGCCTCGGTGACGGCTGTGAAGCGGGGCGACCGCGTCGTGCTCTCCTACGACGCGTGCGGGTACTGCCAATTCTGCCTCAGCGGCCGCTACACGTATTGCGAGCATGCGATGGCGATCAATTTTGGCGGCGCGCGCCTCGACGGCACGAATGCGCTGCATCGCGCGGGTGGCGCCGGGGGCGGGGAAGTCCACGGGCATTTTTTCGGGCAATCGTCTTTCGCCACGTACGCGCTGGCCACCGCGCGCAACGTGGTGAAGGTCCCCGACGACTTGCCGCTCGAGCTGCTCGGGCCCGCTGGGCTGCGGCTTGCAGACGGGCGCCGGAGCCGTGCTGAATTCGCTGCGCGTTCCAGCGAACGCTAGCATCGCGATCCTCGGCACGGGCGCCGTGGGCTTAGCGGCGGTAATGGCGGCGCGCATGGCGGGCGCGAATCCGATTATCGGCGTCGACCTCGTGCCGAAGCGGCTCGCGCTCGCCACCGAACTCGGCGCGACGCACACGATCGACGCCCGCAGGGAAGATGTCCGCAAACGCATCGCCGAAATCGCCGGCTCCGGCGTCGACTACGCTCTCGAAATCACCGCGCAGCCCGAGATGCTGACGCTAGCCGTCGACATCCTTGCCTCCTGCGGCACCGCCGGCCAAATCGGCGGCGGCGTCCCCGGCGCCGAGGCGTCGATCAGCATGAGCCGTCTGCTCCTCGGCCGTACCGTGCGGGGTATCATCCAGGGTGACTCAATCCCGCGCATGTTCATCCCCAAACTCATCGAAATGTACCGCCGCGGCCAATTCCCGTTTGATCGCCTCGTCCGCTTCTACGATTTCGCAGATATCAATCAGGCGGTTGCCGACGCCGCCAGCGGCGAAACGATCAAGCCGATTCTTCGCGTCTCGAAGGTCTGATTCCGAATCTGTTCGGTGTCGCTATTTCACTACAAGCACAGGGCAGTTCTGTCGCAGCTTGCTTGGCTTACACTGTCCCCATGAAGCTTTCGCCGCTTAAACGTCTACGAATTAAATTTCTCGCGATTTCTGCGGTGGCGTTCTGTTTGTTTGTATTCGTCCGGGCCGCCGTCGCTGCGCCAGCAAATGACCCGTGCGATCTTCCGAAGGATTTGCAGAGTGTAATTGCAAGCAAATATCCAGGAACGAAGCTCGTCAGGCTCTCGGACCTCGATAAAGACGACAGCGCGCTATTTGAAAGAGAGCACGGGAGCACCTGCCCAGGTTTGGTCAAGGTCGACTTCTACGGTGATCGCAAGCCCACGTTGGCTTTAGTACTGACGGTAAACGACGGAGCCAAAGAGAAAGCCATTCTTGTTCTGGCCCACCGAGTTGCAGAGACCTGGAGAGCCGTCGTGCTCGACACCGCACCGTCATCTTGGCCCGTGGCCTGGAGCCAAGCACCGGGTGAGTACCGAGATGTTTATGGCGGTAAAACGATTCGGGCCACCAGACCCGTCATCGTGTTCTGCGGGTACAACTCTTGGGCCATCGTTTACGCTTGGACCGGAAGAGCCGTCACCAAGGTTTGGATCCGCGACTAAGGAGGCAATTCGGGGCCCCTCGGGTGTAAACTCGGGGCCGCTAAAGGCTGGGTGGGCGCGCGGTCGTGCGCGTGGGGGCCGATTTGGAGAGTGTTGCGCAGAAATCGAACGTCATCGACATCATCGATCGGCATTCGCTCGGCGCATTTCAGGTTTGGACCGTGGCGCTGTGCGGCTTGGTGCTGGTGCTCGACGGCTTCGACGCGATGGTCATCAACTACACGGCGACCTCGATCGCCGATACGATGCACGTCGCCGTCAGCCACTTCGGAACGATTTTTTCCTCGAGCCTGATTGGGCTGATGATCGCGGCGATGTCGTCGGGCCCGATCGCCGATCGCTGGGGCCGCAAGTGGCCGGTGATCGTTTCGGTTTTCAGCTTTTCCGTGTTTTCGCTTCTCACCGCGCACGTAGTCACTTTCAACGAGCTCTGGGTGCTGCGATTTCTCACGGGGCTGGGCCTCGGCGGCGCGATGCCCAACGTCGTTGCTCTCGCTTCCGAGTATGTTCCGCGGCGAACGCTGCCGGTTGCGGTGTCGATCCTATTCGTCGGAATGCCGCTCGGAGGCACCCTCGCCGGTTGGGTCAGCGGAGCGATGATCCCCCGATGGGGATGGCGCTCGATATTCTACGTTGGTGGCATATTGCCGCTGGCAATTTCGATTTTGCTGATTGCGTTGCTGCCCGAATCGATCCGCTTCCTCGCGGTGAAGGGCAGGGCGCCCGCGACGATCCGCCGGATCATGTCTCGGATTGCCCCCGAGGCTGTCATGGCGGACACGAATCTTTCCGCGCCGGAAGACGAAAAGCACGCGGGCGTTCCCGTCAAGCATCTCTTCACGGAAGGCCGCGCCGTCGGCACGATTCTTCTCTGGATTCCCTATTTCATGAATCTGCTGCTGATTTATTTCATCGGGAGCTGGCTGCCCGCGCTTCTCCGCAGCGAAGGGATGGCGGTTTCGGTGGCCTCGAATACGGCGGCGCTGGTCAGCTTCGGCGGTATGTTCGCGTGTATCGCTGAGGGATACTTGATCAAGTGGCGCGGGGCGGGCGCAACTTTGGTGGCGGAGTATGTCCTGGCGGGGGCGTTTCTCGCGGCGCTGGCGCGGCTGGCGGTGCCGTTCCACGTCTTGCAATTGCTCGCGTTCGGCATCGGGTTCATGATCATAGGATCGCAGGGCGGCTTGAACGCGCTGGCCGCGAATTTTTATCCCACGGCGGTGCGCTCCACGGGTGTCGGCTGGGCGCTGGGAGTAGGCCGCATCGGTTCAATCGTCGGGCCGCTGCTCGGCGGAATGTTTCTCGGGATGGGCTGGAAGCCGGGCGGTATGTTGCTGTTCGGCACCGTGATCTCCGCGTTCGCGTGCGTTTCGATCTTGTTGAGCGCGTTTTCGCGCGGCGCAAGCGCGTACCGGCCGGATCTAGGCCCGAGTCGGGTCGAGTGATTAGGAGGCGTGGTAGCATGAGCGCGACGACACACACGACGGCGGACGAAAAAGCGGAAGCGCGAAAGGCGTTCTACGCGCGCATCGGCGAGCAGCATCTCGCGCCGCTCTGGGAACGCCTGAGCGGGCTCGTGACGCGTTCGCCGCAGCCCGCAGCGAAGCCCGTGCACTGGAAATACGCGTCGGTGCGTCCGGACTTGCTCGCGGCCGGCTCGCTGCTCACCGCGGAAGAGGCGGAACGCCGCGTGCTCATCCTCGAAAATCCAGGCTTGCCCGGCCAATCGAAAATCACTGGCTCGCTCTACGGAGGTTTGCAGCTGCTAATGCCGGGCGAACGTGCACATGCGCATCGCCACACGGCAAGCGCGCTGCGCCTGTTTCTCGAAGGCGCGGGCGCATACACCGCCGTCGATGGCGAGCGGACGATCATGCAGCGCGGCGATTTCGTCCTCACGCCCGCGTGGACATGGCACGAGCACGGGAACGAGGGCTCCGATCCGGTGATTTGGCTGGACGGGCTCGACGTGCCGATCGTCAATTTATTCGACACCAGCTTTTCCGAGGCGCACGAGGAAGAGGGAGAATCTCCCGCGGCGCGGCCCGTGCGCGATTCCGAGGTTCGCTATGGCGGCACGCTGTTGCCGGAAGGAAGCAAGCCTGAATCGCTCTCGTCGCCGCTGCTGAATTACCGCTACGAGCGCGCTCGCGAGACGCTCGCCGCGCTGCACAAGAACGGGCCAATCGATCCGTGCCACGCGGTAAAGCTCCGCTACGTGAATCCGCTCACCGGCGGCGCGGTGATGCCGACGATGAGCGCGGCCGTCCAGTTGATCCCGCGCGGATTTGAAACCGCGCCGTACCGATCGACCGAAGGAACCGTGTTCGTGGTGGTCGAGGGCAAGGGCCGCAGCAAAATTGGAGATTTGTCATTCGAGTGGAACGAAAGCGATATCTTCGTCGCGCCGAGCTGGGCGGTCCAGACGCATCGCGCAGAGACCGAATCCGTTATCTTCAGCTTCTCCGACCGCGTAGCCCAGGAAAAGCTAGGCATCTGGCGCGAAGACCGCGAGCCGAAGCGGTGACCGCCTGAAGGTTTAAATGTGGCGCCGCAGCCTTTTTACCCTGAGCGAAGTCGAAGGGCAGCGCGGCATCTTCCGAAGGAAACATCTGTAATCGCCTAGAACGACATCGCACCTCAAACCCTCGACGTGACGCTTTCAGCAAGGCCCCACTAGCTGTGCGCGAGAGCGATCGGAAACGCCGGTAGACTGAGGCAGAAGACTCCCTGATCGGCGAATGGTGAACGTGCCGTGTTCAGCTCGACAAAGATGGCCATTTTCTGGATTTTTCTCGTGGCGCCCGGCATGGGCCTCGGAATCTTCAAAGGTGCCCCGCGCATGCGCGTCGCTGTTTGGATTCCCGGCAATCGTCATCGGCTTGGCTGGCAAGCGTCCGGCATCCGGTGGTGCATGGTCGCGATGGGGGCGCTCACGATCTGGCAGGGCTGGCAGCTGCCGATGCGTGCCACGGCAGACGTCCTGCTTGTCGTTGTGGGGTCGTTCTCGGAGATTGTGTTTCTGTACGTACCCGATGCCGCGTTTCATGTTTCGAGCGGATTCGATCGGCTGTTAGGAAGGTTCACCCGGCCATGAGCGCCGCCACGGAAACGATGACTGCTCCCGCGACAGGTGGCACCGCCGCGCCGCCCGCGAGCCCATGGATCTACCGCCCATGGCTCGATCTGGTCGTCGGCTGCGGCGCGTGGTCGGCACCGCTGCTGCTGGTGACGGCGTGGCTCTCGCCCTCTCACACGCACTCGTGGGTCGTCGGCTTCTATTTCCTCGCCATCATTTTCAATTATCCGCACTTCATGGCGACGGTTTATCGCGCCTACAGCACCCGCGAGCAGTTCGAGAAATACAAACTCTTCACGCTGCACCTCACGCTGCTGCTTGTAATCACGGGCGTGCTCTTGCACGTGTCTTACCGGCTGCTGCCGTGGGTCTTCACCCTCTATATTTACTGGAGCCCGTGGCATTACGCAGGACAAAACTACGGCCTGCTGAAAATGTTCGTGAAGCGGAGCGGCGAGGCGCTCACGCCGAATCAAGGCCGTTGGCTGCGCGCCGCGTTCATCGCATCCTACGTAATGCTGCTCGCAAGCTTCGAGACGGGCGGGTCGTCGGATCCGCTGATTCTTTCGCTCGGCTTGCCGGCGAAGTTCACGATTCCGGTGCGAATCGCGCTCGGCGGCGCTTTCGCCTTCTGCGCGTGGATTGCGCTGCACGACCTCGTCGCGCGGAGCGGATTCCGGCGGATGATCGCTCCGCTCACGTTGCTATTGACGCAGTTCCTGTGGTTCGTCCTGCCGACGCTGATCGAGATCCGCGCGAACATTCCGCAAACGCGCTACAGCAGCGGGATTTTGGCGGTCCTGCACTCGGCGCAATACATCTGGATCACGAGCTATTACCATCAGCGCGATGCGCGCGCGGCGGGCCAGTCGCATTGGCGTTTCGCCGGTTATTTCGTCACGCTCGTTGCCGGCGGCATCGCTCTCTTCATTCCCGGCCCCTGGCTCGTCAGCTACATTTTCCATTACGATTTCACCACGAGTTTCCTGATCTTCACGGCGCTCGTGAATATCCATCATTTTTTGCTCGACGGCGCCATCTGGAAGCTCCGCGATTCGCGCGTCTCGTCGCTGCTGGTCGCACCGGGCGAAAGCGCCGGCTCCGCTCAGGCATCGAGCGCGAACGCGAAGCCGAAAAGACCGAAATCCGGCCCCAGCGCCGAGCCGAAGCGCGCGTATCGCTTCCTGTCCACGCCTGCGTTTCGCGTGGCGGTGGTTGGCCTGATTTTTCTGTGGGGAGCCGCCGATCAGGTTCGCTTCGCTCTGGGCACGAGCAACCAGAGCCTGCCGTCTCTATTGCGGGCGGCCGCCATGCAGCCTTACGACAGCATGGTGCTGACGCGCGTCGGATCGGCTGAAGAAAGCATGGGCCAAAGCGACAAGGCCATCGATGCGCTCACGCGCGCCGCGAATCTGAATCCGCACAACGAGGCGCTGCAGCAGGCGTGCGCTCGCGCCATGATCGCAAACGGGCGCTTCGCCGAAGCGTACGCCTGGTACAAAAAGATGCTCGAGGTCTTTCCAAACGATTCCGACGCGCTGGTGAACTACGGTTTGCTCGCCGCGAAACTCGGGTATCCGGGCGCGGAAGCCATCAACGCGTGGCAGAAGGCCGTTGAGGCCGATCCGAATAATACGGAGGCGCATCTCTATCTCGCTGAGGCGGCGGATCAGAACGGCGAGTCCGCGACGGCGGCCCGGGAATGGCACGCCTATCTCCAGCTCGCCGCTGCGGGACCGGTCTCGCCCTCCGCAACGCAGCAAAGGATCGCAGCCGCCATCCAGATGGCGGACGACGAAGCGCGCCTCAACGAAATGAGCGCGGCTCTCGCCGACTATTCTTCCGCCGTTTTGCAGGCCGAAGCTGCACGGGACACGAAACTCGAGAGCGTCGCGCTGGCTCATCTCGCCGACGTACAAGAAAAGGCCGGCGACGTGTCTGCCGCCGCCGTTTCTCATCAGCGCGCCCTCTCTCTCGACGCCAGGAACGGCGATTTTCAGGGTCAGGCGTTCGACTGGTTCAACTACGGGCAATTTCTGCACCGGCACGCTCTGCCCGATGATCTCGCCTACGCGTGCCTCCTCCGCGCCGATGATCTGCTCGCCAGCCATGGAGGCGAGGAACTGAAAACGGTAGAAGCCGCGCGGCGCGAGATGGAAAGTCACCTTGGAAAAAATGCAGGCGAGGTGCACAAGGACTTGCCGAAGTTGCTCGCGAGCGCCGCGAGTTTGCCGGCCAGTTCGTTTCGCTGATCTAGCGTCCCTCTGATCGCCACTATCAAACGGCCCCAGTCCGGGCAGCATATCGAGGGGCAGCTCCCGCAGTACGAAGCGCAACTGCGGCGGGAGTTGGAGCGCGGCGCGGGAATGGTGGCCGCAGATAGCCCCAAAATCTGCAATAAGAGGGGACTGGAGCATCCCCCTAGCGGAGGCTTACAAGAGGCGCTTTTGGTCGAAAAAACCCGCTTTCGGGATGCTTAACCTCCATGCACCGGTTCCCGTCGCGGGAGTTTCACATTTTGGGGATCCTCTTTCGGTTCCCGCGGCGAGTTCGATGGCAGGGCCGGGGCGAGGCAAGCAGCGCCCCTTCGAGGACACCTTGGTCGGCGATCTTGGCCGGGCCTAGTTCGCAGTTCCCGCGCGCCCCCATAACTTCTTGGAGGCGATGCGGGCGCCTTCCGCGAGCGATTTCAGCTTCATCCAGGCAAAGGCCGGATACACCGGGCCGAATCCGGCGAAAGTGCCGAAGCCGCAATCGGTGCCGGCGATGACGCGCTCGCGACCGACGACGTTGGCGTATCGCATCAGGCGCTGCGCCACGACTTCCGGGTGCTCGACGTAGTTGGTGCTGGACGCGACGACGCCCGGAATCAGAACTTTGCCTTCGGGCAGCTTGATTTTGGTCCACGCCTCCCATTCGTGCTCGTGGCGCGGGTTCGCTGCCTCGATCAGCAGGGCCATCGGCTTCACTTTGATGGCGATCGGGAAAATTTTCATGCAGTCCATGTCGTTGATGTGCGTGCCTTCGTAATTGCCCCAGCAGACGTGCAGCCGCACGCGGTCCGCAGGGACGTTGGCGAGGGCGTGGTTCAATGCCTCGACCTGCAGTTCGGCATAGCGCAGGAATTCGTCGTCGCTGAGATTCTTGAAGCGCGAGTGGCGGCCCATGGCGAGGTCGGGGCAATCGAGCTGCAGCAGCAGGCCCGATTTCACGATCAATTCGTACTCTTCGCGCATCGCTTCGGCGAGCGCCTCGAGATACTTTTCGTGCGAGGGGTAGTATTCGTTTGGCTGGAAGACGGCGATCGTGCCCGGCGAGACCGCGTTCATGAATCCGTCAGTCACGTTGGCTTTCGCGAGCGCTTCTTTCATCCGCGCGATATCCTGCTCGACGGGCTTCAGATTTTTCACCTTGATCGGGCCTTTGCACACGGGACGCTTGTAGGTGGCCGAGTGGCCGGCTTTCACCAGGCGGTCGCGATACTCGGGAAAATCGTCGAGATCCTGCGGCGTGGGTCGCGCCGAATCGCCTTCGAATCCGGTGAGGCGGTGACGGATATAGGTGGCGTAGCTGATCTTGCTGGTTTCGCCGTCACTGACGATGTCGACGCCGCACTCCTCCTGCTTCTTCATCGTGTCGCCGACCGCGCGGCGCATCGTTTCCTCGAATTTCGCTTCGTCGTATGGCTCGCCGCGATCTTGCGCGAAAAGCAGATCGACGACGTCCTGAGGCCGTGGCAGGCTGCCGACGTGCGTGGTCAGGATACGGTCCGTGCTCGTTTTCATGGATCCCCCCGTTGGAACCCGGGCACCGGCCCGGGCAAACCGCGCAAGCATATCATGGCTCGCTGGGGCGGGAGCCATGGGCGATCTTGTTTTGGTGGTTCAGTTTCCGGTTGGCCGACGATTCGCGAGTTGACGCGATATTCGTAAACACAAGCGCGTTTCACAGGACTAATGTTGAGTGCGGTAAACATTGGTCGCCGAGCGCATTGGCCTGAAGGCAACAGTTAAGCCAAGGGTCACATAGCCGGAAATGTAACTATTCGGCCAAGCGAGGAGAAGCCCGTTCTAGCGAACCCTCCGCCGCCAGCCTTAGCTGTATCTCGCGCATGATGATCAGCAAAACTTCAACTTCTTATTTCGCCTGCGCCAGCCCCGCGACAACTGCGGCAACTTTATCGAGTGTCTCGTTCCATCCCTCTAGTTGCCCGCTGTTTTTCGCGCCTTCCATGGTTTCATTTCCAATCATGGTGAGTTTCGTCTGGCCGTTTCCAAAATCCTCAAAAATAACCACGTCGCGCGTATCGTCTATGGCCTCATGTTCACTTCCATACTGTGCAGGCTCAACCTTGTTTCCCTTCGAGTCGGCAAAGTACAGGGAGTAAACGATCTTCTCGTGCAGAACAATTTCGTGGTATACCCCACCGTTCCAGCCCTCCTGCCCATCCGGCGATTTCATGCAGTAGAGAAATTTTCCTCCTACGCGAAAATCACTCTTGCAAAAAGGCGCTGTAAAACCCTTCGGCCCCCACCACTGCATCACATATTGCGGGTCTGTCCACGCCTTCCAAACCAATGCGCGTGGGGCATCAAAAACTCTGGTGATAACCATCCGCCCTTTCTCGCTAACCGTGCTTTTTGTCATTTCTGACCTCCGCTTTTTTCATTTGATTCACAACGGCATCCAACTTGTCGAAACTCTCTTCCCAGAATCGGCGATAGCTGATCGCCCAGTCGCTGACTGTCTTTATCGCCTCTGGCCTAAGCGTGCATACGCTCTCTCTTCCACGCTTCGTCTTGACCACAATCCGCGCCCGCACGAGGCAGGCAATATGTTTTGAAATCATCTGCTGCGAGAGTGCAAACGGTTCCGTCAATCGATGCACGGAGGCAGGCCCGTGGGAGAGTCGTTCGATCATCGCCCGGCGGGTTGGATCAGACAGGGCCGCAAATGTCGTATCCAACTTATCCACAACCATATGGTAGTGAATTATCCGTCGATGTCAAGTGTGGATTTTGGAGTTCCCGATTTCTGCTTCCTGATCCTTCTTGGAGGAGATCTTCGCGGGCGCGTAAAGCGAGGTTTTCTAGGTGAAGCGGCGCCAGGTGGGCGGAGGGTCGCCATCCGCATCGGAGTCCGCGTCGTCTTCGACGACTTCAGGACGGGGAGCGAGGACGTCGCGGGCCGCGGTTGCGTCTTCTTCGCGCACCAGAATTTTGAATCCGGCGCCGGACCAGGCGAGGTGCTCGCGCATTCTTCCCGCCGTGTCGGCCTGGATCATCGCCTCGATGCCGGCGGCTTCAAGCGCGCCTTTCGCTAACTCCGCCTCGATCTGATTGCCGCACGATTGGACGACGACGAGCTTGGCGTCCTGCATGACGGGATTATATGCCCAGACGAGGGAGTGTCGCACCTACGGCGCTCGAGATTTCCTTCGTTGTCGTTTCCCAGCGCTACCGCGCCGGGCTAACTTGTGTCGCGGGTCCCGCGCTTGTTGCCGCACAAGCTCGGCGCCTGCGAGAAGAAAAAGCAAGCAGAGAATGCGCGTTTCAGCGCCGCTTCCAATCGCCGAGAGTATACGGCGCTCTTCAGCAAAGGCAACGGCGGGCGCAGCAAGCCTTCGCGGCTCAGGCGAAGGCACCGCCCCTACGATGCCGGCCACAACGGCAACGGGCACACAAGGCTTTCGGACGAGCGAGATCTATTTTGCGCGGAAGGCGAAGTCAGGAGGGCCTGTCGTTGCTCAGGACGGTGCGGATGGCCTCGTAGAGCTTGTCAACGCGATTCGATTTGGAAACGTAGGCGTCGGCGCCGGCCTGCTTCACGGTCTCGGCCAACTGCGCGAAATCATGCATGGAAAAAACGATGATCTTGGCGGAAGGCACCAGCTGGCGGATTTGCCGGGCGGCTTCCACGCCGTTCATCACCGGCATGGTGAGATCGAGAATCACGATATCAGGCTTGAGGCTCAGAGTTTTTTCCACCGCCTCCTGGCCGTTTGCTGCTTCGGCGCAAATCTCGAGAGATGGCTGCGTTTCGAGAAAGCGCCGGACGCCCTGGCGCACTACCTCGTGATCATCGGCCAAAATAATTCGTACGCACATTAGTTCTCCGTCTGCTGGGACTGTTCAATATAAAGGATACGCCAGCGAAGGGAAAGAGCTAGATCAGAATCGCGCTATGGCGCGTGATGGTCAGTCCGCCCGGCGCTCGCGCCGGCCTTACCCATTTGGCGGGGCCAAGTCCGGGCTAGGCGGGCGCTCAATTCCTGTGAGAAACTGGCGTGGTGATGGGCTTCCGCCGCTTTGGCTGTATTTTTCTCCTCATCTTCGGCTTTCTCGCTGCAACTCCCGCCGCTTGGGCCTGGGGCTGCGAGGGGCATCAGATGGTCGCGTCGATCGCCGAAAAACATCTCAACGCGCATGCGGCGACAATGTCGCAGAAGATTTTGGCCGCGGGCCCGATCGATCCCACGCTCGCGCGATACTGCAAGCAAACGGGGCTTGATGGGTTTGTGGACTCTTCCACATGGGCGGACGACTACCGCAGCGTGAAGCCGGATACGGGGCCGTGGCACTTTATCGACATTCCGCGCGGGGCGGCTAAGGGCGATATCGCGGAATACTGTCCGCCGTCAACGGGCTGCGTGATCTCCGCGCTGGTCGCGCAGATTCGCGTGCTTCGCGGCTCATCCGCGAGCGCTCAGGCGAGGGCGGATGCGCTGCGATTTGTGATTCACCTCGTGGGCGACATTCACCAGCCGCTGCACGATACGACGAACGACGATCTGGGCGGCAACTGCGTCCCGGTGACATTTTTCGATCTCGCGCCGCAAGAGCGGAATGTGCAGCGGGAGAGCTATTCTCCGAATTTGCACTCTGTTTGGGATGTGGGAATCATCGAGCACTTCGCGCCGCCGCAGGACGCGCAAGCGCCGACGCCCGAGCAGGTGGCCGATGAGATCGGCGAGGCGGAAAAACTCGATCGCGATTTTCGCGCGCGATTTCCTTCGTGGCAGCCCGGGCCGATCGATTTCCCGGCATGGGCGTGGGAAAGCCACGAGCTTGCCGAGGAGGTGGCGTACGGAAAGCTGCCGCACGCGATTCCCATCGAGCCGCCGCGCCCGGTGGCGAGTTGCGCGGACGACGATCACATTTCGACGCGGATGCTAAAGCTGGACGAGCGCCTCGCGGATCCCTACGAACAGGCAACCGCCCCCGTCGTCCAGGAGCAGTTGGCGAAGGCGGGGCTTCGGCTGGCGGCGCTGCTCAACTCGATCTGGCCGTGATTGATGGCCTGCGGCGTTGCGTAACGCCGCAAAGGCCTCAACCCGGGAAAGCGGGGTGAGCTACATAAATTCAAGAGCGCGAAGAAACCGGCCGGCCTGAAATGCGAGGCGGCCCTTCGACTCCGCTCAGGACAAGCCGCTACAAAGGCAACAGCAGATCCCTCGTCGGCCAGAATGCGGCCTCTGTCGGGATGACAGTTGGCGGGGGTTTGCGCGAGTGAACGTTGCCGGGCCGAGAAGTGGGTGAGCTACACTAAACCCGAATCGATCCAAGCCATCCGAACTATTGTTGAGGCTTCCTTGTCTCTTTCGGTTAGAATCCCGGCCCATGGCTTCCTGGGACCTTCGAAGGGCTTCGTCGTGCGAGTTATGAAGCGATGACGGGCGCGCCGAAGACGCGCGCGTCGGTTCCCGCACGCCACGTTGCGGCGGTTGTCGTTGGGAACGCGCTCGAATTCTACGATTTTCTGACCTACGCGTTTTTCGCGGTGTACATCGGCAGGACGTTTTTCCCGTCGCACTCTCCGACGGCAAGCTTGCTGGCGTCGCTTGGCACGTTCGCGGTGGGATTCGTCACGCGGCCCATCGGCGGGATCGTAATTGGAAGAATGGGCGATCGAGTGGGCCGCAAGCCCGCGATGATTCTGTCGTTTTCGCTGATGGGCATCGCAATCACCGGGCTTGCGTTGACGCCGTCGCACGCGATGATTGGCGTGGCGGCGCCCGTGCTCGTGATTTTGTTCCGAATGCTGCAGGGATTTGCGCTGGGCGGCGAAGTGGGACCGACGACGGCATTCCTGCTGGAGGCGGCGCCGCCCGAGCGTCGAGGTTTTTACACCGCGTTCCAGTCATGGACTCAGGCAGTGTCGATTTTGGTTTCCGGGCTGGTGGGTTTTGGACTTGCGAACACGCTCAGCGAGCAGCAATTGCAGGATTACGGATGGCGCATCGCGTTTTTGCTGGGCGCGGCGATCGTCCCTTTCGGGCTGATGCTGCGGCGCAGCCTGCCGGAGACGTTTCACGCGAGAGAGAAAAGCGAGCGAGAACGGGTTCCGCTGCGTCCCTTATTGCCGGTGGCGATCATCGCCTTGATGCTGCTCGCGAGCGCCACCATCGGAACGTACATTTCGAGCTACATGACGACGTATGCGATCTCGACGCTGGGCATGCATGCAAATGTCGCCTTCGCGGCGACGGTCGTGGTCGGGTTGTGCGGCGTGACATTCAATCTTGTCAGCGGCGCCCTCTCGGACCGGATCGGCCGCAAGCCGATGATGATCATACCGGGCATCCTGCTGCTCGTGTCGATTCTACCTGCTTTTTACGTCATCTCGCACTATCGCACCACCCCCACGCTGCTCGGGGCGACCGCCGTCTTGGCCTCCTTGTTGGAACTGTCCAGCTGCCCGACCATTGTTTGGCTCACCGAATCCCTTCCGGCGGCGATCCGCTCGGGCGGAGTCGCCATCGTGTATGCCTTTTCGATCGCGATATTTGGCGGGTCGACCCAAGTCTCGGTTACGTGGCTGATCAAGGTGACCCGAAACCCGCTGGCGCCTGCGTGGTATTGGATCGTGGCCTTGCTGGTCGGGCTTGGCGCGATGATCGCCGCGCAGGAATCGGCGCCACGCAAGCTGGCCGCGAGGGCCGCCCAGGCAGCGCCGCTCCCGGTTGAGCTCCCCGACCATGCGGGGTAGCGGGCGGCGTGTGCTCGTTTACCTGATACCTGATCGGCGACAAACTTAGGCCCAATCCGGCCGAAGCATTGCGCGCCCGGCCCCTCGGAAGTACAGTAGGGGCGGGGCCGGGGCACCCAAGGCAGAATCAGGCCGATATTGCGCGGTTGCCATCCCACCCTTCGGCGGCCGAGCGTGGGTCCCGGTATAGCCGTACTAGATCTCGACGCCTTGCTGGAATCCTGAGATAGGGAACCGGTGAGGCGATTTGCCTTTACGGGCGGCGGCGGAGGTTGTGCCATGTTTCTTGAATTCTATAAATTGCGGCAGCAGCCGTTTGGCGTCACGCCCGATCCGGCATACCTCTACCCGAGCCAGACGCACTGCCAGGCGCTCGACGCACTCACTGAAGGCATCATGAGCGGGCGCGGATTCCTCACGCTGATCGCCGACCCGGGCATGGGCAAGACGACGCTGCTCTATCAGGTGCTCGATGCGCTGCGCGATAAGGCTCGAACCGCGTTCCTGTTTCAGACGCAGTGCACCTCGCGCGAATTTTTCCAGTACCTTCTGAGTGAGCTGAGGGTCGACGCAACGGGCATGGGGCTTGTGGCCATGCACAACAAGCTCAATGAGATGCTGTTTGCGGAGCTGATGAAGGGCAAGCGATTCGTGCTGATCGTCGATGAGGCGCAAAACCTCGACGATTCAGTGCTCGAAACCATCCGTCTGCTTTCGAATTTCGAGACGTCGAACACCAAGCTGCTGCAAATCGTTCTCGCGGGCCAGCCGCAGCTGGGAGCGAAACTGGGCCAGCCGCAACTGGCGCAATTGGAGCAGCGCATTGCCGTGGTGCAGCGACTGGAAGCTTTTCCGCCGGAGGAAACTGCCGGTTACATCCGGCACCGGTTGAAGGTGTCTGGGCATAGCACCGGGGATCTCTTTGAGCCGGAGGCGCTGGCGCTGATCGCCGAGCGCAGCCAGGGCATCCCGCGAAACATCAACAGGATCTGCTATCAGGCTTTGCTCGAGGCGCACGGCGAAGGGCGGCATACGGTATCGGCCGAGATTGTCGAGCGGGCCGATCGCAAGCTGAAGGTGGCGCCGGGCGTACATTCGGGATCGACGCCGGGGCCGATGGGGCCCTCCGGCAACGAATCCATGAAGGCGGCCGGCGCTTCCGGGGCGCCGCAGCTTACGTACAGGCCCGCAAGCGGGTCGAGATCGCGTGGCTGGCAGATTTGGATGGCGGCGTTCGCTGCGATTGTGCTGGCTGGGGGATTCACGCTGCCGCGCAAGATGCCGGGAGAAATTCTTCATGCGGTGCGCGGCCGAGCGACGGCGACTTTTGCTTCGCTCCTTAGCCACGGGAATCGCGGCATCGTCGAGGCGAGCGTGAGAAGCGGAGCGATGGCGAAAACCGCAGCATTGTCGAAGGGCGCGGCGCAAAGCGATGAAATCGACGACCGGCTGCAGACGCACGGCTTTCAGGAAGTGGCCCAGAAGGTGACGACGACCGATCCGATCGCAGAGCCGCGGCTCGGCGACGGAGGAGTGCCGGACGTGACCGGCATTCAGGTGTCGAGCACGCAGAGCGACGCGCGGATCGTCGTGATGCTGGATAACGCGGTGCGGTACGACTCGGCGCGCATCAGCGGGCCCGAGCGGATCTATTTCGATTTGCACGGCGCGCGGCTGGATTCCTCCGTGCCGCAGAAGATGGTTCCCGCCGGGGATGGTCTGCTGAAGTGGGTGCGCGCGGCGCAAAATACAGATGATGTCGTGCGGCTCGTTCTCGACGCGGATAAGGCGAAGGATTACTCCGCGCAACTGCTTTCGGATCCGTACCGATTGGTAATTGATGTCTCCGCGCAGCCCGGGGGCGCCGCAAAGAGCCGTGCGAGTTTGGCGACTGCGCAGGAGAACGCGATCAACATTCCACCGGAGGCAGGCGCGACCCATGAGAGCCACCTTACGCTCACGCACGCGCTGGGGCTGAAGATCAGCCGCATCGCGATCGATCCGGGCCACGGCGGCTTTGACACGGGAGCGATGGGGCCGCACGGCCTGATGGAAAAGAATCTCTGTCTCGACGTGGCGCTGCGGCTGGGGCGCTTGATCCAGCAGGATATTCCCGGCGCCCAAGTGATCTACACGCGCACGACAGACAAATTCGTGTCGCTTGAAGATCGCACGGCGATCGCGAACCGGGCCCACGCGGACCTCTTCATTTCGATTCACGCGAATTCGAGCGACAGCCCGTCGGCGCGCGGCGTTGAAACGTATTACCTGAGCCTCTTGGCGTCGCCGGAATCGATGAAGCTCGCGACGCGCGAAAATGCGCTCGCGCAATCGTCGCTGCACGATCTGCCTGAGCTGGTGCAGCAGATCGCGAGCAACGCGAAGATCGCCGAATCGAAGGTGCTCGCGGGGGATATTCAGAGCGCGCTCGCCACCCGGCTCGAACTGGTAAGCCGGGGCGAGACGAACCGCGGCGTGAAGCGCGCACCCTTCCTCGTGCTGACCGGGGCCAACATGCCGGCAGTGCTATCGGAGATTTCGTTCATCAGCAATGCCAGCGACGAGAGCCTGCTGCTTGAGAGCAGCCAGCGCCAGCGCGTCGCCGAGAGCCTCTACCGCGGCATTGCGGCGTATCTCGATAGCCTCAACAGCTTGCCCGCCAAGAGGAACAACCAGGCGAGTGCGAAGCCTTTCGGTTCGTCGCCGACATTGACGGCATCGGCGGTTGCGATTGGGCGAAATCCTCTGAAGCTCCCGGGACGCGGGAATTAGGGTAAACAGAAACGTCCACCCCAAGACCCAGGTTCCGAAAGCGAACCTGGGGCACCCTCCGCATTTCTTATCGCTTCAGGAAATGTAGAAATCGAGATTTTCGCTCGACCGCGCCAAGAAACCAGATCAGGAACCTACTTCCGGGCCAGCCGCCAGCCGCAAGATACAGACAGGATTGTCTGTGCCACGACAACCCAACGACTGCGAGGCCCGCCGGAAACGCGATTGTTCTCTGCAAAATTCGCGGAGAGGGGGTACACTAGCCGCCGTTTGGGGCGCCGTGGTGGGCGCCGGACATTTTCGCGGCGGGGGGATGCGATGAATCGGCGATCGTTCATTAGTTCTGGGCTTGGGCTGGGAGCGATGACGGCTGGATCTTTGATGAGCGGACGGCTGGCGAAGGCGATGGGCGATGGCGCCACTGCGGGCGCCGTTGTCGAGACGACCGCAGGCAAAATTCGCGGTCTGAAAATCGCCGATGGCAAGGTGCAATGCTTCAAGGGCGTGCCGTACGGCGCGTCGACCGCGGGCAGCGGGCGTTTTATGCCGCCCGCGAAGCCGCAGCCTTGGACGAAAGTGCGCGAGGCAGCCGCGTACGGCCTGCGTGCGCCTCAGCTCGACAGCCAGTTTCGCGGCGTGGTCCCGCCGGAAGTCGAGGTGATGGATCCGGGCGGGCCGATGGGCGAAGACTGCCTCGTCCTGAACCTGTGGACGCCGAGCGTGGGGCGCGGGCACAAGCGCCCGGTGATGATGTGGCTGCACGGCGGCGGATATACGACGGGCTCAGGCGCATTCATCATGTACGACGGCACGGAGCTCGCGCGAAAGCACGATGCGGTCGCGATCTCGATCAATCACCGGCTGGGCGTTTTCGGCTATTTGTACCTCGCCGAACTCGGCGGAGAGAAATACGCGCAGGCGAGCAATGTGGGGATGCTGGATATCGTCGCGGCGCTCGAATGGGCGCGCGACAATGCCGAGGCGTTCGGCGGCGATCCCAACAACGTGACAATTTTCGGGCAATCGGGCGGCGGCGGAAAGGTGAGCACGTTGATGGCGATGCCTCCGGCGAAGGGGCTTTTCCATCGCGCGATTGTGGAGAGCGGCGCGGACGTTCGCGGGCTCCCCAAGGAGGTGGCCACGAAATCGGCCACGGCGTTTATGGCGAAGCTGGGCCTGCAGCCGAATGAAGTCGACAAGATGCAGCAACTTCCGATGGACCAGCTGCTGAAGGTGATGGGCGAGATGACCGGCAACGGCATGGGTGGCCCCGGCGGCCTTGCGCTCGCTCCCGTGGTCGATGGCACCACGCTGCCGGTGAATCCATTCGATCCGGTGGCTCCGGCAATTTCGGCGGATATTCCGCTGCTGATCGGAACCGTGGAAACCGAAGTGACGTTTTTCCCGGGGCAGCAGCTCGACCCGATCGACGATGCCGATCTGCACAAGCGCGTGAAAGGCTTCGTCCGCAAGGCGAGCGACGAGCAGGTGGACGGATTGATCGCCGCATATCGCGCCGGGCGCCCGAAGGCGAGCAATACGGACCTGTTCTTGATCATCGCGTCGGATGCGACGTTCCGCGCCGGGGTGGTTCTCGAGGCCGAGCGTAAAGCCGCGCCGGGGAATGCGCCCGTGTATCAGTATTACTTCACGTGGAGATCGCCGGTGCGCGATGGGAAGCTGCGCACGTTCCACACGCTGGAGATTCCGTTTGTTTTCGACAATGTGGACGCGGCAAAGTCGATGACGGGCGACGGGCAGGACCGCTACGCGCTCGCGAGCAAGGTGAGCGGCTCGTGGGTGGCGTTCGCGCGCACCGGGAATCCGAATCATCCCGGCATGTCCGAATGGCCCGCATTCGATAACACGCGCCGCGCCGTCATGATCCTGAACGACGAGTGCAAGGCCATCGACGATCCCTACGGCAAAGAGCAGCGCATGCTGCACGACCTGCAGAACGCCTGAAATCGAACCTGCTGTCTGACAAAGAGGGAAGGAGGACGGAAATGCGAATGAAGAGACTGTTCGCCTCGGCCCTGGTCGTCCTGATGCTGGCGGCGTGCTCGCCGGCGCCTCCGCCGGCAGCGCCCGACACGAGAGCGTCGGATGCGCAAGCGATCCGCGACGCGATTGCAGCGTCGTCGACATCTTCCGTTGGCAAAGATATCGACAAGTTCCTCGCGTTTTACGATCCGGATGCGTCTGTCTTCATGCCGGACGCGCCGGTCGTGACCGGCCTTCCGGCAATCAAGGCGGCGCTGCAGGGCGCGTTTGCCGATCCGAATTTCTCGATCGACATTCAGACGGCAGAAGTGGAGGTTTCCAAAGCCGGCGACTATGGGTACGCGGAGGGAACGTTCACTCAGAAAGCCACGAACGCGAAAACCAAGAAGGTGGAAGCGCGAGATGGGAAATGGGTGACCGTCTTCAAGAAAGAGACGGACGGTTCGTGGAAAGCGGTGGCCGACATTTTCAACTTCAGCGGCCCGGCGACTCCTCTGAAGAAGTGACGGCGGAGAAGCATAGCGGGCCGAAGCCCCCCACCCTCACAAACCGAGGATGGGGCACCCGAAACGTCAAAGGCGAAGGCACGGGTGGATAGAATATGACAGAGACGGGTACGAGGAGAGAGGCGACGGTGGAAGCGCCTGTTGGAGAATTCAATCTCAGCCGCCTGGAACGCGTGATTTCCGGGCCCGGCAAGGTCGACGCGCTCGCGAATGAGCTCGATCGCCGCAGTCTGAAGCGCGCGATCGTGGTGACCGGAAAGACGCTCGGCAAGTCGCCGCTGCTGGCGAAGGTGACGGGCGTGCTGGGCGCGCGCTGCGCCGGAGTTTTCACCGGCGTCCGGCAGCACGTGCCGATCGGCGTGGTGCGCGAGCTGCTTGCGGAAATCGAGCGCGTAGGCGCCGATTGCATCGTTAGTTTCGGCGGCGGGAGCCCCATCGACTGCTCGAAAGTTGCCGCCTACGCGGTGCTGAATGGCCGCGATCCGCTTGCGGCGGCTCTATCGCCCGGCTCCGCGCCGACGCCAGCGGAAATGGCACGCGCCCGCGACATCACGCATATCGCCGTTCCTACCACGATCTCGGCCGGCGAGTACACGCACGTGGCGGGCGTCACCGATGAAAGCACGCTCGTGAAGGAAGGCGTCAATGATCCGCGGATTCTCGCGAAGACCGTCATTAACGATCCGCTGCTCACGCTCGAGACGCCGGACTGGCTGTGGGTGTCGACGGGAATGCGCTCGCTCGACCACGCGATCGAAACGATCTACTCGACGCGGCATCAACTGATGAGCGATACACTAGCATCGAAGGCGATCGAACTGCTCGACGCACATCTGCCGGCGTCGATTCGCGCCACGGGCGGCGATCGCGTGGCGCACCGGGGATTCTGCCAGCTGGCTTCGTGGTTTTCGATTTTCGGCGCGCTGAATACGGGCTTCGGACTGTCGCACGCGCTGGGGCACCAGATCGGGCCGAAGTGGGATGTGCCGCACGGCGTCACTTCGTGCATCACTCTGCCGCATGTGATGCGGTTCATGGCCGAAATGGGGCCGCAGCGGTTTGGGCCGATCGCGAAAGGCTTCAGCATCGCCTTCGATCCCGCGAATCCGAAGCCGGGCGCGCTTGCGTGCGCCGACCGCGTCGAGAAATTCATCGCGCAATTCGATGTGCCGCATTGCCTGCGCGATGCGCGCGTGCCGAAAAACGAAGTCGGAGAAATCGCGGGTACCATCGAGCACCATTTCGCGCGGTTGAATGTGGTGGACCGGCCTGTGACACGCGAGGAAATTCTCACTCTGCTTGACGCCGCGTATTAGGAGCTTCTCGACGCGCTACCTTGCAAAGGCCCCACCCTCAAAAACCGAGGATGGGGCACCCGGAAAGTCAGAATCAAAACCAAAATCAAAGTCAAAATCAGAAATAGAGTTTCGCGGCGAGCTGGACGAGGCGCGGATCGGTGGCGCTGACCACGTGGCCGAAGGTGGGATCGCCGACCTCTCCGTCGACGGATGCGGGGCCGTAGAATTGCGCATGATTAAAGATGTTGAAGCCTTCGACGCGAATGTCGAGCGACTTTGCTTCCGTGAGCCGAATGTTCTTGGTGATCTGCAGGTCGAAGTTGCTGATGCCGGGGCCGTAGAAGAAGCGGCGGCGGGCATTGCCCAACTGGCCGAGCGATTCGGTTGAGAAGAGCGCGGTGTCGAATTCCGGCTGGCCGTTGCGCGGGTTCGTATTGATGCGCAGCGGGCCGGGCGTGAATTCGGGCGTGTCGAGCAGCTGATTGTTCACGCCATTGCCGAGCGTGCCGAGGAGCGAATTGTCCGAGTCGTCGTACAAGGTGACGGGAAAGCCAGTGCTGAAACGGGTGGTGCCGGAAATTTCCCAGCCCTCGGTGAGGCGATTCGAACGATCGAAGAGGCGATCGAAAGGGAACGAGTATTTGTACGTCGCGACGAAATTGTGGCGTCATGTCCCAGGAAGAAATGGCGCGGCTGAGTGAGGGATTGAAAGGATTGAGTTCCTCGCCGATGTTTGAGCCTTGATCGATGGACTTCGCGTAGGTGTAAGCCAAGAGCACGGTGGTTCGCTTACCGGAATAGCGGAGATTGGTTTCGAGGGCGTTGTAGTTCGAATTGGCGATCGTTTCCTGCGCGGTCATCGCGCCATAGTTGCCGTAGAGCGCCGGGTTGGAGCCCAATCCGATGTTCCGCGTTCCCTGATAAACCTGGCCGGACGCGGACTGATAGGCCGCATCTTCGCCAAACGGGCCGCAGGTGGCGCTCCCGGCGCGACCTCGCTGGGTTGGCTGAGGCTCAGGCACAGCGCCGGATTGCCGAGTTCGTCGGCACGAGCTCCAGAATGTGATGCCCCTGGTTGCCCGCGTAGCTCATGGTCAGCAAGAGGGTGTTGGTGATCTGGCGCTGGAACGAAAACATGTAGTTCTCGGTGTAAGGCACGTTGATTGCGGTAGTAGAAGTAAGGATCGGCGCTAATGGGGGTGACGGCGGCCCAATCAAAGGCCGTGTACGGATTCTTGGCCGAAACGTTATGCGGCGGAAAGTGAGACGGATAAGGATTGGTATTCACCGTGCCGTCGCTGGCGTTGACGAACGGCGTGGCGAAAAGCGGCGGCCCGGGACTGAGATAGTTATATCCGAACGGCGGAACGGCATACATGATGCCCGCGCGAGAGACCCGGGAAAGCGGTGTAGAAAATTCCATAGCTGGCCCGAATGCTGCTTTTCCCGCCATCTCCAAAAATCGCCTTCGAGAAGTCCGTTGGTCGAATTTCGGCGAGTAGGCGAGGCCGATTCTGGGGCGCAAAATTGTGATATTTGCGTCGGCGAGAGGTGGACGGAATTCCGGGATCGCCGGGCACGACGAGTCCGGGCAGAGCATTCGGATACAGGACCGACTGCTCGCCGGGGACAATGGTTTGAAGATTGTCGTATTTTTCCCACCACGGCATGATCAAGTCCCAGCGCACGCCGAAGTTGAACGTGAGGTCGTTGCGCGCGCGCCAGCTATCTTCCGCGAAAAGCGCCCGCGTAGCGATTGCGAAGGTAGAAAGCGCTGGCCCGTGGATTGAGTGAAGTTGCTGGGAAAGCCGAGCAGAAAATCGGCGAAGGCCGAACCGGTCTCGGTACCGAGAAAATTGAAGGTGCCGTTGAAGGTGGCGTTGGGATGCTCGTTGACCTGATCGACGTGAAATTGGCACGCCGAATTTAAGGGTATGGGTGCCGACCACCTTCGAGAGGCTGTCGCTGAGATAGAGCGTGTTATTCCACTGATCGGTGTTGGTGATGGGCACGCCCATGACGAACGAAGGGAACACGATGTTCTCGACGCCCTCGATCTGGGGGGCCTGCACGGCGATGCCGGTGGTGCCCGCGCCGGTCGCGAAACCTTGCGATGCGAGGGTGACGCCCAGGCCGCCGTGCGGCTCGCCGATATTGTTCGACATTGCGGAGGAAGCCGACATGGAATTCGTTGACGGTGGTCGGGGCCGAGAGCCTGGTGTCGCCGATGGTGAACAACTGCGCCTGGCCGATGGTGAAAGCGTCGAAGCCGGGGACGCTGGCGCCGCCCTGCGCGCCGGGATACGGATTGTCGAGGCGGTAGTTGTCGACGAAATAGTAGCCGGAAATCTGGCCCCAGCGGGTGTTCGCATCGATTCGGCCGGCGGCCTTATCGTCGCGCACAGTTTGCGGAAACGCGGAGGTGGAGAAAAGATTCGTGCCGATGTCGGGCTGCGGGATGTATTGCAGCAGATTGCTTAGCCGGCGCCGACCAGGCGCTCATGCGGAGATCGAGCGTTGGGAAGCACGCACTGCGCAGGGCTGCCGCAGCCGGCGATGTAATAAGGCTCGCCCTGATGGACGACCGGCCGTAGCCAAGCTGCTGTATGAGCAGACTTGGCGGTATACGGTGCCGCTGACGGTTCCGGTCAAAGAACTCGGCGACGTCGCCAAGTTTCCGTTGCGATCCTGCGAGCGACGGCACGGACGTGACGGGCGACGTGATGCCTTCCACGGTGCGCGTGCCCTGATAATCGGCAAAGAAGAAAATTTTGTCCTTCTTGACCGGCCCGCCGACAGTGCCGCCGAATTGATTCTGCCGAAAGGCGCCGCGCGTGGCGTCGAAGTAGTTCTTGGCATCGAGGTCCGTGTTGCGCAGGAACTCGAAAGCGTCGCCGTGGAAGGCGTTGCTGCCGGACTTCGTCACGACGTTGATCATGCCGCCGTTGTAATTGCCGTATTCGGGATCGAAGTTATTGGTGAGAACCCGAAACTCCTGAATGGAATCCAGGTTGGGGATCACCGAGGTCCCGCCATTCATGTGCTCCTGCACGTCGATGCCATCGACCATGAACCCATTGGCGGACTCGCGCTGGCCGTCGATGGAGACGTCGCCCGGATTCAGATCGCCCGAAGGATTGATGGTTCCGGTGACGCCGGCCATGATGACGGAGGTCGGCGTGAGAGTGGTTACCGGACTCACGCCGGGTTGAATCGCGAGCAGATCCGTATAGCTGCGGCCGTTCAGCGGTAGCGCTTCGATCTGCGCGTCGGAAACGACTTCGCCCAGATGCGTGGCGACGGTCTCGACCTGGACTTGCTCGGCGGCGACGGTCGAATTGACGACGACCGATTGGGACTGCGCGGCCAGTTCCATGGAGATGTCGATTTGGAGGGCGCTGTCCATGTCGACGACGATGCCGGACTTTTGCATGGCCTTGAAACCCGGCTGTGTGAGGGTCAAGTCGTATTCGCCGACCGGAAGATTCGGGAAGGAGTAGTATCCGTTCGCGTCGGCCGTGGTTTTGTATTGGGTGCCGAGAGACGTGTTCCTCAGGATCAGGCTCGCGCCCGGGAGGACCGCGCCGCTGGGGTCTTTCACCGTGCCGGAAATGCTGCCGCTCGTGGCTGCCTGGGAGGCGAGGGCGCAGAGGAGAGCGATCGCAAGAACGGCAAAGACGGCGCGGATCGAATGGATGGCGGAGCGTTTCATGGAGTCGGAAAGGGCGGGTTTGAAACCCGCCCCTACAAACGGCAAACCCGAAAGTTCGATACGAGCCGTATTGGCGGCGATATGGTTGCTTGATCTCATACGATTTGGCGGCCGACTAAAGAAAGAGCGTTGCATCTCGCGCCCGCGAAAACCGCCGGAAAAGCAGAGTCACGCCCTTCGGCAAGCCCAGGACACGCGAGACTTCGCTGGGAATGACAGTTCTTGTGGGGCGACGAATCTCGCGAGTCATAAACGCGCCCACTCCCCTCAATTATGTTAACCCAAAACAGGGCGGTCCTCAGGGGGATTATGCGAAACAAACCGTCGAGATAGGATCGGGACGAGGAAACGGCGTCAGGTGCCGTAGTAGCCGATGGCGCGGCCGCCGAGGCCGACGCAGGCCCACAGGATGAGCGAAACGACCGCGGCGACGGCTCGCCAGAAACGCGAGAAGCGAGCGTCATCGGCGGTGACGAGTTTTCGGTGGATCGTGAAAGTGAACACGATGGCGAGCAAGAGGAAGATCATTTTGAAGTGGAAAGCCGGGCTGTCGTACATCTTCACGGCTTCGGTGCAAAAGAGAAAAAATCCCGAGACGAGCATCACGGCGAGACTGCCGAGCATCCAGGGCTGCACGTCCTCGGCGAGCTCGGCGACCGGCTCGCTTTGAAAGCGAAAGCCGAGAAGGCGCAGATTCACAATCAGGATAGTGCCGCCGAGGACGCCGAGAGCGAGAAGATGAAAAATCTCGACGAAAGGGAAGAGCCAGACGGAATCGCGCACGCCATGGCCCCAGGGCGATTCGTTGCACCATTGGCAGAAATGCAGGATGAGCAATTTAAGGTGCATTTTATCTGCGCCTCCTCGTTTTCGTCGGTGAGATCATGGCGGCGGAAGGGCGTAGGCGATCGCGCGGCCGGCCGCGACGATGGCGACCCAGAGCACGATCGACACGACCGCCGCGACCTTGGCCGCTCGCGGTGTCTTCGGGGCCAGGTCCCATTCGGCGACTTTGCGGCCGACGGTGGCGTTGAAAATCAGGACGTTGAGGCCCGCGAGCACGAGGAAAACCATTTTGATTTTGAAGAAGAACGTGCCCCAGAAGGCCGGCGGGTCGCCGCTAAAGAGAAGCAAGCCGGAGATCACCATGATGGCGAAGCCGACGAACAGGTAAGGGTTCAGCTGCTGCAGAACCTCGGACATCTTTCTGCGCCGCAGGCAGACGCCGAGAAGGCGAAGATCGAGCAACACGGCGAATCCGAGGAAAAGAGTGAGCGTGAGGACGTGAATGGTTTCGACGATGGGCTCGGCCCAAATCGACTCGCGCATTATGGTGCTGAACTGCGTGTCGTGAAGCCACTGCAAGAAATTAGCGAACCACATCCGCAGTCCTTGGAGCTTCCGGGGCTAAAGCCCATGAGATTATGGCGCCGTTAATCGAGGGGCTGAAGCCCCACGCTTCCACCCTTGCAGAATTCCACCGCACCACTTTTTCGTGGTGGCTTACGATGGCGTCAAAGCGCGGCCCTGCTACCGTTTCAAAAAGCTTCACTTCGCCTCGCACGGGGTGGGGTCCCAGCCGGTGGCGTCGGCTTGCTTCTTGAACTGGTCGCTGGTGATGAAAGGCTGGTAGAGATTTTGGGGATCGGTGACGATCGCCGTGACGACGAGCCAAGTGTCGCCGTTCGCTTCCTTGAAGCTGTCGAAATATTCCTCAAGCACAGCATTGGCGGAATATGGAGCGCCATTCTTGCGCAGGTAGCCGGGGCGCATGTGCGTGGTGATGACCTTCAGATAGCCTTCAGAAGCACCATGGGGACCGCCGCCGGGCCCGAGCAGAGTTGTGGGTAACCGGAACGCGCCACCCGGCGGAAGGCCCTCCCAGGAGGCGACAGAATAGCCCTGCCATTCGGGCTTCATGCTTTCGGGTGCAGTGGTGTCGAAGTGGAAGAGGCGAGTCTGCATGCCGGCGTCGGTGTCGACGCGGAGCGTGTCGTCACCCCGCCAGGTGATATGCAGACGCGTCGGCATGCGCATGAGGCCGGCAGCACCGTAGGCACGGCACTGATTGCCGTCGGCGGCATCCTTGGCGGGATCCCACGTCTCAGCGAGGGCATGACCCTGCTGGTTGAGAGGGACGCCGCCGTAATCGCCTTTATCGGCTGTGATCATGCGATAGCGCCAGTCTTCCGTGATGATAGAGACCCAGTAGCCGGTGAAATCCTGCGGGGCAATCAATCGCGGATTCGGCGGTTTCGCGGCCGGCGGCGGCGGACCGAACTGCGCGCTAACGCGCGCCGGTATGGCCAGTACCAGCAGAGCGGAAGCGGCGAAAAGAAGCGCCACGCGGTTTTGCAGGATTCTCGATTTCATCAGTTTGCCCCTCACAACTCGAAGCCGTTTCGCGAAAATCCGCGGGGCAAGCAAACCCGCGGCTAAAGCCGCCCCATGACATCACGTTTTTCGAGAGCCTAGAGGCTCACGCTTCCACCCATCAGGCTCGCGCTTCCGCGCGCTAGTTCTGAAGGCTCACGCTTCCACCCTACAACAGCCGGCGGGACGCCGGCGCTACGCAAAAGAACAGCCCCCGAGCGGGCGGGGCGGCTACATAATTACGCCTTCCCACTTCCATCCGTCGGATGGGCGGACGAGCTTATGCAAGCGAATGCGGTGCTCGGTGGGATCGCGGCCGGGATTGCCGCTGGCGATCACATGGTCGCCCGGCCGCAAAGTGTCGCGCGTGACGTGCTCGCGGTCCAACTGGGCGCCGCCGCCCCATTCGATCGACCAGACCTGCATCTTGCCGGCGGCGTCAGGCGCTTCGATCTTGATGAAAGAGTGCGGATTGCGAAAAAGGAACTGCGTGAGCGTGCCCTCGATGGTGATTTCGCGATCCACGAAATAGGTGGCGGCAAAGGAGTGGTGGGCGTAAGACGCGCCGGCGGAAACGAGCGCGGCAGCCGCGAGAACAATCGACAGTGCGTATTTCATATGGTCCCCCATGATATTAGAACGCTTTCGGTGCTATGGATCAGAGGCGCGAACCGCAGCGCCCGTTTCAATCTTTTTTGGTCAAACTCTTGTAGACAGCCTCCACAAACATATCGGTGGTCCAGATACCACTGGTGGCGCCGTAGCGCGGATCATAATCCTGCGTGGGACGCGCGGCTTTGACTTGTTCGAGCGTCATGCCCTTGCCGATCATGTCCTGAATGCGGTCGCGAATGATAGTGACCATTTCCTGGTAGAAAACTACATCCGACTGATCGCAGAGACGCCCGTGACCGGGAACGATCAGCGTGCCGCCCTCGTCCGTGGGGCCGGGAGTGGCGAGCTCGATGATACGGTTGAGGCCGGCGATGACGCCCTGGATGTTGCCGCCATGCGCTATGTCGACGATCGGATAGCGGTTGGTGACGAAAATATCGCCGGTGCTGATCACGTCCGAGCGATGGAAGAAGACGATGCTATCGCCGTCGGTGTGCGCGTCGGGTATGTGGATCACCTGAACGGCCTCGCCATTGAAGAAGAGTTTGCGCTCGGGCGTGGTGTAGGTTTCGGTGGGCCATGCGCCTTGCGGCGTGGGCGACTGCTGGCCGGTCGGGGCGCTCATGCGGTCGAGAACAGTCTGAAACGCGAGGATGGCCGCCTGGTTTCCAGCGCTCGCGCCGATATCGCCGACGACGTTGCCGCCCGCGATCGTATTGCCCGATTTGGCGAGGGCTTCGTTGCCGCCGGTGTGGTCGGCATGGAAGTGCGTGTTAATGATGTAGCGGATGGGCTCTTCGGTGACGCTGTGAATGGCGGCGAGAACCTTGTCGCTTGTGCCCGGGAGGCCGGTATCGACGAGCAGCACACCATCGGTGCCGACCTGCATCGTGATGTTGCCGCCGGCGCCGACGAGCATGTAGACGTTGCCCTGCACGTGGAGGACGTGGACCTCGATGTTTGCCGGGTTGGGCGCGGCGGGCGGGGCAGCGGGAGCTTGCGCGCGGGCGAATTGCCACGACGCGGCCGCAGCAAAGAGAGCGAGTGCGGCGATGATCCTGAGTGCGCCGAGCGCGAGGCGGCTCTTGGAAGAAGTGAGCAGCTGGGTTGTCATTGGGTGCTCCTCATCTCTTTCCAGGTCATTTTCGAAATCGTTGTGCGTGTCATTGTGGAGGCGCGGGCTTTGGCCGCGGCAAGCGCTTCATGTTTTTCATCTTCAACATATATTCGGGATACATCGTTTCCGCGCCGCCTCGGGCTGCCTCGGGAGGTATGCCGTATTTGGCAGGGAACTCATCGAGGAAGGTGTTGGTTCCCGGGAGATGAGCAGGAACTTCTCCTTCGGGGCGGTCTACTTCGTCGACGGATTCGCACGGCCAGGGGGCAATCTGCTGCTGCGGATCGAAAACGAAATCCGTGGTGCGGATGAACGGCGCCGTGAGATAGAGCGGATCATAGGTGATTACGGCGACCGTCAGATAATTGCCGTGGCGCATGATGTGTTCGCTGACGGTGGCCTCATCGCTGCGAGGAATGCCGTTGCGGCGAACCCAGTTTTCCTTAAGATGGTCGGTGAAAATGGCCAGCGTGTCGCCTTCCCAGTGTCCGGTGGAAAAGCCGAGCCAGGTATGGCGGGCATAATCGGGGGGATGCGGGCGCCCATCCATATAGATGGTGCGGTATTCGTTGTAAGCGGAAGTATATATGTGATACGCGATCAGTTTCTGCGAGGCCAAATCGACTTCCTTCCAGATGCGAATATTCGAAGGGCCGCGCCACGCATAATCGGCGCCGTGGGCCCTGCACTGATTCTCAGGAATCTCGACGATGGCCGCGTCCCACGTATCGCCCTGCATGCGCGCGGCGGGGTTGATCGGAAGGCCCAGGTAATCGCCAATTTCCGGGCCTGGTATGCGTTCGAGCCAGTCTTCGTGAAACCTGGGCGCCCATTCGCCCGACGGGTCGATTTGAGCCGATACCGGACCGGCAAGCATGGCGACGAGCACGAGCACCGGTCCCGCAATCTTCGCGAGCCTCACTTTCTTCATCCCCACTCCTAGGCCGTACAAATATGCGGATTCCGCCAAAAAAGCCGCTGGGCGCGCGGCGCGAGCCGAGTACCATCATCAGGGGCTGAAGAAAGAGCGTGAGAAATGAAAAGCGCCACCCGCGCTGCCCTCCGCGGCGGTCCCCCCGAGAAAGCCGCCGCGGTGCTGCCGTGCTCTCCACTTAGTTTCGTGGAGTATCGCCCCCGATAAACGTTGCATCCGTACGTCGCGAGGCGCCGGACGCGCTCTGCGTAACTGCGACCGGGCCGTTTGATTCGGGCACCTTGATCGATTCCAGCATCTTCAGAATCTCAGGGCGCCGCTCCTCGAACCAAGGAGGCAGGAGAAGCTGCCGGCCAAGCTGATCGTAGGGCTCATCGCGCGCGAAACCGCCGGGAGCTGTGGCGGCAACCTCGACGAGGATTCCACCCGGGCACCGGCAGTAGACGGAATGGAAATAGACGCGGTCCTTGATCTCGGAAGCGTCGGTGTAGCCCAATTCCTCGTAGAGCGCCTTTTGTTCCGCCAGGGCTTCGTCCGTGCCGACGTCGAGGGCAAGATGATGGCCCGTGCCCGCGCCGAAAATCCAGCTGCCTGCCGGGCGATCGGGCTCGTGAACGAGGATTATGGTGCGAGCCGGGCCGCCGGCGCCGATTTCGAAGCGGTGGTACGGTCCTTCGGTTCCTGTCTTGCGAAAGCCGAGAGCGTCGATGAAAAATCTTTCGGTTTCGGGAACTTCCTTTACGGAAAGGACGGCGCCGTAGAAGCCGCGGGTAGCAACGTCGCCGCTGATCTCTTCGGTGGTCCAGCCTTTTCGCTTGTCGACTGTGTCCTCGACCACTTCCAACTGCAAGCCCGAAGGATGGTCGAAGCGAACGAACGCCTGGCCGAAGCGTTCCTGAAGGCCCGTATGCTTGACCTTGTGGCGATTCAGATGGTCGACCCAGAATTTGGCGGTGCCCTTGGGAATCGTGTAGGACGTTGCCGAAATCTGCCCGGAACCGGGGCGCCCCTTCACTCGCTGATAGGGGAACGTGGTTGCGACCGAGCCGGGCTCGGCATTCGCGTTCGAGTAATACAAGTGATAGTGCGCGTAGCGGCCGTCAAAGAGGACCGTTTGCTTGATCATTCGCTGGCCGGCGACTTTGGTGAAAAAATCGATGTCTTCCTGCGCCTGACTGGCGCAAAGCGTGATGTGGTGAATGCCTGTGACGAGAGACATGGTGGCTACCTCCTCGCAACGGCGGGCATCATACGCCAACCGGGTGTGCAGAGACAAGCATACGCCGATTCAAAATGAAATTACCGGATCGGAGCGGCTTTACCAGAACGGCTACAGGTGCGGTTGCCGGCGTTGACATTTGAAAGGTGCTTGGGAGAATGGGGCTACTCAGGGGCGGGGTGTCCGAAAACCACCTGGAGGCGAGGAGGCACGACTTTGATTCCATTCAGGCGCGTTTGCGCCAGCTTGCTCTGTTGTGTGCTGTGCGCTTTACCGGTGTTGGGTCAGCCGCAGGCGGCCGGGCAGCAGGCCGGGCAGATCGACGCGATGATACCGGCGGCATCCGTGAACTCGCAGACCGCTCAGGTAAAAGAGCCGCTGCAGTGGAACGATCTGCTGGCGACAGCGCAAAGCGGACGCGTGCGCGCCGGCCTGACGGACGGGTCACTCTTGAGCCTGGGCTCGAACAGCGAACTGCGCATAGTGCAGCACGACGCGGCTTCTCAGCAGACGTCTCTCGAGATGGACTACGGCAAGGTGCGAAGCCAGGTGGTGAAGATCACGAAGCCGGGCGGCAAATTCCAGATGAGGACGCCCAACGCAGTGATCGGCGTGATCGGCACGGACTTCTACGTGGGATACGAAAACGACAGCACGACGGTGATTTGCTACCAGGGCCGCGTTTCGGTAACGCCGCTCGGGAATACGCAGGTGGCCCAGAACACGGGGCAATCCGGCCCGAACACAATCAGCGTGGGTGCGGGCCAGATGGTGGTGATCACGAACGTGGTGCCGGCCGGGGGATTTCAAGTGGCGAAAACGCCGACGGGTTTGCAGAATGCGAGCATTCTGGACACGGGTGTGACAGGGTCTGGAGGGCCGGTGTTGGCTCGCGGCGGGCACGGGTTGCGTTGGGGAATTATCACGGCGGGCGTGGCGCTCGGGGTGGGCGTGGGGATCGCCGTGGGAGAGCAAAGAAGCGGTTCGACTGGCAAGTGCCCGGTTGGCGTAGCTACGTGCGGGTAGATTTTCCCCTTCATTCCAAGCGCGATACGACATGACGACGCAGAAACAACGCCGGGCGCAATTATCGGCGTGGCTGCGCAGGATCTGGATCCGGCAGACGGACGTGGTCCTGGCGATGGTGGTGACGCTCGCGGGGCTGACGCTCTTTGCGTTTTCGGGAATCGGCGGCAACACGCACGCGGGCTTCGTTTTCCTCCAAAACATCGAGCAGCGCTCGCTCGACTTGCGTTTCGGCATGCGCGGCGAGCGGCCTCACGACGACCGCATCGTCATCGTGGGAATCGACGAGAAAACTCTCCAGAAGATCGGTTCGTTTCCGCTTCCGCGAAACAGTTACGCGCTGCTGATCAAGCAACTCGACGCCGGCGGCGCGGGCGCGATCGCGTTTGACGAGACGTTTCCGACGCCCGCGAGCAATTCGGCGATTGAGGCGCTCGAGGAATTGCAGCGTGATGCCGGCAAGTCGATCTCGCCGACGCTTCTTGCAAAGATCAAGGATATCGAGAGCAGCAGCGACCAGGACGCGAGCCTCGCGGCGGCGATGAAGAGCGGCGGCAACGTCGTGCTCGGGCATGTCTTTCTTAACAACGCGCACCTCGAGCCCTCCGATGCGAAGATCGCAGCGGATTACTACAACATCGTGTGGGCGCAGTCGTTTCCGCAAGTTGTGCCTGTAAAGGGCAAGGGCGGACACGCTTTCGACATGGGAAAAGCGTGGATCGATAACGGCGGCACGGTGGAGGGGGCTGTCGAGCCGAACATCGTGAAGCTCGCGGAAGCGGCCGCGTCATACGGCTTCATCAACATCAGGCCCGATCCGGACGGCACGCTGCGGCATGCACTGTTGATCGTCCGCTACCAGGACCAGGATTTCTTTCCTTCGCTGGCGCTGCAGATCGTGCGGCAATACGAAAAGATTCCCGATCAGAATATTGCGGCATATATCGCGGAAGACGGCCTCGAGCGAATTCAGCTCGGAACTCATACGTTACGGCCGTCGCACGACGGCACGGCGCTGATCAACTACGCGGGGCCGTATGGAACGTACGCGCACTATTCCATGTGGGACGTGATGAGCGGCGCGGAGCCTCCGGAAACGTTTCGCGGCAAGATCGTGCTGGTGGGCGGCACGGCGCTTGCGATCGGGGATCTGCGGAATACGCCGTTCGAGGGGACCTACATGGGAGTGGAGGTCCACGCGAACATCATCGACAACGTGCTGCATAGCGGCGAAAAGGGCCGTGGATTTCTGCAGCGCGGGCTCGACGAGGAGATGATCGACGTGGGCGTGATTCTGATTTTCGGGATTGGTTTTGGGTTGTTGTTTGGCCGCGTGCAACCCCTGTATTCGACGCTGTTGCTCCTCGCCGGGCTGGCTGCTTTCGTTTGGTTCGTCTATTGGGCGTTTGCGGCGCAGGGGCGGTGGCTGAGCTTCGTGATTCCGGCGGGGACGCTGGTGGCGAACTACGCGGCGATCACGAGTTTCCGCATGATTTTTGAGGAGCGCGAGAAGCGGAGAATCCGCAAGACGTTTTCGCAATATCTCTCGGGCGACGTGATCTCGCTGATCGAGAAGGACCCGCAGAAATACATTCGTCCCGGCGGGGAGATGAAGGAATTTACCGTGATGTTCAGCGACATCCGCGGATTTACCACGCTTTCGGAGGGGCTGACGCCGGACGAATTGGTGCTGCTGCTGAACGAATACCTCGGGAGAGATGACCGAGGCGGTTTTCGCGAATCAGGGCACGCTCGACAAATATATCGGCGACGCGATTATGGCGTTTTGGGGCTCGCCGTACCCACAGGAAGATCACGCGATCCGCGGGTGCAAGTGCGCGCTGCAGATGATTCGAGGGCTTGAGAAGCTGAATCGCAAGTGGAAGTCGGAGGGACGCGCTCCGCTGGCGATTGGAATCGGGTTGAATACGGGGCCGGTGAACGTGGGGAACATGGGTTCGGCAAAGCGGCTGGCGTGGACGGTGATGGGCGACAACGTGAATCTTGCTTCGCGGCTCGAGGGAATTACGAAGACATACCGGATTTCTGTCGTGATCGCCGAGGGGACGTACCAGCAGGTGGCGAGCCAGTTCACCTGCCGCGAACTCGACCGCATCGCGGTGAAGGGCAAGAGCCATGCAGTGAAGATATACGAACTGATGGGCATGGCTGGCGAACGCGCAAAATTCGATCCGCTGCTGGCGCATTTCGATCGGGCGATGGCCGCTTATTTACGGCAGGATTGGCGCGAGGCTGCCGGCGCGGTTCGGCGAGCTGCTGGGCAGCTATCCCGAAGATGGGCCGACGCAGGTGTTTCTGCAGCGCGCGCTGGAATTCATGGAGAATGCGCCGGAGCCGGATTGGAATGGCGTGTACGTGATGAAGACGAAGTGAGGAAGAGTTTTCTCAGGAGCTAAAGCCCAATCTTCCCTGATGCGAATGTCGGGGCTAAAGCTCCGACCCCCCAAGGACCGAAACCCCGGGGCTGAAGCCCTTCGATAACCAAGCCTTTTTCGCGGGCCTGAAGGCCCACGCTTCCACCATGTCCGTCCGGAGCCGAAGCTCCGAACGTTGAGAAACTGCAAGTCCCACAACAGAACCAGGTCGGCGTTCCTTCGATCATTTCGCCGCGGATTTCGGTGGGTCGACTGTGACTGTGTAGACTTTGCCGTCGCGTAGATACAGGCGTTCCGCTTCCTCGCGATTGAATGGGCGTGCGCCGCGGCGGCCGAACACGCTGAGCTGGTTGCCGCTTTCATCCGCGGCGCGGTCGCGATCGACTCCCTTGGAAATTGCGAGGGCTGGGCCGTGCGTGCGGTACGTGGCGATCAGCTTTGGCGTGGGGCGCGGGCTGAAGCCGTAGGAATTCGGGGAATCTTCGGGCGACATCATCTGCAGGATGCGGAGGCCGTTGCGGCCATCGGCGACGAAGGCGAAGGCGCTGGCGTCGACCATCCCGATCTTGACGTCGGCCACATCGTTTAGTTTGCCGTCGCCGGAAAAGAGCTGATCGAGCTTCGGATGCTCGGGCTGCTCGACATCCACGATGCCTACTCCCTGTTTTCCCGCGGAAACGTAGGCGTAGGTGCGCGCGACGTAGACGTTGCGCGCATCCGGGAAGGGAACGAAGGCGCCCGGCACGAGTTTCGGCTGACCCAGCGAGGTCACGTCGAGGACCTTCAGTCCCTGCCGGTCGACGACAAACGCGTAGCGGAACTGGACATCGATGCCCTGGGGATCGACGAGCGTAGGCGCGCCGATTTCCGCCGTCACGCGCGGCTCGAGGGGATTATCGAGATCGACTACGACCAGGCCGCGATCGCAAAGAATGTAGGCGTAGACGCCCGCGATCGTGATGCGGTGAGCGCCGTTGAAAATGCCGCCGGGATTGAATGTCACCGCGCGCTTGAGAAAATTGTTGCGCGGATCGCCGTCGAGTAGCGTGCTGACACCGGGGCTCTTGCCTTTGATATTCGGATCGCCGACGACGACGAACCCCTCGTATTTGTCTGCCACGTAAAGGAAGGCGTAGATGGGATGGATGGGACCTTCCTCGTTCGCGGGATTTCGCGAGCGGGCGGGATCGAGAGCGAGAGTGGACGGGCTGGCGATATCCGCCGCGTATTTCGTCTTCAAATAAAAGCGCTGGCCGATGGGTGAAACGGGCGCGGTGACCATTTTTTCGGAGAAACCCTTGTTGTCGATATTCGCAACATCGTAGATGCGCAGGCCGCCTTTGCCCGTGGCGGCGTAGAGATATTCGCCGCGAAGCTGCACGTCGAGGACATCGCCTTCGTGGTGGATCGCGTGTTTGAGCTGGCTGCCTTCGGCAACGTGCTTGCGATAGTCGTTGGGATACGCGAGGCGCTGCAGATAGCTGCCGAAAATAGCCGGAGGCTCGTCGTGCTCCGCGGCAGCGACCGCATCGAATCCTTTTTCGCCTTCCGCGACATAGATGTAGCGCCCCATGAAATTCACGAGATTCGTGCCCTGTAGCAGGACCTGCGCCATCCACGCATTGTTGTCATTCGCCGCGGTGAGGTGGCAGTCATCGCAGGCTTTTGTTTCTTTCGAGCGGACCGTGTGCGGGACAAACGTGCTGAATGCGGTTCCGGCGAAACCTTCGGCTGAGACGGTCTGCTGCATGTAGTAGAGCCACTCGCGATTCGGCATTTTGCGAACTTACGAGCACGGCGCAGGTGGAGCGGGCGGGCGCGATGCGATGGCCGGTGACGGTGCCGTCGATGCCGAGCATGAAACCATCGTCGCGGAGAACCTGGAAGGCGTAGGTGGTCCAGTTGCGCGTGATCAAGCCTTCATTGTGGAGCATGGGCTTGCGTTGATTGGCCATCATGGAGAGATGGCAGCCCCAGCAGTTGGTGGTCCAGGAGGTGTGGCAGGCATAGCACGTCATTTTGCTATTGGGGTGCGCGAGCTGCGAAGAATCGGAGGGGACGCTGCCCCACGTCTTGCCGTCGAGCTGCACGGTTTTTGCCCAGCGCGATTTTTCGCTGTAGTGCGCGTTGCCGGGCGTGATGGTGTCGAGCGTCTGCACGACTTCCCACTCGAGATTCGATTCGACCATCGAGCGCTGGTAGAGCTTGCCCTCGCGCCATTCGAAGCGACGCTCGCGCCACGGCGTGCGGAGCATTTCGAGATGCGTGCCGCCATCGGGAGCGGCGGGTCCGGAGGTGATCAGCGTGGCGTGCTTTTCGATCGTGCCGTGGCAATCGACGCAATCGAGTTCGATGGCGGCGCGCGGCTCGGCGTAGAGATTTCCGTTGCCGTGATTATCCTGCTCGAAATGGCAATCGATGCATTGCATGCCCTTTTCGAGGTGAATGTCTTTCAGGTGGACGGCTTTGTCGAATTTCTGCGGATCATCTGGGCGAGACGATCTTGTCGTTGGCGTCGAGCAGATTGCCTTTGCGGTCGCGCTTGAAGACGGCGCGGAAAATCCATCCGTGACTGTGAAAATCGGCGAACTGGTCGGTCTTGAGCTTCTTATTGAATTCGGGCGTGCCGACACTGCTCGAGAAACTTCGGATCGGCCCAGAGACCCTTCGCGGCAGCCGGCTCGGGATTTCGAAGCGCGACCTGATATTTTTCTTCTTCGGTCGGATTTCGCTGCTCGTGCGGGTACATCAGCTCGCCGTCGGCCTCGTTGTCCCACCATGTGTAGCCGAAATAGGTGGTTTCCATATTCGTGCCGGGATGGACATGGCAGACCATGCACTGGCTTGAAGGAATCGCTCGCGTGAACGAGTGGCGAATCGGATGGCCCGACTCATTTTTCGGGATCGTGGGATCGGACGTGACGGTTTGGCCCATGTTTCCGTAGATGGCGTACGGGCCGGAATGATCGGGCGAGCGGTCGTTCGCGTAGACGACGTGGCAGGCCGTGCAGCCGCTGCCACGATAGTCGCCCGCTTCATCGTTTGTTCCCGGCAGGTAGAGAAGGGGATCGAGGAGGCGCGTTTTTTGCAGGCCGAGGAAAACGGGATCGGTGCGCAGCTCGGTGCCGAAGCCGCGATCGCTGAGTTTGTCATCCGGCCGGCCGGATTCCTCCTCGCGATCCGGATTGCCGATCTCGCCTTTCTTTTCGCCGCCGCGCTCGAAAACGCGCAGGACGTTGCCGGGCTGCGAAATTTCCCAGCGCTCGAGCGGCGTGATTTCAGGGAGGATGCCCTTGGTGCGGGTTTGCTCCGGCGTGGGCGCGGGGATCGTGAGCACGGCTTGCGGCGTGCCGTCGGCTGAATAGCTTTCGCCGAATTGCGAATTTTTCAGAGGATACGCGCCGTTGTTGTAGAGGGCGGCGCCCCAGAGCATGGAGCCGGTGGTCATCAGGCTGGTCTGGACGCGGCGGACTTCGGCGACGTGGCAGCCGGATTGGCCGCAGGTCTGCGGGGCGACGCGCAGATCGCCGGGATTGATGAAGCGAATGTAATCATAATTTTCGCGCAACCACTCGGTGTAAGGGCGGATCGGGATTCGCGGAGCTGCGCGCCAATTCGGGAATGGCGGATTTTGGATGCGCGCGGCTCCTGGCGTCTTCGTATTCGGGGGAGCCGATCTGCGCGCCGGGTGCCACGTGGACGCTCGAATCGCCGCCGTGGCAATCGATGCAGGCGAGCCGCACGGTGCCGGTCGGGTGCATGGTGGGCTGGTCTGTGGTGGTGTGGCAGCTCACGCAGCCGGCGTTCTTTCGGTCGACATCCGCCTGGGATTGGCCTTCGGGGCTGGCCTTCAGCGCGTCTCGCTGCTGCTCCGGGCTGCTGGCGGCGGCGAATCTATCCGGTTTGCTCGCGCGCCGAGCCGGCGTCGGCTGCGAGCGCGAGGCAGACGGCGACGAGCAGCATCAGCGGAGGGAGAAGCACACGCCGCGTCCGCCTGCATCGATCCGCGCATCGATTGGCCCAGAACGATTCCGTCTCCCGCGCGATCGTCCCAACTGCGGCTGCAATTAGAACTGAAAACGAATGTCGGTAAACAGCTGAAAAGAGAGTCTTTCCGCCGTAGATGTCCGAAAAGCCTTGCCCGGCGTCAAACCGGCAGCTCCGGCAGTGATCGAGAAATTCTCCGTCAGAGGCGGGCGATAGCGAACGCCGACGCTGTAGTCATAGCCGATCGGTCGGTGAATGTTACCTTGAAACAGCAGAAGCTGGAGCGGCTCGGTGTGCATGAACTGGAGGTAGTTTACATTCACGAAGGCGCGCAGCTTCGGCGTGAGATCGAGATCCGTTCCAGCGTTATCAGAAAGATTCCCGGATTGCACGAAATTCGACTTGCCCTTCGTATTTGCTCGAGCGCAGATCGGGCAGGATGCTATCGGGCGGCGTGAGCAGCACGCCGGAGCCTGTGAGGCGGATGCCTTCGCGATTCCAGAGGCTAAAGATGCCGCCCGCGAATTCGGCGAAAATCGTCAATGGAATCGAAGCCGCGCGCGCGGCCGCCGCGCGGATCGCCGGAGCCGGACGCATAGAGGCCAGAAACCTTGAAGCGCGCCCAGTCTTTGTCGATGGAAAGCTCGGCGGCGGCAAATTGGGCGTTGATTGTGACGGGGCGATTGGCGATGGGATTGAAGCTGTCGTTGCCAAGCGCCTGATAGAAGGCGTGCGTGAGATTGAGCCGGCCAATGTGGCCGTCGCCGGTCCATCCGAGATAGAGGGCGTGGATCGCGTGCGGGCGAACCATGCCGTCAGAAACGACGCCGCCGATTGGCGAGGGACGAACGAGGAATCCGTTGTCGTCGTAGTGGATGGTGGCCTGATCGATGTTGTAGTGCACGCTGAACTGGGCTGTGTAGCCGGGAACGAGGAAATCCTGGCGGTAGACATTGGCAAGGATGAGCTGCTGCTTGCGGAGCGCCATCGAATTCAGGTCGCTATTGGTATTTTTCTCGAGGAAATTGAAATAGGCGAGATTGTATTGCCAGCGATTATTCGAGTAATTCCCGAAGAAGCGCACTCCCGGCTGCTGATCGACGAAAAGGAAGCCGCGGAAATCGCTGTTGAACTCCTGAATTCCCGCGCGCACGGAGATGAAATCGAAGTTGGGGCTGAGATCATGGAGCTTCAGTTCGCCGAACGCTTCCTGGAGGCCGATGTGCGAATCGAAGCCGCGTGGTGCCCCTGCGGACGTCGATATTGACGATGCCGAGTTGCTGCACGTCGAGGTAATTCAGGCTGACGACGGGCGTGACGCGGATGCGCCAATCGACCGGGCGGAACGACGCATCGCCATGAAACAGATCGAACGAGAAGAGAAACACCTGATCCAGGAACAATTGGTCGCCCTTGCCGAAGAATCCCGGCTCGCCAGGCTGCGCGGTGCTGACGCCGCTTGGAGTCGGGAGGCGGCGGCCGTCGAGGAATGTATCGCTCACGGCGGTGAGATTGAAAAACGTCTGCTGGCCGAAGACAGGGTAGTCGCCTTTCAGCTTGTTGCGATCGAACGGGTCGAAGCGATGGCTTTTCACGTAGGGGCGTTCGTTGCCGACACCATAGCGGTTCCAATCGGGCATGCTGATGGCCCAGCGATCCGGCTCGGGCACGAAGACTTTGCCAGCGGGCGGAAGCGGCGGCGTTGCCGCGGATTCCGGCGAGGCCGGCTGCCCCTCTTCGAGGCGTTGCAGCACGCCGGGATAGGGCGGAGCGGCCGCAGGCGGCGGGGCGGCTGACGGCGGCCCGGAGGCTTTTACTTGCGGCATCTCCGGGACGTGTTGCAGTAGAGGAGCGGCAGTCGAAATTGGCGTGAGCTTGATATCGCGATCGAGCACCTGGCCGGGGCCGACGGCGATGTCGGATTCGGTCGTAGGAGGTGTAGCCGTCGTGCGCGATTTTCAGTTCGTAATGCCCCGGCGGCAGATCGATCAGGCGGAAGATGCCGTCGGCTGTAGCGGTTTGCTGGCGGACTTCGCCGGTGTTGATGTTGCGCAGGGAAACCGCGGCGCCCACGACTGCGTTGGCCGCTCGGGTCGCGAATCGTGCCTTCGATGGCGCCGGTTCGGATGGGCTTCGATTGAGGCAGGCGCTGTTGCTGAGGCGCTGGCTGTGGCTGGACGGCGACTGAGGCGACGATTGCGCGGCCAGGGCTATCGGCATCGAGCGCTGTTGAGTCCACGTTCGGCGGGGAATGTCCGCGAAAGGTGGCAAGGCTTAGGCGTTGCCGTTTGCGCGCCGGGATTCGTTGCCTGGCGTGCGCCGTGTTGCGCGGAGGGGCGTCGGCTGCGCACGCGTCGAGCGCTGCGGGCCTTACGTATCCGGTGGTGCGCCTTTTTAGCGTGCGTGCCGGTCCGATGGCTGTCGCGGGCAGCGGCGCGCGGAGGATGCGGAGCACAGAATCGCAAGGAATAGCAGAGAAAAATATGCCGCGACGCGGAATACTGCACGTTTGCGGAGCATGTGGGGTGCGGGGGACATCCCCTCGTGATCTCGCTTAGCCCGCGTCGGATGCGAGTCGGGTAATGCTTGGTTACCATAGTTCCCAGGGTCGTTCAAGGGCTTTCGGCCCTGTGTAGTGTTCTCTTTTTGAGTAAACGGTCGCACGACGCCGGCAAACTGGCCTCGGTGCCGCGCGCGTCGGCGGACTAGTCCGGAATCCGAATGCTTCCATCCTGTGCCAGCGGGAAAGAGGGATTCCAGGCGACTTCCCATAGAAAACCGTCGGGATCGGAGAAGTAGCCAGAATAGCCGCCCCAAAAGGCTTCCTGTGCGGGCTTGAGAATTTTCGCTCCTGCGGCTTCAGCGTCGGCGAGCACTGAGTCTACTTCCGCGCGATTGCGAGCGTTGTAGGCAAGCGACAGTCCCGTAAAGCCCTCGCCATCGGGAGCGATATTCGCGTCCTTGGCGAGCTCGTGCCGCGGGAACAGGGCTAGTGCTATTCCACCTGCCTGGAAAAATACGATGCCTTCCGCTTTGGCCATCGACCGCCGCCATCCGAGGCGCTCGTAGAATTCCCGGCTGTGCTTCAGATCTGCGACGCCAAGGGTGATGATGCTCACGCGCTGTTCCATCTGGCTCCTCCAGTTCGGCGAGTGTACACCCGCATCGACGAGCCACGGGATACACGGCCGCGGGCGGAGTTTGAGAACCCTCGCGGCTATGGTAAGAATAGGGACCATGTGCAAGGCGCAGGCCCGCCGAATGCCAAGGCCCTCCCTGATTCGATCGATCGCGTCGTGTCTGCTGCTCTCCGCGGCGCTTTGTAGTTGCGGCGGTGGCGGAAGCGGGAGCGGTTCCGGTGACCCCGGTGGCGGAACGCAATATCCGCAGCCGCCCGCGGGTTTCGCGTTCCTGACGCAAAGCGACGTGATGACGATCGTGCAGACCGCGGCCGCGACTGCCGATCCGAGCACGATGGCGATTGCCGTAACCGATCGCGTCGGCAACATTGTTGCGGTGTGGGAAGGGGCGAGCATGCCGGCAACGTCCACCGGAAATTTCGGGCAGGCCGTGCCGACGGGCGAGCTGGCCGTGTCATCTTGCGCGGACGGCTTCATTTTTCAGCAACGATCAGGCGCCGCTTTCCTCGCGCACGGTGCGCTACATCAGCGGAATTCATTTTCCGCCGGGCATTGCGAACACCCCGAACGGCGCCCTCTACGGCATCGAGAACCACAAATCGAGGCTGCCCGCTATCGAGCAATTATCTGCCGGGCCAGGCGATTCCCCCGCCCACGACGATCAGCGGATCGCCGGATCGCTTCGGCGATCATCACCGGCAAGGCTGATGTGAACGATAGCGATCCGACCGCCGTGAATCCGGGCGGAGTGCCGATCTTCAAGTCGGGGCACGTGGTGGGCGGCGTGGGAATCGCGGGCGTGCCGCTCGACGTGGCGGAATTTGTTGCGTATACCGCCGCGGGGCTGATTGGCGTGCCGTCGGCTGACGCCGATGGAATCGGCTTTCAGCCGCTGCCGGCGCCGGGCGAAGTGGTGATCGATGGAATCGCGCTGCCGTTTGTCGAACAACACGACGCCGCCGAGCTGACCTCACGCCGGCCACCGCGGCTTTTGATTCCTCGCGATACGTCTCGGGGCCGATTACGGATCCGATTGCCGGGCCCCGCCCGAGGGCTATCTGGTGGGGCCCGTGGCCGGGCCGCTGGGCGGGCTGAGCGCGAGCGCAAGTGGACAGCATCATCATGAACGCGGTGAATACGGCCGAATCTGACGCGCGCGCTGATCCGGCTGCCTCTCGGCTCGCGGGCGAGAATGATGATTGCGGTGAGCGATCTCGACGGGACGATCATTGGCATGTATCGCATGCACGACGCGACCGTTTTCAGTATCGACGTGGCCGCCAGCAAGGCGCGCAACGTGATCTATTTCAGCGGGCCGAATCGCACGGCCGCCGATTTGCCCGGCGTGCCGATGGGCACGGCGGTTACCAATCGCACGCTCGGCTTCGGCGCGCAGCCACTTTTTCCGCCCGGGATCAACGGATCGTCGCCCGGGCCATTCTTTGGGCTTTACACGCAGGACGCCGCGAATCCATGCACGCAGGGAGCTGATCGCCGGGACCTCCCGGGCCAACGCGAATCAGAGCGGTATCGTGTTTTTCCCGGGCTCGGAGCCGCTCTACGTGAATGGCGTGCTGGTAGGCGGGCTGGGCGTTAGCGGCGATGGTGTCGATCAGGATGATTACGTCACCTCGGGCGGCGCAGCGGGCTCGAGGCTCCGGCGAATATTCGTGCGGATCAAATCGTGGACGGCGTGCGCCTGCCGTTCCTGCATTTCCCGCGGAATCCCACCGATTAGCAGCCCACCTAACGTCTCTGTAGCAACCGGGAATCGAAACACCCGTGGAGTGCGGGAGCTTGCTCCGCTGTTGCCGTCCGGGCTTGCCCGGGTGCTATCCGCCCGCGCCACGTGCACCATCGGTAGAAGCGGGCCAGTCCTCCCGTAGGGCCAGCTTCTCGGTGGAAGCGCGGGCCTTTAGGCCCGCAAAAGCATTGGCAACGTCGGCTTAGCCGCGATCTGCTATTCAAATCGCGCGAAATGCGTCAGCCTTCGCGCAGCTTGTGGCTCGCCAGATTGCCGAGGCCGTCGTAGGCGGCGTATTTGTACATTTCCGAGAGCGTGGGGAAATTGAAGACGAAGGCGATGAAGAGATCGATCGTGCCGCCGGCTTCCAGCACCGCCATGCCCGGTGTGGATCAGCTCCGTGGCTTGTTCGCCGATGATGTGGACGCCGAGCAGCTTGCGGTCGTCGCGGCGGAAGATCAGCTTCAGCAGGCCCGTGGTGTCGCCGACCATCGCGCCGCGAACGTTGTTCGCGTAGTGCGCGCGGCCGACGGCGTAGTCGATGTGATGCTCGTGGCAGGACTCCTCGCTTTCGCCGACCGCCGAAATTTCCGGAATCGTGTAGACGCCCATGGGAAGCTGCGAGGCGAGGCGCTTCTTGTAGTTGAAGCCGAAAGCGTGGCAGACGGCGACGCGGCCCTGCTCCATCGAAGTGGAAGCGAGAGCCGGGAAGCCGATCACGTCGCCCGCGGCGTAGATGTGCGGGATCGATGTCTGATACGACTCGTTCACGTCGATGTAGCCGCGCTGATTCAGAGCGCGGCCGATCTTTTCGAGGGCGAGGCCTTCGACCGTGCCGCGGCGGCCTGCGGCGAAGAGCGACGAATCCGCTTCGAGAATTTTTCCGGATTTGAGCTGCAGGCGGACGCTCGATGCGGCGCGCTCCGTTTTCGCGACACGTTCTTCGAGGTAACACTGGACTCCGAGCGCGCTCAGGCGCTCGCGTAAAAGCTTGCTCAATTCGGCGTCGAGAAACGGCAGCAGCCGATCGCGGCCGTCGACGAGCGACACTTTCACTCCGAGCGCCGTGAAGATCGACGCGTATTCGCAGCCGATCACGCCGCCGCCCACGACGACGAGGCTTTGCGGCAGGCGGTCCATCTGGAGGATCGAATCGGAATCGAAGATGGATTTGTCGTCGAAGGGAATTTCGGGCGGGACGGTGCGGGCGCGATCCGGTGGCGATCAGGATCACGTCGCCGCGCAACCGCTCGGGAGGATTCTTCGCGGACCGCGACCGCGATCGTGTGCGGATCTTCGAAAGAGCCCGTGCCCCAGAAGATGTCCACGTGATGCGCGGCGAGATTCTTCTTGATTTCCTCGCGCTCGATCTCGACGAGGACGTTTTTGCGATGCGTAAAGCCCTCGACGGTGAGGCCTTCGCGCAGCGAATAGTCGATGCCGTAAAGGCCGCGCTGCTTCAGACCCGAGAAATAGAGCGCGGATTCGCGCAGGATCTTGCTCGGGATTGTCCCGGAATTGACGCACGCGCCGCCGGGCTCGGCCTCGGATTCAACGAGCGCGACGCGCTTCCCGAAATACGCCGCCTGCGCCGCGGCCTTCTCGCCTGCCGGGCCCGAACCGATCACTACGAGATCATATGACTGCACAGAGCCTCCGAAGATCGGGATCGCGCTTCCGTCTACCGCCATTCATCGATCAGATTCGCGACGAGGGCCGTCCAGCCGGTCTGATGGCTGGCGCCCAGGCCCGCGCCCGTGTCGCCGTGAAAATATTCGTAGAAGAGCAGATGATCGCGCCAGTGCGGATCTTGCTGAAATTTCCTGGCGTCGCCAAACGCGGGCCGCGCGCCGGAAGCATCGCGGCGGAAGATGCCGATCATGCGGCGCGCGATTTCTCTGGCCATGGCGCGCGGCGTCATGAGCTTGGCCATCGCCGCCGGGCGCCGCGACCGCGAAGTTCAGGCCAAACGCATCGCCGAATTTCAGCAGCGATTCGATGATCAGATACGTGGTCGGAAACCAGATCGGGCCGCGCCAGTTCGAGTTGCCGCCCTTGATTCCCACGTCCGCTTCGGCGGGCGCGTAATGCACCTCGCTTTCGCCGAAGCAGAACGGATGGCGCTCATGGTATTTCGAAAGGCTGCGAATGCCGTAGGGCGAGAGAAATTCGTCCGGGATCGAGCAGGCGCTCGAGAATGCGCGAGAGCTGATGGCGGTCGAGGATCGAGAGAACGTGGCAGCGGACGCCATCGCGCGTTTCCGAATAGCAGGCGCTGCCGACCAGGTCGGGGCGGTTCTTAATGAACCAGTTCACGTTGCCGGGGAAATGCGCGAGATGCTCGAGTTCGTCTTCGCGGAGAAATTCGACCGCGAACATCGGGATCAGCCCGACGAGCGAGCGCACTTGGAATTTGTGGAAGTCGCCGTTGGGATAGCGCAGGACATCGTAGAAGAAGCCCGCTTCCTCGTCCCACAGCTGGTAATCGCGGCCGCCCATCTTTTTCATCGCGGCGCCGATGCCGATGAAATGCTCGAAGAATTTCACGGCGAGGCCTTCGTAGACGTTGTCCTCGCGCGCCAATTCGAGCGCGATGCGCATCATGTGGAGGCAGAAGAATCCCATCCAGCCGGTGGCGTCGGCTTGCTCGAGGATCGCGCCGTTGGGCAGCTTGGCGCTGCGATCGACGACGGTGATGTTGTCGAGGCCGAGGAAGCCGCCCTCGAAGACGTTGAGCCCGGAGCTATCGACTTTGTTCACCCACCACGCGAAATTGATCAGCAGCTTGTGAAAACATTTTTCGAGAAAATCGCGGTCGCCATTCTTCCGGCGCGCCGCTTTTCCATTTGATAGATGCGCCAGGCCGCCCACGCCTGCACGGGCGGATTCAAGTCGGAGAACTCCCATTCGTAGGCGGGAATCTGCCCGTTCGGGATGCTGGAACTGCTCGAAGAGCAGCACCCAGAGATTGCTGCTTCGCGGTGCGCGGATCGACCAGCGCGAGCGAGACGCAATGAAATGCGAGGTCCCAGGAGGCAAACCACGGATACTCCCACTTGTCGGGCATGGTGAGGACGCGCATGGAATTCAAATGGCGCCAGTGGACGTTGCGAATGTGCTTTGCGCGATTCCGGCGGCGGGCAGCGGGATTATCGCCATCGAGCCAGAGATTCACGTCGAAGAGATACGCCTGCTTGTTCCAGAGCATGCCCGAGAGCGCCTGGCGCTGGATCAGGCGGTCGTCCGGGTGGCGCGTCGGGCGGATGGATCGAATCGTAGAATTCGTCGGCTTCCTGTTTTCGTTGCTGCGACGATCGTGTCGACTTCCGCCAGCGGATCGCGGCCGCGCGAAACGTTTCTCCGACGCGCGCAGGCGCATGGGCAGGACGAACGATCCGCCGGGCGGGATCTTTCGCGTGTAGTGAAAGCACGCCTTCGTGCCCACTTGCTCGGGGTTGACGCAATCCTCGCCGTGAATCACGTGGCGATGGAACGCATCTTTCACGTATGGCTTGCGGCTCGCGTTGCCCTCGCCGAAAACGCGCGGGCCATTCGTTTCGTTGTCGGTGAAAAGAAGTTCGGCGCCCGGCGGGCCGTAGAGGCGCAGTGAGCGGGAGCCGTATATTCGAATTGCAGATTCGCCAGCGGATTTACGCCGGAGGAATCGGCTTCGAGAAAGAGAGATTTTGCGCGCGAGGCGCCGCGCCGGATCAGCGGCTCGGCCGCCGGAGGATCGGTCCACGCCCAGGTATTGCGAAACCAGAGCTGCGGGAGCAGGTGCAGCGTGGCGGCTTCGGGGCCGCGATTGAACGCTTCGATGCGAATGCAGATGTCTTCCGGCCCGGCTTTCGCGTATTCGATGAAAACGTCGAAGTAGCGGTCGTCGTCGAAGACGCCCGTATCCAGCAGCTCGAATTCCGAGGCATTCGGACCGCGGCGCCGGTTTTCGTCGAGCAAGCGGCCGTAGGGAAATTCGGCTTGCGGATATTTGTAGAGCAGCTTCATGTAGCTGTGCGTCGGCGTGTTGTCGAGGTAGAAGTAGTATTCCTTCACGTCCTCGCCGTGATTCGCTTCGGAGCCGTTGAGGCCGAACATGCGCTCTTTCAGGATGGGATCGCGGCCATTCCAGAGCGCGAGCGCGAAAACGAGCAGCTGATAGCGGTCGCAGATGCCGGCGATGCCGTCTTCGCCCCAGCGGTAGGCTTTGCTGCGCGCGAGATCGTGCGGGAGAAAATTCCAGGCGTCGCCATTCGCGCTGTAATCTTCGCGCACCGTGCCCCAGGAACGCTCGCTGACGTATGGCCCCCAGCGGCGCCAGGGCGCGATGCCGCCTTCATCGGGGACATTCAGCCGCTCGACTTCGCGGAGGAGCGAACTGGAGCGCTTGGCCATCGGCGGCTAGTGGAGCAGGGAGCTTACTTCGCCCATCTGGTGGGCGAAGCGGTTGGCGTCATAGCTCGGACGGGATTTGCAGCTGATCGAAAAGGCCGGCGATAGCGGCGCGAACCTGGGGTGCGTTCGCGGGCTTTTCGTTGCGATCGTAAGCGACGAAGAGCGATTGAAGCGCCATGGCGGCTTGCGCGGCGGCGTGCTCGTCCTGATTCGAGATGGTGTCGGCATCGGAGCAGATCCGCTGCAGGACGCGCAATCGTAATCGCGCGATCGTAAGGCATGGCGTCGAATTTGGTGGCGAACTGATCGGCAAGCTGCGCGGAGGTGGTTGCGGCGGCGGCGACCGCGCTGCGATCGGGATTCAGCGTGCTCATTAGTTTGGCGAGCCTGCAGGATATCGGAGTCGAGGCTCTGCGCATCGGCGGGGTCGGCTTCGCGCACGATTTCCCTGAACACGACGTAGCGCGAAGCATTCCAAGGAGGATCGCCGGGACGGCGATCCGGGATAGCCGCGCGCCTGCCGCCAGCTCTGCTCGGCGGGTCCGAGCGAATGATGGCACGCGTAGCATTCCAATTGCGAATATTCGGGCCAATTCTGTGCCACGGGTTTGATCCGCAAGCTGCAGCAGGGACTGGCGCAACTGCACGGCCTGCCCCGCGGACCATTCGCGCACTTCATACCATTGATCGCTACCTTCGGCTTCGCCCGGTTCGCCCGGCTCGTTCCAATGGCGCGGCATCGATGCGGAGAAGGAATCGAGCTCGAAGTAGAGGTCGGGATGGCCTGCGGCGATCATTTCGTGATCGACGAATTTCTCTTTGCTGCCGAGATGGCACGAGAGGCATTTGTCGGTGCGCAGAGCCGACGTCGCGCAGGTCCGTCATGCCGGCCTGCACGGACTGCGCGTGCGTCCAATCGCGCTCGGTATGATGCCCGAGCCAGGCGGAAGCGGGGCCGTGGCAGCTTTCGCAGCTGACTCCTTCGCTGAGATCGAATGTGCGCGCGCGTTCGGCGGCGGGAACGTCCAGCGCGTGGCACGCGAGGCATTTCGGCGCCTCCTCGGCTTTGCCGATATTCAATATCGCGGCCATGCGCTCGCCGACCATTCCCGTGAGCGCCTGATAGGCCTTCGAGTGCTTATCGCGAACGATCCAGACGCTGTATTCGTTCTGCTTCACGCGATTGTCGGTGCGCGGAGCGATGCTGCCGTGGCAAGTGGTCGAGCTGCAGGAGCCGGGTCCGTATATTGATGGGGTTCGTCGGCGGTGGTGGGGCTGGCCGGGCGATTCGGCGGAGCGGCGAGGGCGCGGGAGCGGATGGCCGAGGGAAAGATCGCGATTGCGGCCAGCGCGGCGGCGAGCGCCAGCGACGCTCCGGCGAAGCGCGTCCTTGTTCGCGTCCATCCTCAGCTTCATCTTCGGTTCAGCGGGTCGGAGCGCTTAGCCGCTCCAAGCGAGCGGCGAGAAACCGCCAAGAAATGTGGGGTCTCGACGCTTATAGTATCGGCTTCCGTCGCAATGTCAACGAGATGAGGTCCGCGTGTTGCGAATCCGGTTGCCTTAGGCGCGTCGGCTGTGGACGGATTTGCGAAACTTGCTATACACTCTTGCACGACTCGGTGTCTCGACCAGTGTTGGAGTCAACTGAACACGGAATCGCCGCAGACATTCTGAGGAGAATACAGGTTGATCGTTCGGGAACTGAGAGCGGTCCAGTCCCAGTTTGGTTTCCTGCCAGCCGATCAACTTCAGGCGCTGGCCAAGAAGATTGATGTTCCGATCACGCGCCTCCACCAGGTTGCCAGCTTCTTCCCGCATTTTCGCCTGACGCCTCCGCCGAAAGCCGACGTGCGCATTTGCCGCGACATGTCGTGCCATTTGCGCGGCGGGGATCGGCGTGCGGATGAATCTCGAGGAGCGATTCAAGGGCGCGAGCGAGCAGGACGTGACGATTCGCGGCGTGTCGTGCCTGGGGCAGTGCGATCATGCCGTGGCGGTGTCGATCAACGATCGTGTGTTCGCGCCGGCGGACGAAGCGCGCGTCGAGCAGATCGTGCGCGACGTGCTGCTGCAAGGCGAATTGCCGAAAGCCGCGCATCGCGATGCCGACGTGGAGTGCGCTTCGAATCCTTACGCTGATGGCGAGCGATACGGCGCCGCTGCGGCGGCTGGTGGAATCGCGCGGGTGGAATGCGGCGCTTGAAGCGCTGAAGGCGGCCGGGCTGCGCGGGCTGGGTGGCGCGGGATTTCCGACGGAGATGAAGTGGCAGCTGGTCCGGCAGCAGCCTGGGACCGAAAAATATATCGTGTGCAATGCGGATGAGAGCGAGCCGGGCACGTTCAAGGACCGGTTCATCCTGACGCATCTTCCTTTTCTGGTGATCGAAGGAATGATCATTGCCGGACTCATCACCGGCGCGCGCAAGGGGATTCTCTACATCCGCCACGAATACGAAGCGCAGAGAGCATCTTTGCGAGCAAGAGATTGACCGCTGCTACGAGGCTGGTCTGCTGGGGTCGAAGATTCTCGGCACTGATTTGGCGTTCGATCTGGAGGTTTTCGTCAGCCCCGGCGGATATATCTGCGGCGAAGAAAGCGCGCTGCTCGAGGCGATCGAAGGGAAAGCGGGCGGAGCCGAGGAACAAGCCGCCGTTTCCGGGGCAGCAGGGGCTGTGGAACAAGCCGACCGTGATTAACAACGTCGAAACGTTTGCGCATGTGCCGCAGATTCTCGTGCGCGGCGTGGATTGGTACAAGGCGCAGGGCGTAAACGGAACGGCGGGGCTGAAATTTGTCGGCGTAAGCGGCGATATCGAAAAGCCCGGCGTGTACGAGCTGCCGATGGGGACGCCGATGTCGGATCTGATTTTCCGGCGTGCGGGAGGCGTGCGCGGCGGCAAGAAATTGAAGGCGTTTGCGCCTTCAGGGCCGTCGTCGGGATATCTTCCTGCATCGATGGTCGACGTGCATCTCGATTTCAAGTCGCTGGCGGATGCGGGCTCGATGCTCGGTTCCGGTGCGGTTGTTGTCTGCGCTGAGGGAACCTGCATGCTGGATATGGCGCTGAGCGCGACACAGTTTTTTCGCAATGAATCCTGCGGCAAGTGCGTGCCGTGCCGCGTGGGATCGCAGAAGATGGTGGACATTCTCGCCGGATGGTCGCAGGGACGGGGCGCCGCGGACGATATCGCGCTCATTCAGGAGCTTTCGCAGTCGATGGTGCTGACGTCAATCTGCGGGCTCGGGCAGGTGGTGCCCGTGCCGATTGGTTCCGTGCTGAAATATTTTCGCGAGGAAGTCGAAGCACATATTACGCGGCGCGAGTGTCCCTCCGGGATCTGTTTCTCTGATGCACCCGCTCGCGGCACGCCCGCGGTGACTGCGGCCGTTCCGAGGTTGCTGTGAGTTCCGCGCCCATCATCGACCTCACGATTGACGGCAAGAAAGTGTCCGTCCCGCAGGGCACGACCGTCTTTGATGCCGCCCGGCTGAACGGAATTTCGATTCCAACTCTGTGCCACCAGCAGAACGAGACGCCGGTGGGAGTTTGCCGCGTATGCGTGGTCGATGCCGGGGGCCGCGTGCTTAGCGCTTCCTGTGTGCGGCCGGCCGAAAGCGGCATGAACGTGAGCACGGCGTCGGACAAAGTGCAAGGCGCGCGGCGGACACTTGTCGAGTTGCTGATGTCCGATCACACGAGCCCGTGCACACGACAGCAGCACACGGGCGACTGCGAGCTCGAAACGATGGCGCGGCAGATGGGCGTGGCGCAACCGCGCTTTCCGCGACGGTCGAGCGGACGCACGAAGGACGACTCGTCGCCGAGCATCGCTGTCGATTTTGATGCGTGCATTTTGTGCGACCGGTGCATTCGCGGGTGCAACGAGATACGCCACAACGATGTGCTGGGCCGCATGGGCAAGGGCGGGACGGCGGGCATCGCGTTCGACAACAATTTGCCGATGGGAAATTCGTCGTGCGTGTCGTGCGGCGAGTGCATGGTTTCGTGCCCTACGGGCGCGTTGACCAACAAGGTGGCGGCGGGGACGGCATTTGCGACGGGCGCGGGCGCCGATCAGGTGAGCGTCGAGGAACTCGATCAGCTGGGCGTCTTCAAGGGCGTTTCCGGGACTTTTCTCAGCTTGAATCGTGGCGCGGTGGTGCGGCGAAAATTCCGGCGCGGCGACGTGATCTGCCGGGAGGGCGAGTACGGCTCGACAGCGTTTTACATTCTCGAAGGCAAGGTGCGGGTTTCGATTTCGAGTCCCATCGCGCACGTGAAGACCGGCGGGGGCTCGCGCGGATTGCTCAGCAAACTGACGAGCGCGCTCGTGCGGCGCAAGGAAGACCAGCGCGAGGAGGAGACGAGCCAGCGATTCATTCCGATCGATGCGCCAGTCGATTTGGCGTACGAGAATCCCGTCGGGGAGCTTGGCCCCGGCGATCTTTTCGGCGAGATGACCTGCATGAGCCTCTATCCGCGCTCCGCCACCGTGCGCGCGGAAACCGACTGCACGATGCTCGAAATGCTGCGCAACGTGCTCGATATCCTGCAGCGGAACAAGAATTTTCGCGCGCAGCTCGACAAATCCTACCGGCAACGCGCCCTCGACAGCCACCTGCGGGGCATACCCGTGTTTGCGTCGCTGCCGGACGATTTTCTCGCGAGCCTGCGCGAGCGCGTCGAACTGGTGCGATACGGGCCGGGCGAGGTGATTTGCCGGCAGGGCGAGATCGCAAACAGTTTTTATCTTGTGCGCATCGGCTTCGTGAAAGTGTCGCAAGAGCATCCGGGCGGCGAGATGGTGCTGGCGTATCTTTCGCGAGGCGATTATTTCGGCGAGATTGGGTTGCTCGAAGGCGATGTGCGCACGGCGACCTGCACGGCGCTCGATCACGTGGAGCTTGTGCGGATTTCGGGCGACGACTTCAGCGAAATGGTGGGTCGGTTTCCCGAGATTCGCAGCAAGCTGCAGGCGGTGGAGCATGAGCGCTTGCAGCAGAACCGCCAGCGGATGTCGCTGGTGGAGAGCCTGCCGCTCGATACGTTTCTCGCGCGCGGCTTGATGGAGGCGCAGAGCCTGCTATTGCTAGATCTCGATCGCTGCACGCGCTGCGATGCCTGCGTGCGCGCTTGCGCTGACGCGCATGACGGGGTCACGCGGCTCGTCCGCGACGGGCTGCGCTTCGATCGTTACTTGGTGGCGACGTCCTGCCGGCAGTGCCGCGATCCGCTGTGCATGGTCGGGTGTCCGGTGGGCGCGATCCGGCGGCGAAACACGCTCGAAGTGATCATCGAGGACTGGTGCATTGGCTGCGGGCTTTGCGCGAAAAATTGCCCGTACGGCAACATCAATCTGCATCCGTTCGAAGTGATGACCGAGGATCCGGAGCGGCCAGGGCGGCAGAAGGTGACGGTGAGCCAGAAGGCGACCTCGTGCGATTTGTGCGCGGATCATGCCGAGCCGAGTTGCGTCTACGCCTGCCCGCACGACGCGGCGCATCGCGTGGATCCGACCAAGTTTTTTGCGGGAATTCTGGGAGCAGGGCAGGGCGGGGCGCGAGACCGCTAGGCGCATTTCTTACACGCCGCTGCAAAGGCGGGTTCGCCGCCACCGATTTTCAAACGTGCGCATCGATAGCACACATAGGAAGTGGCTGATCGCGTCGCTCATCATTTTCGTAGTGGCGACGGCAGTCTATATTCCGTACGCGGAGGCGTCCCCTTACGGCCCGAGCGGCGCGAGCGGGATCGGGCTCACGTTCGGGATCGTCGGTTTTGCCTTCATGATTTTTGCCGGGCTGCTCGGCGCGCGCAAACGATTTCCAGTGTGGCGCATCGGGCGCGCGCAGGCATGGATGCGCGGGCATTTGTGGCTGGGCGTTCTCAGCCTGCCATTGATTTTCTTCCATAGCGGGTTCCGGTTCGGAGGTCCGCTAACGGCGGCGCTGATGGTGCTGCTGATTGTCGTGGTGGTGAGCGGCGTGTTCGGCGCGGTGCTGCAGCATTATCTGCCCACGGTGATGACCGAACAGGTGCCGCTCGAAACGATCTTCGAGCAGATCGATCGCGTGCGAGGCCAGTTGCTCGACGAGGCGGATCAGACTGTTGCCCGGGTGACGGCGCTGGTGGCTCCTCTCGTGACCGCGAATCCCACGCGCGTGGCGATGGCGACCGAGGAAGTTGCCGTGATCACCGAAGCGGACGTTGCGCCATTGCGCGCGTTCTACGATCGCGAGATGCGGGCATTCGCCGAGAAGCCGGATGCGCGTGGCTATCCGCTCGCCGATGCGGCCAAAGCGCGGGCGATGTTTGAAGGGCTGCGCACCCTGCTGCCGCCTGCGGTTCACGAATCGGTGAAAGACCTTGAGGACATCTGCGAGGAAGAGCGCGAATTGCGGCGGCAGGTGCGCCTCCATCACTGGCTGCACGACTGGCTGCTGTTTCACATTCCGCTGTCGTTCGCGCTGCTGCTGCTGGGCGCGGTGCATGCCGTGATGGCGCTGCGGTACTGAGCCGCGGACGCGTGGGTAAGGCGATTTTGCGATCGTATTTGCTACGAGAGGCATTGTGCCGCGAGAGAAGCGCACCACCAAGACCATCGCGCAGCGCATCGACCTGAACTATTTCAAGCGGCCGACCCGCTGGCGAAGGTGGCGCTTCGCGCTGTCGGTTGCGCTGCCGTGCCTCGCGATCGCGTGGCTCGGGGCGTATGGCGTGGCGCGCAACAACCACGCGTATAGCGCCGGCAAGATGTCGCCTGCGCATGCGGTGCTGACGCGGCAATGCAGCGCGTGCCACGTATCCCGGGCTGGCGCGTTTCGCGCGACCGCGGCCGATCAGGCCTGCCTTTCGTGCCACGATGGGCCGATTCACCACGCGGATCAGGTGTTCGCGCCGAGCTGCGCGTCGTGCCACGTGGAGCACCGCGGACGAATGCGTCTTGCGGCGACGGCCGATGCGAGCTGCACGCAATGCCATGCCGATCTGCGCACCCGCGGGGCGGCCACTTCCTACGTCACGCACATTACGGAATTCACTTCGGAGGGGCATCCGGAATTTGCGCCTCTGCGCCGTGGGTTCCGCGATCCAGGGACGATCAAACTCGAACCACTTCATTCACCTGAAGGCCAACCTCATCGGACCGAATGGCACTCGAGTGCAACTCGAGTGCGATGACTGCCACCGGGCGAACGCCACGGATCAAGCGTGGCGATTCGGCGCAGCGCCGGCTCCGCAATCGCAGCCGCTGTCGTCCATGGCAACAAACGCACCGGCGGGCGAGGTGATGCCAATCTCCGCGCGGCGCATGTTTCCGCCGTCGTATTCCTCGGAGCGCGCGTATATGCAACCGATTGCCTATGCGAGACACTGCATCGGCTGCCATCCGCTGCTTTTCGACAAGCGCTTCACCGACAGCGTGCCGCACGATACGCCGGAGGTGATCCACGTATTTTTGGCGAAGCGATACACAGAGTACATCGCCACGCATCCGGCGGAACTGCGGGAGGCGAAGTCGACCATCGCGTTGCCGGCAAAGCCGGTGCCGATTTCGCCGCGCGTTTACACGCCGCAAGAATGGGTGAACACGCGTGTGGGCGAGGCGGAGAATCTGCTGTGGCGCAAGACTTGCAAGCAGTGCCATGCGCTGTCGTTTGCTTCGGGCGTGCCGAGCGCGCCGCCCGCTCCGATGATGTTGCCGGCTGGCGCTGCCCAAAGTCGCAAAGTCGAATATCCCCGTGCGGTGGTTCCCGGACGCTCAATTCGATCACGAAGCGCATCGCGCGTGGACATGCACGACGTGTCACCCGCGCGCCACGACCAGCCAGGAGACGGCCGATATTCTTGTGCCGGGTGAGAAGACGTGCGAGGAGTGCCATCACTCTGGCGCCGATGCGGCGGAGGCGCGCTGTTTCGAATGCCACGCGTATCACGACTGGAGCCGCGAAAAGCAGGTTAAAGGCGCGGCGCACTTTTCGTGGTGGATGCGAACGGCGGGTAAGCCGGCGTCCTAGTGCTGGGAACGGCTCTAGATTCCCAAGAGATTTGTCTGCAGCTTGGTGTAGCCGTGCTCGGTGGCCCAGAGGTTCAGCGGAATCGTAGCGAGTTCGTCGACGACCGGCAGGGCGAGGCCATTTTTCGAAAGGTCGACCGTCTTGATGTAGCTGTGGCACGAGTCGCACGCTTCGACGCGCACGTGGCCAAATTCTTCGGCTGAATAGACGGCGAGTTTGTGCGGGTTTTCTTCGCCGCACGACGGGCAGACGACCCGGCGATACTCCCATTCGTGGGCGCACAGCGCGCAGATCAGCGATCTCTTGGCGCCGTCGCCTTCCGGGCGCAAGACTCCGACCTGCGGTTTGGTCCCGCAGACAGGACAGTGCGACGGCGTAGCGTGAATCGGGTATTGCCGCGTGTGGTCTGCCAGATACTCGGCGTAGGGCTGGAGAAATGTCCAGGCGATCAGCTCTTGCGCGGGCTCGAGCGGGGCCCGATCGTCTTCCTGTGCATCGAGTGCAGCGGGCGCATCGTGCCAGAACCCGAACAGCAACTCCTGCCAGCGGCTGGCATTGCCGGCGAGCAACTCGCGAGCGGCTTGCGAGAGCGGCGCCGGGGCATCTTCTTCGATCCGCGAAAGGAAGAAAGGAAACAGCGGAAGCAACAGAGACGAATCAAATTCGCCGCGAAGCTGGCCCTGAGGCCTCGTCTGCATGCCCGCCCCGCAAGCCGCCTCGATCCTGGCGTAGAGCTGCTTCTGGGCTTTTGCGACGGCGCGGTAAAACAGAAGCCCCTCGGATGCGAAGGGGTGACTCGAAGCGAGATCTTCTGCGCGGCGAATCCGCGCCTCCCATTTCGAGGGCTTCACTTGGCCGCCGTGGATTGTGAGGATTGCCGCATCACCTTTTCATACCAGAGGCGATGGAAGGCGCGCGCCCATGCCTGGGTCACCTCTCCGCGAACGATGGAATGGAGCGCCCCGCCTTCGATGGCCAGCCCCATGTAGAGATGGATCATGAACAAGGCGATGGTGATAAGCGCCGCAATCGGGTGCACGATCACAGCGATATAACGCAGGAATCTCCAGCTCCAGGGAATTTGTTGCGGGAACCAGAGAACGAGGCCGGAAAGAAGCAGCGCCAGGCCGCACCAGAAAAATCCCCAAAAGAGGGACTTCTGGCCGGCGTTGAAGCGATCGATCTTGGGTACCTTGTCGTCTTCGTTCTTTATATAGTGCGGGAGCGCGCGCCACCATTCTTTGTCCAGTTCGGTTTCGCGCATTTGGCCGGCCCATGTCTGGTACATCCAAATCGTGCCGGCAACAAAAATCAGCCCGGCCCAGGGATGCAACTCGCGGGAGATTGTCGCGCCGCCCAGCACCACGGCGATCCAAAACAGCCACGGCGTCCAGAACGCGAGGCCAGTGAGCAAAAGATACACGTAAGAGACGCCCGCGACCCAGTGCATCAGGCGCTCGCGGAACGCGTACCGCATGATTTTTCCGTTCGGAAGGAGATGGGCTTCGTCTTTCATCGCTGTTCACCCTGCCCGGGTTTCTTAGGACTTTCTTCGACTTCTTCCGTCTTCGGTCCGATGCGCAAATAATGAACCGCCAGCCCAAGCAAGCCGCCGATCATCGCGGCATTGCCGAGCCATTTGAGCGGTTTCTTCCAGAGCTGGACGGTCCACGGAATGCGCGGGTCCTTCGGCAGCCCGCCATACAGTTCAGGATTTGATGCATCGTGCAGGACGTAGATCACGTGCGTGCCGCCGACGCCCGCCGGATCGTAGACGCCGGCGTCGGCGAAACCCGACTGCGTGCGAAGCTGTTCCGCGCGGGCTTCCGCCAATTCCTTCATTTCATTCTTGGTGCCAAAATGCAGGCAGCCGGTCGGGCAGGCCTTGATGCAGGCGGGCTCGAGTCCTTGCGTCACACGGTCGTTGCACAGCGTACACTTGAATACTTTTCGCGCCTTCGGGCTGAACTTCGGGATGTTGAAGGGGCAGCCGGTCATGCAGTAGCCGCACCCGATGCAATTCGCCTCCTGAAAATCGACGATGCCGTTGGCATATTGAACGATCGCTCCCTCGGCAGGGCACGCCGCGAGGCAGCCGGGATCCTCGCAATGCATGCACTGGTCCTTGCGCATCAGCAGCATCAGGCCGTGATCGGGATCTTCGTGTTCGTTGAACTTGATCAGGTTCCAATAGTTCCACGCCGTTTCGGGCATGGTCTGGTAGGTGTTGTCGAAAGAGGTCTCGGTGAAGGGGTAGCCGTTCCATTCGAGACAAGCGACTTCGCACGCCTTGCAGCCGATGCACGTGGTGGTGTCGACCAGCTTGCAAACCTGATATTCGCGGTTCAGTCCGGCGCCCGGGACGGTTCCGGCGTGCCCCGAAATCCTGATAAGTTCCGTCGATGCCTGGCTCATCGTCTGCTCCCTACGCTTTCTCGACCTTTACTAGGAAGCCCTTGGATTCAGGGGTGTGTGCGTTCGGGTCGGTCACGGCAGGAGTCAGCAAATTCGCCGGCGTGCGTGCATCGCGATCGGCATCCTCCTGGATTCCGCGGAAGCCCTGATGAATTGGCAATCCGATCTGGTAGACCTTCTTGCCGTCAATCATCATGGGTTTCAGCCGCTTGGTGACGAATGCTTTGGCGATGTAGGTGCCTCGCGCGCTGATCACCTTGATTTTGTCCGTGCCTTGAATTCCTTTTTCCTCGGCCAACTCGACGGGAATCTCGACGAACGGTTCGGGGATCAGCTGGACGTTCATCGGATTGTTTTTCGTCCAGTAGTGATACTGCTCGGTCAGCCGGTAAGTGGTGCACACGATGCTGTACTCTTCCGGCGTTCCGAACTTGTCGAACGGCGTCTTGAACTTCTTCACGAGCGGATTCGTCGATTGGTTCGGGTGCAGCGGATTCTTGATCGGGCTCTCGATCGGTTCGTAGTGCTCGGGGAATGGTCCATCCGCCAGCACACCGATCGGCGCGAACAATCGCCCTACGCCTTCGGGGTTCATGATGAACGGGCCGAGATGGTCTTTGGGATTGGAGTCGGGCTTGAAGTCCGGCACGTCATTACCGGCCCATTTCCCGGCGGCTTCGTTCCACCAGACCTGCTTCCGCGAGGGGTCCCACGGTTTGCCCTCGAGGTCGCACGACGCGCGGTTGTACAAAACCCGCCGGTTCGCAGGCCACGACCATGCCCAGTTGGGATATACGCCCATTCCGGACGGATCTTCCGTGCCGCGCCGCTGGACCTGCGATCCGGCCTCGGTCCACATGCCGGAGTAGAGCCAGTTACCGCACATCGTCGTGCCGTCGTCTTTCAGCCATGCAAATCCAGGCAACTGCTGTCCGGCTTTGATCACCTGACCGGTCTTGTCGTCCTTCAGGTCCGCCAGGGCTTTGCCATTGAGCTCCATAGCGACTTGCGAAAGCGGCGGATGAGACGCGTCCGCATAGGCCCAGCTGAGATTCAGGATGGCATCGGGAAACTTGCCGCCTTCTTTCTTGTAAAGATCGCGTACGCGCAGGAAAATCTGGGCCACGATATCCTGATCGAGCCGGGCTTCTCCCGGAGGCGGCACTGCGGCGTATTTCCACGTGAGCCAGCGCGCGGAATTCGTCATGCTGCCGTCTTTTTCGGCGAAACCGGCGCAGGGCAAGCGGTAGACGGTGGTCTTGATGTTCTGCTGTTCTTCAGCGGTAATTCCCGGCGCTTTCCAAAACTCGCTGGTTTCGTCCGGATAAATTTCGCCCACCACGAGCCAATCGGCTTTCTTGAGCGCGGCGATATTTTTGTTGGTGTCCGGGCCGATCATTACGCCGTTCATGCCGAAGGCAAACATGCCCTTGACTTTCCCGTTGTACATATCGTCCCAGATGTGGGTCCAGGAATAGTCGCGGTCGTATTTCGGCAGGTAATCGAAGGCGAATCCGTTTTCTTTGGTGGCCGCGTCGCCATAAAAGGCCTTGAGCAGCGAGATCATGAATTTCGGCGTGTTCGACCAGTAGTTCATCGAATCCCACACGCCGGGTTTCGACGGCGTTGGCGTGGTCCGCTTTAGAAACGCCGCCAAGTCGGTGTCGGCGGGCACCGGCGCCTTCAGGTATCCGGGGAAGCTGTCGAATAGCCCGGCCATGTCCGTCGCGCCCTGAATATTCGAATGCCCGCGCAGGGCGTTGACTCCGCCGCCCGCCCTGCCCACGTTTCCGAGCAGCAGTTGAATCATTGCCGCGGTGCGGATGATTTGCGTTCCAGAGGTGTGCTGCGTCCAGCCCACCGCGTAGATGATCGACGCGACCTTCTTCATGTCGCCATCTTTGCGAATTGAAGTGAACAGGTCGACTGCGTTCAAGAATTTGTCGCGGGGGATTCCCGTGATTCGTTCGACCGTTTCCGGCGTGTAACGCGAATACTGCTGCCTCATCAATTGGAAAACGCAGCGCGGATGCTGCAGCGTGAGATCATAGGCGGTATTCGGTGGGAGCGCCGGCGGAGCCGCAGCGCCGGTCGGGACGGTTGTGGCGTGCCCGCCGATATCCGCCTTGCCGGACATGTCGCCTCCCGCCTCGTAGTTCCAGGTCGATTTGTCGCTGTAGCTCTGCGTGGAGGCGTCGAAGCCAGAATACAACCCGTCCTCCGGCAGCTTGAACCCTTCCTTCACGATGAACGCGGCGTTGGTGTAATTGACCAAGTACTCTCTCGCGATCCGGTTATTGTCGATCGCGTACTTGATCAGGCCGCCGAGGAATGCGATGTCGGTGCCGGCGCGGATTTGCAGGAACTGGTCGGCGGTGGCGGAGGTGCGCGTGAATCGCGGATCGACGGAAATGATCTTGGCGTTGCGGTTGCGCTTGGCCTCGATCGCCCACTTGAATCCGCACGGATGGTTCTCGGCTGGATTGCCCCCCATGATCAACATCATGTCGGTGTTCTTGATGTCGATCCAGCCATTGGTCATCGCGCCGCGGCCGAATGTTGGTCCCAAACTTGAGACCGTGGGGCCGTGTCAAACACGGGCTTGGTTTTCTAAATACACCAAGCCCATGCTCCTCATCGCCTTGATGGCCACGTAGTTGAACTCGTTTGTGTCCGTGCAGCCGCCGATGAACGAAATTCCCTCGCAGCGGTTCACTGTATGCCCGTTCGCGTCCTTCTCGACGAACGTATCGTCGCGCGTCTTCTTCGTCCACTGAGCGATCTCGTCGAGCGCGTGGTTCCAGGAGATGTCCTGCCACTCGGTGGCGCCGGGCCGCCGCACCTGCGGCTTCGTGAGCCGCCGCGAATTCAGCATGTCCTGCTCGAGGGACGAGCCCTTGGGGCAGAGCGTGCCGCGGTTTGTCGGATGATCGGGGTCGCCTTCGACGTGAATCACCTGCGGCGTGACGTTCTTGGCTCCGTCGCCGATCGTGTAGATGAGCACACCGCAGCCTACCGCGCAGTAGGGGCACGTGGAGCGCGTCTCGCTGGCCCGCGCAATCTTCAGCTCCTTCAGTTGCGCGTAGGCCGGCTTCAGATCGAAGCCCAGCGCGGTGGCGCTGGCTCCGCCGATCACTGCAACCTTGAGGAAGTCCCGGCGCGTTACTTCCATCTGCATCCTCCTGTGGTTGACTGCCTGATTTGCGCCACTCGAGATTCGCCTTCAGCGCGACGGCATCGAGATCGTGAACGTATTGCCGCAGGGGTTCTCGCCGCCCGCAAAGCTGAGATGCATCCGGTTGACCTTCGGACGCATTATTTTGAGATGATTTCGAAAGCGGTTCGTATGGGACTCCACTCGAGCGGGTCGAGGGACAATGTGCCGACTGGAGTCAATCATTTGCAGCCGAAGCCTGGGGCCATCGCAACTCCCCCTTCGGAAGCCGAAACGAGCAGCGGGATTATGCTGCCGCCCCTAAAGTCTGTCAACTCGGCAGTAAGATTTCGAACGAAATCTCCCCAGGTTGGACCGTTCACTTATTGCCCCCGGTTAATCCCAATACAATCTCAGATCACATGCTGCAATACAGCATTCCCCTTAGAATTGGCGCTGTCGCCGGTGGGGAATCCGCCGATCTGCCCCACGTCACAAAACGCCTTTTTTATTTCTGGTTCGTGAACATCCGATAAACGATCTGTTAAAGACAGAAGAATGCAAGGATATCGGCATCCGGTTCGCTGGCGTTCGGTACTTCAAGCGGGGCTCTGAATCAGGTGGGGCCACATCAAACAAAAAAGCTGTGCCGAAGCGCTTCGCTTCGGCACAGCTTCTATTTCGTTTTACGCCCAGTTAAAGCCGTGGTTCGCGAGCGGCAGATTGCGGATGCGCTTGCCGGTCGCCGTGAAAATCGCGTTGGCGACAGCGGGAAGCATCGGCGGCAGCGCCGGCTCGCCGAGGCCCGTGGGCGGATGGTCGGTTTTCAGGAAGTAGATGTCGATTGCCGTCGGGGCCTGGGTTAGGCGGACGGGCGGGTAGCTGTTGAAATTGCTTTGCACCGCGTGGCCGTCGTCGATGGTGATTTCGTAGCCCATCACGTGGCTCATGCCTTCGATCACGGCGCCCTGCGAGATATTTTCCGCAGCGCCCGGATTGATCACCTGGCTGCCGATGTCGCCCACGACCCACACCTTGTGGACCTTGACGTTGGAGTCGCCGGTGACGCTCACCTGCGCGACCTCGGCAAAGTAACCGCATGTGGCTAAAGTGGAACGCGACGCCCATTGCGGTGTCCTTGGGCAGCTTGGTCTTGCCCCAGCCGGACCTCTCCGCCACGGCCTTGAGCACGCCGGTCATGCGCGGTGCATCAAAGGGCACCGGCCTGAAGGCGATCGGCGTTCCCGGCGGCGGCGCACCCATCGGCAGCGGCGCGTTGGCGAGCAGGTCGAGGCGGAACTCAACGGGGTCTCGTCCCGCGGCAGTGCGCCAGTTCGTCGATGAACGACTGCATCACGAACGCGATGGCATTGCTTCCGGGAGCGCGCATCGCGCCCATCGGAACGCCGCTCGGCATCATCGAGCAGAGCTGCGAGAAATTGGGAATGAAGCGGGAAGGGAATTCGTCGCCCGAGAGGCCGGCGCTCTGCGCGAAGCGGCCATTTTCGCCAAAGGTGACGAAGTGATTTTGCCACGCGACGATTTTTCCGTCGGCGTCCACGCCGCCCTTCAGGAAGTGGAAGCCCGCCGGGCGGTAGTAGTCGTGGCCCATATCCTGCTCGCGGGTCCAGAGCAGCTTGATCGGCACGCCCACCTGCTTGGCGATGTACGCGGCTTCGACCATGTAGTCGTCCGTGAGGCGCCGGCCGAAGCCGCCGCCGATGCGGACGAGATGCACGGTGATGTCCTTGCTATCGATGCCAAGAATTTCGCGAGGTTTGCTGCGACGCCGCTCGCGGGCGTCTGGCTCGGCGCCCATACCTCGAGCTTGCCATCGTGATAATACGCGGAGCAGTTCTGCGGCTCGAGCGGCACGTGGGAAAGGAACGGATAGGAGTAGTCCGCTTCGACGACATGCGCGGCGGTGCCAAAGGCCGCGTCGGCGTCGCCGTCCTTACGGAGGACCTGCCCGGGCTGGCCCTTCGCCATTTCCACCGACGTGTCGGCATAGAGCTTGCTGCTTTGCTTCGCGGTCGGGCCGTTGTCCCAGGTGACCTTGAGGTTGTGGTCCGCTGCGTGGCGCGCCTGGAACCAGTAATCCGCGACGATGGCTACGCCGCCGGCGAGCACGGTCGAGTCGCCCACCGGATCGACGACAAATGCGTGCTTGATGCCGGGCAGCGCCTTGATCTCGTCCAGGTTCGCGCTCACAACTTTGCCGCCGTATACGGGGCACTTCACGAACATCGCCGCCAGCATGCCGGGCATGGTGAAGTCGATTCCGTAGAGCGGCTGGCCGGTGACGATCTTGCGAATGTCCGGATTGGCGGTGTTGTTCCCGATGATCCGGTAATCCTTTGGATCTTTCATCTTCAGCGTCTTGGGATCGGGCGGCGTCATGCGTGGCGGCCGCCGAGGCGAGTTCGCCGTAGGTGGCCGAGCGCTTGCTGCCTTCGTGATGGACGACGCCGGGCGTGGTGGTGCATTCCGATTCGGACACGCCCCACTTCTGCGCGGCGGCGGCGATCAGCATCTGGCGGCCGCCGGCACCCACTTCGCGCATGGGATCCCAGTTCATCGGCGTAGCCGTGCTGCCGCCGGCGATCTGGAGTCCGTATTTCGCTTCGAGATCGCCCTGCTCGATGCGGACGTTCTTCCAGTCGACATCGAGCTCATCGGCAATGAGCATGGGCAGCATGGCCTTCACGCCCTGGCCGATCTCGGGATTCTTGGCGATGATCGTCACGATGCCATCGGGCGCGATCGTGATGAACGACGTCGGCAGCAGCGTGCATCGGCGGGCCGAACTGCGCCGCCAGCACCTTTTCGACCGGCTCGATATAGAGAGCCGAGCATCATGCCGCCCCCGGCGAGCGCGGTGGCGCGCAGAAACGACCGGCGACTCATCTTTTGCGATTCAGGGCGGGGCTCAGGCGATTCCAGTTTCGGCAGTGTAGTTGCCACGGCGCGCCTCCTTGCGATTGGCTCTTGCGCTCTTACGCGCGGTTCGAATCGATGAGTTCTGCGTGAGTGGGCTCGGCCTTCTGTTTCGCGGCAATTTCGGCTGCCCGGTGGATGGCTCGGCGAATGCGCAGGTAGGTACCGCAACGGCAGATATTGCCGTCCATCGCGGCGTCGATATCGGCATCGGTGGGATGCGGATTTTTGTCCAGCAATGCGGAAGCAGACATCAGCTGTCCAGCCTGGCAATAGCCGCACTGCGGCACGTCGATCTCTTCCCATGCGACCTGCACAGGATGCGTGCCGTTTTCGGACAAGCCTTCGAGCGTGACGATGTGCTTGCCGGCTGCGGAGGCGATTGGACGTGGTGCAGGAACGCATCGCCTCGCCGTTGAATGTGCACCGTGCAACATCCGCACAGCGCCATCCCGCACCCGTACTTCGTACCCTTCAGGTTGAGGACGTCGCGAATCACCCACAAGAGCGGCGTATCGGCAGGGACATCCACCGTTTCAGGGCGCCCGTTCACAGTAAGCTTGTAGGGCATGTTCGACTCCGGACCGCGCAGAATAGGTTGCCGCCCGGCAAGGTAGCACCGGCTTCCGGAGATGTCAAACTGAGTAGAAACCGTATCTGTTTACCGTTATGCTTCCGTCGCTTTAGCTGACGAATATGAGCCGGTTTTTCCTCCGGCTCTCCGAGTCGAAACCGTCCGCGTTTCGCCGAAATCTCTTTGTTGACGTGGCGCGCTGGCGCGGCATAGGCTCCGCGATGCAATAGGGTCGGGGGAGTCGATCGCAAGTGAAGGCCGGAACCACGGACGAGGCGAACGGCGCCGGGACCGGGAAGAACTTCACGGCGCCGGGGAGGCGCATCGAGGGCCGCTGCCATCTACGGCCTCGTGATGCTGACGCTGATCTACTCGCTGAATTTCCTCGACCGCACCGTCATCACCATCCTGATCGATCCCATCAAGCACAGCTTACCATTTGTCGGACAAAGTGATGGGGTTCATCTCGGGCTTCGGCTTCGTGATCATGTATTCGATTCTCGCCGCGCCCGTGGCGCGCTGGGCCGACCGCGGCAATCGGCGGTCGATCATCACGTGGGGACTGGTGATATGGAGCGGTATGACGGCGCTCGCGGGCGTGGCGCAAAACGCGGTGCAACTCACGCTTTCACGCTTTGGCGTCGGGCATCGGCGAAGCAGCGGGGACAGCGCCTTCGGCGTCGATGATCTCCGATCTCTTTCCCCGCGAGCAGCGCTCGACGGCGATGTCGGTGTATCAGCTGGGGCCGGTGATCGGCGGATTCCTCGGCGCGTTCATCGGCGGCTGGGTGAACCAATATTATGGCTGGCATCACGCGTTTCTCGTGGCCGGGATTCCGGGGCTCATCGTCGCCGTGATTTTCCGCCTAACCGTGAAAGAGCCGGCGCGCGGAAGCTCCGAGCAAAAGAAGGTCAGCACCGTACAGCAGAATTTGCATGAAACATTCCGATTTATGTGGCGGCAGCGATGCTACATGCTGATCCTGGTCGGTTTCTGCTTCACCACCTTTACCCAATTTGGATTCGGCACGTGGACAGCGCCGTTCCTCGGCAGAATCCATCATCTGAATACCGCGCAGATCGGGACGTACCTCGGTACGGTGCGAGCGGTCGCCGGGCTCGTCGGCACGCTTGGCGGCGGGTATCTTTCCGATTGGGCGGCCACGCACTGGGACCTGCGATGGAAGATCTATGTGTCGGGAATCTGCTCGATTCTGGCGTTCCCGGGCGTGCTGCTTTTCGTATTTTCGCAAAGCCTCTTTTGGTGCATCGTCGGCCTCACGATTGTATCGGCGATGTCGCCCGTGCACGTGGGACCGATCGTTGCGGCGTCGCATTCGACGGTGAAGGTGGGGATGCGGGCTTTTTCGACGTCGATCATCTATCTGATTTCGGAGGTGATCGGACTTGGGCTGGGGCCTTTCTTGATCGGCGTGTTCAACGATCACTACCGCCTCCGGCTGGGCGTGGGTGTGATCCGGTACTCGATGTCGACTGCCGCCGTGACCACTTTCGTGGGCGGATCAATCTTTCTGATCGCCGCGCAATTCTTCCAGAGAGATATGACTCGCGCGTCGGCGGATTAATGACGCGGAGCCCGGGCGAAGGCGTGGAGTGCGGCGGCTTGCCACCGCTTTCTTGAGGCGAAGCTTGCTTCGCCGGCTGTCCGACCCCCGGCCCCGAAGCTCAACCAACCGCCAGCCGCGTCATTCAGCCTGACCGCCGCCGGCGATTTCTCCGTGTCCTCTTGACTCGCTCAGTGTTCTCTGTGTTGAAAGGTGAGGCTGGCGATGTGCTATTGGGACCGAGCACGATGCCGGTGGTTCTAATTTGATTTAGTCTGAAATTAGAACGCAGCGGCACCGTCGCACCCGGACTGCGTGCTAGCCCGCAAAAAGCAACCTTCAAACTGTCGTCTTCTCGGCAACCTGCCTAGAAGACGAATCGGCCTTCCAGTTCGACTGTGCGGCCGGCGAGGCCGGCGGTGGCAATTCCGAAATTCGGATTGGCGATGGGCGTACAAACCGCCGGACTGCCCGTGCAACTGCTGTTACCATAGGCAACCGTCGTTGACTGGCTCTGGAAGGTGAAAGGCGCAAGATTCAGCTTGTTGAAGAGCGTTATAGACATTCATACGCAACTGAATCTTCGACGACTCCCCGACGAACTTCATGGCGGGCAAGCCGAAATTCTTAACGAAGCTGAAATCAAACTGGCTGAAACGCGGCCCCCGTTCGTTGTTTCGGTTAAACGCCGGGAAACCGGAGGCCGTCACGTCGTAATAGGCTATCGAGCCGTTGGGAAAGTTCGAACCGGACGCCGGAGGGAGAAACGCGTTCGTGTCATGGTTGTCGCCGGGCGCCGCAAGGACTCCGATCGGCCGCAGCGGGCAGATGGTCGCGGCGCCCAGGACAAGATTGCAATTGTTGACCGCTACCGGAGTCCACGGGAATCCCGAGTGGAATTGAAAATCGCCGCTCACCTCCCATCCTCCGAGCACGTTGCCCTTCCAGTCGCGTACGCCTGCGCAAGATCGGAAGATCGTAAAGGCCAACCACTCTCACGTTGTGCGTAGCATCGAAGTCCGAAGGGCCGCGCTCGGTTGCAAGGTCGGTCGGGTAGGTCTGGTTCGTGCCGTAGCCCGGACCTTCTGAGGAAACCTCGTCGATCGATTTGCTATAGGTATACTGGAAATCCACCAGCAGCCCGTTGTGAAAATTACGCTTCACTTCCGTGAGAAGAGCGTTGTAATTGGCATTGGTGTCTGGCGTGAATTGAAACACGGCGCCGATAAATGGGCTGGGATCTTGATAGAAGTATTGAAGGTTCTTGATCCGCAGCAGGCCGTGGCTGCTGCTGCCCTGGTATCCCACGATGGCGACCCAGTTCGAAGGCAACGCATATTGAACCTGGAGCGAATACAGGTAGATATACGGATTGGGGAAATTCTGAGGGTTGCCATACACATTCGGCGCACTGCCGCCCGGTCCGATGATCGGAAAATTCGTCGTCGGGTCGAGACCGAGCGCGAGCGCTGGGTTCGCCGGATAGCTCTGCGGCGACCGCGGATTCGTACCCAAAGCGTATAGAAAATCGGGATTGACGGAAGCTCCCGGCCCGCCACAGCAGATTCCATAATTGGCGACGAACGGCGGATTATCGCGGGTGTTGTCGAACGAATTGTCGTCGTAGCTGTCGAAGGCGATGCCAAAGCCGCCCCGAAGAACAGCCTTCGACTGGAAGCGCGCGGGACTCCAGGCGAATCCGATGCGCGGCCCGAGATTGTGGTAGTCGGAGTTGTACATTCGGCGAGGATTGATCGCAACAGCATCCTCAAGGCCAGTGACGGCGCTCGGCCCGGGCAAGATATTTGCAAGCCGGCCGCCCGCGTCCGTGGGAGGAGCATCATAATCCCAGCGCAGGCCGAGATTAATGGTTAGATTGGGGCGGAGCTTCCAGTCATCCTGAAAGAAAAGGCCGTATTGCGACTTACGATAGGCGCGCTGGGAACTCGGCGGCGTCCCGGTCAAAGGATTTACTTCCACGGCCTCGTAAATAGGGGTCCCGTTCGCGAAATTCCACGGCTGTTGGAAAACGATATCCGGGCGCCCACCACCGAGGAGATCGTCGTTGTCCTCCAAGCGAGTCGCTTCGAATCCGAAATGAAAGGAGTGCTGGGCGCGCACAATCGTCACGACGTCGCGGAAAGCAAAGGTATTTTCCGCATAGATTGCCGGCGTGTTGTCGCCCTGCGCGGCGCCGAAAACGATGCGCTGACCCGAGGGAAGCGCGTTCTGAATTTCCGTCCGCGGGATTGCCCAATCGATTTGCGGATTCGCGGAGATATCGTTGAAAGCCCAGCGAGTGAAGTTAAAGCGGGCTTCGTTCACGATCGTCGGAGAGATGTTGAATATCCAGCCGAGAAAACCTGACGGAGTGAAGCGATCGGAGTTGTAGTCAGCCAGCGGACGTCCCTGAGCGCTGGCATCGGCGGCAAGCTGGTGATAACTCGTGAAAAAAGTGTTCACGGAGAATATGCTGCGTCCCATGTCATAGTCGACGCGCGCGTTGTACTGGTTGCCGCTGGTCGTTTGTGGGAGATAAATCTGAGCAAATTCGAATTCGGGCACATCTGTCAGCCCCGCGCCGCATTCAATATTATTGGGGCACGTGCCCTCAGCCGCTCCGCTCAAATAAGTTCCATATGTGCCGGTGGGCGATCCGATGTTCACCGCGTTTCCAACCACCTGGCACGGAACCGGGAACGAAGCGCAAGAGGCTGGAAGAACCTGCTTCACTCTCGGCGCGATTCCCGGTTCGGCGAGAGTGGCGGCCACAGGGGTATCCGGGCTGTAGTCCGCCAGCAACGAGTCGAACTGTGGGGTGTCAATCCACTGGTTCTGATACGTAGTATCCCGGTCGCGAAGCGCTTCGTAGTTGAAGAAGAAAAACAACTTTTCTTTCACGATTGGCCCGCCCAGATCACCGCCGAACTGCCGATAGGCGTTCTGATCGCGGACCGTAGGATCGTAGGTACCGGCGCCGAAATTGTAGCCGTTGAATCGGTTGTAAGCGTTCAGGCCGGGCGTCTGATATTGGAAGAACCCGGCGCCGTGGTACTCGTTCGTGCCGCCCTTGGTGACAACTTTGATATGAGCGCCCGAATTGCGGCCATCGGCGGCGTCATAGTCATTCGAAAGCACGGTAATTTCCTGAACCGATTCGGCGCTAGGCGTGATCACTGCTGCACCGCCCCATTGGAGGCTGTTTACGCTCACTCCGTCGACTGTGTAGTCGTTCGAAGTAATCCTCTGGCCATTGGAGCTGATAGACTGCTGATTTTCCGTTTGATAGATCGCGGTATTGGAACCGCCCGGGCCGCCGCTGCCTGCGTTAGAGCCCGGGCCGTTGGGAAAACCCACGGAAAGGCCAAGCCCGCTGCGGGCGCCATCTCCCAAGACGCCTGGCGCGAAGCGAAGAAGTTCATAGGGATCGCGGGCAAAGGAAGGCAGCCCCTGCACTTCCTGGTTCGTCAGCGTGCCGGAAATACTGGCATCCTCCGTCTGCAGCGAAGGAATTTGCGACGCATTCACCTCCACCGACTGCGCCACATTTCCGATCTTCAATTGGACATCCAGTCCACGAACCAACTCCGCCGACACGGCGACATGGGAAATCGTCTGGGTTTGAAACCCTTTTGCTTCGACCTTCACGGTGTAGGTTCCGGGCGGCAAGGACGCAAATTTATAGAATCCGTCTGCGCTTGTGGCCGCGGTTTGCGAAACGCCGGTGGCCTGGTTTGTGAGGGTAACCTGTGCACCCTGAACCGTCGCGCCGGAGGCGTCCTCAACCGTGCCTTGCACTGCAGCCGCAAATTGCGCGAAAGCGGAGGGTGAGAATACAAGCAAGAGGCAAAGGCATACCAACGAGCCGAAAATACGCATGGAACGGTTCATGGCTGGTTCCTCCGTTGTGGCTGGGCGGAGGTGAGTTTTTAGGCGCGGCAACTGCAGTCATAGTCCCGGGATCGATCTCGCTGGCCAAAATGTGCAAGAGCAAAGAATCCACTGCTGTGAACAGACGAAAGTTTGAGCGCCTATTCATTTCAATGTCAAGAAATTTATGCAATCCATTCACATTTTTTATGCATGAAGCTAATCGTGATCCGACATAAAGGTGGGAGATTTCGTTGCTCGACACAATCGAGCCTGCAGGCGCCGTCTCTTTGCACACCCCAAATTGCGTCGGCAAGGCAAGTCCCGCATTTGGACCAGCCGCAGGCGCGGGATAGAATTGAAATTATTGCGAGGTATGCTAAAGTTTCGGGTTAATTCTTGGGCAGAGAACCGGCTATGGCGGGGGAGATGGTCGATAAGACTCTGAAAACGTGTGAAGAAGCGGTAGCGCGTGTGTTCGACGGCGCTACGATTTTGCTGGGCGGTTTCGGCGATCCAGGATTGCCGGGCCAGTTGCTCGAAGCGCTGCGGAGGCAAGGCGCGAAGAATCTGACGATGGTGCACAATGGCGCGGGCGGCGGCACCCACTCTCTCGGCGGCCTGATTCACGACGGCAAAGTCCGCAAACTGATCGCGTCGTTTCCGAGCAATCCGGGCAACCAGTCGTTCCAGGAAAAGTATCTGAAGGGGGAAGTCGAACTCGAACTCGTGCCGCAGGGCACGCTCGCTGAGCGCATTCGCGCGGCGGGCGCCGGCCTCGGCGGCTTCTTCACTCCGACCGGCGCGGGCACCGATCTCGCGGCCGGCAAGGAATCCGCACGCATCGACGGGCGCGAGAATGATTTTCGAGAAAGCCGCTGCACGCCGACTTCGCCTTCGTCCGCGCCTATCGCGGCGACCGCCTCGGCAACCTCAACTACCGCATGGCCATGCGCAACTTCAATGTGCCGATGTGCACGGCCGCCAAGCACGTCGTCGCGGAAGTCGACGAGCTGGTTCCCGTCGGCGGCATCGATCCCGAAGATGTCCACACGCCCGGGAATTTTCGTCAACCATGTGGTCGAAGTCGTCCGCATACCCGAGTATATGGTGATCACAACGGAGGGAAGGTAGCCCATGTCGCTCACACGAAACGGAATCGCCTATCGCGTTGCGTGCGATCTGCCGGAGGGAAGCTACGTCAATCTCGGCATTGGTATCCCGACCCTGGTGTCGGACTACATCCCGGCCGGCAAGGACGTCTTCTTCCACAGCGAAAACGGCATCCTCGGCATGGGCAAGATCGCCGAGCCGGGCAAGGAAGATCGCGACCTGATCAACGCCGGCAAGCAGTACGTCACGCTGAATCCCGGCGCCAGCTTCTTCGATCATCCCACGTCGTTCAGCATGATTCGCGGCGGCCACATCGACTACGCCGTGCTCGGCGCGCTCGAAGTCGCCGCCAACGGCGACCTCGCCAACTGGCGCACCCCCGGCGAAAAGGTTCCCGGAGTCGGCGGCGCGATGGACCTCGCCTTTGGCGTGCCGAATGTTTTGGTCACCATGACGCACGTCACCAACAAGGGCAAACCGAAAATCCTCGAGCAAGTGCACGCTGCCGCTCACGGCTCCGCGCTGCGTGAAACACATCTACACGGACATGGCCGTCATCGACGTGACGCCCGAAGGCCTCGTCCTGCGCGAATTCGCGCCCGGCCTCGACGCGAAGGCCGTGCAATCGCACACCGACGCGCCGCTTGCCGTGCCGTCAAATTGCAAAGAGATGGACGTGCCCGCGAATTTCCACGCGGCGCAGCCCACTCGCTGAGAAGCGTCATGCGGTCGCCACAATCACGAGGGCACTGTGCTCAAAGCCATCGACATGCACGTCCACATCCTGACCGGCGAGCGCGCCAAGCAAGGCTGGGCGTCGACCGTGAAGGCCGGGATGCCGATGAATACCGGCAAGTGGCGCTCCGATCCCGACGGCATGGCCGAGATGTATCAGTCGCTCGAAATGATGGCCGTGATCTTCGATGTCGACGGCGAAACGCGCACCGGCGTGAAAATCGACAACGGCGAAACGGCCGCCTGGGTGAAGAAATATCCCGACACGTTCATCGGCTTCGGCAGCGTCGATCCGTGGAAGGGCAAGATCGCGGTCAACGAAGTGCAGCGCTGCGCGGACATGGGCCTGCGCGGAATGAAATTTCAGCAGGCCGCGCAGGGATTCGATCCCACCAACGAGCGCTTCTTCCCGATCTACGAAAAAATCTCGAGCCTGAATCTGCCCGTGATCTTCCATACCGGGACGACTGCCGTCGCAGCAGGCTCGCCGGGCGGGAAGGGCATCATCCTCGAATACTGCAAGCCGATTCCGTATATCGACAATCTGGCCGCGTGGTTTCCGGATATGCGCATCATCATGGCGCATCCGTCCTGGCCCTGGCACGACGATCAGCTCGCCGTCCTGCGCCACAAGGGCAACACTTACATGGACCTTTCCGGCTGGGCGCCGAAATATTTCCCGGCGTCGACGGTGCACAACATCAATACGCTCGTGCAGGACAAAGCCTTCTTCGGCACCGATTTCCCCATGATGACGCCCGAGCGCTGGCTCGCCGAATTCGCGGAATTGCCGCTGAAGGATTCCGTCCGCCCGAAGATCCTGCTGCACAATGCCGCCAAATTCCTCGGCATCGAAGTGCCCGCCGCGCAGCCTCAGACCGCCGCCTCCTGAGCGAGAGTGATCATCGAACGGCAACCAGAGCTGCGAAAAAGGCGATGGCCGCTCCGTATTTCTGCTGACGAAACTGACTCACCTAAGGCTCGTGCTTGCATCCGTTTCCGCTAATCGACATCGCCGTGTCGATTTGCATCGTATGTTAGTCTGGATGATGAAGAAATATGCGACGTGAAGAAAAACTCGATAAGGATGGAGTGGGTTACGCCAAGCGCCCGGGCCGGTATAAGCGCTCACCGGGCCAAATTCGGCGGCCCATGTTCCGAATTCTAATCGACACTGCGGCGATTAGAATTCGCTGTAACTCCATGAAAACGCTCGATGGCGCCCCGTTCTAATCGACACGCTTAGAGGGGCCCCTGATTTCATTGACATCGGGCGTGTTAGGAGATAAGAACAGCGGTTGCGCTTGCGGTAAATCGGAGCGGAGGCGGCAAATGGTTATCGACGTTCACGGTCACTTAACGGCGCCGGATTCGCTGTACGTCTACAAGGCGAACATATTGTCGCATCGCGGATCGCACGGCCGTGGCAAGGTCGAGATCAGCGACGACGAGATGATCGCGTTCCTGAACCAGCCGACCTTCGGCACGGGCAAATCGCATATCGGACTGCTGAAGGAAGTCGGCACCGATCTCCAGCTGCTTTCGCCGCGCCCGTACCAAATGATGCAGGCGGAGAAGCCCGCGAAAGTCTCGCAGTGGTTCATCGAGGAGTGCAATAACCTCGTCGCGCAGCAGTGCCGCCTGTTTCCGAATGTTTTCAAGGGCGTTTGCGGGCTGCCGCAATCGCCGGAGATCAGCCCGAAGAACTGCATTCGCCGAGATCGAGCGCTGCGTGAAGGATTTCGGATTCGTCGGCTGCCTGCTAAATCCCGATCCGAGCGAAGCCTCGAACTACGACACGCCGGGTCTCGGCGACGAATACTGGTATCCGCTATACGAAAAACTCGTCGAGCTCGACGTACCCGCCTACATTCACGGCGCCGGCTGCCGCTCGATCCGGCACAGCTACTCGACGCACTTCATCAACGAAGAGACGATCGCGGTCGTCGCGCTGGCGGGCTCGCGCGTGTTCAAGGATTTCCCGAAGCTCAAGATCGTCGTATCGCACGGGGGCGGAGCGGTGCCTTACCACTTCGGGCGTTTTCAGGCGCCGAGCCTGCGCCGCGGCGGCAGCGAAACCTTCTACGACGGCTTGCGCCGCCTCTATTTCGACACTGTGCTTTACACCGCGCAGGCCCTGGAGCTGCTGTTCAAGACCGTGGGCCCGGACCGCTGCCTCTTCGGCACGGAGCGCCCCGGCGTCGGCACCGCGAAGGATCCGAAGACCGGAAAGTGGATGGACGACGTCAAAAGCTACATCGACGGCTTCGACTGGCTGAGCGCCGCCGACAAAAAGACGATCTTCGAGGACAACGCCAAGAAGCTTTTCCGGCTGAGCGTGGACGCCAAGACGGAAAAAGCCTGATCCCGAATAAAGATTCGAGGACTTATGCCAACTGCACAAACCAACGCGCCTGAAAAGAGAACTCAAGCGGCTTATCGCGCCGATCACGTCGGAAGTTTTCTCCGCCCGCCCGAATTGCTCGAGGCGCGAAAAGCCGGAGACCCGCAGCGAAATTGAGGGAAATCGAGGACGCCGCGATTTTGCGCGTGCTCGCCAAACAAAAGGAGCTTGGGATTCGAGATTTTCACCGACGGCGAAATTCCGCCGCAGCAACTTCATGGGCGATTTCACCGATGCCGTCGAAGGATTCGACTTCGGCGACGGCTTGCCGCGCAAGCTGGAACACGGCGAACGCCGGCGGTTCGATGCTGGGCCGCGGAAGAGTGGCGGGCGTAGTGGTCGAAAAGCTTCGCGCCGTCCGGCCTCTGACGGGACACGAGCTGCCTTTTCTGAAAAAGCACAGCCCCGGCGACATCAAAATGACCTTGCCGAGCGCCACGCAGTTTCCGGCGATCTCGTTCAAGGCCGGGCGCACCGACAAGGTTTACAAAAACCATTCCGAGCTGCTGTGGGATATCGTCGAAATCATGAAGGCCGAGCTCGCGCGCCTGGCGGCCGAGGGCGTGAAGTACATTCAAATCGACGCGCCGCGCTACAGCTACTTCATGGACCCCAAATGGCGCGAATGGATTCGCACGGAGATGAAGGTCGAGCCGGATGCGTTCCTCGAGGAATCGATTCGCGCGGACAACGCGTGTTTTCAGGTGGCGCGGCGCCCCGGCGTGACGCTCGGCATTCACCTGTGCCGCGGCAATAGCCGCAGCCATTGGTATGCCGAAGGCGGCTACGACTCGATCGCCGAAAAGCTTTTTGCGACGATGGACGTCGATCGGTTTCTGCTGGAATACGACGACGCCCGCTCCGGTACGTTCGAGCCGTTGCGTTTCGTCCCAAAGAACAAGATGGTCGTGCTCGGGCTGATCAGCTCGAAGCGCCCGGAGCTCGAAGAGCGGCGAGCAGATCGTCGAGCGCATCAAGGAAGCTTCGCGCTACGTGCCTCTCGAAAATCTGGCGCTCAGCCCGCAGTGCGGTTTTGCCTCGACGCTCGAAGGCAACCTGATCAGCGAAGAGCAGCAATGGGCCAAGATTGCGACTCGTGGTCGAGACGGCCCGCCGCGTGTGGCGCTAGAAGAATCTAGACGGAGGAGAAGATCATGGCAAAAGTTGTGCTCGGCATGGGCTCGTCTCACGGGCCCATGCTCTCGACGCCACCCGACATGTGGCACCTGCGCGGAGACGCGGACCGGAAGAATCCGAAACATTTTTATCGGGGCAAGCCCTACGACTTCAACACGCTGCTCGCGGCGCGGCGTCCGGGTTTTGCCGACGCCATCACTCCCGAGGAGCGTCAAAGGCGCTACGACCTGTGCCAGCGCGCGCTCGACAAACTGGCCGAGAAATTCGCGGAAGTGAAGCCGGACGCGGTCGTGATCGTGGGCAACGATCAGCGCGAACTCTTCACCGAAGAAAATACGCCCGCCTTCCTGGTTTTCACCGGCGGCAAAATCGAGAATATTCCCGAGACGGAGGAAGCGAAGGCGAAAATGCCGCCGGGAATCGCGATTGCGGAGGCCGGGCACTGCCCTCCGGGCGGCGCCGAGTACATGGGAGCCAGCGGCTTGCGGTGCACCTGATCGACTCGCTCATGGATCAGGAGTTCGATGTTTCGGAATCGTCGCGCCTGCCGAAAGTGAATGGGCACGAGCACGGCATTCCCCACGCGTTCGGATTTCTTTACCGCCGGATCATGAGTAGACAATCCTCCGCCGAGCGTTCCCATCTTTCTGAACGCCGGGAATTCCGAATAATCGTCCGAAGATTCCGCGCTGCCTGAAATTCGGCCGCGCGCTTGATGAAGGCGATCGAAAGCTGGAAGGAAAATGCGAGAGTCGCCGTTTTCTGCTCGGGCGGGCTGACTCATTTCGTGATCGACGAGGAACTCGATCAGCGCGTCCTGAAGGCCATGCGGGCGGGCGATGAGAAAGCGCTGGCCGCAATTCCCGAGGACCATTTGCTGGGCAACACCTGCGAGATGCGGAATTGGATGCCGGTATCCGTGGGCATGAACGCGCTCGGGAAGAAAATGACGCTGGTGAGCTACGTCCCTTGCTATCGCACCGAGGCGGGCACGGGCAACGCGATGGGGTTTGTCTACTGGGATTGAGACTTGGGAAGAGGGGCCATGAGAGCAGAAGCAGGAGGAGACGACTTCGCATCCCGGCTCAGGAAGCTCGATGTCTGCGCGGTTTCGGACGCGCTCGACAAGCTGGGCTTGACGGGCGTCGTAATCGGATTGTCGCCGCTGAGTTCGTCGCGGCGCATCGCGGGCCGCGTGTTGACCATTAAGCTTGGCATCGGCGCGCCGCCTCCCGGAAAGCCGCGCCACATCGGAACCACCGCCATCGAAGCGGCTAAGCCCGGCGACGTCATCGTGGTCGAGCAGCGCGCCGATAGCAACGTGGGGAGCTGGGGCGGCATCCTCTCGCTCGGCGCGAAACTGCGCGGCATCAGCGGCGTGATCGCCGAGGGCCGCGTGCGCGATATTGACGAGGCGCGGCAGCACGATTTCCCCGTGTTTGGCCGCGGCCTTACGCCCGTCACGGCGCGCGGGCGCATCGTCGAGCTGGCCAATAATCAGCCGGTCGAGATCGGAGACATGCAGGTGAATGCGGGCGATTACGCCATCGCCGATGGCAGCGGCGTCGCTTTCATCGCCGCGGCGAATATCGAGCGCGTGCTGGCGACGGCGGAAGAAATCGTCGCACGCGAAGCCGCCATGGCCCGATCGCTCTACGAAGGCAAACCCATCACCGAAGTGATGGGCGCAAACTACGAAAACATGCTGCAGCGCAACTAGAGGCCATTCCCTTGCCCAATCCGGATCCATCCGTCGAGCGCGCGAGCAAGCTCGACACCGCCACCATCAGCGATGCCCTCGACCGGCTCGGCATCGCCGGCCAATGCCTCAACATCAAGCCGCGCGATCCGCGCTTTCGACTTACGGGACGCGCCTTCACGATGCTCTATCGCCCGGTAGGCAAGCCTGCGGGAACGGTCGGCGAATTCATCGACGACGTTGCGCCGGGCTCGGTCGTGGTGATCGACAACGGCGGGCGCGAGAACGCGACGGTGTGGGGCGACATCCTTACGGAGATCGCGCATCGCCGCGGGCTCGCCGGCACGGTGATCGACGGCGCCTGCCGCGACACCGCGCTTTGCCTCGAACTTGGCTATCCGGTTTACAGCCGCAGCTACTCGATGCGCACCGGGAAAGATCGCGTGCAGCTCGACGCGACGGAGATCACGGTCGATATCGGCGACGCGCGCGTTTCGCCCGGCGACCTCATGCGCGGCGATGCGGACGGAGTGGTCGTGATTCCGCGGCAGCATGAGACCGAAATCCTGTCCGTCGCCGAAGGAATCGCGGCCGCCGAAGACGCGATTCGCAAGAGCGTCCGCGAAGGCAAGCGCCTCGACCAGGCCCGTAAAGAATTCGGCTACCACCAACTGCAAACGAAGCGAAGTCCTGGCTAACGTGAATTGAAAATGTCCTACCTCAGGCTCGCCGAATTCGCGTGCATCGGGTGGATCGAGTCGAGATCGAGGTTGAGTTCAAGGACGTTGACCCGCCGCTCGCCGAGAAAGCCCAGTTGGCGTCCTTCCGTATGCTTGGCCACGAGCGCGCGTACCTCCTCTTCGCTCATGCCACGTTCCTTGGCGACGCGCGGGACCTGGAACTCCGCCGCCGCCGGGGAAATATCCGGATCCAGGCCGGAGCCCGATGTGGTGACGAGATCGACGGGGACCGGTGTGTTCGGGTTCGTCGGCTGAAGCTGCTTCACGCTCGCCTCGACGCGATCGATGAGGGCCTTGTTCGTGGGCCCAAGATTCGATCCGCCCGAAGACGTGGGATCGTAGCCGGCAGCGCCCGCCGCCGACGGACGCGAATAGAAGTAGCCCGGCGCCGTAAAGGGCTGGCCGAGCAGACGCGAGCCGACAAGCATGCCGTCCCGTTCGATTAGCTCTCCATTTGCCTGCTTCGGGAAAGATCACTTGCGCCAACCCCGTGACGACCAGCGGGTAGATGATTCCTAGAAGCACCGTAGTCACCAGCGTGTACCAAATCGAGATCAGTAGATTCTTTTTCATGGCCGCCTCACGCCCACCCGATGTGGGTAATGATCAGATCGATCAGCTTGATTCCGATGAACGGCGCGATGATGCCGCCCACTCCGTAGACCAGCAGATTCCAGCGCAATAGAGCCGAAGCGCCGAGCGGGCGATAGCGCACGCCGCGAAGGGCGAGCGGCACCAGCGCGATGATGATCAGCGCGTTGAAGATGACGGCGGAAAGAATCGCCGACTGCGGCGTCTTCAGCCCCATGATGTTGAGCACGTTCAATTGCGGGAACGCGCCGGCGAACATCGCCGGGATGATGGCGAAATATTTCGCCACGTCGTTGGCCACCGAAAATGTGGTGAGCGCGCCGCGCGTAATCAGGAGTTGCTTGCCGATCTCGACGATCTCGATCAGCTTCGTCGGATTCGAATCGAGATCGACCATGTTGCCCGGCTTCTTTCGCGGCTTGGGTGCCGGCGTTCATGGCCACGCCGACGTCGGCTTGCGCGAGCGCCGGGAGCGTCGTTCGTGCCGTCACCGGTCATGGCGACGAGCTTGCCCTTGGCTTGCTCGTTGCGGATGAGCGCGAGCTTGTCTTCCGGCTTGGCCTGCGCGAGAAAATCGTCAACGCCCGGCTTCGCGCGCGATGGCGGCGGCCGTGAGCGGGATTGTCGCCGGTGATCATCACCGTGCGGATTCCCATCGCGCGCAGGTGATCGAAGCGTTCGCGCATTCCGCCCTTGATGATGTCCTTGAGGTGGATCGTGCCGAGGATCTTCCGGTCTTCCGCCACGAGCAGCGGCGTGCCGCCGGAATTGGAAATGGTCTTGACGGTTTCTTCCACTTCGACCGGCACGCGGTGCCCGTTCGTGGAGCAGTGCTGCACGATGGCATCGAAGGCGCCCTTGCGGATTTCGCGGCCATCGAGATCGACGCCCGACATTCGCGTGACGGCCGTAAACGGAATGAATGTCGCGGCGTAGGCCGAGAGCTCGCGCCCGCGCAGGTTGTATTTGTCCTTGGCCAGCACCACGATCGAGCGGCCCTCCGGCGTTTCGTCGGAGAGGGAAGCGAGTTGCGCCGCGTCCGCGAGTTCCGCTTCGGTGACATTCGGCGCCGGGAACAAATTCCGTGGCGCGGCGGTTGCCGAGCGTGATCGTGCCCGTCTTATCGAGCAGCAGGGTGTCGACGTCGCCCGCCGCTTCCACCGCCCGGCCCGACATTGCCAGCACATTGTGCTGGACGACGCGGTCCATGCCGGCAATGCCGATGGCCGAGAGCAGGCCGCCGATCGTCGTGGGAATCAGGCAGACGAGCAGCGAAATCAGGACGAAAATGGATTGCGGCGAGCCGCTATAAATCGCCATGGGCTGGAGCGTGACGACGGCAAGCAGGAAGATGATCGTCAGACCGGCTAGCAGAATATTGAGCGCGATCTCGTTCGGCGTTTTCTGGCGTTCGGCGCCTTCGACGAGCTTGATCATGCGATCGAGAAACGTCTCGCCGGGATTCGACATGATCTTGACGATGATTTCATCCGAGAGCACGCGCGTGCCGCCGGTGACTGCCGAGCGGTCGCCGCCGGATTCGCGGATGACGGGCGCGGATTCGCCGGTGATCGCGGATTCGTCGACCGAGGCGACGCCTTCGACAACCTCGCCATCGCCGGGGATGAATTCGCCCGCCGCAACCTTCACCAGATCGCCCGCGCGCAGCTTGGAGCCGGCCACTTCTTCGATTCCGCCGCCGACCTTCATGCGGTTCGCCGTGGTTTCGGAGCGAGCCTTGCGCAGCGTGTCGGCTTGCGCCTTGCCGCGGCCCTCGGCCATCGCCTCGGCGAAGTTGGCAAAGAGGACCGTGAACCACAGCCAAAGCGTGATCTGCAGCTCGAAGCCAAAGCCGGAAAGGTGCTCGAACGTGGTCGCGCACCAGGTCATAGGTGGTGATCACCGCGCCGATTTCGACGACCAGCATCACGGGATTCTTCATCAGCGTGCGCGGATCGAGCTTGATGAAGGAGTCGCGCACCGCTCCGCCGACGATTGCCCCAGGTCCAAAGCGATTTTCTTGTTTCTCGTGTGTTCATGGTGGCCTCAGAAAACCTTCCCGGCATGCATCAGCAGGTGCTCGAGAATCGGGCCCAGGCTGAGCGCGGGGAAAAATGTAAGCGCGCTGACGATCAAGATGACGGATACCAGCAGGAACGTGAAAAGCGGCGTGGTCACCGGGAAATGTGCCCGCGGATTCCGGCACGATCTTCTTTCGCGCCAGATTGCCGGCCATCGCGAGCACCGGGATCACCATGAAGAAGCGCCCGAAGAGCATGTCGAAAGCGCCGCTGATGTTGTACCAGGGCGTGTTTCCGTTCAGCCCTGCGAAGGCAGAGCCGTTGTTGCCGGCCTGCGACGTGTAGGCATACAAAATCTGCGACAGGCCGTGCGGCCCCGGATTCGTGATGGACGACGTGCCAAACGGAGAGACGATCGCGATCGCCGGTGAGGCCAAGAACGAGAAAGCAGAAAATCAGCACCGTTACCATCGCCATCTTTCACATCGTAGGACTCGATCTTCTTGCCGAGGTATTCAGGCGTGCGGCCCACCATCAGCCCGGCAATGAAGACCGATATGACGATGAAAACGACGATGCCGTAGAGTCCCGCGCCAACGCCTCCGAAAATCACCTCGCCGATCATGATGTTGACGAGCGGAACCATGCCGCCGAGCGGAGTGAACGAATCGTGCATGCCGTTGACCGCGCCGCAGCTCGCGTCGGTGGTCGTTGTCGCAAAGAGCGCGGTGGACGCGATCCCGAAGCGAACTTCCTTGCCTTCCATGTTGCCGCCCGGTTGCATGGCGCTGGTGTGCTGGTCGACTCCGTGCAACAAGCGGATTGCCGCGAGCCTCCATCGAGTACGCGACGGTGACGCCGGCGAAACACAGAATCGCCATTGCCGCCCAGACGGCCCAGCCGTGCTTCTGGGAGCCCGTCATGCGGCCGAGCGTGTAGGTGAGGCCCGCGCCGAGCGAGAGCATCATCACGATCTGCATGAAATCGGTGAGCGGAGTGGGATTCTCGAACGGGTCGGAGCTGTTTGCGTTGAGGAAGCCACCGCCGTTCGTGCCGAAGATCTTGATCGCTTCCTGAGAGGCGATCGGTCCCTGCGCGATCACCTGATCGGTTACAGTCTGCGTGGTGGTCTTGCCGTTCGGAATCCGTCGTATGGACCGTTTGGGGATTCAGGAGCTTCGCCGTGTCGTAAGGCCGCAAGTTCTGAACCATGCCTTGCGATACGAACACCAGCGCGATCACAAGGGACGCGGGCAGCAGAACCCACAGCATGCAGCGCGTGAAATCGACCCAAAAGTTGCCGATGGTCTTCGATTCTTTTCGCGCGATCCCGCGGATCACAGCGATGGCCAAGGCGATGCCAACGCCCGCGGAAGCGAAGTTGTGGTACGCGAGGCCGGCCATCTGTGTGAAATAGCTCATCGTCGATTCGCCGCCGTAGTTCTGCCAGTTGGTGTTGGTGGTGAACGATGCAGCGGTGTTGAACGCCAGGTCGGGACCGACGCTGGCCAAGATGCTGCGGATTCCAGGGCATGAACTTGAGACCCTGAACGCGCTCGATCAGGTAGAGCACCAGCATGCTGACAACGCTGAAGAGCAGCATCGCGATGGTGTATTCCTTCCAGTCCATTTCGCGCGTGTCGTCGATTCCGCAGCAGCGGTAAATGAGACGTTCGATTGGGCGGAGGACCGGGATCGAGGAACGTCTTCTCGCCCGAAAACACGCGCGTCATAAACACGCCGAGCGGCTTGGTGACCGCCAGCAGGACGGCGAAAAACAGCAGAATTTGGAACCACCCATTTGCAGTCATTGTCTTCAGAACCTCTCAGGCCAGAGCAGCGCCACCAGCAGATAGACGCCCGTCAGAAAGCTGATTGCCAGAAGGACGATGTTTCCGAGCATGTCGTGTCACTCCCTTATTTCAGGCGGTCGCACGCCCAGACGTAGCCGACCGCGACCGCGAAAAACAGAACCGAGCAAATTACAAAAGTGATGTCTCGCATCGTAATTTCTCCTATGCCACGTCCCGGTCGGCGGCTCCATTCACGGGCAACACGGTGACCTTGGCTTTTCTGGCGCGAGCGGGGTTGTTCGAGGGATTCCGGCAGGTTCTGGAACGGCGCGGCCAGATCGTCACGCCGCGGTTGCGCTGCGATCGCAGAAGCCAGATTTCGCGCCCGAATCGCATCAGGGCATAGACATAAAAAGCGCATGCCGCGCCGAGCACGATTGCGAATAAGGCTGCCATTGCTTCGTCTCCTTGGCCGCGACGCCGGATGCTATCCCGCTGCTCCGGCTCTTCGGCACCAAGCAGAGCCGAGCGTACTCCGACGCCGTAAGGAACAGATAAGCGGCGCATAATGATTTCATAATGGCCTACTACGGGATTGAGCGGATGGTTTTAGGGAAGGAAAAAGTGCGAAATGAACGGAAGAACGGCCCGCTAACTCGCGCGCCGGGCTGCGCCTTTGCGCGAATGCTCGCGAGCCTGGAACGCGCTGCTTCGTGTTTGCTGCCGGAGCGCTCCAGGCTCTTCTTCAGGGCCGTCATCATGTCGATCACAGGGGCGCGGCGCGGCGCTGAGGAGCTTCGGCGGCCGTCTCGTGGCCCTTCCTCTTGGCTTCGATGAGGGCGTGGAGGCGTTCCTGAAATTCGTCGTGATATTTCTGGATGTGGAATTCCTCGGAGAGGTTTTCGACCAGCTGCTCGGCAAGCTTTACTTCCTTGCGGGTTCAGCTTGATCGCCGTCCGTCTTTCCGTAGCCCGGGGCTTCGCGAACTTCGTTTGCGTAATACATGGTGTGCAGAGCAAGACCGCGGTCGTAGGGCCGGATGAACGCGGTGTATTCGCGCTGATGCATCGTGACCTTTGCGATTGCGACGCGCTTGGTGTCTTCCAGCGCCTTCAGCAGCAGCTGGTAGGCCTTGCGCCCTTGCTCTTCGGCAACGAGGAAATAGGAGGAGTCGAAGAAATAGCGGATCGATCTCTGCAGTTCTTCACGAAGGCGAGGACATCCATCGAGCGGGCCGATTCAGGCTCGATCTTCTTGAGTTCCTCGGGCTCGATCAGCGCGTACTTTCCTTCTTCGTATTCGAAGCCTTTCACGACCTCGGAGCGGTCGACGGGCCGGTTGCACGTGGGGCAGAACAGCGGCTGGCGCAGCCGCGTGTGGCATTTGCGGTGCAGCTGGTGCAATGCGAATCGAGAGCGCCGAGCGGCGGCATAGAGCCGCACGGGAATCGATATCAGTCCGAATGAGATGAAGCCTTTCCACGCAGCAGCCGCCATGGCGATGCACCTCCCGTCCGCTCAATGCCGCGATTATAGCAGAGCGATCATCAGACGAGCGCGCGAGGGTAAAGCTGTAGAAGTCGCGTCAGGTTGCTGTACCGGCCGCTTTTTCGGCTGGCGCGGCAGGACGCAACTCCCTAATAATCTCGGCCATGGCGCTGCAGGAATATCGACGGAAAAGGAAGTTCGATGCGACACCCGAGCCGCGCGGCAAGGACCGAGCGAGCAGTGGAAACCGGTTCGTGGTGCAGGAACATCACGCCACGCGCCTGCACTACGATTTTCGGCTCGAAGTGAACGGCGTGCTGAAGTCTTGGGCCGTGCCGAAAGGGCCTTCGCTCGATCCTGCCGACAAGCGCCTGGCGGTTCAAACCGAGGATCACCCGCTCGAATACGCGAAATTCGAAGGCACGATCCCGGCAGGGAACTACGGCGCGGGCGAAGTGATTGTCTGGGACGAAGGCACCTACGAACCCGAAGGACGGATTGCCGACCGAGAAGCAGCTTGAAGAGCGGCGAGCTGAAATTCGACCTGCACGGGCAGAAGCTCAAAGGCAGTTTCGTGCTGGTGAAGCTTCAGATGGAGCCGATCCGGGAAGCCCGGCAAGGACTGGCTGCTCATCAAGCATCGCGATGCGGCTGCCAGAGAAGGTTGGAGCGTCAACGAGCACTCCGAATCCGTGGTATCGGGGCGGAGCATTCATCACGCGCGAGAAGGATTTGCCCGCCTGCGGCCACGCGCGCGCGAGAGACAGGGCGCGCCGCAGAAAATCGAGTTTCCGGTCGGGTGCGAAGAAGGCGACGATGCCCGAGCATGTTGTGCCGGCGCTCGCCACACTTGCCGAAAAGCCATTTTCCGATCCCGACTGGCTCTTTGAAATCAAATGGGACGGCGTACGAACGCTCGCGCGCGTAAGGATCACCAACTGAAGTTATGGTCGCGGTCGCAGCGCGAGATTACGCGCGAATATCCGGAAATGGCGGTCCTGCCGAACTACGTGAACGGGCACGACGTGTGGCTCGACGGCGAAATCGTTGCGCTCGATAAGGATGGGCGCAGCGATTTCCAGGCTCTGCAGCGCCGCTTCTCGGTGCAGTCGCCCAGCGCGGAACTGATGCGCAAGGTGCCTGTCGTCTACTACGTCTTCGACATTTTGTATTGCGACGGACACGATCTTCGCAAAGTGCCACTTGATCGAGCGGAAAAAATTGCTGAAGCGGATTCTGGATACCGAGTCGCTGGTCCGCTATTCGGATCACGAGGTGGAGAAGGGGCAGGAGCTATACGAACTCGCGCGCGAACGCGGGCTGGAAGGCATGATCGGCAAGCAGATTCATGGCGCGTATCCTGAAGGACGAACGAAATCCTGGCTGAAATTCAAATTCGACCAGGAACTCGACGCCGTGGTCGGAGGCTGGACCGATCCGCGAAAATCGCGCGAACATTTTGGGGCGCTTTTGGTCGGACTGTACGAGGGCAAGAAGCTCGAATTCATTGCCGGCGTCGGCACGGGATTTTCGGTTCCGCTGCAGGCGAAGCTTGGCCGAACGTTTTCGCGCACTTCAGATTTCGGATTGCCCCTTCGCCGAGGAGCCGGATACGCGCGAAGCGGCGCACTGGGTGAAACCGGAATTGGTTGCACGGAGTGACATACGGCGGGTGGACGGAAGGGTGAGCATCTGCGGCAGCCTCGGTTTGCGGGCTTGCTCGACGATCACGATCCGCGAGAGTGCACCTTTGAGAAGGAAATGCGAATCGAAAAGAATGTGAGCGCGAAATCGCGGCGACACACGCAAGCATTCCGCGAAGTCACGCCAGGCGACGTTCGATGCGCGCCCATCGAGCGCGGCAGCTCTTTCCGAGAAAGAGCTTGCGAAGGAACTCGACAGCCGGCTCACGCGAGGACGTCTTCGCTGATGTGGGCGGCCAAACGCTGCACTTCACCAATCTCAACAAGGTTTACTTTCCGCAGGACCGGCTACACGAAGCGCGATCTGCTCGGCTACTACTTGCGCATGGCGCCAGCTGATTCTTCCGTTCCTGAAGGACAGGCCGCTGGTCCTGCGGCGCTATCCGAACGGCATTGAAGGCGACGCCTTTTTCCAGAAAGACGCCGGCAAAGATGTGCCCGGACTGGATTCAAACCGCGGCGAATCAATCGGAGACCAAGGGATCAAAGATCCATTATTTCCTCGCGAACGATTTGCCGTCGCTGCTGTACCTGACGAATCTCGGCTGTATCGACCATAATCCCTGGTCGAGCCGGTACGACGATCAAGAGCATCCGGACTACATTTTCTTCGATCTCGATCCATCCGCGGGCGCTGATTTCGCGTCCGTCGGTGAAGCTCGCACGCGCGCTCACGGAACGGCTCGAAATATTGGGGCTGAAGGCTTTCGTGAAGACGTCGGGCGCGACCGGCTTGCACATCTTCATTCCGATTCGGCCGCATTACAGCTACGAGCAGGTGCGGCAATTCGTGGAACTCGTCGCCACCTGGACCGCGCGCGATTATCCCGAGCTCATCACCACGGAGCGCAGCCTCGAGCAAGCGTCCCCCGCACAGCATCTATGTCGACGCGCATCAAAACTCGCGCGGGCAGTCGCTCGCCTCGGTCTACTCCGTGAGGGCGTTTCCGCATGCGCCGGTCTCGACGCCGGTTTCGATTGCGCGAGTTGAATGCGAAACTGCGCGAGGATACCTGGAACATCAAGTCGATGCCGGGCCGCCTCAAGAAAATCGGCGATTTGTGGGCGCGCTTCTGGAAGGAGCGCCAGGGGATTGAACATGCCGTGGAGATACTCGCGAAGAAGTTGTGACCGCCGCGCGTCAGACTCGCCGCGCTGAACGTGCGGGACCGGACGGCCCAGGTTGATGGCGGCCGACACCAGCGCAAACGCAACAGCGCCACACATCAACGCGACATCGACGCTGCGAAGGGTTACTTCGCCGTGTGCGACGATTCCGAAAACAACAGCCACTACCGAGACTCCAATCGATTGGCCGACGATTCGGGACATCGTCGCAATGCCGCCGGCGCCGCCGCTTCTTTCGCGTTGGCGCGCTGGCGACCATTGCCCGGCTATTCGGCGCGCCGAAGAACCCAAACCCTGCGCCCTCCTAGCGCCGCGCGCCAGACGATGTCGAAGGTCGACGGATGCGCGGGCGCGAGCGCCAGCAGCATCATTCCCGTGCACATGACGAGCATGCCCGACGTCCCGAGCACTCGCAGCGAGTGACGATCGGCGAGCCTGCCGGAAAAATGCGACATCACGCCTGCCGCGATCGGCCACGGCGTCAAGAGCAACCCGGCTTTCACCTGTGAAATGCCAAGCGCGTCCACGAAGTAAAATGGCAGAGCGACAAACGCCAGCCCTTGCGCCATGAATGCACAGACAGATCGAGATCGACGCGAGGGCGAAAACCGGTCGCTCGAAGAGGTCGACCGCAAGCATCGGAACTCGGAGCGAAAGCTGCCGGCGAACCAGTAGCGTGCCGAAGACGACCGGCGAGCGAGCATTCGGCCAGCTGCAATCCAGCGATAGTTCGGCTCGCCGATTCCATCGATTCCGGTAATCAGGAGGATCACCGTAATCGCATTCAGGATGGCGCTGCGCAAATCCCACTTGTGGCGGGTGCCCGTGGCTGGGGCGAGCGTTTTTTCCGAAAGACTCAGCGCCAACAGCCCGAAAGGAATGTTGATCGCGAAGAGCCAGTGCCACGAAGTGATGGCGAGGATGCCGGAAGCGATGCTCGGGCCGGCCGCCGCCGATGAGAAGACGATGATCCCGCTCAATCCGACGGCCCTGCCGAGCATCGCGCGCGGATAGGTGTATCGCATTACGGCGGCGGAGACGCTCCACATGCAGGCGGCGCCCACGCCCTGGAAGACTCGCGCCGAAAACCAGTATCATCCAGCGAGCGAGGCAGCGAACATCCCACCGACGCCAGCGTGAACAGGACGAGGCCCGCCTGATACACGCGCTTATAGCCAATGATGTCGGCAAGCGAAGACATCGGCAGCACGCAGATCGACACGGCCAGGAGAAATGCGTTTACGACCCAAATCGAAACTTCCGGCTTGGCATGCAACTGAACGGCGATGCTCGGCAGCGCAGTGTTGGCGATATTGCCGTCGAGGACGGACATCGCCAGGCCGATGCAATAAGTGAACATCGCCATGCGGCGCTGCGGCGGGGGCAGGCCGTCGACGTTGCAGCCGCCGTGCTATTGAGAAGTTCGCTGCTTAAGTCGACTTCGGACATTTCCCCAGATCCGCCGTGATTTTCTGTCGCCGCACCATCATGCACACACCCGGCGCGTCGTATCCAATTCGGAATTCTGTTCGGTGTCCCAAGGATCCGCGAATGATCAAGTGCCCCGCTCGCGAATCAGCCGGATCGCATCGGGCAAGAGGGAATCACTCGCGCGGGCCGGGACCGGCACCCGCCGAGGACACATCTTCCTGCTCGGACTCGTCCCTCGCCGGGAGCGAGAAAGAGGTTGGCCTCGAGGCCGTGCTGCTTGGTGTAGAGATCGAAGTAGCGTCCGCCCAGCGGCGTAGAGCGATTCGTGGGTGCCGCGTTCGATGATGCGTCCGGCTTCGACCACCAGAATCTGATCGGCGCGCCGGATTGTGGAGAGGCGGTGCGCGATCACAAAGGTGGTTCGCCCGCGCATCAGGTAGCGCAGGCCCTTCCTGGATCAACGCCTCGGATTCGGAATCGAGGCTCGAGGTCGCTTCGTCGAGAATCAGAATGCGCGGATCGGCCAGAATCGCGCGCGCGATCGAGACGCGCTGCTTTTGTCCGCCGGAAAGTTTCACGCCGCGCTCGCCGACCACCGTGTCGTACTTGTTCTCGAACGTTCTCCGCAAATTCGTCGACGCGCGCGATGCGGCACGCCGCGAGGATTTCGCTTCCGGTCGCGTCCGGGCGCGCGAAGGCGACGTTCTCGCGGATCGTGCCGTCGAAGAGGAACGTTTCCTGCAGCACCACGCCGAGCTGCGTGCGATAGGAATCGAGCTGCACGTGCGCGAGATCGATGCCGTCGACCAGCACGCGGCCGACGGTTGGCACGTAGAAAGCCGCGATCAGCCCGATGATCGTGGATTTCCCGGCGCCGGACGGGCCGACGAGCGCGGTCACGGTGCCCGGCGCGGATTCGAACGAAACGTCGTAGAGCACCGGCTTGCCGGACTTCGTAGGCGAAATCGACATTGTCGAAAACGACGCGCCCGTCGACGCGATCGAGCCGCACGGTGCGCGCCGGATCCGCATCTTCGATGCTTTCGTTCAGCACTTCGCGCGTGCGCTCGAGTCCGGCGAGCGCTTCGGTCATCTGCGGCCCGATCGACGCAATCTGCGCCACCGGCGCGATCAGCATCGCGAGAAAAGCCATGTACGAGATCAACAGGCCGCTCGTCATCGTGCCGGCCAGAATATGCCGCGCGCCGAGGAACATGATCGTGGCTGTCGACGACGCCCATCAGAGCCGTGGCGGAGAAGCTCATCAGCGAAGTCGCCGTCAGCGTTTGCAGCACGTTGTCGAGCAGGCGCTGCACGCCGGCCTGAAACACCTTCTCCTCGCGCTCTTCCGCGCGATAGCCCTTCACCACGCGCACGCCGCCGAGCGATTCGGTGAGCCTGCCGGTGACTTCGGCGTTGATCTTTGGCCGCGCGCGATACATCGGGCGAATTGTCTTGAGCGCCCGGCTCAGGCCAAATCCGAAAGCCAGCACGGCCACGAAAGCGGCTGCCGTCATCGAAACGCTCACGTGTAACAGATATACGAGCGCGAAGACCGCCGTCATGATGCCGCCGACAAAATCGATGAGTCCGGTGCCGATCAGATTCCGAATCCCTTCGACGTCGCTCATGATCCGCGAGACCAGCACGCCGGTCTTGTTCGCGTCGTAGTACGCCACCGGCAGCCGGCCGATGTGCGCCTGCACCTTGACTCGCAATTCGGTGATCATGCGCTGCGACGATTTCGAGAGAAGCTGGGTCAGCGAATAGGAGGTGAGACCCTGGATGATCGTGGCGCCAAGGACGAGTGCCTACGAGCGGCTCAAGGAGCCACGCCTGATGTTTGCCGATGACGTTGTCGAACAGATACTTGAGCGAGCCGGGAGCCACGAGGCCGGCAAGGCGATTGATCAGCATGAGCAGGAAGCCGACCGCGAGGATCGCGCGGCGCGGCTTGATCAGCGCCCAGACGTCGGGCAGCAGCTTCCATGGCGCCTTCTTGCTTTCGATTTGGATTGCGCGGCCGATTCGCTCCCGGCAGGGACCAGTTCGGCCCGAGCGGGTGCGGTCGCCCGATCCGCCGATATGAGGGGCTCCGAATGTGGGCATGTTAGGCATTCACGTCGATCACGGTGCGCCCGCGAATCTTGCCGGCGAGGATCGCTTCGCCGAGCTCGCGGATTTTCTCGAGCGGTTCCACTTGGGTCATGCCGTCGAGCAAGCGCATGGGCAGATCGCGCGCGATACGACTCCAGATTTCGCGACGCCGCGCGTTCGCAAGATTTACCGAGTTAATCCCCAGCAAGTTCACGCCGCGCAGGATGAAAGGGAAGACAGTCGAGGTGAACGAGGCGCCTCCGGCAAGCCCGCAGGAAGCAATGCTGCCGCCTGTGGCCGTCGAGCGCAATAGCCCGGCGAGGGTTTCGCCGCCGACATTATCGATCGCGCCGGCCCAGCGCTCAGGAATCGAGCGAGCGTTTCGACGGCGCGGCCAGCGTAGCGCGATCGAGAATCGCGCTGGCGCCCAATTCGCCAAGATAGTCGTGCAGTTCCATCCGCCCGGTCGACGCCGCCACTTTGATAGCCGAGGTGCGCCAGGATCGCGACGGCAACGCTGCCGACGCCGCCTGCCGCTCCCGTTACCACCACTTCGCGCCCTCTCGGTTTTACGCCCTGTTGTTCGAGTGCCATCACGCTCTGCATCGCAGTGAATCCCGCCGTGCCGACGGCCATCGCTTGCTTCAGCGTCATGCCCGCGGGCAGCGGGACAACGAACTCCGGCGCTGATCCGCGCGAACTGCGCGTAGCCTCCCCAGAAAGTCTCCGAGGTGCCGCAGCCGGTGACCACCACTTGATCGCCCGGTTTGAATTCAGGCGCGCTCGATTCCTCAACGACTCCTGCAAAATCGACTCCCGGCACCATCGGATACTTCGCGGATGACCCCGGGCTTGCCCGTGACCGCCAGGCCGTCTTTGTAATTCAGGCTCGAGTAGGCGATCCGAACGAGCACGTCGCCAGCCGGAAGCTCGCTGCGCTCGATCCGGCGCAGTGAGACGGCAAATGTGCCATTGTCCTGCGTTATGAGAAAGGCCTTGAAGGTCGTCACATCCGCACCCACGAGCATCTGATGCGATTCTACATGCGCGGTTTCGGAATGACTACGGCAGGATGCGCGGATTGCAGGCAAGCGTTCAAATATGGGAGATGGCGCCTCGCGGCGAGCGACCGCTTGGGCGGGCGCGTTACGATCGAGCGCGCATGTCGCTCGACGTGCCGCCCGCAGCCGGAAGGTAACACTTGAGCGTATAGTCCATCACCATGCGGTCGGCGTTGAAGCGCCAGCCGAGCGTGCGGATCGTTCGCTTCATGCGCTTGATCCAGCCGCGCGGGAGGCCATCGCGGTCGCGCTGATAGTAGAGCGGGATCACTTCTTCGCGCAGGACCCGATACAACTCACTTCCGTCGCGCGAATCATGCACGTTCATGTCTGAATGCGTGCGGCCGGTGCCGATGGCAAAGCCGTTGAAGCCGTCGTATGCTTCCGCCCACCAGCCGTCGAGTACGGAGAGATTCAGGCCTCCGTTGAGCACCACTTTTTGTCCGCTCGTGCCGGACGCTTCGAGAGGCCGGCGAGGGTTATTCAGCCAAACGTCGACGCCCTGCACGAATTGGCGGCCTACGTTGATATCGTAGTCTTCCACGAACACGAATTTGTCGGCGAACACTGAATTGCGCATCAGTTGCGCCACTTGCTGCAGCACGCGCTTTCCGGGCTCGTCGAGCGGGTGGGCTTTGCCCGCGAAAACGAACTGCACGGGCCGCTTCGGGTCGTTCACCATAGACGCGAGCAGTTCGATATCTGCCATGATCAAATTGGCCCGCTTGTACGTAGCGAACCTGCGCGCGAATCCGATCGTCAGCGCGTCCGGACTCAATACTCGCCCTAGCGCCCGCAGCACCTCGGGAGATTCGCTCCGGCGCTCGGCTTGCTGTACCGCGCGGCGGCGGACGAACTGCAGAAGCTCCGACTTCAAGCTCAGGTGTGTTTCCCAGAGCTCACCGTCGTCTACATCCTCGATCCGCTCCCAGATCTTAGCGTCGCTGCTGTGCTCGTGCCAGCCCGGCCCCAAGGTGCCGCTCGTACAGGCGGAACATCTGTGGCGCGAGCCACGTCGGAACGTGGACGCCGTTGGTGATGTGCCCGATCGGCACCGTCTCTTCCGACCTTCCGGGATACAAGCCGGTCCACATCTGCCGGGACACTTCGCCGTGCAGCGCCGACACGGCATTGGCTCGCCGCGAAAGCTTCAGGCCAAGGACCGTCATGCAGAAATCTTCGTCGTGGTTGTGCGGGTTCACGCGGCCCGTTTCAAGAAACTGCTCCTGCGAAAGGCCCATTTGCTCGCGCAGGGGACCGAGGTGCTCCTCGATGAGCCCGGGATTAAATCGATCGTGCCCTGCGGGCACGGGCGTGTGCGTGGTGAAGACGACTTCGCGCGAGACGCGCGGCGCCGCCTTATCAAATGGCAGGCCCTCATCCAACATGCGGCTGCGGATCGCCTCGAGCACCACGAATGCGCTGTGCCCTTCATTCAGGTGCAGCACGCCCGGCGTGATTCCCAGCGCTTTCAGCGCGCGGAACCCTCCGACACCGAGGAGAAGTTCTTGGCGAATTCGGATACGCAGGTCTCCGCCGTAGAGCCGCGATGTGAGCTCCCGATCCTCGGGGGCGTTTCCTTCGACGTTGGAATCGAGGAGGAACAGATCGCAGCGCCCCACTTTCACGCGCCAGACCTTGGCGTAAATCGAGCCGGTGCGCGTTTCGATCTGCACCATCACGGGCTCGCCGTTCGTACCGATGGCGCGCGTCATGGGCAACTGGTTCACGTCGGTCTCGAGATACTCCTCTTCCTGCCAGCCGTCGATATTGAGTCGCTGCCGGAAGTATCCTTGCCCGTAGAAAAGGCCGATTCCGACCAGCGGAATATCGAGATCCGAAGCGCTCTTGATGTGATCGCCCGCCAGCACTCCCAAGCCGCCCGAATAGATGGGAAGCGATTCGTGCAGACCGAATTCGGCCGAAAAATAGGCCACCGGACGAGGCCGCAAGACTCCTGCGTGCCGCGTGCCCCACGTTCTGTCTTTCTCGAGATACTCTCGTTCGCGGCGATAGGCGTAGTTGATGCGGCTGTGAAGCACCAGCTCCGCGGCGCGCTGCTCGAGCTTACGAAGCGGTATCTCCGTGAGCAGGGAAATCGGATTGTGATTCAGCCGGCTCCATGCGGCGGGATCGAGATCGAGGAAGAGGTTCGTCGAGTCCTGATCCCAGCTCCACCAGAGATTGCGAGCCAGCGACCACAGGCGCTCCTGAGTCGGCGCGATAAAGCGATCGAGCGTTCGAGCCTCGCTGACGACGGGCGCCACCTGCGCGGCCGCCTCTACCAGCATCCGGATTTCGTCTTCACGAAAAACGCGCGGCTCGATCGTCTGCACCACGAGGACGCCCTGCAGGACGCCCCGGTCGATCAGCGGCACGCCGAGAAACGACTGGTAGCGGTCCTCACCGGCCTCGTTGAAATACTTGAATCGAGGGTGATTCTGGGCCCGCTCGACGGCGACCGGGCGCACCTGCTCCGCGACCAGTCCGGCAAGGCCTTCATGCACCGTCATGCGCAAGCGTGCCGATACACTTGGGTCGCAATCCGACGGTAGCCGCCAGCACGAGGTTATTCCGGTCGGGCTCCAGCAGATAGACGGAGCAGACGTCGGCATCGAAGCGCTTGGCGATCAGCGCCACCACGTTCATCAAGGTTTCGGCAGGCTTGCCGCCTTCCGCGGCGAGGTTGGCGATCTCCTCGAGGGTTAGGATGTGGCTGGCGTCGCGCTCTTGGGCAGTCGGGCTCATCGTCTCTGTTCCGTCGTCATCTTGATACGCTTTGGCGGCTTTTGGTGTCGGTGTCATGGCGCCGGTCGCCTTGACGCCAACCAGAATCGGCCGGCGGAGTACGCACGGCGGAGACTCTAGACGCCCCGCGCGCGCCGCGTCCAATCCAAAATCTCGATTGCGCGCATAAGCCCCCGATCGACCTAGCGCGGTCGGCCACTAACCACACATGAATTTTAGTCAATTTTGCGCGTGCAGTTTCCGCTCGGTTCTTCGACCATCGCGGTGTAGTTAACACGCCGCGGCTCAGACCAACGGTGATTTGGAGTTCGGTACTATGGGGTGGGGGGAAGATGAAAAACAACCGAAACATCCACCGTGGATTCGACCGGCTTTCCATCGAGCAGGCTCGGCGTATAGCGCCACTGGCGGACGGCGGTTCGGGCCGCCTCAATCAGCATGCCGGGCCCGCTGAGCGCAATCACGCTGCGCACCAGGCCATCCGGTCATCCGATAGTCACCTCCAACTGCACGGTTCCCTGGATGCCTTGCTGCCTGAGCGAGGTCCGGGTATACGGGATTCACATGGTAGATCAGGATGCCCCTCCGCAGCGCGGAGGCCTGCGGCGCGCGACTGGGGTGCCGTTTGCGGCGGAGGCGGGGCAATCTCGCGGCGGATCGGCGGATTGCGAGGGGAGCGAGATGCTCGCGGCGCTGCCGGATGGCTCAGCTACGGCCGGCGGATTCGGTTGCTGCGAGGCTGCGTCGTCCCTGCCGCGCGATTGGATCTGCGGGGTCGCTAGCGCAGGATCGGAGGTAGGCCATGTGCTAGTTGGGGCGGATTTCGACGCCTGTTCGCGGAAACTCTGCATGGTTGGCGCTGCCGTCCGATCAAATGAGATCGTCCAATGTTGATTGTAGAATGTCGATCGTGTCGATCTGCGAGATTGGCTACGCTCACGCCCACGGCTCGCAGCGGGCGCGCAGACTTGCTCGGTTGCGCGGCTTTCGAGGGCGAGGCCATCGCCTGTAGGTTTTTCCATACGCCATCCAATGTCCCGCGCCCGGCGGCCCATCCCGCCGACGAGCGAGACGATGGCGAGAATGGCGATAAGCCCCGCAATATTCCACGCCCACCAGGTCGCGTGGCTCCCTCAACTGCTGGAACGCTCGCGAACACCTTGGGGGTCTGCAATTCGGGTGTTTGTCGGAAGATGCGTGGCGGGGCGGCAGGCGAGAGGGAGGGGGGCATCGGCGAGGTTGCCGGCGCAGGTCCGCTCGCGGAAGGAACCGGCGCATGCGCTCGCATCGGGCTCGGGCTTGACGACGAGCGGTAGTTCACGATCGCTCGTGGCGGGAGCTTCGTTCGATGAATCACCTCCCACAGCCTCTTCCGCCAGCCATTCCCGGATGTGCAGGCGAGTTTGCTCAGACAGGTCAACGAACTGTAGGCCAGCCACTTTCCTCGATTCATTTGCCCATACCACCCGTGCGGCTGTTTCGAGCCAGTACTTCGATTGCGACAAGCGGACACGCATTTTGGGCAGCGAGTCTTCCATCAAGCTCATGACTGCCTGCACGGAAAGACCGCCCTCGCTGGCGTTCAGAACGATACCGCCGTTCCCCTCGTCGAGCTCAACATAGGTGATCGTTCGCACTGGTTGGCGCGAATAGGCGCGACGGTCAGGAGCCGGAAGCTCTTCGATATGTTCGAAAGCGCCGGACATGCGAGACGTCCTTAAGGCAAGGTCGCGGACAGGGGACCGCAACGCTCGATATCGGAACTTCGACACGATTGTAAGCCCGCCACCCGCCACTTCAAAGCGTCATGGAGGCCGAAGCAGTCTAGGTCCCTGTGTTAAGGTCCGTCACGGCGTTGACGACGGCGTGTGGTTTTCCGGCCACGCGGCGGGGAAATCGATTTCATACCGATTCGCCTGATCAAACAGCACAAATCCAGCGACTCCGGCAACGTCGTCCGTCACGAGTTGATCGAACATGCGCTCGCGCGTAAGCGCTCTTTTGCCCCGGCCAATTGAAGGATGGTTTACTTCGAGCGCGATTCTCGTGCGATTCCGTGCCGGCACGAACGCTGCCGAATCGAGTGTGATTTGTTCGTCGCCGCTGAGCGTTCCACCAGCTTTGAGGCGGCTCATGATGACGATGCTCGGTCCCTTGGCAAGACGGTAGTCGCTATCGGTCGGTGTTATCGAGATCGTACAGGAACATCACAGCGGCGTGCGTCGAGTCGATTTCCTGCACGCGAATACCAACCGGCGATGCCCTCGATGGCGCGAGAATTCCAAGCTGACGGCGGTTGCTGCGAGCGGAGGATTGCTTCGCGCGAACCTCGGAGCCGATGCCGACCACCAAAACCGCGAGTCCAAGCGCGCACGCCACCAGGACCGTCACGCCTATTTTTTTCCACGTGCGTCATCCTTGCTGAATCTACCACACTGCGACGTCAGCGCGATGCGGCTCTTGCCAGCGGGAGCGCCGGCATCCACGTGCGTCTCTTTTTGTCGCGCACACTGCCGAAAATCTTGGTGTAATCTACGCTGCATGAGCGACGGAAAAATCAAGAAGAGCGACGCGGAGTGGCGGTCGAAGCTAACCGAAGAGCAGTATCTACGTGACGCGGAAGAAGGGAACCGAGCCGCCCGGCACCGGAGAATACGAAGACACCGAGACCGAAGGCACGTACGTGTGCGTTTGCTGCGGCCAGCCGCTCTTCAGCTCGGATGCCAAATATCACTCGGGTTCCGGCTGGCCGAGCTACTGGCAGCCGATCACAGCCGACAGCGTGGAGATGGAGCGCGACATCAGCCACGGGATGGCGCGCACCGAAGTGATGTGCAGCCGCTGCGACGCTCACCTCGGGCATGTCTTTGAAGACGGCCCTCAGCCGACGGGCCTGCGATTTTGCATCAACTCAGCCGCGCTGCGGCTCGAAGCCCAAGGATTCCGACGAACCCGACGAGAAGGGCTAGTGGTCCAAGAAGAAGACCTGCGGATTCGCGTCGCCAGAGTCCGCCGAAATCGCACGAGCGCTTGATGGCGAGACCACGATACAGAATGAGGTTGGTCGGCAATCCAGTTGGCGCATTCGTCGTAACGGCGACTTCGGCCGGCTGCCGTCAAGCCGTTGATCGTCGCGGCAAGGATTGACCTAGGAACGCCGGTTTGCCCGGCGGAACGACTGCATCGACCGTGCCCGAGATATCTCCCGCCCCGTCGGCCGACACCTGCCCGACAACGTTCGACACTCCCGTCGTGCCGGGAAGGGCGCCGTCAGCGTATATCCACCAACAATCGACGAATCCGCGTAGGGCGCCGCCGGATTGCTGTTCGAGCGATTCCCGGTTGTGACTGCCGCGTCGCTTCCCAGCAGGAATCCGCTTCCGGGTCCCGTGAGGTACGCGTTCGGCGATGCGCGGAGTCGGCGCGGGGTTTCCAACGCCCGTAAGGCTGAACGTCGCGCGGCCATTCGGCAGCCACCGTGCAAGTTCCCGGAGAACGATTCCGACGTGGTCACCGTGCCGGCATTGTTCTCGTCGGCGGCCAGCGAAACCGAACGCATTGCCGTCGCACAGGGTCGAAGTCAGCAGGCCGCCGAAGACGCTCGCGTTGGTGCCATTCACTCCGGTTCCCGTAGCAACGCTCGTGCCTTCCATCACCGACGAATTGAAATAGAGTTCCGGGCTGCTGAAGGATCATTTCACCGCTGAGGCGCGGCGGGTTCGGGAACGTGGTCGTCGACAGATCGTCTTCCATGAAGAAGAAATCCGACGAAGACGACGAAGTAGAAAATGAACGTCAGCGTCGTCTGCGCCTGGCCCGCTGGGTTCGAGCAAGAAAGTGGCGCCGCCTCGCGGGCTGCCGAACCGACGACCGAGAAGTTTCCGCTGAGGTTCTGCGAGCTGAACGTGCCGGCGTCGTTCAAATCGGTGTTCGGGCCGCTTCCGCCCGGCGTCAAGATGCCGCTGCCGTCGGAGTTGAGAACGCCTCCGAGCGCTTCTCTCTTGTTGTTTCCGTCCACGCCGGACAGGAGAAACGCATAGTTTCCACTGAAGGTCGCGGTCGCCGCACCCGGGGCGGGCTTCATCACTCCCTCGCCGTGCGTTCCAAACGACGTCGTTGTTCGTGCCCGTGGCGTTGTTCTCGAAGAAGTGTATGTTCCCGGTGGAATCCAGCACGAACTGATAGTCCGTGGTCAGCGTGGTCCCTTGCGCGTTGACGACTTCGAACTCGAGCGTGCCTCGCCCGTCGGTGCCGAGCGAATACGAGCTGCCCGTGGGGGGAGTTGTCGTGCTGCTAAAAGGCACGATCGATATGTCGTTCAAGATTTGAATTGCCTTGCTCGCAGCGGAGTAGCGATTGCTGTCTTCGCTGCCCGCCGTGATGTGGCCGCTGCCGTCGGCCGTGAGCGTTCCTACGATCGTCACGGGTCCGCCCGTGTCAAATCCCTGGAACAGGAACGAATACGTGCCGTTGAACAGGCTGTTTCCGCCCGCCGTTCCTGGATTGATGATGATGCTGAACAGTCGCTCGTCTTCGTCACCGGAACAACTTCGGAATCCGTTACCTGCACCGTGAACGTCGAAGTGCCGGCCAGCACCGGGATCCCCGAAATCATTCCCGTGGAGTTGTTCTGCGTGGTCAGCGTCAGCCCGGACGGCAGTTGCCCTTGAATGAGCGTCCAAGTGTACGGCGGCGATGCCGCCGCGTCGCCTGTAGGGACGCGCTATATCCGCCTGCCACGGTTCCCGTCTGGCAATGATGCGGTGGTAATGGAGAAGCATCGGCGGCGTCTTGATCGTGATCGACAGCGACTGCGGACCGGCCGTCTGCGCCGGAGGATTCGGCAGGGACGAGTCCTTTACATTGACCTGAAACGGGAAAGTGCCCGTCGTAGGTGGGCACACCCGTGATTTGGCCAGTCGTCGGATTCAGTGTCGTCAGCCCCGGCGCGACGGTGTTGCCGCCGCCTGCGAGGCTCCACGTGAGCGGAAGAACTCCGCCATTCGCAGCTGAGCGAAGCGGTGTACTGCGACGTTTGTGAATCCCTGCGGCAGCGAAGTCGTGGTGATGCTCAGCGGCGGAGGCGGCTGCACCGTAATAGAAAATGTCTGCGTAATGGTCGTCTGGGAACTCGAACTGCGAGTTGCCGTTGTCTTTGACCTGAATGGTGAAGGTCGAGGTCTTCAGAATGGTGCCGCAGGGCGTGCCGACGATCGTATCCGTCAGCCCGTTCGCCAAGCCGTTCAGCGTGAGGCATGCGGGCAGAGAACCGCTGATCACGCGTCCAAGTGTAGGGAGCGACGCCTCCCGTGATGGTCAGCGTCTGGCTGTACGGCACGCCATTCGCGCCGCCCTGCAGGGGGCAAGTGGCGACCGTTGCGACGCAAGGCGCCGAGAATGCCGGTGCCAGCACGACCGTGATCGTGCTGGTCTGCGTTGCGGCCCCGTTGCGTCACGGACAGTTGCCGTCAGGGTGGCGGTGATGGATGCCGAAATGCCCGTCGGCGCCGTGTACGTCACCGAAGAACTGGTTGAGTTTGTGAGCGTGCCGCAGCCCGTTGCCGGCGTACCGCCGCAGTTCGTGCCCGTCAGCTTCCAGGTGACGCCTTGGCTCTTCGTGTCGCCGCCCACAATGGCTGTGTAATTGATGGTCCCGCCCTCATCCACCGTCTGCGTCCCGCTCGGCTGTAGTTCGATCACGATCGTGCCGGCTCCGCCGCCGCAGCCCGCGAAAACCAGCGCGGCAGACAGCAAACCAGGAAGAGTGCCGCGACGTACGTTCGCTGGACACGCTTCATGCGACCACCGCAGATCCGCATCATCAAATTTGCCTCGCAGGGAACTGCTTTGGATTTGGGCATAGGCCTTCAAAGGAGTTGGGTTCACTCCTGAATTTTTCTCTTTTCGGACACGCCTAAGCCGGATGGGACACCCGCCCTCGGACTCACGGCACCAGCAGCCAAACGAGTTGAATAACAAAACCGCCGGAGAGTGTCAACGCACATCTCCAACCGGCACTTCTCGCCCGACGCTCCCGCACACTCCCAGTTCTGGTTCAGGCATGTGGATGCGCCCGGCCGAAGGTCCGTTGCCTGCCCTTTGGGCGGCTGAAGGCGCGTCTCAGTCCGGGTTCGCGCGGTACGTCCATTCCTGGCGGCGCTGGAGCCGCGGGCCGTCGGAGCAGATCGGCCGCAGGCTGTTGATTTGCCGCAGTCACGATCGAGTCGACGAGCGGATCGTCCCGGAGACAAGGAGCATACAGGATCGGCGACCTCCGCGCGGCCCGCAAGCAGATATGCCTGGCACCGGCATCCGCCGAAATCGACGGTGCGGCGATCGCAGCTTTTGCAAGGCTCGAGCATCCAGTCTTCGCCGCGATACTTGCGAAACGCCGCAGATTCCTCCCAAATCTCGCGCAACGAGCTGGTTCCGGACGTTCTCGAACGTCAGCCCCGGAATCACCCGCGCGGCGTGGCAGGGCAGGGCGTCTCCGTCGGGCGTCACGAGAATCACCTTGCGCCCCCAGCCGCCCATGCACGGCTTCGGATACTTCGCGTAGTAGTCGGGCACAACGTACTCCACGCGGATGCGCCCGCGCAGCCGCTCTTGCGCGCATTTCAGAATTTCGAGCGAGCGATCGAGTTGCGCGCGCGAGGGCAGCAGCCGGTCGCGATTCGAAAACGCCCAGCCGTAATACTGCACGTGCGCGAACTCGACCCGCCCCGGCGCGATCTCCTCGGCCAGCGCGATCATCGCTTCCAGCTGGTCGAGATTTTCCCGGTGGATCACGAAATTCAGCGTGAACCCGATGCGATGCTTCTTCACCCAGCTCGCGACGCGGAGCTTTTGTTCGTAGGTCCCGGGCCGCGCGCCGCCGAATTCGGTCGAGCTGTCTTCCTCGCGCGCCCTGAAAGCTCAGTTGCAGATGATCGAGGCCCGCTCCGACCAGCTCTTCGAGCCGGCGCTCGTCGAGCGGCATTCCCGAGGTGATCAGGCTCGCGTACAGCCCCGCGGCGCGAGCGCCACGGATGATTTCCGCGAGGTCGGTGCGGGCCAGGGGCTCGCCGCCGGTGAGATCCGTCTGCAGGACGCCCATCGCGGCGGCTTCTGCGAAAAACGCGTGTCCAATCTTCGGTCGAAAGCTCGCCGTCGCGGCGCGCCAACTCGAGCGGGTTCGAGCAGTAGACGCAGTGGAGCGGACACCGGTGGGTGAGTTCGGCAACGAGGGCGAGCGGCGTGGGTATCGCGGCTGGCATGGCTAGTTTACAATTGCTGCTCTCGCCGCTCGGCGCGAGAGCTGGCTTCATTCGAAATCCAGAGCCCGCTCGTCGTGGAGCAGCGTCAGGTATCCCAGAATATCTTTTTCGACCTTTTGCGGCTCCGCCTTCGAATATAGCTTCTGCAGAGTCGGAAACGATCTCTTGCACCGTGTGCAGGCCGTCGCAGCGCTGCGACGATTTCGCAGGCTCGGCCCGTTCAGCCGCAGCGCGCGCTCGGGCATTAGCAGCACCCGCTGCTCGATTTTGCTCGTTCAGCCGGCAGCCGGCAGCGAGGCGCGGCTTCTTGAATGCAGCTCCAGCGTCACGCCGCGCTGCTCCGCGGGACGAAACGCCCCGGGCGGCGGCCAGCCGGGCGCCACGTAAGAGAAATACAGCGCGTCCAGCTGCGCCCACAGAATGTCGCATTTTGCGCGCAGAGCCGCGAGAGACAGCTCCTGCTCCTCGCGCGTGCGCGCGTGCTCGACCACCCAGGCCAGCGCGAACGTGGAATCCTCCGGCGCCTGCGTGATGCGCGCCTGAAAGTAATCCAGCCCGCTCGCGAGCCACGGATAGTATTGGCGCAGCTTGTCCATGCGCAGCGCGATCAGCTTCCCTGAAAAGAGTTCCGTCAGGGACGACGCCACCGCTTCAAGATGCGATGCGCGACCGCACGAGGTTGACGTACGCCTCCACCGCATAGCGCGTCGCCGGCAAAATTCCGCCGCCGTCGATCGCTTGTTCGCGCGAGAGGCCCGTGGCCTCGACCAGCTTGAGCCATTTCTCGATTCCGCCGGGGCGCGTGCCGTCGCCATCATGGTCGATGATTCGCTTCCGCCACGCGCGGCGAAAATCGGCGTCCTCGCTTCGCGCGAGAATGGCGGCGTCCTTGATCGGGATGCGGCTCTGGTAGTAGTAGCGATTCAGCGCCCACGCCTGCAGCTGCCCGCGCGTCAGCTTGCCTTCGTGCATCAGCAGATGAAACGGGTGCTTGTGGTGATACCGCTCCTCGCCGATCGCCTGAAAGCGCGCGACGAATTCCGGTCCGGAAATCAGCGCGCCTGGTATCCGCTCGTGTTCACAGCACAAACTCCATTCCATCGCGCGCGATTTCCCAACCTGCATCCCGCATCTTGCGGTATTCCGCGCTGTCTCATCCAGGATCGGATTCGTATTGTTGATGTGAATGGCAACTTTTCGAGGGCGCGTTTCATGCCGCAATTCTTCGAGCAATCCGCCGCTCCCGGAAAGCGGGGGATGGCCCATCTCGCGAGCGCCCTTGCCGCCGCCTCGGATGGCGACCAGTTCGTCGTCGCTCCAGAATGTGCTGTCCAGCAGGACCAAATCGCTCTCCGCGGCCTTCGCCTTCCAGGCGCTGCTCTTGCCGGGCAGTCCCGGCGCGAAAAACACCTTTTTCTCGCCGCACGCGATCAGTAGGCCGATCACCGCTTCGCCCGGCGGAAGAGTTTCTCGCAGCGACTCATCCACATAATCAGGATACGCGCCGTCGAGCGCAACGGCGGTGCATGCAAGGCCGGATCGGCCAGCAGCGTTTTCTTTGCCGGGCGCAATATCGAGCCACTGCAACCGGCGGCTTCGATCGTTCGAGCACGCGAAACATGCTGTTCGTTTCCGTCAGAATTCGCCGCACACCCGAAGTGGAGTAGACGTCGGAACGGATGAAATTCCCGCAGATGCAATAGCCCGACAACCGCGTCGACATCTGCGCTCGTGAGCACGACTCCAGACGATGGGACTATCGCGCTCTCCGGCTGCAGGAGCGAATTCGGGTGTCGCGAGGATTTGCTGCCGGAGATCGGGAGAGGCGTTGAGCAGAAACCAGGACTCGTCGTCCGCCGTCACAGCGGCCTGCGCCTGCGTGCGCGGTCGATGTTGGCGTTCACTCGCTTGACGCGCACGGACGCAGTTCGCGCAGCCGCAATTCCACTGCGGGAATCCGCCCCCGGCCGCTGAGCCGAGGACTTTTACGCGCATCTACGACTACAGTTCGGCGTTGGCGTACGAGCTAACTTCGCAGTTCAGGTCGATCGATTCGTGCTGAGGTGTGGCCCATTCCATGGTGTTGCCTCCCAAACCTGGATTCTGCAAGCAAAATCACTACACGACCCATCAGATGGCGCGAGTATATCCTGCGGTTGCTGCCTGCCACAACCGTTTTCTATTCAGCGAGTCACGAGATTTCGGCGACCGCCGGACGGCAACGCTAGAGCCGGTCCCTTGCATCCCAATCATTTGGGCGTTCTTGAATTTTCTTGGCTTGGGCATGCGCATTCAGTTTTGGCGAATCATTCGTTTTTTTGATATAAGAAGGATCGGTTTGGTGCGGTCCTTGTACTGAGTTCTTATTCTGTGGTTTGGCGCCCATTCATACACTTGGGGGAACGCATTGATTGAAGTTGAAGACCTGACCAAGGCCTATGGCCCGGTCACAGCGGTTGACCACGTTTCGTTCACCGTAAATCCAGGCGAAATCCTCGGCTTTCTCGGTCCCAACGGCGCCGGGAAGACCACCACGATGCGTATCCTTACGGGTTATATCCCGGCGACCTCTGGCACGGCGCGCATCTCCGGCTTCGACGTCTTTGAAGATTCGCTCGAAGTCCGCCGCCACATCGGCTATCTGCCCGAAGCGCCGCCCGTCTATCCCGACATGACGGTTGCGTCCTATCTGGATTTCGTGCTTCGCATCAAGAATATCCCCGCGGACAAGCGGCGCGCCCGCCTGGACGATGCTCTCGAGAAGACCAGCCTCGGCGACAAGCGCGACGAACTTATCAAGCGGCTTTCGCGCGGCTACAAGCAGCGCGTCGGCCTCGCGCAGGCGCTCGTCCACGATCCCGACGTGATCATTCTCGACGAGCCCACCGTCGGCCTCGATCCCAAGCAGATCATCGAAGTCCGCCATCTGATCAAGGGCCTCGCGGGCGACCACACGATCATCCTCTCGACGCACATTCTTCCCGAAGTCAGCATGACGTGCGATCGGGTCGTCATCATCAATAAGGGCAAAATCGTGGCTGTCGATACGCCGCAAAATCTCACGACGCAGCTCAAGGCGGCCAGAAGATTCACGTGGATGTGGCCGCGCAGGAGAAGCCGCTCGCCGAGCTGCTCTCGAAGATTCCCGGCAGCGAACCGCGTCGAAGTGAGCCCGCACCCGGGCGGGCACTTTGACCGCGATGGTCGAAGCCGCGCCCGGCCAGGACATTCGCAGCCAAATCGCCGCCAAGAATTGTCGGACAACGGCTGGCCGCTCTACGAACTTCACGGCGTCAGCCTGAGCCTGGAAGACATTTTCCTCGAATTGACCACCGACGACGCGGCGCACCGCCCAGCCGTCGAATTGATGCAATGAACTCATAGGAGTAGAACCGAGCATGCGGAGCGTCTACGCAATTTATCGGAAGGAGATGGGCCACTATTTCGTTTCGCCCGTCGCGTACGTCGTCGTGGCGGTCTTCTTGATCGTCGCCGGCTTTTTCTTCCGCCTCTACACAGGGCTCGCGATCGAGCAATCGATGGAAATGGCGATGCAGGGCATGGCGTCGAATATGGACGTGCCCGGCGAAGTCCTAAGCGCATTTTTCGGGCTGCTTTCGACGCTGATCCTGTTCCTCGCGCCGATGCTCACGATGGGCGTCTATGCCGAGGAGCGCAAGCGCGGCACGATGGAATTGCTCATGACATCGCCGATCACCGAACTTCAGATCGTCCTCGGCAAGTTCTTTGCATCCCTGACGCTTTTCGCAATCATGCTGCTCCCCACAGCCTTGTACGTCTGCTACATGTGCTTTCACAGCGATCCAAGGCCTCCGTGGGCGCTGATCCTGGCGGGCTATCTGGGTGCTCTGCTTCTGGGCGCGTCGCTCCTCGCGATTGGCTCGTTCATCTCTTCGCTCACGGAAAGCCAATTGATTGCCGTGGTGCTCAGTTTTGGCGCGATCCTGATTCTTTGGGTCCTGGATTTTGCGGTGCGCGGTTCGGATAGCGTGGCCGGACAGGTCCTGCAGTACATCTCGGTGATTCATCACTACGATGACTTCACGCACGGAGTGATCGATACCTCGAGCCTGATCTATTACGTCAGCGTCCCGATTCTGTTTATCTTCCTCACCGTGCGCTCGGTCGATTCCATTCGCTGGAGGCGCGCATGACCGCCAGCGCCGGGTGGACGGGTCAGCCGCCACGGCTGGGCGGAGCTTGCCGCAACCATCGGCACGGCCTGCCTGATCGCCGGCTACCTGCGCTTCACGATTCAGGGCGAATGGCTGCGCACGTCCGAGATACTGGCGATTGGCGGCGGCGCTGTTGCTCTTTGCAGGGATTGTTCTCGGCTTTCAGCGGAATTCTGGCGTTCTTCTCGAAACGGTCTTCGCGTCTCGGCACGAATACGACGATTCTCGCCGTGGCCGTTCTCGCGATTCTGGTGATCGTCAATTTTGTGGGCTACCGCCATCACAAGCGCTTCGATCTCACGACCGAAAAGCTCTACACGCTCTCGGATCAGACCCGCAAAATCGTCCGCGGATCTCTCGCAGGACGTCAACATCGTGCGATTCGCCAAGCTGCCCGACGCGCAGTTCGACGACCTGATGACCGAGTACAAGAACCTCAGCCCGCACCTCAAGTACGAGAACGTCGATCCGCAGGAGAAGCCCGACGTCGCGCGGGATTATGGCGCCACGCATATGGACGACGTGATTGTCGCGTCCGGCCCGCACAAGGAAACCCTGCAGGGAACCACCGAAGAGGACGTGACGACCGCCATCCTCAAGGTCACCGCGATCAATCGAAGATGGTCTGCTTCGTCACCGGCCACGGCGAAAGATCCATTACCGATGACGCCGCGACAAGGCTACTCCCAGGCCGACCAGGGACTCAAGAAAGAAGACTACGCCACCAAGACGATCAATCTCGCCTCCAGCACCGAGGTTCCTTCCGACTGCGACGTCCTGGTGATCGCCGGCCCGACCGAGGCTTTTTCCCGCAGGAAACTGCGATGGTTTCGCACTATCTCGACGGAGGCGGCAAGGCGCTCATCGAGGTCGATCCGATTACAGCAAACAAGCAGGTCGAGCCCGAATCTCGGCAGCATCTTCCAGAAGTGGAACATCAACGTCGGGAATAATGTGGTGATCGATAGCAGCGGCATGGGCCGCCTGCTCGGCGCGGGCCCCGCGATTCCGCTAGTCATCAACTACGGCGACAGCCCCATCACGAAGACGTTGCAGCGGACGATGACGTTTTTCCCGCTGGCCCGCACGGTTTCGATTGCGGACAAGTCCAAGATCGATCCGATGGACACGGAACTCCTGATGACGTCGCCTCAGAGTTTTACGACTCCAAAGCTCGAGCATGAAGTGAGCTACAACCCCAAGACGGACACGATGGGGCCGCTCTCGCTCGGCGTTGCAGCCAGCGACCCCGACAGTAAGAACGCGCGCCTCGTCGTGATCGGCGATTCCGATTATGCTTCGAACGAGGCGATCGGTCAGACGAGCAATGGCGATCTTTTCTTCAACTCCGATCGACTGGCTCGCGCAGGACGAGAACCTGATCTCGATTCGGCCAAAATCCCCGGCGAACCGCCGCATCGTTCTCACCCAGGGTCAATCGATCGGTCTGGAATGGTTCGAACTGTTCCTGCTGCCTGGTTTTGTGATTATTCTCGGAATCTCGATCTGGTGGAAGCGCCGCTGAGAGAAGCCGAAGGCCCGAAGACGATGATCAAGAAGCCCACTCTGATTCTTCTGGTTTTTGCCATTGCGCTCGGCCTTGCCGTTTACTATTTCGACTGGAAGCGCGGCCAGAACTGAAAAGCCGCCCGTCGGATACTTCGAAGCCCGCGTTTTCCGTGGACGTATCGAAGATCACGTTCTTTCACGATCGCTCATCCCGCGCAAACAGACGACATCCCCATCCGTTTCGAAAAGCGCGATGGAACTTGGTGGATCGCCCAGCCGATCGATACCCGGGCCGACCAATCGACGGCAGACGGAATTGTCGATCAGCTTGCCGAGGACCGCGTTTCGCAGACGGAGCCCGGCACGGAGGATCGCCGGAAGGCATACGGCCTCGATCCGCCGCAAGCTTCGATCGAATTTGAGCTTCCGAACGGCGCCAAGCACACGCTCCTGATCGGCAGCAAAGATTTCTCGGGCGATTCCGCCTACACGATTGTCGACGGCGCCCAGAAGGTCTCACTGCTGCCCGCATCGATCGCGGAGAGCACCGGCAAGCCGCTCCCACAGCTCCGCGACCGCTCGATCGTCCACATCGATACGGCGAACCTCCAGCGCGTCGAGATACATGATGCGAATGGCGATATCCTCGCCACCACCACCAAGGGCAAACCCGACGAATGGACCATCGACGCGCCTGCCGCTCAGAAGGGCAAGCTCGCGCCGAGCTGGAAAGTGATCGATCCGTTCGTCAACCTCCAGGCGGACGACGTGATCGATCATCCCGCTGCGAAGTTGACCGCCTTGCTTGCGAACCCGGCGATCCGGGTGGTCTTCACGTCCAACGACGGCAAGCAATTCACGCTCCGGATTTCGAAACCCTCGGGAGACGTTCTCTACGCACAAGCCAGCGACAGCCCTTCGCTGTATACTCTCGGCAAGCAGACCCTGGCCGGCTTGAACCTGAAGCCTGCGGACCTGGTTTCAAGTGATGCAGGGGTTAACCCCTAAGTGGGTACTTGTGCGCGCGCTGCGAACTTGCGATAGTCGCAACATTTTCCGAGGGTTGCCGAACCGTGAAAAAGAAACCGAAGGGGAAGACCAAGAGGAAATCCAGTCGTTTTCACGAAGATCGCCGGCGCAGGCACCGCCACTGGCAGGTCACCGTCTACTATCACGACGGCGAGAGATTTGCCCGCGTCTATATCGACCGTGATCGCGCCGTGCGGTTTGCCGAGCGGCAGAAAAAATCGCCCATCGTCAAGGCCACGCGCATCCTCGAGGTGGATTAAGAGCTCGGACCTACCATTGCAGCGGGTGTCCGCTGTCCCCTTTACATCCTTCTGTCGCATCCCGGTCTCAGCAATGCAGCTTATGAGTCGTATCGGCAGTCCGTCTGCTGTAATTGGACGCGCCGGGACACCGCACACGTGCGTGGCGCGCACCAACGCTTGTTCGGCCTCCCGGCCGCATGCTATAAGTATTTGTTCGCTTCGCCGTTCGCGGGATTCGTATAGTGGTAGTACGCCACCTTGCCAAGGTGGAGGCGAGGGTTCGATTCCCTTATCCCGCTCCAGTTTTCCCGCAGCCGCGTATTTCGTCATTTCCTGCATCTCCCGCGAAAATTCGACGCATTTGTGGCAGCCGGGGCCAATTGTGGAAAGATCGCATCGGAAGTTCGGAGTTGGATTTCGCCCATGCAGACAGTCTCTGATCGCTGTCGGCAGCACCCGCCGGCCAAAATTGAACGCAGTCCGCGAAGCCCTTGCCGCGCTCGGCCCCGCCGTCGGCATGCGGCATCCAGTTCGACATTTGCCCGGTCGATGTCCCGAGTGGCGTGGGCCACACCCCTCTTTCGCGTGAGGAAACGATGACTGGCGCTCGCCAGCGCGCCGAGGCCATGGTTCGTCATGGTCCGCGAAAAGAACGAGCCGTGGAAGTATTTCGTCGGTCTCGAGGGCGGCCTCGACGTGATTCACGAAGGTTCGACGCGTTGGGTGTTTCTCGAAAATTGGGTTTACGCAACCGATAGCCGCGGCCACGCCACCTTCGGCCGCTCCGGAGGAATCCTGCTGCCCGATGCGCTCGTGACCCAGGTAGTGGATGAGGGCATGGAGCTTTCCGTAGCGATCGATGCTTTCGCCGGCGCTCATGGCATTCGCGATGCCCAGGGTGCCTGGGGAGTTCTCACGCACAATCTCATCACACGTCAGGACGCTTTCCGCATCGCCGCGATCAGTGCCTTCGCGCGGCTGTTCAGCTTCTCCGCTCCGCTGCCCTAATCGGCCCGTTGTCTTATTCCGCGTCCTCATACGCGCCCATTCGGATCGCCGTCGCTTGCTCCGCTGGACGATGACACGAGCTCTCCGAAGGCGTATTATGGCGGGCAAGTATGGACGTTCGATCCACGCTCGTCCTCGCTGCAGCGCTGGCCCTCGCTGCGGATCTCTCCGGGGTAACACAACTCCGCCCCGGTGTCCCAGGCCTGTCCGCGGGGAACTTCGCCCGAACCTGCCTTGAGCGGGTCGATTTCCCCGGTCGCCGCGACCGGCATTCAGGATTCGTCCAAGCCGTCGAAATCGCTTCCGTTGCAGGGATCCTCGCGGATTCTGCTCATTCGCGACGTCGATGGCGAATTCGCAAAGGCCGTGCAACCGCTGCCCGGCGGCAAAACGGATTCAAAGTGCCCGTAGGCAAGCCGATTAGTAAGCAGAGCCTCAGCGATGCCGTGCGTCTGTACGGTCTTGCCGCCGAGCCCCGGCGACATCGTCCAGATCACCGCGATGGTTTTTCGCTCCAACGAAATCGTGATTCAGATCAATGGCGGCGGGAAAAAACACTTCCACCTCCGCGACCACCTTCAGGTCGGCGTGGGCAACGTGTCCACGCCTGCGCCCGTATACGCGCCGCCCAGCTCCGCCTGGTTCCACAATCGTTCTTGACTACGGCCGGCCGATCCCGGACATGAGCCCCGATGATCTAAAGCGCGATCTAGGCGTGTTTCTCGATTTTTCGAAAGAGCATTCGGCCTCCGTGAATTGGATCGATACGATTCCTCCGAAGTTCAAGGACGCGATCCAGGACCATCGTGCCGTTATCGGCATGGACAGCGAGATGGTGATGGCTGCCATGGGCCGCCCCGACCACAAAGTCCGCGAGCGCGACCCTAGCGGCACCGAGACCGAGGATTGGATCTACGGCTCGCCGCCGCACGAAAACCGTCTTCGTCACCTTCGCGGGAGACAACGTGATTCGCGTGAAAGAGTACAACTGATAGAGGCGAACTCCGCTGCCGCAGACCTGTCGTTGACTTTTCCCCCGTCAGCGCCCTAGCATTTGCAGTTCAGCAACTTCCTGCCGCCGCTTCGCGCAGGTCATCAACCACCCTTAACGGTCCCCCGGAGGACGCATGTCAGTCAAAGTGGGAATCAATGGCTTCGGACGCATCGGCCGCAACATCCTGCGCGCCACGCTGGGCGATCCCGCAATCGAAGTCGTCGCCGTCAACGACATCACGGATTCCAAGACTCTCGCGCATCTCCTGAAATACGACTCGATCCTCGGCAATCTGCCGAATCAGCGTGACGCACACCGAGCGACACGATTTCCGTCGACGGAAAGTGCCTTCAAGGTTTTCAAGGTCAAGGATCCGCGGAGCTCGATTGGGCTTCGGTCGGCGCGAGTATCGTCGTCGAATCGACCGGCCTCTTCACGAGCGGCGCCGACGCGCGCAAGCACATTCGTGGCCCCGTCAAGAAAGTAGATCATTTCGGCGCCCGCCACCGATCCGGATCACACCGTCGTTCTCGGAGTGAACGACAAGACCTACGACTTCGCGAAGCACCATGTGGTCTCCAATGCATCCTGCACGACAAACTGCCTCGCGCCCGTCGCGAAAGTTCTTGCAGGAGACTTCGGCATTATCGTCGGTACGATGACCACGATTCACTCCTACACGAACGACCAGAAACTGCTCGATCTGCCGCACAAGGATCTTCGCCGCGCGCGCGCCGCCGCGCTTTCGATGATTCCGACCTCGACCGGCGCGGCCAAAGCCTCTGCATCTCGTGATTCCCGAGCTGAAGGGCAAGCTCGATGGCTACTCCATACGCGTCCCGACGCCCAACGTAAGCGTCGTTGATCTCACGGTGATCACCGAAAAGCCCGCGACAGTCCAGAGCCGTGAATGCAGCACTGAAAGCCGCCGCCGAGGGCCCGCTGAAAGGCATTCTGGAATACACGGAAGAAGAACTCGTCTCGATCGATTTTCGCGGCAATCCGCATTCGTCCATCGTCGACGCAGGCTACACGCGCGTGGTGGGCGTCGAACTGCGTCAAGGTCCTCGCGTGGTACGACAACGAGTGGGGCTACTCGTGCCGCTGCCGCGACCTGATCAAGCTCTTCGCCTCCAAGCTCTGACGATGCAGACTGCTCAGGCGGAACATTTCCCGGGATGACGATGAATAAGCTATCGATTCGCGATCTCGATCTGAACGGCAAGCGCGTTTTCATTCGCGTCGATTTCAACGTTCCTCTCGAAGGCACGCGCGTCTCGGACGACACGCGCATCCGCGAAACGCTGCCCACGCTTCGCCTGGCCATCGATCGTGGCGCGCGGCTGGTGCTCGCTTCGCATCTCGGCAGGCCCAAGGGAAAAGTCGATCCGAAATATAGCTTGGCGCCCGTGGCCGCCCGCTTGCGAGAATTGCTCGGGAAAGCCGGTCGAATTTCGCTTCCGATTGCGTCGGCGCCGATGCGGAAGCCAAGAGCAAGGCGCTCGCAGAACGGCGGCGTGTTGCTTCTCGAAAACGTCCGCTACCATCCCGCAGGAAGAGGCGAACGACCCGGAATTTTCGAAGCAGCTCGCGGCGCTATGCGATGGGCTCTTCGTTTGCGACGCGTTTGGCTCGGCGCATCGCGCGCACGCATCGGTTGTCGGCATCACGAAATTTGTCCGCCAGGCTGCGGCGGGCCTGCTTATGGAAAAGGAGCTCGCCTATCTCGGCAAAGCTATTTCCAATCCGGAGCGGCCGTTCGTGGCGGTTCTCGGCGGCGCGAAAGTCTCCGACAAGATCGAAGTCGTGCAGAACCTGATGAAGCTTGCCGACGCCATGCTGATCGGCGGCGCGATGGCCTACACGTTCCTGAAGTCGGAAGGGAAGCCGATCGGGAAGTCGCTCGTCGAAAACGACAAGCTCGATCTCGCCCGCGGATTGCTCGAAGAAGCGCGCAGCCGCAAATTCAAGCTGCTGCTGCCCGTCGATCACGTGATCGCGCGAATCGCCCGATTCCACCGCGACGAAGGTCGCCGATATCAACGCGACTCCCGACGGCTGGATGGGCCTCGACATCGGCCCGAAGACCGTCGAGCTTTTCGGCCAGGAAATCGCCAAGGCGCGCACGATCGTGTGGAACGGCCCGCTCGGCATGTTCGAGCGCCCCGCGTTCTCGCACGGCACGCTCGGGATCGCGAAAGCGGTTGCCGCCGCCACCAAGGCTGGCGCCACTTCGATTATCGGCGGCGGCGATTCCGTCGCGGCCGTCGAGCAGGCCGGCGTCGCCGACCAGATCTCGCACATCTCGACCGGCGGCGGCGCGTCGCTCGAATTCCTCGCGGGCGAAAAGCTTCCCGGCGTCGAAGCGCTCACGGATAAAGCCGTCAGCGCCAAGGGATAGCGATTGCGCCGCCCCGTGATCGCCGGCAATTGGAAGATGTACAAGACGGGCGCGGAAACGCGCGCGTTCTTTGAAGCATTCCTGCCCCTCGTGGCCGATACAACGCACTGCGACATCGTCGTCGCTCCGCCTTTCACCGCGATCGCTGCCGCCGTCGAAGCCGCGCGCGGCAGCGCCATCGGAATCGCCGCGCAGAATCTGCACTGGGAGCGCGAAGGCGCATTCACCGGTGAGATTTCGGCGCGCATGATCGTCGACGCCGGTTGCAGCGGCGTGATCATCGGCCATTCCGAGCGCCGGCAGTACTTCGGCGAAACGGACGAAACCGTTCATCGCAAGACGAAGGCCGCGCTCGAGGCCGGCCTCACGCCGATCGTCTGCGTGGGCGAGACGCTCAGCCGAGCGCGAAGGCGAATCTCACCGATGCCGTTCTGAAGCGCCAGTTCGAGGATGGCCTCGGCGCGTTGACCCCTGCCGAGTTCTCGCGTATTCTGATTGCGTACGAGCCGGTGTGGGCCATCGGCACCGGGCGTACGGCGACGCCCGAAATTGCCGCCGAAGCGCATCGGCACGTCCGGAATCTGGCCGCGGCTCAATTCACGCCCGAGCAGGCATCCGCCCTTCGAATCCTTTACGGCGGGAGCGTCAAGCCCGATAACATGCAAGGGCTTGATGGCCCAGGACGGAATCGATGGCGCGCTCGTGGGCGGCGCGAGTCTGGATCCAAAGTCTTTTGCGGCAATCGTGAATTTCTGAGCGCTTTGCGGACGACGGTGTCCGGCACGCGCCTCTAGGAGTTTGAAATGCCATCGTGGGCAAAATGGGGATTATCGCTTCTGGTCGCTATCGGCCTGGTTTGGGTAGGCTGGCGCGTCTCGTCGATTCTGGTGACGCTGCACATCCTGGTTTGCTTCGTCCTCGTCATCGTCATCATGCTGCAAAGCGGATCGGCGGCGGATCTTGCCGGCGCGTTCGGAGGCGCGGGCAGCCAGACGGCTTTCGGGCCGCGCGGCGCGGCGACGTTTCTCTCTCGCGCGACCACGTGGTGCGCGATCGTTTTCATGATGACTTCGCTGACTCTTTCCGTGAAGCGCGACGCCGCGGCTGGCGTCAGCACGGGCTCGATTCTCGAGCAGACGCAGCAATCCGCGCCCGCGCCGGCCAAGCCGTCCCAAGCGCCGCCTGCGAAGCCGGCTGCTCCTGTGGCGCCCGCACCAGCGCCGACTCAGGCTCCTCCGAAGTAGGGTTGTTCTGTTACAATTTGCTTGCCCTCGGATTTGCGGTCGTGGCGGAACTGGCAGACGCACCAGCTTGAGGGGCTGGCGGTAGCAATACCGTGGTGGTTCGAATCCACTCGACCGCACCAACTTTTCCTGCGAAATGAATAGTCCAGTCTAGGCTGAGCGACTTTGTCTTGGCCGTCGTCTCCGGCTCGCGGCTCGAAGTCCTCGCTCCCCAAACCACTTCCAGGTGTAAAACTCTCTCGCGCTTTATATATGATTTCGTTGTTCCACGCGATCCGTCGGGCATCTTATTGCGAATCGAACGTCAGGCCGCACGCGCGACGCGCTTCCGAAGTCCCAGCCGGGGCTCCGCAGCACCCGCCGTCTCTCTCGCGCTATTGCTGATTCTTCTCGTAGCGGCCACTCTCTACGTTTTCGCTGCGCATCTTTTCCCCGCGCCGCCGCCGATTACCTCTGCGGCTGTTCTCGTCGATCATCAATATGATCTGACGCTATATGCCGCCGGCGCCGCCTTCGTGCTCGCGCAATTGGGTCTGGCGTACATGGTTTTCCGCTATCGCGACCGGGGCCAGCGCGCGCACTTCACTCGCGGCAATACGTGGATGGAGATTACGTGGACGGTCGTAACCCTCGCCACATTTCTCGGCCTCGGAATTGCGGGGAATCGCGTCTGGGCGCGATCTTGAAATTTCGCCGTCGTCCGCGGGCGATCCGATTCAGGTGGAAGTCACGGAGAGCCAGTTCGTTTACACGTTTCGCTATCCGGGTCCCGATGGAAAGTTCGGCCGCCTCGACGCAAATCTTGATCAGCCCTGCGACCGGCAATCCGCTCGGCCTGGACCCGAATGACCCGGCCGGCAAAGACGACATCGTCACTTCGTCGCTCACCGTTCCGGTCAACCGCCCGATCGAATTGCTGATTCGCTCCCAGGACGTGATCCACAATTTCTTCGTCCGCGAGTTGCGACTTCAGCAGGACGCCGTCCCCGGCATGGTGATTCCGATGAATTTCACGCCGGACCGCATCGGCCACTACGAAATCGTCTGCACGCAGCTCTGCGGCCTCGGTCATTCCCACATGCACAGTATGTTGAATGTCGTCTCCGCGGGCGATTACGCCAGCTTCCTCAAGCAACAGGCGGCCGCCCAGTGAATTCGCCCGCGAACACGCATCCCGAGTTCGATCGTGCCGCCGCGCATGCGGGAAAGGGGTTCGTTCGGCGCTATATTTTCAGCACGGACCACAAAGTCGTCGGCATCCAATATTTTTTCCTCGCGCTCGCTGCCGTCACGATTGGAATCGTGCTTTCTCTGTTGATGCGCTTTCATCTCGTCTGGCCGGCCGCCCACCTCCCGTTCATCACCGGCGGCATCATGACGCCCGAGCAGTATCTCGCGCTCGTCACCATGCACGGCACGTTCATGGTGTTTTTCGTTCTCACCACGGCGCCGCAGGGCGCCTTCGGCAACTTTTTCCTCCCGATACAGATCGGCGCGCCCGACATGGCTTTCCCGCGCCTCAATATGCTTAGCTTCTGGTTCACGTTCGCCGCATTCCTCTGCATGATCTCGGCGTTCTTCGTCCGCGGCGGCGCGCCCGATCAGCGGATGGACGGCTTATCCTCCGCTCAGCGGGCTCGGTGACGTCACGGGTCCGGGGGAGGGAACGGGCCAGACGCTCTGGCTCGTCAGCATCCTGATCTTCTGCTTCGCTTCGCTCCTGGGCTCGATCAACTTCATCTCCACCACGATCGACATGCGCGCTCCGGGAATGACGCTCATGCGCATGCCGCTTACCGTGTGGGCCTGGTTCGTCACGGCGATTCTCAGCCTGCTGGCCTTCTCCGTTCTGCTCGCGGCAGGAATCCTGCTTCTGCTTGACCGTTCCGCGGGCACAAGCTTCTTCCTCCCCGCCGGCCTCGTCGTCAACAGTGAGTTGCAGATTCGCAGCGGTGGCTCGCCGCTCCTCTGGCAGCATCTCTTCTGGTTCTTCGGCCATCCCGAGGTATACATCGCGATTCTTCCCGGCATGGGCGTTACGTCGCACATCCTCGCGAATTTTTCGCGCAAGCCTGTGTTCGGCTACCGCGTAATGGCTCTCGCGATGTGCGCCATCGGATTTCTCGGCTTCCTCATCTGGGGCCATCACATGTTTGTCAGCGGCATGAACCCCTATTCCGGCTTGGCCTTTTCGATGTTGACGCTCGCGATTGCCGTTCCTTCCGCCGTCAAGACATTCAACTGGCTCGGCACGCTATGGGGCGGCAAAATACAATTTCACGTGCCGATGCTGTTTGCGCTCGGCTTCGTTTCGTTCTTCATCAGCGGCGGCCTTTCCGGAATTTTCCTCGCGCAGCCCGCGCTGGACTCCATGCTGCACGCCACCTATTACGTCGTCGCGCATTTTCATCTGGTGATGGGCGTGGCGGCGATCTTCGGAATTTTCGGCGCCACGCTATTACTGGTTCCCAAAGATGTTCGGCCGCATGATGAACGAAACCCTTGGCAAACTTCATTTCTGGCTCACGTTCGTTGGCGTCTATTGCATCTTCATGCCGATGCATTTCATCGGCATCGCGGGCGGCATCCGCCGCTACGCGGACTCGACCGGCCCGGCCTATCTCGCATCGCTGCAGCCTTTGCACTTTTTCATCACCATCGCGGCTTTCATCACCGCCGTCGGCCCAGCTGATTTTCTTCTTCAATTTCTTCCGCAGCCTGACGGCCGGCGCGCGCAGCCCCCAGCAATCCCTGGAATGCGACGACGCTCGAATGGACCACGTCGTCACCTCCGCCGCTCGATAATTTCGACGGCCACTATCCGCGCGTCTACCGCGGCCCTTACGACTACAGCGTCCCGGGCGCGTCGCAGGATTTCCTGCTGCAGAATGTCTCGGACGAACAATATGCAGCCGGCGAGGAGCTTCCGCATGCCCAATGAGATCGTCACCGCCTGCGATCGATCTGCGCGCCTCCCGGCGGAAACGGAGCCGGCGAAGTCGCCGCCCGGCCGCGGTGGTGGCCGGACGCGGATCGTTCAGGTCCGGTGCACGTCCCGCAGGGGACCTACGTTACGGGAATGCTCATCGCGCTTGGCGGCATTCTCATGTTTTTCGCCGCGCTCGTCAGCGCGCTCGTGGTGCGCAAGGGCCTTTCTGCCGTGGCGTGGCAGACAGTCGAGGTCCCACGAATCCTCTGGCTCAACACGCTGATCCTTCTCGCAAGCAGCGCCACGCTCGTGCGCTCGCGCCGGGATTTTCGCGCGCAGGACGAAGCAGGCTTCCGCCACTGGTGGGGCGTCACGACAATTCTGGGATTGTTCTTCCTCGCGGGCCAGATTCTCGCTTGGAGCCAGCTTGTCGCCGCGGGAGTCTATCTCGCCACGAACGCGAGCAGCAGCTTCTTCTATGTCTTCACGGGAGCACACGGATTGCACCTCCTCGGAGGAATCGCTGCTATGCTAGCCGTTGCGTTTCGCCGCGGGAGGCATCTCGCGCGCGGCACTGCTGTGGAAGTCGTCTCGATCTATTGGCACTTCCTCGACGCCCTTTGGCTGTGCCTGTTCGTGTTGCTGCTGATGCAGGGTCGATTATGAATGTAGCAGTGCAGACGAAAACGGCCGGTAAGCGAGCCACGAATCGTTGGTCCCGCATCCTGAGCCTCGCGGCCTTCGTTTTCCTAATCATCGCGCTTCTGGCGGTGATGGCGCCGCATGCCGCGGCCCAGGGCTGCGCCATGTGCTACCAGAATGCCGCCTCTTCGGGCGCCCAGGGACGCGCAGCTCTTCGCCACGGCATTCTGATTTTGCTCCTGCCAGCCTTGAGTCTCTTCCTCGGCGTTTTCTTCCTCATCTACCGTCGGCGCGGCCCAGCGTGACTTGTTCGTCCTGACGGGCATTCACCGCAGATTTTGCATCCCGATGTGAGATTTTGCGGGGCCCCCTATTGAATTTCGTATACGACATGAAAATGAAGCCCTTACGTTTTGTATTTCGTTGCTTTATATGGAGTTTATTTGTGGCGCATCGCACTCGCGTTGTGGAACGCTGATTGCTTACTTTGTGGCATCTGTCGGTTTTCTTGGGGGTGTGCGATCCTTCCCGGGCAACGTTCCCACATTTCAATAACAAATCTGATCGGGGGCAAAACGATGCGGAAGTGTGGATTCTTGTTGGTTCTTGCGTTCGCTCTTTTTGCATTTCCGATTGTTGCGACAGCCCAGAGCGTCGCCTCCATTACGGGACTGGTGACCGACGCAACGGGCGCGGCCGTCCCCGGCGCGAGCGTCAAGATCACGAACACCCAAACGGGCCTCGATTATTTTGGGAAGACTGCCGGCGACGGCACTTACCGGGTCGTCGACATCCCCCCCGGCACTGGTTACTCGCTGACGGTGCGCAAAGACGGCTTTGAGACCACCATTCTTTCGGGGATTTATCTGCCGGTTGCGACCACCACCACTCGCGATGTGCAGCTCCAGCTTGGCTCCATTGACCAAAAGGTGGAAGTCACGGCGGGCGCGGCAGCCAGTATCAACACCACCGACGCGAGCATTGGCAATGTCGTCGAGACTCAACAGGTCGAGGCGCTCCCCAGCCTCTTTCGAGACGACGCAGCTGAGCTCCTGCAACTGGCTCCGGGCGTGCAGGTTTCGGGAGGCGACGCGCAGTATGGTTCGGTCACCGGCGGTCGAGCCGATCAGATGACGATTACGCTCGACGGACTCGACGTGAATGACGAAACCACTGGCGACCCGTTTGCGACCGTCGGTCGCGCCCCGATCGATTCGGTCCTTGAATTCCGGACGATTGTCGGCGATCCCGATGCCACTTTCGGGCGCAGTGCCGGGGCGCAGGTCGCGTTGGTGACGAAGAGTGGCACCAACCAGTTCCACGGTTCCCTCAGCGAATTCAACCGAGTCTCGCTGTTCGCGGCCAACAATTTCTTCAACAATCTCGCGGGCATCCCCAAAGGCCAGCTCACACGCAATCAGTTCGGCGGCGACCTCGGCGGTCCCATTCTGAAGAACAAGCTCTTCTTCTTCTTCGATTACGAAGGGCGCCGCGACAGGGAAGGCCTTTCACAGAACTTGACTGTGCCGTTGGGGCCTTTTCGCGACGGTGAGCTTTCCTATATCAATACCGGTGGCGGGATCAGCACTTTGCCCGCGCTGGGAGCGCCGGGTTCTCAGACGGTCCAAGGGCTCGATCCGCAAGCAGTCGGGGCTGACGCCCCTCTTCTCGCCTTCGTCGATAGCCGCTACCCGATCTCCAACAACACCGGCGTGGGCGATGGCATCAACACCGGCGGCTACCAGTTCACGGCGCCGTCTCACACCAACGAAAATACCTTTGTCGGAAGGCTCGATTATAACTTGTCTTCCAAGCACACCCTTTTTGCGCGCGGAACCTGGGATCGCGACAACGACACGTATGCAACCAAAGCATTTCCGCAGGATGCCGGCGATGAGGAGACCGAGATTGACCACGAGCGTTCTTGGGTCGTGGGAGACACTTGGATCATCAACTCCTCGATGATCAACCAGGCGTTTTTCGGTGTCACGCGCCAGCTGCTTGCTTTCCCGGTCGACTACGCGCCGACGGCTCCGACGGACTTCGGGTTCGACATCCTTTCCGATCCCTATGGAGACATCCGCGGGCAGAGCCGCAATGTCCCGCTGCCGGAATTGCACGATATCTTCACCGACCAGAAAGGGACGCACACGTTGCAGTTTGGCGCCGATATCAAGTGGATCCGCGTCCATTCTTCCAATGTCAACGACATCAATTTTCAAGAGGTTGGTTTGTCCTCGTTCATCACCAGTCTCGACCCCAGCTTGCGTCCGGCCGACATTTTATCGGACCCTTCAAATTCCGAATCGGTTGCGGCTGCCAGCTTGTGGGACAACGCATTCACCACCATCCTCGGACGCTACGCGGACACCACGGCGCAATACAACTACGACGTTGCGGGAAATCCACTTCCCCAGTTCACCTCTTCGGTTCGAGACTTTCACTACAACGAGTATGAGTTCTTTGCTCAGGATAGCTGGAAGATTCGTCCCGATCTCACGATCACCTTCGGCCTGCGTTGGAATTACGACAGCGTGCCCTATGAAGCGAATGGTTTCGAGTCCGTGCCGACGTTGTTCGAGCCCCAGCTTTTCGCTGCGCGTCAGGCTGCGGCGCTCGCCGGCGTCAATGGTGATAGCGCTGCGCCCTTCGATAGCTACACCCTCGGCGGGCCCGCCAATCACGGCCCCAATTACTACAAGCCGGATTACAAGGATTTTGCCCCTCGGATTGGAATTGCCTATTCGCCGTCTTTCACGGAAGGCTTCTTGGGCCGCATCTTCGGCGATCGTAAGACCAGCATCCGCGCCGGCGGCGACATCTCATACGACCGCATCCTAAGCACCTTGCAGTTCGAGATTGACGAAACCGGACAGCTGTTCGACTCATCCATTTCGCAGCCCTACGGAATCAGTGGCGATCCCTATGGTTCGCTTCTCACGGATCCGCGCTTTGTGTCTCTTACCAGCACGCCCACGCCCCCGGCTGCGGGGACAATACCCAGGCCCACCGTAACCCCGTTCGTTTCGGACGGCGTGGGATATGGCCTCTACTACAACGAGGATATGTTTCAGCTGAACGATAATTTGAAGGCTCCTTACTCGATCTCGACATCCTTCGGCATCCAGCGCGAACTGCCGGGAAGCCTCGTCCTGGAGGCCGACTATTTCGGAAGGTTCGGCCGGCGCCTCATAGGAGTGGGAGATCCCGCCCAGCAGCTGAACTTCAAAGATGCGACTTCCGGCCAATTCCTCAACGCGGCCTTCGGAAGTGTTCAGTCCCAAATCCAGGGTGGCGTGGCGCCCAGCGCTGTGTCCGCACAACCCTGGTTCGAAAACCAGATCGGCTCGCAGGTCGGCGGCGCCGCCAACTGTCCGGCAGTGGGCGTGGAGTTTCAGTTGACGGCTGCGGTCAGCAACTGCACGCAACTTGCCGCCTCGATCATTCCGAGTAGCTTTTACACCGGCGATCTATCGACCGTTGATGAAGTGCTCTACGATAGCGGGCTTATCGCGCCGAACACCGGGCTGTTTTCCCAGGCCGGCTCGATCGGCAACGTCGGCAACTTCGCCGCCTCCAGTTACAATGCGCTCGTTTTGAGTCTGCGAAAGCGCATGTCCAACAACCTTCAGCTCGATTTCGACTACACCTACGGCCATTCAATCGACAACGTTTCCGACATAACCAACGATGTGATCGGCTGGGACTATACGGGGCAAGGCCTCATCTGTGACCTGCGTAATCTGCGCGTGTGCCGGGCAAGTTCGGACTTCGACGCAACGCACACCTTCAGCGTAAACTACGAATATCGCCTCCCGGTTGGCCGCGGGCAGCGATTCTTGGGCGGCTCTTCCCGGCTGCTCGATGCGCTCGTCGGCGGCTGGACCACTTCGGGGATCATTCAATACCACTCGGGCTTTCCGTGGAACACGATCACCGATTCTTTCCCCATCAACTTCACACAATCAGCGCCCGCTGTCTTCGTCGGGCCTCGGTCCGCTGTGAGGCAGAACATTCACGTGGAAGGCGGCGCTCTCCAGCTTTTCGCGGATCCTGCCGCCGCTAACGCCGCTTTCACTTACCCCATCGGAGGCAATACGGGCGAACGCAACGTGCTGCGTGGCCCCGGATTCTCCAACGTGGATATGGCGGTGTTGAAGAACTTCACCATGCCGTGGTCGGATAGCCAGGTTCTCCAATTCCGGCTCGAAGCCTTCAACGTCTTCAACCATCCGAGTTTCAACAACCCCTCGGTCGATCCGGGTCTTTACGGTTCCACAAACTTCACCAACAACAATATCGAAAATGGATCGCAGTATGGAGTTCTGACGAACGTGGCAAATTCCCCGCGGCAGCTTCAATTCGCGCTGCGGTACGTGTTTTAGGCTTTTGAGGGAAACGCGCGCTAGACGCGTTCGAGCTGAGTCATTTGGAAGGGGTCGCTGATTTTTTCGTGCAGATCGCGCCACAGTTTTTCCGGCTGCGCCATGAATACTTCCACCACGCTCGGATCGAACTGCCGGCCTGAGAATCGCTGAATTTCCTCGCGTGCGGCTGAAACGGGCAAGGCCTTGCGGTAGGGCCGGTCCGAGATCATCGCGTCGAGCGTGTCTGCCACCGCGAATATTCTCGCCCCCAGAGGAATCTCCTCGCCTTTCAATCCCCGCGGATATCCGGTCCCGTCGAAAAACTCCTGGTGTGAGAGAACGATCTCCGCCGCTTCCTTCAGGAACGGAATCCGCTCGAGCACCGAATAACCGATCTCGCAGTGCCGCCGCATGATTTCCCGCTCTTCGGCCGTCAGCGGACCCGGCTTCCGAAGGATGTAGTCCGGAATACCCATCTTGCCGATGTCGTGGAGGAAGGCGCCGCGCGCGATTTGGCGCAGTAGCGCCTTATCCACTCCCATTGCCTTCGCGATCGTGATCGTAAACGCCGTCACCCGCTGGCAATGGCCTTCGGTCTCTGCGTCCTTGGCGTCAAGCGCCCCGCCCAGCGCCTCGAGCGTATAGTCGTACGACTGCTCGAGGTCCTGCAGCGCGATGGAAAGCTGTTGCGTTCGCTCCGCCACCAGTTGTTCGAGGTCGCTCTGGTAGGTGCGGTTCTCGATCACCAGCCGCCGGTGTTCCAGCGCCCGCCTCACGCTCAGGTGAAGCTGGTCCTTCTCGAATGGCTTCAGGATGTAGTCGTATGCCCCGGCTCGTATCGCCTCAAGCGCAATGGAGATATCGTGCATGGCCGTCACCATGATCACCGGGCACGTCGGGGTCTTCCTCGCGCAGGGCCGCCAGGAGCTTCAGCCCGTCCATCTCCGGCATCACGATGTCGCTTAGGACGAGGTCGAACGAATCCTTGCGAAACGCTTCGAAGCCCAGTCGGCCGTTCGAGGCCACCGTGCAGGGATAGCCTTGCGCTTCCAGCAGCGTCGAGACGACTTCTCGAATCGCCTCTTCGTCATCCACGACGAGAATTTTCTCTTTGTCCACTGTCGTGTCGCTCCGTTCGCCATTATAAGGCACGGCACACCCGGCGACACTGTCTGTTGCCGTGATTTTGTCCTATGTGCTAATTCTTGTAATGGCTTCCTGATATCCCCAGAACTTTCGGCAGTTGTTCGTAAGCGAGCGGCCTGGTGTCGCTCGGGCAAGGTACAATGACGCCCGTCTTGGGTCCAGAAGTTTTGGCCGTTGCTTTCATGGAGGGCGCTGCCTCCGCGGTCATTCTCGTCCTCTATTGCCTGCTGCTCCCGGGTTTCCGGGCGCGTTTCTTCCGCTATTGGCTTGCCGGATGGACGCTTTACGTCGCGCTTCAAGGCCTCCGCATCGATAGTTTGATTGCGCGGCCATGCCGGCACCGCGTCGGTTACATCAGTATTATCGGTCATCCCCGCACTTTTCTTTCTTGCCGCAACTCTCGAATGCCGAAAGCTCTCACAAGAGCTTACGTATCTGTGGGTTACGGGCGGCTTGCTTGTGGCTGCTCTTGCCACTCTAAATTCAATTCCCAAGCTCTCTCATTTCGGGATCTGGACGTCAACCATCGTTGTTTCCGCCCTCTATCTCTCCTCCGGCTGGATCTTCTGGCGTTCGCAATCCCAGCACTCCGGTGTCGGATGGAGGCTAGCCTCCGCCGCCCTGATATTGCGTGGCCTCGACGGCCTCGATCGTCCCGAGTGGGCGCAGCAGGGTTTCCAGCTCTTCCGCCTTTCCTTCCACAGCCTGTTCGGGATCACGATGGGGATTGCCATGGCCGTCCTGGTCTTGGAGGCAGGCCGCGCGCGCACCGACGAGCTCAATGAGAAGCTCCGCCGCCTCTCCCTGATCACAGCTGAGGCTACCCATTCCTTTCGGATGGAGCAGGTGCTCGACTCGGTTCTCGGCCATCTTGTCGAAATTCTCGGGGCCAGCCACGGGGTGGTTTTGCTTGTCGACGACCCAGGCAACTCTCCGGCCCTGGTGATGCGCGCCTCCGTTGGAGCGACCAGCGCACCCAAAGACCAACCTCGAATTCCCATTACCGACTCCTGGATTCAGGCCGTTCTCCGTCAGTCGACTCCCGTGGTCTCCTCTGGCGCACCCGGGAATTCGACCGTCCGGCTCTGGAAAGGGGCGGAGAGGCTGGCCTCCGTCGTGTTAGTTCGCATTCCAGGGAAAGACGGCCCCCTAGGCCTGCTCGGCATCGGCTCTTTGGCGCCGCGAACGTTTCAATCGGATGAAGAGAATTTTCTCGTCAACGTCGCCAATCTCCTAGGATTAACCGTTCAAAACGTGGAGCTGTTCCAAAGTTCGTCCGCTTCCCGCAGGCAATGGGTGGACACTTTCGATTCGATCGACGATCTGATTCTCGTCCATTCACCCGATGGACGTATTCTGCGCGCAAACCGCGCTCTCGCCGAACACCTTGCCGCCGAGCCCATCGCGCTCGTCGGCCGTTCCTTGCGCGACATGCTCTTCCAGGGCAGCGCCCCATGGGTCGTATGCCCGTATTGCGAAGGAGCGGCTGGCCAGTCGGAAGAAATCGATCCCACCTTCGGCGGCTACTTTGTCGCCACCGATTCCAGCTTCCACGATTCCGAGGGCGGGCGTCTCGGAACGATCCACGTCCTCAAGGATTTCACCGCTCATCGCTACGTCGAAAACAAATTCCGCACGCTTTTCGAAAAGGCCCCGGAGGGCGTCTTCATCTCCACTCCCGACGGGCGCTTCCTCGACTTCAACGAAGCCTTCATGCGGATCGTCGGATACGAGACCCGCGAGGAGTTGCTCGATACCGACATTCCCTCGCACCTGTACGCGAATTCCGCCGACCGCCAGCGCCTGCGCCGCCTGCTGCACGAATATGGCGAAGTGAGTGACTTCGAGTTTCAATTTCGCAGGCGCGATGGCGAAATCCGCACCGCGCGCGAATCTTGCTTCGCCACGCGCGACGATTCCGGCGAGATCGTCGCGTACCAGGGATTTGTCCTCGACATCACCGAGCACAAGCAGGCCGAGATGGATATCCGCCGCCGCAACCGGGAACTCCTCGCTCTCAATGCGATCGGCGAACTCCTCACCCAGTGCGCGACCCTCGAAGAGGGCCTCAACGACGCGCTCCTCAAAGTTACCGAACTTTCGGCCGTCGATGCCGCCGCCGTCTATTTCCTCGACGAGCCCACCAGAACCCTCCGGCGCGCTGCCGCCGTTGGATATCGGTCCGCGTATGCGCGCGCCGCCGCTCCCATCGAGGTATCGGCTTCGCTTCTCCAGCAGGTCCGTCAGGTCCGCGTGACCATCTTGTCGGGCACCGCTCCGGCCTTGCCCGAAGATTTCCGCGAACTCCACCGCAACGAAGGAATTCAGGTTTCTCAGGTCGTCGTGCTGTGGACCAAGGACCGTATCACCGGCGTCCTGATCGTCGGTTGCCGCGAGATGCGCGCTTTTTCCACGGGCGAGTTGAACCTGCTTTCGGCCATCGGCAACCAGATCGCCACCACCATCGACAAATCGCTCCTGCTCGAGCAGACGCGCGAGGCCTACGAAACCTTGCGGCGCACTCAGGAGCAGCTCTTGCAGAGCGAGAAGATGGCTGCGGTCGGCCAATTGATTTCCGGCGTAGCTCACGAGCTCAATAATCCGCTCACCGCGATTCTCGGCTATAGCCAGCTGCTGAAGTCCGAAGAGCTCACCAACTCTCGCGGCGCGGGCTACCTCGAAAAGCTATACAAGCAGGCTCAGCGGACGCATCACATCGTGCAGAATCTCCTGAGCTTTGCGCGCCAGCACAAGCCCGAGCGCGCCCCGGTCCAGCTCAATCAGATTTTGGAAGACACGCTCGTTCTCCGCGAATACGACATGCAGCTCAACAACATCGTCATTCGCCGCGAGCTTGACCCGGATCTCCCCATGACCGGCGGCGATTTTCACCAATTGCAGCAGGTCTTCCTCAACGTCTTGAACAACGCGGTCGACGCCATCCAGGAAAAGGGCGGCCCCGGCGAAATTTGGATTCGCACCGAGGCCGCCGGAAACCGGCTGCGCGTCGAACTCACGGACAATGGTCCCGGCGTCCAGAATCCTCACCGCATCTTCGATCCCTTTTACACCACCAAGGCGGTCGGGAAGGGAACCGGGCCTGGGCCTTAGCATCTGTTACGGCATCGTGAAAGAGCATGGCGGTGAGATTCAGGTTCGCAACTCGCCGCCGCGCGGCGCCACCTTCACCATCACTCTGCCGCTCCTCGTCGTTTCTTCGCCGGCGCCGTCCGTCGACCCAACCTCCGCGAACGAGACTCCGGCCGGAAAGATTCTCCTCGTTGACGACGAAGAAACCGTGCTCCAGCTCGAGGAGGAAATCCTCGTCGCCCGCGGCTCCTCCGTGCGGCTCGCGCGAAACGAGCGCGATGCCATCGATATTCTGAAGCGCGACTCCGTCGATGCCATTGTCGCCAGCGCCAACTTGGCCGACGAAAGATCCCTCGGCCAGCCTGTACGCGTGGATTCGGAAGAATCGTCCCGATCTTTCCTCGCGCGTCCTTTTCACCGTCTCCAGCTGCCACGGAAGATCTGATTCCCGAGTCGGTGCGCGATTCCGGCTGCCAGATACTGAGAAAACCTTTCAAGATCGACGAGTTTTGCAAAGCCCTGCAAGCCGTTCTGGCTGCCCCCGTCGCGTTCCCGACGGTGAGAACTTGAGTACATCGCGACGGCCAAGATCGTTCTTGCGCCTCCTAAGTGGCGCGCTGTAGTATCGGCCACGCTGCGGCGAATTCGCGCCGGGTCAACAAGCCGCATTCAATTTCTCGAAATCAATTCGAACCAGGCAGGTGCATATGGAAAGCATGAGCCGTGCCACGAAACAACTCCGCAACGGCGCTGGGCTGCGCTCGAGGCTAAGCCTCGCGATCCTCGCTGCGGCGCTCGCCGTTCCGTTCGTCGGTGTCGCGAGCCCGGCCTTTGCAAGCGGCAACGCCGGCGCGCGCGCGAATGCGGGAGCTCAAGCGATGGACGCGCGTCTCCTCCGGAAGAGCGCTGTACGGCTCCGCCTGCGTCTTCTGCCACGGCAGTGAACGGCAAGGGCAGCCTCCGCCGGTCCAGCGCTCGTCGGCCGCCCCGCTCACAGAAAACGGTGGTCGGCATCGATCGACCAACGGAAAACCCGGCACCGCGATGCCCGCGTTCAAAGGTACGATTCACCGAGTCGCAAATCGGCGATCTCGTCGCCTATGTCCTTTCGCTTTCTTCTCCGTCAGGCTGCCGCCGCTGCGAGCCGCCAAACTCGGCGAAACAATTTACGCCACCAAGTGCGCCTCCTGCCACGAAGCCGGCAATCCGCCATTTTTCAACCATCTCATGCTGAAGACCATGTCTCCGGACTACATCCTCTATCAGCTCAAGTCCGGCCCGATGCGTCTCGTCGCCGCGCCTTTGACGATCGCCCAGCGCGTCGCCGTCGCCGAATATCTTACCGGCAAACGCGCCGGCAGTTCGCGCCCGCGCAATCCTTCCGCCAGTCAATGCTCCGGCCCCGCGCCGCAAGATTTTTCCGGGCCCGAATGGAATGGTTGGGGCATCGACTACGACAACAGCCGCTTCCAGCCCGCCGACCAAGCCGGGCTCACCGCCGCTCAAGTTCCGAATCTGAAATTGAAATGGGCGTTCGGATTTCCCGGCGATTGGGGAGCCTTCGCGCAGCCGGTGATCGTCGGCGGCCGCGTGTTTTTCGGCGGCCCGATGGGCACGGTCTACGCGCTCGACGCAAAAACCGGCTGCACCTATTGGAAGTTTCAGGCGGATGCAGGCGTGCGCAGCGCCGATCGTGATCGGCCCCGATCACCTCGCCTACTTCGGCGATTTCCGTTCCAACGTCTACGCGCTCAACGCGCCACCGGAAAGCTCGTCTGGAAGAGCCGCATCACCACGCATCCCTACGCCCGCGTCACCGATTCGCCGCGCCTATACAAAGGGCGCCTCTATGTCGGCGTATCGTCGCGCGAGGAATGGATGGCCGCCGATCCGCACTATGAATGCTGCACGTTCCGCGGCGCCCTGGTCGCGTTCGACGCCGCCACGGGCAAAGAAATCTGGCGCACCTACACCATTCCCGAAGCGCCGCATCCGACGAAGCAAGAAACCCGATGGCACGCAGCTCTGGGGGCCGTCCGGCGGCGGCCTCTGGTCGTCGCCCACCGTCGACGAGAAGAAAGCAGCTCCTCTACGTCGGCGTCGGCGACAACTATTCCGATCCGCCCACCGCCAATAGCGACGCAATCATGGCGATCGACATGAAGACCGGCAAAATCGTCTGGGCGAAGCAGCTCACCTCCGGCGACGCGTTCAACACGAGCTGCCTGCAGAACGACAAGAGCAATTGCCCGAAGAAACCGGGAGGCGACTACGATTTCGCCTCGCCGCCGCTCCTGCGCACTCTCCCGACGGGCCAGCGCCTAGTGATCGTCAGCCAAAAATCCTCCGCGGTTCTCGCGCTCGATCCCGATCAGCAGGGAAAGCTCATCTGGCAGACGAAGATCGGCCAGGGCGGCCCGCTCGGCGGCATTGAGTGGGGCCCGGCCGCAGACACCAAAACCATCTTCGAAGCGCTTTCCGATATCGACGTGATTCCGTTCCCCGGCGGCCTCGAGCCCGACCCGAAAAAGGGCGGCGGCCTCTTCGCGCTCGATATCGCCACCGGAAAACAGCTTTGGGCCGCGCCGCCTGTCCTCGGCACGTGCCACGTCGATCGCTGCAGCCCCGCGCAGTCCGCCGCCGTCACCGCGATGCCCGGCGTCGTTTTCTCCGGCTCGGACGATGGCCACATCCGCGCCTATTCGCTGGACGACGGCAAAGTCATCTGGGATTTCGACACCGCGCAAAGTTTCAAAACCGTCAACGATGTCCCCGCTCACGGCGGTTCGATCGACGGCGGCGGCGGTCCCGCGGTCGTCGGCGGCATGGTCTACGTCAGCTCCGGCTACGGCGCGCTATGGGGCATGCCTGGCAACGTCTTCCTGGCCTTCGCCCCGCAGTAAACGTGTAGACGCCGCCCGGCGAAACGCGCCGGCGCTTGCGGCGAAGGAGTGCGGCAGCTCGCTGCCGCTCTTTGAAGGCGAGGCTCTGCCTCGCCGAGTGTTGCGCCAACGATCACTCTCGCGCTGTGCGGCAAAGTCGATCCACGCTCCGTGCCGAAGAACGAACTCCGCGGGGAAACCTGCTATCCTGATCGGGGCATCAGACTCTCGGGGTTCGAATGAAGCGACTCGCCGTCGTCACAGCTCTAATCGCTTTTCGCGTTCGTCGCCGCTGCCGCGCAGCAATCGCAGCAGCCACGCCGCCCCCGGCTTCCCCGGACGCCATAGCTCCTCCATCGACACCAGCCCCCGCGCAGGTCGCGCCCACTTCGAATCCCGAATTCCTCCAGGCCGCCGACGAAGTTCTCCAGCAGATGAGCCAGATCCTCCATCTCCCGATCCTCGAGCCGCTGAAAAAGAGCCTCCGCTCGAAGGACCAGATTCGCGCCTATCTCATCACGCGAAGAGAGCGAAGACAAAGACGACGCGCAGCGCTACGCCGATCGCAAAGCCCTCGAAGCCTTCGGCCTGATCCCCAAGGATTTTCCGCTCGATTCGTTCATGCTCCAGGTCCTCACCGACCAGGTCGCCGGCCTCTACGATCCCAAGGCGAAGGAATTCTACATCGCCGATTGGATCCAGCCCGACGAGCAGCGCGAAGTGATGTCCCACGAACTCACGCACGCGCTCGAAGACCAATCCTTCCACATCGATCCCTGGATCAAAGCCGCGCGCCCCAATGACGATGCCGAATTGGCGCGCGACGCCGTCAGCGAAGGCAGCGCCATGGCGGCAATGGTCGACTACGCGCTGCGCGACGACAAAGTCAGCGTGCGCGATCTCCCCGATATCACCGTCCTGATGCGCTCGAGCGCCCTCGATGAAATGGACAAGGATCCCAACCTCGTCAAAGCGCCGATATACATTCGCGACGGCTTGCTCTTCCCGTATCTCGCCGGCGCGTCGTTCGCGCAGCAATTCCTGAAGGCGCACGACGGCTGGCCCGATCTGAAGCTGGTTTTCCAGAATCCCCCCGTCTCGACGCAGCAGATCATGCATCCGGATTTGTATCTCAAGGGCGTCGCGCCGCAGAAAATCGCGCTGCCCGAATGGAAGGGTTTGGTCCCGTCCGATTGGAAGTTGCTCGAGGAAAACGTGATGGGCGAGTTCGGCCTCGAGGAAATCCTGAAGCAGTTCATCGGCGCCGAGCGCGCGGATCAGCTCTCTCCCGCATGGACCGGCGACCGCTATGCCGTCTTCGAAGACGCCAAGACCAAGCAAACACCAGACGTTTTTCTCCTCGCGCTCGATACGTCCGAGCACACCGGCACATTCTTCGGCCAGTATAGCGAGGGCCTGGAAACGAAATACGCAAACAGGACGCAGCTCTTCCGCCGGCCCAATTTCTTCCAGTTCCAAACGGACCAAGGCGGCGTCTTCCTCTGGTGCGTCGACCTGAAGTGCCTCACCGTCGAACGCGCCACGCGCCAAACCTTCGACGCCATCGACCACGCCATAGGCTGGCCCCGGCTCCGGTCCCCGCTGACCACCAGCATCATCCGAATCCGCCGCGCTCGGCACGCCCGCGAAAAGCCGTCAGCGCCAAGCGCCATGCTCGCGTCCCGCTAATTTCGTTTCGCGTCTGGTCCGCATCCCAGCACCACCTAACGAACGTGCGGCGGCTGGCCGCCGCTGTTTGCCGCCGGGCTTGCCCGGCGTGCTCCCCGCACACGCCACGTGCGCGCGAAGTGGCGGAACGCGCAAGTAGTCCGGGGCTTCAAACTGCGATTGCGCGGCACTAGAAAGTCCGGAGAAAACGCAGCTTTTTCGGCCGCGCCACACTAGCATTTCCTCCCGCCACTTCATTACACTCTCGCGATGGGTCTCTTCGATCTCCCGCGCGTTCCCGAACCCGAAGTCATGGACGATTCGGGCGAGGTCGAGGCCTATTCCTGGTCCGCGGCGCAAGCCTATCTCGACAAAATCGACGACACCTTCGTCGACCACGCCATTCGTCTCCTCAATGGACGCGAGCGGGGCCGCGCGCTCGATATCGGCACGGGTCCGGGACAAATCGTCATCAAGCTCGCCCGCCGCCTCACGCGCTGGAAATTCACCGGAGTCGACCGTTCGCCCAACATGATCGCGCAGGCCGACGTGAATCTCGAAGCGGCGGGCCCGGCGCTCGCGGGCCGCGTCGAATTTCAGCGTCGCGGACGGCAACAAGCTGCCATTTCCCGACGCCACTTTCGATTTCGTGATGTGCAATTCGGTCCTGCACCACCTTGAAGAGCCGCGCCACCTGCTTTCCGAGATGGCCCGCCTCGCCAAGCCCACCGGCGCGATCTTGCTGCGCGATCTTCGCCGCCCCGGACGCTTCGCGCATCCATTCCACGTTCGCTGGCACGGCCGCCACTATTCCGGCACGATGCGCAAACTCTACCGCGACTCCGTTCGCGCCGCCTACACCGTGCCGGAGCTGCAGCTCCTGCTCGCGTCTTCGCCCTTGTATGGCGCACGCGTCTTCGAACACGAATCCACGCACATCGGCATCGAACGCTCGATCGCCCGGCAGCCCATGGATCGGTCTGCCGGGCAATGAGCCCGGCTCCCGCAGCTATTTGGTGAAACGGATTTCCTTCGGTAACCAAGCTTCGTCAGGGGCTCTTTGAGCGGAGCCGTTGAACCTGGTTGAACTTTGAGGCTCTGGCGGTTACGATTTCGCCGGCGTTTCTTTCCAAAGAAGCGAAGCAGTTGACGCCGTCACGTGCGTTCGGAAATATCGGCATCTTCATCGGCATCGCGATCGACCCGGTGGGAACAACCACCCCGTGCGGATCCAGCTTCCGCTGGAAGAATGGAGAATGCGATTGAGGAACCTAGTTGCAGCAATTGTCATCTTGTCTTTTCGCGAGCTCGCCGCTTTTCGCTGCGCCGAAGGCGAATAAGACTCCCGGCGCATTGCGACCGCGCCTGTCTGATCGACGCAATGAACGACTACGTTGCCGCGCTCGTCTCCCACGACCCGTCGCGGGTTCCGCTTTCGCCGCAAGTCGAATTCGTCGAAAACACGGTCCCCATGCATCCTGGCGACGGACTCTGGAAAACCGCCGATGCGCCTCCCAACCACCTTCAAGGTCTACGTTCCCGATCCGGTTTCCGAGGAAGTCGGCTTGCTATGCGTGATGCGCGCCAATAACGAACCGATCGAAGCGGATTTCCGCCTCAAGATCCGCCACGGCGAAATCGTCGCCGCCGAACATCTCTGGGCCGGAGACCTGAAGCCGGCGAACCTGAAAAATCTCCAGACGCCGCGGCCCGGCCTGCTGGCCGTGGTTCCGCCATCCGAGCGCGTCCCGCGCGCCGAGATGCTGAAGATCGCAGGCACGTACTACACAGCCGTCACCACCGCCGATGCCAATAACGCCCCGTTCGCGGCCGATTGCGAACGCCGCGAAAACGGGCTCCAAACCACGGGCAATCCTCCGCCCGCCAATCCCAACCCGCGCCAGGTTCTCGGCTCTTTCGGCTGCGCCGCGCAGTTGAAAACCCACGTGATGGACTACATCAAGCGAATCGAGCCCCGCCGCGTGATGATTGCCGACCCGGAAACGGGCCTCGTGATGGGCTTTTCGCAGTTCCGCCATCCGATGGACGAGAAGACCGAAAAAATCGTCGGCGTTCCGGGCATCACGTCTCAGCCGATGAACTTCAAGCCCTTTGATAATGTGGCCGTGCACATTTTCAAGATTTCTCGGCGGAAAGATTCACGAGATTGAAGCCCTGGGCCACTCCGGCGTGCCTTACGACGCGCCTACCGGCTGGGAGCACTTTCCCGATCACGGCCGCTGAATTCGGGTTGCTGTGCGCCGTGAAAAGGGTCGAAGAATTCTTGTCGCGGCACCTAATTCCACAATATGCGAAGAATGCCGGCACGCCCGGAATCTCCGCTCGGAGGAATTGCAATCATGACTTTGCATGCGATCGCGCACCCAGAATCTTTTTGCTGGTATTGCAATCGTCGCAGCGCTGCTCATGCTGTCCGTGCGACCGGCCGTCGCGAAAGACTGCGACCGAGCCTGCCTCGGCGATTTGGTCACGCAGTATTTGAAGGACATGGCCGCCCACAACTCTGCCGCGCTGCCGGTCGCACCGAACGTCCGATTCACGGAAAACGGCGACGTCATGAAACTCGGCGACGGCCTCTGGCGCACCGCCTCCGGCCTCGGCACGTATCGCCAGGACATACTCGACGTGGCGGAACATACGGCCGCCACGCAAGCCGTCGTGCTCGAAGATGGAGATAAGCCCGTGCTCTTCGCTTTGCGGCTAAAAGAGCGCGACGGCAAGATCAGCGAGATCGAAACGATGGTCGTGCCGCACGACAAATCCTCGCTGCATATTCGATCCGGCCGGGTATCAGAAGGGCAACGAGCAAATGGCGTTCGTCCCGCCAGCCTCGGAAATCGATTCCCGCGCCGAAGCGATCAAAATTGCCATGAAATATCCGCAGGGGCTGAAGGTCGGCAGCTTCGTCCAGGTCGACACGCCGTTTGCCTCGGACGCTTACCGCATCGAGAATGGCATCCATACCGCGGGAGCCGGTTGTGCTCGCGCCGGCTGCGAGAACATCAAAACGCAAAAAATCATTCAGCATCCGGGCATCCAGCGCCCGCGTCGCGGCAGTCGACGCGCAACTCGGGATTGTCCTGCTGTATCTCGACTTCGGAAACACCAAGCAGTACGGCCCCGGCCGCGCGCTTGTCACCTTCGAGGCGTTCAAGATCTACGGCGGGCAAATTCATGCCGTAAACGCCGTCCTTCGCATGGCCTCCGCGAGCGCCGCTTCCGGTTGGGGCCCCGAGCTCCCCGTGAAGGTTCCGCCCGCCCACTAGCAGTATCGGGCTTCGGATCTGCGAATTCGCCCGCAGTTCGAAGCCACAAGCTCACTCGATTAGGAAATTATCCGCAGGAGGAGAGCGAAAACCGGATGGCTCGGATATCTTTTTTTGAAAGGAATGGTCGGGGCGAGTGGATTTGAACCACCGGCCTCCTGGTCCCGAACCATAGCCGTATAAAATCTAAGCTGTTGAATTGGCTTCGGTTCCCCTGTGCAGCCCTCTCGCTAAATGCGCTACGATCTGCGCTACTCAACTAAAGGATCGGCAGCGACATTTCCGTCATTCGTAGTGAATTCTCCTGTTTGCAAAATCAACCACAAAGAGCTTCCGAAAGCACATCAACTCATTATCAAGGAGGGAAATCCCCAGTGGAGCCTCCTACCCATGACTGCTGCCTCGGTTGTCGGGGCGTGCAGCCCGACTGTTTCGTCCCAATTCGAATGTGCGCGAGGCACAGTAGGCACTCTCGTTTGCATCATCTCAAGGCGACGTAGATATGCTTAGAATACTAAGCAAAATAACAATATCATTTAAGGGCATCGCTAACGATGGATAGTGTGGACCTCATTCTCTGGGAAGCTTACGCGTCGCGATAGGCTGCTTGAAGAGCATTTTCGGTGCCCGATTGAAAACTCGGAACTCTTAGCTGATCGTGGAGGTCCCATGGCACTCTTTCGCCCCTCGTTCCTGTCGGTATGCTGTCTGCTACTCTCAGTAAGCGTATCGGCCCAACAGTCCACCTCGACAGCAGTGACAACCAGCGACCCTCAGGCCGTCGTGCTGGTGCAAAATTCGCTCGCTGCGCTCACCAGCAGCGTGGCCGTCAGCGACGTGACACTTACGGGCACCGCTCGACGCATTGCAGGTTCCGATGACGAAACTGGAACTGCCACGCTTGAAGCCACGGCTGCAGGAGATAGCCGTGTGTATTTGAGCCTTTCCGGCGGCACCTGGACGGAAATTCGCAATCATTCCGCGCTACCGCTGCCCGGAAGTCTGCCGCCCGAGGCGCCTGCGTCCGACGCGCAAACGCCACAGCCCGTCGGCGAATGGATCGGGCCGGGCGGCGTACCTAACGCCATGGCCAGCCAGAACATCATGACGAACGCGGCTTGGTTCTTTCCCGCGCTCACACTGGAAACCCTCGCCGCTTCGCAGAATTACGTCCTGTCATACGTTGGGCAGGAGACCTATGACGGCGAGTCCGTCCTACACGTCTCCGCGTGGCTGCAATTCCCCCAGTTGGAGACAAGTTCATCGACCAACGGCGGCCCATCGGTGCCACCAGCTATTGCGCTAATGCAGCACCTCAGCCAAATGGATTTCTATCTGGACCCGAATTCGCTGTTTCCGGTCGCGTTGGTCTTCACCGCACACCCAGACAATAACGCCTCAATCGACATCCCTATCGAAATTCGCTTCTCCGGCTACCAAGCCGTCAGCGGCATCACGGTTCCCATGCAGGTCCAAAAATACATTAACAATGGCCTCGCTCTGGACCTCCAATTCACCAGCGCTACTCTCAACTCCGGCCTGCCCTCTTCGGCCTTTGCACTCCAGTAGGAGGAGCCTCATGACACTACGCTGCCGAGCCCTCGTTGCTGTCGTCCTCTTCATTGCATCAGCGGGCCTCGTTTCCGCTCAGGTCGCTACGGGCACGCCACCCTTCGGTTCTTTCGCTGGCAGCCCGGATATCGTCGACCTCGCCAATTTGAACGCGCACTGGACGATTCCCGTTATGAACAAGCCTGGGCGAGGAACAAATTTCACCTACGACCTTAGCTACGACACGTCCGTCTGGTATCCAGTGGGTTCAAGCGGCTCTCAAAGTTGGCAACCCGTCCAAAACTGGGGCTGGCTGGGTGAAACGGAGGTGGCAACGGGTTACATTTCGTATTCGCAGGGGTCGTGCCACTTTGTGCTCGGGGGCCAACCGCACACTGAAAATACGTACTCTAATTTTGTGTACCACGATTCATTCGGCGCTGCCCATGCATTTAGCACGCCCACAATTGGCGGCTGTCCGACGTATGTGAGTTCGACGACGGCGACGACTGCGGACGGTTCCGGATATCAACTCTCCGCAGAATGGACGTCAGGTTCCTATCCTGCGGTATCGGTTACCAGCTCCCATGGAACTCTGCTTAACCCACCTTTGCAATCTGGCTCCGGCTCCGGCAATTACACCGACCGTAACGGGAATGAGATTTCTGTGGATGGCTCCGGCCATTTCTACGACACCCTCAGTAGCACAACTCCCGCACTAACGGTGGCTGGCCAAGGAACACCGAGCAGTCCTCTTACGTTCACTTACACCGCCCCCTCCGGCTCCTCTGCTCAGTACACGGTGTCCTACGTGGCTTATACGGTGGCTACAAACTTTGCTATCAGTGGAATCAGCGAATACGGAGCCACCGCGATAAACCTGGTGGACAAAGTCACCCTGCCAGACGGCACTTTCTATCAGTTCGAGTATGAACAGACGCCGAGTGCTCCCGCGTCAGGAGCGTGCACGCCAAAGAGCGGAACGTATCAGAGCTACTGCGTGACCGGTAGGATCGCCAAAGTCACATTACCCACAGGAGGTTCGATCTCCTATTCGTACACCGGTGGTGCAGGGACCAACAATAGCGGCATTTTTTCCGACGGCAGTGCCGCCACGCTCTCGCGGCAAACTCCGGATGGTACGTGGACCTATGCTCAAGTTAAGAACTCCGGCGCAGCTTCCACCACGACCCTCACCGATCCGCAGGGGAATCAAACCGTCATTCAATTTCAGAGCATCTACGAAACGCAGCGCGAAGCCTACCAGGGTTCGGCCGGCGGCACACTGCTTCAGAGCATCAACACCTGTTATAACGGCGCGTCATCTCCTTGCACTGGCACAGCCATCAGTCTGCCCGTCACGCAGCGAAATATCATCACGTCCGTTCCAAGCGTGGGATCGGCCACTCTCGCGTCGGAACGTGCCGAGACCTACAACGATGTGGGTGTGCCCACCGAAATTGATGAATACGGTTTTGGCTCGGGAGCGCCTCCTTCAACACCCACGCGAACAACGTTTATACAGTACGATCCAAATCTCGGGAACATTACCTCGTTTCCTCAAACCGTTGGTGTCGAGAACGGAAGCGGCACCGTCCTTTCCCGAACTAACTACAATTACGACCAAACCACGCCCGTGGCCGCTCCCTCGGGAACGCCACAGCTCGGCAGCGTTTCCACCCCGCGCGGTAACCTGACCTCGATCCAACGCTGCACGAACCCAGGCGTCTGCAATAGTTACGCCCAGACTACGATGACGTACGACACCGCCGGACAGCTTCAGACTGTCACGGACCCTCTGAACAACGCTACCAGTTATAGCTATACTGACAATTTTCTTACAGACAATAACGCAAATCCCCCAGCACCGTACTCGTCTTCTGTGCCGACCGACGCCTTCGTCACGACGGTTACACTCCCAGCGAGCGGTACGCTGAAGTATGGCTATTATTACTATTCGGGCCAGGCCGCCGTTTCCACCGATCAAAACGGCAACAAGAGCTACAGCCACTTTTATGATTCCTTGTCGCGCCTGACATCCACGTTCGGCCCCACGGTTTCTTACCCCGGCGGCAGCGGCATGCCCTGGGCGCTCAATGTTTACGCCTCCTCCGATACGCAGGTCGATTCCTATACTGGAATTGCGGACACCTCGTACAGCGCCTCCTGCAGCAATTGTCGCCATGACCAGGTGCTGCTCGATGGGCTCGGGCGAAACATTCATGGCTATCTCAAGAGCGACCCGGAAGGGCAGACCGAGGTCGACACTGCCTATGATAGTGATGGTCGGGTTCGATCGACTTCGCATCCCTATCGCAGCACCAGTGACGGCACGTACGGACTGGAAACGCCGACGTACGATGCCTTAGGCCGCACCACGAAGTTAACCCACCCTGACGGAACGTATTCGCAAACTCTTTACGGCGCTGCCATCGGAAGCAGCGGACTCGCTACCCAAGCTTGCTCCGCCGCTACGTATGGTGTTGGATACCCAGTGCTATCCATCGACGAATCCGGGAGGAAGCGCCAAGTTTGGAATGACGCACTCGGCAGAACCATTGAGGGCGACGAACCCGACTCCAGCGGAAACCTAACCTCGAACACCTGCTATTCCTACGACTCCCTCGGGAATCTCTTGCAGATTGTTCACGGCAGTCAGACTCGCACGTACGTCTACGATGCGCTTTCCAGGGTGACCTCGGTCACGATTCCAGAACTCGCCAACTCGTTGGGTTCGAATTGCTCCGTAGCGTATACCTATGATAACGACAGCAACTTGAAAACGCGCGTCGCCCCCGCGCCCAATCAAACGAGTTGCACTACGACCGTGACAACCACGTATTCCTATGACGCGCTCAACCGAGTCACGCAGGTCAGCTACAACGACGGCACAACGCCAACCGTGCAGTATGGCTACGACGGGAATTCCCTCAGCGGATGCACAACAACGCCTCCTTCGTTGACCGATCCCGACCCCAAAGGCCGTCGGACTTCCATGTGCGATGGTTCCGGGGCGACCTCCAGGGCGTACGACGCCGTCGGACGAATCACCACGGAATCGCGCATCATTTCCGGCGTCAACAAAACGATTTCCTATACCTATAATTTCGATAGCACCGTCGCTTCGGTGACTTACCCAAGCGGAAAGACCATCACATACACCGTCAGCAACGCTGAGCGTCTCACGGCCGCGAGCGACAACTCCAGCGGCACGCAGTTTGTCGACGTTGCGAGTTACGCGCCTCCTAGCGAACTTCAGGGCCTGATCGCTGGCCAGGTAAGCGGTGGGTTCGCTGGCGTCACAGAATCCCACGCTTATAACAACAGCCTCGAATACACGAGCAGCCAGGCCAGTTCGAGCACGGGCACTGCCCTCAATCTTTCTCTGAATTACAATCTAGCAGGGGGCGACAACGGTACCGTGACCAACATCACCAACGGCGTTGATAATGGCCGGACGCAGACTTTGGGCTACGATCCGCTGAATCGGATTTCCTCGGCCGCGACTCAGGCCACTTCTGGCGTGGACTGTTGGGGGCAGAGTTTTTCGCCGGATTCGCTGGCAAACCTGAACACGATCAGCGTCACGCAATGTTCCGCAGGAGCGCTGAGCGTGACAGTGGACGGCAACAATCACATCAACGTTGCTTCCTATGCATACGACGCTGCTGGCAACATGACGCAGGATGCAACGGGCTATACCTATACGTTTGACGCGGAGAACCGCCTCACGCTCGCGAGCGGCATGTCTGGCGGGCCATACTGCTACGTGTATGACGGCAACGGCCTGCGGGTAGCCAAGAAATCCAGTGCGTCGTCCTGCTCATCGGGAACCGTTACCAAGATTTACTGGCGTTCCATCTCCGGCGATGCGCTGGCCGAGACCGACGGCACCGGCAGCACCACAAACTCCAACTACAACGAATACGTGCTCTTCACAGGCCGCCGCGTGGGCTCGCGCAACGGCTCCGGGGGCATCTTCTACTGGTTCGCCGACCAGCTTGGCACCACTCGCAGCATCACCACGGGCAACGGCCCCGGCCAAACTTCGGGCCAACTGTGCTACGACGCCGATTTCACGCCCTACGGTCAGGAGATGCAGCACAGCGAGCACTTGCAGACCACCGCCTGCCCCCCGAACTACCGTTTCACCGGCTATGAATATGATTCCGAGACGGGCCTCGACTACGCCTTTGCCCGGTATTACTCGTCGCGCCTGGGCCGATTTCTCTCCACTGATCCTATCGGGGGCGCCATCGGTGATCTGCAATCCCACAATGCCTATGCCTACGTCAAGAACAACCCATTGAGCTATACTGATCCTCTCGGATTGCAACTAGGCCGTACCAACCCGTGCGACCCGACTGGCGAGGATGATTCTACCTGCGCAGGCGGCGGTGGCGGTGGCGACGTGGGTAGCTTTTGCGATGCCTCCGGCGACTGCTCAGGAATCGCCTTGCCATGCGACAGTTGTCAGAATGGCTCTGTCAATGTGGGCGGCACGACCGGCTTTAGCCCAATTACCCTCAATGGGGCCATCCAGTTTGGCGCAGCAGCAATTGCCTCTCAATACAAGCAGTACCTGACTGGATTGGCCACGTTCATAGACCCTTCGACTGGTCAACCGATAATAGGCCCAGACGGTAAACCATTAATAGACGCTCAGTATCTCGCGTTCCTTACAAGCTCTGCTCCGACTCTTTCGCCCTATTCCCCGATCCCAGGCGTGACCCAACCGCGAGGAAAAAAGCTCACTGCGTGTTTTGTTTCCCCAAACAGGTCTTGCTTTCCTAAAAAACCGCCGAATCCCTCGTCCTTGCAATTCTTGACGATGGGGAACACAGCGCCACAGTTCTGAAATTTGGTTCCCTAGCGCAACCGTTCTGGGTTGTTTAAGGCTAAACTGTCTCTATGGCAAAGCTTCCAATCGTTGCCGTTGCTGTTCTGATCGCAAGTTGCTTTGCGACATCGCAAGTGCAAGCGCCGAAAGCCACCGTTCAAGCTGCTCCCCCAGTCACCGACGAACGTTCTCAAACGGAAAACACGACAGGCCAAATCCCGACATTTTATTCTCATGCGCGTGAGGTTCTGGTTACAGTCGGAGTCTGGAAGCATGCAGCAAGAAGTGCGGCATGGGTTCCCAAGGAGGTTTTGAAGCGATTCCCAATGGCGGTGGCGGCGGAGCATTTGGCCACTCCCCCAGTAGCTCGGGGATTATCCGAGGATGATTTTCACATCTTCGATAATAGCGCGGAGCAAAAGATCAACTACTTTGAAGAATCCGACTTCTCCTGGCGGGACGTCAATCAGCAGTGGTTTTTCCTTCCTCACATCCGAGGAACTTGGGGTGTGTTTTTTACAGACCCTCTGTCGTTCGCAGCACCTACCGCTACCTATATCATCGGATATGTTCCCCCGCTGTTACAATCGGGTGATTGTCACACGATTCGAGTGGTGGCGGGAGACAACGACGTTGTGTTGAATCGTGACCAGTACTGCAACACCGAGGAAGCCGAGACGGCAACGGTGGAAGGGAAAAAACTCGCCGCGAAAATGGAGAACTTCGTTAAGTCTGCGTCACATGGATCTATCAAGGTTTCCAGCCAGCCATTTGTGTTTTGGTCTTCACTTGTTTTATCCCCCATGGTGGATAAGCCGAAAACCGGCACCGATTCAGCGTCAGCTTCCAGTTTTGCGAATTACACATATGTGGTCGTGGTGCATGATTCCCGAGCACCGGCGACCGTGCAGATTGCCACGGAATACGATTTGGGGGCACAGCTGTGGGATTACCCTTGCCCGCGCAACGCGGCAATCTACGTTTTTGGAGTCGTCTACGACACGAACAGAGAAGTTGTAGCGCAATTTGGCGACAGCTATCCTTGCCGCAGCAAAAGCCAAGACAATTATTATCGCATTAACACCGGCTATGAGCTGGAAGGAGAGCCCGGCAGACAGTGGGTCGCGATTCCGAGTCGCTTCAACACTCAGGTTGAGTTGCACCCAGGGAACTATGACGTACATGTTGTCGTAAGTGATGGCCACAAGTTCGGACAAGCACGGATGCCTCTGCGAGTGGAGGCCATTGACAGCCAGGCGCTTACAGTCAGTGATCTTGCATTGAACGGCATACTGAGGGATGCGTCATGGATTTTGCGAGATGCGGGCGTGGTTTCGCCCGCACCACTTGTGCCTGCTCCGCTTGTCAGCAAGCACGCTCAATTCATACCAGTGCCAGACGCACAGCTCCCGAAGAAGAGTTCTCTTCCTCTCTACTTTGAAATTTACGAACCTCTGCTCGCAGATCGGAGCGCTGAGGTTTATTTCCGGATGAGGATTACAGACCTGGAAGACGGCACATTGGTGGTGGATGCTGGGCCGACGAGTGCCGCCCAGTGTGTCATACCAGGGAATGTCGTGATTCCAATTGCGCTGAACGTCGATACAGAGAAGTTGCAAAGCGGCGAGTACAAAATCGAAATACAGGCGTCAGATTCGGCAGGCCGTGCCACCGAGTGGCGGATGGCGAAATTCGAGATTCAGTAGTCGGGCGGGTGGCCCGGAAGGAGTTTCCCGCTTCTGCATTTCGTGACTGACCGGCCGCGCCCCTCGATTCCTATATTTCCGGAGCGATGAACACGCGGAGGGTGCCCAGGTTCGGTTTTGGGAACCGATGGTGCCGCAGGGAGCGGCAACCGACCAGAACGGCAAAACGACGAGCTATGCGTACGATGATGCCGACAGGCTAAGCACCTTCGCCAACTCCTGGGCGGGGTCGTTCGGATTCAGCTACGACGCGCTGGGCCGCCGCACGCAAATGACGCGGCCCAACGGCGTCGTCACAAGATTGAATTCTAGACCCGTAACGTTACGTACGTTAGGTTACGAAAAGGTTTTGCGGCTGGCTCAAAACAGCCCTGGTCCCATCAAGTCGTCGAGCGTTAATTCGATTTCGGCACCGCATTTTCGGCAGGCATTATCGCGAGCCGCACCTTTATATCCGCAGGAACATTCGACGTAAAACTCATGACGCAAGATCTTGTGTGGCGATCTTCGTCGTTGCCTCGTGCGTTCTTTCTCGCAAATATCGCGCGACGTTCGCGGAGCAACATCCCCTCTTGCTGCGATTGAATCCGCCAGAAAATCGAGCTGCGTTTCCGGTTTCTTCGGAAACGTTCGCTCGCATAGCACTTGCAGAATTAGCGGAAATAGCGGCCTAAACTCATTTTGAATTGATAGCCCGCGTGTTTGAAATGCTCCCTCTACATCTTGAACAGTTTTCGACGCAAGTAATCGGGTTGCCCACTCGCTCGGCTTATCTCTAACGTATTCTTTCTTTTTCTTGTCTAAGCGGTAGTCCCAGAACATTCGCCGGTAATTCTCAGCCCGCAGAGCAACCTCCGATGACGGCACTCCAGGACGGCCCCTGCGACGCTTCTCCGAAAACGCGTCAAGCGGTTTTTCAACCTCTAGTTGCAGTGTTTTGCGCTTTGGCATTTTCGCGGAGATTTCCAGAGAAACCGCCCTGAATTTTACGGGAGTTTCCCGCCAAATGCGGCCTAAATTTCACGGCGACATGCCCCGCCGGTGAACCGTCCAGCGACCAGCCAATCGGACGCCTCAGAAATCAGGGGATATTCTTTACTCGCCTGGGAGCGAGTGCGAGCTGGAACTACCGATACCGACAAGACATAAGAATGCCGACCAAGACCGATGACAAGTTCCCCTGCCCGATTTGCACAAGGGCGCTTGAGGTCCGGCTGACCAAAAAGAACAAGCCGTACATTACGTGCGATCCATGCGGAGTTCAGATGTTCGTGCGTGGACCCGAAGGTATCGACGGATTCAAGCGGTTGATCGAATCTGGAGCCCGCGACGGTGCTATGGACCGGCTTCGCGAAGTAGAAGCGCGTTACCGGCTGAGGTGCCCGAAATGCGATCACCGGTTTTGGATGGAGCGCGACCTGATTAAGACTAGCGCGTTTGACGGAAGCTTAAAAGGATTTCGATGTCCGAAGTGCGCGGAAACCGTCCCGTGGAACTGAAGCGATGAGGATCACTGTGCTTGGAATGCTCGCTATTTTGACTGCGATCATAGGTGCCGTCCTGCTGATTCAATTCCTGACCGGAAACGACGAACAAGCATCCCGGCAAAACCCGCCGCAAACGTGATGGACATAGCACCACGACTTTCGACCCTGAACGGCGACGGTGCTCCTGTTGAGCAATCCAGCAAGCGATTGCATTCTGCTGACCGGCCCTCTACACTCCCGCCATGCACAGGGGACGCCAATTCGACGGCTACACGGAGAAAATCCATGTCGCGTCGAATCATCGTCTCAGCAAGGAACACGGAACCGGAAATCCGGCAACGTGGATACGTGTATCAGAAGGGTAGGAAGAAGCCGGACGCTTGGGTTCCCACGCAACGGGCCTACGGCTTCTTCCGAATGGATGTACCTGGGCAAGCCAAGCAAGCCGAAGTCCGCATTCCGCTTGGATTGTGCCGGGACAGAATGAGCGCCATGCTTAAACTTCACCAAGCCATGCGAGAGGCAGGCGTACTTGACATTGCGAAAGTTCGGGAACGAATTGCGCCTGTGACCACATTCGAAACGCAAGCGACTTGGTGGCTTGAGGAAATCAAAGCGGGGCGAATTGTCAATTCGAAGACTCGGAAGCCGATTCGGGACAACACTATCGACGCTTACTCCGGTGCCATCGCATATCTGAACGGAGTAGTCGGCAGCATGCCTCTAACGACACTCGACAATCACGAGGCACGACACTTGGTTGCGAGGATGAAGGCCGAGAAGGATAAGGCAGGGCGGCGATTCGACGACAAGACCATAGTTGAGTTTTTCAGGGTCTTTCGGAGAGTCGTCGCCTCCGCGAGGGATGAGCGGCTCCGAGAGGTGTATCCAAGGGAGTGGGATTTGGCGTACATCGGTCTGCCGAGGGTCAACAAGCGGGAGCAGCATCGGCCCACGTTCACGGAGAAGGAAATCTCGTTTATCGTGTCCAAAGCAAGGCAGCCGATCTACCGAACCATGTTCGCTCTGCTTGCGGGAAGTGGACTCCGAATCGGAGAGCTGTTGGCGCTTGAAGTTGGGGAGCACATCTCTACCGATTGCTCCGTCCTCCACATCCGTCAACAGCGCGACCGGTGGAGTCAGATTCAGCCGCCGAAGACCGAAGCCGGAAACCGTGGCGTTGATCTTCATCCCGCATTGGCCGAGATGTTGCGGTCATATATTGGCGAACGGAAGTCGGGCTTTCTATTTCAAACAAGAAACGGGACGATGCTCTCACCCGGCACTGTTTTCCGTAACGGCCTCGGGCCAATCCTAAAGAGGATGGGACGCAGTCGCGTACGCTTCCATGCGTTTCGTAGGTTTCGTGAGGCGACGTTGCAGCGCAGCGAAGTGCGTCAAATCCTCATCGACTTCTGGATGGGGCACGAGAACTCGGATATGTCATCGCGATACGGGAAGCAGTTGACGGAAGACACGGAGTTTCGTCGCGATTGGGCGGAGAAAGTCGGGCTCGGCTTCGAATTGCGGGAACCTTCGGAAACGGAGTCGAGTCTCAATTGCGCTACGTGCGCTACAAACTCGGTCGAGCACGAGCGCGTCGCAGTGGCGTAAATGCGTTTAGCGAGAGGGAATTAAGTGGTCGGGGCGAGTGGATTTGAACCACCGGCCTCCTGGTCCCGAACCAGGCGCGCTAGCCAGGCTGCGCTACGCCCCGACTGTCTACGTGATCGTACAACAGTTTACGTTGGATTCCCTCCAACGGCAACTTGCCCCGTGCTTTTTCAGCTTATTTTTGTTGGCAGACCGCTGCGCGCTGGTGCAAAATAATCGGGCAGCGCGGCCCGGTCGCCCCGCTGACACGCCACAGGAGGACGGATGCTGGATAAGCGAAACACCTCGACATCGTTCTGTTCTGATTCAAGCTGCACCAGGAAGTCGTTCTTGCGCGCGCGCTCCGTCGTCGTGACCTTCGCCGTGGCCATCGCACTCGCTCTGGTTGCGCTTGCCGCGAGCTCGCCGGCCAAGGCGGATGATGGCGCCACGTTGTTCAAGTCCAATTGCGTCGTCTGCCACGGCGCCGACGGCACCGGAACTCCCACGGGAAAAAGCCTCAAGGCGCCCGACCTGCACTCGGAAGCCGTTCAGAAGCTGACCGACAAGCAGATTTCCGATCAAATCGAGAACGGGAAAAACAACATGCCTCCGTTCAAGGGCACTCTGAGCGCCGACCAGATTAAGTTGCTCGTCGCCTACGTCCGTACCTTCAAGAAAAAGTAGCGGCCTCGCGACACATGATTCGGCGCGATCGGATCATCTCCGGTCGCGCCATTTTTCTTTAGAAGCCATCTCATAAATGCCCGTTAGGGGGTCGGAGCTTCAGCTCCGACATTCAGGGCGAAGAAAAGCCGGGCTTTAGCCCCTGAAGACACTCTTTGCTTCCGCCGCGAGCGTTTATGAGATGGCTTGGCTCTGTTGACATCCTCAAGAAAAGGTAGCGATGCCTCAGGCGATACAGATTGAAACTCAGGCCAAGCAGAAGAGCTTGACGCTTCTGCATCGGCAACGTGCGACCGGGCGCGCGTGCCGAGAGTTTGCGTTTCACCGAGGAGAAGAGAGTTTCGATCAAAGCCCGACGCCGGTAGAGCTGGCGCGGAAACGATCGCCGCATCTCGGCGCGCACGCCGTGGATGCGCCAGGTTTTCTTCCCCCGCTTGGCGGGGATTACACTCTGCGCCCCGAGTTGCTGCCGGATGTAGGTGTGATTTCTCTCGCTGTCGAACTCGGCGTCTGCCAACACCAGACCGATACGCGTTTGCTGGGAAGCTGTCTGGGACGACCGCAGGCAAATTCGCACAGTCGTTCCAGGGACCGCGTCGCGCGATCTGGGCCAGCAGAAACTGCTGATCCAGATCCACCACGACCACCCACTTCAACCAATGCCTCCACGGCAGTGGCTTTTGCCCGTGATGATGCATGCGCCGCACGAAAAAGGTGCTGACCGCTCCCTGAGCCAAGCCCGTGGCATCGACCGCCACACGGGCGCGTCGCCGTCCTTTTCTGCGCGCCCCGCGCAGCCGGCGCACCGTCTCGCCTACCGCTCGGTCGATCGTCACATCGTCCAAACGCTGCAGGAAACGATACAAGGTCGTGAAGTCGGGCACGCTGGCCAGCCCCAGCGCCTGGCGGAGTTCGCGATGCTCGCTCAGCCGGACCTCGGCCTCGCGAAAAGTCCAGTCCTCGTAACGCATCAGGCAGAGAATCGCAAGCAGCTGAGGTTGATTGAACAGGCGCTTGCTGAAACGACTTCGGTAACGCGGGAGCACCGCCTCGGAGACTTGCAAGGCGATGCGAGCAAAAGGCAGCAGTCCGACTTCGGCCATCGCGCCTCCTGCCTCGATAGAAAACAACAATTCCTAAAGATCGGATATGCACGAATTTTCATTGTCGTAGCGAGGATGTCAACAGAGCCAAGCCATCTCATAAATGCCCGTTAGGGGGTCGGAGCTTCAGCTCCGACATTCAGGGCGAAGAAAAGCCGGGCTTTAGCCCCTGAAGACACTCTTTGCTTCCGCCGCGAGCGTTTATGAGATGGCTTGGCTCTGTTGACATCCTCAAGAAAAGGTAGCGATGCCTCAGGCGATACAGATTGAAACTCAGGCCAAGCAGAAGAGCTTGACGCTTCTGCATCGGCAACGTGCGACCGGGCGCGCGTGCCGAGAGTTTGCGTTTCACCGAGGAGAAGAGAGTTTCGATCAAAGCCCGACGCCGGTAGAGCTGGCGCGGAAACGATCGCCGCATCTCGGCGCGCACGCCGTGGATGCGCCAGGTTTTCTTCCCCCGCTTGGCGGGGATTACACTCTGCGCCCCGAGTTGCTGCCGGATGTAGGTGTGATTTCTCTCGCTGTCGAACTCGGCGTCTGCCAACACCAGACCGATACGCGTTTGCTGGGAAGCTGTCTGGACGACCGCAGGCAAATTCGCACAGTCGTTCCAGGGACCGCGTCGCGCGATCTGGGCCAGCAGAAACTGCTGATCCAGATCCACCACGACCACCCACTTCAACCAATGCCTCCACGGCAGTGGCTTTTGCCCGTGATGATGCATGCGCCGCACGAAAAAGGTGCTGACCGCTCCCTGAGCCAAGCCCGTGGCATCGACCGCCACACGGGCGCGTCGCCGTCCTTTTCTGCGCGCCCCGCGCAGCCGGCGCACCGTCTCGCCTACCGCTCGGTCGATCGTCACATCGTCCAAACGCTGCAGGAAACGATACAAGGTCGTGAAGTCGGGCACGCTGGCCAGCCCCAGCGCCTGGCGGAGTTCGCGATGCTCGCTCAGCCGGACCTCGGCCTCGCGAAAAGTCCAGTCCTCGTAACGCATCAGGCAGAGAATCGCAAGCAGCTGAGGTTGATTGAACAGGCGCTTGCTGAAACGACTTCGGTAACGCGGGAGCACCGCCTCGGAGACTTGCAAGGCGATGCGAGCAAAAGGCAGCAGTCCGACTTCGGCCATCGCGCCTCCTGCCTCGATAGAAAACAACAATTCCTAAAGATCGGATATGCCGAATTTTCATTGTCGTAGCGAGGATGTCAACAGAGCCAGATGGCTTCTAGAGTCCGCCCGCGCAAGCCAGCATCTGTTTTGTTCCTTCTCTAAACTCTTCCGTCGGTGTCAGCAGGCTGATCACCAGATATCCGTGCTCCGCGAAATCGTAAAAGTGTCCCGGATGCACGAGGACGCCGCGCTCCTCAATCAGCCGGATCGCCAGCTCTTCGTCCGATTGCACCGCCGGAACTCGTGCCACCGCATACCATCCGCCCTCGACCTCCAGCCGCGAAACCAATTTCTGCCGCGCAAGCTGCGCGTCGAGCTCCGCCAGATTCCCTTCGCCGCGCGCCATGATCTGTTTCTGCATCGCGTGGCGCTGCCCGAGCAGCGCGGGGAGCGCCCGCTGCAGCGGCGCATTCAGCGATAGATAGGTGTCGGCGATCACCTCGAGCCGCGCCATCGCCTGCCCAACCAGCGCCGCCGGCCCGCTCGCCGCGATCCAGCCAAGCTTCATCTGCGGCAACGCCGCGATCTTGCTGAGCCCGCTCAGCACAAACGTCAGCGCGGCGGCATTCGAGGCAAACGTCCCGTGGCGTTTCTTGTGCGTCGCCGCCGCCTTCAGCTCGTAATCCAAAAAAACCTCGTCCACGATCAGCGCCAGATCGTGCTTCCCGCAAATCGCGTTCAGCTTTTCGGCTTCCTCGGCGCCAACGAAGCTTCCGGTCGGATTGTTCGGATGCACCAGCACGATTGCTTTCGTCCGCGCGCCGATTTCCTTTTGCAGGCTGTGAAAATCGATCTGCCATCCGTGGTCGTAGACAATTTGAAACGGCCGCAACTTCACATCCTGAATCGTGGCGAGAAAATCGAATAGAGGATAGCTGGGATGTGTGATCAGCACTTCGTCGCCAGGCTCGCAGAGCAGCCGAAAGAGAAACGAATACGCCTCGCTCGTTCCAGTCGTCAGGATCAGCCGCTCCGGATTGACCTCGACTCCGCCCTTTCCCCGGTAATACCCAGCTACGGCTGCCCGCGCCGCCGGCATCCCTTTCGGCTCCGGCTCGTAGCGCAGCGAAGCCGGATCGCGCAAAGCCCCAAGAATCGCCGCTTCGTCGTACTGAAATCCGCACGTCGTCGGATTCGACGCGGTGAGGTCGAGAATCCGCTTGCCCGCCTCGCGATGCCGCTGCAAGGCGCGCGTGTACGCATTCTCCTCAAGATCCCAATTCGTGCGTTTGGAAAACATCGCTAAAAGGGTCTGGTTCTGTTGACATCTCGCGGCGGGCCCGGCTCGCGTAGCGCCGGCCCGCCCTGAGTCACTTCGGAGGGCGTCCCGCCGGCTCTTCTTCGGCACGCCATCTCAAATCCTCTTTAGGGGGTCGGAGCTTTAGCTCCGACATTCGAAGCCAAGGAAAACTGGGCTTTAGCCCCTGAAGAAACTCTTCGCATGCACCGCAACTATTTCGGAAACAGCTTCTTGAATTACGAAGAAATCGCGCGAGGCATCATCACATCATCATCGCGATCACAAAATTCGCTCGTGCGCGTACCCGGCCGCATCGAGCGCCGCGGATAGCTCGGCAACGTGCTCGGGTCCGCGCGTTTCCATCGTGATGTCGATCACCGTGTCGCCCAGCAGGACGCCGTAATACGCGCGATTGTGTTGCGTCTCCACGATGTTGGCTTTCTGTTCGGCGATCACGCCCGACAAACGATGCAGCGCCCCCGGATGGTCCGGAAGATGGATTCGCAGGCGCACCAGGCGCCCATCCTTCACCAACCCGCGCTCGATGATGCGCGAAAGCACCGAAACATCGATATTGCCGCCGCCAACCAGCACGCCCACTTTCTTGCCGCGCGCGGGAATCTTGTGCTGAATCGCGGCTGCGGTCGCCACCGCTCCGGCGCCCTCCGCCAGCGTCTTCTCCTTCTCGAGCAGCAGAAGGATCGCGTTCGCGATCTCTTCGTCGTCCACGGTCACGATCTCATCGACGTACTTCTTCACCAGCGGATACGTCACCGATCCCGCGCAGCGCACCGCGATGCCCTCCGCGATCGTCACCCGCGGCGGCAGCGTCACCGGCCCGCCATGCTCGAGCGCCGCCTTCATCGAAGGCAGTTTCGAAGTCTGCACGCCGATCACCTGAACCTCCGGCTTCATCGCTTTCACCGCGCAGGCGATCCCGCCGATCAGCCCGCCTCCGCCCACCGGAATCACGAGGACCTCGATATCCGGCTGCTGTTCGAGCATCTCAAGGCCGACCGTGCCCTGGCCGGCGATCACGGCCTCGTCGTCAAACGGATGGATGAACGTCAGCTTTTGTTCCGCGCAACGCCGCAGCGCTTCCTGGCAAGTTTCATCGTAGTTCGTGCCCGCAAGAATCACTTCGCCGCCGAATTCCCGCGTCGCCGTCACTTTCACGATCGGCGTCGTCAGCGGCATGCAGATCTGCGCCTTGATGCCGCGCTTCGTCGCGTGGTAAGCGACCGCTTGCGCGTGATTTCCGGCCGAAGCGGCGATCACGCCGCGCCGCTTTTCGTCGTCCGTCAGCAGCAGGATTTTGTTCAGCGCGCCGCGCTCCTTGTAGGAGCCGGTCATCTGCAGGTTTTCGAGCTTGAGATAGATGGAATTGCCGGTCAGCTTCGAGAAAGTCTCCGAGCGCATGAATGGCGAAAGAAAAACGGAATCGCGGATGCGATCGCGCGCTGCCTTGATTGTCTCGAGAGTGACCATGCCATGTGCGCCCCACCCACGCGGCGCAATCCCCCATTCTATACGCAGCGCACCGTCGTTGGCGCGCAAAATGCCTGGACGTCGCCAACGCGAATCTTCATCCGGAACCGGAATGACGCCTTGACCATTAGTCCGAACAACAATATCGTTGGCGCGTGGCCGCCAGCACTGCGAACTCGAGACAGTTCTTTCTATGGGACTATGACAGCACGCTTTTTCCCCTGCGGACCAACCGACTGCTGGTAGACAAGTACTCGGGGCAACTGCTCGACTTCATCCAAGAGGAACACCTGGCTACGGATGGTGGCTTCCAGAGCCAGCACCGAGTTTTTGCGACAAAACGAGGCTGGTTCCTCCGCCCGACGGTTAAACTGGACCCAGTCGCGGAGTTTTTCTTCTACGACTTCACATACCGCAATCGTCACTTGTTTCGTCCGGGGCCAAGTGACAGGCGTCTGATCCTTGGCTACCGGTTCTTGAACGGGGATCCCATTCCGATCTTGAAGTCATATTCTGCCTTCAAGAAGGCAGTCGCCAAATGCAAAGCGAACTACAAGAACCACATTTACTTTGATGTTGGTTCATATTTTAACCGCATCTACCATCACGATCTGGTCCGATGGTGTGAAGACGCAGGCGCGACGGCGGATGACGTTAGGGTATTGGGGAAGTTTCTGAGGGAGACATCCGGAGGGCGGTCCATCGATTGTCTTCCACAGGGCATTTATCCCGCGAAGATGGTTGGGGCTGCGTTCCTGCGGTTTCTAGAGGATTCCGGCCGAATCAGGTGCGCGCAATCTGTTCGACTGATGGATGATATCTGGCTCTTTGATCATGAGCCTCGTACGCTCATCGCGGACTTTCTTATGGCGCAGTCCCTTCTGAGTGACCGCGGACTCTTCCTCAACGAAGAGAAGTCCGCGATCCTTGAAGAACCCAGTACAGGTTCGGACCTCCCGCCGGACCTCGACGAAATGAAAATCCAATTGTTGCAGAAGCGGCGAGATGCCCTCACGGAGGCGGGCGCATACGCCGACGCCAATGAGGAAGAAGATGACGAGGAGACGGAGATTGACCAACTCACGGAAGAAGAACAGCAGTATCTTCTGTCGCTTTTGAGACGTGAAGATATCCAGGAAGAGGATGCCGAACTGGTTCTGACCCTCATGCGTGACAACTCGGCGGACGTGCTCGAGTTCATTCCGACACTCATCAGCGAATTCCCGGGTCTGGCCAAACGCTTATACTACTTCTGCAACAAAGCAGAGGACAAAAGCGGGATTGCGACCTGTATCTCGAGGTATTTGGCGAGCAAGGCCCAGATCACGGAATATCAGCTCTTTTGGTTCGGGATGATGGTAGAGGACTACCTGCTAAACACACCACATGCTGGTGACCTCTTACTAGCTCTCTACGAACATGCAAATGCCACGGACATCACCAGGGCAAAGATACTCGAAATTCCAGAGAAAAGATTCGGTCTTACCGATCTCCGTGATGAGCAGCTGAAGAGTGGGCAATCGGACTGGCCCGCATGGACGGCCGCAGTGGGCGCTCGCGTCCACCCCAAGGGTCAACGGAATCAGCTGTTGAAGTACTTCCGCAAATCCTCGCCCATGAATCGTCTGATAGGAGAATTTGTGGAGACGTGTTTCTGAGTTGATTTCGCAGGGCCTGGAATGAGCGAATTCACCGTTCCAGCGCAAACCGAGGAGGTTTTTTCAGCGCCAACCTCAAAGGCGAATGAAGGTGACGACGAACCGCTCACTCGGTGTCGCTACAGGGATTCCGCTGGATTTGCGGTAGACGGCGTGGCCCGGTCGCCCCTCAGACCGGCTGGGCCGGGCGGCCCTTGTTCTTGGTTACGCGATGCAGCAGGAAAAGACCGCCGCCAATCAGCAGGATCGTCAGCGCGCCCGCAATCTGCAGCACGGTCGCGATCGTGGCCTGATATCTTCCCGTGTCCGGATTGTAGGTGCAGCAGTAGAGCAAAATCTGATCCACGATCGAGCCGATTTTGTCCTTCGACGATTGCACCAGCGCCAGCCGCAGAAATTGCGGATCGAACGTCACTCCGTAGAAATATTGCGCCACTTTTCCCTCAGGCGTAATCACGACGATCCCGGCCGTATGCACGTATTGCCCGGTCCTCGGATCGTAAGCGTAGTGAAAGCCGACCGCGTCGGTGAGGCGCTTGATTTGTGCCGTCTGCCCGGTGAGAAAATGCCACGCGCCGACGGCGTCCGGATGCCCGTATACCTGAATGTACTTGGCCTGCTCCCTCTTCGAATCGGCGGGCGTGTCGCGCGGATCAAAGCTCACGGTGATCGCGTCGAACTGATCTCCCAAATCAAAGCTGAGCTGCTTGAAGGCCTTGGCCGCGCCGTCCATCACAAGCGTGCACAGCATCGGGCAGCGATAGTAAGCCAGAATTAAAACGACAGGTTTCTTTCCGAAGTAGGAACCGAGCTGAACGGTCTTGCCATTCTCATCCTGGAACGTCGCATCGAGCGGAATCTGCGATCCCAGGCGCTGCTCGAAGTTGATGCCTTTCAGAATGGGCGGCAGCACCGTCGATTTCGAAGTGTATCCCGGCGTCGCCTGACCGTCTCCGCCAAGATCCTGCGCCCTGACGGCTGCCGGCGCACACACGCACACCGCGATCATGCCCAGGACTGCTGCGACTGCCGCGAAAAACAAGGATGGCCACTTACAGCGGGGACGAACGAACACAGGAGCGCTTTTCATAACCGCTCAGTCTAACAAAGACGCGCGCGCCCGGCGCAAGGGATTTAAGAATTTTCGGCCGGCACACTTCGAGCTAATCCAAGAACTGTGATTTCCACGTGAACTATTTCCCGAAATTCCGGCGCCGCCCAAATCTCAATGATGTCAGTTGAGCGCCCAGGGTTCCTGGGGAGTGGTCTTGCAGCGATGGTTCGCTGGATTTGCGAGCCGGCGGTTTGCGGGTGGAAGCGCGAGCCTTCAGGCTCGCGAAAAAGCGTCCCCTGAAAGCGGGCTTTAGCCCCGGGTCGCACAAGGCACCGCGCGATCAAATTCACACGGCGCGAAATGCCTTGCGCAGGCCCATCTGCTCGAGCAGAGGCAGCACGTCTTTCGCGAAGCGCCGGACCCCGTTGATATAGTCGGGCCACGTCAAGAGGACGCCATCGATGCCCACGCTCGAAATCGCCGCGAGCTGTTCGGCGAGGCCCTGCGCGCTGCCGATCAGCGGATGCCCCGCGCCGACGGCCATGCGCCAGCGCATCGCCGCAAGCATTTCGGAGCCTGCGGGAATGTTGTTTTCTTTGCTGATCGTCGCCACGATGCTGTCGAGCACTTCCGTATCGAGGTACTCGACTGCGTAGCGGTGCAAATAATCGTCGGCTTCCTTTTGCGTGTCGCCCTGCACCACGGCGACGTTGGTCCATAGCTGGATCTCGCGGCCGAATTCCTCGCGCGCCATCTTTTTGTACGCCGCCACCTGCGGCCGCCAATCCTCGGGCGAGTTTCCTTGCGGGCTGATGAGGCCGATCTGCGAATTCTTCGCGGAGAAGCGCATACCGACCGGCGAAAGCGCCGCGTTCATGATCGGGATGCCGCCCTTTTGAATTGGCTGCGGCCGCGATATCGCTTTCTTCATGCGGAAATTCTTGGATTCGTAGTCGAATTCCGTTGGGCAGGTCCATAGCTTGCGCAAAATATGCAGCCATTCCTCGAGGTAGACGTAGCGCTGATCGTGCTCCACGAGATCGATGCCGAACATGTCGAATTCGCGCCGGTTCCACCCGCCCACCACATTCAGCGCGAAGCGCCCGCCGGAAATCGCGTCGATCGTGGAGCAAAGCCTCGCCACGAGCAACGGATGCATCGTCGGTGCGTGCGACGTTGCGAGCACCGCCGTGTGCTTGCGTCGCCTGCGCCATCGCCGCGGCCCATGCGAAGACGTCGAGCACATTGTTCGACGGATGGTCGGGCTTCTCATCGAGGTAGCCCTTCCACCGCGCGATCGGGACCACAGCCTCGAGCCCCGCCGCGTCGGCAATCTGCGCCGCCGCGAGCGTGTTCGCCCAAGTCGGCGGCACAACCTCGGGGACGAACGTCATGTTCGGAATCGTGTTCGTGCAGAACGTGCCAAGCTTCAGCTTGTTGTCGTTGAAAATCGGGTTGCTCGATTCACCGGTTGCGTTAGGCATTTGCCGGATGTCCTCGGATAACCTGAATTGCGAGATTGAGTTGCAATCATACGCGATTTGATCGAGAGAAATTCTCCCACGCCGCGCACCGCGTCTCAAGACCCGCGACCACGAGCCTCAAGTTAAGGTTTAAGTCCTGAGCGAAGCCAAGGGGGTCCTTCAGCCCGGCATCTTCGCTCGGCTGGCGCGGCCAGTCGCGGAAGCCGCCAAAAACCCGCCATTCCCGTCCATTTAGCGCCCGGCTAAGCCCCCGACGGCAGTAGTGTTGTTGCTGCCGTTGGAGCAGAAAAAGCGAGGGCAAAAACGGTCCGTCTACGTTGGAAGCGAATACTCGAAATGATACGAATGCTTTCCGCTCTCGATGATAATTTCGAACGCGCCCGTGAGCCCGGCGAGTTGATCCGTCCCCGAATCCGGCACCACGCCGACGATCAGCTGCGGCACGCCGCGATTCATCGTCCCGCTGTGCTGCAGGACGAAGCTGCCGCTGCGCCCCTTCAGCGTCCCGCTGACTTTTTCCATCGCCACGTAGCCGGCCGAGCCCTTCACGCTGCTCATCGCGCTCAGCATCTGTCCTTTGCTCGTGCCTTCGAGATCGCCGTGGAATTGCTTGTCGATCGACATTCTGCCGAGCGACGCTTCCGCGGCTGGATCGTCGACCGGCAGAGGCGCCATCTTCACCTCAAACGTTCCGCGCGCGTGTTCTGACACCACTGCCTCCGTCTGGGGTCCGGGTCTCATGCGAGCCGCGCGCGGGTCGACCGCGCCGGCGCGGCACAAAACTCTCGGCTAGTTGTCGGTCTTCGGTCCGGCGGTGGCGCCCAGCGCGGGAAGCGTCGCGGCGTCCCAGTGCTCGTCGGCTTTGCCGTCCTTGATTCGCCACATGTCGAACCAGGACGTCGTATATGTTTTCCCCGGCTCGCGCGGATCTGGCAGCGTGCGCGCTGTCACGACGATCACGAGATCGCCTTCCGCAACCACCGCGACCACCGGCGTCTTCATGTGTTCCGGAATCGGCGAGGGCTTGCGCGAACGGCCTCGAAGAACTTCACCACGGCGCGAGGCCCGATTTGACCATGCGGATTGTGCTGGATGTAACGATCGGTGATACATTTGCCGGCCTCATCCCAGTGATTCGCTTCGAGCAGATCGCGCTCGATGTGCAACGCCACTTGCTTGTTGGCGTTGAGCTGCGGATTCGGGTCGGTGAAAAGGGATTCGGGGTCCGCCGCGGGCACGACGGGCTCTTGCGCCACGGCCGTCACGCATGCAAACAAGAGCACGAGTGAAACGAGAGAAATCAGTCGCGTTTTCATGCGGAGTAAGTAACAGCATCTGCAGAGGTTCTGTCAAGCGAGGCAACAGGACGTTTCCATTCTAAGCTGGGGAAAAGCTGCGAGTCGAAACAGAGAATGGATCGAGCAACTACCGGCCGGATGTCCTTCCGTTCCAAGGAACTTCCAGCCGGTAGTTGCCGATTTGGGTCCAAGGCGTGCGATGCAGCGCCGATGGACGTATGTCGCGTTCTGCGAAGCGGGCGCTAAGCCGCGATAACGACTACGATTCGTTGATCGGGAAAGCGCGCGTCGCAGAGATAATCCACGCTGTCGACCTCGACGATGTAGAGATTGTCATCGTAGCTCCAGTCCGACGGCCACGCTTCGCTGTATTGAAACCAATAGCCCCCGAATTGGAAACGGCGATCGTTGTCCTGCCGCACATGGAAGGTGTGCGCGCGGCCGAAGTCGGCTCGATAGCGGGTTTCGGGTATGCGGCGCTCGCCGTTGTCTCCATGCGGCACGTTAGCTGCTGTTTCTGCGCGGCCGTGATTGAGATTCTGATCCTGCCTCCGATTCTTTGCTTGCTGTTCCGCCTGTTGCCGTTGCTTCTCCTGGTTCTTGGCCTGGTTCTGTTGTGCTTTCTGTTCGTTTTGCTGCGCCTTCTGTTCCGACTTTGCTTGCTGCTGATCTTTCTGATGCGACGGCGTGGCCTTTGTCCTTACTGGAGCTTCTTTCGGAGGTTTCGACGGCCGGTCGACCGGCTTTCCCGGCGACCTGGTCGCGGGCTTCTCCGCGTGGTTGTCGTTGCTTTTGGGCGCCTTCGAGGATTCCTGTTGTTTGTCATCTTGATTCTGCCGGGCGTAGACAGGGGCCGTTGCGAGCATGCAGAGGATTGCGGTTCCTACGAGTAGTTTCATGGCTATGCTGCCTCCCAGCCAAGCAGCGTGAGCCATCAGCGCGCAAATCGGAATGCCAGCTTCCATGTATATCCGGCGAAAAATTGCATTGCGGAAAAACCCCGAGATTTGGCAGGCAGCATACCCGAGTCTGCAGCCCGCAATTTAAGGGCTCGCATTTTCCGCCATGCCGGCGCGCCAGCCCGAGAGGGAGGCGCAGGTCTTTGTGAGGCGAAGCTCGCGGGCTACTGCGTGGCAGTAGCGGGTTATTCGAATGCGATGAGGACGATCTCGGGATTGGTGCCGAGGCGCATCGGCGGGCCCCACGTTCCCGCGCCGCACGACGTATACACCAGCAGATCGCCGAGCCGCTGCAAGCCGTAGACGAATGGCCCGTAAATCCGCGACGTAATCCACGTGAACGGAAAGAACTGGCCGCCGTGCGTGTGCCCCGAAAGCTGCAGGCTGATTTTCTCCTCGGCCGCGACGGGCAGATGATGCGGCGCGTGGGTCAGCAGGATACTTGCGACTTCCGGATCGAGATGAGCTTGGCGCAAGATGCCGCGAAAATGCTCGGGCTGCACCGAATCGTGATGATGCACGCCGACCAGTTGCAAGCCATCGACAAGGACTTTTTCGTTGTTGAGCACGCGAACGCCGGAATGCTGCACGGCGCTGAGATACTTCGAATAGTCGCCAAACTCCTCGTGGTTCCCTGCGATAAAATAGGTGCCGAAGAGGCGCGGCGATCTGATGCCACGGCGCGGCCAGCTTCGGCGCGTTCACGGCGGTGCCGTCGTACATATCGCCCGCGATCAGGACGATATCCGGCGCGAGGCGGCGAAAGCATGCCGACGATGCGCTGCGCGAAGCGACGCCCGCGAACGTGGCCCAGATGCGTATCGGTGACGAGCGCCGCGACGCGCCCGATCCACGACGCAGGGAGATTCGGCAGCTTCACGGAAATTCGCGTCACGCGCGTGCGCAGCGGAATTCAGCATGCCGTAGAGCCCGGCGAGAATCGCGGCGCCAAAAAGCACGCAGCACGATATAAGGCTGCGACCAGCCGAGGTGCAAGAGCCGCGCGATGCCATACACGATCCACGAGGCGCATGCGGCAAGAACGAAAAAGCTGAAGAATCCGAGCCACACCGCCGCGGCCGTGTAGTACAGGCGGGCAGGGAACTGCGAGATATTTGCGCGCGAGCAGCGAAGCCGTCAGAAACGTGATCGGACAGGATCGCCACGACGATGGCCAGCCACGAAATCCCCGGCGGATCAGGAGCTTGCCGAAAAGAGGTCCACGTCTTGTAGACGAACCAGTGCAAGCCGAAAAGCAGTGACTGAAACGTGATCAGAAAAACAAAGATGCGCGTTCGCATGAGAGCTCTACCAATTTAGATGAGACGCGGAGCGCGCGAGACTCTGAAATACTGCGCCTCGATCGCGCAGGCGGAACGGCCGATCAGCGTTGAATCTCCTGTCGCCGGGTCGCGGGCAGTTTCGGTATACTCCCCGCGCCAAGGGAAGGTGCACGCACATTCCGGCACGGCCGTGCCGATTGGGGGGACGTCATGAAATCACTACGAACGTTCGCGACTGCTGTGGGATTGCTTTTCGCCGCCGGCACGATCGCGCAGGGCCAAGCTCCGAAGCTGCCGCCCGCTGACCCGAATGCTCCGCCTCCATCGGTTCAGAACAACGGCGATCCCGGCTACGACGCCGCGCTCGCCGCCTGCAAGAATCCGCCGCCGAAGACACGCGCGTTCCATTTTGGCGGCCCCGGCCCGGCGCCTCGCGATTATCAGGTGACCGCGATCCCCGGCGTGATCGCGGCCGGCCAGCAATGGAAATTTCTCTGGCAGGACGCGGGCAACGACGGCGACGGCATCGTTGGCACGCGCGACGGCGGCCTGCTGATCGCGCAGAACGATAAGAGCAACGTCGTGAAGCTCGACAAAGACGGCAACGCCTCAGTCGCTTACACGGACACGCACACCGGCGGCGCGCTTTCCATCAACGCGAAGGGCGCCCTGTTCATCGACGAGCGGGGATTGCATCCGGCTATCTGGGAGCTTGCGCCGCACCATCGGCTTCTCGCGGACAAATATCAAGGCGACACGCTTGATTGCGTACCCAGCGTCCTCAACGACCTGACCGCGGATCGCAAGGGCGGCGCTTACTTCAGCATGGGCGGCCTGTTTTACGCGAGCCCCAAGGGCGTGATCACCAAGTACGGCGACAATCTCCGCACCAACGGCATCATCCTCAGCCCCGATGAGAAGCATCTCCACGTCACGAACGTTGGCACGGTGGTCGAATTCGACGTGCAGCCCGACGGCTCGCTCACGAACCAGCGCGATTTCGCCAAGCTGCAAGAGAAGACGGCCGGCGACGGCAGCGCCACCGACGCCGACGGCCGCATCTACGTCAGCACCGGCCCTGGCGTGCAGGTGATCGGCGCGGACGGCACGTGGCTCGGCCTGATTCCCACGCCGCGCGACATCATCAGCGTGTCCTTTGGCGGCCCCGGCCGGCATACGCTCTTCATCCTCGCTCGCGGCGCCGAAGATTCCAGCGGCCAGCAGATCGCCAATGCCGCGCAGGTCTATTCGATCCAAATGATCGCGCACGGCCCCTCCAACCGCCCGAAATAGCCGCAGGCGCGAGCTGAACGGCCGAAGCCTCGATCCGCCAGCTGCGGAATGTTCGGTCCAGGTGTATGCAAATTCTGACAGTAGCGAATGGGCCGTATCCGGCGCCTTATCTCGGTCGTCAAATGGTGTGCTCCGGGACGGAGCTGACGACTGATTTATTGAGCACAGGGTGGCTGCGTCTCAGCCCCGCAAGCCCCGGCTTCTTGCTACCCTTGCTTATTAACTAGGCGAAGTCCAAGAAAACACGTAGATGTTCTGCCGAAAGGGGAGATCCATGCGCGCGTTGAACCGATTTTCCATTGTGATTGCCCTGGCGGGCACTTTCGCGGGCGCCGCTGGGGCGCAGGCGCAGGCGCAGGCGGCCGATCGCACCCAGCCGCAAGCCGGTGCCTCGACGGCTGGTCCGGTCACAACGGTGAACCAGGCCGTCGACCGCATTATTGCGCGCGAGCATGATGAAGTGGCCGCGATCCGGCGCTACAGCCCCATCGTCGAGACGTATGTCCAGGACATGAAGCCCGATGCGGAGATGGGCATCGTGCCGATGAAAGACCAGTATTTTCTGGGCCAGGCGCAGCTCTCGAGCGGAATTACCGACGATTCCATGCTCGACAAGAAGAAAAAGAAGAAGAAAGGCTTCGCGGAGGAATTCAATCCGTTTTCGCACCTCGAGGGGTCTTCCTCCAGCATCCCCGACGGCTTTCTCAAGATGGTCTACGTCGACCCGAACGATTTCGATCGCGCGCACTACGACTTCCGTTACGAAGGAAAAGAATTCCTCGGCGAAGTGCGTTGCGTGGTCTTTGACGTTACGCCGCTCCCCAAGTCTGGCAAGGGGCGCTTCAACGGCCGCATCTGGGCGGAGGATCAGGGGTTCACGATCGTGCGTTTTAACGGCATGTTCCAATCTACCGACAACGAAGGCATCGGCTTCAATCTGCATTTCGATAGCTGGCGCATGAATCTCCAGCCGGACATCTGGCTGCCTGCACTGATCTACAGCCAGGAATCGGAGCTCAAGACCGCCTCCGGCTCCGCCATCCGTTTCAAGGCGCAGACTCGCTTGTGGGGCTACGACCTTGCCAACCTCGATCGCCCGGTGGACTTCAATCAGCCCACGGCCGTGCAATCCGCCAATCCGTCGGCGTCGCTCGATGGCGGCGGTGCTCCACAGGACTATTCGCCGATCGAAGCGGAGCGTCGCTGGCAGGAGCGCGCGGAGGTCAATGTGATCGACCGGCTGCAGCGCATCGGACTGCTCGCACCTCCGGGAGAAGTGGACAAAGTGCTCGAGACGGTGGTCAACAACCTGGAAGTGACGAACAATCTCGATATCGACGTTCATTGCCGCGTGATGCTGACCACCACGCTCGAATCCTTTTCGGTGGGCCATACGATCGTGATGAGCCGCGGCTTGATCGACACGCTGCCGGACGAAGCCAGCCTCGCCGCCGTTCTGGCGCAGGAACTGGCCTCGATCATGATCACCAAGCCCTCGACCGACCAGTGGGGATTCAACGACACCACGAACGTGACCGTTGGCGAGGCGCTGTCTCGCTTTTCGTTCAAGGCCACGCCAGCCGATGTCGACATGGCCAACAAAAAAGCCCTCGAGTGGCTGCGCAATTCGCCGTACAAGGACAAGCTCGGCAATGCAGCGCTCTTCCTGAAGCAGCTCTCGGCGGATTCGGCGGCCCTTCCGGCGCTGATCGATCCGCGTCTGGGAAACGGCGTCGAGTTCAGCTCCGCGCTCGCCGCGATCGGGCCGCAGCTTGATGCAAGCAAGCTCGACCAGGTGGCGGCACTTCCGCTGGGCGCCCGCGTGAAGGTCGATCCCTGGGACGATCACGTCGAACTGCTGAAAGCGAAGCCGGTCGCGCTGAGTTCGGCCCGCGAGAAGATGCCGTTCGAGGTCACGCCCTTCCTGCTTTACTTGACGCGCTATCACGAGCCCAAGGCGGAAGGGAAGTCGGGCGAATCCGCTCTGGCCAGTAAAGAGTCCGCACCTCAATAGATCTCGAGGGAGGTGGGATCGTTTGTCAATGACAGCACGCGGGAGATGAACATGAAAGCCGTCGTTGCAGGTGTCGTGCTCGCGCTTTTTGCGATGGTGGTCGTCGGCAAGCCTGCACCGCACATTCCAGTGGGAATGGTTTCGGATTGGACGCACCATCACGTCCTCTACCCGAATCCTGATTCGAACCATCGTCCCCTGCTTGCCCGAATCCAACGAGATCCGCGCTGGCTGCAGGATTGGTATCTCCGCCATCCGGAAACGTGGTGGCCGGCTCGCTTGCGCCGCCCGAGCCTGCGCGAAAAAGCTATTCGAGACTGGAACGTGTCGCTATCGTCGTCCCCTGCGACCTCCGCTTTTGAGCCGCTGTTCAACTATGCGTTCGCCATCGGCCCTGACACGGGTTACGGCGCTGTCAACACAACGGACAACGACAATGGCGAGTTCCTCGCCACCGCTGGAACGCTCACGGTGACTGGCGGCCAGGATATCGGCTCCTATCCGCTATATCCGGACGGGCCGGCAGAAGTGGATAGCCCTAGCGCGTACTTCTATGTCGATAATCTCCTCTACCCTTCCGTCGATCCCGGGATTGACAACGGCGGGCTTCTCTTTGTCACCAGCAGCGACTTTGAGATCAACATCTTCAGCAACGGTCCCGATAGCTATCAGTTCTACGACAATACCGGCTACAACAATATGGGGACGATCATTCACACTCAACGTCGCTCCGGGCGGCGGCCAGACATTCCCCGCCAAATTTGTGTTCGACGTGACGGCGGCTCCCAGCTGCACGAATGATTTCGTGGCGATCGGCATTCCGGCGAATCCTGCGTCGGGCGGCCAGGCGAACATCGTCGGAGTGAACAATCTCTATAGCTCGTCCACGCCGGGCGCTTACTGTTCCGGGAGCGGGCCCCGCGTGACGTTCGCGTACGCCTCAGGCACCGGGCAGGTGCCGGCATCTCTCGCCATCTCGCAGACCGGGGCGCAAATTTCTTATATCGAGGATCTGCCGACGGGCAGTTCCTATTTCCACGTGCTTACCATCGGCACCACGGGGACGAACGGCACGAGCACGACGGCGGCTGTCGTGCCGGGCGTTGCTGGCGGCAACAACGCCGTCGACCAAAGAGTGTTGCTCTCGCCCGATGGCGGCACGACGAATCAAAGCTCCACCAACGCGCCTTTCATCGTCTACACGCCGAATGATGCGAGCGATACCGCTTACGCAACCACGTACAGCTGGTCCGGCAGCGGATCCGGCTATCTCTACAAGCTCGGCAACGTATTCAACGGCAGCGCGGTTCCGACGATCGTGTGGAGCGTCCCCATCGACGCCGTGCCGTCCGCACCGGTATACGACGCGATATCCAACAGGATTTTTTTCACCGATAGCAGCGGCCGCATCGATTATGTGACGGACTCAGGAATCCCGCCCTCGGTGGTGTATGGCACAGCCATCGCTCCCGGGACGACTTCCGAGTTTCCCGTGATCGTCGATGGCACGAATCAAATGGTCTACGCTTCCTTCAATTCGAACGGGACGACTGCACTCGTTGTGCAAGCTCCCACGAGCATGGCGAGCGCCGTCGCTGTCCCCGTGGGTCCGGCCACCACCGTCTACACGGGCCCGTACGCGGTCGACTTCAATAACGCCTGGTACACCGGATCGGGGACGCCTCAGATGTACGTCGCGGGCACCGGGATCGGAGACATTCCGACGCTGTATAGCGTCGGCTTCGATGCGAGCGGCGTGATGAACACAACCACGAACGCCTCAACGCCCCTGGCGACCGGCACGGCCGATTCGTCGCCGCTTACGGAGTTTTACAACTCCGCGCTCGGCAAGGACTATCTCTTCGTCGGAGTTACGAACAACTGCATCGCCACCGTGGGAGGCGGAACGGCCGGGTGCGTCATGAGCCTCGACATCACAGGCGGTTTTCCCCTCGTCACTGCAGCCGCCACCGCCTTGCCTGCCGCTGGCGGCGCCACCGGCATTATCGTCGACAACGACAGCAGCCTCACCCAAGCCGCGAGCATTTACTACGCCACCAAGACCGGGGCCACCCTGGTCAAAGCCACGCAGTCCGGCCTGAACTGACCCAACATTCTCGTCTTTGAAATTGCGGGCGCCCCACTGTCGGTTTCTGTGGGGTGGCGGGTCTTAGAGGGCGCGGCTTCAGCTCCGACATTCGACTCAGATTTGCTGTAACCGTTGTGGTTCCAGCTAGGTTTGGGGTGAGCGATGGGATTTGAACCCACGACCCTCGGTTCCACAGACCGATGCTCTACCGGCTGAGCTACGCTCACCACAGAGTGGACGTAAGTCAGTGTACGACACGAATGCAGGGACTTCAACGCCGCTTGGAGGACGGCGCCGGTCTCCTAGCGCTTCGCCCTGGGCGGGGCCTAAGCTTTGCGCGGGAAGGGAATCGGCGCGGAACGCTTGCGGCGCGGAGAACATTTCTTCAGGTGCGCGCGCGCTTGTTCGGCCCACGGGCCGTTGGGCGCGTAGCGGAGATAGAGCGTCCACTGCTCGCGGGCGAGGCGGTGTTCGCCGCGCTTTTCGTGGGCGAGCGCGAGATTGAAATGGACGTCGGCGTGCGCCGGCATCGCGCGCGCTGCGCGGCGCAGATGGTCGATGGCCTCGTCGATTTCGCCCTGCTCTTCGAGGACGCAGCCGAGGTTGTAGCGCGCGATGCCGTTCAGCGGATCGAGCTGCACGGCCGCGAGAAATTCGGTGCGCGCGGCGGCCATGTCGCCCATCTGATAGAGCGCCACGCCCAGATTGATGTGCGCGTCGACCCAGTGCGGCGCGAGATCGAGCACGCGGCGGTAGTTGTCGACGGCGTCGGGCAACGTGTCCGGCGAAGCCTCGCAATCGAGCGCCGATTGGAATAGGTCTTCCGGCGTGGGGCTCGCCATCGCGTGCAGTTTCGCGCGGCTGCAGCGGCGTACTCGAAAGGAAAAAGCCCACTGCTGCTTGATCGGGCTGAACGGGCGCGACGGCGCCCGGAGGAATCACGAGGACGTCGCGGCCTTGCTCGAGAAACTGCAGCGCCTGAAGCGGCAGCGGCGCTTCGCCGAACTGCTGCTCGACTAGCGCGACGGCGCGACGAACGCGCTGTGCGGGAATGCGATTCTCGGTGAGCCGCTTCACCGTGCGCAGGGCGACGAGATCGCCAAAGCTGTAGAACCGCTCTCCCCAGCGGGCCTCGGGACGAACCAGCCGAAGGCGTTCCCAATAGCGCAGGCGGCTCGCATCCACGCCCGAGGATGCGTCCCGCTTCCTTTCGCGTATACCTTTGCGACAAGCTTGGGGTCCCTCAGTTCGAGCCGCTTCCCAAACGATTATGCACCCTATGTCAATGCCACGGCGGGGCGGTTTTGCACAGGCAGTTGCGAGAGAAAGTGACGTCGGTAGCGCCAACTAGCACAAGGATTACCAAAAGACGACACGCCGTCGCGTGCACAGCTGCGGCGGCCGCTGGTACTTGCTAGACTTTGAAGGAAAGTCACCCGCACAATGCTTCTCGACAATACCGAGCGCCTATATTTGGAACGCCAAGTCACGTTGGCGCGAGCCGTGATCGCTGCGCTTTCGCTGGTGGCGTTGCTCGAAACGTCGCGGACGCCCGTGCGAGCGCGTTTCCGTCGTGTTCTTGGCAGTTTATCTGGCGATCGCGGTGGGCGCCGCGTTGGCGGAGCGATTCCGCAGCGAAGTTCCGATTCCGGATTCCGCTGGCGTTCGACTTCGTGGTGCTCGCGGTGTTCGTTTACCTTACGCCTTCGGTCTCAGCGTTCTGGTTTCTCTTCCTCTTCGCGGTCTTCGCTCTGGCGACGCGGGGAAACGAGCGAGCCATGCTGGCGTTGGTTGCGCGTGGCCACGGTGGGCATCATCGTCCGCGTGGCAGCCGAAGAGTCGTTTCGATTGGCAGGGTTGGTGGCATTGGATCGCCATCGGGCTGGGAACGCTGGTTTCGGGCCTGGGCATGGGATTTCTCGGGGCGCGAGAGCGCGAGCATCTGGCGCGACAGCAGTTCCTCGAAAAGATCGTCAGCACGCTGCGATTCGAGCGCGGCCTGACGGAGTCGATTCGGAAGGCGCTGGGAGAACTCGCCGACGCATTTCAGTGCGACCAGGCGAGCCTCGCGATTCGCGACGACGACCTCGAGCGCATTTTCGTCTGGAAGGTGAAACTAACCGAGACGCAGCAGTCGCCGCCCGAGACGCTCGGGCTGAACCGATCTGAAACGTACCTTTTGGACACGCTCGAAATCTCGATGGGCTGGGATTTCAACGGCGGGAAAGGCGAAGGGTTCGGCTGGGACCGGCGAACGGGGCAAAGAGTCCGTATAGTGCCTGCGCCGCCGGAGTCCACGAAGGAAGAAGTCGGCGCGAAACTGATTGCCGTGACAATCGAGTCGGGCGGGCGTCCGACAGGACGCGTTCTTCTTGGAGATCCGCGACCGTCGCGCGGGCGCTTTTCGGCGGGAGATCTGCGCTGGCTCGAGCACATCGTGCGGCAGATCGCGCCGCCGCTCGAGAATATTTTTCTGCTGCGCAGCCTGCGAACGCACGCCGTGGAATCGGAGCGCAGCCGCATCTCGCGCGACCTGCACGACGGCATCCTGCAAACGCTGCTGAGCCTCAAGATTCAGCTCAATGTCCTGCGGCAGCGGCTGCCGGAAAGGCCGCTGGAGCAGACGTGCGCGGATCTAGGCCAGCCTGCAGAAGACGGTCCAACAGGAAAGCGACGAATTGCGCCGGTTCGTGACGGACCTCCGGCCCGTGCGCGTGGAGAGCGCGGACATGCGGGAATTGATGCAAGGTTTCGCCGAGCGTTTCCGCCTGGAGCACGGCCTGGCGGTCGATCTCTTCGTCGAAGCGCGCGATTTGCGCGTTCCCGACCGCATTTGCAGGGAGATTTTCCAGATATACAGAGAGTCACTACATAACATAAAAAAGCATGCTGAGGCCAGCCACGTCGTGGTAAAACTAGTACAAGACGAGGCGAAAGTGTCCCTCGTCGTGGATGACAACGGGCGGGGTTTTAGCTTCTCTGGGCGATATACGAGCGAGGAACTGGACCGGTTGCGCCTTGGCCCGATTTCGATCAAGGAACGGACAAGAAGCGTGGGGGGCACGCTGACAGTCGAGTCGAATCCGGGGCACGGGGCGCGTCTAACCGTCGAGATTCCATTCAATTAACATGAGCAAAGCAAAACAGGCGATTCGGATCCTGGTTGCGGACGACCATGCGATCTTTCGGGACGGCCTTCGCAAGCTCCTCGAAGGCGCCGAGGAGATTCAGATCGTCGGCGAAGCCTCGAATGGCGTCGAATGCACGAAAATGATCGCCAAGCTGAAGCCCGATATCCTTTTGCTTGATCTTCGCATGCCCGAAAAGGACGGCCTCGGGCGTCCTCGAGGAAGTGAACTTCGATTCCACGCCCACCCGCGTGATCGTGCTGACGGCAGCCGAGGATGACCGGGACGTGGTTCGCGCCATGCGCCTGGGCGCGCGCGGCGTGGTGCTGAAGCAGTCCGCCAGCGATCTGCTGGTGAAGGCGATCCGCAAAGTCTTCGACGGCGAAATCTGGCTCGACAACCGGATGACCGCCGAGGTGATCGACGCGTTCAAGAAGTCGGCGGAATCGGGCTCGCGGCGCGAAAAGCCGCTGCTGAGCGAACGCGAGAAGGAAATCGTACAGCTGGTGGCGCAGGGCTTTCGCAACCGCGAAATCGGCGAAAAGCTGTTCATCAGCGAGCAGACCGTTAAGAACCACCTCCACAACATCTTCGATAAACTCGGAGTTTCCGACCGCCTCGAACTCGCGCTCTACGCGATTCACCACCGCCTCATCGACCAGGCGTAGCCCCACGTGTTTCTGTAACACTTCCGTATCCTAAATTCCTGGATTATCAGGTCCCAGGCTCTCTAGCCCGAGTGGCCGTAGTACTTCGGTACCAATTCGGCTTGGCAGAATTGGCTCCATTGCTCTATTGGCGCAAATTGTGCGCGGGCTTACTCTACATGGGCAATCGAGAGGACCTAAACCTGTGGCTTCAAAAGAAAGACGCATATCCCGGCGGTTCCTGATGCGTCTGCCGCTAACCGTCCGCTGGACGGACGAATCGGTTGTCGGCGAGGCCGCAACGGAGTCGCGCGAAGTGAGCTCGCGTGGCGTGTATTTCCACCTACCCAAGGGATTGAAAAGCGGCTCGCCCGTCGAGATCGTAATGACCCTTCCGCACGAACTGACCCAGGCGGGTCCGGTTCGTGTTCGCTGCTTGGGTCGGGTCCTACGCAGCAGCCCGGAGCATTCCGGCGAAGTGGGAGTGGCGGCGGCAATCGAACGTTACGAGTTCATGCGCAACGGCGAACACGCCGCATAACAAGTTTCTTACCCAGACCCTGCGGAGATGGGTGAGAAGAGGCCGGGCGATTCGGGTCCCTCAGCCGGTGTCGCCCGGCTATTTTATCCGCACTGCGCTTCATCGGCCCTTCACCCGATGAAGCCTGCACCTTTCATGTAGCCACCCACCCCGGCATCCCTCGGTCAGTCGAATTCCCGCTTAGGCGCGCCTTGATCCGGCCCCACGCGGCCTGTAGTGATACCGGCCCGAAGATAATTCTCGCCTCGCACGGGTTTGCCGGCCAGGCGGCGAAGCATGGAGATCTGCCCCACGTGTGTGAAGGCATCCGCGACGGGACCCTGAAAGAGCTCTCCGGCGGAAGTGCCAAGAGGCGCATCCGAAGCTAGAAATTCGTCGAGGGCGCGCAGAGCCATGAAGAAGCGATCCACACCGTCCTTCCACGGCAGGGCAGGGGAGTTTTGCCACTCCTGGGCACCCCTCGCGAGTGAAAGCGCCCAATCGAGCAGGTCGCCGATGTGGGCGAGAATCTCGCCGGGCGTGCGAGTCTTATCCCCGGCGCGGAATTCGGCGAATCCCTCGGGGGCGTCGCGGAGAGCTTTGCCGCCGCGATAGGCGAGGGTCGCGAGCGTGTGACGAAGCAATTGGCGGTCGGAACCAGATTTCGTTTCTATCGGAGCAGCCATGGGAAAGCGAATTCTACCACGCGGAGATTTCTAAATCTCCGCTTGACAATGTCTATGATACGGGTAGACTTAAGAGAGTTAGTAGGGAATCATTCTCATGAGAATTTCGCAAAGAGGACTGTACGCACTCCAGGCGCTGACCGTGCTGGCGCAGCATCCCACCGGTGTCGTCAAGATCAAGGACATCGCGGCCGAGGAAGACCTGCCCGAGAAATTCCTCGAGGCGATTCTCCTGGACTTGAAGCGGGCGCGAATCGTCGACAGCCTCCGCGGCGCCCATGGCGGTTACCAGCTGAAACGATCGCCGAAGAAAATATCGCTGGGCGAAGTGATCCGCAAGATCGACGGCCCGCTGGCTCCATTCGAGGACGCTGAATCGCTGCGCCGGCGCGTGAACGGCGATCCGAAGCATCGTCCCCTATTCCGCATTTTGCTGGACGTTCGCAACGCCACCGCGAAAATCCTCGACCATACCTCGCTTTCCGACTTGTGTTGTAGTAGCCGCAACTAAGTCCTCCGTCGCAGTCAATTTGTGCGCAGATATCCATCGAACCTTCACTTTTTGACCCGAGCCGCGCCTTGAAAGGCGTGCAGGCAGTGATTTCAGGAGAGATTGGAATGCCGACACATTTAAGCGGGAAATGGAAGGGAATTGCAGTTGGACTGGCGCTGAGCGTGGGTTTTGCAGGCGCAGCGACGGTCGTCGCTGCCCGGGATGGAGACAGCTCTACCTCTGGCAGCGCAGCTAATTCGGCCCCTGCGGCCGCCAAAGCCGAAACGGCGAAGGGAAACGCCGCGGCCGATCCGAACTCGCCGGTTATTCTCGAATTGAAGCAACTCGAAGAGACGGTCGCGGCCCAGACGAAGCAGTTTGACGAGCACAGCAAGGAACTGGATGCCGAGCGCGCGGCATTGCATGACGAACTCACGCGAATTGCGAATCTGGAAACGGCGCTGGGCGTCACGCCGGAGGCGCCCGCCGCCGATCCTTCGACCGTCACGGCCGCTCCGGTAGCGGCATCCCTGGTCGCCACTCCCGGTGACACGGGACAGCAGAATACCGAGACCACAGTGCCACAGGATTGGTCGACGCGCGTTGGCAACCTGGAAGACCGGCTGAAGAACTTCGGGCCGTTCTCGTTCAGCGGCGACATCCGCTTGCGCGACGAGCCGTTTTTCGGCGGACCGTCGAACGGGTCGCTAGACCAGAACCGCGAGCGCTTCCGTGTGCGCTTCAACATAAACGCCAAGCTCAATGACGATTTCAGCGGCGGATTCTCGTTGGCGTCGGGCGACATCAACGACCCGACCACAACCAACCAGACGCTCGCCAACTTTTACACGCGCAAGACGATCGCTATCGACAAGGCCTACGTGCAGTACAACCCGCACGAGTTCAAGGAACTGACGCTAATCGGCGGAAAGTTCGCGTATCCCTGGTACAACACCGAACTCACCTGGGATAAGGACCTGAACCCGGATGGCGCCGCCGAAACGCTCGTCTTCAATACAGATACTCCGGTCCTCAAGAAAATCGCCTTCGTCGGATTCGAGCTGCCCTTCGCGCAAGTGGCGAAGACGGCATCGCCCACCGACCAGAGCGCGGCGACGAGCATCGTCTACGGCGGTCAGCTGCAGGCGACGTTTCAGCTCGCCAAGTGGCTGAAGTTCGGCGCCTTCACCGGATACTACGACTACCACGACGCGGACGCCATCGCTCTGGCGCTCGCCCGGGCCAGTTCGAAGAATCCGCAGACGCCGTTCACCGGCTTGTTGCCGCTCGGCACCGGCAATACGGTGCAGAACTCCATTCTCACCACCACTGCCACGAACGAAGTCACGGTCGGCGGCGCCTCGTACCCGACCGGCGTCACGAGCATCTCGAACGCGCAGTTCGCGTCGAAATTCGGCTTGTTCGATTCCATCGCGCGATTCGACATCACGACTCCCTCGGAAAAGTGGCCGATCGCCATCATCGGCGACTACGTGCAGAACACGGAGGCGTGCGCCAACGTGCCGTTCCTCGAAGCGGCGCCGGCGAACACTGCGTCGGTCCACTACTCGCAGTCGGCCAACTTCTCTTGCAACGCGAACCAGCGCCGCGGTTACTGGGGAGAAATCCAGGTCGGCCGGGCTCAGAAACGCGGCGATTGGCAGTTCGACTACACGCGCATCATGATCGAGCGTGAGGCGGTTCTCTCAAACTTCGATTACAGCGATATCCGGCAGGGCAGCAATGTGAGCGAGCACCGGGCGATGGTCATCTACCAGATCCATCGTAATGTGCAGACCGACTTCACAGCGCTGATCGGCCGGCCGCTGAACTTCGGCGGCACCACACCGCCGCAACCCTGGCTTGAACGGTTGCAGTTTGACCTGATCTACACCTTCTAGGAGAGACCATGAGACTGCGATCATCACGATTGGGGCAATTCGCGAAACTCGGTCTCCTCGTTGTGGCGGCCGGCTTGATTTTGACTCTGGGCGTGCGTGCGCACGCCCAGAACGTAACCATCCTCAACGTTTCGTACGATCCAACGCGGGAGCTGTATCAGGACTACAACGTGGCTTTCGCGAAATACTGGAAGGCAAAAACCGGGCAGACCGTAACCATCGAGCAATCGCACGGCGGATCGGGAAGCCAGGCCCGCGCGGTGATCGACGGATTGCCTGCCGATGTCGTGACACTGGCGTTGGCTTACGACATCGACGCGATCTCCCAGAAGGCGAAACTGCTGCCGGAGAATTGGCAGTCGCGGTTGCCGGATAACAGCACGCCCTACACTTCGACCATCGTGTTTCTGGTGCGCAGCGGCAATCCGAAACACATCAAGGATTGGGACGATCTCGTGAAGCCGGGAGTTTCGGTCATCACGCCCAATCCGAAGACGTCCGGCGGGGCGCGCTGGAATTTCCTGGCGGCTTGGGCTTACGCGCTCAAGCAGCCGGGCGGAAACGATGCGAAGGCCAAGGACTTCGTGACGCGGCTTTACAGGAACGTTCCCGTGCTGGACTCCGGGCGCGCGGGGTTCGACCAACACTTTTGTGCGAGCGAGGCATCGGCGACGTCTTGCTGGCGTGGGAGAACGAGGCGTTTCTCGCGATCAACCAGCTGGGTCCGGGCAAATTCGAGATCGTCGTGCCGTCGCAAAGCATTCTGGCCGAGCCTCCGGTGGCGGTGGTGGACAAGAACGTGGATCGAAAGGGCACTCGGACTGTTGCCGAAGCCTATCTCCAATACCTTTACTCGCCGGAAGGGCAGGAGATCGCCGCGAAGCATTACTACCGGCCGCGCCTGGAGTCGGTGGCAAAGAAATACGCCGCGCAGTTTCCAAAGCTGAAGCTGATCACGGTCGATCAGGTTTTCGGCGGATGGCAGAACGCGCAGAAGACATTTTTCGCCGATGGCGGCGTATTCGACCAAATCTACCAGCCGAGTCAGTAGCACCGGCGCGGAGTGTGATGAGCATTCGTCTCAAAAAACGAACGATCGTGCCGGGGTTCGGCCTGTCGCTGGGCGTGACGCTGTTCTATTTGTGTCTGATCGTGCTGATTCCGCTTTCGGCCGCCGCGCTCAAGGCGTCCTCGCTAACCTGGCACCAATTCTGGCATGTGGTGGCGTCGCCGCGGGCGATGGCGTCTTACCGGCTGAGTTTCGGAGGCTCGCTGATCGGCGCCGCGATCAATTTGGTGTTCGGCGTACTGGTGGCGTGGGTGCTGGTGCGCTACCGCTTTCCGGGCAGGCGACTGCTCGACTCGCTGGTCGATCTTCCGTTTGCTTTGCCGACCGCGGTCGCGGGCATCTCGCTCACGGCGATTTACGCGCCGAACGGCTGGCTCGGCAAGCCGCTTGCGGCAATGGGGATCCACGTGGCGTACACGAGGCTCGGCGTCGTGATTGCGCTGACGTTTATCGGATTGCCGTTCGTCGTGCGCACCGTGCAACCGGTGCTGGAGGATCTCGACAAAGAATTGGAAGAGGCGGCGGCGAGCCTCGGAGCGGGGCGGCTGCAGACATTCACGCGCGTGCTGCTGCCTACGATTCTGCCCGCGGCGATCACCGGCTTCACGATGGCTTTCGCGCGGGCCGTCGGAGAATACGGCTCGGTGATTTTCATCGCCGGGAATATGCCGATGCGCACGGAGATCACGCCGCTGCTGATCGTCACGAAATTGCAGGAATACGACTACGCCGGAGCGACGGCGATTGCGATGGCGATGCTGGCGGTGTCGCTGGTGCTGATCCTGCCGATCAACATGCTCCAGCGCTGGGCCGGCAGCCGGCGAGAAAAAGAAATCTTGCGCGAGCCGGAACTGGGCGTCGGGCTGAGGCCGGTCTACGGGCACGGGGAGGGCCGATAGGCGGCTTCGATCGCCTCGATAATTGCCATGTCTTCATCGACTCTGCCTCGGATCGGCATAGCGCCTGGAATTGGCGCTGCGAGCAAAGCGACGTCCGAACCGGCGTTCGTGCGCTGGCTCTTGATTGGGATTGCGCTGCTATTCCTGGCGCTTTTTCTCTTTCTCCCCCTCGCAGTAGTCTTTTACACGGCGCTCGGGGACGGCGTCCGCATCTATCTGCAAACTTTTCGCGACCCTGACACGCTCTCCGCAATTCGCTTGACTCTCCTCGCGGCGGGAATCGCCGTGCCTCTGAACATGGTATTCGGGGTTGCGGCGGCCTGGGCCATCGGCAAATTCGATTTCGTCGGAAAAAGCCTCTTGATCACCCTGATCGATTTGCCGTTTTCGGTGTCGCCGGTGGTTTCGGGATTGATCTACGTGCTGCTCTTTGGCCTGCAGGGTTTACTCGGGCCGTGGCTGATCGCCCATAACATTCGGATCATTTTCGCGGTTCCGGGAATCGTCCTCGCCACGATCTTCGTCACATTCCCGTTTGTGGCGCGCGAGCTGCTGCCGATGGTCCAGGCGCAGGGAAACGACGAGGAAGAAGCGGCGCTCACGCTCGGCGCGAGCGGCTGGCAGACTTTCTTCCGCGTGACCCTGCCGAACGTGAAATGGGCGCTCATCTATGGAGTGATCCTGTGTAACGCGCGCGCCATGGGAGAGTTCGGCGCCGTATCGGTTGTTTCGGGGCACATTCGCGGACTCACCGACACGATGCCGCTGCACATCGAAGTTCTCTACAACGATTATCAATTCGTTCCGGCATTTGCGGTCGCTTCGCTGCTGGCACTGCTTGCGTTGATGACCCTGGTGGTCAAGAGCGCAGTCGAATGGAAATCTCAGCAATTGGCGAATCGAGCGGCGAGCGAGGGGGAGATGAGCGCGTGAGCATCCGCGTCCGCGGCATCACGAAAGATTTCGGGCATTTCAAGGCGTTGCAGAACGTCGACCTCGAGATTCCGGCCGGTCAGCTGGTGGCCCTGCTCGGGCCCTCCGGCTCGGGAAAGACCACGCTGCTGCGGATCATCGCCGGATTAGAATTCGCGGACTCGGGGGCAGTCGAGTTCGGCGGCAAAGACATCACCGACCAGACTGCCCGCGAGCGCCACGTTGGCTTCGTGTTCCAACACTACGCGCTTTTCCGCCACATGACCGTATTCGAGAACATCGCGTTCGGCTTGCGTGTGCGCCCGCGGCGTTTCCGGCCATCAAAACAACAGATTCGCGACAAGGTCCACGAGCTGCTGCGCCTGATCCAACTCCAGAATCAAGCTGGGCGCTATCCTTCGCAGCTCTCGGGCGGCCAGCGACAGCGGGTAGCCCTGGCGCGGGCTCTGGCGGTCGAGCCGAGCGTCCTGCTGCTCGATGAGCCATTTGGCGCGCTCGACGCGAAAGTGCGGCAGGAATTGCGCCACTGGCTGCGCCACCTGCACGAAGAGGTTCATATCACAAGCGTCTTCGTGACACACGATCAGGAAGAGGCGCTCGAACTCGCGGATCTGGTCGCCGTGATGAACGAGGGGCGCATCGAGCAAGTGGGGAGCCCCGATGAAGTCTACAATCGTCCGGCCAGCTCGTTTGTCTACAATTTTCTCGGCAACGTAAATCTGTTTCACGGCCGCGTCGACGAGGGGAAGACGCATTTTCACGACGATGCCACCGGCAGACCCATTTTCGTCCGGCCGCACCTGCTTGAAATCGCGCGCCAGCCCAACGGCGCAAACCATTTCCGCGCGGTCACCAAGCACATCAACGCAGCAGGTCCTCTAGTCAAGGTCGAGGCCGTGACGGATTGGGGCGCTACGGTGCGGGTCGAGTTGTCGCAGGCGCAGTTTCGCGCGCTTCATCTCGCGAAGGACGAAGTCGTATTCATCACGCCCAAGGAAGTCGCGGTGTTCGACAATGACGAATCCGGCGCAGGCCCGTCTAGCCGCACCGCTGCCGCCTGCTAATTTCGCCCTCGTCTCTCGAATCGAGCTATTGGTGAGAAGTAGTGTCAGCGGCTACTGGCTGGACGGAGGGAACGGCGGGCGCGGTGGGAACAGCGGTGCCAACTGGATACACAATGATCTCGACATCTCCCCAGGCGGAGTCAGTGTCCGCGCCAATCTTCTTCCCCATTCCCAGGGTTTTAAGCTGGCTATCGTCGAAACCGAAGTTGTCAACGAGGTATGCGCGTATCACTGCGGCGCGAGCCTGGGTCAGCACCAGATCTTTCTGCGTGTCTCCCGTCACGCCCGTATAAATGACCACGACGGCCACACCGAAGTCATTGGCGGCAAGAAATTTGCCCGCGGCGCCCAGGGATTCCTGGTTCTTCAGCTCGGCAGTGTCTATCTTGTCGAAGAGGCCTTTGGGCTCGTAGGTGAACGTCTTCAGAGGCGAAGCCACAGGCAGGCTCGTGATTTCGTCTTTCGCCAGGTCGGTAGAATCCTCGTAGCCGCGTTTCTTGAAATACCCACGGAGCAGGAAATTTTGCTTGAGTGCTTCCATGTTTTCCTGGAAGTCCGCGATCCCCGCTTGCGCGTGGACCATCGTGCCGCGCATTGCAACGGTGGTCTGATCCAGTTCGGTATACATTTTTTTGTCGTTGATCAGGGATCCAATCGTTCCCTGGCCGTCGTCGATCTTTGCGGTAATGGATTTCAGATTCGCGGTTGCCGCAGTTGTGTTGTTAATCGCCTCCTTGCTGCTGTCCAGAATGGCGTCCGTTTTCTTCATCAGGTCCGCGATGACGAGCGGAGGCTGGCTGGCGATCGTGTCGTTGTCCCGCACATTCGCCCCTTGGGCCGATCCGAAAGAGATCGCGACAAATTCATTGCCGAGAAGGCCCTCGGTCTGAATGGCAGCCACGGAGTCCTGCTTGACGATGTCATGGGTCGAGCGATCCAGATCCATCAGCACGGTGATTTTGTCCGTCGGCTTATTCGGCAGCTCGATACGTCGCACGGTGCCGCTTTGGACTCCGCCTACTCGCACCTCGGCGCCCTCATCCAGTCCAACCACGGTGCTGAACTGCGTTTTCAGCCGATAGGTGGAGGAAAAGAGGTATTGCTTGCTTCCGATGATGAAGATTCCTGCCGCGAGAATCGCCAGCGTGGCGATGATGAAAGCTCCCAGCCTGGCTGCTCTTGACATGTGCGCTCCCTATGAATCCCGCTTGAAGAATTCCGCGACAAACTCGTCGTCGCTTCGCTCGAGCTCCTCGAAGGTGCCTTCGATCACCGCATTCCCTTCGTGCAAGAGGACGATGCGGTCGGCAATCGTCTTGGCACTGTGCAAGTCGTGGGTGACCACGATCGACGCAACCTCGCGTTCTTCCTGCAATTTGAGAATCAACTCGTCGATCTCGCGGGACGTGATCGGATCGAGCCCCGCAGTGGGTTCATCGAGCAGCAGGATGCCGGGCTCGAGGGCCAGCGCGCGCGCCAGTCCCACGCGCTTTTGCATGCCGCCCGAAAGATCGCCGGGCATTTTCTTGAGATCGGCCTCCATGCCCACGCCGGCGAGCAATGCCTTCACGCGTTCCCCGCGATCCGACGCCGTCATCTTCGTATGACGCCGCAGGGGAAACGCGACATTTTCCTCGACCGTCAGCGAGTCGTAGAGCGCCGCATGCTGAAACAGAAAGCCCATCGTCTTCCGGATATCATTCACCTCTTCGAGGTTGGACTTCGTCATCTCGTGCCCGTGAATGCAAATCGATCCGGAGTCCGGCTTCTGCAGTCCGACGATCAGCTTCAGTAGCACACTCTTCCCGGTTCCGCTGCGGCCGAGCACCGCCAGAGTTTCGCCGGCGCCGACCGTCAGATCGATTCCGTTCAAGACCACTTGGGCCTCGAAACACTTGTGGACGCCTCGCAGAACCATGGCGGGGCCGGCGCCGTTCGACGCGGTATTTTCAATCGCGCGGTTTTCGCCACTCACCGCCGCTTGCAGCGCAACCGTTTGTTCCGAGTGCGTCATGGAAAGAACTCCAGGATCAATTTCGTCAAGATTACGTCGGCCAGCATGACGAAGAGGGAAGACAAGACGACCGAACTCGTCGCCGCCCGGCCCACTCCCTCGGTGCCGCCCTTGCTGCGCATCCCCTGGAAGCACGCGATCGTGCCGATGATCAGGCCAAACACCACGGTTCTGAAAGTAGGCGCCAGAAAGTCGCTGAAGCTGGCGCCGGCAAATCCCGCATGGATGAATTTGTGGAAGGAAATCGGCTCGACCAGGGTGTTCGCAATCCAACCGGTCACCACGCCGGCAAAATCGGCGGCCAGGGTCAGCAACGGGAGCATCAGGGCGCAAGCCACGATGCGCGTGAAGGCCAGCAGCTTATAAGGATTCACGCCGGAGGCCTCGATGGCGTCGATCTGTTCCGTTACTTTCATCGATCCCAATTCCGCGCCGATACCCGCCCCTACGCGGCCGCTAACGACCAGGCCGGTCACGACGGGGCCCGTTTCGTGAATGATCGAGAACACGATGGCGGCCGGAAGCATGGCCTTGGCGCCGAATCGAACCAGGCTTTGCCGGCTTTCCAGGGCGAGGACCGCACCGATGGCCGCGCCCGCCAGCGCCACCATGGGCAACGATTTGGAACCTACTTCGTCGAGCTGTCGAAGCAGTTCGCGGCCTTCAAACGGGCGTCTTACCGTCGCCCGCATCACCTTCCAGACGAAAATGCCGAGCTCCCCAAACCATTCGAGGAAGCCGTTGATCGGGTACCAAAGTGAAGCAAGCGCGGATCGCATCGGTGCGGCGTCTTGCGGCGCGTCCTGGCCGATCCAGAGGCGAGAATCCTTTGCGTCGTGGCTTGCGTCGTGGCTCATGAATATGGCTCAACAACGGTCATCGGGAAGGGCGAAACGGTATTGCTCGAGGGAAATCCCGCACGGGCGATGGCTTGCGCACGTGCTGCGAACAAAGACTCCCCAAGGCTCGTTGCGGCAATCAAAATAGCACCGATCCAAAAGCTCCCCATGCGAAAGGCTCCTCGCCCGGAATCTCCATTCTGTGATCGAGAGTCGCTGTGGCAACGAAGCGGAGAGGCCAGATCGTTAGCCTGGAAAGTAGCAGCCAGACACTCCAGACGTCTGTCCTAAACAGAACACAATTCCGGGGCGCCTCATTTGTCTTCGCGATTGACGCATAGGACAGGCGGAGTTCGGAGGCTGTAGGTGATCCTGGGATGGATGGAGCCGAGGCCCGGACTTGAACCGGGGACCTGCCGATTACGAATCGGCTGCTCTACCAACTGAGCTACCTCGGCGGCGTTCTCCGAATGTAACATCCGCCCGGAGAATCTTCAAACAGCGAAAAGGAGTCGTATTTTATTGCGCAATGACGGATCGAGTTGTCTATATTCGCAACCGATCCAAACTTGACACTGTGTAGACGATGGCGTAGCTTCAACGAAAGTGGATTTTTGCGAGCGCAAGGCTCGGTAATTGTTGGAGTTGGAAGATTCGACGGAGGATTTTGAATGCCGACTCATTTCATTCTGAATGGCAAGCCCAAAACAGTGGACGTGGATCCGAATATGCCGCTGCTTTGGGTGGTTCGCGACACGCTCAACATGACCGGCACAAAATTTGGCTGCGGCATGGCGTTGTGCGGCGCCTGTACGGTCCACATCGACGGCGAGGCGACGCGTTCCTGCATCACGCCGATTTCGAGCGTTGCCGGCAAAAAGGTCACGACCATCGAGGGACTTTCCGCCACCGATAGCCACCCTGTCCAGCGCGCCTGGATTGAAATCGACGTGCCCCAGTGCGGCTACTGCCAGTCGGGCCAGATCATGACGGCCTCTGCGCTTCTTGCCAAGACGCCGCACCCACCGACGACGAAATTGACGACGCCATGGCGGGCAACATCTGCCGCTGCGGCACATACGACAGGATTCGCGAGGCGATTCACCGCGCCGCGAAGCTGCAAGCGGGCGGCGCCAAGACTGGCGAGCGCTGACGAAGCTTCTGAACTCGTTGCCAGCGCCGCGGCGGTTTCGACCGGAGGTGCCGAATGAGCGCGCAACACCAACGGACTGGACCGGCGCGGATTTCCTGAAGACCGGCCTCGCGGGAGCGGCAGGGCTGGTGATCGGTTTCTATCTGCCCGGACGCAGGGAAGTGCTCGCGGCGTCACGCCTCGATGGCAGCGCGGCCGCGCCTGACGTGCTGAACGCATTTATTCAGGTGGCCCCGGACGACAACATCACGATTCTCATCGGCAAGTCCGAGATGGGCCAGGGAGTCGTCACCTCGCTTTCGATGCTGGCGGCGGAAGAGCTTGAATGCGACTGGAGGAAGATTCGAATCGAATTTGCGCCCGCCGCGGTTGTGTATTTCGACCCCGCGTTCCACATGCAGGGAACGGGCGGCAGCCAAAGCGTCAATTCAGCATGGATGCCGATGCGCCAAGCGGGCGCGACGGCTCGCATGATGCTGATCGCGGCGGCCGCGCAGAAGTGGGGCGTCGATCCGTCGGAATGCCACGCGGAAGGTGGCGCAGTGATTCACGCGGCTAGCAAGCGGCGAGCCACGTATGGCAGCCTCGCGGAAGCGGCAGCGAAAGTTACGCCGCCGCAAAACGTGACGCTAAAAGACCCAAGCCAATTCAAGGTGATCGGCAAGCCGTTCAAGCGCCTCGACACGCCGATCAAGACGAACGGCAAAGCGGGATTCGGCATCGACGTCCGCCAGCCGGACATGCTCCACGCTGTCGTGCTGCGCTGCCCCGTGTTCGGCGGCAAAGTAGCCAGCTTCGACGCCACGAAAGCGAAAGCCATGCCGGGCGTCAAGGACGTGTTCCAGATCTCGGACGGCATCGCCGTCGTCGCCGACAACACCTGGAACGCAATGCAAGGCCGCAACGCGCTCGACGTGCAGTGGGACGAGGGTCCGAACGCGAACGTCTCCAACGAGACGATCTTCCAGAGCTTCGCCGCCGCGTGCCAGAGCGCCCGGCGTGGTGTCGCGCAAAGTGGGCGACGCCGAATCCGCGCTCGTGGAGCGACCCAGAAGATCGAAGCCGTCTATCAGGCGCCTATCAGGCCCACGCCACGATGGAGCCGATGAACTGCACGGCGGATGTCCAGGCCGACCGCGTCGATGTCTGGGCGCCCACGCAATTCCAAACGCCCTCGCAGGAAATCGCCGCGCAAATCGCCGGAGTGAAGCCGGAGCAATCTTTCGTGCATACCACGTACCTCGGCGGCGGATTCGGCCGGCGCGGCTGGTCGGACTTCGTCACCGACGCTTGCGAAATTTCAAAGCGATGAAGGCGCCGGTCCAAGTGACGTGGTCGCGCGAAGACGATATGCAGCACGATTATTATCGTCCCGCGTCTTACGTGAAAATTGCCGCGGCGCTCGGCGCCGACGGCAACCCTATGGCCTTCACCGCTCGCGTCGCTTGCGACTCGATCATCAGTTGGTTTTTCCCCGGTTCGGTGAAGAACGGCATGGACGAGAGCAGCGTCGAAGGAATTTCCGACATGCCGTACGACATTCCCAATATTCTCGTCGATTACCAAATGGTCACTCCCGGACATTCCCACAGGATTCTGGCGGTCGGTGGGCGCTTCGCAGAACGGGTTCTTCGAAGAAAGCTTCATCGACGAACTCGCTGCGGCGGCAAAAAAAGATCCCTACGAATACCGCAAGGCTCTGCTCTCGAAGAAGCCGCGCCACCTCGGTGTCCTGAATCTCGCCGCCGAAAAGGCGGGATGGGGCAAGCCGCTGCCGAAGGGCGACTACCGCGGCATCGCGGTGGTCGAGGCGTTTTCGATACGTACGTGGCTGAAGTTGCCGAGATCTCGATCGGCAAAGACGGCGTAAAGGTTCACCGCGTCACGGTTCGCGCTCGATTGCGGCCGGGTGGTGAATCCGAACATCGTCGAGCAACAGGCGGTGGGCGCGCGTGGTTTACGGTCTCACGCAGACGCTCAAGGGACGAAATCACGATCGACAAGGGCCGCGTGCAGCAAGCGAACTTCGATACCTACGACATGCTGCGCATGAACGAGATGCCGAAGACGTCGAAGTGTACATCGTCGAGAGCGACGAGATTCCCGACGGGCATGGGCGAGCCGGCCGTGCCGCCCGTCGCGCCCGCTATCTGCAACGCGATCTTCGCCGCCACCGGCAAGCGCATTCGCCACCTGCCGATTGCTCCCGAGGACCTTACCTAGGCGAGGAAATCGCAACGGTCGAAGGCAAACAAAAGGGAGGGGCGTTCGCGCCCCTCCTTTTCTTTGGCGCGATGCAATCTGGAAGCAAGAGTCTTCCAAGAATCTGGGATCGGTCGCGAGGTCTGAAGAAATGCATATCTTGTATTTATTCTGTCAGTGGCTTGACGGCACTTTTGTGGGGAAGTCGGTCCACGACTCTGCGTGGCTGTTTCCTGTGATCGAAACGATCCATCTTTTCGGCGTTGTCGTGCTGGTTGGTTTTGCTTCCGTCCTGGACTTGCGCCTGATGGGCGTGGCATTCAAGGATTACACGGTCTCGATGGTCGCGGACCGCTTTCTGCCATGGATGTGGGCCGGCTTCGTGGTTCAAGTGGTCACGGGAATACTCTTGCTTTCGTCCGAGGCGACGAAGATGTATAGCAGCGATGTGTTTCGCGTTAAGATGCTGATGATCGCCGCGGCCGGGCTCAACGCGCTCGTATTTCACGTGCTTGCGTACCGGAGCGTGGGCACGTGGGAGCGGGATCCTGTCGCTCCGTTGTCGGCCCGCTTCGCCGGGGCGTTCTCGATCTTGCTGTGGTTCGGCATCGTTGGCGCGGGACGCTGGATCGCTTACAGTTAGTGATGCGAAATGCAGGACGATGGGGTATGAGGTGCGATTCGGTGGTGCCCTCCCAAACGATCTTCTGCCCGCCGGACGAACCCGCTTACGATATGTGCGAGGCCGCCTAGGATGACGCCGGCGTACGCCTTTTTTCACTGGCTCACGCAAACGTACGTTGGCACTCTGATGCGAACGAACGACTATTTGTTCCCTTCGGTGGAAGCCCTTCACATCATGGGTAGCGTGGCCCTGGTTGCATCTACCTCGATCCTGAGCCTGCGTCTCGCGGGGCTTTTTTTAACGGATATACCCGTCTCGAAAATCGCCGGTCAATTCCTGCCGTGGGCTTGGTTGGGTTTTGGCTGTCAGGTAGTTACGGGAACTCTTTTGTTCATGTCCGAGGCCACGCTGGCGTATGCCAACGTGATCTTTCAAGTCAAAATGGCGCTGATCGTCTTGGCCGGCATAAACGCCCTTGTTTTTCACCAGACAGTCTATCGCCGGGTGAAAACTTGGGATGTTTCCAATCCGCCCTTCTCGGCCAAGTTTGCGGGTTATGTTTCGCTCGTGATATGGTTCGCGGTCGTTGCTGTCGGACGGTGGCTGAATAGTTCGGTCGCCAATACGCCGATGCCGCCACCCCCGATGTAGCACTTTGCTCGGGCCCCAACTATCCTCAAGATTTGAAAGACAGCAACATCGTCACCCCTCAAGGCTACTTTGCACCTGGCGGCACGAAGTTGTTTAGCACTTCGCCGTTCTCCTTCGTTGCGCTGGCGAGTGTTCCGCCGTGCTTCGCGGGATCCTTGAATGGGAAGAAGTTCACGGTGATCTTGTCGCCTGGTTGCAGAGAGGTTCTCGTCCATCCGCGGCGACCCAGGTAATTCGGGCTCATTCCCTCGAAGGCATAAAGAGTGACGCCTCCTTTGCCGTCCGTCACGTCGAGCCAAAGCCACGTATGAGGATTCGTCCATTGGAAAGCTCTCACCTTACCAGCTATGGTTTCGTGACGCGTCATGTCGTAATCGGCGAATCCGTGATGCGCGATTGCCGTGCCCGGTGTTGCTATCAGTGTCCCCAGCAGGACCACAAACAACACCGCTTGTTTCCAGTTTGCCTTCACCTGCTTCATCAAGGGCCTCCGCGTACTAGAAGTCTAGCGATCCTACTTAGAACTGGGCTCCGGGGGAGGGGGAGGGGTGGTATCCACCTCAGCCTTGCCATCGGGGGTCACAGAGTTACGGTTGTTCTGCTCGCAGATGTATTCATCGATCGTCCAATTCGCATGACGCTTCAAGATTCGGGTCGTCGTGTACGGATGCGTCAAAGCCACGGGATCAATCACCGTCGTCTCGATACTCATGGTGTCCGGATCGGTAAGGCTAAAACGCTCGATAATTTTCATCTTGTCACTGTGCGGAACGTCCGGCGCAATTGTCGTCTGCGGAGAGAAGCCCACGGATTCGGCCACCAGCGTGTTGCCATCCCAATGGCCGACCGACGTGCCGAAAAAAGTAGGATCGGGGTCTTCAGGCAGAGTGCGCCCATCCGTATAGATATGACGAACGATCATGTAGGCCTCGCCAACGATCGTCACCTGGCCGGGCGTGAGCAGGAACTCATACGGATAGGGTTGCCCCATGATTTCCGGCATGCCGGGCGGCAGGCAATTCGCGGCGGTGGTGTCCTCTCCAGCGTGCGCCCTCAAAGCCTGCACTTTGGCGGCCCAATCGGGTGTGAGCGGAAGGGGTTGCCGCATCGGGAAACTGGGGAACTTAGACGTGCTCGCTGTTTTCTCTGAATTCGGTTTAGCCGCCCCGGGTGGAATAACCAGCGAAGTTGCTCCGAGCGGTGATTCCCAGACGCCGGTGAAGTCGGGCAATTTGGCAACGGCAGCCCAATCCGCAGCGGTGGGCGCCGGGTGCTTGAAGTCCAGCCAAGTTTGAGCTGGAGTGATAGAGGCGAACAGCGCCGAAGCGAGCGCGATGACAGTGAATCGTCCGAAATACTTCCTTACTTGCTGAGCCAATCGCGACCCCTCCCTTCAATTTGAATTATTGCATGCTCACGATCGCCGAAAATAACAAGGTGTGGAGCAGAAAGCAATCGCCAAAAAAGAGCTGTGAACGATCTTTGCGGCTTAACGCCATTTCAGAAACAGATAAATGACCGAGAGCCAAAGGGAACCAGAGGTGTATGATGCTTTCCATTCTCTGGCCAAGTTCCGGACGCAGATTATCAATCCGGCAAAAGGACGCCATGCGCCGAACGATCCTGCTCATGACTCTCGGAGTTCTCTGCTTATGCGTCGCGCGACACGCGCCTGCCCAACCGCCCGATTCGGCTCGTGCGGCTCGTGCGCAGCTTACAGAAGGGACCGTTTATTATTGCACCTCAGGCTGGGACCAGCACGTTGTCTATTTCTCAGTCCCTTTCCAGACGGACGAACTCGCCCGGACCAGGATTCAGGAAGCCTATTCTCAGTTTCTCAAACAAAAATATTCCTACGCGGGTGGCGCGTCCAGCGTCATTTGTTCCATCTCGGAGAGCCTCACCTCAGCGCAAAGCGACAAGAGCGGTGACGAAGACTCCGTAAGGCGTGCTGCTCATTCCGTGGTGGAGACGGGCTGGACATATCGCGGCCCGACGGCAATAGTTGCGGCAGCCGCAGCGCCCAGTCGGAGTGCATCGCCTGCCGCCCACCACGCGACGCCCGCTGCGGCGCGCACTCCCGCGCCGACGCCACCGCTGGCGGCCTCTGCGGCGCCCGTCGCCCACGCCGCGCAAGCGCCGGCGGAAACGGCCGCCGCGGGACAGCATTGGTGGATGTGCAGGTACCGGGACGTGAAAGATCCCGCTAAACCCGTCTTGGGGAGCCGTATGTACTACGCTCTTTTCCCCTCGACTGCAGCCGTCCCAAATGGGCTGAACAACCACTTCAACGCGTATGTCCAGCAGAACTATAAAATCACGGACAACAATAACGCCGGGAATGGCTATTGCCGGAGAGTTTTCGACGACACTGCGGGCCGTGCGAACTCCATGGACATGTTTCTGAAACAGTGGGCGTCGAGTAACATGGAGCCCATCCGCGTCGGCTGGGGCGACACGCCCGCCGAAGACGCGGCTATCGACGCAAAGCTGGCGGGAGCAGCATCGGCGGCGGTGACGGCGGCAGCCCCCGTGGCACAGTCGCAGCCGCCATCATCGTCCTCCGCTGGCGGACCATTCATCGCCTGCTCCACATCAGGCGGCGCCGGGATCGACACCTACCTCACCGGCGTCTTCCAGACCACGCACCCGGTGAGACATCTGCCGAGCGGCGGGGACTTGGTCGACCAATCGGTTCTCGATCACTTCTATGTCTACCTCACACAGAAGGGCTACAAGTTCAAGCCGGGCAGCAATTATGCCTGCGCTGTCGGCCAGACCGAGGCGGGGGCAGAAGCGGCCAAACATAAGCGGTATTACGAAGGGGGCGCCTGCTCCAACTGCGGCAAGACCGTCGAGACCGGCTGGAAAGACACGCCGTGATCTGTATGTGCCGCAAAAAGGAGACGAGCGTGCTCGCGCCCCCTTTCTTGCGTTGAAATCGTTCTCGTTGGCAGACGCTTCCTGAACCGGCTACATCCACTTGTCGATCGATACGCTCCGCACGTAATTCATGTTGCCGACCTGGAAGAACGTGTTCGTCTGGCCGCCCGCGACCACGAATTCGATGTCCGACGCCTTTGGCCAGCAGGGAATCTGTGTATCCTCGGGCACCTTGTACCATGTGGCGTAAGGTTCTTCGCCCCGGAGCGCTCGCGGATAGAGCCACACGTGCGCGAGGAACGAGTCGCGATACTCCTTCGCCGAGACCGTCGTGTTCTTCCACAGCCAGTCCTGCAGCTTTTCCTTCGTGTCGTATCCCTGCTCCACTAGCGCCTTCACCGTAAGCGGATCGCAGATCACCAGAGCGTTGAACATTCGAGTCAGCGTCGGAAACATGCTGCTGATCTGCTCGTCGAACTTCGGCATCACAGCTCCCGCGCCCTTGGCTCCGTGGCCCTGGCGGATGTCCCATCCGTTGAATATGCTGACCACGTTCTCCTCGGGCTTGAATCCCTTCTGCACGTGGAAGGGAGTCCACGGACTGTCCTTCTCGTCTTCCGCCACCACGGCATTGTTGTAATTCAGAGTGTTGCCTTGCCCGCCCCAGTAGGTTTGGCCGGGTATCGCGCCGACGCCCAGATTCTTGCCCATCAGCGTCCACGCTCGCCCAATGGTGGCATTCGACTGCGCAAACGGGCTCAGAGCGCCGATGCCGTAATTCATGCTGAGCTTGTCGCGGATCGGTCCGTTGACGATCATCGAATACCCGAACGAAGTGGTTGAGGTACCCAGCGCGAGGTCGCCCGTCGAGCCAATTGCCAAAAGAACGGGAAGGTACAATGGATCGCATCCCGCCATCACGGCGTTCACCGCAACTTGCTTCACGTTGTACTTGTAGCCCCCGGCCTTTCCCACCGGCTCGTCAGGTTGGTGGCTCGTCCCCTTGAGCATCGCGGCCACTCTGGCTTCCGTCGGGACGATGATCGGCATGTAATCCGTCATCGCGTTGTCCATGAAATAGCTCTGCAGGTTGTCGAGGCTGTCGGGGCCGAAGGTCTCGGGTCCTGCCGGAGCCGGCAGCAGCCCGGATTTTTCATCTTCCGCGGAAAGCGGCGTGGTTAGATCGTCGATGATTTCCTTCATCATCGGCTTTCCCGTGATCGGGTCGGGGCCGTTTACGGCGGTCCACAATTCCGCGGGCGTTTTGCCCCAGATCGGATGAACCGTGAATACGATTCGCAGCGTGGGCATGCCGCGCTGCACGGCAGTCGACTTCGCGAGATCCTCGTAGGCGCGCGTGATGAGCGGCACGCTCGGGATTCCCATCTTTTCCATCGTTATGCAGTGACCGACGGTCGCTGGAGTGCAGCCGCTTCAATGGCCGATGGCCATGATGGTCGCGTTGCCGTTGGCCTTGATCTCCGCCCAGAGCTTGGGATCTTCCTCGGGATAGGTCCCGGCCTTTTTCCTCATCACGGTCTTCACGTCCGGCTGATTCTGCTGAAACCAACGCGCGACCTGCTGCAACAGCTGATCGGCGCCCAAGAATCCGGTGTCGACGAGATAGATCGTTTTTCCCTGAATCGTGTTCAGCCGCGGCGCCATCGAAAAGCGCTGCACGGGCGGGGGAGTGCCCTTCGGGGAGAGCGCTAGGAATTTCGCGTCGTCGCCGCCATTCTCGCCATCTTTCTTGTGTTTGTTCCCGCGCGCTTCTGCGGGAGCCGCAGCCAGAATTGCCGGAGATATGCCCAACAATGAGAGCAGTTGTCGCCTATTCATGATCTGCGTCCCCTCTGTGAGCCTACAGCCATAGGACGTACCCACAGATACTTTGTATACAAAATGTATGCAAAAGGCCCACGCGCCAACCTACATCCGGCCGCGCCAAAACGCAACGCTCCTCCGCATCTATTTCGCTCATCTCTTATAGTTTAGCGGGAGAAGGGATACATCAGCCACGCGAGCCCCACACCGAGCGCGAGGAACAACAAGAAAGACCACAGCGCATACTTGATTCGCCGTGCCGTCGTGTGCCCTCCGATGCCGGCCAGGGCGATCGACACCAGCAGCGCGAAAATCACCATTGCGGGGAAGTGGCTGAGATGCAATCCGCTCGCGTGCACCGGCTAGCTTCTCCGCCCGGCAGCAATCGCATACGCGTCGAGCACGCCGATCAAGTTCACGATTCCTGCCGCTGCAAGAAAGCGCGTGCCGTAGTCGCCCGCGGCTCGCGAAAGGTTCGGGCCGGCCGCTTCGAGGAATCGCGAAAGCAGGTAGAAGACGCCCGAGCAGGCATCTGCGAGAAAGCCCAGCTTGCCAAAGGGATCGTTGGATACTGCCGTGAAAACCTGGCCTCGCATGAGGTAGCCGGTGAGCGCCAGCCCGCCGACCGCCACAAGAAAGGCCAGCCCGCGCCCCCAGCGATGCAGCCACGCGTGGCCAAGCCCGGGCATGGCGAGCGAAGCAAGAGCAACGAGGAAGGGAACTGCGCTGAGAGATTTCCTGTGGACGGCCACAGCGGCAGGCGCGGTTTCGTTCACGGGTTCTTCAGCCACGTTTCATCCGGCGCGCCTCACGCGAGCAACGCGAGCACTTCTTCCTGGATCGCGCCCGTCACGCGCGCGTCGCGCTCGCCGACGTAAACGTTCACTTCGCTGCGGATGCCGAACTCCGGCAGGTAGATGCCCGGCTCGATCGAAAAGCATGTGCGCGGCACGATCTTGCGGTCGTCGCGCGTCTCCAGTCCGTCCATATTCGCGCCGTTGCCGTGCACATCCTGGCCGATGCTGTGTCCGGTGCGGTGAACGAAATTCTTCGCGTAGCCCGCCTTGCGAATCGTTTCGCGCGCCACGCGATCCACTTCCCATCCGTGGATCGTCCGGCCCGCGCCTCACGGATTCCATCACGAATTGGGCGGCGCGGTCGCGCGCCTCGCGCACGATGCGGAATATTTTCGAGTAAGCGTCCGGGACGCGCTCGCCGAGATAGCCCACCCACGTGATGTCGTAGTAGACGCTGCCCGGCCGCGCGAATTTTCCCCACACGTCGAGCAGCAGCAAATCGCCCGCGCGGATCGGCCGCGACGCTCCCTGCTGTCGGTTCGTAGTGCGGATTGCCGTTATTCGGCTGCACCGCCGCGACGGGAGGCTCGTCCGTGGTCAGCCCGTTCTCGCGAAACTGGTCGAGGATCCACTGCTGCAGCTCGAATTCCGTGAGAGGATCGCCGTCGCGCACGCTCGCTGCCGCGGTGTCGAATGCCTTGCGCATGATGCGGTCGATGATTTTGCCCGCTTCGAGATGCGATTCGAGCTGTTCCGCTGTCCACGCCGCCTCGAATGTCTGCACCAGATCGGCCGACGTCACCACGCTCTTCTTGAGCTTTCGCACCATCTCGACCGTACCGGCGTCCACAAGGCCGATATAGGGAATATTGTTTTCCGGCGAATACTGCATCGCGATTTTCCGGCTTCCGGAAAGCAGCTTTCGCACGCCGCTCTGAAGTTCCTGCCAGCTGGAATAGACGTTCCTGCGGCCGTCCAGCGAGTCGAGCGCGCCCGCTTCGATCCGATGTACCAGCTTGCGAGGCTCGCCGCGCGAGGGGATGAAGTAAAACCACCGTCGCGTCGCCATGCCGTTGCCGCCGAGGCCGAGGATGTGCGTGGCGATCGGATCGCGGTGATGATGGTCGTAAAAGAGCCACCCGTCGATTTTGCTGGCGCGCAGTTGCGCTTGTATCGCTTTTATGTCCGGCATGAATTCAGCATCTCGATGATTTGTCCGCGATGCGCGCCCGTAATCTCCACGCGCTTCGTGCGGCTTTTTCCCCGGCCACGATTCTAACAGCCGATCTGGACACGTTCAAACGCTCCGCGAGGAGCTGGATCAACGCGTCGTTCGCGCGGTCATCCATCGGCGGAGCCGTCAGCCGGACCTTCAGCGCCCCCTGGTGCTCGCCTTCGATCGCATCGCGGCTCGCCCGCGGTACTACACGCACAGAGAACGTGATTGCGCCGCCGCGCTCCCGCACGCCGATCGTCACTTTTCGGAAATCAAGGGAAGGGTTGTCGGAGGTATCCCCATTCGTGAAGTTGTATCGAAGACAAACTGTCGAAAGTAGGGCCACGTTATAGCTGCAAGGAACTTGTCGACAAATCGTCGCGCGTTTTCTTTATCGATTGGCACCGGCGCGTGAAAGTGCACTTCGAATACCGCCTCGATTGATAGAGCCTTGGTTTTTCTTTCGTGCTCAACCACAGTGAGTTCATAGTGCGCGAGGCCGTCAAAAAACCCCGGACCCATGTCCTCAAGGCGGAAGTCCGCCGCAACTTTCTTCTCCGTAGTTCGCTTGTCCCGCTGCGACCTCATGTAGGCGCGCCGCTCCAATCGAGAAGATCCTTCGTTGAGACCCATCGCCACCAGCTCAATATGGCTCACAAAGGAATCGAACGAGCGCTTAACGGGCGAGTTCTTCTTCATAGTCGTGCTGCTCCGTTTCCGATACTGCAACAGGTGTTGCTGTCTTACCCTTTTTCTTGCCGAGCACGTGTAGGACTGCGATATGCGTACCCCTTGCACCCGCAGGAGAACGAGGCAAATTCCATCCCGCGCCGGAAGGAGCGGGCCATGGGTCTTCGATTTCGATCTCGGTCCATTTCATCAGGGTCGCCTTCGCCCCAACAGCCTCGGCGAGAATTGAAGTGACAAGCTGGTTGAGGCTGACGCGTTCAGCTTTAGCCAAAGCCGAAAGCTTTTTGTGTAAGCTCTTGGGAACACGTTGGACCCACTTGCCGCTCGGCAGCACTTCCTCTGGAGCCGGTTCCGGGACGGGTTGTCCAGCTTCGATCCGTTCGGTAATCCATAGCTCCATTGCTTCCCGTAGATTTGACAAGGCATCGCTTTCACTCTTTCCGTGCGCTGTGCAGCCAGGGAGCTCGTCAATTCGCGCGACGATGTCCCCATCATCATCTCGTCGGAGGACTGTCGTGTAGGGAAGAGCCAGAAAATCACGAACCTGTTTTTCTCGCATAGCGTCTTCTCCCGTCACTCCTCGTACCAGCCGATTTCTATCATCACGTTTAGAAAGTCTTTCACCGAGTATTCCTTAACCTGTTTGCTGCCCGGATTATGAGAGTTCACCATGAAGGGATGGGCGTCGCCCACACGAAAGAGCCATCCATGCTTTGCCTTCCGGGGCTCAGCGACATTCATGTAAGCTTTCAGCTGATTTACGACCCACTCGATTTCTTGCATCGTGACGTTCTTGGGCCGTTGCGCTATTTCCCGAATGGTCCGCCTGATTTTTTCTTCGTCCGCCATTGCCCCATCCGTTTCTCAGTCGTTTGTCCCATGTGTGCCTCCCAAACCAAAGTGATACTATATATAGTACTATATGACGCGCAAAATCGCAAGTAGAAGCAAACCGCAATGAAAGCCATCTCGGCTTGCGCAAAAACACTTAAGGTTCGGAAAGGCTCGCGCAGCGCCGCGTTTTGCCATACAATCCACGCCCGTCGTGAGCACAAACCGAAACTTCCGCGAAAACGACTGAGCCGGTTCGCCTCAATGCGAACCAGGTGCGGGGCTTCTGGGCCTCCTGGGCCGGCTGGGCGCTCGACGGCATGGATTCGTTCATCTACGCGCTGGTGCTCGTCCCAGCACTTCGCGAGCTTCTGCCGAAATCCGGCATTCCGCGCAACCGCCGCGAACGTCGGTTTCTACGGCGGCTTGTTGTTCGCGCTGTTTCTCGTCGGATGGGGTATGGCGCTCGTTTGGGGGCCGGTTGCCGACCGATTCGGCCGCGTCCGCACTCTCGCGCTGACGATCCTGTGCTACTCGCTCTTCACGCTGTCTGGCCGCCTTCGGCCAAAACGTTTGGCAAGTGGCCGTTTGCCGCTTGCTCGCCGGCATCGGGATCGGCGGCGAGTGGGCCATGGGCGGCACATTCGTCGCCGAGGAGTGGCCCGAGAGCCGCCGCAAAATGGGCGCGGGCCTGATGCATACCGGCTATTACTTCGGATTCTTTCTCGCGGCGCTCGCCAATCACTTTGTGGGAGAGAACATACGGCTGGCGCCCCATGTTTGCGATCGGCGGTGTTCCCGGCCCTGCTGATCGGATTCATCATGTACAGCGTGAAGGAGCCGGCGCGCTGGCAGGCGACCGTCAAGAAGATCACGCACCCGTTCGCGATGATTTTCAATCCAAAGTACCGCCGCCGCACGCTCCTGAATTCCGCGTACGTCCTGATTTCGATTATCGGATTGTGGGGCGGCACAGTCTACGTCCCCACGGCTGTCGCCGAGATCGTCGCGTCGCCAGCACTGTCGGCGATTCTGGCGCCGCGGCTCGGTTCCTACGCCACGATGGTGCTGTCATTCGGCACGATCGTCGGCTGCCTGCCGTCTGCCGTGGATCGCGGAACGCATCGGCCGCCGCCTGACGCTGGGCCTTTTTTTCGTTTGCATGGCAGCGTCGCTCGTGTTTTCCTTCGGCTACGCTTTCTATCTGCCGCAGGATGCGATGAAGTGGTTTTTCATCGGCCTATTTTTCCTCGGAATCGGCGGCGCCAATTTCGCAATGTACACGCTGTGGCTGCCCGAGCAGTATCCGACGGAGTGCCGGGGCAGCGCCTTCGCCTTCGCCACCTCCGTCGGCCGCTTCATCGGCGCGGGCTTCACGTTCCTGGTCGGTGCGGGCGTCTCGTACTTCCACACGATCGGCATCCCCGTCGCGCTGACGGCGCTGCCATTCCTTCTCGGCCTTTTCCTGCTTCCGTTCGGCCTCGAGACGAAGGGCCAGCCATTGCCCGACTAGATCGTATGGAGCCGTTTCCGTAGCGACCGGCAGTCTCGCCGGCCTTTCTTGCGGACCTTCTACGTCGCAGCGCGCGGCCGTTCGCCAAAAAGCGCCGTGCCGACCCGAATTTCCGTAGCGCCCTCTTCGATCGCGACTTCAAAGTCGTGGCTCATCCCCATCGAAAGCACAGGCAGCGGGAAAGCCCAGCCGCCCGCTCAATTCATCCCTCATTTTCGCGAAGCCTTCCGAAATGAGCACGAGCCCGCTCGGCCTCATCGAAATAAGGCGGCACGCCCATCAGCCCGCGCAGTTTGCAGATTCGAGGAAGCCGCAACGCCCTCCGCAAGCGCCAACAAATCCCCCTCACCGACTCCAGTTTTCGTCGGCTCGTCGCTTAGCCGCACCTCGATCAAAATCGGCAGCTGTTCTCTTGTGCCTCCGCCTCCGATTGCATGGAGTGCGCCAGCGCCAGGTTGTCTACCCCATCGACGCGATGGAAAAGATGAACCGTGCCCGCCGCGCTTTGTTGCGCTGCAAATGCCCGATGAAATGCCACACGGCATCGAGATTCGCGAGCTTTGGCTGCTTCCCCTCGAATTCCTGCACGCGATTCTCGCCAAATGGCGCAGGCCCAGGTCATGCGCCGCCTGAATCGCCTCGGCCGGGAAAGTCTTCGAAACCGCGATGATGCGTAATTTCGTCGGCCGATCGCGAGGCGCGCGCCGCCGCCCGCTCGATCCGCTCCCGGACGCGCTCCAGATTCGCTCGAATCGTTGTGGTTTCCGCTGCCACGCGCCGCGATTTTAACACGCGCCATGAACCACTGGTCACTCGCCGTGCGTCGCTGCTACACTGAACCCCACTTCAATGCCTGCCCGCGGAAAACTGATCGTGATCGAGGGGATCGACGGTTCCGGCAAACGCACGCAGCTGGATTCTCTCGCGCGTGCGTTGAGCGAGCGCGGCGTCGCGTTCACGCAGGTCAGTTTTCCTCAATACGAAGGTTTCTTCGGCAAGCTCGTCGCCCGCTTCCTCAATGGCGAATTCGGCCAGCTCGCGGCCGTCGATCCGCATTTTTCCGCTCTGCTCTATGCGGGAGATCGCCTCGAATCGAAGTCTGCGATCGAGGGGGCGCTGGCGTCAGGAAAAATGTCCTGGCCGATCGCTACATCGCTTCGAATCTCGCGCATCAAGGCGCGCGCATGCCGACCGAAAGCGCGACGAATTCATCGCCTGGCTCAAGCAATTGGAATACGAAGTCTACGGTCTTGCCCGCCGAGGATCTGGTGCTGTATCTGCGCATGCCTGCGGCCGAGGCGCATCGCCTGGCCGGCGAGGCGGAACGCGGCGCGCGCAACTACACGAAATTGCGCCGCGATCTCCAGGAGTCGGACATCGCGCATCTCGAAGCGGCATCAGCGGTTTACGACAACCTCGCGCGCCAGCCGCACTGGGCAAAATCGAGTGCTTCGATCCGGCTCCGCGCGCGCTTCGAGCCGCCCGAAGCGATTCACGCTGAGATTCTCGCGGCGATCGACGCGCGCATCGCCTCCCGCGCACGGCGCAAGGATAGGATACTGAGGATCTGACATGGGCTTCGAAGAATTTCTCGGCAACGAACGCATCGTCCGCGCCCTCCGCGGCATGCTCCAGCGCGAACGCGTCCCGAGCGCGTTGCTTTTCACCGGCCCGCGCGGCATCGGCAAATACACGCTCGCCCGCATGTTCGCGCAGGCCGCCAATTGCCAGCGCCTTCGCGACGATTTCTGCGGCGAATGCGATTCTTGCCTGCGCATGGCCCCGCTCGCCGATCCGGCGCCGCTGATTCAGGCCGGCCTCGCCGAGCGCGGCGAAAGCGCCGATGCTGCCGCCGTCGAGCGCACGCCCGCTGATCCTCGAAACGCATCCCGACGTCTGGGTGATCGTTCCCGACCCGGTGCGCCTCCGCACCCCGGTCGCTCGCCCCATGATTCGCGTCGGCCAGTTGCGCGCCGTGCAGCGCGCCGCCTATTTCAAGCCGCAGGGCCGCCGCCGCGTTTTCATCATGGACGGCGCGGACACGATGCGCTGGACCGACGCCGACCTCTTCCTCAAGATTCTCGAAGAGCCGCCCGAGTCGGCCACGCTGATTCTGCTCGCGCCCAATCCCGATTCGCTCCTGCAGACGATCCGCTCGCGCTGCCTGCAATTCCATTTCGCGCCCGTTCCGGCGAGCAGATCGACGCGTTCCTGAAACAGCACGGCGACCGCAAGCCCCCCGAACGCAAACTCGCGGCCCAGCTCTCCGAGGGCAGCCCCGGCGCGGCGCTCTCCCTCAATCTCGAGGAATCGGCGCGCCTCCGCAGAAGCGTTTTGCATCTCCTCGATCAAGCGGCTTCCGGACGAAGGTTTCAGCGACATCTTCGCTTCCACCGCTCAGCTTGCGAAGCAAGAGCAGGAATCCTTTGAAAACATTTTGAGCCTGTTCTATAGTGTGCTTACAGACCTGCTTGAGAATTCCTTCGGCCCGTCAAGCAGGCTTCCTCGCAATCCCGATCTGAATCGGGAAGTAGAAAGTCTTGGCAGGAAGGTTGATTGGGCGTGGATACTGCGGGCTACCCGCGGTCTCGATGCGCTCGAAGGCCGGATTCGCCGCAATACTGGCCGTCAACTGGGATTGGACGCGCTCGTTGCTTCACTGAGCGTACGCTAGAGCCTCAATCGAAGTTTTTTTCGAAAAATGTTGCAACCGAATTCCTTCGTTCGTAGTCATAATCTGTATATTACTTAGGAGCTGCCATGGTGAATCGCAAGCTGTTCCGTCCCTCCCTCGGGGAGGCAAAGAATCATTCTCTCCGCGCCCCACGCAAGTCGCTCCGCAGCCCGCAGCAGGGCCGCGAAAGAAGCCCGCGCCGCCCGATCAGACGTACGCGGAAAATTTCTACTACGTGAAGCAGATGCAGTCCCGCACGCCCGTAGCTGTGGTGTTAAACGATGGCGAAGTCATCCGCGGCACCATCGAATGGTACGATCGCGATTGCATCAAGCTCACTCGCTACGGCAGTCCGAATCTTCTCCTTTATAAGCACTGCATTCGATACGTCTACAAGGAAGGCGACGAAGCGGCCAGCGGCGGCTCCAACGGCCAGTAGACGACCGCTCGGATCGCGCGCTACGGCGTTGCCGGGCGGCGGTTGCAGCCGAATTCAGCCGCCGGCCTAACCAGCATGAAAATCGGGATCACCTGCTATCCAACCTACGGCGGATCGGGTGTCGTCGCCACGGAGCTCGGCCTCGAGCTCGCCATGCGAGGGCACGAAGTTCACTTCATCAGCTACGCGATGCCGATTCGCCTCAGCGGCACGAGCGAGCGCATCTTGTTTCACGAAGTCGAAGTCACCACCTATCCGTTGTTCGATCATCCGCCCTATACGCTCGCGCTCGCCACGAAAATGGCCGAAGTGGCCGAGGAGGCGTCGCTCGATCTGCTGCACGTCCACTACGCCATTCCGCATTCGGTCAGCGCGCTGCTCGCCCGCATGATGGCGGCGCCGCGGCGCTTGCCGTTCATCACCACGCTGCACGGCACCGATATCACCCTCGTCGGCAACGACCGCAGCTATCTGCCGATCACGCGCTTCTCGATCGAGCAGAGCGACGGCGTCACCGCCATCTCGAACTACTTGCGCGACCGCACGCTCAGCGAATTCGAGATCAAGCGGCCCATCGAGGTGATCCCGAATTTCGTCAATTGCGATCTCTACAAGCGCACGGACGATGCCGAAGCCCGCGCGCGCTGGGCGCCCGACGGCGAGCCAATCCTGATGCACCTCTCGAATTTCCGTCCCGTGAAGCGCGTCACCGACGTCGTCGAAATATTCGCGCTCGTCCGCGAAAAAATTCCCGCCAAGCTCGTCATGATCGGCGACGGCCCCGACCGCGGCGCGGCCGAATACATCGTGCGCAAGAAGCGCCTCTCGAAGGACGTTTTTTTTCTGGGCAAGCAGGATCACGTGCAGGAAAAACTCGGGCTGGCCGATCTGTTTCTTGCTGCCGAGCGATTCGGAATCGTTCGGTCTTGCCGCGCTCGAGGCGATGGCGTGCCAGGTGCCTGTGGTCGCGACCAACGTCGGCGGCCTGCCGGAAGTCGTCACGCACGGTATCGACGGCTATCTTTTCGAGCCGCGCGACGTGGCCACCGGCGCCAAGTATGCGCTCGACATCCTCACCCGCCCCGACCGCGGCCGCATGATGGGCGAAATGGCGCGCGCCAACGCCCGCCGCAAATACTGCTCCAACGACATCATCCCGCTCTACGAGCAGTACTACGAAAAAGTCCTCAACGCCTCGGGCTTCGCGTCTCGCGCATAACCGCCGAAATTCGTACATCCGCCACTGACTTTTCGCCAAAATCGCCCCCAAAAGCAGAAAGCCCGCCTTGCGGCGGGCTTTCGAGGGGAGAAAGTTCCCGGCCAATGCGCGGATGGCCGCAGAACCCTTTCCTCGACCGCAGTCTAGTGGGCGCTTCTCGGGAAGTCAAGTCCGGAAAGCCAAAATCCGTCGCAGCGTAAGCCTATTTGTTTCAGCGAAATAAGCGGAGGGCGACCCGGTCCGGCAAATTCTTATCCACGCCGCCATCTCGATGGGAGCCCCCCGGCGTTCCATAGAAGTCCTCTGCATTGATAGGTTTACTGGCCAATCCCATCTGCAGCACTTCGAACGTGGCTCGTACGGTCGAAGATCTTGCCGGGCAAACTGCGCTTCACGATCACCCGCAGGCCGCCAAACGCCAGCCCGGCGATCAGCGCAAAAAGGCAGATGACCCCCGTGCCCTCGATTGCGCCCACGATCATCATCTCAATCGACGGTTCCTTGAACTGAAACGTCGGCTCATCCCAGGTGAGCTCCGCTCCGGATTGAACCTGCGCAAGCAGCGCGTCGGCTTCGGTCTGCGAAGGAACTCCGGCAACCACCGCCAGCAGCGTCAAGCGACCGCACCGCGAATAACGGCGGAGAACTCGATCCCGGCTGCGATCCATCCACGTTGTATTTCGTTCTTGATGTCGGCAAGCATGTGCTCCGCCATCTGCGGCGTCGGGAAATCGACGATCAGCAGCGTCGCATCGTGCCCGCCCACGCGGTAGCGAGCGACTTCCGCTTCCGCGCCTTTCGAAAACGTCGACCGAATCGCCAATCCCCCCGGGAAAAGCTGATCAGCGTTTGCGGCCCGAGAACGTAGCGATCCGTGCCCTCGACCACGTTCTTCTGCGGCAAATCCTGCCACAGCGTCGGCAGCGGCCCTTCTTGCGCATGCTGGCGCCACGGCGTTCACCAGCGCCTTCAGGTCCGCCGTGTGCGCCGTCAGATTTTTCCCTGGATATCGACAACTAGATTGCCCGCCAGCACGAGCGCGCGATCGGGCGAGATCGAGGAATGGTCGGTAAGTTCCGCGCGCTGCCATTCCCGGCACGCGTTGGTAGGAATACTCGCCGTACGCCCCGGTCGGATCCTTCATTTTGTAGAGCGTCACGTCGAGCGATTGCGAGCCCTGCGTGTACGTCGCGCATGCTCGCCGCCGGCGAATCCGTACTCCGTCGCCGCGCTCAGCGCAGCGTCCGCCGCGGCGCGTTGGCGGAGTCACTGGGCACGCCCGAGCGCGCCGAAAGCGTAAGCGCCGTTGCTGCTCTGCGTCCATCCGGCGAACGAATGCGGCAGTATCTGCTGCGCGGATGCGCTCGCCGAAGTCAGCCATAGCATCGCAAAGAGAAACGAAAGAAATTTGTACATGGATCCCCGTTCTCTTGTTAGATGCCGAGATTCTACTTGGGGTTCCCGGAAGGCGCCACTGTTCCGTCCGCGAGGCGGGTTTCGGCGACGTGATTGTCCGTGATCAGCTTGCCTTGTTCGAGGAAAGGCTATTGAGGCTTGTCTAGGTAGGCTGCGATGCCGCGGTAGAGGCCCTCCGCGATCCTTTCGCGCTGGGCGCCCTTGCGCAGCAAGCTCTCGTCATAGGGATTGCTGAGGAACGAAATCTCCGCCAGCACCGAAGGCATGTTCGCGCCGATCAGCACCACAAACGGCGCCTTCTTCACGCCGCGATTCCGCTCGTTGCGGCTCACCAGTTGCAGCCGCCCGGTCAGGCTGTCCTGGATGTCCTCGGCCAGATCCTTCGATTCTTCGATCTTGTCGTTGCGCGCGATCTTCTTGATCAGGTCCTGCAGGTCGTGCATCGACTCCTGCGAGTTCGCGTTTTCGCGCGCCGCCACTTCCATCGCCTCGGCCGAAGTCGCGAAATTCAGGTAATACGTCTCGACGCCGCGCGCCGATGGGTCCTCGCTCGAGTTCGCATGGATCGAAATGAAGAGATCGGCCTTCGCGTCGTTCGCGATCTGCGTCCGCTCTTCGAGCGGGACGAACGTATCGTCCTTGCGCGTGTAGACCACGTCCGCGCCCGGCAGTCTCTGCTCGATCAAATTTCCCAGGCGCAGCGCCACATCCAGGCACACGTCTTTTTCGAGCAGCCCGTGCGGCCCGATCGTTCCCGTGTCGTGCCCGCCGTGCCCTGCGTCGATCACGATGCGGTTGATCTTCAGCCCCAGCGCGCGCGTCAAGGAGCGCTCGCCGTCGCGATTCGGCTGCGGCACAGGCGGAGGCTCGAGAACTGGCCGATTCCGCGAGGTCGCCTTGCGGATGCGCCTTCGCTCCCTTGCAGCCCAGCCTTCGATATCGACTTGCGGAGGCCGGCGAATCGACGTCAGTGGCGGCAGGCGTCGTCGCATTCGCGCTCACAGAAAGCGTCTCGGCAGCTTTTGCGGACGCAGCGGATCCGAGTCCGCAGCTTTGCTTGCGGCTGCGTCAGCGGGAGTCGGCGCAGCAGCAGAGGCAACCTCGGCGTGCGACGCGATTGGCTTCGAGCTGAAGGTCGATCACCAGCCGATACGGGTTCGCCACAAGAAACGCCGAGTAGTTCTTCGCGCCGTCCACATCCAGCACCAGCCGCACCGTATCTGGCTTGTTCTGCGCGACCCGGATCGTCTTGAGCATCCCGCCCTCGATGTTCACCGGCTGGCGCGGCGCCTTCGGGCCGAGTTGCGCCTTGTGCAGATCGAAATAAATCCGCTCGGGAGACGCGATGCGCGCCGACTTGAATTCGACCGTATTCCCGAGGTTCACCACGATCCGCGCCGAATCCGGCGAATTCCACGTCTTGAAATCTTTCACGACCGGCAAGCCGTCGTCCACAGCCTTCGGAGTCACCTGCGGCGCGTCCACCGGAAGCATCTTGGCCGCCTTGTCGACGACTTCGTTTTGGTTCGGGTTTGGCCGGCAGTTTGACTTGACGCTTGGCCCGTGCCGGCAGCGCGGTTGAGGTTTGTCAACGCCAGCAGCGCGATCGGCAGCGGCTTCCGCATGCGCCGCCGCGCCGCCATTTTCCCGTCGGGGTCGCTCGATCTCGTTGAGCGCCGCTCGCGAACCTCCGCAGCTCGATCCGAACGCGTGGAAAAGCTTCAAATATTGCTTGTAAGTCGCTTCGGCGTCTTCCGGCTTGTTGAGATTGTCGTTCTGGATTTTCGCCACCGAAAGCAGCACTTCGCCGCGATACCTGCTTCCCGGATACTGCTTCATCAGAAACGAATACATCGCGATCGCGGACTTGAAGTACGCGCGGATCGTAGAGCTTCCCCATCTCCGCGTACAACTCCGCCTCGGCGATCAGGCGACGAAGTCGCATCATCCGCGTCCGGAGTGATCAGGTAAACTTTGTGAAAAGCCGCGATTGTCTGCGACGTAATCCGAGCGCGACCGGTCCTTCTCCAGGTAGCCCTCGAGCATCGTGCGCATCTTCACCGCGCTCGCAAACTGCTCCCGAGCATCGGATTTTTTGTCAGCGCGGGTGGGAGCCGCGAGGCAGGTCGAGCAGCAAAGTCGCCGCGGCGAGGGCGCAGAAGTTTGCGCGCGCTGCGTTCGATTTCAGGCCAGCCAAAGCCATTCGCGTCTCATTCGTTCGTGAAGAGGATCCGTCCCTTCGAATCCGTTTCCTGCCGTATGGGAGCCTTGGGCTTGCTCCACAACGACGGGTCGCGGCCCGAATTCGGCCGGAAATACGCGTCGGTCACTTTCTGCACGTACCGTTCGGTTTCCGGATAAGCCGGAATCCCGCCGCTCTGATCGACGGCCCGCTCGCCTGCGTTGTAAGCCGCCAGCGACTTCGTCAAATCGCCGTCGTAGTGATCGAGCAGCTCTTTCAGGTACGATGTCCCGCCCTCCACGTTCTGAGCAGGATCGAAAGCATTCCCGACGCCAAAGCGTTCTGCCGTTTCCGGAATCAACTGCATCAAACCCACCGCACCCTTACGCGATATCGCCGACGGATTCCAGCCCGACTCCGTGCTGATCACAGCTTTCACCAGCGCCGGGTCCAGGTTGTGCCGCTCGGCTGCCTGCCTGGACGATTTGATCCAGATGGTCGCCGGATGCATTCGCCGACTCCGAGGACGCCCGAAGCGAGGTGAGAACTGATAGTACTCCCACTCCCTGCGCTTCGGGGAATCCGCGTTCACGTAGACGATCTTTCCGTGCTCATCTGTGTACGATGCGATTTGGGCTTGAGACGCGGCGGACAGCGCCAGACAGGATGACCGCCGGAACGACGACGATGGCTGCCTGGTCATCTGTCCGCTCATACCCCTCTTGGGGAAGGCAAAACGCTCCGCTCCGAACTAGGCTAAAAACGCGAAAACGCGCAGCGACAAGTGCGCCCGGGAAGACGAGCTTCCCCGGCGTAAGTTTCTGGCGTCACGGGAATTATAACAATCGGTCGAGAAGGGGGTAAATGGACTGCAAGGCGTTTTCTATGCCGGATGTGTCTTTTCCGCCAGCCTCGGCCAAATCGGGCCTGCCGCCCCCGGAACCGCCTACCAGCTTGGCCAGTTCCTGGACGATTTTCCCGGCATGAAGCTTGGGGATCAGATCCTTCGTAACTGCCGTAATTAGAGCGACTTTGCCGTCCTCGGCGGAGGCCAGAACTACCACGCCCGAGCCAAGTTTCTGGCGCAAGCGAATCGACCATCTGCCGTAGCGCTTCACGGTCAAACCCGTTCACTTGCGGCCGCCAGCACCTTGACGCCCTTAACCTCCTTGGTTTCGCTCAGGAGGTCGCCGGCCTGCGACCCCGCCGCCTTCCGCTTCAGCGCCGTCAAGCTGCCTTTCGAGGGCTCTTAATGGTGTCGAGTTGGCGCTCAATCGCGTCAATTACGCCCTCTTCGGACGTGTTCAGCAGCCCGGCGGCCGAGCGCAGGGTCGTCAGCGCGCGCTGGTAATCGGCCAGGGCGCGGTCGCCCGAAATGGCCTCGATGCGGCGGACTCCCGCGGCAGCCGATTGCTCCGCGAGGATCTTGAAGATGCCGATTTCGCCCGTGCGGCGTACGTGCGTGCCGCCGCACAGCTCCTTGCTGTAGAAGCCGCGCGGCGCAGCAGCATCCGGAATCGTCACCACGCGCACGTTCGCCTCGGGATACTTGTCGCCGAAGAAGGCCAGCGCGCCCGAGGCGAGCGCCTCGTCGATGTTCATGATGTCCGTGCGCATCTCGAGATCCTTGAGGATCTCTTCGTTCACCTGCTGCTCGATTTCGGCCAGCTCCACCGGATCGACGGCCGCGAAGTGCGAAAAATCGAAGCGCAGGTGATCGGGCGCCACGAGCGACCCCGCCTGCTTCACGTGCGTGCCGAGAATATTGCGCAGCGCGGCATGCATCAGGTGCGTGGCCGTGTGGTTGCGCATGTTGCGCGCGCGCCGCTCGGCATCGGCGACGGTCGCCACGCGATCGCCCACATGCAAATCTTCCTTCGCCACGATGCGGTGCGCCACCAGCCGCGAAACCGGATAATACGCGCCGCGCACTTCCGCCACTTCAAGCGATTCCGAGTTGTCGTAAAATCCGCCCGTATCCGCCACCTGCCCGCCCGATTCGGAATAGATCGACGTCCGGTCGAGGACAACTCTCCGCCTCCGTCCCCGGCTTGATTTCGTTCACCGGGCCGTCTTCGTGATGATCGCTTCGATCCGGCAGTCGCGCGTCTCGGTCCCGAAGTAGAAGTCCGGCTCGGTCTTGAATGTCTCCGCCAGCTTCGTGTACGCAGGATTCGCAACATCCTTGCTGCGCCGCCCTTCCAGGAAGCCTTCGCCCGCGTCCGCTGCTCCTCCATCGCGCTGATCGAAGCCAGCCCAATCGACCTTGACGCCCGCGTCGCGCGTCACGTCCTCGATGAAATCGCGCGGCAATCCGTATGTGTCGTAGAGCTTGAATGCTCGGTCGCCCGGGATAACGCTGCCAGCGCGAATGGTCGTGGCCCGAGCTTAGCAGTTTCCTGGCGACGTCGGCAGATTCCTCGCTGCCTGAGGTCCGCAGCTCTGGAGAGCGTCCTCCTCCAGCTTCGTCCAGCCCGACACTCGACCGTGCGCGAGAACCGCTGCTTCCTTCGCTGGAGCAGAATCTGAGCGATTCATCGCGCGGGACGTCCTCCGTCAATCTCTGGATATGCGCTCCTCCATCTACCTCGCGCATCCGCCTGCCGGCCATCGCCGGTAAGATCAGTTCGCTGCTCTGAGGGACTCGAGCAGTTTTCGCGTGCGTGTCAGCAGGCCCGCCGGATGATCTTCCGCAGGACGTACCCGCGCCCCTCATTCGAGGGCATCACGCCGTCCGACAGATGAGAAACGTCGCGGCGCGAGCATGATCGGCGATGATCCGAAGCGACGCGATCGAGCTTCGGCTCGCGTCCATATTTTGCGCCCGTGCGGTGAATCCTCCGCCTGTGGATCAGCGGCATGAAAAGATCGGTATCGAAATTCGAAATCTTGCCCTTGCAGCACGGCCGCGACGCGCTCGAGCCCCATGCCCGTATCGACCGAAGGCTTCGGCAGCGGGATTGAGCTTGCCCGTCAGCGTCGCGATTGAACTGCATGAACACGAGATTCCAGATTTCGACGTAGCGCCCGCAGTCGCAGCCGAATTTGCAATCCGCGTGCCCCTGATCGGAAGCAGCCGGGCCCATGTCGTAGAAAATTTCCGTGCACGGCCCGCAAGGACCGGTATCGCCCATCGCCCAGAAATTTTCTTTCAGCCCGGGAACCGCGATCACGCGATCTTTCGGCGCGCCGACCTTGCACCCACAGCGCTGCCGCTTCGCTATCGCGTCTCGAGTTTCTTGCCGGGAGCCAACTTCCGCGCCGCCGAAAACCGTGAAGTAGAGTTTCTCCACCGGAATCGCGTACCAATCTTTGCCGCGTGACCAGCTCCCACGCGAACGCGATCGCGTCTTTCTTGAAATAATCGCCGAAGGAAAAATTGCCGAGCATCTCGAAAAACGTGTGATGGCGATTCGTGAAGCCGACGTTCTCAAGGTCGTTGTGCTTCCCGCCGGCGCGCACGCATTTCTGGCACGAAGTCGCGCGGTTGTAGTCGCGCTGCTCGATGCCCGAGGAAAACGTCCTTGAACTGGTTCATCCCGGCATTGGTGAAGAGCAGCGTGGGATCGTTCGCCGGGACGAGCGAAGAGCTGCGCACGACGCGATGCCCGCGCTCCTCGAAGAATCTCAGAAATGTTTTTCGAATCTCGTTTCCGGTCATGTGTTTTGTAGCCCGCGCGGGCACCGCAGCCGTGTCGATTAGAACAGCGCCTCCGTCTTGTGTTTTCAGCAAGATACGCCAATTTCTAATCGCCAAATGTCGATTAGAAATCGTGGGCCGCGCCGCCCGAACCGCCGCCCATCTCACTGTCGATCCCGACCCGCATTGAACACAATATCTCACGATGACATTGTATGGATAGGGGGAGACCAGCGCAAGCAATCCGCAGTAAGGAGTCGATTTGGCGGCTTGAAACGAAGTGCGGCGCGTTAATTGGAGGGGGCCCGCTTCGACGGGGAATCTCGTTCAGCCGATCTTCAGCCCGGGGAAAATCCAAACATTACACAGAGCACACAGAGGGGGCGCGGAGACCACGGAGAACGGCAGGCCGCATCCTTCGCTCGCGCCGTCGCGTGGCTCATGGCAAGGAGACGCCGATACGGCAGAGGAAGATCCGGCGGGCCTGGCATTTGAGTTGGTGCGTGGTACCATCGCGTTACGCTTTCTTGGAGTACTCAGGCAAAAGAGGCACTTCATGCGATGGGCGTGGATGTATCTCGCGGGATGGATGGGCGCTTGCCTTTGGTTGTGCGTGACCGCGCCGGGAGCGTGCGCGCAGCAAACCCCCATGGAAGCAGCGGCGGCTCAACTCTCGGGGCCGATCGTTCACTCGAAGCAGCGCAAGATCGCCATCTACGACTTTTCGGGGCCTGACAGTCGGATGACGCAACTGGGCAAGCAGCTCGCCGACGACTTGAGTGTCGCGCTGGCCAAATCGGCGAACCTCAAGGTCGAGGACCGCTCACGAGTCGAGGAGCAAACCAAGCAGGTTTTCTACGCTCCTCACGTTGTAGCTGATCCGGAGTCCCTGCGCGTGCTCGCGTACGATCTTGGGGCCGATGCGTTTGTGGTCGGCACAATTTCCCTGCGCCAAGACAAATGGCTAAGCGTGGAGCTCAAAGCATATCGCGTGAGCAACGGGGAAGGCATTCATGGTCTCATAGTTTCCTTTCCACCCGGGGAGCAGACGGCCGAGTTGCTCGCGACAGATCTCTCCGACAACAGCGAGAAGGATTTCTCGAAATACCCGGACGCAAAGACTCCTGGGTACTCGCCGCCTCGTTGCATCTACTGCCCCAGAGCTGACCTTTCGCCCGAGACGAGGTTCGGCCGCCGGATGCAGGGCACCGTCGAACTGATCGCAATTATCGGCGAAGACGGCCGGATCAAGAATGTGCGCGTAGTGAAGGGTTTGCCCGAGGGGCTGACGCTGGAAGCGATCAAGGCGGCAAGGCAGTGGCGATTGCATCCCGCCACGGGACCCGACGGGAAGCCCGTCGCTGTGCAAGATACCATTGAGTTTAGCTTTCAAGTCTTTTAGCGGAGGGTTCGAGTCCTTCGGTTCTTTCAGCGGCGGCAATAACCCCAGGGTTGACGGGTTTGCTAGCGAGCGGTGTCGAGCCAGCTTTTCCAGGCTGCCGAATCGCTGCCCAAATTCTTTCCCGAAATATCGCGCAAAGCCTGGGGCGTCCACGCGCGCTGCTGCGCGGAAAGCCGGGGATCGTCGAGCCATCTCACAAGGCTCGCCGCCGCCGTCATGCGCTGCGCCTGCGTGTACATTCCGGACTGTGCGAGATCGCAAGCGGCGCGTTCCTGGACGACGGCAGAAGGATCGTTGCGGAAGCGGTCGAGGAGCACGGGAATCGTTTCATCCGGGCCTACGCGACTGCCGGAGGTTAGCGCCATTTCGCGCGGGATTATATCCCCGAAAAGGCGTGAGCAACTGGAAAATACGTTCGGAATCGGGATGATGCAGGCAAGTCGGGATTGGATTGTGTGCCGCACTTCAAATGCGAATCACTTCGGAATCATTCCGATCGTCCTTAGCCACGTCTCAACCAACTGAGGCCAAGCCGTAATCGGAAGCTTCGTCCGGCGTAGCCCAAATGCGTGCCCGCCCTGTGCGTACAGATGCATCTCCACGGGAACTCCAGCCTTACTCAGCGCAATGTAGTAAGCCAACGAGTCGTGGACGTCGTCCACGTGGTCATCCTCCGCCTGCAGCAAGAATGTAGGCGGCGTCTGGCTGGTGACAGGAATTTCGGGATTCAACTCAAGGTTTTTATCGGCATTCGCCGCATGACGCACCACAAACTTCCTGGCTCCCTGGTTCGCATCCCATTCCGCCGCGGCGATCGAGAGATGTCCCGGATAGATCGCCACCGCAAAGTCTGGGCGGCAGCTTTCTTTGTCGGCCGCATCGACCGCCGGATACAAGCGCTTATCAAAATGCGTGCTGATCGCTGCCACCAGATGCCCGCCTGAAGAAAATCCGAGCACTCCAATCTTGTGCGGATCGATGTGCCATTCGGCCGCGTGAAAACGCACCAGCCCCACAGTCCTCTGCGCATCTTCCAATGCCATCGGTGATTCGGGATACGGTCCCGATTTCGGATAAGGCGCCGATTTCGGATATAGTTCGTTGCCCGGCACGCGGTATTTCAGCAGCACACACGTGATCCCTTTCGGTGTCAGCCAGTCGCAGACCTCCGTGCCTTCCAGATCAATGGCCAGAATCTGATAGCCCCCGCCCGGAAAGACGACCACCGCAACGCCCGTATTCTTCCCCTTCGGCGAATAGACCGTCATCGTAGGTCGCGAAACGTTGCTCACCGCCACATCCGGCCTGCCGGCAATCAACTCCTCCTTCCCCGACGTTGTAGCGAACTCCGGTCCCGCGCCAGGCTGCGCATCAGGCACTGCCCCCGGCCATATCGGCACTTGCGTATGCCCCGGCGATGGCTGCCAGACGTTCGTCTGCGCGCTCAAGCCCCCGGATGCAAACACAACACACAGAGCAAGAATCAAACGCTTCATCGCAATCCTCGCAGCCTAATATAAACCAGTCACTGCCGGAAGCCACCGATCGGAAGCGTGAGGAGTGATCGAAAGCGTACGTTCCGGCAAACGCGCTCGCCCGGTGGTTGGCTGTTCATTCGCGGCGGGTGTAGTATTGGCGCCGTATAGATCAAGAATCCGGAAATTGGGTTCGGATCGGCTGACTGTCGGACGGAGGAAAACATGCCAAAGGACCTGACGCGAAGGGAATTGATGCGTCGTTCGATTGCCGCGGGCGGCTTGTTTGCGGCCGGATCGCTGATGCCCGTTTCATCGGCGCTCGCGGATCAAGCTGCAGGACAATCGACGACTCAAACCGAACGCAGAGTCCCCGCGACAACCGTCGGCGGCAAGGTCGTGCAACCGCGGCGGGATGTGCCGGTTTTGCACAAGACAAGCGTCCTGGTTGTCGGCGGCGGTCCGGCGGGAACGGCGGCCGCTTTTTCGGCGAAGCGGCTGGGCGTCGACGTCACGCTGGTGGAAAGGTACGGCTATCTCGGAGGCCTCGCCACCGGCGGCCTCGTCCTCGGAATTTTTCCGCTCTACAATCGTGAGAACAAGCAGGTCATCTTCGGCATCGGCGAAGAGCTGATGAAGAAGCTCGACGCGCTCAAGTACGGCATCATCGATCGCAACAAGGCGCCCGTCTACCCGACCATCGACGCGGAGGCCTTCAAGTACCTCCTGGCCAGCATGGTGCTCGAGTCGGGGATCACGGCTTATCTCGATTGCTGGGGCGTCGACGCAATCGTCGATTCCAGAGGCGCCGTGCGCGGAGCAGTTTTCGAGAGCAAGTCGGGGCGGCAGGCAATCCTCGCCGATATCGTGATCGATGCTTCGGGAGATGGCGACATTTACGCGGCCGCGGGGGCGGCTTTCGATAAAGTCAAAACCAACATCGGCCTGATCAGCCGAATCGGAAACATCGATGAAGTCGATATGGCCCCGGGACGAGGCTCGGAAGACCCGGGCAAGCCTTCCATTGGCAATCCCGATGAAGGAGGCAGGCCCTCGAAGGGGCGAGTGAACGACTTCAGCGGCCACGCCGGGAATTCCACGCCCGCGCCCCATGTAAACTGGCTCAACATGAAAGGCCCCGTCGGCGACGCTTTGGATATTTCGGATCTCACCGAGTTCGAACTCAAGCATCGCATCGGAACATGGGGCAATGTCGAAAAGCTCCGTCAAAAGGCTGGAAACGAACAGGTCTACTTGACCGAAACAGCACCTCAGCTCGGCGTGCGCCTTAGCAGGCTCCTCGAGGGTGTAAAGAAGCTCAAAGTCGATGAAATCCGCAACGGCGCCACGTTTAAGGATGTCATCGGCTATTCCGGCGCCTATGCGAATGCCCCCGCATTCCAGATTCCCTACGGCTCGCTCGTTCCCGCCAAGGTCGAAAATGTCCTCGCGGCAGGGCGGTGCATCTCGGCCGAATTTGAAGTCGCCGATATCACCCGGCTCATTCCGGTTTGCTGGGTCACGGGACAAGCTGCAGGCTTGGCCGCGGCGTTGTGCATCCAGAATAAATGCAAGCCTCGCAACGTAAATGTGGCGAAGCTGCAAGACCTGCTCCATCAGCAGGGGGCGTATTTAGGATGATGTTTCTCCGGCGCGTGCCGCGGCGAGTGATTCAGCTGACTTGCTTTGTCGGCGCGGTCGTGCTGGTTTGGCCCTTGCTCCCCTGGGCAATCGCTCCGCGATTTTTCCAGCAAATCAGCCCATTCGTCGCCCTCTCATCGAGCATCGCCGCGCGCTCCGTCGGCGTGGGAGCGATCCTCGCGCTCGTCGTCGCCGTCGCGAGCTCGTTCAAGAAGCGGTGGTTCTGCCTGTATCTCTGTCCCACGGGCTTCCTCCTGGAAAACACCAACCACGTAGGCCTGCGCCGCACGCGATGGTGGAGCAAACTGCCCCCGGTCGGCCGATATGTCGCCATCCTCACCCTCGTGGGCGCTGTCGCGGGATATCCAGTGCTGCTGTGGATGGATCCTCTGTGCATTTTCAGCAGCCCCTTTGCGATGAACAAGGCGACGAATCCGATTTCCGTGTTCCTGGTCTGCCTCGGCCTCGGCGTTTTGGTGGGAGGCACTTTTGTCTTTGGCATGGCCTGGTGCGTCCGCATCTGCCCGCTCAGCGGGTTCCAGGACATGCTTTTTGCGATGAGAAAGGCCTTGTGGACTAGATTGAAGTCGAGTGCGTCTTCGCGGAAGTCCCCGGACGCCCGGCGCGCGTTCTTCGCCGGCGCAGGAGGCGCGCTGCTCGCGCTGGGGGCGCGTCGACTCGGGGCGGCGCGATACCGCAAAAGTGACACGCTGTTGCGTCCTCCCGGCGCCGTGCCCGAGGATCGTTTTACCGGGCTGTGCATCCGTTGCAACAACTGCGTGCACGCCTGCCCGTCGAAAATTATTCACCCGGATACCGGTCATGAGGGTGGGCTGGCAGGTTTCGGGGCGCCCATTATTCGATTCGACCGCGACTATAAATATTGCCTGGAAACGTGCGATGCCTGCACCCAAGTTTGTCCCACCGGCGCGCTCGCGCCGCTTGCCCTCGAGCAGAAGAACAAGTACATCATCGGAGAAGCGCTCGCCGATAACAACGTCTGCCTCACCGCCCTCGGCAAGAAGGAATGCGACGCTTGCGAGATCGCATGCCCCTACGACGCGGTGAAAATTACCTGGGACGAGGCGCAGTACATCGCCTACCCCGTGGTCAACGACAAGTGCGTTGGCTGCGGAGCGTGCGAAGTCGTCTGCCCCACCATCCCTGTCAAAGCCATCCGCGTATGGACCCAAAAGCCCGCGTGAAGTCTTTGCCCCGCTTAGCGCAAGCCTGAACCGTCCACGGCAAGGTCGTGAGACTCAACGAAAGTGTCAGAGATTCCGCGGGCTTGTGTGCGCGCGCACACCCTTCACTTGTGCGGCTTTTTCAAAAGCTCAAGCATTTCCGGCTGTTCCTGCAACCGTAATTCTTCCGAAGAGCGGCATCCGAGTTGCTCTTCCATATACGTAAATATAGAGAACCCCGTACCGATTTGCCTTCCGTACCATTGACCGTTTCGGGGGGTGCGATTGGAATGGAAGCAACGGAAGAAACCACATAGGTGAGATGACAAATCCTGAACCAAACGCGGGGGATCATGCGGCTCGAAGTGCGGACCGGCATAGCCGATGGGCCGAGCTGTTCTTTCAGATTCGCGTGATGCGGCAGCGGATCCGGCGGGGGATTGCCGACTCTTTCTCGAAGTTGCGCCGCTGCGAGAAGATGCACGATGGCCCATACTCGATGATCGTCGGCCGAATCGCGCAGCAAGCTTTGGTCGGACGATCGCCCGGCCGAGGCCGATACATCAAAAGGGCAAAGTGCACAATCTGACGGAAGGCGGTTCAGGAGCTGGATTGCGCGCTGTTGCTGCCGGGCGCAAGTCTTCAGCTTCTGGACGCAGATTGGGCGAGCGACCGAGGAACGAGGATACGTGATCGGTCGCATGTTGCAGCAAGGGTGCATGATTCCCGCCGTTGGCGGCGGCCTCTGCCAGCTTTCGAACGCGCTCTACGATGCGGCGCTGCAATCCGGCTGCGAGATCATCGAGCGGCACGCGCACTCGCGCATTGTTCCCGGCTCGGCGGCGGCCGCAGGGAGAGACGCGACGGTCGCATGGAATTACGTCGACTTGCGATTCCGGTCGCGCGTGCCGCTGCTGATCCGCGCCCGCGTGACCGAGGACGAACTCGAGGTTTCATTCTGCGCGTTTCCGGGTACCGTCGATGCCCAAGGAGAAAGATCGCGGACGCCGTCGGCTATGCGAGCGCTTTGGATGCGGCGCTGGCGCCCGAGCTGGCATTCTACTTGCGCGACGTGCGCGGAGACGGCGTGCTTCCGCCACGAGAGCCGGTAAAAGGTCGGCTCCGCCTAACGGACGATGCGGGCCGACAGGCTATCGCGTCAAAACCGCCAAAATCGGTTTTTTTCGACCATTTGGGCGGTCTTTCAGCTCCCGACGAGAGCAGTGTTCCTGCTGCAGTTACAGCTGTTCTGGCAGGCGTGTTGCACTCGGGCTGATACTGCGCGATCAGGGCGGAGAGAATGGTGGCGCGATCCTCGGGCGAGGACGATTCCATCGGCAGGAAAGCCACGTAGAGGTTGATGGCGCCCGAGGCCACGTTGCACCACGACGCGATATTTCTCGTGCCACGGAGTGAGATGCGCGGAAATGTTTCCCGATTCGCCGAAATAAATCACGCGCAGCATGCGCGGATGGCAGGTCGAGATCGCGCACCAGGATCGCGTAAAGGCCGGAATTGCGCGCTGGCCACCGAGCAGGGAAGAATCTCGGGCTCGGAAAAGCAGTGGTTGCCGAACCAGATTCCCTTTCCTTGCGACGGCGCTGGCGCGGGGGGATCGGCATAGTTGGGCGAAGGCCACTCGGATGCTCCGGTTGCGGCGCGGCTCAGAAGCGACGCGCTCGCGAGTGCGCTATCAGTATAGCGTCCCGGCGCGATTCGAACGATTCGAAAAATGCGTTGCGGCGGTTCGGCTTCTTGAATCGGCCCGGAGAAGCGACCGTCTATTGGCGGCGGACGCTGCTGCATTTTTTGCTGTGCGGCGGCGGTCCAAGGCGGGACGACGCCGTTCATGCGCGCGTAAGCGATCGATTGGCCGAGATGCTCGTGCGCATGCGCGACGATGTGGAAGACGACGGCGCCGACGGTGTTGAAGCCCTGAAAGTTCCGAGGCTTCGACATGTCCGCGTCGGACATGTCGGCGATGCTTTTTTCGGCGTAGTCGAACGACTGGTTCAGCAGCTCAATAATTTTGGTCTTATCCGTGGTGGATTTTTCGAAGCCCTGGAATTTGACACCGGGATACGGCGGCGCGCCGGCGACTGCCGTCAGCCCGAAATTGGCCAGCGGCAATGTGCAGATAGACTTCGCTGACGGAGCGGACGCCCTCCTCGGGGCGCCACGTGTATTTCTCCTGAGGCATCGCCTGCGCGAGGCTGACGATTTCATCCTGCGCGGCTTTCAGTTCAACGATCGCTTCGGAGCGGAAATCGAATGCCTTGGCGTGCGGATGCTGCGTCCTGGCCAAATGCCTGGACGGATCCGGCGGTCAAAAGCAAACCTAGCGCAAGAATAGACAGGCACAGGTTCTTCGTCATTCCTCATTCCCCTCCGAGTGAAAGTGACGGTACTTTACCGTTTTCGACGGCGAAAAGCGATTTGGAAACGTCAACTCGAGCGAGAGGCCCGCGATGCGCAATTCGCGCGCGTCAGTCTTCCGAAGGAAGGATCTCCGCGGAATCGGGGACGCTCGTGCGCGTGGCGGCGCGGATTTCGGTGCGGATGATGTCCGATGAGAATCCGGCGCGCAGCAGGCTCGAGTAGAGCGAGGCGATCTTGCGCTGATCGAGCGGACCGCGGAAGTGGGCGAGGCGGCGTTCAGGCGGGCGCGGAACGAGGCCGGATTCGTCGGTTTCCGCGAAGACGACATCGATAGCGGCTTCGATATAGCCGGTCGGGAACTCCTCGCGACCGGAGCTCGCGCGCGATGCGGAAGCGTCCCTGGCGGCGAGATTGTGCGTGTGAGCGGGCGTAGTCGAGGGCGTAGCGCGCGTCGTCGAGATAGGCGCGCTCGCGGAGTTTGGCGACGACGTTCGATACTTGCTCGGGGTTCATTGGAGCGGCGGGCGAGATATTCGCGCATTTCGTGGATCGAGTGCGCGCGGCGCATCAGCGCGCGCAGGGCCGCGGCGTAAAGTTCCTCCTCGGTGTCGAATTTGCGGGGTGATGAGCGCATCGCGGGATGAAGCATAGAAGCATGGAGGCGGGGAAGCAAGAAATCTGAAATTTGAAATTTGAAATTGGAAAAGCGAAATTCGTGCTGGTCGGGCGTCGCAGCGCCTACACTGAGGGGATCGCTGGTAAGACGAAAAACTGGAGCCCAGACTGGGGTCGTGAATTTTAACGACGGCTGGCCATCGAGCCCCTGAGTTCGAACTCCGAGCTACGTTCTCATTTTCGAATTTCCAATTTCGATTTTCTGAATTACTTGCGGGGGCCCGAGCGCTCGAATTCGGTCATGGCGCGCTCCATCTCTTCGCGGGCGGAGTCGGCGGACGAGCGGACGCCCTGGACGCGGAGGCGGAAGTCGTCCGGATTCGAGGCGCGCAGTGATGGCTTCCTCGAGAGTGATGAGGTTGCGCGAATAGAGATCGAAGAGCGACTGGTCGAACGTCTGCATGCCGTATTGGCTGGTGCCGGCGGCGATCGCGTCGCGGATCATGCGGGTCTTGTCCGGGATTCATGATGCAGTCGCGGATGTAGCCGGTCGCGATCATCACTTCGCAGGCGGGAACGCGGCCTGCGCCGTCGCCCTTGCGGACGAGACGCTGGCTGACGACGGCCTTGAGCGTCGAGGCAAGCTGCAAGCGAATCTGCTTCTGCTCGGGCGGCGGAAAGACGGCGATGATGCGCTGGATCGTTTCGGTCGCGTCGAGCGTGTGCAAGGTCGAAAGCACCAGATGGCCGGTTTCAGCTGCGAGCAGGGCCGTGGAAATCGTTTCGAGGTCGCGCATTTCGCCGACGAGGACAACGTCCGGGTCCTGACGGAGAGCGGCGCGTAGCGCGGTTGAGAACGAAGACGTGTCGACTTCGACCTCGCGCTGGTTGATGAATCCTTTTTTGTCGCGGTGCAGATATTCGATCGGGTCCTCGATGGTGATGATGTGCTCGGGACGCAGCGAATTGATGCGGTCGATCATGGCCGCGAGCGTGGTCGATTTGCCGGAACCGGTGGTGCCGGTGCAAAGAACGAGACCGCGCTGCTCTTCGCAGACGGTGGCGAGCACGCGGGGCAACTCGAGCTCTTCGAGAGTGCGAATCTTAGTCGGGATGACGCGGAGAACCATGCCAACATTGCCGCGCTGCTGGAAGACGTTGACGCGGAACCGGCCGAGGCCGGCGACGCCATAGGCCATGTCGAGCTCGGCGGTTTCCTTGAATTTCTGCTTCTGCCGGTTGGTCATCATGCTGAAGGCCATGGACAGCATTTCTTCCGGCGTGATGCGGGGGACGTCCGTGATGGCGCTCAGCAATCCGTCGACACGGAGGTAGGGGTGGTTGCCGACCTTGAGGTGAAGGTCGGAGGCCCGTTGTTCGACGGCGCGGCGCAACAGATCGTCAATACTAATGGCCATAGCGTGATTCCCCGAATGCGAAGCTTTCAAACCACGCTAGCATCGGCCTCGGGGTGAGGCAAGGACGGACGGGTGTTGGTTTCCAAGCGTGCAACCTGATTTTGGGCAAGACTCAATCAGTTAGGAGACTCTAGAGGCGCTTGGCAGCCGCCGCCCTGTGCGGATACAATCCCGACGAAAAACCTGTCACCGTATGCACGGCCGGCGCCCAAGCAGCGGAGGTCGCGATGGACGAGAACGCTTCGCCGAAGACAGATAAGATTCCGCAGATCTCACCCGAAGCTCCCTTCACTACGTTCATTCAATTGGATGGGAGGTCCCCCGTCCCATCGCAGTTTCGTGTTCCGGGGACCTTTACGATCACCCGGCTCCAGTCGCCGGCTGGGCTTCCTGACAGAATTACAAAGCTATCGCCCGTCCCTGCTCTGCTAGTGTCGATCTCCCTTAAGTCTCTAGCAGCATCGAGCTACCAGGTGTGGACAGCAGACAAGCTCATTTCTACATCGATCGTTCACTCGTTTCGCTCGAATGTTATCGATTTCGATTCACAGCCGAAGTGCTGGGCAGGTAGTGCCTTCGATTACGTTCACTATTCAGTTCCTCGTCAAGGGCTAGATGACATTGCAGAGGATCTTCGGTTTGGTCGTATAAACAACTATCGCCTGGGAGTGCTCGAAGATGATTTAGTTGTTGCCCAGATCACGAAGAGCATTCTTCCGTTCCTTGGGCGGAGCGACGCTCCTTCTGTGCTTGCGCTCGATCAATTCAGTCTCATCCTCGGAGCACACCTTATCCAGCAATACGGTGTACTCCAGAAAGCAGCACGGCCTTCAAAGGGAGGTCTGGCGCCTTGGCAGAAGCGACGGGCGTCGGAACTTCTTCATGAGAACATGCATGGCCGGATTAGGCTTTCCGACATTGCACGCGAATGCGGACTTTCCGTAAGCCACTTTGCCCGCTCATTCAAAACCTCTTTCGGTTCCCCCACTCACCAGTGGCTGATTCAGCATCGCATTGACTGTGCCAAACAACTGATGAGCCAAACCAACATGTCGCTGATCGAGATTGCAGTTCAATCGGGTTTCAATGATCAGGCAGCGTTTACGCGCAAATTTCATCAACTCGTTGGTGTCAGTCCCGCAAAATGGCGACGACAGATGAAAAGGCATCCCGGAGCGCAATGACTTCATTCCGAAGTTTCGTGAAAGCTGCGCCTTCTCTCGAGTAAGCGCGAATCATTTTCAGGCAATAGACAACAAAAACAGCAAGATTCGACAAGAAAGCAGCCCCGCCTTGAGGCTATCGTGACGCCTTTTCATCCCGGTTCCGACGGAACCGGAGCGCTCGAGGAGAACAACAATGACGATTAAGAACGTGGTCCTAGTGCATGGTGCTTTCGCCGACGGCTCCGGCTGGGAAGCCGTCGCTAACATCCTCAAGAACGATGGGTACAAGGTGTCGGTGGCGCAGCCTCCCGAGACCTCGTACGCCGATGACCAACAGTACACGAAGGCCGCAATCGACGCCATGGGCGGGCCTGTGGTTTTGGTGGGCCACAGCTACGGCGGGTCCGTCATCACCGAGGCAGGCAATCATCCAAAGGTTGCGGCGCTTGTCTATATTGCCGCGTTCGCTCTCGATGAAGGTGAGAGCTGTGCGTCGATCGAACAGGGCTTGCCGCAAGCGTCCAAGGCGTTCAAGCCGGACAGCAATAACAACTGGTGGATAGACGAGGCGCATTTCGCGGCCGACTTCGCAGCGGACATTCCACCGGAGAAGGCGGCGTTCATGGCTATATCGCAGGTGCCGATCTCTACCGACTCGTTCACCCACAAGGTGACCAATCCCGCCTGGAAGAACAAGCCCACCTGGTACATGGTCGCCACCGAAGACCGTTCGATCAATCCGGATCAGGAGCGGATGATGGCGAAGCGCGCCAAAGCCAAGACGGTCGAAGTGAAGGCGAGTCATGTGGCCTACATGTCTTTCCCGAAGGAAACAGCCAAGCTCATCGAAGAGGCTGCCACCTCCGTGCCTGCCCGTCAGTCGGCTGCAAGCTGAACAAGGGCTTCACTAGTTCGGTGCGAGCCCGCCGGCTGAATCCGGCTGGCTCGACAGTGGCCTCCGCCGATCCTGACGACATCGGCGGAGGCCCAGATGAATGTCGTCGCCTGAGGGGGACAGAATGAACGATCGAATCACGATAGAAGGCCGGGACGGCGCGTTTGGCGCCTATATCGCGCGACCGAAGGCCTCGCCGGCTTCCGCCGTCGTCGTTCTGCAGGAGTTGTTCGGAGTGAACGCCGATATCCGCAAGACCTCCGACGAACTGGCGGAACAAGGCTTCCTTGCGGTTGCGCCCGACCTATTCTGGCGTCAGGAGCCGGGCGTCGACCTTAGCGTCACCTCCGAGGCCGACTGGCAACACGGCCTTCGCCTCTATCAGGCCTATGACCGAGACGCTGGTGCCAGGGACGTTAGAGACACCGTCAACACCGTGGCCAAACTGCCGGGGTGCGCCGGAAGGGTTGCCGTGCTGGGCTATTGCCTCGGCGCGCTGATGGTGTTTCTGACAGCCGTGCGCTGGGGCGTCGACGCTGCGGTCGCTTATCACGGCGGTGACACTGAGAAATATCTGGGAGAAATTGATGGGCTTCATGCGCCCGTGCTGATGCCATCTAGCCGAGGAAGACGAGTTCATTTCCAAGGCTGCGCAAGCCGAGATTAAGACGGCACTTGCCAAAAAACCGAACACGACAGTCTACAGCTATCCGGGTCAGCATCACGCCTTCGCTCGGCATAATGGGGCGCACTACAACGCCGCGGCGGCGGCGCTCGCCAACGGGCGGACAAGCGAATTTCTACATCAACAACTGCGCTGACCTTCAGTCGCTGCAGCGGTTTCGGTCGACTGGAGCACCTTCGCTTTCGGACGGGACGGCGTTCTTGCATGAGCTTGCCGGGCGAAACGGAAGCGGGCTCTGCGGGGACGCAACCATGCCGAGGGATCGCCTGGTGGGCTCATCGAAACGGGTCTCGCTCCGGGCGACGCTGCTAAAGGCACGGGCTTTGCTCGGCTCTCGATCAGGAGGCGGGTTGGTTGCGGAGGAAGACGCGATCGTAAATTACGGCCGCGAGGACGCCGCCGAGGAGCGGGCCGACCCAGTAAACGCCATGATTCTGCCAGTGATGCGGCGTGAGGGCCAGGTCCGGTCCGAAGGCGCGCGCCGGGTTCATCGCGGCCCCGGTGAAAGGGGCGCCGACGAGATAGCCGATCGTGACGGCAAGGCCGACCGCGAGCCCCGCGACGTGACGAAATGCCCCGCGCACATCGACCACGGTAGCGAACTGGACGAGGACCACGATGAAGGTCAGAACAGCCTCGAGCGCCATGCCGTGCAGGCGCGTGAAATCCGAGGAAAGGTCGGGCGCGCCGAGGGAAACGGGCCGCCAAATGGATTCGGGAAGCACGAGGCTCAGCACGTAGGCGCCGGCTGCGGCGCCCAGGAGTTGCGACGATTCCGTAGCCGAGGCTTTGGATCGTCCCCAACCGTTTCGTGGCCCAATAGCCGATCGTGACCGCGGGATTCAGATGCGCGCCGGAGATATGTGCCAGCGCGCTGACCATCGCGCCAACGGCCAGGCCGTAGGCGAGCGCAGAGCCGAGGACGCCCACGCCGGGTTGCGTCGCGGCGCGAAGAAATTGGTCCGTGCAGATGGCGCCCGCGGCGATGAATACAATCGCGAAAGTTCCCATGAATTCGGCGGCAAGCTTCTGTGGCAGACGATACAACATTCCTCCGGCGTGCTCGGGCAGACGCGGGATTCTACTGGAAGGGAGGGAAGAGAGTCAAAGAAAGGGCGCGGCCGGTGGTGGTGTCGTTTGACTTGGGTGGATTTGAGCTCCCATCTAAATACAGAGATCACAGAGGAGGAGCTGAGTGCACGGAGAACCGCAGTCCGCATGCTGATCGGGTGCTTGTGGCAAAGGCCCCACCCTCACGAACCGAGGATTGGGCACCCGGAAAGTCGAAGGCGAACAGCCTTAGACCTTTACTGCGGGGACGTCGACTGGCGAGAGCCAGCCGTGGCGATCGGGCGTCTTGCCGCTGAATGATGGCGAAGAATTCTTCCTGGACGCTTTGGGTGACTGGGCCGCGCGAGCCGGCGCCGACTTTCACGCGGTCGACCGAACGAACGGGGGTGACTTCGGCGGCGGTGCCGCTGAAGAAGACTTCGTCGGCGATGTAGAGCATTTCGCGCGGAATCATCTGCTCGACGACAGGGAAGCCGAGTTCGCGGCAGAGCGTCATGACGGAGTCGCGCGTGATGCCGGGCAGCGCTGAATTGGCGAGCGGCGGCGTGTGGACCGTGCCGTTCATCACGACGAAAATGTTTTCGCCGGAGCCCTCGCTGACGTAGCCATTCACGTCGAGCGCGATGCCCTCATCGTAGCCGTTGATTTTCGCTTCCATGCGAATCAGCTGCGAGTTCATGTAGTTCGCGGCGGCCTTGGCCATCTGCGGGAGGGTGTTCGGCGCGGGTCGATTCCACGAGCTGACGCAGACGTCGACGCCGGTGCGCAGCGCTTCTTCGCCGAGATATTTTCCCCACGCCCAGCAGGCCAGATAGACCTCGATCGGGCATCCGTGCGGGTCAACACCCGCGTCGCCGTAGCCGCGCAAAACGATCGGGCGGATGTAGCACGCGCTGACTTTGTTTTCGCGCACGAGGTCGAGGGCCGCCTGGCACAGAGTTTCGAGATTGAAGGCAACGTCCATGCGATAGATATGCGCGGAGTTGAGCAGGCGCTGCATGTGTTCGCGAAGACGGAAGATCGCGGGGCCCTGCGCCGTTTCGTAGCAGCGCACGCCCTCGAAGACGGCCGAGCCGTAGTTGACGACGTGGGAAAGCACGTGAATCTTGGCGTCGTCCCAGTGAATGAATTTGCCGTTGTGCCAGATCTTCTCGGTCTTCGGGATGCTCATGATGTTCTCCGGGCCGAAGAAAATCCTTTTATGGCCCTGCGAAAGCGAAATTATAGCACAGGGATTTGATGAGCCTTGGGACCGGGATACTTTGCGGCGCGATTCGTAACTGCCAATTTGACGGTGTTGCGCCTCGGATGTGGCCCGTGTTTCGCGGATGGGCATCCGCGCAAAGCGGGCGCAGCGAGCGGCGCCCTACGACGAAAACCGAAAGGGAAGAGCCGGCGGGACGCCGGCGCTACGTGCGCTCGGCGAGCCGCTCTCGCTTACGCGAGCTGCGTGCGAGCTGCGGGACGTGTCATCCGCGACAGATGGCTATCAGTCGGAATGGTCGTCGGTCTCCGGGCGCGAGATCGTGGTGAATCCGGTGATGCGGCCCCAGGCGCTGGTCTTCCAGTTGTCCGCGATTTCCTTGGCGACGATCCACGGAGGAAGCGGCATATCGAAGAATCGCGAAAGGGCCTCGAGGTAGGGCTCGTACATGCCGCGGAGCTGCGCGAGTTTCTTGTCCGCGGCTTCGGTATCGGCGAGTTTGAGGCCAGCCAGACAGAGGCTGGCGCGCAGGCGCTGAAGCTCGGCCGCCGGCAGCCGGTCCATGGAGGCGGTGCGCGGGGCTGCGTTGAAAAGCTGGGCGAGATCGACGACGGTGTGGCGGGAGATGGCGAACGTCAAGCGCGCCTGACGAGCGCACGCGTTTTCAATGCCTGCAATCAGGAGCGCGGAAGTGTCGAGGATGGCGGCGAGAGCGGCGAGCCAGGATTCGTTGTTGTGCTGCGAGCGGAAATAGGTGACCGCCGGGATAGGAGACGTGGCTTTCGAGGATTTCTGCCGCGGCGCGCTCCCAATTGTGGAGCAGCCTTTGCAAAGATTCCATTCCGTCGGGCTCGGCGTGACGACGGAGCAATTCGCCGGCCGTCGGAGGCGAGCCCGCGCGCGCATCGAGCAGCACGATATTGACCTCGCGCCGCGAAAAGGCCTGATAAATCACCGGAAGATAGCTCAGCACGAGGGCGAGAAAGCCAAGCCCAAGACCGCTTTCGACGACCGCCAGGAATCTTCCGACGGAGGCATGCGGGACGACGTCGCCCAGACCCAGCGTGAAGAACGTCGTCCCGCTGAGGTAGAGGCACGTTTCGAAGTCGCGCGCGGCCGCAACCTGATGCGCGGCGCCGTAATACAGCAGCGCGAATCCCAGGACGAGGGATGCGGCCCAGAACACCAGCAGCGTCAAAAGCGAAAGGGGCCCGTAAAAGCTGAGAAAGGTTTCGCGCGCCCGGACCTTGCGGATCCAGCGAGCGATCGCTCTCCAGGGCAGCCACGTGCCACGATAAAACAGGACGGTGACGCGCCAGCGGCGGTTGACGCGCCGGGGCAGAATGATCGTCTCGAACGCCTCCCAGAGAACGTTGAGGATGATGAGGACGCCAAAGACGACGGCGAGCATTACGCCGCCTGTTCCAGATGCGCGGTCATCGTGATTTCCGCCTTCAGCAGACGCGAGACGGGGCAATTTTCCTTGGCGCTGACTGTGGCTGCTTCGAAAGCCGATGCGGTGATACCACGAAGCTGGGCGGTTACGTCGAGGTGGACCTTCGTGATCGCCCATCCGGTATCGACTTTGTCGAGCGTGACGGTAGCCGTGGTTTGGAGCTTTTCAGGCGTGAAGTGCATCGTGGCGAGTTGCGCGTCGAGCGCCATGGTGAAGCAACCGGCGTGGGCGGCCGCGATCAGCTCCTCCGGGTTCGTGCCCTTGGCGTTTTCAAAGCGCGTGGCGAAGGAATAGGGCGCGTTGGTAAGCACGCCGCTCTGCGTGGAGATGTTTCCGGACGCCTTCTCTCAAACTGCCGTTCCAGACCGCGGTTGCGGTTCGTTGCATGATTTCCTCCTTGTTGCGCGTTTCAAGATTCGCACGACCCGGGGCTCGTCCATGACAACGAACTTCTAGGGCACCAGGACAATTTTGCCGTAGGCGCCGGATTCCATGACGGCTGTGTGGGCGCGCGGCGCTTCCGCGAGCGGAATCTCCTGGCCGATCACGGGGCGGAGCGTTTTATCTTCGAGGCCCGCGCCCAGCGCGGCGTGGATGCTGGCGAGTTCTTCGACGGACGCGTTCAACAGACTCATGCCGAGAATCGTGGCATCGCGGCTCATGGCGTCGCGCGGATTGATCTCGACCGGGCCGCGGCTGCCAACGGCGACCACGCGGCCTTTCGGCGCGAGGAGCGGCAGATCGCGGCCGAGGTTGACGTTGGACAACATCTCGATGATGACATCGTAGCCGCGGCTGCCGGTTGCTGCCAGGGCCTCGTCGAAATGGACCGGCGATGAGTGGTCGAGGACTTTGTGCGCGCCTTCGTCGGCAACGAGCTTTTTGCCGCGACCCGAACTCGCCGTGCCGACGACGTACAGGCCGGCGGCTCGCGCGAGCTGGACCGCGGCGATGCCCACGCCTCCGCTGGCGCCGTGGATCAGGACGGTTTCGCCGCCGCGAGCGTGGGCCCGATCGAAGAGTGCGCGAAATGCGGTTGCGTACGCCACGTGCATGGCTGCGCCTTGCGCGAAGGATGCGTTCGACGGGAGCGGGTAGACCGACCGCTCGTCGCAAAGGGCGAGTTCGGCGTAAGTGCCGGTCAGGCTGCCGCCGACGTACACTCGATCGCCAGGTTTGAACCGCGAGACATTCGGGCCGGCGGATTCGATCGTGCCGCCGGCGTCCGAGCCTGGCGTGTAGGGCAAATTGGGGAGGCGTGCGTAGGCGCCCGCTCGGACGTACGTTTCCACGGGATTGACTCCCGCGGCACCGATGCGCACGACAACTTGCCCGGCCGATGGCTTGGGATCCGGAAGGTCTTCGAGACGCAGGACTTCCGGCCCGCCGAATTGATGCACGCGAATCGCCTTCATCTCTCCTCCACGTTTCGTACGTCAGCGTCCCGGGTGACGGCCAGGGTCAGAATCCACTCAGTGCGATTTGGATGTTGGCGAGATAAGGGCGGATGCAGGCGCTTCAGCGGGAACGCTGAACGCCGCGCTAGTGGGCCCCGGGTATACGCTCCGACATCGCGCTGATTGTCTCGAAGTTTTGCTTGATGTGATTCAATCGCGTGCCCGTCGTGGTCTCCCAGATGCCGAAAGCAAGAAACGGCACCAGCGCGGCCAGCACCCAGAGCTTGGCGCTCCGCGGCGCTTTTGCTTCCGGCTCCCAGCGGAAAAGCTGGCGCGAGACCTCAAAGGCAACCAAAAGGCCGAGAACCAGCGCGGCTGTGTCCGTGATCATTTCGGTGGGCGGTGGCCAGACTGGTGGCGGCCGATTCGAGGCCAGTCGCCAGATACTGCGCCGGAATAAACAGGGCGACGCGCTGCAGCCAACTGGGAAAGATGGCGAGCGGAATCGTGGCGCCGGAGAGGAACAGGAAGGCCATCCAGATCAGGTTGTTGATCATCTGGGTTTCCTGCATCGTATTCGTCACGCTGGCGACGATCAGCCCCAACGCCGAAAATGTGGCGGAGCCTACCGTGACCAGAAGGAGGATCGCGCCGAGGTTTCCCCAGGACTGCATGTGAAAAGCCCAGCGGCAGACGAGAATCTCGAAGCGCCACGACAGGGAGCACCAGGAAATAGTTGGCGAGGATGCCCGATGCGAGCATCGGGCCGGCTCCCAAGGGCGCCAGACGAAATCGCCGCAGAATGCCTTGTTCGCGGAAGGTGACGAGCTGAACGCTTAGGCCCCAGAAGCTGCCCATCACAGTGGTAGTGAGGATCGCGCCGAGAATGTAGCCGACCCATTCGGTCCGGCCGCGGCCGATCAGCGCGACGCGCGCCGAATAGAAAGATCAGCGGCATGACCAGGCTGAAAAAGAAGAAGGCGCGATTGCGGACGGCGAGGCGCAAGCGCATTTTGGTCAGTGTCCAGGTGCTGCTCAAGGCTTTTGGCTCCTATTCACGCAATCGCCGCCCGGTTAATTCGATGAATACGTCTTCGAGGGACGGCGAGAACATTTCGAGGCTCTGCAATTCGTTGTTTTCGGCTTCCAGCTGCTTCACGAGCGCCACGATCGTCTGCGGCGGGCGCGCCGAGTGCAGCACGTAGGTGCCTTCGAATTCGCGGCAGTCGGCGACGCCTTCGAGGCCGGAGAGCAGGCCGTTGGTCAGGAGGGCGCGCGAGGCGCACTTCGATGCGAGTGGTGCCGGCCGAGCTGTGCTTGAGCTCGCGCGGCGTGCCGAGCGCGATCACGCGGCCGTGGTCGACGATGGCGACGCGGTCGCAGAGGCGCTCGGCTTCTTCGATGTAGTGGGTGGTCAGCAGGACCGTTTTCTTCTCGCGCTTCAGCTCCTCGATGATGTCGTAAATTTCGCGGCGCACCTGCGGGTCGAGCCCGGCCGTGGGCTCGTCGAGGAATACGACCTCGGGGTCGTTCACCAGCGCCATGGCGAGCGCGAGGCGCTGCTTTCTGGCCGCCGGAGAGATGGCTGTAGAAGGCGTTGCGCTTCTCTTCGAGCTGGAATCGCGCGAGCAGCTTATCCGTGTCGGCGCGGCGATGGTAGAACTGCGCGAAGAGCTCGACGGCCTCTTTCACCCGCAGCTTGTCGGGCAGGGCAGTCGACTGGAGGACGGCGCCGATCGTTTGCTTGAACTGTTCGCCGCTCTTTTCGGGATCGAGGCCGCAGACGCGCACGATGCCGCCATCGGGCGTGCGCAAACCCTCGAGGATTTCGACGGTTGAGGTCTTGCCGGCTCCGTTAGGCCCGAGGAGGCCGAAGACCTCGCCGCGCTCGACGGCAAAGCTCAAGCCTCGGACGGCCTCGACGGCTCCGTAACTCTTGTGCAGATTTTCGACTTGGATGACGGTTTCAGCCACGAGATAAGTCCTCGACTTCCAAGAACGAGAATTCTATATCACAATCGGAAGTTGAGCGCGAATCACTGCACTTTTCTGCGCTTGGCTGCCGCGCGCCTTCGACCGCTTCTCCGCGCGATTTCTTGGGCAGCCAACCGAAGCGCTGCATATCGAGGGAGCGCACTCCGACCTCGATGCCTTCCGATTCAAGCAATCGCCGCTGCTTGCTCGCGTAGGGCTCGCGAATGATCAGGCGTCCGCCGGCGCCGACCACGCGATGCCACGGAATGCCGCGGCCGCTGGGGCAGCCGGCCATCGCGTAGCCGACCACGCGAGCGCCGCCCGGCACTTTCAGCGCTCGCGCGAGAGCGCCGTAGGTGGTTACGCGGCCGCGCGGGATTCGTTTCACGAGGCGATAGATCGGCTCCCAAGGACATCGTTTCGCTCGCTCCTTCCGCTAGATCCGCGACGGCAAAATCCGCATCTAATGCATTAGACGATAAGTTTTGTTTATCGATCCCATCGCCGAATTCTGAGAGGAAGCTGCCGCAAGTGCCTTCGTAGCCGCTCCGGCATCGTTCCGCAAGAGTAATAACCACTTCGAAGCAACCTTCTGCTATCGCCAGCATCGTACCATTGACGGTGTAGTGGACGGGCCATACACTACAAGAGTTGGACGCGGTCCTTGGCCCGGAAGGAGAACGGTTGTGGCTTTCGTTCGGCGCAAAGGGAACACCTACTACCTGGTTCACAACGTGCGCCGGCAGGGCAAGGTGCAGCAGCTTCACCTGGCCCGGCTGGGCGAGCGACCGCGTATCACCGACGAAATCGTCCGCAAAGTATCGCGGAACCACCCCTTCCTCGATCTGGACTGGTCCGGCCTGCGCGAGCAGGTGAACAGCCGCGTCGAGCTCTTCGATATTCGGTCGATGTACGTACAGAGCCTGATGAGCACATTACGAAACCTTAACCTGGACCTGGCCGACCTGTCGCCGCCGCTTTTGACGCTGGCAGATCGAGCCAATTCAAGCCGGGAACTGGTCACGCAATTACGATTGCTGCGGTCGACGCTCGATATCAAGCTCGATCAATTCGAGCGGTCGGTGCCGCGCAATCCGGAGGGCGGAAGAAGGTTCCGGTAGGGAGCAACACCATGGGCGCGCAAGCAATGCAACTCGACCCGACACTCCGCAGCGTGGAGTCGCGAGACTTCGAAGCGGGGTTGCGTCGGAAGATTGTGGGGCAGGACGAAGCGGTGCAGGCGGTGGTGGACCTGTATCAGGTGTTCCGTGCCGGCCTGAACTCGCCGGGACGGCCGGTGGGCAACCTGCTGTTCCTGGGGCCGACCGGTGCGGGCAAGACGCGCGTGGTGGAAGCGACCGCGGAAGTGCTGTTCGGCGATCCTCGCGCAGTGATCAAGGTGGACTGCGCCGAGTTCCAGCACTCGCACGAGATCGCCAAGCTGATCGGTTCGCCTCCGGGATACCTGGGGCACCGCGAGACGCATCCGCTGATTACGCAGGAGGCGCTCGCCCAGTATCACACGGACAAGCTCAAGATCAGCTTCCTGCTGTTCGACGAGATCGAAAAGGCGAGCGACGCGCTCTGGCAGTTGCTGCTCGGGATTCTGGACAAGGCGACGCTGACGCTCGGCGACAACCGCCGCGTGGATCTCTCGCAGACGATGATCTTCATGACTTCGAACCTCGGCGGCGGCGAGATCACCGAGCTGATGACCGGCGGCCTGGGCTTTGCGCCGATCGTGCGGCCAGAATCGAAGCCGAAGCTCGACGAAAAGGTCGAGCGCACGGCGTCGGAAGCGGCCAAGCGGAAATTTGCGCCGGAGTTCATGAACCGCATTGACAAGGTCGTTGTGTTCCATCCGCTGCGCTCGCAGCAGCTCGAGCAGATTCTGGAAATCGAGCTCGGGATGGTGCAGCAGCGCGTGCTCGAGACGGCCAAGGGCAGATTCCTGTTCCGCGTCACGCAGTCGGCGCGGGATTTCCTGCTCCGCGAGGGAACGGACCTCAAGTACGGCGCGCGCCATCTGAAGCGCGCCATCGAGCGGTACGTCGTGTATCCGCTGGCGAGCCTGCTCGCGACCGAACAGGTGATCCTGGGCGACGTTCTCTCGATCGACTGGGACGGGTACCTCGGCGGGCCTCACGTTCATGAAGGAAGCCGAAGGGGCGCTGCTGCCGGTGGATTCGCCCGTGCCCGACGGTATTGGCGGAAGCTGCGGCTGCAGCGGTCCCGGATGGCCGCGAGTTTCACGCTACCCGCGGCAACGACCGCAAGCGCGAAGATTTCCTCGGACATCCGGCCGTCTTCGATGCAGGCGCACCGAGGCATTCCGTCGGAGAAGGCTAAGAACGAGAAGCGCTAACTGTTGTCTATTATCCATCTGTCGCGGCGTGCATGGCCGATCTGGCAATGTACGCCGCGATTTTCTTGACTGGCTCTAGCCCGCGGCTTCTTTGGCTTTTTCCTCGACGAACTTCTGGTAGGCGGCTGCGTCCAGCAGATCGGCGAGTTCCTTTGCGTCGGCGAGGCGGACCTTGGCGATCCATCCGGCGCCGTGCGGATCCTTGTTGATCGTTTCCGGAGCGTTTTTGAGGGTTGGCGTTCGTCTCGGCGACTTCGCCTGAGACCGGGCTCATCAGGTCACTGACAGCTTTCACGGATTCGACGGTGCCGAGGAACTGGCCGGCTTTGATTTGGGCGCCTTGTCTTGGGCAATTCCACGGAAATGATGTCGCCGAGCTCCTGTTGCGCGTAGTCCGTGATGCCGATGGTGGCGGTTGAGCCGTCCAGTTGGATCCACTGGTGTTCCTTCGTGTAGCGATACTCGGCAGGGTACATGGCAGCCTCCTCCCAGCAAGATTACGAACCCATTGTACGTGCTGTCTGGTTGCGAACAAGGGGAGCGCTCCGGCGCTTGCCGGTGCGCCCAAGATGGCCTACCATGGTCCAAAGACCCAATTCCGATCGGGAGCTAGCGTGGTTACCCTCTGCTCGCAGTGCGACAAGCCGGAAAGGCAGTGTACCTGCGAAAAATATTGCTGCTTCTGCCAGTCGCAAATTCACGTACGCCTGTGCATCGATGGCTTATACTATTGCCCAGAATGCCGGGAAGCGTGCGACGTCCGGCTGGCAGATTCCGATGCCCACTGATTCCGACCACGCCTCTTCCGGAGCCGGCTACACGGTGCCTGCCGTCCAAATCGTCAGCACCCTGCACAACGATTCCCGGCTTTTGATCGGCGCGGGCACGATCGCAGGCCATTCCGCGCCACGAGGCCGGCCTCACCGAACAGGCGCAGGAACATCTCGCGGCTGCTACGAAGGAGGCGTGCGGCGGGAGTGTTCGCGCTTGCCAGCCCGACCCCGAATCGCCTCCCGTGGTGACCATGACCGCCTCGCGCTTTCCGGATCGTGTGCAGATCACGGTCGAGTTGTCGGTTGCTGCGGCGAACAATGAGGCGGGTCCGGGCTCAAAGAAAGCGGCCGACCGGAACGAGAAGCAGGGCGGCAAACGGCTGAACGAAGGGCTGGTAGATCACGTGCAGCGGGAAACGCACGACGGCCGGCCTTCCATCGTGCTTGTGAAATACTGTCGCCCGGTGAAATCCAAGGCTTAGCCCGGCCTTCTCTCGACGCTTGGCGATTCTGCCTACGCCGTACTACATCGGCACCGCAAAAGCGCGCGTGCGAATCAACGACAACAACTGATCCTGGCTTACGGGCGCGTCGATCTTGAGGCGATCGCCGCTGGGAGTGACGCTCACCTGATCGAGGGCGCTGGCGAGGGCCGGGCTGGTCCTGCGCCTCCTGATAGCGCCGGTACATGACTCCGGCCTGCAGCGCCGCTGCGAGCAGATTGGCGTCGTCGGTCGAGTCGCAGACGGCCTGGAACTGCGCGTCGATGCCGCTATCGGCCGCCACGCTGATGGTCATGGCGCGCATGCGGTTGATGATCGCGGCGGCCTGAGGAAACTGGTCCGCCTGGGGCAGCAACTGCTGGACGGCGATATGCGTGTAGCTTTGATCGAGCACGGCCCAAATGATTCCGGTGCCGTTGGCTTCATTGATCAGCGGAAAGAGCAGATCGTTGGTGAGCAGGCTTTCGGAAACGCCGGTGCGAACGTCGATCATCTTTTCCATCGCGGGGCGGACTCCAAACGCCGCCGTATTGGCGTCGATGAATGTGAACAGAATGTCGCCCGCGCCGGAGCCGCTGCCGAAGGCGTAGAGGTGGTAGCCGTGGTAGTCCGTCATCGGCAGCTTTTGCTGCTTGAAGCGCGCCTCGCTGGACGACGGGTCGAACGATGCCCAGATGCCACGCCGAGGACTTGCTCGCCGCCGGACTTGCCCGCATTGATCGCGCCCCAGGCGAGTTCGTCCACTTGCGTGTTCGGGTCGACGCCGGCCGTCGTCAGGAACTGCTCGAACTGCCGGAAGCGGCTGGGCAGAAGCTGTTCGCGGAGCTGGGGGAACCAGGGAAATTGCCGGGCGGACTTCAGGTCGGCGTAGGCGAATTCCCCGACTGTCTTCGGGAACATGCCGATGATGTCCGTGCTGAGCGTTCCCGCAAAGCTGGGCCGCGGAAGAACGATCAAACGAGGCAAATAGAAGACCGATCGTAATGATACGGCGGACTTGGCTTTCTCACGTCTTGTCCCTCAGAACTGCACCCTAAATCTTAGATCTTGCCGGCTGCGACCGGATTCTCGGCAATCCGCGCGGCCAGAGACTCGGCTTCGGCGCGCGCCCGGGCGGCAAATGCCGCGTCGGTAACCGATTCGAGATTGATGCGCACGTTTTCGAGCGCTCCGCGCACCGCCGTTGCGGCCATCATGCGGCCCACGCGGACGTCTGAAACCATAGACGGGGCTGACATCGCTTCCAGTTGCCCGAGCTTCTCGAATACTTCGACCGCCTCGCGCGCGATTTCGAGCGGCGCCTCGATCGCGCCTTCAAACGCCTGCTGGATCGCGTGGTCGCGCTGCTTCCGCTCCTCCGTCAGTTTCGCGCGGAAGGCGGTGGGCGACCAGCACTGATTCGTAGGAGGACGCATCGCGGTCAATAGCCGCCGAAAGGCTCTCGGAGGCCGTGCGGAAATCCCTGACCGCGGCTTCGAGCGCTGCGGGATTCACGCCCGCGAATTTCTTCTTGCTCGAGAGGCCCGCGACCATCTGCCCCAGGCTTGCGCCGAGCGCGCCCGCCAGCGCCGCCACCGAACCGCCTCCCGGCGTGGGCGCGGCTGCGCGACCGCATCGAGAAACGGCTGAGCCAGCGCCGCAAGGCTGGCGGGACGGCCCGGATTGCGCGGCGAGCAGCGCTTCTTCCAGTCGATTCTCAAACACTTGAGCGGGCGAAAAGTTTTCGACCTTGAGATAGGCCTCGGCGGTCATTTCGATGGCGCGGCGAGGGATCAGGCCGACGATTTCGCTGCCCACGATGCCGACTCCGTGAGCGCGCCGCCTCGCGCTTCACCGCTTCGAACACCACGTGGACCGGCGTCTGCTCGAAATCCGTGAGGTTCATCGAAACTTGCGCGAGATTGCGCGCGCGCAGGTCGACGCCCATGGCTTTGACGAACGGCAGGCCGCCGCTCGAGAAGCGGATCGTTTTCGCGATTTTCTTCGCGATCTCGACGTCGGGCGTGTTCAGGTTGATGTTGTAGGCGATCAGGAATTTGCGCGCGCCGACCACCGTGGCGCCGGCGGTCGGATGCAGGCGCGGCTCGCCGACATCCGGCGCGCGATCGGGATTGCGCAGCACTTCTTCGCGCAGGCCCTCGAACTGGCCCTTGCGGATATTTTCGAGATTCGTGCGCTCGGGGCGCTGCGCCGCCGCTTCGTAGAGATACACCGGGACGCGATAGCGCTGCCATATTTCGTGCGCCGCTTTTTTCGCCAGTGCGACGCAATCGTCGAGCGTGACGCCGTGCACGGGAATGAACGGGACGACATCCGTCGCGCCGATGCGGGGATGCGCGCCCGTCTGCCGCGTGAGGTCGATGATTTCGGCGGCTTTGCCCACGCCGCGCACCGCTGCTTCCGCGACGGCTTCCGGCTCGCCGGCCAGCGTGATCACGCTGCGGTTGTGGTCCGCATCGCTTTCATGCGCGAGCACGAAAACGTCCGGAACTTCGCGCATGGCGGCGACGATGGCTTCGACTTTGGCCGGGTCGCGTCCTTCGGAAAAATTCGGAACACATTCAACGAGCGGTTTCATTTCGAGTGGATCACGACGCCGCGCTTCATGGTCAAGCTGCAGAGGTTCACACCAAAATAATACGGAATTTCGCGGTAGTTGGCCACGTCAAAGGCCGCGAGGTCCGCATATTTGCCAACTTCGAGCGAGCCGACGCGATCGTGCTGGCGCAGCGAATAGGCGGGATTGATGGTGGCGGCGGCGATGGCTTCGGCGGGCGTCATGCGCATCTGGCTGCAGGCGAGCGAGAGGATCATCGTCATGCTGAGGGTGGGGCTGGTGCCGGGATTGAAATCGGTGGCGAGGCCGACGATGGCGCCCGCGTCGATCAGCGCGCGCGCCGGAGCGTATTCGGTCGAGGCCGAGATGGAAGGAGCAGCCCGGCAGCAGCGTGCAGACGACGCCGGAAAGCGAGAGCGCGCGAATGTCGTTGCGGTCGATCTTTTCGAGATGATCGGCGCTGGCGGCTTGCATTTCGATCGCGAGGCGCGCGGCGCCGGTGTGCGCGAGTTGCTCGGCGTGGATTCGCGGCACGAGGCCGCAGGCGCGCCCGGCCGCGAGAATCCGGCGCGCCTGCGCGACCGTGAACGCGCCGCGATCGCAGAAGACGTCGCAAAATTCCGCGAGGCCCGCCGTGGCGACCGCGGGAATCCAGCGCTTGACGAGCAGGTCGACGAAAGCGTCCGGGCGGCGGCTGAAATTCCGGCGGCACGACGTGCGCGCCGAGAAACGTGCAGGCGATGTCGAGCGGCTGCGCCTGATGCAGCTCGCGCAGGATTTCGAGGATTTTCTGCTCGCTCTCCCAGCTGAGGCCGTAGCCGCTCTTGGCTTCGAGCGTGGTGGTGCCGTGCGCGGCGAATTCGCGGAGATTCGCCGCAGCGCGCGCGAGCAGCGCCGCCGGACGCGCTCGCCGCAGCGCCTTGACGGTGGAGCGAATGCCGCCGCCGCGCGCGCGATTTCTTCGTACGTTTTCCCGGCGATGCGCTGCTCGTGCTCGGCGGCGCGGGATTCGGGAAAAATCAGGTGCGTATGCGAGTCGACGAATCCCGGCAGCACGACGCGGCCGCCGAGATCGAGCTTTTCCGCGCCGCGCGCCTCGCGCAGCCGCTCGATGTTGCGCCGCGGGCCGACGGCGGCGATGCGATCGCCGCGGAGCAGCAGCGCGCCATCGCGAATCACCTCGGGATTGCCGAGTGCGCGCCCCGCGCCGCGGCACGGGGCCGCGGAGCGTGAGCAGCTCCGAGCAGCCGGTGATCAGCCAGTTGGCCATCACTTCCTATCGGTCGGGCTCAATCCATCGGAATCTTGATGCCGGACTTTCCGGGCGAAATCGATCGCTTCGGGATAGCCGGCGTCGACGTGGCGCGCGACGCCGATGCCGGGATCGTTGGTGAGCACGCGCTCGATGCGCGCGGCCATTTCCTTCGTGCCGTCGGCGACGAGCACTTGGCCGGCGTGCTGCGCGTAGCCGATGCCCACGCCGCCGCCATTGTGGATCGAAACCCAGCTCGCGCCGCTCGCGGTGTTGAGCAGCGCATTCAGGAACGGCCAGTCGGCGATGGCGTCCGAGCCGTCGCGCATGTTTTCCGTTTCGCGATAGGGCGATGCGACCGAGCCGCAATCGAGATGATCGCGGCCGATCACGATGGGCGCTTTCAATTCGCCGCGCGCCACGAGATCGTTGAGCGCGAGGCCGAATTTGTCGCGCTCGCCGTAGCCGAGCCAGCAGATGCGCGCAGGCAGCCCCTGAAAGCGCACGCGCTTCTGCGCGAGCTTGATCCAGCGGCAGAGAATTTCGTTGTCCGGAAACATTTCGAGCACGAGCTGATCGGTGCGATGAATGTCGGAAGGCTCGCCCGAGAGCGCGACCCAGCGAAACGGCCCGCGGCCTTCGCAAAACAGCGGGCGAATGTAGGCGGGCACGAAGCCGGGAAAGTCGTAGGCGTTTTTCACGCCCTGCTCGAAGGCGAAGGTGCGGATGTTGTTGCCGTAATCGAACGTGACCGAGCCGAGCTTTTGCAGCGCGAGCATGCCCTCGACGTGCTTGCCGATCGATTCGAGCGAGCGCTTGCGATATCCGGCGGGATCGGCCTTGCGAAGCTCGGCCGCCTGCGCCACGTCGAGCCCCTGCGGAATGTAGCCGCCGACGGGATCGTGCGCGCTGGTCTGGTCGGTGAGCAGATCGGGAACCACGCCGCGCCGCGCGAGCTCGGGAATCACGTCCGCGCAATTGCCGACGAGCCCGACCGAAGTGGCTTCGCGCTTGCGCACCGCGTTTTTCAGGATGCGCAGCGCCTCGTCGAGATCGTTGACCATCACATCGCAATAGCCGGTCTTCACGCGGCGCTTGATGCGCTCGGGATCGACGTCGATGCCGAGAAACGCCGCGCCATTCAGCGTGGCGGCCAGCGGCTGCGCGCCGCCCATGCCGCCCATCCCGCCGCTCGCGATCAGCTTTCCGGCGAGGTCGCCGCCGAAATGCTTGCGTCCTGCGGCGGCGAACGTTTCGTAGGTCCCCTGCAGAATTCCCTGCGTGCCGATGTAGATCCAGCTTCCGGCGGTCATCTGGCCGTACATCATCAGGCCGGCGCGGTCGAGCTCGTCGAAATGCGCCCAGTCGTTCCAGTGGCCGACGAGATTCGAATTCGCGATCAGGACGCGCGGCGCGTAGGAGTGCGTGCGGAAAATGCCGACCGGCTTGCCGGATTGCACGAGCAGCGTTTCGTCGTTTTCGAGGGCGCGCAGCGAAGCGACGATGGCGTGATAGCAGTTCCAATTGCGCGCCGCTTTGCCGCGGCCGCCGTAGACGATCAGATCTTCGGGCTTTTCGGCAACCTCGGGATCGAGGTTGTTCATCAGCATGCGCAGCGCCGCTTCCTGCTGCCAGCCTTTGCAGGAGAGGGACGTGCCGCGGGGCGCGCGGATGGGTTGGTAGCCGGTCGCGTCTTCTGCGGCGATCTTTGGCATGAACGACCTTCGTGCATCTTATCGCATTGCGACCACGCTTTCACAGCGCCGCATTGCGCCGCGCGGCGGCGATAGGCTAGAGTGCTGGGCATGGCGACGGAATATCCCGCGCTTCCCGCAGCTTTTCTCGATGCAATGGACCGTTTTCCCAGCTCACGCGCGCAGAGCTACCGCACGTCTGCCGGTTGGCAGACGATTTCGTCGGAAGAACTCGTGCGGCGAATCGCGGGCGTGGCCAAGGCGCTCACCGAGCTGGGCGTCGGCCGGGAGATCGCGTGGGAGTGTTCGCGCCCAACTGCCCCGAGTGGCATGTGGCGGATTTCGCGATTCAGGGCATCGGCGGCGTCACCGTGCCGGTGTACTTTCACGAATCGGTCGAACGCGTCACCTACATCCTGAAAGATTCCGGCGCGCGCGTCGTCTTCACGTCGGGCGAAGAGCAGGCCCGGAAAGTGGCGCAATGCCGCGCGAATCTGCCCGAGCTGGAGCATGTGATCTCCGTTGCGCCCCCGGCCGATCTGCAGGGCGAGAGCCTCCGCTACGACGCGCTGATCGCAGGAGCGGGCGAGGCGGAGATCGCGGAGTACCGCCGGCGGGCCGCTGAAGTGAAATCCGAGCAACTCGCGACGATCATCTACACGTCGGGCACGACGGGCGAACCCAAGGGCGTGATGCTGAGTCATGCGAATCTCGAGCTCGAATGTGATCGATGGAGCCGCGGGCTATGAGATGTCGCCATCGGACGTGGGGCTGTCGTTCCTGCCGCTCGCGCACGTCTACGAGCGGACGATCGACTACGCGTTCTTCCTGAATGGCGTGCCGATCGCCTACGTGGAGCAGATGGAGACGGTGCAGCAAGCGCTGCTGGAAGTTCACCCGACATTCCTCGGGGCGGTGCCGCGGTTTTACGAAAAAATCTACGCGAATGTGATCGAGCAGGGCCATCACGAGACGGGAATCAAGCGAAAGGTGTTCGACTGGGCGATCCGTGTGGCGGGGAAGTCCGTGCCGTGGCGCGCATATGGCAAGAGGGCGTCGTCGTTTGTAAAACTCCAATGGGACATCGCGGACAAGATCGTCTATTCGAAAATTCGCGCGGGCGTTGGCGGCCGGATTCGACTTGTTTACCGCTGGCGGCGCGCCGCTGGCGCCGGAGCTCGCGGAATTTTTCTGGAGCGTCGGCTTGCCCGTATTTCAGGGCTACGGCCTGACGGAAACTTCGCCGATCGTGACCGCGAATTCGCCGAGATCGAACAAGATCGGCACGGTGGGCCGGCCGATTCCGAATGTGCGGGTTCGCATCGCGGAAGATGGCGAGATTCTCGTGAAAGGGCCGTGCGTGATGCAGGGCTACTACCATAAGCCGGACGCGACGCGCGAAGTGCTCGCGGCCGACGGCTGGTTCTCCACCGGCGACATCGGGCGGCTCGACGGCGAGGGCATACCTCATCATCACGGACCGCAAGAAGGAACTGCTGAAGACGGCGGGCGGAAAATTTGTCGCGCCCGCGCCCATCGAGAATCTGCTGAAGACTTCGCCGTATATTGCCAACGCGATGGTGGTGGGGGACAAGCACAAGTTCGTTTCCGTGCTGATCGTGCCGAATTTCGCCACGATCGCCTCCGCCGCGCGCGATGCCGGCCGCGACACGGCGACGCCCGGGCAAATGCTGTCCGACCCATGGGTCCGCGATCTGATCATCGCACGAAATCGAGCGGCTCACCCCGTCGCTCGCGCAATACGAAAAGCCGAAGCGCTTCGCGCTGCTCGAAAAGGATTTCACGTATGGCGACGGCGCGCTCACCTACACGCTGAAGCTGAAGCGCCGCGTGATCGAGGAGCGCTATCGCGACGTGATCGCGCGAATGTACGCGGACGTCGAAGAGCCGAAGCCGCAGCGGGCAGCTGTAGCCGCGCTGCGTTCCGGGCCTTCGGGTTACAATGACCCAGGAGAAAGTGACATGGCGGACCAATTGGTGATTGCGGGGCGGGCGTTTGGCTCGCGCCTGATCGTCGGCACGGGGAAATACCGCAGCTTCCAGGAGATGGCGCGGGCGCATGCGGCGTCGGGCGCGGCCATGGTCACCGTCGCCGTGCGGCGCGTGAATCTCACCGACCGGACGAAGGAGTCGCTGCTCGATTACATCGACCGCGACAAGCTTTTCATTCTGCCGAACACCGCCGGATGCTACACGGCCGACGAAGCGATCCGCACGGCGCGGCTCGGGCGCGAGGTCGGGCTTTCGGAGTGGGTGAAGCTCGAAGTGATCGGCGACGAGCAGACGCTTTTCCCCGACACCGAAGAATTGATTCGCGCCACGAAGGTCCTGGTGAAAGAAGGATTCGTCGTGCTGCCGTACACCAACGACGATTTGATCGTCGCGCGCAAACTGATCGACGCTGGCGCCGCGGCGGTGATGCCGCTCGGCGCGCCGATCGGCTCGGGCATGGGCATCCAGAATCTGGCCAATCTGCGGATTCTGCGCGAGCGGATCACCGAAGTGCCGCTGATCGTCGATGCGGGCGTGGGCACGGCCTCGGACGCCGCGATCGCGATGGAACTCGGCGCCGACGGCGTGCTGATGAATACGGCGATTGCCGGCGCGCAGGACGCCGTCGCTGATGGCCGAGGCGATGCGCGGGGCAGTCGAAGCGGGGCGCAAAGCGTTTCTCGCCGGGCGCATCGAGAAGAAGCTGTATGCGACCGCGTCGAGCCCGCTGGCTGGCGTGGTCAAGTGACGCCCGCGACCATTTTGTTGATCGGTGGTGGTCGACGGCTTCGTCGGCTTTTATTGCTATCGCGCGTATCAGCAGGGAATGCCGGCGACGCACGCGGCGCTCTGGCTGGTCGTGTCGCTGGTGGCCGTGAATGTCGCGTTTTTCGTGGGACGCAAGCTTGGCCTTCGCAAAGCGCCGCGCAAGTGATCGCCGCAAATTCGCTCGAGTTATCCGCCTAACGAAACAGGATGTGCCACAGCGTGTCGACCGCCGCGTGAATCAGCACGCCCGGCACGAGTGAGCCGGTCTTCATCCACGCGCGGCCGTAGAAGAAGCCCGCGATCGTCGCCAGGCAGACGTATTTCCAGTTCGGGAACGGCGCATGGAGGATGTGCGAGAACCCGAAGACCACGGACGCCACGATCAGCCCGGCCCATTCGCTCTGGAAGCTCTTTGAGAGCAGGTTCTGCAGCAGGCCTCGAAACAGAAACTCCTCCGGCCACGCGGTGAAAGAGCAATATCCCGACTGCCGATACGACCGCGCCTAGCGGTCCCGAGAGCGAAATCGCGCGAATCGCCGGCAGCGTGGGCTTCCAATGAAGGAAGCCGAGCTTCGAGTCCGAGCGGGATGGCGATGGCCGAGAAGACGAGGAAGTTAAAGCCGAAGTGAAACGCGAAGCCGCGCCGCCATTCGAGCGCGTAGCCCACGCCGGGCATTCGTCGCAGCAGGACGAACGCGGCCACGCCCGTGCTGAGCGCCATCAGAATCGTGAGCGTGTGCGTCAGCGGCGACGGGTAAGGGAAGAGGCGATACATCCAGCGAAACTCGACCGGCAGCCACAGGATCACGAGCGCCGCGTAGTCTTCCCACGTGCCCGGCGCTCTGCCTCGGCTGCTCGCGAGCAGCAGCGCTGGAATCACGGCGTACGCCGCTCCGATGAGCATCCATTGCGCCAGCCGCCGGCGACGCTCGACGAGTACATCGAGCACCGCGAAGAGCGGCACGATCGGCGCGAGAATTCCGCCGCGATTGCCAAGCGACGCCAGCACGGCGTTTTGTACGCTCGGCAGCGCAAGGAGTAGCTCGAACGCGAAGAGCGCCGCGGCGACCCCGAGGCCGACCGCGAAATGCCGCCCGCTAAATCCCGCGCGCAAACCCAGAAAGGCCGCGGCGGCCACAACGATCGCCCAGACGATCCCCAGCGCCAGAGAACTGACGTGCTTGGACTTGGAGGAAGTCGCCATCGAAAGCGATTCTACCGGACCTCGCCCCGCGTCCAAACCTGTAGGGGCTTGATTTGGTTTCGAGCCTCGGCGATGCTCTTAAAGAAGAAACTCGATGCCTCAGGCTCAAATACAAAGACTCGACTTATATCGACTGGCTGCGCGGTTTCGCGTGCTTTGGGATGTTCGAGGTCCACTGCTACGACGCGTGGCTCGGTGGCGCGGCGCGCAAGTCCTCATTTTTCCGATGGTCGCAACTCAGCGGCACACTCCCGGCGCCTCTTTTTATTTTTCTGTCGGGCGTCACGTGTTGCGCTGGTTGCGGACTAGCATGCGGCGCAAAGGCGCCGCGCATGGTGAAATCGCCAAGCGCATGATTCGGCGCGGCGGCGGAGATTTTCGCGCTGGGCTTGCTTTTTCGCGTCCAGGAATTCGTGTTGGGCTGGCCGGTGCGCGCCGTGGACGGACCTGTTTCGCGTGGACGTGTTGAACGTGATCGGCCTGTCGATCGTTTTCATGGGCGTTCTTTTGTTGGATGGTGCGAGGGACGCGCGGCGAGCGCGGTCGCGTCCGGCAGGCGTGGCGCTGGGAATTGCGCTGGTCACGCCGATGGTATGGACGACATCGCGCCCGCACTGGCTGCCCTGGTATCTGGAGTCGTATTTCAACGGCGTGCACATTTACAATTCGCCGCAGCCATGGCTCTTTCCGATCTTTCCGTGGACTGCATTTGCTTTCGCGGGACTTAGCGACGGGATTCCTGCTGTTCAGCGAGTGGTCGTCGAAGAACCCGGGGCGCGCGATGGTTCTCTTCGGGACGCGAGCGGCGCGGGGTTATTTTTGCTTTCGCAATTGGCTCGACGCGCGGCCCGTCCAGATCTATGCCGTCGTACGATTACTGGCACACGAGCCCCAATTTCTTCCTCGCCCGCGTCGGGGTTGCTGCTGCTGGTCGTGCTCGCCGGTTACACGTGGTGCCGCTGGGGCGTGGGCGCAATCGGATTCAGCCCGTGGATGCAGCTTGGCCAAACCTCGCTCCTCGTATACTGGGTCCACATGGAATTCGTTTACGGGTGTTTTTCGCTCTTCGACCAGCAATCGCAGGGAATACGCGGGGCCACGATTGGGCCTGTTCGAAATTACGAGCGCGATGGTGCTGCTGTCGATGGCTGCGAACGCGCTTCAAGGGACGCGGCGGCGAAATTTGGGCCTGGCTTCGTCGGTTGCGTTCGGAAAAAGTGGGAAGCTCGCAGGGAACGCCCGCGGAGGGCTAGCGCTCTGGCGGACGCGCCGCGACACCGCGCCAAACCTGCTCCCGCGGCGGCAACGATGTTGCCGCCGTCGGATTAGACGGCTTCGTGGCAAAAAATGGCGCCTTCTGCCCGTTTTTTGCACCGAGGGACGAAGCTGCTTGGTTGGGTCGTTGGCTGGGACGATGGCACAGGGGTCGAGCCGTCGGCCGGTTTCGGCTGGATCTTGAAGATGTACTCGCCCGGCCGCGCCAGGCCCATCTCTTCCCGTGCGATTCGTTCGATCGCCTGCGGATCGGTCTTCAGCGCTTTCACTCGCTCTTCGAGCTGGCGATTTTCCTGGTTCATCTGATTGATCTGCCGCTGCACTTCGCGCGCCTCTTGCTGCGAGCGCCGCATGGCCAGCACGCCGTGATTCCCGAAGACGTCCTGCAGCAGCAGCAGCGCCAGCGCCGCCGCCGATAAACCAGCTCCAATTCCGGCGCAGGAAATCGCCGAAATGCTCGGTGAAGCTCATGCGGCTGCTTCGTTGGTCGGCTGGTGCGTCATCGTGTGATCCAGGCGCGCGCCTGATCGGCGAGCTTCTCCGAGGCTTCGACCGAAGCGGCCTCGGCGTAAATGCGCACGACGGGTTCGGTGCCCGAGGGGCGCATCAGAACCCAGTCGCCATCTTCGAAGATCAGCTTCAGGCCATCGAGCCGGTTTTCGTGCGCCACGCGGCGCCCCGCGAATTCCTTGAAGTCCGACTTCAGCCGCTGCGGCAGCTTCGCCTGAGCGTCTTCCGAAAGATGCAGGTTCAAGCGAATCGGCCAGAACTCGCGCCCGACGCGGCGGAAAAGATCGCGCAGCTGATCGGCGATCGACGACTGGCGCGCCGCAATCATTTCGGCGACGAGCAGGCACGCGAGGATGCCGTCCTTTTCGGGGAGGTGGCCGCGGATGGTCATGCCGGCGCTTTCTTCGCCGCCGAGCGCGATCTTGTCCTCGCGCAGCAGCGGGCCGACGTATTTGAAGCCGACGGGCGTCTCGTAGAGCTTCACGCCGTGCAATTTGGCGGCCGCGTCGAGCAGGTGCGTCGTCGCGACGCTGCGCGAAGCGCCGAGCTTGTATCCGCGCGTCTCGAGCAGGTAGTCGAAGACCAGCGCCAGAATGTGATTGGGCGAAACGAACGAGCCATCGCGGTCGACGATGCCGAATCGGTCCGCGTCGCCATCGGTGGCGAGGCCCGCGAGCGCTTTCTTTTCGGCGACCGCCTTCCTCAGCGGCGCGAGATTTTCCTCCGAGGGGTCGGGGCCCGTGCCTTCGAACAGCACGTCGCGCCCGCCGCGAATCGCGGTGACGGCGATGCCGTGTTCCGAGAGAATGCGATCGAGCCAGCCCGCGCCGCAGCCGTGCACAGCGTCGCAGACGAAACTGCCCTTGGCCTTTGCCCAGCACGTCGAAGCGAACCATGCGATCGAGTTGCTCGAAATATGGCTCGCGAGGGATCGATCCGCTCGAAGTCATCTGGGATTTCGTGATGGTTGTCGGATTCGTCTTTGATCGCGGCAGCGCGCTTTTCGATATCTTTCGTGATCTCGGGCAGGGCCGGGCCGCCGTCCGCGCCCGAAAACTTCAAGCCATTGTACTGTGCCGGATTGTGACTCGCCGTGATGTTGACGCCGCCGTCGAGCTTTCCGTGAATGATGGCGTGCGCGATGGTTGGCGTCGGACGTGGGCGCGCCGCAGATAAACACGCGGCAGCCGTGCGATCGCAGCACTCCGGCAGCGGTGCGCGCGAACTCTTCGGAGAAGAAATCGCGTATCGTATCCGACGATCAGCACCGGAGATTTGATGCTCGCTCGCAGATGGCCGGCTATCGCGGTCGAGGCCCGGCGAACGCCCGAGAAGGTAAAATCGTCGGCGATGATGCCGCGCCAACCGGACGTGCCGAAGTGGATCGCTTGGCCAGCCATGGGACGGTATTGTATCTTGTCGCGCAAGCCGCGAGTATCGGGTATTCGCAACAGACAGCGGCTCAAGAGTAAAGGTGGCGATGACGGACAAAGTCGTGGTGCTGGTGACGTGCGGCTCGGCAAAAGAGGCTCGGCGTATCGCAAAGGTGGTGGTGGAGCAGAAACTCGCGGCCTGCGTGAATATTCTCGATGCGCGCGTCGAATCGATCTACCGATGGAAGGGAAGAGGTCGAGTCGGCGAAGGAGTTTCTTCTCGTGATGAAGACTTCGCGGCGCAGGTTGGCCGCGCTGCAAGAAAAGATCGAGCAACTTCACAGCTACGACGTCCCGGAGGTCATCGCCTTGCCGATTGTGGCCGGCTCGCGCGAATATCTCGGGTGGATCGATGAGTCAGTGCGACCCTAGAGCGTTCCGCTACGATCCTCGTAGCATCCGGCATTGCTACACACGTGGGACTTGAGTGGCTCGGCCTAATTGGAGTAAAACGGGAACGCCATGAGGGCGAGACCGTACATCGCAAGTTCCGCATCTACCCTGGGCGCTGCGATCCTCGCCGTTGACTCTCCTCAGTACGACGACGAACGCGTTCGCGCAGACGAATTCGGCTCGAACCACGTCCGCGAGCGATCCGTCGAATTCAGGCGAACAACTCCGCCGGCAACGTAGAGGTCGACGCCGGAATGACAAAATTGAAAATCCGGGTGACCGACGCGAACGGCAAACCGGTGGGGAACGCGAGCGTGTATGTCCGTTATTACACGCCGGGCGGATTCTTGCGCCACGAAAAGCTCCAGGAGTTGAATTTCAAAACGAACCAGGACGGCTCGGTGAAAGTTCCCGAGATTCCGCAGGGCAAAATTCTGATTCAAGTGATTGCAAAGGGATGGCATACGTACGGCAAGTGGTACGAAATCGCGCAGAGCGAACAGTCGGTTCCGATCAAGCTCGATCCTCCGCCGCACTGGTACTGAGCGGATTTCGCTCTCCGCAGAAATTTTTTCTATTTGGGAATTTTATTCCACATCGCAATGCGAGAGATCGACGTCTGCACACGAACTTGTGCAAAGAGCAATAAAGCACGATTGCGACAGTCGATTTCGATTGTCGCAGGATGCTTTTCCACACGGATTTCAACAGAACTGTTGAAAACTTTTACAGAGCATTCATAATTCGTTCGCCGCACTGGCGACCGAAAAGTGCTTAGGAGTTTGTTTTGGGCCGCGTGATATAGTTCTCCTCTCGCCTGAAACAGATCACCCGACAATGAAAGAGTTGATTCTCAATGCGGACGATTTTGGTTTGACCAAGGGCGTGAACGAAGGAATCATTCGCGCCTTCCGTGAAGGAGTTCTCACGAGCACGACATTGATGGCCAACGCGCCCGCGTTCGATGACGCGGTGGAGTGCGCTCGCGCAAATCCAAATTGGGCGTCGGGTGTCACCTTGTTCTGGCAGGCGGCCCGCCCGTTGCTTCACCGCGAGAAATTCCCTCACTGGTCGACAAGAATGGCCGCATGCCGTGTTCACTGGGCGCGTTTGTCGCTGCGCGTCAGTTACGGCGCCATTCGCGCCGAAGATATCGACCGAGAGTTGCGCGCCCAGATCGGGAAAATTCGCGCGGCGGGAATCGAGCCGACGCATCTCGACACGCACAAGCACACGCACGCGCACCCGCGCGTGATGAAGTGCTCGCAGCAAGTGGCGCAGGATCTCGGGATTACTCGCGTGCGCAAGCCGGCGGAATATCTGCGCGACTCGTGGAGAATGGTGTGCGGCGAGTCGGGTGCGTCGCCGAAACAGCTCGCGGCCGTTGCGGCCGTTCGCTTGCTTTCCGCAAACTTCGACTCGATCTTGAAGAAGCACGGTCTGCGGTCGCCGGATACTTTTCTGGGTGTGGCTGCCACGGGGTTGCTCGGGGCCGAACGCTTGTGTCATTTGATCGATACGCTCCCGAAGGGCGAACAGAAATCATGTTGCACCCGGGCATCTGCGACGAGGATCTTGGCGCGAACGGGCTCGCGCTTGCAGCGGCAGCGCCAACTCGAACTGGACGGGCTGCTGGCTCGACGAGTGCGTCGCGCGATCGAACACCACCGGCGTTCGCCTGATCAGTTACCGCGAATTGAACTAAGCCGCCGCTTTCTCCGTGAAATCCTTGCGCGCCGGGTTACAATGGCGCCATTCGGGTCGTGTCCGGAGATCGTTTCACGAAAATGGGGGAGTGTCGATGAAAAACAGGAAAGCGTTGGCGTTCTGCGTGTGTTGTCTTTTCTCTGACGATTGCGGCGGCCGACGGCGAGCGCCCAGATGGGTATGGGAATGCGGCAGAGATCGCTGCCGAGCGGCCTTTTCAATCCGGTGGTCGGTTCGGGCGCGGCCTATGACATTCAGACGGCGAACGGCCAGAAGACATAGCATCGAGTACGCGATCGTCGGCAAGGAATCGGTCGACGGCAAAGACGGCTTCTGGATGGAGTGGACGACGGCGGCTGGGGCCGATGGGCGAGATGGTGATGAAGGTTCTGATCGTTCCCGGCGGCGACGTCGGCGCAGAAGGTGATCATGCAGATGGCAGGGCGTCCGCCGATGGAGATGCCGATGCAGATGGGCGCACGGGAATGGCGGCGGAAGCGCAACTGCGCCATCCGACATTCGTAATCTCGCCGAAGACGTTGGAACGGAATCGATCACGACGCCCGCTGGAACATTTTCGTGCGAGCACTACCGAATGAAGGACGGCTCGGGCGACACGTGGGTGAGCCGAAGGTGGCGCCGTTCGGCGTCGTCAAGCAGCAGGGCAAGGATTCGCGATGGTCCTGACGAAGGTGGTCACCGATGCGAAGGATAAGATCATGGGAACGCCGCAGCCGTTCAATCCCATGATGATGATGCAGCAACAGGCGCCACCGCAGGAGTGATTGCGATCGCGCGCCGCCTCGCCACGAGGGCAGCGGCTGATATCGCCTTGCGCTGCCTTCCGGTGAGAAGGCTTTATTCTAAGTCGGGCGGCGTGACTTTCGCGATCCACGAGTCGTAATCCGAGGTATATCCCGCCCTCTCTTGAGGCCTGAATCCGCTTTTCGACAGCGGCGACTTCGATCGTCCGAAAGTCCCGGCAAAGCCTCAATGCGTTTTCTCGATGGCTTCGCGTCTGTCCCGCGACTCTGATTTTCCGCCGCTTCATAGATTTCGGAAAGGTCGCCGTCGCATCGCCGATGCCGAGATAGTTCTCGATCAGGTGATTCGTCACCTTTTGGCTGTGCACCAGCGACACGCGGATGTTGCCCTGGCCGGTGACGACGTTTCCCACGCCGAAGACATGCTTGGCTTTCCGCGTAGCGCGGCAAATTCTCGTCGACGAACGTGAAGTATTCGCCCTTCATGTTGACGCCTGGGATTTTTTCGGGCACCGAGCCGATTGAGGAGACCACGAACGAAGTGGGTATCACGGTTTCCGATCCGGGAATCAGCTCGGCCTTGCGTCCCTCGACTTTCGTTTCGCCGACTCGCAGGCCCGACGACTGCCCATTCTCTTCTGCGAATCCGAGCGGCAGCCTGCGCTCCTGAAACCGGAATAGATAGCGGTCGCGCGCCAGCTTGAGCATCTTCTGCCGCACCTGTCTCGGTCTTGGCGATCTGCTCGGGCGTCGCGTTGTCCGGCGGCTGCGCCAGCGGCATATCCTGCTCGCGCCTGCGGTAGATCAACAGGCATCCCTTCACGCCGAGGTCCTCGGGCTTGATTCCGTGCGCTTTGCAGGCGGCCGGGATGCCTTTTTCCAGCTCGTGCATATTGGTTTCGATGCCGCGCGCCTTCATCGCCCGCTCGTAATTCTCGAGTCTGCAGCACCTTCACCACGTCGATCGAGGCCAGGCCGCCGCCGACCACGACTGCTTCATCCGGCGTTTCGTAGTGCGGCCCGGTGTAGTCCTTCTCGTTCTTGTGGTTGTACCAGTAGATGAACGGATTCTGGTAAGCCAGGCCCTTTCCCAAGGAATTTCTCCGCGCCCGGCACGCCCATGTCGCGGTCGCGCCAGGCGCCATTCGCCAGAATGATCGCGGAGAAGCCCCAATTCATGCAGAAGGTCCTCGAAACTCGATTTCGCGTCCCAGCTTGGTGCAGGGCACGAACGAAACATTCGGCTTCCGCAGACGAGCGTTGATGCGTCCGTATTCCTGCTTCCGCTGCTCGACGTGCCATCGCGGCAATCCGTCTTCAATTTTCCGTACGGCCGCTTGTTCTGGTCGATCACGGCGACGCGGATCCCGCGGTCCGCCAGTATTTCCGCGGCCACGGAGCCGGATATGGCTCCGCCAATGATCGCTACAAAATGTTGCTGGTTTTTCGGCATGGGATTCGACCGGAACTTTCGGTTTTGGTTTTGAGCACTCGAGAACTATTGTACATCGGCAGCGCATTTCTTTCGGTTCGCCGATTCGAGAAAGAAAGGGAATCCCGATGACTTGATGCCTTGGTTCGAATAGGCGTAATTTGATATAGTCCCGCGAAGTGGGTGAATGCGCGGAGATACGGCGCTATTTGGGCCATCATAGGGAGGACAAGATCATGCACGTGGGCTACGGTTCCGGCTTTCAACACTTGGGTGGGTATTCGGACAGGCAATTCATGCGCGAGGAGCTCGGCAATTGCCTGATGGCGGAAGAGCTTGGGATGGATTCGATCTGGGCGACCGAGCACCACTTCGATAACTACTCGATCAGCCCGGACGTTCCGCAGTTGATGTCGTATTTAGCCGCGAAGACGAAGCGCGTGAAGCTCGGCTCGATGGTGATCGTGGTGCCGTGGAACGATCCGATGCGCCTCGCCGAGCAAATTTCCCTTCTGGACCACTATTCGGACGGCCGCTTCATTCTTGGCGTCGGCCGCGGGCTGGCCCGCCGCGAATTCGAAGGACTGCGCATCGACCAGAACGAGGGCGGCTGCGCTTCGACGAATACACGTCGCTGGTGCTCGATGCGCTGGAGACGGGATTTATGGAAGGCGGCGCGACGGTGAAGCAGCCGCGGCGCGAGATCCGTCCTCGGCCGTTCAAGTCGTTCAAGGGGCGCTCATTCGCGGCCGCAGCTTCCACGGACTCCGTCCCAATCTGCGCGAGGCTCGGCCTGGGCCTGCTGGTGATCGTGCAAAAGGCGTGGCACCTGGTGAAAGCCGATTTCGAGCTGTATCACAAATCGTGGGAGCAGTTTCATCCGAACGTCGAGCCGCCAAAGCCATTCTGTTCCGGTTTCTGCTTCGTCGACGAAAGCGCGGACCGCGCCGAAGAACTCGCGCGCAAGTATCTCGTCGGCGAATTATCGCGAGGCGCTCGATCACTACGAGATGCTCGGAAAGCATTTCGACCACACGAAGAGCTACGAGCGCTACGCCGATCTCAGCAAGTACCTGAGAGAAATCGGCGCAGACAAGGCCGTCGAGGATTATATCCAGCTCATGCCGTGGGGCACGCCGCAGCAGGTGCTGGAGAAGCTTGCGAAAACGAAAGAGACGATCGACATGCAGGGCATCATGCCGAATTTCAACTTCGGCGGCATGCCTCACGAAGAGTCGGTGCGCAACGTGAAGACTTTCGTGAAGCACTGCATGCCGGAACTGAAGAGCTGGCCTTCCGCGTCGCTCGAAGAACCGAAAGAGCTCGCGCTCAGCGCCGCGTAGTTCGGCAGCGCGATTTGATTCGAGGAGGGGCAATTCGATCCGATCACGGATTGCCGCTTCTGATTCTTTGGGCGTGAGCGACGATTAATCGCGGTGCGGTTTGAAATACGACGCTGCGAGCGGCGGAAGCTTCAGCTTGATCGAGTACGGCCGATCGTTCCAGGGGATCGGCTCCGCGTTCACGCCGCCGGCGTTGCCGAGTCCGTGCCGCTGTAATACTTCGAATCCGTGTTCAAAATCTCGCGGTAGTAGCCCGCCGCGGCACTCCGACGCGATATTCTTCGCGCACCACCGGCGTGAAGTTGCAGACGACGAGAACGAAATCCTCGGGATCGCGGCCGCGCCGCAAGAAGGAGAGCACGCTCGCAGCCGCATCGTTCGCTTCGATCCATTCGAATCCGGCGGATTCGAAATCGACCTGATGCAGCGCTCGCTCGTGCGTGTGCAGGCGATTCAAGTCGCGCCAGCAGCCGCTGGATGCCTTGATGCGGGTGGGGAAGCTTCGAGCGGCCATTCGACCATGCCGCCCTCCCAGAATTCGTTCCGCGGCCCGAGCTCGCTGCCCATGAAAGAGCAGCTTCTTGCCCGGGTGCGCGAACTGATATCCGAAAAGGAGCCGCAGGTTCGCGAACTTCTGCCAGTCATCGCCCGGCATCTTTTCGAGCAGACGCGCGCTTGCCGTGCACCACCTCGTCGTGCGACAGCGGCAGGACGAAGTTTTCGTGGAAGGCGTAGAGCATCGAGAACGTCAGCTCGCCGTGGTGATATTGCCGGTAGAGACGGATCGAGGGACATGATACCTCAGCGTGTCGTTCATCCAGCCCATGTTCCATTTCAGATCGAAGCCGAGCCCGCCGACGTACGTGGGCCGCGACACCGCCGGCCACGAAGTCGATTCTTCCGCGATCGTCAGCGCGCCGGGATTCCGCTGGTGCAGCACTTCGTTCAACCGCCGGATGAACGCGATGGCTTCCAGATTTTCGCGGCCGCCGTGGATGTTGGGAATCCATTCGCCGGCCTTGCGCGAATAGTCGAGGTAGAGCATCGACGCGACCGCATCCACGCGCAGCGCGTCGATGTGATACTTCTCGATCCAGAAGAGCGCGTTCGACAGCAGGAAATTCTGCACTTCGTTGCGGCCGTAGTTGAAGACGAGCGTGCCCCAATCGGGATGCTCGCCCTGCTTCGGATCGGCGTGCTCGTAGAGATGCGTGCCGTCGAAAAACGCCAGGCCGTGCGCGTCGCGCGGGAAGTGCGCCGGCGTCCAATCGAGAATCACGCCGATGCCTTCCTGATGGCAGCGGTCGACGAAGTACATGAAATCGGCAGGGCGATCCGAAGCGGCTGGTCACCGCGTAGTATCCGACCGTCTGATAGCCCCAGGACGCATCGAAGGGATGCTCCATGATCGGCATCAGCTCGATGTGCGTGTAGCCCATCTGCTTCACGTACGGGATAAGCTCCGCGGCCAGCTCGCGATAGGTGAGCCAGCGATAATCTTCTTTTTCCCTGCGCCTCCAGGCGCCCGCGTGAATTTCGTAAATCGACATCGGGCGAATGCTGCCAGTCGCGCGCCTTGCGATCTGCTAGCCACGGCGAGTCGTTCCATTCGTAGCGGTTGATATCGAAGACCACCGAGGCGGTATTCGGCCGCACCTCGGCGGAGAAGCCGTAAGGGTCGGATTTCAGCCCGAGATTGGTGCCCGACGCGCGAGAGAATCTCGAATTTGTAGAGCGCGCCTTCGTCCAGGCCGGGCATGAAGATCTCCCAGATGCCGGTCGGACCCAGGTTGCGCATGGGGTTCGCGCGCCCGTCCCAGAGATTGAAGTCGCCGACCACGCTCACGCGTTGCGCGTTTGGCGCCCAGACGGCAAAATGAACGCCTTTTACTCCCGGCGACTTCGCGCACGTGAGCGCCCAGCTTTTCGTACTTCTCGTAGTGCGTGCCTTCGCCGGAAAGATACAGATCGTATTCGGTGAGCACTGGCGGGAATGCATACGGATCGTAGGTTTCAAACGTGGCGCCATTTGGCGAAGCGGAATTGCAGCCGATAAGCGGTAGCAGGAATCGGCTCTCCCTGCGCGAAGGTCTGAGCGTGTCGGCCGGCAGACATCGCTTCGAACATGCCCCTCCGGGTGAATCAGGTCGCCGATGGGTAGGCCTTCCGATCGGCGCCCCACAACGACGACCGCCTTCTGGGCGCCGGGGCGGAATGCTCGGATGGCCAGCGAGCGCTCCGCGCCTTGCCCAATCCAATGCGGGCCGAGAATCTCCGAAGGGATCCGAATGCTCCGCCTGTGCGATGCTCTCGATGTCATCGTGAGGAGCTTTTCGGCGGCTTTCTTGGTACGCACTCGTCGATTTTCGCTCTGTTTCACGTGCCGCACGCCTCAGGATCATCTTAACCGCTGGCAGGGCGCGGTGCAAAAGGCGCTCTGCCTCGTTTCATCTTCGCCGAACGTTCACCTTCAAACGTCTCGCGAAGGATCTTCCAAGTAACCCCCGCGCCATCACCCACATAGTCATCGAATGGACAAGCGCGCCGTTTTTAGTACCAACGTACCGTTGGCCTACGCCCCTATGGTCGCTATATAGGAGCGGTGGGGTTCGGTACCGCGGAGAGCATCCGCCCTACTCCCGGGACAAAGCACTCCCAAAACGATCATGCCGAGGGGACCTTCCAAGCCGCATCCGAAGCGGCAACAGACAGTCGCGCGTCTCGACGCGCCAGGAGCGACCCGTCGGCATCGAACTCAAAGCCGCGAGGCGAATGGCCCTGCGGCCGCGCGATGCCCCTCTCGCCAAAGATCAGCATCTGGACCTTTTGTTCTCGCAAAACCCTCACCCAATGTACGTGGCCGATAGCGACACACTATGTTTTCTCGAAGTGAACGCTGCCGCTATCGAGCAATATGGGTATTCCCGCGAAGAATTTCTCCGTATGCGCGTCACGGATATCCGCCCGCCGGAGGACGTGCCCAGAGTTTCTCGCATCGGTCCGCCAGCAAGGGAGGGCCGGTAGCACGTCGCGGCCAGTGGCGGCATCAGCGGAAAAACGGCGAGATATTGGACGTGGAAATCACCACTCAGTAGATGTCTCTTGCCGGAAGGGCTGCAGGGCTCGCTGGTTGCGCAGGATATCACCGAGCGATGCGCGGCTGAACGCCAAGTCGCCGAACACACCGCCTATCTCCACGCGCTTACCCAGAACAATCCCCTCGCCATCGTCACGGTAGACATCGAGCGCAAGGTGCAGATGTGCAACCCCGCATTCGAGCGGCTGTTTGGCTATCCGCTATCTGAGATTCGCGGCAAGGTGCTTGATTCGATTGCTGGCGCCGCCCGGGCAGCGCGAGGAAATGGTCGACTTGATCGAACGCGCCGGGGCCGGGGAAGTGGTTCGCGCGGCTGACGAAGCGCCGCCATCGCGATGGCTCCATTGTGGACGTCCAAATTCTTGGCGTGCCTCTCGTAGTCAGCGGCAGGCCCGTTGGAAGCTTCGGGATGTATGAAGACATCACCGAACGTCTCCGCGCGGAGGAAGCCCAACGCACCGCGGAAGAGAAGTACCGCCGAATCTTCGAAAGTGCCGTCGAAGGTTTCTTCGAATCGACGCCGGCCGGGCGATTCGTCACGGTAAATCCCGCAATGGCGCGCATTGCCGGCTACTCTTCTCCCGCCGAAATGATCGGCGAAATGCGCGACATGGCAGGCCAGCTCTACGTGGATCCCGAGACCGCGGAAAGACGTGAAGCGAAAGCTCGAAGAAAAAGGCATTCTGGAAGGATACGAGTGCCACATGGTGCGGAAAGACGGTCGCCGGATATGGATTTCGATGAACGTCCGGGCGCTGCGGGACGCCAGTGGCGAAATCGTGACCCACGACGGCACGGCCGTGGACATCACCGAGCGCAAGCGGTCGGAGCTCGAGCGGCAGGCCACGACGGAAATCACCCACGCCATGAGCGTGACGGACAATCTCGACGACCTGCTTCGCCTGATCCACAAAGCCCTGAACAGAGTCCTGTCCCGCCGATAACTGCTTCGTGGCGCTCGTCGATCAGACCGCAATGGTCCATTTCCCGTTCTTTCTCGACAAATACGATCCGCAACCCGGCGCCGGAAAAGATGGGACGCGGCTGCGCTGCCTATGTTTTTCGCACCGGTCAACCTATGCTGATCTCTCCGCGAACGATGCCGCCAGCTGATCGATGCTGGCGAATCGAATGGAAGGTACACCTTCGCGCTGCTGGCTTGGAGTCCCGCTGCGAATGCCGGCGGCGAAAATCGGCGTGCTGGTTGTGCAAGATTACGATCGGGAAAACGCCTACACGCAACGCGACCTCGAATTTCTCGATTCAGTCGGCGGCCAAATCGCCCTCGCGATCGAGCGAAAGCGAGCCGAAGAAGCCCGGCGAGAGAACGAGGCGCGTTTGCGTGTCCTCATCGAGCAGCTGCCGGCCGTGCTTTGGACCGTTGACGCGGATCTCCGCTTCACTTCGATTCTGGGAGCCGGACTGGCGCGTCTGGGTCTCGCGCAAAATCAGCTTGTCGGGACGTCGCTCTCCGATTATTTCGAAATCGCCGATCGCACATTCCCGCTGATCGCGGCGCACTACCGCGCCATCTCCGGCGAGCCGAGAACTTTCCCTCTGGAATGGAAGGACGGCTCCTACGCGTGCCACATCGAACCGCTTCGCGGCGCCACGGGCGAGGTACATGGCGCCATCTGCATGGCGCTGGACGTCACGGACCGCAAGCAGCTCGAGGAGCAGTTCCGCCAGGCACAGAAAATGGAAGCGGTGGGCCGCCTTGCCGGCGGAGTCGCGCACGATTTCAACAACTTGCTCATGGTGATCCAGGGCTATGCCGACTTGCTGGCCGAGCGCCTTCCGGCCGGGCGATTCATTGCGTCGGAACGCCGAGCAGATTCAGACTGCCGCGCAGCGCGCATCCTGCGCTCACGCGGCAACTTCTTGCCTTCAGCCGCAAGCAGATCATGGAGCCGAAGGTTCTCAGCGTGCATGCCGTCGTCGCCGAAATGGAGAAAATGCTTCGCCGGTTGATCGGCGAGGATATCGACCTCGTAACGTCGACGGCGCCCGATCTCTGGCTCGTAAAGGCCGACCGCGGCCAGATCGAGCAGGTGATGATGAACCTCGCCGTGAATGCGCGCGACGCCATGCCGGATGGCGGGCGGCTGACGATCGAAACGGCTCAACGTCGAGCTCGACGCTTCGACCTCGCATCCCACGATTGCTTTGGCGCCCGGAAAATACGTCGTGCTTTCGGTGACCGATAACGGCTGCGGCATGGACGAGAAGACGACAAGCCCACATCTTCGAGCCGTTCTTCACCACCAAGGAAAAAGGGAAGGGCACCGGCCTTGGCCTCGCCACCGTCTATGGTGTTGTCAAACAGAGTGGCGGTTACATCTGGGTCTACAGCGAGCCGGGCCACGGAACCACTTTCAAGATCTATCTGCCGAAAATCGAGGAAGAGATTCGCCCCCGAATCATGGCGGGCTCGCCGATTCGCGGTCGGTGCCGCGCGGTTCCGGAGTGGCGCTGCTCGTGGAAGACGAAAAGGGTGTTCGGGACCTCACCCGCGAGTACCTGGAAATGAGCCGGCTACAAGGTTCTGGTTGCCGAAAACGGCCACACTGCGCTTGAATTGGCCGCCATGCACGCCGGTCCCATCGATCTGCTGATCACGGATATCGTGATGCCGGGCATCAACGGGCGGGAACTGGCAGATCGCGTGAGCAGCGAGCACGCCCGGGGATCAAGGTCCTTTACATGACTGGCTACACCGATCAAGCCATCGTGCGCCGCGGAGCCCTCAGCGGAGGCGGCCGTGCTTCTGCAGAAACCATTCACGCCTCGCTACACTCGCCTCAAAACTGCGCGACACTTTTCTACCGCGCAACTGACCGGCCTTTCAGCGCGGCGCTCCGCCGAGTTCGTGCTTAGATCAGTGCGCCTTCGGAACACGTGCGCGCACACGAAACAGTCTCCGCGTTTCGGGCGGCCCGGATTTTGTGCCAACGGTTCGCCACAATTAAGCCTAACTTGTTCACGCCATTTTCACATGCGAGGGGCGCCTCATTGCCGGCGTGCTGCCGGTATCTTGGCTGTGCGTGTGCTTCCGTCTACATGAGACCGCCTGCCAAACGCGCGCGGCGGGGGGAAGCAACACATGGAAGCTGAGAACCCGATTCGAATTTCGCAGTCCGACATCGACCGAAGAATGCATCGCTGAGCGGCATCTTTGGATCGCAGTAGTCACGCGCGCCCTGGAAGACTGGCGCACTGGGACGCTGCGCGAGCGACGCGAAGCCCAGAGGTTCCTTTTTGACAACGAGCACCGATTTCGGCCGCGTTTGCGCCGAGCGCCGGCCTTGATCCAACAAGCTTGCGCGCCCAGCTCTCCAAGATGGGACGCAGGTAAGCATGGAAGGCCCGTGGTCGGGCAACATGGCCGCCTAGCCGCGCAGTGGTGTCATTCGGCGCTTGGGTTCTCCGTGTACTCTGTGCCTCCTCTGTGATCTCTATGTTTAGGTAGGCGCTCAAATCCACTCCGGTCAAACGACACCACCACCCTAGCCGTTCGTTCTTGCACTCCCTCTCGCCGCCGGAATCGCTGGTAGTTTGGTGGCGAGAGGCCCTCTCTCAAGGCAAGAAACTTCGAATCGTCCGGCCTGCCTGTATCGTAAAATCCTCGCGTCCGCTCCCGACTCACTCGAATGGCCAGTTCCGTCAGCCCAAACATCTGTCCGGAAAAACGCCTGCTTCTCTGCTGCGCCCGGACGCAGCTCCCGCCCGGCGTTCGCGCAAGAGATTCGCGAACTTGCGGCCGCCCGCTGGACTGGGACTATCTGCTTGCCGAGGCCGCCCAACATTCGCTTCGGCCCGCTTCTCGCGCGTCATCTTTCGGCGCTGCGCCGCGGAGGTCGTTCCGCCTCTAGCGCTGAAGCGCCTGACCGATGCCGTCCGCACAAACACGGGCGCTGCCTGATTCTTACTGCCGAACTGATCCGGATCATGGACCGTTTTCATGAGGCCGGAATTCCTGCCGTGCCTTACAAGGGGCCTGTGATAGCGGTGCAGGCGTACGAGACGTCACGCTTCGCGAGTTCGAGGATCTCGATATCGTCCTGCCGCAGCGCGACATGCTGCGCGCAAACGAAGTCGTCGTCGGCCTCGGCTATCGCGCGAGGTTCCCCTGGATTCTCTCGCCCGACGCCGCGTCCGCGCTCGTGCCCGGCGAATATCAACTATCGCGACGAAGCGCGCCGCATTTTGCTCGAACTTCACACCGAGCGCACTCTGCGCCATTTCCCGGTGCCGCCGGACCTCGACGATCTCGCGCGCAGCCTGGTGCCTCTTTCGTTCAGCGGCCACGAGATTCGCACGTTTGCGCCCGAGGACGCGCTCGTGATGCTCTGCATTCACGGCTCGAAGGATTTCTGGCAAAAGATTTCGTGGGTCGTCGGACATCGCGGAGTTGGTTCGAGCGTGCCCGGCGCTGGATTGGGACGCCGCTTACCGTCGAGCGGATTCCTGGAACGCGCGGCGCATCCTTCATCTCGGACTGGCGCTCTGGCTTGCGACATGCTCGATGCGCGGCTGCCTGGATGAAATCGATGCGCGCGTGAACGGAGGACCTAGTCGCCGCGGCCTTGGCCTCGGAAGTGATGCGCTGGCTTCTCGGCGCGACGAATGCGCGTTTGGCTCGGCCGGGCGCTTCTCGTTCCGCCGGCGCATGCTGAATGGCGCGCTCGCCGGTTGGCGCTATTCGATTCGCCTCGCCGTGGTGCCGGCGGAAGAGGATTGGGAGATGGTGCGGCTGCCCGGCCGCCTTGCCCCGCTTTACGTGGCGCTGCGCCCGTTTCGTCTATTGCGCAAATATGGATGGAGCGGGCGGCGATTCGCGCGAGTCGGCGTGACGTCAGGATTACTTAGGGATCGAGTCCGGACTTGTCCTGAGCAAAATGGAATTCAGGGCCGGACGATCATCACTTCGGTGGACTTGATCAGCGCCGCCGCCTTGTCGCCCACCTTCAGCCGCATTTCCCGCACCGCATCGGCCGTGATGATCGACGTGATGTGCTGCCCGCCGATCGACAGGGCTCACCTGCGCGATCAGGCCGCTGATCTTAATGTCCGTCACGCGCCCCACCAGCTGATTTCGCCCGCTGATCTTGCGATAGTTGGTGCGGCGCTCGCTGACGTCGCCTTGCTCGGATGCGCGGTATAGGAACTTGTCGACTTCCTTTTCCGGCACGCGGTGATGGCCGCCGGCTGTCTTCACCGTGCCGAGCTTTCCCTTGTAGATCCACTGCTTCAAGGTCGGGTAGCTGATCCCCAGCACCTGGGCCGCTTCGCGGGGCGTGTACAGTTTCATGCGCTGTCCTGCCGAAAGTCGGGAGTGTCGTGCGTCTGGAGCTTGTCATTTTGGTGCTCGTTTGTAAAGACGTGCGAAGCCGTTTGCCGTCCCGTTTCATCCAATCGCCAGGAGGAACGAAAATGGAGCTTGGTCTTAAGGGCAAAGTCGTTCTCGTCACCGGGTCGAGCAAGGGAATCGGCCGCTCGATTGCGGCGGCCTTCGTGCGCGAGGGATGCCAGGTTGTAATCAACGCGCGGCACGCGAAAGAACTCGATGCGACCGCTGCGGAACTTCGCAAGGATGCCGCTGCGGGCGGCACGGTTCTTGCGGTCGCCTCCGACGTCTCCCAAGCCGATGGGCGCGAAGCGCGCCGTCGACGAAACGGTCGCTCGCTTCGGCACCATCCACGTCCTCGTGAATAACGCCGGAGGCGTGGGCCGCTTCGGCTCGTTCGAGGATCTTACCGACGACGAATGGCTCGACGCGTTCACTTTCAACGTGATGTCGGCCGTGCGCGCCACGCGTGCCGCCCTGCCGCACATGCAGAAGCAGAAGTGGGGCCGCGTCATCAACATCTCGTCCGAATCGGGCGTGCAGCCCGATCCGATGATGCCGCACTACAACGCTTCGAAGTCCGCCATGAACAGCCTGACGAAGAGCCTCTCGAAGGCGTATGGCAAGGACAACATTCTCGTGAATACGGTGTCGCCTGCGTTCATCCGCACGCCTCTGCTGGAAGGAATGCTGCAAGAGCAGGCGCGCGCCCGCGGCATTACTGTGGATGAAGCCGAAAAGGCTCTGCTGCGCGAATTTCGCCCGAATATCCTGCTGGGCCGCGCCGGAAAATCCGACGAAACGGCGGGGATCGTCGTTTTTCTCGCTTCCGATCAGGCGAACTTTATCACCGGCTCGAATTTCCGCGTGGACGGCGGCTCGGTGGCAAGCATTTGATTTTGATGAAGATTTTCTAATGTCACGGTAGACGTCACATTGCCACGTCGGGCTGTCGCCGAAAAGGTCGCCTCGCACGGACGCGTGCGGTAGAATCGACTTCGGGTCGACTTGGGCCGCACAGACGTCACCAATCGAGAGAGCCGCATCTGAGCGATAAGGGACACATAAAGGGGAGAGAATGTCAGCCAATCCGACTGCCAACGCCCGGGAATCCACACAAACGATCAACCCTCTCAAGGCGTTAGCCGATTTCGGCCAGTCCGTCTGGCTGGACTACATTCGCCGCAACCTGATCACGACAGGCGAACTCGCGCGCCTGATCCAGGAAGACGGCCTGCGCGGCATGACCTCCAATCCCGCGATCTTCGAGAAAGCCATCACCGGCAGCACCGACTATTCGAAGGAGCTCGAAGAGCTCTCGCAAGCGCAAGGATCTCAACGCCGTCGGAATTTACGAGCATCTCGCGATTCAAGCGATATTCAGGACGCCGCCGACGCGCTCCGCGGCGTTTACGACAGCACGAAGCGCCGCGACGGCTACGTGAGCCTCGAGGTTTCTCCCTATCTCGCATTCAAGACGCAGGAAACGATCGACGAGGCCGTGCGCCTGTGGAAGACCGTCAATCGCCCGAACCTGATGGTCAAGGTTCCCGGCACGCGCGAAGGCATCCCCGCGATTCGCGAGCTGATCAGCCGCGGCATCAACATCAACGTGACGCTGCTTTTCGCGCAGGATGTGTACGAGCAGGTCGCCGAGGCGTTCATCGCCGGACTCGAGACGCTGGTCGAGAAGTGCGAAGACCCGAGCGGCGTCGCCAGCGTGGCCAGCTTCTTCGTCAGCCGCATCGACTCGCTCGTCGATAGCCTGCTCGACGCGAAGATCAAGGAAGTCGAAGAATCCGTCCGATCAGGCGCTCTTCCGCAGCCTGCAGGGCAAAATCGCGATCGCCAACGCCAAGCTCGCCTATCAGTCGTACAAAAATATTTTCAGCGGTCCGCGCTGGCAAGGGCTTGCGGCGCGCGGCGCGCAGACCCAGCGCCTGCTTTGGGCCAGCACCAGCACGAAGAATCCGGCCTACCGCGACGTGATGTACGTCGAAGAACTCATCGGTCCCGATACGGTCGACACGATTCCGCCGGCCACCTTCGACGCGTTTCGCGATCACGGCCATCCGCGCGCCAGTCTTGAAGAAGGCGTCGACGTTGCGCGCAAGACCATGGACGATCTCGCCCGCGCCGGAATTTCCATCAAGGCCGTCACCGATCAGCTCACCGACGACGGCGTAAAGCTTTTCGCCGACGCATTCGACAAGTTGCTCGCCGCCGTCGACAAGCGCGCTGCGAAAGCCGCGCCGAGCTCCTCGGCGAATCTCACGTATCGCTTGCCGGACGCATCTGGCGCAGGCCGTCAAGGCGACGCTCGCAGATTGGAAGGCCAATAACAAAGTGAAGCGCCTCTGGGCGCGCGATGCGTCCCTCTGGACCAACGCCGACGAAAGCAAATGGCTGGGCTGGCTCGGGATCACCGAAGAGCAGCTCGCCTCGCGCGACGAGTTCGAGAAGATTGCCGGTGAAGTCCGCGAAGCCGGATTCAAGCACGCCGTGCTGCTCGGCATGGGCGGATCGAGCCTTTGCGTCGAGGTTCTCGAACTCACGTTCGGCAACATTCCCGGCTTCCCGCAAATCCACGTGCTCGATTCCACGGACCCCGCGCAGATCAAGGCCGTCGAATCCGCGATCGATATCGCGAAGACGATTTTCATCGTCTCCAGCAAATCCGGCAGCACCCTCGAGCCCAATATCTTCAAGCAGTATTTCTTCGATCGCGTGAGAAAGCCGTCGGCGCAGGCCAAAGCCGGCAAGCATTTCATCGCGATCACCGATCCCGGCTCGCACATGCAGAAGGTCGCCGAGGCCGATGGCTTCCGCCACATCTTCTTCGGCCTTCCCAGCATCGGCGGGCGCTATTCGGCGCTTTCGGATTTCGGCATGATTCCGGGCGCGATTCAGGGCGTCGACATCCACAAATTCCTCGAGCTGGCCGACGAGATGGCTCACGCCTGCGCCTCCGTCGTGCCCGCCGACGAAAATCCCGGCGTGATCCTCGGCGCGATTCTCGGCACCGCGCAAAAGAACGGCCGCGACAAGCTCACCATCGTCACTTCGCCCGGCATCGGCGATCTGGGCGCGTGGCTCGAGCAGTTGATCGCCGAGTCCACCGGAAAAGAAGGCAAGGGCATCATCCCGGTCGACCGCGAGCAGCTCGGCTCGCCGGATGTCTACGGCAACGATCGCGTGTTCGCCTATCTGCGCCTTGCGAAAGCGCCCGACGCGAAGCAGGACGCCGCAATCGACGCGCTCGAAAAGGCCGGGCCAGCCGGTCGTGCGCATCACCGTGCCCGATATCTACGACGTGGCTCAGGAATTTTTCCGCTGGGAAATCGCCACGGCCGTGGCCGGCTCGATCATCGGCATCAACGCGTTCAATCAGCCCGACGTTGAGGCCAGCAAGATCGAAACCAAGAAGCTGACGTCCGAATACGAGCAGAAGGGCTCGCTTCCGCCGGAATCTCCGGTTCTGCAGGAAGGCGGGCATCAAGCTTTTCACCGACGCGAAGAATGCTGCCGCGCTGAAACAAGCCGCTGGCGGCGATGCCACGCTCGTCGGTTACCTGCGCGCGCATCTGAATCGTCTCCAGCGCCGGCGATTACTTCGCCGTCCTCGGCTACATCCAGAGGAACGACGCGCACGAATCGCAGCTTCAATCGATTCGCCATGCCGTCCGCGGCAAGAAGCGCGTCGCCACCTGCCTCGGCTTCGGCCCGCGTTTCCTCCATTCCACGGGCCAGGCGTACAAGGGCGGCCCGAATTCCGGCGTCTTCCTGCAGATCACCTGCGACGACGCGGCCGATATCCCGGTACCGGGACAGAAATACACGTTCGGCATCGTGAAGGCCGCGCAGGCTCGCGGCGATTTCCAGGTGCTCGCCGACCGCAACCGCCGCGCGCTTCGCGTCCATCTCGGCGCGGATCTTGCCGCCGGCCTGGCGAAGCTTCAGCAGGCCATACAGCAAGCGCTGTCGTAGGCCGGCTTGCGGCTTCGCTACCGGCCAAATTAGAACTCCAGGCGCGCCTGAAGGGCGATCATGCGCGGCGCGCTATCGCCTCCCAATCCGACGCCCAGCAGGCCTGTGGGCGGCGCGGTTGTGTAGGTCAACGCGCCGAATCCAGTCTGTGTCGAAGGCTCGCCGGGAATTCCTGCCAGCACGATGTTCGGCAATCCGAAATTCGGATGGTTGAACACGTTGAAAAACTGCCCGTCGATCCTCAACTTCAGGTGTTCGCTCAATTGAAACCATTTTGTGATGTAGAAATCGCTCCAGAAGAATTGCGGCCCGCGCAGCGCGTTGCGCCCGAGGCTACCGAACTGGCAGCTCTGCGCGTTGTCTCCGCCATTGCATGCTCCCGTCTCGGGATCCACGCTTGAGATAAACGCATCGGGGTTGAGCCACTGGATCGTGCCCGGCTGCGTTACGCCTGGAATGGCGTTGTGCTCGTAGAGCGGGACGCCCGCCACCTAGCTCGCGAATTGCGGCCCGCCGCCTTGCAAGATTCCGTCTCCATCCGCCGAATACGGCGTGCTGAGCACGGAGAAGGGAATTCCGCTGTGCCAGAAAACAGTGCCGGAAATCTGCCAGCCGTTCAGCAAGTGTCCCAATCGGCGGCTACGCACTTTGACCGGCAGTTCGTAGACATATTCGGCGTTGAGATTGTGACGAATGTCGTAATCGCATGGGCCATGGTTCCGGGCCAGTTCTCCCGGCAAAGGAGAGAGGATGCGCTCCCGCGGAGAATTGCAGAAATCCGCCGTTCGAAACCTCATCCATGCATTTGCTGAACGTGTAGTTGACCTGCCCCTGCAAACCGTGCCCGAGCCGCTTCATCGCCGTTAGTTGAAGGCCGTCGTAGTGGCTGTTGGCGCCGGTCGAAAGCTGCGTCACCGCGCCAAACCGGGGATCGGCCGGCTGGCCGTAGGGAAATGGCGCAAAGCATCCTTGGCAAATGGTCTGGTAGCCGTTCACTTGCGTCGAAATAGGGTTGGTTCACCGCTCGCGTCCCAACGTATTGCGCGCGCACGCTGGTGGTGCTGCCGAACTGGTGCTCGATCCCCAAACTCCATTCCATGAAATATGGCGCACGGAGTTTTCCATTTGGCACCGCCGTCATCGCGACGGGCGGAAGGCACGCGGAGGGATTCGCGAGCGGCGACGCGCAGGAAAGTTCGCCCTGAGAAAATCCGGCGCCAAACTCCTGGTTTGCCGCGACCGTCGCGTCCACGGCGCTGCCCCGGCACTCCAGGAGCAATCGCAGTCCCGCCGACGGTGCCGAGGACCCCGCCTTGGAAAGCCCGAACGTACGGCGGGTTCACACCGATAACGTCCGCAACGCTTCCGGGCAAAATGTCGCTGAACAGCCCGAAACCCGGTTCGCAGCACGGAATTGGGCGCAAACTCCCACGCCAGAGCCGTTCTTGGTTGCCAGATCGCGAGCGGCGTGGAGGCGAAAACATTTCCGAGGCCGGTCTGAATCGCGGCATCGAGCGGCTGATTCACGTCATGCGAGATCGAATCGAAGGATCCGCGAAGCCGCGCGATTTCGTCGTGCGGATTCAACGGATTCGAATTGAACGTGTCCCGCACGCCGATCGTCCACGTCAGCTTTGGCGTGAGCTTCCACGTATCCTGCGCATAGAGATCGAGATTCAGAAAATCGAACGGCTCGTTTGGCGAAAGCGGAAATGTCTGCGCCGCCGTATTGACGCGACGCCATAAATGTATTGCTGCAGGTTGGCGTAGGTGACGGTCGGAACCGTACCTTCGTCGAAATCGTAGTCGTTCAGCCGGAGGATTCTGGTGTTGGTTCCGAACCTGAATTCGTGCGGGCCATGGCTCCAGGCGAGGTTGTCGTTGATGAAGAAGCGCGTGGCACTCCGACCCTGCAGCCAGGTGTTATCCAGGCCCCCGACCGGTGTGAAAGCGTTTGCGCCGCTGCCTTGCAGGACAATCGGAAACGCCGCAAGCGTTTTCTGCGAAATCGCTCGGCGCAAACAGGCTTTCATACCACGAGAATCCCGGATTGAAATAATTGACGACGATTCTGCGAGAAAACGTGCGTATAGCCCGCCGCGAATGAATAGAGCGGTTGCGGCGAGATCGCGTCGAACAATGGATTGATCGGATCCGTATAAGCGGCTTGCAGACCCGTGTCTGACTGAAAGCGGAACCATGTCGTGTTGTCTCGCGTCGACGTTGTAATCGATGCGGAGCTGTCTGCACCTGTTCGTGATCGTCGCTCGAATGCGAAACACTCTGCAGATTGGCGCAACCGTCTCCATCGGTCGCGAGGCTGCCGCCGGCATTGAAGGGGCAGCCGAGGATCGAATGCTTGGCTCCGCTCGTGTTTCCATAGAGAGCAAACATTTCTTGATAAAAGGGAATCTCCGCGGGTTCTGCCGGATAGCACGAACCCGGTGCGCAGCCAGTCGTTTGGCCCAGTGGAAGCTGTTGCAGGACGTAACTTTGGAACGCTACGGTGGGCACGATCGTCGCCGTAACGATAGGCAGTGCGATGCGCACCCATTCGCTGTCGAAGAAGAAAAACAGTTTGTTGTGGGCGATCGGCCCGCCCAAACTGCCTCCAAAATGATTCACCGTCGACCGCGGCTTGTGATTCCCCGGCGTCGCGTTCGTGAAATAATCCGCGGCGTCCAATATCGATCCGTTCCAGATCTCGTAAAAATTTCCGTGAAAATCATTCGTGCCGGATTTCGTCACGTAGTTCACCTGCGATGCTCCATACCTCCCTTGATCCACGGAGTAGGAGAGCGTATTGACGGTCACCTCTGAAATTGAATTCAGCCCCAGCACGAGATTCGTCGAAAGCCCGCTGTTCAGGTTCGTCAGCGGATCGTTCGTTTCAAGTCCGTCCACGATGTAGCCATTCGAAAGCGCGGGGAGTCCGTTAAAGTCCACGTTGCCGTATCCGTTCGTGCCTCCCACGAAATCGTTTCCGCTGCCCGCCGTATTGATCAGCGCGCCGGGCGCGAATTGCAGCGGGTACGTCAGGTCTCCGCCGGGATTCGGAAGATTTTCCAGTGCCGGCGCATTCAGATTCGTTGATGTATTCGCGTTTTCCGGATTGATGAGAGGAGCGGCGCCGCTGACTTCAATCGTCTGCTCCAACCGCGCGGCCCTGAGCGTGAAGTTCACGGTTTGTTTTTCGCCGAGGCCGGCAAACACGGTGTCATTCTGCTGCGGATCGAAACCCGGTTCTTCGACTCTGACGGAGTAAGTGCCCGGTGTGAGCTGCGGGAAGTTGAATCGGCCCTCCTTGTCGGTTCTCACGGAACGTCGCAGACCGGTTTCGCGGCTTGTGATCGTTACCGTGGCGTCTGGAACGGCCGCACCGGTTGCGTCGGTGACTTGGCCAACAATCGCACTCGTGGTTTCTCCCTGCGCCTGTGTGCTCGTTGGGACGAGAAACAAGAGCAAGGCCACCAAAACGTATCCGCCAAGGATTGTGCGCATAATTACCTGAAGCCCGTACGGCGGCTATATTAACGTTAGTTAAGTAGGATAGTAAAGCAGCATAAATGTCTTAGCTGAACGTCAGTGATGTACGAGCCAGCGATTGTATGGCCAGACATTCTCTGGATCACACCACTGCGCCAAATCCTCTGGGCCAACGTGAACAACATGGTGGAAGCCTTTCGCAACTCGTCCACGATAGGTGGCGCGCCCCAGGTCTGGGCCTGTGCCTATCTGAATCGCCCCGCAGGCGCTCGCCAAACGCCGTAATACTGCAGACACATTTCGCCGATAGGGTATTGAGGGCCTCGAAACGGCGAGCTAAATCCATAGGACTGCCCGCTTGCACTCCCGGTTTTGTCCGCTAAGATGGATATGATGAATGCGTCGACCACATATAGGGTGGGCCAGCAACTCGGTAAGACGGGAGGCGTTTGCCGGCCCGTTATGGCCGGCAGTGACCCACTCGGAAATTCGCCCTGGGGAGGTGCCTCTGATGGATGCGACTGATTCTGGAGTTGCAATCGGGGCGCCCGGCAGTCCGGCTGGTCCGTGCGCGATGGCTCTTTTTGGTGCGGGCGGCGATCTCACCAAACGCAAGCTGATTCCTTCGATTTACAACCTCGCGCGCGGCAAGCTGCTTCCCGAACAGTTCGCGATCGTCGGCGTTTCGATCGAGCCGTTTTCGACCGAGGAATTCCGCAAGCGCATGACGGAAGATATCAAGCTATTTGCCGAAGAAGGTATCGATGCGGCTTCGTGGGAATGGTTCGTCCGGCGCCTCTATTACATTTCCGGCGATTTCAAGGATCCGCAGCTCTATTCCAAATTGTGCGACGCGCTAAAGTTGGCGGACAAGGAGCAGGGAACTCAGGGCAATGTTCTCTTCTATCTTGCCACCAGCCCCGAGTTCTTCCCTGTGGTAGTCGAGCAGCTTGGCGCCGCCGGCCTCACCAAGCAGGAAAGCGACAAGTGGCGGCGCGTGGTGATCGAAAAGCCTTTTGGGCACGACCTGCCGTCGGCGGTCGCTCTGAACCACGCCGTCGGCCAGGTTGTCGATGAAAAGCAGGTCTATCGCATCGACCATTATCTCGGCAAGGAAACGGTGCAGAATATTCTCGCGTTTCGCTTCGCCAACGGCATCTTCGAGCCGATCTGGAATCGGCGCTACGTCGATCACGTGCAGGTCACCGTCGCCGAAGAGCTGGGAGTCGAACTGCGCGGCGGCTATTACGAGACGGCCGGCGCCCTCCGCGACATGGTTCCGAACCACATCTTTCAGTTGATCACGCTTACCGCCATGGAGCCGCCCACCGATTTCGATGCCGATGCAGTTCACGATGAGCAGACCAAAGTGTTGCGCGCGATTCAGCCTTTGAGTCCCGAGAGGGTTCTCGATCAGGCCGTTCGCGGCCAGTACGGCGATGGGATCATCGACGGCAAGCGCGTTCCAGCCTATCGCCACGAGCCCCACGTCGCGCCCGATTCGCAGGCGCCCACGTTCGTCGCCATGGCCCTGCATATCGACAACTGGCGCTGGGCCGGCGTGCCCTTTCTATCTGCGCACCGGCAAGCGCCTCGCGGCGCGCTCCACGCAGATCGTGATTCGCTTTCGCCGCCCGCCTTTCATTCTCTTCCGCAAGACGTCGGTCGACAAGATCACGCCCAACGAACTCGTGATCAACATCCAGCCGAACGAAGGCATTTCTCTGAGCTTCGAAGCGAAGGTTCCCGGGCCGGTCGTTCGTCTCGGCGCCGTGAACATGGATTTTCAGTATTCGGATTATTTCGGCACGCGCCCTTCGACCGGATACGAGACGCTGATCTACGATTGCATGATGGGCGACCCCACGCTTTTCCAGCGCGCCGACATGGTCGAAGCCGGATGGGCCGTGGTCCAGCCGATCCTGGATGTATGGAAGGCGCTTCCGCCGCGCGATTTCCCGAACTATGCCGCGGGCAGCTGGGGACCACCGCAAGCCGAAGAGCTTCTCCGCCGCGATGGGCGCGAATGGCGCGATCCGACTCACAACAACGGGCGCCACTTCGCTGGTCCCACCGAGCATCGCGGCGCAGGAACCCGGGCCGCAACTTCGAAGTAACCGCAGTCAAGAAGCATCAGTATGCTGGGGTGTGTCCGAAAGCGTGGTTTGCGGGAGCCCTTCTAAGACCCTCTTAAACGGCTAAGAAAAGCCACAAATTGCGCCGTAAAGCCTCGTAAATTGCCGATAAAGTGTGCCTAAACCCTCGGGTACCATCCCGCAAGATTGATCGGTTGCATCAAAATTCTGGATTGTACCTCTCCGCACATATAGCGGTAACTTGTCTTTACCATGGCAGGTAGTTCGCGAGATAGGGTCGACCACGACGCTTGTGGAGTTGGGTTTATTGCCCAACTTGGAGGCGCGTCCTCGCGCGAGGTTGTCGATCGCGCGCTCACCGCGCTGGCGCGTCTTTCGCACCGTGGTGGATTGGATGCGGACGGCCTAAGTGGTGATGGCGCTGGACTTCTGACCCCGATCCCGCGGGATTTTTTCCGGAAATGCGCGCGCGAAATCGGCGTCGACCTGCCCGAATCTTTCGCTTTGGGGATGGTTTTCTTGCCGCCGGGCGAGGAAGCCCAGGCGGTCGCCGCAATCCAATCGATCGCGAAGACCAGCGGTCTGCGCTGTCTCGGTTGGCGAGAAGTTCCCACCGACCCGTCCCTCCTGGGCCCCCGCGCCAAAGCGACCGTACCGACCATCCGGCAATGCTTTTTTGCGGCGCAGGATGCCAGGGCTGATTTGGAGCGAGTGCTCTACTTTTTCCGGAAGCGGGTGGAGGCGGAAGGCCCGGCCGGGATTTATTTTTGTTCGCTGTCGTCGCGCGCGGTGGTCTACAAAGGGCCTGATGGCGCCGGTGCAGTTCCGCGAATTCTTCGCGGACCTCGCGAGCCCCGATTTCACGGCGCCGTTCGCGATGTTCCATCAGCGCTATTCGACGAACACGCAGCCGACGTGGCGGATGGCGCAGCCATTCCGCTTCATGGCGCACAACGGCGAGATCAACACGATCGGCGCGAACCGCCGGTGGGTGCGCGCGCGTGAGAAAGCGCTGCGCCAGGAATTGGGCGCGCCGGAATCCTTCCGCGTGCTCGAAGAGCGCGTGAGCGATTCGGCCAGTTTCGACAACGGCTACGAAGTTCTGCTGCATCGCGGATACGGCCCCGCGGCGGCGGTTTTGCGCATGGTTCCTCCGGCGTGGGAATCCGATCGCACGATGACTGCCGACTTGCGCCGCTATTTCGAGGCGCAGGTGCAGCAGCAGGAGCCGTGGGACGGGCCCGCGGCGCTCGTCTTCAGCGACGGGCAAGTGGTGGGCGCGAAGCTTGACCGCAACGGTTTGCGTCCGCTGCGCTACACCGTGACTTCCGAAGGCTTGATCGTCTGCGGATCGGAAACCGGCTTGACGGATCTGCAGGGCAAGCACGTTTCCGAGCGCCAGCGGCTCGGTCCCGGCGAAATCCTGCTGGTCGATCCGGCCATCAGCGGAGTGTTCCGCGGAAACGATCTCTCCGGACTTGCTGACGTATGCGCGCAACGGCGGCCCCTACGTGCCGCCGACGCGAATCGCGCGCGCTCCACGGCGTGATCCAGACGCCGATGGCTGAGCCCAAGAAGATCGCGTCGGCGCTCGGCTGGACCGACGATCAATTCAAGCTGCTCTTCCAGTCGTTGGGCACCGACGGCAAGGAAGCGACGTGGAGCATGGGCGACGATGCGCCTCCCGCGTTTGTTTCGTCGATGCATCGCCCGATCTGGGATTACTGCAAGCAGCGCTTCGCGCAGGTGACGAATCCCGCGATCGATCCGCTGCGCGAATCGCACGTGATGTCTCTCGACGTGTATCTCGGCCACAACCTGGTGGCGGGTTCGCCGATTCTCGATGCGGGGCAGGCGGCGCAGGTCGAATCGCTGCTCCAGCCGGCCAGCCGGATCGATATCACGTTTGAGGCTGCCGAGGGCGTGAACGGCGCGCTCGCCGCGCTCGAGCGGATCAGGAAAGAAGCCGAGCGCCGCGGCGAAGTCGAAGCCCGCCGTGGTGGTCGCTCAGCGACCGGAATACGGATTCGAAGCGCGCGTCTCTACCGGCGATGCTGGCGACGGCCGCGGTCTGGAAGGAGATGGTGCGCGAGGGCGCGTACGATACGCCGCTGCTCGTCGAAACCGGGCAGGTGATCGAGACGCATCACATCGCGATGCTGGTCGCGGTGGGTGCAAGCGTGGTCTGCCCGTACATCGCGCTGGAGCTTTCCGAAGCCTTGAAGCCGGGCGCCGCGGCGAAGTATCGCGTGGCGGTCGAGGCGGGATTGCGCAAAGTGCTCGCGCGCATGGGCATTTCGACGATCGCGAGCTATCGCAACAGCCATCTCTTCGAAGCGGTCGGGCTGGATGAAGAAGTTGTGGAAGCGTTCTTCGACGACGCGGCCGTCGCGCTGGGGGGCAAGACGCTCGAAAGTCTTCTCGAAGACAGCGCTATGGCGCCATGCGCGCGCTTTCGCGACCGAAGCCGCCGACGCTGCACGATGAAGGGCTGTACCGCTTCCGCCAGACCGGCGAGCGCCACGCGAGCTCGCCCGAACTCGTGCGGCGCATGCACAAATATGTGAAGGCGCCGACGCCCGGAAGGCTATCGCGCCTACGCCGAACTGGCGGAGACGCGCGACCCGGTTGCCGTCCGCGATCTGCTCGAATTCGTGCCGGGCAAGCCGATTCCGCTCGACGAAGTCGAATCGGAAGCTTCGATTCTTGCGCGCTTCAGCACGCAGGCGATGTCGCTCGGCGCGCTGGGTCCGGAGGCGCATCGCGCGCTCGCGATCGGCATGAACCGCCTCGGCGCCCGCAGCAATACGGGCGAGGGCGGCGAGGATCCGGATATCTACCGGTTCGAGCCGGAAGCGAACAACAAGATCAAGCAGGTGGCCTCCGCGAGATTCGGCGTGACGGCCGAGTATCTGTCGCGCGCGGACGAGCTCGAAATCAAGATGGCGCAGGGATCGAAGCCCGGCGAGGGCGGCCAGCTTCCCGCGGCCAAGGTGAATTCGTACATCGCGCGGCTGCGGCATGCGGTGCCGGGAATGTCGCTGATTTCTCCGCCGCCGCACCACGACATTTACAGCATCGAAGACCTCGCGCAGCTGATTTACGACCTGCGGTCGATCAATCCGACCGCGCGCATCGGCGTGAAGCTCGTTTCGGGCGACGGCGTCGGCATCATCGCCGCGGGCGTGGCGAAAGCGGGCGCGGACGTGATCACGATCGCCGGATTCGACGGCGGCACGGGCGCTTCGCCGCTCACTTCGATCAAGAACACGGGTCTGCCGGGCGAAGTCGGATTGCGCGATGCGCACAACGCGCTGCTGCTGACCGGCTTCCGCAGCCGCGTGCGCCTGCGCTCGGACGGCGGGTTCAAGTTCGGGCGCGACGTGATCGTGGCCGCGCATGCTCGGCGCGGATGAATTCGGTTTCGGAACAGCCTCGCTGCTCGCGATCGGCTGCGTGATGGCGCGGCAATGCCACCTGAATACCTGCCCCGCGGGCATCGCCACGCAGGACGAAACGATGCGCGCGCGCTTTGCGGGAAGTCCCGAAATGGTGGTCGCGTATTTCCGCGGCGTGGCCGGCGAGGTTCGCGAACGCCTGGCGGCGCTGGGCGCGCGTTCGCTCGATGAGATTTCCGGAGCCGTGCACACGCCTCAAGCCGCGCAACGCCGGATGCGGAGCGTTCGCTCGGCACGCTGCTCGAAACAGTGCCTGAGCCGGCAACGAAATTCCCCGAAGCGTCGCGCGAGCTCAACGGCCTGCAGGCCAAACTGATCCGCGCCGTCGAACAACTGAAGTCGCCGTCGAAACCGATTCGCTTCCCGATCGCGAATTCGGACCGCACCATCGGCGCGTATCTGAGCGGCCAGATTCTGCGGCGTTCGCGGATACGCGGGGCTTCGCGACGCGACGATCGACTGCGAATTCCGCGGATCGGCCGGGCAGAGCTTCGGCGCGTTTACGATTCCCGGGCTTGCGCCTGCGCCTCTTGGGCGAAGCGAACGATTACGTGGGCAAGGGACTGAGCGGTGGCACGATCGCGATCACCTCGGGCGTCGAAGCTTCGCGCCGCGGGGACGTCCTCGCCGGCAACACCGTGCCTCTATGGCGCGACGAGCGGCCAGCTGTACATCGCCGGGCGCGCGGGCGAGCGGTTTGCCGTGCGCAATAGCGGCGCGCTGGCGGTCGTCGAAGGCGTGGGCCACCACGGCTGCGAATACATGACCTCGGGCGTCGCGGTGATCCTCGGGCCCGCCGGCGTGAACATGGGTTCGGGCATGACGGGCGGCTTCATCTACGCGCTGCGGAAATCGGTCGTGGAAGGGAACTACAACCGCGAATTCGTCCGCTGTACGGCGATCGAAGACCACGTGAAGGACCAGATCGACGAGCAGGAAGAGGCGTGGCTGCGCCGCGTGCTTGCCGAGCATTTCCGGCTCACCAGCAGTCCGCGCGCGAAGCGCTTGTTGAAGTCCGACCGGCTGCCGCTGGTGCGGATCGAGCCGGTCCATTTGCCTTGTCCGATCTCGCAGACCTGGGAACCCATCATCGCGCGCCTCGAGCGCCAGGAAGTGAACCCGCTCGAGATCGCCGACCCGCTGCACGCGGAAGACGCGCAACAGACTTTCGAGCCGGTCTGATCGTCCCGTTCTCGACGGTTGTGCCGTTTCGCGCAAGCCTCCAGCCGTAACACTTCGTTTCCGAGACGGCATCTAACGTTACACATAGCGATACTCGATCGCGCTTGGCGTGCGTTTCTCGGAAGTGCTTCAGGAGGCCCCCATGACTTCACGGCGTTCCAAGTTTTTCGCTCTATTGCTGGGTCTGGTCGCGATGTTCGCGATGTCGGGACCGGCGAGCGCGCATCCGCGACATCATCACAGGCATCACCATCACCACCATCACCACGGGAAGTAGTCACCTTACTGATTTTGCCCAGTTCGTCGAGCGACGCCACCGTGGCGCACGGCGTCTTGTTCGTGACGGTTCGTTTCACGCGAACCGGCGCGCCGGGTGTACAATTCCGCTTGGGATGGGAATTCTCGAGAGGGGAATGCGAGCTAAAACTGTGGCGAAAAAGACGAAGAAGAAGGCAGCTGGCAAGAAAACATCCGGCAAGAAATCGGCCGGGAAGAAGAAGATCGACGGTGCGCGCAAAAGCCGCGCGCGGGAAAAAGGCGGCGCGGGCCAAGAAGCCGGTGCGCAGCGAAGAAGCGCTACCCGGCGTCCGGTCGATCCGGCGCGAGATTTCGTCCGGGAGCGAGCGATCGTCTCTCGGTTCGGGCACCTTTCGAGACAACCGACCGCCCGGCAAAGAGGGGCCTCGGCCAGGACGCGGCCGGGCAATCGGGCGACTTGCAGGGATTGCCGCGCGCAATCGATGTGGATTCCGAGAGCGTTGAGGAGCTGATCGAAGAAGGACAGTCCTTCGAGGCCGATGCGATCAGCGGAGTGGAAAACGCGCCCGACGCCGACCAGGGCGAAATCGCATCCACGAACGCCCGGAAGACGAACTCCCGTTCGAGCCACCCGAAGATCGGTAATCGTCGAATGCGTATTAACACGGATTGATTCGCGCCGCCGACTCGATTAAGGACATACCAAAGTATTGGGGGTGCGTCGATGTGCCTGGCCGGAACGGATTTGGTGTGTCCGAAGCCAATGCGAAGGCGCTCTCGCTGTTGAAGGCGCAGCTGGAGCGGCGGCGCACCGCACTCCCAATTAGTTCCCTCGGAAAGAGGAAGGCGGATCGCGAGGTCCTCACAAGGGCCAACCGGAGCGATAGGCGCTCCAGGGTGGTTCCAGCCGCTGGTTGATAAGAGATTCGGCTTTGTCCCGGGCGCGGCGGCTCCTTTTTGCTATAATCCAACCCATTCAAGATGCAGCTAGTACTGGGCAGCGGCTGTTTGCGGTGAATACTATCTAAAACTATGGACTTCGATCACCTCATCACCTTTCTGGAGATCGCCAAGCAGGGAAGCTTTTCGCGCGCGGGCCAGAAACTGTATCGTTCCCAGCCGGCCGTCAGCGCGCAAATACGCCAACTCGAGCAGGAGTATGGGCAGAAGCTGTTCGACCGCGTCGGAAAGTCCGTGCGGCTGACGGTGGCGGGCGAAACGCTGCTCGAATACGCCGGGCGGCTGCTGACCCTGCGCAACGAATCGCTGCGAGCGGTGGCGGACCAGGCGAGCACGCCGCGCGGGACGCTCGCGATCGGCGCGAACGAGGCGACGTGTCTCTACGTCCTGCCGCGATATTTTTGCCGAGTACAGCCGCAAGTTTCCTGCCGTGCAGATCAGCATCTACCGGAATTTCAGCCACAAGGTGCTCGAAAAGATCGAGGATGGCACGGTCGACGTCGGCATCGTGACGCTGCCCGTGAAATCGCCGAGCCTGCAAGGTGCATCCGATTTTTCGGGACCGGCTGATGCTGATGGTCGAGCCCTCGAATCCGCTGGCGGCATACAAGAGCGTGCGCACCAGCCGACATCGCCGAGCAGCCGTTGATCTTTCCGAAGACGGGATTCATGCGCCAGGTGCTCGACAAGCAGTTCCGGCCGTTACCGCTCGCGCTTGCGGGTGACGATGGAGCTGCCGAGCGTCGGGATGATCAAGCGCTTCGTGGCGGCCGGGCTGGGCGTCTCGCTGATCAGCGAAAGCTTCGCCGGTGGACGAGGCGCGCGCCGGCCAGGTGAAGCTGATTCCGATTTCCGATATGGACAGTGTGGCGCGAGCTGGGCATCGTCTACCGGCGCGACCGGACGCTGCCGCGCTCGGCTTCGGCCTTTGTCACGCTGGTGCGCCAGGGCGCGGCGGCGTTGGCGCGGCGGAAGCGGGCGACCGCACTGAAGCTGCCAAAGCTGGCGCACCGCCGCTAGCGCGGATTCTTGGCGCAGGCGATTCGCCGGAGGATCGCAGATGCAAAAGCACGAAGCAGGACGCGCATTTCGGATCGGCATCGCCGGGCCGGTGGGCTCGGGCAAGACGGCGCTTGTGCGACCGCCTCAGCCAGCATCTGTATCCGCGTTACAATCTCGCCGTCGTCACCAACGACATTTACACGAAGGAAGACGCTGAGTTCCTGCTGCGGCAGGGAACGCTGCCCGCGGAGCGGATTCGCGGCGTCGAAACGGGCGCGTGCCCGCATTCGGCGATTCGCGAAGACGCGTCGATGAACTTGCAGGCCATCGCGGAGCTGGAAGACACGCTGCCGGGGCTCGAGCTGATGTTCGTCGAGAGCGGCGGCGACAATCTGTGCGGCGGCGTTCAGCCCGGAGCTGGTGGACGTGTGGATCTACGTGATCGACGTGGCCGAGGGCGACAAGATTCCGCGCAAGGGCGGGCCGGGCATCATGCGCTCCGACCTGCTGGTGATCAACAAGATCGATCTCGCGCCGTACGTGGGCGCGTCGCTCGAAGTGATGGACCGCGATTCGCGGAAAATGCGCGGCGAGCGGCCGTTCCTGTTCACGAATCTGCGCGATGAGGTGGGGCTCGATCGCGTGGTTGCGTGGGTGGAAGAGAAGATCGCGCAGCCGCGCCGGCCGCTTGATCGACGCGCACGCGCCTTATGTGGGCCAGCCGCATTCGCACGGCGATGGGCATGAGCCATGGCACGATCATCGGATGGCCACGCACAGCCACGAGCACGGCCACGAACACGGCCACACGCACGGTCACTCGCACGAGCATCACACTGAAGCGGACTGACATGCCCGCTGATTCGGACCCTGCGCGGCAAACCTCTGCACATCTTCCGCTCTCTGCGCCGACCGAACTCGCCGAACTGCGCCTCCTGCACCTTGCCGATACCGCGCTGCCGATCGGCTCGCTGGCGCATTCGTTTGGCCTTGAATCGCTTGTGGCGGCCGAGATTCTCGATGTGAACGGACTGTTCGGCTTTCTGCGCGGATATCTCGAAGAGGCCGGGGCGATGGAGGCGGTTTTCTGCCGCGCGGCGTTTCGGCTGCGCTGCTCGATCCGTCGCGGGAGCTTTGCGGTCGGGCGCTGGCTCGAATCTGAATATCCGCCTGAGCGCGCTCAAGCCCGCGCGCGAGAGCCGCGCCGGCAGCGCCGCGCTCGGGCGAAATTTCCTGACGACCGTGCTGGCGCTGGGCGAGTTGCCCGTGCTGCGCGAGGCGCTCGGACGCCGCGCGGAAGCCGCCCGCGATCTGCGATCCATCACTCGCTCGCGTTTGGGCTCGCGAGCGGCGCGCTTGGATTCGACGAGGGCCGCGCCGTGCTCGCGTACCTGCATCAGTCCGCCGCGAATCTTGTCTCGGCGTGCCAGCGGCTGCTGCCGCTCGGCCAGACCGAAGCCGCGCGCATTCTGTGGCACCTGAAGCCGGTGATGATCGAGACCGCCGCGCGCAGCGCCGCGTGCCGATCCCGAATCCGTTTCGTGCTTCATGCCGCTGCTCGATTGGGGCGCGATGGAGCATCCCGCGCTTTCGACGCGGCTTTTCGTGAGCTGATGCCGATGAGTTCGCCCGCCACCGCGAAGGACACGCAACCTCACATTCATCTCGGCGGCGCCGCGCGTCGAGGCGTCGCTTGCGCTCGATTTTGCGCGCGACGCGACGACCGGGCGCCACTGTGCTGTCGGCGAGCGTGCAGGAGCCGCCGCTGCGCGTGGTGCGCGCGTTCGCGCTCGAGGATGGCTCGGCGCTCGCGCATCTGCACAATGTTTCGGGAGGGCTGCTCGGCGGCGATCGTTTGTCGCTCGCGGTGAATGTTGGCGCGGGAGCGAGCGTTCAGCTGACGACGACGGGCGGGACGCGCATCTATCGCCCGCGCACGAGCGCGCCGCCTACCGTGCAGACAAACACGATTCGCGTTGGCGCTGGGGCGCTGCTCGAATATGTTCCCGACGCGATCATCCCGTACGCGGGTGCGCGATTCGCGCAGCGGACGCGAATCGATTTGGCGCCGGGCGCGGGGCTTTTCTGGTGGGAGGTGATCGCGCCGGGCAGGGAAGCGAGCGGCGAGGTGTTTGCGTACGAACGGATCGAGATGCGGACCGACATCGCCGCCAGCGGGCGGCTGATCGCCGCGGAAAGCATCCGGCTCGATCCGCGCGGCTCGGCGCTGCGATCGATTGCGCGGCTCGGCGAGTATCGCTACTGGGCGACTTTCTATATTTGTCGCGTGGGGCTCGACGGCGCTGCGTGGCTGGCGGCGGAAGAGCATCTGCGCGAGGCGGCGCGCGAACTGAGCCGGCCGGGCGAGGCGCTTTGGGGCGTGAGCACGCTGCTCGCGGATGGACTCGTGGTGCGAGGGCTGGCGGTGCGCGGGCGCGACGCGCTCGGAGGGCTGCACGCGCTTTGGAATGCAGCGAAGCTACGGCTGTACTGGAGCGTCCTCCCGCTGACCCGCCAGCCGCGCAGGCAGAGCTCGCACTCTACAAGTCTTCGATGAGTTAGCCGCCTTGACTCTATTTTCCATGGGCGCGAATCGCGCAATGTTCGTTTATATTTATTGGCGCATTCGTCCATTCGGAGGACGCTTTGCATCTGACGCCGCGCGAACAAGAAAAGCTGATGATCGTGGTGGCCGCCGATCTCGCGCGACGGCGGCAGGCGCGCGGGCTCAAGCTCAATTACGTGGAAGCGGTCGCGATCATCACCGCGGAAGTGATGGAGGCGGCGCGGGACGGCAAGACGGTGGCCGAGATCATGTCGTTCGGCGCGAAAATTCTCAGGCGCGATCAGGTGATGGAGGGCGTGCCGGAAATGATCCACGAAGTGCAGGTCGAGGCGACGTTTCCCGACGGCACGAAACTGGTCACGATCCACGATCCGATCACGGGAGCCGCGTCATGAAGCCGGGCGAATACATTCTCGATGAAGCGGCGGGCGCGATCGAAGCGAACGTGGGCCGCCGCACCGCGCGCGTCGTCGTGAAGAATACGGGCGACCGCCCGATCCAGGTCGGCAGCCACTACCATTTTTTCGAGACGAATCGCGCGCTCGGCCTTCGACCGCGCCGCGGCGTACGGCATGCGCCTGAACATCGCCGCGGGAACCGCCGTGCGCTTCGAGCCCGGCGAAGAGAAGGAAATCGAGCTGACCGTCTTCGGCGGCGCGCGCAAGATTCACGGCTTCAACGCGCTGGTCGAGGGGCCGCTCGACGCGTCCGGCGCGCGCGAACGCGCCGTCGAGAAAGCGCGAAAAGCGGGATTCGGATTCGCGGGCGGGGAGAAAAAATCGTGAGCCTGCAAATCCCGCGCCGCACCTACGCCGATCTCTACGGCCCCACGAAAGGCGACCGCATCCGCCTCGCCGACACCGAGCTGATCATCGAAGTCGAAAAAGATTTCACGCACTACGGCGACGAGATCACCTTCGGCGGCGGCAAGGTGATTCGCGACGGCATGGGGCAGAGCAGCGGCGCGAAGCGCGAAGGCCCGCACGGCGCGCTCGATCTCGTGATCACCAACGCCGTGATTCTCGATCACTGGGGGATCGTCAAGGGCGACATCGGCGTCAAGGACGGCCGCATCGTGAAGGTCGGCAAAGCCGGAAATCCCGACACGATGGACGGCGTCGATCCGGATCTCGTGGTCGGCGCGGCCACCGAAGTGATCGCGGGCGAAAACCTGATCGTCACCGCCGGCGGCATCGACAGCCACATCCATTTCATCTCGCCGCAGCAAATCTACGAAGCGATTTCCAACGGCATCACCACGATGATCGGCGGCGGCACGGGTCCTGCGACCGGCACGGCCGCCACCACCTGCACGCCGGGCGCGTGGAATCTGGCGCGCATGCTGCAATCCGCCGACGCGTGGCCGATGAATTTCGGTTTTCTCGGCAAGGGCAATGCCGCCGCGCTGCCGCCGCTCGCCGAGCAGATCGAAGCCGGCGCGTGCGGCCTGAAGCTCCACGAAGATTGGGGCACCACTCCCGCCGCCATCGACGCGTGCCTGAAAGCGGCGGACGAATTCGACGTGCAGGTCGCGATTCACACGGACACGATCAACGAAGCGGGCTTTCTCGAAGCCACCGTCGACGCGATCGCCGGCCGCGCGATTCACACCTATCACACTGAAGGCGCGGGCGGCGGCCACGCGCCGGACATTATTCGCATCGCGTCGTTCGCGAATATTCTGCCGTCGTCGACGAATCCCACGCGGCCGTTCACCGTCAACACGATCGCCGAGCATCTCGACATGCTGATGGTCTGCCACCACCTGAATCCGCAGGTGCCTGAGGACGTCGCGTTCGCCGAAAGCCGCATTCGCCCCGAGACGATCGCCGCCGAAGATATCCTGCACGATCTGGGCGTCCTCAGCATGCTTTCGAGCGATTCGCAGGCGATGGGACGCATCGGCGAAGTGGTCACGCGCACCTGGCAGACCGCGCACAAAATGAAGACGCAGCGCGGCCCGCTCCCCGAAGATTCCGCCCGCAACGACAATTTCCGCGCCAAGCGCTACGTCGCGAAGTACACGATCAATCCGGCGATCACGCACGGCATGGCGGCGGAAATCGGCTCGATCGAGCCGGGCAAGCTCGCGGATCTCGTGCTGTGGAAGCCCGCGTTTTTCGGCGTGAAACCCGAAATGATCGTGAAGGGCGGATTCATCGCCTGGAGCGCGATGGGCGATCCGAACGCTTCGATTCCGACGCCGCAGCCCGTGCTTTACCGCCCGATGTTCGGCGCTTCGGCGGCGCGACGGCCGCGACCGGCATCACGTTTGTCTCGCAGGCAAGCGCTGAAGGCGGGCGTGCCGCAGAAGCTGGGCCTGAAGAAGATCGTCGCGCCCGTGAAGAATTGCCGCGAAGATCGGCAAGAAAGACATGCTGCACAATAGCGCCACGCCCGATATTCAAGTCGATCCGGAAACCTACGAAGTGACCGTCGACGGCACGGCCATCACCTGCGAGCCCGCGAAAGTTCTTCCCCTCGCGCAGCGCTATTTTCTTTTTTGAGCGGATTTCAGTCCCGATGCGGGAGAGTACCGTACGTCGAGTGACAGCAAGGTGAACGCACTAACGTCAATGTTCGCAGAGCTGAATACGAAAGCTGAGCAGTTTACTTGCGGAGGAGTTTGTAGACTTCGTTGGCGGCGCTGAATTCCTGTTCGAGCTCTTTGCTCGCGAGGTTGCGTCGCAGATGATCGATGGCTTGCGCCAGGCGGTCGAGCGCGCGCGAAGCGTTCTCCGTGTTGGTCAGCAGAATGTCGCGCCAGATGTCGTACGGGCTGCCCGCGAGCCGCAGCATATCCTGCAGGCCTGGCCCCGCGAGTGTGAGCGGCATGCCGGTCTCGTCCGTTTCGTCCTGCACCACGCGCGCGAGCGCAATCGACACAAGCTGGGGAAGATGCGAGACGATGCCGACGGCCCAATCGTGCGTTCCGGCGTCGGTCCAAACAGGTTGCGCGCCAATCGCGCGGACGATTTCCGCGAACGCTTTCACGCGCGGATCGGAATCGTCTTCGGTGGCGATCAGCGCGTAGGGCGCGCCGCGAAAAAGTTCCGCATCGGCGTGATCGACGCCCGCCTTTTCCTTGCCCGCCATGGGATGCGCGCCGAGAAATCGCGCGCCGCCGCGAAAATGTGCCTCCGCCGCACGGCAGATCGCGGTTTTCGTGCTGCCCGCATCGGTGACGAGCGCGTGCGGCTCCGCGGCCGCCGCGATCGCGCCGAGCGCGTCGATCGTCGCACCGATCGGCAGCGAGATGTAGACGAGATCGGCGCCGCGCACGGCGAGCGCGAGGTCGGACACTGCTTCCTGAATCACGCCGCGTGCGAGCGCGCGCTCGAGCGATCCCGCGCGGCTGTAGCCAACAACGATGGTGTCGGGGAAATGCTTGCGCAGGGCCAGGGCGAACGATCCGCCGATCAGGCCCGTGCCGATGATGGCGACGCGGCGAAAGGGAATGGTGGCAGGCCATCGCTTACGCCGCGCCGCCATGCGTCGAAGGCTTCCTCAGGGGCTAAAGCCCCACAGAAGTTGCGAGGCTTGATGTCGGAGCTGAAGCTCCGACCCCCTGAAGAACCGCGCCGCGAACTTCGCAAGGCCTACCGCATCAGGCTTACTTCTTGCCACGGCCCGCCGCTGTCGATTCCGGCTTGATCCACGACATCTGCTCGCGCAGTTCCTTGCCGACTGTTTCGATCGGGTGATTCTTGTCGCGTTCGAGCAGCTTCGTAGTACTGCGGGCGTCCCGCCTGATTCTCGAGCACCCATTCCTTCGCAAATTGGCCGGTCTGGATTTCGTCCAGGATCTTCTTCATCTCGGCGCGGACGTGCTCGTCGATCACGCGATTGCCGCGCGTGAGGTCGCCGTACTTCGCGGTCTCGCTGACGAACTGGTGCATCTTGGCGATGCCGCCTTCGTAGATCAGGTCGACGATCAGCTTGAGCTCGTGCAGGCACTCGAAGTACGCGGATTCGGGCTGGTATCCGGCGTTGACGAGCGTTTCCCATCCGGCCTGAATCAGCGCGCGCGCGCCGCCGCAAAGCACGGCCTGCTCGCCGAAGAGATCGGTTTCGGTTTCTTCGCTGAACGTGGTCTGAATCACGCCGGGCCGCGTGCCGCCGATGGCGTGCGCGTAGGCCAGCGTGCGATCGAAGGCGTGCCCGGAAGAATCCTGATGCACGGCGAGCAGGCAGGGAACGCCGCGGCCCGCTTCGTACTGCCGCCGGACGAGATTGCCGGGCCCCTTCGGCGCGACCATCGTGACGTCGATGTCCTTCGGCGGCGTGATCTGGCCGTAGTGAATGTTGAAGCCGTGCGAGAAGAGCAGCATCGAGCCGGCCTTGAGATTCGAGGCGACTTCGTGCGTGTAGATCGCGGGCTGCGCCATATCGGGCGCGAGCATCACGACCACGTCGGCGCCTTCCGAGGCCTCGGACGGGCCGACGAGCTTCCAGCCGTCCTGCTCGGCTTGCGTCCACGAGGGCCCGCCGCGGCGCAGGCCGACGACGACGTCGAGTTTGCTGTCGCGCAGGTTCAGCGCGTGCGCGCGGCCCTGGCTGCCGTATCCGATCACGGCGATGCGCTTGCCTTCGAGCGCCCGCGGATTTGCGTCTTTCTCCCAGAACATCTTTGCCATGTGTTTCTCTCCTTAGGAAATTGCCGAAATTCTAAGCAGCGTTCGTGACGGCTCCTTCGGACGCCGATGAAACCAGTTTCGCGTACTTCGCCATCACGCCGCTCGGGTAGCGCGGCGCGGGCGGTTTCCACTGCGCGCGGCGCTCGTCGAGGTTGGCTTCGACGTCGAGCCGGCGGGCGCGCACGTCGAGCGTGATTTTGTCGCCGTCGCGAATGAACGCGATCGGGCCGCCGTTCGCCGCTTCCGGCGCTATGTGTCCGACCATCAGCCCGTGCGTCGCGCCGCTGAAGCGGCCGTCGGTGATCAGCGCGATCGATTCGCCGAGGCCCTGGCCGACGAGCGCGGCCGTCACGGCAAGCATCTCGCGCATCCCCGGTCCGCCCTTCGGGCCTTCGTAGCGGATCACGACGACGTCGCCCGCCTTGATTTCGCGCCTCTGCACCGCTTCGAAGCAGGATTCCTCGGAATCGAACACGCGCGCGGGCCCTGTGTGCAAAAGGCGCTCGTGGCCCACGAGCTTGACGACGCAGCCCTCCGGTGCGAGCGAGCCGCGCAGAATCGCGATGCCGCCCTCTTTCTTCAGCGGATTCGCGAGCGGGCGAATCACTTCCTGTCCGGGAGTTTCGCGCGCATCGCGAATCTCTTCGAAGAGATTCTTGCCGGAAACCGTGAGGCCGTCTTCCAGCAGTCCCGCTTCCTGCAGCCGCTTGCCGAGCAGGCGCATGCCGCCCGCCGCGGCCATATCCGGCGCGGTGAAGCGGCCGCCGGGTTTCAGGTCGGCGAGCACGGGCGTTTTCTTCGAGAGCCGGTCGAATTCGTCGATCGTGAGCGGCACGCCGGCGTCGCGCGCGATCGCAAGCAGATGAAGGACGCCGTTCGTCGAGCCGCCGGTGGCGAAGACGGACGTGATCGCATTGCGCAGCGCCGCCGGCGTGATGATCTGCTTCGGGCGAATATCCTTTGCCAGAAGCTGCATCACGAGCTTGCCGCAATCGATCGCGACCTGCGCTTTGCGCGGATCGACGGCCGGAACTTCGTTCGCGCCCATCGGCGACATGCCGAGAAACGTGATCGCCGTGGCCATGGTGTTCGCGGTGAATTGGCCGCCGCAGGCTCCGGCGCCGGGGCACGCGCTGCTTTCGAGCTCGCAGACTTCCTTTTCGGTCATTTTTCCCGCGGCGTACGCGCCCGGCGCTTCGAAAACGTCCTGAATCGTCACATCGTGCCCGTGAAAGTGTCCCGGCATGATCGAGCCGCCGTAGAGCGAGAGCGAAGGCAGGTTGAGCCGCGCGAGAGCCATCACCGTGCCGGGAATCGTCTTGTCGCATCCGCAGATCGCGACGACGGCGTCGAACGCGTGCGAGCGCACGAACAGCTCGATGGAATCGGCGATCACTTCGCGCGAAACGAGCGAGCCCTTCATGCCCTCGGTGCCCATCGTGATGCCGTCGGAAATCACGATCGTGTTGCACTCGATGGGAGTGCCGCCGGCCGCGCGGATGCCTTCTTTGACTTTTTCGGCGAGGCTGCGAAGATGCATGTTGCACGGCGTCACTTCGGACCACGTATTCGCCACGGCCACGAGCGGCTTCGCCAGGTCCGCGTCGGTGAGCCCGGTTGCTTTCAGCATCGCCCGCGCCGGCGCCCGCGCGATTCCTTTTTTGATTGCGTCGCTCTGCATTTCGAGTCGAGACCCTTCTTTCCCGTGTGGCTGTGCCTAATGATTTGTCGGCCAATCATTTCCGGCCAATAAAAAAGCCCCGCTGCCTGCGATCAGGTGCGGGGCGCATACGCCTAAGCTCGGCTTAGGAGGGTGGCCCCCACCCGATGATTACATATACGCCGGGGAATACCGGTGGTCTTGTAGGGCGTGTCATAGAGTAGCGTCTCATCCCGGAATCGACAATCGCTTTCCTGTGTTCGCCAACGGTGGCCGCTGTTGGTTCGTGCACCAAGCCGTCGAAATAACATTAACGTCGATTCGCGCAGATAAGTCAAATTGGTATTTGTGACGGACGGGCATAAAAAGGCTTATAGCCGGCGCGCCGCAACTGAGGACCGAGAATTGATACCGCCATCCTGTCGTCCGTTGCTCGAGGCCGAGGGCGCCCCGCAGGAATCGCCTTGACGCGGCAGGGGCCCTTTTGTATATTCGACCTTCGATTCGCCGGCAGCAGGGAATCGAAAGGGAATTCGAGAGCGCGTGATGCAATATTTCGGCTATTTCGCCTTTACTTACCGCTTCTCCTTTAGGGAGGAGCGGGCCGGCGAGACGCGCGCGGGCAATCGAGGCAACTAGACAGCCGCACAAAGTTTCGAGAACCGGGCCGCGACCTCCGAACGGGGACGCGGCCTTTTTTGTTGTGCGGCAGCTTGCGGGGCGGCGTGGGCGAGCGGGAAACGGGAGGCAGGATGAAAATCGACGACTGGCGACGCAAAATCGACGCGATTGATACGGCCATGCTGCATCTCCTGAACCTGCGCGCCGAGCTTTCGATCGAGGTGGGCCGCATGAAGTGCGAGGCGGGCGTCCCGCTTCGCTCCAAAGAGCGCGAGCAGGAAATTCTGACGCGCATGAAGCAGTTGAATCCCGGCCCGCTCGACGCCGAAACCATCGGCAAGGTCTACCAGCTGATTCTGGATGAATCGATTCGCACGCAGACGCGTTTCGGTTACAGCGTGCCGCAGCGAGCAAGTGAAGGCGGACGGGTCGCGCGAAGGCAGCCGCAAGCCGGCGCGCCGGTAGGAGATTCGTGTACGGCATGGTTTACGGGAATGAACGATGCACGTTGAAAAAAATGCGCGAGTGGCGTTCCAGGGCGAGCGCGGCGCCTTCAGCGAAGAGGCCGCCGTGAAGCTCCTCGGCGAGGAGATTACGCTCGTCCCGCGCCCCACGTTCGAAGCCGCGTTCAACGCGATCGGCGACCGCGCGGCCGATTACATTCTCGCGCCGATCGAGAACAGCCTCGCGGGCTCGGTCCATCGCTCGTTCGACCTGCTCGTCGATAGCCCGCTCAACATTCTCGCTGAGGTGATCATTCCGATCGCGCACAATCTGATCGCGGCGCCGGGCGCGAAGTTCGAAGAGATCGCCGTCGTCGAATCGCATCCGGTGGCGCTCGCGCAGTGCGAGCAGTTTTTCAGCGCGCATCCGCGCCTGAAGCGCATCGCCACCGAAGACACTGCCGGCAGCGTTCGCGACGTAGTCGCCTCGGGCGACCGCTCGCGAGGCGCTATCGCCGGCCGCCGCGCCGCGGAAATCTACGGCGGCGCGATTCTGCGCGAGCATCTCGAGGACAATTGCGAGAACTACACGCGCTTCCTCCTGCTCTCGGAATCCGCCGAATCTCCGCCGAGAATGCCGACAAGCTCTCGCTCGTCTTCCAGCTCGATCATCGCCCGCGCGCTCTCTACAACGCGCTCGAGCCATTCGCGCGGCGCAATTCAATCTGATGAAGATCGAAAGCCGCCCCGTGCACGGGCGGCCGTGGCAATACCGCTTTTATCTGGATCTGCAGGCGTCGCGTCGCGATCCGGAAGTGGCCGCGGCCCTGCGCGAACTCGAATCGCTGGTCGTCGAGCTGCGGATTCTCGGGTCGTACGTTTCCGCGCCGCGCATCGGACAGCACGAAATCTTAGCGATCGATTTTCTAAAAGGATGAGGACTCGAAAATGATTTTCAACATGTTGGGCGAAGCAACGGACGAAGGAAATCAATCACATTGTGGATCGCATCAAGGAGTGCGGCTACGAAGCGCACCTGATCCGCGGCAAGGAGCGCACCGTGATCGGAGTTGTCGGCAACAGCCGGACGAGCCGCGAAGAGCTTCTCGCGCTCGCTTCGGCGCCGGGCGTGGAGGAGATCGTCCGCATTTCGCATCCGTACAAACTGGCCGCGCGCAGCGTGCGCCCCGAAGGCACGGTGATCGACCTCGGCAAGGGCGTCTTGATCGGCGGCACGGAAGTCGTGGTCGCGGCGGGTCCCTGCGCCGTCGAATCGGCCGAGCAGATCAACGATATCGCCGCGAAAGTCGCGAAGGCGGGCGCAAAGCTTCTGCGCGGCGGCGCGTTCAAGCCGCGCTCTTCGCCCTATAGCTTCCAGGGCCTCGGCGAGCAAGGCCTCAAGCTGCTGCGCGAAGCGGCAGACAAGAACGGCTTGCTCGTCGTCAGCGAAGTGATGGACCCGTCGCAGATCGATATCATGCTGCCGTACGTCGACGTGCTGCAGGTCGGCGCGCGCAACATGCAGAACTATCATCTGCTGCGCGGGCTCGGCGAAGTCAATAAGCCCGTCCTGCTGAAGCGCGGCATGTCGGGCACGATCGAAGAGCTGCTGCTGAGCGCCGAATACATCATGGCCGGCGGCAATTACAAAGTGATCCTCTGCGAGCGCGGCATCCGCACCTTCGAAACCGCTCTGCGCAACACGATGGACATCGCCGCCATTCCCGTCCTCAAGAGCCTTTCGCACCTGCCGGTCATCGCCGATCCGTCGCACGGCACCGGCAAGCGCGACAAAGTGGCGCCGATGGCGCGCGCGGCCGTCGCTGCGGGAGCGGATGGCTTGCTGATCGAGGTCCATCCCGATCCCGAACGCGCCCTATCCGATGGCGTGCAGTCGCTCTATCCGGATCAGTTCGCGCAGCTCATGAAGGAAATTCGCGCCATCGCTCCGGCGGTGGATCGCAAGATCGCCTGATTGCGCCGCCGGCTTGTTTTTTTCGATCGAGCATCGCGCTTGACAATTAAGTCAGCGCCCATATACGGTATTCGTTTGGGTGGTGAGCTTCAGGGAAACCTGTAGACCGTGAAGGTCTTGGGGCTCCGCAGATTCTAGGTTCGGCAATTATTCGCTGTTATCGGGAGGATACAGGAATGCCGCATAAGCTGACGAACATGCTCTCGCGTGTGCCAAGCGATATCGATATCGCGCAGGCCGCCACGCCGATTCCGATCGATCAGATTGCCGCCGGAAGCGGGCATTCTCCCGGACGAACTCGAGCTCTACGGCAAGAACAAGGCAAAGGTGCACCTCGACATTCGCGACCGCCTGAAGAACAGTCCCAACGGGAAATACGTCGTGATCACCGCAATCACTCCCACGCCGCTCGGGGAAGGGAAAACCACCACGACCGTCGGCCTGAGCCAGGCGCTCGGCGCGCATCTCGGCAGGAAAGTCTTCACCTGCATTCGCCAGCCGAGCCAGGGACCCACGTTCGGCATCAAGGGCGGCGCGGCCGGCGGCGGATACAGCCAGATCATCCCGATGGAGGAGTTCAATCTCCATCTCACGGGCGATATTCACGCCATCACCGCCGCGAACAACCTCGCCGCCGCCGCGATCGATGCGCGCTGGTTCCACGAAAGCACGCAGAAGCCCGAAGGCTTGTTCGACCGTCTCTGCCCGCCCGCGAAAGACGGCAGCCGCCGCTTTTCGCCCGTCATGCTGCGCCGCTTGAAAAAGCTCGGAATCACCAAAACCAATCCCGACGACCTCACGCCCGAAGAGCGCCTCCGCTTCGCGCATCTCGATATCGACGTGAACAGCATCACGTGGCGCCGCGTGACCGATACGAACGACCGCATGCTCCGCCAGATCACCATCGGGCAAGGGCCCGAGGAAAAGGGCATGACGCGCGTCACGGGCTACGACATCTCGGTCGCCAGCGAAATCATGGCGATCCTCGCGCTCACCACGAGCCTTGCCGACATGCGCGAGCGCCTCGGCGCGATGGTCATCGGCACCAGCAAGGCCGGCGAACCCGATCACGGCGGACGATATCGGCGTCAGCGGCGCGCTCACCGTCCTGATGAAGGACGCGATTCAGCCGAACCTGATGCAGACGCTCGAGGGCACGCCGGCCTTCGTTCACGCCGGGCCTTTCGCGAATATCGCGCACGGCAATTCGTCGATCGTGGCCGATCAGATCGCGCTCAAGCTGGTCGGGAAGGATGGCTTCGTTCTCACCGAATCGGGCTTCGGCGCGGACATCGGCATGGAGAAGTTCTTCAACATCAAGTGCCGCTATAGCGGCCTCGTGCCCAACTGCGTCGTGCTGGTCGCGACGATCCGCGCGCTCAAGATGCACGGCGGCGGCCCAAAGGTCGTCGCCGGGCAGCCGCTTGAGCCACTTGTACACCGAGGAAAATCTCGAACTGCTCGAAAAGGGCTGCGCCAATCTCACGAAGATGATTGAGAACGCGCGCCTCTTCGGAATTCCCGGTGGTCGTCGCTATCAATCGCTTCCAATACGACACGCCGGCGGAAATCGAACTCGTCCGCAAGAAGGCGATCGAGGCGGGCGCGAGCGACGCAGTGATGGCGAACCACTGGGCGCAGGGCGGCGCGGGCGCCGTCGAACTCGGCAAGGCCGTGATCGCGGCGTGCGAAAAGCCCAGCAAGTTCCAGTTCCTCTATCCGCTGGATATCAGCATCAAGGAAAAAATCGAGACGATCGTCCGCAAGATTTACGGCGGCGCAGCGGTGGAGTATTCGCCCGAAGCCGAAAAGAAGATCGAGCTCTACACGCGGCTCGGTTTCGACAAGCTGCCCATCTGCATGGCCAAGACCCATCTCAGCCTGAGTTCCGACCCGAATCTCAAGGGTGCGCCCACGGGCTTCACCATTCCCGTACGGGACATTCGCGCGAGCGTCGGAGCGGGCTTCCTATTCCCGCTGGTCGGCACCATGAGCACGATGCCGGGCCTCTCGACGCGGCCGGGATACTACGAGATCGACCTCGACCTCGCGACGGGCAAAATCGTCGGCCTCTCCTAGTCGCGATGGCGGCACGTTAGTACAAGAACCGACGCGCCGAAAACACCGTGGAGTGCGGGAGCTTGCTCCCGCTGTTTGCCGCTCGGGCTTGCCCGAGCGTGCTCCCCGCGCGTGCCACGTGCTTTTGGGTCGATCTCGCTCTCAGCCCTGGTGCGGCTTCAAACGCGCATCCTAGTGGCCGCCCGGTGCCGCAATCCACCATCGTCTGATCGCCACAACCGTCCAAACCGCTTCCACGATGCCGAACGGCCACGCTCCTTGCAGAAAGCCGTAGGTTGATCCGAGCGCGCAGGCCCCGGCAAATCCCAGAACAAACCAGCGGCTGCGTCTCTCGAACGCATAGCACAGAAGCATCGCGGACACCGCAAACAGTCCAAAAAGGCTCAGTAAACTCAATCGTGGCTCCGAAGCGGTCAAATATGGTCCCGCAGTTAAAGGCTATCAGGATTCGAATAAAGAAGGCGTAAGGCTCGGTGGAGGGTTCCGCTGTTTCGCGGCTTACGTCTGATCTCAGTTGTTCGCCACGTGCGTCGATACAGTAGCCATCAAGTCGAATCACGCGCGAGAAAGTGGGCGGGGTATGGCAAGCACGGAAGTGGAAGGCGAAGTCCTGATTCGCCGCGCCGAAATCGAGAAGCGCGTCCGCTCCGTCGCGCGCCAGATTACGCGCGATTTCAAGGGCGAGCGCGTTCATCTGATCGGCGTGCTCAAGGGCGCGTGCATTTTTCTCTCCGACCTGGTTCGCGAGATCAATCTGGAGAGCTCGATCGATTTCATCGCCGTCTCGAGCTACGGCCGCGGCAAGGAATCCTCCGGCCAGGTGCGCGTGCTGAAGGATCTCGACAGCAGCATCGCGGGCCTCAACGTCATCCTGGTCGAAGACATCCTCGACACCGGCCTCACGCTGAGCTATCTTTTGCGAGTTTTGCGGCAGCGCCGGCCGAAGACCCTTCGCGTCGCGGCCCTGCTCGACAAGCCCTCGCGGCGGCTGAAGCCCGTGGAGGCAAACTACATCGGATTCAAGATTCCCGAACGAGTTCGTCGTCGGCTACGGCCTCGATTACGCCGAGCGCTACCGCAACCTGAAGGACGTGTACGTCCTTCATCTCCCCGAAGACGGAACGCACTGACCGGCTGCTCCCGCTCGCCGGAATGACCTCGAACCTCCATCCGCCGTCCAATTTGGCGCAAGAATGTTTGCAAGCGCGCAATCTATGTCGCCGGAGCAAATTTCTCGCCTGTTATAATAGTTCGACTCGGGCTCGCGCCGCGAGATTGGGGATCTCGCAGGCGATCCGCAGTCGCTGTGTCGTACAGGGAGCCAAAGGCCTGCGCGGATCGCATCATCAATGGACTTGACCGAACTCAATTCGACGCTCGACATCCCTGCGGAGACGCTCGCCGTCCTCGCGGAGATCAGCCACGAGATCAACGCGTCGCTGAATCTCGACGAAGTTCTCGCGAACGCCGCCGCCCAGGTCAAGCGGCTGATCGACTACGAAATCTTCGCGGTGCTGCTGCCCGAAGAGGGCACCAACAATCTTTACATCCGCTTCGCCATCGGCCATCGCCCGGAAGTCGTCGAGCACTGGCGCATTCCCGATGGGCGACGGCATCATCGGCGCCGCCGCGCAGCTCGGGCAGGCGATTCGCGTCGGCGACGTGAGAAAGGATCCGCGCTATCTGCCCGCCGCGGAAGAGGTGCGCTCGGAGCTGGCCGTCCCGCTGATCGTGCGCGGGCGCGTGATCGGCGTGATGGATATCGAGAGCCGCCAGCCCGATTATTTCACTCCCGGCCAGCAGACCATTCTCACGCTCGTCGCCAGCCGCATCGGCACGGCGGTCGAGAACGCGCGGCTTTTCGAGAGCGCGCGAAAGCAGGCCGAAACGCTGCTGCTGCTCAATGAAATCGGCCGCGAAACGAGCGCCACGCTGCGAAGTCGAAGAGGTTCTTCGCCGCGCCGCGGAGATGACCAAGCGCCTGATCGACTACCAGATTTTCAGCATCCTGCTGTACGATCGAGCCGGCCGGCGTCTTTCGCCACCACGTCACCGTGAAATTCGGCCAGCGCGTGCAGGAAAAATCCGACGGTTCCCGAGCACGAAGGCATCGTCGGCGCGGCGGCCAAGCTGCGCCGCCCGATCGTCGTGCCCGACGTGTCGCTCGATCCGCGCTATCGCATGCTGAATCCCGAGACGCGCTCCGAGCTGGCCGTGCCGATGATTTACAAAACGCGCGTAATCGGCGTGATGGATCTCGAGAGCCCGCAGCTCAACTATTTCACGCCGGACCACGTGCAGGTGCTTTCGATTCTGGCGTCGCATCTTGCGGTTTCGATCGAAAACGCGCGCCTCTACGAGCAGGTGGCGCGCGACGAAAGCCGCATGGAGCGCGATCTGAACGCCGCCCGCCGCATTCAAGGCGCGCTGCTGCCGCGTATGCCCGGGCGCGGAATTCGGCCTCGATATCGCCGCGCGCGTCGTTTCTTCGCGCGAACTCAGCGGCGACCTCTACGACTTTCTGCGCTACGGCCCGCAGGATCTGGGCATCGCGCTCGGCGACGTGAGCGGGAAGGGAAGCGCGGCGGCGCTTTACGGCGCGGTCGCCGTCGGCACGCTGCGCAGCCTCGGCTCGCTGAAGCCGCGCCCGGCGAACATGCTGCGCGCCGTCAACGGATTTCTCGGCGAGCGCTTGATCGAAGGCCGCTTCATGACGCTCTGCTTCGCCACGTGGAATCGCCGCCGCCGCCGCCTGCGCGTGGCCAATGCCGGGCAGGAGCAGCCGCTGCTATGGCACGCCGGGCAAGTGCGAGAAAATTCCGCTGTCGGGTTTCCCGCTGGGGATTTTCGAGGAGGCGACGTACGACGAGCGCAGCTACATTCTCGATCCGGGCGACGTGTCGTGCTCTATTCCGACGGCATCGCCGACACGCAGAATTCGATCGGGCGAATTTTTCGGGCACAAGCGCGTCGCGGAAATCATCACCGAGCATGCGGCCCTGACCGCCGATGCCATCGCCGACCACATGCTCGAAGAGGTCGACAGATTCTCCGGCGGCCAGCATCCCACCGACGACCGCACGCTTCTCGTCCTGAAGGTGCGGTAAACGGTGGCGGCACTTGCGGCGAAACTGCACCAAATTTTCCGCCGTAACGCGGGGATCAAGGATCTCGCCAGCGGGCGCTTAAAAGGCCCCGAATGGTCGAGAAAACGCCGATTGTGGCGGCTTTGCCGCGCCTTACCGTTCACCCCAGCGCAATTTGCTGCGCAGGACCTCGAAATAGCTCTTGCTGGGCGGGCGGAGCAGCGCCACGCGCTTCGCCGACTTCGTGATCCGCACGCGGTCCGCTGGGCTCAAGCTCAAGACCGATCTGCCCATCGAGCGTGAGATACACCGGCTCCTACGCCGCCGTGAAATCGAGATCGATCCGCGACGTGCCGGGAATCACCAGCGGCCGGTTCGTCAGCATGTGCGGGCAGATCGGCGTGATGACGAAGGCATCGAGGCTCGGATCGACGATCGGGCCGCCCGCCGCCAGCGAGTAGGCGGTCGAGCCGGTCGGCGTCGCGACGATCAGGCCGTCGGCGCGATAGCGCCCCACGTGATCGCCGTCCACGTAAACGTCGAAATCGAGCATGCGCGCCCGCGCCGCCTTTGTTGACCACCGCGTCGTTGAGCGCGCACTGCATCTCGCCGGTATTTCCGTCGCGGCGAATCTCGGCATCGAGCATCATGCGGTCGCTCGTGCGCTGGTTGCCCGCGAGCACCTGCTCGAGCAGCGGGATAAAGCTCTTCGAGCGTCACGCTGGTGAGAAAGCCGAGGCCGCCGAGATTCACGGCGAGGATCGGGCACATCGTGCCCGCCGAGCGCGCGCGCCGCCGAAAGCAGCGTGCCGTCGCCGCCGAGAACGATCAGCAGGTCGATTCGTCGCGCCCAGCGCATCGCGCGCCAGCACCGGCTCGCCGAGATCGAGGCAACAGCCGTGCGTTTCCTCGTCGATGAAAACGCTGATCTTGCCGCTCGCGCAGCCACGTCGATGAGCGGCGGCACGACGGAGGCCACAAGGTCGCGGAGGGGTTTGCAGACGATGCCGGCGGCGCGGATCATTCGTGTGGACGCCATTTTATTCTACCCGCGCCGCCGCGCGTGGAGAAAAAACTCCTGATTTCCTTCCGCGCCGGTCAAGTGGCTCGGCTGCACGCCGACGAATTTCGAGGCCCAGCTTCGGCCGCCGCGGCTCGCACGCGCTCGACCGCTTTTTCGTGCAGCGCTCGTCGTCGCGCACGATGCCGCCTTTGCCGACGTCGCGCTTTTCCAGCTCGAATTGCGGCTTGATCAGGATCAGAAAATCGGCGCCTGGCCGGCGCAATCGGCAGGATCGCCGGCAGAATCTTGGTCACGGAAATGAACGACACGTCCATCACGATCAGGCTCGGCGGCTCGCCGATGTCTTCGGCGCGCAGATAGCGCGCGTTCCGCTCGACCGTCACGACGCGCGCGTCCTGCCGCAGCTTCCAATCGAGCTGGTCGATGGTCACGTCGACCGCGATACACCTTGCGCGCGCCGCGCTGCAGCAGGCAATCGGTGAATCCGCCCGTCGAGCTTCCGACATCGAGGCAGATCCGGTCGCGCGGCTCGACGCCGAAATCCTCGAGCGCGCCTTCGAGCTTCAGCCCGCCGCGGCTCGCGTAGCGCAGCGTCTCGCCGACGATCTCGATGCGCGCGTCGGCCGCTACCTGGCTCCCGGCCTTCTCCATCTTGGCGCCGTTCACGCGCACTTGCCCGGCGAGCAAAATCGCCTGCGCCCGCTCGCGCGAGGGCGCCAGCCCGCGTTCGACGAGCAGCACATCCAGCCGCGCTTTTCCCGGGCTTGCGGCCTGTGCTTGCGGGCGCGATTCGAGTCGCTGGATGGTGAGCTGTGCGGCATGTGGCATGTGCGAGAGCCACGTCGCGAGGTTCGGATTCGGGTCTGGTGCGACTACGATCGCCGCGCGACCAGAAATTCCGCGAGCTGCCGCAAGCGCGACGCGCGCTCGCCGTAGCAATCGAGCTCGGCCAGCGCCTTCGCTTCAAGCTCCGCCGCAATCGCGCGCGATTTCTCGATTCCGTAGAGCGCCGGATACGTCGCCTTCTGCTGCGCCTGATCTTTTCCGGCGGTTTTGCCGAGCGCCGCGGACGATTCCTCCACGTCGAGCATGATCGTCGACCACCTGAAACGCCCAGCCGATGTTGTCGCCGAAGCGCCGCAGCCGCTCGACGTCCTCGTTCGCCGCGCCGCCCGCGATCGCGCCCGCCACAATCGACGCGCGAATCAGCGCCGCCGTCTTCGACCGGTGGATGTATTCGAGCTCGCTCGCGCTCACCGGCTTGCCTCCGGCCTCGACGTCCGCCACTTGTCCGCCCACCATCCCGTTCACCGTGCCCGCCGCGGCGGCGATTTCCGCGATCACGCGCACGCGCCGCTCGGCTTCGAGCGGCGCTTTCGCCAGCGTCTCAAAGGCGAGCGTCAGCAGAGCATCGCCCGCCAGAATCGCGATGGCCTCGCCGAACACTTTGTGGTTGGTCGGCTTGCCGCGGCGCAGATCGTCGTTGTCGAGCGCGGGCAGATCGTCGTGAATCAGCGAATAGGTGTGGATGAATTCGAGCGCGCAGCCGGCGTGGATCGCCGCGTCGACATTCTCCGTGAACATCCGCGCCGCTTCGAGGCACAGCACGGGACGAATCCGCTTGCCGCCCGCGAAGACGCTGTAGCGCATCGCGCGATGGATCGAAGGCGGCTGCGTGTCTTCCGCGGGCAGAATGCGCTCGAGCGCCGCTTCGATCGCGGCATGATCCGCTTCGAAAAAATCGGGAAGTTTCATGCGGTCGGGAGGGCTGGGCTCGACATCGAGCGCAGCGACATGCCGACACGTCGCGCAAATGCCGCTACGATTCATCTTCGGGTTCGAACGGCTCTGCGGCAATCTTTCCGTCCGCCTTCTTCAGCAGGATTTCGACGCGGCCTTCCGCCTCTTCGAGCTGCTTCTGGCATTCGCGCGAGAGCTTCACGCCCTCTTCGAAAAGCTTCATGGCTTCGTCGAGCGAAAGGTCGGTGCTCTCGAGCCGCTTCACGACTTCTTCGAGCCGCGCGAGCGATTTTTCGAAATCGCCTTTCTTCTGCGGCTCAGCTGCTTTGTTCGTCGCTGAATTCATTTAATTCCTTCGTCAGATGACCAAGCGTTCGGCTCTGTCTTTCTCTGCGTCCTCTGCGCCTCTGCGGTGAGTCCTGCATTCTAGCGCACGCCGCAGAACGTCAACAATGCCCTTGTGCGGCCGCCGCCACCGCTTCGACCTCGGGCAGCTCAGGCATCGGGGAGGGAAGCCGGCTCCCAATCGGGCAGGTGGCGATACATCTCGTCCCACGTCTTATGCGCCCGCAGCGCTGCAACGACGACCGGCATGGGTCCGCGAGGATTTCAGGAAAAAGCCGCTCCTCCGGAAACACGACAGGAAAAGCCAGCCTTTCGACCGGCGGCGAAAATTGCGCGTCCACGCCCGGCTTGTTGCCGCGGGGATCGATCCGATACCAGCCGAATTCCGGCAGGTGAACGGCGTTCAAGCCATGCAAGCGAATACGGGGCGCCCTTTTCGTCGATGCTGAGCCGCTGGTAACAGAATCCGGCCGGGATTCCATTCGCGCGCAGGAGCGCCGCGAGCAGATGGCTCTTCGCATAGCAATAGCCCGTGCCCTCGGCGAGAACTTGCGGAGGCGGCACACGTCACCGGGTTGCGCCGAAAATCGGAGCTGTGCTGGATGTGGTCGCGCACCCATTCGAAGCACCGCCGCGCAATCTCGCGCGGCTCCGAGGCACCTGCCGAAAGGTCCCGAGCCTTGGCGAGCACGCCCGGCTGTTTCCAGTCGATCGACTTCGGTCGCCCTCAGAAACGCTTCCATCGCGTGCTCCATGCTCTTGCGCACCGGCCCGCCCAGGTGCAGAATCGCCGCATGGCACTCGAATTTACCACCTCATACTTCAAAGACTCGACCGATCTGCTGCGCCACTACAAAAAACTCGCCGAGCGCGCCATCGCGCAGGTCCCCGATGAGGCGCTGACGGCGACGCTCGATGCCGAGTCGAATTCAATCGCCATCATCGTGAAGCATCTCGCCGGCAACATGCAATCGCGCTGGAGGGATTTCCTCACCTCGGACGGCGAAAAGCCCGGCCGCAATCGCGACGCGGAATTCGAGGCTCCTCCGCAGACGCGCGCCGAGATTCTGGCGCTGTGGGAGCAATCGTGGAAAGTGGTATTTGATGCGCTCGCGCCGCTCACGGATGACGATCTCGGCCGCACGATCCGCATCCGCGGCGAACGCCATTCCGTGATGCAGGCGATCCATCGCCAGGTCGCCCACTATGCCTACCACATCGGCCAGATCGTCTTCATCGCGAAACATAGTGCGTCCGGCCGCTGGACAGCTCTTACCATCCCTCGCGGCAAATCCGCCGATTACAATGCGCGCGTCAATGCCGGCGAAATCTCCCAGCGATAACCTTCCGTCTTTTGGCTCGAAGCAACACCACGTAACGCCATCCTTCCCTTGCGCCGGATGCCTGATAGAATTGCCGCAAATGCGAGTTTTCGCGATTTCCGCGTGTGAGCCGCTGCCACGGCGCGCAATTTTGCGCAGGGAAGGTCCCGCCGCAGCATGACAGCGCTCCACGTCTTCGGCATGCTGTTCCTGATCGGCGTGAACGCGTTTTTCGCCGCCACCGAATTCTCGCTGGTCGCCGTGCGTCTTTCCCGCGTGCGGCAGCTCGTCGAAAAGGGCGATCCGCGCGCGAAAATCGTCGAACAGTTGCTCGGCGATCTCGGCCGCGTCGTTTCCGGCGTGCAGGTCGGGCTCACGATCGCGAGCCTTTCGCTCGGCTATCTCGGCGAGATCACGCTGGCCGCGATCGTGCATCCGTTCGTTCAGGCCTTCACGCGTCCCTGGGCGCCGATCCTGGCCCACGCCATCGCGCTCGTGGTCGTGTTCGGGCTGCTCACGTTCCTGCAGGTGGTTTTCGGCGAGCTTGTTCCCAAGGCGCTCAGCCTCGCCCGCGCCGAACGCGTCGCCCTGCTGATCGCGCGGCCGTTTCATTGGTTTCTGCGGACGTTCAGCTGGGCGATCGACCTCTTCGATACCACGTCGGACAAAATCGTCGGCGCGCTGGGCATCGTCGCGCCGCACAGCCACACGCTGGTGCGCTCGGCCGAAGAGCTGCAAGTGATGGTGCAGCAGGCGCGCGACCGCGGCGTGCTCGCCGAGCGCGACGCGCAGTTCATGCAAAACGCGATCGAGCTGGGCCAGGTGCAGGTGCGCGAAATCATGGTGCCGCGCCCGGACATGCACGCGCTGCCCGCCGATGCCGGCCTCGAAGAAGCGATGCGGATGTTCGCCACCACGCAGCGCTCGCGCATTCCGGTTTACGAAGGCTCGCTCGACCACATCCTCGGCTTCGTGCACATCAAGGACATGATCTGGGTGCTGCTCGATCGCGCGCGCCGCGCCGAGGAAGACCAGCCCGCGCCTCCTTTCGATCTGCGAAAGCTGCTGCGCGAGGTGCTGATCGTCCCCGAGACGAAGCCCGCCAGCAGACTGCTGCTCGAATTTCGCACGCGCCGCATCGGCCTGGCGATGGTGGTGGACGAATTCGGCAGCATCCTCGGCCTGGTCACGCTGGAAGACATCCTCGAGCAGATGGTCGGCGAGATTCACGACGAGTTCGACGTGGTCGAGCAGCCGCTGAGCCTGCCCGACGGCGGAATGATTTTCGACGCGGCGATCAAGGTGCGCGATCTCGAAGCGCAGTACAACATCGCGCTTCCCGACGATCCGTCGTACGAAACGATCGGCGGCTTCGTGCTCAGCCGCCTCGGCTTCATTCCGCGCGGCGGCGAAAGCTTCGAAGCGGACGGCTACCGTTTCACGGTGATGGAAATGGACCGGCGGCGCGTCTCGCGCGTGAAGATCAAGCCGATCCGCTCCGTGCCGGGCCCGTCGCTGGTTCCGTCGCCTCCGCCATCGAGCGGCAGCTCCGCCTGCGCCGGATGCCGAAGCGCGCCGCATCCGGTCGAGGGAGCGTCGCGCGAAATGATCCGCTACCTCTCGCTGCGACTTCTGCTCGCGCTTCCCGCGCTCTGGCTGATCGTCACGATGGTTTTCCTGCTCGCGCACATCGTTCCGGGCGATCCGGTGCAGCAGATGCTCGGCGAAGGCGCGCGCGCCGAGGATTTGCAGCAGCTTCGCCACGCGCTCGGGCTCGACCGGCCGATTTCGCGTGCAGTACGGGCACTATCTCGTCGGCGTTCTGCACGGCAATCTCGGCGAATCGTTTCGCTTTCAGCAGCCGGTGACGCGCGTCGTTCTCTCGCACTATCCCGCGACGCTCGAACTGGCGCTCGTGGCGCTGCTGGTTTGCGCGGCGATCGGCATTCCCGCCGGAATCTTGCGGCGGAACGCCGCGGCACCGCGACGGACCACGCCGTCGGCGTCTTCACGCTGCTCGGCCTTTCGGTGCCGAATTTCGCGCTGGGGCCCGTGCTGATTCTGGTTTTTTCGGTGATTCTCGGCTGGCTGCCGGTTTCAGGACGCGGCGGCGCGGCGCATCTGATGCTGCCCGCGATCACGCTCGGCGCGGCGCTGGCGGCGATTCTGGCGCGCATGGTGCGCACCTCCGTGATCGAAGAGCTTTCGAGCGACTACGTCCGCACGGCGCGCGCGAAGGGACTGTCCGAATCGCGGTGCTGTTTCGCCACGCGTTTCGCAACGCGCTGATTCCCGATTCTCACGATTCTCGGCCTGCAGTTCGGCACGCTTCTCGCCGGCGCGATCGTCACCGAAACGATTTTCTCGTGGCCGGGCATCGGCCGCCTCGCCGTGCAGGCGATCGAAGCGCGCGATTATCCGCTGCTGCAGGGCTGCATTCTGCTGATCGCGGTTTCCTACGTGGTCGTGAATCTCCTGACCGATCTGGTCTACGCGCTGGTCGATCCGCGGGTGCGCCTCGAATGAACGGCCTGCGCGAATTCTCTGCGCCAGAGCGGCCCGGGCGCTGGGGATTCGCGCTTGGCGCTGCTGCTCGTGTTCGTCGCGCTGGCCGCGCCGTGGCTCGCGCCCTACGATCCCACCGCGCAGAATCTTCCCGCGCGCCTGCTCGGCCCGAGCGCCGCGCACTGGATGGGCACCGACGATCTCGGCCGCGACATTCTCTCGCGCATCATCTTCGGCGCGCGCGTCTCGATGCTGGTCGCGTGAGCGTGGTGCCGGCGCGGGCGTCATCGGCCTTTCGATCGGCGCGCTCGCGGGCTATTTCGGCGGCTGGTTCGACCGCCTCGTGAACATCGTCCTCATCAACGCGTTTCTTTCGTTCCCGGGGATTCTGCTGGCGATCGCGTTCGCCGCGTTTCTCGGCCCGGGCATCGGCAAGGTGATTTTCGCGCTGATCATCACCGGCTGGGCGGGCTACGCGCGGCTCGCGCGCGCGCAGATTCTGCAGGCCAAGGAAATGGAGTACGTGCTCGCGGCGCGGTCGCTGGGCGCTTCGCACGCGCGCATCCTGCTGCGGCATCTGCTGCCGAATATTCTTCAGCCGGTGCTCGTGCAGGCGACCATCGCCATGGCCGGCGCGATTCTCGCCGAATCGACGCTCAGCTTCCTCGGCCTCGGCGTGCTCGCGCCGATGCCCAGCTGGGGCGCCATGCTCAACGACGCGCGCAGCCACCTCTTCGACGCGCCGCACCTGGTGATTTTTCCCGCGCTCGCCGTGATGGCCGCCGTCCTCGCGTTCAATCTGCTCGGCGACGCCCTGCGCGACTGGATGGACCCGCGCATGCGCTCGTATCTGATCGTGACGTCGTTGGCGCGCTAAGTAGCGCCGGCGTCTCGCCGGCTCTTCGGTTTTGGCACTCTGATAGCAAGATCGTGTTGCGCAAAGAGTGCTGTCGGCGTAATGAGTCACCAATGGTGCCAGTGGGTGAGTGCGGTGAGCATGTCCGGGCAATGCCCGGGCGCAAACAGCGGGAGCAGCATCCCGCACTCAGAGGGCGCTCGCCGTGACACTGTTTCAGGCACAGGATTTGAGCGCGGCTGCCTACGACAATTCACGGTGACTTCCGCGCCGCGCGCGATGCCGAGCGACCGGGCCGCGTTGGCCTTGTTGACCGAAATTTCCAGGTAGCCGCTCGATCCGATGATCCCGACGGCCTCGCCCGCCGCGCCCTTCGCGAATGTCGGCACGACCTTGCTCACCACGGCGTTGCCCGCGCGAATCGTGAATTTGCCGTCGCCGCCAGCCAGCGCCGGCACATCCTGCGCCGTCAGATTCGTCACCACATTGCCGAAATGATCGACGCGCAGGACGATGCCTTTCACCGTATTGCCCGCCGTCTTAGGCTTGGGGATCGCGAAGCGCACGAAATCGGTGATCTGCTCGCCGAACGCCGCCGTCTGCCACGATTTCGAGAGCCACGCGGCCACCGGCGCAAAAATGTCGCGCCCGTGAAATGTGTTGCTCACCGGCGTGCGGAAATAGTGTTCGGAGATGATGTTCCAGACGTAGAGCGCTTCGCTCTGATCGTACACCGCGGAAAGCACGCCATTATCCGGCGCGACGAGATATTGCTGGTCGGCCGCCACCAGAATCGGCCGCCGCTGCGTCCCGACGCCGGGATCGACGACGACCACGTGAATCGTCTTCGGCGGAAAATATTTGTAGGCCTGCGCGATGGTCAGCGCGCCATCGAGAATATCGTGCGCGAGCACGCCGTGCGTGATGTCGACGAAGTTGACTTCGGGATTGATGCCGAGGATCACGCCTTTCATGACCCCGACCAGATGGTCGCTCGTGCCGTAGTCCGTCGTCAGCGTGATGATGGGCCGCGCCAAGGTTCGCTCCAATCGCGCGCCGCCCGCAATAGAATCGATCGGGGGCGCATCCTCGAAGCTAGCGGACCCCTACGCCGCTGTCAAAGCCAACCGCTGGCGCCTGCCGCCATTGAGTAACGCGGATGGATCACTCTTCGTAGAGATTGACCTCGCCGACGCCGCCCGAAACCGTCAGGTTGATCGTAGCCGGCGTCTTGCCGTACATCGCGTTCACGTAGGCGTCGCCATCGCGCTGGAGCCCGGGCGCATTCACCGCCCGATGCCGCCCGAGACAGTGACTCGCACGCCCACATCCTTCGGCAGTCGAATCGTCGCCGACCCCACGCCTCCCTGCAGCGTCGCGTCGAGGTCGCTTTTCCGCGGCCCCGTGAGGTCAAGATGCAGGTCGCCCACGCCCATGTGGACGTCGAGGTGGCTCAAGTCGATGTCTTTCATTTGCAGATCGCTGTGCCCCGCGCCCATGCTGAGCTTCAGATCGATCGGAACGCCCTGGCCGAGGCGAAGGTTCCAGGTGTCGTGGCTTCCGCCCCAGTGCGTGTGGTCCTCGTTGTCCTGCGTGATGTTGAGGCTGCCGTGGTCTCCCGAAACACTGTAGTCGACGATCGGCTTGCCCTCGCCGCCGTCGTAGTCGAACGTTGCATCGAGCAGTTTGTCCGATCCGCCGGTCACGGTTACGTCGCCCGCCGGTATGTTGAAGTCCGCGCTGACGGCCTTCGCGCCCTGCAGCTCGATCGACTGGGCGTCGTGCAAATCATGCCGGCGCCCCAATTGTGGTCGTCATTCCATCGGTCGCCCCACCGTTGTCCCCAGCCCCAACCATGGCCGGGACCCTTGCCGCCGTCCCAGCGTCCTCCGCCGTACCAGCCCAGCACGATCAAGACGATCAGGCAGCACGATCAGCGCGAGGCCGGTTGCAGAGACGGCGTGACCCCGCCCGCCATCGTCGCTGCGATTCCAGTAGTGGTCGAAATTTGTCCGAGGCCAATGAAGATCAGCAGCAGCGGCCAGAATCGCCAGAACACCCACCACGGATCGAAATCCGGGCCGCATCGTTCCCAGCAGGAATAAAACTCCGAGCCCGATCAATATGATCGGGCCGACGAACGACCGTCTCCGCGGGTAACGATACTCCGGCCCAGGCCCGGTTCCCATACCGCCCGCTCCCGTTCCTCCGGTTGTGCTCATTGTCTGCTCCTGTGAGTGATACGCGCGCTTGGCCCCAAAAGTTCTACCCCGGCGCCCCGGTTCGGGAATGGCCTCGTTCAAGCTCCTTGCTCGTGTGTGATTCATATCACGCCCGATCGCGGCCGATATCACTTATCGGAGTGGTCCCGATACTAAGACCAACCGCATTTTCTTTTGGCACGCGCGCGGCCATGCCTGAGTTGCCTCGCCTTTTGACTTACTCTTTGCTAAAGTGCCGCGCCAAACAAAGCCCCGATCCTCTGAGGCGGAGGCTCGCATGGCAGCCATCGATCTACGCCTCTATCGCTCGGTGAGATTCTCGACCGCGCGTTTTCGCTATATCGCAATAATTTCCTGCTGTTTCTCGGCATCACGGCGATCCCTCAGCTATTGATTCTCGCCCTGCATCTCGCCCAGTTCTCCTCACGGGAACTGTTGGCACTGCCAGGGTCGACCCCTCGCGGACCGCGCTCACCGGCGGAGAGGCGGCTGCCGCAATCGTCGGAGGGCTGCTCGGCCTCATCATCTACCTGATCGCCTACTTGTTCGCGCAGGGCGGCACCGTCTTCGCCGTTTCCGAGCTGTATCTGGGCCACACAACCACAATCGCCGATTCTCTCCGCCGCATGCGCGGTCACGCAGCGAACCTCTTCGGCGTCACTCTGCTGAACGGTCTCGCGGTCGGCGCCGCAACAATGCTGCTGATCGTACCGGCATCTGGCTGGCCTGCCGCCTGATCACCTGCCTGCCCGCGGCGCTGCTTGAAGATCTCGGCGCGCGCGACTCGCTCGAGCGTAGCTACCACCTCACGGAAGACAGCGCTGGCCGGGCCTTCGTTATCTACCTCGTTTACTTTGTGATCGCCATGATCGCGGCGTCCCTATTCATGTTTCCTTTCGATTTCATGCTCGGCATGTCCGCAGCCAGGCATCCGGACACCGCGCGCATGTGGCCGCCCTGGCCCAGGTGGGAAACACCGTCGCCGAGACGCTCGTAACGCCGATTCTGCTGATCGCCACGGCGGTGTTTTACTACGACCTGCGCGTCCGCAAAGAAGCCTTCGACCTTCAACTCATGATGAACCCCGGCGCTGTGACGGCAGCGCCCAGCCCCGGCAGCCTCCCGTCCATGCTCTCCTAATCATGCCGCCATTGCGAGTAGAGTGCGGCGGCTTGCTTGACCCGCTCCGGCGCAGCCGCTATTCTGAATATTCCGAGGCGTAACATGCCGGTCTATCTCGATTACAACGCCACGACGCCCGTGGACCCCGCGGTCCTCGAAGCCATGCTGCCGTTTCTCGGCGAAAACTTCGGCAACGCCAGCTCGGTCCATTCGCGCGGGGCAGCGCGCCCGCGCCGCCGTGGATGCCGCGCGCGAATCGGTCGCCGCGCTGATCGGCGCGAAGGCCGAGCGAAATCGTTTTCACCAGCGGCGGCACGGAAGCCGACAACCTGGCGATTTTCGGCACGTTGCCGCATGCATCGACAGCGCGCAAGCACATCATCACCACGGCCATCGAGCATCACGCCGTGCTGCACAGCTGCGAGGAGCTCGAGCGGCAGGGAATCGACGTCACCGTCGTGCCCGTTGGCTCGGCCCGAATTCGCAGGGCGTCGTCGATCCCGAAGATGATTCGCCGCGCGCTGCGCCCGGAAACCGTGCTGATCACCGTGATGCACGCGAACAACGAGCTCGGCACGATCCAGCCGATCGAAGAAATCGGCGCGCATCGCCGCCGAAGCGGACGTGCTGCTTCCATTGCGACGCCGTGCAGTCGGCCGGCAAGGTGCCGCTCGACGTGAACCGCCTCGGCGTCGATTTGCTTTCGATCTCCGCGCACAAGTTTTACGGCCCAAAGGGCGTGGGCGCGCTCTACGTTCGCACCGGGACGCCTCTCGCGCCGCGATTCTTTCGGCGGCCACGCCGAACGCGATCGCCGCCCCGGCACCGAAAATGTTCCCGGCATCGTCGGCATCGGCAAGGCCGCCGAGCTGGCGCGCAAGTTCTCGCCGAAGATGCCGCGCGCATCGCTGCGCTGCGCGACCGCCTCGAATCGGCGCTGCTCGAACGAATTCCATCGGCGCCGCGTGAACGGCGACCGCGAGCGCCGCGTCCCGAACACGACGAACATCTCGTTTCCGGGCGCGGCGGCGAGGCGCTGCTGATCGCCCTCGATTTGCAGGGCGTCGAATGCTCCACCGGCGCAGCCTGCTCTTCCGGTCGCACCGAGCCGTCGCATGTGCTGACCGCCGTCGGCCTTTCGCGCGACGACGCGCGCTCCAGCCTGCGCTTCAGCCTCGGCCGCCCCACCACCGCCGCGGAAATCGACCGCGCCATCGAAACGATTCCCGGCGTCGTCGAACGCATCCGCGCGCTCTCGCCGCGCGCCCCGCAAGCGGAGGCCGCCCCCGCGCGGTAATCACGAAGAATGGCCACCACAGCTCAACTCGACGCCTTCCGCGACTCTTCTGCACGGACCGACGCATGCGGTCGCAGTGGCCATGAGCGGCGGCGTCGACAGTTCCACCGTCGCGGCGATCCTCCGCGATCGCGGCGAACCCATCGTCGGCCTCACGATGCAGCTCTGGAACCAGCGCCGCCTGCCGCAGCTTCAGGGAAATGGCCCCGCGCCGCATCGCTGCTGCTCGCTCGACGATGTCTACGACGCGCGCCGCGTCGCCGAGCATCTCGGCATCCCATTCTACGTGGTCAATTTCGAGCGCGAGTTCGAGGAGACCGTCGTCCGCCCGTTCGTCGCCGACTATCTTGCCGGGCGCACGCCGATCCCGTGCACGCACTGCAACAATCACGTCAAGTTCGATCAGCTTCTCGTCACCGCACGGCAGATCGGCGCCGATCGCATCGCCACCGGCCACTACGCGCGCGTCGCGCCACAATCGCGAAACGGGACGCTACGAACTGCTCCGCGCCGTCGACCAAACCAAGGACCAGTCGTATTTTCTCTTCGGCCTCACGCAGGAACAGCTCGCGCGCACCGAATTTCCGCTCGGCGACTTGACCAAGCAGGAAGTGCGCGAAATCGCGCGCCGCCTCGCCGTGCCGGTTGCCGAAAAGCCCGAGAGCCAGGAAATCTGCTTCGTCCCGACCGGCAATTACGTCCGCTTCATCGAAAGCTATTTGCAGGAGCAGGGAATTGCCGCGCGCGAAGGCGTCAGCAACGTAGCTGCGCTCGGAGAATTGGGCGAGCCCGGCGAAATCGTCTCCACGTCCGGCGAAGTAATCGGACGCCACAACGGCCTGCACCATTACACGGTCGGACAGCGCCGCGGCCTGGGCCTCGCCGCCGGACGTCCGATCTACGTCGTCGCGCTCGACCGCGAGAACAATCGCCTCGTCGTCGGCGAAGACGGCGAACTCCGCCGCGCCACCTGCGAAGTCCGCAACGTCAATTGGATTCCGTATGAAGTCCCCGAAAATCCCGTCCGCGCGACAGTCCGCATCCGCAATCGGCACGATCCTGCCGACGCGGAAATTGTTCCCCTCGATGCAACCACCGCGCGCGTCACTTTCGTCGAGCCGCAGCGCGCAATCACGCCCGGCCAGGCCGCGGTTTTCTACGCCGGCGAGCAGGTCCTCGGCGGCGGCTGGATTTCGAAGTAGTCAGGAAGAAAGATCAGGAATCTTTCGGGTGAGTGAAGCGAGAAAATCGCTTCAGATGAAGAGTTCTTCGTCTTGCGTGGCGGCGTCGGGTTGCGGCGGGCGGCGCCGGTCGCGGAAGAAATCGAGCCCCGCCTTGACGCCCTTCAAAACCGCGGACACCTTGTTGATCGGATCCCAGACTTTGTCGCGGATTGTCGTCCCAGCATCCTCGATCACCTCGAGGGTGCCGGTGAGGATCTGGTCCGCGCGAATGATCTGGATGCGCAGCCGCTCGACGGCATCCGTGAACACGCGGTCCACTTTTTGCGCCTGGCTCCGCGCCACACGCGTCACCTCCGCCGCATCGCCCATGATGCTGCGGATGCGGTCTTCGGAATCTTCCAGGATGTGATTCGTACGGACAAGGATCGGATCGATGCGAGCCTGCAGTTGCGTCGCGATCCGCGTGAAGTTCTTGATCGCCGCTTGCAGCTGCAGAAACATCGCCAGAAGAATCGCCATCTGAATAACGATGGCGATCGTGGCGACCGCGATGAACACTTCGAGCCAGCCGGACATGGGGCTCCCGGAGCTGCTTTAGGATGCCTTCGCTTCGCGCTTGTACGTTTCCTTGCCGGCGTCCACAGCCGTGGAGATGGCGTCCTTCTGGCGCGACATGATCTCCTTGCTGCGTTCGATCAAGTCTTCGGCGCGTTCCCGCAGCTCGCGGGCCTTCTTTTGGGCGTAGTCGCGGCCTTCATCGGCCTTCGAGGTCAGGTAGTCGCGTGTCTCTTCGCCGGATTTCGGCGCGAAGAGAATTCCAACGAGCGCGCCGATTCCAAGCCCAACAAGAAAGAAGCTCACTCTCGAGCCTACATTATCTGCCATCGTCCACCTCCAAATTGGACACTAGCATAGCACTTCCGGGCGCGGCAAGGGTGGGGAAGCTGTAGTTAGGTGATGGGGATCACGTTACGGGCGCTTTCTCGGCCCGCAGGGCGTCGTACACGCGCTGCGCCTGATGGCGCGGGATCTCCGCCGCGAGCTCCTCGACGCCCAGCTCGCGCAGCCGCGCCACGCTGCCGAAGCGGCGCAGCAGCTTTTGCGCCGTGCGTTCGCCGACGCCGGGAATCTCGACGAGCGACGTTCGCAGCCGGCGGCTCGAGCGCCGCTGCCGGTGAAAGGTGACGGCGAAGCGGTGCGTCTCGTCGCGAATTTGCTGGATCAGGTGCAGGACGGGCGAGTGCCGGTCGAGCACGATCGGGTCGTTCTCTCGCCCGAGGATATACAGAATTTCTTCTTTCTTCGCGATGCTCGCTACCGGCTGGTTGATGATCTCGAGCTTTTCAAGCGCCTCGGCCGCCGCATGAAGCTGGCCGATTCCGCCGTCGATCAGCAGCAGGCTTGGCATGGGCTTGTTCTCATCGCGCAGGCGGCGGTAGCGGCGCTCGACCGCCTCGCGCATGCTCGCGAAATCATCGCGAAGGATGCCGGCGGCTTTGTCCGGTCCTTCAGGCATGGCGTCGCCGCGAATGATGAATTTGCGGTAGTCGGATTTCTTCATGCGGCCGTCTTCCCACACGACCATCGAAGCGACCGTATCCGATCCCTGGATGTGCGAGATATCGAAGCACTCGATGCGCTTCGGCGCTTCTTCAAGGCCGAGCGCGGCCTGGAGCGCCTCGGCGATCGCTTTCGAGGTCGGCTTGAGCACGCGGAAGCGCTGTGTGAAGGAATGCTGCGCGTTCTTTTCGACGAGCTCAAGGAACGCGTGTTTCTGCCCGCGCTGCGGGTTGAGGATTTCCACTTTGTGCTTCGCGCCTTCGCTCAACACCTCTTCGAGCAGCGGCCGCTCCTCGAAATCCATCGGCACGTGGATGTAACGCGGGAGATAGGCGGCATCGAGATACAGCTGCTTCAGCAGCGACGGCAGGAATTCTTCCGGACGAAGCTCCTCGATATCCTCCCAGTAGAAATCGCGCCGGTCGACCACGCGACCGCCGCGCAGGTGAAAAAGATTGACGGCCACTTGCGGCGGCTCCGCGTACCACGCGAGGACATCCGTGTCGTCTCCCTCAGCCGCAGCGATCTTCTGGCGTTCCTCCATCTCTTCGAGCGTGCGCAGAAGATCGCGATAACCCGCGGCCTCCTCGTAGCGCTGCTCCTCGGAGGCCTTTTCCATGCGCTGTTTCAAGCTGCGCGAAAGGTCGTTGCGGCGTCCTTCGAGGAACAGCCGGACATCGCGCGCCGCTTCCGCGTAGCGTTCATCGGTGACCAGCGCGGCGCAGGGGCCGAGGCAGCGGTGAATGTAATACTGCAAGCAGGGCCGCGGATGAAGGCGCCCAAGATCGACCGTGCACGACGGCACCAGAAAATGTTTGTGGATCAGATGGACGAGACGGTAGGCAAGGCTTGCCGGAAAGTAGGGCCCGAAATAGGTTGAGCCGTCTTTCGTCAAGCGTCGGGTGACGTACACACGCGGGAACTTCTCGAACGCGGTGTACTTGATATAGGGGTAGGTCTTGTCGTCGCGCAGCAGGATATTGAATTTTGGCTTGTATTGCTTGATGAGGTTGTTTTCGAGCGCCAGCGCTTCTCGCTCGTTGTCGACGACGATGTAATCGAGCTCCGCGATTTCGCGAACCAGCGACCCGGTCTTGGCATTGTTCGCCGAGCTCGATTCCAGAAAGTACGAACGCACGCGGCTGCGGAGCGAGAGCGCCTTGCCCACGTAGACGATCTTCCCGGAGGCGTCCTGAAACAGATACACGCCGGGCTGGGCGGGCAGATTCGCGACTTTTTCTCGGAGTTCCATTTTCAGCGCGTTACAATGAGCGGGGCGTACGTTTCGGCGGGAACGGCGCCCGTCGCGTACAACTTCTATGATAGCAAATCGCTCTAAACTCAATAGGAAAGCGATGCGGCGAGCCTCTCCATTGCTGTTGCTGATGATATTCGCCCTGCCGGCGTGGTGCGCGCGGCAATCGGGGCAGACCCCGCCCGCTTCGCCGCCGTCTTCTCCCTCTTCCTCCGCCAAGCCGAGCCAGAAACCGCAAACGCAGCCGCGGGAGATTGCCACCTTCGATCCGCCGAACGCCGAGAAGGACGTCGAGGTGGCCGGCTACTATATGCGCAAGGGCGATATGAACGCGGCCATTCCGCGCCTGCAGGAAGCAGTTCAGCTGAAGCCGCATTACGCGAAAGCCCGCCTGATGCTCGGCGAAGCGTACGAAAAGAGCCACAATACGGACGACGCCGTGAAGACCTACCAGGACTACCTCAAGGCATTCCCCAACGCCTCCGACGCAAAGAAGATCCAGAAAAAAATCGAGAAGCTGTCGGAGCGGTAAGCGCTACTTACTCTAAGGAACCGGGAAACATTCGAGGAATTTCATCGCGCGCTGGTAGTCGCCGAAGTGTTTTTCCTCGCGCCGGAATTCGGCGGAGTGCGATTCGCGGCGGCAGCGCGCGAACCGGACGGGGTGCTTCTGATGGAGCATCTCGTGGTAAAGCACGTAGGCCACGACGTACTCCGGCACGGCCGGCCGGTCCAATTGCCGGTTGATGACGATCTGATTCAGCGCCGGATCGAAGCAGCCCAATTGCGATCTCCAGATGCGGCTGCTCCAGCCGAGGCGCGGGCGAGGAAGCGAGCCCTCAAAGTATTGGCCATTCAATCGTTCGAATAGAGGCAAAAGATCGTGGTGCGCCCCGGACGGTTGATGCGCGACGCGGCGCGCCCGGCGCCGGCGTTGCAGCAGGATGCGCTGCCGAGTGGAACGTGCGTACGAGAACTGGCGGTAAATCTCAACCAACTCTTCCGGAGTGCGCCGCCGGTAGAGCCGGCTGAGCAGGATCGCGGCGACCGCTTCCACAACCGCGCGCGGCGCGCTCCGCATAACGTCTGAAATCCGGACGCGCGCCATTCCTTCCCGCAGACGAATCGTATGCGTGAGGTCCGTGTACGGATGGTATTCAACGACGAATTGCGGCGGACGCCCTTCGCAGCCGAGCCGCGTATAGATGCGATGAAAAATCTGTGCGCCGCCAGGCACGAGCTGTCCGCCGGGGCCGTGGCGGGCGACCGCTCGCCTCACTGCCTCCTCCGCACAGGTGCGGGCAGGGCCGTCTTTTCGGCAGCTTCGGTGTCGGAGATCGCGTCTTTCGTGCCGTCGATGGCGTCTTCGAGCGTGTCGCGATAGTCATCGAGATGGGGCGCGCCCTTGTCGTATTTCTGAAGTGCTTCGAGAAACTCCTTTTCTTTCGTGTCCATCAATTTCAGGGCGTCGCGAATATCCATCTGCTTGTCTTCAGCGACTTGGATCTGGTCGGCGCCGTCGTCGATACATCCCGCATATCCATTGAGCAGGCCGTTCAGAGTCTCGCTTTCGCGAGCTTCGGGGACGGTGCGCTTGAGCTCGTAATCGAATTTCTTCAACCGATCCTCGGCGAAGGCTATGTAGAGCTTGATGCGTTCGGCCGGCGTGAGCGCGTCGCGGATTTTGTCCGATTCCTCGTCGCTGAGGTAGTCCTTCGGGGTGTAGTCCTGCGGGCGCGGCCGAGCGGGCGCCAGGCGCGCTCCCGCGAGCGACGCCAGCACCAGGCCGACGGCAACCGCGACCGCATGGCGCTTTACGAGAATCATAAAACGACTTCCTTAATGACGGTTTTTCTCCTCCGACGGGTTGCCCGCCGGACTGCCGGGGAAAAGCTCCTGAACCAGGTGGTCGTTCATCTGTTGCAGATCGCCGCGCACCGACGCAAATTCAGGCTGCTGATCGGCGGTGAGTCCCGCGACAATCTCATCGAGCCGGCGCAGCGCCTCTTGCAGCGAAATCTGCAACTGCTTGAAGCCGGAGGAATGCCGCGCGGCGTCGATTTTCCTCGCGTCGAGCGCTTTCACGCATGATCGGGCCTCGTCACGATACCGATCGAGAACGCGGACAGCGTCCGGATAGTCCCCCTGGTTCACGTCCTCGCGTATTTCCTGAAACTGGTTCATGCCGAGCTGCTGCATCATCTTGGCTTTGCGGATCGGATCTTGCTCGTGTTCGAAGCGCGACTGAAGCTCCGCGGTCGCGCCCTGCTCCGCCCTGACCGTCAGCGTCAGGGCAGGCCCAAGGACGAGCGCCGCCGCCAGTATGAATCCCCACGTGTCACCCGGTCCACGCAAGGTGTTACCTCGTTTTCTTGTCGTGCACTTCGCGGGCCAGCTCTCTCGCACGCGCGGCGGCCGCGAAATACATGTCGCTGTTCTGGTCCGTATTCAGCTGCAGGAAGCGCTGATACGCATCGAGCGCCTGGACTGGTTGACCCAGTTTATCGTAACAGCTGGCGCGAATGTACCAGCTGGGAGCCGGCAAATCCTTTTGCTTCGCGAGCAGGTCGAGCGCCTGCAACGCGGCTGCGTAGTTTCCGGCCTGATATTCGGCTTCGACCAGATTCACGAGAACGTCGAGCGTGCCCGGCTCGAGATTGTAGGCGACGATCAGCGTCCGCGCCGCGTCCGTGTAATCTTTCTTCGCGAGGTAAACTTCGCCGAGCTGCGCCGGAATGCTGGCGTCCTTCGGCGCGAGGCTCTCCGCTTTCTGCAGAACGGGTATCAAGTCGTCCCAATGCTTCTCCTGGTAGTAGATGTGCGCACGCAGCTGGAGGGCGCGCAGCGTCTCGGGCTTGCCGTTTGCGGCGCGATCAAGTTCGGCAAGCGCTTCGTCATATTTCGAGAGATCGACGAGCAGCGACGTGCGGTCGAGGCGCCTCCTGACGTCGTCGGGATGCGACTGAAGATATGTGGCCAGCTCGGCCGCCGCGGGCTCGTTCTTTTTCTGCAGGATCAGGCACTCGGCAAGCTCGAGATGCACGCGCGGAGCATCCGGGGAATCGGGCTCCAGCACGAGGGCCTCGCGAAGCTCGGGCTCCGCGTCCGCCGGGCGGCCCGCCGCGATCAGCGCATGGCCGAGCGCGAGCCGGGTGTCGAAGTCTTTTTCGTTCAGCTTTTCCGCGGCCTGATATTGCTCGATCGCGGGCGCCAGCTTGCCGCTGTTTTCGAGCGCCATGCCGAGCAGCCATTTTGTGCGCGCGTCCTGGGGCGCGAGCCCGGCGGCGTGCTGCAGCGGATCGACCGCCGCGGCCGGATCCTTCGGGAGCAGCGTAAGCCCCAAATTTTGATATGCGGGCGCCATCTTCGGATCGTCCGGCGCAAGCGCGATGGCCTTTTCGTATTCGGCCTTCGCGTCGTCGGAGCGCTGCATGGCCGTGTAGACGTATCCGAGATTGAAATGGACTTCGGCGTCGTCCGGCTTTTTCGCGAGGTAGTCCTGATAATTCTGCGCGGCAGTCGCGTAATCCTGGCGGTCGACCGCACTTTGCGCGTCGCTGAGCAGCCGATTCAGCGCCTGAGCCTCGGGATCGGCGGCAGCGTGCCTGCGGGTGGGGCTGCTGGCTTGAGCGTGTGTCGCGTGCGCGAAGGACGCACACCAAAGAGAGATGAGGGCTACGCCGAGCGCGCAACGCGCCAGCGGCTTCGAGAACGATGTGATGCGTCGCAGACCGCTCATTGCGCCTCGAATGTGATTTGGCCCGTGAGTGCTGCAGCCGCGTCTGGCACTTCCCGGGGCTAAAGCCCACTATGTAACGCGCTTTTCGAGGGCCTGAAGGCCCACGCTTCCACCGGCACTTCTCAAACCGTTGCCGGGCGCTCGCCTGGCGCACGCGGCTTCGCGTTCAACGCGGAGCCGTGGTTTTCGTGGCCGTTGCCGCGGGCGCTGAGCACGCGCGCGAGATATTTGCCCGTATGCGACTGCGAATTCCGGGCCACCTGCTCGGGAGTTCCCGCCGCAATCACGTGGCCGCCCTCATCGCCGCCCTCCGGGCCGAGGTCGATCACCCAGTCCGCCGATTTGATCACGTCGAGATTGTGCTCGATGATCAGCAGGGAAGCGCCGCCATCGATCAGTTTTCGGAACGCGGTCAGCAGCTTCTGGATGTCGTCGAAATGCAGGCCCGTCGTCGGCTCGTCGAAAATATAGAGGATGCCCGCATTCTCCTGCCGCGTAAGATGCGCCGCCAGTTTCAGGCGTTGCGCCTCGCCGCCGGAAAGCGTGGTGCCGGATTGGCCGAGGCGGAGATAGCCTAGCCCGACCTCTTCGAGCACGCGCAGCCGCGAGGTGACCTTGGGATGCGCGGCGAAAAATGTGAGCGCTTCGCGCACGGTCATTTGCAGCACGTCGTGGATGTTCTTGTCCTTGAAGCGCACGTCGAGCACGCTGCTCTTGTAACGCGTGCCGCGGCACTCTTCGCACACGAGCTCGACATCCGCGAGGAAGCGCATCTCGACCGTCACCGTGCCGTCGCCCTGGCACGCTTCGCAGCGCCCGCCCGGAATGTTGAACGAAAAATGTCCCGATGTGAATCCGCGCTTCTTGGCTTCCGGAGTCGACGCAAAAACCTCGCGGATCGCGTCGAATGCTTTCATGTACGTCGCGGGATTCGATCGCGGCGTCCGCCCGATCGGCGATTGATCGACCATCTCGATGCCCGCGACCGCGGCGTCGCCCTCGATGCGGTCGCAGAACTCGCGCCAGGCGCCGCCGGTGCGTTTCGTGGTGAGCGCCTTATACAGCACATCGTAGACCAGCGTGGATTTGCCGGAGCCGGAAACGCCCGTGACTGCCACGAGCATGCCGAGCGGAATTGTGACGTCGACGCCGGCCAGATTGTGGCTGCGCGCGCCGAGAATCTTCAGGAATTTGCCCTGCGGCTTGCGCCTGCGCGCGGGCACGGCAATGCGCAGGTCGCCGCGCAGGTAGCGGCCGGTAAGCGATTGCGCGTCCGCGAGGAGCTCTTCGCGCGTGCCCTCAAAGATCAGGTTGCCGCCATGCTCGCCCGCGCCGGGGCCGAGATCGAGAATGCGATCGGCGGCAAGGATCGTATCTGGATCGTGCTCGACGACGAGCAGCGTGTTGCCGAGATCGCGCAGCCCCTTGAGAATGTCGATCAGGCGGCCCGTGTCGCGCGGATGCAGGCCGATCGAAGGCTCGTCGAGCACGTAGAGCGCGCCGACGAGATGCGAGCCCAGCGACGTGGCAAGCTGGATGCGCTGTGCCTCGCCGCCCGAGAGCGTCGAGGTAAGCCGGTCGAGCGTGAGGTAGTCAAGCCCAACCTCATCGAGAAAGCGCAGGCGCTGCTGGATTTCTTCAAGAACTTTGTCCGCAATCACCGTCTCGGCATCGCTCAGCTTCAGGCCTTCGAAAAATGGGCGCGCTTCTTTCACCGTCATCTGGCAGACTTCAGTAATCGAGCGACCCGCGATTTTCACGGCGCGCGCCTCGGCGCGAAGGCGCGTGCCGCGGCAGTCGGGGCACGTTGCGTAGCCTCGATAGCGGCTGAGAAACACGCGGACGTGCAGCTTGTATTTCTTGCGTTCGAGCCAGCCGAAAAATCCCTTCACGCCGGGAAAATCTTCCTTTTTGTCGCCCTCAAGAATCGCGTCTCGCTGCGCGGCGGTCAGTTCGCGGAAGGGCACATCGATCGGAATGCCTTTCGCGCGAGCGAAGCGGCGCATCTCGATCGTCAATTGCCGGTAACGCGGCTTCGTCCAAGGCTCGATCGCCCCTTCGGCCAGCGATTTCCCCTGATCCGGCACCACGCGGTCGAGATCGAAGTCGATCGTATTCCCGAAACCCTGGCAGCGCGGGCAGGCGCCGTAGGGATTGTTGAACGAGAAAAGCCGGGGCTCGGGCTCTTCGTATTTCGCGCCGCATTTCTTGCATTCGAATCGCTCGTTGAAGACGAGGCGTTCGGGCGCGGCTTCAGCGGATGGTGGCGTGGCGCCGGCGTCCGGCACAAATTCGAGGATCGCCTCGCCGCGCCCTTCGCGGTAGCAGATTTCGATCGAGTCCATCAGCCGCGACCGAATTTCGGGCGACAGAGCGAGCCGGTCCACGAGCACGTACACGGGCTTGCCGAAATCGACGTCGAGCAGATCCTCGGGCGTCGAGAATTCAAAGACCCGGCCCGATTGATACAGGCGATTGAAGCCGCGCTTGCGCAGGCTGATCAGTGTTTGGCGAATCGCGTCCGGCGTGGGCCGCGAAGCCTTGCGCGCGCGAGCGGCGTGGGCTGTCTGCCCTGTCTGCGCGCCGCCCACGGCGGGCTCCGGGCCGAAGCGCAGATCGTACAGAACGTAAAATCGGCGCCCTTCCGGCAGCGCGAGAACGCGCGCCGCAATTTCGTCGAGCGTGTCGCGGCGGACTTCCTCGCCGCAGTTTAGGCAAAACGTGTGGCCGATGCGCGCGTAGAGCAGGCGCAGATAGTCGTAGATTTCCGTGGCCGTCGCGACCGTCGAGCGCGGATTGCGCGTCGAATTCTTCTGCCGGATCGAGATCGCAGGAGCAATGCCCGTGATCTCGTCCACATCCGGCTTCTCGATGCGCTCGAGAAACTGTCGCGCGTAGGCCGATAGCGACTCGATGTAGCGCCGCTGGCCCTCGGCGTAGAGCGTGTCGAATGCGAGGCTGGACTTGCCCGAGCCGGAAACGCCGGTGACGACGGTGATCGCGTTGTGCGGGATCGTGAAATCGATATTCTTGAGATTGTGAACGCGCGCGCCCCGAACGCGGATTTCCTCCACAGCGTCGGCTGCGGCCTCGGGAAGGTCTTTTCGCGCGGGCAGGGTCATTCGCGGTCTGGGGTTCACAGTGGGTTCCGTTGCCATGCGCCTAAACCCAAAATTATACGCCGCTCGGCAAGTGGCGGCAAATGGGGGTAGGGAAGGCGGATTCGGCCTGCCCACGGTGCAGTCCACGTTCGCGCAACTGGAGGAATCGGCCGGCGCCCCCCGGATTGAGTTACACTTGACTTAGCGAGGAACGGATTTTGGCGCCTCCGCCGCCGCGCATCGGATAAACATGGCAAAACGCAAAGAAAAGGCGTGGGTGACGCAGTTGCTGAGCAGTTCCGCGCAGGCGGGATTCAGGCGCGCCTACCAGCAGGTTCGCATCGACGAGGCGAAGTATCTGCGGCATGTGCAGCGGGCGCATCGGCTGCCGATTCATAATTGGCGCGAGATGTTCTACCTCGGGCCGCAAGTGATCGACCCGATCGCGAAGCGCACGATAGCGAGCGCTTCGAAGATGGCGGCACTCGAAGGCATGGGCCTCGGCCTTGGCGGCTTTCTCACGGCGATTCCGGATATGGGGATTCTGGCGGCGATCACGCTGCGCATGCTGCAAAAGCTTAGCCTGCTCTATGGCTTCGAATACGCGACGGATCAGGAAACTGTCGAGCTGTGGGTTGCCGCGGCGAGCGCGGCTGGCGTCGACCTCGGACGCGATTTTCTCGAAAAGCAGGCGGTGGAGCGTGTGGTGCCGCGCATCGTCGACCAGGTTGCGGTGAAAGTCGGGGCCGAGGTCGCCGAGAAATGGGCCGGGCGCATCGTTCCCGTGGTGAGCGCGGGTGTGGCGGGCACGATTAATTACTACTTCGTGCGGTCGTGGGGCCGTCGCGCGCAAAAACATTTCCTGGAGCGGCATCGCGCCGTGCTTGCCCAAGCAGTGGATCAAGGCCGCCTACGCGCGTCGTCCTCCCCGGCGCTCGTGCCAGCGCCCGAAACGAACGGCTAGCTAAGTCTGGCGTTCAAGCGCTGCGCGATCCCACTTGCCGAAGTTGGCGGCCGCTTCGTAGGTGCTCTGCAAGAAATCCAGCAGCATCGATTTTGGATTGGCCGAATTGCGCACGGCGTTGTAGGGCAGCAGGAATTCGCCGATTTTCGCGTCGTAGTACGCTTCCGCGGGAAGCACGGTCGCGGCGCGAAACCCGGCGGGCTCCGGCGCGGCGTAGGCGTAGAACATCGGCGCATCGAAGCCGCCCTGGCCCGGCCACCATCCACCGCTGCTCACTTCGTGCGAATAGGATTCGCGGGTCCATGCGTCCGCGCCGGGGCGTTCTGGAGCGCGACGCCCGGAAAAGCGCGATACGGCCAGATCGAAGCTTCCCCAGAAGAAATGCACGGGGCTGGCCTTGCCGATGAAGCGCGCGCGAAATTCCTGGCAGACCGTGGCGACGCTCGTGAGGATGCGCCAGCAGCGATTCGCGTACTCGGGATCGTAGGAGGCGTGCTGCGTGTCCTTGTCGAAGCGGATGGGATTCGCGATTTCGACGGGCATCGGCCAGATCTTCGCATTGATCTTCAGCGACGCGAGAGCGGCTATGAATTCGCGATAAAAATCCGCGACCGTGCGGGGTGCGAGCGCCAGCGTCTTGGTCTCGTTGCGGCTGGTGGCAATTCTGACCACGTGATCGATGAAATCGAATTCGATTGTGAAGATTCCCAGCGGGTAGGGAACGGGCAGCGTCGTCAGGCCGCGCGGGCTGATGTGGAGAGCCACCGCCCAACAGTGGTTCACATTCGGGCTCAGCGCGAGGCTTACCTTGCCCGCCATCTGCATCCACATGTGGAGCGTGGCGCGCGTGTCTTCCCATTCGGCCAGAGGCAGCGCGGGCCAGGCCTCGTCCTTGGTTAGTGCCGATAGCGCTGGAGCTTGACCTTCTGACATGGATGCCTCCATTCGACCGGACGAGAGCCGCGAATCACAGGCGAGCGCCTGTGCCGACCGCTATGGTAGAACAGTCGGATCGAATTGTGCATGCAATCGTCGGATTCGAATCGATGATCCAAGCCCAACGGCCAAATCTTGCCCGCCGCCTCCGCCGCCTGCGTCGCGCGGAATTGCCGGTCGATACGATCGCGCTTGCCCGCTATCTGGTCGGAAAGACGCTTGTGCATGATCTGCCTCGCGGGAGGCTGGCGGGGCGGATCGTCGAGACGGAAGCGTATCCCATCGGCGACCCGGCCGGGCACGCCTTCACGGGCCACTCGCGCGCGAATCATTCGCTTTTTCTCGAGCGCGGGCACGCGTACGTGAGGTTCACGTACGGCGTGCATTGGCTGATGAACGTCTCGAGCGAGACGCCGGGAATCGGAGCGGGTGTGCTGATCCGGGCGCTCGAGCCTCTCGAGGGCATCGCGAGGATGGAACAGAATCGCGGCGAGCACATGCTTCGCGATCTCGCGCGCGGGCCGGGACGGCTCGCCGAGGCGATGGGGATCGACAATCGGTTCGATGGTGTCGACTTGTGTTCGCGAGAGAGCGCGCTGTGGCTTGGTACTGCGGTGCGGCCGCCGCGCCCGGTGGGCGCGAGCACACGGATTGGCATTTCGCGCGCAGCGCATCGCAAGCTGCGCTTCTATGAGAAAGGCAGCGCCTTCGTCAGCGGGCCGATGCGCCTGCGAGCATGAAATGACCGCAGGCGCTGACCGGGTGATTTGCTAGCCGGAACGACGGCTACGGCTGAATGTTGCGCGCGTCCTTTATGTCCGGCCGGACCTGCATCGAGACAACCGAATAGGCGCGCTCTTTCTTGTCGCCCTCAGGATCGAACAGGTAGAGCTTGTCTTTGTGGACTCGAAACTCCACCATCTCGCCCACGGGCAAGAGGACGGGATGCTTGGCGTCCTCGGGCCGGATGTGATAGACGATCCGGTCGCCTTGCAGCACGTACTCCTGGCAAAGGACTTCTTGCGTGTTCTTATTGGACGAATCTGTGCCAAGGACCTCGCCCGCAAGCGTCTTGCCCTGCTTTTCCGCCGTGCCACAGGCGGAAGAATCCATCGAGAGAAGGGTGCCCTTATAGTAGCTCGGAGCGTCTTTCGCGATGGCGCCAGGTGCCACGATCACGGTAAGTCCCACGGCTAACATCAGGCTAAGTCCTGCGATTGCAATCGCGTTCTTCATGAACAACCTCCAGGAGAACTGGGCCACGCTATCTAAGGTATCGGGTACCCCCGGGCTGATAGCCTCGACCCCTTCGAGCGTTCGTATGAGTCACCTGTACGAACGTACAGTTCGGTTGTGACAACCTATCCCGCGCGTTTCATTGACGCTGAAGGACTTCGAGAACACAGTGGAATAGCACCTCTCGGAGGAGATTCATGCGTGCCCTCGCACATTGTTGCGGCGTGCTGTTCGCCGCGGCGCTCATTTTGCCCACCGCGCAGGCCGTTCAGCGCAAGGCGGTCGGCGCCGTATCCCAGACAGACCGTGGCCATGTCGATTCGGCGGACGCCGTAGCCGGAGAGAACGTCTACAACTGCGACACCTTGGAGACCGAGCAGGGTGGCCAGATGCGCGTCCAGGTTGGGTCGGGTCAGGTCTACCTCGCGGCCGCGAGCGAAGGCCAGTTGCAGGAGGGCCTAAACGGCACTGATCTATACGTCGACCGGGGAACCATGGGCTTTGCGGCGATGGCGGGTGCGGCGATCGAGGTGGTAACGCCGGCAGGGTTCGTCCGCGCCGCGAATGGCCAAGCGGCATCGGGAGAAGTGACGATCACAGGGCCGACAGAAATGGTGGTCACCGCGATACGCGGCGATCTGGTGCTCGATAACGGCGGAGAGCTTCGCACGATCCCGCAAGGACAGACCGCGAAGGTCAGTTTCGCTGAAGGCGCCGCGCCATCGTGCCGCCAGGATCAGTCGCAAGATCAGCAGCATCAAAAAACCCTGCGCCGCCCGATCGGGTTCTATTTGATCGGCGCGGGTGCCGCGGCCGTGCCCGCCATCCTGCTGTGGCACTATGAATCCGAGAGCAAGTACAAGCCGTAAAGACGGCACGACGCGTCAGTCTGATGCAGCCGCGTGCGCGCGTTCGAGTCGCAGGTTGAACTCCTCGATGTTTGCAACGAACCAGACTTGATTGCCTCGGTTGCATTCGTGGACAAAGGCTTGTAAGGCCGGGCTACCCTCCGTGTGGCGTGAGATGTCGCCGACGATCGCGACGCGCATTTTATATACCGCGAACTTCCCGATGATTTCGCCCGCGATGCGAGTGCGGAGCTGGAAGAAGGCGTCCTCGAATCGCTCCGTCGGGATCACGATCCACCGCGCTTCGTATTCGTAGGCTTCGCCGATCAATTCGACCGCGTCCCGGTCCGTCCGCACTTTTTCCCCATCTGCCGAACATGCCACTATCTTTGTGCCGTGCAATTCGTAACAGGTTACCGCCATTGATTGCTCCCAATTTCGATTTCGGATCGCGGCGCGAATGATCATCGCAGGTCAATTGCGCGAGCGTCAACTTTGTGGCGATTGCGAGCGGTCCGCCCGCTGCTGCCATTGCATCTAAGAGATCGGAGGGGCTGCGCTATGCGAGAGTTCTTGGTGCGTCATTACGAGATGGAGCTTGATGTCTTCTACATTGCGTTGTTGGCGTTCCTGATTTTCTTCATGCATCTGTTTACGGGCGTTCAGATCGGATTGGTGGTCGCCTGCGCGTTGGTGGTCGTAGGAATACTTCACGCGCGGGATACGGATCACCGGCCATGCGGCGCCGACGTGAGCGGCGAGCCGGTCTCGAGATCCAGGGGCGGTTTTCAGCCGGATTAAGCGCACCTACGTCGCGGGCTGTCGACTTTTGGGTCGGCTGAAACCGAGGCCATTCAGGTGGTGCCGAGGGGCAGAGTTGAACTGCCTACGCCGGCCTTTTCAGGGCCGCGCTCTACCGGTGAGCTACCTCGGCACCGGAACAGCTCATGATTTTACGGAAAAGCGACGACGCTGGGAAGGGAAAAGCGCCTCGCGACCACCGTTCCCGCTGCCTACTGCACGGATTCGTCGAATTCACGCATCCAATCTTTCTTCTTCAGGACTTCGCGGGGCTTGGAGCCGTCGGCCGGGCCGACGATGCCGTCTTTTTCCATTAGGTCGATCAGGCGGGCGGCGCGGCCGTAGCCGATGCGGAGGCGGCGCTGCAGAGTCGATGTAGAGGCGCGTCCCATCTCGCAGCAAACGCGGACGGCATCGTGATACAGATCGTCGTCGACTTCCTCGCCGTCGACGCCATCCGCGCCGCCGCCCATGGCGTTCTCATCGCGCGGCGGACGCAGAAGCTCCTCGTTGTAGATCGCCTTGGCCTGATCGCGCCAAAAATCGCAAACGGAAGCGACCTCGGATTCGTTGACGAACGGGCCGTGGATGCGGTGCAGGCGCGACGACCCGGCCGGGAGATAGAGCATGTCGCCTTTGCCGAGCAGCGATTCGGAGCCATTCGCATCCAGAATCGTGCGCGAGTCGACTTTGCTGGCCACGCGGAAAGAAATGCGCGCGGGGAAATTGGCTTTGATGAGGCCGGTGATGACATCGACCGACGGTCGCTGAGTCGCCAGGATCAGATGGATTCCCACCGCGCGCGCCATCTGCGCTAGCCGCGTGATCGATTCCTCGACGCCGTTGGTATCGACCATCATGAGGTCAGCCAGCTCGTCGATGACGATCACGATGTACGGAAGCGGGCGATGCTCCTCCTCGGCGTTGTCGAAAAGCGAAAGCGATTGATTCTTCTCGAAGGTGCGATTGTACTGGTCGATGTTGCGCACCGAGCGTCCTGCCAGGAGCTTGAGGCGGCGCTCCATTTCGCGCGTGGCGTTGCGCAAGACGTTGGCAGCGACCTTGGGATCGGTGACGACCGGCGTGAACAGGTGCGGAATATCCGAATACAGGCCGAGTTCGAGCTGCTTCGGATCGACGAGCACGAGTTTCAATTCGTCGGGCGTCGCCTTGTAGAGCAATCCCATCAGGAGCGAATTGAGGAAGACGCTCTTGCCCGTTCCCGTGGAGCCCGCGATCAGCAGGTGCGGCATCTGCGTAAGGTCGGCGGCGCGGATGCGGCCGATCAGGTCCTTGCCCATTGGCAGCGTGAGCTTCGATGGCGAATGCGAGAATTCCGGCGCCTCGATCACGTCGCGCAGGGCGATCACTTCGCGGCGCGCGTTGGGCACCTCGATGCCGACCGTCGATTTGCCCGGGATGCGCTCGATCAGAATCGATTCGGCACGGAGGGCAAGGCAGAGATCGTCACCGAGATTGGTGATGCGGCTGTACTTGATGCCCGCCTCGGGCTTGAATTCGAAGGTGGTGACGACAGGCCCGGGATTGATCTGCGTGATGTGGCCCGACACTTCGAATTCGGCGCACTTCTGCTCGATGGCGCGCGCGCACTCCTTCAATTCCGCTTCGTCCATCTTTTCGCCGCGCTCGGCGCTGTGCAGCAAGTGGCTCGGAGGCAGCTTGTAATTGGTGCGGCCGCGAGAGACTTTCGGTTCCGCGCTCTTTTTGGGGGGGGAAGGCGCGTCGAGCTCGTGGAATTTGATCACGGCGGGGCCGCGTTCGGCGAGCAGCGGCTCAGGATCCGGTTCGCGCTTCTCTTCGTCCTCGTCGAGATCCTTGATGGCCGCGCGGCGCTGGCCTGCCTGATTCACCGGCGGCCGCCCCGCGATTTTGATTTCTTCAACACGCTTTCGCAGGCGCGCGGTTTCGCGCTCTTCGCGCCAGCTTTTGAATTGCGCCATCCATTTGCCGACCATGCCTTCCGGCGCGAGCGGTTTCTTCATCCAATCCGCCGCCGCGTGGAATGAGAAGCTCGTAGTGAGCAGTAGCGCCGTGAGCAGCGTGGCGACGGCGACGAGGTTCGCGCCAATGGTATTGAATCCGGCGCGCAAGCCTTCAGCGAGAACGGTGCCGAGCAAGCCGCCCGGAGGGAGTGCGCCGCGGACCGGCGGAAGATGGATCAACGTCATTTCAGCCGACAGCGACGTGAGCAGCAGCCCCGCGCCGATCAGTTTGGCGACGGGCGCGCCGATCGTATGGCTGCGAAACCAGCGCAGCGCGACCATGCAGATCGCGACCGGGAACAGAAACGCCGCGTAGCCGCAGAACTGGAAGACGAGATCGGCGAGATGCGCGCCGACGGGCCCGATCCAGTTGTGCACGGCTATGGAACCGATCGGCCCGGCCGATACGTTGAACGACGGATCGAGCGGCGAATACGAAAGCAGGCTCAGCGCTAGAAAGACGGCCAAGCTGAGGCCGACGAAGCCGATCAGCTCGTTGAAGCGTTTGTTTTCAGTTGGCGTAAGAACGCGCACGAAAGTCTCCGTTTAGCTTGGATGTCTCCAGCCGATGTTGCGAACCGGTGGGAACACAAAGCTCTCCATGGCAAAGCAGGGGAAGGCTCTCGCACCATGTGGGTCGCGCGGGCGCTAGCGCGCGGAGCCCAGGAGGAGGAACGCGAGTGCGCCCACGACTATAGCAAACAAGATCGCGGAGCAAATAGAGAACTTTGGCGAGTTTCGTCCCGATTGTGCAAAGCGGAAAGGGTCTCTTACTCTGTCGGTCAGAACAGTAGCCTGTCTTTTGTTTGCAAGGAGTTATGGCTGGCACAGTTCGCTCTGCGGTGGGGTTACATGTTCCGTCACGGAACGTCACGGCTCACCGCACCCGACTCCGTGCGTCCGCTACTATCAGCCTGTGCCGAAACGCTACTGCACAAGCCGCGCGGAGTGGCGTCTCCAGCCGGGAAGGCCCGCGGAATCTCTTTCACCGCATTACCGCCTCGATTGCGACTACGGCACCGGGGTCATCACCTGCTGGGAGGATGGCGGCAGTGAGCCGATTTATGTCTGCGAGAATCACGCGAAGCAGCTGGGACGCCCTCGCAAGCAAGTGAAGGACATCCGCATCATCACATCGCAGCCGGAACAGAGCGACGAACCGGTGGGAGTCGAGGATCGGACTGAACTTCAGGAGGTCGCCGCCGCAAGTCCGAAGGACAAGGCCTCGGCGGAAGGATCGGTCACTCCTCCGGAAACGAAGACTATATTCGCCGTCGATCGAACCGAGGTTCAGGAAGTTGTCGCGCCACCGCCGAAAATCTCTCCCTTGCCGGAAGCGCCGCGCATTGCGCCGGACGCAACAGCCGAACCCGTAGTCGGTCGAACTGAAATTCAGGAGATCGCGGCCCCAAGTCCAAAGGCGACGATGTCGCCGGAAACACCGGGGACGCTTCCGGATGTAAAGGTTGCGCGGGCGACTGAATCATCGGTCAGGCCTCCTGCCCGCGACCTCACGTATGGAAATCCGGCGAAAGCGATGGTGGACGAAGCGATTTGGAATATGGCGACTGGAAACTATCAGACCTACAAAGCCGCGTTGCAGCAAGGAAAATCCGCCGTGGAGGCGGCGGAGGCCGCCGGCGGGCAGTTGGCGATGGTGCATCGGAAAATCGCCGATTACGGCGTGAAGCTGGAAAATCTTCTCTCGGAATCAAAAGCCACAATCAGCGTGGGAGAAACCATCGACAAACCTCTCGAGCAGGCGGTGCTGGAAATTATCGGCAATGGTGCGATGAGCGATTCGGAAAAAGATGCGGCCATTCAGCAGCTGGGCACTCTTCAGGAATGGGTGAAACACGGGCTGCAAGGGAATATCGCTCCGCTCCAGGCGAGCCGAATCATGCTGGCGATCGGCGACCGTGTGAACTGGGGAGGAACCACCGACGTGCCGGAGGAATTCAAGACGATTTACCGCACGGTCTACGGCAATCTGAAAACGGCGATTCGCGCCGCCGTTCCCGAGGCGCAAAATCTTCACGATCGGCTCACCAACTTGTGCGCGGCCAAATCCGACCTCAAAGTCCGTTAACGGCCGTCGGGAAGGCCGACGCGGCGCATCAGATCCTTGAAACGCGGGTGGTAACGCAACGCGTCCATGCTCGGATCGATGTGGAGATAGATGAGCCAGTGTGAGCGTTCTGCGTAGGCCTTCTCCAGCCATTCGATCGCGCGGTCGTCTTGTCCCAAGCCGATGTGGATTCCGGCCAGGAAGTAGGGCGCGACATATTTTTCTTTGGAGAGCTTGGTTAGCTCGTCCAGTATCTGAAGCGCTTCGTTGGTCCTGCCGGCCCTGCCGAGAGTCTGCGCAAGCGCGGCGCGCATCAGAGGGCTGCCGCCGGAAAACCTCACCGCTTTCTCGCCCTCGGCGATGGCCTGCTCGTAATGACCCGTCTTCCTGAGCAATAGGCCGAGAATCCAGTACGTGACGGCGTAGTTTGGCTCCAATTCGATAGTTCGGCGAAGCTGTTCGATGGAATTCTCGTATTGGCGGGAATAGTAGAAGGCCCACCCGACGGCGACGTTGATGATCAGCGACAACGGATCGAGTTCCTGGCTGTTCCTCATCCTGGCCAAAGCTTCCTTGTGCTGCCCCATGGTCATCGCATATTCGGCGTACCAATGGTTGGCGGTAGGGTAAGTGGGAGCCAGTTCGATGCTGCGCTTGAATTCCGTCTGAGCCTTTTTCCACTGCCAATCGTGAAGCCACAGCACGGCCGCCAAAGCCGTGTGAGCTTCTGCAAGATGCGGATCGAACTGCAGAGCGGTCATCGCCTCCGCTTTGGCGCGAGGGAAGGATTCCTTCGGCGACAGATAGCTATTCCATCCGAGCAGCACGTAGGAGTTGGCGACACCTGCATAGGCGAGAGCGTAGTTGGGGTCCTTCTCGGCTGCCTCCTGGAAGTATTCGATCGCTTTGTAGAAGCTTTCCTCGGTCCAACGGTTCCAGTGATGAAGACCTTTGAGGTAGAGCTGATATGCCTCGGCATTTTCGGTCGCGTGTGTCGTGAGGCGCTTCTTCTGCGCGCTGGTGAGCTGTAACTGCAATTTCCCCGATATCTCGGTGGAAATTTCGTCCTGTAGGACGAAAATGTCGCCCGTCTTGCGGTCGTATTGGGCGTGCCAGAGTTGAGAGCCCGTGGCCACGTCGACGAGTTCGGTCGAAATGCGCAAGGAGCCGCCGCCTTGCATGATCCTTCCCGTGAGGACAGCGCGCACATGAAGCTCGCGGCCGATGGCTTGCGGGGCGATTTCGCGGCTGCGATACCGAAACACCGTGCTCTGCGCCATCACGCGCAGTTTCGGAATGGTCGCCAGCATGTTGATCAGGCTGCCTGCGATGCCGTCGCTGAGGTATTCGTGGTCGGGATCGCCGCCGGCGTTCTCGAAGGGCAGGACTGCGAGCGAGTCGATAACCTTGGCGACGCGCTGCGGGCGCGCAGTGGCTCGGCGCACAGAGGACGTCTTCGTGGGGCGCCGCTTCATATGGAAACTCCCCTTTGCGCTAGTATCCGACGGTGAATCTCCGCCCCGTGTTCTGCGGCTTCTCCAATTCATCGATCGCCGCCATCGCAAAGTCTTCGAGCGAAATGCTGCTCGATCCGTCGGGCGCGATCAGGAGATCGTCCAGTCCCAGACGAAACTTTCCTGTGCGCTTCCCGGGCACGATCATCGTCGGGGGACACAATATCGTCCAGTCGATTTCAGTTTCGCCTCGCAACATATCCTTGATCACGGCAGTGGATCTGGCGCCACCCTCGAACACCTTTGGGAAATCCGGACGGTCGAGGAAGCGGACGCCATCGACCAGCAGCGTGGCTGCCCCCCCGATGGCGAGAATTCTTTTTATTCCCGCCGATTTCGCGGCCTGGATCAGGGATCGCGTTCCCACCTTTTGCGCCTGAATTCGGCCTTTCACATGCGCAGCGAAGGCGGCGGGATCGGCGGGAACGTAGTTTGCAATCGTCTCGAGCCGGCGGTCTCCGGCTTTGAGTGCCGCGGTAACGTATGCGTGAGCGTCCGGATAAGCGGGAGGAGTGTAGCAGTGAATCACTATTGCGTGTCCCCGAAACACCTGGGAAACCGCGGACGTATCGGCGATGTCGGCGTACACGGGATTGACGCGCTCATGCCGCAGGACGTTCTTGGAATGGCGCCTGATGGCCGTAACCGTGTGCCCGCGAGCGATTGCTTCGGCAAGAATCTTCGATCCGACGAATCCGGTGGCGCCTACGAGAGCGATCTTCATCGATTCCCAGGCAGCGTTTGATTATGCGCTCAGCCTATCGTGAGGTTGCGCGAGTTTTGGGCCTTGCCATCCAACGACTGGCGAAGTGACGGACGGGATTTTAGCACACGAGATGGTTCCCGGTTTGGTTGCCGCGCATTTGTGTCCGCGGGCCGCTTCTTCACAGTGTGTTTTTCGGCGTGATCCGGCCGCTGCGAAATTCGATTCAGTCGCGAACACAGCAACAATGACACTCGCCTGATTGCACTCCCGCAGGAGGCCCTTCACGCTCGCTTTTCTTGCGATTTGTTTTGCACAGGCATCCACAAATTTCCACAGAGTTTTTTCTAAATAACTCTTGCCAACTTTTCCTCGCGCTCTTACTATGCGCTCAGATTGATCGGGAAGAAAAACTTCACGAGTCAATTCGAAGAGGCAAGCGAGGGTAAAACCGAGCGAGTCTCGGCAGAATTTGATTTGAGAAGAAACCTTCGCGATTCGATCCAGCAGGAACGGTAAGGGTAAAACCGAGCCGAGTTCGGCCGAATCGAACCGAGGAGTGAGCTTCGCAGCTGAGTGCAGGGGCGACGCGGGTAAAACCGAGTGGCCGCTGGACGCAAGCGGAGGCGAAAAGCTTCGCAAGTGCACTCAAGGGTGCGGCAAGGGTAACACCGCGTCGCGATCGTGAGTTGAACTGGCAAGTAGAGCTTCGCGACTCAATTTACCGAGGGCGGTCCGGGTCAAACCGAACCGCCTTCGACTAAGTTGAATCGAGAAGCGAACCTTCGCGAATCAGTCGAAAGAGGGCGACCCGGCCAAAACCGAGTCGCCCTCATTTTTTTGATTTATGCGCGGGTAATCGACGGTCCGCCCGATAGTCCAGCACTGTCAGCCCGCCCCAACTTCGGTCCGATGCGATTCGCAAGCAAGAACACAGTCGTTCCGCTCATGGGTTTTGCCGGGTAGCAGGGGCGGAGTGGTATGATCGGGCCGCTTTGACGTCGAGGTGGACCCGACGTCTTTGCGAAGGATGGCTCAGCCGCTGTAACGCGGGGGCGGAAACAACGTGGCCGTCGTAAATCAGCCCTACATCGGATTCGAGGGGCCGATCGGAGCGGGGAAGACAACCCTCGCGCAACTGTTGGCTTTGCATCTCGGCGCAAAGCTGATCCTGGAAGACGTGGATGGCAACGCGTTTCTGCCCGATTTCTACGCCGACAGAGAGCGCTGGGCGCTCGGCGCGCAATTGGCGTTCTTGATTTCGCGGTACGAGCAGTTGCGAACGATTCCGCCGCTGCGCGGCAGGCCCGTGGTTTCAGATTACACGCAGGCGAAAGATCCGATTTTCGCGCGCGCCCTTCTGCACGATCGGGAGGTGGAATTGTACGAGAGGCTCAGCGTCGGACTCGATGCGAGCCTTTCCCGGCCAGACCTCACCGTTTACGTGGACGCCAGAAACGACGTCCTGCTCGATCGGATTCGAGGGCGCAACCGGCCCTACGAGACGTCGATTGACGCGAAATATCTGGACGCGCTTCGCGACGCGTATGCCCGCCATCATAACTCGACCGGCAAATTGCAGGTGCTGAGCATCGATACTTCCGAGCTAAGCCTCCGTTCTGAATCGCAACTCAACGGCTTGTACAAGAAGATCCTCGCGGCCGCTTCCACGCGCTAGTCCGAACGCTCCGTTTCGTCTTTTTATCGGGCCAGCCAGGGCAGTTCTCCGGCCACCGCTGCTGCCTGTCCTTCTTCTGTCCTAACGATCAGTAGTGCCTCACTGCGCGGACGGACTAACCTGCGGATGCTTCGGGGCCCCCAGCCTTGTACTCCTCCGAATCGCGATTTGTGAGCCGGCGCATCCCGGGCAGCCGGCACAACCATGAACTGGGGGCAAAATGCGTGCTACTGGACTCATTGAAGCGCGAACCGCTCGGGCGGTAGTTGCAGCTGTACTGCTGTGCCTGTCAGGAACGGCCGCACACGCCGCAAATCAACAAAGGCTCGCTCGGTATCATCGTCATCCGGGCCCTTCGGCCACGGCGCCTTCAATCACTGCAGAGCCGGCGAGCCGCACCGTCACCGCGGGGCAGGCAGCAAGTTTCTCGGTTGTGGCGACCGGAACCGCACCCCTCACCTACCAGTGGCGAATGAACCGTAAAGCGATCAGCGGCGCCACGTCGTCGAGTTACATCACCCCTGCGACGACGACTGCCGAAAGCGGTGCGCAGTTTACCGTGGTGGTGAGCAACAGCGCGGGAAGCGCGACAAGCAGCGCTGCCGCTCTGACCGTGAACGCCGCGGCTTCCATTCTAAACAGCAGTGCGCCGGGCCTGGCGTTTGGCAGTGTCAACGTATCGAGCGCCAACACGCAGAGCGTGACGCTGACCAACGCAGGAACTTCCAGCGTGACGATTTCGAGTGTCCTGGTGGCGGGAGCCGGTTTTGGCGCGAGCGGCGTGTCCACCGGGGTGATTCTCTCGGGCGGGCAGAGCGCGGCGCTGAGTGCGACATTTGATCCGGCGGCCAGCGGAAGTGCGGCTGGCAGCATTACGATCGCGAGCAACGCCGCGAATTCACCGATGGTGATCGCACTGTCGGGCACCGGCGTCGCACCGACTGCGTATTCTGTTTCGCTCAGCTGGACGGCGAGCACCTCTTCCGTGGCCGGCTACAACGTCTATTCCAGCACCGTGCCAGGTGGGCCGTATTCGAAGCTGACGTCGGCGCCAGTCCCATCGACCGACTACACAGACAGCAGCGTGCAGCAGGGGAATACATACTATTACGTGGTGACCGCCGTAAATTCGCAGAACCAGGAAAGCGGTTATTCCGGGCAGACCTCTGCGGTCATTCCGTAGGGCGGGAGAGTCACCGTGGCTGGATTGAACGCTTATGCGAAGCCGACATTGAGTCGCGAAAAAGGAACCGACCTTGTTGCAAAGATGTTTCTCGTTCGGCCCCTCCATTCACGCGCCACTTGTCCAATTAGCTGTACTCCAGGAATCCGATAAACACGTGAACTGGAAGTTTGTCGTAACTCTTCATCCTTGAATTGAGTCTATGTGGGTGTAATCTGGCGCGTTCGAAATGGGCGAAGCGCTCCAGCGAGGCTCCATGCGCTTTCGTCCGGAGGGCAGGAATTCATGTTCTTCAACGCACGTCCCGGCCCTTTTTTTCTGGTCGCTCTGCTGATCGGCGCCGCAGTTTCGGCCCAGCAGAATAATCCGCCGGCGCAGCCGAATAACGGCAGGATTTACCTCGACGTGGTGGTTACGCCGAAATCCGGGCCGCCTGTCGCCGATCTTCAGCAGCAAGACTTCACTCTTCTGGACAACAATGTCCCGCAGACGATCACGTCTTTCAAGGACGTCAATGGGCGCCAAGCCCCCATGGAGATCGTCCTGGTGATCGATGCAGTGAACACGACGTACCTGAACGTCACCTACGAACGAACGGAGGCCGATAAATTCCTCCGTGCCGAGGAAGGCCGCCTCGCATACCCCGTCGCTCTTGCGTTCGTCACCGATCAAGGCGCGCAAATCACGGGTTTCTCGGTCGATGGCAACGCGCTGGGCGCCGCGCTGGATCGTGAGGACAGCGCGCTGCGCACCGTTGGCCGCTCGGAGGGCTTCTGGGGCGATGTGGAACGTTGGCAGCTTTCGCTTCGGGCCCTGAGCCAGATCGTTGCGACGGTGACGCCCCAAACGGGGCGCAAGATCGTGCTTTGGATCTCTCCCGGCTGGCCGTTTCTCTCCGGCCCGCACACCGACCTCGACTCGAAGCAGCAGCGGCGGACCTTCTCGGATCTCGCCGATCTCTCGACACGGATGCTGCGGGGTCGCGTCACGCTTTACAGCATCGATCCGCTGGGCCCCGGCGAGTCTCTGTTGCGCTCCTCATACTACGAGGCGTTTCTCAGAGGCGTCGACAAACCGAGCCAGGTACAGGCCGGGAATCTGGGGCTGCAGGTGCTCGCCATCCGGAGCGGCGGTCTTGCACTTAACTCGAGCAAGGAGGTCACCAAGGCCTTGCAAGAATGCCTCGCCGATACCGTGCCCTACTACGAGATTTCGTTCGATCCCGCGCCAGCCGAGCGGCCGGATGAATACCACCAAATCGAGATCCGGCTTGCACAGCATGGGCTGGCCGCCCGCACTTACCAGGGGTATTACGCCCAGCCTTCGCCCCGGAACTAACGCCAAATTCTGCACGACGCCGCAAAACCAGCGCTAGAACAATTTGATGGCGAGGTCGCGCGGGCGGGAGCCCGTCGGCACGAGTGTGACCAGGCTGGGCGTGGGTTCGTTCGCGCGGATTACGCCGAGATCGTCGGACTGCGTGTCGACGACGAGAAGCATGTCTCCGCCGGGCGTCAGCTCGCAGGTTTGCGGCCCTTGTCCCACGGAGATCGGATGAGCCACCTGGCGCACCGCAATCGAGACGGGAACGACGTGGCCGGCGGCAAAATCGGAAACGAAGAGAACTTGCGCATCCGCTGTGAGGGCCGCGGCCGCGGGCGATGAGCCGAGGAGAAGGAATTCGCCGACCTCGTTGGTTTGCGTGTCGACCACCACGAGGCCATGCGTGCCCGCCGATGGAATGTAGAGTTCGCCGCCATCGGGCTTGAGGATCAGATCGTCGGGCGTGCCGCCGAGCGCGAGATTCGTCAGCAGCACGCGGCGATTCAGATCGACGACCGAAATTTGATCGGTGGTGCCGGAAGTGAGGAAAGCCTTCGAGCCGTCGGGCAGGATGGCGATTTGCTCGGGATCGGGCGCAACGGGAATCACGCCGCGCGGCGCGAGCGTGGCGGGATCGAGAAGAGAAACCGTGGCATCGTCGCGGTTCGAGACCAGAAGGAGCTTGCCATCGGGCGAAACGCGCGCGATCCACGGGCGGCGGCCGGCGTGTCCGCGGGCGACGATGCGTCGCGACGCGCAGTCGATCGCCACGACGGTGTTGGCGCCGGATGCGGCGACGTAGGCGCGCGAGCCGTCCGGCGAGAAATCGAGCGCGTAGGGTGCAGCGCCAACCGGAATCCGCGCGACGATGCGATTCGTCGTTACGTCGAGCACCCAGGCGTAGCCGCCCGCCGAGCTGAGCCCCCAGATTTCCTTGCGCGTGGGATTCGCGCGGATGCCGGTCGGGTCGGCGCCGACCGAGATCGTCGCGACGGGCGCGAGCTTCACGAGATCGATGGCCGTGACGGTGCCGTCGGCGGTGTTGTCCACGTAGGCGCAGAGATGCAGGCCCGGGCGCAGGAACGAAGGGCGAAGTTCGAGAGCGACCTCGCGGACGGCGAGAACCGCGAGAAACACCAGCAGGATTACGAGGCGATAGTTGAGCCGGATTTTCATGCGGACCGCCTTTGCAACCCGTGTGCACGTTCCCGCCCCACCGCGCAGTTGTCATCCCGAGCAAAGTCCCGCGCGCCTTTTCTTTCCCGCGTTTTTTGCGGGCGCGGGACGTCGCGAGGGATCTGCTGCTTCTTTTTCTTTTGCATGGCAGCCGGCAGCGCCCCTACAAAACCAGCGGCGTGTAATCGAACAAACATGTTAGTTGAGCGTGCGGCCGAGGACGGCGGCGATGGCGCGTACCTCGCCGACGAGCCGGTCGAATTCATCCGGAAGTATGGATTGCGGGCCGTCGGAGAGCGCGTGGGCCGGGTCGTGATGGACCTCGACGAGGATTCCATCCGCGCCGACTGCAACCGCCGCGCGCGAGAGCGGGAGCACTTTGTTGCGGCGTCCCGTGCCGTGCGAGGGGTCTACGACGATCGGCAAATGGCTGAGCCGCTGGACGGCGGGAATCACGCTGAGGTCGAGCGTGTTGCGCGTGTGGTCGGAAAAGGTGCGCACGCCGCGCTCGCACAGGATCACGTTGTAGTTACCCTCCGACATCACGTATTCCGCGGCCATGAGGAGTTCGTCGAGCGTGGCGGACATGCCGCGCTTCAGCAGGACCGGCTTGCGCGCCTTGCCGGCGCGTTTCAGGAGCGAGAAATTTTGCATGTTGCGCGCGCCGATCTGGATCACGTCCGCGTATTTCTCGACGAGGTCGAGCGATTCGTTGTCCACAGCCTCCGTCACGACGCCCATGCCGAATTTCTCGCGCACTTCGGCGAGGAGTTTCAGCCCGTCTTCGCCGAGTCCCTGAAAGCTGTAGGGAGACGTGCGCGGCTTGTAAGCGCCGCCGCGAAAAAGGCGCACTCCTGCGGCGCGGATTCGTTCGGCGATAGTGAAGACCTGCTCGCGCGTCTCGACGGCGCATGGGCCACCGACGATGGCGACCGCCTGGCCGCCGAAGGTGACGTCGCCAGACGGGGTGGGCACGCGGACCACGGAGTTTTCCGCCTTCACGTCGCGGCTGACGAGCTTATAGGGTTTGCTGACCGGAATGCATTCGACCACGCCCGGCATCGATTCGAGCGCGCCGGTATCCACCTCGCCGCTATTGCCCGTGATGCCGATCGCGGTGCGCGCCGCGCCGGGAATCGGGTGCGGGCGAAGCCCGAGCGATTCGATCCGCTGGCACACGGCGCGCACCTGTTCTTCGGTCGCGTTTGATTGCATGACGATAAGCATTGCGAGTTTCCTCGATGAATGGCGAAACGGAAATTCTAGCAGGAGGGGGCGCGGAGGCAAAGCGCCCTCCTGCGCCTTCGAGCTTCGGAGGACACGGCAAGCTGAGTGGCTGTGGCTCGCGGTTGCAGCACGCCGGGCGAGCGCGGACGGCAAACAGCGGCGGCAAGCCGCTGCACTTGCGTAGCGCCGGCGTCCCGCCGGCTCTTTTCTGCACGCAGGATCGCGGCCGTGGAACAGCGACTGCCGCTACTGTCGTGCGGGCGAGGTTCACGCACCTCAGATGGGGATGGAGCGCGATACGTTGGCCATGAAATCGAGGAGCTTCGGATGCTGGAAGATTGTGGCGCTGATCAGAGTCGAGATGGCGGCCTTGGCGTCGCGGAGTTCATCGAGGCGGCTCTCGGGGCCGCCTCCTACGACATGCTTCATGTCCGCAGCCGCCTGTTTTTCGATTTCTTTCGGCTGCGCGTGTCCCAGCTCGTCTCTAAGATAGGCGGTGATGGCTTCGAATTCGCCGCGGTCGAGCCAGATTCCGTGGCAGTTCGGGCACCAGTCGATGACGACCGAGGAGTTTCCGAAAATCACAGAGACCATATTGACGCCCGCGCATTTCACGCAATGGCGCTTGGTGGCAATGGCGCTGGCTTTGTCGATATTCTCGATTTCAGCGTTGAGCCAGCGGAGCGAGCCGTCGGCCTCGCGATTTTTCAGTTTGCGCAGCTCGTCGCCCACCAGCCAGACGCCTTTGCATTTCGGGCAGCCCTCGAAATCCAGCGAGAAAACCGTGTAAAGGCCGAGCGCGTTTCCGCACGCTGGGCAACTGTCGCCGGTCGTTTGTTTCAGCTCCGCCCCCTTGATGGGGAGGACCTCGACGCTGAAATCGGTCGCGTCGCTCGGCTTTTGGATGCGCTTGGACCAGTAGGGCACGTGCGTATTGTTCACAAAGTCGGAGAATCCCTTGCCCTTTACGGGCATGATTCTCTTGAGTGTTTGATCGATCAGATTGAGCTCGCCGCCATCGAGCCAGAAGCCGCCGCAGTTGCGGCAATAGTGCAGAAAGATGTCGTCGGATTCGAGGAACTTTACCTTGGCCAATGTCGAGTCGTCGCAGCGAGGGCATTTCTTCGGCTGCTCCTCGGGCAGGCCGTCCTTTTCGCTCTCGCAATACTCGATGCTGCCGTCGACGGTGAACGCCATCTTGTCCAGCTCGCCCTTGTCCAGCCAGAGGCTGCCGCACTTTTCGCACATGTCGTAGGAGACGCGATCGTTCTTGGTGATCACTTCGTTGTTGGTCATCTCCGTGCCGCAGTTCAGGCAGTTCATCTCGGGCGTCTCCGCGAGGTTTTCGATTGCATCTGGATTTTAGCAGCGCAGAGACGATACGTTGGAGCCAATTCTCGGTCAAGCTCCACTCAGCGCGGAGATGCAAGACAGCTTCCCAAAGAGCGGTGGGCAGACTAGAATCTCGCGCATTCTCATTTTTGCGCAATTCACTGCAAAGAGATGCGCGAGCGAGTCGGTGAGCCGATGCAGCGGGTGATTCGGGAGAAGCTTCGAAGAAATGTGCCGCGCGGCAACCGGAAGCGGCGCGACCGGCGGCAGGGAATTCGGCCGGCGCGCGATACCGCCGTGGCGGGGGTTGGCCTCGGCGCGCGGACGAATGCGGGCGATTCGAAGCATCCGATTGCGAAGATTCTCGGAGGAATCGACGCGGCGACGGTGGCGAATCTTTGGCAGGTGGCCGTGATCTGCGTCACGGCGTGCCTGGCGCTGGGGCTGGTGCAGTTTGTCGGAAGCGAGCAGACATTCCTGCATCTGTTTCCGGCGGGCCCGAGGGGATTCGATTCGTATTGGGTGCTGCGATACAAGGCGTGGTGGGTCGCGGTGATCGTCGCGAGCTATCTGGCGCTGCCCGCGATGGTGATGGCCGCGATGCCTGGCAAGCGGCTGCGCGACTGCAATCTTGGGTTCGAGGGATTCCGAAAGCATTTCTGGATTTACGTCGGGCTATACGGCGCGGTGCTGCCGGTGATCTGGCTGGTGTCGCTTACGCCGGAGTTTTATACGTTTTATCCGATGTATCCGCAGGCGGGGCGATCGTGGTTCGATTTGCTCAGCTGGGAGGCGTTGTACGCCGGTCAGTTCATCGCGCTGGAATTTTTCTTTCGCGGTTTCCTGGTGGGAGGACTCTCGCGGTTCATCGGGGCCTTGGCGGTGCCCGTGAGCGTGATGCCGTACCTGATGATTCATTTTACGAAGCCGTGGCCGGAGGCGGCGGGCGCGGTGGTCGCCGGATTCGTCCTGGGCTGGCTGGCATGGAAGACGAAATCGATTTGGGGCGGCGTGTGCGTCCACTGCGCGGTCGCGTCCACGATGGACTTGCTGGCGCTCGCGCACAAAGGGCAATTGCCGTGGCTGCATGGATAGCGTGTGGCGCCCCTGCTTCTCGCCGTCATCCTGAGCGAAGCGAAGGATCTCTCTTTGTTGGCTGGGTTGGAGGCGCGGGGCGGAATCGAACCGCCGATAAAGGTTTTGCAGACCTTTGCCTTACCACTTGGCGACCGCGCCGATCAGTCGGGAAATACCTACGACGAGATTCGATCATAGCATCGCGCCATCGGCGATTTCCAGAGGGTTAGCGCGCGGGTGACCAGTATGCCGCCAGGCTCTGCGGCCGCATATCAAACCCTTTTGTCCGGCTATGGGTGTATAGTAGCCGCCGGCCGGATCACACCTAATTCGCGGCCTGGTCCCCTTCGAAACCCATTAAGAACAACCCAAGCATATAGGCCGGATCGTTCTGGCGTCGCAGGCTACGACTCCGGAGCCGGCCACAAAAAGGAGACGTGCATGAGGAAGATTCTGATTGCTGCAATGGCTGTCGTGTGGCTCGCGGGCGGTGCGGCAATGCTGCGCGCGCAAGATCAAAATAGTCCCATACCGAAAGTGCTGCTGATCGCTCGCGAGATGGTGAAATTCGGCAAGGATGCGGGACACGCGAAGAATGAAGCCGCTTTCGCAAGGGCCGCCGCAGCCGCCAAGTCGCCCGATCACTACCTGGCGGTGACCACCATGAGCGGGCCGAGCGAGGCGTGGTTCCTTATCGGTTACGATTCCTACGCTGATTGGCAAAAGTCCAGCGAATACGATAACCAACCAAAGTGCAGGCGTTGACCGGGCCCCTTTTCGAAAAAGACGCCGACTACATATCGGATGGAACCCAGGTCGTAGCCACGTACAACGAGAAGTGGAGCTACAAACCCGACATGAACATCGCCGAGATGCGCTACTTCGAAATCGAGACGATTCATCTGCGTCCGGGGCACGACAAGGACTGGGAAGATCTCGTGGCGCTGTACCAATCGGCCGCAGCGAAGGCCAATATCGACGAGTACGACATCTTCTTCGAGGCGCGTTACGGCGCCCCGGATGGGACGCTCTATATTTTCACGCCGCGGAAATCGCTTGCCGATCTGGACACCGCGATGGGCGCCGGAAAAGCGCTCGACGACGCGCTCGGTTCGGATGGACAAAAGAAGTGGGCGGAATTGGAGGAAGCGGCGATTGCATCCGCCAACACAACCCTGGTTCGGTTCAGCCCCGAAATGAGCTACGCGCCGGAGGATTGGGTCAAATCCGATCCGGACTTCTGGGCGCCGAAGCACATGATGGCCCCGAAGGCGGCCGCGCCGCCCGCAAAGAAGAAGGAATAGCGAAGGTGTCGAGCGTGGGGGCGCGTCTGGAGTCCCGCCCCCGCGCAGCGCGCTCAGGATTCGCTGGGCCCTGCGATCTGTGACGCGCAAATCGTGATTTGACAGGCGCGCGCTTTCCGCAGATAATATGTCGTACGCCGACTCCTCCGGAGGAAATCGAGCACTTGCGGACCGGCCCGAAGTACATCTTTGTGACGGGCGGCGTAGTTTCCTCTCTTGGAAAAGGCGTAGCGGCGGCGTCGATTGGATGCTTGCTCGAAAGCCGCGGCCTGAAGGTCACCCTCCAGAAGTGCGATCCCTACCTGAACGTCGATCCCGGGACAATGTCGCCCTATCAGCACGGCGAAGTGTTTGTCACGGACGACGGCGCGGAAACCGATCTCGACCTCGGCCATTACGAGCGTTTTACCTCCGCGCATCTCACGCGCGATCATAACTGGACCACCGGCCGCATCTACGAGTCGATCATCGCCAAAGAGCGCCGCGGCGATTACCTCGGCAAGACCGTCCAGGTGATCCCGCACGTCACCGACGAAATCAAGGCCGCGTTCCGCAAGGTCGGCCGACGACGTGCGACGTGGTGATCGTCGAAATCGGCGGCACGGTTGGCGACATCGAATCGCTGCCGTTCATGGAAGCCATCCGGCAGATGCGCCTCGAATTGGGCGCCGAGAACGTCGTTTTCGCGCACCTCACGCTCGTGCCCTTCATCGCCACCGCCGGCGAGCTGAAGACCAAGCCCACGCAGCACAGCGTGAAGGAAATGCTCAGCATCGGAATCCAGCCGGACATTCTGATTTGCCGCAGCGACCGCCAGTTGGGCGCTGACCTCAAAGCCAAGATCGCGCTTTTCTGCAACATTGCGGAATCCTGCGTGATTTCCGCGCCGGACGTGGGCAACATCTACGAAGTGCCGATGACGCTCGCTTCCGAAGGTCTCGACGAGCAGATTCTGCGCCTGCTGCATCTCGAAGCGCCGCCGCGCGACTTGAGCCGGTGGCTGGCGATGCTTGAAACACTCGAGCATCCGCAGGGCGAAGTGCGGATCGGCGTGGTCGGGAAGTACGTGCAGCTCGAAGACGCGTATAAGAGTTTGCGCGAAGCGCTGGTTCACGGCGGGCTTGGCGAGCCGCCAGCATGTCGTCGATCGAGTGGATCGAAGCCGAGGATATCGATTCGCCGCCACTGCCGAGCGCGTGCTGCGGCACGTGGACGGCATTCTGGTTCCCGGCGGCTTCGGCAAGCGCGGCATTCAGGGCATGGTTCACGCAATCACCTATGCGCGCGAGCACAAGGTTCCGTTCTTCGGCATTTGCCTCGGCATGCAGTGCGCCACGATCGAATATGCGCGGCAGGTTTCGCGGCTCGACCGCGCGGATAGCACGGAATTCGATCCCTCCACGCCCAATCGCGTGATCTACAAACTTCGCGAGCTGCTCGGCGTGGATGAAATGGGCGGCACCATGCGCCTCGGCGCGTGGCCGTGCAAGCTCGATCCCGATTCGTTCGCGGCGAAGGCCTACGGCACGACGGAAATCTCCGAGCGCCATCGCCACCGCTACGAATTCAATTGCGAGTACGAAAAGACGCTCACCGACGCCGGCTTCCGCATCACCGGCCGCACGCCCGACGGCACGTACGTCGAGATCATCGAGGTTCCCGACCATCCGTGGTTCGTCGGCTGCCAGTTCCATCCCGAATTCAAGTCGAAGCCCCTCGCGCCGCACCCGCTTTTCGCGGCGTTCGTCCACGCGAGCCTGGAGAACCGCCGCCAGCGCCTCGGGCATGCCGCAGACGCGCAGTCCAAACCGCATATGCCCGCTGAAACACGCGCCTCCGAGCCCCACGCCGGCGCTGCATCCGCCGACTAGTTTTTTCGAATAGCGGCGATTTGGTAGCGCGGCATCTCGCCGGCTCTTCCCGCGCCTCAAGAGGAACGCCGGCCAGAGGCCAGCGCTACGAGAATTGTCGGAGAACCAGGCGAGAGGGAAGCTATGGTAAAAAAAAGCGCGGCCCCGGAAATATCTCGCCGAGGCCCCGCGCCTTTTGAATTACGCTCGTTGAGACGAAACGATCGGTCTTACGCTGCCGCGAGGTACTGCCATTCGTTCCCGGTGAACTTCACCTGGAACACGCCGCCTTCGTCCGCATGGAGGAAATAATCCCCCTGCGGGATGCGGCTGGCATTTGCCGGGCGCACGGAACACTTCTCCCACTTCGTCGGGCGCTGACCACGACCATGCTGATTGCCCGCATCGACGATGTGGATGCCGTACTGAACCCGGTATTCAACCCCGGTCGGACGCGTAGGAACTAACCGTCCCGATCCCTTACGATTGCCTGTACCCATCGTTTTATCTTTAGCCATGATAGTTATCCGATGCCGTATCGTACCGAAAAGTTTCTCCGTTCGTTCTAAGGTATTTCCTGTATTTCATAGTACCACATTCCGCACCTATTGGCCACACCAATCTTCGCTATTTCTTCGCCCGGGCAGGCCCATCGCCTCTCCGCTCATCTCTAAGACCTTTTAAACTAATTACTTAGGTTGCTGAATACCGGCCCATGTAAACAGTTCCTGATTCAGCATCTCGACTGTTTCAGGCCGATCTTCTCCGGCCAGGCCGAATCGATCTTATATCCTTGGGTCTGAAGATAGTAGGAAAGCAGCCGGTATGATTTTCGGAAGTCTTTTACTTCGTCGGGATCGATCGAGATGCATTTGACCCGGCAGGTCGGGTATCAGCTCGTCACGCATGTAGATTGCGTCGAAGCCCATCAGGCCCCAGCACCCTTCGCGCTTCTCGGCGCGGTAGAGAAAACGGGAATGCGTTGAGAGCGTCGCGCTAACGCTTTTCGATTGTCACGGGGAGGTCGATGATGCCGTGCAGAGTCGCGAGGGCGCGGTCGCCCGCGAGCCGCACGAGGATCGGCGCCAGCCGATGCTTCGCCGGAATGCCGCGGCGCGCCATATCGATCGAGCCTGTCACAAAATCCGGCCCGTTGCCGCGAAACCAGCTCACCCGCACCAGCGAATCGGCCAGAAGCACTCGCGCATCGTTTCCCAGCGGGCAAAGTCGCGGCTCTCGCGCTCGCGCAGGATCAGCTGCGTCACCGCGCTGATATCCGCAGCCTCGATCATATCCTTAGGCGATGTCTCGCTCATCGATGTTCCCCCCATCGGAAGACGCGCGCATTATCGCACGCGGCATGGCTACACGGAGGCCAATTCAAAGTTGAAAACCGGTCGGAAGCCGCATAGGCTTGAGCATCGCATGCAACCATCGCGCAGCTTCGAGGTCGGCAAATTCGCAATTGGAGGAGGCTCGCCGCTCTTCCTGATCGCGGGGCCGTGCGTAATCGAGAGCGAAGCGCACGCCCTAATGATGGCCGAGCGGTTGTGCGGCGTCGCATCCGAGCTCGGCATCCCGCTGATTTTCAAGGCTTCCTACGACAAGGCGAATCGCTCCTCGGTCGCCTCTTATCGCGGCCCGGGGCTGCAGGAAGGCTTGCGGATCCTCGCGCAAATCAAGAAGCGCACGGGCCTGCCGATCCTCACGGACGTGCACGATGTGGCGCATGTCGCGCCGGCGGCGGAAGTTTGCGACGTGCTGCAGATTCCGGCATTCCTTTCGCGCCAAACCGATCTGCTGGTTGCGGCGGGGCGCTCCGGCCGCGTCGTCAACATCAAGAAGGGCCAATTCCTCTCGCCGTGGGACATCGGCAACGCCGCCGAAAAAGTGGCCGGCACGGGCAACGAAAAAATCATCCTCACCGAGCGCGGCGCCTCTTTCGGCTACCAGAATCTTGTCGTCGACATGCGCTCGTTTCCGATCATGCGCAAGCTCGGCTATCCGGTGGTCTTCGATGTGACGCATGCGGTGCAGCTGCCCGGCGGAGAAGGGAAGTCAAGCGGCGGCCAGCCCGAGTTCATCGAGCCGCTCGCGCGCGCGGGGGCGGCCCTGGGCGTCGACGGAATTTTTCTCGAAGTGCACGAAAATCCCGCGAAGGCGCTCTCGGATGGCACCAATGCGCTGCCGCTCGGCCAGCTTCGGCCCCTGCTCGAAAAAATCACGCAGCTCGCGGCTCTCGCTCGCGAATGGGATGTGCCTCGATGACGCCGAAACCGACCGTGGTGAAAGCCCGCGTCGCCGGCATGCCAAAAGCGAAATCGCGCTATCGAGACGGCGAAGCGCGTCCTGCAGATCGAGGCAGCGGCGATCGAGGGGCTAATCGAGCGTCTCGATGCGCGTTTTGAAAAAGCCGTCGCACTTCTACACGCGTGCAAAGGGCGCGCGGTCGTCACCGGGCTCGGCAAATCGGGCCTGATCGGCCGCAAAGTCGCAGCGACATTTTCGAGCACCGGCACCCCGTCGATTTTCCTCCACGCGGCCGAAGCGCTGCACGGCGACCTCGGCATGGTGACGGCAGGCGACGTGCTCCTCGCGATCTCATCGAGCGGCGAAACAGAAGAGCTGATCGAGCTGAGCGAGGCCGCGAAGCGCCTGGGCGTGCCGCTGATCACGCTGACCGCGCACCCGCGCTCGACGCTCGCCACCGCGAGCGACATCGTGCTCGACATCGCCGTGAAGGAAGAGGCGTGCTCGTTGAATCTCGCGCCTACCGCCTCGACAGCGGCCGCGCTGGCCATGGGCGATGCGCTCGCGATCGCGCTGCTCGAGCGCCGCGGATTTCAGCAGGATGATTTCGCCGCGCTCCATCCGCGCGGGCGGCTCGGCAACAAGCTCCGCCGCATCGAGGCGTTGATGCACGCGGGCGACGATCTGCCGCGCGTCGAACGCAGCGGCGAAAATGCCCGACGTGATCTACGAAATGAGCCGGAAGGGTCTCGGCATGGCGGCCGTCACCGATGCCAACGGACGGTTGCTCGGCATCATCACCGATGGCGATCTCCGCCGCGTGATGCAGAAGCGCAAGGAAAACGTCCTCGGCCTGAAAGCGGCCGATTGCATGACGAAAAATCCGGTCACGCTCCCGCGCTCGGAGCTTGCCGCCGCCGCGCTGCGCGTGATGGAAGAAAAGAAAATCACGTCCGTGCTGGTGGTCGATGCGACGGGCGCCTCGAAGGCGTGGTCCACATCCACGACCTCTGGACTCTGCAGCTCTTCTAAGGATCGAAAGCGATGCGTCGCAGGGATTTCCTGGAGCTGCTGGGAGCGGGAATCAGCGTTCCTCTCGCGTCAAGTCTGGCAGCTCAGGTTCCCGCAAGCAGTCCAAAAGCCGACGTGACGCTGCACATCTCGCCTGTCGAAGTTGAAATCGCTCCGGGAAAAATCATCAAGACAATCGGATACAACGGTTCCGCGCCCGGTCCCTTTCTGCGCTTTCGCGAGGGCCAGCGCGTGATCGTCGATGTGTTCAACGACACGAAAGATCCGGAATTGGTCCACTGGCATGGGTTTTTCCTCCCATCGGAGATCGACGGGGCCATGGAAGAGGGCACACCGTTCATCCAGCCGCATACCAGCCAGCGGTACACATTCGTGCCTCGGCCGTCGGGCACGCGCTGGTACCACTCCCACGTTTACGCGGGACGAAATCTGAAGCGGAGCACGTACACGGGCCAGTTCGGGATGGTCTATATCGAGCCCCGGAACGAACCCGGCGCATACGATGCCGAGCATCTCCTCTGCCTGCACGGATGGGATCCCTATCTGAGCAGCATGGGCGGAGATGGATCGCTCGAAGCCGTCTACCAGCATTTCTCGGTCAACGACCGCGCGCTGGGTTACGGAGAGCCGATTCGCGTTCGCCAAGGGCAGCGAGTGCTGTTCCGCATCCTGAACGCCAGCGCCACGATGATGCACCGGATCGCGCTCGGCGGGCATCAGCTTACCGTGGTCAGCCTCGATGGCAATCCGGTGCCGGCGCCGCGCGCGGTGGAATCTCTCACGCTGGGAGCCGCTGAGCGAGTCGATGTGATCGCCACCATGAACTCGCCGGGAATATGGGTGCTGGGCGAAGTCGACGACCAGATGCGAAGCAAAGGGTTGGGCATCGTCGTTGAATACGAGAACCGCAGCGGCTCGCCCCAATGGATAGCGCCGGGCAATGCTGCCTGGGATTACACCATGTTTGGAACTTCAGGAACCGCGGCGGAACCGGATGAGATTATTCCAATGGTCTTTCGGCCCAAGTTCGCGGGGAATAATTGGGTGGATCATTGGACGATCAACGGAAAGGAATTTCCGAAGACGGATCCCATTCTTCTGCGGGCAAACAGGAAATACCGGCTGCGTTTCGATAATCAGAGCGACGACGATCATCCGGTCCACTTGCATCGCCATTCGTTTGAGCTCACCAGGTATGCCGGCAAAAGCACGGCGGGCGTGGTGAAGGATGTGGTGATGGTACCGAGGCGAAACCAGGTCGAGGTCGATTTCGTTGCGGACGATCCGGGTTTGACGCTGTTTCATTGCCACAACCAGCTTCACATGGATTTTGGCTTTATGACCTTGTTTCGGTATGTTGATTCCTGAAGAAAAAGGCGGCCCGAGAAGAAAAATGACGATTCGCGAAATCAAATTTCCGGCAAACGTGATGCGGCGCGCGCGCAAGATCCGCGTCCTGCTGATGGACGTCGACGGCACGATGACGCCGGGTTACGTGTGCCTGCAGTCGTTTCCCGACGGCAGCGTGGCCGAAATGAAAATTTTCAACGCACACGATGGCGCCGGCATCAAGCTGGCGAGCATCATGGGGCTTCGCACTGGCTTCATCACGGGGCGCGATTCCCCGGCGAACGCTCGCCGCGCTCGCGAAGCCTCGATGGAGTTCGTGGTCCAGGGGCAGCCGAAGAAGCTCGAAGCCTACAAGGCGATTCTGGTCCGCGCCGGCGTCACCGACGAGGAAGTTGCGTACGTGGGCGACGATTTGCCCGACTTGCCGCTGCTCGAGCGCGTCGGTTTGGCGGTTGCGGTCGGCGATGCGGTCGTCGAAGTGCAGCGCGCCGCGCACTACGTCACCACGGTCGCGGGCGGCCATGGCGCCATCCGCGAGGTCGTGGAGCTGATCCTGAAGTCCCAGGGAAAGTGGAAGAAGGCCATTCCTCTGGCCATAGCCTAGGCAATAGCCTAAAGGCTACATTCCACTTGTCCGTTCGTACCCCTCCCGAATCTGTCCTTCGGACCAGTGTCTTCCCCCAAAGCCTAAAGGTAGCCTGTCGGAGTAGGAGAACTGCACATGACTGCTCCGACCCGACATGCTATCCCGTTTGTTTCAAGGCTCCTGGCGCCACGCCCGGCGATTTTGCTGGTTCTTTTGCTCGGCGCCGGGGCGCTCGGAACTGCGCTCTGCGCTCAGCAAATCATGCCGGTGGCGAACTATCGCCCGCGGACCGATCAGCTCGAGGTACAGATGCTGGACCTGGTGAACCATGACCGCACTGACGTCTCAACGGTGCAGGAAACCAGAGGGCGCGCCCGGCCGCTGCAGTGGGACGGCAGGCTTGCCGAGGTCGCGCGGCTCCACTCGGAAGAGATGGCCCGCGAGGGTTTCTTCGGTCATGAGGGGACGGATGGCAGCCAGCCATCCAATCGCGTGACGCGCGCCGGAATTCAGTGGCGCTCGACCGGAGAGAACATCGCCAAGTGCCGCGACGTCGCCGAAGCGGAGGCGATCTTCATGGATGAGCCGAAGTTCCGGCAGAACCACCGCGGAAACATCCTGAATACATCGTACACGCACATTGGGATCGGGATCGCGCGCGGGCCCGACGGCACGCTCTATATCACACAGGAGTTTGCGCAAGAACCCTAGAAGGCATCTCATAAATGCCTCTTAGGGGGTCGGAGCTTCAGTCTACCCTGAACGAAGTGAAGGGCTCCGACATTCACGGCGAAGAAAAACTGGGCTTTAGCCCCTGAAGACACTCCTCGCTTCCGCCGCGAACATTTATGAGACAGCTTGGCTCTGTTGACATCCTGTCCTGAACGACACATCTGTGCGAATGTCATCCCGAATCCCCGCGCTTTTGGCGGGGTGAGGGATCTGCTTTTCGCCTTCGGTGATCTCAACAGGGAGGATCTCAACAGAGCCAGACAGCTTCTAGACTCAGATCCCGCTAGATCAGGTATTCCGGTTTGCGAGCGCCTTGCGGCCGATCCGCAAGGCGTTCCCGTTTTAGGTGGAATTCGACGCCGGACTCGGACTCGCGCACGATGTACTCCGCCGGCCAATAGTCATGCAAGGGATCTACGCGGGATGACGGTGCAGGGCGCGCTGATCGTGAATCAAGACGGGGCCTTCGTCCTGTGGCGGAGCGAAGCGAACCAATCCGAAATCGGTGAGCTTCAGCGCGGGAATCACGCAGAGCGAAAGAAACGCAAGCACCATCGTGGGGTCTTCGATCGACGATCCGATCTGGCCCGCGGCCTCTCGCAAGCCTTGCAGGTCCTTGGAGACATCCTCGAAAGACCGGTCGGACATCACCCCCGCGATAGGCAGCGCGATTTCTCCGAGAATTTTCCCTCGTCTCGCAATCACGTAGCCGCCCTGATTTTCGCGAATCCTGTTGACGGCAACAGCCATGTCTTCGTCCGTCGCGCTGACCACGCTGATGTTGTGACTGTCGTGTCCCACCGAGCTGGCGATCGCGCCTTCGCGAAATCCGAAGCCCTTCACGAAACCTACCGCGATGTGTCCGTTCTTCCCGTGGCGTTCCACGACGGCTAGCTTCAAGACGTCGTTTTCGAAATCGCGCTGCAATTCGCCGTCGCCGTTTTGCGGCAGGCGAAAGTGCAGATGTTTCGTCACCAGCTGGCCGGGGATGATGCCAATCACATCCTGGTCGCCATCGTGATCATCAGCCGTCGCATGAATCACGAAGTCAGCCGCCGATACGGGCCGGTTCTTTACGCTGTTGTATCCGACCGGCTCGATGCGCGCGCGCCGGTCGAAAAGCTCCGGCGTCACCGTGCAACCATTCTTGATGACGCTGTGAATTTTGCAGGTCGCAAGATCGCTCAGCAGGACGATATCCGCCTTGTATCCCGGCGCGATCAATCCGCGCGCCTGCCACTTCGGCGCGTTTTTGTGCAGGCCGAAGCCCTGCGCTGCGGACCAGCTCGCCACGCGGTAGACGTCACGCGGGTCGGCGCCCAGGCGAATCGCGGTGCGAATGAGATGGTCGATGTGCCCCTCGCGGGCAATTTCGAGTGGGTTGCGGTCGTCGGTGCAGAATCCGAGAAAAGGTGAAAGCCGCGTCGTCACGAGGCTCACCAGCGTTTTCAGGTCCTTGCAGATCGTTCCTTCGCGGATGAAAACCTGCACGCCCTTGCGCAGCTTTTCCTCGGCCTGTGCGAGGTCGGTGGACTCGTGGCAATTGCGAATGCCACACGCGGCCATCGCGTTGAGCGCGTAGCCGCGAATTCCCGGCAGGTGGCCGTCGATGTGTTCGCCCTGGAACGCGACAAGTTTCTCGATCGTCTGCGGATTCAGCGCCAGCACGCCGCCGACATCCATGAATTCCGCGAGGCCGATCGTTTTCGGATGGTCCGCGAATTTCTTCAGGCTCGCGGCGCCGAGAGTCGCGCCGGAAGTTTCGAGAGGCGAAGCGGGCACGCATGCGGAGAGCTGGATCATCAGGTCCATCAGCGTGTTTTCGGCGCATTTCTGAAAATAGGCGAGCGCGGGTTCGCCCAGCACGTTGGCGATCTCATGCGGGTCGCAGATGGCGGTGGTGGTGCCGCGCGGCAGCACGCAGCGGTCGAACTCCATCGGCGTAATCATCGAGCTTTCCACGTGCACGTGCGTGTCGATAAATCCGGGGACGGCGGTGAGGCCCTTGCCGTCGATCAGCGCGCGCCCGTCGTATTCCGCGAGCGTGCCGGTGATTGTCTGGTCCGTGATGGCGATATCGGACTGCGTGAGTTCGCCGGTGACCACGTCCAGAATCGTGACGCCTTTGATCGCCACGTCGGCGGGCTCGCGGCCCATCGCCTGTCGGATGCGAGCGGCGAAGTCGTTTGCGTCGCCAAATTTCATCGGTGAGTCATCTCGCGTAAATGAATGGCGAACACATCATATCCTCCCAGACGTATGATGCGAACGCCCAAAGAAGGAGTGAAGCTTCAGGTGCGGCTGGTGCATCCAAGGGCGAAGGAAGCGAAGGAACAGCAGCAAGGGAGAGAGACGATGCCGAAAATGAAGGCGGTGCAGGTGCCCAAGGCCGGAGGCGACTTCGAGATCGTGGAGCGCGACATTCCGCAGCCCGGGCCCGGGCAGGTGAGGATCAAAGTGCAGGCCTGCGGCGTGTGCCACAGCGACGTAGTCACCAAGGAAGGCGGTTGGCCGGGCCTCACCTATCCGCGCGTCCCGGGGCACGAAATCGCCGGCGTGATCGACGACGTTGGCCAAGGCGTCACGTCGTGGAAAAAAGGCCAGCGCGTCGGCGTCGGCTGGCACGGCGGGCAGGATTTCACGTGTCCTGCGTGCCGTCGCGGCGATTTCGGCAACTGCGCCAACTTGAAAATCTGCGGGATCAGCTACGACGGCGGCTATCAGGAATACATGGTCGCGCCGTGGGAGGCGGTCGCGTCGATGCCGGAATCGCTCGACGCCGCGGAAGCCGCGCCGCTTCTGTGCGCCGGGGTTACCACCTTCAATTCACTGCGGCATAGCCGGAGCGCTGCCGAGCGATCTCGTCGCGGTGCAGGGAATCGGAGGACTGGGCCACTTGGGAATCCAGTTCGCGCAGAAATTCGGCTATCGCAGTGGCAGCCATCGGGCGCGGGCCCGAGAATGGCGCGCTCGCGAAAAAGCTCGGGGCGCACTATTACATCGATAGCGCCGCTACCGACCCTGCCGCGGAACTGCAGAAGCTCGGCGGCGCGCGCGTGATCCTGGCGACGGCGCCGAACTCGAAGTCGATGTCGGCGCTGATCGACGGCCTGGGAAACAACGGCACGCTGATGGTTGTTGGGGCCACGGTGGATCCCATCGAGGTCACGCCGCTTCAACTGATCTTGCCGCGCAGGGAAGTGCAGGGCTGGCCCTCCGGAACTCCCACCGATTCGGAAGACACGCTGCGCTTCGCGGAAATGACCGGCGTGCGTCCGATGATCGAAAAGTATCCGCTCGCGAAAGCCACCGAGGCTTACGCCCGCATGATGAGCGGCAAAGCCCAATTTCGCGTCGTCCTCACGATGTGACGCTGCGCTCTCCGATTACGCTGCCGATCCCGGGAACTTCGAAGGTGAAGCACCTCGAAGAAAACATCGCCGCGGCTGGATTGAAGCTCGACGAAAAGAAAATGCAGGAGCTGAGCCGAGCGGCAGGCGCCAGCCAGGAAAAATAAATGCCGTGATTGGCGAGTAGCGATCAGAGACCGTGATTCGTGACTCAAGGGCGCACCACCCGCCGGAGGATTTCATGGGCGAGAACGGCGGAAAATGGCGCCTTAAAAACGCTTATAGGTCGTTAAATGGTCGATTTGGGCGCGTTTTTGCGGGGTCTTTTTCCCGGATGTCTCGATTTTTGTGCAACATACGCTTTCGGGGGGGCACGATTGACGCTCTCGCGTATGTTTCGAAGAGCAGTGGCGAGTGGCTGGAAACTGCCGAGATCAAATTTTCAAAAACCGTTTCGTCCCTCGCCTAGAGGGTGGCGGCTTTCGCCACTTTCACTATATTAACAGATTGCGGAGCGGAATTCTACTGGCTGGCCTCGGGTACAGGATTAGGCCCGGGCTGACAGACAATCTGCGGGTGGTCACGGCTAAGCGGCGGGTCGATCCGCCTCACGGCAGAGCGAAGGCGACGAAGGTGGCGCCGGCGGCTGCGAGCACGTATTGTTTGCGTTGACCCGACATAGCAAAAATGCGATAATCCATGCGCGGGAGGATTGACGGCGGCGTGAATGGCGAATTCACGATTGAGTACGTGGAGCTGCCGAACGGGAGGGCGCCGGCCCGAGATTTCGTGGATTCGCTGGACGATAAGGCAGCTGCCCGCATAGACGCATTTATCGAGCGGCTGCGCATCTACGGCAACCGGATGCAAGGGAAGTTCGTTAAGAAGCTCACCGGCGACATATTTGAGCTAAGGGTCAAGCAATTCGACCGGATTTTTCGTGTACTGTTCTTCTATCGACCGGGAATGCTGATCGTGATTACTTCAGGGTTTCAGAAGAAGACAGAACAGACCCCGCCGGCCGAGATTGCAAGGGCAGAGCAGCTAAAAGAGCTGTGGATGAAGTACCGAAACCGTTACACCGGATCGCAGAAAGAACGGGAAGCTATCCTGAAGGAGTTGGGCCAATGAAACAAACTGTCAAGCGCGACAAACACACTGAAATTGTCGAACAGCGTGCTCGCAAGAGCGCCACCTACCGTAAGGGCTTCGCGCGCGCGCTGCAGCAGGTTGACTTGGCTCTATTGGTCCGCGAGATGCGGGAGGATGCGGGGTTGACTCAGGCGGAACTCGCCAAGAAGGTTGGCACTACGCAGTCTGTGATTGCCCGCCTGGAGGACGCCGAATATACCGGCCATTCGCTCACGATGCTGGAGCGCGTCGCGGCGGTCTGCGGGGTTGCCCTCAAGCTCCATGCGGAGAAAAAGCCCAATTTCGACCGCGAGGTCGCACTGATTTAGTCCCACGAAGAGCAGGCTATTGAACAAAGGTTACCTCGCGCACCCTTTGCAGAAAAGAAAAACGCAAAGGGATGCGGCACCCTCAAATTGTGTTCTTGGCTTGAATGAACTCGGGTGTGTGTGCTCGAAATTGATCCGTGCGCAAATTGTCGAGGGTACGCCACCCGCCCGCCGTTTGATAAGACCATTCTTTCTAGTTGGGTGTCGACCTCGGATCGTTGGTGAGCAATAAGTAGAAATGAGAAACAGAGCCCGCGGCTAAAAGCCGCCATAGAACAAGCGCCTTTTCGAGGGCCTGAAGGCCCACGCTTCCACCTGTGCCCTCGCGGGCCGACGCAAGAGACCGCGCGAAGGCTCGCGGTTACCTCGCGCGCCCTTTGCAGAAATGGAAAACGCAAAGGGAATGCGGCACCTTCAAATTTCGTCCCTGGCTTGAATGCATCTGAGTCAAGGTGCTTCCATCGAGTGTCCGGATCCCGCTGAGTAAGATTTGGTGAACCCTCCGAGGGCGGCCGGCATCTACTTAAATCACAGCCCTCACAATTCGATAAGGATAGGGAGGAACCTATGTACGTCATCACTGGCGCGACAGGAAACACCGGAAGCAAAGTAGCGGAAAAGTTGCTCGCACAAGGGGAACAGGTGCGTGTTGTAGGCCGCAGCGCAAAACGGCTGGAACCATTCGTAAAGAAGGGCGCAGAAGCTTTCGTTGCGGACATCACCGACACAGGGGCGCTCACGAAGGCTCTTTCCGGTGCAAAGGGAGTGTACGTGATGATACCGCCGGACATGAGCGCCCCGGATGTGCTGGCACACTATCAGCGGGCGGGCGACGCCTTGGCCGCCGCGATTGAGAAGAGCGGAATAAAATACGCCGTCGTGCTGAGCAGTGTCGGCGCGGACAGGCCGGACAAGACAGGCCCGGTGGTCGGGCTGTACAATTTTGAAAAGAGGGTTGGCGCGATTCCCGGATTGAACGCCCTCTACCTGCGACCCAGCGGCTTCATGGAAAACCTTCTGTCCCAGGTTGGCGTGATCAAGGCCTTCGGGACAATGGCCGGCGCTGTCAGAGGCGATCTGCCGGTACCCATGATCGCAGCGCGCGATATCGGCGACGCAGCCGCCGACGCCCTGTTGAAGCTCGATTTTCAAGGGAAGAGCACGCGCGAACTGCAAGGGGCTCGCGACGTGACGAACACGGAAGCCGCCAAAATAATCGGCGCCGCGATCGGCAAGCCCGACCTGACGTATAAGCAGATGCCCGCGGCACAGTTGAAGCCCGGTTTCGTGCAGATGGGCATGTCTTCGAATATGGCGGATCTGCTGTTGGAGTTGGCGGATGCGCAGAATTCGGGCCACCTAAAGGCGCTCGAGCCACGCTCCCCAAGGAACACCACTCCCACAACGCTGGAGACTTTTGTGGCCGAAGTTTTCGCACCGGCCTACCGGGGAGAAAAAGCGGCCCACGCCTAGCGGGCCGGGTGGCGATCTTAAGCCGATGAATTTGCGCAGTGATCTTGAGAGCGCAGGCCGCGGACACCGCACGAGGTAACCGGCGGGTGGCGTATCCTCGAGGACATGCCACCCGCCACGTGGGCCCAGCGCTAGTTCTTGACGGTCATCGACTCGGAGTCCACGGCCGTTTTGCCTGTCACGCCTTCCAGACCCGTCAGAATGCCGCGATAGTCGTTCTTGTCGCACTGTATGGCAAGGCCGCCCTTGCTATTGGCATCCGCCCACGTAAGACCGATGTAATGTTTCTTGGACTTAGTAAGAGCCATCAATCCGCCTATTCCAAAGGAAACGACAGCGAGTCCAATGGCCGCGCCCACGCGACGGTGAACGTCTTGGCCGTAGCTGATTTCAGTGATGGCGGACGCCGGAACCACGAGCACCTCATCATCGCCTTTGAAGAAGTCAACGTTATTGCCGTCCATTCGGAGCTTGAGGCCCGCGCCGGTTTTGACTTCGGAAACGGAACCGCCGTCGTACGTGACTTTGTAGCCTTCGCTTCTGGCGAATGCGGACCACGGCAACAGAATACCGATAGCGAGACAGAGAAAAGATGCCAGTAGTTTCTTGAGTGTCATAATTTGCCCTCACGAGCTAGGAGTTGGATTGCTCCCAACAGGCTCGCGTGGGTAGCAGTGTTCGACAATGGTACTGTGGCGTAATAGATAATGCGACCCGCGGCGCCAAGACCGCAGATTCAAGCGGGATAAACCGGCGCTACGCGTGGTTCATGGCAGAGGTGCTGGCTAGGAAGGTTATCTCGCGCACCCTTTGCAGAAAAGAAAAACGCAAAGGGAATGCGGCACCCCCAAATTGTGTTCGTGGCTTGAATGAACTCGGGTGTGCGTGGGCACCCGCGCCCGAAATTACTCATGGACGAATTCTCGAGGGTTCGCCACCTGCTGATATGCCGTTCAGCCCGATTCGTAAGTTCCGGGGCCTTTTGCCACTTTTACGTGAGACCAGTGCACAGTCTGAAAGACCATGATTGTCCATCCGAGACTGAGGCGATATGATGACCGAAAGAGGCTTCGATGACGACCGAGCGCATCGAGATTAACCCGGCGATCATGATGGGAAAACCCGTGATTCGCGGTACGCGAATCACGGTAGAGCTAATCTTGCGCAAATTCGCCGAGGGCGCAGGCGAGGCTGATCTGTTGCAGGATTATCCGCATCTCACAACAGAGGACATCCGAGCAGCTGTGGCCTACGGCGCGGCAGACCGCATACGCACCGCTCTTCGCTCATAGCGTTTTCTTTGGTCTTCCAGCGTTTCTGGCTTTCTTTAGCGCACTTGCGATCAGTCTCCTGTAAAGCTTGACCTCGCCTTGCGCACTTTCGAGAGAATATTTTAGTTCGCGGTCTTGTCCGGCATTTAGCCGTTTCGATTGTTCGATAAGCGCTTGGTAGTGCTTAACTTTCTTCTTTGCTCTAAGCTCTTCAACTTTCCACGAACGGAGCACCTGGAGTTGAAATCTCGTGATGGGGTCCACACCGAACCTCCTATGGGCTGGGGCGCGAAGGCATCACGTCGGCGGTGATGCGGTAGGCGCGTTATCGGCGGCGACGCGTGGTTTGTCGCCTATTGCTTCGTCGGGGCGGCTGAAATGCGTCGCTAAGAAACAGTAAACCGCCTTGGAGGAAGGCAGTCAGGCCGTACTTGTTTGATTCGTCGTTCGCACGCTTCCACGCTTCATAGTCGAAAAAGGGCGACTGCAACTCCCAACTGGCGTAGATGTTCGCGCCTAATGCCTTGCCAAGATTGCTCGCCGCATCGTGCATCAACTTGGTTTGTGCCTCAGTCATGGAGAAAAACCTCTCTTCAAATTTGCCGACCACGCAAAATCAGAAACCTGAAGGATTGTGTATTTCGTTACATTCGGGCGCATACGCCTTGATCAGACTCCGCTCTACCACGTGCCGCTCCAAGTCGCTGCTGTCTGCCATGACGCTAAAGGCTAGATACAAGCCGGTCAGACTTTTGCAAGCGCGGCACCATTCGTCGTATTTTTCATGCGACCTTGTAACCCGCTGCGCGATGTCTTGAGCTTTGCCGAAATAGATCGGGCGGTACGGGCGCGGGTCGCAACCGAAATCGAACACAAGTACCGCGTATAAACCCGGCTTCATGGGAAGCCATTCACTGAAGATGGGTTTCGGCTCCGAAAAATACGTGTCCTTAAACCGAATTCCGGTTGGCACGGGAACGGCAGGCATAGCCGGTGCGGCGATCAGATTGCCGATGCGAGGGTAAGGCAAGAGGGGCGGCGCGCCGAAGGCATTGGAAGGCTCGATAGGCACGAGAGGTTGCGCATCTGCGCGGGCACGGAGCAAATCGGATATGCCGCGATAGGGACTGGACGGCGGAGGCGGCGCCATACCCGTCAGTCGCGAAAGCAAGCTGTTCTTGTCATCTTTCACGGTATTTCCCCTTCTGGGCGAAGGGCCGTGAACAAGCCAATCGACCAGATCGATGCTCCCACCGACTCGCTTGTGTGTCAATCTGTTTGTGATACTCCTAATAGGTGTGCGGTTCTCGGCGCTACGCTCGTTTACGGCAGAGCGAAGGCGACGAAGGTGGTGCCTGCGGCGCCGATCAGATATTGCTTGCCGTCGACTTCGTAGGTGATGAGATTGGATTCGGCATCGGAGCCGCCGACCGTAAATTCCCATAGGAGTTTGCCGGTGGAGGCGTCGAGGGCGAGGAAATTACCTTCGTTGCTTACGGCGAAGACGAGATTGCCCGCGGTGGCAAGCGTGCTGGTTTCCGCGGGAGCGAGCAGCTTGTACTCCCACTTCAGCTTGCCGGTGGTCGCTTCGAGCGCGCGGATCGCGCCGTAGACGTCGTCTCCGGAAAGATTGATTCTTCCGCCGCCGCCGAAACTCGGAAAGTCCACTTTCGGTTCGCCTGCCACGGTGTAGGCGCCGGTCTCGCGAGCCGATACGTAGAACAATTTCGTGAGAGGGCTATAGCACGGGCTATTCCAATTCGTGCCGCCGTGGCCATCGGGATAGACCAACTGCCCCTTCGGAGTCGGCTCCGTATTGGGCTCCATGATGGGCCGACCATTTTCGTCGAGGCCTTTGGCCCAGGTTTGCTTTACGAAGGGAATGCCGGTGACGAACTTGCCCGTCACGCGGTCGAGCACGTAATAGAAACCGTTGCGATTCGCGAAGGCGAGAAGCTTTCTCGGCTTGCCGTCGATCGTGCCATCGAAGAGCACGGGAATCTGAATCGAATCCCAGTCGTGCGTGTCGTGCGGCGTAAATTGGAAATACCATTTCATCATGCCCGTGTCGGGATCGATGGCCAGGACGGAGTCGGTGTAGAGGTTGTCGCCCGGGCGGTCGGCGCCGTTGTAATCGGGCGCGGGATTTCCAATGCCCCAGTACAAGAGATTGAGTTCCGGATCGTAGGAGCCGGTGCCCCAGGTGCCGCCGCCGCCCGTGCCGGACATGTCCTTGCCCCAGGTTTCCGAACCCGGCTCGCCGGGAGCCGGAATGGTGAAGCAGCGCCAGAGGCGCTTGCCGGTTTTTGCGTCGTAGGCGTCGATGTAGCCGCGGATTCCAACGTCTCCACCGGAAACTCCGACGATGATTTTTCCGTCGAGCACGCGGGGCGCGCCCGTCATCGCGTATCCCGCGCCGTTGTCGTCGACGTGAACTTTCCATTTCACGGCGCCGGTTGTGGCGTCGAGCGCAACGAGGTAGGCGTCGAGCGTCGTCACATACACCGTATTGCCGAAGACGGCCACTCCGCGATTCGAACGATGCACGCCGATGGTGTAAAGCCTTGAGGGGAGTTGCGGCGTCCAGCTCCAGATCTTGACGCCGAGGCGCGGATCGAGAGCCGTAACGGTGCCGAGCGGCTCCGTGAGGTACATGATTCCGCCGACGACAACGGGAGACGATTCGATCGGCTGGACCGGCGGGTTGGGCTGGTACATCCAGACCGCCTTGAGGCTGTGAACGTTCTGGCTGTTGATCTGGGTGAGCCGTGAAAAGCGCTGCGAACTATAGTCGCCGCCGTACATCAGCCAGTCCTGCGGCGTCTTATCGGCGTTCAGCAGCTGCTGGTAGGTCACATCCTGCGCGCAGGATCGCGGCGGAGCCACGAAGAGGGAAGCGGCAAAAATCAGCGCACACAGGTAGGTTTTCATTGCGCGCCTTTCAAAGTCAGGAGATAGGCCACGAGGTCATCCAACTGCGCGTCGGAGAGCGTGCCCTTGAAGCTCGGCATGATGCTTTTGCCCGGCTCTTTTTCGAGCGAGCGGAGGTTAGGTTTCCAGAGCGCGTGGAATTTTCCGGTCGCGTCTTTCAGGACAATCGTGAACGAGTCTTCACTCATGCGGATCCCTTCCACCACGTGCCCGTCCTTTTCAACCGCGCGGAACATCAGATATTGGGTCCAACTGTTGCCCATCATTCCGCCGCCACCCACCTGGGGCAGATTCGCGGCGGGATCGAGGAGTCTCTGCTTGAGGCTCGTGGGGCCGCGCTCCGAGCCGATGCGCGTCAAATCGGGGCCGATGCTGCCGCCCGTCCCGTCGACCATGTGACACGCGGTACAGCCGCTCGATTTGAAGACGGCTTCGCCTTTTTGTGGATCGCCCGTGGATGTGCCAGCGTTTTCGGTGACGTTCAACGTCTTGAGGTAGGCCACAATGTCCGCGGCTCCTCCTTGCGAGATCATGTAGAAGCCGGCCATCGCAGTGCCCGCAATTCCCCGGCGGATGATGTTTTCGACTGCCGCGTCGCCCAGGCTCGCGGGAACTCCGCGGAGATCGGGGCCGTCTTCGCCGCGCGCGTCGACTCCATGGCATGTGGAGCAGTTCGTATCGAAAAGCTTTTTGCCATTTGCGGGATCGCCGGGATGAGGGGGACCCGGCTCATCAGGAGGCGCCTGGCCCGCGGCGGGAGAAACGTAGAACGCGCCAAAAGCGAGAGTCCACGCGACGAAAGCCAGAGCGACAAGCCGGAAGCATTTGAGTCCACTCACACGACACCTCCCAAACCTTCGCGTTCCGGATGCATTTTCGGGATCACTCGTTCGCGCCGAATCCGCCTACATCCACTTATCGATCGATGCGCTGCGCTCGTGATTCATATTCGCCACCTGGAAGAAGGCATTTGCCTGGCCGCCGCAAACCACGAGATTGATATCGGTGGCTCGCGGGAAGAAGGGAATCAGCGTATCTTCGGGAACCTTATACCACGTGGCGTAGGGCTCTCTTCCTTGCAATGCAAGCGGATACAAATGGAACGGCGCCAGAAAGGACTCGCGAAAATCCTTGGCCGTGCGCATCGTATTTTTCCACAACCATTCGGTGAGCTTTTCCTTGGCGTCGTATCCCTGGTCCACCAGGCGCTTCGCCACCAGCGGATCGCAAATCACGAGCGCGCCCGACCCGCCGACCATGGATTGGAACATGAAGCTGATCTGTTCGTCGAACATCGCCGGCTCGGCTCCCGCGCCCCTGGCGCCGTGGCCTTGGCGGAGGTCAGGCCCGCCGAAGATGCTGACCACGTTTTCCTCGGGCTTGAATCCGAACTGCGTGTGAAGGGGAGTCCACGGGCTGTTCTTTTCATCCTCCGCGATCACGCAGTTGTTGTAGTCGAGCTGATTGCCCTGGCCGCCTTGATAGGTGTCGCCGGGTATGCCGCCGTTGGTGAGGTTCTTGCCCATCAACGTCCACGATCGCCCGATGGAGGCGTTGGCCTGCGCGAAGGGGCCGAGCGCGCCAAGCCCGTAATTCATATTGAGCTTGTCGCGGATGGGCCCGTTAATCACGATCGCGGAGCTCGACGACGTCGTCGATCCGAAAAGCCCTAATGGGCCCAAAGACGCCATGGCGAGCACCACCGGAAAATATTCCGGCCTGCAGCCGGCCATCACTGCGTTTACCGCGACCTGCCTCACGGAGTATCCCCAACGCGCGGACGTGTAGCCGACGCCCTGGAGCGGCGTCTTGAGCACTTCATCGGGACTGTGGCTCGTGGCTTTGAGCATCGCCTCCACTTTTTCTTCCGTGGGGATGATGATCGGCATGTAGTCCGTCATTCCATTATTGAGGAAGATTTCCTGCAGATTGTCCGCGGTTTCCGGACCGTAGGTTGCTGGTCCCGCAGCAACGGAGTCCATCCCGGTCTTCTTCTCGTCATCCGTCAGCGGCCTGGTGAGGTCGTCAACGATTTCCTTCATGATCTGTATTCCCGATACCGGGTCGGGATTCACGAGATAGGCTGCGAGGGCGTCGGCTGACTTGCCGCCGACTGGGTGGGGAGTGAACACCTGGCGCAGGTGCGGCATGCCTTCTCTGGCTGCAGTGAGATTCGCCAATTCCGTGTAGGCCTTGGTGCACATCGGAATTGCTGGGACGCCCATCTTTTCCATCGTTACGCAGTGACTCACGGTCGCTGGGGCGCAGCCTCCTCAATGCCCAATGGCCATCACGCATGCGTATGCGTTGGCCTTGATCTCCGACCAGAGCTTGGGATCATCCATGGCGTAAACGCCGGCTTTCGTCCGGAAGACGGTCTTGACGGTGGGCACGTTCTCCTGAAACCAGAGCTGCATTTTATTCAGGAGGGTGGCGCCGCCGTCGAAACTGGTGGCATCGACCACGTAGATCGTCTTCCCATCGAGAGAGCTGGCGCGAGGGGCCATGGAATAGAGCTGTATCGCCGGCGGAGTTCCCTTTGGGCTGACCGCCGTCAGCTTCGGTTCGCTGCCCGCGCCGTGCGCGCCCTTCTTCTTCTGTTCCGCTTCAACCTGCGAGCCGACGAGAAGCGCCGGCGACATGCCCAGCAGCGACAATAGCTTTCGTCTATTCACTTTCATGGATGACCCCCTATATCCTGCGGCGTCTGGCCAACCTACAGACGCACGCCACCGCGGCACGGTTCCAGAGTTCGCGAATCTTGTCAAGAGTTTAACTTTGCGTCTACCTGGGTGCCAGAGGTTTCCGTGCTGCTCCTGGAAAATCGAAGGATGGAGTGTCGACTAGAAATCTCTGGATATTGGAGCGGGCGATGGGAATCGAACCCACGTCCGAAGCTTGGGAAGCTTCTATACTGCCATTGTACGACGCCCGCCCCGTGCTCAAACGAAGGCAGAATATCACCGCGTTTGTGCGCGCGCAAGAAAACCCGGCGTTACTTGATTTCCGGATAATCGAGGTAGTAGCGATGTAGGTCGGCGATGGTCATCTGGCCTTTGCGGATGCGGATGGCCGTCGGGTGCGCACCGCCGGAGGATGTGACCCACACAGTATCGCCCGCGCGGAGGCCGGAAAGTTTCAGGGGCTTGCCATTCTCGTCGAAGAACTGAGTTTGGGGAGTCGTATTCAGCAGCAGAGTGACCTCATCCGGGCGTTTTAAAAGGACTTCGGACTTTGACTGATCGAGCGACGCAACGATAAAGAACTGTTCGCCGGCCGCGGTCGTCTTCGGCGTCTCCACTTTTGTGCTCGCGGGAACCGGAACGCGCGCGCTTGTCGGGGGGTGCAGGCCCATCTGCCCGTGGGGCCTCATCGGCGGAGGCGTGGCGGTCTGCCCTTGTGCGCTCGTCGCGCACGATAATCCGACCAGCGCCACGAGAGCCAGAGCCGCGAGCCAAGAGGCTGCGTATCGCGGCGCGCTTGCACTTGCGGCGTTCATGCGAGTGTTATTCATATCGGAGAGCCTCAATGGGATCGAGCCGGGCAGCCCGGCGCGCCGGATAGTAACCGAACACAATGCCAACGCCGGCGGAGAAAACCACGGCGACGACGACGGAAAGCAGGGAAACGACGGTGGTCCAGTGCAGTACGTTGGAGATGATGGCGGACGCCACCATGCCGAGCGCGATGCCCGCCAACCCGCCCAGGGAGCTCAGCACCAGCGCCTCGCTGAGGAATTGCGCCTGCACGTCCTCCTCGGTGGCGCCAACGGCCATGCGCACGCCGATTTCGCGTGTCCGCTCGGTGACGGAAACCAGCATGATGTTCATGATGCCGATGCCGCCGACCAGCAGCGAGATCGACGCAATGCCCGCCAGCAGGAGCGTCATCACGAGCGAAGTCGCCTCGGCGGCTTGGGCCATTTCGTTGGGGCTGCGGATGATGAAGTCATCGTCTTCGGTCGGGCGGAGATGGTGCCGCTGACGCAGAAGGGCCGAGATACCGGATTGAACTTGCGCCATGGCCTGCTGAGAAACAGTGGAAACCATGATGAGCTGCACCCAGCTGATGCCGGAAATTTTCTTCTGGACGGTCGTATACGGCATGAGCATCATGTCGTCCTGATCCTGGCCGTTGCTCGATTGCCCCTTCGCGAGCAGGACGCCCATCACACGGAAGGGAAGGTTCTGCACGCGGATCATCTGACCCACGGGATCGGAATCACCGAACAATTGCTGCGCCACCGTATTTCCGAGCACACAGACATTCGCGGCCATGTTCACATCGCGCTCGGAAAACATGCTGCCCTGAACAACGGGCCAACTACGAATCTGAGTGATATCCGCCGACGTACCGTTCGCGCGCGTGAGCCAATTCTGGTTGCCGTTCACAACCTGCACCGAGGCTCCCACGATCGGAGAGACGGCCTGGACGCCCTGAACGTGCGCGAGGATGGCCTCCGCATCATCGGCAGTGAGCGTCTTGGTTGCGCCGTTGCCCATGCGCACGCCCCCGGTGTTCACGCTGCCGGAGAAGACCATGACCATGTTGTCGCCGAGCGATTGAATCTGCGCCTGAACCTGCGCCGTGGCGCCCTGTCCGATCGCGACCGTGCAGATCACCGCGCCGACGCCGATGATGATTCCCAGCATCGTCAGGATCGTTCGCAGCTTGTTTCGCGCCAGGGCCCGCAAGGCCACGCGAATCACTTCTCTCGGATTCATGGTCGCACCTCGTGACGCACTCGCCGGTCCCGATTCACAAGCTGGAACCGATCAACGCCGTGGTCCGCCGGGCCCGCCGCCGAAGCCCGGGGGCCGCTCGCTGCCGCCTGCGGCGCCTTTCGCTTGCTCGGCGATCACCAGGGTGTCTCCGGCGTGGAGATCTCCCTGGAGCATTTGCGTGTTGTTGTAGTCGGTGATCCCGGCCTGGATGGCCACAGGGATCAGCTGCTTCTGGTCCGGACCCAATTTCCAGACCACTTGCCATCCGCCCAGATGAGTCGTGGAAGCCTCATGCGAGATGTTGTATTGCTTGTAGAGCGCCTGCACTTCCTTGGGCAGGATGGACGACGGCTTGAAGGTAAGCGCCGGGTTCGGAATCAGAAGCGCGTTCTGGGCATGGCCCGTCGGGATCGTGACGTAGGCGGTTTCCCCAGGCAGGAGCTTTTCGTCCGGATTACTGAAGTCGATCACGGTATTGTAGGTGACCACATTTTGCACGGTCGTCGGATTGAGGCGCACGGTGCTCACCCGGCCATGAAACTGATCGGTCGGAAAGGCATCGACTTGAAACGTTACGGGCGTGCCAACCTTGATATTGCCCGTGTCGGATTCGTCAGTCGCCGCGTAGACCTGCATGCGCGTCAAGTCCTGCGCGACCGTGAAGACCTGCGGCGCCTGCAAGGTCGCCGCCACGGATTGGCCGACGTCGACGTTGCGCGCGACCACAGTGCCATCGATCGGCGAAACGATCGTGGTGTACTTCAGGCTGGTCTCAGCGGCCTTGAGCGCGCCATCCATCGAAACGACTTGTGACCTTGCCTGATTGAGCTGAGCTTTGGCTTGATCAACCTGCGCCTGCGCGGATGCCACGTCCGCTTGCGCTTGTCCGAGGCTGGATTGCGTCAGATCGTTCGAATCGGCGGAGACGATCCCAGACACGAAGAGGTCTTGCGAACGCTTGGCCGTTGCCTGTTCGTATTTGACGTTCGCTTCGACCTTGGCGAGATTCGCTTGATCGACTTGGACGCTCGCCGCCAGTGTGACGAGATTCGCCTGCGCGTTCTGGAGGTTGCCGCGCGCCTGGGTGACCTGGGCCTCATAGATTGCGGGATCGAGCTGCGCGAGCACCTGCCCACTGTGAACCCGCGTGTTGTAGTCGGCGAAGATATACTCAACGGTGCCAGATACGTAGGAGCCCACGGGTATCGTGGTCAGGGCGTTGACGGTCCCCGTGGCCTGCACGCTGGCGGTGATGTTGCCGGTCCGGACTTCGGCCGTCGTAAACTTGGGATCGTTGGCCCGGCTCCTGGCATACCACCAGCCGGCTATCACTACGAGCAGAACGGCCGCACCGATCACGTACAGCTTCTTATGCTGTTGGTAAGATTCTCTAAGAGACATTAACCTCTACCTTCGGGGTTGGTGATCACGATCTAGCGGTCGCCTGTCCAGGGTTCCGATCCTCTACACCCGCGCCGTGGCTTCTCAAAGTAAAGACGCATCAGGCGCTCGATTGGTTTCGCGCCTTCGCCCCTCAACCTGGATCGTCTGACAAGGCGACCGGAGGCAAGCCGTGTTAGAGTGGGCGACTTACACCTCAAGGAGGGGAAGTGGCGTATCGCGATCTGCGGGATTTTCTGCGCAAACTGGAAAAAGAGGGCGAACTCAAGCGTATATCGGCCGAGGTCGATCCGGTGCTGGAAATCACCGAGATTTCGGACCGCACGGTCAAGAAGGGGGGGCCGGCCTTGCTGTTCGAGCGCCCGAAAGGCTCGCGTTTTGCCGCGGTGACGAACCTGGTCGGAACCGAGCGGCGCATGAATTTGGCGCTTGAGGTGGATTCGCTCGAAGACATCGCCGGGCGAATTTCCTCGATTCTGGACATGCAGTCGCCTCAGGGCATTCTGGACAAGGTCAAAATGCTCCCCAAACTCGCCGAGCTTGCGTCCGTTTTTCCGAAAACGGTACGCAACGGGGAATGCCAGGAAGTGGTCCGAACGGATGGCTTTTCGCTGCTCGATTTTCCGATCCTGCAGTGCTGGCCTCAGGACGGCGGCCGTTACATCACGTGGCCGATGGTAATCACGAAGAATCCGGAAACGGGCAAGCGCAACGTGGGGTGCTACCGCATGCAGGTCTTCGACTCGCGAAGCACCGGCATGCATTGGCAGACTCAGAAGCATGGCGCCGAGCATTACCGCAGCGCTCTCTCGAAGAACAAGGGCGGCAAGCTCGAAGTCGCCGTCGCGATCGGCGCCGATCCTGCCACATGCTTCGCGGGGATTCTGCCCGTGCCGCCCGATATGGACGAATTCATGTTCTCGGGTTTCCTGCGGCGCGAGCCGGTTGAGCTGGTGGCCTGCAAGACGGTCGATCTCGAAGTCCCGGCGAACGCGGAGATTGTACTGGAAGGGTACGTCGAACTCGGCGAAACGCGCACGGAGGGCCCCTTCGGCGACCATACGGGTTTCTACTCGCTCGAAGGCGAATATCCGGTTTTTCACGTGCAGTGCATCACGCATCGCAAGGATCCGCTCTATCTCACGACGATCGTCGGGCCGCCTCCGCAGGAAGATTATTTCATCGGCCACGCGATCGAGCGGGTATTCCTCCCCGTGATGAAAATGCAGCATCCGGAAATTGTGGATGTGGCGATGCCGGCCGAGGGAATTTTCCAGAACCTGATGATCGTTTCCATACGCAAGAGCTATCCCGGGCATGCGCGAAAGACGATGAACGCGATCTGGTCGCTCGGGCAGGCGATGTTCACGAAAGTGGTCGTCATCGTCGATCACGATGTGAACGTGCAGGACCCTGGCGAGGTGGTGTGGAAGGCTCTGTGCGCGATTGACCCCGAGCGCGACATCCAGTTCGTGATGGGCCCGGTCGACACGCTCGACCATGCGGCGCGCCGGCAGGACTTCGGCTCGAAGATGGGGATCGATGCGACGCGCAAGTGGCCTGAAGAGGGCTATACGGGCCGCTGGCCGGATGAAATCAAGATGGATAGCGCAACCAAAAAGCGCATCGATGATCTCTGGGGAAAATTGAAGCTGGATCGATAGGCCTTCGAAGTGCTCCTTTCGCGCAGTCCCCTCAATTAGGAACAAAAGGCAAAAGGGAAACAGCCCGCTAAAAACGGGCCTCTCAACGCAAAAAACGAGCCTGCAGGGCCGCTCCGGCGCATGCCCAAGTACGCACCCTGTCCTTTAGACGGGGTTTTACCAGAAGCACAAACCCGAAACATGTTGATTGACAGTCTGCGGCGCGGGATGTGATAAACGGTCCACGGGGGAGCGTACCAGTTCTATCAGTACCGCAGCTCATTCCGGGGTGTGGCGAAGGCGCTCGCAGGATTGGGGCGAAACAGAAACAAACGGCGCGGACGCCGGTTCGGCGAAAACGCAGCAAAAGTGATGCGGACTTGTCCTGCGAGCAGGGCGAGCTGAGGAGTGAGGGGCCGCACGATGTTCAATCTCGGGAAAACCAGGTCACTAATCGGTCTGGATATCGGATCGAGTTCGGTGAAGGCCGTCGAGTTGAAGAAGGCCAAAGACGGTTACGAGTTGGTGAGCTTTGGGCTGGAGCCCTTGGCTCAGGATACCGTGGTGGACGGCGCTATCATGGACGCCCCCTCGGTCGCCGAGAAGATCATCTCCATTTTCGACTCGCAAAAGATCAAGACAAAAGACGTGGCGACGTCGGTTTCGGGACACTCGGTGATCGTGAAGCGGGTCAGCATGCCGCTGATGACCGAAGAAGAGCTCTTTGACCGGATCCAGGCGGAAGCGAGCCAGCACATCCCCTTCGACATTGCCGACGTCAACCTCAGCTACCAGCTCCTGGAAGCCACCGAGAACCAGATGGACGTGCTGCTGGTGGCCGTCAAGAAGGACAAGATTCTGAACCACACGAACGTGCTCGCACAGGCGGGGAAGACGCCCATGGTGGTGGACATCGACGCCTTTGCGCTGCAGAACGCCTTCGAAGTCAACTACGAGCCGGATCCTTCGCAGGTGGTGGCGCTGTTGAACGTAGGCGCGAGCGTGATGAACATCAACATCATCCGCGGCTGGACGCCTCTCTTCACGCGCGATGTTTCGGTCGGGGGCAATCAATATACCGACGCGCTGCAGAAGGAGCTGGACCTTAGCTTCGAGGACGCCGAAAACCTCAAGATGGGCGGAACGCATGCCGGGGTAAGCGAAGATCAGCGAACCTCGATTCTGCGCTCCGTTTCCGACATTTTGATTCTCGAGATTCAAAAGACTTTCGACTTCTTCCGGGCCACGGCGAGCGGCGAGAATATTCGCCGAATCGTGGTGGCCGGGGGGACGGCGCGCGTGCCGGGTTTGCTCGACCTGCTCAAGGAAGAATTCGCGATGCCGGTTGAGGAGCTCTATCCGTTTCGAAAAGTCGCCATCAACCCCGCGCGTCACGATGAAACGCAACTTCGCGAGTTGGCGCCGCGCCTGGCAATTGCCATGGGTCTGGCGCTGAGGAGTTTTGACACGCCATGATCCGGATCAACTTACTAGGCCAGGCTCGTCCGAAAGCGACGAAGCAGACGGTGCCCCTCGAGGCCACCGTACAGATATTGCTATTCGGCGCGGCGATCGTCGTAGCGGCTGTGGTTCTCTTCGTGGTCTACATGTCGCAGAGCCGGCAGCTCGATCAGACAAAGAGCCGCATCCGGGATTTGCAGGCGGAGAAAGCCACCTTGCAGCAGATCAAGAGCGATGTGGACAAGTTTGAAAGCCAGAAAGCCATGCTTCAGCAGCGGATCGACGTGATCGAAACGCTTCAGAAGAATCGCAGCGGCGCGCAGGATCTGCTTCAGATGGTCGCCAACACGGTGGTTCGAGTGGATGCGCTCTGGTTGACGTCGATCACCAGAAGCGGCGATTCGCTGGATATCGAGGGCGAAGCGGGATCGATCAACTCCGTGGCGAATTTCATCACGGAATTGAAGCGGAGCGGCTACTTCACAAACGTCGAGATCAAGGACGCCAAGGAAAACGACATACGTCCTTCCGTTCAGACCTACAATTTCTCGATGACCGTGACGATTGCCCCGCAGTCGAATGGTGCGCCCACTACCCAAGCGACGGGAGCGACACAACCGCCCCCGCCCGCGCGGAAGGGAAGGAGCTAGTCGATGGCCACAAGTTTCCGGGACTGGCCCTGGCCGTTACAAGCCCTTGCGTCGGTGGGCTTGGCAGTTATCTTGATTCTGGCGGGACTTTACATTCCCGGCCTGCCGCTCGCGAACGTGCGCGATCAGCTCGAGAGCGCCCAATCAGAGCTGAAGCCGCTCGAAGCTGAAGTGGAGAACCTGCGCGTCTACAAACAGCGCCGGGCCGAGCTGCAGACGGAGATGGACGCCCTGCAGAAACAGCTTGCGACGCTCCAGACGATCGTGCCGGAAGACAAGCAGACCGACGAGTTCATCTTGATGGTGCAGCGTGCCGCGTTGAGCTCGGGCGTTTCGATCCGCACCCTGACGGCGAAGCCGGTGGCGCAGAAGCCATACTACTTCGAGATGCCTTTTGACGTCGAAGCCGACGGCCCGTACTACGCGGTACTCGATTTCTTCTCCAAGCTCGGGCGCCTCTCGCGGATTATCAACGTGGGCGATCTGAAGCTGACGGCGATTGGAACGACTACGAACTCCAAGTTCCGGGTCGTACCTGGAGCGTCGGTGACGGGAACGTTCACGATCACCACATTCTTCACCAATCCGGCTGAACAGGCGGCCGCAACCACGAAAAGTACGAAGGGCGCGCCGGCAAGGCGATAGGGCGATAACGATGAGACTTGCAAAGGCAATCGCGAACCTGATGGCAGTGCTGACAATCTCGCTGTGCTTGATTCCCGGCACGTGGGCGCAGGGCAAGGCCGTCAAAAAAGCGAAAAAGGCGCCGAGAGCTGCCGCACGGGCCGCCGCGAAACCGGCCGCAGTTCCGGATGCTGCAATTCCGGCCCCAGTGTCTGAGGAGTCGGTGGATGCGGGCACGGTCGATATGGTCGGCAAGCGCGATCCGTTTGTTCCGTTGGTTAGCGACAAGAAGGACACGGGCGCGGAGCACTTGCCCCCGGGTAAGGCCGGCATTGTGATCGCGTCAGTGCACGTGGATGGGACGGTGAGGTCCGGCAACGGAATGATTGCCGTAGTTTCCAATCCCGATCAACGCGTTTATTTCATCCGCGAAGGGGATCAGCTGTACGACGGTGACGTGGAGAAAATCAGTTTGGATGGCGTTACCTTCAAAGAGAATTCGAAAGACGCATTCGGTCATCCAGTCGAACGAATCGTGACGAAACGAATCTACGCGAGTGCAGGAGAGCAGCAATGAGGATCATGTGGCGGGGGTGGGGGCTCGGTGCGCTGATAGCGGCCGGTCTAGTGCTGTCGAATGGAACGCCGGCCGCAGCAGGCGACGCGCCGGTGGTCCATGTGAAAGCGGAGGTGAAGAACGGTGCCGTGAGCTTGCACGCCGAAGCCAACGGGCCGTTCGAGTACACCACCTACCGTCCGAGCGCGAGCCTTTACGTGCTCGACCTGAGCGGCGTCTCCGCCGGGGACGCGGCGGGCGCGCGCATCGTGCCTTCCGATCTCGTGAAGAGCTATCGCGTCACGACCTATTCTTCGGGCGATAAGCCGGTCGTGCGGGTGGAAATTCTGATGGCCCAGGGTCTCGATCCGCGCCTCGAACGCAAGGATCCCGAAGACCTCACTCTGCTGGTGTCGCGAGCCTCGAGTGGCGCAGAATCCGAGACTCCGTCTGCGACGTCGCCGGTGATCGCTCCCGTCGTGGCCAAGCCCGCCGACATCCCGGGTGCGAGTACGGTTTCTCCGTCGATTCGCCAGGTCCACCTTACGCAGGATTCCGGCCGCACCGAAGTGAATATCTCCGGATCGGGAGCACTCACCTACCATGCGATGAGGCTGCACAATCCCGACCGGCTCGTTCTGGATTTCGCAGGCGCGCGTCTCAAGAGTTCCGAAAATCATCTGGCAAGCAATCTTGATCCGGTCCGCGAAATTCGGCTCGCTCAGTTCACGCCCGAAGTTTGCCGTGTCGTGATCGATCTGCGCCAGCCGGCGGCTTACAACATCACCCAGGTCGGCGACACCGTCAGCATCTCATTTTCAACGAAGGGAGTTTCGTCGGGCGCGGCACAATCTGATTCCCCGGACCAATCGACCGACGTCGTCACGACAAAAGCCCCGGCGCCAGGCAATCCAGTTTCCTTGCAGCATGAGACGTCGGCGACAAAGCCGGGCGAAGTTCCCACGCCGGCAACTGTATTGCCGGTCGCACTGACGAGAACCTCGGCGGCTCTCGCGATGCCCTCGGCGGACGCCAAGGCAGCATCGTACAAGCCTGCCGAGCAACCAGTCGCTGCCGCTCTTCCGGCGCCGCAGCCGACCGCCGCACCAGGCGCAGAGCCCGCTCAGGCTCCCGCATCGGCTCCTGTGACGGCCAAGTTTACCGGCGAGCCCATTTCCGTGAACCTTAAGGACGTGGACCTGCGCGACTTTTTCCGGCTAATACACGAAATCAGCGGGTTGAACGTCGTGCTGGACCCGAACGTGAAGGGAACGCTCACGATCGTTCTGGACGACGTGCCGTGGGATCAGGCCCTCGACATCGTTCTCAAAAACAACGATCTCGATAAGCAGCTCGATGGCAACGTCCTGCGCATCGCTACACGGGCTACCTTGCAGAAGGAGGCCGAAGAGAGTCGCGATCTCGCTAAGGCCCAGGCCGAGGCCGCCGATGTCGTGACCACCACGCGGGTGCTGAGCTACGCCAAGGCGACGGACCTTTCGGGGACGCTCAAGAAGTTCCTGTCGTCGCGCGGCGATATCATTGCCGACGATCGTTCCAACACGCTCATCATTCGCGACATCCCGAGCACGTTGCCGGTGCTCGACAACCTCATCCGCCAGCTCGACCGCAGGTCGCAGCAGGTGGAAATTGAGGCCCGCGTCGTTGAAGCGAGCCGTTCGTTCTCGCGTGAAATTGGCGCCCAGTTTGGCATTTCCGCGGCCGGAGGAAATCCGACCAGCTTCCTGAGCGGTGCGACCTCGGTCGGTACGAGCCCGATCATTCACTTTCCACCGATTCCCCCAGTGATCGTTTCGACCGGCAGCACAACCGGAACCACGGCGCCGACCTCCGGCTCCATTCCTTTGAACTCGAACTTGCCGGTCGCTTCTCCGACGAGCGGCTTCTCGTACACGTTCGGGACTGACAACTTCGCGCTGGACTTGATCATTACCGCGGCGGAGGAAAAGGGCGTTGGCAAGCTCTTGTCGAAGCCCAAGGTGATCACGCAGAACAATGAGAAAGCGACCGTCAAACAAGGAGTCAAGATACCGGTTCAGACGATCGTGAATAACACGGTATCGGTGCAGTTCGTGGATGCGGTTCTCGAACTGGACGTTACTCCCCAGATTACTGCCGATGGCACGATCTTCATGGACGTGATCGTCGAGAACGACCAGATCGATCAGTCGATCCCGCGAGTCGAGGGTATTCCTGCCATCGACACGCAGTCGGCTGAGACGAAGGTCACAGTCAACGATGGCGCTACGGTCGTGATCGGCGGAGTCATCGTCACGACGCAGCGGACCGATATACAGCAGGTTCCGCTCTTCGGCAGCGTCCCGGTGATCGGAAACCTTTTCAAGCACACGTCGGTCAGTTCCACTTCTTCGGAACTGCTGTTCTTCCTGACGCCTCGGATTCTCCCGAGCTAAGCTTGGGCGGAAGACCCGGGGGAAGGGGATCGGCTGCCTGACGTGGCGGCAAAATCGGCAAAGCAGAGTTCAGGCCGGAGCGGGTTCGAAGATCGAACGAACCGGCTCCGGCTCTCCTTTTCGAGCCTTGGGGTTGATTCGCTTGTTGTCTCCCACCTGCCGAATATCCAGTACCTCTGTGGCTTCACGGGCAGCGCCGGTCTGCTCCTGATCGACGAATCCCACGCGACGCTTTTCACGGACAGCCGCTACACCTTTCAGGCGCGACAGGAAGTCCACGGGGCGCGCGTCGACATCGCAAAGCAGGGCCTGCTGAAGGCCCTCGGCGAGGAACTGAAGGCTGAGCGACGCCGGCGCGTTGTGGCGTACGCAAGCATCCACACGACCGTGGCCCAGAAGCAGGCGCTCGAGGCGATCGCCCGGCCAAGAGTGCGTTGGGCCAGTGACGAGAACGCCATCGAAAAGCTCCGCGCCGTGAAGGACGCCGGCGAACTCGTACGCATGCGCGAGGCCGCGCGCCTGATCAGCGATGTTTTTCGGAAGGTGTTGCCGATCATCCGCCCGGGGATATCGGAACTCGACCTGGCCGCTGAGATTGAATATCGCATCAAGGGAATGGGCGGGTCCGGCCCGTCGTTCGAAACGATAGTAGCCTCGGGTCCGCGTTCCGCCTGGGCCCACGCGCGTCCCACGCCGAAGAAGCTCGGCAAAAGCGAATTGGTCGTCCTCGACCAGGGTGCTATACTCCAAAATTACTGCAGCGACTTGACGAGGACGGTGTTCGTTGGGCGGGCCCCGGCGAGGATTCGGCGAATGTATCAGGCGGTGCTGCAGGCCCAGCAAGCCGCGAAGCAGGCAATTCGGCCCGGCATCAGGGCTGGAGACGTCGATCGGGCGGCGCGACGGACTTTGAAGCGATTTGGCCTGGCTCGTTACTTCACACACAGCACAGGGCATGGCCTGGGCATCGAAGTGCACGAGATGCCGCGCCTTGGCAAGGGCGAAGAAACCTTGCTCCAGGAAGGGATGGTCGTGACGGTTGAACCGGGCGTCTACCTGGAAGGGCTTGGCGGCATCCGCATCGAGGACGATGTGGTGATAACAGCGCAGGGCGCTGCGGATTTGACGACGGCTCCCCTGGATTTCCTCGAACTCTAAATGGCGAAGAAAACGAAGTCAGAATCTGGCGCAGGTGCGCACGCCGAAGGCGTGGATCTGGTCGAAGTGAAGCGTCTCCTCGCGTTCATGCAGGAGAATGGGCTCGAAGAGTTCGAATACGAGCGCGGCGGCGTTCATATCCGCCTTAAGAAGGCCTCGGCTGCATCGTCAGCGCCCGCGCCCGCCGCGGCCGCACCTGCGCCCGTGGCGGCCTCGACCGCTGCGGCACCGGCGCATGCTCCAGCGGCGTCCGCTCACGATTCTGGTAAGGCTGCAGCCCCTGCGGCGGACGTCCATCGTCGATCAAATCGCCGATCGTGGGAACCTATTATTCGGCTCCGGGTCCCGAGGCCGAGTCTTTCGTCACCGTGGGCGCTCGCGTCGAGTCTGGGCAGGTGCTGTGCATCATCGAAGCCATGAAGCTGATGAACGAGATTGAATCCGACGTGGCGGGCGAGGTCGTCCAGATCCTTGTCGAGAATGGGCACCCGGTCGAATACGGCGAACCGCTCTTCGGGATTCGCACGCAGGGCAAGAAATAGCCCGGCTGGACACGGCGAGATGGAAACGGGCCGCCGTCAAGTTTCCCGCACCTGACACATGTTCAAGAAGATCCTGATTGCCAATCGCGGCGAGATTGCCCTGCGGATTCTCTCCGCCTGCAAGGAACTCGGCGTTCGCACCGTAGCGGTCTATTCGGAGGCCGATCGCCACGCGCTCCACGTGCGCTTTGCAGATGAGGCGGTCTGCATCGGGCCGCCGCGCAGCGCGGAGAGCTATCTGAACATTCCGCACGTCATCAGCGCGGCCGAAATCACCAATGTGGATGCGATCCACCCCGGCTACGGTTTCCTCTCCGAAAATGCCAACTTCGCCGAGGTCTGCGAGGCCTCGCACATCACGTTCATCGGCCCATCGCCCGACGTAATCCGCATGATGGGCGAAAAGGATCGCGCTCGCGCCGAGATGGCTGCGGCGGGCCTTCCCGTGATTCCCGGCAGCGCCGGAGTGGTGCCCGACGAAGATGCTGCCAAAGAGGTCGCCGCCGAGGTTGGCCTGCCGCTGATGATCAAAGCGGCCGAGGGTGGCGGCGGACGCGGCATGCGCGTCGTGCGCACCAGGAAAGAGCTGATTCCTGCGTTCCAGACCGCCCGCTCCGAAGCCGAACAGGCCTTCGGCAGCTCGAACGTCTACATGGAAAAGCTGATCGAGCATCCGCGGCACATCGAGTTTCAAGTGCTGGGCGATCGCCACGGCAACGTGATCCATCTCGGCGAACGCGAGTGCACGCTCCAGCGGCGCCACCAGAAAGTCCTCGAGGAGTCTCCCTCCACCGTCCTGGACGCGGCCACGCGCGAGCGCATCGGCAAGCAGGTGATCGACGCTCTTCGCAAAGTCGGCTATTCGAGCGCCGGCACGGTGGAATTTTTGCGCGACGTGACCGGCGAACTCTACTTCATCGAGATGAACGCGCGCATTCAGGTCGAGCATCCCGTCACCGAAATGGTGACGCAGATCGATCTCGTGAAATCCCAGATTCGCCTCGCGGCCGGCGAACACCTCGACGACGTTGTCGGCCCGGTGCAGTTTCACGGCCACGCCATCGAATGCCGCATCAACGCCGAGGATCCCGAGACCTTTCGCCCGTCGCCCGGCCGCATCACGGCCTTTCGAGTGCCCGGTGGTCCGGGCGTGCGCGTCGATACCGCTGCCTACGCCGATGCCGTGATCCCGCCCTACTACGATTCCCTGGTGGCCAAGCTCGTGACGCACGGCCGCGACCGCGCCGAGGCGATCGTGCGCATGGAAGGCGCTCTCGACGGCTTCGTCGTCGAAGGCATCAAAACCACGATCCCGCTTCACAAGCGCATCCTCATCGAGCCGGATTTTCAGGCTGGAAAGTTCGACACGCACTTCCTCGACCGACTCACCGGCACAGCAGCGAAGTAATCGGGAGAAGGATTGTTCCCAGCGCTCTACGCGATTCTCGATCCAAGCTTTGCACCCGGGCCGCCGGTTGAGTTTGCGCTGAAGCTGGCGGACGCCGGCGTCGAATTGATCCAGTTGCGCGATAAACACGCGCCAGCGCGAAAAATCCATGACGAAGCGTCGGAACTGGTGGCACATCTGTCCCCGAGGGGAGCGCGAATCATCGTCAACGACCGCCCCGACATCGCCGCGATTGTGCGCGCCGGCGGCGTGCACGTTGGCCAGGAAGACTTGCCGGTGGAAGATGCGCGCAGGATCTGCGGCCCTTCCTGCTGGGTGGGCATTTCGACACACAATATCGAGCAATTTCGTGAGGCTGCCCTCACTTCGGCGGATTATATTGCCGTGGGGCCTATCTTCCCGACGGCTGCAAAAGAGAACCCCGATCCCGCTGTTGGGATTGACTTTGTGCGCGTCGTGCGCAAGCTGACGCAGAAGCCGATCGTTGCAATCGGCGGCATCACGGTTGAATCCGCTGCGGATGTCTTTCGTGCGGGGGCAGACTCGGTTGCTGTGATTCGAGACTTGCTGTCGGCCAGCGATCCCGCCGGTCGCGCGCGCGAGTATCTGGAAGTTGCGCGGCGAGTTCGCGTGGAGCGAGCTTGAAGGAAGCTCGCGGAGCTAGAGTCTAGATGGCGGAACAGGCGCAGAGCACCGAAACCTCGAACGCTCGGCCCTCCGCCGGGCTCGTCAAAGGCCTCGGCCTGTTCGATTCGACGATGATCGTCGTCGGGTCGATGATCGGCTCCGGCATCTTCATCGTCTCCGCCGATATCGCTCATCAGGTCCAAAGTCCCGGCCTTTTGCTCGCCGTCTGGATCGCGTCTGGCGTCATGACGCTGATCGGCGCGCTGAGCTATGGCGAGCTCGCGGCCGCGATGCCGCATGCGGGCGGCCAGTACGTCTACCTGCGCGAGTCGCTCGGCGAAATCTGGGGCTTTCTGTATGGCTGGACGATGCTGCTGGTGATCCAGACCGCGACGATTGCGGCAGTCGCGATCGCCTTCGCGAAATTTACCGGCGTGCTGGCCCCCTGGTTTTCGCCGGCGCACTGGATCTGGAAAATCGGCACCTTCGGTCCCTGGCGGTTGTGGTTCGGCGAACTCGGCCCGTACAACGTTGGCCTGAATCGCCAAAATCTCCTCGCCATTCTTTCGATTGTTCTGCTCACATGGATCAACACGCGCGGATTGCGCCTCGGTAAGATCGTGCAGAATGTTTTCACGGTGACGAAAACGGGCGCGCTGGCCGTCCTGGTTATTCTGGGATTTTGGTTTACGACGGCCATCGCGCGCTCTTCGAATTTCACGCACTTCTGGCGCAACGCCGGCTGGCACACGCTGCACGCCTATCCTCCCGACAATCCCACATGGATGATCGCAACCGTCACCCTGATGGGAGTCGCGATGGTCGGATCGCTCTTCGCGATGGACGCGTGGAACAACGTGACCTTCACCGCCGCCGAAGTGAAAAACCCGGGCTGCAATCTCCCGCTGTCGCTGGCCATGGGCACAGGGCTCGTCGTGCTGCTCTACACGCTCGCCAACGTCGCCTATTTGCGCGTCCTTCCGCTTTCGGGCAGCGCGCAGGGCGCTACGCCGCTGGCGCGGGGCATTGAGTTCGCAGCCGATGGACGCGTGGCGACGGCCGTCACCCAGGTGATCTTCGGCCCGGCGGGCGCGATCCTCATGGCGCTGGCGATCTTAATTTCGACATTCGGCTGCAACAACGGGCTGATCCTTTCCGGCGCACGCATTTACTATGCGATGTCCAAGGACGGCCTCTTCTTCCGCTCCGTCGGCACCGTGAACCGTTACCACGTGCCCGCGGTCGCGCTGGTGGTGCAATGCGTGTGGGCCTCGGTTCTCTGTCTCTCGGGCACTTATGGCCAGTTGCTCGACTTCCTGATCTTCGCCGAGCTGATTTTCTATATCCTTACGCTGCTCGGCCTGTTCGTCCTGCGCGCCAAGCGTCCGGAGATGAACCGCCCCTACCGCGCGCTCGGCTATCCTGTCCTCCCTTTGCTTTATATTGCGATGGCAATATTTCTCGAAATCCAGCTCTTGCGCTATAAACCACAGTACACTTGGCCGGGGCTGATCATCGTCCTGCTGGGGCTGCCCGTGTATGGCCTGTGGGCTTGGCTGGGCAGGCGGCCGCGTGAGTCGTAGTGCAAACCTGAAGAGCGCGAGAACAATCGTCGGGTCACGAAGCGCGGAGCGCAAGCGCATCTGACTCTTGGGAGGAAAGTCCCGAATGGGAAATCCACTGCTGGCGACGAAGCCGCTGAAACTGATCATGGAGGAGGCTGCCGAGGACCACGAGCACTCCCTGAAACGCGCGCTGGGCCCGATCAACCTGATCACGCTCGGCATCGGCGCGATCATTGGAGCCGGTATCTTCGTCCTGACGGGGCAGGCCGCTGCGCAGAGCGCGGGACCTGCCATCGTGGTCTCGTTCATCCTTTCGGGCATCATCTGCGCCTTCGCGGGTCTCTGCTATGCCGAATTTGCCTCACTGATCCCCATCGCCGGCTCGGCCTACACTTATGGCTACGCCACCCTTGGCGAAATCTTCGCCTGGATCATCGGATGGGACTTGATCCTCGAATACGCTTTCGGCGCCGCCACCGTCGCCTCGGGTTGGAGCGGCTACGTCGTGAGCTTCCTCGAGGACCGTGGCATTCACATCGGCCCAAGATGGATTGCGACGCCCGGAACGCAGCTGGTCTTCTACAAAAACCATTGGGCCTCGATCATGTCGGTGCAGCCGGTGCTGAAGGCCGCTGGTATCGACCCGTCCACGCTTCCGCATGCAACGGGCGTGTTCAACGTGGTCGCGTTTCTCGGGATCGCAGCGGCCACCTACATATTGATCGTCGGAATCAAGGAGTCGGCGAATTTTAATTCCGCCGTCGTGATCCTCAAAGTAGCGATCGTGCTGGTGTTCATCGGCATCGCGGGAATGTTCGTCCTTCACCACCGGGCGCTCGCGGCGGCGAACTGGCATCCCTTTATTCCGCCGAATACGGGTAAGTTCGGCGACTTCGGCTGGTCGGGCGTGGCACGCGGCGCCGCGGTCATCTTCTTCGCATACATTGGATTCGACGCCGTCTCGACCGCCGCGCAAGAAGCCAAGAACCCGCAAAAAGACATGCCGGTCGGAATCATCGGCTCGCTCGTCATCTGCACGGTTCTCTACATCCTCGTTTCCGGTCTCCTGACGGCCGTCGTGCCCTACACCGCACTGAACGTGGCCGCTCCGGTTGCGGTCGGCATCGACGCCACCGGCGTGCCTTGGGGCAGTCTGCTTGTCAAGGCGGGGGCCATATTGGGGCTAGGCAGCGTCATGCTGGTGATGCTGCTGGGCCAGTCGCGCGTCTTCTATTCCATGTCCCATGACGGGCTTCTTCCGCGCTGGGCGGGCGCGATTCACGCGCGTTACCGAACGCCGTGGATTTCATCGCTCGTGGTGGGCGTCTGCGTGGCGATGTTTGCCTCGCTGATCCCGATCGGCGACCTCGCCGTTCTCGTGAATATTGGGACGCTGCTCGCGTTCGTGATCGTCTGCGCCGGCGTATGGATTCTTCGCCGCAAACGCCCCGATCTGCCGCGGCCCTTCAAGACGCCGCTCGTGCCTCTGGTTCCGATTCTAGGCATTCTCACGTCGCTCGCCGCCATGCTGAGCCTTCCGGCCAAGACGTGGTGGCGCCTGCTCATCTGGCTCATCATCGGTCTTTTCGTGTACTTCTTCTATGGGCGGAAACACAGCAAAGTGCGCAAGGCCGCCGCGAATAGCGCCCGGTAAAGTGTCCCCATTGTTCGTCCGACTGAGGTATGTTGACGGCTGGGCGCCGAACGTCTCCGTTTGGGTTTGGCGCCCCACGCATCGCCTATGAGCCGAATCTCTCCGCGCCGCTTCGCCGTCTGGTTCCGGCACATGTCGCTGCCCGACCGCGTCGCGGCAGTAATCCTCGCCCTATCTGTGCTCGTGCTCGTGATCAACCGCGCATCCGGCCGCGCGCTCCCTCTCACTTCGCTGATTACCTTCTTCGGTGTCGCCGCCGCGGCTTATTTTTTCGTCCGGCTGATCCTGTTTATCCGCGCCAAGGGAATGTGGGCGCTGCGAAATCGCCTAATCGTCGCTTATTTCTTCATGGCTGTCGCGCCCGTCGTGCTCCTCTTTGCGATGGTCTTCGTCGCGGCATACCTTCTCGAGCTGCAGATCGGCGCGCACCTGCTTCGCGACGATCTCCAGAGCCGAAGCGCAGTGATCGCCGCCGATACGAATACAATCGCCGCGGCGCTCACTCGCCAGGCGGGTTTGAAGCCCGACCAGCCTGTCTCGCCCCAGTCGGTCGCCATCGAAGACCCAATCCTCCTGCGTCCGGAAATCGCCAAGATTATCGCCGCGGCTCAGGGAGAAACGCCGGGTCTGCGCGTCCTTTTGAATCACGGCCAGCAGCTCGTCCGGGAGACGCACGCGAAGCAATTCGCCGGTCTCGCCGAGTTTCGCAATCAGCTCTGGTTTGCGTCGGCGGAAAGCATTCCCGTTCCGGGCGGCCGCGCCACGCTGCTCTCGGTTGCGCCGATCACCCCGGGCGTTCTCGATAGCCTGCCGTCGAAGCTCGGCCCCATCGGCCTCACGCTGCTCGAGCCCGCGCCGGGCTCCTCGTCCGGGGGAATCACGCTCGATGGCATGCACTACGTTTTCGGAGAACAGATTGCCAGCGACAAGCGCGTGCTCACCCCAGCTTCCGATCCGCTCGATCTACATATCGATGGATTCGCCACACTCGAGGCCGTCCGCGCCGACTTAGGCCCTGACGTGGAAGATCTGCCTGTCTTCGCCCACTTCTCATTGCGGCTCTCGGAGATCAATCGAGACCTACTCACCTCGGTGGGTGCGCTCGGTTCGACCCTCGTCTTCATCCTCGAAGTTGTCGCCGTGATCTTTCTCCTTTTGGAAATTGCGGCGCTGGCTGTCGGAGTCACGCTGACGCGGACCATCACGAGTTCGGTAGCCGGTCTGTATGACGCGACGCTCCACGTCCGTCGCGGCGATTTTAGCCATCGCATTCAGGTCCGCCAGAAAGATCAGCTCGGCGCGCTCGGCGAATCGTTCAATGAAATGACGAGCTCGATCTCCGAGCTGATCGAAGAGCAGCGCCAGAAACAGCGCCTCGAACACGAAGTCTCCATCGCGCATGAAGTCCAGCAGCAGCTGTTTCCCAGCGTCTTTCCGTCTGTGCCTGGGCTCGAACTCGCGGCTATTTGCCGCCCCGCCCGCGTCGTCAGCGGCGACTATTACGATTTCATTCAGCTTAGCCCCACGCGCGTTGGAATCGCGGTCGCCGATATCAGCGGGAAGGGAATTTACGCGGCTCTCCTCATGGCCAGCCTTCAGGCCGCGCTCCGCAGCATGGCTCTTTCCGACGGCCACGGGTCCACGGCCGACCTCATTTCGCGCGTGAACGCGCATCTCTTCCGCAACACATCGGACGATCGCTATGCCACGCTCTTCTACGCGGTCTATGATTCAGAGGCGAAGACACTCACCTACACCAACGCAGGCCATCTCTCGCCCCTGCTCGTTTGCGCCGGCCCGAATGATCAGGTCCAGCTACTCGACCAGGGCGGCACGGTCGTCGGCCTGTTCGAGAATCCGGGCTACACTGAAAGGACCGTCGAAGTGTCTCCCGGCAGCGTGCTGGTCGTCTTCAGCGACGGCATCACCGAGCCGGAGAATGTCTACGGCGAAGAGTTTGGAATGCAGCGGCTCAAGGCCGAAGTGGTGCGCCAGAAGGGTCTGCCGGTCGAGCGTCTCGCCGATAACGTGATTTCCGCAGCCGAGCAATGGGCGGGCACGCCCGATCAGGCCGACGACATGACCGTCGTTATCGCACGCATGGGCTAGCTCGGTCCGAACGTATTCTTTGTTGTAGTTGTTTATACTGAACTCAGCCATGAAAATTCTCACCGCCGCCGAAATGAGGGAAGTGGATCGCCTCACGACGAAACGCTACGGCGTTCCGAGCCTTACACTCATGGAAAACGCCGGGAAAAGCGTCGCCGATTTCATCGCAACGCGATTCCAGGATTTCAAGCGTCGCCCCATCGTCGTCCTCTGCGGCAAAGGTAATAATGGTGGCGACGGCTTCGTCGCCGCACGCCATCTGCTCAAGATGGGCGCAAACGTTCAGGCATTTCTCGTTGCCGATCCGCGCGAAGTGAAAGGCGCCGCCGCCACGAATCTCAATCGCTGGAAGAAGGCTACCGGCTCTCCCAGAGTCGTTCGAACTTCGTCTGACTACAAGAAATCTGCGCCGAGATCCTGGCAAGGTCTCATCCTGGTGGACGCGCTTCTGGGCACAGGTGCGCGCGGCGAGGTTACCGGAGTTCTGCGAGAGGTCATCGAGGACGTCAATTTCAAGGCCGATTGTGTAGTGGCCGTCGATATTCCGTCGGCATTGAACGCCGATACAGGCGTCGTCGAAGGCGCGGCAATCGTCGCTCAGCACACGGTGACCTTTACAGCGCCGAAGCCAGGGTTGTTTCTCGGAGAGGGATCACGCCACGCAGGAGAAGTCATCGTTCGAGAGATCGGCTCGCCCCTTGATCTAGTCTGGGAAATCGGGAAGGGCAATCTCTATTGGAGCGAGCCGCATGCCTTCACACTTTTCAGCCTCCCTCGCGCGCCTGAAGGCAACAAGGGCGACTACGGCCACGGGCTCATCGTGGCGGGATCGGTCGGCAAGAGCGGCGCCGCGGTTCTCGCTTCGTGGGCTGCGCTGCGCGCGGGCGCGGGGCTCGTCACAGTCGCGACGCCAGAGCCTGTCCTGCCAATCGTTGCGGCGCATACGCCCGAAGTGATGACCGAGCCGCTCGCCGCCACCCGCGCCGGCACGATCTCCGAGCGCTCGCTCGAGGGCAACCTCTTCGCGACACTTCTGAGGGGCAAACGCGCCCTTGCTATCGGCCCGGGACTCACGACGCAAGACGAAACGCAGTCCTTCGTCCGCACCGTGGTGAAAAGCCATTCGGAGGTTCCCATCGTACTCGACGCCGATGGCCTGAACGCCTTCGCCGGCCGTGCCGCTGAGTTGAAAGATCGCAAGGGCCTGCTCGCCATGACTCCGCACCCCGGCGAAATGTCGCGTCTCACTGGCCATACGATCGCTCACATTCAAGCCAATCGCGTGGAGATCGCCCTGAAAGCCGCTGCCGATTGGAACGCGATCGTCGTCCTCAAGGGACATCACACCGTGATCGCCGCGCCCAACGGTTTTGCCTACATCAACTCGACGGGCAATCCGGGCATGGGCACGGGCGGCACGGGCGACGTGCTAACCGGGATGCTAGCGGGATTGGTGGCCCAGTACGGGCGGGGCTTGAACACCGCGGGCTACGCGCAGCTCGTTAGTTTTGGCGTTTATCTTCACGGTCTCGCGGGCGATATTGCGTACGCCGATTACAGCGGCGCGCCGCTCATGGCTTCCGATCTCATTCGCGCCATTCCGCGTGCCTACGCCCAGTTTTATGCCGAGTGCGGCCGTGGCTAAACGCGAAATCGTCACTCGCTCATCGGAGGAAACGATCGCGCACGGGCGGGAGCTCGGCGCTGCGTTAAAGGCACCGGCCCTCATACTGCTTTCAGGCGATCTCGGGGCAGGGAAGACAACGCTGACAAAAGGCATCGCCAGCGGCCTCGGCGCAGCCGACGAAGACGAAGTCACGAGCCCCACGTTCACGCTCGTCCACAAATACGATCGCGGCGTGCGCGTCTATCACGTCGACCTCTACCGCATCGGCGATTCGCACGATCTCGATACGCTCGGCCTCGAGGATGTTTTCACCGAGCGCGCTATCGTCATCGTCGAGTGGCCCAACAAGCTCACATTGCGCACCGATTGGCCCATCGTGCGCATCCATCTCGATCACGTTGCCGAAGACGAACGCCGCATCTCGATCGACGACCCCGCCAACATCCTGCTCTCGCAGCTCACAGCCCCATGATGTGGAATCCCGCGTCGACGTAGATCACATTCCCGGTCACCCCGCGCCCCAAATCGCTCCCGAGGAATACCGCCGTATCCGCCACTTCCGCAATATCGGTATTCCTCCGCAACGGCGCGCGCTGCGCCGAAATCTCCAGCATCTTGCCCAGATCTTTCACGCCGCGCGCCGAGATAGTCTTGATCGCGCCCGCCGAAATCGCGTTCACGCGAATCTTGTTCGGCCCGAGCTCGCTCGCCAGATAACGAACCTCCGCCTCGAGCGCGGCCTTCGCCACTCCCATAATGTTGTAGTTCGTCACCACGCGCGTGGATCCGAGATAGGTCAGCGTCATGATCGCGCCGCCCTCTGTCATCAGCGGCGAGAGCGCCTTGGAAATCGCGACCAGCGAATACGCGCTCACGTCGAGCGCCAGCTGAAATCCCTCGCGCGACGTGTTGACGAACGGCTGGTTCAGATCCTCGTGCTTTGCCGCCGCCAAACTATGCACCACCACATCCAGCTTGTGCCCCGCGGCCTTCAGCGACTCCGCCATCCGGTCGATATCCTCTTGTTGCTGCACCTCGCAGGGAAAGAAACCCGCTGCTCCCAATTCCTTGCCCAGCTCTTCGACCGTCGGCTTGGCCCGGTCATTCTGATACGTCAGCAGCAGGTTCGCGCCCTCGCGCACAAACGCCTGCGCAATGGCATACGCGATGCTCCACTTATTCCAAACGCCCAGGACGATTGCCGTCTTGCCTTCCAGTAGTTTTGGCATGGCCCGTCATTTTACCCGCAATCGCCGTCTGCGAGCACATCTTCGATTCGGACCAAACGATTTTCGCGGCGCTATCGAAGAAGCCGGATCAGCGCGCGAATCAAGTCGCCCAGCCACGGCAGCAAAGCCACAAGCGCCCCGACTACCGCCGCCGCTCGCTTCGCGCTGGGGGTGCTGCCCGCCGGGCGGCGGACGCCAGGCTGATGCAACGCGCAAAATCCTCCCCGAAGCGCCCTCCGGCTGCACCGCTGGCCCGCCGGGCCCAGATAGAGGCATGGGCCGTAGTCCGCGTTGCCGGCGAAGGCCACCGGCATCACGCCGGGGTCGTCTTCGACGTCCTCCGGGTAGTCCCCCAAGTACTCGGCGTTAACCCTTACGCTTCGTTCCATTGCTCCTGCTTTTCGCCTCGGATAAAGTAAAAGTTCGTCTGCCAGCAGGTCCCGAATGCCAGAGACCCGAATTGTCACGTCTACCGCCGGTCCGGCGCCGGATGAAGCTTGAGCCGTATTCCGCCGAAATTCAGCTGCCCAACCTGGCCGTCGGGCTCGATAACATCCATTATGACGTTTTTCTCAGCCCGCGATTCGTCGAATTTACGCGCAAGTACCTGCTCGACCTGATCCGCCAGACGGTCAATATCACTCTCCTTTATAAACAGGACGGGAGCGCGAGCGCAAGCACCGCGCCGGACAGCCCGAGCACGCCGCGTTCCGCAAAATTCTTACGGAAGTTCTGCAGCAATCGCTCACGAGGGCGAAATTCCAGCAATCGATCGAAACCGATATCCTCCACCGGCTGGCCCTGCTGAAATTCATCGCCCAGGAACTTGGCAATCAGTTTTCGAGCATTCTGGTCGAGTGCAAGGACTGGATTCGCGGGCGCGGCGAGGTCTTCGAGCACAGCGAGCAGGCGCACGTGCTGCGCGCGAAAATCGCGGAGATCCAGACGGACCGCAAGAACGTGATCCGCCAGGTGGGCAGCACGCTCTGCCGCATCTGGCGCGAAGTGGAGGAAGACACGATCGCGAAGACGCGCCGCGCCCTTTTCGGCGAGGATTTCGGCGAGACCTACGAGCTCCTGCAGAATCGCTTCCTTTTCGTCGAAGGTGGCAACGACGATCACCTCTTCCTCGAGCACTACGTCCTGCTCGGAAATTTCATGAACGACCCGGACCGCTTCGAAGTCTTCGACGCGCTGCTCCTCGATTTCGTCCGCGAGTATGTGCTCTCCGGCGACAACTCCGAGGAGCTGGCCAAGGCGCGCAAGGCTCACGAACGCTTGCTCGAACAGGCGCGGCTCCTGCGTTCCGAACTCGCGCGCATCGAAGAGGAGCAGGAGGAGGTCGCCTCTCGCGCCGGCGAGAGCGACGAATCCTTTCCGCGGCTCTTCAAGCGCAAACAGACGGGCTCTTCCGAAGCGCGCGCGGAGCTCGAAGACCTCCGCCGCAAATCGGCGTCCCTCGAAAAAAATATTGACGAACTCGCCCCGCAAATCGAAACGGCCAAACAGCGAATGGATTTCCTTGCGGGAGAACTTCAAAGCCGCCTTGGCGATTATTTGAACGAGCCCGTCAATGCGCGGCGCCTTTTCGACGCCCAATTGGCGCAGTCGGCGCCGGCGGCGCGGCGGGCGCGCCCGAAACCTGCGCCCGCCTGCTCGAGGAATGGGTACACCGCCTCGAGGAGCACGATCTGCTGATCCACGTGCTGGCGGGCTACGAGCTCCGCAAAATCGCCTCCGAGTATTGCCCGCCGATCCACTTGCAGCAGATGAAAAAGGCGCTCGTCAGCCGCGACGAGGCCAAGCGCGTGGAGACGATTCTCGAACAGTTTCCCGCTCGCAAGATCTCGATGAAGCGGCTCGAGGAGGCGTCGCGCGCGATCCGCCGCCGCAGCCACGAGGAGACGCTCGCCGTCGGCCTGCAATTCGCCGAAGACTTCATGCGCCTGCGCCGCGACCGCCGCAATTACCAGCACGTCGCCGCGTGGATGGAGCGCATCAATCTCGTGCGCTCCGAACATTCGCGCGAACTTTCCCGCGCGAATAAGAGCCTCTACGAATTCCTGCACCCGGACGAGGGCCAGGCCCGCCGACGATCCCGTCATCAATCACATGGTGATCAAGGCGGACGTCCGCGGCTCGACCGGCATCACGAAAGACCTGCTTGCGCGGGGCATGAATCCCGCTTCGCACTTCAGCATGAATCTGCACGAGCCTGTAAAACGCATGCTCGAGCGCTACGGCGCCGCCAAGGTCTTCATCGAGGGCGACGCCATCATTCTCGCCATCTACGAGACGGAATCGACGCGCGCCAGCCGCCGCGCCGTGGCCCGCGCCTGCGTCCTCGCGCGCGAAATTCTCGCCGTCACGCAGGCGTACAACGTCCGCGCGAAGTCGAGCGGCCTCCCGCCCCTCGAATTGGGCGTGGGCGTCGCGTTCCAGGATTCCGCGCCGTCGCTTTGGATGGACGCCGACTCGCGCATCATGATTTCCCGCGCGCTGAATCTTTCCGACCGCCTCTCGAGCTGCTCGAAAATGGCCAGGCGCCTGTTCAAGGAGAATCCTGCGCCGTTCAACGTCTACCTGCTGCAAACCCTCATGGAAGATGCCGAGGAGGACGAAGGCGAGGAGCTGCTCGTGCGCTACAACCTGAATGGCATCGAGCTCAACGAGGAGGGCTTTCAGAAACTAAGCGCCGAAATTTCGCTCGCGCCCATGGGCGGCAATTTCCCGTTGCCGTGGGGCAAGGAGCGCGTTCAGCTTTATTTCGGCGAAGTTCCCCTCGGCGAATCGCTCGAGCCGATCGTCATTCGCAAAGGATTCGTCCGCCAGTTGCTGCCCGGCGGCAAAATCGGCGCGCAAGGAAATCGCCCATACTACGAAGTCTGCACCGACCCCAAGCTGCTGGAGCTGGCGCGCAAGAGAGTCGGCACGCCGCCGAAAAGCTGAAATTTGAAATTGGAGAATCGAAACTCGAAACTCGAAACTCGAAACTCGAGAAACCTACCGCGGGGCACGCCGAAAGCTGAAAGTTGAAATTGGAAATTCGAAAAAATGTGGCGCACGCTTCGCGCAATGCCGCAGCCTCCGGTATAATCACCCGCCGATTACGGTTAAGATTTGAATGCAGCGCCGCGGCCTTCAGCGGGGCATTCTTCTTTTGGATTCATCGGAGGCGAAAGCGGTCCGGCCTGCGCTGAGCGCAGTTGCGAAGCGTGAACCCGTCGTTGCTCGATTTTGCAGTTACCGCATCGGAGGCGAAAGGGGTCCGGTGACCCTCGTGGCCTTCAAAGCCATTGATTCTGTCCTTCGCGGCCAGAATGGTGGGTTCGACTCCCACACGCTTCCGCCAAACTTTTCATCGTTTTCGCCGACCGTTCCAGAATCCAGAATTACGAAAAGTTCCGGGCCACCTGCCGTCTCGGACTATTTGCCGGCGTCTATCTGCTCTGCGATGAGCTGGGCGACTTTGGAATTGACACCCACAGGCTCCACGAACAAGAGCTGATTGGGATTGAGGTACATGCGGTCCGGCTCGTGCAGCTCCTTGCCGCGTTTCACGAGGACGTTATTCACCTGCTTGGTCTCCGGATTCGTCTGGCTCACGATGTAATAGACGTCGGTCAAAACGGGGGTCGAGCTGCCGTAACCTTGTAGATGGCCGAAATAGACCGAGCCGTTGGTGAGCAGCACGGCTTGATACGGGGTCGTAAACGTCGGCGCCGAGCTTCGCACTTCATACGCAATGTGCAGAGCAGCCGCGGCTATTACGAAAAGGCCCGCCAGGATCCAGACCACCTGAAGCAGGGCCATGCCTCGCTGCTTGTTCATCGCAACTCTCTCGGATGGCCGCAGTGGGCCCTCATGCGATTGCAGCGGCTCTCTTCCATCGGCAGCAAACTCCCAGAGCGAGAATTCCCATCGCGAGCAACGGCAGGGAAGAAGGCTCGGGAGTCGAAGTCGCCGGGCCGGTAATCTCGAGAGTCAAGCTATCCGCGTCAAAAACGTCCGTGCAGATGTCATCCACCGGGCAAGCCCAGTTGGTGAAATCGATGCTCGTGAAGTCGCCCGAGTAGGCGCCGAACAGCAAGAAGGTGAAATCGTCGCCCGCGACGGGCGTGAAGCCGTCCACGGTGGTGAAATCCACCGCGCCATCGAGCATCGCGAGGCCGCTCAGGTCCAGGACGCTGAAATCTCCGGGCGCTGTTCCGCCGAGATCAATAAGAAGCGTTCCACCGGATCCTTGCGTGTAGTTGCCGTTGATCGTCAGAGTGCCGGGAGTGGCCAGAAAGCTGCCGGGAGTGCCCAAAAAGGGACCCGGTGCCACCGTTCCGCCGCTATTGTTGACATTTGCATTGATCGTGCCAGCGCCGGAAAGGACGCCGCCTTGGATCTGCACCGTCGGCACCGAATTCAGCGTACCGTCCACGATCAGATCCGCCCCCCCTTGAGTGTAAGTGCTGCCTGCAAGGTTGTTCAAAACCCCGCCGGCCTGAATATTGAGAAAGCCATTGCCGTTGGCGATCGTCCCATAGTTGGTGATGGTGCCGGCGTCGTTGATTGTGCCGGAGATGCTTAGCATGGCGCCCGAGTCATTGAGAATCGCCGCGCCCGAGTTGTTCGTGGTCAGGGACGAGAAGCCGGTATTAAGGGTGCCGTCGTTCGTGAGCGTGCCATTGTTGGTGAGGGTAGCGCTGTTGAGCGTGCCGTCGTTGGTCATCGTGGTGTCGTTGATGACGGTGCCCAGGTTCGTGAATGTCGCGCCGTAGTAGTTGGTGAGGGTGCCGACGTTGGTAAGAGTGGCACCATAATTGTTGTTGAACGTACCGGCGTTGTTGATCGTGCCAAGGAAGTTGGTGAGCGAGTCCAGGTTGTTGATGGTACCACCGGAGTTGGTGATCGTGCCGACGTTGGTGAGCAGGGAGCTGGTGAGCGTACCGAAGACGAGAATCGTGCCGCTCAGGTCGTTGGTTATGGTGCCGCTGCTCGTCAGCGTGCCGCCGAAGTCGATTTGGAGTGTGCCGCCGTTGCCGTTGGTAAGGATGTTGTAGTTACCGAGCGTGCCATCAACGGCGATCTTGCCAAGGTTGTTGATTGTACCCGAGTTCTCCAAGTAACCGCCGGCGTCGACGCCGATCAAGCTGTTGTTGGTGAGCGTGCCGTCGTTGGTGAGCGTGCCACTATTGGCGATCGTGCCGTCGTTGATGATCGTGCCGCCGTCGTTGACGATCGTGCCGCTGTTGGTTAGCGGGATGCCCGATTCAATGACGAGCTCGCCGACCGTGTAGTTGGTGAAGGTTTGGCCGAGATCGACGGTCGCTCCTCCGGGGCCTTCGATCTCACACCCATTTATGCCATTGTATCCGTCATCCAAGGAAGTGGGAACGCCAGGGTACGGCGAGTGGACCGGACAAGGGATCTGCGTCTGCGAGAAAGCCGCCGAAGAGAGAATAAGGGTCACAAACAAGGTCAGGATGGCCCGGGAACTCCACAGGGGGAGCAAAGAGGCTCTGGAAAGCATTGGGTCTCCTCAAGGAAACGACGGTGTAGTTGGCAATTCGGGGGCCGATTTGCGGGGTAGCTTCGCTGCTCATTTCCCCAAGCAGCTCAGCAACTTAGGTTGGGTACAGGCTGGCCGCATAAAGGCGTTGCCGCAACCTTTTGCACATATTAGGAACTGATTTGGCAGTGGTTTGTCTTTACCGCGCAGAGTATGACCCGGTGACGCGCGGTGTCGCCTTTCTTCGCAATCGTTCGCCCCCCCGCCATTCATTGGAATATGCCTCGGCGCCGTGGTTTTCGAGGAAGAGAGGGCTCGCGGACGGCCATTTGCGCGGTGTGCGTCAATCTGTTTGTCCGCGACGATTTCATTCGCACGGAAGCAATTGTGAGAAAGCCGCATGTGGTTGGGGTGACGCGCGAGATAGAGACCAGTCGCCGCGGTTCGCGCTGGCGCGAGTCCCCGCAAAAGCGGATTCGGCCACACCGCCGCGAGTTGAGTCGGCTTCACGGCTGGATCCCTCGAAGTTGTCTTGACAACAATGTGGGGCGCGGCCTAAGATTGGCGCGTTTGGCGATCCCTTTGCTTGATGGTTTTCGATGTCGACGTTTCGAGCGCATTTGCGCGTCACGCCTCCGGTCGGTCAGAAGGGGAATCAGGAGCGGCTATGAGCGAGACAAAGAAGCTGCCATCCGAGTTTGTGTTTTCGATTGGGGCGCTGCGTACCGAAGGCGCCGAGACGGCGGCCGTGAAGCTGGCGGTACTGAATCCGCGGGGCGAGATTCCTCCTCCGCCGACGGTGGGGATACGGCCGCGCGTGGGCGATCTGGCCGGCAAGAAGATTGGGCTGTGCGACAACGGAAAATACGGCGCGAATTTCTTTCTCGACGCGCTTGAGGGCATGCTGAAGCGAAAATATCCGAGCGCGAGTATCCTGCGGCTGCCGAAGCCCGCCGCGCAAACCATCACCTTGACGAAAGAGTGGTACCCGGAGGTGGCCGCGCAGGTGGATACATTCATCTTCGCGACCGGTGATTGAGGGAGCTGCACGTGGTGGGGTTCCCACGACACGATTGAAATCGAGAAGGCAGGGAAGCCGGGCGTCTACATCACGACGACCGAGTTCATCCACGATGCAGGTTCGGCGGCGCGGGATCGGGGCATGCCGGGGCTGCGCGTCGTAGCGCTCAACGCGGAAAAATATTATCGCTCGCGCTCGAGCGCAGCGGAGGTGCAACCGGTCGTCGACGACGTCTTCGAAGAGATTGTCGACGATCTCACGCGGGCCACAACATCCGAAGAAACCGCGCCCGAGCCGCCGCGCAAGGAAACGCAAACCACCACCATCCAGGCCGGCGGAAAGGACTACAACGAAGCCGCCGAGCGCGTGAATCAGCTTTTCCTCGATAATTTGTGGGCCGATGGCCTGCCGATCGTCCCGCCCACCGCCGAGGCCGTCGAGCGGATGCTCGCCGCGACCACGCGCTCGCGCGACGAAGTGCTCGGCCCGGTGGCGCCCAAGGGCGGCATCGCCACGATCGAGAAAATCGCGATCAATTCCGTGATGGCGGGCGCGAAGCCCGAGTATTTGCCCGCGATCATCGCGGCGATGGAAGGCTTTACGGACAAGCGCTTCGACCTCACGCACATGCAAGCGTCCACCGGCGCGTTTACGCCGGTGATCATTTTCAATGGGCCGCTCGCCAGGGAATTGAAGTTCAATTCCGGGATCGGCCTGCTGGGCCACGGATGGCGCGCCAACAGCACCATCGGCCGCGCGCTGCGGCTGTGCTTGCTGAACCTCGGATGGACGTGGCCTGCCGTGAACGACATGTCGCTGACCGGGCGCTTCGAGGCGTACACGTTTTACACGTTTGCAGAGAACGAAGCCAGCAGCCCGTGGGAGTCGTATCACGTGAGCCTCGGTTTCAAGGCCGAGGAAAGCACGGCGACGGTCGCGACCGCAGGAACTGCGCCGATGGTGCTCGGCGGCGGCGCGGTGTTTCCGTGGACGGGGCAGGGAGTGATTGACACGGTGATTGCGGCGATCAGCCAGGTGCGCTTCGGCTGGTTCCATTCGCAGAATTACGTTTTGGTGCTGCACCCGAATTGCGCCGCCGATCTCGCGAAGGCCGGCTACACGCGCAGGAGCTTGCAGGAATATTTGTACGAGCGCTCGCGCGTCCCCTACGAGAAGATCGCAGGCGTTTCGGCTGGGTTTTCGAATACGACGCTGCTCGATTTCCTGCACGACACGATCGCGGACGGCCGCATTCGCGCGGATCGCGCGCCGATTTTCCGCGATGCGCTGAAGCCGGGAGGAAGAGTGCCGGTGGTGCAAAGCCCCGCCGATTTCCACATCATCGTCGCGGGCGGATCGCCGGGCTACGATTTGCTCTTCGGCTACCCGGGACCTAATCAGGCGCAGCAGACCAAGAAGATCACGGGAGCCACGCTCACCAAAGCAGGGCGCTAGGAGCTTGCAATGGTTCTGGTGTCAGGAAGGAATCAGTGGGATCCCGAAGTATGGCGTCGAGCTTCGAAAAGACGAGGCCGCAAAAGGCGCCGTTAACAAACGCCAGTCCAGCGCACGCGAGGGGATATTGTTACGCCCTTTCCGATGCGCTCCTCAAGAACCGTTATTTCACCTAGGCAATTCCCACGCTGCGTTCAGCGCCCGCTCTTGGGCGAGATTTGCACGTGAATGCCGTCGGGATCGACGAGATTGACCGTGGACACTCCATCGTTTGCCTGAAACGCGGCTCTCGCTTTGGCGTCCGGCAGCGCGCTGTTGATTTTATCGGCGAGGACTTTTGAGGAATCCTGATCGATATGGTCGATCGCAATGGAGAAATGCGTGATCACGCCTTTTTTCTCGGGCACGGAATCGACGCTGATGTACCCGCTCGGCAAATCCAGGTGAATCCCCGGCCCGGAACTCGTTGCCGGCCAGCCTTTGGTGACTCCGAATAATTTCTGATAAAAAACGAAGGACTGCTCGACATCGCTGACCGTGAGCCCGATGTGATTGACGCCGAGGCCGGGAACAAGCGGAGCGGGAGCCGGAGCGGCATCCTGCGCCAGGAGCTTCGCCGGCAGGACCAATGCGGCCAGCGCCTGGACAAGATGCCGCCGCGTGATACCGCCGCGTTCATACTGATCGAACAACGAATCAACCATGGAAGCCATTGGCGTTTTCTCCTTCGCAGTAAGCCGAAATTTTAATTTTGACCTCGGGATAGGCGGCTCTTGCACACCCGAGGCCAGTTACTTTCCATTCTAACCGCCCGGAAGGGCACCCTTGTACACCTGAAGCCCTTCCGAATACAGCAAATTGTTTTGGTTACGCAGCGCCGCGTCTTGCTACGAGACGCGGTCATCGGTTGCCGCAACGCCAGCCACGGCGCTTTTCCCACCAATCATTGCAGCCCCTCAATTGCAAGCGTTTTTGCGCGTGAATCCGAGATTATTCGCGTTTGGAAAATGAACACACCCCTCGCATTCTCATAATTCGATACTTGAGTTCAATGTTGACAGTCGTCATACGAGCGTAGTACAAAATTTGTGCCGCTTGCTCCGGGTGGGAGCGAGAGGCCACAGGGCCAACTACAGCGCAGTTCCGTTGTTGATTGTTCTTCAGGCGAAGCGCTACAGGGCCATAACGGAAGGGTGGGCAAAAATGCAACTCAAGTTGCACAGGATTGCTACGTGTGTGTTGACGTGCGTCTTCGGCGCACTATTCTTGCTTCTTTCATCGTCATCTTCTCTCCAGGCGCAAACGCAAACAGGCACCATCACCGGCACGGTCACCGATAGCACGGGCGCGGTCCTCGTCGGCGCCACAGTCACCATCACCAACGAAGGAACGGACGTCGCCCAGACCACCACGGCGGATGCGCAGGGCCGCTACCTGGTTCCCCTCCTGCCGGTGGGCACCTACGACGTACAAGCCACGCTGTCGGGATTCCAAACGGTTCTGCACAAGGGAATAACCGTTTCCGTCGGCGCCACTCCGGTTGTCGATTTGGCGCTTCCCGTCGGCAAAGTTTCCGAAACGATCACTGTGGCAGGCGAAGTCTCGCAGGTCCAAACCCAGAGCGCTGCAGTCTCTACTCTCGTTAGCGCGCAGCAAGTCAGCCAATTGCCCTTGAACGGGCGCAACTTCACGCAGCTGATCGGCCTCGCGCCGGGCGTGCAGATCATCAACGATAGTTCGAACGGCGGTCGCCAGGGTGTCGGTGGCGGCGGCGCTTCGGGCTCCTTCTATGGCAACCAGCAGGTCTTCACGATCGCAGGATCGCGGCCAGAAGGCCAAGCTTTCCTGCTCGATAACGAAGACATCACGGATTTCTGGGAACACGGGCCGGGAGCGCCCGCGACGGGCACCACGCTGGGAACCGAGGGACTCCAGGAATTCCAGGTGCTCACCAATACCTACGGAGCGGAATTCCCGGGCAACGGCGCAGCCATCAACATGGTTACCAAGTCGGGCACCGACAGTTACCACGGCTCCGCCTACGAATTCCTTCGCAATAGCGCCCTGGACGCTCGCAATTTTTTCGATTTTCAGAACAATAGTACCGACAATCCTACTCCCATTCAAAAACCTGAGTTCCGGCAGAATCAGTTCGGGGCAAGCATTGGTGGTCCGGTTATAAAAGACAGGCTGTTCTTCTTTGGAAACTATGAGGGGCTGCGGGCATCGCTCGGCCAGACCAACAACACCTTCGTTCCTGAACCCTACGTCGCGAACGGCTATTTGCCAACAAGTGCGGTCACGACGCCCTTTACGCCGTGCGGCACTCCGACCGCACCCCCTCCGACGAGCAACGGTCCCTATACGTTCGTCGGCTTCGGTTGCGGCGCTGGCGCTCAGACTGCTGCTGCTGCCGCCAGCATTCAGGGAACCTTGGGCTTGTTCCCCGCTCCGACCGCTGGCGCTCCTGATCTGGGCGGTTATGCGCCGTATACCGATAGCGGTTCCGTAGTGCAAGACGAGAACTATTTCCTCGGCCGCGTCGATTACAACATCTCGTCCAAGGATTCCATTTTCGGGCGTTACGTTTCGGATCGTTCGCAACTCACGAATCCCTTCGGCGGTTCAATCGTCCTCCCGGATTGGCCGGAAGGCGATAAATCGGCGAACCAGTATTTCACTCTGGAGGAACGCCGCATCATTTCCGATAATGCCGTCAACGAGATCCGGTTTAATTACACCCGGACTTTTGAAAACGCCAGCACGCCGACCGCTCCGAATCCGATCCTGCAATATTTCGCGGGCTTCCCGGACGGCACCATCGCCCCTGGTTGCCCTGGTTGCGGTGGTATCGGCGCCAATACGGCTCTTCCATACGACATCGCGCAGAACAGGTTTGGCGGTGGCGACGATCTCGTGTGGACGCACGGCGCGCATTCCTTTAAGGTCGGCGTGGATATCAGGCGGGTGCAGTCGAACCTGTCCGCGCCGTTCGTTTTCGGAGGTTCTTGGGGGTTCGGCTCGGAAGAAGCGTTCCTGCTCGGCACGCCATCCAGCTTCCTCGGCACGTATCCCGGCCACTCTGATTCCGATCGCAACTTCCGGGAAACCGATTACGCTCCGTACTTCGAAGATGACTGGAAAGCCACCTCAAAGCTGACGTTCAACTTGGGCCTCCGCTACGACTTCGCCACGAACCCGAACGGCGGTCCGCTCACGACGATCGTCAATCCGCCTTTCCCGGATACGCGAGATTACTTTACCGATGCGTCTGGAACTCCCTACGGGAACGGCTTCACGCCGGTGTCGCACGTGTTTGCTTCGAACCCGAACGCCGGGAACTTTGATCCCCGCTTCGGCGTTGCCTACGATCCTTTTGGAGATCACAAGACCTCGGTCCGTGCAGGCTTCGGAGTCTTCCACGATCAGGTTTTCCCGGCGCTCTACGCGTCGGCCTACTACCTGGCTCCGCCTTACGCCAGCGCTCTATTGTTCGCTCCGCCGCCAACCTTTCCGAATCCCTTCGTGGGCGTGATTCCGGGCGGTGTTACGGGGCCCGTCACTGAGTTTGCCGGCGTGGATTACCAGGCTTCATCGGCGCCTTATGAGATGCAGTACAACCTGACGATCCAGCGTCAAATCACGGCCAGCACCGTCCTCTCGGTCGGGTATATCGGGTCGCAGGGTCGGCATTTGTTCACCGAAGTCGACCTCAATCCGCCGCTGTGCGCCAATTCTGCCGCCGACGAAACATTGGGGAATTTCACGTCAAACTGCTCGAATCCGGCGACATCCATCTTCGCGGCAAGCGCTCCGCCTTTCGGAATCCAAAACCCCAAGGCGCCCGCTCCGCTGAATCCCGTCAGCGACGCGCCTTATTTTGGTTCTCTCAACACGGCTACGCCGGACATGAATTCGAACTACAACTCCTTGCAGGCCGCGCTGAACCATCAGTTCAGCAAGTCCTTCCAATACCAGATTTCTTATACTTACTCGAAGTGCCTCACGGATGGCTCGGTTTCCTCGGGTCTTCAGCAGGGCATCTACGAGCAGGCCGATCCCTACAACAAGAAATACGACTACGGTCTCTGCAGCTTCGACATTCGCCATAACTTGTCCGGGGATGCTCTCTACAGGTTGCCCTTCAAGGGAAACAGGCTGATTTCAGGCTGGCAAGTTACTTCGATCCTGACGGCTACCAGCGGCTTGCCGGTCACGATTCAGGAGGGGGCGGATGTGGCGGACCTCGGAGCCATCCAAGGCGATCGTCCGGACTACTCCGGCGCGTGCCCCGGCGGCAAGGACCAGGTGCTCGGCCAGTGGTACAAGTGGTTCAACGCCGGTTGCTATGCGGTTCAGCCCTTCGGAACCCTCGGCGACGTAGGACGGTCTTCGGTCGAGGGCCCGAATCTCTTCGAGCTCGACGCCTCCATCATCAAGGAGACGAAAGTGACCGAGAGGATCAATGCCGAGTTTCGTGCGGAATTCTTCAACGTTCTCAACCACACGAACTTTGGCCTGCCGTCCAACCTCGGCGTAGTGACGGGCCTTCCAGATGCTGCCACGATCGCTCCGAGCGGTTTGCCGGGTGAATCGGGATCCATTGGAGCCACGGCCACGTCGAACCGCGAGATCCAGTTCGCGCTCAAGCTGACGTTCTAACGCAACCCCAACCTTCATAGCCTGGCCGCTGCCGATCTTGGCGGCGGCCGGGCTGAATCGTCTCGCCTTTTGGTGTATCCTTCCTGCGTATGGCCCGCCGCAAGAAGCCTCGGCTGAAAATTCCGAAGGAAGCGCGCCGTCGCGCGCGCACCATCATCGGCCTGCCTCCTCCCGAACGCATCATCGTCGAGAAGCGCGACAAGCCGCCGAAGCATAAGAAGACCTTGCCGGAATTAATCGAGGAGAATTGACGGGCAGTTGCGGGCGGCAGGTAAAGCCCGGGGCTGAAGCCCTTTTTAATGGCGAGCCTTTTCGAGGGCCTGAAGGCCCACGCTTCCACCGATGACCTCGTGCCGCCGATGACCTTGTGGGGGCTGAAGCATGCCCTTCCACCTGCGACCTGACACCTGCCACCGGCCTAATGAATGTGCCGAGTCTTGCGTCCCACGTAATCCATTAGCAGATACTGGCCCAGCGTGTAGGGAGTGGTGAAGTATGCCTTGCCGCGGCAAAGTTCGGTGATCTTCTGAACGAAATGGACGAGGCTATAGTCGCTCGCCAGCATGAATGTGTTGATCAGGATGCCGGCGCGCTTGCACTTCGCCACTTCTTCCATCGTCTGCGTGACGACCAGCGGGTCGAGGCCGAACGCATTCTTGTAAATTCGCCCGTCCTCGAGAGTGAGCGCCGAAGGCTTGCCGTCGGTGATCATCACGATCTGCCGCATGTCTTTTTTCTGGCGCGCGAGAATCCGCTGCGCCAGCCGCAATCCTTCGCGCGTATTGGTGTAATACGGACCCACCTGCACGCGCGCCAGCTTCCCGAGCGGAATTTCCTCGGCGCTATCGTGGAAAAGGACGCAGTGCAGGGAATCGCCTGGATATTGCGTGCGGATCAGATGCGAAAGAGCGAGCGCCACGCGTTTCGCGGGCGTAAAACGATCCTCGCCGTAAAGAATCATGCTGTGGCTGCAATCGAGCATCAGCACCGTGGCGCAGGAGCTCTGATACTCGCACTGGTGCACCATCAGGTCGGGGTAATCCAGTTCGATCGGCAGCCCGGCGCCCTGGCGCTGCACGGCGTTGAAGAGAGTGCCGCTGATGTCCATATTCAGCGTGTCGCCGAATTCGTATGCCTTCGACGTGCCGCCCGATTCCACGCCAGTCGCCAGGTCGCGCGTGTCGTGCCTTCCGAAGCTGCTCTTGCCGAGCGACGCGAGCAGATCCTTCAGCGTCTTGAATCCCAGGAAATCGAGCGCCTTGTCGGTGATCTCGAAGCGCGCCTCAACGTTCGGCTGGTCCTGCCCCGCTTGCCCGCCAGGCGTTTGCGAAGGTGGCGGCGTCACGCGCGCCGACTGCTGCTGCGTGATGTAGCCCTCATGCTCCATGCGCTCGATGATCTGGTCGATCAGCTCGCGCAGCTGCTGATTCTGCGACATGTCCGGATTCTCGCGCAGCTTGTCCATCAGCTCCTGCGGGATCAGATCGCCCTCTTCGAGCGCGCGCAGGATCGCCTGCCGCAGCTGTTCCATGTGCTGCTCGCGCGATTTCTCCATATCCATTTCGTAGATTCCGTAGGGTGAATCGAAGCCGCTTTGCAGGAAAAAATCCGAGAGCCGGTTCATCAACTCCTGCAGGTCGAGGTCGTCGGCTGCATCCGGTGCGTATCGGGAATACTTGATGTATTTCATGATCCCCTCCCGACTCTCTCGTCGCCGAAAACCTCTCGCCGTCATCCTGAGCGAAGCGAAGGATCTCTCTTCGGCCGTGGCGGCGCCGCCTGCGCCCTAATTGAATTGCCGGCGCGGCATGCGCCCGCCGCCCTGCGCAGGCTCTCGCGGATCGCGCGGCTCCGGCGTCTTCCGGACCTCCGCGAAAAACCCGCGCTCTTCGCTGCGGCTGATCCGCTTGTGCGCCCACAGCCCTTCGAGGATGAACTCCGCCGCGCTCGTCTGAATCGCGGCATCGTCCTTCTCCTTCACGCCCAGCGTTTCCAGGTGCTCGAAAAGCCCCTGAATTTTCTTGAGCTGGCTCAGGAGTTCGGCGCTCGACGCATTCGCCGGCACCTTCAGCTCGCCGCCGATCTCGAACCATTGCACCACGGGCTGAAAATTGACGTTCGCGAAATACTTCGTGAACGTCTTGCCCACCGACGCGCGAATCAATTCTCGCGCGATATTGTCGGCGCCGCGCATCTCGCCCTCGTATTCGAGCTCGAATTTCCCGGTCATCGAAGGAATCGCCGCATAGACGTCCGCCACGTGCGCCACCACCGCCGAATCCTTGCTGCGCACGGCCCGCTGCTCCGCGCTGCTCAGCACGTTTTCAAGCGTGCTGATCGGCAGCCGCTGGCTCACGCCCGATCGCCGGTCGACGCGCTTATCCTCGCGCGCTTGAAACGCCACTTCCTCCACGATCTCGCGAATGTATTCCGGCACTTCCACGCGGCGCTTTCCGTCGCGCTCCATCCACGCTTCCTGCGCCGTGATCGACATTCCTTCGCTCACCGTCGCGGGGTAGTGCGTGCGGATTTCCGAGCCGATGCGGTCCTTAAGCGGCGTGATGATCTTGCCGCGCGCCGTGTAATCTTCCGGGTTCGCCGTGAATACCAACAGGACATCGAGCGCCATCCGCACCGGATAGCCCTTAATCTGGATGTCGCCTTCCTGCATGATGTTGAAAAGCCCAACCTGAATTTTCCCCGCGAGGTCCGGCAATTCGTTGATCGCGAAGATTCCGCGATTCGCGCGGGGCAGCAAGCCATAATGAATCGTCAGTTCGTCGGAAATATTTCGGCCGCCGCGCGCGGCTTTGATCGGATCGATATCGCCGATCATGTCCGCGATCGTCACGTCGGGTGTCGCGAGCTTTTCGACGTAGCGCTGCTCGCGCCCCAGCCACGAAATCGGCGTAGCGTCGCCCTCGGCCGCGATTCGCTCGCGGCATGCGCGGCACAGCGGAGTGTATGGGTTATCGTTGATCTCGCAGCCCGCGATGACGGGCACCTGCGCATCGAGAAAGCCCACCAGGCCGCGCAGGATGCGCGATTTCGCCTGTCCGCGCAGGCCGAGCAGAATGAAGTGATGGCGCGAAAGCAGCGCGTTCGTGATCTGCGGCACGACGGTGTCGTCGTAGCCGTGCACGCCGGGAAAGAGCGCTTCACTCTTTTCCATTTTCCTCAGAAGATTTTCGCGCAACTCCTGCCGCACGGTGCGGTGCGCGTAGCAATCTTCCGACCAAGCGCTTTTCCGAAGCTCTCCCAAATTCCTGGGTTGTGGACTCATCGGGTCACCGATTCCTTATCACGACGCGGCGCGCGTTCGATCGCGCGTCCCTGCCGCCATTATAGAGGAACGCCACGCGCACGGATACTCTCGCTTGAAATCTGCTCGAAGAACGCTTTTCGTCATGCGCCGGCGTTTCCTGCGGACATTAGAGGAGATGCGCGAGCCGAGGCGCAAGTTGCCGAAGTGGCTTTTCGGATGGCGGATCGGGCTCGAAAAAACTGCAATAAGTGGGGGATCAAGGATACCCCTGGCGGGAGGCTAAATGGCCTGAAAATGGCCGAGTTTGGCGCGTTTCGCGGCGTTACGCCGGGCGCGGCTCGCGAGGCGGGGAATCGCGGCCTAATTCAGGGCGTGACCGTTGCCGCCTGCGCGCTTGCGCGCCTGTTCCCGGTCCGAGAGCTTCGGAAGGAGCGCGTTGATCCAGCCTTGCACCAGATCCCTGCGGTGGCCCTCCGATCTGGACTCGAGGAGGGCCTGCCGCTTCTCGAGTTCGACGGGCAGCAGCGCCGCCATCCGGTAGGCGAGCGTGGATTCGTCCTCGCTTGGCCGTTGCATCCACGGCTGGCCGAAGAGGAACTCGTGAGCCTGCTCGAACGCCGCGACGAGCCGGGCGCGTTTTCCAGCGTCGAGGCTCGATGGTTCGTCGGTCACATATTCGACCACCCCCTCGTAGTATTCCTTTTCGTCGAGAAGTTCCGCCAGGCGAAATACGGCGCGGCCCTCGGTCGCGATGTCGAGCCGGCCATCCGGGTAGTCGCGAATCTTGCGGACGATCTCGGCTGTGCATCCCATCGTGGCGATGTTGTTGTTCGCGGCGAGGATCATGCCGAATTCGAGTTTTTCGTCGAGGCAGCGCGCGATCATCAGCCGGTATCGCGGCTCGAAGATATGCAGGGGAAGCGCCATCGCGGGCAGCAGGACGACATCGAGCGGGAATAATGGAATGCGCGTGGGTCTCAACATGTGCGGCGCGGCAAGCGCCGGGAAATTCTTAACGCAGCATCGCGAGGGCAGCTTCCATTTCGTCCCGCGCGTGCGCGTCGCCTGTTTTTTGCGCGACGACGATGCCGTCGGAAAGAAGTTTGCGCGCCTCATCGAGCCGCCCGAGACGCGCCAAATGCTGGCCGAACTGGAAGTATCCCGCGACGTACTCGGGATGAATTTCGAGGAGTTTGTGGAAATGGCCAGTGGCAGCGGCGTCGTCGCCCAGCTTCACGCACTCGAGCGCGAGTCCGTAGCGGGCGAAGGCGTCGCCGGGCTTTTCGGCAACGAATTGCTCGAGGATCTCGCGGCGCGATTTTTTCTGTGCGGTGGTCATGGGGTCAACGCGCGTTATTATAGCGGGCAAGGTCGCGCGATCCAAGCGCGGCGGCAAACCAGGCGGAGGATCGCGATGGGGTCAATTTCTGTGGCTTGCTACAAGCCAAAGCCGGGTCACGAGCGGGAATTGCTTGATCTAGTCCGCAACCACCTCCCGCCGTTGCGGGCAGAGGGGCTTGTCACCGAGCGCGCACCGATTGTGATGCGGTGCGCGGACGGCACGATCGTGGAAATCCTCGAATGGATCTCGCAAGAGGCGATTGCCGGGGCCCACAAAAATCCGGTCGTTCTCGGCATCTGGAAGCAGTTCGAGGCTGCGTGCTCGTACGAGACGCCGGCTCATCTGGCCGAATTCCAGAACATGTTCGGCCACTTCGAGGCGATTTGAAGAAGTTGGTTTCCTCGCCGGCGCTTCGGAGATTCCTGGTCAGTGAGTGGCGAGATAATCGCGGATGGCTTCGGCCGTCTGAAAGCCGTCTTCGACGCACTTCCCGATCGACGGGCCTTCGAGGTAGTTGCCGGCGAAATAGAGTCCCGGGAAGGTGCGCTCGGCTTCGCGAATCGCCTCCACGACGTGGCCGTGGCCGAGGTTGTACTGCGGCAGGGCTTTCTCGTGTTTCCACACGGCCGCGGCGATCGGCGGGCCCGTGATGCCGAGGATCCGCGCGTGGTCGTCGTGCACGATCGCGGTAATTTCGCCGTCGGTTTTCGCGACGATCTCCGGGTCAGTCGCGCCGCCGACGAAACTGGTGACGACCATCTGCCCCTCGGGCGCGCGTCCAGCGAAAAGAGACGAATTCCATACGATGCCGAGCGTGCGATGCTTCTCGCTTCGCGGGATGAGGACGCCGAAGCCATCAAGCGCGGCGCTCGCCTGCCGCTCGTAATATCCCATGCCGACCACCGCGAGGGACGCGTACTCGATTCCGGAGAGAGTGCTGGCCAAGGATGGCGCCATGGAACCAATCAAGTGCGAAGCCGCATACGCCGGAGCTGCCAACACCACGGCCTGCGCGACGATCGTTTCCTCGCGCCCGCCGCGCATCGCCCGCACCTCATATCCCCTATCGCCGAGATTCCCCGGCTTGCTTAACGCACTCGCGCAAGCGCCCGTCCGCGCGCTCTCGCCGAGGTTCGCACCGATCGCCTGCATCAGCGTGTCGAGGCCGCGGCGGAACGAGCACAGCGGCGGCGGCGCCTTGCGCGCGGTTGTCGACCCGCTTGCCGCCCGCGACTTCATCTGGCCGCGCAGGATGCTGCCGTACTCGCGCTCCCATTGTTCGAGGGTGGGGAAGGCCGCGCGCAGGCTCAACTTTTCTGGGTCGCCGGCGTAGACGCCCGAAACGAATGGCGACACGAGGTATTCGAGTATCTCGTGGCCGAATTTCCGCCGCACGAAATCCGCCACCGACTCGTCTTCATTTGGCGGCCGCGTGCGCTTGAACGGCTCAGACACGATTTTCCAGCGCGTCCCGGGACTCAGCAGGGAGGTGGCCAGCATCGCCTGCGGCGACATCGGGATTTTGCGCAGGCGGCCCTGTCGCAGGACGTAACGCGGCGCGCCCGGATCGGCCTTGCACAGCTCGTCCTCGATTCCGAGGTCGCGGATCAGCCCGAGCAGCGCTTCCGTGCCCTGAAAACTCTGCGGCCCGCTCTCGAAAAGGAAGCCGCCCTTCTCAACGGTCTCGATCAGTCCGCCCACGCGCGGCGACGCTTCGAGCAGCGTGACCGGCACGCCCAGCTTCTTCAGCCGGTATGCGCAGGCGAGGCCCGAGATCCCTCCCCCAATCACGACCACGGCGTTCCTGGAATGGCTCACGCGAGAGATTCTGTACCAAAGCGGCGAAAAAGTCTGTGCGGTTATTTGCGGCGGCTGCGGTTCGATCCCGATGCGCCGACCCGTCGAGCGCCGCAGCGCCAATCAGGAGCTCGCAAGCGAACGATATCGGCGGGCACATTCGCCACAACGGCGCCTTGGAAGACCCATCCGTTTGCCATTTACTGGCACGAATCGATTGCCGGATTTTATCGTGGATTCGCACGCGAGCAGCTCAAATGCGTATGTTAGTCTGAGTGGGGGAAGTCATCAACGTTGCCGGGGCATGCACAATGACGGCAGGCAACCAGGAAGAACGCGAGGTCGACCGGTTCATCATTGACAAGATCGAGAGCGTCCCGCACCTTGAGGCGCTGCTGCTCTTGTGGAACAGCCGGCCTGCAAAGTGGTCTCCGCAGGATCTGGCCAGCCGATTGTACGTCGAAACCGTCGCGGCCCGCGGCCTTCTCCAGGACCTGGAGCGCGAAGAACTGATTCTCGTCAATCCCGGGCCGGCCGAGCAGTATTACTACGAGCCGAAATCGGAGGAGAAGGAGAAACTCATCGGGTTGGTCGATGTCACGTACCGCAAGCAAGTGGTTCGAATCTCGACGATGATTCATTCGAAGGCGTCGTCCGCCGTCCGAGACTTCGCGCGCGCTTTCCGTTTCACGAAGGACAAAGAATGACATGGCACAGATCGTTTATCTCTTAGAGGCGTTTACCAGCCTGTTGTGCGCGGTATTGCTGCTGCGCGGTTACGCGCGGGGACGAAGGAAACTCCTACTCTGGAGCGGCCTTTGCTTCGCCGGGCTGACGATTTCCAACGGACTCATCTTCGTCGATCTAATTTTGTTGCCAACAATCGACCTATTCTCATATCGACTTTTCGCCACGGCCGTGTCCATGGCGATGCTGCTGTACGGATTGATCTGGGAAAGCTGATGACGTCCATTGAAGCATTTCTGCTCGGCGTAGTCGCGATGGCTTCGATCACGGCAGGAGTGTTTTTCCTGAAGTTCTGGCGGAGCACGCGCGACATCTTCTTTTTGGCGTTCGCCGCGTTTTTCCTCGTTGAAGCGGCGGATCGCGTGGCGCTGCTGTTTTTCTCGAAGCCGAACGAAGGCAGTCCGTGGATATATGTAGTCCGTCTGCTCGCCCTCTTGTTGCTTCTGTCCGCGATTCTGAAGAAAAACTACGGCAGCGGCCGGTAGGATTCCTGGACTCATCCACCAACGATCGCTAGGCTGCCTGGGGTCTACGATGTTGTTCACAATGGCCTGACAGGGAGTCGCTGGCGATCACTTTGGCAGCGAAATTCGCGCCACGTCACAGAGCAGAGCGCAAGAAAAGCTCGTTTTGCGTATACTCTTGCATCGAAGCGGTGCCCAGGGGTAGGGAAGGGGCAGGGAAGGGAGGGCGCAATGGCAGAGCAAACGGCCAACCAGGCCCCCAAAACCACTCACAGGAGCGAGGAGTCGCCAAACCGGACCGGAGGAAGCACGCTCGCCCGATTGGCGGGCATCGGCGTTCTTCTTCTAGGTGTCGTCGGAGCGTTCCTCTATCTGGGCGGGTGGTTCAGCCCGACAAAGCTGACGCCGGGACGGTTCGTCGACGAGTTTCAGCGGGTGGACGGCACGTACTCGGGTTTCCGTCGCAATCACGCGAAAGGTGTCTGCGTCCGAGGGTTTTTCGATAGCAATGGCCAGGGAACGCGCCTCTCGAAGGCTGTTGTGTTCCGGAGTGGCCGCGTGCCGGTGATCGGCCGCTTTTCCATAGGAGGCGGCGATCCATATGCAGGCGACGCACTGAGCGACGTCCGCGGCCTGGGACTTCAGTTTTCTCTCGCCGACGGCGAACAGTGGCGGACCGCGATGGTGAATCTGCCGGTGTTTCCGTTCAAGGACCCGCAGGCGTTTTACGACAATCTGGTCGCATCGCAGCCCGACCCCAACACCCACAAACCCGACCCGGCGAAGATGGCGGCGTTCGCCGCGAAGAATCCGGAGACGGTCCGGGCGCTGGGAATCATCACGAGCCATGCGCCGTCGTCCGGCTTCGACAACAGCACATTTTACGGGCTCAATGCGTTCCGTTTCACTAACGCAGACGGCACGACGATCCCCGTGCGCTGGACGCTGGTGCCGGTGCAGCCGTACGAAGCCGGGAGCGCGACCGAAGCGAGCCAGGGCAAGAATTTCCTTTTCGACGGGCTGATCGCGAGCGTCCTGCAGCATCCGTTGCAATGGCACTTGATCCTCACGGTGGGGCAGCCCGGCGATCCCACCAATGACGCAACCATCCCATGGCCGGAAGGACGCGAGACGGTGGACGTGGGAACGCTGACGCTCAGTTCCGTGGAGAGCGAAGAAACCAGTCCCGCGCGCGACATCAATTTCGATCCGCTGGTTTTGCCGGACGGCATGGCGCCATCGGACGATCCCTTGCTGAGCGCTCGATCGGCGATCTATTCGCAGTCGTTTACGAGGCGGGCGGGCGAGAAGAAAGAGCCGAGCGCGATCACGCCTGCGGAGGTCCAAAAGTGAGCGCCAAGATTACGACGGAACGAACGCAATTCAATGGTCTCATGCGTTTGCTGCACTGGCTGATGGCTGCGATGGTGCTGACCATGCTCGGCATCGGCGTGGCGATGGCGGCATCGCTCGGCGATTATCATCTGCTCGTCTCGATTCATCGCCCGCTGGGGATTGGGATTCTGATTCTGGTGGTGATCCGCCTGGTGACGCGGCTTTCCAGCACGCTGCCAGCGTTTCCCGCCACGATGTCGCGGCAGGAGCGCAAGGCCGCGCATGCGTCGGAAATGTTGCTATACACGCTGCTGTTTGTGGAGCCTCTGGTGGGCTGGGGGATGCTCTCCGCGGCGCGCTTTCCGATCGTGCTCTTCGGGTCGCTGCATCTTTTCCCGATCCTTCCGCACAGCGTGATGTTGTACGCGGCGTTGCGGGAGACGCATACGATCCTGGCGTACCTCTTCTTCCTCGCGTTCATCGCCCATTTTGGAGCGATTCTATTTCACACGCTGATCGTGCGAGACGGGATGCTCGGGCGGATGGTGCCGTGGCGGGTCCGCGCCCGCTAGCCGGCACGGTTGTTCGCGGCGTGCCGTCATCCGGGTGTTACAGACGCAAGTACCTGGCGGCTGTGGCGGCGGGAGTTTTGATTGGCGTTCACGAAGAGCGCGCGTAGAGGAAAGGCCGGTGTCCGCTGCTTCTCCAGAAGTAGGCGAGGATGATCACGCTTGCGATTGCTGCGTACGCGCACCACAGCGAGGTGAATGCATATCGCTTCACCTCCATTACAATCAGCAGGATTGCGAGGTTTGCGACGCCGAAAACTACCATCGGCTTGATCTTCGATAGGAATAGCGAGCCGCACGTTGCGATCACATAGAGCACCGCAACCGTTGTATTGTTCGTCGCCTGATTGATGTACACGATGCTATTTCCCCTGACGTACACCCGCAGCTGGTAGGCCGTCAGAGCCCACAAGATGTAGAGGGCCGTAGCGCCGCCGAGTACGACGAATGGCAGCATGCGCCTGCGGTCTTTCCGGTCAGGTTCAAACACCATAACGCTTAGCGGCAGCAGGAAGGGAAGCAGACCCTGCGCGTAGAGCATGAACGCCGCGCCCATGTCGTGCGCCACCGCAGGCGAGAGAGTCCCATCGAGTCCCAGCCAGACGAATCCTTCGATGAATTGATGGACGGCGAAGAGCGTGGGCAGCGCCGCGAAAAGCAGCTCGCGCCTGTGCTTCACTTTCGTCAATGTGACGACGCCAACGGCGCCCAGAACTCCGCTGCCGACAAAGTTCGCTGTTGCTGAAAAACACATGGTTCGTCGTCCCCCGTGCGAGGATCATACCTGTAATCGCAGAACGCAAAATATTTCTTTCGATGCCGATCGAATTACGTTCTTGCTGCGCACGGAGCTATTTTGACTGCGATGGCTGGGCGTGCGGATTGGATAGGAAAGCGCCCACGGCGGAAAGGAAGAGGCCGGGCTGATCCACGAAGGTCATATGGCCGCTCTTGGGCAGAATGACGAGTTGCGAGCCGGCAATCTTCTGATGCATCTCGCGCGAAAGCGAGGGATCGCATTCGTCGTGATCGCCCGCAATGATGAGGGTGGGAATCGTGATCTTCGGGAGGCGGTCGACATATTCGACCGACTTTAGGTTTCCGTCGATCACGAACTCGCCGTCCGAACCCCACATCTCGCGATATAGATCCCAGGAAGTGACGCCCTGCTGGATCGGATCGTAGTTGGGATCGGGATGATTCTGATACACGTACGGAAAGTAGCCTTCGCCCCAGGCGGCGATCATGTATTCATCGGTGTAGCGGTTTTTGCGGTAGTCCAGACCGTGGCCGAAGAGGCCTTGTTTTTCCATCGCGTCGATGCGGCCGCGCAGTTCGGGCGTCATTTTTTCCTTCATGCGCGCGAAGACTTGATTCATCTCGCGCGTGCTGGCAAACGTGCTGCAAAGGATCAGGTGCGTGAGGTTTTGCTGATACTTCAGCGCGTAGGCCTGCGCGAGAACGCCGCCGTAGGAATGGCCGAGGAGGGATATTTTTCCGAGGTTCAGTCCCTGGCGGACGGCCTCGACGTCTTCCACCATATTCTCGACGGTGTAGCCGCTGGGGTCTTCAAGCTTTTCGGATTTTCCGGAGCCGCGCTCGTCAATGAAGATCAGCCGATTGTGGCGCGCGAGCGGCAGCAAATAGGGCAGAAAATAATCGTGCGAAGCGCCCGGACCGCCATGGACGATCACGAGCGGTGCGCCGCGGCCGATTGTCCAGTAGTAAATTAGGACGCCGTGAGCATCCACGAATCCCTCTTGCGCCGGATAATTTGCGGGGATCGTCGCCAGAGGCGCCGAGTGGGATGCCGCAGGAGCCTCGGAGCGCAGGAGAGGGGACTGCAAACCTATCAGTGCGAGTACAGCGGTGCACAGCAGCATTCTAGACTTCATGGAAAATGCCTCCTAAGGCAGGGCTTGCGATTTAAACCTTCAGCCCGCACATCATATGCTTCTGCAATCCGGGAAGCTATTCTTCTCGCTCGCCGCAGGAATAACGCAGCTCACATGAAATCGCCGGGCAGCGCGGAAAAAAGAGCCGGCGAGAAGCGGGCGCTACGGCTAGAGCGTCTTCGAGAAGAGCGGCTTCTGATCCATCTGCTGCTCGTGCAGGTAGCGGTCGAAGACCATCGCGACGTTGCGGATGAAGATGCGGCCAAGTGGCGTGACGCGGATTTCGCCCGGCGCGAGCGTGACCAGTCCCTCGGCGCGCGGTTCTTCGAGGCGCTCGAGCTCCGGCCGGAAGTATTCGTCGAACGTAATGCCGAACTCGGTTTCGATTTCGTGCTTAGGGATCACGGTGTGGCAGAGAAGGCGGCCGATCACTGCGCGTCGCAGGCGGTCGTCGGCGGAGAGGCGGTAGCCGCGCATGGTGGCGAGGCCGCGCTCGGCGACCGTTGACTGGTACGCAGGGATTTCGCGGCGGTTTTGCGCGTAGGCGCTGCCAATCGAGCTGATCGCGCTCACGCCCATGCCATAGAGATCGGCGCCGGCTTTCGTCGTATAGCCCTGGAAATTGCGATGCAGCGTGCGATTCTGCTGCGCGGTGGCGAGCTCGTCGCTCGGCCGCGCGAAGTGGTCCATGCCGATGTAGACGTAGCCGCCGCGCAGAAATCCTTCGAGGCCCGCGCGGAAGATGCGGAATTTCTCGGCTCCCTCGGGCAGATGCGTGGCAAACGCGCCCTGCTGTTTTTTGAGCCACGGTACGTGCGCGTAGCTGAACATGGCGACGCGATCGGGAGCGAGCGTGAGCACCTGCTGGATCGTGGCCTGGAAGGTTTCGGCGGTCTGATAGGGCAGGCCGTAGATCAGGTCGACGTTGAGGCTCTCGAAGCCCAGCTCGCGCGCGGCGGCGATCAGGTCGCGCGTCATTTCGTATGGCTGCACGCGATGGATCGTCTCCTGCACCTTGGGCTCGAAATCCTGGATGCCCATGCTGAGGCGGTTGAATCCCATGCGCCGCAGCGTTTCGAGATGCGCGCGGCTGGTGACGCGCGGATCGATTTCGATTCCGATTTCGGCGTCCGCGCCGAACGAAAAGCGCTCGCGCGCGTACCCGAAAAGATCTTCGAGCTGCGCGGGCGAAAGATACGTGGGCGTCCCGCCGCCCCAGTGAAACTGCACCACCGGGCGCTTGCGCGAGACCATGCGCGCGACATGATCGATTTCGCGCTTCAGCGAGGCGAGGTAGGGAATTGCCACGGCCTTGTCTTTTTGAATCGACACGTTGCACGCGCAGAACAGGCAGAGGCTCTCGCAGAAGGGAAGGTGCATGTAAAGCGAGAGCGGAGTGGCGAATTCGTCCGCGCGGGCGTAGAACTCTTCGAGGGCGGCCGGGCCGAAATCGTCTCTCCAGACCGGCGCGGTTGGATAGCTCGTATAGCGCGGGCCGGGGCGATTATATTTCTCGAGGACCTCATCGGAGATCTGGCCGATCTCGAGGTTTGCGCCGTTTTTTGTGGTGTTTGCCATTGCCGAAAACCAAAATGCCGCGCTTAAGGCCGCGGCGCTACACTTAAGCCTTAACCAGCGCTGTTTGGCCCGCTTCTACGAAGGCTTTTGCGTTCGCGACCGGTGTTGTCGGCAGAATGCCGTGGCCGAGGTTCAGGATGTGGCCGGCGCCGCCGGTTTTCTCGATTGCTTCGCGGACTGCGCGGCGCACGCCTGCCTCGTCGCCCAGCAAGATCGATGGATCGACGTTTCCTTGCAGCGCCACGCGGCGGCCTAGCTTGCGGCGCGCATCGGCTAGATCCGTATTCCAATCGACGCTGACCACGTCCGCGCCCGTTTGCGCAAGATTTTCGAGATGGCGCGCCGAGCCTTTTGCGAAAAGAATTCGCGGCACGCCGGTTGGGGCCAGTGATTCGAATATGTGTCGCGTCGGCGGCAACTCGAAGGTCTCGTATTCCTGTGGCGTCAATTCCGAGGCCCACGTGTCGAACAGCTGGACCACCGCCGCGCCTGCTGCGATCTGCGATTTCAGGTAGCGGACGGTCGCGGCGACAATGCGCGCGAGCAACCCGCCCACCGTGGCTGGCTCTTCGCGCAGCATCTGCTTGGCGCGCGAGACGCCGCCGCGTGTCCGCCCTTCGATCATATAGCAGGCGAGCGTCCACGGCGCTGCCGCGAATCCGATGACGGGCACGTCCGGGCCCGCCTCGCGGCAGATCGCGCGGATCGCGTCGCCGACGAACTTCGTCTCGCGCTCCGGATCGAAATCGCGCAGCCGGCGCACCGCCGCCAGATCGCGCACCGGATTTTGCAGCACGGGCCCCGAATCGGGCACGTCGAGCGGCAATCCCATTGCTTCGGCGACGATCAAAATATCCGAGAACACGATGATCGCGTCCACACCAAGCACGCGGTACGGCTGCAGCGAGACTTCCGCCGCCAGCTCCGGCGTCTTGCAAATCTCGAGGAACGAATGCCGCGCGCGCACCGCCTGGTATTCCGGCAGGTAGCGCCCGGCCTGCCGCATCAGCCAGACAGGCACGCGTTCGGTCGGCTGAAACCGGCACGCGCGCAAGAACAAGTCCCGTTTGTTTTCGCCGTTCGTTCGCGTTGCGCCCACAAGAGATCTCTTCTGCAATGATAGCAGAACCGGATGCGGCGCTGGCCGCCAGCGCCCATTCGTGGCCCATTCGGCGCTATAATTCGGGGTTGAACGCGCTCGGGGTTTGCCACCGCTTCGCCCCGGTGCGCCCAGGCAAATGCCCATCCACTTGGCCTATCTGAGCCTTGCGCTCTACGCCGCGAGCTTCGTCTGCTACGCGCGGATTCTCTACGCGCCGAACCTGTGGCTCGGGCGCCTGGCGACGCTGCTGCTGGCGGCGGCGATCGCCGTGCATTATTTTGCGTTGCTCGACCGCACGCAGGGCACGCACACCATCCCCTACGACGACCTCTACGGCTCGATGTCGCTTTTCGCGTGGCTGCTCGGCATCACGTATCTCGGCCTCGAACTGCTGCACCGGCGGCGCTCGGTGGGAGCGTGCGTGACGCTTTTCATGGTGATCTGGCTCGCCGCGCTCGAGACGCTGGTGCCCAAGCCGCCGCTGGTAGTGCCGCCCGCGCGCGGCGCTCTTTTTGCCTTTCATGTGACGCTCAACACATGGGCGTATTCCGCCTTCGCGCTATCCTTCGTCCTGAGCTTGGTTTATATCGTGCAGGATCGCGTGCTGCGGTCGCGCCGTCCGAGCGCCGCATTTTGGCGGCTGCCGTCGCTCGATGTGCTCGACCGGATGGCGCGCAGCAGCGTCTATATCGGGTTGGCGGCGCTGGCGGTGGGGATTGTCACCGGCATGATTTGGGCGCATCGGCTGACGGGGACGTATCCGTTTGGCGATCCGAAGGTGATCGTCACGTTGGCGATCGTGGCCGTGTACGTCGCATATTTGCGGCTCTCGCGCAGCGTCAATTGGCGCGGCGCACGCGCGGCTCGTATCTGCGCGCTGAATTTTGCGGTTGTGCTCTTCAGTTACACGATTGTGAATCTATATCTCACGGGGTTTCATCGATTCTTCTGATGGCCGCGCCCGCCAACGCGAAGACCAGCGCCGCCGGCCGCTCTCAGAGCGGCGCGCGCGGGCGCGTCCATATCGTGCTGATCGGCTGCAATCATCGCACCGCGCCGGTTGAGCTGCGCGAGCGCGTCGCTTTCACGCAAGAGCAGGCGCTGCACGCCGCCGCCGAGCTGCGGCGCCAGGGAATTCTCGAGGAGGCCGTCGTCCTCTCGACGTGCAATCGCAGCGAGCTGTATGGCGTTGCGGACGCGGCGGCCGCTCCGATCACCGAGACGCTCGAAGATTTCCTCACGTCGTACCATGGAATTTCGCGCGCCGAAATCGATGGCCGCATCTACCGCTGGACCGGCCCCGATGCGCTGCGCCATCTCTTCCGCGTCGCCGCGGGGCTCGATTCGATGCTGCTCGGCGAAGCCGAAATTCTCGGGCAGCTTCGCACCGCGTACGGCAAGGCGCTCGAAAACGGCTCGACCGGGCCGCTGCTCAACCGCGCGTTTCAGGGCGCGCTCGAAGTAGGGAAGCGCGTGCGCTCGGAAACCGAAGTCGGCGCGCGGCCGATGTCCGTGGCGCTCGCGGGCGTGAAACTCGCCGAGCGTGTCTTCGGCAATCTCAAGGGGCGCGCCGCGCTCGATGGTCGGCGCGGGGGCCGTGGCCGAGCAAGTCGTCGAGCATCTGCGCAACCGCGGCATCGGCGGACTGCGCGTCGTAAACCGCTCGCTTGATCGCGCTGCCGAACTCGCCGCGACGATGGGCGGCGAAGCGGTGGCATGGGACGCGCTCGAGAGCGTCCTCGCCGCGCCGGATATTATCGTTACTTCGGTCGGCAACGTCGGCGCGGTGGTGACGCGCGAGATGCTCGATCGCGCTCTTGCGGCGCGCGGCGGGCGGCCCGATTTTCGTGGTCGATCTCGGCGTTCCGCGCAACGTCGCTCCCGATGCGGCGGGCCTCTACAATCTCTACCTCTACAACATCGACGACCTCGGCGAAATCGTCGAGCAGAATAAGCGCGCCCGCGAAGCCGAAATTCCGCGCGCCGAAGCAATCATCGCCGAGCACGTCGAGAAATTCGAAGGCTGGCGCGCCGGGCTGGAGGCTTCGTCGATCGTTGACGATCTGCGCGGCCGCTTTCAAGCAACAGCGCGAAGCTTTGCTGCGCGCAGCGTCTCGCCGAAATGCAAGGACGTTTCGCCCGAGGAGCTCGAGCGCCTCGCCGCCATCACCGAAGAACTGATCGAGCCGATTGTTCGCGAGCCCGCCGAGCGTTTGCGCAGCGGCGCGCGGCTTGCGCGGGCGCCTGGGCGCGATCGAAGCTATGCGGCAGCTTTTCGGCCTCGAGCCGGCGCGCCCGATAGCGACGCGCGCGGCCGCAAGGAGGATCGCGAGTGACGCGCCTGCGAATCGGCACACGCGGCAGCGCGCTCGCACTCTGGCAGGCGAATCACATCGCCGAATCGCTCGCGAAGCTCCACGGCGTTGAGACGGAGCTCGTCCGCATCCGCACCTCCGGCGATCGCCTGCAATCCGCGCTCCGTGGCGCAGGTGAACGAAGCCATCGGCGCCGAGGGCGGCAAGGGGATTTTCATCAAGGAAATCGAGGATGCGCTGCTTTCGGGCGCAGTCGATCTGGCGGTGCACAGCATGAAGGACGTGCCGACGGAGACGCCCGTGGGCCTCGCGTTCGCCGCCATCACGCGACGCGAGGATCCGCGCGACTGCCTGATCTCGCGTGAGAGGCTCACGCTCGAAAAGCTGCCGCAGGGCGCGCGCGTGGGGACCAGCAGCCTTCGCCGCCAGGCGCAGCTTCGCCACCATCGCGCCAATCTTGATGTCGTCGACTTGCGCGGCAATGTCGACACGCGCATCCGCAAACTCGAGCGCGGGGAATTCGACGCCATCGTTCTCGCAATGGCGGGCGTCACACGTCTCGGCGCGAAGGACAAAGTCACGCAAGTTTTCGACGAGGATCTCATGCTGCCGGCGGTAGGGCAGGGCGCGCTCGGAATTGAAACCCGCGCGGACGATTCGCAGACTTCGCGATTCGTCGCCGCACTCGATGATGGTGAGACTCGCGCCTGCATCACCGCCGAGCGCGCCCTTCTGCGCGAGCTGCAAGGCGGCTGCCAGGTGCCGCTCGGCGCCTGGGGACGCATTCGCAGCGGCGAACTGCACCTCGAGGCCGCGGTTTTCTCGGCGGCCGGCACCGAAGCCGTGCGCTTCGACGAAGCCGGCTCGCCCGCTGAAGCCGAGGCCATCGGCATTCGGCTCGCGCAAATTCTGATCGACGCAGGCGCAGACAAAATCCTGCGCCTCGCCGGCCGCTCGGTCGGCCAAGGCTAAGTAGTCGAAACGGAGTCTGATGATGTCGTTTCGCTTCGGTCGGCAACTCAAAGGGAAGCGCGTTGTGGTCACCCGTGCGCCCGAGCAGGCGGAGGACTTCGTTCGAGCACTCGAAGCATACGGAGCGGAGACCCTGCTACTTCCGACCATCGCGTTCGCCGCGGCCGAAGACACTGCACCTCTCGATCGAGCGGTGTCCGACTTCGACAAATTCGATTGGGTGATTTTCACGAGCCGAAATGCGGTGAAATGTCTGGTAAGTCGCTTCAGGCCTCTTCAGATTCCATCAGAGCACGTTAAGCATCTACTGTTGACACCGAATGTCGCTGTGATTGGGCCAGCGACAAGCGATGAAGCATGGAGCGTCGGTTTTCTTCCGAAATATGAAGCAGAGGAATCGAGTGGGGGATCACTGGCAGTAGAACTGGGCGAAAGATTGCGGGGAAAGCGCGTGCTCTTGCCGCGCAGCGATCGGGCTGATTCGGAACTTCCGGACGCCCTACGGGCCGCTGGAGCGGAAGTGACCGAGGTGATTGCGTATCGCAACGTGATGCCGACTCTCAATCCGAAAGTTCTGGACGCAATCCGCCAAGGCGAGATCGACGTGATCACGTTCTTCAGTCCGTCCGCATATCGACACCTGGCTGACGAAATTGGGGTGGAAACTCTCCGCCGCCAATCAGGTAAGATACTGATAGCTTCCATCGGGCCGACGACTTCGAGCGCAATAATGCAGGACGGGTTGCAAGTGGCAATAGAGGCGTCAACCACATCCGCCGAGGGATTGGCCGAAGCCATCGCGGACTATTTTCGTCAGCGTGCCCGCTTGGGAAGCGCGAGTTCGAGCCAATGACATTCCCAATTCATCGCCCGCGCCGTTTGCGCCGCTCCGAGGCGCTGCGCGGCTTCGTGCGCGAGACGCGCCTCTCGACCGAGGGGCTCGTCTACCCGATGTTCGCGTGCCCCGGCAGCAAGATTCGCACGGAAATCAGCTCGATGCCCGGCATCTACCAGCAATCGCCGGATCAGATTGTCGAGGAGTGCAGGGAAGTGGCCGATCTCGGCATTCCCGCCGTGATTCTCTTCGGCCTGCCCGAGCACAAGGACGAAACCGGCTCCGAGGCCGCCGACCCCAACGCCGCTGTGCAGCGCTCGATCGACGCGATCCGCAAGGCGAAGCTCAATCTGCTCGTCATCACCGACGTTTGCCTGTGCGAATACACGAGCCACGGCCATTGTGGCGTGATCGAGGGCGGGGAAGTCGTCAACGACGCGAGCATTGCGCTGCTGGCCGCTGCCGCGCTCTCGCACGCGCGCGCCGGCGCCGATATCGTCGCGCCATCGGACATGATGGACGGCCGCATCGCCGCCATCCGCACCAGGCTCGACGCGAACGGCTTTCAGGACATCGCGATCCTCTCGTACGCCGCGAAATATTGCTCCGCGTTCTACGGCCCGTTTCGCGAGGCCGCGCAATCCGCGCCGCAATTCGGCGACCGCCGCAGCTATCAGATGGACCCGGCCAACGCACGCGAGGCCCTTCGCGAAGTCGCGCTCGATCTCGAAGAAGGCGCGGACATCATCATGGTCAAGCCCGCGCTGCCGTATCTCGATATCGTCCAGCGCGTGCGCGAGCGCTTCGACGTTCCCGTCGCCGCCTACAACGTGAGCGCCGAATTCTCGATGGTGAAAGCCGCTGCGCAAAAAGGCTGGATCGACGAGCAGCGCATCGTCCTCGAAATCCTCACCGGCATCCAGCGCGCCGGCGCCTCCATCGCCCTCACCTACCACGCCAAGGATGTCGCCCGCTGGCTCGAGCACTGCTGAAGCGCGGGCTCTTGTCTCTCTGCCGATGCGCAGGGGCTTTGCCCTGGCATGAGTTCTCTTGCCAAGACTTGCTGCAGCTCGCCGGCCGGCGGCGAGCCTGAGGTTGCAAGCAGCGAAGACGAAGACGTAGACTTACCGATCCACGATCCGCGCGAGTGTACGGTGGGTGAAATGAGTTTTCTCAGCGAAGCCCAAATCAACGACAGCTTCGGCCCGTTTGTCGTGTTTCGGGACTCCTATGGGTTCATTCCCAACCTCTTACAAGCGCAAACCTTGTTGCCGCGCGTCATCGAAGCTCACGCCATGCTCGAATCCGCCCTGCGTTTTCAGGACGGTGCGATTTCCCGAATCCAGAAGGAGCGAATCCTTCTGAGCATTGCAGTTGACCGGCGAGACGCGTATTGCATCGCGCTGGATAGTAAAGTCTTCTCTTCGCTTGGCGCGAGCGAGGGTCAGATCGATTCGCTCTTGAGCGACCATCGCAACGCGGACCTCTCGGCGAAGGATTTAGCCTGTTTGCAGTTTTGCCTCAAACTAGCGCGCTACGCTCCCTCGGTGAGTTCGGAAGACATTGAGGCGCTGCGCGCACGCGAATTCGGCGACGAGGCAATATTCGAAGCTGTTGTCGCGACAGCTTTGGCAATCTACCGCTGCACCCTATCCGTCGGTTTGGGTCCGGAGCCAGATTTCGGGTGGCGGACGCTCCCTGCGACGAGAATCGTTTCGCCGCATGAGGAAGCGCCCCACAGCGCGTCGCCCCATGTTCATGCCGCGGCCAAGAGAAAAGGGCCGTATGTGCCTGCCCCATACGTGAGTCCGAGGACGTTTGCACCCTTTGGCGTCGTGCAGAAGAGTCACGGGTTCATACCGAACTTTTTTCGCGCTCAGACTTTACGGCCCGACTTGCTCGAGGCAGAGCTGGAAGCAGTGGACAGGATTCTGGTACCCGAAGATCTTCTAACGCGAATGCAAAAGGAATGCATTCTGCTGGCCGTGTCGGCAGCAAATCTCAACTCTTATTGTGTTGCGATGCATTGCAATCTATTGCGCGGCTTGGGGATGCCTTCGGAGGAAGGAGACCAGATCGCCGTGGACTATCGCGAGTCCAACCTGTCGGAGGCTGATAAGGCATTGCTCGACTTTGCGGTTAAGTTGGGGACGCGTGGTCCGGAATTTTCTCGCGAAGACGTTGCCAGGCTTCGAGCATTTGGTTTCAACGAGGAGCAGATTTTGGAATGCGAGGTTGTCACTGCCCTCAACAATTTTGCGAATACCCTTCAGATGGGACTCGGAATCGAACCCGATTTCGAGCCGCCTCCGGCCTTCGAGAAAAATAAAGTGCATCTTTCCGACTCCGCGAAGACTCCCATCGGCGGTGAGGGCATTGTGCATCTCGTCGACATAGTGCAGGACGCGGACGCCGAGCGTGTAGCCCAGGCGCAGAGCGGAGACCTGCAGGCTTTTGAGGAGTTGGTTTGCCGGCATAGCCAGTTGATCTATCGCACCCTGGCGGCCATCTTGGGCAACCCGGCCGACGCACAGGACGCTATGCAGGACACGCTGCTCAGCGCGTTCATGCACATCGGGGGATTTCAGGGCCGCTCGAAGTTTTCGACTTGGCTGGTGAGTATCGCGAGGAATTCGGCGCTTCAACGGTTGCGACGCGGGAAAAATGTGGAAAGCCTGGACGAATGCGCGTACAACAACGATGAGGAGGATTTCCGCCCTCGTCAGGTTAGGGCCTGGCAGGACAACCCGGAGCAGTTCTATTCCAAATCGGAAATACGGCAGCTCGTTGAAAGGGGAATCCTGGCTCTTCCCGCAAACTACCGAGCAGTGGTGATGCTCCGCGATATCCAGCAGCTTTCGACGGATGAAGTTGCCCAACAGCTGGGGTTGAGCGTACCTACCGTGAAGACGCGGCTGCTGAGAGGCCGGCTTATGCTCCGAGAGTGGCTGTCGCCTCACTTTACAGCCAATGTCAGGGGGGTAGCGCAGTGATCACGTGCGAGGAATTCCTGGCCGAGTTCGGAGACTACCTCGAGGATCAGGTGTCGCCAGAGGTTCGCAAAGAACTTGAGTTGCACCTGTCCCAGTGCCGCGCTTGCCACGTGCTGTACGATTCCAGCCTCAAGACCATAAAGATCGTGACGGAAAGCAGTTCATTCGATTTGCCGGAAAGCGTCTCCAACCCAATCATCGATCGCGTGATGGCGAAGTTGCGAGCGGGCCGCAGCTCATAAGCCCGAGATTTTGAGTCTCTTATAGGCACCTCGAAATTCGCGTTTCGCATGATCCTCCGGCGATTCTCGCACTTCCACTCTGCCTCTCTCCCAGGCTTTCTCTCTCTCGCTCCGGCACGGAAATACGATTCACGCCGACAAACAGCGCGCGCTAGGTACTGTCGAGTTGCCGCATTTTTTGGTCGTCCGTGTAACTTTTGCGCTGCAGATGACTCCTATCGCCCGTAAGAAGTTGAGCGCTTCAGGGTGCTCATCGAAGACAAAGCCGAAAGGAGAAATCATCATGGATTGCAAGATCAGAACAGTGTTGGCAATCGCTGCGCTGGCGTTCGCATTCGGATTGCAGTCGCCGGCGCACGCGCAAGACAGCAACGCGAAGACTCTGGAAACCGGCACCTTCCACGGAAAAGTTCACAGCACTTCAGGCCGCGCAACGATCTACCGGGAGAAAAACGGGAGCCTGGTGCTCCGGTTGACAAACTTCAAGACATCCAACGGGCCCGATGTACATGTGATTTTGATCGCGGCCACGGACGCGGACGACGACGCCAATTTCCTCAAGAGCAACACGGAGCGCGTGGAGCTGGGCAAGCTGAAGGGGAACGAAGGCGACCAGAACTACGCCATCCCGAGCGACACGGATCTGAGCAAGTTCGAAACCGTTTCGATCTATTGCGAACGGTTCAACGCGAATTTCGGCGCCGCGCCTCTTGAGAAATTCTGAGAGTCACGTATTGATTCCCGTTCGGTCGGGCAGGTTCACCTGCCCGACTCGCGGATTGGAAGGAGGAAATCATGGATTCACCTATACGGGCTTGGTTTTCCCGCCGGAAGTGGCTATTGGTCGCGGTGGGTCTTCCGGTACTCATCGGTGCTTGGTGGGCCTTCCGGCCGGAGAAACTGTGGATCAACAAAAAGGTGAATGAACCGGCCCCGTTCGCTTCAAGCACCGACCCTCAGCCGCTTTATACCGGCCTCCTCGAAGGGAAAGCTCACCAGACGAACGGGCGAGCAACGATCTACAAAACGGCCGACGGCAAGGAATATCTGCGCCTGACGGCCTTTTCGACCTCCAACGGCCCGGATGTTCACGTCCTTTTGGCGCGGAGCGACGACGCAAGCCTCATGCAAGAAATTGTGAAAGGGCAGCTGGATAGCGTTGAGCTCGGGCCGTTAAAAGGAAACCAAGGGGATCAGAACTACGATCTTCCTGAATCTGTCGACTTGCAGAAATACGACGCGGCGGTTATTTATTGCGAGCGATTTCATGCCGTCTTTGGCGTCGCCAGACTCGAACAATTTTGATGGACATTTCGTCCACTTCTGCCGGGCGCGTCCGATGCATCATTCTGAAGCCGACGGACACGCTGCTCATTGAGGCAGCGCTCCTATCGGCAAATCTTGGCGGTTAATCCGCCATCAAATGAGGAGGAGGACCTTATGAGTGACACGGGTTCGCAGACAGCAGCGAAGCGCGCAGAGGGCCATTACCACATGCCCACTACAACGATTCACCGGGTCGAAGCTGATGGCGTACGAGTGTTCTATCGAGCTGCCGGCGATGCGAACGCTCCCGTGATTCTTCTGTTGCATGGATTCCCAGCCTCATCGTTCATGTTCCGCGAACTCATTCCGCGCTTGGCCAGTGATTACCGCGTGATCGCTCCAGACCTTCCCGGTTTCGGATTTACCGAGGTTCCAGCCGAGCGAAAATATGTATATTCGTTCCATGGGTTGGCGTCGACCGTAGACGCCTTCACGCAGGCGCTCAAACTCAACCGCTATGCGATCTACGTATTCGACTATGGCGCGCCCACAGGGCTCCGTCTGGCCATGGCTCATCCGGAACGAGTCGCAGCGATCGTTTCGCAGAATGGGAATGCGTACGAGGAAGGTCTTGGCGACGCCTGGGGCCCGATTCGAAAATACTGGGCGGAGCCCACGGCAGAGAACCGCGATGTAATCCGCAAGAATGTCTTGACGCTCGAGGGAACGCGCTGGCAGTACACTCACGGTGTAGCCGATCCGGAAAGTGTTCCGCCCGAGTCGTACACATTGGACACGGCGCTGCTCGAGCGTCCGGGCAACAAAGAGATTCAACTCGATCTGTTTCTCGATTACGCGTCGAATGTAAAGCTCTATCCGAAATTCCAGGAATATTTCCGCAAATCAAAGCCGCCTTTGCTCGCGATCTGGGGCAAGAATGATCCCTTCTTCATTCCCGCGGGAGCGAATGCGTTCCGGAAAGACCTGCCGAACGCAAAGGTTCAGTTCCTCGATACCGGGCATTTTGCGATAGAGACACACGTCGTAGAGATCGCTTCCGCAATGAAAGACTTCCTCGAAGCGAATGGCATCGGCCGCCGGGCCGGAGAAGGCGAGGCACAGAAATGAACGCGTTTCCAGAGAACTCCACCATCGTTCTGGTGCATGGGGCGTGGGCCGACGGTTCGTGCTGGACCAACGTGATTCTCCCCTTACAACGCCACGGCCTTAAGGTGACCTGCGCCCCGATCCCGCTCACGTCGTTAAGCGACGACGTTGCCGCTCTAAATCGCGCGCTCGAACGAACGAGCGGCCCGCTGGTCCTGGTCGCTCACGCCTACGGAGGCGCCGTGATCGCGGACGCGCGCGAGGACCGGGTGAAGTCGCTCGTCTACATCGCCGCGCTCGCGCCCGACGAGGGCGAGACGGTTGCAAAAGTCGTTTATCGCGACGAGCCCCATCCGAATGCGCCCAAGTTGACGCCCGATTCGCACGGCTTTATCTGGATGCCGGAAGGCGGGTTTCAGGAAGCGGTGGCTCACAAAGCTTCGGCCGGCCAAACGAGCGTCATGCAGGCAGTACAGCGGCCAATTGCGGTGCAGTGCATTCAGGAGCCTGCTCCGGCGCCCGCCTGGAAACTGAAGCCGGCGTGGTTTCTGCTCGCGGAAGAGGATCGCATGATCAACCCGAAGACGCAGCGTTTTATGGCCGATCGCATGAGGGCAACTGTCCGATCAGAGCGCGTCGACCATTCTCCGATGTACACAGCGGCAAACGTCGTCGTTGACCTGATCTTGGAAGCTGCGCGTGAAAGCCTCTCGACAGGAAGCTTGAGGGTGGCGAACTGAAAAGATCTGAAAGGAGCGCTGCGATGGCGATCAAATCCGTTGCCATTGTGACTGGGGCGAGCCAAGGCATCGGACAAGCTACAGCGCTCCGGCTCGCGCGCGATTTCTCAGCGGTTGTACTGGTCGCAAGAGACAAGGACAACTTGGAGAAAACCGCCGCTGACGTCAAATCCGCGGGAGCCCAGGCGATGGTCTACGCTCTGGACCTGCGCGATCCGCAATCGGCCGAGATCGTTGTCGATGGAACACTCGAACGATTCGGCAGAATCGACGCGCTGCTCAACATTGCGGGAGCTGTTCCGCAGATTGATCTGTTCGAGATGACGGACGCGCAGTGGGATGACGGTATGGCGCTGAAGCTACACGGCGCGCGCCGCCTCACGATACGCGCTTGGGATGCTTTGAAGGCTTCGAAAGGCTCGGTAGTGTTGCTCTCCGGAAGCGCGGCTCTCGATCCGAAACCTGGATTTGCGGCGGTTGCGGCAACCAACGCGGCCATTATTGCGCTCGCCAAAGCGTTCGCCGAGCAGGGAATCAAAGACGGCGTGCAGGTCAACAGCGTGGTGCCGGGCGCCGTGATGACTGGCCGCCGGCAGTCCTTCTTCGAAAAATGGGCGCCTGCTCACAATCTTACAATGGAGGAGGCGGTTGAGAAGTTCCCCCAAGAAGTTGGCATCAGCCGCTTTGGGAAGCCGGAGGAGATCGCCGATCTGCTGGGCTATCTGGTGTCGCCGGCGGCGAAGTGGATGACCGGGGCTTCCGTGCGCATGGATGGTGGAGAGATCAAATCCATCTAAACCCGGACCATCTCTTCGCGCCGGATGCGGCTCGGAGAAGGAGAATCCTCAGATGTCGCATTCAATTTGCCTTTTGTCTTTATTCGCGGCCATCCATAATATGATTCGACTGTGACCCACTCTTCCGACCTCTTCGCCCGCGCACAAAAGATTCTTGTCGGCGGCGTCGATAGCCCTGTTCGCGCCTTTCGCGCCGTCGGTGGGGAACCGCTGATCATCGACCGCGCCCGCGGTTCGCGCATCATTGATGCCGACGGCCGCGAGTACATCGACTACGTCTGTTCCTGGGGAGCGCTGATCCTCGGCCACGCCGATCCGGATGTCGTCGCCGCGGTCGCGGACCAGGCCGCCCGAGGCACCAGCTACGGCATGACGTCGCCGCTCGAAATCGAGCTCGGCGAACGCATCGCCGCCGCCGTTCCTTCGATCGAGCGCATCCGTTTCGTCAGCTCGGGCACAGAGGCCGCCATGTCCGCGGTTCGCCTCGCGCGCGGTTTCACGAAGCGCGACCTGATCCTGAAATTCGAGGGCGGCTACCACGGTCATGCCGACGGCTTCCTATCGGAAGCTGGCTCGGGCCTTGCCACGCTAGGTATCGCCGCAAGCCCTGGCGTCCCGGCCGAGTTCGCCGCGCTCACTCTCAACGCGCCTTATAATGACGCAGCGGCTGTCGAACAAATCTTCGCTCAGCATTCGCGCAAGATCGCTGCTGTCATCGTCGAACCCGTCGCCGCCAATATGGGCGTCGTGCCGCCTGCTCCCGGATTCCTCGAATCCCTTCGCCGAATCACCGAACGCGACGATGCGCTCTTGATTTTCGACGAGGTGATCACCGGATTTCGCCTTGCCTACGGCGGCGCCCAAACGGCGTTCGGAATTCGCCCGGACTTGACCGTCCTCGGGAAGATTATCGGTGGGGGACTGCCCGTCGCGGCTTATGGCGGGCGCCGGGAGATCATGGACCTGATTGCCCCGCTCGGCCCGGTCTACCAGGCTGGGACTCTCTCGGGCAATCCGCTCGCGATGCGGGCCGGTCTCGCCTCACTCGCCAAGCTGAATGTTGCCGGCTTCTACGAAGGTCTTGCGCGCAAGGCTGGGCGCCTCGCTGCAGGTCTGCGCGAAGCCCTCCGCGAGTCCGGAATACCCGGCGAGGTCAACTCCTTTGGCTCGCTCCTCACGCTTTTCTTCGCGCCAGAATTGGTCCGCAACTATGCAGAGGCGAAGAAATCGGATACGGCTCGCTTCGCCGCGTTCTTTCGGGAGATGCTTTCCCGCGGCGCATTTCTACCGCCCTCTCAGTTCGAGGCGCTGTTCGTCTCTGCGGCTCATACGGACGAGGATGTCGGTTCTACCATCGCCGCGGCACGCGCCAGCCTCAAAGCGGCATCGAAGCCGTAGCCCAATAGTGCGCTACTTAACGCCATGCCCTGAAGAGTAACAAATCGGTCCGGTCTTTGCGCTCTGCTGCGCAGGAGTTCCAGGGAGCCACCTCGTCCCTCATGATGGTCTTTGCGATCGCCGCGCTCTTACTCCACGTGGGTCCCGCGACGGATACTCGGATCATCACCAACGTCACCGCCGGTAGTTTCGTCCGCCAACGCGAACTCGGCGAGCCCGCAGCCCAGCGCGGCCTCTGTCCCCGCGAGGCCCGCTCCACACTCGGCGGATCCCGAGGCTTCTCACGGCGTAGCGACTGTTTCCCTCGCAGCCAGCACCGAGAGTTCGCAGTCTTTCGAGACCCTCCGTGTGCCTAGTTCGGTCCCGGCTAAGCCGATTCGCGTCATCGGCGTAGAGGCGATGCCCCCTCGCAATAGCTGGCTCGCGCTACGCGGCTCGTCGCATGCAGCGCATGGTTCCCACAGCCACGAAGTAAACATAATATTGATTCGCGGAATAAACGTGCCAGATGGTTGTACGCTGAAGGAGCCGAATCCTGTCAATAGGTATTTTGCTGTTTTTTGGATCCTGGATTAGTGGCGGGAAACGTGGAAATGAAGGGGCTTGAAGGTAGCAGCCGGGTCCCGTCCGCTCATCGTGGAGTAGGCTCTCGCGGGATGGGCTATGGCCCCGCCCTGATTGGTTGCGGGGCTTTAGCCGTCGAGGGAACGGATTTCCGGATCGAGCCACGTCGACGACAAATCGTTTTGCGGCGTTGCGGCCTCACTCGAGGCCGGCGAGAACCTTCAGGCTCGTCGGCGGCGCGTGCTCCGCCGCTGCTTCTTGCGGAACAGATGAAACAGCGCGATGAAGCCCTTCTGGACCTCCGGATCGAGGAGCTTGAAAACCTCGATGCCCGCGTTCATTTCGGCCTCAAGCAGCGCCGCGCTCTCGGTCGGCCATGTCAAAGCCCATCGATGGGCAGTGCCGTGCTCCGCGCGAATGCCATGAGTTCGTTTCGCGTTGGCTCGCCGCTCGGCTACCTGCGGCGTCGGTGTCGGTGCTCCGCCCATTGCAGCGATCGCCACATTCAGAGCGGTTGATACCGCCGTCACAACGAGTTGCACTTTTGCCTGGCTTGCTGGACTCACAACACGGAGTTGTGCCAACTCACTTGAGCCCAGCAGTCCCTGCGAGAACGTATTGAAGCACGCGAGAAATGCTGCCTTTCTTCCCCCACCTGTGCTCGCGCTTGTAATGCACGTCTTGAGTTGCCCATCGAGCGTCACTCCAAGATTCGCCCACGGTGTCAGGATCGCTGCGTCGGTCGCCGGCAGCGCCGCTTCCTCCGCCTGCGCGATGCCCACAATCGAAGCGATCACCGCCTCCGCCCGCTGCGCATCCTGCGTCGCGTTGCAGCCGCCGATCGCCAGCAGCCCCGCGAATGCTAATCCCAACAGAATTTTCGATGTTCTCATTCGTATCTCCGTTTCCTGCGAACCGCTGTCTGCGGCCCGTCCAAAGGACTTTTCCGCCTCTGTCAAATGGTTTGCGCCGGCTCGGGCGGCGCATCCGATAAAGGCGTCCCCTCGCGACTCGCTGGCTCGGGCGGAGCCTGGTTCGGATTCGCCAGACCACTCACTATCTGCAGATTATGGTCCGTCGACTCCCACGCTTCGATCCGCAGCGATCCGCTGCTCACGATGCAGCCCCGCGATGCCTGCCCTGGATGCTCCAGTGAATCGCCATGCCAGCGGAAGCCTTCGCGGCCAAACATCTCGTTCGCCGGATCCGGTACCAGCACGAGCACGTACTGACCGCATACGGGATCGGAATTGATCAGGCTCGCGATGGTGTAAAACCCGCGCGGGATCGGCCCCACATCCTTATCCGCCTGCATCGCCGGATTGTTTTTCGCTGCCCCGCAGCCCGAATACCCGGCGCCTTTCGGCTGGCCGTCGTGAAAGATGGCCCCAGTCCGCTGCACGAATGTCCACATCGTTACGGGTTTCCTTCTGACCGCGTGCAGATGTAGCGCGTCGTGTTGCCGTTGTCACAGCGGACCTCGAGCGCGCCGTTGAACACGATCGAATAGCAGCCTTTCGGCACAGTTACCACCCCGGTGCTGCAACCCGGTACCTTCGCCACGTTGACATGCACCGCGCAGCCGGCCAGCGTGACCGCAAGCGCAATAGCCGCTACCGGCTTCATGGCCTTCCCTGTTCCGGCGTCGGCTCGCCCCGCCACGCTTCGCGGACCATTTGTGAATGACTGGGCCTGTGGTGGGGGATTGCAGTGACCCGCTTCATTTGTTCCTCTTGGGCGTGAGAAGATGCACCTGCTCGCGAACGGTGCCGTCGCTCCCTCACACGTGGATCGAAGTCTTTCCACAAAGCGTTGAGTACATGCAGGTGCATCGTCGAGCAGGGCCAACGGCCACTGCAGCGATCATTTCTCGCCGCTCCCCTGGCTACTTTCGGCTGTAATGCACGCCGGCTGCCGCCGCCGCGGCGGTGATGACTCCTGCGACGGCCGCCAGCTTGGGATACTGCGCGACCAGCGTCTGCCCTGCGCTCGACGCGATGAAATGCGCTGCGCCGATCAATCCAACGACGATGATCCCGGCCAGCCAGTGCGCGCCGGCCTTGATCTTTGCCGTCGTTTCTCCCGATCCCACCATGCCGGGCGTCGCTGTCGTCTGCGGGCTCGGATTTGTTCCGCTACTTGCCATTGTTTTCCTCCAGGTGTTTCAGAGCGCTCTCGCGTTATCTATCCGTTCAGCAAACGAGCGCGCCCTTGCATGTCCGTTCTCGCCCGCGCGTGCGCCGAGCTGCCGATGACAGGCACGTCAGTTCACCGTTGCCCCGAGCCCGTCGGCGGCGCAGGCGGCGTAGGTGTAGCGCCGGGTGCTATCACAAACTCAGTGGCCGAATATGCTGGAAACGTATAGCTGATCGTTCCGCCGCCGGTGCTGGCCGTCGTGTGCACCAAAGCTCCGATGTTTGCGCTGCTGTACGTGTAGACATCGGCTGTCGCGCTCGGCGTGAATCCCGAGATGCCCAGCGTGGTGGCGTAGGAGAGCGATTCTTTATTGACGATAATGCAGGTCAACTTACCGTCGCCCGGGCGTTTGGCGCAGTAGACGGAAAGTTTGGTCGGGTTCGTACTGGCAGCTGTTACCGATTGCGTGCCGAAAGCGTCAGTGGCTCCGGGCGTGGCCGAGTTGTCGTAATTGCGATAGAGGTAGTAGGCGAAGGCTTCGGCGTCAGTCGATGCTACACGATCGAAGAGTGTGGCGAGTCCCATGTTGTATGAGCCTGCGACGCCAAGAAAATCGGTCATCACGAGCGCGTCGATCACGGACGAACCGCCGACCAGGGGCCAGCTTCCGTTCGTGTAGTGCGAGACTTCGAATTCCGAACAATCGAAGCTCAAGCCGGGATAATAGAAAGCGATAAAGCCCTGCATACGAGGAATGAATTCGAGCGGCCCGCCCTGGTAGCCTGCCCCCGAGTAGTTGTAGGTCGAATCCCACCACGATCGCACCTGATCGAAGTCGTACTGGATGCCCTTCCCGCCGTCTCCAGGGGAAAGCCCTCCAGTCCCGTTGTCTCCCACCTGATAGTGCTCATCTATTGCTGTTAGCGTCTGGATGCCGTTCGCTGTGTCGTAGGCCTTGAAGCTCTGTAGGTAATATTGGACGGCCTGCACGCCTCCGGTTCCTGCGGTCGTCGTGAACCAAACTCCCGTGTAATCGCTCGGCCCGATGATCCCCGCGGTTGAATCCTTGGCACGGATCGCTGAAGCGTAAGTCTCACCGTCGGAAACGATCGTGGCATACGTCGCCGGCGTGGTGGTCTGCCAGTCCTTGTGAGTGTTCGACCAGCCGCTTGGCTCGTTATCGAGCTGGTAGAAGCACACGCCGGTTCCCGATGCGCAGGTGCCCCATGTCGATTGCAGGTGCGTGATCCAATTTTCTTGCTCGGTGGTCGTGTTGGAATAGTAGTTATAGGTGATGTCGGTGTCCGTAAGTTGTCCGGTGGTGGTCGAAATACTGTCCCCGCAATTACTCGCAGGATTGCCGCCCCAGCTGCCGGTGTTCGTCTGGGTCTGCGGCCCATAGGCGGGACTTCCGAGATATGACGCCACCGTGAAGCTGCAAAGCAGCGCCGCCTTCGTCAGCCACGGATTGATCGGAATTGTGTCGAGAAACTGAATGTCCGAGTTGATGCCGCGAAAGGTCGAAATCACGTTATCGAACTGCGCGCTAGCCGTCGGCGTTCCATTGAAGCCGCCGGAGAAGAAGCCGTCGTTGCCTGCGTTATACGAGTCGTTCGTGTAGCTGTAATTCGTTGCCGCATCCCCGCCAAAGCGGATCAGGGCGAGATTTGCCTTCTTTGCGAACGTGCTGTCCGGCAGCGTCGTATCCGGTGGAATTCCACCCTGGGAATAAATGTATGGACTGATCGTGTGATTCACCGTGCCGGCGTTAACCGTCAGCGAAGGTGGTATCAGCGGCACCGTCGATAGGCTGATCACGATAGTTCCAAGCGTTGCCACGCTTGGCGTATAAGTGAGCATCGCCGTCGCGTTCATAAGGGTGGTCGTAGGGACGTAGCCCTCCATCCCTAGTCGCCCTTGGTTCGGCGTTCCGCCATTTGGTGCCTGCGCTCCGAGCGTTGCCGCACTCCCTCCAATCGTTCCCGCGCTCAAGGTTGATCCTGAATGGTCTGTGCCGCAGGCCACGATGATCGCCTCGCTCGCGCTGTATGTCGTAAAGCTAGGTGAGGGGCAAGCGGTGGTTGAGCTCGCCGCAGTGGAGTAAGCCGCATAGTCGAGCACCCAGCTTCCGGCCATCGTCCGACCAATGTCCCAGGCCGTTCCGCTTACATAACTATCGGTCGAGAAATGCAGCGTGATCGTGTCGCTAGCCGATGAGCCGGACGCCGAGCAAATGGCCGCTTCCAGCTGAAAGTTTCCATTGAAGCTTTGATACGTGCCCGGAAGGAAGGAGCAGGAGAGAATCGAAGCCGAATCTGTGGGAACGCTCGCATAGGGACCGGGGCCCGTTTGCTGAAACACGACAACCTCATCGCCGCTAGAAATAGCGATGGCCGTCAGGCTCAGCGAGGTCAGCGGTGACCCATAGCTGCTCCCGGCTCCGCTGGGGCCAAGCGTGGGAACGCCTTGGGCCCTCGCGTCGCCGGATGCGGCCAAAGCCACGAGCGTGATGATTGCGAGTCTTCGCATTAGCACGTGTCCTCCGGCAGCGCATGCTTCGATTCTAAGTACAGGCTTATTGGAAGGTAAGCGTCGTTCGGAGGCCGTCTTGACCGGTGCGGTTGACTATGCAGCGTGAGTTGATTCAGCAGGTCGCTCAGCAGCGAGATTCCAGGGCAGCAGTTGCGCAATGCGGTTAATCGGATGGTCGACGATGCGCGAGAACACTTCGCGCAAGTACGTTTCGGGATCAACATTGTTCAGTTTTGCTGTGCCGATCAGGCTGTAGATCGCCGCCGCGCTTTCGCCGCCCCTGTCCGATCCTGCGAACAAGTAATTCTTCCGGCCCAGCGCGACCACACGCAATGCTCGCTCGGCGGCGTTGTTGTCGATCTCCAGCCGGCCATCGTCCACATAGTGCCGCAGTGCTTCCCAAAGTCCCAGCGCGTAACGCACGGCCTGGGCCGTGTCCGATTTTCTTGACAGCTTGACCAAAGTCTCTTCCAGCCACTGCTTCAGCGACTCCAGCAGCGGGTGGCTGCGCTCGCGGCGCACCTGGCGACGTTCTTCGGGCTGCCGCCCGCGGATGTCTCCTTCGATGGCGTAGAGTTCTCCGATGCGCCGGAGCGCTTCCTGAGCCACGGGCGAGTTGTGCGCGACGTGAAGATCGTAGAACTTCCGCCGCACGTGCGCCCAGCAGGCCGCCTCCCGAATGCGTCCTGTTTCGTAGAGTTGGTCGAAACCCGCGTAGGCATCGGCTTGCAGCGTGCCCGTGAAGCTGCTCAAGTGTGCCTTCGGATGCTCGCCCTTGCGGTCCGGCGTGTAGGCGAACCATACCGCCGGAGGCGTCGCATCTCCGGCGGGCCGGTCGTCGCGCACGTAGGCCCACAGCCGGCCCAGCTTTGTTTTTCCCAGTCCTGGCGCGAGCACGGGCACCGGCGTGTCATCGACATGCAGCTTCGTCGCGCTCAGCACGTGATGCCGCAGCGCTTCCACCAGCGGCTGAAGTAATCCGCTCGCGCCGCCCACCCAATCGGCCAGCGTCGCGCGGTCCAGTTCCACGCCTTCGCGCTCGTAGATCTCTTCCTGCCGGTACAGCGGAAGATGATCGCAGTACTTTGACACCAGCACGTGGGCCAGCAGTCCCGGACCGGCCAGGCCTCGCGCGATTGGACGGCTCGGTGCTTCGGCTTGCACGATCTTGTCACAGCGCCCGCAGGCCACCTTCGGCCGCACCTGCCGGATCACTTTGAAACTCGCCGGAACCCACTCCAGCATCTCCGACACGTCTTCGCCCAGACGCTTCAACTCTCCGCCGCAGTCCGGACATACAGTTTGCTTCGGCAGAATCTGCCTCGTCTCGCGCGGCAAGTGTTCCGGCAGCGGCCGCCGCACTGGTTTCGTCGCACGATGTGTTTCAGGCGTAGCAGCAGAAGATGCCCGCTCTGCCCGGCTCGCTTCCAGTTCGTCCAGCCGCAACTGCAACTGCTCGATCTGCCGTTCCACCTTCTCCGACTTGCGCCCGAACTGCATCCGCCGCAGCTTGGCGATCAGCAGCTTTAACTGTTCGATCTCCGCATCGCGCGAGGCGAGCTGTTCATCTTTCAAAAGAATCTGCTCGTGCTGGGAGAGGATAAGTGTTCTCAGTGCGTCGGAATCAAGCTGATGGAGATCTGGCAGGGAAGAAGAAGTGCCGCTCACACCGCCACTCTACACGAGATTTTTTACAGCCAGATGAAAATGCACAAGAAAGCTGAAAATTCTTTGCTCACACAGCCATCTGTGGAGTGTAGCTGCGTACCGGTCGTCGCCAGTCGATCCCTTCGAGCAACATCGAGAGTTGCGCCGGTGTGAGCGAAACCGTTCCACTCGCCGCTTGTGGCCAAGTGAATCTTCCGCGCTCCAGTCTCTTGGCAAACAGACACAGCCCGTCGCCATCCCACCAGAGCATTTTGACGAGATCGCCGCGACGCCCACGAAAGAGGAATACGTGTCCGGAGAACGGATTTTCCTGAAGGGCCGTCTGCACCATGCCCGCCAGTCCCACAAAACCGCGCCGCATGTCCGTCACGCCCGCTACAATCCAGATGCGCGTTCCTGCAGGCAAGCCCATCATCCGAGCAACTGCTCCAGCACCACGCGCAGCGCCTCCGCATCGACGCGCCCGGCAATCCGCAGTTGCCCTTTCGGAAGCTCCACGTGAATCATCCCGGAAGATGTTCGCCGTCTCCGCGTGCCCGTCGATCGCGCTGCTTCCATCGCTGTGGTGCCGATCACGCGAACCGGCAGCAGATCGGGCGTCTCACTGGACCTGCGTTCCAGCCGTCCTTGCTGATACAGCCGCCGCCATCCAAACACCTGGTTCGCGTTCACTCCATGCGCTCGCGCTACGCGCGCGACCGAAGCGCCGGGCTGAAGTGTCTCCTCCACGATCCGCCGCTTCTCCTCCACCGTGCGATAGCGTCGCTTGGGTTCTTTGCCCCTCACTTGTATGGCTTGTTCCGAAGTGTCCACGGTTCACCTTTGTGGACACGATCATCGTGTCCACAAAGGCCATCATCCTTGCCCTCCGACTGTCCGTCTACACGGCCTAAACCGGACGCTTACATTGGAAGTGCGCCTCGCCGTGATTCTGGCTTGAGGGATGGGCTAGGCGAGCGTTTCGAGGAATGCGGCTAATGCGTCAGCGATCATGTCCGGCACAGTAGAACGATTCCGTGCGGTCATGAGCTCGTGCCCCGCGCTTTCGACCGGCAGCAGCTGTGTGCGTGCTGGGATCAGCTTCAATGCTGCCTTCATCTCAGAAATCGTACCGAAGCCATCGCGCGTACCGTGAACGAACAGCGCCGGCGTGTGAAGGGACGGGAAATGAGCGGTGCGCAACTGCGTGGGAGCTTTAGGCGGATGCAGGGGATACGAGAGCAGGAGCATTGTGTCAACGAGTCCCGGCACGGCAGTGGCTAGCATCGACGCCTGTCGCCCGCCGTATGAATGGCCGCCCAGGAGGAGCCGGCCTGGAACTTGTCGCCCGAGTGCTTCCACCGCGCGCCGCAGGCCTTGTTGGTCGCGTTCACCACTGCCCCGCTGCGGTGGACCGTGGGGCCGCAGTTGACGGAACGGCAGATCGCAACGGAGAACCGTGAGCCCGGATGCACAGCAAGCGTTCGCGAGTGCCACGAGGAGCGGCGAGTCGCAGTTTGCCCCGGCGCCGTGGGTAAGTACGAGGCCGTCATTCGGAGAATTAGCCGGAAAGTGAAGATAGCCTCGAACGCATATTTCTTCGGATGGTGTATCTTCGAACGCCCGTACATCAGCTTCCATCATCGCCTACCACCCCAGGCACAGACCATCGCGCCACATCTATCGTCGCACAAGCTAGTCCGCGAACGATGCTCGCGTAGGGTCGTTAGTTGCGGGGGCGATCGCCGAGATCGACCCAACGGATGGGTGGGAGCGGAGCGTGTTCGATTCCCTGCCGGTCGCAAAGCTTTTCGAGGCGCTCGTAGATGTGGGGCAAATGATTCGTCGCCATATCGTGGACGAAGGTCCTCGTGATCTCGTCGTTGCGAATGCGGCGGTAGAGCCAGCGTAGGAAAACCGCGAAATGTGCGATCGCGGCAAGCGCGAAGGTACACCAATACGGATTGAGAAGTGTGCGCATAGAAGAGAGTGGGTGGCTATTGCGATTCGTGAATCATGACTTTCGGCTCAGGGATTCTGCGACGCGCGCCGCCGATGGCGGCAATCTGGCGCTAGCCGAAGAGCGAGGCGATCCCGGAGCCGAGACCGAAGAGACCGCCCATTCCGCTGCTTGAGCTGCCGGAAGCGCGCTGGCGAACGCTGAGCAACTGCGCTGGGACGCCCATCGCCTTACCTAGCAGATTCGTGTCAATGCCGTAAGTTTGGCCGAGAGCGTTGAGGCCGGCAAGTTGTTCCTTCAGCTGCTGATTTGCGAATGAGATTTGATTCTGCTGGGCTTGGCTGGCGTCTGTCTGTGCTTGTTCGCGGCCGAGCTGCGATACGAGATCACCGTAGCCGGCGCTGTTGTTCGTCGCGGCGACGCGATTGGCGGCGCGCTGGCGAAGAGCGTCGAAGGCGGTATTGGATGCGCCGAGACCTTGCTGTGTTATCGCGGACTGCTGCTGTGGTGTGTAGCCCTGGCTGTTGAGCAGGCTCGTGATCGTTGGCATCATCTGCGAACGGTCCTCTTGGCTCTGCTGGTCGGATTGCGAGATGAGTTGGTTCTGCTGTGCGAGTTGCTGATCGGTGAGTGCGCGCGTCGTACGTTGTGCTCCGCGAGACATGGGAACCTCCGTTTGAGATGATCTATGGAGATCGGTGATTGGTCACGAGCCGGCAGTTATGGTTTCTTCGGGTGAGGCCGGGAACCGATACAACGAATCCAGCCGATCAGCGGGCCGCGATGCGAGCAACCGCTGGATGGGCCGGGCGGCACGGTAATGACGATGACTGCCGGCACGACGGCCGAGGCTGCATTCGACGGCGTGCTTTCGAGTCCCGCGAGGACCGCCGTGGTCTGGTAGCAGTAGGTTCCAGGCGGAACGGCGAGATCCAGAAAGCTAGTCGCGCCGATGGGCGACGTACTGAGCAACGCGAAGGTGCCGGAGCAGCCGGACGAGCGGTAGACGTTGTAAGTCAGCGAGGGATTGCCCGCGGCCGAGACACTCGCGGTCCACGCGAGGGTGACGCTGTGCTGCGCGTGCGCCGGTGCCGCAACGAGTCCGAATGCAAGCGTGAGTGCCGCAACGGCTGGAATTAGTTTCTTCATAGAAGCTGGTTGGACGGACCGCTCCAGATTTAGAGCTGCGTCGGTTTGAAACTCTCTGGGGACTGTTTGTCGATGATTAGGGTTCGCGTAGCCGCCGGCAGTATGGCGCCCATGCATCGTCGCGAATCCAGCCGAGCGATTCGAGGCGTCGTCCAAAGCGGCGTGCGATCGGGGGCGGCAGCCAGGCATGCGCGTCATCGAGACCGCGTGCGAGAAGATCGTGTTCGGCAGCGCGATGCAGGGCGAGGAGGCGCGCATATCGTTCCCGTGCCCCCGACTTGTCGAGGTTGCAATTCCCTTCCCTTTCGCGGTCAACCAGCAAATACATTTCACAGGTGAGCCGCGCGAGCGAGGCCATCACCACGGAGCGATCGGCATCCTCGACGACGAGCTTTGAGACGAAAATCGGGTCGGCGAGATTCGGGAAAGCGTAATCGAAGCCCTGGCTGGCGTGCATGCGGCGCAGCGCATCGAGGTCGGCGGGCGTGTATTCGCGGACGAGCACAACTTTGCGGGCAACGGCCGGGTCGCCTTGTCCATTCCCGTGGGATGAAAGACTGAGATTCAGCACGAAAGGACGCCGTGACTAGATTGCTGCGGGTTCGCCGATCGTCAAAACACGCGGTGGCGGAGGAGCGGATGGACGCGTGAAACGGCTTCGGCGGCGTCGAACGTTGTGGCGCCCGGCGCGATGCCGTACGGTTCAAGTGCAGCCTGCACAGTGGATGAGATGTGCTTTTGCGCCAGAGGATGAGGGAGTGGCTCGAATGCGGGTTCGTCCTCAAGCGAGAGGTGGACACCTTCGTCGGCCTCAACGAGAACGAGGATCTTCGTATCGGCGCCCGTAATCGCCGGGGCCTCGGTAGTCGTGGCGTCGCTTGCTGCGTTGCCGGCGCCGAGTACGAGGAAGTGTGAATTCGCGAAGCGCGCGGCGTGCCGATGCCAGTCCGCGAGCGTCGTCAAGTAGTAGGTTCTGCCGGTCATTGACGGGGACCTGTCATTTGAACTGCTCGTCGATTTCGATCTGGTAGCCGGCCGCGAGGCGATTGGTTTCATTGGCCATGCCGACGACGGCCATCAGTTCGTGAAACATCGCGTCGCTCATGCCGCGTTTACGGGCCGCGGCGGTGTGCGACGCGATGCAATAGTCGCACTGATTGGTCACGCTCACGGCTACGTAGATCATCTCCTTGGTCAGCGGATCAAGTGCGCCCGGCGCCATGATCTGCTTGATCGATTCCCAAGTCCGCTTCAGCGTCACGGGATTATTGGCGAGCGCCTTCCAGAAATTGTTGATCCAGTCGGTCTTGCGCGTCGCCATGATGTCATCGTAGACGGCGCGCACCTCGGGGCTCGCGTTCGCGTATTCGACCAACCCGTTGCTGGCCATACTCGCTCTCCTCTCTCAATTCTTTCTTCCAGAGGATAGCAGAGCGGCTGCCAAACGGATTGCTATGACGTGTGGTAGCCTGAGCGAAGCGAAGTCGAGGATTCTTAGATCCGGCGAATGGAGGGATCGTGATCGAACAAGACATCGAAATCAAGACGGCCGACGGAACATGCGATGCCTTTCTCTATCGCGAGAACGACCGACAGCGCCGGCCTGCGGCCATTCACCTGCCAGACATTGCCGGAACTCGCCAATCACATCGCGACATGGCGCGCCGACTCGCTGAGCAAGGTTACGTCGTGCTGCTGCCCAACATTTTCTATCGCACGGCTCGCACGCCCGTCTTCGACTTCCAGCCAAAGTTTCCGGACGAGCGCACGATGAAGCGCGTGGGCGAGCTCGCGGGGCCGATGACGCCCGAGGCGATGGAACGCGACGCCGCCAGCTACATCAATTACCTAGCCGTACACGATTCGGTAAGCGAAACGCGCATGGGCGTGGTCGGATATTGCTTTAGCGGAGGGATGGCAGCACTACGCTTCCCTGCGGCGCGGCCGGATCGCATCGGCGCAGGAGCGTCATTTCACGGCGGCGCGCTTTATACCGACGCACCAACCAGCCCACATCTCGTCCTGCCGCGCATTCCAACTTCGGACGGCCCGCGGCTCTATTTCGGTCACGCGACGAACGATCAGTTCATGCCGCAAGATGCGATCGACAAATTGAAGGCCGCGCTCGTGACCTGGGGCGGCAAATACGAAAGCGAAGTATATGACGGCGCCCTGCACAGTTGGACCGTTCCGGATTCCCCGGTTTACAACCAGGCCCAAGCCGAGCGCGCGTTCGCTAAACTCACGCAACTATTTGCCGCAACATTGAACTAAGAGCCTGAAAAGAAGTCGCGTCCCGCGCGACACAAAATGATAGTTCTCTGCTCAAGACGAAAACGTGTAGTTATGTGTGAGCACCGCGGCGGCGAAGCGCCCGGCGAAGAACTGGTGCGAGGGTGCGCAACTGACCGTCACTTTTTGGCTTTTTTCGGCCACTAACTCGATTTTAGAGAGTGTAACGCGACCAAATCTACCCACCAGGATATCGCACATGCAGAGCCGCTCGGCGCGCATAGGAGCGCCGTCCGCGAGCGTAAAGATGTGGTGCGGCGTGACGTCGAGCGATTCGGCGTTCGAGAAATGCAAGCGCAGAAACGTCTCAGCATCGCGGACTTCAATGCGCAAAATGCGCGTCCACCCTTCGCCTCCGCTGGCCGAGGGGCACCTCAGATGCTCGCCCGTCTTGCATGTTTCGATCGCGACGGTGCCGCGCTCTTTGGTCAGCACGACACTGCCCGCGCGCAGGCAGCTTCCGCTTCCGCCACCCGAACCGCCCCCAGTACCGCTGGTGGTGGTAGCCGCCGTGATCGCGCCCTGCGAGAGTGGGACACGTCCTTGAAGCGCCTGCTGCTGCGCGGCGGAATTCGTCTTTGCGGACTGCGCGTATGCGAGCGAACCCACGCCACCCGCCACCCAGCCGAGCGAGGACGCGCCATCGTCCCAATAGGGATAAAAATAGTAGGTCGTGCCGGCGGTGAGGCCGCCGAGCGCGACTGAGCCGCTCGCGACAGGGGTCGAAGTGCCGTCGGCGCGGAAGATCGTGAGCCCGGACCAACTCCATGTGATGCCCGAGGTGGTCGAGATGTAGGTGAACGCGCCGGACCATGTCGGAGGGACGGAGCCCTTCATGAGCACGCCGGATTTCGAGGGATCGATTTGACCTGCCGTAAGCGCGACGCTGACCACGCGCGCGTAGTCATTGCCGTCCGTGATCTGGTTGTCCAGGCTCCATCCCTGGTTGGGTCCGAGAGACGCGCCAGCGAGGCGCTTGAGCGATTCGTAGAGCTGCGGGTTCGTCTTGCGCAGTGCCTCGATTTGGGGAACCGTTAGCATTTGAATAGGAAGAAAGCCTAATTTCCGCCGCGTACAATCGCAAACGGATCGGGCTTGGCCCATGGGACAAGTTTCGTCAGCGAGAACCACGAACCGGCAGCGTTGGTGCCGAACACATATGAAGCGCGCTCGGCTAGCACGTTTGTAAACTGCTCCATATCGCGCGAGGCCGGCGAGCCAAGCGTCCAGGATCCGAGCGAGAGCGAGGACACATCGCCGGGCGTGAGCGCGGAAATCGCGAGCGAGCCCGAACCTTGGACATAGGCAGTGAGGTAGCCGAAGAGATTGCGTCCACTGAGGCCCGTCGCGGCGAGGAACGCGGTCGAATAGAACGAATTTATGGCCACTCCGTTGTCAGAATAAGTTCCCGGCGTCAGCGCGTACATTTGTCCACTGGAATTATTTGAGCCGAAGAATACTTGCGCCACGCCGTTTGGCCGCTCGATCAGCCCGCATGAATTCGCGGCAATGTTCCAAGGCGCCCACTTGCGCGAACGTTCCGGCGCCGTGAGCATTGCGACGAGAGGATCGCCGAAACCTTCCGTATAGTCGAGCATAAGGATTTGATTCGGCTGCGTGGCTGAGCCCATTGGCACGCCGACGAGAATGCGCTTATGCTGCGTATCGACCTGCACCCAGATAAGTTTGCCGTACTCCCAGTTGATGGCGTCCCACGTGGGCTGGATTTCCTGCGAAAGTTTCGTCGGCTCGCTCCCGTCGAATAGATATAGCCCCGAGCGCCCCGCAATCACCACCCATTCCTCGCCGATGCCGATGCCGTGCGCCGATGGCGTGCCGACTTGGTTCGAAACCTCTTCCACTTGCCATAGCGCGGGTTCGTTGACGCCATCGTTGGCGGTGACGTACATACTGCGCTCTTTCACGAAGTAGAGATTGTTACGAATCGTGAAGGCAGCGCGAATTCCTTGTCCGTTGTTCTCAGCAACGCTCATGATGCCGGTGACGCCGTCATATGCCTCAGGTTCTTCCGTGCCGGAGCAGCGTACGAGTGACGGATTTTGCGCCACGTCGGTGGGAAACACTTCGATATTGTCGATGAGAAACGACTCACCTGACGGCGCCGGAGTGCCGCCGGCATAGACACGCAGTGTAAGGTCAGGCGGCAGCGATGCCTGCGGCGCACAAAGTTCGGCGATGAATTCTTGATAGCTGGTGGTGGCTTGCGCGGCTGTCACCGTGAGTCCCAGGCCGACTTGGCTCACGGTCGGGCTGAATAGGTTGACCTGCAGAGCGCCCGCGGAGAGATTGGCGCTGCGCTTGACGTGCGCGCGCACCGAGTAGTCGGTATTCGGAGCAATCAGGGTATTCCCGGCCGAATCGTCGATAGCGCCCTGGGAAATATAGCCGCGCGCCACTGAAACACCGTCCGCAGTTATGCGATAGGCATCGCCCCACACTACATCGCTCGATTCACGGCTGCCGCCAGGCCCAAGAACCGAGTCGGGATGCCAACCAAGCGGGCGCCCGATCACGGATGGATCCCAGCCGCCGTCGAAGCTGAGATTGCGCCAGTTGTCCATCTGTGCGCGTTCACCCCACCAGAAGAGGCGCTCGGAATACGCAACAACGCCGAGCTGTTCGGGCAGTTCGATCTGGCTGAAGAGATAATCCATGCTTGTGCCGGAGAGCAGAATCGTGTCGGTGAAATCGACGCTGAGCGAAGTCGTCGTGTTGTCGTTGATCGTCATCGTGTCGGGCACGTTGTAGAAGTTCGAGCCGCCCGAGGCAGTGAATGCGAGCAACCGCTGTACGACGTTCGATGGGCCGGTTGGGATATTCGTGAGGTTAGCTTTCCACGCGCCTCCGGCCGTCCACGAAACAACGGGTGATGGCGCGGTCCAATAGCCTTGACGCGTCACGAACACTACGGCCACCTGATGCACGCCGGGCGAAATGCTGCCGCCGCTGGAGGAGTCGGCGACGGTTGGTCCCTCACCTGGACCGACTTGGCTGACGCGATCGTAGTTTGAATCGTCGTACTGACGTGGCAGGTCTTGGCCGATGGTGCCGTCGCCGAAAGCCATGTACTCGCGGCCGAAGTGCGTGGTCGATGCAAGATAGAGGCTAGGCTTTACGGCACCCGCTACGATTAACGAGAGGGTACCGGGTGTGAGTTCCTCGTACAGGTTGCCGAGCGAATCGAGTGCGAGCATGCGCTGGACGAGGTTCGTGGTGATGTATGTCTTCACGCCGTTGATCTGCGGCGTACCGGCGAGGGCGGCATACTGCGAGACAAGTCCAGGGCGTGTGCGCACTCCCCCGGGGAAGAAATCGACGTCTGCAAGATTCGGTGACATGCCGGCAGGCACGTCGGAGGGGTCAAGCAGCGTGACCCACGTGCTGAAGACGTTGAGGGGCAGCGGAGAGAAAGTTTCGATGCTCATGGGTGTCTCGAATGGAAAAACGCGGCGATCGGTGACTGGAATCCCCTGCTGACGATTTCCGCGAATTCCTTGCTACCAGTCACTCGCCATTCCATTTCTCACTGCATTTTCTTGAAGATTCCGTAGAACGTAATCGTGTCCGACGTGATCGCGGAGGGATACGCGCCCGAGGCAATCTCCGGGAAAGCGCCGGCGCTCGTCCCCTGCTGAAAGATCTTCACCTTTCCGTTGTTCATCGCCGAGCCTGGATAGAAGACGAAATCGTAGCCGGAGAGGCCGTCCATCCAGGCCGTGCCTTGAACCGGTGCTTGTGTCGCCGCTATGATCGGAAATTGGGAGAGGTCGAGGGTATCGCCACCGGTCGTGTAATTGCCTGACGCGGTGACGGTGCCAGATACGTGGATGCGCTTGCCGTCGTCCCACGTGTCGACGAGCGAAAATGTAAGTGCCATGTATTCCTCCGGGTTGGAAAACGTAACCAGTGAGCAGCAGCTTGCAAGTCGTGATTCGAGCGGAGCATCCAAAGCCCTTCACCAATCACTAGTCACTAATCACTAGTCACTGGTATGATGGGCGGCTTGAGACGCAACCCAAACGCCTGCATGTGAATCCAAAGCGTCGATATATTCCATAAGAGGGAGAACTTGTGCGGCGACTGCTGGGCATCTGTGCGTTGACGTCGGCTATTCTTGTCGTATTTGGTATGGCACACAGGGAGCCGTGGCCGGCGTTGGCGGCAAGCCCCGTCCAACCTTCACCAGCCAAGGCGATCGTTATCGCCGAGGGCGTCGCAGCTCGCGCCTTGGCTCTCGATCCGCACGCTGGGGTTGATCTCACGATCGCGGCAGCGCCAAATCGGGTCTTTGCACTTGGCACTGCAATGGCGCCACAAGCCATCTCAGTGGCACCTGGGCCAGCGGCGCTCACGGCGATCGCGGGTGTTGGGCAGGCCGGTTCTCGTGGCGACGGCGGGGCGGCGACGGCAGCCCAACTCGATCTCGCTCCGGATTTGCTGAGCGAGCGCAGCGGCATCGTCGTGATGTCCGACGGCACGGTCTTCATCGCGGATTCGCAGAACAGCACGGTCCGTAGCGTCGCTGGCCCGGCGAGCAGCGAACCTGGAATCATTCGCAGTGTCGCCGGGCGATGGGCGGGGCGACAGAACGTCGCTCTCGTCGATCCGATGGGAATTGCCACCGATCGCGTGGGGAATCTTTACATAGCGGACCGCGGCGCGAACGCAGTCGACGTGCTCGTTGCGGCAACCGGTCAGCTTGAGACTCTGGGGCAAGTAGTCTCGCCCGCCAACATTGCGGTCACGCTCGATGGCACGAAGGTCTTCGTCGCGTCGCCGGAGACAGGCGGCGTATTTGAAATCACGACGGGCACGCGCGCCATCGCCGCCGTGGCCGGTTTCGCAGCCACCGGTGCCGAAGGGTCCTCGTCGAGCGTTTCAGCGCCGAACACCTGCCCATCGATCGAAAGCGGCGCGATTATGGCGCCGAAGAACATAGGAATCTGCCCTGCGGGCTTGGCGGTGGATGGCCGCGGGAATCTGTTCATCGCAGATGCGAATGCGGGCAGAATTCTGCGTGTCGATGCCAGCGCGAGCAAGACTACATTGGCAGCGAGCGGCCTCAGCGTGCCGGGCGACATCGCTTTCGATTCGAAGGGTGATCTCTTCGTATCAGAACAGGGCCGCACCCGGCTGATCGAACTGCCGCAGATCGGCGATCCGGCAAGCGCCATTTCTCTCACGACGCCAGCTGTCTTTGCCCTGCCATGCCCGCAAGTGGGCAATCCCTTTACGTTCTGTAACGTGCCTTCGGGCGGTACATCACAGCAGGCGGCCTTCACTCTGACGAACAGCTCGGCGAGTATGATTACGGGATTGACCGTTGGGTTCATCCCAGCGACCAGCCCGGGAAATTTCACCGTAGAGAGCAACGGTTGCACCACATCTCTCGGCGCAGGTCAGACCTGCCAGATCAACCTCGCGTTTACACCGCAGACCACCGGCTCTTTGGCGGGCACATTGAGCGTGACGGATTCGAATCCGGCCGACGCTGCTACGGTAAGCCTGGCCGGCACGGGCGACGACTACAGCTTGCAGCTCGCGAGCGGCCAACAGATCGAGCTCACTATTGCGCAGGGTGGAACGGCCGTGTTCAACGGACAGGTGGTGCCCGATAGCGTTTTCGGGCAGGAGGGCGAATCCGTTCAGTTGGCATGTCCGAACGCATCGACGATGCCAAGCAATACGTCATGTGTCATCTCGCCGTGCCAACCCATGATCGCACCGGGCACGACCACTCCATTCACGATTACGTTCGTCACCTCGTCTGCGACGAGCATCGCACCGGTTCCGCCGCAGAGCACGGGATGTACTTCATATGGCCCGCCACCGACGTCGCTGGTTGCACCGGGGCCGCGCTCGCGCGATCCCCTAGGCAGTGGATTCTCTCCCCCGCTGTGGCTCGCAACCTTCGCGCTATTCGTGCTATTTCTTGGCTGGGTGAGCACAGGGACGGGGGAACCGGCAGGGCGGAAACGCCTGCCCTTCGCTCTCGCAATCGCTGGATTTGCCTCCGCTGTTCTTATGGGCTGCCATCATGGAAATAAAACAATTGTCGGCCCAGCGACAACTGTCGGAACCACAGCGATGATCGTGACCGGCAAGGCCGTCGACGCGAACGGCAACTCCCTGAACACATCTCGTCCGATGCCACAGATCATGCTCGATGTCGTCGCACAGCCAACCGGCGGAGGTGGGTTCCCCTGATCTGTGTGGCCGTCCAGCGACGGCCCGTCAGAGATAGATCACACGGCGGTGGTAGCTGTAGGGCATTCGCCGTCGTCCCTTCAGTTGTTCCGGCCGAACGTACCTCTCGATCAAGTTTTCCGTCGCCATCTGAGCGGTCCCAAGCAGATCCTGCGCGAGTGCACGTGCGCCGCGTGACCGCGCCGCGAGAGCCGCTGTCGCAAATGCAAGCGGGTCTGTTGCCGAGCGAATCTGCACGGGGTCCGTGCCGAGAGTGAGCAAGGGCAAAACTTTTTCGTAGCGGATGCGAACAGTAATCGATTGCGTCGCGCCAATCAGATTGATTTTGTCTTCACGCCACTCCCAAAGCCGCAGGTAGGTGCTCGGCTGCAGGTTGAGCATTCCGCCCCCGCTCGTAAATTTCTCCATCGGCACGAAGACATCGGTGGTGTTTGCCGTCGCCCGTTCCCAGAGCATGTGCGGTGCCAGGCAGTCGGTCGGGAGCTGCGGGCTCGAAACGTCGCTGATTTCCGTGGGCGTGATGCCGCTGGAGGGATCGGCGTCGAGTTCGAGATCCTGCTGCTCTGCAACCACGCTCACGCCGCATTCGGCGAGTTCGCGCTGGAGCCCGCGATACGCAGAGTTGAGGAACGGCATCAGGACCGTGTCCGTGAAGACGGCGCCTGCTGCGTCGTTCACGAGAGCACGCGCCAGATTCAGGGCATCTTCCGCCTGCGAGTATGCCGTGGTGGGGACGACGGGCATGGGATCCTCCCGGGGAAATTCGGTGGCAAGCGACTAGCGACGACTAACTGGGGATCAGCGGTTGCTGATCGTGGGAATCAGAAAGATTACATGCGTGCTGCTGACATTCGACCCGGAGAACAAATGCCGGCAAGCCATAAGATGCCCCGCAAGAAAGGATCGCGCTCAGTGCAAAATGATCGCCGGTAGGCCGTAGCCGCTGTACGTAACGCCGGCGGATGGAATCGAGATCGGGAACGTCATCGCTCCGCTCGAACTGGTCGAGATGGAGGTCGCGCCAGAAAGCGCGAGGGGTGCGGTCCCGCTGTAGGCGATCTTCGCCGTCGTGGCGTTGCCCGTGAAGGCGAAAATGTAGGCGCCGCTCGGGAGCGTCACGGTGCCCTGCGTACACGACTGATCGCTCGCGCCGCCCGCGGTCAGATTTACCGCCGCGATCGAGCATTTCACATTGCCGGACAAATCGGTGATCGCCCAGCCATAGAAGTCGCTGCCGCTCGAATCGGTCGTCGAAACGTCTACCGTGAGATGCGAGAACTGAATGTTTGGCAGATAGATCACCGAAACATTGATAGCGTTCGTCGAGCTCGGCGCCTGCCCTGCCGAAAGAAATCCCATCGCGAATTTTGTGAACAGCGTCGGGCACGCTGAACCCGAATCCTGGACGTTTGTGCCGGTGAACGCCGCGCAATCGTTCGCCGTCGGCGTGCCCGTAGTGAGCGTCGCAGGCTCCGTTCCCACGGTAAGGCCGCCAGCCACGGTCAGATTGCCGTAGACCGTTGGGTTGCCGCTATCGGGCAACGCCGCGGCAAACGGAACGCTCGGGCTGACGGGCCCCTGGCTCAGCGCCACGTCGTCGACGAGGATCGTATTCGGATTCGCGGCCGTATTCTCCAGGATGAACACCCGCATCGACTGTGCGACGGTGGACGAACTCGAGTAGGCATTCGGCGCGCGAAATGTCACCGCAAAATTGCGCGTGGGCGTCCAGGTGCTCGCGGCGGATACCTGCCAGTCAGAACCCGTAACGTTGCAATTACAAGTGATACCGTTGTTGTAGGTGAGGGACGCGTTCGAGCTCTGCCAGTTCGGCCCCGTGCCCACGAGTGCGGACGTTCCCGCATAGTTCTCCGGTGTCAGGACGCGCGCATTCGTGGCCACGTTTGTGATTTTGTCCGCCTCCGTGCAGTTCGGGTCAGAGTAAAAACGGAAACCCGGTCGGAAATTGACGGTCGTGGAGCTGGCAGCGATGCGGAAGGCCAGTGTGTAGTTCATCGTCGCGTCCACCTGAATACAGCCGGAATTGATTCCGAGGCCGGCGGTTGCGTTGTCGCCGATCTTGACGTTGTAGCTGCCCTGTGTCGTGGAATCTGCCGGTGAACTTCCGCTCGCCTGCTGCGCGTATATGCCGCTACCAGCTTGGTTGATGTTCGTGCCGTTGACGCCACCCCAGTAATAGAGACTAGTTGAATTAGACCATCCTTCAAACCCAGCGTTCCCGAGCAGATTGCGCCCAGAAAGATCGTTCATACCAAAGTGCATAGATGGCAACCAGTTCGGGCCATTGTTGTCGATCGCAACCTGCGACGTGGACGGCTCGTTCGGCTTCACCACCTCAGTCGCAGAAACGGAAATATACGGGTCGAGAATATGGATGCCGACGGCACTGCCGTCTGTCGGAAATTGAAAGCAGCTGTACACGTTTTCGCATCGGTTGTTCGGCCCGATCGTGACCGAGTCCGCGTTGATAATGTTGTAGCCAATCTGCCCGAACGATGTGGAGGATGCCTCGCAGTCGTTGCCATAGAATTCGTCGTTGTTTGGATAATTGCCGCTCGAATCCTTGGCGAGTTCGAAGCAGACGGTGCCGGTATTCGACGCCGGCAAGATGCAGGTATTCTGTTCAAGTTCAATCACGTTAAAGACGCCGGCCAGGTGCAAGCATCGGTCATTCTGATACTGCGGGTCGAATTCGTTGTGCTTGATTAGCGTATTGGTGGAATCGAATCCGCCCGTAGACGTATCTCCAAAGATTCCGTAGGACGAGCCGCCCGTGCCCATGATCAGGCGATTGCTTTCAATGTCCGCGTGGCCCACGCTCGTGAGGTCAATCACCTTCGAGCCCGAGCCGGTCGCCTCGAGGTTCATTCCGGTGATATGAATCCAATCCACGTTGCGTGTGGCAGCGCTTGGATTCTTTACAGTCGTACAGCCCGACGGCACGCACGAGATGAATCCACCGCTATCGGGGCGCGGTACTGTGCCCGTGCCGCTTTCCTGATAGCCGATCAGAGCGCTGCCGTCGCCCATGAGTTCAACCGCATCGTTATTTATCGTGTCGTTGATAGCAAGCTGACCAGAGCCCCAAAGCAGCACTGTTCCCGCCGGAATTTGAATGTGCGATGCGCCCGTAAGACTGCCCGTTAGGCCGCGTGCGTCGCAAAGAGAACTTGTGGTGCTCGCTGCGTTAAGGCACGCGTTGATTTTCGCCGCAGTGTCGGAACCAGAAAATCGTTCGGCCTTTTGCACTTGATTGAGCGAATTGACGGCGGCGCTGCCGTTCACATCGAGATTGTATTGCGGATTCGTCGTGTTGACTCCGAGCGAGTTCGACGTGAAGCGGTGCTGCGCCTGAAACGACCCGGTTGGGTAGACCGGCGAAATCGACGGTTGCGACTGCCCTGTGTAGACAAAGCTCGTCGTACTCGCCCCCGATATGTAAATGCCGACGTTAAGGTAATTGCCGGGCCCGATATAATTCGGAGAAATGGCGATGCAATAGCCGGCGATCGACCCGCTCGAAGGCGAGGTAGCCGGGTCGGTCCAAGTAAAGTTGATCGCGTTGTTCGACCCGCCCACCACGATCCCCAAAGCATACGCAAACGTGGATTGCACCCCACTCCCGCACGTCGCGCTAGTCGACGTGTAGAGGTAGGCGTAGTAAGTATTCGCGGCTAGCGTTCCGCCAGTCGTGGCTGTTCCTGTGAAAGATGTGGGCGGTAGAAGCTTCGCGAACCCCACGTCGAGGGTCTCGGGTGTGGTTTGGGACAGTTGCCCGCTGTATCCCGGCGTCGCCCCGTCGCCAAACAATTCGCCCGTGTTCCCATCAAGCCCGAGCGTCGAGTATCCCGCGCCATTCTTGAACCAACGGTCTTCGATGGACGGGATGGTAAGAGAGAATGGCGCAGCGATCGCTTTCTGCATCGTGGATCCGATGTGATCCTTGCCTGAATTGATCTCATCCACCACCACGCCATTGCCAACCGGGTTCCCCGAGGCGTCCACCACCGCGTTTGCGAGATCGAACCCGCCCTTGATGTCGATGCTTGTGGGCGGATCGATGGAGGCCGTGTTGCGAAGCGCGATTCCGCTCGCCGAGAGAGCGTACCGGATCGTGACACCGCTCAGGAATCCGTTCGGCTGATTGAAGTTGATCAACGCAGGAGTCGAAAGCGAGTTGTCCGCATCCTCGATCTGCTCGAGGATTAGGCCTTCGTACTCGCACCCGTTCGAACCCGTCTGATTAAACGTGAGAAAGTCCGTGTTGGCGCTCTCTCGTACGATGTTTTTCAAAATGTAGTTCGCCGCCAAACTCGTGCAGGTCCCGCGCTCTTGGATAACGTCAGTGCCCACGCCAAGGCTCAGATTTTCGAAATCGACGATGCCGGTCGGCACCCCCACTCCGTTGTCGGTGAAAATGAAATTCGGGATCGTTGTCACATTGCTCGAAATGAAGCCGCCGATCCAACTCACTTCGAAGCTACCTTTCATCATTACAGCCGCGTTGTCCGTCTGCCCCGTGGCAACGGTCGTCAGCGCCGCGACGCCGTTCAGGCTCACCCTGGCGACGCTGCTGAAAAGGAGCGCCTGGTTGTATCCGCTAAAAGTCAGGTGACTGAACGAACTCGTACTTGCCACGGACAGCAGCGGCGCGGGACTGGGATTCGTGCCCAAGTTGGCCGCGATGATCACGGCCACGCCAGACGATGGCCCGACCAGCTGTTGTCCGGGACAGGACGGCAACACCGGCGTTGTCGATGATCCTTGCGTCTGCGCGACGAAGTAAGTTCCGGGGGGAAGTACACGGGCGGCTTTGAGCCGACCCCGCCGGTCGTCGAGGCGCAGGATGCGTTGATAGCCTCGGTAATTGCATAGGTGTCGTCGTCACGTACTGCTCCGCTCGAAACCGTTGTGCCGGCGCTCACATTGAGCGTGAGGGTGTTTCCATTGATGGCGCTGATTTGCGCTGCGAGCTGGTTGCCCGTCGCATCGGCTCCGGCAATCACCAGCCCGTTGCTTACGCTCCACGCGGCACCGGAAGGCACGGTGAGTTGGTTGCTGCCGGCGACGATGCTGCCCGTAGTGATGAGCGCGCCGCCGTCGCCTCGAGCGCCGTATGCTGGGCACGTCACATCGATGTACGGTCGCGGACCTCCAAAACAACTGTTCCCGCTTACTTGCAGCGTCGAAGGAGTGAGCGCCCCTGGATTGAAATTCGTGGCGGTCAGCGTGCCGTCCACGGTGGCGTTTCCCGCGACGGAGAGGTTGCCGCCCAGCGTCAATCCGAATGCCGAGATGTCGTTCCCGGCGCCCGATGACGAAACGTCCGAAGGAAGGATCACGTCGGGATAGGTGAGGATGCCGCTGATCTGCGGGCTCGAGATTTGTATCAAATAGCGGCCGGCCGGCGCGTAGAAGTGGTAGTTCCCGATGCCGTCAGTTTGGAATGGATTCGTCGACGTTGTCGTCAGCGTCGCGTCAGTATAGACCGTTGCGAGCGGCGTGCACGGCGTACCCGTCGCTGTCGCTTGGCAGACGCGTACTGTCGCTCCCGCCACCGGATGCCCGTCGGGGCCGAAGACGATATCGTCCTTGCGCGATCCCTGCGCTCGGGCGGAAGGCCCTAGAGCCGCGAGCATGGTTGCGCCTGTGATCGCCAGAGCGAGCCACGCCCACCAACGGGGAACGCAGCGTGGGATCGCCGTCCGCTGCCCGACATCCCCCGGGCGTCCTTGGCGCGAAACTCTCGCGGAAGTGATCCTCGATTTGCATCAGGGCCAGCGGCAACTGGAGCGTCATTAGCATCGTTGCTTCCCTTCCACTTCGTATGAACTGCTATCCCGGACGATTGTAATTCCCCTCTCGCTCGTGGGATAAATGTAACTCAGAGCCTGGGACCCGAGGTCTTGCCGCTATCGCTGCTCCTCGTGGCGGGGCCCCGCGCGCCTGCAGGCGGCTCACTGTTTCCGCGCGGCGCCGGATTTGCGGCCCGCACACCCAAACCATGCTGCGCCGCTTTTTCTGCATCGAGAATCGCGTGACAATGTTTGCAGACGGCGACGCCCGTCTTCACTTTTTCCCCGCACGCCGGGCATTCGCTCATCCGCATGGGCACGTATGCCCACTCCCGCTCGACGCCTAGAGCGATCGCAGCGCGCCGGTGCAAATCGGAAATTTCCCTGAACGAATGGCCGCGCGCCCACAACGTGTCGCCTTCTCCGATCAAGCGGTGGTAGTACGTATCGCGGCGCTCGGTCGCGGCGGCAAGTTCTTCGCTCGTCGGCCGGGGGCCCGCGCAGACGAAAATGCCGTGATCCTGCAAGTCCTGCAGTAGATCGTCGGCGATTTCGCGCGCGGAAATCGTGAAAGGAAAGCGGCGATTGTCTCCCAGATCGATCACGTCACCATGTGCCGTGATCAGCAGCAGCGCGCAAGCCTCGCCCTTCGCGCAGGCTGGAATGTGATACACGCCGTGCGTGCGCGAGATGTACCAATCCTGGTCGGAGATGGACGCAATCGCGATGGTCGCGGCCGTATCGCCTTTCGGCTGCGTCTCGATTAGGATGTCGCGCCGTCCGCCGCCAAAATGTGAGAGCGGCCGCGGAACGTCGCTGTTCGCGAGATTGGCTGTGGATGCCATTTCAGTTTGCAAGGGAGTGTCCTTTCGGATGGAGATGTCTCAGCCCCGGCGTCCGAACTATGCTTCGTTGAGAACTTCGTCGGCAACGCAATCGAAACGGTGTTCGCGCCGCGCTTCGCGCGCGGCGAGCGCGTGTCGCTTTGCTTGCTGTGGCTGGCGGCGCGACCACTCGATTGCCCGCACGATCCAGTCGCATGCCGCCGCGTCGAGCGGCATAAATTGCCCGTTCGGGCGTTCGAGCGTGAAGCAGTGCTCGTATTCTCCGCGCGATGGATATGGGCCGAGTGCGGGTATGCGAATCCCGTCTTCGACTTCGACCGTTTGTGCGTACCATGTTACGGGCGAGCCGTAGAATTCGGGCGGCATCCAACGTTCGATGTGCCAGCGATCGTGCGGAATGTACTTGGGTATATGCCGCAGTTCCACCTTCTCGCGGATGATGTTATCGCTCGCATCGCGATCGATCCACCGCCCGCCGATCCATGTGAGCCGCGAGCCGCCCCAGACCACTCGAAAATTCGCCTCACCGTAGCAGTTGCTGCCGCCGGCGCACGCCAGGCGCTGTTGGGCCGAGGCCGGCGCCTCGTGCGTTTCTCGCATCACTCGAATCACAGAAAGGTTGTCTGCCCTGGAATTCATAGGAAAATCAGGGGATTCGTATGGAGCAGAATCACGATGAACACCCGGCTGAGATGCCAATTCTGGCGGCGAAATAGCGCGTTCAACGGGCGTGGGGGATCAATTCTGGTACCGCTTCGGGCGATGGCGTTGGTCGCGATCGTGGCCGCTTCGTTGTTGGCAGGCAGCGCGGCTCGTGCGCAAGACGCAGGCTACATGCGCATGGTCACCTCGAGCGGGCGCCAGATGGCGGGCGAATCGACCGACGCCACGCACTTCGGCTGGATCCCGTTGCGCGAAGCAATCATGCCCTCGGCTTCCGAAGTGTCAGCCATTGTGCAGGAATCGAAAGACGCTTCCGCGGCGAGCGACTCAAAATCCGTCCACCGGCCAATCGTTCTCATCAAGGATCGCGACCAATCGTCACTTGGATTGCTCGCCGCGATGACCAGCCACCAGCGGTTCCCCGAAGTCGATATCGTCCTCACGAAAGGCGATCAGGCCGTGGCCCGCTATAAACTGACCGATGCGACGGTGATCTCGGTCCGCGGCGGTGGCACTAACGGAGACACGGACGCGCCCATGGAACAGTTGCGCCTTGCCTACAGGAAAATTGAAATCGAGCACTGATTCGAGTGCTCGTCGCTTCTCAGTTTGCGTTTGTTGTGGAGGGGCGACCGGAAGGCCGCCCTCCGTTTGACTTAGCGGGAAATTGCTTTATCGCTCTTGCCTCGCGGACTGGTCAGCTGCGAAAGATCCGGGGAGGCGTTGTCGGCGCCGGCGGTGGGATACTTCAGCGCGAGCCACTTGTACCAGCCGCCATCCATAATCCGTACGTTGAAGTAGCCAAACTCTGCCAGCTTTTTCACCGTGTCGCTGGTGTCGTTGGGGCAGGAACCGTAGAAGACCAGCACGCGGTCGCGCGGCAGGGGGATCGGGAAATTCTTGATCTGCATTGTCCATGGATAGCTGATCGCGCCGGGAATGTGTCCTGCGGCGTAGCCGTCGACCGGTTGCGTGTCGACAAGCGCAAACGTCGCGCTCTTGTCCTGCATCATCTTCAGGACGTCGGCCGGTGCAATCGTCTGAACGGGCGCGGCGGCCACTGCGACGAGCGTCGGATCGGAGGTCGCCGGGTCGGTAAACGCGGAGTCGTTCTGTGCGAGTACCGCCGGAGCGTTTAGAATCGCTGCCAACATCAAGGCCATCACCGCAAGAGAAGTTTTCATCGCAACCTCCCGATGCCAAGTCTACCGTCGACTCCCGTGTATATCGCCGATAGTAGACCCGTCGACCCACACGCGTCAACCTCGAGCGATAATCCGTTTCCCCTCCAGTTCCGCCAGGTGTAGACTTTCGCCGCCATGAAGCATCCGACCGGGAATCTCAAACTGTGGAACGGAGCGCGGCGGGGCCCGATTTGCGCGCTGGCGCTGCTCGTTACGGCGATCGGGGCGATCGCTGCGGTGCGAGGCAGCGAGGAAATCCTGGGCGCGCCACAGCCGGCTCAGACGCCCACGGCCTCTGTGCCTCAACTGGCCGACGGTGTCGTCTATGCGATTTCTCCGAGCGACGCGGATCCGCGAGTGAAGCGCTTCGTCGCCAAGAATCTCGTGCTCTTCAAGAATGGCATCGCCAAGGATGCCAATCTTCTCGTCTTCTTCCCTCCCACGGGAGGCACCCCTGCGAATAGCTGGCCTTTTATGGAGGTAGCCGCCAACGTGGGCTACCGTGTGATCGGCCTGGAATACGACAACGCGATCTCCGTGCCTCAGGTCTGCGGGAAGAATCCTGATCCGGCCTGTTCGGACCGGTTTCGCCAGAAGCGCGTTTTCGGCGACGACGATACGAAAGATATCGACGATCTGCCCGCCGAGTCGATCGTCACACGGTTGACGATGCTCTTGGAATATCTCGACACGCACCACCACGACGAAGGCTGGGGCCGTTATCTCACCAAGGGCCAGCCAAAATGGTCCCGCATCGCCGTTGCCGGCCACTCGCAGGGCGGAGGCATGGGCCCGTTCATCGCGAAAAAACACAAGGTTGCGCGCGTGATCATTCTTTCCGGCGCATGGGACCGCGTGGAGGCGACGAAGGAATGGGCGCCATGGATCACGGCTCCCACCGCCACGCCCCTCGATCGCTGGTATGCGGCCTATCACCAGAAAGAATCGCGCGCCGCCGCGATGAAGGCCGCATATATGGCGCTCAAAATCCCGCCGTCGCACGTTCGCGTGATGACTCTCGATCTGCGGCCGGGCTCCGGCATGAATCCGCGCGCCGACCTGTATCACGGCAGCATGGATTCGCCGCGTCTTACGCCAATCGATGCCAACGGCGATCCAGCCTATACCGCTGACTGGGAATTCCTCCTCGGCTCGCCGAAGTAAGACAAACTTCACCAGGAAGGCGTTTCGTGGCGGAGGCCTTCAGGCCGGCGAATAGCGAGGCGCCGGCAGAAGGCGGCCTGCCTGAAGGCAACCGCCGCGACCCAAAGATTAGTACCCTGTCGGAATCGCCAGGTTGTCGATGTAGGCCCCGGACCGCGGCGACTCATTCCACACCTGGAATCCGGTGATGAAGTAGAAGATGTACGCCGAAGCGAGACCTCCGCTTGCGCCGTAGATCGGAAACACCGTTTGCCCGCCGACATCGTAGAAATCGATGTCCTGCATCACCGCGCGTCCCCAGTGCGACAAATCGAGGAAATCGATGCGCGATTGATTCGCGTTGATGCTCGATTTGATGGGCACGCCCGCCATCGACTTCTCGCCGGTGAAGAGCAGATCGAGATCGCTCGCGCGCCCGCCCGCTCCCTTTTTGATGATTTGCGAGATCGTTACGCCGAGCTGTTCCCACTGGTGCTCCTGCTCGAGCGAGGTGTAGGCGATCAGCTTGCTCACCTGGTTCGTGCCGAGAGATTTACGCACCTTGTTGATCGCGAGTCGCACGGCGCCTGGCGTGATCGCGGAGTTGTTGCCGTTCACGCGTGGCGTTGCCAGCTCGACCGGATACGTGGCGCGGTTCAGATTCAGCCATGTGCCCGTGGTTGCGTTCGTCTGGTGGTAGAGCACGCCGAAGAGCGAAACCGGCTGCGCGCCCGTGAGGCCGTCGTGCACTACCAGATCATTTGCGCTCGTCCCGCTTGGCAGCGCGTCCACCTGAATCAGTGAATTAAACGGATCGACGAGCAGCACGTTCGCCGAGCCGCGGTTGGTCGTAAGCGTCGGGTCGTACACCTGCACCGTTTGGTTGTAGTAGAAGAGCTGCGCCCCCGGCGGCTTAGCCATCGTGAACTGCGCGGCGACGCCCGACGGCAGCCCGCTCGTGGTGATCGAACCAATCGTGCCGAGCACGCCGTTGCCGTTCGTCTGCATCACCTTGTCGAGAAACGAGCGGAATTGCACCATTGCGTTCTTCACTTCTCGCTTCGCCGCATTCTCGATGGCCTTTTCCGGTGCGTTCGACGCGTATTCCACGAGCTTCGTGATTTCGACCGCGTGCCGGAAAAATACCGGAGTCACCTGCGCCACGTCGTAGGTCGTGCCCGAACCGCGGCCCAGATCTCCGCCGTCCATGTTTGCGAGGCCGGCCTTGCCCCCGGGACGGATTTGCAGCGGAAGCCGCATGTTGCGCGAGCTGACGCGTTCCACGTCGCCGCGCTGCTGGATCATGGTCAGCAGGATGTCGTCCCGCTCGTAAAGCAGCGGGAGTTTGTCCCGCACCTTTTCCAGTTGCAGCGCAACCGATTGGGCGTTCTGCATTTGTGCCATTGGACTGGGGTCCCCCTTGGAATGACGACGCTAAAGAAGCGGGCAGCGTCGTCGAATGATTTTTCGTGCTTGGATGTCCTCCTCGGACGTGAAAAACGGTCTGCGATCTAACGGGCGCGGCGTGGTGAACGGGTCGACTCAGCCTCGGACGGCTCCGACTCTGTTGCCCATCACGGCTGTCACAGATTCAAAATATCGGCGTCGGACATGCGTGCGTAGTCGATGTCCCGCGGGGTTGTCGAGCGTCGGCCCTCGTTCCCTGATCCATTTGATCCCGCAATGTCCACGCGCCGCTCCGCTGCGCGTTGCCGCGCCCGCCGGTCGTGATTCGCCGCCACGACAGTCGAGGTCCACTCGCTAAGCACGCGCTTCGCCACGCCCGGCAGCGCCTGGCGCGCGCGTCCCGCGATCAGCGAGACGATCGCCCGCTGGTGATCGGCGTCGAGCGCTCCCGAACGAAACGCTTCCCGCATCTGCTGCGCAAGCTGTCAGTTCGATCGCAGCGTATTGTCGAGCTCGCGGTAGATCTCGCCCACTACGCGATTCCGCGCGCTTTTCGACGCACCCTCCGGAAGCAGCCGCTCGACCTGTGATTCGATCGCGCCGAGCACGCTCTGCACCGCCGCTGCGTTCGTCGCGTGAAAGAATTCTTCCTGTGCGGCGGTCGCGCCATTTCTTCCGAGCCCGTCGCCCGTGCTCGGCGTTGATGCGACGCCATTCGCATTCTCGTTGTTGGCCCTTCCCTGTTCCGCTCCCTTTGTTCCGGTCGGGTTCTCTACGTGCCTCTGTGTCTCTGTGGCCAATCCGTTCATCGCTTTCGCGAGGGAGGCAAAAGCCTGCGGATCGAGGTCGGCGACAGCGCGCGCCAGCGCGACGTGATCCTCGGGGCGCCGCGAAAAAAACAGCCCATCCATGCGATCGAGGTCCGCGAGCAGCGCCGTCGCCGCACGCGCCTCTTCTGGCGTCGCAAACGTTTCGCGGTAAGCCTGCGCATCCTTCCATGCCTGGCGCAATTCCGGATTCGCGTCGAAGGCGGCGCGCAGACTCTCTGGCTCAGCGCCTACTCCTTCACTCTCGGAGCTTGCTGGCGACTCCGGGCTCCGCTCACGGTCTCCTTCCGTAAGGGTGGGTTTCAGCCGTGCCCCCGGATTCGCACCCGCGTCCCCTGTTGCTTGGCCGATCCCCAAAATCTCGTCGTCCGTGGCCGGGCGCCGGGCCGGATTCGCGCGCGATTGATCCGCATGCTTCGCGGCTGAGCGCGTCTCCGAAACTGCCTGCGTGGACGTCTGCGTAGCTGCCATAATGAAAGCCTCCGTTCCCTCGTTGACACCCAACCGTCAGGACCCAGATTGGCACCAAGGTACTATTCCCACCGCCGTTGCTTTTTGCGAATCTGGCTATAGCGGGAACCCTCCCAGCACCCAGGTGAAAGCCCTGGTGTGTCACCCCGCAAATACTCTGAGGTGGTAAATGAGTTTGACGACCGTCGTCCCCGCAAATGCAAGAACCGCAGGATCGGCCAATCCAGACGCCAGTGGTATCGAGCGCCGCCGGCGCCGCCGCGCCAAAATCAGCGCTCAGCTTCGCATCCAGCTCACGAATTCCCCGGCTGGCCTCGAGGAAGTCTGCACTACCCTTGATGTTTCGCGCGACGGCCTTCTCTTTATCGCCTCGCGCCCCGGCTACACCCAGGGCCAGATGCTCGATGTAACGTTTCCGTATTCCGCAGGCCCCGGCGCTCTCAACCAGTCGCAGCCGGCTGAAATCGTGCGCGTGCTGCCGCAGGACGGCAAATTCTCCGTGGCTGTGCAGTTCGTCGCCGCAAAGGTTCAAGCTGGCGGCGAAAAGAAGCGCGGCTATACCGCCCTCCACGGCGCATCCGCGGCCGCAGGGTCAGACCCCGCTATGGAGCAGCGTCAACCGGTCGTTCTCGCGGTTGAATCCGATGTGCGCGTCTCGGACATGATGCGAAACGTCCTCAGCCAGGACGGCTACAACGTCGTCATCGTTAAGACCGCACAGGAAGCGCTCGACTATCTCCGTGTGAACGTACCGGACGTTTTCATCGCCGAGGTCGAATGCGAGGAGATCTCCGGCCACGACCTCTGCGCCATCGTCAAGCGCAGCGAACGCCTCCAGCGCATTCCCGTCATTCTGCTCACTCGCGCGGCGCAGCCGGCCGATTATTCCGCCAGCCATCAGATGGGCGCGGTCGTATGCATGGCGAAGCCGTTCCAGCCGGATCGGCTCGCACACGTCGTCCGGCTCGTCGCGCCGCCGCCGGCCACCAAGAGCTATTACGGCGCGCGCGTGTCCGGCGCCGTTGACCGCACCCTCTAGAAGCATCCACAATCGTGAGCGGGCGATCCCCGCTCTTGATCCGCCACGATCGTCGCGTCCTATTTCGCAACCCTCGACATCGGCGGCGCTGCCTGCTGTTGCGCTTCGCGCTGCTGCTTCAGCAGATACTCCCGGTGAAACATCGCGTGCGCCCGCACATTCGCATATCCTGCCGGCGCCTCGATCTTCGCCACCTGCCCCGCATCGGACGAAAACCATCGCATGCAAATCTCAAGCTCCACCGCGTGATTGTCCGCAAACTCATCCGGCATAACACTCGGCAGCAGCAATTCCACGCCGGTCGCTTCGTCGTCGCTGTCACCACCGGCGCTTCGCCGACCATCTGCGCGATTTCGCGGTACTGCTTCGTGCGCGATTCCTCGTCCGGAATCACGAACTCCTCCAGCCCGATCAGCCGCTTGATCAGCGCCATGTTCTCCGGATGCGCGAGCACTGCCTGAATCTGCGGGTCGGGATTCGCCAGCAATTGCATCAGCACCGCGCGCTGCTGCGACCACAGCGTCGGATACTGCTCGTCCGTTTCCGGATAGCTGAAGAGATTGCCCTTCAGGTCCGCCAGCCGGATCCATTTCGATTCAAACGCCGCGCCCGCTCCGAGCAGCGTCACTTCCACATCGTTCGGCCGGTTCCTGCCGGAAGCAATCCACCGCCAGCAGCATCACGTCCGCATGAAAGAATTTCATCCGCCGCCAGACCAGCCCGATCCGCCCCATCGCCTGGTCGCGCGCCATCGAATAGCCCGCTGCCGTGTCGTTGTTCGCCATCGCGCCGCCAAACAGCGCCGGAAACGCGCCCGTCAAGAATTGCGCGACCGGCCCCATCAGGTTCGCGGCGTGCTGCGCCAGATCGGGAGGCACTTCGCGCGGGCTGCGGGCTGGAAAAATCCCGCCGCCAGCGACTGCCCCGGTTTCGCGCGCGCCGGATAATGCGCGCCCGGCTCCGCCGTCTGATTTTGCAGCGAATCGAAATCCAGCACTTCGCTATCCGCATAAATCGGCGGGATGCCGTACTCGTACGTCTCGATCTGCAAGTTCGAAAGCGTATTGAACCGCTCCTGCACGCTGATCAGCGACATCGCCCAGCGCCGGCCGCCCGCTCGATCCGTCGCCCGGCAGCGCGTGCAGCACGCGCCAGTGGTCGTCCATATTTTCGTTGCGCGATTCGCAATAGGCGTCGCCCGCGAACGCCACGTACGCGCCGTCCGGAAAAAGCTGCGAGCAGTTCGTCGCGCAGCGATTTGTCGTCCAGCGCGAAAAACGCCCAGGGCCGCAGCCACGTCCGCTGAAACGTGATCAGGTTGATGTTGAAGTCGCCGCCTTCGGTCAGCGGACCGCCCTGCGACTGCGCGAGCCGCGCCAGGCGTTCGTATTCCTGCATGCTCGTCGCGACCGGCGGGCCGATCTTGTCCGCCGCGTGCGGATACGCCGCCCGCAGCCGCGCCTGATGCACTTCCATGTTCCATTGCAGATACGGATACTCATGCATCTCGTTGGCCCACGGCGGAGTCTTCAGCTCCAGCCCGCCGACAATCGTGATCACCTCTTGCCCATTCGGCACGCGCAGCCGCGTCTGCGCGGCCGGCACCGTCACCGTCTCCGCCGCCACAAAATCCTCCTCCGTCAGCAGCGCTCCGCACTGAGCACACGCGCCAGGTCGTAGTGCGGTGAGCGCATCCGGGGCCGTCATCGACAGGTCTGTCGCATAGCGCCAGGCGTCCGTTTGTTTCTGCCCTGCGGCCTTTTCCCCAAGCCGCCTCGGCATCGATTTCCGTTCCGCATTCCGGGCAAACGTACATGTCGCTCGCCAATCTTCACTTCCCGCATCCCCAATTTCCGTCTCGGGATGAAATCCAAACCGCTGCCCGTCCACCACAAACCGCACGTACGCGCCGACTTTGCCGTCCGTCCACAGGTGAAACGCCTCATCCACGATCAAATTCCCGATGCGATTGTTCCGCTCGACCAGCGCCGCCACTTCCGTCGCGGCCTTCGCCGCGGCCACATCCTCTTCCGCCTGCGCCGACGATGGGAAAAATCGCACGCGCGGCACGTCCTGCGACAGCACCGAAATCATCGACAGCCCGAACGCCTGATAAATATTCGTCACGAATTCATACCGCGGCATATCTTCGATCGAGCTGTTGTCCATGATTTTCTGCTCGAACGGCAAATGCCAGTTCTGATCCCGCTCGTTCCACCACAAATATTGCAGCCCGCGCCAGAATTGGTGCGCCTGCTTGATCCGCCGGATCTCCTGCCGCCGCGAAAGCTCCGATTCCGTCGAAAACTGGAACACCAGCCTCCGCAGCGCTTCCTGCATCCGCTCCGGCAGTTGCTCGTTGTTCGCGCCGTATGGGTTTGCGCTCGCCTCAGCCGGACCGCCGCTCACGCCGTCATCCTGAAGCCGACGTAGTTGGTTTTTGTCGGCTGAAGGATCTCTCTTCGCTGTGCTGGCGGCCACCGGCCCTTCCACCGGCACAATCGCCGGATTCGCATTCGGAATTCGTGTCTGTATGGACATTCGTCTCTCGCTTGTGGCGTGCGCGTTCTGCTATCTTGGCGAACTGATGGATGAGCCGGAAGAAGAACAACAGCAGCAACCGAGGCGACTCTCGCGCTTTCAGCAATTCGCCGTAATCTTGTTAGGCGCGATGATGATTGTGACGGGCGTAGCTACGATCTTCGAAGACTCGCACTTCAATCCTTATTTTCCGGCAGCCGCGCTGTTCGCCCCATTTGCTCTGGCAGGAGGTGCGCTCGTCATCATCCTCGCCATCCGCGCCGGCAGACGCCACTGAGTGGAGTGCGGCGACTCGCCGCCCTTTTGAGACGAGGTTTGCTGGTTCTCAGCTTGCCGAAGGGCCTCGCCGTCCGCCGTGCGGCCAATCACGGCTGTGTCGGCTGCACCTCAGGCTGATCGATGGTCATCGATGTCTGCCCCAACGCGATCGCATTCGCCAGCCGCGCCCCGCCTTCATCCGAAGGAAACCCGAATCGGCAATTCACGAAATGCACGTTTTCCAGATCGAGTTCCCCGCTCTCATACCGCAGATGCGTGCCGACAAAAGTCACGTTCCGCCAGTGGATTCCATCAAGCGTCTGCGCTGCGCCTGCGATCGTCAGATTCTCCACGCGCACGTTATCGGCAAACGCCCGCGTCGCCGGCGGCAGCAGTATCTCCGAAGTATCCGGCATCAACGTCGCATCGAGGTACTTACCGCCGAGCGTCGCAGGGTCGAGCACGCTATCGGCCGCCAGTTCGCGCGGCGCCCCGATCGAGATTTCATTCGCATCCCGGTTTGCGCCCGTCGCCTTCGTTGCAATCGGAGCGATGCCATCGCTCGCCGCCCGCGTTTCCGAGGCGCCGTTTTGTGACGACCGCAGCTCCGCGAGCGCGACCCGCACTTGCGTCACATGGTCCATCATGTCCGTGTCGCTCGCGCCGGCCGCGAGGACGCGGTCGAGTTCCCCGAGCGACGCCCCGAAAAAATCCACTTGCGCCGCGCGCGATTCCAATCGCATTGCCGTCGCTAACGACGCCGCCCGGTCCACATCCACTTCCGCGGCCACCATTTTCCCCGACGCGGCCTCCTGGATCGCATTATCGATCGAGGTCAGCACATCGCGCTCCCACGGCGCGAAAGCGTACGCTTTGCCGCTTGGCGTCGGCGCAACCACCTGCGCCACCGCCGCGGGCTGTTCGCGATGCAAAAAGTATCGCGAGCCTTGCCATGCAAGCCGCCCGATCAGCACCAGCGCTACGATGACCACCACCCACGCCAGGTACCGCGGCCACGGACTCCGTCCGCCTGCGTTGATCACCCGTCGCCGCCGCCCGCCACGCATCGGGCCCGGCGGCCTCTGCGGAATTTGCCAGCCTCCCAAGCGCGTCCCCCTCGCCGCCATTGTAGGACACGCCGCGTCTCATGTGGAGCGCAGACACCGCTCGCCGCTGTATGTTGCCCCTACTGCCCCTTTGCCAACTCGGCGCCGAGAAAATTCACCAGATCGCGGTGATCGGAGAACACGTGCGTCTCGGGCGGCGGCGTCAGCGCGCCGCGAGTTGCGCCCGTGTTTCCATTCTCAGCTGTCCCCGAACGATGCACGCGCGCCACAAACCCTCGCGCCGCGCGCCCCGAGTGCGACGGCACCACTTCCGCTGCCTCGATCTCCACATGATGCACGGGTCCCGTGCCCGCCCCGGCGCCTGGCGTCGATTCGGTGCCGTCATCCGATTCGTCTTCTCCATCGGAATCAACGTCACTGCCGTTTGCGCGCTGCGCCCGCGCCTGCTGCTCGAGCGCCAGCAAAGCCGCTTCCGCCTCGCGCGCTGCTTCCAGCGCCTCGCCCATCGTTGGATTGATGTGATACCGCCCTCGAATAAATGGCATATTTCCTCCTGGCCCTTCGCCACGAATCGCCGTCACGCTTTTCTCTAGCCACTAGAAGCCCTCTCATAAGTGTTCGTTAGGGGGTCGGAGCTTCAGCTCCGACATTCACGGCGAAGAAAAGCCGGGCTTTAGCCCCTGAAGACACTCTCGCTTCCGCCGCGAACGTTTATGAGATGGCTTGGCTCTGTTGACATCCTCGCTACGACAATGAAAATTCGGCATATCCGATCTTTAGGAATTGTTGTTTTCTATCGAGGCAGGAGGCGCGATGGCCGAAGTCGGACTGCTGCCTTTTGCTCGCATCGCCTTGCAAGTCTCCGAGGCGGTGCTCCCGCGTTACCGAAGTCGTTTCAGCAAGCGCCTGTTCAATCAACCTCAGCTGCTTGCGATTCTCTGCCTGATGCGTTACGAGGACTGGACTTTTCGCGAGGCCGAGGTCCGGCTGAGCGAGCATCGCGAACTCCGCCAGGCGCTGGGGCTGGCCAGCGTGCCCGACTTCACGACCTTGTATCGTTTCCTGCAGCGTTTGGACGATGTGACGATCGACCGAGCGGTAGGCGAGACGGTGCGCCGGCTGCGCGGGGCGCGCAGAAAAGGACGGCGACGCGCCCGTGTGGCGGTCGATGCCACGGGCTTGGCTCAGGGAGCGGTCAGCACCTTTTTCGTGCGGCGCATGCATCATCACGGGCAAAAGCCACTGCCGTGGAGGCATTGGTTGAAGTGGGTGGTCGTGGTGGATCTGGATCAGCAGTTTCTGCTGGCCCAGATCGCGCGACGCGGTCCCTGGAACGACTGTGCGAATTTGCCTGCGGTCGTCCAGACAGCTTCCCAGCAAACGCGTATCGGTCTGGTGTTGGCAGACGCCGAGTTCGACAGCGAGAGAAATCACACCTACATCCGGCAGCAACTCGGGGCGCAGAGTGTAATCCCCGCCAAGCGGGGGAAGAAAACCTGGCGCATCCACGGCGTGCGCGCCGAGATGCGGCGATCGTTTCCGCGCCAGCTCTACCGGCGTCGGGCTTTGATCGAAACTCTCTTCTCCTCGGTGAAACGCAAACTCTCGGCACGCGCGCCCGGTCGCACGTTGCCGATGCAGAAGCGTCAAGCTCTTCTGCTTGGCCTGAGTTTCAATCTGTATCGCCTGAGGCATCGCTACCTTTTCTTGAGGATGTCAACAGAGCCAGATGGCTTCTAGTCACTCGCCACTAGCCACTGCCTTCTTCGCTGATTCAAACTCCAGCATCCGATGAATCTGCTGCCAGGATCGTCGCCGCAGCGGCGCCGTCACGCGAACTCCGCCATCCGCCAATCGTCCTCGCGGCCTGCGCGATGAGGTACCCGGCCCCGAAGGGGGAGCTTCGAGGCCGGGCCGGGGTGCGGGGTGGGTGATGCGTGGAGGTTCAGCGCAGCTTGTTGGAAGCTCCGTCGGAATTGGCGGGACGCCCGCAATTCCCAGAATCGAATTCAGCAACGCGCGATTCTCCGCGCGCAGCCGTGCGATTTCGTTTTCGAGCGAGCGCGTGTAGCGCGCTGGCGCAATTCGCCGCCAGATTTCGCGAATGTTCATTTGTTTTTGTGTGATCCGCTTTGCTCGGTGTCTCTGTGATTCTGTGGCCAAGACAACTATCGTCGTCGGTGCAGGAAGGAAACTGGATGCGCTTTGCGCGTTTCTTCAATCTGCGCTTTGCGCGCCTGGATTGCGCGAATCGTAGGATCGGCCGAAACCGCCCGCGCCGCGAGCCGGTCCGCCAGCGGCATCCGCCGTTCGCCGCTGCGGTGAACCGCATATCTCGATTTCAGTCCGTAACGCGCGGCATCCGCAGGATCGTCGCCGTCCATTTTCTCGATGTCTTCGATCCGCGCCGGGTCGCGAATCAGGTTTGGCAGCGTGCGGATCAGCTCGATGCAATTCTCCGCGAGGACCCACTCACCCGCGTCAAGCATTTGGTACATCAGCATCCATCCGCCCACGCGGTCATCGTCCGCCGGCACCGGCCGCGGCAGCCCGGCCGCCGCGAACACATCGCCCATCTGCTCTGCAATCGACGCTTCATCCGTCCGCCGCGCAAACGCATCCGGCGAAAGACAAACCGCCTCGAGCTTCTCTCGCTCTCCCTCGGTCGAGATACTGCGCGCGATAATCTCCCGCGCCAATTCCCGCGGCGGCGTTCGATGCGTCACGTATTCGCGATACGTGACGATCCGGTTCGCCTCTCCCTCGCCTGCCTCGATGCCCGGCATCGCCGCATGCCAGTACACCGCCGCCGGATGCTCGAATCCCCAATCGACCGAAATCCACCGCCGCCACCAAGGTTTCCAGTCGATCTCTTCCGCCCGCGTCACGTGCCGCGCGAAATCGAATCGATCGAAATATTGCCCGGCGAATACATCCCAATCGCCGTCGAGAAACGCCCGCCGCAGATGCGACGGCAGCGCCCGCAGCGTCTTCAGATAATTCTCGTCCTGCGCGTAAATCGGGTTATCGGAAACGCGCGCCGGAATGAATTCATAGTCCGTCGCGTCGTACTCCTCCGGATGTTCCATCCCCGGCGCGGCCTGCCTGTCGATCCACAGCGACTTCACCCACGCGTGCCCGATGTTGCCCGGATTCGTCGCGCCCGCCATGCACGGAAACGCGCCCGGCACCGGACACCGATTGCGGCTCGTCAGAAATTGCCACTGCCGCAACGTGAACATCGTCAGCTCGTCGACGCCGATGAAAAGGAATTCCCCGCCCTGATACTGGTAGACGTCGCCCTCGCTCTGGCAATAGCCGAACCGCGTCGTCGAGTCGTTCCACCACGTCACCACGTGCTTCGATTCGTGAAAGCTGCGATACAACTCCCGCGGAAGCTCACGCCGGAAATACAGCAGCAGCGATTGCTCGAGTTCCGGAAACGTCCGCCGCAAGAGCAGCGTGTTCGCTCCCGGATGTTCGTGCGCCTGGAGGATCGCCTCCATCAGCAGCGCCTTCGTCTTGCCGGGGCCCGCAGCCCCGCCGAAAAGCCGGTACTTCGCTGGCGACGCATGAAACTGCTGCTGCTTCGGAAACGGCGCATAGCCAAGATCCACCCGCGCCGCGCGTTCCGCCGCCCACCGCTCAACGCCCGATGCGATCGTGACCATGGAAGCCGCCCCCGGCACTTGCGCTGCCTGTCAGCTCCGCGCCACAGCTGCCTTCGAGCGCAGGCGCGGCGTGCTGCAACCGTGCGTCACAATTGCACTGATCACTACGCGTGCTACTTCTCCGCCTTTTCCGACGCAGCCGCTCGCGCGGGCCGCTCGACGTTGTGCACCAGCTGCACCTGAATCGCACTTTCCCCCGCCGGTTGTGTTGCCTCCATCTGCCTGGAGCACTCTTTCAGAATTTCGACCAGCAACTTGTCGCCGCTTGCAATGTCTCCGGGGTCCTTCTCCAGCCTCGATACGACGGTCGCGTATCTCTCCGCGACCGTGCGCTCGTCGAGTCCCTCCCTGCGCAGCGCCTCGCCCATTACCATGTGCTTCCGTAGTCGCCGCCGCCGTTGCGGCTTTTTCTCCTCCGCAGCATCCGGTTTGTGTAGCGCGCCTTGCTTCGCCCTTTTGTTTTCTTCCGGCCCGGATTTTGCGCAGCCTTCTCCGGCCCGGCCGGATCCTTTTCCCCGTCGGGACGGGGATCGTCGCGATGGCGCTTTCGAACGCGATCGTTGTCGCGCCTGCTCCGAGGTGCGTCTCTTCGATTTGCTCTTTGGCGACATGGTAGGGTTCGCTGTGACGGAGGATGCCCATCATGACGCCGTGAACGCGTCTCGATGGGCGCTGCATACGATATCGCCGGCCCGCGCACCCGGCGCGCGCCGCCGCGTGCAATGCGACGTAGCTGTGCCGATTTGCCCGCTGGCTTGGCTCGGACTGACGTGGAGTGCGACGGCTTGCCGTCGCCCCTTGCTGCATGGCTTGCTTGTACGTGCGCACGCCATCGCGGCGCAGGGACGCTGGGTCTCGGTCTGCTAAGGAATGTCGATCCAGGTGGTGCAGGCGCGATGCTTGGATTCCTTGTTGCCCGGTTCCCGTGCGCTCACTGAAATCAGGTGTTTTCCCGATTCGAAGTCGAGCTTCGTCGGGCTTCTTCCCTTGATTTTGCGCACCAGGCCCACAGGCTTCGGCGGCAGCGGAATCACGAAAAGCTTCCTCCGGTGCTTCACGCCCGCCGAAATGTCGTATGCCACGAACTCCTTCACACACGCCGTCTTCACCGTCGCCGAGCACGCCGGCGTTTTTGTGAAGTCGTAGTCGAATCTCAGCGTGACGAAGTGGCTGCTATGCGATGTCGTGTCCGCCTGGCCCACTTGCGTCGTGGCCGCTGCCTGGCCCGTCGATTGGCTCGGCGCCTGCGGCTGCGTCGGTATTTGTGATGTGCTCGGCGTCTCCGGTGGCTCCGCCGCCTGCTGCGACGCCTGCGGATCCTGCGGCGCTCCTGCGGTCTGGGGCACGTCAGCGGCTGATGCCCCGCCCGCCGCCATAAGCATGCCCGCCAGCACCGTCACTAGCACTGCCGCAAAAACTCTCAGCATCATCAGGCTATGCTACCCCATCCCGGGCCGCTGCCCGGGTTGCGGCTTGCGCGGGGTGCGAGAAACGCAACTTCAGCCAGCTGGCTTGGCGTTGCTTCGATCCGCTTGGTCCAGAGTGGCGGCTCGCCGCCTACCCCAGAATCTGCACCACCACGCCCGCGCCGCCCGTAATCGACGACACCTTCGCGCGCAGGAATTTCGCGCGAACATTCGTCACCGTGCGCGATTCGCCCGCCGTCGCTGTCGACGTGTCGATCGTCGCGTACTGCGCATCAACGTCGTTCATCGCCGCCTGCAGCGCGACGCTGATTGCCGTCGGCGCGGTGCCGTAAATCGTCTGCCATACGATCGTCCGCCCGTTGTCGGGCATCCCCGCATAGCTCGGCAGCGCGAACTGCTGGCTCGCCTGCCCCGCGTCGGGCGCTTCGCTGTTGAACGCGAGCGCCACGTCGCCCGGAAAAATCGAATACGGCGGTACCTGTGCGTTATAGTTCGGCATGATGTCTCCCGAGAAGTAGCTTTGCGAATTCGTTTTATGCGGAGAGGCTTTCGCTCTGCAATCGTAGCTGTGGGCTGCTTGTTTCGCGGCCCGGCAGCTTTCAGGCATGTGCTCGTATGCGGCGTCGGCGATTACTTCGGCGTCGCCTCGTTCTTCGCAGGGGCAAGGCTAAGCTCGCCCCTGCCCGCGGACGCAAGGCTGTTGCGCCGGGCGGAAATCGTGTGGAGTTCGCTCTACCGAGCGAAGCTGGCAAACGGAAAAGCACATCCGGGGGGCGGAGCTATGCTCCCGTAAGTTTTTCAAACGACGGCGGTTCGCGGCGTGTTTGCTTCGCCGAATCGAATGCCGAGACGCACAAACGCTTTTATTCGGGCTGCTTTATTTCGCTACGGGAAAGTCTGAATCGGGGCGGCTACGGCTCGTTCGCGCACTCTTCGAGGATAATGAAAATATTTATACGCGCATTCATGTAATCTGTCAAGTGCTTTTTTGTGTATATGAATTTCGTCCAAGGTGACAGCCGCGTCCGAGTCGCAATTTCGCCTCTGCTCGGCCCATCTGCCGCCTTCTCTGATCTTTGGTACGGCGGGTTTCAAACCCGCCCGGCGTAACTGCGGCAACCGTCTGGAATCCGGCGACGGGCTGGGTGCGGACGTTGTCGCCGGCGGCGCTGCGGAGTCACCTCTGCGCCGGACCCGCTGCGGGCTTCAGCGTGAAATCCACGCCTCGCGCCGCGTTTTCATCGACGGTACGCTGCACGTCGATCTGGTCGAGATCGATCGCATTTTCCCGCGCGCCGTCGGTCACGTAGTGCAGTCTGTAATCGGCCACCCAGTAGTCGGTCACCGCAAAGCTCGTGCCGTCGTTCAGATACAGCACCGTCGTGCTATTCGCGCTGGGGTCTGAGGAATTATCCGGCGCCGTATTCTGGTCCGAGTAAACGCCGGAATCCTGCGATGTGCCCGCGGCCGCGCTGTCGCCCGAGGACGAGTCGAGGTAAAGCCCCGGCGCGTATGGCCCGTAGTAGCCGCCCCCCGGATAGCCGTAGGCGTCGCAGCCGAAATCCCACAAAGGATCGCAGCCAGCGCCGAAACCCAAACCAATCCCAAATCCCCACGGGTAGAATCCGCCGAATCCGTACCCGTAACCATATCCCGGCCCAAAAAATCCACCATGGAACCGCCGTGGAGGAAACGGACGTACCCGCTGCGATCCCATCGGCCGCGATTCCAGGAAAGAGCTTGAACCCCGCCGCATGGTTCCGCCCTCCGAGCTGTTTTGCCAGATTTCGTGGCCTTGCCCGGAAAAGCTCAATGCGCCGCCGTTGCCGCCGTGAATCGCTCCAACCGGCGTAACAAATTCTCCCGTTCCGCTCGCTGGCGGAAAGCCGATTGTGACGTGCTGCCGAACTGGCGCATCTTCTCCGGCCCGAGATCCCGCGGCAAATCCCATCGATGGCCCGGTTGGGCGCGCAAAACTCGAAGGCGAAGCTCCGCTCGAAATTACGGTCGGATTGCCGCGCCCGAAATTGACCGGTGACGTGCCCGGCCGCATCGCAGCGCCCGATGGCGAACCGCCCGAACGCATCCCCGATCTCGGTGCATACTCGTGGGCGCCTCCAGAGCTCCCGCCGCCAGCGTGACTACCGCCACCACCCCCGAAATGCCCTCCGCCTCCGCCGAAATGTCCGCCGCCGCCCCCGCCGTGCCCGCCGCCACCACGTTGCGCGAACGCAGCCTCCGGCACACACACCAGCGCCACCGCAGCCACAGCTCCCAGAAAGAATTGAATCAGGTAAGACGGGCGTGAAATCGAGCGCATCATGTCCGCACCCTCCGCTCCCAGTTAGCAGGGCAGCCGGGACGGGGGCCGCTATCTAACTCCGCCTATACGATGCGCTCTACGCCTCCTCGGTTTCAAGAACGACTTTCCGCTCGGCGGATCAAGTTCCTTAGCGCCCGAGCTCAGTACTCGTTCCCCATGTCTTCGGCGAAATTCCGCACCGCTGCCACATCCTACGGCGTAGCGCCGGCGTCTCGCCGGCCCTTCTTCACCGCGTCAAGTTTTCGCCCGCGCCCTACAACACAATTGACAGTTCGCGGGCGAACGGTGAGAGTTAAAGATCGGGTCTCGTGTATCCCTTCATCCATATCGGGCCGGTTGCGATTCCGACGTTCGGGCTGATGGTCGCTGCGGCGATGGTCGCCGCATACTACGTCCTGCGCGCGGACATGGCCCGCCGCGGCCTCGCGCCGAAGGATTCACCGCTGGCGGAAATGTTCATCGCGGTTCCCTGCCTGGTGGGAATTGTGGGGGCAAAGCTCTACCACGTCCTCGAATCCCCGCGCCAACTTTTCGCCGATCCAGTCGGAGAGCTTCTAAGCCGCTATGGCTTGGCATGGTTCGGGGGATTGATCGCCGGTTTTGCTGCGTTCGTCTGGCTTGCGCGCGCCAAGAAAATTCCGCTGCTCGAGATGCTCGATGCAGGCTCCCCCGCCGCCGCGCTCGGCTATGGCGTTGGCCGCATCGGCTGCCTGCTCTCGGGCGATGGCGATTACGGCAAGCCCACTTCTCTGCCCTGGGGTATGAGCTTCCCCAACGGTCTCGTGCCAACCACGCAGCGCGTTCATCCCACGCCCATCTACGAGCTTATTGTCGCGTGCATCATCGCGTGGATTTTATGGCGTCTCGGCGCGCGCCTCTTGGGAACACGGCCAGCAAGCCGCGGCGCGGTTTTCGCCGCCTATCTCGTGCTCACCGGCATCGCGCGCTTCCTCGTCGAATTCATTCGCATCAACCCGCGTTCGTTCCTTGGCTTGACCAACGCCCAGGCCGCCAGCCTTCTCTCGGTCGTCGCCGGCGTCGTCCTCTGGGTCGCGATCCCCCGCCGCAGCCCCGCGCGCTAGCTGTCTGCTTCCCTCACGCTTTTGCGGACAGTTTCTTCATCCGGATCGCCAGCATCCCATCCGTGAGAATTGCGATGGATCTTTCGGGATCGACTTTCGCCGGCAATTCCAGCACGCAAAACGAGTGCGCCGCCGAGTGCACCATCGCGTTCGAGCCAACCAGAATCACCAGCCAGTGCGATTCCATGCCCACGGCAATTTCCGTCGCGGCCGCGCCCGGCACGTTCGCCAGCGCGTAGACGAAATCGCCGCTCTCTTTCACGTTCGTTGGCAGGGACGGCAACAATTCTCGCTGTGCGGCCAGCCAGTCGTCCATTTCCTTTCCCGGCGCGCTGCCCCGCTCGATGTATTTTTCGTGGGCCAGCCGCGAGACGCAATCGTACGCTTCCAGGAGGCACGCGGTCAGGTCGTGCAGCGCGATGTATTCGCGCAGCGGCCCGCGCCGTCTTCCGGGCGCGGAGTTCGTGGGAATCGGCGCGCGATCTTTCGCGCCGCGCGCGCAGGCGCCCGGCTTCGCGGTCGGAGTCCTTCCTCGCAGCCCTTTCGTGGAGCACCTCCGCGTGTAAGCGTCAGTCGAGCGAGCACTCGCTGCGGTGCGTTACCATCTGTATCGTGCGGTCCGAATCGGCCCGGCCGTCGCTGAGCCACGCCGCAGCGTTCCTGACGCCCCTCTCTTCGAGCAACCGGATGCCAAGCAGTCTGTCGAGTTCTGACTCGAGCATCGCGGGGCTGAGCGCGCGTTTCCCGAGAACCGGGACGCCGCGTTCGATCACCGGCAGCCAGAGGCAGCTTTCCGAAAGCGCTACGCCCACGATCAGCGTGCCCCGGTGCTCCTTCATTTCGTCCGCGAGGGCGTACCCGCGTCCGTCGCTGAGTGACTCCGTCGCAAGCACGACGTCCAGCCGAAAGGTCTCCAGCAAGTCCCGCGCGTCGCACAGTTTCGCGGCCCGGTACGCCCCGAAACCGCGAGCGGCGAGCCGCCCCAGCATTTCTTCCGTCGTCGGGGCCGGCGTCCCGGCATAGAGAATGCGCATTGTCGTTACACCCATGATCTGCTCCTACGCTCGGTATCGTTACCAGCGGGAATTCACAACTGCGTGTCGGCCGCGCGAGCAGCGGCGAACCGTATGCGGAGAATGTGCCGGGGATTCGCGAGCCCGATTTCACTTGGCCAGAGACGCAGCCAGCGCCCGCCGCGATTGCCTGGAAAAGTCAGTCCAGGCTGCGGGCAGAACTGGCTGCGCGCGAGTCCAGCCGGTGGGCGCGCCCTCCGCTTCCCGTCAAGAATGTTTATCGGAAAACGGGACGCTGAACGTTAGCCCTAACATCCCTTCCAAAACGCTGCCCTGCACCCTATGCTTCCCCGTAATCTGTTTCAACCCGAAACAATACGGAAATTGGCTCTGCGGCGAATGGAAGCCCGATATCCGTAGTAATTGTGCCTTTCTGGAACGCGTAACGCTTGACACGTAAGTAACGCTAGAGTAAATTCCCGCCAAAGTGGGGTTCTTATTAGCGGTTCTTGGGCAGTGGCTTCGGCGCTGCGCGATCCGCGTCGGGTCAGTTACGGAGTGGGAGGGCCCAGCGACGTATGGCTTCACGTCCAGCACAACCGGCGGAAACGCGCACCCAAGAGTCTCGTACGAGCACAGCATACGATTCCAGCCGTCCTGTCGATTCGAATTCCGACAGTCATAGAACCGTCAACGGAAACGGCTCCATTCGCTCTTCTGCCTTCACGCATTGCAAGTTCGAGGATCTTTTCAAGATACTCCACGAATTCGTACTCGTCCTCGATCCGGGCGGCGAGATCGAAGTGGCGTGGAGTTCGAATGCCGGTCTAATGGATCGAGCCAGAACCGCCCTGCTCGGCCGGCAGGTGAAAGACGTGCTTTCTCCGGAATCATATGCTCGGCTTGTCGAATGGCTTGAGCGCGGCGGCATCACCCGTATCGAAGACGAGGTCGAATATTCGGTGCAGCTCCCCGACGGGCTGCACTGGTTCGCAGTACGTGTCCTGCCGGCAGCCCGCGCCTCTTCCCATCTGTCCACCTGCTGCTTGTATGCGCGCGACGTCGCCGCGCGAAAGGCGAATCACGAGACCCTGCGCAAAGGCGATGCCCTTCTCCGCAAGGCGGAGGAGATCGGAAAGATGGGCTCCTGGCAGCTGAATCTCGAGACCGGCGAAGGTGCCTGGTCCGACCAGCTTTACAGGTTGCTGGGCCAGGATCCGAAGGGCCCGTCGATGGACAAAGAGCGTTTCCTCGCGATGATCCACCCGGAAGACCGAGAAAAAGTGGAAAAGCTCCCCGGGCTGGCATCTTGGACCGGCGAGTATCAGGAACATGAAGCACGCTTCGTCCTGCCGGATGGACGCATGCGTACGTTCTACACCCGCGCCCTTCCACTCACGGATGCCGGAGGCCGCGTGACCGGAATTGTGGGATTGTCCGAGGACATTTCGGAAAGAAAAGAAGCTGAGGATCGTCTGCGTAAGAATGAAATGCTGCTCGCGCAGGCCGAGAGACTTGCCAATCTGGGCAGCTGGGAATACGACGTTCCATCGAAGACATTGATCTGGTCAGCGCAGTTCTATCGCATGTTGGGTTTTGATCCGAGCACCAATCCGGTTCCCCGCGACGATCGTCACGGGGTGATTCACCCCGACGACGTCGAAGAGGCCGTGAGCGACCTCAACGAGATCGAGTCAACCGGGAAGCCCCTCGAAAACGAGCTGCGCTTCGTGACTTCGAAGGGTGTGGTACGCATCTTTCATTCGCGGGCCATAGCCATCAAGGACACGTCCGGCCGGGTGACCTGCATTCGGGGAATGTCGCAGGACATCACCGAGCGCAGGCGCGAGGAAGAGCGCGTTCGCCTCAGTAAGGCGCTGCTCGCTCAAGCCGAGCACATGGCAAATCTGGGAAGCTGGGAGTTTGATCTCAAGACGGAAAAGGCGACGCTTTCGAAATCGTTGCTGCGACTCTACGGGATCGATTGTGCCGCCGAATTCACGCGCGAATGGTATTGGGAACAGGTGCACCCGAGCGACCGTCGCCGGGCCCGCATCCTGGCCAACCGGGGCTGGCGAAACGGCAAGCCGTTTGTCTACATGGTGCGCTTCCGCCGGCCCAACGGCCGCACGCGAGTCCATTTCGTTCGCGGCGTTCCGATCCTCGGGCCGAATGGGCAATCCATCTCGGGCATCGGCGTGGTGCAGGACATCACCGACCAGCGGCGCGTGGTGCAGGATTTGCGCCGGCTATCGCAGGAAGTGATGCGCACGCGCGACCAGGAACGCCGCGAGGCCGCCCGTGCTTTGCATGAATCCGCCGGGCAGAGCCTGGCGGCGCTGAAGATGACGCTAGGCCGGTTGAAGGGCGCGATGGCGCAGAACGAAGACAAGGCGCAGGAGCTCTGGAAGACGGCCGTCGAACTCACCGAAGCCGCCGTCCGTGAGGTGCGGACGGTTTCCTATCTGATGCACCCGCCCCTGTTGGATGAAGCCGGCCTGGCCGCCGCGTTGCGCTGGTACGTCACCGGGTTTACCGATCGCAGCGGAATCGACGTGAGTCTGGAGGTGGACGATCACGTGGGCCGGCAGTCGGAGGAGATCGAGACGACGGTCTTCCGCATGGTGCAGGAGGCGCTGACAAACGTCCATCGTTATTCGGGAAGCCGCAACGCCTGGATCCGGATCATGCGTTCGGGTGGGAAAATCCGCGCCGAGGTTCGCGACGAAGGCCGCGGGCTCCAAGTCGACAGCAAGGCCCTGACTAAGGCCGCGCCCCTGGGGGTTGGTATTTCCGGCATGCGCGAGCGTATCGAACAACTGGGAGGCACTTTCGAGCTGGAGAGTGCACCCGGACGCGGCACCACGTTGCGCGCAACCCTGCCACTTGCCCCGCGCGCGAAGGAAGCGATTTTGGATTCCGACGAAAGCGAGAACCAGGATGCAAAGCAACAAGGACGAAAAGCGAGGCATGCCGGGGCGTAATCCGTTCGATCCGCCGGAAACGGAAAGGGCGGGGGCCCGGCTCTATCGCGTCCTCATCGTGGACGATCACCCGGTAGTGCGCCGCGGGCTGCGGGCGCTATTCGACGAACGGTCCGGAATCGACGTCTGCGGCGAACTCACGACAGGGGTTCAGGCCGTGGAATTCGTCAAGAAGAATAAGCCCGACCTCGTGATTTTGGATTTGACGCTGCCGGAGATGAACGGCCTCGACGCGGCGCGCGCAATCCGGCAGGACTCGCCTTCGACTCAGATACTTATCCTCTCGATGCACTTTTCCGAGGAACTGGCGCGCGAGGTGTTGCGCGCGGGCGCGCTCGGATACGTGCTGAAGTCCGACGCCGATACGGAGCTGCTGGCGGCCGTGGATCACGCGCGGCGGCACTTGCCGTTTTTCACGAGCACGCTCGCCCGGACGATGACGCAGAATTTTGTTGAGGGACCGACTGCTGCACTGGCCGAGGCGGGCCCCGTTCCGGGCACGCCGCTCACCGAGCGCGAAGTGCAAGTGGTACAACTGCTGGCCGAGGGAAAGAGCAACAAAGAAGTGGCGACAGCGCTGAGCGTCTCGACGCGGACCATCGAAAGCCATCGCAATCACATCATGCGCAAAATGAATTTCGCAAGTTTCAGCGAACTGGTTCGGTTCGCAATTCGGGCGAACCTGGTGAATCCTTAGATCGCGACTTTTCGGAGCGTCGCAGGAAGAAACAGGCCGCGTTTTGCAGGGGGAAATCGGCAAAACGGAGAAAACGAAGGCCGAAAAACGGATCCCCCACCCGGCCGATTTTGGCCAGATAAGGGATGGTAAAAAGGCTTAGGTGGTTACTTTTTGACGGTTTTGCGGCGGCCCCGGCGGCGCGTGGGGCGATCGGCGGGCGGCTCACCCACGAGCTCCGCCACCCAGATCGCGGTGACGAACTTCTTTAGGCCGTGATTATCGAAGTCGATCGTGGTGCGTTCCGTGTTTGATTCCGTGACGATACCAATGCCGTATTGTTCGTGACGAATGGTCTGGCCTTCGGACAGTATCTGCACTGTTCGTCTCCTCCGTATAAGGACAAAAAGACTTACAACTTCAAGACTCACCACGTTGGGCTGGGACGGACTAAGCTTGCGGAGTCGAGGGCCGGACGCTTGAGGCGCCCGGCCCTGACCCTTGATTCCTGGTGCGAAACGAAGTTGCCCGAGCGGTGTGCTACAGACCTACGACGTTTTCAGCCTGCAGGCCCTTCGGACCTTGCTTGACTTCGAATTCGACCGCCTGCCCTTCGTTAAGGCTCTTGTACCCATCGGCCTGGATGGCCGAGAAGTGCACGAAGACGTCCTCACCGGACTGGCGCTGGATGAACCCGTAGCCCTTAGCTGCGTTGAACCACTTGACGGTACCTTGCTCTTTGCTCACCGATGTTGCTCCTAGATTGTTGATAGGGCGACGATTAGCCGCCGGGATTGCTGTTCGTGCCCCCGGGTCCATCGCCGCGCAAAAAAAAAGCTGTCGGGATTCTTCCCCGGCAGCGTTTATCGAATGCGAGTCGAGAGGATCACAAGAGCAACAAAAGCTTACGGACCATAACACGAATCAGATGGAAACGCAACGGGTGCCGTTGGTTAACAGCCGGGCCTTCGGCGGTTCGCGCGGCCGCGGTCGGTTGCCCGGTTGCGGCCTAGCGAGCGCATGGTACAATCACGCCGCTTTGATCTTTGGCTGAAGAAAAAATGTGGGGCACGTGATGCAGTGGGCAAACGAGGGTCTCTTTCGAGGGATGCTCGCGCTAGCTCTGGCGCTCGCAGCAACAGCGGGAGCACGTGCGCAGACGCCCATGGAGGTGGCGGCCGCGCGGCTCGCCGGCCCGATCGTGCATTCGAAACAGAAGACCCTCGCGGTTTTCGATTTTTCGGGGCCCGGGGATAAGGCGACCCATCTTGGCGAAAAGCTCGCCGACGAATTGAGCGTCGCGATTGCGCAGTCCCTGGGACAAATCCGAGTCGAGGATCGATCGACAATCGAGGACAAGCGAAGAGAGAATTTCTATGCGCCGGAGATCATCCTGGACCCGCCTTCGGAGCTCGTGTTTGCGGACGAGCTTGGAGTAAAGGCATTCGTGAATGGCGCGATGTCCGTGGATCATGACAACAGGCTGAGCGTCGACTTGAAGGTGTTCCGCGTAGACAACGGAAAAGGCATCACGGGCATACGAATTTCATTTCCACTTACCGAGGAAATGGCGGGATTACTGGCGAACAACGTCTCGGCCTACAACCTCCCGCCTGATTTCTCAAGTTTTCCCAAAGGGGGCACGGCGGGATACTCGGCGCCAATGTGTATCTATTGTCCTCGGGCTGACTACGCGCCCGAAGCCACGAGGAGACGCATACAGGGCGTTGTCGAGCTTGCGGCGATTGTCGGAACGGACGGCCATATAAGCAACGTTGTCGTCCTCAAGGGCTTGCCGGGCGGCCTAAACGCTACCGCGATCGAAGCCGTCAAGAGATGGAGGCTGAAGCCCGCGACGGGACCCGACGGAAAGCCAGCCCAGGTCCGGGAGATCATCGAAGTCCAATTTCGCGTCTTTTAGCTGAAAATACAGTGCTCGACGAGTTGAGGAGCTGGGCGAAAAAAGGCCGGATTGCCCGCTATGCCTCCGGCCGCCTATCCCTGCAATGGCTAGGCCGGGCGGAGTGGTGCTATAGTTGCAGCGATGAGATTGCTCGGGACATGCCGGGACGCGGAGGATGTGTCGGTATTGGATTTCTCCGGGGAGATTACGCTAGGAGACGGCAGCGCGATGCTGCGAAAAATGGTGCGCGAGCTGGTAGATGGCGGCAAGCGCAAGATCCTGCTGAATCTGGCCGAGGTGCAATATATCGATAGCGCCGGTGTGGGCGAGTTGGTGAATACGTATACGACGGTGCGCGGCGCGGGCGGCGAACTGAAAATCGCGAACCTTACGAAACGAGTTCACGACGTGATTCAGCTGACGCGCCTTTACACAATTTTTGACGTGCAGCCGGATGAGCGCGCCGCACTGAACAAGTTTCGCGCAACGCCGTAAGACGGCAAAGGAGCGGTGAATGTTTCCTGACATTATGGTGCAAGGCATGCGAGATGAATTGACGCGAGTGGGATTCCGCGAACTGCGGACGCCGGAGGAAGTGGACGCCGCGTTGAAGACTGAGAAGCGGACGGCGCTGGTGGTTGTGAATTCGGTGTGCGGGTGCGCTGCCGGCCGAGCACGTCCGGCGATTGCGCGGGCGCTGGCGAATACCGCGCGTCCTGAAGTGCTGCTGACGGTGTTTGCCGGGCAGGATCGCGAAGCCACCGAGCGCGCGCGAAGCTATTTCACGGGATATGCGCCTTCGTCGCCATCGATTGCGCTGATGCGCGATGGCAAGGTGGCGTTCATGCTCGAGAGGCACGATATCGAGAGTCGCGACCCGTACGCGATCGCACAGGATCTGACGCAGGCGTTCGACCGGTTTTGCTCGCCTGCGACGGCGTAGGCGCCCGTCGAGCAAGGCTAAGTTCCGTGTATCACGTTTCAGACAGGAGCAGGGCTATCGAGGGCATTCGTGTCCGGCCTCAGCGGTGTCAGCGTCAAACTCTGTGTCTGAAAAAATAGGCTCGCCACAACACTCGAGGCAAAGAGAGACGACTTTGCCATCGGACAAATACTGCCTACGAAATCGATCAGGTGTTGCCTGCACCTTGATACTTCTTGCGAGAAATTCCTCGAGTATTTTTGCCAATTGCTTCGCACGGTCGCCCTTGAAATCTTGGGTTTTGTCGTAGCATAGGAATGCGCAAGCAGGGACCGGTTCGGGTGCCGCAGGATCGGGCACATAAGCCATCAATCGCCAGCCCGGGCGCGTAGAACTGCGGTCACCGGCAGGTGCAAAATCCCACTTCCAGATTTTATTTTGATACTGAGGAAAGCGATTTATAGGATGGTTTACCCAATTCGAGAGACGATGGTCTTTGAGAACTTTGGCCTGGAGTTCAGCGAGCCCCGACTGAAGGTCAGCGTCGGATAAGTTGCAACCGATGGCACGAAACTTCGGATCCTTGATGTCCAACTTGCATTCTGCCACGAAATGTTCCCAGTAGACTCATAGGGGCCCTATTTCATGACAAATTGCTCCACTGCGAACGCCAGCAAAGCCGATGTTTTATCATCTGATGCAACGTGAAGGGATTCAGCAATCGAGTCGAGATGCTCCGCTTGCTGTGCAAGCCTCGATAGAGACCTATTCCACCAAACCCGAATCTCGGAGCCTAGTTCGAATGCCTGACGGAGGACTTCGCGTTCATCTGTGACAAGCTCATCAACAAGTGCGGCGGTGCGTTTCATCTTCTCCGCTGGCATGGTAGAAAAGTCGAACTCACTCATAGCGGAAATCAATTTTGCCTGTTTGTCAGCCAGCTTTGCCAATCGCCGTCTTAGCCCGAAAGTCTCGAACGCAATGTGTAAGGCGACCGATATATCCGCACGTTCCGCACGCGAAGACACCACGACCCCGGCGGTTTGTTCCTTAGCCTCGCTGACAAGAGGCAGCAATTGATCGATTGGAAGAGCTAGCGCGGACATTATCTCACACTCGTTGGCAACTGCCACGAAAGCCCCGTAACGAATCCCAAGCGAGTGACTAGGGACGCCTACTCCCCACAGGTGCAGGCTACAGCACGGAGGCGGGCGCGTCAACAGTATTTCCACAGGATTTCCACAGTGGCAGTTGTCGACACGCCGATTGTGATGACTACGCTTGGTTTACGGCGCTTTGGGATCTCTTGCGGCGGCACCACTCTTACGGGCGGAGTCGCGGGCCGTGGCCTTCCGGTTTATCTCGCGCTGATAGCCTTTTCGGGTGTAGTACCCCTCTCAAACTATGACCGTCTGGGACGTTCAGGCGACTTCGACTTTGCATCTGCTGCGGGCGAATTGCGTTTCGCTGGAAGCGATATGTGCGACCGCGCTCACGGTGCAGGATTTCGTGTCTATCAAGGACAAATGGCTGAGGGCTCTTCTGATGCTGCCCTTCGGGATAGTTCCGATGCGATCCAAAGATATCGATGGCACGAAACCGGGCGGAATTCGTGATTCCAGACGAAGGCGACGAGGGGGCTGGCAAATGGCCGCCGATTGAAACCGAAACGTTTCAGGAGCCGGTCGAGTGCGACGAGGCGTGCGAATCTTCGGAGCCGCCACGGAGCGAGAAGGCGTCGGCGAGGAGTTCGTAGGAGCGGCGGCGGTCGGCGTGTGCGTGGGCCATGGTGGTGATCATGATCTCGGAGACGCCGGCTTTGTCGGCGAGGCTGGTGATGTGTTTGCGGACGCGGTCGGGCGAGCCGGCGAAGAAGCGCTCGCGACTGAGGGCGATGACGTGGCGCTCATCGGGCGTATAAGGATAATCGGTCGCTTCGGCGACGCTTGGGAAGCGCGACATCCTTCCCTGCCGGAAACGCAGCAGCGTGAGCTCCATGGGGCGTGCAAGCTCGGCGGCGCGCTCGTCGGTTTCAGCGCATAGCACAGACATGCAGAGCAGCGTTTCGGGGGCGGCGAGATGCGCCGACGGCTTGAAGTTCTCGCGGTAGATGCGCAGCGACGTGAGCGCGTTTTCCGGGACGATATGGTGCGCGTAGGCGTAGCGAAGGCCGAGCATGGCGGCAAGCTGCGCGGAGAAATCGCTGGTCCCAAGGAGCCAGACCTCGGGCATGGGAACGTCATCAGGCATAGCGCGGATGCGCTGGAAGGGGTGATTTTCAGGGAATTCGCCATCGAGGAAGCCTAGGAGCTCTTCGAGTCGAACCGGGAAATCGTCGGCGCCCATCGCTTCACGCGAACGGCGGAGAGCGAGGGTAGTAATCGGGTCGGTGCCGGGCGCGCGGCCGATGCCCAGATCGACGCGTCCTGGATGCAGCGCTTCGAGGACGCGAAAGCTTTCCGCGACGCGCAAAGGTGCCTGATTCGGCAGCATCACGCCGCCCGAGCCCACGCGGATGCGGCGCGTGACATCGGCCACGTGGCCGATCATGACCTCCGGCGCGGAACTGGCGATCAGCGGTGTGTTGTGGTGCTCGGCGAGCCAGTAGCGCGTGTAGCCGAGATCTTCAGCGAGGCGGGCGAGATCGAGGGTGTATTGGAGCGCCTCGCGGCTCGAAGAGCCCGTGGCCACCGGAGAGACGTCGAGAACGGAGAGGCGATAGGGTTTGTCGGAGACGGGACGCATGGGCCATTCTAGCGAAGGCACGCGAGAATGGCGAACGTAACGGATTTCGACACATTCGACCGTCGATGCCAAGGGTACGGAGGTACCAATCGCGGGTGCGGCGATGGTACTGCTCAATTGTAACTTTCCTTCTAGTGCGCTAAACAGCCGGGTCCGTTAACTTAGATCATCACGGAAGGGTATCTCTGAGGAGGATTGAGAACCATGAGTAACCGGCTCGAGTTAAATGCCGAAAACTGGCCGCAAGGCGGCACGGCCGAACAAATGGCGGGCTCGCAGGGCTCGTCCTCGAAACCCCACGAGCCGGCCTCGCAGGCCGCAAACCACAACAACCGGGAGCCCTCGAGCAGAGAGCGCCGCAGCCGGCGGCGTGCGCTGATTTCCGCGCCGGTCCGTATCCGGCAACTCGATGTGACGAACGGCGGCCCAGACGAAATTTCGATGACGCTCGACGTATCGCGCGGCGGGATCCTGTTCACGAGCGCGCAAGGCGCGTTCGAGCTCGGCATGGAAGTGGCCGTGACGTTCCCCTACAGCCGGTCGCTCGCAGCGATCCAAGCGGAGCAGACCGGGATGGTGGCTCGCGTGAGCGACCTGGAAGACGGTCGGCGGGCCGTAGCGATTGCGTTCAACGCCAGCAAAGACCCCGAACTCGTGGACTCCGGAGGGCACAAGCTCGGCGAAAAATCGATGTGGACCGAGTACACGCGCACGGAGGGCTCGGCGCGGCCTCTCGTGGTGGTGATGGATGCCGACGCGGCGTTGCGCGCGTGCCTGAAAGTTTATCTCAAGAACGAAGGCTACGATGTGATCGCCGTGGGAACCGGCCTCGAGGCGCGCGAGGTGCTGGATATTCACACGCCGGCGCTGCTGATTGCCGAAATCGAAGGGCAGGACTTGCCGGGGTACGACCTTTGCGCGCACGTGAAAACGACGCCGCGGCTGCAAGGGGTGCCCGTGATGCTGATGACGCGGTCGGCGTATCCAAGCGATTACGCGAACGCGCATTCGCTCGGCGCGATCGTATGCATGGCCAAGCCCTACCGGCAGGAGCGGCTTGGGCACGTCGTGCGATTGCTGGCGCCTCCGCCCCACGTGAAAGCGGCAACCGCTCCGCCGCGGGCGGCCGATCCGAAGCGCAGACCGTGCGGGAACAGTGCGAAGAAACTCGCGTCACAGCGAATCCGGCTGATTCACTGATGATTGGCCCATCGGAGTGGCGCATTTTCCGCAGTACGCCACGCCTGCCCCGCCGTACAGGGGTAACCGTGTAGGCGCAAAGCCGCACGCGCTTACCGAAAGATCGTCATATCAACGCTAAAATCGGGATATGAACTGCCCTAAATGTGGCTCCGAAGCTCGCGATGTGGCGCGGTTCTGCCGGAGATGTCACGCAACCCTGCGCTACGAGTGCCCTGCTTGCAAGCATGAGCAGCGGCACGGTGGGACGTGCGAACAGTGCGGCGTCGATTTCCTGAAGTACATCACGGCGGTGGTGGCCAACAAGCAGACGAAGACCGATGCCTTTCAGGAACGGCAGGAACGACGCTCAGCGCTGCTGAAGAATCTGCTGTCCGTTCCATTCAATTTGGGAATCCCGCTGCTGCGAAGCCTCTTCGCTGGCTCGCGCGACAGCGACCGAGCCAAGAACCCGCCCTTCGGCCGCCGCTAACCCGCGAGATTGGAAATAGCGCCCGGGGGGGAAAAGTCCCGTGCGCGAGAATTCCGCGCCGACCGAACGTTTAACCTCGGTAAACCAATAGTCGAAAGTGCCCTCAGCCACGCCTACCACGCGAATCGAGTTCCGATAGTCCGCCTCGCGAAGGAAATACGCGTGGAAGAGCTTGAGGCGCCCTTTCCATTCCGGACGGCGAAGCGCATGGCGGCCGATGCGTTCGAAATCGGCGATATATTCGCAGGCGCGCGCGGTCCGGGCGCCACTGATATCCGGAGGATGGCAAGTCGAGACTGACGGCGCGCACCGAACTAGAAGAATCCTTCAGCCACTCCCGCAGACCACGATAGCGTGCATAGCATGCGTCGAAAACTTCGACAGCTTTCATAAGACCTCACAATTTCACCAAGAATGGCTGCCAGATTTTGCGAAGCGCATTCACAGGACGCCTGAGCGCTGCAGAGATCGGTTAATTGTCTCGAGATGACTTTGGCGTGCCGGCGAGGAGATCGCCGACGTCCCACATCTCGTCCGAACGTGCGATCTCACCTTCGACTGCTTCGAGGCAAGTGTGAAAGCACTCTCGCCAGCCGGCGAGGTATCCGCGCGCGTATTCGTCGGCGAGGCGTTGACGTTCGTGATCGGTGCGCTCCATCGCGATGACATGGGCGCGTTCGAGACGCGGCGCACGCAACGCGACGCGCAGGCGGTATCTAAATTCACGCAACGCGCGCAGTATCCAGTGCAAGGGCGCTGGGTAGTAAACGCCGACGCGGCGATGCGGTTCGTACCAAGCCATCTGCCAGCCGCGCGGCAGGGTGGCCCCGTGGCCCCCTTCTCTACGTAATTTCAGTTGTGGACGCATGGGCGCTGCACCTCCGAACCTGTATAAAGTTCACCCTTAATCGACGTGGTCGATCTTTTGGACCTTTCGCAAGCCGCCGGTATGATCGGCGTCACGCCTGACGAACGCTCCGAGAAACCGAAGAATTGAAAGATTCCTGCCTCGCATCTTTCTCTGTGAGACATCAAATCTGTGCGGTCATAAGTCTCTAGACAAATTGCGGTTTGCATGGTTCGATCGCTGTCGTTGCGATCTGTTAGGTACTAGAGAGGTACCGTTGAATAAAAGTATCTATATAGTTAGTTAGCGGCGCATCTCCTCCCTTTCGGTTGGGGGCCAAACAAAACAATGGAGGTATCCCGTAAGCGGCACTCGTCCTGCGCTCGAATACTTACTGGCTTGCTCCGACGTGAGCCTCGAGTCGTTTCGAATCGCCCGCATGAACCAGGCAGCAGATCTGCGGAAGCAAGTCCGGGCATTAGTCGATGAGTGGGTGGAAGCGGAAGTGGATGCTGGGCTTTCGCGGTGGATGCTCGAATGCCGACATACAGATGCGATGCCGCCCGTGTTGGAATTCGATTGCCCCGCGCAAGACAGATCGCCCAAGCATGTGACGATCTCTTTTCGGACAGGGCGCGTGACACTATCCGACATCGCCTTGCGCCGACAGAGCTTGTCGATTGGCTTTGCCGAGGTGGAAGATGCTGGCGGGCGCCTACTGTTGGAGGACGGAACTCCAGTGAATCGAGGACATACCAAGAGATTAAGGAAGCCGTACGTGAAACCGTTCGCACGGAGATACGTGACAAACTGTCTCGGAGAGGCCAGCATCGTCGCGATGCCGGTTCGCTTATCATCGAAAGCGCAGCAGGAATTTGAATTCGAACTTGAACCCGAGAGACATCTCGCCTCTGCAGCAGAAGAAACGCCGGAAGCGACCGCTTCCCATGCTGCAGTCGAGACATTCCCCCTACCAACTGCGAAGTTATCGTAGCGAGCCAGTCGCGGCATCGCGGGAGATTACGGTTACGTAACAAAATGCCTACTCCATGTCCGCATGTGTCCACGTTTTTTCTGATTGCGCTGTTTCCCGATTCGTCCATGCCCGAGTTTGAGGGCGACCATTCCCGCCGCGACGGTGACATTTCGTTTTCGCTGATGCCCAGTTAGGACGGGAACGATCGTCAATGCCAGGTTTTGCTGCGCCTTGCCGTTGCCTTCATGTCAATGCGAGCAAGCGTCCTTTGTTGAATTTCAGCGCCACGATATAGCCACTTGACACACGCGTCTGAGACTCCCTGCATTTTCCGAGGCGAGGCCGCTCAGAATCCTCCAGCTAATGCGAAGCGACGCGCCCATCATTCATATTTGCGCCCAGCCGTTTTTTGCCAAACATAAAATATTCATTCGCGGTGTCACGCTTTGCGGTGAACCGGCGGGATGCACCTGAGGTGGATCTGCGGACGTAGCTGTGATGCCGCAAGAATGTGGGCGATGTTAGCGCGCGACGAAGAAGTGGGACGGGCACGTCCAGACGGACGCTGCGGCAACGGCTTTTGCCTAGGCACTTATCGCGCGGCGATGGACTGAGCGAACTGCAGGGATGTGCGAGGGTGGCACGCACTTGCGATTAAGCTAGAATATGAAGTTCGATCCAGAAAATGGCGAACTTAAGCTCTTTCCATGGCGAGAACTGTTGTTATGTGGAATTTGAAAAACAATCGCGCCGCGGGCTGAGCCCAGGCTCGGTTCGATCCAATGCGGCTCAACTCAATTCGATTCCAAATCAGCTTGGCTTGGTGGCGGCGGAGCCGCGCGGTGGCCAGGGCTCGAGGAGTTGTTCCTTGCGGTAGATTAGCGCGTTGATGTCGTACGGGGCGAGCTCGATGCTATGTCCATGGGTGATCGCATCGGTGGGACAAGCCTCGACGCAATAGCCGCAAAAGATGCAGCGCGAATAATCGATGTTGTAGACTTTTGCGTAGCGCTCGCCCGCAGATATCCGCTGCGACTCGGTATTTTCGGTAGCCTCGATATAGATACAATTCGCGGGGCACGCCGCGGCGCACAGAAAGCAGCCTACGCACTTCTCGAGTCCGTTTTCGTCGCGCTGCAGGACGTGGATACCGCGATAGCGCGGCTGGACGCTGGGCGCCGTCTCGGGGAAGTTCTCCGTCGTAGTTTTGCTGAACATCGCGCGCAAAGTTACGCTGAAGCCCTTGACGAGCGTGACGAACGTTTCGGCGACTTCTCCCACGATCGATGGCATCGGTTATCGATCCTCACTTTAGCAAATTTTGCGATCTTTGGTCCCTAATTTTCGGCGTCGCAAAGGGGGAAACTTGCTGCGGATGAAGCTGCGCATCGGTACGCGCTCCGCGTGCATTGCGTTGCGGCAGGGTTGAAACCCTGCCCTTCTACCGGGCGCGAACGACGGCCGCCCTGAAAGGGCGCCGCTACGACGGCCCGGCCGATCGCGACGTCAGCTTCAGGGGCTAAAGCCCACTTGTTTGGCGCTGCTGCGCGGGAGCTAAAGCTCCGGCCTCCTAAGGAACTGGCGCGGGGCATTTCATTCTCCTGGGGGTGCGACGGGCGCCGGCTCGGCGATGCGTCCCTTGCCGGCCATGGCGGCGACGATCTGGCGCCCGTGGAACCGGCCATTTTCGATGAAAATGTCGCCGGTTTGCAGACCGCCGACGACCACGCCGGCGACGTAGATCCCCGGCACATTCGTCTCCAGCGTTTCGGGGTCGCATAGCGGGCGGCGCGTTTCGCGATCGAGCTGAATTCCCTGCCGCTCGAGGAAATCGAAATCGGGATGGTAGCCGGTCATGGCGAACACCTGCACGGCGGGGATCGCCTTCTCGTGGCTCGACGAATTCTTCACCCAGACGCGCCCCGGCTCGATGCGCGTGACGTGCGTTTTGAAGAGCGCCTGGATTTCGCCGGCGCGGATGCGGTTCTCGATGTCGGGCTTCACCCAAAACTTGAGGTTCTTGCCGAGCTCGGCGTCGCGGTGGACCATCGTCACCCGCGCGCCCGCGCGAAAGAGGTCGAGCGCCGCCTCCGCGGCCGAGTTCTTGCCGCCGACGATCACCACGTCCTGATTCCAGTAGGGATGCGCGTCGGTGTAGTAGTGCGACACGCTCGGCAGCTCCTCTCCGGGAACGCCCAGGTAGTTCGGCAGGTCGTAGTAGCCCGTCGCGATCACGATCTTGCGCGCGCGGTAGATGTGGGTCGTGGTGCCGTGCGCGGCGCGCGTGTGAACGACAAAGTCGCCCTCCGCGCCTTCAATCTGCCCCACCGTTTCGTAAAGCCGCGTGTCGACTCCGTAGTGTTCCACGGCGCGTCGGTAGTATTTCAGCGCCTCGGCGCGCGTCGGCTTGCCCCCGGCAGTAGTCATCGGCAGATCGCCGATTTCCATGCGCTCGGGCGTAGTGAAGAACTGCATGTTTGTCGGATAGTGCTGGAGCGAATTACACAGGCAGCCCTTGTCGACTACGAGCGCCGTCATCCCCGCGCGCTTAGCCTCGATCGCGCAGGCCAGCCCGGTCGGGCCAGCCCCGATGCAGATCACGTCGTGCGGCCCCTGAGGCCGTGATTCGTGACTCGTGGCTCCTGATTCCGGGTTCGTCGTTCGTGAATGATGGTCCGCGCTCACGTTGTCTTCCGTATCGTTTGCCCTTTGCCTTTGTAGTGGCCGCCTCGCCTTTAGGCGGAGGTTTTCGGCCTTGGACTTAATGTAGCCCCGCGGACTTTTCCTCGTATCCACCCTGCGACTTGCGGCGACGCTATCTTCGCGCGGGCGGACCTTTCCAGACTAAACCCCGCTTCCCTGCCCGCCGCCTGCGCGGCCCTTGTTTGCGCTCTCGCAGACGCTTGCTCTTAACTCCTCAAGTCTCAACCTTTAACTCTCACTCTCAACTACCGACCCTTATCCACCCTGCCATAAGGCGGGGTCCGTCGCAAGGGGCTGCTTGGTCCGCGGCAGGGAGCAGGAGGCGTCGCGACCGGCATTTTGCGCACGCTTGTCTTCGAAGGCAGTTGCCATTTCGTACCGTACACAGTAGGCTACGCGCCTGCGTGCTTCGGTGACGCCCAGGCGCCGCCGGAACTTTGAGTGGAGCTCGTCAGCGGATATCGCCCGGAGGGTCCATGCGGCGGCCGACGAAGACACAACCTCGGAGGGTGGAAGGACCCCAGAGCTGCCGGCAACGCTTTTCCCTTTTGCGCGCGATGTTCTTGGCATTCGTGTGCCTGGGACTCGTCGCGGGACTGCGGGCCGATGCGATTTTGGGGAGGGTGACGGATCCTTCCGGCGCTGTGGTGCCGGGAGCGCAGATCACGATCATCGGAGGCGATCTGGCGAATCCGGTCGCGCTCACGTCGGATGGAGAGGGCAAGTTCGAGGTGCCGGAGCTAAAGCCGGGAAAATACGCGGTGCAAGTGTCGGCGAAAGGATTCGACACGGAGACTGAGACGGTTGAGCTGGATGGCACGGCACAGTTGCAAATCCATCTGATCCTGGCGACGCATCACGAGAGCGTTACGACAACGGCGAAGGTTAGCGGGTTTGCGAATTCCGATCCCGTTTACCGTCAGTTGCGAGATATCGGGATGGGTGAAACAGTTGTCACCGAGGAATTCACGTTGAACGTGGACGTCGGGACGTTCGAATTCAAGAGTGGAACGATCACATTCCTCGCACCGGTGAATGGGGCCGTGACCGGCGCTGTGTTCGTTGGCCGGGGCCACTTCACGCTGAAGCCCGTCGGCTACATCGACTCGGACGAACTCATGCGGCGCACCGGCGCTGGGATTTTTGAGGAGGATTTCACGGAGGCCGTGTTTCGATTCACGCCGAACATCGCGGCGCACTTCCCCCAGCCAAACGGCCACGTCGCAGCTACCCCAGCGCAGGCCGCTGCAGCGTTCGAACACTGGAAAGACGAAGTTCGCCGCCGTAACGACTTTCCTCTGGGTTTCACGCAGGAATTGCTGGCGGGCGAGGCGATGGACAACGTGGACGCGGATGTCCTGGCGGCGCTCTACAATCCGAAGCATCCCATGTTTATCAACGCCTATATGCACGGAACCAAGCACAAAGATCTGCGGTACTTTGTCCGCGTGCGCGTGGGCGCGCTGCCACAGCTCGATTCTCCCGAGGAAGTGGCGCTCCTCAATTGCGCCGGCGGCGACTTGGACGATGGCGTCTGGTATTCATCGCATCTGAAGGAAGAGCTCTTGGCGCGCACCGCGAATTCGCTCGAGGACAAGCGCTTATTTGCGACGCGGCGGTACAAGCTTGAGACCGTCCTCTCCAAAAACAACCATCTGTTCAGCAGCGCGACGATCACGTTTGAACCGCTCTGGCCTGGCGAACGAGTGATGAAGTTCGATCTGCTGCCGAATCTGAGGGTCTCGCGGGTAACTGACGAGACGGGCCAGGAGCTGCATTACATTCAGGAGGGCCGGAAAGAAGACGGTTCGTTTTACTTGGTGTTGGACAAAGCGCCGGAAACGGGAGTGGAGCATTCGATCACAGTCGAGTATGCGGGCGACAAAGTCTTGGACGATGCCGGGAACGGCAGCTATTACGTCCGAGCCCGCGAATCGTGGTATCCGAACCTGAATGGCTTCGGCGAAAAAGCGCTGTATGACCTGACATTTAAAGTGCCCCATAACAACAAAGTGATCAGCGTGGGCAATCTCGAGGGAGAATCCACCGAGGAAGGCCTTGCCGTGACGCACTGGGTGACTCCCGTGCCGATCGCTGTGGCAGGATTCAATTATGGCGCGTACAAAAAGGTCGACATTCCCGACACGATTACCCATTACAAAATTTCCGGCTATTACCTGACCGATTTGCCGGACAGCCTGGAGCCTTACCGTCAAAGCGCGTTCTTGGCGTCGATGGCGCCCTCGAAAATGACGGAATATGCGCTTGAACAGGCGCGCGCCCAGATGCAGCTCTGCACCTATTACTTCGGCCAGGGCCCGTACGACACCCTTTCCATCACTGAGCAACCCAACTTCGCGTTTGGGCAGTCGTGGCCGAATCTCGTATATTTGCCGATTTCCGCGTACATCGATTCCACGCAGCGCTGGCTGCTCTTCGGGCGCATCGATAACAACTTTACCGGCTTCGTGCGGGAAGTGACTCCCCACGAGGTATCGCACCAGTGGTGGGGCCATGAAGTGGGCTGGGCTTCGTACCACGATCAGTGGCTTTCCGAAGGCTTTGCGGAATTCTCCGCAGGGCTGTTCCTGCAGCAGGCGATGGGCGGCAACTGGCGGAAGGACTACATCGATTTCTGGGAACGCGCGCGGAAACGCATTCTCGACAAAAACAGCTTCGGAGTGGCGCCCAATGATGCGGGTCCGCTGTGGCTGGGCTTGCGGCTAATTTCTCCGCGTTCGCCGGAGGCGTATCAGGCTCTGACGTACTCGAAGGGCGCATTCGTCCTGCAGATGCTGCGATCGATCATGTGGAACGATCACGCCGATCCCAACGACCGCGAGAAGGACTTCATCGCCATGATGCATGACTTCGTCGACGCGCACCGCGACACCCCCGCCTCTACCGAATCCTTCAAGGCGATTGCGGAGAAACACATGACGAAACAGATGGACCTGCAGGGAAATCGCCGGCTCGACTGGTTCTTCAACGAATGGGTCTATGGAACTCAAGTGCCTCACTACGATTTCCACTACGAAATCGAGGCGACACAAGGTGGCGTGAGGGTGCACGCGCACATCGCGCAGAGCGACGTGGACCAGTATTTCGCGATGTTTGTTCCCGTGTTTGCAGATTTTGGAAATGGCATGGTGCGCCTCGGGCAGGTGCTGCTTGTGGGCAATTCGACTCGCGCGATCGATTTTGTGTTGCCACAACAGCCGAAGAAGGTGGAGTTGAACGCGTACAAGGACATCCTCGAGCGTTAAACTGCGCATGTCGTCGACGAGACCGGGAAGATGCCAGGATTTTGCCGCGCAGGAACGCCGACAAGAGATTAGGTCTTCGAGAGGAAGCGGAGCCAGATGTGGGCGTCGGCGGCGATGCGCAAATTCGGCGTGCCTCCGTGGCCGTTGGCGACCGTGAGCTTTTGGTCGTGAATCACGATGGTGGCGAGGCACGGCTCTTCTCCGGTGAACGTGAAGTGATTGGTGCGTCGAGGCCTTTGGCTTTGCCGCTCTGGAATGTCAGCTGCATCCCGCGCAAAAACGCCGCGATCGACTGCGCGCCGACGCCGTTCCCCACCTTTTCGTTTTAATGTGCGGGGGCGGCGCGCCGCGCTGCGCGGAAATGCCGCCGCTTGTGTTCGGAGTGGCTTCGGATAAAATGGCCGCGCGGTTGAGTCGAGCGGCAGCGGCTCTGGGTGGGCAGGCTGTGCGTTTAGCGAAGACATTTACGTTTGCGATGCTGATTTTGTCGGCGGGGGCGACGCTTGCGCCGGCCGCCGTCGCGCAATCGTCCCCGCCTGCTTCATCTCCCGCTCCCGCCAATGCCCTGAGCGTGAAGACGCGGCTGATCACGGTGGACGTGGTCGCGAGCGACTCGCACGGCAATGCGATTGCCGGACTCAAGCCCTCCGACTTCCAGATTTTCGACGACCGCGACGGGCCGCAGAAAATCGCGCGCTTCGTTTACGTCGACCGGTCGGCGAAACCGGGGCAGCCTCCGGCGAGCGCGGCGGCACGCGAAACGGCCGGCACATACTCGAATCAGACTTTCGCGCATCTCGCGGTGCCGCCGACCGTCCTGCTGATTGACGCGGCCAACATTGGGTTTTCGAACCACCTCGTAGCGCGCCAGCATGCGCTTTTGCTGCTCGACGATGTGCCGGCCGATACGCCGATGGCCGTTTTTCTGCTCACGCATTCGCTCATGGTGGTACAGAGTTTCACGACCGACCGGGCGCTTTTGCGCAAGGCCGTCGACCACGCGTTTGGGACGAGCCTGCCCAAAGTCGAGAATCCCGAAAACGATCCCGATAGCCCGGCGAACAAGACGACGGGTGAACACCAGACAGCGCTTCAGGAAACCGAAAAAAGAGAATACGAGGAGCAGTTGACCGTGCTGGCGGACCAGAACGCGGACGCGATGATCGCCATTGCGAACTACCTCAAGGGTTATCCGGGGCGCAAGAATCTCGTCTGGCTTTCCGAGGCCTTCCCGCTGTGGATCCAGCCCGGCTCGGATTTCGGCGGACACGGCGAGGCGCTGGGGAGTTACACGCGGCAGACGTTCGCCTACAGCACGTCGTTTGTGCCGCAGGTGCGTTCGGCTGGCGAGGCGCTGACCGACGCGCGCGTTTCGATCTATCCCGTGGACGTGCGAGGGCTCGAGGTGTCGGGTTTATATTCGGCTTCGACAGACCCGCCGGCGATGACCTCTGGCAACCCAAGCGACGCGGTCAACGCAGGCGCGCTGATGGGTGCGCAGCTCAACCGCGAAGATGCGGACCGCGACTTCTCGCAGAACACGATGGAAAAGATGGCCCAGGATACCGGCGGCGTCGCGTGCCGGAACACGAACGACTTGTCGGGGTGCGCCGCCACGGCGATGAAGGACGGCGCTTCCTACTACGAAATTTCCTACTATCCGGAAAATGTGCGATGGGACGGCAGCTTTCATGCGGTTACGGTGAAGACGGCCGTGCACGGGGTGAAGCTGCGATTTCGCCGCGGTTATTTCGCCACGGACACGGTGGGACTCGCGAAACAGAAACCCATCCAACTGCTGAGGGATGCCTGCGCTTCGCAATTGCCCGCCACGTCGATTCCGATCACCGCTGACGCGATCGCGCCTCCGAAGAGCGGCAAGCAATCCGACGAGACCAGATATCTGGTGACGATTTCCGCGAGCGGCCTCAGCCTGACGCCGGCCGCCGGGTCGCTCGCGCTGAATTTGCAGACGGCCGTGTGCGAATACGATCCCAAAGGCAAGACCTTCCACATCTACGAGCGCGACATTTCGCGGGCCGTACCCGAGGGCGCGGATCATTCGTGGCAGGCGCAGGATGTGCGGAATATTGTGGTCTTCGCGGCGAAGCCCGACACGCAGCATCTTCGCATCGCCGTGCTCGACGCGGCAACCGGCGTGACAGGGGCGATCGACGTGCCCGCGCATCCGCACGATTTCGTCGCGTTTTCTTCCAGCGTAGCGCCGGGTGGACCGGCCGGAAAGCCGAATGGAGTGCTGTTCACGCATCTCGCGTTCCGATCATCGTCGGGTGAATCCAGTTCTTTGGATGCGAAGGGCAACGAGCTGTCGTATGTGGGGAAGCTGGCCGCCGATCGGGCGGCGCCGGCATTTTTTCACAACACTTATGGAAACGGATTCCACTGCGAGACGGGAAGCCTGGTTCCGAACGACCCAGCGTCCGGCGCCGCGCCGAATTTCGAGTTCGCGTTTCGGAATTCCGACGGGCTCGCTGTGGTGATCGACCTGGCGGGCGATCAGCCCAAGTATTCCGGCGGGCTCGCCGTCGACTCGAGCGCGAAGACGTTTTTCGACCACGTGTGGAAGCTATGCCACTGCCAGGCGCAGTAAGGCCGCTTTCTAGGGGCGAACGGCGGCGAGGGTGATCAGCGGGACGCTGAAGAAAATGGGGCCGTCCGGGGCGATTTCGATGCGCAGCGCGGCGGCGAGCGCGGGAGATGCGTCGCGGAAAAGGCGCGTGAGTTCCTCGACCGCTGCGGGCGGCGTATTCATGCGGCGAACCCATGCGGCGAAATCCATCGGACGTCCATTTTCCATCGCGAAACTCGATTCTTCGAATGTGACGCGCAGGCCCGCGTCGGCAAGCATCGAGCGCCACTCGCTTGGCGTGTAGTTGCGCACGTGCGACGGGTCGCGCAGCTTTTCGATGTGATTCCACTGGCGATCGAGCGAGGCGTCTTCGGGAGACGCGCTATCGACGATGACGATGCGCGCGCCGGGCTTCGCCACGCGCGCCATTTCGCGGATCGCCGCGCGCACATCCGCGAAATGATGCGGCGCGGTGCGAACGGCGACGATATCGAAGCTCGCATCGAGGAATGGAAGCGCTTCGGCGATTCCCTGCTGCGTTACGACGTTGGCCAGGCCGCGAGCGGCGGCGTTGCGCGCGGTTTCGCGGAGCATCGGCTGCGTCATGTCGTAGGCGACGACTTCCGCGACGCGAGGGGCCAGCGCGAGCGCCGTGTGTCCCGCGCCGGTGGCGATATCGAGCGCGCGATCGGCTGGCCGCGGCTTCGCGAGCTCGACGACCTGGCGCAGCGCGTCCGGATCGCTGTGCACCGGGCTCGTGGTGTACGCGGCCGCGGCGGGACCGAATTGCGCGCTCACGCGGTCATGGATCTGCGAGATCCGGTCCTTTTCGATTTGCTCGTGCCTCGCCATGGCTATTTTCTCCTGCAACGCTCCCTGCTAGAACGATACGCAGGCCGGCACGCACGTGTCCAATAGCGTTTGCTTATGCGGCGATAAGCGCCCAGCCTAAGCGAACCGCACGCTTCGGCGCGGTGGACTTCGCCTACGCAAGAGCGAGCTTCGACGCGGTGATCGTCAGGCGATGGGAAGCAGGGCGTCGGCAAGCTCGGCGGCGAAGGCGTCGAGCTCGGCGGTCCGCTCGGGAGTGACTTCGACCTTGTCCTGCTTGCGCACGAACCAGTGGCCGTCGGACTGGATGGCATGCGCGCTGAGCTGGCCGCCGACGAGATACGACGGCTCGCCGTAGAGCGTGAAGCCGGTCGGGCTGTTGGGAGCGAGCAGCGCACCGACGTTGCCTTTGCGCACGCCGACGAAAGTTTCGTACATCGGGAATGCGACCACGTCGAAGCCCTGCGACTTGAGCTGCGCGAGGAAGCCGAGTTGTTGTGGCGTCAGTTCCATACATACACAGAATATCACTTTGGCGAATCGATGGTAACGGGCTCGAAACAGGGGCAGTGGTGTCATTCGGCGTTTGGGTTCTCCGTGTACTCTGTGCCTCCTCTGTGATCTCTGTGTTTAGGTAGGCGCTCTAATCCACTCCGGTCAAACGAGACCACCACCGAAACAGGGCCTCGATGCACTGCGCGTGGCTGCGGCCATGGCGCGCGGGTGCAGTACGCCCGGGCGGCGGGAGCGAACTCCCGCGCGTTCGGTGGTAGAATCCGGGCGCTTCACGCGGGAACTTTCGACGCGAGGTTGATTGCGATGCGGAAACTTTTTCTGTTTGTCATGATGCTGATCGCGATGGCTGCTGCGGCGGCGCTGCTGGCGCCGGGGCGGGCGCTGGCGCAGCAGCCGCCGGATTTCTCGAAGGTCGAAATCAAGGTGACGAAGATTTCAGGCAACGTCTACATGCTGGAAGGCGCGGGCGGAAATATCGCGGCGTCGCTCGGCGATGACGGGGTCCTGATCGTCGACACGGAATACGCGCCGCTGGCGGCGAAGATTCAGGCCGCGCTCAAGGGCATCGGCATCACGGACAAGCCGGTGCGATTTGTGGTCGATACGCACTACCACAGCGACCACAGCAATGGGAATCCCGCGTTCGCCGCGGCGGGCGCGACGATCCTTGCGAACGAAAACCTGCGCAAGCGGCTCGAGGAAGGCAGCACGATCGGCAATGGGCCAGGAGGGTCCATCAACGCGAAGCAGCCGCCGCAGCCGAAGGAAGCGCTTCCGGTGATTACGTACAACGATGGCGTGAACATTTTCTTGAATGGCGAGGAAATCGAGGTGCAGCACATGCCGGTGGCGCATACGGATGGCGACTCATTCGTTTTCTTTGCGACGAACAAGGTGCTGCACACGGGCGATATTTTTGTGCGCTACGGATTCCCCTTCATCGATGTAAACAGCGGCGGAAGCGTGCAGGGTATGATCGCCGCGTGCGACAAGGCGCTCGCGGAATTCCCAGCGGATACGAAAGTGATTCCCGGCCACGGCGCGCTCGCCACGATGGACGACCTGCGCGACTACGACAAGATGCTGAAGGATACGACGGCTGCCGTGCAGAAGGCGCTCGACAACCACGAGACCCTGGCGCAGATGAAGGACGAAAGGATTCTGGCGCCGTGGCAGAAGCTTTCGGGGAACTTCGTCGACAGCGATGCGTTTCTCGATGAGATTTACAATTCGCTGACTCTGCCCAAGTAGGGATTGCCCGAGCACAGACAGGATTGTGTGTGCCACCAGTATAACTAGCCCCGCGAATTAACCCTTTAGGACAGGTTCTTCTTTGGCATCGCTCCTCCGTTCGTAGTACCGACAGGTACAAAGACGCGCAGCAGAGGCTGGCCGACCATCTTGCGGCGCTGAAGGCCGCGGGGAAATCCTCCGAGGCGACGAATCTGGACGCGCGAATCCATACGATGGAAGGAGCACCCGGCCTTTCCGAGCAGCTGGACGCCGCGATACGGGATGGCTGGTCCGCAGCCCGGCAGGGGCATTTTGACGAAGCTCGTGAGGATTTCAAGCGGGCGGTCGACCTGGGCGAAAAACTGCGGCCACACGATCAGCGTCTTGCATCGGCCCTCGACGATCTCGGAGTCAGTTACATGGGGCAGCAAGACTGGACGGCAGCGCAGACCGCCTTTGAACGTGAACTCCAGGTGGCTGAAGACTTGTATGGCCCTCAATCGCAGCCTGTGGCTGCGGCCACTCAGTCGCTGGGGACAAACGCCCTTCTCCAAAAGGACTACGCCTCGGCGGAGAGGTTGTATTTCCGGGCCGTCGACATCAACGAGAAGATTTACGGCGAGGGCAGCGATCGTGTAGCTGCGAGCCTCGTGACCGCGACGCGCGTTTACATCATGCGGAAGCAGTATGACAAAGCAGAACCTTACCTGCTGCGTGCGGTGAACATCGACCAGTCGTTGTACGGGGCGGATAGTATCGGAATGCTCATACCGCTCTCATCGCTCTGTGGATTGTACGACCGCTGGAACAAGCCTGATAAGTCCTTGGCGTGCGACCAGCGCCTGTTGACCGTGCTCGGGAAGCAATACGGTGCAAACAGCCCGGTGCTTGTGACCACTCTCGCGAGCGAATCTAAGGCGCTTCGCGGCCTAGGCCGCGCGAGCGATGCGGATAAATTAGACCACCGGCTGGCGTCGATCCGGGCGGCTACGATGACACCCACTAAAGACTGAAAACAAGGTCATTCTTGGGGAAGACCTTCGCGCATTTCTATCCGTCGGAGACGCCGGCAAGACACGGTGTTGCGGCGAAGGCTATGCTGCTGACGACGAGAGCGAGCCGGATTCGAGGCGGCGGAGGACTGTGCGCAGGGCGGCGGCCAGCTCTTCGCTGCTGACGTGGCTCTTGCGGAATTGCAGGCGGATGCGGAAGGCGCCGTCGTCGGACTCGAAATCAAAGACGAAGGGCTGCGGCCGCGGGGCGGATTCCATTTCCTCTTTGCGGGCCTTGCGCGCCTCGTCGCGGGTTAGATTGCCCTGGACGATGCGGTGCACGATTTCCTGCATCTTCTTTTCGGTGGGCTGGCGCGCGACTTGCAGCAGCAGCGATTTCGATGCGATTCCGTTTTCAACGCAGGTGTGGCGGACTTCGTCGGGAATCACGCGCAGGGACATTGTTTCCGTGACGGAAGAGCGCGAGCGGCCGATTTTCTTGGCGATATCGTCGTGCGTGTAATCGAACTGATCGGCGAGGCGCTGGAGGCCGTCGGCTTCTTCGAATGCGGTGAGATCCTTGCGCTGGAGATTTTCGATCAGCGCGATCTCGAGCGTTTCGGCATCGTCGGCGATTTTCTCGATGCAGGGCAGCTCGTGCAGGCCGGCCGCCATCGAGGCGTGATAGCGGCGCTCGCCGGAGATGATGTAGTAGGTGTCCTCGTGCGGGATGTAGCGGACCAGAAGGGGCTCGAGCACGCCCTTTTGCCTGATCGAGTCGGAGAGTTCGCGGACGTCGCCGATGGTCTTGCGGGGCTGATCGGGATTGGGGCGGATCTTGTCGATCGGGATCATGCGCCCGACCGATGCGCCGCTAAAGCTGGTTAGAGTCTCGACGTAATGCGCGTCATGCCGCATCTTGAGAGTGACGGGTAACCCGATCCGCTTCGACACGTTGCAATACCTCCTGAGCCAGTTTCTTGTAATCTTCCGCGCCGGAAGATTTCGGCGCATAGCTGAATACGGTTTCTTTGTAGGCGGGGCTTTCTTCCAGGCGCACGTTTTTGGCGATGCGCGTCTTGAAGAGCGCGCCGCCGAAGACGGTGCGAATCTGCTCGTAGGTGTCGCGCGCGATGGTGGTGCGCTTGTCGTAGAGCGTGATGACGACGCCGAGCACTTTAAGGTCTGGATTGGGGCGCGCGCGAATGCGGCCGTAGGTTTCGAGCAGGTCGTCGGTGCCCTCGATCGCGAAGTAGGCGGCCTGAATCGGCACCAGCAGATGTGTGGATGCGACGAGCGCGTTCACCGTGAGGATGCCCAGCGCCGGCGGCGTGTCGAGCACGATGTAGTCGAAATCTTTCAGGATCGGCGCGAGCGAATCCTTGAGGCGAAAGGGCGCGTCGAACTGCCCGGCGAGCTGCTGCTCGAGGCGCGCGAGAGCCAGGCGGCCGGGCGCTACGAAGAGATTGGGGTCCTTGGTCGCGCGAATCACCTTCGCCATGTCGACGCGCTGGTCGGCGAAGACATCGTACATCGTGGTCTGGATCTCGTCTTGATTGAAGAACGCGATCGTGGCGTTGGCTTGCGGGTCCAGATCGATCAGGAGCGTTCTTTTCTTCTTGAGAGCGATAGCGGCAGCGAGATTGATGGATGTAGTGGTCTTGCCGACTCCGCCTTTTTGGTTGGCAATTGCCAGGACGCAGGTCAAACCTTTGCCCCTCAGACTCGCAGCGCAACCCCAGGCCAACAGCTAGTGTCCTGTGGTCTCCCCTCCACTACGAGTAGCGCTCAATGTACCTAGTCTGCGGCGCCCAACGCAAGAGAAATCTAATGACGCCAAGGTGCCGGCATCGCCGGAGATACTTAGGTGCCGGGCGCGCCTTGTTTTTCCACAGATTCGCTGGAATCAAGAGCTGCTCCCTTTCATCTATATCTATCGCTGGTGAGGCGCAGGCTATTCCCGCGTACTGCCGTCCGCCAGCCTACAGCAGTCCAAGGAGACATCCTATGCCGACGATTACGACCAAGGACGGAACTAAGATCTTCTACAAGGATTGGGGCAAGGGACAGCCGATTGTTTTCAGCCACGGTTGGCCGCTGACCGCGGACGATTGGGACGGGCAGATGCTGTATTTCGGGAACCTTGGCTATCGCGTGATCGCGCACGACCGGCGAGGCCATGGCCGCTCCAGCCAGACGTGGGACGGCAACGATATGGATACGTACGCGGACGATTTGGCCGAGCTATTCGAAAAGCTCGATCTTAAGGACGCGATCATGGTAGGGCATTCGACCGGCGGCGGTGAAGTGGCGCGCTATCTGGGCCGCCACGGCACGAAGCGCGTTTCGAAGGCTGCGCTGATCAGCGCCATCACACCGCTCATGCTGAAGACCGAGAAGAATCCGACTGGTGCGCCCGTTGAGGTTTTCGACGGACTGCGGGCCGCGCTGGCCGCGAACCGGCCGCAGTTCTACAAGGACATTACAATTCCCTTCTACGGCTACAACCGACCGGGCGCGAAGATTTCCGAAGGCATTCGGGAGCACTGGTGGCTGCAGGGCATGGTGGGAAGCATCAAGGCTCACTATGATTGCATCAGGGTGTTCTCGGAAACGGATACAACCGAGGACCTGAAGAAGATCGATATTCCCGTGCTGGTGGTGCATAGCAAGGACGATCAGATCGTGCCGATTGCCGCGGCGGGTCCGATGGCCGCCAAGCTACTGAAGAAGGCGACGCTGAAGGTCTACGAAGACCTTCCGCACGGCATGCCCGCAACCCACGCGGACCTGGTCAACGCCGATCTGCTCGCGTTCTTTAAGGGAACGGCCGCGCAAGCGTCGGCGTAAGCGCACGCGATCGCTCGGCCTTTGCCTCTATGCGAGGGCCGGGCAGTGTTTGCCGTTACCGTTGAGCCACGGCCGAACTTGGCCACTTCGCCGCGCAGCTGTTAAACTCATGCTCGCACGCCAAGGGGCGTGCGTACTCGACGAAAGGTGGGCATGGCGAGCACCGAGACCGTTCTGCAGTTGCCCGGCCAGAACCCGCCCGGCCGCATACCTGCCGTTGCACCGGTGTGGCACACGCTGCTTTTCGTCATTTTCCTGCTGACAGTTGCCTTCGTTCAATCCATGCCGCGCTTTGCCCAGCAGGAGGCACATCTTCCCAGCCGCATTCCCACCTATATCTTCACGATCTGTTTCGAATTCTTTCTGGTTGGGTACGTATGGCTCGGGGCGTGGTTGCGTCACACCAAATTGCGCGATCTGATTGGCGGACGGTGGAACAGCTTTTTGGACTTCTTCATCAACGTCGGTGTCGCCTTCGTTTTCTTTTTGGTCATTTTCGGGGTACTGGCGGGGCTATCGTATGTGCTGCATTTCAATGGAAGCGAGGCCGCGAGTTTTCTGATGCCGCAGACCGTTCCGGAAATGATTCTGTGGGTTGTGCTCGCGACGAGCGCCGGATTTTGCGAGGAGTTGGTGTTTCGCGGCTACCTGCAGCGCCAGTGCCTGGCGCTGACGCAAAACGTCACAGCCGCCGTGATTTTGCAGGGGCTCGTTTTCGGAGCGGCGCATACCTACCAGGGCGGGAGAGGCGTCATCGTGATTTCGGTGTACGGAATGATGTTCGGCGCGCTCGCGGCCATGCGCAAGAGCCTGCGCCCGGGCATGCTGCAGCACGCCACACAAGACAGTATCGCTGGACTCGCCCGGCCCATCGTGCATTTCCTCTCGAAGTTCCAACACCTTTCGCTGATCCGCTTCTGACCCCGTGATTTTCTGTAACGATTTGCAGTCTCTCCGCACTACCTCATTGGGGGTAGTTCCCTGAGGGAGGCCTCGGGAAAAAGGAGAGTTATGTCCAGCATTGCAACTGTCCCATCCTCGCTCGATCACGAAAATCGACCTTTCCGGCGGAGCGTTCCTTACGCGCTCGTGCCGACGAACCTGCCGGGCGTCTACGCGGGCCCTACGCCGCCGAACGATCTCGATCCAAACACAGCCAGCGTTTCCGAGCTGGTGAAAAGCGGACTGCTATGGCGTCGGCCTTCCACGAACGATGATCCGGTCCTGCAGCGAGCCTGGCAGAAAGTGTTCTCGCGCAAATGGCTGGCGGAAGACCGGATCGTTCCGGAACTGCGTCCGCAATTTCGAAAAACGCATGCGCTGAAAAGCGCCATGAGGAAGATCACGGACACGAACTTCGTCAATCCGGCGTGGGCCGGCGCAGCCGCGCGCGGCGGCGATTGGACGGGAGTGATCGGGTTCTGGAAAATTCCGACCGTGACGAAACCGTCCGAACCGCACGTTTACCTCGGCGGCTGGACGTCGTCGTCATGGATCGGGATCGACGGGTTCGACATCGGCATCGTCTCGAACGACGCGCTGCAGGCGGGCATCGAGCAATCCGTCAGTGCGAGCGGCGTGGCATCCTACATGGCGTGGTTCGAATGGTACGCGCCGGCGCGGGCGGGATCGCCGCCGTACATCTATCAGACCAACATCGTGAATTTTCCCGTGAGTGCGGGGCAAGAGGTCTACTGCTCGGTGCAGTACATCGGCAATACGGCCGGCTACATCTATTTCGCGAACGAAAGCACGGGGCAGCATTTCTCAATCACGGTCGCACCGCCGCCGGGCGCGACGTTTGATGGGAACTCGATCGAATGGATCATGGAGGCGCCGGATGGCGGCGAGCCGATCACCGCGCTGCCGAAGTTCACCCCGGTGGTTTTTACCTCGGCGATCGGCTGCGGCGTGAGCGGCGCGCTCGGCAATCCGCAGAATGGCGACACGGCGAATATCGAAGACGCGAGCGGCAAGGTGCTGACGGCAGTTCAGGTGGGAAACTACAGCGCGACGGTTGATTTCATCGGGTAACAAAGAGGAATGCGCCGACGCGCAGCGAGCGCGCCCAAGACGCGCCCTACATCTTGTATCGGCCGAGATCCTCATCGTTGAGGTTCTCGAGCCACTTGCGCAATTCCTCGTTGGAGCTTTTTTCGGCGGTGGCGCCGCTGATCTTCGAGCTTTTCAGCACCTGATCGTCGACGTAGATCGGGCAATCGAGGCGCAGCGCCAGAGCGAGCGCGTCACTCGGGCGCGAATCCATCGAGATCAGCTGGCCTTCGCGCTCCATCCAGATGAGCGCGTAGAATGTGTCTTCCTTGAGGTCGCACACCACCACGCGCTGCACGTGGACGTTGAGGCCGTTCAGGACGTTCTTCAGCAGATCGTGCGTCATCGGGCGCGGCGTCTGCACTTTTTCGATTTCCAGCGCGATGGCGTTGGCTTCGTAGACGCCGACCCAGATCGGCAGCACGCCGCTGCCCTGGGTTTCCTTTAGGACGACCACTGGCATGTTGGTCATCGGGTCCATCATCAGTCCCCTGATCTTGACCTCAAGTTCCATGTGGCCCTCCAGTTTTGATTCCGGTTCCCGCTAAATCACCTGTTCGCCCGCGATGCTATTTGCGCTCGCCCGCGTGATCTTCACTTGCACGTATTCTCCCAAAAGAGATTGATGAGGCGAAGTGAAATTTACGGGCCGGTTGCTGGTGGTGCGTCCGGACCACTGATTGCGCGATTCGTGGCGGCCATCGACGAGGACTTCGAACGTGCTGCCGACAAGCGCTTCGTTGCGCGCGACCTGGATCTGGCGCTGGCGATCCTGCAGAATCGCGAGGCGCCTTCCCTGCTCTTCCTCGGGAATCGCGCCGGGCATGGTGGCGGCGGAAGTGTTGGGCCGCGGCGAATACTTGAACGAAAAGATACTGTCGTAAGCGACCGCGTCGAGCAGCGTGACGCTCTCTTCGAAATCTTTCTCCGTCTCGCCGGGGAATCCGACGATGATGTCGGACGTGATGCCGATCGGGCGGCGCGCGGCGCGAATCCAGGAAATCTTTTCGAGATATTCCTCGCGCGTGTAGGTGCGCCGCATTGCCCGAAGGATCGGAGTCGATCCGGATTGCACGGGCAGATGGACGTGATCGCAGAGCGCCGGAGTGTCGTCGATCGCTTCCACGATCTCGCGGTGGAAATCGTTCGGGTGCGACGTTGTGAAGCGCACGCGACGGATGCCATCGACGGCGGCCACTTCGCGCAGGAGGCCCACGAAATTCAGGCCGCGCGGCGAGGGATCGCGATAGGAATTGACCGTCTGGCCGAGTAATTGAATCTCGGTGTAGCCGGCGTCGGCCAATCGGCGCGCTTCGGACAGCACAGACTCACTTGCGCGGCTGCGTTCCGGGCCGCGTGTGTGCGGCACCACGCAGTAGGCGCAGGCGTAGTCGCAGCCCTCGATAATAGTCAGGTAGGCGCGGATCGGATTGTCGCGCCGCGTGATTTCGGTTTCGAATGTTTGGTCCGTATCGAGATCGAGTCCGGTGACGCGCCGCCCGCCCTCTTCAATCTGCGCGATGAGTTCGGGCAGCTTGCGGTAGCTTGCCGAGCCGCAGACGAGACTCACCCATGGCGCGCGCTCGAAGATTTCTCCGCCTTCCTGCTGGGCAAGACATCCGAGAACCCCGATCACCTTGCGCGGCGTGGCGGAGCGAATCTCTCCGAGGCGCGAAAAAACTTTCTGCGCCGCCTTCTCGCGGATGCTGCACGTGTTGTACAGCACGAGGTCGGCTTGCATGATGGAATCGACGGCCCGGTATCCGCGCTCGAGCAGGACGCCCGCCACCTTTTCGGAATCGTGGGCGTTCATCTGGCAGCCGAACGTCTCGATGTAGAAGCTTTTGCCGTTCGTGGCGATTGTCGGAAGCTCGCTGGCGCTTAGATTGCCGATGGCAGTTTCGGCGGCTGCTCGCGGCGGAGCGAGTACGCCTGGCTGCATTCCTCCGCCGAGTGCCTCGACGCCGATGTCAAACGTTTTGCTCATGATCTGAATCGCAGTGTAGCACACGGCGCCGATGTGAGGGCTCGGGCGACCCCCCCATAATTTTCCGACAGCGAGCTGCGTTCGTCGGCTTTTCGAGTGCGGCAACTTCGGGGATAGAGGATCCCCCGAAGTTGCCGAGCAAAGAAGAAGACGTCTCGACCTAGTAGCTTTGAGCGGGCCGCGCCATCACGTAGTTGGAATCGACGGGTGTGTACGGCGAGCCCGCGTAGGGAGAATCGGCATCGGGTGAGTTGGAGTAAGCCGGGCCGGGATAGACGGAATTGTAATCGCTCGAATCGCCCGCGCCATTGTCCGTCCCGTTGGCTGTCCCATTGTCCGTGTAGTAGCTGAAATCGTAATTGTCCCAGGCATATGGGTTGTACCAATAAGGATCCCAACCGTAGCCCCAAGCGAGATCGGGGTAATACCAGCCCGGATAGCCCCATCCAAGGCCCCAATAGGGTCCCCAGCCAAAACCCCAACCGAAGCCGCCCCAACCCCAACCACAGTTCCAGCAGCCTCCCCAGCCACCACCGCCCCAACCGCCCCGCCCTCTATATCCGCCGAAGCCGCGATCGCCGAGGCCTCTGCCAAACGAATTTCCTCCGAATCGGTTGCCACCGGAGAATGTGTTGCGCGCAAATGTCGAACCCGTACGCGAGCTTCCGAAGCTCGACGCTGTGCCGCGCGAAGAAACCGCGCGCGTGCTGCCGGCGAAGCTATTGCCGGATCGTCCGAACGAGTGCCACCGGCCATCGGCAATCGCGGAATTGCGGAAGCCGGAAGCCGAGGCGTTCATTGCGCGGCCGCCGCCAAACGAATGCCACCGGCCGTCGGCGATGGAATTGCGAACTCCCGAGGAACGGCCGGCGCCGCCGAAGCGGCCTGCGCTGCTGAAGCCGCGGCTGTTCATGCCCGAAAAAGATCTACCGCCAGTTCCAGAGCCGCGTGATGCGTACCCTCCATACGAGCGCGAAGCGAATCCTCCGCCGCGATATGACCCGCCGCCGCGGTACGCTCCACCGCCAAACGATCCACCGTACGACCGGCCGCCTCCGCCAAATGCGGAGCGCCCGCCGCCACCGCCTCCGCGGAATCCACCACCGCCGCCTCCGTGAAAACCGCCTCCGCCGCCACCGTGAGAGCCGCCTCCCCCGCCGTGACCTCCACCTCCGCGTTGGGCAAACGCAGGGTTTGGCACAAGGAAGATCAGAGCAAGCGATGCAATCGAGGTGAGAAATACTCTTGCGAAGGTGGATCTTTTCATGACGGCGCCCTCCACCAAAATGGCTCGCGACGCGATAGGCCAAATGCCAGGCTGCGGCCTATCCTACTCCTTTTGATTGCCGAAGGGCCGTTCGGGTTGCAAGGCCAGAAGGCCGCGGGACGGAAGGAACCAGCTTCGGGTGCCAAGGAAGCCGCATAGTCGGGAGACCGTGGACACAAGAATTGACTCCTACAGCGATCCAAAACGCTACAACAGGGTATAATCGATCAGGTGAACGCGCCTTCTTAGAGGGTGGGATCACAGCCATATTCCGAACTCAGATATTCTCAGATCAAAGAGGAGCTATACGAACATGGGATACCGCGACAAGCCGGAAAAGAAAACGGGACGAGCCGGATTTGTGGAAGCTAAACTCGAAGAGCTTCGGCGCCGTTGGGACGCCGCCACGGACGAACGCGAAAAGGCTGAAGTGTCCGAGCAGATCCGCGAGTGGCAATCCTTCAGGCCGGAGCGGTCCAGTTCCGGCGGCGGCGGCCGGCGTTAGGCCTGTCACCGATGCCTCGCCTTCCAGGATGGCGCACGAAGAGCCGAAGCGATACGGCGACCCGCGAATACGCGCACGGGCGAGCCATCCGCGATGAACGCCGAATCCGGCGCGTGGCGTAGCGCGCGTCCGAGTTCCGCGCCGTAGAGCGAGCCCGCATCGCCATCGAATGCCGCCGTCGCGCTCTTCCACACGCGCCACGGCACGTGCGAGACGTGATATTCCACGCAGCCGCCGTCGCGCTGCGCCGAATAGCCCCAATAGTGCTCCGTGATGAACTGCTCGGCACTGCCTTCCGCCGCATAAGCTGGTGCGCCCGAACCCTCTGCATGCAGCCCGCACCATCGGTCCGCGACTTGCCATTGATATTCCGCACTGATGCCTGCGCTATTTCTGCGGACCGCATGGCGCATGGGGAGACTCACGTAGTTTTCTCCGTACGCGAGCCTCGCGAGTTGCGCCACGGCGAATCGCGGCACGATTTCGCGGATGAAGACGACGCCTCGCCGCACCTCGCTGCCTTCGCGCCGCCGCACGTAGAAGCGCAGATTCACTTCGTTGAAATTGGCGTGGAAAGGCAGCGGGACGAATCCGAAGAGCCTCGTGCGCAGGAAACGGAATCCGACGAGGCTGACGAAGACCCTTCCGTCGAAAGCGTCGAGCTCGGTGCCATGGGGGACATGACGGGCCACCAGAGCCGGTTCGATCTCGTAATTGAGCATCACGAGATCGCGCCACTCCGCGGACAAAAACACGCGCTCGCGGAGCGAATGATCGGGCGCGGCTTGCATTGTGGACTGAGCGTGCACGGGACGTGGACGTTCTCGCTCTCATTATACGCGTGCAATGCCGGCAAGAGGCGCGCGACGAACCCGCAGTTGCCGCGGGCGTGCCGGAAAAAAACTAGAAATTGGTGTTGGCTGGTGCAGCAAATCGACACATCTTTGCATCGCATTGGTTTGACCCATATACGTGCGTATGCTACGGTAGATTTGCCCGGCAAAATTTGTCTCGTGGGGAGGAAATTATTTCTGGCCTGGCGCTCGTTGCAGTTGCCAATCCGCTCACGCTTTTGGAACAGACGAGCGGTTTGGCCCGCGTCGTTCTCGGCATTCTTCTGATTCTTTCCGTTCTTTCCTGGGCTCTCATCCTGCAAAAGTGGTCGCAGTTGAGCGGGCTCAACGGCAAAACCAATCGCTTTCTCCAGATGTTTCGCTCGGGCGGCGGCCTTCCCAACCCTAAAACGTTGCGCGCTGGTTCAGCGGGTACGCCGCTGATCGCGGTGTACGAGGCGGGCTACGCCGAACTCTCTTCGCAACTGGCTAGCAACAATCCGCACGGCGGCAAAGTGAAAAACGCGAATGCCATCAGCGTCGACATGAACGTCGCTGCGGGCGACGAAGTTCGGCGCCTCGAGCGCGGGATGTCCACTCTCGCCACGATCGCTTCCGTTTCGCCGTTCATCGGTCTCTTCGGCACCGTGTGGGGCGTGATGGACGCATTCACCGGCCTCGGCGACGCGGGCACGGCCAGCCTTCGCGCGGTCGCCCCAGGCATCGCCGAAGCGCTTATCACCACGGCCGCGGGTTTGGCCGCCGCGATCCCGGCGCTCATCGCCTACAACCACTACCTCCAGGGCATTCGATCCGTTGCGTCGCGCATGGATAGCTTCGCGTCGGAATTCGTTGCCAAAGTCGAAACCCTCTACAGTTCGCCCAACCCGCCGAGCGCCTAGATGCCACAGGTTCAACGCGAAACGGGCACGTCACTATCCGAAATCAACATGGTGCCGTTTATCGACGTGGTCCTCGTGCTGCTGATTATTTTCATGATCACCGCGCCGATCCTGCAGTCGGGAATCGACGTGGACGTGCCGAAGACGAAGACCGTGAAGGAACTGACGCAAGCTGCGCATGGTGATCACGATCGATCGCGGCCAGCGCGTCTATCTGAACGACAAGCCGGTGAACATCCACGAGATCGGCCAGCAGGTGATCGCGCAGTCGCACGACCCGAAAACGCAGGCCGTTTACGTCCGCTGCGACGAAACCGTGCCTTTTGGAAGCTGGGCCACCGTGGTCGACGCGCTGCGGCAGGCCGGCATTATAACATCAGCGTGGTGACGCAGCCGCTCAGCGAGCGGCCGCAGACGCAATGAACGCGTGAAATCGCGGGAATGAAATGTCGACAATAGCGGCAACGCGGCCCGGCCAGACGCTCAAACCCTTCGTATACGCGTCCGCCGGACTGCATCTTGCGATCCTCGCCTATTTAGTTGTGGCGGGCTGGTGGGCCTACACGCATAGCGGCGAGAACTGGGGCGGGCCCGGCGGCTCGATCACCGTGGGTGTTGTCGGCAGCGTTCCGGCGATTCCGCTTCCCCGCCCCGACGTGGTGACCCCGAACCGCGTGGTCGACAATTCGAAGGGGCTGTTCAAGTCCGAGCCGCAGCCAGTGCCGAAGCCTCCGCCGGACGCGGTGCCGATCCAGAAATTCCAGATGAAAAAGCCGCCGAAAATTATTTCGCAGCCGTCGAAGGTGCTCGAAAACCCGGTTCCGCCGCCCACGAACGCGATTCCTTACGGTGGAGGCGGCACTCCGGCGGTTCCGGTAACGTCGTTCGCTATGGGCGCCGGCACAACGCAGGCGGGGCTTGCTTTCAGCGGCGTGGGCGGCGGCGATTTCGCGTCGCGGTTCTCGTGGTACGTCGAGGCGGTGCAGCGGCGCATCAGCAGCAACTGGTTGCAGTCAACGATCGACCCGAGCGTGGCCTACGCACCGCCCGTGACCGTCACCTTCACGATCTTGCGCGACGGCGAGGTTACCAACGTGCAGCTCACGCAGCGAAGCAACAATTATTCCGTGGATAACTCGGCGGTGCGTGCGGTCAATGCTTCTAGCCCGCTCGATCGCTTGCCCGGGGGGTACTCGGGTTCGTATGTCAATGTCCAGTTCACTTTCGACTACCATCGTTAAGTTTCTATTTTAAGTAAAGGCCGGACTAATGAAACGGAACCTTCGATTCGTTGCAGTGCTCGCAGTTCTAATCGCATCCGCGGTCCTTCTGACGGCACGTTCTACGGCAGCTCAAGACTGGTTCAAGGTCGAGACGGGCATGGGCGTCACCAAGACCCGGCTTGCCGTCCCCGACACGGTGGCAAAATCGACCTTCGGTCCGCCGCTGCCCAAGGTGTTCCACGATGTTCTTTGGGCCGACCTCGAATATTCCGGCATCCTCGATCTCGTCAGCCCCAGTTTCTATCCGCTGACCGATCCCGGCCAACCGGGCGATTTGAAGGCGGCGGATTGGTCCGCCGCGCCCGCCAACGCGTACATGGTCGCCTACGGCAATCTCAGCCAGGATAGTTCGGGCCTCGTGTTTGCCGGCTATCTCTCGGACGTCCACAATCCGGCCGCTCCGCTCGCGCTGCAAAAAATTTATCGAGGTGCGGCTACGGAAGACGGCGCTCGCCTGCTTGCGCACCAGTTTGCCGACGACATCGTCGCCCTCCTCAGCGGCGGGCAGCCCGGCGTCGCGCAGACGAAGATTGCATTTGTAAGCGGGCGAAGCGGCAACAAGGAAATCTGGGTGATGGACTACGACGGCGCGAACCAGCATCAGATCACGCACCTGAATTCGATCGCGCTGACGCCGCGCTGGTCGCCCGATGCGGGCCGCATCGCTTTCACGTGTTACGTTCCCTTTCGCGGCGTCACCTCCGCGCAAATCTGCATCTACTCGACGGCCTCGAATCGCCTGATCGCGTTTCCTCGTTTCCGCGGGACGAATAGCTCGCCGGCGTGGTCGCCCGACGGCCAGCAGATTGCCTTTATGTCCAGCATCAACGGCGATCCGGCCATCTACGTGGCGCAGGCGGACGGCACGCATCTGCACCGCGTGACGTTTGGCGCGGGCGTCGCGACGTCTCCCACGTGGAATCCGAAGACGGGCAAGCAGATGGTTTTCGTAAGCGACCGCGCGGGCGATCCGGCGCTGTACATCTCAGATGCCGATGGCTCGAATGCTCAGAAGATCGACCTGCCCGACATGGGTTACGTCATCGACCCCTCGTGGTCACCGAATGGACAATTGCTCGCATTTAGCTGGAGACGGCCGAGCGGAAACTACGATATCTACGTAATGGACATCGTCAGCCATCAACTTGTGGAACTGACGAAGGATGAGGCTCGCAACGAGAGGCCGAGCTGGGCCCCCGACGGGCGTCATCTGGTGTTCGAATCGACGCGCACGGGCACGCGTCAGATTTGGACGATGCTGGCCGATGGCAGCCAGCCGCGGCAGCTAACATTTCAGGGGCAGAGCGAATCGCCCAGTTGGTCGCAGCGATAGCGGCGGATGAGGACCGCCCATCGGCTGCTTTTTAGGTTTCGCGCCGCGCGTTTTGCGGGGCGAATGTAGTCCGGGTTGGTGCAAGAGCAGTTTCGTCGCGTCACACATGTTCAATCGTTACCAGTTCATTCTCGGCCGTCCTGCTAAGCCCTCGCGGGAACGCCGAAGGAGGCACTACATGCAGCACCGTACTTTTCGAAGGTATGCAGTATTGTTCAGTCTGTTCGCTTTCGCGGCCCTCATCTCGGGTTGCAAAAAGCAGGTTGCGACCACTCCGCCGGCCGCAGCGCCGGCGCCTCTGGCGCAGCCGACGGTGACCCTCAACGCGTCGCCGGCCTCGGTAAATCCGGGGGGGACGGTCACATTGTCATGGTCGTCCACGAACGCCACGGATCTTGATATTGAGCCGGGCGTTGGCAAAGTCGCGCCGCAAGGTTCGACCCCTGCCAATCCGACGACGTCAACCACCTACACCATCACGGCCACGGGGCCCGGCGGCAGCGCCACGGCCACCGCGCACGTGGACGTTCTGCCGCGCCGGCAGCCGCTCCGGCCGCGGCAGCGCCGCCCAACGTGAGCGAACTCTTCGAGCAGAACGTCAAAGATGTGTTCTTCGATCTCGATAAGGCCGAGCTTCGCGGCGATGCTCGCGACGCTCTCACCAAGGATGCGGAGTTCCTGCGTTCGTATCCCGACGTGCATATCTCGATCGAGGGACATTGCGACGAGCGTGGCTCGACGGAGTACAACCTCGCCCTGGGCCAGAGTCGCGCCCAGGCGGCCAAAAACTACCTCATCTCGCTCGGCATTTCCGCCGACCGGATGGAATCCGTAAGTTATGGCAAAGAGCGTCCGTTCTGCACCGAACACAGCGAAGAATGCTGGCAGCAGAATCGCCGGGATCACTTCGTTCTGGCACACTAGGGGCAGGACAGTTTCCATCGCGGGGGGCGGGCCGATCCCAATCCGGCCCGCCGTTCGCGAATTCGTCCGTTCAAGCGCGCCGGGCTTGAGAACGCCGCGCTTTCCGTAAGGAGGGATTTCCTTTGCGCATACGATGGGTCGTGCTCTCGGTAGCAGCGATGTTTTTCGGAGCCCTTGGTGGAGCGATCCTCGCGCCGCAGCCCGCGGGCGCCGTGTCGCGCGAGATGATCGAACTGCAGCAGACGGTGAACCAGCTCCTCCAGGGTCAGACGGACATGCGCAGCGCGATTGACAGCAACAACGCGACGCTAAGAACCTTGATCCAGCAGTCGCTCGATTCCGTCGGCAAGTTGAACAGCCAGATGGACGCGCTGCAGAAAACCGTGCAGGAGACCACGGCGAACTCCGGCTCCCGCCTCGACACGGTGACGCAGCAGACGCAAGGACTCTCCGATAACGTGCAGGACATCCAGGCGCGCGTCGGCAAGCTCTCGCAGCAGCTTACCGACATGCAGAGTCTGCTGCAGAGCATTGACGCGAAGGTTTCCGGTGGCGGACAGGGTGGCGCTCCCGGCGGCGGTCCGGGGGGCGCTCAGGGCACGCCTGACACGAACGCTCCGGGTGCGGCGCCGACTCCTGGCGCTCCGAATACGATGAATTCGCCGGCAACTTCACCGGCTCCTGGCGGCGCCGGCAACATGCCGCCGATCTCGGCGGACACGCTCTATCAAAACGCGCTGCGCGATTACACCAGCGGCAACTACAGCCTCGCGCACCAGGAATTCTCGGATTACATCAAATACTTCCCGACGAACGATCTGGCGTCCAATTCGCAGTTCTATCTCGGCGAGATCGCCTATCAGCAGAATGATTTCAAGGGTGCGATTGCGGCGTACGAAGAAGTGTTGATGGAGTATCCGCACAGCTTCAAGCTGGCCGCGTCGCTACTAAAGAAAGGCATGGCTGAACTCGAGATCGGCGAAAAGTCCGCGGGGATCCGCGATCTGCGCGCCGTCGTCAGCCGCTTCCCTGGCGGGGACGAATCCCGTCGCGCCGCGGCCAAGCTGCATGAGATCGGCGTTTCGTCCCCGCCCCACCCGCTAGAGCGGCGCTACGCCCTCAAGTAATCGGGCTGCCAGTTGCGGACGAGCTTCTTTTCATCGGGCACCTTTCCGCGTCCCGCCCGTCCACCCACGAATTGCGACGCCCGCGATTGGATATACTGCGGCCTCCGAGATTTAAACCTGCCGCAGGCCTGCCCTGACGAATGAGGGCGCTTCAGCCCGGCCGGATTTTGCGTTTCCTGGGAACGCCATTCCCCGCTGCCGCAGGCAGGTCCCGAATGGCGGGCCGGACCAAGAAAGAACAAGAAGGGCCAATCGGGAGATTGGCGTTTCCAGGAAATTCCTGCGAGAACCACGGACGTACAAGTGCGGATTTCCCCGGGGCTCGAATTGGGCTATTTTTTCATGCAATAAGAGGCGCATGGAGCATGCGTCTGGCGGGGGTTTATAAAGGCTTAAGAAGCCGAAAAAGGCGGATTTTGGACGATTTTGCGTGATGACGAGGTATTACCCGACCCACCGAGAGAAGACCGGACGAGCCGTGCAAGCCTGCCTGGATCTGATCGATACGGCCAAATGGCTGGAGAGCGAACTGCGGCCGCCGCTCGACGCATTCGGGCTGACGCTGGCGGAGTTTCGCGTGCTCGAGCTGCTGAACCGAGCGGGACCGATGACGGTGAGCGACGCCGCACAAGAGCGAAAGTGTGCGCGCCAGAATCTGATCGAGACGAGCAAGTCTCTCGAGCGGCGCGGGTGGGTGCGGCGGGTGGTCGGGACGCTGCCGCCCGTCTCGATCGAGCAGAGCCACAAGGCGAAGTCGAAGACGGATCAGAAACGAAAGGGGCGGCGAGTGGGCGTGATGGCGTTGACGCCTTCAGGGAAGAGGTTCATCCGCGATGTGATACCGAACCAATTCAAGATGATGAAGGCACTGCTGAGAGTACTCGATGGGCGGGAGCAGCTGTCGCTGAGCCGCATGTGCAGGAAGCTTGCCTCGCGCGAGGCGGTGTTGAAATTCCTGGGCGAGATTCGCATGATCGAAGAAGATCAGCAAGAGGTGGGCGTGAGGCAGGAAGCGGCGGCTGAGCTCGAGCGGCTGACGGCGCGGATGGCGGAGAGGAGTCGAGAGTTCAGAGTTGAGGGTTGAGAGGGGCTCGCGATGAGCGATACCTCGCTCACCCTTCACAAAAAACGCGAAGGGATGCGGTACCCGCAAATTGTTCGCGGCTCGAACCGAACCGTGGTGTGATTTGCTCGCGATTCCTCGAAGGATACGCCACTCGCCAGGAAAGCCGATTCGCCACCCACGGCTCGACAAAACACGAAAACGCCCGCTCCGTCTGCCGTAGAGGGCCCCACGCCTTCACTCTCCGGCTCTTCGCTGCTAATCTGCCTTCTTCTGCGCCTTTTCCGGGTTTACTCGCTTCGCGCCGCAATTGGGGTTGGGACAGACGGCAACAAGCTCCGGCTCGTCGGATTTCGATGCTGGCACCATGGGAGTGCCACATTTCGAACATTTCAAGCCGGCGAGCGCGTCTAGGTTGTTCATCGGCTTAGCCGAATGCCCTAAAGTATAGCAGCGTCTCTTAACTTCAGTTGGGTCTGATACAAGGTTCTTCATCAAATCGTTTGAGACCCTCGTGAAGGTTGTCTTCTTCTGTTCCGCCGTATCTTCGGACAAATTTGTTTCCCGCTGAGTCGATTTCTTCTCCGTTGCGTTTCAGTTCCCATGTCCATCCGTTGGCGCTTGGAACATCGTTCTTGTTGTTGACACCGTAAAGTTCGAGACCGCAATCATCGCAGACATACTGAAACTGACTTCCAGCGTGGCAGTTGTAATCGACTCGCCGTCGTTTTTCGTGTGCCATTAGTTGCCTCCCGAAGATTGCGTTTCAACATCAAGAAAATGCAGGGCGTGCGTTGCTTGCGTTCCTTTGCGTTCTTGCTCAGGGGTGGGCTTGATGAGGCCAACCACCTGACCGCATACTTGGCACGGCATTTCGTCCGGCAAAGACGCTATGGGCACTCTCCCAATCTGCTTGTAGCTCCCGGAGCAGGCTTTCATTCGATTCTCCGGATGTACTGGAACGCGGGCAAGCCTGAGATTTGGTCCGTGATGGCGACTGGTGTATCGGAGATGACCTGTTCAGCGACACGCTGAGAGGGTTTGTTATCAGCCCCAACGATTGCCTCCACATAAAGCGGCTTGTTCACGTGTCGCCCCAATCCGTGCTTCATCTCTGCTAGGGCCGCTTTGATGGCTTCCTTTGCGCGTCCTTGATTGCGATATGCTTCGGGAACGGCGTAACCGATGGCAAGGCAGGGCGTCCCTTCAATTGGCTCGCACAAACCGAGTTCGACGAACGCCGTGACTGTCTTACCTTCCAACCGAACGTAGGTGAACCTAGTTTGTCCGTTCGGCTTATCAACGTAGACATAGAGGTCCCGATCAAGAACTCCGCGTTTCAGTTGTATTCCGCCATGCAGAAGCGCCTGCTGGAACGATTGCAGCGCGTTCGAGGGATCAGTCACTCCTGCCAGGAAACTTCCTCCAAATCCGAGCTTCGGAAGTCAGAGCTTAGCATCTTCTATAGGGCGTTTCACAAATGTCGGAGTACTTGCCATCTAGGGCCTCGCATGAAACGCCCGCCAGGGAGGCAAGGAAGGCGCGGAGGCAGAGGTCGGGCGAGCGGCAAAGTTTGTGACGCACCTACGGCGCTGGGCCGTGTTTGTGTTTCGCACCCAGCACTTCCGTGCTGGGCTAACTTGTGCCGCGCCATGCGGCGCTGATGCGAGGCATGCAGGAGATCCTGCATGACACGAAACTCTGGTTTTGTTGTAAACCACGGTAGAAGGCGAGCGGTCGTCGGAGGCGGGGTAGGCAGCATTGGCCACGCGCCGTCGCCCCGTCAAGTTTCTGCGGGGCCTGAATGATCTCGGCTGTGAGGTGCTGACGCGTGGTGAGTTAGACAAACAAGAGAGCGTGGAACGGAGGGTCGGCCACCCGCCGGGCTGGGATCAATCGTCCCTCCGGGACCTGCGTGCTTGCCTCGATTTCCCGGCACTGCGCTGCGCTTCGTGCCGGGCTAATTACAATCGCGCCTCCCTTCCTATGTCAGGGCGAGCCGGCGCTTGACGCGCGCCACATCATCGCTGAGGTCAAGTAGCGTGAGTAGCGTTAGGCCGCTCGCCGAAACACGCCCTCGAACGGAAGCGTGATTTCGGGCGTAGGCAGCATAGTGCCGGCGGGAGCCCACGGGATGCACGGATCGTCCATCTCAATGAAGGAGAAAGGCGCCCGCCGGCGAACAGCAGATCCCTCGCTGCGTCCCGCGCCCGCACACACCGCGGGAAAAGCAAAACCGCGCGGGGCTTCGCTCGGGATGACAGCGCGCGCTTTTTTCCGCAGCCTGTAAAGCCGTCGAGCGCCAAGAGTTTGTGACGCACCCACGGCGCTGTCCTTGTCTCCTCCCTCTCGCCCGTCGGGCTTGTGCCGCTCGCCTGAAAGCTCCCTCGAACGGCAACGCGATTTCGGGCATAGGCAATACGGGGCATACCGCCCACGGGGTGCACGGATCGTCCATCTCAATGAAGGAGAAAGGCGCCCGCCAGCGAACAGCAGATCCCTCGCTGCGTCCCGCGCCCGCACACACCGCGGGAAAAGCAAAACCGCGCGGGGCTTCGCTCCCTTCCTTCGTCAGGGCAGGCGGGATGACAGCGCGCGCTTTTTTCCGCAGCCTGTAAAGCCGTCGAGCGCCAAAGTTTGTGACGCACCTAATCGACCCTTCGCTGCTACGCGCGCAAGTAATCCGGCTGCCAGTTGCGGATCAGCTTCTTGATCGCTTTGCGCTCGTTCAGCTTTTCGTCTAATACTTTTCGCGCCAACTCGGGCAGCTCTGCGTCGCTTGCAAACCGGAGCGATACCAGCTGGTTCACCGTGAATTCCGGAATGCGCGGTTTCAGATCTTGCGGCAGCACCTGCTGCAATCGCAGTTGCATCTCGAGCCGGATCACTCGATCCTGCACCGTGAGTGCAAATACGCGCGCAGTAAACGCGAGCAGCAGCAGCGCAATCGCCACGAGCAGCGATACGGCCGTGGCGAACGCAGGCTCGCGAATCACCCGCACGATCGACCAGATGATGTTGAGTAAAAATATTGGCAGCACAAACATGTGGAATGCGGGAACCAACTTCGCATGATTCTCGAAATTCTGGACTTTCTCGGCCATCGTTCTTCCCTCCCTTGCGTTGCTTCCCGGCAGGATCCGTGCGCGGATTCTAGCAGAACGCGCTCTCCCTCGTATTACGGCGCGGATCGTTCTCGTCTTTCAACTTTCTGATATACTCCTGCCCATGTCAGTCAATAAAGCGATTCTAGTCGGGCGGCTCGGACGCGATCCCGAGACGCGCTACACCTCGGGCGGCCAGGCGGTGGCCAATTTCACGCTGGCGACGGATGAGACGTTCAAAGACCGCGCGGGCGAACGCCAGAAGCGCACCGAGTGGCACCGGATCGTCCTGTGGGGCAAGCTTGCCGAGATCACGCAGCAGTATCTGAAAAAGGGCATGCTCGTCTACATCGAGGGGCGCATCCAGACGCGCCAGTGGGAAGACAAGCGCGACGGCCAGAAGCGCACCACCACCGAAATCGTCGCCAACGTGATGCGCATGCTCACTTCGCGCGCCGAAAGCGCAGCCGCAGGCGCCTCATCGGGCGCAGGCGGCGGTGCGGGCGCCGGTCAGGGACGCTCGGCTGACGCCGACTTCGAGTCCGCCGGCGGCGGCGACGAGCCCGCTCCGATGGGCCCCGAAATCTCCGACGAAGACATCCCGTTCTAGAAATTCGCGCTGGCGTCCATTCGTCTTTTTGTATTCGTGGGGGCACGGCAGGGCCGCACGGCAAGGTTATCGTGCTTTCGTGAAGGACGCTCTTGCAGAATTCGATGGCCTCGAGCGCCTGAGCCGCGATCTCAGGAAGATCGCCCGGCTGCCTTCGCCTGCAATTCCGATCGCACGATCCGCGCGCCTTCAACCATCGCCTTCATCTTCCCAAACGCCGCTTCGCGCGTCAGGTACTTCATCCCGCAATCCGGCGCCACGATGATCCGCGTCGGATCGACGAACGGCAGCGCCCGCCGGATGCGCGCGGCCACGGTTTCGGCGCTCTCAACGTCGTTGCTCGATAGATCGAGCGAGCCGAGCAGGATCGTTTTTCCCGGCAGCTTCGTCAGGATCGAACAATCGAGCGACGATTGCGCCGTCTCGATCGAGATTTGGTGCGCGCTCGATTCGGCGAGTTCCGGCAAGAACGAATAGCCGGTCGGCCGCTCGTGGACAAGCGCGGCGTAGCCGAAGCACAGGTGCACGATCGTGGTGCCGGTGACGCCATCGAGTGCGCGGTTCAACGCGGGTATGGCGTACCGCCGCGCTTTTTCGGGCCGCGCCTGCATGTAAGGCTCGTCGACCTGCACGAAATCAGCGCCCGCCGCGAAAAGATCCTTGATCTCCTCATTCACCGCCGCCGCGTAATCGGCCAGCATTTCTTCTTCGGTCTTGTAGTAATCGTTCTGCGCCTGCTCCGCCATCGTGAACGGTCCCGGGACGGTGATCTTGATCGCGCGGTCCGTGTTCTTTCGCAGGAACTCGACGTCGCGCACTTCCACGGGATGTTTCCGGCGAATCTTTCCTGTAACGCGCGGGACGATGTCCAACTTTCCCGAGCGGCTGATCGTCTGTCCCGGATTATCGATGTCGACGCCTTCGAGCGCGGTGGCGAAGCGATTCGAGTAGCTCTCGCGGCGCATTTCGCCGTCGGTGACGATGTCGAGCCCAGCGCGTTCCTGGGCACGGATCGCGAGGATCGTGGCATCGTCCTGCGCCTGTTCGAGCCACTCGGGCGCGACGCGCCACAATTCCGTGAGGCGCACGCGAGGCGGCAGGCGGCTGACGAGCTTTTGCCGGTCGATCAGCCACTCGGGCTGCGGGAGCGAGCCGACCAGCGTGGTGGGAAGCAGGGGCAATGTCGATGGCATGGGTTCCTCGGGCGTCGTTTATATGCTGTTTGCAGGAATTTGCCAAGCGCGCCGGTCAGAGATACTTGATCAGCACGACCTCGTTGTGCGCTTCGTTGTAGACGAGCTCGTCGACCATGGATTTTGTGAGCAGGAGGCCGAGGCCGCCGGGGCGAAGGCCTTTTTCTTCGCGCGCCTGCGTGTGAGCGAGCGGATCGTCCTCAGGATTGTTGATGGCGGCGTGCTTCAATTCCTCGGGGCGAAAGCCGGGCCCGGGATCGTCGATGCGATAGAGCAGCGCGCGCTCGGTGCGGATATACGAGATTCGAACTTTCTGATTCGGATCGAGGCGCCCGCCCCATTCGATCGCGTTGTTCAGTAGCTCGCGAAACGCGAAACCGATGCTCTCGCGCTGCTGCTGCGGAAGATCGGATTCCAGGCGCGAAAGAAAACTTTGCACGCGGTGGACCATCAGGCGTTCGCACGGAACGAGAAGTTCGACCCAGCTCGTCGTCGCCGAAAGGACTTCGATCGGCGGGCTGGTGGGCTCGACCGAAAGAGCGTCGTTGACGAGCGCGAGAAGCGATTCGGCCTCGACCGGCTTTGCGAGAAACTGGAATACGCGGCCGCGCAGGGCGCGCAAAAGCGTCTCGGACGTCTGGTCGGACGTCATCACCACGATTTTGGGAATGTGCGGCTCATCGTGGAGAAGCTCGAGCAAATCCAGGCCGCTGATCTTCGGCATCCAGATATCGAGAAGAACGAGATCGTATTTCTTTTTGCGCAGAGCTTGCAGCGCCGCCTGGCCATCGGCAGCGGTGGAGGCGGAGAGTCCGCCGGACTTCAGAATCCCCTGCACCATCTTGCGGGTCGTGGCATCGTCATCACAAACGAGGATTTCGGGCATGACCGGGCTCCTCTTCCTCTGAGCAGCTTGAAATAACGCCGGTTGCTAGCGACGGGGAACACGCCTCGCGCGGTGGCGCGACTTCCGCGCGCGGTGTTTGCCCCGGCTGGAACCGGAAGGATTCCGTTTCGCCGAGGGCGCATATTCTCTCAATCTCGCGTTCAATCTGGCAAGCGCTTCATCGAGATTGCGCAACGATGCCGGCGCCTTCGCCAGGTTTCCCTGGCGGCCCATTTGCTGCAAAGCGACCGCGTTTTCCACTGCGTCGCCGGCGCCGAAGATGGCGACCGCGCCTTTCATCGCATGGGCGGCGGTCGCGAGACCGGGAGCATCCTTGCGCGCGATGGCGTGTTTGATCTTGCGAAGCTTTGCCGGATAGTCATTCAAGAATGTCCGCGTGATGCTTCGCAGAAGCTTTTCGTCTCCGCCGACGCGCGCGAGCAAGGAGGAATCGGCAGCCGCGGCTGCCGGGCGTTCGCTTGCATCCGGCGCCGTGGACGCGCCCAGCGAGAAGCGAGCGGCAGTCTGATGAAATTCCTGGGCGCGGAAGGGCTTCGCGAAGCAAGCGTCGAATCCGGCCGCGAGCAGGCGCGCGAAATCTTCCTTGGTCGCGTTGCCAGTGAGGGCGAAAATGATTTGGCGTTTGCCGCCCGGCGCTTCGCTGGCGCGAATTCTCTTCGCGACCTCGACGCCGTTCATGCCGGGCATTTCCTCGTCGAGAAAGACCAGATCGAAGCGCCGTTTCGCGAGGGCGCGAAGAGCCTCGGGGCCGGATCCGGCCAGGGTCACTTCATGGCCGTCCCGTTGGAGGAGTATCTCATTCAATTCGAGGATCGAAGGATCGTCGTCCACCAGGAGTATTCTGAGTCGCGGAGTACGGAAGGAAGCGCTCTTCACCAAAACCGGTGAGGGAGCAGGAACCGAATCGGCGCGGGCTGCTCGCGGCAGCCGAAACCAAAAGCGCGCGCCGCGATGCGCAAGCGAATCGCAGCCGATGGAGCCGCCCCAGCGCTCGACGGTGATGCGGCAAAAATACAGTCCGAGGCCGGCTTTGCCGCCCTGCTTGCCCCTTGAGAAAAGAGCGAATGCGTCGGCGGGCTTGAACTCCTTCGGCAGCCCCGGGCCCGCGTCGTCCACAAACGCTTTCACGCGGCCGTCGTCCTCTTTCAGTCCGATCGTGACGAGCGATCCCTTTGGCGTGTGGCGAAGGGCGTTTTCCGCGAGATTGGCGAAGACGCGCATGAGACGCGACTCGTCGCCGACAACGTCCCAGCGCGCGCTGCGATCGATTTTGGGGTCGAGGCGAATCTTCGCGCCGTGCGACTGGAATACGGGCGCGAATGTTTTCACCGTTTCCTCCGCACACCGGAGGATGCCGGCGCTGGTTGGGACACCTTCGCCCGCGTCCATGGTGAAGTCGATATCCGCGGCGAACGCCTGAAGCACCTGGCGAATCATGGTGTCCTGGCGTTCCGACTGTTGCTTGCCGACTTCAATCAGCCGCTTTGAATCCGGCGACGCCTTTTCGTGCGCGAGGACATCGAAGCAGCCCCGCATTGCCGCCAGCGGCCGCGAGAGATCGTGGATGATGCAGTGCAGCAGGATCTCCTTCTTTTGAATTTCCTTCAGCAGCTGCTCACGAACGAGCGCGGATTCGCGGGCCGTTTGCAGCGTGCGCGATTGTTCGTGAAATGCTTCCCGCGAACTATGGATCGAGAGAATGCGCTTGCCGTCGATCCGCCACGCGCGCGCCTCGAGCGGGATTTGGCGGCCACCGGCAACTGGCTCGATCCAGACGCCGGATTCGAGGGGCGTTTGGGCATTGGAATTCCAATGCTCTTTCGCTTCGGAGAGGAACGCATCAAGAAACGGCGAACGATCGACCAGCGTGAGAAGATTCCCGGCAGTCTGATGGCCCCAGACTTCCTTGAACCAGCCGGGCGGGTCATAGAGCAACGCAAATCTGCGGCCTGCGCGGTCTTCGCAGAGGGCGTAACCCATCAGTTGCAGAAGCTCTGTAGTCAGAGACGACATCATTTACCGAACATTTTTTCGGTCAATTTCCGGTATGCCGCGTCCACGTTTTCGCCGGTTCGCGATCTTTCAGTCCACTACGGGATGAGTATAGGGCCGTTGCGCTCGCTTCACGAACAGATTGCGGGTAAAAAGACAGGCGAAATCACTTGGCGGGGGTGCTGCCGTTCGACGGCTTTGGGGCTTCCGTGCCGATCGCCTCGACCAGATCGTCGTCGAGGGCCGGCAGCGTGGGCAGCACTTCCGAGGCGATCGAGCGATTCTGGATCACCACGTCCTTCTTCATCTTGCCGTCGCGGAACTCGAGCGCGCGCTTGGCGTATTGCGCGATGTCCGTTTCGTGGGTCACGATCACGACCGTCAGCCCGTGGTCGTCGTTCAGCTTCTGGAAAATGTCCATGATCTCGACGCTCGTCCGGCTGTCGAGGTTTCCCGTGGGCTCGTCCGCAAGCAGCAGCGACGGATTATTCACCAGCGCGCGCGCGATCGCCACGCGCTGCTGCTGCCCTCCGGAAAGCTGCGAGGGAAAGTGGCCTTCGCGTTCCGCAAGCCCCACGCGCTTCAGCGCTTCCCGCGCGCGGCGCTCGCGTTCCTGGATCGGAACGCCCGCGTAAATCGTCGGCAGCTCCACATTTTCGAGCGCCGAAGTTCGCGAAAGCAGATTGAACTGCTGGAATACGAAACCGAGTTTCTGGCTGCGGATCTTCGCCAGTTCTTTCTTGGTCAGCCCGGAGACGTCCTTCCCGTCGAGGAGGTAGCGGCCTCGCGTGGGCTTGTCCAGGCAGCCGATGATATTCATCAGCGTCGACTTGCCCGACCCCGATGCTCCCATCACGGCCACAAATTCGCCCGGATGGACATCCAGCGACACGCCCCGCAACGCGTGCACCTGTATTTCGCCCAGATCGTATGTCTTGAAAATATTCTCGAGCCGGATGGTGGGCGTGTTGCCGGGCGCTTCAGCCGCTTGGGTGCTGGAGGAAACCGGTCCTGTCGTCGAGCGCTCGTCCATGGAGGTTGGCCGGGTGTGCGTTGCGGCCGGGCCGTTCGGCGGCGGCCCTTCCGCTAGTGCCCCGCTGCCGCCTGACGCTCGGCGTCCTTCTTGCGCTGCTCGTCGATGCGCCGCATGAAGTCGTCGAATTTTACCTGCTGATCGGGGGTCAGGATCGCGCGGATGTGCGCGCGGCCATCGAGGCGAATCTGTTCTCGCTTTGGATCGAGCGGCGCGTACAGCGCGGCCCACTTCGCGCGCGTATCGTCGATGATCGCAATCATCTGCTTCTGTTCATCGGGCGTCAGTTGCAGCTCATGCGTGCACTGCGCAATCACCTGAGCGCGAGTCGGGTTCGTGTTTACCGGCGCAGACCCACCCAGGACGCGCTGGCCCCACAAATGGACGCCGACGCCGCCGAGGAGCACCCCGAGCAAAAACACCACGAAAAAGAGAGCCGCTGCTTCTCGCCTTGCCTTAGTGGTTGCCATGGTTGGTTTCCGCTACCATTATCAGAGCTTCATCCCCGTTCGCCGGCGTATTCACCGGGTCCGGAATAAAAAGGTCTCGCACGATAGGACGTGCGGCGACGGTGTTTGGTTGCGGGCGCCTGCCCCAGCCGGCGTCGTATGTCACCAAAAGTCCTAGCGCCAGCGTAGCGGTTACGGCGAACCGCCATCCGAACGACACAAATGGTTGCCAGAAGCCGCCCCGCTCGATGCTCCGGTCTTCTTCCGCAGCGCGGATCCGCGCCATCACAACACGCGAAAATGCCGGGCCAGGATCGTCGGCGCCCGCAGCCGCCCGCAGCAGGGCCGTGCTCATCACGGCGCCCTTCCATGCTTCGGCGCATCCCGCGCACGAGCCCACGTGCGCTGAGACGCGCTGCGCCTCGGCGCCGGTCAGCTCTCCGTTGAGATAGTCCTCGAGCAGCAGCTCATAATCCGGACATGCCCCAAGTCTTGCCCCAGTGTCCGTTGCCATGGTTTACGCCTTCCTTTCCGCCCACGAAGTCGCGCTGGTTTTCTTACCCTGCGACAGCCTTCGCCTGTACACATCCATGATCCGCCCGCGCGCACGGAACAACCGCACCTTCACCGTATTGACGTTGAGCTTGAGAATCTCCGCCAGTTCCTGCACTGAAAATCCTTCGACCTCTTTCAGGAGTAGCAGCTGACGATCTTGCTCGGGCAGCGTATCCAACATCCGCTCCAGCAATTCCCGCGCTTCGGCCCGGTCGTTCGGGCCCTCGGGCGGCCGATCCGCGGAAACGATTCCATCCAGACGCGAGACTTGCTCCTCCGAGAGATCCGCCTCATAGACCAGAGGCCGCACTTTTTTCTTCCGCAAATAGTCCCAACATTCGTTCACCGCAATCTTGTATAGCCACGTGGAAAAGGCAGCGCGCTGGTCGAATCTTTTTATACCTAAGTATGCTTTCAGGAACACCTGCTGCGCCACGTCCTCCACGTCGTCCGGGCGCCTGCAGGATTCCGTTTACCAGCGCGAAAACCCGCTGCTGATGCCGCCGCACGAGATCCTCGAAGGCCGCTTGGCTGCCGCCCTGAGATAGGCGCACTAGTTCCCGATCCTCCTCCTGCCGTCCCGCTCGATCGAGCGAGACCGCTATCGCCGGGGCGGTTGCTGCCATATGCTTTGAGACGTTGGCCATGCCTGCTCGGTTTCGACGAAAAGCGCCTTATTCCGTTAGTTCGTTCTTGCGAGCGTCACTACTTCATGCAACAATACCCGCCATGATAATCGGAGAACGCCTTCGCTTGCTACGTGAAACAAAAAAGCTTTCCCAGGGCGACATCGAAAAGCGCACGGGACTGCTTCGCTGCTACATCTCGCGCGTCGAGAATGGCCACACCGTTCCGGCGATCGAGACGCTGGAAAAGCTGGCTCGAGCCATGGAAGTCCCGCTCTACCAGCTCTTCTACGACGGCGAAGAACCACCCGAGCTTCCCAACCTTCCCAAGCGGAAGAGTGCGGACGATATCGCGTGGGGAAGCACCGGAAAAGACGCTCGTTATCTGGGCCGCTTCCGTCGTCTCCTTGGCCGCATCGAGGAGCCCGACCGGCGCTTGCTGCTGTACATGGCCCAGAAGATGGCGAACCGCTAACGGAGTTCCGGGGGGATTCTTTCTCCGCGGGCGAGTCGATTTTTCTGGCGTGAATATTAGCATACTCGGTGTGTGCCCGATTGGCTGTGATTTCGGCCGCCAACCTCAACCGGCACGCCGATCACTACCAGTGTACCGAGTGTACCGCCATCATTTGAAGATGCCCGGCTCGTCGCTCGGGGGCCTGAAAGCCTATTCCCATTCGATGGTGCTCGGCGGCTTCGAGCTAATGTCGTAGACCACTCGATTCACCCCGGGCACTTCATTCACGATCCGCACCGAGATCTTCTCCAGCACATCCATCGGCAGCCTGGACCAGTCAGCTGTCATGGCATCGAGGGATTCCACGACGCGCACGGCGATCGTGTACCCGTAGGTCCGGCCGTCTCCCATGACGCCGACGCTTCGCACCGGCAAGAGCACGGCGAATGCCTGCCACACCTTTTCGTATAATCCCGCCCGCCGGATTTCGTCCACTACCACGGCATCGGCGCCGCGGAGCGTTTCGAGCTTTTCCGGCGTGATATCCCCGAGCAGCCGCACCGCTAGTCCGGGCCCGGGAAACGGATGCTTCACCAGGATCTCGTTCGGCAGCCCGAGCTCCCTTCCGATCTGGCGCACTTCGTCCTTGAAGAGATCGCGCAGAGGTTCGATTAGTCCGAACGGCATGTCCTTCGGCAATCCTCCGACGTTGTGGTGCGACTTGATCACGGCCGACGGGCCCTTGACCGACACGGATTCGATCACGTCTGGGTAGAGCGTGCCCTGCACGAGAAATTTGACAGGCAGCCCGCCTTGCGACCCGGCCACGAGCTTGCGCTCTTCTTCGGCGAAGACTTGGATGAACTCATTGCCGATGATTTTGCGCTTCTGCTCGGGATCCGAGATTCCCTTTAGCTTGCCCAGGAATCTCTCGGAGGCATCGACGCCGATCACGTTGAGGCGCAGCCGCTCGCGCAGCATTTCGAGCGTGTCGCGAAATTCGTCGCGGCGCAGCAGCCCCGTATCGACGAACACGTTCGTCAGCCCGTCGCCCATCGCCCGGTGCACGAGCACCGCCGCGACGGTTGAGTCCACGCCGCCGCTCAGGCCGCAAATCGCGCGCGCGCCTTTTGTTTGCTTGCGAATCCCCTCAACCGTTTCGGCGATGAACCCCGCGCGGTTCCAGTTTTGCTTCGCGCCACAGATCGCGAAGACGAAGTTCTGCAGCACCTCGGTGCCGCGTTCCGTGTGATTCACTTCAGGGTGAAATTCGACTCCGTAGAATTTCTTTTCGGGGTGTTCGACTGCAGCCACGGCATTCTCGGTGCGCCCGGTGATGTGGAATCCCGCCGGCAATTCGACCACGTGATCGCCGTGGCTCTCCCAAACCTTGAGCCGCCCGGAGAGTCCCTTGAATAAGGGCGAATCGGTCTTGATGCCCAGCTCCGCGCGGCCATACTCGCGCCGGTCCGCGCGCTCCACTTTTCCGCCCAACGTGTAGGTGAGCCATTGCATGCCGTAGCAGATGCCGAGCACCGGGACGCCGAGCTGCAGGACTTTCGGATCGCACACGGGCGCGTCCGCGTCGTAGACCGAGCTCGGGCCGCCCGAAAGCACGAGGCCCACGGGTTCGTGCGCGCGAATTTCATCGAGCGACGCGGTGCAGGGCAAGATCGCCGAGAATACCTGCTGCTCGCGGATGCGCCGCGCGATCAGTTGCGTATACTGCCCGCCGAAATCCAGGACCACGATTCCGTGTCGCGTGCTCACCGCGCCTCCGATTTCTTTTTGCGCCGCTGCCCCGCCGTCAGCCATCGTTCCTCCGTGCGCATTCTTCCCCATCGAGCTGCGATCCAAACCCACGCCGCCGGTGCTACCGCAAAACGATATTCACCAGCTTCTTCGGCACGACGATGATCTTTGCCGCCTGCTTGCCCGCGATGAGGGGCGCGATTCGCGGATCAACCAGCGCGCGCTCGCGCGTTTCATCTTCGCCCAACTCAGCCTCAACGAGCATCTTTCCGCGCACACGCCCGTTGATCTGAATGATGATCTCGATCTGTTCCTCGCGCGTCAGGTCTTCGCGATAGCGGGGCCATTTCTCCTTCGAAAGTCCCGTCGAATTGCCGAGTTTTTGCCACAATTCCTCGGCGATATGCGGAGTCATGGGCGAAAGCATCAGAATCAGGGTCGATAGCACGCGCTTCAGGATGAGGGGCGAGATATCCTGATCGAGCGGCTCCTGGGCGATCAGCTCGTTCACAAGCTCCATGATCAGCGCCACGGACGTGTTGAAATGCCAGCGCGACTCGAAATCGTTCGTGACGCGCTTCAGCGTCTGGTGCGTCTTGCGGACGAGGATCTTTTCCTTCGGTGTGGCTTTCGCCATGTCCGTCGGCTGATCCAGATCGACCGGCTCGGCCGGCAAACGCCCGGCATGCTTTTCGACCAAGCGAAAGACGCGATTCAGAAATCTGGCGGAGCCTTCGATTCCCTGCTCGCTCCATTCGAGGTCTTTTTCCGGTGGCGCCGCGAACAGCGTATACATTCTCCCCGTGTCGCAGCCGTACTTGTCCGCCATCTCGATCGCGCCGACGATGTTGCCCTTCGACTTCGACATTTTCAGGCCGTCTTTCAGCACCATGCCCTGCGAGAAGAGGCGCTTCACCGGCTCGCGATGATCGACCAGCCCCAGCTCGTTCATCACCTTGCAGAAAAATCGCGAATAGATCAGGTGCAGGATCGCGTGCTCCACGCCGCCGATATACTGATCGATTTGAAACCAGTAGGCGGCCGTGGCCTTGTCGAAGGGTGCGCGATCGTTGTGCGGGTCCGTGTAGCGGTAGAAATACCACGACGAGTCGATGAACGTATCCATCGTGTCCGTCTCGCGCTCGGCGGGGCCGCCGCACTTCGGGCACGTCGTGTGCAGGAATTCCGGCACATTCGCGAGCGGCGATTGCCCCTGACCGGTGAGCGTCACATTTTCGGGCAGCCGCACCGGTAGCTCGTTGTCTGGCACCGGCACGATGCCGTCTTTCTCGCAGTAGATTACCGGGATCGGAGTGCCCCAGTAGCGCTGCCGCGAGATGCCCCAATCTTTCAGCCGATAGGTTGTCTCGCCCTTGCCGAATCCCCCAGCCTCCGCGTCCGCGGCCATCTTCTCGATTGCTTGCTCGGACGTCAGCCCCGTGTACGCCCCTGAATCCACGAGCCGCCCGTATTCCGTGTAGGCTTCGTTCATCCGGTCGGGACGCAGTGGCGCGCCGTCAAGCGGCTGGATGACGATCTTCACCGGCAGGTGATATTTTTCCGCGAACTCGAAATCGCGCTGATCGTGCGCAGGCACGGCCATCACCGCGCCAGTCCCGTATTCCGCCAGGACGAAATTCGCCACCCAGATCGGCACGCGCTCGCCCGAAAATGGATTGAGCGCAAATCGGCCGGTGAAAAATCCTTCCTTCTCGGCGGTCGCGATGTCCGCGGCTTTCACGCTCTTACCCTGCATCGCTTTGAGCTGGGTTTCCATCGTGGCGCGACCGCGCACGCCGTCGAGCAGCTTTTCGACCTGCGGATGCCTCGCCGCAATCACTACCGCGGAGACGCCGTAGATCGTGTCGACGCGCGTCGTGAAAACTTCGAGGCTCAATCCTTCAACGTCCGCGACATCAAAGCGCACGCGCGTGCCGCGCGATTTCCCGATCCAGTTCTGCTGCATCACGAGGACGCGCTCGGGCCATCCGTCGGCGAGTTCGCTCATGCTGTCGAGCAGCGCATCCGCGTACTTCGTGATGCGCAGGAACCACTGCTCGATCTCTTTCGACTCGACCGGCGTGGTTTCGTGCTGCCAGCAGAATCCGTCGATCACCTGCTCATTCGCGAGCACGGTCTGGCACTGCGGGCACCAATTCACGCGGCTGCGCTTGCGGTACGCCAGCCCGCGCTCCAGCATCCGCAGGAAGAACCACTGATTCCACCGGTAGTATTCCGGCTCGCATGTGGAAATCTCGCGACGCCAGTCGTAGCTGAAACCGAATCGCTTGCAGACCGCTTTCATCTGCGCGATGTTGGCGTTCGTCCATTCGCGCGGAGCGATGCCGCGCTTGATCGCGGCATTTTCGGCAGGCAGGCCGAACGCGTCCCATCCGATCGGATGCAGCACGTTGAACCCGCACATCCGCTTGTACCGCGCGACCGCGTCGCCGATCGTGTAATTCCGCATGTGGCCCATGTGCAGCGTGCCCGAGGGATACGGCAGCATTTCGAGCAGGTAGTATTTCGCGCGCGTCGCGTCGTTATCGACCGCCCGAAACGCTTCCTGCTCCTCCCACACCTTCTGCCACTTCGCCTCGATACGCTGCGGATCGTAATCGCTCACTCTGCGGTCTCCCTGAGTCTCCGAAACTGTTGTTTGCGCCATCTGCCTTGCTGTCCGCCGCTCCTAGTTTTTTCTTCTCTGTGATCTCTGCGCCTTCTCTGCGTCCTCTGCGTTAAGCTTTTGACTTGTCTTTCGTTTTCGTTCTCGCGCCGATCTTCGCCGCGACCCGTCTGCCGCGCCGAGGCTTCATGCCTTCGCCGGTCGCCCGAACCACGCGCCCGGTGAGTCGCCATAGCGCAGCCACATTCCGTTTATCGTCACCCGGCTTATCGATCGGCGTCTCCAGAATGAACGCGCGCCCCGCCAGCAGCGGGTGTTTCAGTATTTCGCGAAACGCCTCGATCCCGATCTTGCCTTTCCCAATGTGCTCGTGCCGGTCGACGCGCGACCCCAGCGCCGTCTTCGAGTCGTTCATGTGAACCACGCGCACGCGATCGAGGCCCACGGTGTCCTCGATATGCCGCAGAGTCGCTTCGAGCCCCTCGGCCCCGCGGATATCCCACCCCGCCGCGAAGAGGTGCGCCGTGTCGATGCAAATTCCCAGCGGCAGACCGGAGCACGCATCGAGCACCGCCTTCAACTCCTCGAATCGCGAGCCGAGCGAACTTCCCTGTCCCGCCGTGTTTTCGAGCAGAATCCGCAACTCGCCGAGCTTCAGCCCCCGCACCGCCTGCTTCAGCGACCCCGCGATTGCGGCCACGCCCGCCTCGACCGAACTGTCGAGCCGGCTGCCGGGATGGACAACGAGAAAATCCGCGCCGAGCGCTATCCCTCGCACAATCTCCTGGTGAAACCCCTGCACCGACTGCGTCCGCAGCACCGGATTCGGCGACGCCAGATTGATCAAGTAATTCGCATGGATTACCAGCGGACCAAGCCCGAGTTCCTTGCGCCGCGCGCGAAAGCGCGCCGCCTCGGTCTCAGCAATGCGCGAGTTTCCGCGCGCCCACATCCGCGGGCTTGACGAAAAGATTTGCAGCGCGTTCGCGCCCAGTCCATGCGCCATTTCGAGCGCAGCGGTGACATCCCCAGCAATCGACGTGTGAATGCCGATGCGCAGGCTGCCGTCTTTCCAAGCTGGGATTTCGGGTTCGGGAGGCGGTTCGGGACGATACTCGTCGGCCGCGTCGAAGGTTAGGTTGATTCGGTGTTGTGTCTCTGCCATTCCCTCAGGGATCCGACCGTACAGCCATTACTCTGATATCAAATTTTATCGGAAACCCCTCGTCTGCGCAAACCAGGCCGCAAGGCAATGGCGGATGGGCTCCTCAATTAAGCCCTCTGACTCGAAGCGGCGTAAGTTTGCGACTTTGCACGTCGAGCAAATAAATCTGGTTGCCAGTTAGATCCCCAAGCCAATTCTTCCGCCATTTGAGGAACGCCGCAGTTTTGCCGTCAGAAGAAACCTCGAGGTCGGTTGCATAACCGTTCCCCTTGGTGAGCCTTTCCAGCGAGCCTGTTCCGAGGTCCATTCGGTAGAACGTCATAGTCAAAGCCATGCCTTCCGTTGCTGGCGGCCATGAAAAGAATAGTTCCGTCCGGCAGGTAGTTTGGATAGGCGAAGGTCGGGTTCTTGTGATCCACCTCCTTTGGAACGTGAGGCTGAAAAGTTTGTGGCGACCCCGGGTGAATTAGCGGGTAAAGCGCAATATACGGACTGCTCCCAAGGCTTTCCGTCACTACCACCATGCTCTTACCGTCAGGCGAGATCGAAGCAGGCGACACCATATAGAAGCTTTCGCGCGTGAGTTGACGTATGTTCGTCCCATCCAAATCACTCGCATAAAAATCCGATGCGTGAGGATGTGGCTGTGCGATCGGCGAGTAGTTGCCGTAGAACTCCGCTCGGGAGAAGACGATGGTTTTCCCGTCCGGCGATAAAACAGGCGACAAATCGGCAACTCCTGAGGGTGACCACTGGCGTAGATTTGAGCCGTCCACGTTCGCGATTACGATCCTGGGGCGGGATCCTTTGCCGGGCCGGTAGATATATGCGATTCGCTTTCCATCCGGAGAAAAGGCCGGACTGGCTTCTTCTCCGGTCTTTGCGTTCGTCAGTCGGGTGGCGTTCCCCGTGTCCACCGAGAGCTTATATATAAAAGCGGTGCCGCCTTCTTCGTACGTGACTAGGATCAACTTGCCGTTAGGTGACACCGCCAGCCCACTCATCTGTCCCGATGGGCTACCAGCGCACGTAACCGCGAGGAGGAAGAATAAAAGGCACAAACTCCACACCGCGCTTTTGCGGCTTGTCCTCACGATAGGGTCATTATCGGAGACGTTACTCCCCTCATACAAACACGCACTCGAACGCGGCGGACAGACGGTTAACTCCTACTAAGTTGGATCGTCGGGAACTGGCCCACTACCCGGAAGCCGGTCACTTGGACGCGGCGAACTTGAACGAAATCGCTTTGGATTGCTTGGGGGCGATGGTGACGGTCTGGTCGACTGTGCCGAGGTATTCGTGCCAGGCCTCGATAGTCCGTGCGCGAGCTCGAGCGCGCCGGTAACATCCCCAGCAATCGACGTGTGAATGCCGACGCGCAGGCTGCCGTCTTTCCAAGCTGGGATTTCGGGTTCAGGAGGCGGTTCGGGACGATACTCGTCGGCCGCGTCGAAGGCCACGCTGATTCGGTGTTGTGTCTCTGCCATTCCCTCAGGGATCGTATAGCAAATCCTGTAACATCAAATTTTATCGGAAATCCTTCACTTCCGCAAACACGATCGCCTACGCTCAGGCTGACTTTTGATTGCTTGTGGGCCAGGCACACGGAGCGGACACAGTACACGAAACGAAATTTATCGCGACCGCGATTATGCTCGGCTACCGGAAGGCGCCGAACCCGGCGGAGTGAGCTACGTAAACGGTGACACTTAAGCCTAACTCATTCCGAAACCGCATGCGGCGGTGCGTTTCTGCGCCTGACCAGCAAGCGGAGCAGAAAGTAGAAAAACACGGTGTTCACGACAAAAGTGGCGATATAGAGAGGCAGGATTGGCATTTCTATCACGTGGGGAGGGTCCGGTTGGGACGGCCCCATAAACCATTCCGGGCAGGAAAACCAAACTTCCCGGCAAAAGAAGAAATAGGGACACGAGCCAAAACAGGCCGTCTTGCAATAGATAAAAGGCTTCGAAGTAGCCCATCAGGCCGAGAGTCTGAAGAATTGCGAAGAACAGCCAATATTTACGATTCATCGCCGGAACTCCGAAGCGACTGGACGCGGGTACTCGTTTAACTATTTAGACTTTGCGAAAACGAAAGTAAAGGAAATTGATTTCGACTCCTTGGGGGCGATGGTCACCGTTTGGTCGAGTGTGCCGAGGTATTCGTGCCAGGCCTCGATGGTGTAGGTGCCGGGCGGAAGATTCTTCAGCTCGAATGTGCCGGTTTTCGTGGTCATGTCGTAGTAGGGATTATCGAAGACGAAAAGAAACGCGCGCATCCACGGGTGGATATTGCAGGCGACCGGAATGGCAAGCTCTTGATGCGGGAAATTCGTCATGAAGGGCGGCGCGCCCTCGGGCAGCGAGCGGTTCCAGGATTTGTTTTCGCGCGGCATCGGATGGACGTTGTGCGTTACCGGGTCGGTATTCTTGATTTCGAGCGGCTGATGCGTCCGAAAAGCGAGCACGCGCGGGACGTACATGCAGCCCTTCTGGTCGAGCACGGCCGGATTGGTCGGCGTGTCGTAACGATAGGCGCCGAGGCCGGATTTGATGTAGACGACGGTGTCTGCGAGCGGGTCGTGAGGGCCAAGGACCACAATCGGCGGGACCACAGGCTTCGGATTGGCCTGCACGCAGGCAGGTTCGGCGCTCATGTCGATGGTGTGAAATTTGGGTGGAGCGCCCTCGAAGGTGACGGTGCCGGTGATCGCGCCCGCCGTGGCCGGGTCGACGACGGCCGTAGGCTCGGGCGGTGCGGAAGAGTCTTCGTTGTCTTTTTTGCTACATCCGGTGATTGCGAAGCCGAGAATAATTGCGAACGCCAGAACAGCGGGCCGAATCTTCAAGAGTAAGAAATCCTTTCTGCGCAACCTGTTATTTTAACAAGTGGAAGATGGAAAAGCGAAACGGGGATTTGCCACAGAGGCACGGATACACAAAGGACGCGGGAACTCGCTTTGATTTATGATCGTTACCTCGGAGGACGCTCATGGACCCATCGCCCCACTCGTCGCCAAAGGTGGCCGCGATCACCGGCGCAGGCAGCGGGATCGGCAAATATGTCGCAATAGCTCTCGCTCGCGAGGGCTACTCGGTGGTTCTGGCGGGCAGGCGCAAGGATGCGTTGGAAGAGACCGCGCTCGAAGTGACGCAGGTTAATTCGCGCGCGCTCGTTGTGCCCACGGACGTCACCGATCCCGCCTCCGTGCGCGCCCTCTTCGCGAAAACAAAAGACGCCTTCGGCCGACTCGACCTGCTGTTCAACAATGCAGGCGTCTCGAGCGGCGGGCCCCTCGAGGATTTAACCTACGAGCGCTGGAAGTCCGTGGTCGACACGAACCTCACCGGCACGTTTCTCTGCACCCAGGAAGCGTTCAAGATCATGAAGAGCCAGGAGCCGCGCGGCGGCCGCATCATCAACAACGGCTCGATTTCGGCGCACGCCCCGCGTCCCAATTCCGCGCCTTACACAGCGTCGAAGCATGGGGTTACCGGCCTCACCAAGGTGACTTCGCTCGACGGGCGAAAATACGATATCGCCTGCGGCCAGATCGACATCGGGAATGCGGCGACGCATATGGTGGAGAGAATGAAAACGGGCGTGCCGCAGGCCGACGGCACCATCGCAGTCGAGCCCACGATGGATCCGGCCGATGTCGCGCGCGCGGTCGTGTATATGGCGTCGCTCCCCCTCGACGCGAACGTCCAGTTCATGACGGTGATGGCGACCAAGATGCCCTTCATCGGCCGCGGCTAGCGCGCCGCGCATGTGAACGAAATCGACGCGTTTGTGTCCAATCCCCTAGCAGGGCACGGAAGCGATCCGACGAGCGACTCGCACGTGTATCTCCCACAGAATGAGGGCAATGCGGCTGCGGAGGCTCGAAATCAGTCGATTGCTAGGCAGGAACTAGTACTACTGGGCTATTGCCGCCAAATCCCTCTAGGCGCAGCATATAACGAGCGGCAGACCGTGGCTGGTGCCAGACACTGGAACCGCGCGTGTGCCCGGGGGGACGTGTCCATGTCGGGGGACAATACGCCCATGCCGGGGATTCGGTCGAACGGGACGATAAAGAATGGCTGACCCCACTCCAACTGCTCAAGTGACCGCCCGGGAAATCCCCATCACGATCCAGGGATCGCAGATCGTCGAGGGCACGGATCGACGCGAACTATTCACCGAGACTCTGAAGACCGCGCTGATTTTTGACAACGGCGCGGCAGTGAACCTGAAGGCGAGAGTCGCTCCAGGACAATCCCTCTTTCTGCGCAATGAACTATCCGGACGAGAAATTCTCTGCCGGGTGATCGAGGCGCCGCCCGCCGGGCAGACAGGCTGCACGGATCTCGAATTCACCATTCACGATCCGGATTTTTGGAACGCCCGGAGCGAACGCCGCGCGCATGCCGAGGAAGAGGCGGCGCAAGAATCCACGCCGGAGACGGCGGAAATCGCCGCAGCCACGCGGAACTTTGAATCCAGCGCGGAATCCAGCGCGCCGGCTGAGACGGCAATTCCTCGGATTGCGGCCGCTCCCGAGACTCCGGCGACACCAGGCGTCTCTTCTCTGGCCGAACAGCTGGAAGCGCCATCCCAGCCCGCACCCGAAGTCGACGATGCCAAAGAGGCGGCGCAGCTGGCCGGAATCCTCGCAAAATACGCCAGAGCAATCGCCAAGCGGGCCGCTGTCAAGAGCGCGGAGAATGAAGCGCAGCAACAGGCCGCGTCAGATGCCGCGTCTCAAGGCGACGCGGCGCCCGGCATCACACCGAGGGCGAAGGCATTTTCAACGCTCGCATTTCGTCTGCACGGGCTACGCGAACTTACGGTCCGCAAAAACCCGATCGCCCTGGGAATCGTCGCGTGCATCGTGATCGGAGCGGCCTTGGGAGTTTCGTGGGACGTAACCCGCATGCTCTACCCTGAGAGCCGTCTATCGTTGGCTGCCATCGCGCGAAGGAAGGTTTCCATACCGCATGCCAAGGCGGGGCCGTCGAAAACAGCATTGGCGCCGGCCGGCAAAGCCGAAGTCGTACCGGCCCGGCCAGTGCCGAAGATTCAGGCGCCGGCTGTCGCCCAGGTCCCGGCCGCGCGAATCACGAAAACACCGGCAGCCGCCGCGGCAAACGTCGCGCGGGCGCGACGTGCCAAAGAGGCCGAGAACTCCGCGGCGCCGGTGGCTTTCCATATGGAAGCGGGCCCGGGTGCACTCACCTCAGGCCAGACGCCGTTAGGAGACGCGAAATCTCCGAGGGGCGAGATGAGCCCGGAAATGATTCCTGTCAGAATCCTCTCTCAATACCAGCCGCCGCTTCCCAAGTGGGCGAAAGACCTCGACCTGGATGGCATTGTGACACTAGACGCAGTGATCGACGACAAGGGAAACCTGAAGCAGACGAAACTCGTGTCGGGCCCGCGCGTGCTCGAGAGCTCGGCCGAAGGCGCCGTCGGGCTGTGGATATTCCAGCCTGCGCTTAAGGACGGCAAACCCACGACCGCGCACATGGTCCTGACGGTAGAATTCCAAAGGTAGTTTCAGCCAGGCCGCCGAGACTGCCGTCCACCGGTGGCGCAGCCACAGGAAAAAGCCGCACACGCCGCCCGAAGGAAGAGCTCCGCCGTAGAACCAGCGCGCGCCGGGCAACCCCACGAATCCTCTCCATTTCGATTTCTACACCGTTTTGGATAGCTGGATCATGGATGAACGCGCCTACGACGCGTGCGCGGCCGTGTCGAGAAGGGCTTTGCTTTGAGAAGAGCGGTACAAAAAACGCGCGGCTCCCGGTGGCGGATGGGAGCCGCGCGTTTACACCTGCGGGAAGGCACAGCAGATGTTGGCCGAGTTGCGCGATTCAGCGGCTGAATAAATCGGCCGATGCGGCGAGCGCAGGATTCTGGCGAAGGAGGCGATTGAGCTTGGCGCGCAGGCGCTCGGCGTCCATTCCGGCGGATTGGCAGACGACCGGGAAATCCTTCTGATCTTGAAAGAGGTATTCTTCAGCCTGGCGTTTCGAGCGCAGAGGACCCGAAATCCATTCTTGAATCGCTGTCACAATCACTGCCTGCCACAGGCGCTTTTCAATGCCCATCGCCTGTTCAGCAGCAAACATCCGCGTATCTAGCACCCCTGCATTGGTGGCCATCGTTTCCCCCGGATATGCCGCGGCGGCTGGGTGCGGCGGAGAGTCGTTTCAGGTGAGGCAACGATTTGGCCGAAGGAGCATGCAGGCGCGGTGTTTCTCGGCGCGATGTGCCGTTTCAGTGAAGGGCGATCGCGCTGCGCACGCACGACTTAGCTTTTTGCGGGTGCAAGGCTACCAGCGCCCCGAAATTCGCGGGCCGCCACCAGGCGCGGAGCAAGGAAAAATTTCCTCGGGGTAGATAAGTTTTTCCAGTGCGGCGGGGTTAATGGATTCCAAGGTCGGGGGCTAAGCCGTCGCGACGCGTTCGGTAAGGATCGCGGCGATTGCCGCGAGCGCGCGATCAATCCCGGCGCGGTCCACGTCGTAGTGCGTGACCATGCGGATGGCGTGCTTGCCGGTGGGCCCTGTGAGGATGTTCTGCTTGGCCAGCGCGGCGCAGATATCGGCGGCGGTACGGCCGGTCTCAGTGACGTCGAAAATCAGGATATTCGTGACCACCTTCTTCGGGTCGATGGCGACGCCGGGCAGGCGCGACAAGCCTTCGGCGAGATGCCGCGCATTTTCGTGATCGCGATGGAGGTGTTTCGGCGATTCCTCGAGCGCGATGAGTCCCGCAGCCGCCAGCACTCCCGCCTGCCGCATACCGCCGCCCAGAAGCTTGCGCGTCACACGCGCCTTCTCAATGAAATCGCGCGAGCCGACCAGCATCGACCCCACCGGCGCGCCCAGTCCCTTCGAAAGGCAAAACATCACCGAATCGAGCTTGCGCGTGATGTCGCCCACGCTGCGGCCCGTCGCGACCGATGCGTTGAAAATGCGCGCGCCATCGAGATGCACCGGAATGCCGGCCGCGTGCGCGTGCTCGCAGATATCGTCGATAATCCCCGGCGGGTAGACTGTGCCGCCGTGCATGTTGTGCGTGTTTTCGAGTTCGATCAGCGAGGTCTGCGCGCGGTAATAAATGTGCGGCCGGATCGCCGGCTCGATCAGGTCCCACGTGAGGACGCCTTCCTCCGTCGGCACCGTATTCGGCATGCAGCCGGCGATCGCGGAGACCGCCGCCATCTCGTAGAGGTAAATGTGCGCGTGCCCCTCGCAGATCACTTCGGTGCCGGGCCGCGTCCACGTCTTGATCGCGGTGAGATTGGCCATCGAGCCGGAAGGAAAAAACAGCGCCGCCTCGCGCCCAAAGATCTCCGCTGCGCGCGCCTGCAGCCGATTTACCGTCGGGTCTTCGGCGTACACGTCGTCGCCCACTTCCGCCTCGGCCATTGCCCGACGCATCGCCGGCGTCGGCCGCGTCACAGTATCACTGCGAAGATCAACAATCGAATTTCCGGTGGATTCAGGCATAACTGAAACATGATACCCGATGTAGCCGTTTGTGGAACAATGCCTTCCGCCAGCCCAACGCCCCAATTCTCCGGATGCTACCCTGAATCGGTCGGGCACTCAGAGAAACCAGCATTCTGACACGAGGGCGGCCCCATGAAGAGCTACAGTCTGTATTTGTCGAAGCTATTCTTGGTATTCTATTTCTCGTTCTTCGCGGTTTTCATTCTCGTCGCACTTCTGGGGATCGCTATCGGCGTAGCGGGGAAGATCGGTCCGGACGGTCCGCCGACGTGGGTGTTTGTTCTAGTTCTCGCCTTCGTCTTGTTCGCTGCGTACATGTGGCTGAGATTTCCCTACCAAATCACTATTCGCGACGACGCAAGTGTGGAGTTCAAGAGCATTTTCAGGAAGACCACGACCTCCTTGAGTGAGATCGTATCCGTACAAGCGAAGCGGAACGCGATAGGGTTTGTGGACGTCGTGCACAATATGGGCACTGTCCATCTTCTGAATCAGATGGACGGTTTTCATGATTTCGTTGCGACGATCAAGGCGGCGAACCCTGCAGTAACTGTCAAAGGCTGCTGAGTCGAGGGCCCGGCTCTCTTCTGAACGCCCGTTGCCACATTACGCTCGGCGGGCGGAATGCAGGATCACGCTGCCGAAATTCCACGAAGTGATGCGGATATCGGCGAAGCCGGCGCGCTCCATAAGCGCAGCGAGCTCGGGCGGCGACGGGAACTTCGCGACGGAGCCGGGAAGATATATGTAAGCCTCGGCATTGCCCGAAATCGCGCCGCCTATGCGAGGCAAAATGTGCTGAAAATAGAAGCGGAAGATGCCCGCCATCGGTCCGGACGATGGCTCGGTGAATTCGAGGATGCCCAGTTCCCCGCCGGGCTTCAAAACGCGCGCAAATTCGCGCAGACCGTCCTCGTAATTCGTGAGATTGCGGAATCCAAACGCGGTAGTGATCAGGTCGAAGCTCGCATCGGAGAAGGGCAGATGCAGCGCATCGGCAGCCGCGAAGACAATCGGGCGATTCGCGGCGTGCGCCTTCTCTCTCGCGCGCGTCAGCATCGGCTCGACGAAGTCGCTGCCAATGATCGGCAGCGGCCGGGTGCCAGCGTGCGAGGCGCGCGGACGGCAGCGATCGAGCGCAAAGGCAAGATCGCCCGTGCCGCAGCAGACGTCAAGCACGCGCGCATCCGGGCGCCGCAGGATCTCGGCGAAGCGCTTCGCGGTGCGGCGGCGCCAAAGATGGTCGAGCGAGAACGATAGCAGATGATTCAGGAAATCGTAACGCGGTGCAATGCGCGTGAACATCTCGCGCACGCGCGCGGATGCCTCGCGTTCGTCGCGCGAGCCCTCGGGGCGCGTGCCGGGCAGCGGCGCGGGCTTTTGCGCGGCGATCATCGAGATACCTTCGATCCGAGGCCGCCCTTCGCGGCGATGGCGGGCAGTATCGCAAACGCGCGCGCCACGACACTCCACGGAACCTCGATGCCCCATTGCGTGCTGCCGATGCGGCGCGGCAAAACCCAGCGAACGCGGCCGGCGCGCGCCTTCTTGTCGCTCGCGAGAATCGGCCGAAGTTCGGCGGCGCGGATTTTGCCGAGCGACGGCAGCGGCCCGACGCTTGCAATGAGTCGGATGATGCGCTCGCCATCGGCCTCGCGCAAACGGCCCGTGCCGACCGCCAGCAGCGTCGCGCCCAGCATTCCCCAGCCGACCGCCTCGCCGTGCAGAAACCGCTTGTAGCCGGTGGCCGTCTCGAGCGCGTGGCCCAGCGTGTGGCCGAAATTCAGAATTTGCCGCAGGCCGCTTTCGCGCTCGTCGGCGCTGACGACGCGCGCCTTGATCGCGGCCGAACGAGGAATGATGTACGCGAGCGCTGCGGGATCGCGGCGAAGAATCCTGTCCATGTGGCGCTCGAGAAACTCGAAAAGCTTCGCATCGGCGATCACGCCGTACTTGATCACCTCGTAGAGCCCGGCGCGAAATTCGCGGTGCGGGAGCGTGCCTAGCATCGCGGGATCGGCAATCACCAGCTTGGGCGGATAAAACGCGCCGATGAGATTTTTCCCCTCCGGCAGATCGACGCCCGTCTTCCCGCCGATCGCGCTATCCACCAGCGCGACCAGCGTCGTCGGAATGTGAACGAGCCGAACGCCGCGAAGATACGTGGCCGCCGCAAAACCGGCAACGTCGCCCACAACCCCGCCGCCAACAGCAACCACCACGGCGCGTCGATCCGCGCCCGCCCGAACCAGCCCGCGCGCGATGCCTTCGACGGTCGCAATTCGCTTTGCCGATTCGGCGTCATCGAAAAGAATCGCGCCGCGCGCGGCCTTGCCGAAAATCCTGGTCAGCGGCTTGCCCCAATATCGCCACACGGTCGGCGACGAAAGAAGGAACGTGCCCGTGGAATCGCCGAGGCGCGCCACGAGCGCCGCCGCCCGAGCGAGCACGCCGGGCGCGCAGTGCACGTTGTAAGGGCCGCTGGAGCTGGTTACGCGAATCGTTGGCATGCGAGAGGCAAATGTAGCAAAAAGAAAGCATGTTGAGGAATCAAACGGCCGTGGAACAAAATCGACCTGCGCAGCGTAATCTAAGATGAAGGCGAAATAGAAAGGTTCGAGGTCAAAGCCCGATGCTGACGTTCGTCCTATGGTGCATCCTGTTCGTGCTGTGCTGGCCGCTGGCGCTGTTGGCGCTCGTGCTCTACCCGATTGTCTGGCTGATTCTGCTGCCCTTCCGGCTGGTGGGAATCGCGGTCGGCGGCGCGCTCGACCTGGTCGCCGCGATCATCACGCTCCCCGCTCGGATGCTGCGCTCGCCCCGCAGAGCGTAGTATCCACACCGCTCTAGCGCTCGAGCTCGCCGATGGATTCGAGGATCACGTACCCGACGATCGAAAAGCTCCGCGGGCTCAGCTTGTCCATCGTGTCCTGTGGGGTGTGCCAGTAAGCCGAATACCCGTCGAGGTCGATGATGTCGACGGCGGGAACATCGCGGCTCAAGAACGACTGATGGTCGTCCTCGACCGAACCCTCGCTCGACACGAAAATATCCTTATAGCCAAGACGCGCGGCGGTGGACCAGACGAGATTCGTCAGCCACTTCGTCGAGTTGGTCTCGCGCGGGATTTCAAGGTTCTTCTGGCCGATCATGTCGGCAAGAATCACGGCGCGCACGGGCTTCAACTCGCCGGACAATGCCATTCGTGCGGCCAGCTCGCGGGAACCGTAGGTATTATCGGTGCCGGCCCACTGCGCCTGTCCATTGACGACGACCTGCGCTTCCTCGCCGTCCACAAACGCGATCCACACCGCATACTTGCGCTTTGGCCCGGCGCAGAGCAGCCGCGCCATTTCCAGCATCAGCCCGCTCGATGACCCGCCGTCGTCCGCCCCAACGAAATCATCCAGCCGCAGCGTGTCGTAGTGCGTCAGCAGCAAAATGATTCCCTGCCCCGCGCCGGGAACCTTGGCGACGATGTTCTCCATCGCCAGCGAACCGATCGGCGTGTCCGCATGAAAATCATCCGTATCGACGGCGCATCCGAAGCTCTTCAGTTGGCCGACGATATAATCCTGTGTGCGATGAATGGCGTCCGAGGCCGGCGGACGCGGACCAAACGCAACTAGCTTCGCCGTGTAGTCGTACGCGGCGGCGCCATCGAAGCCCCCGGTTTGTGCGGCGGGCAGAGCGGCGTCGGCCGCCGCGATCGCCGGCTGTTGCGCCGAGGTCGATGTCGTGGCCGCATCCGAAGACACGGCAGCAGCGGGCGCGCCAACGGCGCCAGCGCCGGACGGCGCGGAATCGTGCCCGCACGCGGCGGGCACGATCGCAATCGTGGCGAGAGCGGCGGTGAGGAGCGCCCTTCGTACGAAGATCACGCGATCACGCTCCGGCCTCGGTCTGTTCCCGCTTGCGTTTCTTCCGCACCACCAAGTAAGCCACCAGCACGCTCACGAAATACAGCAGCACCATGGGCGCCATGAACACGACCATCGTGGTCGCGTCCGGCGTCGGGGTCACGATCGCCGCCGCCACGGTAATCAGCAGCATCGCGTACCGGAAATTCTTCAGCAGAAACTTCGGCGTCACGATCCCGAACATCGAAAGGATGAACACGACCACCGGCATTTCGAAAATTACGCCCAGGCCTACCAGCACCACCACGATCAGCTCGAAATACTCATTCACGTTGATCAACGGCTTGATCGGCCCTTCGTTTGAGAACCCCACGATGTACGTGAGCACGCGCGGCAGCATGATGTAATATCCGAAGACGATCCCGCTCAAGAACAGAAACATCGCCGACGTGATAAAGCTCGCCACGGCACGCCGCTCGTGCTTGTAAAGTCCGGGCGCCACGAATAGCCACACCTGGTACAGCACCCACGGCATCGCAATCACGATCCCGAGATACAGCGAAAGGGTGATCACGAGGCTGACGTACCCGGCCGGGTTCGTGTAATAGAGATTCGGATCGATGTGGTTCGCCTTGAGCGCATCGATCATCGGCTGAGTGATGAATGTGATGAACCGCCGCGCAACCACGAAGCCCAGCAGCATCCCGATGCCTACCGCCGCCAGGCTGCTCACGATGCGTTTGCGCAGCTCGACCAGATGGTCGAAAAACGACATCGCCCCGCCCGCTTCTTCGTCGTTGCGTTCGCGGAGGAGGCGTTCAGGTTGTGCGGGCGCGGCCATCGTTTACTTTTGAGGGACTTTTTCCGAGGATTTCTCGTCCGCCTCAGGCGCTTTGTCGGCTGTGGGGCTTTGCGCGGATTCCGGCTGCAATTCCGGGTTCCGGGGCTCGTCGAAATCGTATCCCGCGAGATAGGGATCATGCATCGGGTCGACCACGCCGGCCTTCACGGCAGCCTCATTGGCGATCCCGGCGGGCGGGTCGGCGATTGGCGATGGCACTGCGCGCGCTGGTTCCGAAGGGACCGGCTGCGGTCCTGTAGAGGCGGGCTGGGCAGCCGGCGGCGCAACGGGCGCAGCGGCGGATGCGGGGGGCGGCACGGGGGCAATTCGACGAGTATCGGCCTCGCGCTCGAGGTCGCGCATGTGGCCTTCGAATGTGGTCTTCAGGTCGCCGGTCGCGCGCCGGAATTCGGCCATCACTTTGCCGAAGTTCCGTGCCAATTCGGGAAGCTTCTCCGGTCCGAAGACCACCAGAGCCACCACGAAAATCACGATAAGGTGTGGAATGCTAAGCATTTTGCAGCCTGTTGGCGGCGTCCCAGCCCCTGTTTTGCATAATAGAAGAGGGCCAGAGACGTGTCAAACGCGGCGCAGCGGGACGAGGAAGCCAGCGGGGCCAGGAAGCAAGGTTGCGCAAAGGTATGTGGGTGTTGACAGCCTCACATTCTGGCCGTCGTTCATCGAGAAGAGTCGCTCGCATCGGCGGCCACCGTTGCCGGTGTTGCCTGCTTCAGTTGCGCAATCTCCGCCTGAACCTTGGCCCACTCTTTCTTCTTCCGTTTGATCGCGTTCGGCGCATTTGGATCGGCGAAAAAATCGAGAAGCTCGGCCCGAAGCTCCGGCGAAGCCCCGCTAAAATTCTGTTTCGCCAGCGCGTCGAGCAGCTGCGCTTGCGTCTCGTCGTTGAGCCAATATTTTCCGGGACCCGTCACGGTGCCCGTGTCGAAATTGTCGTTAGGGACGTCGGGCTGGCCGGCGGCCACTTCGCTCAGCAGCTTCCGGTAGTGGGCCAGCGCCGCGTTGAAGCTGGCCTCGAACATCTGTTCGGTCTGCGGCGTAGGCGTACGAAGCTCCAGCACCTTCAGCGGACCGATCTTGGGAATGATCTTCACCAGGAGGGCCAGCAATCGCTCGCCGAAAGTGGGCGGCTGATAGTCCCTGCCCCAATACTTGCGGTAACTCGACCGCGATATATTGTAGAGGAATTTCTTTTTCGTGATGCCCGGCTGGTCCCGCAGGATATCGTCCTTCTTCAGGCTCCATGCGACTCGCGTGGCCTTGGGCAGCAGCCGGCTGACGTCGTAACGGTAGGAGCCGAGCACCTTGTCCTCGTTCGAGAGAACGCTCTTGAGATCCAGCCCGTAGGTCTCCTGAAACGCCTGTTCGAGCAGGGGAAGCGCAACCCCAAAACCGATGAAGTCGTGGTAGCTGGTCGGCGCGTAACGTCCCTGCGCTACTTCCAGAACGTCGAATCCGAATTCCGTCTTCACGTGGTCCAGCGGATTTTCTTCGTACGTCACCACATCGCCGTACTTCCTTTTCACCTTGGGATACAACAGCGGGACCGAGCGATTCACGCCGATGCTGTGCCCTTCGTTGTCCGCGGCGTAGTGCGAGAGCGCGCCGAGCGCAAAGGCGTAGCCATCGAGGTCCTTGGAATCGCGCAGCAGGGCCAATACAAAATCTCCGCTCCGCACGTAGTGGGTCAGATCGCTGAAGAATTTGTTCCCGTGCGGGTAATAGCCCATGTCCTGAATGATGGCGCCGCCGTACGCATACCCATGCGCCTCTTTCAACTCCGCCGGAGTCGCCTGCGGAAAGCGCTTCAGCAGCAGCGGCCGAATGTTCGTATCCCACGCGCTGTCGATAATCGCTTCATGCGCCAGCACAGCGTAGCCTGCGCTCGGCGCCGGCCAAGCAAACGACATCAGAAGCGCCAGCGCGAGCGCGCAAGTTTTCGCGAAAAAGTTTCCAGCTCTGCCGCCCAGCATCTTGCTGCCCATCACCCCATTCTCGCCGCGCTGCCAAGTCTCCCCGTCTGTTTTTATAGCACACGCTGCTGAGGTCGCGCGTGCGGATGCGCCAACGATCGAAGGTTTTCCTTTGAATTATGTGGCTCAACCCGTTTTGCCGCGATGAGGCATTTGCAGCGTCGCCATAGCGTCCGCTCCTTACTTCCCTCTCAGCGCCTCCAGTTCCTCGAGCGTCCGCGGCCAATCCGCGCGCAACAGGCGCGACAAACTCCGATCCGCGAGAACTTTTCCGCCCGTCTGGCATCGCGCGCAGTAATTGGTTTCGTTATCCGCGTAACGAATCCGCTGAATCTTTTCCCCGCACCTCGGGCATGGCTTTCCGTAGCGCCCGTGAACCGCCATATCCTCGCGGAACGCGGTTACCTTCTCGGGAAAGCCGACTCCCGCCTCCGCGCGCAGCCGCTCGATCCATAACGCGAGCGTCTCGCGCGTGGCGGCGAACAGCCTCTCCCACTCGTCATCCTTCAGCTTGTGCGTCAGCGTGACGGGCGACATCTGCGCCCCATGCAAAATCTCATCCGAATAGGCGTTGCCGATGCCGCTCAGCAGCCGCGGATCGGTGAGCGCCCGTTTGAGGGTGCGGTTTTCGTACGTAAGGGCGGCGCGAAACGCGGCCAAGTCGCACGCGAAAACGTCGATCCCTCCCGGATCGATCGAAGCTAGTCCCTCCTCGCCCGCGACGACATGCAGCGCCGCGCGCCGCTTCGTCCCCGCTTCGGTCAGCACGAGCGAGCCGTTCGGAAAATCAAACGCCGCCAGACTCTGCCGCCCGGAAAGCTTCGCCCCCGCCGGCCGCCAGTGCAACCGCCCGGCAATCATCAGGTGCAGGACCAGCCAGAGATCGCCCTCCACGCCAATGGCGATCCGCTTGCCAATCCGCCGGATTTCGCGCACTGCGCGCCCCTCCACAGCGGCAAGCGGCGGCTCCGCAGTTCGCAGCAGAAACACGCTCGCCAGCCGCACGCGCACGAGGCGCTGCCCCACGATGCGTGGCTCGATCGCGCTGATGTAAGCGGTAATATCTGGCAGTTCAGGCACATTGATCAGCTTGCAGCCCACCTCCACGCTTTTGCAACCGCGTTATTTAGCCGAACTCGATTACCGATGAGCGCGAATGCTCAAAAGTGAACAGATAGGGGACGGCGGCAAGGCCTAAGCTTGGGGCTAAGGTGTTTTACCTCGAATGAACCGGTTAACTACTGGATTGAGGGTTGGCAGCGCGGCCGTTACGCTTGTGTTGTTGCGGGAGCTTTGCCGGTCGTGAAGTGCAGCCGACCGGGGAGCGACGGCACACGGAGTTGAACCATGATTGCGGCCAGAATCGCTCTAGCGCATTGGCTGGGATCATTCATGGTCGTGCTGGTATGTGGCGACACGTGGCAACTTCAGATCCGGAGTTTGGGGAGCGCGAGTGATCGACTTAAAGGCCAGTTTCGATGTTGCAGAAGGGTTCGAGAATGCCGTACCGGGATTAAGCCTGCCCCGAGATATCGCCGAAGCGGATCTGGAGACATCGTCTATACCGGCGGCATGGCTCCTAAGCGGCGAAGCCCGCGTCCGCAGCAAGCTTTTGGGGGAAACTCAAGACCGGCTCGCCTACGCGGCGTATTGGGAATGCGGGGCAGCCGAGTTCGAATGGCACTATGATAAGGACGAGTTCCTCGTCATCTTATCCGGCGATGTTTTCGTGACCGACAAAAAGGGTCGGGAACGTTACTATGGACCTTCGGACTTCGTATTCTTCCCCGCCGGGACGCACGCCACTTGGCGCGTACCAAATCACTTAAGAAAAATTGCCATTCTCAAGACTCCTCTAAACCAGCCGATGGCATTCATGTCGAGAGTTTGGACCAAATTGCTCGCGACTGCGGGTTTATCCGGCGATTCCGCGCTCTAGGCTCGCCCCAGGTCTCACGAATCACGGATCACTGCTCACGAATCACATTTCTTCCAAATGCCGCGGGAAACGGCCTCTCGCCTCACGGAAGGCGCTTCGAACTGGTATGTTATACTCCTGATAGCCAGAGGGGGCGGAAAGAGGCGGTATGGGATCATCGAAATCGAGAAAGTCTTCGGGGTCGGCGGCGCGCGGCATCGGGCTCTTCGTGCTGGTGCTGGCTGTTTCGGCAATCCTGGGCGGCTTCTACGGGCCTGCGGCAATCGCGACGTCCGCGGGATCTCCCGACACGGACCAGTTGCAGGATTCCGTGAAGAGCTTCACGCGAGTTCTCTCTGTGGTGCAGCGGAATTATGCCGATCCGGTGGACACGGACAAAGTGATCTATGACGGCGCGATCCCGGGCATGCTGCACGTGCTCGATCCGCACTCGAATTTCTTCGACCCGAAGCAGTACGCGCTTTTCCGCGAAGAGCAAGAGGGAAAATATTACGGCGTCGGCATGATCGTCGAGCAGAGCAATACTGGCCAGACGGTGGTTCAGGCGCCTTTCGTCAATTCCCCAGCGTATAAGGCTGGCATCCGTCCCGGCGACGTGATTCTGAAGGTCGACGGCAAGAGCTGCCAGGGCCTTACCACCAATCAGGTGGCGGACATGCTCAAAGGCGCCAAGGGCACTCCCGTTCACATCTCGCTGGGACGCGAGGGATGGGCCAAGCCGATCGAAGTGACCGTCGTGCGCGACGAAATTCCCCGCCCCGGCGTGGAATATTCCGAAATGGTGAAACCGGGTATCGGCTACGTGCACGTGTCGACGTTCAACGAGACCACCGACAGCGACTTGACGGACGCGCTGCAGAAACTGGATTACTCCAAGCTCGATGGGCTTGTCATCGACTTGCGCGACAACGGCGGCGGCCTGCTGAATCAGGCGGTCGGCATGGCGGACCTTTTCCTCGACAAGAACGAGCTCGTGGTTTCACACCGCGGCCGATCGTCTCCCGAGCGGCCCTATTACGCGGTGCGCGGCAATCAAGGCATCGACGTTCCGCTGGTGGTGCTCGTCAATAATGGAAGCGCCTCGGCTTCGGAAATCGTCTCCGGCGCGATTCAGGACCACGACCGCGGCTTGATCGTGGGCGAAACGACGTTCGGCAAGGGCCTCGTGCAGACGCAATTTCCGCTGAGCGAAGACACTGCCCTGCTGCTCACGACCGCGCGCTACTACACGCCGAGCGGCCGTCTGATCCAGCGTAACTACAAGAACGTCACGCTCTACGACTATCACTACAACCCGCAGCGCCCGAGCAAGCCCGAGGTGAAACTCACCGACACGGGACGCCAGGTATTCGGCCAAGGCGGGATTACTCCCGACGTGACTGTCGCGGCGCCCAAGGCGGATGATTTCCAGGAACTGCTCGAAGCGCGCGGAGTGCTGTATCCACTACCTTCCGGCGTCGGCGATTTCGCGCGCTACTACCTCGGCACGAAACCGGAGATCACGAAGGATTTCACCGTCGACGATGCGGTGCTGGCGGATTTTCAGAAATACCTCACGCAGCAGCACATCCCGTTCACCGCGGATCAGATTCAGCAGAATACGCCGTGGCTGAAGTGGGAGATCAAGCGCGAAGTCTTCACGACGGTCTTCGGGCTGGACGCCGGCTACAAAGTTCAACTCGATAACGATCCGCAATTGGAAAAGGCGATCGACTCTCTCCCGCAAGCGAAGGCGCTCTACGCCACCGCGCGCAAGGTTGTCGCGCAGCGCGAGAATAGCAGCGACGTCGGGAATCCGAACCCGTAAGCAATTCGGCGGGAGGCTCGGCGAATCAGGGCTGTTGCGGGGATTTCGCTTGCAGCTGTGCTAGCTCGGTCTTGATTCTCGCCGAATCCGCCGAATTCGGCGCGATCTTCAGATATTCGCGAAGTTGGGCTGCCTGCCCGATGAAGTTCTGCTTCGCTTTATAAATCTGCGCCAGCAGCATGTGCACTTGCGCCAGATGATGCCATTTGTCGAGCTTGATCGAGTTCTGAGCGTCCTTTTCCGCCTTCGCTAGATCGCCCAGGTGAAACGCCGCATCCGCCGCGTAGTAGAACGAGTAGGCGTTGCCGCCGGGATCGAGCGAGAGCGCTCCGACCGACAAAATCGAGACTTCCTTCCAGTTGTCCTCGGCCGCCGCAAAATCCGCCAGGCAGAGATAAGGCGCCACGTAGTTCGGGTCCACGCTGCGTGCCTGCGAACACGCCTGACGCCCATCGTTCCCCTTATTCTCGGCTTCGAGGATCTGGCCTAGCAGGACCCACGCGGCAGCGTACTCCGGATAAATTCGAACCGCGCTCCGTTCGTGCTCCTCGGCGTTGTCCAGCCTCTTATCCTTGAGAGCGCCGCAACCCTTCTGATACTCGCTCGACGCTTTCCTCGGGACCGCGAGTCTCGCCACACTGACCGTGGGACTCGCCGTCGAAGACTCCGTCCACGAATTGCACGATTCGGCCGCGAGTATCCAGGCCGTGTCGACGGGCATCATGGTCAAAGGCACGATCGACGTGGGGCCCCAGGAGTCGGCGCCCATGGAATCATCGGGCGACGGAGCAACCGAAAACCCGGCTGGGCTGCTTGCAGAAGCAGATGGATCTAGCGGATCCGGAGCGGGCCTGCTCTGCTGCCCAAACGCGGAGAACGATGCGAAGCCCAGCGCGAGGATCCCGACTACCAAGACCCTGAGGAGCGAGAATCGCGGTCGGGGCGCAGCAGGCAAGTCTTGCCGGCGCGGAGGCATTTCGGCGCCAATGGAAAGCCCGGGTTGGCTCCCGGCGGAATACATACCGGGATAGTAATCCCTTTGCCCGTCCGTGGTGCAACTAATTTTTGAGATTCTCAGGCCAAAAGGAATTGGCTGGCCCGCCGAGCCGTAGCTCGCGCAGCCGGAGCCCGCCTTCGCCATCCGGCTCCATCGAGGCAGCCTTCTCCCGCTGCGCGTGTGAAGGCTGGTGGACGGCAGGGGATTCGAACCCCCGACCCCCGCGTTGCGAACGCGATGCTCTCCCAACTGAGCTAGCCGCCCACTTCGATGCAAGGCAAACACTTGATGGGACTTCCATCATACCGTCTAGGCGCTCCGGATTTCAAGAACGGGTGCTGTGCCAGTTTTTGTGCCAGTCGAACCCCCGTCACTCTTTGGAACCAAACTATCAACCGCTTGCCGCAGAATGTCCCAATCGGGCTCAGCGTACCTGACTGTCATCTTATTGCGTGGGTGTGACGAGAAGAAGCTGAATATCTTCGACGTGAACTTTGTTCGCGCGAAGGCGCGTAGCGAAGCGCAGTGCCGGAGGTTATGCCACACCAAATCCTCGATGCAGCTTCCGCGAGGCATTTGTTGAACCATTTCTTGTAGGAATGACATTCGCCCCCTTTGGGCTTGCGGATGACCGGACCAGTCCCGATCGCGACGCTCACGGCAGCGCAGATCGCAGAGGCATCGATCACTATTCTTGTTGATAGGCACGGTGTACGGGTCGCCGCGATCTTCGAGCGCGGGAAGCGGATGCACCGGAACTTTAGATCAACCTGCTTCCAGTCCAGCGGCTCCATCGGTTTCCGTCCCTTGCCGTGGATACCGTAGAAGTTACTCGCCCGTGCGCCAGTGTGAAGGGCAAGATAAAACTCCCAAATTTTCGACGGGTACAGTTTGAGGATCGCCGCGCGCAACCGAATCTCTTCATCGTTTGACAGTTTACGAGTCCTGGCATTGTGAAGTTTGAAGCGATGCGCTTTCTTCGCCGGATTGTCGGTTAGCTGCTTGCGGTCGATGGCGAGCGCGAAGATTTTTACCAACAGCACCCGGTACTCGTTCTGAGTTTCCTCGCTCCACCCCGCGCCCTTGGGAGTGACGCCCTTCGAAAGTTTCTCCTCGATCTCCGCTTCGTCGATCTCTTCCGCGATACGATCTCCCCACCATTCCTTCATTCTGCCGATCCGACCGGCGTCTGTGTCCCAACTGCGTTTGTACTTTTTCGCACGCTCCAGAGCGGCGTCGGCGATTACTGCAAACGTCGGACGCTCGCGGCGGGAAACTTTCTTGACGTACTTCGCTTCCGCTAGTTCGCGCATCCAAATCTGGCGCTGCTGAATCGCCATCTTTTCCGATACGTTGCCGATCGCGCGGCGCTCGCCGTGTCCGTCGGGATGCGTGAGATACGCGACGTAAGAACCATTGCGCTTGCGAAGCCCACGCGGCAGCTCGTTGTCTTTCTTCGTGCGCTGTTCGACCATACTCTCGCTCATCACTTAGCTCCTTTCATGTACTGTTCAAGGGCGGCGACCACCAACTTCTCTGCTGAAGTTCCCTGCTCGATCGAGCGGATACGGACGCGCTCCCATAAAGCTCGCGGCACGCGGATCGTTGTCTTTGTGATTTGTTCTTTGGCTGGCTTCGTCACCGGCGCTACCTCCAACACCAAAGGTACGCCTGTGCTGTCTTGCTGTCAAGCCATTTATACGGCAGGTTGCTCGTCTGGATGGCTTACTAAGGGATGGTCGCGCTTGATGAAGCGCTCCAGCTCGGCACGCGGAACCATGCGCCGGCGCCCGATCAGTCTTGTTTTCAACTCGCCGGCGGCGACCAGTTCGTAGACTTTGGTGCGACCGATGCCGAGCAGCACGCACGACTCCGCGATGGAGACGAGCAATGGCAATGACTCGGTCATGGATTCGTCTCGAGCCTCGGATTGATTTCCCAGATTTCAGATGGGCGACCGCCAGATTCGCCGATCGGACCTTTGACTGGACGCGCCCATCCGGCATCTTCCAGCACGTCGAGCGCGGCTAATGCGCTTTCGCGCGTGTCGAGTCCCGCCCAACATTTCCGGTAGAACGTTGCGGACAGTGAAGACGGGCTTAACGTTGCCAACGCGAATATGCCGCGCGAGCTCGTGAGCCGCTTGAATCTCCGGAGTGACGACGCACGAATAGACGCGACGCGCATGACTTTCGAGGTATCCGCACACATTGATCGCCGCGATCGTGTTTTCAACGGAGATCAGAGTAGCCCCCGATTCCTCAGCGGCGGCCGCCGGAAGCGGATCCTCGATCTGGATGTTGCGGCGATTCGACGTAAACTCCTCAATCGTGCCGCCCTGGTTTCAAGTTCGCTTCGTGCTGCGCAATCGACAAGCTCGAAGATGCCGCATCAGCACGGGCATGAGCTTGCGATATTTTGAAATGTGCCCCGTCATCAATCCTGACAAGGTTCCCGCGCGCATTTATGTTCGAGATTTGTCAGCCACCGGGATTAACAGCTCCTGAGCTTCGGCGGAAAACCTGAGTTGCAGAGGAAATCTCCCGCTCATGTTCGTCAGAGTCCGACAGATTCTTTCTAGCCTTCCCGCCGCGGACTGATTGTTCAGCCGATCGACGTAGCGCCAGTTTGGGGTCGTGTCGGGATAGATCATCACTTGAAGCCGTTGCATGAATCCATCGTCCGATGGACCGCCAGCCAGAATCAGGCTCAGATAGTGGCGAAGCTTGGCGGGGACCATATTTCCAAAGAGGGAGGCGGTGACGTTCGGGACATAGATCGTGCCGCGACCGATGCGATCGATGGTGAATCCACCGTTGCCATTCCAGGCTTGAAGCCAGAAGGCTTTTTCCGATTCTCTACCCTGCTTCTCCATGTCCGCGAGAAATCCCGATAGCTCATCGCGAACAACGTAGACGCCAGAAGGATTGTCGGCGAGAATTTGGTGCAACTTCTCGAAGGTACTGTCCGTGAGCAAAAGGCGACGCTGTCCCGGTTCCCAGACGGTATCCTCTGGGCGCGGCGGCAACGGCTTTCCTGCTTTCGCGCGGCTTTCCAACAACTTTCCCAAACTTCCATCTCCATCTCGGCGACCTTTTTCGCGTTTTCGTAATGTTCGAGCTCGACTTCTCGCGCGTCGAGCCAATCGCGCTGAATCGCTTCGAGCGGTGCCGTCACCAGCTTCAACGCCGGAGACTTCATAAACCCGGGCGGCGCAATGGTCACCCCCCAAAGATTCAATGTCTCTTGCCATCGGGCATCGCGAACTTTTGGCTGTACCCGCGCCCGCCGCCCGATGGCTCCGGCAAGTGATACGATTGCCGCAGCGGCGGGGATGTCGGGTGGGACCTGCATTTGCTCGCTGATGTCGGAGACGAAAGGTCGCAACCGTTCGGGAAGCCACTCGATGAAGAACGGATCCACGGGCGGCAGTTCTGCTGAAGCTCGCGAAGCTCCGTCCAGTCATTCAACATGTTCACCACGCTGGCACCTCGAAATGGCGGCCGATGGAATCGATCACAGAGCCCTCTTCCAACAACCGCCCGAGGATTTCGGTTCGCTCTTTGCGATCCGCCGCGCAAACCCCTCGCGAGCTTCGCGACTTCCGAATCCGAGCAGCATGTATGGAGTCTCCAGGTGCCGGAGCATCGCGCTCAGATCGGCGAGAACGCGCCACTGCACTTCGTCCTCACCAGGGTGCAGTTCGGGTGCGCGTGATGGATTGCCGCCATGTGTTCGACGATCCGGCGTTGCATCTGGCGTCCCTGGTCGTAATGGCGGGACGCCAGAGAAAAGCGGCATCAAGCTCCGCAGCAATCCGCCGATTAACATCCGCCACTCGTTTTCCAAGCGTAGGCGATCGCGCACCACCGCCGGGATCGGCGCATCTACATCGATGCCGAATCGCGAAGCGACCAACGTCGCCGCGTCGAGAAACGACAATCCATGAAAAAGTTCGACGAACCTGATTCCGTCGCCGCCGACGCCGCAGCCGAAGCAATGAAACAGGTTTTTGTCGGGATCAATTCCCGACCGAAGGCGTCCGCTCCTCGTGAAATGGGCACAAGCCAACAAATCGAGGACCGGCGCGGCGAAGCTCGACGACATCGCCGACCAGATCAGTAAGCGAGATGCGCTTGATCTCCGCCAATACATCGGAGTTGATGCGGCGGCGTCGCCGAACTTCCCGCCCGCAAGATTTTGGCTTATACTCGCGCCTACGTTCATGTTCCAAATGGGGCTCGCGCGACCGTCTCCCAACATAACGCGAGCCTCTTCCCTTTCTTACCGAGCTACAGCTTTCTGCCTCGCTGCGATTTCGAGGATCAGAATCGATTTCAGTAAATAAGCCTCGGGCGCGCTGAGCCTCGACCTTCCATTCTCGACGCGCGAAAGCTTCGAGATGTTGATGCCCGTGCGCGTCTCGACCTCCACGAGCGTGAGATTTGCCAGTTGCCGCAACCGCTTGTAGCGCATTAGCGATTTCCTTTTTTTGCTGATTGCAAAAATCTATATGGCAAAGGGGAAAGAAGGAAGCGAGATCAGAGGCTGGAATCGAAGAAAAACTTCCTAATGAGGGATTTGGGAACCGTACCTAAGAGGTAATATTACCGTTCTTATAACGCTCAGCTGCGGCGTCTCTGTTCCTTGAGCTTGGAGATCCGGCTTCGAAGATAGTTCCGAGCCGGACTTCGCATCGAGATGAGGATATAACTGCGCGGCAACCTTCCGCGCGTCCAACTTTCGTCCCATCGCTTTCCTTCGGGCGACGATGTCAATCAGCATCTTCGTCTGGTCTGTGAAGCGCCGACCTCTCTTCGCCACTCACGAGCTCCTTGCGCTTCTCGCCTCCATCGCCCGAATCTCAGCAAGCCGCGCGGGAGGGGATACTGCCCCCGCTCCCTGAGATGAAGCGCATCGGCTTCCCGTTCGGCGCGGTGAGCAGAGTCGCCTGGAAATGACGGCGAGTCCGGCGCTCGGACCACCGTACCATAGGGCAATGATAACGATGCCCGATGGGTAAACTCGCCGCGCTCTTGCGCCTGCCCTTCCTCTTCATTGACCCATTCTACGCCAAATCCCAGCCCGTATTTCCGGCAACACCCCTCCACGGCACCGCCAAAACCGCCAAAACAGAGAGACTTGTCGTAAGGTTTTGGCACAGCCACATTTAGGGTATCTGTAAGAATTTCAAGGCTATCGAGCCACTGGAGCCTGGATTCCTGGAATGCCCTAGGAATGGCACCGCCAAAACTGACAAAACATCAAAAAAAACCTTATAGACAAAACCGACATAACTGACAGAAGCAAGACAAGACTCTAGACAAGACATATGACAAGACTCAAGAGGCTGGAACAAAGTTGAACACCGATGTACACTACCGCATGGGCTGCAAACTCGATCACCATCCCAATCGCCAAGCCATCGACGAGCAAAATCATCAAGGGCGTCAGCTTCCGCACCATCATTGCCATGCATGCCCAGAAGCGACACTAGGCACGCTCAATCGCCATAAGCAATGCATCAAAGACTCGCTCGCCGCGGCAATGTGCTCGCAAGCCGCAGAGAGCGCGGAACACGGTGGAGATCTCCTGAAACGCGTTGGCAGGCTCGCAGACGCAGCGGAAGAGATTCTGGCAGAGGCAAGGACCAACAAGAGTTTTGGTGCCGCCACAAGCGCCCTGAATGCGGCCTGTAGGCTTTTAGAGCTTTGTGGGCGATTGTCAGGCGAACTTCAAGCGCCTGGAGCCGGCATCCAGGTGAACTTCACGAGCAACAAAGTCACAGTCAATAACTTCAGTGATGACGTGGATTTCGCGCAGATGGTCGGTGAGGCGACCATGGGATTCTCGATCGATGAGTTGTGTGAGATTGCGCGCGATCGCCGAGAATGCGCTACCAGAACCGGCACATAAACTGGCACAGCCGCAAAGCCGCGTAATAACGCTCCCCGATTCAACTGCTTAGAAGAAAGAGTATCGCGTTATCGATGCGATGCGCCGAGATTCCAAGTTTCGTCCGATCTGTCGCCGACAAAGGGATTGCCCAAGGTTACACAAGGGATTTCCCAAGGTTACATGTTTCCTACTAAGTCAACAGTATCGTAGCGACAACACTGTGGTGTGGCTAGTTCGCGTTATCTTCGTCTCGACGCTCGATGTGCGAAAACTTTTACGCGAAACGACAGGATTCGGAAGCATGGTGAGCTCGCCGATTCCGCGCGGAACACAAACGGGTTGCTGGCTCTCTTCCCTTCTTTGCACGCACGGTCACACAAGGACAAGCGCGTCCACCGCCGTACAAGATGAACCGATACAGAAACCGATACATCAGCTTGGCGGTGGCTCGACGCCAAGCCCTTCGGCATGTGTGCCAAGAAAGACAATGCCTGCTCTAGGGCTCCATCAGCGTTATCTCGGGACGTCCACGGAAGGTGGTAGGCATGCGTCTCCTTTCTCCTACGCAGTTCGTCGCCGCCGTAAACGTTTATTGACTTGCAACCCTGTCTTGGCGTATATGGAGGTTGAAGCGGGACGTTGACGTGCTCTAAACACGGCAACGCCCCTGACCGCAACGTTGGGTAAACAACGCCGCGGCTGGCAGCATTCTCCAGTATCGGCGCTGTCTGTTCAAGCGCGCGCTACGTTCCGCTTCCACTTTTTTCCTGTGGAGGCGTGCGTGCGAGTCCCATCCCTTGCCGTCGTCCTGATTATCTATCCGGCGTTTTTTGTCGTCTCTCTGCGCCTTTTTCTCTCCGGGCATCACGTCGCCGCGTATCTCGTTCTCTTCGCCGTCTTCGTCCTTTTGGTCGGCTATATCGCTCGTCGCCAGGGCGGAATCCTGCCATGACGCATGAAGGCGTCACCCGCGACTGGACGACATTGATAGAGGCAGCGGCGGAAGAGCTCGGACGATGCGAAACCGCGCTGCGCATTGTGCTGCCTGTCATCCGCGCCAAAATCCCTTTTGCCGAAGTCTCCGACGGTTGAGTTGGCAATCACCTTTTCCCCCAGGGCAACAACTCCGCCAGCGTAGAGCTCGACCCAATACGCGGCGGAGAAGTAGAAGGCAAAATCAATGACACGTAGACAGAAGTGGCAAGCGTTGTCGCTAGCCGCAATGCTTCTGATTTTCGCGAGCATGGCGTCGGCACAAGCTGTCCTAGCACCAACCATCAGCACAACGGTCAGCTATAGCGTTGGCGAGAGCCTCACGTTATCGGTGGACACAACCTCGCTCGTGCTAACGCAATCGCAGCAAGCCGTACATTTGACCGCCAGTTGGGCGCTCGCATCCGGCAGGTCAAGCGTAATGACCATGGCAACGTTTAATTCGCAAACCGCTTTGTCGGGACTGTCCGGGAATACGATTCCGTCATCCGAAGTTTGGGGACAGGGTATCGGCTCGGAGGGACCGTGTAACGGGGCGCCTCCTGGAGGGTCGTATTTTGCCGAAAATGGTTATCTGACATCCTGCGGGACCATCCAGCAGATCGCGATCAGCGGTTCCAACTTAACCGGAACAAATACGGCGCCCTTTGAAATCAGAATCGCGCCAGGCTACAGCGCGCCGCCCGACCAGTACAGTGGCATTTTGTTGTTCGTCGGCGCCGCGATGTAGAAAGGGCAACCCACAATGTAAAAACAACCGGGGACGGGAACGGTTTCTTGACGGAGGGTCAGGATGAGCCGTTCCCGTTTCTCACTTCGAAAGGAAAAGCCCAATGCGGATACTTGCCTTGATCGCCTTCGCCCTTCTCTTCTTGATATTCGCTTCGATTGCACAGAGCCAGAGCATCAGTCCATTAACCGCAGAATGCAGTGCGAAGAAATGCGTCGGCACATTCACCGTAACCAATAACGGCGTCGTACCGCTCGCCGTCACCATCGCGCCCTATGCGGTCGCGTTCGATCCGATGACGAAAAAGCCTATCTTCTCGGCACTCGGTACGTTCGTGCACGTCGCGTTATCGGAAACGTCGGCACGGATTCCCCCGCGCCAGCCGCACGACTCAGCTATCGGATAACGTGCGATAGCTTGCCTTGCGTGGTGGGGCTCGGCGCGTTGATGAGTGCCGGTCATACCAGGAACGGAATTCAGACGAAGATCTTGCTGGTCAGTGGCGTCTACGTTTGCGAAACCGCGAAGGGATGCCGCGCGAGTGTGCGCAAAGCGGATGGTCTGTGAGATTAAGTTGTACATTGTCAATCTTGATGTTTGCGCTCGTGTGTTCGCCGATCGCTCACGCGCAGGTTTTCCAAATTTCCGCAGGGACTTCAACTCTTCAAGGAATAGCTGGCGGGAGCACCATCGTGTATCTACCCGATTCGACCATCACCGCAAGCGTGGGAACATGTCACAGATGGTACTGTGCGTTTCTCCGCGTCGTGGTTTCATCCGTGGCGCGGATGGGACGTGACGCTCGGCGACTCTCAGTTTTCGTTCACAAGCGGTTTATCAGGACTCGGAGTAGCGGAGCGCGGCGTTTCCTTCGAACGTCACACCGACACTTCGAAGTTGGCGTTTTTCGTCGGTGCGATTGGAGATTACTTTGAGGCTCCGTTTGCTTCGACATTCGGCGGTGCGACGGCGGGCGCGGGCGTGTTCTACGAACGCGGGTTTCAGCACGTCAAGCTATCAACGCTCGAAGTCGTCCAAGGGCATCGGTACACGGCGCTTGAATCTGGCACGCTCGACTGGCGCGGACTGACGGCGACAGGGACGGTCGGCTATTTAGAGAACGCAAGACAGCTACAAGCACAGGTTTCCTATCGACCGTTTCAACACTTCTTTTTCCTAGCGAGCCATTCCACTTATGTGCTGGGTTCCACGCACGCGATAGTGAAACGAACCGCCGCAAGCGCTGCCGTGGGACGCTTCGACGCCTACCGAACAGGATTTCACGGTGCCCAAGGATTCGGCGAGAGTTTTGGCGGCGCCGTTCGACCGTTTGATTTTCTCGCCGTCCGCGAATCGGTAGCGCTTGAACCGCGCCAGCCTCCGCTATTTCTCACGACGAGCACCGAGATGCTACAGCGTTGGTCGCTATCGCAAAGCTGGTCATCGAACGCGGGACATAGTTCGTTCGCGCTTGGTGGCGGTTATCACAGCAATAGATTCTCAGCATCGATAGGGCAGCAGATTCTTTACAACGTCGCGACGTCGCGTTTCGAACAGGCGACCGTCGCGCAACTTGTCGTCCACATTTCAAACGGGAGCGTCAATCTCGGCGCGTCGGTCAATTCTTCGGAGCGGGTCTATCTCTACGCGGTATCAGGTCAGGATTTCATCGGCGAGCCCGCGTCGCCGCGCGGACACGATGTCAGCTGGATTTCAAAAGCCAAGTACGTTGTCAGTGGACAAGTGCTCGATGCGAAAGGGAATCCCGTCGAGGGCGCGGCTGTGAAAGTGGGGGATGTGGTCGCCTACACGGATGCGAGCGGCACTTTCGAAGTCCGATTCAAGAAATCGGCATCTGTTGCGTTCGCGGTTATGCTCGATGAGTTTGCCAGCCCTGGCATTTGGCACGTTCTACAGGCTCCGTCGGTCGCCAGTCCTGGCGAATCGGTCTCCGTCGTGGTGGGTCGCGTTAAATGATCGGCGCAGCGCGGCGGCTTGCGTATTGCCCGTCGGTGCTTTATCGCTATCTTGTACATTGTCAAAGATAGTAGACGCACCTTTCCCGAAGTTGGGATTTCCTGCCCTGCAAGTTCAAGCACTATATGTCTGGATTGCTGGTAGATTTGAAGACGAGAAGGCGGCGCCCGTCCCATTGCTCGAAAGCGACCCGCTCACGCTCGTTGCGCCAGAAACCCACGTGACGCGAAACGCGTTGAACAAGGCAGAGACGGCAACACTGCGGTTGCTAACGCTTACGCCGTCGTACGTGTCTAACAGCACGCCGCCTTCGTCCGCCTGATGACCCCAATCAGACGTGGACGTGTTGGTTCCAGTCAATCCCTGGACCGTGACGACAGCCGAGCCGGCGATCTTGTAGCTGACGGCCAGATTGCCGCTCGACTGAAATGTGCTGTTGGGCACGACGACCGAATCCCCTGGCTGCCCAAGACTGAATGATGTGCTCGCTGTTTCGCTCATTGTGTTGCCTCCTTGGCTTCGAACGTGGCAGCCCGTTTCCTGCATCCACACGAAAGGATCAAAGCTTCGTGCGCGACGCGCGTGACCTTGAATAAGCCCTGATGGAGATTGCAATAATTCCATGCCCTGCCTCTGCGGACGGTTTCGACCCAGCTTTCGAATTGCGCGTGCAACTCGCGGTCGCGCTCTTTCCGCCGCGCTTGCGCGATGGTGGTCATGATGGTTCCTTGTTGTTGAGCAACTGTTCCGCTCTTTCCTTAATCGGCTCGATCAGGCGCCCCGCAACGAACAACGCGGCATCTTCCGGCGACACAACCGAGCCGTCGCGACCGAGTACGACCACAGCCCTGCAAATAGATTCGTCGAAGACCGCCATAATGTTCATTTGGACTCCCGCTTTTTTGCCGCCCATCATAGGTAGGCAATCTCCTCCTCACGTTCGGCTTCTTTTTCTCGCGCCCGTATTTCTTTCTCTCGTGCGGCGACGGCGGCGAAGCGGAGTCTTTGGCTCTCGCGGCTTTTCTCCGCGTCGGCGCGGATACGGGCGATCGCATCTCGGTCGGCGGCGAGCGAATCGAAACAAGCGCGGACTTTCGAGCGGAACGCAATTATTGCTTCCAACTGCCGATGGTCGGTTATCTTCTCCAGGGACTCGCGGTCGCGAGCAGTAATGATGATTTCCTTGCCGATCCGATGCACATCCTCATCGTTTGCTGTGAGTGCCAGCAGTCCGATCGCTTCGCGGCGGGCGCGACGCGCGACGACGGATTGCGCGCGGCGTTCTTCCGCCCGTTCCGACCCGCGCCGGAGCATGTGCTCAACGGTCGCCGTCATCACGCTGTCGGCACAGATTTCGCATTCGCTTGTTCTGCGCGTTCTGTTAGGATTCGCGCAGGAAGGCTTCAGGCTGGCATCCGGTGTCCGGCGGTCCCGAAGCCCGAGTTGTGATGACAAGGTAGACACTCGTTTTCCCCGCGCTTTGCACCGCATGCTTAACGGTACAAAATCAAAAACTCTCTTCTTGTCGCTGAATCGAAGATCGAGCTGATGTTTACCACGTTGCCTCCTGCTGGTGCGGCTCACGTGTCTCTCTCCCGCTCCAGTTTTTCGCCTCGTCTCTCAATTTGCTCATTTCGTCCCCATCCCCAAGCAGCCGGTCGAACTCGCGGCTCACGAACTTGCGGAATTCAATCAGCTTGGCGAACTTTTCTGCTGTCGTATTGGCTTTGAGTAAAGCCTCGCGCTCGGGCGTCACGAGAAGATGCGATCGTATTTTTGTTTCGGCTGCGGTCAGTAATCGGATGATTTCCTTTCTGGCAAAAAAACTATTCATGTCTCTGATGTCTCTCCGCTCCCCGTTGCCGACCCGCTTGGCTTTTTTTGCATTCAGCCTCGTTTCACGAATCGTCTTCGTCGAAACCCCAAATCGCAACGCGATCGCCGACACAGGCAGTCCAGTTTCCAAGAGCTGGAGGATCTTGTCTCGCGCCGCGACATCGAGTTTTTTTAAAGGCATGACTCCCCGTTTTTCTTTTTCCTCGCGCGCCTGGCACGCCACAACAATTGTGAAAGCGCGGCTGCTGACAAACCAAAATCCCTGCCAACTGTCGCCCGCGATTCGCCAGCTTCCAATCTCGCGAAGATTTGCGTGTTCGTTTCTTCGCGTGCTTTCTGTTTCTGCGCGCGCAGGATTCCCGATTGTCGAATCAATGGCACCGTTATTCCTCCCTCCCTCTTGCCCAACCGAAGCACGCCGCCAGAAAGGATCGATGCCACAAGATTAGTCGTCGTCGTTGTCGCCCATCAGGTGCTGGAACTCGAGCGCTACTGCTGCCTTGTTGACGGTCGGCGTGGGCTGCCCACGACGCGGCACGGCGAAAATGCCGAATCCCGTACTTGGAACGTCGCTCGGAATGATCGACGAAATATGGTCGGGCTGAAGTTTGCGAAGGTCGGCGGCGTTCGCCTTTTCGCAATCCGCCGCGAAACCGCTGCACGTATCGCTGGCGTCACCGTGAAACTTGGCGAGCGCCGCGTGGTGCTCTGACATCAGACCGTGGTGGTTTGCAAGGTCTTCGTGATGTTTTGCCGCTTTCGAGAAAACATCACCGCCCGTCGCCTTGCCCATGCACTCGGCAAGCCCTTCGTGGCATTCCTCGGCGTTAGCGTGCTCGCGTGCGAGCGCTTCGTGTTTTTGCCCTACAGACTTGTGCACTGCCGCGTGACCTTGGTATGCCTCAGCTAGCGCTTCTTTCATTCTCATTCGCGTTCTCCTTTACACAACGACTGCGGTTTGCATCTCGCCGGCCGCGTCGAAGCCTTCGATCCATTCGAATCCATCCGCGTCGATTCGCGTTTTGTAGGTCAGCTTTTCCTTCGTCCGCTTTCCGAGCGGAGCCGTTTCGATCGGTTCGTCCCAATCGGTTCCAACGAGTTGCTGCGAAGACGACTTCGCCAGTTCCGCGAAGAACTCGTCGCGGTCGGATCGCAGTCCGTCGAACGCCGACGGGCGATATTCCGGAGGCAAACTTCGGTTCTGTTTTGCGAGTAGTGCAATATCCGATGCAAATTCTTCCTCCTCAGCCTCTTCGCTCCGCACCAATCGTTCAGGACGTGGCACGGCAATCCCGAACGGACCGCTCATCGCGGTTTCCTGTTTCTCGAGCCAGCCGCGCTCCTCGGCTTCATCGTTCAAGCCCAGATCGGATGTGCCGTACATCGCCAAGATCATTCCATTTGGATCGTCCATGTTTTTCACCTCAAGACGAACCTAGCCGCACAAATATACCGATGATAGAAAAATCCGAGAAATCTTGGGGGGGGATTAACCGATTGGACATCCAGTGTGAGTCTGCTACTGCTTCACATTCACGGACGCGATTGATAGGGCGAAGAAGAAAGAAGGAGGGCGACCGAAGAAGGAAGCAGTGTCCTCAATAACCTTTGATAATATACAAGGTTATCAGGCTCCGACCGGCAATACGCCTACCTGCTCGCCCGCCTCAAGCGCGATCACCATTGAGAAGGATTTCCAGAATAGGAACTGAAGTTGGTCGTGCCCAAGTTTCGACGGAAGTTGCGCGCCGGTTCTCTCAGAGTCACGCCATCAGCAACCCAATCCTGCGCACAGCCGTTGCAGTGCGTGTATTGGTTGAGCCGAATGTGCAGTTCGGGATTCGGCGTTTTGCAGAGGCATCTGCCTGAGGGCTCCGGTAGGAAAACTCGAACCCACAGTTCTGGCATCGAGTGCCGCCAGGAATGGACTGCGGGGAAAAGTTCCGGCATTTCGCCTTATGACTACAAATGTTCGGCGACGGCATCTGCACGTTCGCCGGCACCGGCTTGGGTTTGGATGAGCCCACAAGCCAAGCCATACCGTGGTCTTTCATCCAGGTCACGAGTCCCAGATCGTCGGCAGAGCCGCGGAGCCTGTTAAGCGCTTGCGTCAGCGCGTCCACCTGGTCGTCGTTCAATCCATTCGGGAAGGATGCGAGCTCGTCCTCAAGATCGGCGAGCCACGGCGCATCAGCCGGGAACAGGACGCGCGAGGACTCGAAATAGCCGGTCGTGGCACTCGCGCGCGTTTCTTTGTCACGGTCAACAGCGATGGCAATGACCGGATACGTCGTAGAAATCTTGAGTTCCTGAATGAGCGACTGACCGGACGCGCGGTCCTCGACCAAAATCTCATCGGGCTTCCACATATCAGCCTGTAGTGCGACCTGGCGCTTTAGCTCGGGGAATGCCCACTTCCCACGGACAAGCGAGAGTAAATAGAAACCGGTCTGCGTCTCACCGATCGTGAGTCCCACGCTATAGTCATTCGTCGCGCCAGTCTTGAACGACGTATCCCAAGATTGAATGATCTTCGTGAACTTCTCAGGGCGCGCGGTGTAGCGTTGGAACCAATCACGCTTGAAGATCAATCCCGCGGCGACGCAAGTGTTTCCCTGATAGAGACATTCGAAGTTGCGGCTTCCGATGTCGCACTTGATCTGTTCGAGAGCTTCGACGGGATAATGCGACGGCCAGAGAGCCTCGCCCGAGCTCACGTCCCAAAGGATCTGCAAGCGTCTCAGCAAACGCCGGCAGATGCAGGACCGTCCATCCGTTCTGTTGCAAAATCCAGCCCATCGGATCGCGCTCGCTCCATCGGGTCGCGATCGCAAGTGTGCGCCCGCCAGGAGTCAGCCGAGTAAAGGCAACATTCTGAAGCCAATCGACGATGCCACGACAAATGACGTCGGAATTCGCTTCGGATGAGTCTTTGATGAGATCGTCCAAGATAAGCAGGCTCGCCCCGCGACCTGTGACCGGACCGCCTCTGCCAACGGCGGAATATTCACCGCCCGCCGTCGTCGAGAACCGATACACAGCTGCGCTATCGGGAGAGAGCTGGCAAGCTGGAAAGATTTCGCGAAACGCAGGATCACCGAGAATATTCCGGACTCGCCTGCCCCATCCTTCCGACAAGTCCGAGCCGTAGCTAATCGTGATGACCGTCTCGCGCGGATTCTTTCCGAGCGCGAACGCCGGCGCCATCGCCGAGCCGAGCAGGGATTTCCCATGCCTCGGTGGCGCAATGATGGCGAGTTTCTTGATCTTCCCGGAGAGGAGGGATTCTAAATACTCGATGATGAGCCGATGACAGGACGCGATTTCAAACGACGGCATCACTGTTTGTGCGAAGCGTCCGAGCGAGCGCCGCGTCAACGAAAGGCGAAAGGATGTAGGGGTAAGGTTCACCCCAAGAATATTTCAGGAAAAAGAGGAAAACGGAACCCTTGGGGGCGACTCTCTGCGGGGCGCGTCGCTGGGGGTGTGTCGGTGTTTTCTAGTTTTCCTAGGCATCAACGAACATCAGCGGACGCTCGTCGGACACTGGCGAACAATAACGGACGGATAATCCGTTTGCTTCTCAGCAGGTCGGTCAGTAAGTGGAATGTTTGGTGGACGTTGTGGGCGGTTAGAAACGCGTTGCGAACGCGATGCTCTCCCAACTGAGCTAGCCGCCCACCAAGGTTTTCATTCTAACAAACGGGTCCACGGCAGCCAATCGTGATTCGGCTCGGGCGTTGAGGCGGAATTCGATTACGCAGAACGAAATCGGAAGGAGGGGCAGGAGCCCGCCGGTCGTCTAAAATCGTCGAGAAGGGAAAGAAGGTCTCGGGGTGTGCGATCGGTCCCCGCTCGACGTTGCACTTCACGACCGGCAAAGCTCCCGTTCGTCGTGTAGTAAGAGGAGAGTATCGGCTGTGCTGCGATGCCTCAATCCGGTAGTTAACCGATTCATACCGGGTAAAATACCTTAGATGCGATCCGCTTCGCGCCGTCGCCGGCGGCGCCTAAACTGCTCCAAATTGGACTGTTAAGAGCCATTGCCCGCGCCCTTTCAATTGTCCGCATCGGATGCTAGCCTTTTGTGGAGGTTCTTGTTTGCCCATTCGGCTCATTGCAACCGACATCGATGGAACGCTGCTCGATAGCCGCGGCGAGCTCCCCGAAGCGAATGCGCTGGCGATCAGGGAAGCGGCCGAGCGAGGCATCGAAATCGTGATCGTGACCGGCCGAAGGTTCGATCCCGCGCGAAGGATCGCCCAGAAGTTGCCGTGCGACGCCCATCTGATTGTCAGCAACGGCGCGCTGGTGAAATCAGGCTCCGGCGAGACGCATTTGCGTTCCCTGCTGCCGGTCGAGACGGCACGGCGCGTGATTGAAGCGACCAGCGAGTTCCGCCCGTACCAGGGCGTGATTTTCGACCGCCCAGCCGAGCGGCAAGTGATCTTCGAGCGAATCGACTGGGACGGGCCATTCATGGGTCCCTACCTCCGGCGGCACAGGCACCAGGTGGCGGAGGTAGCGCCCCTCGCGGCGTGCCTCGAGACGGAAGATCCCGTGGAGATCATGTTCATCGGCGAATGCGAAATGATACGCGCGGCGCAGCGGACGCTCGAAGCCCACGAATACCGCCATGAGTACACCCTGGCCTTGACCGAATACGAAGAACGCGGGATGTCCATGCTCGATGTGCTCCGGCGCGGCGTGACGAAGGGCGCGGCGCTCGCCGAATGGACCAGGCATCGCGGGATTGCGCCCGACGAAGTAATGGCCATCGGCGACAATTGGAACGATCGCGAAATGCTGGAGTTCGCCGGGATGCCCATCGTGATGGGCAACGCCGTGACCGAGTTGAAATCGCTCGGCTGGCGCGTTACCCTCTCGAACGACGACTGCGGCGTGGCAGCCGCCATTCGATCTTATGCGTTGAACGGCAGCGGGATGGGCTGCCTGAAAAAGGGGGAATGAGATGAAGGTTCTCACGGTGATTGCGAGTGGACTGTTGTGTACGGCAGGATTGCTGACCGGAACGGCAACAAGAGCGCAGCAGGGCCCGCCGATGTCGACAAAGCCGGCGACGATCACGTCTGTGCTGGATACGCAGCTTTCGATCGAGGAACACGAGATAACCGGCCTGGCCGACGCCATGCCGGAAGACAAATACTCCTTCGCGCCAACGAACGGAAACTTTGCAGGTGTGCGCACCTTCGCCCAGGAAGTGAAACATATCGCGACCACGAATAACCGCTTCTTCGGCGGTATCCTCGGGCAGCCGGCGGCCACGCCAGCTTCGCAATTCGAAGCCGAGAACGGGCCGGATTCGGTGAAAACGAAGGCCGAGATCATGCAGTACCTGAAAGACTCCTTCGCGCTCGGACACAAGGCCATTGCTACCATCAACGCCGACAATGCTTTTGTCCCGATGCAAAAACCTCCAATCCCGTTCTTGCCAACACCCGCCGCGATCGTGGTTTTCGATTGTGCACACTCGATGGACCACTACGGCCAGATGGTCGAATATCTGCGCGACAATGGAATCGTTCCCCCGGCGAGCCGCCAGCGGCCGCCCGCAAATCCTCCGGGCCAGTCGGGACACAAATAGCGGCGGCCAACTAGCGAGATGAAATCGACGGCCATTCTCGGCGCGATGCTGCTGGCCGGCGTCACTACGGTGATTGCCGCGCCGGCGGCTCGCGCCGATTATGCCGTCCTGCGAAACGGGATGCGGCTCCATATCACCGGTTACGTGCAACAGGGCGACCGCATCGAACTCACCGTGCAGGGCGGGACGGTTGAAATTCCCGTGGAGCAATTGATCGACGTCGAACCGGAGGATCAGTTCCCCGCCCCGCCGGCGCCGGATGCCGATTTCGGCGTCCGCTACGCCAAGCTGATTCACGCCGCAGCGCAGAAGCATGGCGTCGATGAAAAGCTCATCGCCCAGGTGATCGAGGCCGAATCGAATTTCGATGCCAAAGCCGTCTCGCGAAAACGGGCTTTGGGCCTGATGCAACTGTTGCGCGAGACCGCGGCGCGCTACGGCGTGGCCAACATCTTCGATCCCGCGCAGAATATCGACGCCGGCACGCACTACCTCAAGGATCTGCTCACGCGGTACAGCGGAAATCTCACTCTAGCGCTCGCGGCCTACAACGCCGGGCCCGAAATGGTCGACCGCTACGGCGGCGTGCCGCCCTTCCCCGAAACGCGGAACTACGTCCGGGAGATCATCTCGAAACTCGCTCTGCCAGCTTCTCGGTAACCGGTCGCTGTGCGTATTCGTGAGTTTTGTTGCCACTACTACCCTGTTTCAGGAATCCAATAAGTGTATTTTGGAAGTGTTGAAATGAGGCAGGCTCCGTGTCGGGTTCATAGATGAAACATCGCTCTCGATTTTGGGCGTTCTTCGCGCTCTTAGTTCTGGCCGGAATATCGGTCGTTTCGGCGAGGTCTGCGCTCTCCGCTCCAGACAAGCAACCGAAATTCGCCGCGCCGGAATTGTCGACGGCATCCGGCATCACCTACCCGATCAATAGTGGCGCGGCAGGGGTTGTAGTAATTGCGGTTAATTTGGACGGCGCGGGAAAGATCAAGAACACGGATGTTCTGCGCGACGTTCCGTCGCTCACTTCGCCCGTCCTGCTCTCGATCCAGAAGTGGACCTTCAATCCCGCAAGGCTCGACGGCAAGGGAGTCGATTCGATCATCACTGTCAGCGTCGTCTTCAATCCGAGCGATTACCGGCTCGCCGGCACCGAGACTCCCGCACTTGGCACGGAGTTGAAAACCCTTTCACCGAAGGCGAATGGGTTTCTGCCGCCGAAAACGACAACCGCCTCGTGGGCGAACTATCCGTTGAATAGCGCGGCGCAGGGTTCGGTGATACTGGATGCCCATATCAGCCACAGCGGCCGCGTGAGGCACCTTGCGCCCGTGTGGGGAGCATACCTGGTGAAAACATCCGTCGACGCGGCAAAGAAATGGACCTTCGAGCCGGCCAGGTTCGATGGCATGCCCGTCAGCGCCAACGCGGTGATCGGCTACGTCTACCGCCCGCCAAACATCGCTGTTCCGGTCGCACCCTTCCGTCCGACGCATCCATGAACACCATGGAGATTTCGAAGCTGCGGGTCGGTAGCGCTCGAGAACTGCGATCGAATGCTTACTGAGTAGCCGTTTTTTCGCCGAGGCGGCGCATGCGCTCCTGCAGCTTCTTGCGCAGCGGCGCCGGCGCATTGGGGTTGAACGCAACGAGATACCAGAGCGGCTGCGAGCGGTCGCGGCTGAGCCGGGAAAGCGTGGAAGCGTCGCTATTGGGATGACGCGCGATATTCTCGCGGATCGCCGAATACGGATGGTGCGAAAGCCGGCCGAGCGTCTTCGCCGTCACTTTCGGGTGCTCGCTGATCAAGCGCAGGAGGTAGTAATCTTCCTTGGGCGCCTGGCGCGAGAGCTGGTCGAGCGCATCCGGCTTCACCTCAGAGCTGAGCACGGTGCCAACCTTTTCGTCCCAGCCTGGATTGATGTGGTTGAGTTCCTGTGTGCGCGCATGGATCAGTTGCTCGATCACGCGCCGCTCCTGATCGAGGCGCGATGCCGGCAAAGCGCTGTGCTCCACAGAATCGAGCACGCGCAGCAGATGCTGCCGTTCGCCGAATACAATTTGGGATGTGCGCACGGTCTTCCCCTTCCCTGCATTTCGAACCAAGTCGGAACGTCTCATATTTCAATCACTCCGCAATGTCACGCGCCGCGGAATTCGGCCAATCGGAACTGCGAGAGAATCTGGCCCTGAGCGGCTGCGATCTGGAACTCGACATGTTGCATGGGGCCCGCTGCCCGTCGGCAATACTTTAAGTATAAACCGAAAAGCGCACTGTACCCATTTGAAACTCTAATTCCGGAGCCGGCGATCATGCAAGCCGCTCTGCCGATAGCAATCTGCGACGGCGTGATTATCCAGCGTGCTGCATGGGGAGTAAAGCGAAGGCCAAGCGTTGTGTTCCAAGGCCCGCAATAGATGGTCCTAGAACTAGGTCGTCCCTTCGGTCATATGCGGTCATTTTGGCGGCGTCGCGGGCGGCGGGCCGGACTGCGGAATGTCGTTGACGGCCACCCTGCGCTCGAACTTCCAGTGACCGTTCTCGAGGACGAGGGTGTCGTCGTAGTGGCCGCCCATTGCCGGCGTGGGCCGATTGTCGGCGCCGGTCGTGACAAAAACCCAACGGGACCATGCAGTTGCGGTGTCGCCGTGCACGTCGATGATGAAATTCGTCAGGATGTGGAAGGTCGAACCGGGCTTGCGCGCCGGGCCGGGGCCGAGATTCTTTTCCATGAGCGCCTGAACGCCCGCAGGGCCCTTGGCCGAGCCAAAGCCGCCGACCCACTCGCCTTCTTTGGCGAAAAGGTGCGAATAAGAGACCAGATCGTGGGCATCGAGGAATCGCCCGTAGTCCGTCAGCAGGACCCGAATCTCCTCGATATCTTCAAGGCGCTGGATGCGGGCCTCGAGCGATGCGTCGCTCTTTTTCGTGGCTTTGTCGGGCGGCTGCGCCTGCGCGGTCATGGGCAGTAGCAGCCCGAGCGCGAGCAATGGCGCAAGAAATGCCGATGCGGCGCTCGTTATGCGAAAGCTTTTGAGGATGGCGAGAATGTGCATGGTGTGACCCTCCGTGGCGAACCGCAAAATCGCAAAGATGAACGCGAAAGATACCATTCGGTGCGCAAAGCGCGCTAGACGGCTTTGCTGGCTTCGGCCGGCAACGCGTCTTTCGGGGCGTCGACCACGGAGCCGAGTTTTTCGGGGCCATCTCCCCACCGCTTGCGCAGCCAGCGATTCATCGGCTCCGAATAGAATCGCGCCACAAGTTCTCCCAACACAGCCGCGAGGAAAATCACGCCGAGAAAGAATGGTGGCACGCCAATCATCGGCTTGCCCGCCGCGAGAAAGAAGTGCAGCAGGGCGAAAACGACGAACATGTGCGTGAGATAAATCTCGTAGCTGCGCCGGCCCAGCAGCAGAAACGGAGCCAGCACGCGCGGGCTTCGCCATCGCGTCTCAGCGGCGGCGACGATCACCATGCATGTGCCCACAGCGATGACGGTCATATCCAGGCCGTTCCGAGGATATTGCATGGCATGCACCCAAAACGGGTGAGCGAGGACAAACGCCAGGAACGCAACGCCCGCGCCGCCTATCGTCCAGAGTGCCGGACGAGCGAAGCGACGGCCCCGTGCCACGAAAAGCGCGGTGAGGCATCCCAGCGCGATCGCATCCATTCCGCCCAGATAGGAGTATTCCTGCCAAACCGGATTACCCTGTGACCAAACCGTGCGCGCAAATGGTCCCAGAACAACGAAGATGAACAGAAACGCGACCAGCCATTTCGTCCGGCGGAGCACAACGCAGACGAGCGGAAAGAACAAATAGAACATCTCCTCGACCGACAGCGACCAGAGCACATCCCAGTTGCCTGGCAAGTATCCGTGCCGCGCCTCCAGCACGTTCACATGGAAGGTGAGCGCGGCGAATAGCGCCCGCCCGAGGCTCGCTCTCGTTGCCGGGATGACGAAATCGTGGATATTCGCCGCATGGAGAATGCTGAGCACAGCCAGCAACGAGAGAAGCAACGGCGCGATGCGCGCGAAGCGAAGAATGTAGAAATCGCGCACGCTGACGCGCGAAAGCGCTCCCCATCGCCGCAATGCCGTCGACGTAATCAGAAATCCCGAAACGGCGAAGAAAATCTGCACGCCATACTGCGCGTTCCAAATCAGCGCGCCCACGAGCTCGCGCGGCAACCCGGCCGTATAAGGCACTTTCGCGGACATCAGCCGCATGTTGACGTGGTTCATCAACACGAAAAATATCGCCAGCGATCGCAGCAGATCGACGCCGTCGAGCCTCGTCCAGCTGCGCGCTGGATTTACCGGCAGGGTTGAGTCCACGGCTGCGATTGTGCACCGGCCAGGGCGGCGCGTGCGGCCGAAGTTCCGCGAGGATGGGCTTTCAGGTAACTAGGGCCTGGCAGGCTTAAAGACTGAGTAGCCTCAACGAAGAAAGGGATTCTGGTCGCGCTCTTCGCCAATCGTGGTCGTATCGCCGTGGCCGGGGAAGACGATCATGTCGTCGGGCAGCACAAGCAGCTTTTCGCGGATCGAGCTCAGGATTTGCGGAAACGAGCCGCCGGGAAGATCGGTGCGGCCGATGCTGCCCTGAAAGAGCGTGTCGCCGGCGATGAGGACCCCAGGGCCGGCCTCCGCCCCCGGCGAGCGGCCGGGCTTCGCGCGCGTTGCCGCCGTCACGGCCTGCGTCTGCGCTGATGTAGGCTCGACGACGAGGCTGATGCTGCCGGGCGTATGCCCCGGCGTGTGCAGGACATGTGCCCCGAAGCCGCCCCAGCGCAGCGTGTCGCCCTCTTTCACGAAATCCTGGATGCGCATTGTCTCCGGCGTGGGGACGCCGAGCCACTGTGCCTGCTCGTCGAGGCTGCGATAGAGTGGCAGATCGGCCTCGTGGAAAAGCACCGGCGCGCCGGTCGCGCGATGAAGCTGCGCGAGCCCGCCCACATGGTCGATGTGCGTGTGAGTGCTGACGATCGCCAGCACTTTCAGCTGATGGCGGCGGAGGATTTCGAGGATGCGGTCCACGTCATCGCCCGGATCGACAACGATGGCTTCGTGCGTTTCCGGATCGCCCAGGATCGAGCAGTTACAATGCAACAGGCCAACGGGAATGATTTCGTGAATGAGCCTCGCGGACACGGAGGCGAGTATATCAGGGCGTGCCGCGATCGAGCGCCGGCGGCTGGATCGGCTTTTGATCCGGCGGCAGGCTGGCGGCGATGAGTGACTCGACGCGGGCCAGCAGCTCCCCGCGCTCTTTCGTTGTGTACGCCCCGGTATCGACGGCGGGGCCAAACCGCACCACAACGTCGCCAGGACGAACGATCCACTTGTCGCGCGGGAGCAGGCGGTAGGTGCCTGCAATCGCCACGGGTACAATCGGCGCCCCAGCTTCAATCGCCATCGCAAACGCGCCTTTCTTGAAAGGCTGCAGCCGGCCGTCCGGGCTGCGAGTTCCCTCGGGAAAAATAAAAACAGAAAGCCCTTCCTTTAAGGTGCTCGCGGCCGTCGCCACGCCGGCCGCGGCCTTCTTCCCGAGGCGATCCACGGCGACAAATCCCGCGAGCCGCATTCCCAGGCCCAGCACCGGCAGCCGAAACAGTTCCCTCTTGGCGAACAGTGAAATCCGGCGCGGGATCGCGGGCAGCAGGATCACGCCATCGAGATTCGAGGCGTGGTTCGCCGCGAAAATGCATGCGACGGACGGGACATTTTCGATTCCTTCGACCCGCACGCGGATTCCAATCAGGCGAATTGTGAAGCGGCAGAAGTTCATCGACACGCGGTACATGAAATCGGGATTGCCCGTCATCCACGTCCACACGATCAGGAACGGCAACCCGAGCAAGACCGCCAAGCAAGTGAGGAATCCGGCGACGAGTGTGCGCACGGCGGCCGCCACGTTAATCGGTAACGCCGTGCAGGATGCCTTCGCGAATGCGGTGCTGGCGTTCGGACGGATGGTCGATTTCGGTGATGACATACATCGGGCCGAGCTGCGCGCCAAGGCTTTGCTGGTCCGAAGCCGCGGCTTTCACCTGCAGGCCGGCGATGCCGAGGAAATCGTTAAAGGGAATTTCGTCGGTGCCGGAAACGTAGCGGCGGAAAAAATCCTGAAAGCTCTTTCCGGCGACTTCCTCGACGGCGGCGCGAATGCCCTCGTCGTCGTTGTAGCACCTGCTCTGCTGCGCGTATTGGGCGTTCATGAGGCGAAAGACGTCATCGAGCGATTTGTGATTGTCGGTCGCATCGCGAATCGCGAGATCGAGCAGCACGCCGAGGATCTGCCCTTTGTTGTAATACGAAATACTGCGATCCGCCTCGTTGTAGCCGTCGTACTTCTCAAACCACGCGTCGAGGCTCGATTCCTCGGCGCTCTGCCATCGGCGCGCCGGACGCGATTCGAGCTCGCCGATTTGCGAAGCGAGGTCCTCGTAGAACTGATCCTTCGTCCATAGCCTGGTGCGCTCGAGCGTGAAAGACGCATAGGTACTGGTGACGCCCTCGGCAAACCACAGCGTGCGCGTGTACTGCTCTTTCGTATAATCCACCGGCTCGAGAGCTCTGCGGGCGGATGCGCTTCACGTTCCACGCGTGAAAGAATTCATGCGCGGCGATGGGAATCGCGGAATCCACGGATTGCATCGCGATGGCGGTCGAATTGGCGTGCTCCATGCCGCCGCCTCCGTTCTCGTCGTCGGGACCGATGTGAAAGAGGAACATGTATTCGCGCCGTGGCGGATCGAAGGGCGGGCCGCCCATCAGTTCCAATTCGTATTTGGTGATGCGCTTAAGGCCGTCTTCGAGCTGCACGCGATTCCAGTCGCCCTCCGCATCGACCACCACGCGAAAATGCGCGCCATCGCTATCGAATGTGAATTCGTCGAATTTGCTCGCTTCGACGGGCGCATCGACGAGCGCATCGTAGCTCGCGGCGGTGTAGGCGTTGGCTGCGCCGGCGCCGGCTGCCGAGAGCTCCGTAGCCGTTCGCCAACCGCCAGGCACACGATCGAATGCGACGGACGACGTCCTCGGCGCGCCGGTCGGGGACGTACATCAAGATCTCGGCAAGATTGATGAATGCGTGGTGGTCATTCGAACTGCGAATTGAACGGTCCCGGGTCGTCCCACTCGATCGAATAGTGTATCTCGAAGGTATTGCGGTCGCCGGGCTGGCACGACGACGCGAGCGAGATGCTGCCAGGTCTGCTTGTCGAGCTTCCGCACATTGGCTGGAATTGCATCCACCGAGCGCGCAGAGCGCGGTCACGTCGCGCACGCGATACGCAAAATCCGCGATGCTGATACAGAGCGTTCCATGCGGGCATTGCAACGGTGACTTCCCTGCCCTCGACGGGAATCGCCATCGACACGCTGAAGAGATGGCGATCCGGCTGGTCGAGCGAAACGCGATATTGAATCGTCGCGGCTGCGGGGCGCGCCGCGATCAGCAGATCCGCAGAGGCCGATGAGCGCGCAGAGCCAGCGCGCGACGAAATCCGCGGGCCGCGACCCTTCATGCACGCGCACCGGACGCCGCGTGCAACTTCTCCAGAAGTTTCGCGGTAAGTCCGTCGAAGCTGCCGTTGGACATGATCAGAACGAGATCGCCCGAGTGTGGAGTTCGCGGCGAGATGATCGGCGATTTCCTCGGCGGAAGCAAAAGCTTTGGCACTGCGCGCCGCGCGCGCGGACGGCCGCAGCGATGGCTTCGGGCGAAAGGCGATCCTCTTCAGCCAGCAATTGCGCGCGATTCACGGGCCCGAACAGCACTGCATCCGCAAGCGAGAGCGCGTCCGGCAGCGCATCCTGAAAAATCTTGCGGCGCATCGGTATTCGACCGTGGCTCGACGGCGGCCCAAATCTTGCGCCCAGGCCAGCGCGTGCGTGCGGCTTCGAGCGTCAAGCGAATCGCCGTCGGGTGGTGCGCGAAATCCTCGACCACCAGAACGCCGCCGGCCTCGCCCTTGATCTCCATGCGTCGGCGCACGCTCTGAAAGGTGGCCAGCGCGCGGTCGATCGCGTCGCATTCCACGCCGCGCCCATAGGCCAGCGCAATAGCGGCCAGCGCGTCGAGCACGTTGTGGCGCCCGGCCACGGGAATGCGGATGCGCGTCACTTCACTGCCGCGATAGGCGACGCGAAATTCGGTGGCGTCGTCGTGCCACAGGATATCGCCCGCGCACCAATCGCACTCGGGCGTGAGCCCGAATGTCTCGACCGGGCAAAAGGCTTTTGCGGTCACTTCGCGCAGCTCGGCGCTCTCGCCCCAGATCAAAATGCGTCCGCGCCGCGGCACCAGATTCACCAGGCGGCGGAATTGCAGCGCGATCGACGCGAGATCGGGATAAATATCCGCGTGATCGTATTCGAGCGAAGTGAGGATCAGCTCGTCCGGATGGTAGTGCAGGAATTTCGGCGCCTTGTCGAAGAAGGCCGTGTCGTACTCATCGCCCTCGATGATGAACTCTTCCCCGCCGCCCAGCCCGTAGCTGCGGTCGCCAAAATTGGGCGCCACTCCGCCGATCAGAAAATCGGGGCGCCGGCCGGCCGTCGTGAAAAATCCAGGCGAGCATCGCGGTGGTGGTGGTTTTGCCGTGCGTTCCCGCGACGACAATCGAAGTATGCCCCGGAATAAAATACTCTTCGAGAATCTGCGGCATCGAGCGGTACGGAATCTTTTCATCGAGGATGCGCTCGAGCTCGGGATTGCCGCGCGAAATCGCGTTGCCGATCACGGCAAGATCGGGCGACGGCTTGAGATTCTCCTCGCGGTAGCCTTCGTTCCAGGTGATGCCGAGCGAGCGCAGCAGAGTCGAAGCGGGCGGATAGACGTTCGACGTCGGAGCCGGTGACGTGAAAGCCGCGCTCCTTCGAGCATCCCCGCAACCGGGGCCATCGCGGATCCCGCCGATGCCGAGAAGGTGAATGTGGCCGACAGGCGGTCTTGCCAGCGGCTGGGTCATCGCGAGCACGCGGGTTCGAGGATGTTGAGCACGCCACGTCCGGCGCTCGAAAGCTCGGCGCGAACGCCCAGCGGCAGCGTCAGCGTCGATCGCGCCGTGTGCCCGACGGGCGCGCCCCACACGATCGGCATGCCGAGCGGCGCGAGAATGCGGCCGGCGACCGATTCCACCGTTTCTCCATCCGCAGGCGGCGTCGCAATCGGGAAAATCGCCCAGGATGATGCCGGCCACGCTGCGAAATTTTCCCGCTTGCTTGAGATGCATCAGCGCGCGATCCACCTGATAAGGCTTCATGCCGCGGTCTTCCAGCAGAAGGATGGCGCCCTGCGTATCGAGCTCCCACGGCGTCCCGAGCGACGTCTCGACAAGCGTGAGGCAGCCGCCGAGCAGCATGCCCTCGGCCTGCCCCGAGCCCATTGGCGAGCCCTGAAGATCAAGCGACCAGCCGTGCCGCGTCTCGGTGAGAGCGCGAGATCAGGCTCGGCGCAGTCGTAGCCATGCGGCGCGCCCGCGCCGCGATCGAAATTCGAGGCCACCATCGGTCCGTAGAACGTGACCCAGCCGAAATTTTTGCCACAGAAAGATCTGCAGCGAAGTGATATCGCTCGAACCCAGGAAAATCTTGGGCGCGGCGAGCGCCACGCTTAAGCCGTCGAGCAGGTAGTTCGAGCCATAGCCCCCGCGCGAACAAAAAATCGCGCGCGTAGCCGGATCGGCGAAGGCTTCCTTCAGCGCGGCCAGGCGGCTTGCCGTCGAGCCGGCGAAAAAACTCTCGTGCGCCAGGACGCTCGTACGATCGACCTTCGGCACATACCCGAGCCGCGCCAGCTCATCGCAGCCTGTTTGCAGGTGATCCTCTTGCACGGGGCTTGCGAGCGACAACACGCGAATGGCGTCGCCGGGTCGCAGCGCGGGCGGCTTGGTGGGCTGTGGCATGTGCGAATTCGAGAATAAGGAATTTGCCGAGGCGAGTCCAGATGCGGACGCAGCGACGATTCGCCGGATGCAACCGCAACCGGCGGCACAAGTCGGCTACTGGGTGTTGACGGTGAACGTCAGCTGCGCCGAGGTGCCGCCGCCCGGCGCCGGGTTCGTCACTGTGATCTGGGCGCTGGTCGCCGAGGCGGTATCCTGCGCGGGAATTAGAACGACGATCTGCCCGCCGGTCAGGTCCGCCGTCGCCAGCGGGATGCCGTTCCATTCGGCTACGGAGCTCGCATTGAAGCCGCTGCCGTCCAGCACCGCCTCGAAATCCGGGCCTCCGGCCGTCACCGACGACGGAGCGATCGACTTGGCGGTCGGCGAAGGATTGTCCGCTCCAGTGATGGGAAATGCAGCGGACGGCGACGCGACGGTGACTGCCGGCGTCCTCACGGCGATGCTGGCGGTGCCGACCGCGGCGATGTAATTCGCCGGGATCGCGGCGGTAGCCGTATCTCCACTGATGGATGTTGTTTGCGGAATGCCATTCCATGTGATCACGTCGGCCGCCGCGAAATTCGTGCCGGTGATCGTCACCGTGAAGCCCGCGCCGCCGGCTTTCGCGTCAGGCGGAGAAACATCCGTGATCGCCGGGCTGGCATTCGCCACCGGCTCGATGGCGAACGGCGCCGCCGCTTGCGACATTCCCCCGCCGGGCGGTGGGTTCCAGAGAATGACCTCCCCCGAACCCGCGATGGCCACGTCGGAAGCCGGGATCGTCACCAGGAGCTGGTTGGTCACGACATTGTACGTGGTCGAACGCGGCGAACCGTTCCAATAGGCGAACGTCACGCCTTTGCCAGTCGATATGATGCCTGTGGCCGTGATCGCGAGCGTGAAGCCGTCGCTGCCCGCCGTGATATTGGATGGAAACAGATTCGTGACGACCGGCGTGTCGTTGAAGGGCGGCGCGTTGCTTCCGCCACAACCTCCCAGCAGAATAGCGATGCCCGCCACCAGCGCCTGCGCGCCCCACCACGAACGCTTCAATCCGCCCTCCTCGAGACTCTCAATGGGCAAACTTTAAACGGGAATCCCGCCACCGCCTGCTGCGGCCAGCCGGGAACATGAGACGAGAGACACACCGGACGCCTTGCACATCCCCCTGCAGAGCAGGCAAGAGTGATAGCATTCCGGCGCACAGCCCGTCAACTTGGATTCGGCCATCCCGCGGAAGGTTTTCCCGCCCTGAATTTGGCCCGCAGTTCCACGCCTGCGGCCCGCAGGCGATGTAGCGCCGGCGTCTCGCCGGCTCTTCCCGCATGCCGCCTGATCCCGACGCGCGGCGCTTTGGCGAGGTCTGAGAAATCTCGGCGCCGGAACGGCGGAACCCGCTCCCTACAGCTTGAACGCCGTCAGCCGCGCGAATTGCCGCGCCCGCGCTGAAATCTCCTTGCGCGTCACCTTCGCCAGCCGTTGCACGCCGAATTTCTCGACCGTGAAGCTTGCCAGCACCGAGCCGTAGACCATCGCCGAGCGCAGCGTCTGCTCGTTGATGCGCCCCTTGCTCGCCAAATAGCCCATGAAGCCGCCCGCAAACGTGTCGCCCGCGCCGGTGGGATCGTGAACTTCCTCGAGCGGAAACGCCGGCACCGAAAAAATAAAACCGTCGTGAACCATCAGCGCGCCGTGCTCGCCGCGCTTGATGATCAGCGTCTTCGGGCCCATCTTGAACACGCTCTTCGCGGCACGGAAAAGATTGTGCTCGCCGGTCAGCTGGCGCGTCTCGTCGTCGTTGATCGTGAGGATGTCGACGTGCTTCAGCGTCTCCTTCAGCTGCGCCGGGGTGCCGTCGATCCAGTAGTTCATCGTATCGAGCCCGACGACTTTCGGCCTGCGCCGCACCTGATTCAGCACCGAATGCTGCAGCGTCGGATCGATATTGCCGAGAAAAATGTACTGCGAGTCGAGATAGGATTCCGGCAGCGTCGGCCGGAACGCGCCAAAAACATTGAGTTCGGTAACGAGCGTGGTCCGCTCGTTCATATTCTGGCTATAGCGACCCGACCAGAAAAACGACTTCCCCGGCACGTGCTCGAGTCCGGCCAAGTCGATCTTCCGCCCGCGGAAGACGGCCTCATCCTTGGCCGTGAAATCCTCGCCGACGATCCCCACCAGGCGCACGGGGGCGAAGTGGCTCGCGGCCAGCGCGAAATAGCTCGCTGCTCCGCCGAGCGTGCGATCCACCTTTCCGTGGGGCGTTTCGATAGCGTCAAAAGCAACCGATCCGACGACGAGAAGTGACAAGGGCGCTCCGTTCTCTCAGCGGTCTGCGCGCAGCGGCAGCCCCGCGTTTCGATCGAAATTAAATTCCAAGGGAAATTCCCTGCTGACTGATTCCTGCCGGCCGATCCGAGCCGTTTGCCTCACACATACTTGCCGATAATGGGCGCGAGCCGCTTCTTGGTCGCCGCCGGGATACGCTTGCGGTCGGTGAGGATCGCATGCGCCAGCGCCGAGCGGCACTTGCAGCTTCCTTCCTGATCCGCCGCGCGAACGGCCTCGCGAATCGCGTTCTGGGCGTTCTCGGCATTCTTCGTGAGATAGCCGATGATCGTATCGACGGTCACCGCATCGTGCCCCGGGTGCCAGCAATCGTAATCCGTCACCATCGCGAACGTAGCGTAGCAAAGTTCCGCTTCGCGCGCGAGTTTGGCCTCCGTGAGGTTGGTCATGCCGATCACGTCGAAGCGAAGCTGGCGATACGTGTGCGATTCCGAGAGCGTCGAAAACGCCGGGCCTTCCATGCAGACGTACGTCCCGCCCCGATGGATGTTCACGCCCACGCGATCGCAGGCCGCCGCGAGCTGCGCCGAAAGCCGGGGGCACGTGGGTTTGTCGAAGCCGACGTGCGCCACGATCCCGCCGCCAAAGAACGTCGCCGCGCGCCCCTTCGTGCGATCGAAAAATTGATCGGGGACCACGAAATCCAGCGGCGCAAAATCCTCGCGCAGCGAGCCGACCGCGCTCACCGAAATGATCTGCTCGACGCCCAGAATCTTCATGGCGCAGATGTTTGCGCGATAATTGATCTCGCTCGGCGAAAACACGTGCCCGCGTCCGTGCCGCGCCAGAAACGCCACGCGCCGCCCTTCCAGCGTCCCCACAATAAACGCATCCGAAGGATCGCCAAACGGCGTTTTCACGCGCACTTCGCGCGCGTCCGTCAGCCCAGCCATCGAATACAGGCCGCTGCCGCCGATAATACCGATCTTTACAGGCTCGCTCTTAGATTTTCGCTTGGGCGCCTTTGCCATATCGAAAGCTTCTCCGTGTCCTCTGTGGCCGTCCTCTGTGTCCTCCGTGTTTCCTGAGGCTTTGCCCTATCTCGCACCCGCCACGGCAAGGTTTTCTCTGGGACCTCTGCGCCTCTGCGGTGAGTTTTTGTTTTTTGCCCGCGCGCCGAGCGTTCTAATCAATCGCCACCGGCTCAGCTTCCCACTTCCCATCGCGCTCCCGGAGGTAAGCCGCAGGCACATGCGCATCGTGCGCGAAAAGCGCGATCCACCCCTCCTGAATCGCCGCGGGAATCCATCTCTTCTTGTTTTCGAGCGTCGTCATCGGGTAAAGATCGTAACCCATAATCCACGGGAGCGGGAGGTGCGCGACGGTCGGCACAAGATCCGCAAAAAGAAACGCCGTCTTCCCTCCGCCCGTCAGTTTCACGCACTGCATATCCGCCGTATGGCCCGACACGCGAATCAATTCCATCCCGGGGACGATCGCCCGATCGCCCTCGAGCAGCTCGAATCGCCCCGCGGATTCGATCGGTGCGAAGTTCTCCGGAAAATAGCTGGCATGATCGCGCTCGTTCGGGTGCATGGCGTGATCGAATTCGCCGCGTTGCGTCACGTAACGCGCATTGGGAAACGCCGGCACTGCTTTGTCTTTCTCGACGCGCGTGTTACCCCCGCAGTGATCGAAATGCAGGTGCGTGTTCACCACAATGTCGATGTCCTCAGGCCGCAAGCCGTATCCGCGCAGTCCTTCGACGAGATGCGGCCCATCGAGGCCGTAGATATCGCGGAACTTCTGATTCATTTTGTCGCCCGCGCCGGTTTCAACCAAAATGCGCTTCCCACCGGCGTGAATTAGCAGCGAATTCATCGAAAGCGTGATCCGGTTGCGCGCATCGGGAGCCATCTGCTTCTCCCATAGCGTCCGCGGAATCACGCCAAACATCGCGCCGCCATCGAGCAGCACGCGCCCGGTCGAGAAAATGTGAAATTCGATGTCGCCCAGCTTCATCCAGCCCCCGGAAGACAACAGGTCCGCCGCCACTCAGACAAGCGAACGAAATTATCAGGAGAACCCCAAAACTTCAAATCGACTATTTTTCGCTAACTCTTTGATTCCGAGGGCGTCTACGGTAATACAATATCCGCCCGGAGGGTACATGAGCCGCCAGTGCCGCGTGCTGTCAGCAATCGTCTTTGTCGTTACGCTGTTATTTTCCGTTGCAGGTGTTTCCCATGCGCAACAGCAGGAAGGCCGCCTGATGCGCTTTCCCGACATCTATAAGGACACGATCGTCTTCAGCTACGCGGGCGACCTTTGGCTCGTGCCGTCCACCGGCGGCACCGCGCGGCGCATCACCACGCATCCGGGCCTGGAGATATTCCCGAAATTTTCGCCGGACGGCAAGACCATCGCCTTCACCGGCCAATACGACGGCAATTTCAACGTCTACACGATCCCCTCCGAAGGCGGCGAGCCCAAGCAGCTCACCTTCCTGCCGGACCCGTTCACATGCCCGAACGCATGGGACCGAACAACGAAGTCTTCACCTGGATGCCGGACGGCAAGAGCATCGTGTTCCTCTCCCGGCGCGACACGTTCAACGACTGGTTCGGCCGCCTTTCACGGTGCCCGTTGATGGCGGGTTTCCGGCGCGCCTGCCCGTTCGATAAAGGCGGCCTGACATCGTTCTCGCCCGACGGAAACGAAATCGCCTACAACCGCATCTTCCGCAATTTCCGCACCTGGAAGCGCTACACCGGCGGCATGGCGCAGAAGATCTCGCTTTACAATTTCAAGACCAACCACTACGAGGAAATCACGCGATTACTCAGGGCGACGACACGTTTCCCATGTGGCATGGCGACACCATCTATTTCGATTCCGATCGCGGCACCGAACATCGCATGAATCTCTGCGCCTACGACACCAAGACCAAGCAGATGCGCCAACTCACCCACTTCACCGAGTTCGACGTGAATTGGCCCAGCCTGGGACCCGATTCCATCGTCTTCGAAAACGGCGGCTATCTCTACGTCTTCGATCTCGCCACCGGGAAGGCCCACAAGGTCACCGTGTATCTTGCCCGGCGACCGCGATCTCGCCCGCACGCACTGGGACCAACACGAGCAAGATGATGACGGCCTTCGACATCTCGCCCGACGGCAAGCGCGCCGTCCTCACCGCCCGCGGCGACGTCTACACCGTGCCCGCCAAGGAAGGCAGCATTCGCAACTCACGCAGACGCCCGGGGATCCGCGAGAATGGAGCGGCTGGTCGCCCGACGGCAAGATGGATCGCCTATCTCTCCGACCGCACCGGCGAAGACGAGATCTACCTGATGCCGCAGGACGGCGTCGGGCAACGGAAGTCCGCATCACCACCGACGGCACGATGTTCCGCCTGCACGCCCGTCTGGTCGCCCGACAGCAAGAAACTGGCATTCGCCGATAAATCGCTGCGCCTGTTCTACGTCGACATCAACGAAAAGAAGCCGGTGCTGATCGATCAGGGCAAGTACTTCGACCTCACCGACTATTCCTGGTCGCCGGACAGCCAGTGGATCGCCTACGCGAAGAACGTCGAAAACAGCAACGGCGTCATCAACCTCTATTCGCTCGCCGACAAAAAGATCACTCCCGTAACCACTGACTTCACCAACAGCTTCAATCCGGTGTTCGATCCAGGCGGCAAGTACCTCTATTTCCTCTCCAACCGCGATTACAACGAAGTGCTGGGCGTCTACGACCTGGAGTTCTCCAATCCGAAGCCCACGCGCGTTTACGTGGTCACTCTGCGCGCCGATACTCCGTCTCCTTTCGCGCCGCAGAGCGACGAAGCAGCGATCGCCAGCCCCGAAGCCGCTCAGGACGAATCCGCCAGGGCAAGAAAAGCCCGGAAACGCCCGAAAAGAAGCCGAGCGAAAAAGCCGAAGGCCAAGGACCAGCCACAGAAAAATGGCAGAAGCCGAAAGAAGACTGGCGCGACCAAGGCAGCCGAGCAAAAGCCGTTCCGCATCGATCTCGAGGGCATCGGCAATCGCGTCGTGGCGCTCCCGATGCCCCCGGCAATCGTCGCAAACGCTCGTGGCGGCCAAAGGCTTCATCTATTACGTCACCGCTGCCGATAACCGGCCTTTCCGGCCCGCTGCCCGGCGAAGATTTCGCGATCCACGTGTACGACCTGAAAGAGCGCAAAGATCAGGTGCTCGTGGCCGGCGGCAGATAACTTCGAGTTGTCGTTCGATGGCAAGAAAATTCTATACAGCGCCTCCAAAGGGGGTCCGCTGCGGCGGGACGACGCGGGCAGTACCGCCTACGGGATCGTCGACGCCGCGCCCTCCGGCGCCGGGCCCGCATAAACCCGGCGACGGCGCACTCAATCTCGGCGGCATGCGCGCCGAAATCGATCCGCGCGCCGAATGGAAGCAGATGTTCAATGAAACGTACCGCCAGGAGCGCGACTATTTCTTCGAGCCGTCAATGAACGGCGTGGACTGGGCGAAGGAGCGCGACAAATACGCGCAGCTACTGCCCTACGTCGCCGACCGCTACGATCTCACTTACATTCTGGGCGAAATGGTCGGCGAGCTCTCGAATTCCCACACCTACGTCGGCGGCGGCGACTATCCCGATCTGCATCCCATCAACGTCGGCGTGCTGGGCGTGGACTTCGAAGTCGATTCGGCCAGCGGCTTCTACCGATTCAAGAAAATCTATCCCGGCGAAAATTGGGACGCAGCGCTGCGCTCGCCGCTCACCGAGCCCGGCGTCAACGTGAAGGAAGGCGACTACCTGCTCGCCGTGAACGGCCATCCGCTGCGCGTCACCGCAGAATCCCTACGAGCTTTTTGTCGATACGGCGGGCGAAAACGTCACGCTTACGCGTAAACTCCAAGCCGACCGACGACGGTTCGCGCAGCGTGGTCGTGAAGCCGCATCGCGAGCGAAGTACGGCTGCGCGAACTCGATATGGATCGCCACCAATCGGCAATAAGGTCGATCAAGCCACCGGCGGCCGCGTCGGCTACGTCTACATTCCCGATATGGAAGCCGCGGGGCTGAACGAATTCGTGAAGCAATTTTTCCCGCAGATTCGCAAGGAAGGGATGATCATCGACGTCCGCTACAACGGCGGCGGCTTCGTCGATCAGCTCATCTTTGAGCGCCTGCGCCGGATTCTTGTCGGCATGGACGCCGCGCGGAATTTCGAAGCGAACACCGAGCCGGACGTCGTCTTCTACGGGTCGATGGTCGTGCATCACGAACGAATACGCCGCATCCGACGGCGATATCTTCAGCTACTTTTTCAAGTACTACAAACTCGGACCGCTGATCGGCGATGCGCACCTGGGGCGGCGTTCGCGGCATTCGCGGCGAGATTCCGCTGCTCGACGGCGGCTACATCACGCGGCCCGAATTCGCCCGTTATGACGATCACAGCCAGTGGGTGGTCGAAAATCACGGCGTGGAGCCCGACATCGTCGTCGACAACACGCCCGATCAAGTGATGGAGGGCCACGACCCGCAGCTCGAAAAGGCGATCGAGGTGGTGATGAAGGAGATGCAGGAGCATCCGCAAAAACTGCCGCCCGTCCGCCCGATCTGCCCACGTATCCGCCGGACGTCGTCAACGGGGGCCCGCCGCCGCACCCCTGATCCGGGCCTTGGGCTTTAGCTGTGGGTTGGCGATTCATTCTCTTCCGCGCAGGATGGCCGCCGTGATCCGGGGATTGCGACGGCCATGAATTATGGCGATAACGACGAGGGGTTTTTCTTCGGGCGCATAGGCGATGAGATAATCGCGGATCGCTTGAAAGCGGAGCGGCCGGGAGGTCAGATCGGGCCGCTTGTGACCTTGATGCGGAAAAGCCACGAGCTTGCGGATGGCCTCCAGGACGTCTTCCCGGAAGCGCGTTGCAACAGGGGGACTATTCTCGGCTATGAACTGCCAGATTTCGGTGATGTCCTCAGCTGCGCCAGGGTGAAGCTCGAAACCCTGGTCGTCGGTCACTTCGGGGGGCGCCGCTTGAGGAGTTCGCCTTCACGCCGGCGCAGGTCTTCAAAGAAAGCCTCGCCGTCGATGGGCTTCACGCGACCGCTCTTGATATCATCGTAGCGGCTGTCAAGGGCCCCGCGTAGCTCAGCCGCTTCAGTCAGATATGCAGCCATAGCGTCTTCCACGAGCTCGTCAGTCGGTCGGCCACTCTTGGAAGCGAGTTCGTTTAGGCGTGATTCCGTCTCGGGCTTGAGATGCACTTCCATGCAGCTAGTCTATGGAACTGGCTGTTATTCTGTCAAAGCAATTGCCCGCCGGGTGCCCCACGCAGCCTAACGAGGGAACGCCTCGCAGTAAATGTTCGCCGGCCGCTGACATCTCGCCGAGGTTTCTCCGCGCACTCTCTGTTTCTCGGTGTCCTCTGTGTTTAGCTGGGATCTCCTGCTCTTCGTTCATGCAAGACCGGCGCGAGCGAGGATTTCATTCACCGCGGTGTACGGATCTTGTTTCCGCGAAGCAACTTCGGAGGCGAGCGCTTCGAATTCGGCCTGAGTCACGTGCGCGGCAGCGACGCGTTCGATCAGCCGAGCCTGGAGCAGCCGCAGCAGCCATTCTTTCCAGTAGGCAATTTCGCGCGCGCGGCGATTCGGCGCGCTTGCCGCGTGCGCGCGGAAAAGCTCGATCTGCCGCGCGAGATCGCCGACGCCTTTATCCTCGGTGGCAACCGTGCGCACAATCGGCGGCTTCCACCCATCGCGGTCCGGCACGAGTTCCAGAATCGCGCTCAGCTGTTGTTCGAAGCGGTTAGCGCCCTCGCGATCGCATTTGTTGACCACGAAGACGTCGCCAATCTCCATCAAACCCGCCTTGAGATTCTGCACCTCATCGCCCATGCCTGGGACGAGCACCACGACAGTGCAGTCGGCGAGCCGCACGATTTCAATCTCGCCCTGGCCGACGCCAACCGTCTCGATCACGATCATCTCTTTGCCGGCTGCGTCGAGCAGCAGCGCCACATCGCCGCTGGCCTGCGCGAGCCCGCCCAGATAGCCGCGCGTGGCCATCGACCGGATGAAAATTCCTTCGTCCGTGGCATGCCCCTGCATACGAATGCGATCGCCGAGGATCGCGCCGCCCGTGAACGGACTCGATGGATCGACCGCGATCACGCCGACGGTCTTCTTCTCACCGCGATAGTGCGCGGCGAGCCGGTCGACCAGCGTGCTCTTCCCCGTTCCCGGCGCCCCGGTGACGCCGACGCGGCACGCGTGCCCGGTGAATGGAAAAAGCTGCCGCAGCAGCTGCTCCGCTTCAGGCACTCGATTTTCAATCGCCGAAACGGCGCGCGAAATCGCGCGCACGTCGCCCGCGCGAATTTGCGAAGCCCAAGTGTCAATTTGAGTGGCCATTCGAATTCCGGAGTGTAACGCGATTCGTCGAAGGCCGGTTCATAAATGCGAGCCGCGAATGGGAGGAGAGATTCTTCGCTTCGCTCCCTTCCTGCGTCAGGGCAGGCAGAATGACGGCTATTCGGTGGGCGACGATGGCGCGTTCGGGGGAGAATTCTTGCGAGGCGCGCCCGACGAATCCGGCTGGGCGCCCGTGTATTCGTCGTACGCCTTGATGATGCGCTGCACGAGATTGTGGCGAACGACGTCGCGTTCGTCGAAATAGACGAGCGCGATGCCTTCGATTTTGCCGACGACTTCGATGGCCTCGACCAGGCCCGAGCGGCGCCGGTCCGGAAGATCGATCTGCGTCACGTCGCCGGTGATCACGGCTTTGGAATTGAACCCGAGACGCGTGAGAAACATCTTCATCTGCTCGCTGGTGGTGTTCTGCGCCTCGTCGAGGATCACGAACGAATCGTTGAGCGTGCGCCCGCGCATGAACGCGAGCGGGGCAACCTCGATGATGTCTTTTTCGAGGAATCGCTCGAGCTTGTCCGCCTCGAGAAGATCGTGCAGAGCGTCGTAGAGCGGGCGCATGTAGGGATCGACCTTCTCCTGCAAAGTGCCGGGAAGAAAGCCGAGCCGCTCGCCCGCCTCGACAGCGGGGCGCGCGAGGATGATGCGGTTCACTTGTTTGGAGAGCAGCGCCTGCACGGCCATGGCGACGGCGAGATACGTCTTGCCGGTGCCGCCCGGGCCGATGGCGAACACCATGTCGTAGGCTTCGAGCGCCTCGATATAGCGGCGCTGGTTGGGGCTTTTTGGCGCGACGCTTTTTTTGCCGAGGGCTTTGGTGCGCGTTGGAGAAAATGTGCCGTTGAGCGCCGAGGTGGGCTCGTGGGCCGCTGTGCGCAGCAGCGATTTCACTTCCTGGCTGCTGGGCGCGTGCCCTTCGCGGATGCGGTCGTTGTAGGCGCCGAGAATGCGCGTGGCGCGCTCCACCTGCTCGGGTTCGCCTTCGATTTCGAGATCGTGATCCTGCAGGTGCGTGGTGACGCGCAACGAGGACTCAAAGAACTTGAGGTTTTCATCCAGGGTGCCGAAGAGTTCGTTGATGCCTCCGGCGATTCGTACGGTTTGTTTCATCCGGTTGGTCGAGACCGAAAACTAGCCTAGCGCGCGCGCGAAAGCCGGTCAAGAGACGCAGCAAGAATTCGCGAAGCTGTAACACGTCGCAGGATTTTTGCGCGCAAGCGCCGCGAGGAGTTCGCCGCATTTTCGCCATGCAAAATCCGCGATAACAGGGGGCTGGAGCATCCCCCTAGCGGGGCCTTTGGGTGGCCCCTCATGTGCAGTTTTGGCGGCCTTTGACGCCTTAACTGAAGGGCGCGGCGCTTGTTTGGTACGGCCGAAATTACGGCGTGCCGGCGCCCGGGAACTGGACCTTCGGGACCTCTTGGGCTGCCGGAGGCGCGTTGAAATAGGCGTCGTTGCGCTTGAAGCCGGACCAGCCGGCGACGATGCTCTGCGGAAACAGGCCGATGTAGGTGTTGTAGGCCTGGATCGCGTCGTCGTAGCGGCGGCGCTCGACCGCGATGCGGTTTTCTGTTCCGGCCAGCTCATCCTGGAGGTGCAGGAAATTCTCGTTGGATTTGAGCTGGGGATAATTTTCGGCGAGCGCGAGGACTTTGATCTCGGCGCCATAGAGTTGATTGCTGGCAGCAATTTTGTCCGTGGGAGTTTGGGCGTTCAGATATTGCGTGCGGGCTTTATCGACGTCGGCAAAGACGGTGGTCTCGTGCGCGGCGAAGCCCTGGACTGTCTGGACGAGGTTGGGAATCAAATCGGCGCGGCGCTGGAGGACGACATCGACCTGCGCCCAATCGGATTTCACCTGCTCATTGAGCCTGACCATCTGGTTGCGGGCTGAAATGAAGGTGCCGCCGACGATGAACACGAGGAGCACGATGACGATAAGAGCGATGACGCCTGTCTTCATGAGGTGCCTCCGGCGAGAAATCTAGCACACTGCGCTGATGGCGAACCAGTGCTTGGCCCAGACAACCAAACTGATCCTACAGATCGATACGTCTGCCGGGCGATGAAAGTTACTCGATAGCATCGCTCCGGAGCACAGACAGGATTGTCTGTGCGACGACCCGCCACGACAGGATTGTCTGTGCCACCCGCCACGACAGGATTGCCTGTGCTATGCGACATCGAGGCGCCGGTCGACTTCGTTGGTCACGACCTCGACGAATTCGAGATACGTTTGCAGAGTGACCTCGACGTCGATCTCTTTCTCTTTGATCTTCCCTTCCCTGAAATCGAGAATCGTCTGGAAGCCAGCGGGATTCGCGCCGGTGATGGTCGCCATGGCCTCCACCGCCTCGCGCTTGCCGTGAGCCTCGCCGTGCTGGAGAACCATTACGGCATGACGGAAGAGCACGCAAAAAGACGAAACGGAGCGGAGCATGAGCTGCAAATGAACCTCGTTCTTGCGCGGCGCCGTGAGCACGGCTTGGCGGAGATGGAGCCACGCCGTGCGGAGCTCGCGCTCGACCTGAAGGCGATGCAGGTTCACCGGGACTTCGAGCGATTCGAGGAAGTCGGCGCCGAAAAGCATGCGGTGGTGGCGTTTGATATCGAGGAGTTCGATGGCGAACACGTCGGCGGAGCGAATGAGTTCGTCCATCGTGAAAACGATCGGCGAAGGATTTCCCTTCTTGGCCCACCAGTCGGCGATCGGATGCAGCTTCTCGAGGTCGGCCGAGGTGACATGATCGAGAACGCAGAGAATATTCAGGTCGGAATGGTGTTCGTGAAAATCGCCCGCGACGGCGGAGCCGTAGAGAACGAGCGCTTTGAGGTTCGTTGTCGCGGTGTTCTTGAGCCAGTCGATGAGTTCGCTGAATTTTTCTTCCATGCGCCTAAGTTACCTCGTTGCCTAACGTCAGAGAAAATTCCCGGGGCTAAAGCCCTAATTTATTGGCGACGCTTTTCGAGGGCCTGAAGGCCCACGCTTCCACCTGAAGAAGAGCCGGCGGGACGCCGGCGCCACTCAAAGAATGCGATTCGAGTCCTCATACGGACTCTAAAGGCTCACGCTTCCACCCTTACCAGCTGCCGCCGGCGCCACCGCCGCCGAATCCTCCACCGCCGAAACCGCCGAAGCCTCCTCCACCGCCTCCGCCACCACCACCGCCAAATCCTCCGCCCATCATGCCGCCGATCATCGGGCCGATCCACCAGCCACCGCCGCGGCGATAGCGCGAACCGGCCGGGCTCAGCGCGCGGCGTATCGCGCCAAAGATAAAGAAAATTATAAGGAATATGAAAACGACCGGAATTCCCGGCGAGTTTCCCCTGTTTTCGCGTGGCGCCGCGGGAGCGGAGCCGCTAAGGGTCACGCCACGGTCGGCGGCGATCGTATCAGCGATGCGCCGGGTCAATAGGAGAATGGCCGCGTCGTAGTTCCCTTGCCGAAGGTATGGAACGGCCTCGCGACCGAAGCCGCCTACCTTGCCGTCCGGAAGAATGGGCTCAAGGCCGTAGCCGACCGCTGTGTAGTATTGGTGATCGTCAACAGCAAACAGGATCAGGACACCGCGATCCTCGGATTTAGGACCAATCCCCAGCCGCGCTGCCAGATCGGTGCCGTAATCGGCTTTCTCACGACCGTCGAGCGTTTTGATGATTACGACTGCGATCTGCGCTTGAGTCTTCTGTTGGACTTCGGTGCAGAGGGCGGTGAGCTGTTCTTTTCCCGACTGGCTCAGTACTCCGGCGAGATCGGTAACGTAGCCGAGCTTGGCTTGGGCGGCGACTTGGTCGACAGATTGGGCGCGGGCGGGCTGCGGCGCGAAGAAGAGAGCTAGCGCTAGAAACGCGAGGAGCGCCGCGAGTTGTAGCGCCGGCCTCTGGCCGGCGTTCGTGCGCGAGATCGCGCGCCGAGGAAGGCCCGGCGGGACGCCGGCGCTACGCAAGCCGGGCCGGGCGATGCGAATGGTGTCCACTTCCCTTTTACGGATGGTGCGCCGGGATTGTTTCAAACTTCGACGTCGCATGGCTTGCTCAGTATCCGATGTGGTGCAGGTAGGCGACCGCGACGGCGGCTGCCAGGCAATAGATTCCGAAGAGATACCAGTGATCGCTTTCGAGCCACTTGCTGAGCCATTGGAGCGCCACCAAGCCTGCCAGGAATGCGCAGAATGCGCCGAGCAGGCTCGGCATCAGGGCCGACGTCCAGGCCGCGCCGCCCGCGACGTGGCCGGCCTTCATCAGGCGCCACAGCTCGCGCGCATCGACAGCGGGCGTCAGGACGACTGCCAGGGCGAAGCTGAACGTCTCGGCGCGCTGCTTCCTCACACCGGCGAGGAGGCCGGTCGAGATTGTGGCGCCGGAACGCGAGAAGCCGCGGAACGGCAGGCAAAGCCCTTGGACGATGCCGATAAGCGAGGCCTGCTTCATCCCGAGGCCATCGTTGGGCGACGGAGCGGGAGGATGACGCTTTTCGTAGATTCCCGCGATGATGATGAGCACGCCCGCTGCGGCCAGCGCCGGGGCGATCAGTTCGAGATGGCCGAAGAGCTGTTCGACCTCGGCATGAGGGACGCCGTGAAACCCGAAGCGCTCGATGAGCATTACGATGCCCTCGCCAAGGACGCCCGTAAGAGCCGTGGCGACGATCAGGAACAGGGCGAAGGTCTTGAAGGCCTCGGCGGTCTGAAAATAGGTGCGCAGCCACTGCTTCCAAAAATAGACGATGACGGCAAACATCGTTCCGGTGTGGAGCATCACAAGCAGGAGCGTCATCTCGGGGGATGTTGGATCCATGCCCATCAGCTTTTCCGCGACGACGACGTGCGCTGAACTCGATACCGGGAGGAGCTCCGCCAAGCCTTGCACGACAGCAAGGAGGACCACATGCCAGAGGGCCATGCGTAAAACCCTACCACAGCCGGGGCTTGCCGCCCACAGGACATGGAAGTTGGATTTAGGGGCGGATTTGAAGCTGGGCTAAACACAGAGGGTACGGAGAGGCTCTGCCGTATAAATAGGCCGCGAAAAACAGGTTTCACCGCAGAGGCGCAGAGGACGCAGAGAAGAGCAGAGAAAGGCGAGACGAGCGGAGGCGTCGAGGGCGCGGAGAACACTTTGGAACGAGCTAATTGTCACCCTATAGGGCGGGTGCTACACTTGCGATTCCGCACTTCGAAAGCGCCGAAAGTGTACGGAACGCTGGATTTCAAACGCCCGAATTCCCGTTCTAGCGTCAAAGGACGACGGGAGCGCCGTGTCTTCCCGCGCACGATGCGCGTCCAAATGGGATTGTTTCTGAAACAAATTGAGGCTGGCGCACGTTTCAGTACTTAGACCTTTGCGTAGACAAACGAGACACTGCACTTCGGAGAGGAAAAGACCATGAGTGGAAGGTTTACGCACGCAGCGGTAGCGCTCTTTGTGGCCGGTTCGCTGATCGTATCGCCGCTGTACGCGCAGGACCAGCAGGCCCCGGCGCAAGCCACGCAGGCCCCAGCTGCGCAAGACACGCAAACGCCGGCGCAGCCCCAGATGCAGACGACTCCCGTCTACCAGCCGCCGCAGCCAACTGCGGGGCCGCCGCCTTCGCCAGCCCGCGCGCTGAAGTTCGGGCCGGATTATTCGAAGGGGCAGTCGTGGTTTCCGAACATCATTGCGCCCTACGTCGAGATGCCAGTGGCGGAGCCGGAACTGACGAATACGCCGCGGATCGGCCAGCTGGTCCAGAACGGCAAGCTGATGCTGAGCCTCGAGGATGCGATTTCGCTGGGGCTCGAGAACAATCTCGCTCTGGCTGTCGAACGGTACGTGCCATGGCTGGACGAGGCCAACCTGCTCTATGCCAAATCAGGAGCGAACGGGCCGGTGCGGTTCGACCCGAGCGTGACGAGCACGCTTTCGCTGCAAGAGCAGACTCAGCCGATCAATAACCCGTTCTTCGCGGGCGTCGCGCCGACGAGTGGAACGGGCACTCCGACGGCCTCGATTCCGATCGGCCTCATCGATCACGTCGCGACGGCGAATTTTCAATACACGCAGGGTTTCGCGCCGGGAACGCAGCTTCAGGTGACGTTCGACAACTCGAGGGAATCGACCAACCTCGGCTTTGACCTCTTTAACCCGTACGACCAGTCGACGCTGACGGTGCAGCTGACGCAACCGCTCCTCAGCGGTTTCGGGACGACCGTCAACAGGCGGTACATTATCGAGGCGAAAAATACGGTAAAGGTCGGGGAGTCGCAATTCGAGCAGCAGGTGATGACGACGATCACGCAGGTGGCGCAGGATTATTGGGAGCTGGTGTATGCGCGGGAGGCCGTGAAGGTGGAGCAGGTGGCGGTCGCGGCGGATCAACAGCTCTATGGGAACAACAAGAAGCAGCTTGAGATCGGCACGATGGCCCCGCTCGATGTGATTACGGCGCAGTCGCAATTGGCGACCGACCAGCAGGCGCTGGTGCAGGCGCAGACCAACCAATTGCTCGATGAAACCACGCTGCTCGTCGCCATCACGAAGGACGCGCTGGCACCGCAACTGCAGGGTATCGAGATCGTTCCGACAACGCAGATTTTCACGCCGACGCCCGAGAACATCTCGCTGGAAGACGCCGTGCACGAGGCATGGCAGAAGAGGCCGGAGCTGCAACAGGCCGATCTGAACCTGAAAAACGCGGGGGTGGAGGTGAAGGCGACCAAGAACCTGCTGCTGCCCCAGGCGAATTTGTTCGCACAGTACTCGGCGATCGGTCTTGCGGGAACGCAGAACGTCCGTGACGACGACGCCGACCGCTTTTGCGGCGGAGCTGGATTCGCCGGTGGTCGACCTCGGCGGAGCGCAGAGCGGGCTGTACGCGTCGGAGGTTGCGGCCGAGACTACGAACGTCAATATTTTCAGGAGCGGCCTGGGCGAAGACTGGCAGCGAATGATCGCTGGCGACTATCCGTCGTTCGAAGTGGGCCTTAACATTACGCTGCCGATCCGCAATCGCGCCGCTGAAGCAAACAACGCGACCGCGCAATTGAACCAGCGGGAGCAGGAAGTGGAGTACCGGCAGACGCAGAGCACGATCCTGCTCAGCGTGCGCCAGGCGCTGATCACGCTCGAGCAGGACCGAGCCGCTATCGACGCCGCGCAAGAGGCGCGCGTCTACGCGCAGCAGAGCTACGACGATTCGGTGAAGCAACTGCAATTGGGCTCGACCAATGCTTTCACGGTGGTTCAGAAGGAGCAACTGTTGACGGCGGCGGAAGGCGTCGAGCTGCGCGACCGCGTCAACCTGATCGAGGCGGAGTTGACATTCAACCAGGCAATGGGCCGCACGCTGGAAGTCCACAACATCACGCTGGCGGACGCCAAGAGCGGACATATTCTGCATGCGCCGAATATTCCGGGCACGCCGGATGCGGGCAGCGGCGTCTCGGGTTACCGATAGCGAGATGCGATAGCGACATCCGAATGGCGGGCGACGAAGAGCGCGGGGCCGGCGGCGATCGAGTAGCCGGGGCTCCGCGAAAGCCGTCGAACGCCGAGCGCGAGTGGGAAGAGAAAACGCTGAAGCCTGCCCTTGCAGGCTCGCCCGACCGACCTGCCGATTTCACCACTGTCTCAAGCTATCCTATCCGAAGAATTTACACCGAAGCCGATCTCGCCGACGGGAATGCCGCGCGCGATCTTGGGCTCCCCGGCGAGACTCCCTATACGCGCGGGATTCATCCGCGGATGTATCGCGACCGGTTGTGGACGATGCGGCAGTTTGCGGGATTCGGCTCGGCCGAGGACACGAACCGGCGATTCCGATATTTGCTGGCGCAGGGGCAGACGGGGCTGTCCGTTGCGTTCGATTTGCCGACGCTGATGGGATACGACTCGGACCATGCGATGGCCGAGGGCGAAGTGGGCAAATGCGGCGTGGCGATCAGTTCGCTGGCGGATATGGAGGCGCTTTTCGACCAGATTCCGCTGGCGGATGTGACGACATCGATGACGATCAATTCGCCGGCGGCGGCGATCTGGGCGATGTATCTGGTGGTTGCCGAGAAGCAGGGCGCGGATTGGAAGACGCTTTCCGGCACGCTGCAGAACGACATCCTGAAGGAATACATCGCGCAGAAGGAATACATCTATCCGCCGGGGCCGTCGATGAGGCTGGTGACCGATACGATCGAGTTTGGGGCGAAGCATACGCCGAAGTTCAATTCGATTTCGGTGAGCGGCTACCACATCCGGGAGGCGGGGTCGACTGCGATTCAGGAGGTAGCGTTCACGCTGCGCGACGGGATTGAGTATGTGGAGCATTCTCTGGCGCGCGGGCTTGCGGTGGACGAATTTGCGCCGCGGCTTTCATTTTTCTTCAACGCGCACAACGACTTTTTCGAGGAAATCGCGAAATACCGGGCGGCGCGGCGGATATGGCAGCGCGTGATGCGCGAACGATTCGGCGCGAAGGATGCGCGTTCGTGGGCGCTGCGATTCCACACGCAGACGGCGGGATGCTCGCTGACGGCGCAGCAGCCTTACAACAACGTGGTGCGCACGGCTGTCCAGGCGCTCGCGGCGGTGCTGGGCGGGACGCAATCGCTGCATACGAATTCGCTGGATGAGGCCTGGGCGCTGCCGACGGAGGCCGCGGCGACGATTGCGCTGCGCACGCAGCAGATTCTGGCGTACGAGACCGGCGTGACGAATACGGCCGATCCGTTTGGGGGATCGTATTTCGTCGAGACGCTGACGAATGAGATCGAGCGCGGCGCGTGGGACTACATCGAGAAGATCGACGCGCTGGGCGGAATGGTGGCGGCGATCGAGCACGGCTATCCGCAGCGGGAGATTGCGGACGCGTCGTATCGGTACCAGGTGGCGGTCGATCGCAAGGAGAAGATTATTGTGGGCGTGAATGCGTATGTGGCGGATGAGAAGCCGATTGAGATTCTGCAGATCGATGAATCGGTGGCGGCGCGGCAGGCGGGGCGGCTACGGGAACTGCGCGCTGGGCGGTCGAATGACGAGGTGGCGCGGCGGCTGGATGCGCTGCGGAGGGGCGCTGCCGGAAGCGAGAACCTTATGCCGTATTTGTATGAGGCGGCCAAGGCCTATGCGACGCTGGGGGAGATTTGCGACGCGCTGCGCGGCGTATTCGGGGTGTACGAGGAAGCTGCGATCACGTGAGGCTTTCGTCTGTTGGTCGCCTCTGTGGTCTCCGTGCCTTCTTTGTGTCCTCTGTGTTAAATTTCACGCCTAATACGCCCCATGTCCGACAACGACCTCACCCACGTCATCATTGGCGCTGCCATCGAGGTACACAAACTGCTTGGACCTGGCTTGCTGGAATCCGCATACGAAGAGTGCCTCGCGCGCGAATTTGTCTTGCGGACAATTCCGTTCGAAAGGCAAAAGCCTGCACCGGTTGTCTAAAAAGACGTGAAACTCGAGTGCGGGTACCGAATGGATTTTCTGGTCGACGGCAGAATTGTAGTCGAGCTGAAAGCCGTCGAAGCGTTCGCGCCGGTTCATGAGGCAATCGTGCTAACGTATTTGCGTCTTTCGGGCTGCAGGCTGGGCTTGCTGATTAATTTCAATGTGCCTGTGCTGAAGGAAGGGATTCGCAGGTTTGTTCTGTGAGTGCCAGAATGAGGGTCGGCTAAACACAGAAGACACCGAGAAGCACAGAGAACACAGAGACGGCAAATGCCAGAGAAGAAGATACGGGTGCTGATTGCGAAGCCGGGGCTGGATGGGCACGACCGCGGCGCGAAGGTGATTGCGCGGGCGTTGCGCGATGCGGGCATGGAGGTGATTTATACCGGCTTGCGGCAGACTCCTGAGATGATTGCTTCGGCGGCGGCGCAGGAAGATGTGGACGTGATCGGGCTTTCGATTCTTTCGGGGGCGCACAACACGCTTTGCGCGCGGCTGATGGATCTGCTCCGCGCGAAGGGCATGACCGATATTACCGTGCTGATTGGCGGGATCATCCCCGAGGCCGATATTCCCGGGCTGAAGAAAGCTGGTATCGCCGAGGTTTTTCTGCCTGGCACTACAACGCAGGCGATTGTCGATTTCATTCGGCAGCGGATTGTTAGTGCCTCCCGGGAAGCTTGAATCGCGCAGAACTCGAACAAACACAGAGAGCTCTACCGCAGAGACGCAGAGGACGCAGAGAAGATCGATGGCGGAAATCACAACACGAATCGCGAATGCGGTGCCTGCGTTTGAAAAGAATACGCGCGCGATGATCGATCGCGTCACGGAGATCAAGAACGAGGAGGAGACGATCCGGCAGGGGGGCGGCGCGAAGGCGATCGAGGCGCAGCACAAGAAGGGGCGGCTGACGGCGCGCGAGCGCATTGCCAGGCTGATCGATCCGAAGACCGAATTCTTCGAGCTGGGAATCTACGCCGGGTACGAAATGTACGACGAGTGGGGCGGCGCGCCGGCGGGGGGCACGATCACTGGCCTGGGCCGCGTGGCGGGGCGGCGCGTGATGATCGTGGCGAACGACGCGACGGTGAAGGCGGGGGCGTTTTTCCCGATCACGGCGAAAAAAGTGATTCGCGCGCAGAATATCGCGATCGAAAATCACATCCCGACGATCTATCTGGTCGATTCCGCGGGGGTTTTCCTGCCGCTGCAGGAGGATGTGTTTCCGGACACCGACGATTTCGGGCGCGTCTTCCGCAATAACGCCGTGATGAGCGCGATGCGGATTCCGCAGATCACGGCGATTATGGGAATGTGCGTGGCGGGCGGCGCGTATCTGCCGGTGATGTGCGACCACATCTTGATGACCGAAGGCAGCGGGCTTTTTCTCGCGGGGCCGGCGCTGGTGCAGGCGGCGATCGGGCAGAAGACGTTCGGCCGAGGAACTGGGCGGGGCGCAGATGCATTCGCAGATCAGCGGAACCGTCGATTTCCGAGAGCCGGATGACGATGCGTGCATCACCCGCGTGAGGGCGCTCGTTGATAAGATCGGCCACCCGGCGCAGGCGCCTTTCGACCACAAGAATCCCGAGGCGCCGCAGTACCCTGCCGAGGAGATTTACGGAATATTTTCGGGCGATGCGGGCAAGCAGTACGACATGCGCGAAATCATCGCGCGGATTGTCGACGGCAGCCGCTTTGAGGAATATCGCGCCGAGTACGGGCAGACGGTGCTGTGCGGCTACGCGCGGATCGGCGGGTGGGCTGTGGGGATCGTGGCGAACCAGAAGAAGAATGTGACCGTCGCGGCTCCGGGCACGGGCGAAAAGCGGCTCGAGTTCGGCGGAGTGATCTACACGGAATCGGCGGACAAAGCCGCGCGGTTTATTCTCGACTGCAACCAGAATCTGGTGCCGCTGATTTTCCTGCACGATGTGAACGGTTTCATGGTGGGCAAGGAAGCTGAGTGGAGCGGGATTATTCGCGCGGGCGCGAAGATGGTGAATGCGGTGGCGAATAGCGTGGTGCCAAAGATCGCAGTGATCTGCGGCGGTAGCTTTGGCGCGGGCCACTACGCGATGTGCGGGAAGGCGTACGACCCGCGGTTCATTTTCGCGTGGCCTACGGCGCGGTATGCAGTGATGAGCGGCGATTCGGCCGCATCGACGCTGGTGGAAATCAAGATCAAGCAGCTGGAACGCGAAGGAAAGAAGCTTAGCGCCGCGGAGAAGAAGGAGCTGTACGACTCGATCCGCGCAACCTACGAGCATCAGACTGATCCGCGTTATGCGGCGGCGCGGCTTTGGGTCGACGCGATCATCGATCCGGCGCACACGCGCGAGGCGTTGATTGAGGCGCTTGAATCGGCCGCGTTGAATCCGGAGATTCCCGAATTCAGGACAGGAGTGCTGCAAACGTGAAAGTTGAGAGTTTAGGGTTGAGGAGTTGACGCCGAGAATTGCGCTGTGCGTTTCAAAGACAAGAGCACAGACAGGATTGTCTGTGCCACTACGACTGGCCGAACCATCTCTTGGCGCTTAGCTTTCGACTATCGGAGGCAGTTTCGAAACGACAATGAACGCGTTCAGACAGGAGCGGGGGATGAGCGGTCCCGCTACGTTTGCGGTTGCTCTGCTGCTGCTGACGCCGTCCATTGTGGCGTTTTTCGCGTCTTCTGCCGCGGTGAATGGCGCGGACTTCCCTGCTTCGGCGCTGTGGTTCATGTATGAGATGGCGCTGTATATGGGATGCGCCGGAGTGGCCATCGTGATTGCCTTGACGGTATCGGCCGCGGTTGCCCGCCGGATTTCTCGCGTGTTTGTCTGGCTGATGACGGTTTCGCTGGTCGGCGGCGCTTCCCTGCTGTGGTACGCGGCACACATTTATCGAAATCCCTGGACAACGAACCGATGATCGGTCGAGTTGAGAGTTTAGAGTCGAGGAGTTAAGAGTAAAGAAGGCGAATGGAGAGGGACGGGTCTGAGGATTTGAAATTTCGAATTTCACAATTTCCGGCGGAGGTCAACCGTCCCTACGGGACTCAGCGTTTTCGGTCCGATCCCCGGCACTTCGCTACGCTTCGCGCCGGGCTAATTACAATCGCGCCTCCGGCGCTTGACGCGCGCCAAACGCCTCGCTTTGTCGAGGATGTGAACGAAGTCATTTGATATCTGAGGGGTTGATGCCTGGATCGCGCCGCGCGTTTCAGAGACAGGAGCACAGACAGGATTGTCTGCGCCACTGCGAATGGCCGAACCGACCGTCGACGCTATTTGAAGAATTTGAGGATTGAAATTTGAGAGAACGGGGCCAGGATCAAACCGATCATGAGTGATGTAACGATTGTCGAATGCCCGCGGGACGCGTGGCAGGGTTTGCCGGACGTGATTCCAACCGCCGAGAAAGTGCGATATCTCACGCAGCTTGTGTCGCTGGGGTTCCGGCACATTGATGCGGTGAGCTTCGTCTCGCCGAAGCATGTGCCGCAGATGGCCGATAGCGAAGCGGTGATGCAGGAGGTAAGCCGGGCGAAATTGCCGTCGGGCGAGCCGCCGGAGATTATCGGGATCGTCGTGAACGCGCAGGGGCTGGAACGGGCGCTGGCGACGCCGGGCGTGACGACGATCGGGTATCCCTACTCGGTGTCGGCCTATTTCCGGCGCGCGAACGCGAATATGTCGCGCGCGGAATCGCGCGAGCTGGTCCAGAAATTGCAGCATGATACGAAGGCTGCAGGGAAGCGGCTCGTGGTGTACATCTCGATGGCCTTCGGGAATCCGTACGACGAGCCGTGGGGGCCCGAGATTGTGGAGGACACGCTGGTGTGGCTGAAGGACGTGGGCGTTCGCACGGTCTCGCTCGCCGATACGGTGGGGACGGCTTCTCCCGAGGAAGTTGCGCATCTTTACATCGGCGTGAAGAACTGCGTGGCGGGCGTCGAGATTGGGGTGCACCTGCACAGCCGGCCCGAGCGCGCGGCCGAAAAGGTGCTCGCGGCTTACGAGGCGGGCTGCCGGCGATTCGATGGAGCGCTGACGGGCCTCGGCGGCTGCCCTTTTGCGGGCGACGCGCTGGTGGGCAATATCCCGACGGAGACGGTGCTGGCGACGCTCGCCGCGCGCGGGGTGGCGACTGGAATCGACACGAAATCTCTCGCGGTGGCTTGCGCGATGACGCACGAGCTGCGGGAAAAATACGCGCACGATCCCGCGGTGACGAAGCCGAATTAACGCCGGAGCGCCGAAGATGGGTTACGAGACGCTGACTTTCCAGTGCGACGACAAGATCGCGACGATCGCGCTCACCGTACCTGAAAAACGCAACGCCATCTCGGCGCGGATGATCGCCGATTTGCTTGGCGCGCTCGATCAGGCGGAGACGAGCGCCGCGCGCGTGGTGATTCTTACGGGGGCGGGCAAGGCGTTTTGCGCGGGGATGGATCTCAACGAGCTGCAAAACCTCGCCACGCAGAGTCCGCAGAAGAGTCTCGAAGACGCGCGGCGCATGGCAAAATTGCTCTATCGGCTCTATGGCTTTCCGAAGCCTGTGATTGCGGCGGTGAATGGCGCGGCGATCGCGGGCGGATGCGGGCTGGCGACGGTTGCCGATTTCATACTGGCGGTGCCGGAGGCGAAATTCGGATACACCGAGGTGCGGATCGGATTCACGCCGGCACTGGTGTCAGTCTTTCTGCGCAGGCGGATCGGCGAGACGCATGTGCGCGATCTTCTGCTGACCGGGCGCATCATCGATGCGGCGGAGGCGTACCGGTTTGGGCTGGTGACGGAGGTTGTGGCGGCGGAGTCGTTGATGGAGCGGGCGCGAGAAATCGCCGCCCCGCTGATTGCCGCGAGTCCGACGGCCGTTGCGCAGACCAAGAAGCTTTTGCTCGGCTTCGACCATGTCGCGATTCGTGCGGAGCTCGAAGCGGCGATCGCGACGAATGCGGACATTCGTTCCACGCCCGATTTCCGCGAGGGCATAACGGCGTTTCTCGAAAAGCGGCCTCCGAAATGGTCCGAGGGAGATTGATATGACGACGCCAGAGGCGGCCTTGGCGGGTTCGTGCACGCTCACCGTGCCGAAAGTGCAGGTCGTGCTCGAGCGGCTGTACGGCCAAGCCAAGGTGATCGACCAGGCTGCTTTGGCTGCTGTGAATCCCATCACGGATGGGATGGACACCGATGACAAATTCCGCGTGAGATCCGAGCTGCTGAAAGAGGCGTATCTGCCAGTTCCGCGCGACGTGGGGCGGCTGCTCTACATGCTGGCGCGAACCTACCCCTGCAAGACGATTGTGGAATTCGGGACGTCGCTGGCGATTTCGACGATCCACCTGGCCGCCGCGATTCGCGACAATGGCGGCGGCAAAGTGGTGACGACGGAACTGAATCAGGAAAAGGCTCAGCGTGCCGCCGAAAACCTGCGCGAAGCAGGGCTGCTCGATCTGGTGGAAATCCGCGTCGGCGATGCGAGGGAGACTCTGCGCGGGCTCGAGGGCGCCGTGGATTTTGCGTTCATCGACGGATGGAAGGAACTCTACCTGCCGGTAGTGAAGGTGATCGAGCCGTGGCTGAGGACCGGCGCGCTTGTGGTTGCGGACAATCTGAATCTCGCGGGGAGCGTGCTCAAGGGGTACGTGGATTACATTGGGCTGGAGCGGAATGGCTATTTGTCGGTGCAACTGCCGATGGGAGACCGGCTGTCCGTTTCGCTGCGGCTCGGGAGCCGATGAAAGACTACGCCGACACGAGCGTGCGCGTGCGATACGCGGAGACCGACCAGATGGGCGTGGTCTATTACGGGAACTATTTCACGTGGTTCGAGATCGGGCGGGTGGAGTTTTGCCGGCAGGTAGGATTCGAATACAAACAGATGGAGATCGAGGACGACAGCTTCATTGTGGTGGCCGAGGCATCATGCCGCTACAAGCGTCCCGCGCGATTTGACGATCTGCTGACCGTTCGGACGCGCGTGACGGAATCGCAGCGGCGCACGATCCGCTTCGCGTACGAGATTTTCCGGCAAGGCTCGGAGGAACTGATCGCGACCGGCGAGACGGTGCACGTGGTTTGCGATCGCGAGGGCCGGCCGAAGTCGCTGCCGGAGAAATACCGAAGATACTTCCCGCTGGCGGACCCGGGCGGCCCGGCGCCGACAGGCGCTGAGGTGGACATTTAGACGGAGGTTCTTCCGTGAGCGCACCGGACACTGCAAAAATCGAAAAGTATCGCGGCAGGCTTCGCGAGGAATGGACCGAAGAGGCGACCGTTTCGGCGTGGCGAAAATGGCAGGCGAAAATGGCGGCCTTCACGCGCGGCGTCACAGAGGCAATTCTCGAGGCCGCGCAGCTTCGCGCAGGGATGCGCGTGCTGGATCTTGCGAGCGGCGTGGGCGATCCGTCGCTTTCGATCGCGGAGGCTGTGGGACCTTCGGGGCACGTAACGGCGACGGACCTCGGGCCGGGAATGATCGGCCTTGCCGAGGAACTTGCCCGCGCGCGAGGGCTGCGCAATATCGAGTTTCGAGTGGCCGATGTCGAGGCTCTTCCCTTCCCGGATGAGTCGTTCGACGTGGTGACGTGCCGGTTCGGCGTGATGTTCTTCCCCGATCAGCTGAAGGCATTTCGCGAATGCCTGCGGGTGCTCAAGCACGGCGGGCGCGTGGCGTTCGCGGTGTGGGGCAAGCGCGAACAGGCTTTCCTCGGCACTACTATCGGCATCCTCGTGAAATATATCGAAATGCCGCCGCCCGACCCGGACGCGCCGCATGCGTTCATGTTCGGCGAGCGCGGACTGCTGAAAAGCAGGCTCGATGCGGCGGGATTCGCGCAGGTGAGCGAGGAGGCGCGGACGGTGCCGGGGCGCTGGGCCGGCTCGCCGGAGGAATATTGGCAGCAGTTTACCGATGTCGCTGCGCCGTTTCGACCGATGGTTGCCAAGCTGACGGCTGAAACGCGCGCTCGCGCCGAGACCGAGATTTTTGCGGCGCTGCGAAAGCTCTCGGATGCCTCCGCAATCACCTTGCCTCTCGAGATTGTGATCGGCACGGGCATTCGCGCGTGACGGCGATCCAGATCGACGGCGAACATTTGACAATGGAAGAGCTACACCGGCTGGTGTTCGATGGCGCTGCGGCGGAGCTTGCGCCGGCGGCGAGAGAGCGGATGAACGCCTCGCGGGGGGTGATCGAGCGGATGATCGAGTCGGACGCCGCGGTGTATGGCGTGAACACCGGCTTCGGCAAGATGGCGTCGACGCGGATTTCGCACGGCGAGATTCGGCACTTGCAGCTCAACCTCGTGCGAAGCCATGCGTGCGGCGTGGGCTCGCCGCTCAGCGAAGCGGCGACGCGCGCGATTCTTGTGCTGCGGGCGAATGCGATCGCGAAGGGATTTTCGGGCGTGCGGCCGCTGGTCGCCGAGACGCTGCTCGCGATGCTGAATCGCGGCGTGCATCCTGTGATTCCGTCGCAAGGATCGGTGGGCGCATCGGGCGACCTTGCGCCGCTGGCGCATCTGGCGCAGGTGGCGATTGGCGAAGGCGAAGCGGTGTACCAGGGACGGAGGCTCGCGGGAGGCGAGGCCATGCGGGCTGCGGGGATTGCGCCGCTGGTGCTGGAAGCGAAGGAAGGACTCGCGCTGCTGAACGGCACGCAGGGGATGCTCGCGTTGCTGGCGCAGGCCGTTCGCGAGGCCGAGATGGCGGTGGACACGGCGGACGTTGCGGCGGCGCTCTCGCTCGATGCGCTGCGAGGGAGTCCCGCGGCGTTTGACGCGCGGATCGCGCAGGTGCGGCCGCACGCCGGGCATTTGGTGACGGCGCGAAATATCGAGCGGCTCAATCGCGGCAGCGAAATACGCGAGTCTCATCGCTCACCGGTGAAAGATCCGCGCGTGCAGGACCCTTACAGCCTGCGTTGCGCGCCGCAGGTGCATGGAGCCGTGCGCGACGCTTTGGCGCAGATACACGCGACAGTTTTGGTCGAGCTGAACAGTGCGACGGACAATCCACTGGTTTTTGCTGATTCGGAATCCGATTTCGGCGAGGTGATCAGCGGCGGCAATTTTCACGGGCAGCCGCTGGCGATGGCCGCCGACCAGATGGCGATCGCGCTCGCGACGCTGGGCGGAATTTCCGAGCGGCGCATCGAACAGATGACGAATCCACAGACGAGCCAACTGCCGGCGTTTCTGGTGGCCGAAGCGGGGCTGAATTCCGGGTTCATGATTCTGCAGGTGACCGCTGCCGCTCTCGCGAGCGAGATGAAGGCGATGGCCGCGCCGCACTCGGTGGATTCGATTCCGACGTTCAGCGAATCAGGAAGATTATGTGTCGATGGGGATGAGCGCGGCGCGGCGGTTGGCGCCGATGCTGGCGAATTTGCGCAATATTCTGGCGATCGAGGCGCTTGCGGCGTGCCAGGGTATCGATTTGCTGGCGCCGCTGCAGCCGGGGCCACTTACGCGCAGGGCGTACGACGTGGTGCGCGCGCTTTCGAAGAAGGTCGATGCGGACCGGTCGCTTGCGCCCGACATCGAGGCGATCGCGAAAGCCATCGACATTGGCAAGCTCAGCGAGATCGTGCGTTAGTAGCGCCCGGACGCCAGACCCGCGCGGATCTTCGATGCTTTTTCGCGATCCCGAACGCTCGCACTTCCACCTCGCGGCGTCTTCGATGGGACGAGTTGCCAAGCAATAGCGGAAAAGCCCCACCTTCAGAAAACGAGGATGGGGCACCCGGAAGTTCAGGTGCTGGGCCCCAATGTGGTGAGCGCCAAGCAAGAGCGAAAGGCAGGGCTGCCCTTCGACCTCGCTCAGGGTAAACCGGCGCTACGCAAGGCTTGCGCCGTTGAGGGAGCGGGCGAGGAACTTGCCGAAGCGATATCCCGCCACGTAGCTGAATGGGGCGACGCCTAGCGAGTAGTGGCCGCAGGGGAGCCAGAGATTTTCGAATGGTACGCGCTCCTCGCGCATTTTATCGAAGAGGGCCTGCGTGAGCGCGGGCGGGAACGTTGGGTCGTAGCGGCCGGTGATCGCGAACATCTTTTTGCCGGCGCCGCGCAGCTTGTGGATGTAGGGGAACGGGCTGATGGGCATCCAGTAGCGGCGAACCTGATCGAGCGAGGCGGAGGGCTCGATTGATTCCCAGACGTTCTTCGTGGTGAGGCCCGCGGCGACGACGTCGCCAAAATAGGTGGACGCGTGCAGGAAGGCTGCCGCGCGCACGGCCGGCTCATGACACATTGTGATGAAGCCGATTGAGGAGCCGATGCTGGTGCCGAGGATGCCGAGGCGGCCATAGCCCTGCTGTTCGAGCCAGCGGAGGGTGCGGCGGACGTTGAGCACGGCCTGGCGGTTTGCCTGGATCGTGAGGCCGATATTCGCGCCGACGAGATGATCGGCGCGTGGATGGCCGGGGATTTGGCGACGGTCGTGATACGGCAGGCTCATCTTCACGGCGGTGATGCCGAGCTTGTTGAGCCAGCGGCAGACGCTCTGCTGCTCTTCCCAGCGGGAATTCCATTGAGCGAGAACCACGACGGCCGGGCCGGAATTGCCGGCGCGGAAAAGCTGGGCGTGGACGCGATTGTTCTCGCGCCAGGGCGATTCGACGGCGCTGGTAAAGGTGAGGACGCCGTCGGCGAGCGCGTAGTCGCTGGCGGGCGTCGCGGCGTACCATTCGTCGCTGCGCGCGATTGCGTCTTCGACGAATCGCTCCATGGCGGCCGCGGGATCGGGATCGTTTGGATCGCAGCCGACGTGCTCGAGGCCCCATTCGAAAGGCAGCTTGGCGCGCCTCGGCTCCTGATCGAAGCGCATCTGCTCGTAGCGGAGGACTCTCTGCGCGTACCAGCTGGGCATGGGTAAGTTAGGCGCCCGCCGCCAAACGGCGAAGGGCTGGACCGGAGAGCCGGGTGAGGATCCATTCTTTCCGCAATTTTGCTCCAAGTTTTCCGTAGAACTTGATTGCGGGAGTGTTCCAGTCCAGGACCGCCCAATCCATTCGTCCGCAATCCTTGCGGGTCGCCACGCGCGCGAGAGCCACGAGCAGGGCTTTGCCGATGCCCTTGCCGCGCTGCTCGGGCAACACGAAAATGTCTTCGATGTAGAGCGTGGGGCGGCAGGCAAACGTGGAATAGGCGAAGAAGTACAGCGCGAAACCGACGGCACGGCCATCGCGAGTGGAGATCAGCGTCTCGAAATAGCGATGGGCGCCGAAGCCATCGCGCCGCAGTCGCCTCGCGCTGGTCCGGACCTGATGGGTCAGGCGCTCGTATTTCGCGAGGCCGCGGATCAGGGCGAGGATCGTGGGAATGTCGCGAGCGGTTCCCGGGCGAATTCTCACTGCGGCCGCTGCGGCTTGAGGCTGCTTCAGGCGCCTGGTTTTGGGAGCTGGCACGCATCCAGTATAGCCGCGAGCGGGCCGCGGTCGACGCCCAAGATGGCCTGTCCCAGCAGCGCCAAGGCTCGCCGTTAGCACTCTGGCAACCCTCCACGGGGGACGGCTTGAGGGTGTGCCAGGGATGTGGCAGATTCAAATGGTGGCTCCTTCAATATTGATCGGCATCTTCGCGTTCCTCTTCGGGCTGATCATCGGCAGCTTCTTGAACGTATGCATCGTGCGCATCCCAGAGCGGAAGTCGATCGTGATGCCGGCATCCGCGTGCCCCAAGTGCGGCACGCCGATCCGGCCCTACGACAATATTCCGGTGCTGAGCTACGTCTTTCTGTGGGGCAAATGCCGCAGCTGCAAGACGAAGATTTCGCCGATCTATCCGCTGGTCGAGTTGTTGACAGCGCTGCTCTTCCTGGGGTGCTTTCTCGCCTTCGGGTTGAGCCTCGAAGCGCTGAAGTGGGCGATTTTTTCGGCGGTGATGATCGTTCTCGTATTCACCGATTTGCGCGAAAGAATCCTTCCGAACGTGGTGAACTTCACCGGCTTCGGCCTCGGGCTGGCGCTGAGCCTTTTCACCAAGCCCGCGGATGGGACCGCGCTCTGGCTCGCGAATCGCTTCTTCGACTTCCCTCCTCCGCAGCCCGTGCTATCGCTGGTGGACGCTTTACTGGGCGCATTTCTCGGCAGCGGGCTTTTGTGGATCGTTTCGGAGGCGTATTTCCGGATGCGCAAGCGCGAGGGGATGGGGCTGGGAGACGTGAAAATGATGCTGATGGCGGGCACGTTCCTGGGACCGAAGCGCACGCTGCTGACGATTTTCGCGGGGTCGGTGCTGGGCAGCGTGATTGGGATTGTGTACATCCTGGCGCGGCGCAAGGGATCGAACTACGAGCTTCCCTTCGGGACGTTCCTGGGAATGGCGGCGCTGCTGGCGGCATTTTTCGGGACGCAGGTCGTGAACTGGTATCAGTCGTTTCTGATGGTGCGCTGATGGGAAAAGAGAATCTTTAATGAAGCCCTCGACGATGCCGCTGCACGACCTGCTGACAGGCCCGGGAATGTACATCACGATTGCCACACTGGTCGTTCTTCTCATCGGCCTGCTTGTGCTGATCGTATTGGTCCGCAAGTTCATCCGCGGGCAGTCCGCCGCCAAGGTGGACGATTGGGCGAGCCCCAAGGCCGACACGGAAAACGCTTCGGCGTTCATGACGGCGTCGATGCACGGCGTGATCGAGAAGCTTCGCGCGCAGGAAAAGGAGCTGGCGCGCCTGCACCTGCTGGCACAGGAACGCGCGCAGGAATCGGAACGCCTGACCGAGGAAGTGACGCGAAACATGCCCACCGGCCTGCTGCTCGTGAACGCGACCGGCGCAATCAGCTCGACCAACCCGGCAGCGGAAGAGGCGCTGGGCGCCCGGCCGATGCGCTACCGGTCGTACAAGGAAATCCTCGGCCCCGATTCGGACCTCGCGCGGATGCTGACCGCGTGCCTCGGCGATGGACAGACGTTTCATCGCAGCGAAGTGGAACATATGACGCCGGAGGGCGAGGTGCGGCGGCTAGGCGTGACGATCTCGCCCATCTACCGGTCAAAGGGACTGGCCAAGGCCGCTGGAGCGGCCGCGCGACACGCCCAGGCATTGCCGGGGGCCAAGGTGAGCGGCGCGCTCTGCCTGATGAGCGACCTCACCGAGCTCGCGGCGCTGCAGAAGCAGATTCGCTGGAAAGAGAACCTCGCCGCGCTGGGCGAGATGTCCGCCGGCATCGCGCACGAATTCAAGAATGCGCTGGCGACGATTTCGGGCTACGCGCAGATGATTCACAGCGAGGCGAAGCCGGGCGACATCCGGGAATCGTCCGAGCGGATTCTGGATCAGACGCGCGCGCTGACGCATGTGGTGACCGAATTTCTTCGTTTCGCGAAGCCGCTCGAGATCTGCTACGAGACGGTGTCCATGCAGCCGCTTGTCGAGCGCGTGGCCGAGGAACTGCACGAAGCCACGCCGCAATGCGACGTCGAATGCGAAGGGTCGTTCGTCGAGCTTCCGGGAGACGAAGCGCTGCTGCGCCAGGCGCTCGTGAACCTGACGCGCAATGCCGCCGAGGCGGCGCGTGCCGGTGGCGACCCGCCACGCGTGAGGATTTCGGGCACGATGGAGGATCTGGGAGGCAAGCGCTGGCAGCGCATCTGCGTGTCGGACAATGGGCCGGGGATTCCGGAGCGCGACCTGCCCAAGATTTTCCTCCCTTTCTATACGACGAAATCGGAAGGCACGGGACTGGGGCTGGCGGTGGTCCAAAAGGTCGCCCTGCAGCATGGCGGCAGCATTGAGGCGCGCAATCGTCCGGATGCAGGGGCCGATTTCATTCTGTGGTTACCTTTGCGGCAGGAGCCTTCGCCATCGCTGTTCCCCTCCGAGGCTGCCCGCATCTAGAATAGGGGCAGGCGCATCCCAAGTGCGCCCGAGGAGGCGCTACCATGCGCAGGACTCTGTGGGTGAGCGCGGCCGTATTCGTGTTTGCGGCAAGCGGCGTGATCCGCGCGCAAGCCCAACCGCAGGACCAGACATCATCGCAGGCGAGCCAGAGCTCGGCCGCCCCGGCCGCAGCTTCCCAGCAGGATCCCCTTGTTGAAGCGGCCCGCAAGGCGCGCGAGCAGAAGAAGGACGCGCCGAAGGCCGCGAAGGTCTTCACGAACGACAATATCCCTTCCCAGGGCGCGGTATCGACCGTTGGGCAGGCTCCCGCAGACACATCGACCGACACAAGCGATACTTCAACGGCGGCGCCGGCAGGAAGCAATGAAGAGAAGGCGTGGAAGGACAAGTTTGCGGCGTTGCACCATAAGCTCGATCAGGATCAGGCGGAACTCGACGTGATGCAGCGCGAAGTCGGCGTGGGCATGGTTCAGTATTACGGCGGCGATCCGCAAAAGGCCGCGCAGGACCAGAATAGCCAGCAGCCGATGGGCGCCGCGTATGACAAGAAAGTGTCCGACATCGACGCCAAGAAAAAGGACGTTGAAGCGGATCAGCAAGCCATCACGGATGCCGAAGACGATCTCCGCAAGGCCGGGGGCGATCCGGGCTGGGCGCGCTAGAGTTTTCCCGCGATGGAACCCGTCTTACTCGTCGAGGACAAAGCCGAGCTCAGAGCCATGCTCCGCAAGGCGCTCGAGCGTGCGGGCTATGCCGTCGACGAGGCTCCTGATGGAAATACCGCAATCGACAAGGTCCGCAGTCGCCGCTACCAGCTCGTCCTTTCGGATTTGAAGCTTCCCGGAAATTCAGGACTCGAAGTGCTGCGCGAGGCGAAGCGCGTCGAGCCGACGCTGCCCTTCATTCTGGTGACCGCGTACGGTTCGGTGGAAGAAGCCGTGACGGCGATGAAGGAAGGGGCGTTCGATTTCATCCAGAAGCCGGTGGACCTGGATCACCTGAAGCTGCTGCTCGAGCGGGCGTCGCGCCAGCAGGAACTGCTGCGGGAGAATTTATTGCTGCGCGAAGAGTATTCGGCGCGCTACGGCTTTCCGCGAATCGTCGGCGAGCATCCGGCGATGAAGGAAGCGAGCAACATGGCGCAGCGCGTGGCCGCCACGGACTCGACTGTGCTGGTGCTGGGCGAAAGCGGAACCGGAAAAGAGCTTTTCGCGCGCGCGATTCATCACTTGAGTGGGCGGGCCGAATGCCCGTTTGTGGCGCTGAACTGCGCGGCGATTCCCGAGGGGCTGGTCGAGAACGAGCTTTTCGGACACGAACGCGGGGCTTATACGGGCGCGGGCGCGCGGAAGATGGGAAAAATGGAGCTCGCGCATCGCGGGACGCTGTTCCTTGACGAAATTGGCGATTTGCCGCTGGCGATCCAGGGCAAGCTACTGCGGGTGCTCGAGGAGCGGCGCTTCGAGCGCGTCGGAGGGACGCAGGAGATTGAAGTGAACGTGCGCATTCTTACGGCGACGAACAAGGATTTGCGCGCGGCCGTGGCGGACAAGACTTTCCGCGAAGATCTTTATTTTCGCATCGCCGCCGTGCCCATTACGGTGCCGGCGCTGCGGGACCGCGGAGAAGACGTGCTGCTGCTCGCGGAACACTTTCTCGAGCGCTTCCGGCGGGAGTTTCGCAAGCCTTCGCTGGTTCTAACCAAAGACGCGCAAGCACGGCTGAGAGGCTATGCGTGGCCGGGGAATGTCCGCGAATTGCAGAACACGATCGAACGCGCGGCGATCCTGGCGAATGGCCCCGAAATCGATGCGGAGGGGCTACAACTGCCCGCGGCCAAACCTACCGCCGAGGAAATGCCGGAAGGAATGCTCGCCGGGCAATTTCTGTGGGAAGGGCCGCTCGATGAAGTGTCGCAGCGCGCCGTGGCCCACGTGGAGCGATTCAAGATTCACAATGCGCTGCGCGAATCGAAGTGGAATAAGACGCGCGCGGCCGAGAAACTCGGCGTCTCCTATAAAACTCTCCTTACCAAGATACGATCGCTCGGCCTCGAGAATTAGATCCCGAAGACGAGACAATTCCACCGCAGAGACGCAGAGGGCGCAGAGAAGAGGACCCGGCGCCGCCCGCAAGGATGGCTATCCTAATAGTTCGAGGAAGACTTCGTTTGAAATCGTGAGGCGGTCTGGCGGGATGCGCAGGCGGCCGCCTTCGAGGTCGAGCAGGCCGTGCGAACGCAGCATCTCGATGCGCTGCTGCAGGGTGGCGAGGCGGGTGGTGAGCGTCGGATCGATCTCGCGCTCGATGCGCGCCAGGTCGATGCCTTCGAGCTGGCGAAGGCCAAGGAAGAATTGCTCCTCGAGCGCGTTCCAGGGCGTGACGTTTCGATCAGCTCGCGCGTGGACGTGCCCCGTTCGATGCAGGTGACGTAGCGGGCGGGATCGTGGACATTGGCCCAGCGCTGCCGTGCCGTCGAACGAATGCGCGCCGGCGCCAAAGCCGAGATACGGCTCGCGCCGCCAGTATTTCAAATTGTGCCGCGATCGCTGCCCGGGCAGGCCCCAGTTCGAGATTTCGTAGTGGTCGTAGCCGGCGGCCGCGAGGCGCGCGCACGCGGATTCATAGAAATCGGCCATGCGCGTCGTCGCCCGGAATCGCATCGGCGCTGTAGCGCTGCCGCCCGCGAGCGATTCCTTGCCGAGGCGGCTGCCTTCGTCGATTTCGAGCATGTAGATCGAAACGTGCTCGGGACAGCATGCGCAGGAGTTCGCGCGACGGAGCGATTCCCAGGATTCGCGCGTCTGGTGCGGAAGGCCGGCGATCAGGTCCATGCTGATATTGCGGAAGCCGGCGGCGCGAAGAGATTCGACGGCGCGGAAGATGTCCGCGCGACGGTGCATGCGGCCGGCGGCCTGCAATTCGCGATCGTTGAAGGATTGCGCGCCGAGGCTGATGCGGTTGAAGCCGGCGTCGAGCCAGGCGGAGGCTTTTCGGCGAGATGGTTTCCGGATCGGCTTCGAGGGTGATTTCGGCGGCGTCGACGCGGAAGCGACTTGCGCAGCGCGTCAAGAATGTGCGCGAGAGCCGCGGGATCGAGCAGGCTCGGCGTGCCGCCGCCGAAGTAGACCGTGTCGACCGTCATGCTCGAGCAGCTACGGCCCAGGATTCCGCGATTTCGCGGCAGACGGCATCGGCGTAGGGCTGGTAGCGGTCGCGCGAGACGACGCCCGTGTGGAAATTGCAGTAGGTGCACTTCGTCTGGCAGAAAGGCACCTGGATGTATACGCCGAGGTGATCATCGACTCAGAATTTAGCAAGATGGCCACCGAGGCTCCAGCCCGCCCATCGGAGAACCAAGGGCAAAAGCAAAACATTACGCAGAGGACGCAGAGAAGCGCAGAGGGCACGGAGACGATCGCGATCGCGTGATACCAGCGAAGAACGTGCAAGCGCATCTGATAAGATCGCTGCGAGAGGAAAATATTGTGGAAACGCCTTTATCGAGACACACCGTGGCGCTGGGACGCGTCTGGCGGAATACGACGGATGCGTGCTGCCGGAATCTTTCTCGGATCTGGAGAGCGAGTATCGTGCGGCGCGCGAGACCGTGGCGCTGTTCGACACGAACTGGCACGCGATCGTGACGCTGGCGGGGCGCGACCGCGTGAAGTATCTGCACGACATTTCGTCGAACGACATCAAGTCGCTGGCCGAGGGGCGCGGGACGCTGGCGCTGCTGCTGAATCCGCAGGGGCGCATCCTCGCGGAGCTCGAAGTCTACGCGCTGCCGGAAAAGCTGCTGGTGCTTTCGCACGCATCGCTGCGCGAGCGGACGGTCGCGACGCTCAAGAAATACGTGATCGGCTCGCAGGTGCAGATCGAGGATTTGACCGAACAGCTTGGCAGTATGCGGCATTGAAGGCCCGCGCGCGGCTGAGGTTGTGCGAACGCGTGTGCGGCGTTGCGTTGGATGAGCTCGCTGAATTGTCGATCAGCGGAGATCGCGGTCGACGCAGTTCCCTGCTACGTCTTGCGGCGCTCGCATTTCGGCGAGATGGGCGCGGAGATCATTGCGCCGCGGGCGCAACTATCGGGCTCTGGCAAAGATTTGCTCGCGGAGGTGCGCGCGCGCGGGCGGCGAGCCGATCGGGATGGCGGCGCTGCACGCGCTGCGGCTCGAAGCGGGCATGCCGTGGTTCCCGGCCGACTTCAACGACGCGATGATCCCGCACGAGGCCGGCGCTCGAGAACACGCACATCAGCTTCACAAAGGGCTGCTACACGGGCCAGGAGATTGTCGAGCGGGTGCGCTCGCGCGGCCACGTGAACCGGAAGCGCGTGTCGCTGAAATTTTCGAGCTGCCGACTCCGCCGGCGCCCGGGACGAAATTGCTTGCGGGCGGCGCGGAGGTCGGATTCGTCAGCAGCGCCGCATTTTCGCCGGCGATCGGCAGCGCGATTGGCATGGGATATCTGCGCCGCGAGCAGTTTGCGCCGGGCAGCGTTGTGGAATTGGATGGACGGCACGGCGGAAGTGTCGCTTGAGGTAAGTGAAGCGCTCGGATGCGAGTGTTAGCGAGCGATCAGAGAGAGATCGCTTCGACCGCACGACCACGCGGCCCTCAGGATGACGGCGAATGCGTGAGCGCTAGATCTTGTTGAGATTGAGGGAGCGGAGGAAGCTGCCGCGGTCGTTGTCGATTTTCTTCTGGAGCTGGAAGACGGCGTAGAGCAGAGCTTCGGGGCGCGGCGGGCAGCCGGGAACGTAGACGTCAATCGGGATCACTTGATTGACGCCCTGCACAATCGCGTAGTTGTTGAAGACGCCGCCGGAAGTGGCGCAGGCGCCCATCGAAATCGCCCACTTCGGCTCGGGCATTTGCGCGTAGAGCTGCTTGATCACCGGCGCCATCTTCTGCGAAACGCGGCCGGCAATGATCATCAGGTCGGATTGGCGCGGAGAGCCGCGAAAAACTTCCGCGCCGAATCGCGAAACGTCGTAGCGCGAAGCCGCCATCGACATCATCTCGATCGCGCAGCACGCCAGGCCGAACGACATCGGCCAGATCGAGCTGCGGCGCGCCCAGTTCACGACCTTATCGAGCGACGCGAAAAGGATTCCCTCTTCCTTCAGGAAATTTTCGTCTTCCCCGGGTCTTTCGAGCGTTACGCCCTTCGCGAGTTCAACGGCCATGTAGATTCTCTCTCCCGATCGCGATGCAGCCGCGCCAGCAATTCCATTTTGCGCCATCCAGTAAGAATTTGCAAAGGTCCGCGTCGTTGAATCAGAGCTATTGGACCTCAACCGTAACGGCGGCGGACTTGGTGTGTCCGGCTGCGTCGGTGGCGGTGAACATGTAGGTGGTTGTCTTGTGCGGCGACACGCTGACGCAATGCTCGTACGACGGCCAGACCTTGCTCGACTGCGGTTCGAGCGTCACCGATTTCGCGTTCGAGACGCTGTAGCAGAGGTCGGCCGATTCGCCGCGGGCAATGGCGGGAGGATTCGCGTAAAACGCGAGAATCTCGAAGCGATCCCCTCCCATGCTTTCGACGGTTTGCTCATCCTGGGCGCGGCGCTGGGCGGCCACGCGCTGCTCGATCATCTGGTCCTGATGCGAGCGCGACCAAAAAACCCAGCCGACGTAGGAGAGCGCGACGAGGAGGACTACGGCCGATACGGCGACGTAGATGCGGATTCCTGTATTCGAACCGGCGCCACGATCGGGAGTGATATCGGTTAGCATTGCAGAAGCCTCGAACTGCCCGCCCGGGCCGGCCACTCGATGCCGCTAAAAAGCGATGGCGGAGACTATTGATTGGGCTGCGGCGACGGAGGCTCCGCGTTCGTCGGTCCATTCGAACCCGCGCCCGTCGAATTGCCGAACGGATTCGCGCCGTTGGCTCCGCCTACCGTGCTTTGACCAGGCAGGACGCCTTGTCCTTGCGCCGCCCCGAGCCCCTGCTGAAGGGCCTGCGCCTGATCCTCGAGCGGATTCCAGATGAATTCCCAATCTTTGTATTTCTTCCCTCCATGATAGATTCTGATCGAGGTCCGATCGATCGCCGTCGGAACACCCACTCCAGTCAGGAATGCGCCTGGGACGGGTCCATCCACCGGACCCGTCGGCTTGAGTTGCATCAATTGCTCGAGGGCATTCGCATCTTGCGCGCCCGATTGCGGCGAACCGAAAGTGCTCGCCGACTGGCCCTGGCCGAAGGTGGTATCGTTCAGATTTGGATTCTGCGATGCCGCACCTGGTGATGCGGAATTGCCCGTCGACCCGGGCGGCGTCTGCGAAGATGTGTCGCCCGGCGGAGAGGTTCCTTGCGGATTTTGGCCGTTCGTGCCGCCGACGCTCGCGCTGCCTCCGGGGCCTGGGCTTGCGCCATTGGCGGCGCCCGAATTGTCGCTAGAAGTGCCGGAGTTCCCCGTGTCGCCGCTGTCGTTGGATATGGAGGACAAGCTTGCCGCGGACACGGCTCCGGGAATCGTGCTCGGCTGCGTCCCGGGGATTTGCCCGTTATTCAAATCGAGGAGCGCCATCTGCTGCAGCGTTGCATAGCGCACGCTGCCGATAATCTGGCCCGTGGAATTGACGTAGATGAAGCGCCACGAGCCGTCGTCGGGATCCATGGGATCTTTTATGGCGGACGCGCGCAGGAAGTGGACATCGGGCACGCCGGTCTGGAGATCATCGATCGACTGCGGATAGTGCCCAGTCTTATGGTAGTAGAGCCGGATCGCGCGGGCCCATTGATTGCCGCGCCAGATCGTCTGTTCTTCCCGCTGGCGGCGCCCCTGCGTGACAAGATTCTCAAGCACCACCTGCGAACCGATGATCATCGCCACGGTGAGGGCCAGCACCATGATATAGGCATAGCCTGCCTCGGAAGGCCGGCTGCGGGCATTCAGGCCGCCGTTCAGGCCATTCACCGGGCGTTCATTCATCTCTTGCCCTTCCTTCGCGCGGCGATCACTCATTTATTCCTGCCCTGCCGGAGGCTGAACCATGGGAACCGTCGCGTGGCGGCCGCTGGAGATTTCCTCGACGTCGGCCGAAGAGTCGGTGACGTGAATCAGGCGGAATCGGCCGAGGAATGAAGCGCCTTCCGCAACGACGAGAACGTCATCGCCCTCCGAGAAGAATGCCACGCGGTTGCCGCTGGAGGGCTCGGAAGCGTAGCCGAACAGTTCCCCCGGGACTTGCACGGGCGGAGGAGGCGGCGGCACATGTGGACCGACGAAACGCTCTGAGGCGGCCTCGACCTGAGCCTGCGGAGGCGGAGGCGGTTCGGCTACGAAAATGTTACGGTGCGCTCCCGTGTATTCGAGTCTTTGAAGCCTAGCGAGCAAGTCGAGGCGCAACTGCGGCTCCTGGACATCGAGCGGCCGGAACTTGGTGTCGGCGGCGACAACCGCCGGGGTGGGCGCGCCCTGGCTATGTCCCGCGAAGTAATAATAGGCGACGCCGGCGAGCACGACCAGCAGCGCGAACAACGTGTACATTTGGTTGCGCGTCGACATCATCAGGTCCTGAAATACGTGTGCATCTCGATCTCCAGCTGAATTGTTCCCGTAATTGCGGAGGCCAGGCGGAGATCATCGACAAGATAGAAATTCTTCGAACGCTCGAGCCCGTTGATGAACTGAATTACGGACGGATAATCGGCATCGACGGCGGTCTTGATGGAGATTTCGGTGACGCCGCGGCCCTCGATCTGCTTTTCCTTGAAAGACAGCGCCGGGGTCTTTACGTTCGCCTTCTGAGCGATCGAGTCGAGGTCGGACTCGATCCGGGAATAGCCGGTTTTCGCGTCGAGAAACGATTCGTGGTAGAAGGTGTCGCAGTCGTTGCCAACCTGGGGCAGCGACGCCCGAATGGTCTCGCCCCTCTTGAGGTCTGCCCGCAAGAGTTTTGCCTGCAGCGACAGCTGATTTCGTTGCGCGCGGAGAGCCTCCGGCCCCTGGCGCGACCCGTTCCATAGGTAGGCAATCAGGGCGACGTCCGCGAGGAGCAGCAGCCCCAGGGCGATGCCCACCGATCTCTTCCAAGCCTGCCAGTTGCCGTTGGTCGTCATGTGGTCGAGTACCAAACTGTCAGATGAAGAGTGATTCGATCCATGCCCGGCCGGTCGGAGTGGCGCTCGTCCTTGACGACCATGCCGGTGAAGGCCTTGGATTTCTCGATGGCCTCGAGGAACTGGATTTTGCTCTCGTCGGTCAAGGCGCCGATTTCGAGCGTGACTTCCGCACGGCCATTTTCGAGACGCGGCGCGATGCTGACAACGCGCACGCCGGGCGGCAGCGTCTGCTCGAGATCCATGAAAATCTTGGTCCACGGAAAACTGCGCTCGTCGATCAGGGAGTTCAAGAAGCCGGAGCGATCGAGAATTTGTTTTGCCTCTGCGCTCTGGAAGTACGCCTGCAATTGCTGCTGCCGCTGTTGATCGTGCTGGATTTCATCCTGCAAGCTCGAAATCTGCGAATGAAGCTCCCGGCTGGATTGCCACGACCGATAGGCGGCATACGAGAGCAGGATCAAGGCGAGAACACACACCGTGCCGGCAGCGGCGGCACCCGCGAGAAACGGCCGCTTATTCGGTTGCGGCGCAGTCGTCAGATTGAGGTGAAGCTTCATGATCGTTCCTTGCGATTCTCCAAACGGGGGCTAAGAACCGGCATTCAACATCCATCCCGCGAGCGCGTCGAGGCCGTGACGAATCAAATCCTGCGCCGGCTCGCTCAAGCCCTGGGCGGCTTCGGCTTCGTCCATGGAACCGACAGAGACTTTCAATTCCGAGGCGAGGGCGGTCCGGAAAAACTGTTCTCGCGCGCCGAATCCAGCAAAGCGGACGCGATCGACTGGGCCATCCCAATTGTCCTGATAATAGGCGATCGCGGGGAAAACCTCGTCGAGCACCACCTGGGGCTCGAGAAGAGATGCATCGGCGGGCAGGTCCGTCGAGCGATAGACGCACAAAGTCGCGCCGTGAACGATCACGCTCGTGAGGCTCTTGCCCGAAAGGCGGACGAGCAAGGTTGCGCCGCGTTCCTCGAGAAGGGGCAGAGCCGCCAGCGTCGAACTGAGGAGCACGCCGATCGACGCCCCGGCGGACTCCACGATCTCTTCATATTCGCGGACGATCCGCTGGCGCGCGACCGCGGTGACCAATTCGAGGCTGCCGTCGCGAGCGGGCTGCCTCATCCAGGAGACCACGGTTTCATCGACATCGAACGGAACGCTTTTCTTCAGGCGCCAGCGAAGCAGCGGCAGCGCTTCGTCCGCCCGCCGCGGCAGATTCTCGAACGGCAGGATGAAAACGCGCACGACGGGATCGGGAACCAGGACCGCAATTGCCGCGCCGCGCGGCGGGATGCGGCTGAAAACGCGGCGAAGCGCGCCGCGCACCGCGTCCGGCTGGGCAATGTTGGTGTCTACCGGCGACGGCATCACTGAACCCGCGGGCAGCGACTCGACGACGACGTCTTCCAGATCGCCATGCCCGCTGCCCCAGCGCGCCGCGGCAACGTGGCCGGGGGCGATCTCGACCACCAGAGACGGGTGAGGCATCGCATGGAGCCAGCGGTCGATGCGCCGGACGAGGGTCGTCCGGTAGAACTTGTTTTCGAGATTTTCAGCGCCCGTCAGGCTAGTCAAGGAACGTCACCTTGTTGATTTCGCGCAGCGTCGTCATTCCGGAGCGAACCTTGCGAAGGCCCGATTCGCGGAGGAACGTCATGCCTTCTTCGCGGGCGGCGCGCTTGATCTCGGAGGTCGGCCGGCGGTCGACAATCATCTCGCGAATGTGATCGGAAAGATCGAGGAGCTCGGTGATGGCCGTGCGGCCGCGATACCCGCTGCCGGAGCACTCGAGGCAGCCGGCGCCCTCCGCGAACGGCACCTGCGCCCATTCGGCGGGGTCCAAGCCCGATTCTCGGAGCACTTCCGGCGCGTAGGTCATGCGCTTTTTGCAGTTGTCGCAGATGACGCGGACAAGGCGCTGGGCCATGATGCAATTCAAAGCGGAGACGAAGTTGTACGGCTCGACGCCCATGTTGATGAAGCGGCCGATCACGTCGGTCACGTTGTTGGCGTGAACGGTGGTGAAAACCAGGTGGCCGGTGAGGGCGGAATTGATGGCGATCTGCGCGGTTTCCTGGTCGCGAATTTCGCCGACCATGATTTTGTCGGGGTCGTGGCGGAGGATCGAGCGCAAGCCGCGGGCAAACGTGAGACCCTTCTTTTCGTTGACGGGAATCTGGGTGATGCCGCGCACCTGATATTCGACGGGATCTTCGATGGTGATGATTTTGTCTTCGTCGTTCTTGATCTCGTTGATGGCGGCGTAGAGCGTGGTCGTTTTGCCCGATCCGGTGGGACCGGTGACGAGCACCATGCCGTAAGGCTCGCGGATGTAGCGGCGGAAACGCGTGACCTCTTCGTGATCGAAGCCGACGACATCGAGAGTGAGATTGCGAAACTTCTCGCTGAGCGTTTCTTTGTCGAGCACGCGCAACACGGCGTCTTCGCCGTGAACGGAGGGCATGATCGAGACGCGGAAATCGACGAAGCGGCCTTTGTAACGCACGCGGAAGCGGCCGTCCTGGGGCACGCGGCGCTCGGCGATATCGAGTTCGCTCATCACTTTGATGCGGGACAGGATGGTGGCGTGCCACTCCTTGGCGAGCGGTTGCATGGCGAACTGCAAAACGCCGTCGATGCGGTACTTGACCACGACCTCGGAATTGCGCGTTTCGATGTGGACGTCGCTCGCCCGCCGTTCAAGGGCTGTGAAGATGACGGTATGGACGAGCTTCACGACGGGGCTCTCGCCGGTATCGCGCGTGAGCTTCTCCATCGAGATGTTTTCGTCGCTGTCCTCTTCGTCGGCGACCACCTGCAGCGTGAAGCCTTCGGTCGCCTGATCGAGGACGCGCTGCGATTGCTCGGTGCGCTTCAGCAGGTCGCCGATCTGCGAGGCCGTCGCGACCTTGATTTGCAGCCGCTTGCCGAGCAGCAGAGAGAGTTCATCGGTGAGCTGCAACTGGCTCGGATCGGCCATGGCGACCACGAGGATGGAGTCGCGTGATTCGAGCGGGACGAAGTTGTAGCGGAACATCAATTCGGCCGGGATGCTGCGGACCAGCTCGGGATCGATGCGCTGCTCGAGCAGGTCGATGAAAGGACACCGGTAGCGTTCGGCCAGCCGGCGGGCTTGTTCGCGCTCGGCTGCGTCGTTGGTCGCGACGCCGGGTACCGGGTTGTTGCTAGCGGTTGCCATCGATTCCGTGTCCTTGTTCACCTGACCTGAAGAGAAAACATCGGGAGATACAACGAGATCAAAAGAAAGCCTATCACAACGGCCATGACCACCAAAATTATGATCGGGATCAGAGAAAGAGCGCGCTCCAGGCTGGTGCTGACTTCCTCCTCGTAGAATTCGGCCACGCTCGTGAGCATGGCGGCCAAGGCGCCTGATGCTTCACCGACCTCGATCATCTCGAGCGCCAGACCGGGAATGAGTTTTGTCTCAGCGAGGCTGGTGTGCAGGGTCTGGCCTTCTTTCACGCGGTCGGCCGCCTGCTCGACGGAAGTGGCGACCAGGCGGCTGCTGATTGCCGCCGCGGAGGTGTGCAGCGCGGGCACCAGCGGAGTGCCGCCTCCCAAGAGCGTGGAGAGCGTTCGTACGAATTGCGCGATCTCGGCTTTGAGCCAGATTTCGCCGAGGACCGGGACGCGCGGCTTAAGGCGATCGATGGCCAGCGCGCCGCGGTCCGATCTGGTCCACACGAAGATGAAAATCGCGGCCGCTGCGAGCGCGATGATGAGTCCAATGAAATAGGTTCGCAGGGGGAGCGCGATCGCCAGAAGAATTCGAGTGGGCGTCGGGAGAGGCACGTCGAGCTCGTGATAGAGGGACGCGAACTGCGGCAGTGCGTAGGTGACCACGTAGGCGACCACGAGCACTGCGGTCAGGACCAGCACCGACGGATAGATCAGCGACGTCAACAGGCGGCTGCGGAAGCCGGTGCTCACACGCAAATACGAGATGTATTGCTCGAGAACCCCGGTCAGGTTGCCGCTTCGCTCACCCGCGGCGATTGCGGTGACGTAGACCGGGGGGAACGATCCCTGCGCAGCAAGCGCTTCGGATAAAAGCGAGCCGTCGCGAACGCGTTGCCGAACTTCCGCCAGGACTGGACGAAGACGAACAGCGGCTGCCCGCTCGGCGAGCAAGTCGAGCGCCCTCAGGATGGGCAGACCGGCCTTCACGAGGGTGTGAAACTGCTGGTTGAAGATCAGAAAGTCGTGCGGGTGGACGGCGCGATCCCGGCCCGACCGGGTGAGTTGCGCCAGAAGGTTGAGATGACTTCGGACCGAGAAGACGTAGAAGCCGCGCTCCGCCAGCCGCTGTCTGGCCTCGTCCTCGGACTGCGCCGTCTCCACTTGCTGGAAGACGCGGCCGGTCGTATCCCCGACTTTGCAAACAAATTCGGCCATTTTGGTGGGCCCATCGCCTCCCTAAGGCAGTGAGCAAACTCTAGCATACTCCGTCCCAAGCCTGGCTGGAGGCGGGAAAACACACTGTTAATTGGATGTGACAACGGCTGAAAGGCTGTATGCCACGGCGCGAGTCGGGCAACGCGCATTCCGGTGGCGAGGGCCGAGAATCCGAGTAAGCGCTGCAAAGGCACTATGGTACAGTCCCCTCTTGCCCAATTCCATGGAGCCAATTTCACACTTTTTCTATTCCGATCGGCTGAAGCTGCAGTTTTGGGACTACGGCCAGGACGGCAAGCCGGCGCTCGTGCTGGTCCACGGCGGCCTTGACCACGCCCGCAACTGGGACTGGGTGGCGCGGTCGCTGCGCGAGCACTATCACGTCTACGCGCTCGACCTGCGCGGCCATGGGAATAGCGCGTGGGCGCCGGGCGCGATGTACAGCCTGGCGGAACACGTTCTCGATCTGTCGGCGCTGCTGGACGTCGTCAACGAGTTCCCTATCCGGCTGATCGGGCATTCTCTTGGTGGCGGGATCGTCCTCCATTACGCCGGCGTGTATCCGGAACGCGTTTCGAAGGCTGTTTCGATTGAGGGACTGGGCGCGCCGCCGGAAAGCCGGGTCCATGGGCCCGGCTCGGAACAACTGCGGTATTGGATCGAATCGGTGCGCGATATCGAGAAACGCAAACAGAAAAGCTATCCGAGCCTCGAAGCGGCGATCGCGCGGATGAAAGAGGCGAATCCGCACCTTTCAGATGAAGTGGCCAAGCACCTGACATTGCACGGCACGAACTGGGAACCCGACGGTTCGCTGGTGTGGAAATTCGACAATTTCGCGCGGCTCTTTCCGCCCTACGGACATCGCATCGAAGATACCGCCGAAATCTACGCCCGGATCACCTGCCCCATTCTTCTCTTCTGGGGACTCGAGAGCTTCCTGCCCGTGCCTGAAACCGATCCGCGCAGGAAAGCGATTCGCGACTGCCGGATGGTGAGGGTCGAAAACGCCGGGCATTGGCTGCACCACGACCAGCTCGAATTGTTCCTGCGGGAAAGCACTGCGTTCCTTCGGGAGTGAGGCTGCCCCATGGCGCGGTAGCCGCGATGCACTTCTAATGTAATTCGCCGGCGAGAGCTTGCTCGTCGACAATCGAGACGCCCGGCGGCGCCTGGAAGTGAAATTGCACCTCCGGGACAGGGATGTTTTCCTGCCAGTTGCCGAAGCGAAACTCCGTCGTCACGTTTCCGGGCTCGTGGATGACGACGCGGACGAGGTACGACTCAGGATCGACCTCGAGGAAAATAGGCTCCTTCGATGCGGCCTCGGCGGTTTCGCCGCGGGGCGCGCAGCGGAGAACGGTGTCACCGGGAGACGGCGACTCGTCGCCAGCCTTCGCGCCTAAATCCGAGAAGGTATCGACCACCTCGATGTTGCGGCACAGTTGCGACAGGTCTGCTTTGCCGACAAGCAGCGCAATCGGAGTGCGCCAGTCGGAGCTTTCCTTCAGTTTGGCGTGGCTGGCCGTGTGGTCCGCGGGCACGTAGAACCAGACATTCGTTCCGTCGACCAGGAAGAGTTTCTGTTCCGGCGATTCGTATTCCCAGCGCATCCGCCCGGGCCGGGAGAAGTAGACCGTGCCCGATTCCGCCTGTATGTCGCCATTCCCGTCGCTATATCGCTCGAAAAAAGCCGCTTTCAAAGTGCGGGCGTGCTGATAGCGAGCTTCGAGCGCGCGGCGAATCGCGGAGGCGTCGGGCGCGGTTGCTTTGACAGGCAAGGCGAGCGCAACAACGGCGCAAACGAGAAAACGAAACATCCGAAGGATTCTAGCAGAGACAGGCAGCAGCGACGATGTGGCGTGCTGAAACCGGATCAGAAGCTACTGAATGGGAGGATCGGTCACGGAAGCCGGAGCGGAAGTATTCATGTGGATGACGGAAGGCTCATCGGTGAAATAATGGTTCTCCCCGGTGACTCTAATGGCCAAGGGGTCGGCATTCAGAGCGTAATCCTGAAAGGCCCCGGTAGGATCCGCGTTCAGTGCGGAGTAAGTAAAGATGTAACCGCTTTTCGTTCCCGCGGAAAGGACGTCGTCGATCAGCTGGGCGTTTAAGGGACTGGCGCTGCCGCCGACCGGTCCACCGAGCGCGGTGAGCGACGGCGCGAAACCGTTGCCATACTGAGTGTAGTAAATGACCTCGGCGCTGGTGATGGTGCGGCAACTTTCGACGGCGGAACTCTGGTTGGCGGACATTCTCGCCCGGACGAGGTTCGGGATCGCGATCGCGGAAATGATCAGGATGATCGCAACGACGATCAGGAGTTCGATCAGCGAGAAACCGCGCGCCGCGCGTCCCTTGTGTTGCGCCTCGTTTGGATTGAAACTTCGCATCTAGCCGGCTCCAATCAAGCTCCGAAAAAGCGGGTAGGATGGCGTTCCCCCGAGTTCGAATCCCAACACGATCGACTACTGCAACGGAGGATCGGCGACTGTCGCCTGCGCTCCCGCATCATCCTGACCGCGGATCACGCCGGTCTGGTCGGTGAAGAAGCTGCGCGTGCCGGTTCCGTTGTACTTGAGCGGCGTGGCCTTGACCGTATACTGCGTGTCCGAGTTGCAAACCGTATCACCGGTATCCGGCGCCGAACCGGTGTAGACGAATGTATAGCCGGCCTTGGTGGAAGGATCCGCGCCGCCGAGAATGTTGTCGATCAGGTTCGCTCCTGCGCCCGTGCAAACCGGGGTGGCTACTGTGGGACCGCCGAGGGCCACGAGGTTCGGTGCGAAGCTGTGACCGTATACGGAAAGGAACGTCCCGTTGCCCGTGTTAATGGTGCGCAGGGAGCCCACGGCCGAAGATTCATTGGCCGCCATGCGCGAGCGGAGCAAGTTGGGAATTGCGATGGCCGCGATGATCAGGATGATGGCCACGACGATCAGGAGTTCGATCAGAGAGAAGCCGCGTGCCGCGCGCCTCTTGTGTTGTGCCTCGTTTGCACTGAGCTTTAGCATCTAACTAACTCCCGGCAAGTCTCGAAAAAAAAGGGGGGAAGGATGACCTTCCCCCCGATTTGAATCCCAACACGATCGACTACTGCAGCGGAGGATCGGCGACTGTTGCTGAGGCTCCCGCATCATCCTGACCGCGGATCACGCCGGTCTGGTCGGTGAAGAAGCTGCGCGTGCCGGTTCCGTTGTACTTGAGTGGCGTGGCGGCAACGGTATACTGCGTATCCGACGCGCAAACCGTGTCACCCGTATCCGGCACTGTGCCGGTGTAGACGAACGTATATCCGCTCTTGGTGGAAGGATCTGCGCCGCCAAGAACGTTGTCAATCAGGTTCGCGCCCGCTCCCGTGCAAACCGGAGCGGCAACCGTGGGACCGCCGAGGGCTACGAGATTCGGCGCAAAGCTATGGCCGTACACGGAAAGGAACGTCGCATTGGCCGTATTGATGGTCCGCAGCGAGCCCACGGCCGAAGATTCATTGGCCGCCATACGCGAGCGAAGCAGGTTCGGAATTGCGATGGCCGCGATGATCAGGATGATCGCCACGACGATCAGCAATTCGATAAGTGAGAAACCCTTCTGTTTCTTATTCATCTTTTCTCCTCGAGTGAGTCGTTCTAATCTCATTTTCGTATCCCTGGGGGGCTACGCGGAGGTATATCGCAAGGGAGATGCCAGAACGGCACACATGGTTTACCGTTAGCATACACGAGTTTATAGGCTTTAGTATCATAGCGGTACAGAGGGGGATTTCCTGCGCGGCTCCGAGGGCGCAGAGGAAGCTTCTCCACAGGCCCCTGATCTTGACGTTTTTTGACCGGTCCGAATGACCAAACGGGCCAAAGGAGGCGTGGTGGGGAGTCCTGCCTGGGGTGGCGGCCGACACTCTGTCGCCGGTTCAAACGAAGCCAGGAAAGCGGGGGAAGGTAGCCTCCCCCGAGCGTCGATCCCAACGGGGTCCGACTACTGTAGCGGAGGATCGGCGACTGTTGCCTGCGCTCCCGCATCATCCTGACCGCGGATCACGCCCGTATTGTCGGTGAAGAAGCTCCGCGTGCCAGTCCCGTTGTACTTGAGCGGGGTGGCTTTGACGGTATACAGCGTGTCCGAGTTGCAAACCGTGTCACCCGTATCCGGCGCTGAACCGGTGTAGACGAACGTGTAGCCGCTCTTGGTGGACGGATCTTTGCCGCCGAGAATGTTGTCAATCAAGTTCGCGCCCGCGCCCGTGCAAACCGGGGTGGCTACTGTGGGACCGCCGAGGGCCACGAGGTTCGGTGCAAAGCTGTGACCGTATACGGAAAGGAACGTCCCGTTGCCCGTGTTAATGGTGCGCAGCGAGCCCACGGCCGAAGATTCATTGGCCGCCATGCGCGAGCGGAGCAGGTTGGGAATTGCGATGGCCGCGATGATCAGGATGATGGCCACGACGATCAGGAGTTCGATCAGAGAAAAGCCGCGTGCCGCGCGCCCCTTGTGTTGCGCTTCGTTTGGATTGAGTTTCAGCATCTAAGTAACTCCGGCCAAGATATAAAAAAGGGGGAAGGATGACCTTCCCCCCGATTTGAATCCCAACACGATCGACTACTGCAGCGGAGGATCGGCGACTGTTGCTGAGGCTCCCGCATCATCCTGACCGCGGATCACGCCGGTCTGGTCGGTGAAGAAGCTGCGCGTGCCGGTTCCGTTGTACTTGAGTGGCGTGGCGGCAACGGTATACTGCGTATCCGACGCGCAAACCGTGTCACCCGTATCCGGCACTGAACCGGTGTAGACGAACGTATAGCCGCTCTTGGTGGACGGATCTTTGCCGCCGAGAACGTTGTCAATCAGGTTCGCGCCCGCTCCCGTGCAAGTCGGGGCCACAACTGTAGGACCGCCCAGAGCTACGAGGTTCGGGGCAAAGCTATGACCGTACACGGAGAGGAACGTCGCGTTGGCCGTATTGATGGTACGCAGCGAGCCGACGGCCGAAGATTCATTGGCTGCCATGCGCGAGCGAAGCAGGTTCGGAATTGCGATAGCTGCGATGATCAAAATGATCGCGACAACGATCAGCAATTCGATTAGCGAAAAACCCTTCTGTTTCCTATTCATCTTAGTTACTCCTGGAATTTCTCTTTGTGCAAAACCCATTTCATCTCTTTTGGAATTCAGAGGCTGGGCACACTCGGACATGCTGCACGGCGATAGCCACCCGCTGGCAATCAGCTGCTCTCATGGCGCAACGCTGATACGCCGTCCTTTACGAAGGAACATTAGAAAAGCGCACAGCCCATATTGGAATTTCAAGAAGTTCGTCTCAGGGGGCTCGCGGACTTCGACATTTCGCGGCTGACTCGAACGACTAAAATGGCCGGCTAAATGTTCGACCGCTGTTTCGTAATGGCACGGGCTCTGCGATTGACGCGAGTGAATGGGAGCGCGCCGCGCGCGACATCAAGCGTGTGGAAGGCGGCTTAACTCGCGGCGCGGGAAGTGTCTGGCGTGGAGAGCGAAGGAACCTTGCCGCTCCTGCCGCTGTCAACTACCGCGCCGGCCGCACCTGCGACCCGATCGAGCTCCATTTGCCGCAGGTTGGAAAGAGCGATCGTGGCGATCACGAGCGCCCAAGGAACCAGAGCGGATGTCCAGAAGAGCCGCGGGCTATAGCGCAGAGCGATGAGCCACGCCAGCGTGACGAGCAGGCCAAATAGGAACGGGGTCAGGCGACGCGCGTCCTTCCACTTCAATGGGTATGCGCAGAGCGCCTGGATCATCAGGGCGAAGGGAAACGCGACGACCAGGTCCACGAAGTAATGCTCGCCGGTTCCCATCGTTGCGACGACGGTCAGGGCCAGGAACGCGAAGGCGATCGCGCGTTCCCACCAGCTGAGGCCTCGCGAATACCACCAGGCAAGCAACGTCCACGCCATGTGAAGAGACGGGATCGCATTCCGAGGGCCGACGACCGGAAGCGGTTCGAGGATCAGGCGCGGAAGATCGGCCGTTGGAAATTGGCGAAACGGAAAACCTATTACGAGGTGCGCGGGCCCGCAGGCGGGGAATAGATTGTAAAAAGCGATGCCCAACGGTCCCGTAATGAGGAATGCCAGCATCACCGGCCACGCTTTCTCCTTGAAGCGCAGCAATCTGCCCGAGTAAACCACCGCGATCGGCACGGCCAATCCGATGTATGCAAGCAAGCTTGCCGAGTGCAACCAGGAATGAAGCGCGTAGAGCCGTCCGACCACATAAGACAGCTGGACGCGCATGCTGCCATCGAACGACAAGAGGTAAAGGTCGAACGTCTTTGGATGAATGGCGCCGGTCCATTCGAGCATCGTGGAGGCAAAATAATCGGAGGCCACAAACAGCGCAGACGGCACCCAAGTAAAGAGCAGCATCTTTCGCTGCGCCGCCCATATGGTGCGCACCGCGAGGGTGAGCAGGCTGCTGATCCCGAGGAATGAGAACCAAGCCATGATTCGCGGCGCGTACTGCAATATGCGGAAATCGACGAAGCCGATCAGGATCGTGCCTCCGGCGAGGAACAGGATATCCACGTATTTCCGGCAGATTCGCAGGTGCAGAATTACAACGCTCGCCAAGGCAAGCCCGAAGAACGCGTCCGCCAAAGCTTCCCCGTAAAATTGCCGGCTGAAAGCAAGCGCGCCCGCGCAGACGACCACGATCGCGGTAAGGAGAATCTTCGCGATGAGAGGCTTTGAGGATCCTGGCGTTGTTTGCAATTGCGCTCCCCTTCGTGAACGCGCCGCCCGTCAAACCGCGCTAAACGCCATATTTCTTGGCGTAGTGGCGAAATGAACGGTAAGACATTTTCAGCAGTTCGGCAGCCTGGGTCCGGACCCCGCCGGACCGCTCCAGGGCGGCCAAGAGATACGATCGTTCGATCTTCTGGATGTGCTCCTCAAGATTGAGACCCTCCTGAGGGAGCGCAGTGCCGTTGCCATTGTGCGAGGCGAGCGGGACGGATTCTTGAAAATGGGTGCGGATGCGCTCGGGCAGAGCTTCGGTCGAAACTTTGTGCCTGCTCTCGAGGGCCACCGCGCGTTCGATGGTGTTTTCGAGTTCGCGAACGTTCCCGGGCCACTCGTATACTTCGAGGAGCCTCATCGCCTCCGGCTCGATTCCGTCGATATTCTTGGACATCGACTTCGCAAAGCGTTCCAGAAAATCGCGGGCGAGAAGCGGAATATCCTCGCGGCGTTCGCGCAGGGGCGGAAGATGGATGGGGATGACGCTGAGGCGGTAATACAAATCCTCGCGAAAGCGGCCCTCGGCGATCTCCTTCTCCAGGTCTTTGTTGGTGGCAGCAATCACGCGGACATCCACGTCCGATTCTTCGTTGCTGCCAATGGGACGGATTTTGCCTTCCTGGAGCACGCGATAGAGCTTTACCTGCATGGTCACTGTCATGTTGCCGATTTCGTCCATGAAAAGCGTGCCGCCATGCGCCGCCTGGAAAAGGCCGCTGCGATTTTCATTCGCGCCCGTGAAAGAGCCTTTCATATAGCCGAAAAGCTCCGACTCCAAAAGCGTCTCCGGGAATGCCCCGCAGTTGATGGTGATAAACGGATTCTTCGAGCGGGCGCTATTTTCGTGGATCGCGCGGGCGACCAGTTCTTTTCCGGTGCCGCTTTCGCCGGTGATCAGCACGCGGCTCGATTGCGGAGCGATGTTGCCGATCAGCTCGAAGATCGCGCGCATCTTGGGAGCTGTCCCGATCATGTGATCGAGTCCCGTCAGACGGCGAAGCTCCCGCCGCAGGTAGCCGGCCTCTTTTTTCAGCGCGAGATTCTCGGCGACCTGCTGGATCGCGGGACGCAGCTCGTCGAGCAGCCGGTCGCCCTTAATGACGTAGCGGTCGGCGCCGAAATTGACGGCATCGATCGCCGTGTCGATGGTCGGGACGCCGGTGATCAGGAGGACAATCGTGGCGGGCGATACTTCCTTGCAGTAGCGCAGAAGCTCGACTCCATCCATGTCGGGCATGCAAATGTCGGACACCACGATGTCGAAAATCTGCGAGGCCAGGCGGCGCTTGGCTGCCTCGCCGCTTGTGGCGATCTCCACGCGGTGGCCTTCCTTGCGGAAGCTGATTTCGAGGAGTTCGCAGATCGAGCGCTCGTCGTCGACGATGAGCAGGTGGGCCATTCGGCTACACCCTCCCCGCCGGCCGCAGAACTTCGGTCCCGGCCCGGGCATTCGATTGAGTCTTGGGAGCAGGGCGAGTTGCCCGCGGCAGGTCTACAATGAAGGTGGCGCCGCGTCCCTTCTCCGTTTCAACGCGCACTTGGCCACCGTGCGCCTGCAAAATCTGATAGACGATCGCGAGCCCAAGGCCCGTGCCCCCGGCGAATCCCGATTGAAACGGTTCGAAGATTCGCGCCGATGCTCCCGGATCGAGCCCGATTCCGGTGTCCTGAATGAAAATTCGGACCCACTCCGTGCCTGCGGCTTCCAGGCGCACGGAAAGAACGCCTCCATTGGGCATGGCGCGCAATGCGTTGTTGGACAGGTTCCAGAAAACCTGCTTGATGGCGTCGCGATCCGCGCGGATGCGGAGGTTACGCGCGGTGAGGTTTCTTTCGAATCGAATCTTACCGGCCCTGCTCGCGTCGCGCTCGAGCAGCAATAAAGTCTCTTCGATCAATGAGGCGACGTCGACATCCGTGAAGGCGTAGGATTTCTCGCGGGCGTAGTTCAGAAACTCGGTGATGATGTGATTGAGCCGCTGCGATTCGCGGCTCACGATCTGGACGAGCTTTTTGTCGTCGTCTTCGAGCGGCGCCAGCCGGACCAGTTCCTTGAGCGCTCCGGTCATCGCGGTGAGGGGCTGGCGAATTTCGTGGGCGATGCCGGCCGAAAGGCGGCCGAGCGCAGCCATGCGTTCTTTGGTCACGATCTCGCGCTCCAGCCGCCGCAGCTCCGTGAGATCCTGGAAATTGAAGACGAAGCCGCTGGCCTGATTCTGCGCGGTTCGCAGCGGCGAAATGGAGACGCCGAGGAAGCGCGTCTCGCCGATCGGCGTGCAAAATTCGATCTCTTTGCGCATCGCGAGCGGGTTCCCGTGCTCGTCGACTTCGACCGGCCAGAATCCGGGAAGGGCGTCGGCGACGTTCTCGCCCCGCATCAGGCCAAAACCGTGGCCGGTGATTTCGACGCCCGCGCGGTTGATCAAGAGAATGCGGCCCTCGAGATCGGTGGTCAGCAAGCCTCCCCGCATCGACTCGATGATGTCCTGATTGAAAGCCTGCAAATCCTTCAGGGCTTCGCTCTTTTGCTCGAGCTCGACGCCCTTCGTATGAATCGTCTGGGTCAGCAGGCTTCCGAGATACGCCATCGCAAAAAACGCGAAAAGATTGCTCCCGAGCCACGTTTCCAGCGCGCGCGCGGCGGGCATCGCCGCGGAAGCTCGCGGAATCCACCCCGAGTACATCATTTCGACCACACAGCCCAATTCGATAAACGCGAGCCCGGCCACCATGAAAGCGCCGCGGCGCGAGAACAAAATGCTGCCCATCAGGATGGCGAGCAGGTACAAAGAAACGAAATAGCTGTCCTGCGCTCCGCTCGAATAGACGACCGCGGTAATGATGCTCACGTCCAGAATCATCTGGAGGGCGCCGTGCCATCCAGATTCGGGGAGCGCACGCTGCAGGATTACGTAAAGGCTTGCGAAAACGTACCATATGCCGCACAGCGAAACGAGCACCCCAACCGGAAGAGAAACGGGGGTGAATTGATGTACGACGACGACCACCGCCAGAAGGAAGGTGATGATCAGAAAGCGAGCGCGGCCCAACCAGGGCAGCCATTCGCTCGCGCTAGCGGTCAATTCCATTTGAGCCGATCAATGGCCAGCCCAAATCCAACTGGCGGAAACCCGATTGACGTGGAAAGACCTCGCCGAAGCAAGGGCAACGACGCCGGCGTGCCATGTGCATGCGGCACGCTTTAGTGCCCGGACAATTTGCCGATCAGCGAGAACAGCGGCATGTACATCGAGATCACGACGCCGCCGACGACCGTGCCAAGCACCACGATCATGATGGGCTCGATGGCGGTCAACATATCCTTGACGGCCGCGTCCACTTCGTCCTCGTAGAAGTCCGCGATCTTCTGAAGCATCGCGTCCATCGCACCCGTCTGCTCGCCGACGCCGATCATCTGCGTCACCATGCCGGGGAAAACGTCTGTTTCCTTGAGCGGATCGACGAGGGACCGCCCGGCTTCGACGGCCTTTCGCGTCTGCGAAATCGCCCTTTCCACGACCGCGTTTCCGGAGGTGCGAGCTGTGATATCGAGACCTTCGAGAATGGGCACGCCGCTCGAGATCAGAGTGCCGAGCGTTCTCGTGAATCGAGCGACAGCGATCTTTCGCAGGACGTTGCCGATCACCGGCACTTTCAGCAGCAAGGTGTCGAGCACCATCCGGCCGCCTGGAGTGCCGTACCAGAATTTCAGCGCGACGATAGCGCCGACAAAGAACACGAGAATCAGCAATCCGTAGACGCTCCCGATGAAGTGGCTCAAGCCGACGACGATTCGCGTCGGCAGAGGCAGATCCACCTCGAGGCCGTTGAACAACGAGACGAAAATGGGCACGACCTTCCACAAGAGAAGGATGATCACGGCGCCGGCGATACCCAGGACGGATATCGGGTAGATCATCGCGGATTTCACCGCCCGCTTGAGTTTGACGTTTTTCTCAATGTAGGTCGAAAGGCGCTGCAGAATGGTGTCCAAAATACCGCCCGTCTCGCCCGCCTCGACCATGTTGTAATACAACGGGTCGAATACCTTCTCATGCTGCTTCATGGCCGCCGAAAGAGTGGTGCCGCCCTCCACCGAGCCCCGCACGGAGTTCAGGATCTTCTGAAACGTCTTGTTCTCCTGTTGCCCGGCGAGAATCTCGAGACACTGCACGAGAGGCAAGCCGGCGTCGATCATCACGGAAAACTGGCGCGTGAAGATGGCCAGCTCCTTTTCGTCGACGCCCGTTCCGAAGGTGGGGATATTGAACTCCCTTCCCTTTTCGGAGAGCTTGCTGACATTGATCTGCTCTCGCCGGAGGGTGGCGGCGAGTTCGTTCTTACTCTCGGCCACGCGCTCCCCCGCGACCGTTGCACCGGCGCGGTTGACTCCCCGATAGGTATATACCGGCATGATCTATATCCTCCCTCTCCCCTTGTTTCCCTTTACCGTCGGACTGGAACCTTGGCGTTCATAGGCGCCGAGGTCACCCCTCTGTTAATTAAATCCTGCAATTCATCCGGATTCGAGGATCTCGCGAGCGCCGTTTCCAAAGTGATTAACTTCTGGTAGTAGGCGTTGGCGAGGCTCTGATTGAACGTCTGCATTCCGGTGGTGCCCGTGCCCGTCTGCATGGCCGAATAGATCTGGTGAATCTTGTCCTCGCGGATCAGGTTGCGGATGGCGGCGGTTGGAATCAGGATCTCCATCACCATCGCGCGGCCGCGGCCATCCACTCGAGGCAGCAGCGACTGGCACAGAATTCCTTCGAGCACCATGGAAAGCTGGGCGCGCACCTGAGGCTGCTGGTGCGCCGGGAAAACGTCGACGATACGGTTGATCGTCGAGACGGCCGAGTTCGTGTGCAGCGTGGCGAAGGTCAAGTGTCCGGTTTCGGCGATGCGCAGCGCGGACTCGATCGTCTCGAGGTCGCGCATTTCGCCGATCAGCACCACGTCCGGGTCTTCGCGGAGCGCCGCCCGCAACGAATTCGCGAACGAATGAGTATCGGAGTGCACCTCGCGCTGGTTCACGAGGCACTTCTTGTGGTTGTGCAGGAATTCAATCGGGTCCTCGATCGTGATCATGTGCTCTTCATGCTCGTTGTTGATCTTGTCGAGCATGGCCGCGAGCGTGGTCGATTTGCCCGATCCCGTCGGGCCGGTGACGAGCACGAGGCCACGCGGCTTATCGCACAGCGCCCTTACCACGGCCGGCAAACCCAGCGCGTCGAAGCTCTTGATCTCCCAGGGAATTGTCCTGAACACGGCGGCTACGGCGCCGCGCTGGTGGAAAATGTTGCCGCGGAACCGGGCGAGGCTTTTCAAGCCGAACGAGAAGTCGAGCTCCAGATTTTCTTCGAGCCGGTGCTTCTGGACGTCCGTCAGCACGCTGTAGGCGAGCGCTTTCGTGTCCGCGGCGGTCAGCGGCGGCATATCGAGCGGACGCAGCTTGCCGTGCACGCGGATGCGCGGCGCGGTGTTCGTCGAAAGGTGCAGGTCGCTCCCACCCATTTCGATCATCTTCTTCAGGAGTTCGCTCAGCGTGATTCCAGCCATCTTTAATCCTCCAACTACAGAACCGTCTCTCGCACCACTTCTTCCAAGGTCGTCTGCCCCGCCGCCGCCTTGATAAGCCCGCTGCGGCGCAGCGTGATCATGCCGAGTTCGAGCGCCTTCTTCTTCAATTCGAGCGCCGACGCGCCCACCAGCACCAGCTCGCGTATATCGTCGTGCATTTCCATCACTTCATAGAGACCGACGCGCCCTTTGTAACCGGTGTTGTTGCAGGCGGCGCATCCCTTGCCGTGCTGCACGACCACTTTCGAAGCCTCTTCCGCGTTGTATCCCGCCTCGACCAGCGCTTGCGTCTGGATCTGCAGCGGCTCCTTGCATTGCACGCAGATGCGGCGGACCAACCGCTGCGCGCAAATCAGGTTCACCGACGTAGCCACCAGGAAGGGTTCAATGCCCATATTCATCAAGCGGCTGATCGTGGAAGGCGCGTCGTTGGTGTGCAGCGTGGAAAGCACCAAGTGGCCGGTAAGCGCCGCTTTGACCGCGATTTCGGCCGTTTCAAAGTCTCGAATCTCTCCTACTAGAATGATGTTCGGGTCCTGCCGCAGGAAGGCGCGCAGCGCGGACGCGAAATTCAGCCCAATCTGCTCTTTCATCTGAACCTGGTTGATGCCGGGCAGCTGGAATTCGACCGGGTCCTCGGCCGTCATGATGTTGGTTTCCGGCGTATTCAAGCGCGCTACGGAGGAATACAGCGTATTCGTCTTGCCCGATCCGGTAGGGCCCGTCACCAGCACCATCCCGTACGGCTTCAGGATCTGCCGTTCGAACATCGCCAGCGACTCGGGCTCGAAGCCCAGTTTCGTCATGTCCAGGCGGAGGTTCTCCTTGTCCAGCAATCGGAGAACGATCTTTTCGCCGAATAGCGTGGGAACGGTCGAGACGCGGAAGTCGAGTTCCTTCTTCTTCCCGTCTTTGAGGTACTTGATCATGATGCGGCCGTCCTGCGGCAACCGCTTCTCGCTGATGTCGAGCTTCGACATGATCTTGATGCGGCTGGTCATTGCGTCTTTCAGCTTCATGGGGGGCGCCATGACGTTTTGCAGGATTCCGTCAATTCGGAAGCGGACGCGGTATTCCTTTTCGTATGGCTCGACGTGAATGTCGCTCGCTCCCCGCTTCACGGCGTCCGTGAGGACCAGGTTACAGAGCTTGATGATCGGGGCTTCTTCCGCGGCCTTGGAAAGCGAGGCGAGGTCCATCTCGGCCTCTTCGCTGGCCAGCTCGAGGGCGTCGCTGTCTTCGCCCGTCAGGTCCTTCATTACCTTGTCGAGCTCTTCGACGCTTTCGGCGTCGCCGTAGAACTTGTGGATCGCCTCGCCGATCGCGGTCTCCGAGGCGACTACCGGCTCGACGTTGAAGCCGGTCATGAACTTGATGTCGTCCATCGCGAAGACGTTCGTCGGGTCCGTCATCGCAATCGTAAGCGTGGAGCCAACGCGCGAGAGCGGCACGATCTGGTAGCGAACCGCCGTTTCCTGCGGGACGAGCTTGATCACCGCGGGATCCACTTCGTAGAACTTCAGATTGATGGAAGGAACGCCATACTGCCGCGAAAGGACCGCTGTGATGTCGTCGTCGCTGACCAGCCCCATCTTCACGAGGCATGTTCCGAGCCGGCCGCCATTCTTTTTCTGGTAGTCGAGCGCCTGCTTAAGCTGATCCTGGGAGATCAGGCTGTCTTTGACCAGAATTTCGCCGAGTCGAGAAGACATAGATATTCGTCCGCGGTACTAGGACCACACCGCTGGAGAGGCCAGCGTAGCATGTTGCGCCTGTCGAGCTAGAGAGACGCTCGGCGCGCGTGGTGAATCAGCTAACATCCGATGCGCTTCTTCAAAACCTGTACCTCCGTACAGGTGCAAATTATGTCCCTGTACCGAGGTACAGGTTAATGGACAGTGACAGGGGTAGGCTCACCGGCGCTCCTCTATTATTTCATCGGGCGATGGGGAGGCAGACTTCAGCGGTGCGGCCGGGGCACGTGAAGCTGCCAAATTCGCGTCTCGGGTCTAGCCTCGGGGATGGGGGTTCTGCTACGATGAATCGACGGGCGGTTAGCTCAGCGGTTAGAGCATCCGGTTTACACCCGGAAGGTCCTCAGTTCAAATCTGAGATCGCCCACCATCTGGAGTCATCTAGCGGGGACGTAGTTCAGTCGGTTAGAACGCTGCCCTGTCACGGCAGAGGTCGCGAGTTCGAGTCTCGTCGTCCCCGCCATTCCTTTTTTGGCCCTGACCGCCCATCGAGCGATGGCCCGCCCGCCGGGCTACGACCCGGCATGCAGGCGCCGCTCGGCCTCTCGCATGGCTTCGTAGATTTGATCGAAGCTCTCGATGGCAAAAAGAAGGCTGTGGATGCTGTCGACCTTGACGGGCGTATTCAGCACTTCGTCGAGATCGAAGTCCTTCACCTGGCAGCCGCCCTCGATCACATTCGTGCACTCGCCGTGCGAGCTGATCACGCCGCTGCCGTAAACCTTCACGCTTCCCTGCTCGCGAATCAGCCCGAATTCGACCGTGTACCAGAAAAGCCGGCCGAGACGTTCGAGCGTGTTCGCGTCCTTGATCCGCGCGCAAACGCTGCCGTAGTGCTGCAGAAAATCCGCGAACACCTTGTGCGCGTGCATGGGGACGTGCCCGAAAACATCGTGAAAGATATCCGGCTCGGGCGTATACGCCAGAGAATCCCGACCGCGCAGCCATGTGGTAGTGGGAAACATGCGCGCGTCGAGCATCTCAAAAAACGCGTCGCTCGGCAGAAATCCGCTCACCGGCGTGGTGCTCCATCCGGTCCGCGGTTTCAGCCGCTCGCTGATCGCGCTCAGATTCGGCAGGCGGTCGTCTTCCAGTCCGATGAATTTGTAGCCATCCAGATACGCGCTGCAGGCGTGCGCTTCGAGCTGCGGCCGGCGCCGCCGCACCAACTCCGCCCACACCGCATGCTGCTCGTCCGTGTACTCCTCGTAATGCTGCTGCGTCAGATACGGCGCCGCTGCTACCAGCGACGTTCGCTGCGTTCCGGGCTTTTCTACGATGGGCATTCGCGCCATGTCCTTATCATCAGGCCGGTCTCGCGGTGAAAGGCGGCACAGTGTAGACTCGTGCGGCCTTCCAGTAAGCGACGGGAGCCGGCCAAGTGGGTGGAGCGTCGATCGTTGTGTGGGTGGTTTTCGGGGTGCTCGTCGCGGCGGCAGTCGCGGCGGACCTGATCGTCTTCCGTCCGAAGACCGACCGCGTCACTCTCAGGCAATCGGTGATCGAAAGCGCTGCGTGGGTTGCTCTCGCGCTGGGCTTCGGGATCTGGATATACCTTTCGCGAGGGCGCCAGGCCGGCGTTGAATACATCACGTCGTATGTCCTCGAAAAGTCCCTCAGCGCGGACAACATCTTCGTCTTCCTGATTATTTTTCGCACGTTCGGCGTCGGGCCGCGCGCGCAGCATCGCGTGCTGTATACCGGCATCGTGGGCGCGGTATTTCTGCGCCTCGCGTTCGTGCTGGCCGGAATCGCTTTGCTGCAACGTTTTCATGTGGTGACGTACCTCTTCGGCGCGATCCTCGTGATCGCCGGCGCCAGCATGCTGCGCTCCGGAGAAGAAGCGCCGCGCGCCGAGTGCAACTGGCTGATCCAACTGCTCCGGAAAATCGTGCCGGTAAGCTCTTCCGCCGGCACCGACCGTTTCTGGGTGCGCGACCGCGGCCGCTGGTCCGCCACGCCGCTGCTGGTGGCCCTGATCGCCATCGAAGTGATGGACGTGATCTTTGCCGCCGATTCCGTTCCCGCCGTGCTCTCGATCACGCGCGATCCGTTCATCGCGTATTCCTCCAACGTTTTCGCCATCCTCGGCCTGCGCGCCATGTACTTCGCCTTCGCCGACCTGATGACGCGCCTGCGCTTCCTGCACGAAGGCCTCGCCGTGATACTGCTCTTCACCGGCGCCAAAATGCTCGTCGCCGAGCACTTCGCGATTCCCGCGGCCGCGTCGCTTGGCGTAATCGTCCTGATCCTCGCCGTCACCGCTGCGGCATCCTGGTTCGCCCCGCGCCGCGAGTAGCGCCGGCGTCTCGCCGGCTCTTCGGCCTCGCGGGTTCACAAATTGAGATCATCATACCGTTCGCGCGCCACCGTCTCAGCCGCTCGCACCACTTCCGCGGTCATGTTCCCGCTCGGATTCGCCCATCGCCCCGGAATCGCCAGCGCGCACTTCGGGCAGCATCCATTCTTTAGATGCATCTCCTCGACGTCATGCCATGAACGCCGGATCAGCATCGTCCCGCACGCCGGGCACGACGTGTGCGCGCCATCGCTATAAATATTGCCTTCGTAGACGTAGTGCAGCCCCGCATCAATCGCCGCCCGCCGCGCCGCATGCAAAGTTTCCGGCGGCGTCCGCGGCTTATCGCGCAATTTGAAATCGGGATGGAACGCCGTGAAGTGCAGCGGCACGTCCGGCCCGAGATGTTCGAGAATCCATTCGGCCAGCGCGCGCGTCTCGCTCGGCGCATCGTTCAGCGTCGGGATGATCAGGTTCGTGATCTCGAACCACACATTCGTTTCGTTCTTTAGCCACTGGAGCGTCTCGATCACCGGCGCGAGATGCGTCAGCGTGATGCGCCCGTAGAAATTCTCTGTAAAACCCTTCAGGTCGATATTCGCCGCGTCGATGTGGTCGTAGATGTCGTGAAACGCCTCGCGCGTGATGTAGCCGTTCGACACCATCACCGTGCGAATTCCGCGCTCGCGGGCGGCGTGGCAGATGTCGATCACGTATTCGCCCCAGATCGTCGGCTCGTTGTACGTGAACGCGATCGACGGGCATCCGTTGCGTATCGCCAGCGATACCACGTCCTCTGGCGGTACGTACGACGACCCCACCTGGTCCGCGCGCGATTTCGAGATGTCCCAGTTCTGGCAGAAGAAGCAGCCCATGTTGCAGCCGACCGTCCCCATCGAAAACACGCGCGTGCCCGGCAGGAAATGGTTCAGCGGTTTTTTCTCGATCGGATCGATCTGCAGCGCGGCGGGATGCGCGTAGCCAAGGCTGTAGAGCTTGCCGCCCTCGTTGGCGCGAATGAAGCAGAACCCGGCCTGGCCGTTGCCAATATGGCAGTGCCGCGGGCACAAGTAGCAATGAACCTTATTTCCGGTCTCGGGTTCCCACCACTGCGCTTCGTGGACGCCCGATTCCCGCAGCCCCAATCCCGGTTTCTGTGATGTCGCTTCGTGTTGTGCGGATTTCCTGGCGTGGATTGTCAGCTTCTGCATAGAACCTTGCCGTCTGAACCGATTATACGCCTTCTCCACGCGCCGAGCGGGCGGGGTGCCGTCCTCCTTGTTTCTAGTGCTTGACGCCGCGAATCGCGGGCCGTAGGGTGGATAAACTCGGCGCTGCCGGCCGCCACACGTGAGCCATCCAGTCGTCCAAGTTTCCGGAGTCCGCAAAACCTACGGCTCGACCGTGGCTGTCGACGAAGTGTCTTTCGACGTCAACGAGGGCGAGATCTTCGGCTTGATCGGCCCCAACGGCGCGGGCAAGACCACCACGATGGAGTGCATCGAGGGCCTTCGCACGCCCGACCGCGGCGCCATCTCGGTCCTTGGCTTCGATCCCTTCCGCGACGTCTACAAGCTGCAGAATCGCATCGGCGTGCAGCTTCAGCAGGCGCAGCTGCAGAAGCGGATCAAAGTTTGGGAAGCGGTCGACCTCTGGGCTTCGCTGTACCAGAAAAAGACGATCGACGGCAAACGCCTGCTCGATCAGCTTGGCCTTGCCGATAAGCGCAACGCCTGGTTCATGAATCTCTCGGGAGGCCAGAAGCAGCGCCTCTTCATCGCCCTCGCCCTGATCAACGATCCGGAGCTGGTCTTTCTCGACGAGCTCACCACTGGCCTCGACCCGCAGGCTCGACGGGCGATCTGGGAACTGATCCGCGGAATTCGCGCGCAGGGCAAGGCCGTCTTCCTGACCACTCACCTCATGGAAGAGGCCGAGCGCCTGTGCGATCGCGTGGCGATCATCGAGCACGGCAGGATCATCGACATCGACACGCCCGAGCGCCTCATCGCGCGCCACTGCCCCGAGCGCACCGTGATCGTGACCACGAATCATCCGACTGCCGAAGATCGCTTTCGAGCCATCCCGCGCGTCGAGACGGTGACCTGCGCGGATCTGCGATTCACGATTCGCGGCCGAGGCGACGATTTCGTCAGCGAGGTGATCCACTGCCTCTCGGAAAATGGCATTCGCGTCACCGACTTTCGCACGATTCTGCCGAGCCTTGAGGACGTCTTTCTGAAGCTGACTGGCCACTCGATTCGCGACTAAGGCTGACAACGATGCTGCGTGGACTCTGGAAACTAACCTGGATCGAGACCAAAGTTTTCATGCGCGAGCCGTTGGGCGCGTTTGGGACGATCGGCTTCCCTGTTGCGGTGTTCCTCGTATTGGGTCGAGTCTTCAGTCACGGGATGCCGCCGTCCTCCCTCGCCGCCAGCAGCTTGATCCGCATCGATCTGCCCGTTTTCGCCGCGCTGCTGATCGCGATCAATTCCGTGTTGTCGCTCGTCACGATCATCTCGATCTACCGTGAAGGCGGCATCCTCAGGCGTCTCCGCGCCACGCCGCTGCGCCCGCAGACGATCCTCACCGCTCACGTGCTCGTGAAGTTGCTGCTCACCGCAGCCACGCTGGCGCTGTTGGTTCTCGTTGGCAAGCGCTACTACCCGATTGGTATGCACGTTCCGTTGTTCGGGTTCACGATCGCGCTGCTGATCAGCACGTGGAGCATCCTCTCGATCGGATTTCTGATCGCCAGCATCGTTCCTACGGCCCGCTTCGCGCAGCCGATCGGCGCCGCCATCATGTATCCCATGATCGGCCTGACGGGACTCTTCCTGCCCATCGCTCAGATGCCGCCAGCGCTGCGCGCGATCGCGCGCGTCAACCCGCTCGCCTACGCCGTCTCGCTGCTGCAAGGAATCTGGAGCGGAGACAGGTGGTGGGCGCACGCAGCCGACGTCGCCGCGCTCATCCTCGTCTTCATCCTTTGCACAGCCGTCTCCGCGAAAGTCTTCCGCTGGGAGTAACGCCACGAAGACGCCCACTTGCACCTCCCCGGCGAGGTTGCTACAATTGTTATAACACCAAGGACGGAGGAGCCCCGTGGTCGAACTCAAAGTCCGAAGAATCGGAAACTCTCTCGGTGTTGTCCTGCCGAAAGAGGCAGTCGGCCACTTGAAGGCGGACGAGGGCGATCGGCTCTTCCTGATTGAAGGGCCGAATGGAAGCTACCAACTGACGCCCTACGACCCCGTCTTCGAGAAGAAAATGAAAAAGGCTGAGGACATTATCAGCCGCTACCGCAATACCCTGCATACTCTCGCGAAGTGAGCGAGCCGATCTGGATCGACGTTCGTGAGGCCGTCCTTCTTCACGATCGTCTCCTCGCGATCGAAGGCAGCAGGGTGGGTGTGCGTGATGCAGGCCTCCTCGAATCCGCGCTCGCGCGACCACGCCAACTCCATTCCTATGGTGAGAAAGCCGGCCTCGTGGAAATGGCCGCGGCCTACGTGGCCGGAATCGTCCGCAATCATCCGTTTGTCGACGGAAACAAACGCACGGGGTTCGTGGTCGGCGTTCTCTTCCTCGAAATCAATGGCTTTCGCTTCACCGCTGCTGAAGAAGACGCCGCACAAGTCGTGATGAACCTCGCCGCCGGGAGACTCGACGAACTGGGTCTCGCGGCGTGGCTTCGTGGAAACGTCGAGCACGACTGACGATAAAATCCGCAGACCCTCCATTCGCAGGCGCCGCAGCACGCCGCGCGATCGCCCTATGATTTGGCCAGGCCGCGCCACCTGTTCTAGAACCAGAGCGACGCCCCTCTTGACAGCGAGCCGCGCACTGCTACGCTGAAAATGTATTTACGTACATGGCTATGCGGAGCGAGATGACAATTCGGCGAACGGCGGCAGCCGCCGCGGGGCGCGGAGCGCTTGCGCGCTGTAGTTCGTCCGCTCTTTTGGCTTCTTCGCACTCCGCATTTCCCCGCCCCCGCCATCGATCTTCTAATCGACACAGCAAGAGAGCGTCTTCGCAGCCGATAAACCAAGTGCCCGAGAGGAGTTTGCGCCATGAGTCCCAGCCAGCCCGGCGATCGTGAACGCCGCGAATCGCAGCCCTTGCGCCCCACTACGAAGGTGTTGACGCAGGGTTTTGACCCGAGCCTTTCGGTCGGCTCGGCGCGCCCAGCCGTGTTTCGCAGCTCGACGTACGTGTTCCCCACCCCCGAGGCTGCCGAGCGCGCCTTCAACGTCGCCAGCGGCCGCGTGAAAATGGCCGAGGGCGAAACCACCGACCTGATCTATTCGCGCTTCAATCATCCCAACGCCGAAATTCTCGAAGACCAGATCGTGAACCTCGAGGCCGGCGCGAGCGCCGCGCTGGCTTTCAATTGCGGCATGGCCGCGATCATGACGTCCCTCTTCACGCTTCTGCGCCCGGGACAATCCGTCGTCTACACGGTTCCGATCTACGGTGGCACGCAGCATTTCATCCAGGACCATCTCTCGAAATGGGGCATCGGCGGCGTTCCCGTGCTGGCGGGGCGCGGCGATCTTCTCGAAGCCGCGATCCGCTCGACGCCAAACCTCGGCCTTGTGCTGGTCGAAACGCCCGCGAATCCCACGCTCATCATGACGGACCTCCGGCAGGTTTGCGACAACGTCGCGGCCCTGAAAATCCCGGCCGGCGAGGCGCGCCCGCTCGTCATGGTCGACAACACGCTCCTCGGCCCCGCGTTCCAGCATCCGTTGACGCTGGGCGCCGATCTCGTCGTTTACTCGGGGACGAAATACCTTTCCGGATTCAGCGACATGCTGGCCGGAATCGTTTTAGGGGCCGATCCCAACGTGGTCGCGAGGATTCGGCCCACGCGCGGCCTCTTTGGCACGATTCTCCAGCCGGACGAGTGCTGGATGCTGGGCGGCCGCCTGCCCACCGTGGGCCTGCGCATGAACCGCGCCAGCAAGAACGCCCAGCGCATCGCCGAGCAGCTCAACGGTCACCCGAAGATCAAGCGCACAATTTATCCGACGCTGCTTACCGATCCGGAGCAGAAGCGAATTTTCGAGGCCCAGTGCGACTATCCCGGCGCAATGTTTTCGATCGAGTTGAACGGAGGAAAGCCCGCCGCCTTCGAGTTCCTCCGCCACGTCCAGATTGCGAGGAACGCGGTGTCGCTCGGCGGCGTGGAATCGCTCGCCTGCCATCCCAAAACGACCACGCACTCGGGCTTTACCGAGCAGGAATTCGCGCAGGCTGGCATCACCGACGGCCTCGTGCGCGTCTCCGTCGGCATCGAACATTGGCGCGATCTGCTCACCGATTTCGAGCACGCGCTCGACCACCTGTGATCGGACCGGACAGATGACCAGCGGATCGGAACTGAAATCGCTTCCGAAAATCGAGCTGCATCTGCACCTCGATTGCTCGCTGAGCTATGCGGCGGTTTCGGCCCTTGCGCCATCCGTCACGCGCGAGGAATACAAGTCGGATTACGTTGCGCCGGCCCGTTGCACCGACCTCGCCGAATTTCTTTCGCGCGCCCACAAGGGATTTCGCCTGATGCAGAGCGAGATGTCCCTGCGGCTCGTCACCGAGGACATCTTCCGGCAGCTCGTCGACGACGGCGTGATCTACGTCGAGCTGCGCTTCGCGCCTCTGCTCCACCTCGAGCAGGGATTGACTCCCGAGCAAGGCGTCAGCGTGGTCGATCGCTCGACCGAAGATATGATTCGCGAGACCGGAATCGAGGCGCGGCTGATTCTGTGCACGCTGCGCCATTTCACCGAAGAGCAGAGCATGCAGACCGCGAAGCTTGTCGAGCAATTTCGCGGCAGCCGCGTCGTGGCGCTCGATATCGCCGGTGACGAAGCCGGATTCCCGCTCGACGCGCACGTCGGCGCCTACCGCTACGCCCGCGAGCGCGGATTGCACCGCACCGCCCATGCGGGCGAGGCGCTCGGCCCGGAAAGCGTGTGGGAAACGCTGCGCCTGCTTCAGCCCGCGCGCATCGGCCACGGCACGCGCAGCATCGAGGATCCGCGGCTGATCGACCACCTGCGGCAGACGCGAATCCACCTCGAGATTTGCCCTTCGTCCAACGTGCAGATCATCCCTTCGATCGAGGCCTGGGAACATCACCCGGTCGATCGGCTGTATCGCGCGGGCGTGCCTCTCAACATCAACACCGACACGCGTATGCTCACGCCCGCGACACTCACCGGCGAGTATCGCGGCCTCGAGGAAACGTTCGCCTGGACTCCGCAGGATCTCCTCGATGCAAATCTCCTGGGCGTCGAAGCCGCATTCGTCGAGCAGAGCGTGAAAGAGAAACTCCGGAAACGGCTGCTCGACTCCTACGCGAGCGTCGGCGCGCCTCCAGAAAACGCGAGCCACCAGACGCACGCAAAAGAGCCTCCGCGGGCAAACGGATGAATCGTGGCGACGACTGAGTTCACCCTGCTGGTGGCTGGCGGATCGTTTCTCGCCGGGCTGCTCGGCTCGCTGACGGGCCTCGGCGGCGGCGTGATTATCGTCCCGCTGCTGACGCTCCTCTTCGGCGTCGATATTCGCTACGCCATTGGCGCGTCGCTCGTTTCGGTGATCGCCACTTCCTCCGGCGCGGCCGCCGCGTACCTCAAAGAAGGCTATTCGAATATGCGCGTCGGGATGTTCCTCGAAATCGCAACCACCGTCGGCGCCGTATGCGGCGCGTTCCTCGCCACGCGTATTCCAACAGAGGCGATCGCCATCATCTTTGGACTCGTGCTGCTTTATTCCGCGTGGACCTCGATCAGGCAGCCGCCCGAAGTCGCGGCGCCGGAAACGGGCCGTTTCGCGCGGCTGCTGAGATTGGATGGACATTACCCCACGCCCGAAGGCGAACGCGCGTATCACGTCACGGGTGTTCCGGTGGGATTCGGTCTGATGTGGGTCGCGGGCGCGCTTTCAGGGTTGCTCGGCATCGGCTCCGGCGCGATCAAGGTGCTGGCGATGGACCAGGCCATGCGCATTCCATTCAAAGTCTCGACCACTACGAGCAATTTCATGATCGGCGTCACAGCCGCCGCGAGCGCCGGCATTTATCTGCGCCGCGGATACATCGACCCCGGCATGGCGATGCCGGTGATGCTGGGAGTGCTCGCAGGCGCGCTGTTCGGCGCGCGAATTCTGCCCGGCGCGAAGGTACGCACGCTGCGGATCGTCTTCAGCATCGCCATTTCGGCGGTTGCAATCGAAATGATACTGCAAGGCGTGCGAGGGAAAATCTAGATGGCGCAATCGCACTTTTGGAACGACGAGCGCATCGAAAACATCATCGGCAATATGTTGCGCGCGGGCGTGATCCTCGCGGCGGCGGTCGTCCTTGCGGGCGGCGTGCTCTACATGGCGAAATACGGCAGCCGGAGGCCGCAATACGAAGTTTTTCGCGGCGAGCCTTCCGATCTTCGCAGCGTCTCGCAAATTGCCCAGCAGGCGATTTCTCTGCACGCTCGCGGATTGATCCAGTTCGGCCTGCTGCTCCTGATTGCGACGCCGGTGGCGCGCGTCGCGTTTTCCGTGATCGCGTTCGCCGCCGAGCGCGACTGGCTCTACGTCGTCATCACCCTGATCGTCCTCGCGGTTCTTGTTTACAGCCTCACCAGCACTTGACGAGGACGGCGCGCGAGTTAAGGCACCGTAATGTTGATGGCGGCCGTGGTGCGGCCGAAGGCGTTCGTGGCGTAGAGGGTGTAAGTGGTAGTTTGCGAGGGCGTGACGGTGGCGCTTGTCCCTCGCACCGCGCCGATATCCGGCGACACGATCAGGTACGACGCGCCCGTGACGCTCCAGCTCAGCGTGACCGGCGTGCCCGCCGGGACGGATTGCGAGCTTGCGGTGAAACTCGCGATTGCCGGCGCCGCGCCCTGTGGAATATTCGATGCGGTGTATACCGGTGTCATCTGGACCACGTCGAAATCGGACGCTGTCACGCCCGTGAGATTGTGCAGATCGTCGTTGTTCCAGTTGTCGTTGGGCGCGCCGCTGATGAACATCGACGAGCCGTTGTCCGCCATGATCATCCCGTATTTCTTGAGCGCCGCCAGGATTACCTGATTCGCGGCGGAGAATCCCGAGATATCGAAGCTCGCCTTCAGCCGCAGGCGCATGCCCATCGGCGCGGCGAGCGCGTTCGTCGAATTCGCGGCCCAGTGCGATGCGGGCGGAATGAAAGCAGCCCGGCTTGATTGCGGCGTGAAACGGATCGCGTGGTTGATCTGCCCTGCGGCAACTTCGTCGTAGCGAACGAGGCCGGGAAAAATCGGCAGGCCCGCGGCGTCCGCCGATGTCCATGTGTAAGGGCGCTGTTCGTCGGCCGTCAGGTCCCAGACGGCGGCCGAGCCCGCGTTCCACGCCGACCCGCTCGGTTGCGCGTCGTACAATTCGTAGAGCCAGCAGTTGGCGTTGTCGAGAATCAGCACATGCTGGTCGCCGCTCGGATTCGGATCGCCTTCGATCGGCGCGTCGAGGGGAATCGGCATCGGGCCGGGATCGCTCTCGTCGCCATAGGCAGTGAAATCGATCGTCACAGGCCCTTGCGACGAATCGACGATCTCGTATGGAATTCCGATGATCGAGCCGTCATACGTGCCGGAGCCGAAGTCCGGATGGAGCGGAACGCTCGCGCCGATGTAATTGATGATGGCCGCCGAATTCGAGTCGACGGGCGCGGATGAAATATCCTCATTCCATAAATTATCCGATGGGAACGGAACGAATCCGTTGAGATCGGCTTCCTGCCCCGCGCTCATCGCGCTGCACGCCGACGGCGGTGGAGGCGGAGGGCCGCTGCCGGTCGAAGTTACCTGCAAGCTTTGTGAATTCGAAGTGCTGCTGCCGGGATTCGGGTTCATCACGGAAATCGCGAAAGTGCCTGCGGAACTCTCCGTGCCGGTCGCGCTGAGCTGCATCGACGAAACGAACGTCGTCGTGAGCGCCGAGCCGTTGAGCAGGACCTGCGCGCCTTTCACGAAGCCGTTGCCCGTGATCGAAAGCGTGAAGCTGCCTGCGCCGACGGACGTAGGCGCAATACTGCTCAGCACAGGCGCGGGATTCCATAGAGTCGCGGCGCTGCTACCGGTCACGCCCGGATCGGCAGCGCTGACAGCCTCGATCGTGATGCTGTTCGGATTCGGCAGGCTGGCCGGCGCCGTATACACGCCGGAGGAATCGATCGCGCCGGTTGCGGCGCTGCCACCCGTCACGTTGTCGACCTGCCATGTGACCGTCTGGCTGGACGTGCCGCTCACGCTGGCGCTGAAGGTCTGCGTCCCACCGATCCGCACATTCACCAGATTCGGCGAAACCGAGACGCTGACGGTGGGAGGCGGCGAGCCGGGATCGCCCGAGGAGCTTTTGGTCACACCCGCGCACCGCGCCTGGAACAGGGCCGCAGCAATCACGAAAATGAGCGAAGCGTGTCGCATAGCTGCCGGTGTGGCCGGTGCTTGACCAAGTGTGGCGCGGCCAAATGCGCGGAACTACTGTACGGAAGTACAAGTTAGGTGCAGGAGAAGAGAAATCGGCAGCGGTTATCTGCCGGATCGCCGCTTCTATTGGTTTAAGAGCGGGATGCTCGACGCCGGAGCAGGCGGCGGAAACGTCTTCAGATATGCGTAAATGTCCGCGAAATCCTGATCCGAGGCTACTTTCGCCGTGTATGGCGGCATCTGTCCGGTAGGCGCGCGGACGTAACGCAGCAACGCGGCAAACGAAATCGGTGGCGGGCCGATGCGCGGCGCGATCGCGGCGCCCACGCCCTGGTAGCCGTGGCATTGGTAGCAGCCGTATGAATGGAAGAGGAGTTTGCCGTTGTCGGCATTCCCCTTCAGCGATTCGCTGGCCGCCGCAGCGGGCGCAACGGATTTCAGGAAAGCGTAAATATTCGCGAGATCCTGATCCGAGGCAGTTGAGACCGAAATCGGCGGCATCTTTCCGGTCGGCTGGCGGACGTACGCGATTAGCGCCGAAAGCTCCAGCGGCGGCGGAGAAATCTGCGGAGCGAGCGATGTTCCCTGCCCTTGCGCGCCGTGGCAGACGACGCAACCTGCATTTGTGAAGACGCGCTTGCCGTCTTGCGCGTCGTCGGCCGCCGCGCCTTTCGATTTCGCAGCAGCATCCTGCTGGGCGCGAGCCGAGGAGCAGGCCATCGCCATCGCGAGCGCCGCCACAAATAGAAGTCGATAGCTCACCGTTCCCTCCTAGCGCGGCTGCGTGACCACATCCACCAGCGCTGGATCGCCGCCCTTGACGACTTCGATCGCGCGCCGGATCGCGGGCGCGAGGTCTTTCGGATCGGAGATCGGGCCTTCGCCGTGCATGCCCATGCCCTGCGCGAGCTTCGCGTAGTCGATCGCAGGATCGACGAGCGTGTTGCCGATGCCTGCGCGCGTGATGCCGCGCTGGTGCTGGTCCGCCATGATCTGAATCTGCATCAGCTCCTGATGGTAGGCGCGATTGTTGTGCATGATGATCAGCAGCGGAATGCGGCTGTGCGCGGCGGTCCATAGAACCCCGGGCGCGAACATCAGGTCGCCGTCGTTTTGAATGCTCACCGTGAGGCGGCCATGCTTGCGGTTCGCGAGCGCCGCGCCCACCGACGCCGGAGCGCCGTAACCCACGCCATACCCGCCCTCGCCGCCAATGTAATGGTAGTGCTTGTTGAAATCCCACAGGCGCAGCGGCCAGCGGCTCACGAATTGGCAATTCGATACGAGCGACCAATCCTCATCTTTGATCTGCGCCCACAATTCGGCGGACATGCGCGCAGTGCTGATCGGACTGCCGTCCCAGCCGGAAGTGGCGGCATCGCGCGCAGCCTGCATCGCCCGCTGGTGAGCCGCGGCAAGCTTTGCGCCGCGATCGGCGAACATGCGCTTGCGATCGTCCGTCATCTGGGTCTTCACAGCTTCAATCAAGGAAGGCAGCGTAGCCTCCCCATCGGCGGCAATGGCGAGATCGACCGGCTGGTATCGCTGGAAGTCCTGGTAGTTGCTTTTGATATAGAGGTCGTTGGCAGTGATGCTGATGAGCTTTGTACCCGGCTTCGTCACGGGGTGGAATTCGGGATTCACCTGCCCGTGGACCGAATTCACGCTGCTCCAGAAATCCGTCAGCTCGAGACCGGCCACCACGTCCGCGGCGGCAATTGCCGCTCCAGCACGTTCCGTGTGATTGAGCGGATGGCGCGTGGGAAAATTCATGCGGCCATTGCGATCGACTACCGGTGCTTGCAGAAGTTCGGCGAGCTCGATCATCCCGGCAAGACCAGCGGGAGTGCGTGCGACGCGGTCGGTGACAAGCACCGGATTTTCGGCACCCACCAGAAGGCGCGCGGCTTCGGCGACGGCACCAGACTCGCCCGCAGGCGGCGACGTGATCGTGAGCTTCGGCACGCCCAGGTTCGCGCCGTCCGGCACGGGATTCTCTTGCAGCTCGTGGCCCGCGACCAGCGCGACGGGCATCATCGGAGGCGTGGTCGCGATCTTATACGCGCGCACCGCGGATTCGCCAAACGCCTCGAGCGATAGCGGGTTGTCGTCCCATTTCACGTAGTCGCGGATCATCGCGGCAGGATCCTGCGCGCTGTGCGTCCAATCGACTGGCCCGAAGCGAAACTCGGCATCCGAAAAATTGCCGAGAATGATATAGACCGGCACGCGATCGCAGAAGGCGTCGTAGATGGCCATCGAGGCGTGCTGCAATCCGACGGTCCCGTGAACGCACACAAGCAAAGGCTTGCCTTCGATTTTCGCGTAGCCGTGGCCCATCGCCACCGCCGACTCTTCGTGGCAGCAGGTGATGAATTCCGGCTTCACGTTGCCGCCGTAATTGATGAGCGATTCGTGCAAGCTGCGATACGAATTGCCTGGGTTGGCACAGAGATATTCGAAGTCGAGCGACTTGAGAACGTCCACCATGTAATCCGAGCCAGGGTGATCGACGGTGAGCACATCGACGCTCGGCCGCCCGTCGGCCGCGGGCGCTTTCAAAAGCGGCGGCGCACCGGCGCCACCGCGCGCCTCCGGCGCCTCGGCTTTCGCTGTTCCCGGCACGGCGACGAACGCGGCTGTGCCTGCCGCAGCCGTTCTCAGAAAATCGCGGCGATTCACCGAATTCTTCTTGGATTTTCCCACGGCGGCCTCCTGCTCATCTGCTCGCGCATGCCTAGGGTCTGCCTGCGCAAACGCTCCAGAGGTTACTCCCATTTCACCGGAAAGCTCACCTGAAAAGTGAAGAGGCGTGCCGGCGTTCGGCGACCCAATCGAGAAAGCGTTCCATGCGCGCCCGCTCGCGCCACATCAAGCCAAAGAATTTGCGGGCATCGAGATCGGCGGCATCGTGGCCGAAGAATGTTTCGAGCCGCCACTGAATGTACGGCGATTTCCACGGCCGCAGCCGGTAGCCCTTGGCGATGATCCAGTAGTAGCGCAGGGCGTTCAGCATCTGTGTCGCGCAAGGGTATCACGAGCGGCAAAGGTAGCCGCCGAGCGGAGAGAGATCCTTCGGCCGGCAAACTCCGCCGCCCTCAGGATGACGATCCTCGTCGGATCGTCACGGCAAACGTCGAACCCAGATGCGCTCGGTGGCGGGTTTGCCGAGATGGATGCGCGCCGCGCCGTGGCCGGCGACGGTGATGGCCATGGTCTCGTCGTATTCGCGTTCGAGAACGCGAATGCGCGCGCCGGGGCGTAGGTGGCGCTGCTCGAGAAACCCAAGGAACGCAGGATCCTTTTCGAAGACGCGCAGCACCTCGTAGGAATGGCCGGGCGCGGATTCGGAAAGTTTTGCGGCGCCATGTTTCTTGCGCAGGCGCGACATCCCGCCGAAAAGCGGCACGCCGTGCGGGCAGCGGCTATCGCGCCCGAAGCGATCGAGCAGCAGCCGCGCGACCTCGGGCGAGATCCCGTGCTCGAGCCGCTCGGCCTCTTCGTGCGCGCGCGACCATTCGAGCCCGATCACCTCGGTGAGAAGCTTTTCCGCGAGCCGATGCCGCAGCACCAGATGATGCGCGGTGGCCTTCCCTTTTCGCGAAAGCTCGATGCGGCCATCGCGCCACACGCGCAGGTAGCCGTCGCGAGCCATGCGTTTCAGCGCCGCGGTAACGGCCGGCGGCGTCACGCCGAGATCTTCCGCAAGCCGCGCGCTGATCGGCGCCTGCTCCTCCTGGACGATCTCCCAGATCGCCTTGAGGTAATCTTCGCGGGAAGCGCTGGTCGTTTGTCGCGGCATGCGCCCTGATTATGCCAGCATTTCGACGAATTCGAGACGGTTGCCCCAGGGATCGTCCGCATAGAAGCGGCGTGTCCCGGGAATGCTCTCATCCGTCAGAACGGTGCCGCGCTTGGCGAGTGTTTCCCGCAATCGGTCGAAATCCGCGACGGCGAACGCCGGATGCGCTTTCTTCGCGGGACGAAAGTTCTGCTCCACGCCGACGTGCAATTGCCGGTCGCCGCACTCGAACCAGCAGCCCCCACGCGCGCGCAGCGCAGCAGGTTTTTCGATCTCTTTCAGCCCGAGAACCCCGCCGTAAAATTCGCGCGCGGCCTCTTCGCATCCGGCTGGAGCTGCGATCTGAATGTGATCGATTCGGGTGACGCCCGCCGCCATGCCGCGAGCGTAGCATGGCCCGGGTATCACCCGGAAATCGGCCAGACATCGAATTGACATCCCCCGCAAGGGCGACGTACGCTGGGCACTCAGATCATGGCCACGGACCTATTCGAAGAGATCGTGCGGATGCGCCGCGCCGGCGAGCGGGGCGCGCTGGCGACGATCGTCCACACCAATGGCTCGATCCCGAGCTACGAAAGCTCGCGCATGCTGGTGCGCGACGACGGCTCGATCATCGGGACGATCGGCGGCGGCTGCGTGGAAGCCGAAGTCTGGGCCGCGGCCAAGGAAGTGATGCAGGCCGAGCAGCCGCGCAAAATGACGTTCAATCTCAACCAGGACGCGGCCTACGACTCGGGCCTGATCTGCGGCGGCACGCTCGAAATTTTCGTCGAGCCGATTCTGCCGCAGCCGCTGCTCTATATTTTTGGCGGCGGACATATTTCCTCGGCAGTCGCGCGCGTGGCCGGCGCTTCCGGGTTTTCGGTCAACGTCGCGGACGACCGCGAAGCCTTTTCGAATACCGAGCGCTTCCCGATGGCGGAAAAGCTCTACACCACGTACGAGGACGCGTTCGCGCAGATCGTACCCAACGCGTCGAGCTACCTCCTGATCGTCACGCGCGGCCATCGCGACGACATGCGCGTGCTCGCATGGGCCGTGCGCACCGACGCGCGTTACATCGGCATGATCGGCAGCAAGCGCAAAGTGCTTTCCGTGTACAAGGCGCTCGAAAAGGAAGGCTACTCGCCCGAGGAATTCGAGCGCGTCCACGCGCCCGTCGGCCTCGATATCGGCGCGCTCACGCCGGAAGAGATCGCCGTGAGCATCACCGCGGAACTCATTGCCGTGCGCCGCAATGCCGTCGGCCTGCCGCACAAGTCCGTCAAACTCCCGCAAGCCGCCGCCGTCCACAACGACTGACGCGCGATGGTCGCCGCGTCGAGTGCCGATACGCCGCTCGCCGCAGCCATCGATCGGCGTCCCCTCGCCGCGGCCATTCTTTCCGCCGGCGAATCCCGCCGCATGGGCAGCCCGAAAGCGCTGATCCCCTATCGTGGAACGACATTTGGCGGGTATCTGCTCGATGTGGTTAAGCATCCGCGCATCGGCATCGTCCGCGTTGTCCTCGGCGCGGGTGCGGACAAAATCCGCGAACGCTTGCAATTGGACCCCGCGTCGGTCGTACTGAACTCCGATTGGCCCCAGGGCCAGCTCTCTTCCATCCACGCGGCGATTCGCAGCCTGCCGCCAGATGCCACCGCGGGCCTCATGCTCTGCCCCGTCGACCATCCAATCGTGTCCGTCGAGCTCGTCGCGCGCCTGATTGCGGAGTTCGATTCGACCGGCAAGCCGATCGTGCTGCCAACGTATCGCGGCCGCCGCGGCCATCCTGTGATCTTTCGCGCTTCGCTCTACGACGAGCTGCTCGCGGCATCGCCGGACGTTGGCGCGCGGCAAGTCGTCTGGTCGCACCAGGCGGATGTAGTGGAAGTTCCCACTGAGGAAAAAGGCATCGTCCTGAATCTGAACGACCCCGAAACGCTGAAGCACGCAATATCCACTTCCCGTCCGCAGTAGCGTTCAGAGCTTTCGTGTGAGCGCGGCGACTGCGTCGGCGCAGAGCTGCGCCGCATGGAATGTGGCCGGCGGCAAGCCGCCAAGCGCCTCGGAGATCTGCTCAGGGCGAATGTGGCGGGCCTCAGCGGCCGATGTATTGAGGAGCAAGTCGGTGAGGACGGAACTCGATGCGATCGCGGCGACACATCCCTGCGTCTTAAATCGCGCGGCGGCGATGCGTCCGTTTTCGATCCGCACCGAAAGCCGAATCACGTCGCCGCAAACCGGATTCGTCACCTCGACCGTGGCCGTGGCATCCAATAGATCACCGGCATTGTGGGGGCTGCGAAAGTGGTCGAGGATCGTATCGTTGAACACGGGCCCAGTATACGGCAGCGGGAAAATTTGCCCGCGGAAAGATTTCGCGCAACCATTCGCTTTTTGTTTGAATCTGATTGACAGGATAGGGCTTAGAACGATACTTTTATAGTTCCCTAGCCTAGGTTCTTTCGTCAGGGCGCGAGAGAACGAATCATCAGTAAATAATCCGCCTACAGAATAATGGAGAATCACAGATGCGACGACTCGCTTACTTGTTCATCCTCGCGTTGGCCATCGCCTTAGGCGCGACTACCGGCTCCGCGCAGGATGGAAAACTGAAGATTAAAGTTTCGCCGAAACAGGCATACGTATTCGTCGATGGCAGCGCCATCCGCGACGGTAACCAATCGATCTCCCTGAGCCCAGGGAAGCACACCGTGGTGGTCGTAAACTACGGCTACAAGATTTCGACGCAGGACGTAAACATCGAAGCGGGCAAATCCACGCCGCTCGACGTAAAGCTCGATCCCTACGGTGACAAGGTTAGCGGTCCTTTCGGCCTCGTGATTCTCGAAGGTGATTCCCGGGCCGCAGTGCTCTCCAATGGCACTACACCCGCATACTTCGTCGGCCACGTGGACGAGTTCAACAACGATTTCATCTGGCATCAGAACCTGCTGCTTCCGCCCGGCACGCATCATCTGACGGTTACGCACGCAGGCAAGACGGTTTGGTCCGGTGACGTAAACGTCGTCGCGAACAAAAAGACCGTCGTCTATCTGGACAGGAACAAACAAAAGACCATCGAATGGAAGCGCGGCGAAAAAATGAAAGACCTGCCGCGATTCAAGGCCGGTATCGCCAGCGCGACTGTCGCAGTGGCCCCGACAACCGGCAGCTTCAGCGCCTCAGCCGCGAACATCAATTGCGGCCAGTCCTCGACGCTGAATTGGCAGACGGGTGACGCGGTCGATGCCAACATCAGCGGCATCGGTACGGTGCAGCCGAGCGGCACCCAGTCGGTTTCGCCGCACGCAACTACCACCTATGACTTCACGGCGACAGGCCCCGGCGGCGCGGTGAAGGGCAGCTCCACAGTCAATGTGAATACCAAGGTGGACGCGAGCATCAGCGCGAACCCCGCGGAAGTCCACTACCGCAAAATCGGCGACAAGGTCGTCACGCAGGATTCCACTACTCTGACGTGGCAGACCTCCAATGCCGACTCGGTGACGGTTGACGGCCAGAAGGTCGAGCTCAGCGGCAACGAGACCGAGAAGCCCGAGCCTGCCGACACCTCGCAGGTCCCCGATGGCCAGCCGGCGCGCACCGTCGACGAGAACAAGGCTTACACGCTCAACGCGACCAACGTCTGCGGCGGCTCCGCCACCGAGACGGCCAACGTTCACATCGTCGGATCGGTCGAGCCGATTCCCACGGTCACCCTGCAGAGCATCTTCTATCCCACGGATTACCCGGATAAGAGGCATCCCCAGGTCGGACTGGTCAAGAGCCAGCAGCTTGAACTCTCGACTCTCGCCGACGGCTTCAAGAAATATCTCGAATACGATCCCGATGCCAAGCTTTCGGTGGAAGCTCACGCCGACGAGCGCGGCTCAAAGCCCTTTAACCAGGACCTGAGCGAACGCCGCGTCGAACGCATCAAGGCCTACCTCGTCGAGCAGGGCATCTCGTCCGACAAGGTCGAGACCGCTGCCTACGGCAAGGATCAGCCCATGCCCGAAGCGACCGTGAAGGAACTTGAGGACACCAACCCTGCAGCGCCGCCCAAAATGCGTCTCCGGGCGAAGCATACGGATTGGCTGGCCTACAACCGCCGCGCGGACATCATCCTGATGCCTTCCGGCAAGAAGTCGGTGCAGTTCTTCCCGCACGGCGCCGACGACGCAGGTTTGATCTGGCAGTTGCCGAAACCTTCGCTGAAGAAGGTCGAAGCGGATCAGTAGCCGATTCTGAAAATCAGCGCGCCGGGGAGCGAACGCTCTCCGGCGCGTTTTTGTTTTTGCCTGCTTAGCTTGCAGCTTTAGCCGAGGCGCTTAGCGGGTGATACCCGGAGGCGGCTGCTTGTTTGAGGGCTTCGATGCCTTCCGCCACGGTCATCAACGGAGTCGTTTTGATGTTCTTGCAGGCGCCCCCGGCGGCGATCGCGATGGCAATCGCGGCCGCGGCGATGTTGTTGGGCATCTCGAGAAGTAGCACGGCGTCGTAATCGCCGAACGACAAGAACAGGTTGTGGATCTTTCCGCCGAGCGATTCGATCGGTGCTCGCAGGGCGTTCGTGCGATCTTGCGGATTCTGAGTCATGGCCCGAAGCGCTTCCTGGCTGTAAGCAGCCTGAATCAAATAGAGAGACATGTGTTTCTCCTTTTCATCGAGTAACGTGGGCCCGTTGGGCGCATCCTTACACAGGCGTAACTCAACGTCAATTAAGCTGGATGCCCAATGCTGACCGTCGTCGCCGCGCTGATCGAATCCGAAGGCAAGCTGCTCGTGTGCCAGCGCGGTCGCGGCGGCGTATTCGAATTGCTGTGGGAATTCCCCGGCGGCAAGAGGCGCCCGGATGAAACGCTGCAGCAGGCGCTCGCGCGCGAGCTATCGGAGGAGTTGGGCGTCACGGCGAGGATCGGGCGCGAAATCTACCGTACGCAACACCATTACCCCGAAATGCCCGAGCCGATCGAGCTGATTTTCTTCGCAGCGAGCGCATCGCCCGCCGAAGTGCGCAATCTCATATTCGAGCGAATCGAGTGGCGCGGCCCCAGTTCCCTGCCCGAGCTGAACTTCGTCGCCGCCGACCGCGAGCTGATCGAAAAACTCGCGTCAGGCGAAATTGTGCTCATTGGCTCGGTCTGACTGGGTGCCCTCGGCTAGCTCTGAATGTAGCGCCGCGGTCTTCAGCGCGGCATCTTCACGTATTTGCACAACAGCAGGCGGCCGGCCGTCGGCTCCAATTCTCCGCGCCCTCTGCGTCTCTGCGGTGAGGTTCCCGGTGTGCGCTACTTCGCGCCGGTGATCTTGCGGAAGAGCATCGTCAGCGGATCGTAGAACTGATCCACCACGCGCTCCTTGAGCGGAATGATCGCGTTGTCGGTGATGTGAATCTCTTCGGGACAGACTTCCGTGCAGCACTTCGTGATGTTGCACAAACCCAGGCCCAGCTCGTCCTTCAGCAGAGCCATTCGATTGAGCCCGTCGAGAGGGTGCATCTCGAGCCCCGCCGTGCGGACGAAAAAGCGCGGCCCGCCGAACTGGTCCTTCTTATCGTGCTCGCGCAGCACGTGGCAGACGTCCTGGCAGAGGAAGCATTCGATGCACTTGCGAAATTCCTGCACGCGGTCCACGTCGCGCTGGTCGATCTTCCATTCCACGCCCGGGCGCGGCTGGAATGCCGGAATCTTCTTGTTCACCTTGTAATTCCACGAAACGTCCGTCACCAGGTCCTTCACCAGCGGAAACGATTTCATCGGATACACGACGACCGGCTGATCGAGCGGCAGCGAATCCATGCGCGTCTTGCACATCAGCCGCGGCTTGCCGTTCACTTCCGCCGAGCAGGAGCCGCACTTCGCGGCCTTGCAGTTCCAGCGGACGGCAAGGTCCGGCGCCTGATTCGCCTGAATCGAGTGGATCGCGTCGAGCACCACCATGCCCTCGCTCAAGGGCACTTTGTAGTCGACAGGCTTCCCCGTTTCGCTCTCGCCTCGAAATACCCGGACGGTTACTTCCGCCATTCCCTTGCCTCCACTACTTATCCTCTACTTGTCTTCCGCCAGAATCTTCTGCAGTTCCTCGGGCATCGGCGGACGCGGCACCTCGAAAAGAGTCATCGCGCCGCCCTTCTGCACGATCACGTGATTCTTCGTGCCCCACGCATCCTCGGTCTTAGGATAATCCAGCCGGCTATGCGCGCCGCGGCTTTCCTTGCGCGCGAGCGCGGCATGCGTGCAAGCCTCGGACACGGTCAGCATGCACTGCAAATCGATCGAGAGATGCCAGCCCGGATTGTAGACGCGTGAGCCTTCCACGTGCACCTTCTCGGCGCGCGCCTTCAGCTTCTCGATTTCTGCCAGCGCTTTCAAGAGATCGGTTTCGGTACGGAAAATCCCGACGAGCGTCTGCATCACTTCCTGCAAATCCTGGTGAATCGCGTAGGGATTCTCGCTGCCGGCGCGCTGGAACGGAGCGAGTACTTCCTGCTGCGCCTGCTCGAGCTGCGCGCTATCGACTTCGGCGCGCCCACTTGCTTGGCCTGCTGCGCCGCGCCCAATCCCGCGCGACGGCCGAATACCAGCAGATCCGAAAGCGAATTCCCTCCCAGCCGGTTCGCGCCGTGCATTCCGCCGGCAGCCTCGCCCGCCGCGAAAAGTCCCGGAACAGACGTTTGCCCCGTCTCCGCTTCCACTCGAATTCCGCCCATCGTGTAATGGCACGTCGGCCCCACTTCCATGGGTCCCTTCGTGATGTCCACGTCCGCCAGTTCCTTGAACTGGTGGTACATGCTGGGCAGTTTGCGCTTCACGTACTCGGCCGACTTATGCGAGATGTCGAGAAACGCGCCGCCGTGCGGCGTCCCGCGGCCCTCGCGCACTTCGGTGTAGATGGACCGCGCTACCACGTCTCGCGTCGAAAGCTCCATCCGCTTTGGGTCGTACTTCTCCATGAAGCGCTCGCCGTTCTTGTTGCGCAGGATTCCGCCTTCGCCGCGCACCGCCTCCGTCACCAGCAGGCCCTTCACGCCCGGCGGCCACACCATTCCAGTCGGATGAAACTGGACAAATTCCATATCCAGCAGCTCGGCGCCCGCCTCGTAAGCCAGCGCCATGCCGTCTCCCGTGCACTCCCACGAATTCGATGTGATCTTCCACGATTTCCCGATGCCGCCCGTCGCGATCACGATCGACTTCGCCTTGAAGACGACGAAGTTCCCGCGTTTCGCGCCAGTATCCGAACGCGCCCACCACGCGGTTGCCGTCGGTCAGCAGCTTCGTGATCGTGCACTCCATGTACACGTCGAAGCCGAGTTGCACGCCGCGGTCCTGCAGCGTGCGGATCATTTCAAGGCCGGTGCGGTCGCCCACGTGGCAGAGGCGCTTGTAGGTGTGCCCGCCGAACGCGCGCTGCAGGATTTCGCCGTCCGCGGTGCGGTCAAAAAGCGCGCCCCACTGCTCGAGCTCGTGCACTCGATCCGGCGCTTCGACCGCGTGCAGCTGCGCCATGCGCCAGTTGTTGAGCATTTTCCCGCCGCGCATCGTGTCGCGGAAATGGACCTGCCAGCCGTCCGCCTTGTCGACGTTGCACATCGCCGCGGCAAGCCCGCCCTCAGCCATCACGGTGTGCGCCTTGCCAAGCAAGGATTTGCACACGACGCCGACGCTAGCTCCCTGCGCGAGCGCCTCGATCGCGGCTCGCAGGCCCGCGCCGCCCGCGCCGATAATCAACACATCGTGTTCGTGAGTCTCGTAGGTGGGAGTCACAGGAGTCGAAAATCCTTGATCGCGCCGGAAGCTACCAGGTAGATGTAAAAGTCCGTGAGCCCCACAGAAATCATGCTCACCCACGCCCAGAACATGTGGTGCTCGTTGAGCTTCGTCACGCCCTTCCAGGCCGAATGCCGCGGCACGCCCAGCGTCGCGCACGAAAAGCAATCGAGCTTGCCGCCCACCAGGCTCCGCAGCGAGTGGCACGAAAACGTGTAGATCGTCAGCAGGAGGATATTCACCAGCATCACCAGCGAGCCGACGCCGATCCCGAATTTGCCGCCAAAATCAAACGCCACGATCGCGTCGTACCACAGGAACGCGACGAAGATCACCGCGATATAGAAGAAATACCGGTGCACGTTCTGCAGGATGAAGGGAAACGCCGTCTCGCCTTTATACGACCGGTGCTTGCCCTCGCCCACCCCGCACGCCGGCGGATCGAGGAAGAATCCGCGGTAGTAGGCCTTGCGGTAGTAGTAGCAAGTCAGCCGGAATCCGAGTGGCCCGCCGAGAATCAGGATTGCCGGGGAAAATGGCCACCAGTGGTGCTGCGGATCGATCAGCGGCGAATAGAACGGCGAGAGATACGGCGCTACGTAATAATAGGTCCCTTCAAACGCGCGCCAGGTGGTGTAAATGCCAAACGCGCTCAGCACGATGATAAAAGGCAGGTTTTCGACCCACCACGCATCACGACGAAGCGTACTTCCGAAACCTCTCGCGGACTTTGCCGCTGATATTTCCGCCACCGAGTATAGTCCCCCATGGCGACCACGATGCGTCGCCCAAACAGTTTAGATTATTCGAGAACGGCGCTTTTGAAAAGATATTTTTCCCGAATCGAAATCTTTCGAGCGCCGCGAGTAAACTCGATCGGTGCTTGCAACCTTTGAACCTTGAGAGAAATCGCATACACAGCCGCAACGTGATGAACTGTCGCCGACAATTCGCGCTCCGATGCGCACTCGCAGTATCACTTACCGCGGCTGGCGCTGGCCCGGCGCGCCCTCAGGCGCCGCAAGCCGCGCCACCACCGCCGAAGAGCCAGATTCGCGTCGTCACGAACGAAGTAGTGGCCGCCGTCACCGTGACGGACCCGAGCGGCGAATTCGACCTCGATCTTCTGCCCAGTGACTTCCACGTGTTCGACGACGGCGTCGAGCAGAAGATCGATCGCTGGGACCTCGGCGGCGATCCCCTTGCCATTGTCCTCGTGCTTCAGACCACCGATCGAGCGCAGACGATGATTCCCGCGATCCACAGCCTCGGAAGCATTTTCACGGAAACGGTGATGGCGCTCCACGGTGAAGCAGCGGTGATCACCTACGATTCGACGGTCGACATACGCCAGCCGTTCACGATGGATCACGACGCCGTCGAGAGCGCCATTGCAGACGCCGAATTCGACGATCCCGGAATGCACCTCTACGACGCGATGGCGAAGGCTGTCGAGATGTTGAAGGACGAAGCCCCGTTGCGGCGGCGCGTGATGCTTGTTGTGGGCGAGTCCCGCGACAATGGCAGCAAAGCGGATTTCGGCACCGTCGTCCGCGACGCCGAGCACGCCAATATCACCATCTACGCGATCGGGCCGAGCAGTATGACGCGAGACCTTCTGCAGGATGCCCCCGCGCTCTGGGCTGCTCCCGCAATCTTCCTCCTGCAGCAAGGCAGGAATCGGTCCAAGAAACACGACCTCGAAGTCGCGGCCGCCGCCACGGGAGGCGCTCACTACGGCGCGGTTCGCGCTGAGACGCTCCGCGAGGCCCTCGACAACATCGGTGGCGAGCTCCACGCGCAGTACATCATCAGCTACAAGCCCAATGGGGAACGCGCGCCCGGCTTTCACTCGATTAGGGTGGCGATTTCGCGGTCCGATGTATTGGTGCGCACGCGGCCCGGCTACTACGTGGCGCCGCCGGCGGAGTGAATTTAGGGGGTCGGAGCTTTAGCTCCGACATTCAGGCGAAGAAAAACTGGGCTTTAGCCCCTGAAGGCGCTCTTCACCTCCGCCGCGGACATTTGTGAGAAAGTTCTATTCGTTGCTGGCGCGCAGCGTGCGGCCAAGCACCGCCTGGCGCTGCGGTACGGGAAGCATCTCCGTGCAGGCCCCTGCCCGGACCTCCGCGAGAATCACATGGTGGCCCATCCCGGCCAGCCATCGCTGGAGTTTCTGTTCAGCGCTTGGCCACCAGCCGACGCGGCCGCCCAGCACGACGAGCGAATGTAAGCTGAGGATTTGCCGCAAGCACTTCCGCAGGTCGCGGCAAAGCCAAATCTGGATGCGAATCTCCGTCCCTCGAACGCCCGAATCGGTCACCACTCGCAGCGAGCGCTCTTCGAGCTGGCGAATCGGCAAAGTCGGCTCGCTCAGAGGACGCGCATTCGGCACGACGTCCGCCACCGCGAGCGTGATGCGCGCGTCGAGGCGCACCGCCAAATCAGCGGCGCTCTGCAATGCGGCGGCAGTTCCCTCTTCGGTCGTGAAAACCACGGTGATGTTGCGGGCGGGATTGAAAGCGGCAGAGCGCTTGCCACGCTGCACGCCGCGCAAGACGTCGAATCTGCGAATCTCTGGTTCCATTGGGCACTTCCTGTGGGGGTAGAGTAAATCCGCGCGCAACGAGAAGTCATGCCTATTCGCGACGCAGGTTTTCCAAGAAGTACACGGCTGCTGGCCGTTCCTGGGGCGGAACGGGGGTCGGATGAGGTGTCAGACGAGCAGGCGCCCGCCATCGACCGCCAGGATCTGCCCGGTCACGAAGTCGGCGCTCACCAGATACGCGACGGCGCCCGCAATGTCGTCGCCCGTGCCCGTCCGATGCACCGGGACGCGCCGGATGTAATCCTCGTCGGGCGGCTCGCCGGGAAACTGGATCGTGCCGGGCGCGACGCTATTCACCAGAATTTCCGGCCCGAGCGCCCGCGCCAGGCAGCGCGTCAGCATGATCGATCCCGCCTTCGAAACGCAGTAGTGCGTGAAGCTGGGCCACGGCAGCAGCCCGCCCAGCGAGGAAATGTTGATGATCCGCCCGCGGCCCTGCCGCTTCATGATCGGAGCCGCCGCCTGCGCGCAGAGAAACTGCGATTTCAGGTTGATGTCGAGGATGCCGTCCCACTGCTCGTCGGTAAGCTCTTCGAATTTCGCCTCGAAAAAAGCGCCCGCGTTATTCACCAAAATGTCCAGCCGCCCGAATTCCTTCTCGACCGCCGCAAACATCTTCCCCACATCCGCGCGCTTCGACACATCCGCCTGCATCGCCGCCGCCCGCGGCCCGCTCGCGGCAATCTCGCGCACCAGCGCCTCCGCATCGCCCTTCGACGAAGCGTAGTTGATCACGATCGCCGCGCCCTCCGCCGCCAGCCGCAGCGCGATGCTGCGCCCAATACGCTTCGCCGCGCCCGTAATCAGCGCCACCTGCCCTTCGAGTGGTTTCCCCGCCATCGTGTCCCTCCCAAGCCGCAAGACCTACACATTAGCAAAGCTTACGGCGGCATAGCACCTGCAATAGGTGAGGGCGGAATCTCGGGCGCGGACGTGGATGCAATCGGGAGGTCGGAAGCTGATGTGCAAGCGCGGCCTCGTGGCCGCGAAAATGGTGGAAGCGTGGGCCTTCAGGCCCGCGAAAAGGCCGCACCACAAAGGGGCTTTCAGCCCCGGATTCCATGAGCTTGTTTCGCGCGAAGGCGAGCTCATTCGCCCTACCGAAGACGCTCCAGCCTTGACGCCGCCCTCTAAACGATGCTATTGCCCTACTCCGGTTCTGAAGACGCGGGGGGATTGATATGACTTCCATTCGGTCGTGGCGGCTCGCCGCCGCGATTCTCTTCATGTGCGCTGCCGCAATCGCGACGAGCGCAATTTCGGCCTCCGCTCGCGGCCGACAAGAATCGCAAACCGCGAAGCCCGAGGACCAATCGCCCGGCAAGCAGCTCTTCGAGCAGCGATGCTCCACCTGCCACGGCCTCGACGCGGGCGGCGCGATGGGCCCGAACATCCAGGGCGTCCCGTTCCGTCTCGGCGCTGATCCCGTCAAGGCGATCATCAAGAGTGGCATGGGCGGAGGCGGCATGCCCGCCTTTGCCGGGCAGCTCGACGACGCGCAGATCCAGCAGATCGTCGACTATCTCCTCACGCTCCAGCAGAAGGATTCCGCCCCGATCACCGGCGACCCTGCCAAGGGCAAGGACGTCTACGACGCAAACGGCTGCGCCTCCTGCCATACGATCGCAGGCGAAGGCGGAGATTCGGGGCCTGAGCTGACTACGGTCGGCTCGCTCCGCGGCGCGGGCTACCTGCGCACCGCCGTTCTCTATCCCGGCACGGATTTGCCGCAGGAGCACGTCTTCGTCGAATCCGGTGGCCAGCTCGACTATCTGTTCATTCATCTCGTCACGAACGACGGCAAGGCCTACGACGGCACCCGTGTGGTGGAGGACTCTTTTCGCATCGTGATCAAGGACGCTCGCGGCAACTTCCTCTCGTTCCGCAAAGCCGATTTGCGCACATTGGACAAGGAGCCGGGCAAGAGCGTGATGCCCAGCGTCAAGGGCAAGCTCAGCGACGCCCAGGTGAACGACCTCGTCGCCTATCTCGCGAGTCTGAAGGAGGCGAAATGAGAATCCTCAAATACGCCCTGCTCTTGCCTCTTCTCGCCTGCGCTGCAGCATCGGCGCTTGCTACCTTTGCGCAGGACGTGCCCTACGAGCGCATCCTGCACTCGCAAAGCGAGCCGCAAAACTGGCTCACCTATGGCGGCAGCTACGACTCGCAGCAGTTTTCGCTGCTCAAACAGATCGACAAGCAGAATGTCTCCCGGTTGAAAGTCGCGTGGATCTATCAGACGAGCCATCCAGGCACCATCGAGGCCTCGCCGATCGTCGTCGATGGTGTCATGTACATTGTGGAGCCGCCGAGCACCGTCGTCGCGCTCGACGTACGCACTGGCTTGAAGCTTTGGAGCTATTCGCCGAAGCTGCCCGAGCACGTGGTCGCCATCGGCCTTCAGTCTACGAGCCGCGGCGTCGCCCTCCTCGACCACAGCGTTTACATCGGCACCGTCGATTCCCACCTCATCGCGCTCGACGATAAAACCGGCGCCGTCCGCTGGAACGTTCACGTCGCCGACAACGCGATGGGCTACGCGATGACCGGCCCGGCGCTCGCGCTCAACGGCAAAATCATCGTCGGTGTTGCGGGAAGCGAGGCTGCCGTCCGCGGATTTCTCGACGCCTACGACGCGAAAACCGGCAAGCGCCTCTGGCGTTTCTGGATCACTCCCCGCCCGGGCGAACCGGGCGCCGATAGCTGGGGGCCGGGCGCGCCCGAAAGCGCCGGCGGCACCACATGGAACAACGGCTCCTACGATCCAGACTTGAATCTCATTTACTGGGGCACCGGAAATCCGGCTCCGGATTTCAACGACGACGAGCGCCCCGGCGACAATCTCTACACCTGCTCGCTTCTCGCGATCGATCCCGACACCGGCAAGCTGAAATGGTATTTCCAATACTCCCCGCACGAAAATCACGACTGGGATTCGGATGAGTCGCCGGTTCTCTTCAACGCGAAGATCGATGGGAAGGAGCGCAAGCTCGTCGGGCTCGCGAATCGCAACGGCTTCTACTACGTCCTCGATCGAACCGACGGCAAATTCATCACCGGCGTTTCCTTCGTGAAGGAAACGTGGGCCAAGGGACTCGATGCGAACGGCCGCCCCATCCTCGCGCCCAATCAGCAGCCGACGCTCGGTGCCGGAACGCTGGTCTATCCCAGCCTCACGGGCGGCGTCGATTGGACGGCCCCGTCGTACAGCCCCGTCACAGGGCTTTTCTATGTGAGCGCGCATGAAACCGGAGCCTATTTCATCAAAGGCACGGGCGAAATCGAGCCAGGCCCGCCGAAAGGAATCGTCGGCGGCGGAGGAATTCGCGCGCTGGTCGGCGAGCAATCCTACGGCGCGATTCGCGCGCTCGATGCCACCACGGGAAAATTGCGCTGGCAGTTCAAGCTGCTCGCGCCCGCGTGGGCGCCCGTGCTCTCAACCGCGGGCGGGCTGGTTTTCAGCGGCAGCGAAGAGGGCAACTTTTTCGCGCTCGATGCCGATACTGGAAAACCGCTGTGGCAGTTTTACATGGGCCACGCGGCGCGCTCGAATCCCACGAGCTACGAAGTGGACGGCAAGCAGTACATCTTCGAATCGGCGGGAAACATCTTCATCGCGTTCAGCCTGCCTTAATCGCGGGCTCGGTGAAATCTGAAGATGAGGACGGCTGGACGTCGCGCGCGAGTGCGATTCTGTCGCGCCCCGCGGCCTTCGCGCTATAGAGTGCTTGATCGGCGGCGCGAATCAATTCCTCGGCGGTCCGGCCATCTCCCGGATACGCAGCCACGCCGAATGACAAGCTTATTTTCCCGAGCAACTGGCCCGCGTGCGTGACCGAGAGTTGTTTCACCTCGTCTCGCAGAAGTTCCGCGCGTTTGTGAGCCGCTTCCCTCGATGCCCCGGCCAGAATGAGCGAGAACTCCTCGCCGCCGTAGCGGCACGCCACATCCTGCCCGCGGGTCCGTTCTCCCACCAAATCGCCGAGAGCGCGCAGCAGCGCATCGCCGGCCTGATGGCCAAACGTGTCGTTGAAATGCTTGAAGTGATCGATATCCAGCATGATGAATCCGACCGGCTGGCCGCTGCGCTCGGCGCGGCGCAATTCCCGCTCGAGGGATTCCTCCATGTAGCGGCGATTGAACAAGCCCGTCAGCGGATCGCGAATCGATTGGCTGCGGAGCACTTCGCGGAGCCGGAGCGTTGCCAGCGCGAGCGACATGCGTTCACCGATGGCGCCTCCCTGCCGGCAGAGCGCCTCGATTTGATCTTCCGGCAGCAGCCCCGGCGGAATCGACGAACGCGCCGCCTTCTCGATGTAGAGCACGCCCAGCGTCTCGCCATGCGCCGCCAGCGGCACGCATACGTATCCCGCCACCGAGGAATGAACGTGGCTGCAACGCATCGGCGAACTCGGATCGTCCACCGGATGGCTTTTCCCGCGCCGTAGCGCCCAGCAGCCATCCGGAAGGAAGGTTTTCTCCGTCGTCGAATCGGGGCCCCATGTCGACACAGTCTCCACCATATTCCGCGACGCATTAATGATGCATAGCGCGCCCGATGCAGACGTCAGGATTCGCGGCAGCGCGCCGCCCGCGATCTTGTAGGCTTCCTCCACGCTCTGGCACGACTGCAAGATGTCGACGAGCTCCGTCAGCTTGCTCGCTTCCTTCGCGCGCTGCTCGGATTCCCGCAGCGCCACGTGCAATTTCTGATGCGCGGCTCTTAGCGCCGCCTCCTCTTGCTTGCGCACCGTAATGTCTTCGGCGATTCCGACCACGCGATGCAGTTCACCCTTGTCGTTGTGGACGGGGAACGTCCGCGCGCTGATCCAGCGGAGCGCGCCATCGGGGCGCACCAGCCGGTATTGCATGTCGATCGCAGTTCCGCTCGCGGCTTGCCCGAAGAAGTTCGATACCCGCTCGCGGTCGTCCGGATGAACCGCGTCGATCCACGCGGTGGGGCGAAGGTAGAGCTCCTGCCGCGACATCCCCCAGACTTCTTCGAACGCGTTGCTCACGTAGGCGAAACGGACCGGATCGAGCGCGACGACGAAAAATACTTCGTGGATGTTCTCGGCGAGTTGCCGAAACTGCTCCTCGCTCTCGCGCAGCGATTCCTCGGCGGCCCGCCGCGCCGTGATGTCTTTGGCCAGCCCAAAGCCGCCGATCACGCGGTGCTGGCGGTCGACGATTGGCCCCACGCTGAGGGATACCGGGAAAACAGTTCCGTCCTTCCGCGTGAAGAAACATTCGCCCCGCCAGCCCTTTTTCTCGAGCGATTTGCCGCCTATTTCCCGCACGAGTTCCGGAGGGTTGGCGTCGCCGTGAGCGATTCCAAAGTGCTTCCCGATCATCTCGCCGCTTGAGTATCCGAGGGACTTGAGAAAGGCGGTGTTCACGAAAGTAAAGTGGCCCTGGCGATCGGTCATGCCGATCATCTCGGAGCTGTTTTCCACGGCCTGCGCGAGGATGTATGTCTGCTCCTCGATGTGCTTCGATCGTGGCGCACCTGGGCGAGTCTTGCGAGTTTGTCGAGTTGCTTTCACAACGTCCGTCTCCGGGCAATAGCGGCCTGATAGAACGGCTGCCTATTCGGAAGCAAATGGATCTGCGATCGCCCCAACCTATGATAAGGGACCGCTGAACCGGCACGCTTGAAGGTTTGTCCTAGAGTTACCCAGCAGTAACATACACCCCACGGATACCCGGGCCGCACTCCGCTTGGGCCGCCAAGAACCGCTTACAAATCGTGCGCACTGTGCTAGCGTAATTCGCGGCGATTTGCGGCGTTCGGCGGCGGGCAAAAACTGCAGCAACGACAGCAAGTTCCTTGCTCGCGTAAGCAGGCTTAACCGCCCTGGGTGGCCGAAAAAAGACGTTCCCGGGCAGGCTTTTGCGCCTTAACCCGCCGGCCGGCAGAAAGAAGCCCCTGTGCCCGATTCTGGAGGATGAATGAAACTCGATCTGCTCGCCATCGCTCCGCATCCCGACGATGTGGAGCTCACCTGCGGCGGCACGATGCTCAAGATGGCCAAGGAGGGCTATGCGACCGGCATCCTCGACCTTACCCGGGGCGAAACAGGCACGCGCGGCACGCCCGAAACGCGCCTGAAGGAATCGGCGCGCGCCGCAAAACTCCTCGGAGCGAAGGTGCGGCGAAATCTCGGCCTGCCGGATGCGCATCTGCGCGTCTGCGACGAATACAAGGCCGCCATCGCCGAGGTGATCCGCGAATTCGAGCCGCGCACCGTGATCCTTCCCTACTGGGAGGGCCGCCACCCCGACCACTACACCGCCGCCACGCTGGGCTGGGAGGCGTGCTTCGTCGCGGGGCTTAAGAATTATCCGCTGGCCGGCGAGGCCTGGCGGCCGTTCAAGATTATTTATGCCGCGTCGTATGCGGACGTGCGCCCCACGTTTGCCGTCGATATCACCAAGCAGTTCGAAGGGCGCCGCCGCGCGATTCTGGCCTACAAATCGCAATTTCGCCCGGCGAAGAAAGAGCGGACGAAGGTCTCGCTGCCGCTCGACCAGCTCGAAGGCAGGATGGATCTGCTGGCGCGGCACTTCGGCCGGATGATCGGCGTGAAATATGCCGAGGGTTTCGTGGTGAAAGAAGTAATGGGCGTGGACGACGTGGTCGCGATGCCTGTGCGCTCGATGTGAATCTCGAAAATCGAAAGACCCACCCACACAAACCGAGGCTGTGGCACCCGGAGAGTCAAAGGCGAAAAGGGCCACGGCCACTGGCGCAATTCGCAAGGCATCCCAAGGAAATACCTTTCGAACCCATCAGGAAAAATGATCGACGCGATGAAAATTTCTGCTGGACGACGATTACGTCGTGCTTGACGCGGCCCGAATGCCTGGAGTAACGTCGCCGCGCCTTACGATGGAAAGCTGACCGCAGCCCGCGGAACACACAGACAGGATTGTCTGTGCCACATGCGTTGCGGCTGGGAGGATGGACGGATGGACCCAAAGAGCGTTCTTGAATATGCCTCGAAACACAACGCCAAGATCCTCGATCTGCGCTTTATCGACGTGCCCGGCGTCTGGCAGCACGTCAGCTACCCGATTCAGGAGCTTACGGCGGAATCGTTCCACGACGGGTTTGGCATGGACGCCAGCTCGATTCGCGGATGGGCCCAGATTCACGAATCCGACATGTTGTTGATTCCCGACCCCAATACAGCCTTTATGGATCCGTTTCGCGACACGCCGACGCTGATCATGATCTGCGACGCGCAGGATCCGCTCTCGCGCAAGCCCTACGAGCGCGACGTGCGGAATCTCGCGCATCGCGCCGAGGATTTTTTGCAGAAGAGCGGCGTGGCCGACCAGGCGTTTTTCGGCGCCGAGGCGGAATTCTTCATCTTCGATAGCGTGCGCTTCGATTCAAAGCCGCAGCACGGCTTCTACTTCGTGGATTCGGACGAAGGCCGCTGGAACACGGGACGCGCCGAGCACAACCTCGGCTACCGCACGCGTTACAAGGAAGGCTACTTCCCCGTTCCGCCCATGGATCATTTTCAGGACATGCGCACGGACATGGTGCTGAAGCTGCAGGAATGCGGCATCAACGTCGAGTGCCATCACCATGAAGTCGCGACGGCCGGCCAAGCCGAGATCGATTTCAAATTCGACACGCTGATCCATGCGGCGGACAACATGTGCAAGTACAAATACATCGTCCGCAACGTGGCGTATCAATACGGCAAGACGGTCACGTTTATGCCCAAGCCGATTTTCTCGGACAACGGCTCGGGCATGCACACGCACCAATCGCTCTGGGGCAAGGGCAAGCCGCTCTTCGCGGGCGACATGTACGCCGGCCTCAGCCAGCTGGCGCTGTGGTATATCGGCGGGCTGCTGAAGCATGCGCCAGCGATCGTGGCGTTTGCCGCGCCCTCGACGAATTCCTACAAGCGACTCGTCCCGGGCTACGAAGCGCCGGTAAACCTCGCGTACTCGCGGCGGAATCGCTCGGCGGCGGTGCGCATCCCGATGTACTCGACCAACCCCAAGGCGAAGCGCCTCGAATTCCGGCCGCCCGACCCCTCATGCAATCCGTATCTGGCGTATTCGGCGATGCTCATGGCCGGCCTCGACGGAATCGAGAACAAGATCGATCCCGGCGCCCCGCTCGACAAGGACATCTTCGATCTCTCCGCCGAGGAGCTGGCGCACGTTCCCTCCGTGCCGGGCTCGCTCGACGCGTCGCTGAAAGCCCTCGAAAAGGACCACGCGTTCTTGACGAAGGGCGGCGTCTTCACCAAGGACTTCATCGATCTGTGGATCGACTACAAGATGAAGAAGGAAGTCGATCCCGTCCGGATGCGCCCGCACCCGTACGAATTCGAGCTGTATTACGATATCTAATTTAATTGAAGCTTCCGAAGGTCCGCGGCTGAGGCCGCGTCCAAACGAAAAACGCCCCGTCGCCCGGTGGGGCGTTTTTTTGCACCGAGCCAGCCACACTACGCCCGGTTGTGATATAAGCAGCGGGCGGGATGGCGGCGCTACTGCGGGCGCGCGGCCGTCTGGTACACTTTGGGCTGGGGTTGTCCACGACGATGAAACTTTTCGGACGCGAGGGCGGCGGTACGGCTTCGGGCAACGGGCGCGAACGTGCGACCGGCAATGGGCACACCTACCCCGCGCACCGGCTGACGCTGAATCTTACCAACGCCGAAAACTTTGCCAACATGCTGGCGAAGAGCCGCGCTTCGCAGACCGTCGAAGTGGCCGATATGCTCGCGGGAATGTATATCTGCGATTGGGAGCGATTGGCGAAATATTGGGAAGATCATCGCCAGGACGAGATCGAGGAGTTCCTGCAGCGCATCTGCCAGATGAGCCCGCAGCGCTGGCACGCGTGGATCGAATACTACGACACGGAGCGGAGCAAGGAAGAGAAGCTGGCGCGCAGCTGGCGGCCTTTTCGCCGGCTGCTGAAACCGATTCCCGCCGAGCGGCCGCTGCTGCTGTCCGACGCGCTTGCGACCGTGCTGAAGCAGGCCGAGCAGATTACTCCCTTTTACGATCGCACGCCCGAGCGGTCGATTCCGATTCTGACGAGCGAGTGCGTGCTGCTGTGCATCGCGCGCGCCTATGGGACGGAAATTACCAAGAAGCTTCTGGCGACGGGCATGGACGCGGCGAAACTTGAGAAAGATGTATTTACGCCGAAGCGCGCGCCGCTAGCGTAGGGCGAAAAATTGGAAATTTGAAATTGGAAACACCGTGCGGGCAGCGCGGCTGTGACCAAGTTCCCGTTTCGCTTTTCCAATTTCTGCTCTCCTCGGGGTAGCGAGATCAGAAATTGGAAATCGGGAAACCTTCAGTAATTGCCCGCGTTGATCGTCAGCCCGCCGGAGAGATCCTTCGGACGGCAATAAACCAAGGCGCCGTCCTCCCTTCCTTCGTCAGGGCAGGCAGGATGACGATCCTCGTCGGATCGTCATCGTCAAATAATCATTTTGAAGTGCGGCCAGAGGACCGAGAGCGGCGCGATCGGTTGGCGGCAGATGTACACCTGGATCGTCGACTCGATCGGCATGGTGTGCGCGTTGGTGATTGTGGCGGCGAGGTGGACGTCGCGGAAGTAGCGCGTGTATTCGGCGGAGCGCTCGCCGAAGATGATCACGCACGAGCCTGTATACGCGCGCGGACCCCAGTAATAATAGGCGTTGTGGCCGCTGATCGCGCGGGGCAGGCCGAGCGCGGGGCCGTAATAGTCGATCGCGCCCGCCTCGCCGTAGTTCCCTGCGAGGATCGCGCATCCGGCGCGGTCGGCTGCCGGCAAATCCTGATAGACCTGCGCGACGCCATCGGCGATATTCTCCCATCCGAACATGTCCGCGTAGAGCTGCGGAAGCTGCACGCCTACCGCATCGCGCTCCGTCTTCACCGAATTCGCGTAGGGAAATATCCGCGAGTAGCGCAGGAATGCGTCGACCGGGAGCACGGGCACGCCGAATGGGAGCGCGACCAGGCCTCCGATAAGCAGCAGCGCGGGAAGAGTGATTCGTAGCCAACGCCACGCCCTTACATCGATGAGATCTTCGATTGCCACGCCGCCCGCGGCCATCAGCAACGGGTAGGCCGGGAGGACGTAATACGATTTTCCGTCGAGGACGATGAAAACCGCGAGGACGATCAGATACGCCACGCCGAGAAACCGGAAGGGCTTCCCTTTCGGCGCGAACAATAGCCACGCCAGCCCGCCGGCCCACACCGGCAGCGCGATGGGGCTCAGGAACAGGATCTGATCGCTCAGAAAGCGCAGCGGCGAGATGGGAATGTTTTTGTAGAGCTGCGCGTTGCGCACGACCTCGATTTGCGGCCAGCCGTGGCGCGCCTCCCACAGCAAGTTCGGGAAGAATAGAGCGAGCGCGATCGCGCCGCCGATCAAGACCCATTTCGAAAGCAGCAGTCGCCACTGGCCCGCAAGGCTGAGTCCGGCGATCAGCGCGAAACCGAAGACGAGCATGGTGTGCTTGTTTTCAAGGCCGATGCCGGCGACGGCTCCGAACGCGAGCCACCATTTCGGCGACGCGCCCTTCACGATGCGGACCACGATCCACGCGCCGAGCAGCCAAAAGAGAGGCTCAAACGCGTTCATCGAGAGGAAGCTATCGAAGGCGAAGTATGCGGGTGCCCACAGAATCGCGCTGGCGGCGAGGAACTGGCCGTAGCGGCGGGCGCCCAATTCGCGCGCGAGAATGCCGGTGAGAAACACCACCGCCGCGCCCGCGAGCACGGGAAGCAAGCGGATCGAAAGCAGCGAACCGCCGAAGGTGTGGCGCTCGAACCACGCGACGAGCGCGATCAGCGGCGGCTGGTCAACGTAGCCCCAGGCGAGGTGCTCGCCGCAGGCCATGTAGTAAAGCTCGTCGCGGAAGAAGCCGTACTGCGCGACGCCTGCGAGCTGCGCGAGCAATTTTATTGCGGCGAGGCCGGCCAGGATGACGGTTGAAGTAAGGACGCGTCCGCGCGCCGCGGCGGCAGCGAGCGGGCCCTCGCTCAATTGACGTACGCGAGTCTCGCTCATACGGCGGACGCCGGAATATAAGCGGCCCGCACGCCCTGCCGGAAACGCGGAGCGTGCGGGCCGGCTACATTCGCATTCATCGAAGCATTAGTGGGATTCCGAGGCGGCTGGAATTACCGTCGCGCTCACGATGCTGTCGATCTTCGGGAAATTCTTCTCGATGTAGGCCTTCCCTTGCGACGTGATGGCGCCTTGATTCGGCTGCTCGCCATAGCCGCTGTAGAGGCTTTGCACCACGTCCATTCCGGAGGTCACTTGCCCGAAGGGAGCGAAGCCCTGGCCATCGAGGCCCGCGTTGTTTCCGAAGTTGATGAAGAACTGCGTGGTGCGCGTGTTTGGGCCGGCCGTCGCGAACGTGAGCGTGCCGGGCTTGTTGCTCTGGGTCACGGGATCGTCCTTGATGTTCGCGCTCTGCCACGCGCGATTCACCGCGGGGTCGCCGGTCAGACCGAATTGGATGATGAATCCCGGAACCACGCGGAAAAACGGCGCGCCGGTGAAGAAGCCGTGCTTCACGAGATTGTAGAAGCGGTCCGCGCCGATGGGCGCCCAGGCACGGTTGACCTGCACGATGAAGTCGCCCTTCGTGGTGGTGAATTTCACGTCATAAACGTCCGGCGCTTTCGCCTTCAGCTCCGCCGGATGGAGCAAAGCAGGATCGGTTGTCATGTGTGTCCTCGGGTGCGTTCCTGATGGATGTGCCGCGGTTTGAGCCTGCCCCGCGGCCAATGCCGGAACAAGCGCAATAAAAATCGACAACAGCAACGGAGCAGTGATGCGTTTCATTCGAGCTTTCCTCTCATTGATTTCGCAACAGCGGTTTCGCAAAAGCCTCCACATTTTGCAGGAAGCGCAGCGCGTTGCCACCAAGAATCATCTGAATATCTTCTTCCGAGTAACCTCGATCGAGGAGCGCGTCGGTGATCCGCGGCAGGTGCGAAGCGTCTTCCATGCCGTAGGGCATGTTGGCGCCGTCGAAATCGGACCCGAGCCCGACGTGGCCCGCGCCCGCGATTTTCACGGCGTGATCGATGTGATCGAGGATGTCCGTCCAATCGACGCGGGGCAGCTTGCCGGCGGCGACCGCCTCGCGCACGAGATTGTCGGCCTCGATCATGAAGCGGCTGTGATCGTCGCCGACCCGGCGCTTCACTTCGGCTTCGAGTTCGCGCTCGAATTCCGCGCCGGCCTTTTCGGCGTCGCGGAATTTCTGGTTGATGAAGCCTACGTGGAAATTGATCTGCACCAGGCCGCCTTTTGCGGCGATCGCGCGGATCAGATCGTCGCGGAGGTTGCGCGGCGTGGCGCAGAGCGCATAGCACGACGAATGCGATGCAAAAATGGGCGCCTCGCTCGTCGCCAGCACGTCGGCGACGGCCTTATCGGACGCGTGCGACACATCGACCGCCATGCCCAGGCGGTTCATCTCGCGAATCACGTCCTTGCCGAAATCGCTGAGGCCGTTATGCAGAGGAGGCTCGGTCGACGCATCCGCCCAATCCGTGTTGCGCATGTGCGTAAGCGTCATATAGCGCACGCCGAGATCGGCATATTGCCGCAGCACGCCGAGATCGTGATTCAGCATGTGGCCGCCCTCAACCGCCAGCAGGACGGCGATCCGGCCCGCGGCGCGGGCGGCGAGAATGTCCTGCGCCGTTCTCGCAAGCGTGAGATCGCGAGGGTGCCGGGCGACGCTGCGATGCACCGCCTCGATCTGCGCGAGCGCACGCTGCACGGCTTCCGGGCCCGTTACGGTGCCGGGAATCCAGACGGCGAAGAAGATCGCGCCCACGCCGCCTTCTCGCAGCCGTGGGATATCGATCGAGCCGTCCGCATGCGCGGCGCCAAGATCGAAATCATCGGCGAGCAGGCGCTGCGTGGTGTCCGTGTGGGTGTCGATCACGAGCGAACGAAAGTGCAGGTCGCGGGCCCGAGAGGATATCCCGCACACGACGCCAAATTCCGCCTCAGCCATCAGCCTTGCGGCCCCCTTCCGAATCTCATTCCCCACGTCGATTAAACCACATGTTTGCACCACAATGCGCCGTTGAATTCACGACAACACGCTGCATCAGCGTTGCGCGGCGCCGAAAGGAAACATGCTAGACTGCGCCCCAGAGTTGATTTTGGACGTTCCATGCCTAGCGAACACATCGCAGAGCTGAGAAAGTGCGTCGCCGAATTCTCGCGTGAAGGCGGCGATGGCGGGCCCGTCCCTCTGACCCGGATCATCGAGCTGATCTGCAGGAATTTCGGCGTCCAATGGCATGAAGTGGCCATTCTCGGGCTCACTGCGGACGAGCGGTCCCTGCGATTTATCATGCCGGACGGCCTGCGCGTGATAGGGCAGATTCCATTGTCGAGCGCCAACGCGCTGGCTGCGAGAACCGCCCGGGAAAAGCGCTCGGAACTCATCAACCATTTCTCGGTAGTGCCTCACGCATCGGTATTCGAGGGCGTTCCGATCAGCGAAACCGAGCGCGGCGACCCGATCCAGAAGATCATGAGCGCTCCAATCGCGATCGGGCACAACGTGGTCGGCGTGCTGCAAGTGTCGCGCAAGGGCAAAGCGATGGCCGATGCGGGCGCGGATTTCACGTATCCGCAGCTTCGCGAGCTGAAGACCATCGCCGACGCGCTCGGGCCGTGCGTGGCGATCTGCAATAAGGAACGCGAACCCGCCGCCTAGCTCTTCGCATGGGAATCCGGTTACATCTTTCACACGGCTGTAATCGTACGCTGTGAAATGAGTTGACATCACTCGGAGTGCTTGCTAATTTTCGTTCGCAACACATCTTCTAACACGAAGAACGGGAGACACCGCAGGCCGGAAAGCTCATGGCGTTCGTCGCGAAGAAAATTTTCCTCACCAAAGGAATCGGCAAACACCGCGAGCGCCTTTCGAGCTTTGAGCTCGCGCTGCGCAACGCGGGCATTGCCGCCTGCAATATCGTGCGGGTTTCGTCGATTTTCCCTCCTCATTGCAAGCTGATCTCGCGCAGCGAAGGGCTGAAGCATCTGAAGCCCGGGCAGGTGGCCTTCACGGTGATCAGCGAGAATCAGACGCGCGAGCCGCACCGCCTGATCGCGGCGGGCGTGGGCCTGGCGCTGCCGAGCGACAAGTCGATGTACGGCTACTTGTCCGAGCACCATTCCTTCGGCGAGACGGAAGAAGTGGCCGGCGAATACACCGAAGAGCTTGCCGCCGAGATGCTGGCCACCACGCTGAACGTCGAATTCGACCCCGATCTCTCGTGGGACGAAAAAAAAGAGGTTTACCGCATCTCGAATAAGATCGTCCGGACGATGAACATCACGCAATCGGCCGTGGGCGATAAGCGCGGCCTGTGGACGACCGTGCTGGCAGCCGCGATTTTGGTAGGCGAAGACGATTAGGCGATTAGCACTTGAATCGCAAGCTCCGGAGTTGCAGTCCGGAATTGAGCCGTCCCCCTCGACGGCAACGCGCCTCACACTGAGGCTGTGGGCGAAGCGAAGAGCATAATTCCCAAAGGAAAACCCAAAGGAAAAATGGACCAACGATGAGTCGATACACTCCCGTGCCGCCCGATAATTTTGGCGGCCTATCCGAAGAGCATTCGCAATACGAAACGTCTCGCGCCGTGATTTTCCCCGTGCCGCTCGAGCGCACCACCACGTACGAGCACGGTACGCGCAACGGTCCGGCCGCGATCCTGAAGGCCAGCCAGAATATGGAGCTCTACGACGAGGAGCTGGAGATCGAGCCCTACAAGGAAATCGGCATCCACACGCTGCCGCCGATCGACACCATGGATGGCTCCCTCGACGAAGTGATCACCGAGCTCTTCACGGCCCAATGCGGCCTGATGGACGACGACAAATTCCCGGTCGCCATCGGCGGCGAGCACACGCTGACGCCGCCGCTCGTTTCCGCCGTCGCCAAGAAATACAAGAACCTGAGCGTGCTCCAAATCGACGCCCACGCGGATCTGCGCGACGAATATCAGGGCAATCCCGCGAGCCATGCGTGCGCGATGCGCCGCGTGCTCGAATTTTGCCCCGCCGTGCAGGTGGGCATCCGTTCCCTCTCCGTCGAAGAAGCGCAAGCGATTCCCCACTTGCGCACGAAAGTCTACTGGGCCAACGACATCGTCCGAGCGCCGCTCAAGGCCTGGATCGCCAAGGTGCTCGCGGATTTGAGCCCCAACGTATACCTGACGATCGATCTCGACGGCTTCGATCCCTCGATCATTCCCGCTACGGGCACGCCCGAGCCGGGCGGCCTCGACTGGCACCAGGTGACGTCGCTCGTGCGCGCCGTCGCGCAGCACAAGAAAATCGTCGGCATGGATGTGGTCGAGCTGATGCCGCTGCCGGGCGAGCATGCCTCCGATTTTCTGGCCGCGAAGCTGATCTACAAGTGCCTGGGATATGTTTTCTGCCGCGAGTAGGCCGGCAGCAGGGCGTTTCGCGGGCGTCGCTTGGCGCTCAACTTGGGAGGTCCGATGATTCTCGCCGCGTGGATCGCGCTTCTTTCAGATAAGGTCTACTTCGTTGGAGTTTCGTCGCGCGGGCTGATCGGCTGGATCATCCTCGGCCTGCTCGCCGGATGGATCGCGGGCCACTTGGCGCGCGGCCGCGGCTTCGGCTGCATCGTCGACGTGATCCTCGGGTTGATCGGTGCGGTGATCGGCGGCTGGATCTTCACGCGCCTCGGAATCTCGACAATGGGCTTCCTGGGGAGCCTTGCGGCAGCCACGGTCGGCGCTATTTTGCTCGTCCTGATCGCGCGCCTCTTCGCCGGCTCCCGTGACTAGGCGTGCCGCTCGCCGCTAGCGCGAGGAGAGCCACTGAAAGACGACCCACACCACCGGGCTCGCCAGGATCAGGCTGTCGATGCGGTCGAGCATGCCGCCGTGGCCGGCAGGAGCGAGCTTGAATCCTTCACTACCGCGCCGCGTTTGTACGCCGATTCGATCAGGTCGCCCATTTGTCCCGCGATATTCGCCAGCGCCGGCGATCATCAGCAGCGTCACGATGTCGATCTCCATCCATCGCGCGAAGACACGGCCACCAGCAGCGAGCCGATCACGTTCGCGAAGGCGCCCTCCCAGGTTTTCTTCGGGCTGAGCGCCGGAGCCATCGGCAACCGCCCGAGCGAACGGCCCACGAAATACGCGAAGATATCTCCCGCCCAGATCAGGCACAGCGTGAAGAGCACAAGTTCGCGGCCCGTGCGCTCGATTTCGTTGATGCGCACGATGTAGCTGAACGGCAGCGCGACGAACAGCAGTCCCGCCGCGCTGATCGCGAGTCGCCGGCAGCACTTCGTGCAGCGACCGCCGCGTCCCCAGGCCGATCCCACGGCGCCAAACAGAAAAATCAGCAGCACCGCTTCGATCGAAAGCGTGCCGCCCGCTAGCATCGCGGATGAACGAAACGCCGCCGCTGAAGATCGTGCGTCTCGACCAACCCCAGCGAATATTGCGCGTAAAAAAGCGCCGCCGTGCAGACGATCGTCCATTTGCGGAACGCGTGCAGGCCGATGCGCTCGCCCAGATCGAAGAACTCCGACGAGCGCGACGATCGCCACACGCGCCGCGGCCGCCGCCAGAATCAGCGGCCGGACCCCACCACACCAGGGCCACCACGACGGGGATCAGGACGAGCGCCGTGAGAATGCGGGCGCAGCATCGAGCGTCAGCCCCGTACCGCGCGGCCCGTGCCCGCGGACGAGCTTTCGCGTCGGCGTCGTCCGCGCCTGGAGGTCCCGCGCGGGCCGCGGCGCGCCGAGGCCGCCGTAGCGGCGCTCGCGCTTCTGGAAATCGACCAGCGCCTCGAGCAGCCGCGCGCGCGAAAAATCGGGCCACAGCGTTTCGGTCACGTAGATTTCCGCGTACGCGATCTGCCACAGCAGAAAATTGCTCACGCGCATTTCGCCGCTCGTGCGGATCAGCAGGTCGGGATCGGGCAGCCCGGCGGTGTAGAGATGCTCGGAGATGCGTCTGCTCGTCCGCGCGAAAAGATGCGCGCATCGGCGCCGTTCGTCGCGCACGTGGTCGAGCAGCGCGTTGAACGCGTCGGCGAGCTCGGCGCGCCCGCCGTAATTCAGCGCGACGACCAGCTTCATTCCCGTGTTGCCCGCGGTCAACCGCATGCGCCTCGGCGATGTCCTTGCGCACGCCTTCGGGCAATTGCGCCTGGCGCCCGATGACAAGCATGCGGATATTGTTTTTGTGGATCGCGGGCAGCTCGCGCTTCAGATATTCGCGCAGCAGGCGCATCAGGAAATCGACTTCCGCCTGCGGCCGCCGCCAGTTCTCGAGCGAAAACGCATACAGCGTGAGGCACGGCAGGTGCAGTCGCGCGCACGTCTCGATCACGCCGCGCGCCGCCTTCACGCCGGCGCGATGCCCCGCGATGCGCGGCAGATGCCGCCGCTCCGCCCATCGCCCGTTGCCGTCCATGATGATGGCCACGTGCTCGGGCAGCCGCTTCGCGTCGAGCTTTTCGAGAAGTTCCGCTTCTTCGCGGTTCGCGGGCTTTAGGAGGTCGCTGGCTTTCACCGGAAATCGCTCAAGGAGTGCAGGTTGTGCACGTTCAGAAAATGGCCGCCAGCGAAAGTAGCACAGCGACTATCGCGGCGCAACACCGCCGACCATTCGCAATGTAGGCATGCGCAATTCAAGTCAGAGACGCCGGATTCAGCTTCTACAGAGAGCTTGGATTAAGCTCGAGATATTCCCTCAGAAACTCGTCCTCTTCCGAGCCAAAAAAGCGCACCTGAACAAGCCGATTTCCACTCACCCAGGTGACGTACCAGTTGGCTTCCCCAAAGGTCCCGCTCCGCAAGACGACCTTGTTCCCGAACTTGGTCACCGTCTCGACGTTTGGCGGACTCGCACCCTCCACGAGTTCTCCATTCAGGCCCTTTAGCCAGTAGCTCGCCCAATCGGTGTTCGGATACAGCGTCACCGAAACATCCGCGAATTCAGAATCCCCATCGGGAGCGTTTGAGATCTCATAATTGACCCAATACCCCACTGTCGGAACGCCCAGCGCGTTTCCCGGCGTGCCTCGATTATCGATGAGGCGATAGGGATGTCCCGCAATGGTCCTCAGTACGAGGATTTGCTCGGCCGGCAGTTCCGTGATCGCAGGCAGATTCTTCATGGAAGGTGTTTCCGCGACTCTGTGCGCCTCGGCCGCTTGATTTGCCGCTCGCTGCGCTGCGAGCACGCGCCGCGCAATACGGTGTCCGTAAATCTGCCTCCCCATGAAGAAGCACAGCGTCGCCACAACCAATACTAGGAAACAGACGGCGGCTGCGGATGGCTTCGGGCGTTTGGTTCGGTGCTCGTACTCATCCCGCGCCATCCGCATGCCCGTAGGGGCTGGCGCCTGCCGAGGAAGCAGAAACCCGAGCAGTCCGGCGGTTCCGGTTTGCCAAATCATGTAGAGTACATAGAAGTCGAGACTTGAGCCGAAGCCGGAGAAGTGCCTCGCGGCCCACAGTCGCTCACCGGCAGCCCAGCCAAACACGCCCAGAAAGCCGCAGATCACGGAAATGCCCAGCGCCTTCGCCAGAAATCTTCGCCAATCCTTCCCGGGTGCGAAAAAGAAGTAAACCCCCGCGCAGACGATCGCTGCCCCCAACAATCCGCCGGTGAAAAAAGGACTGCTGTTCGCCGGCCCCTGTTCCGGTCCTGAAAAGTTGAGAAAATCCGGCCGGAATGGTGTCCAGACCGTTGCGAGCAGAGAGATCGCATAGGCGACTGTGCAGGTTGCCACAAATCCGAATATGCTGAAGGCGGATCGCAGGCCGCGGAACAACCAGAGGTGTGCCGCGATAGCCGCGCCGAAGATACAGCCGATGAAGAGGAAGAGAGCATCCGCCAGGGCGGGCCCACCTCGACCCAGAAAGGCCGGAAGGACGCACGTCAGCGCGCCCGACACCAGCCCTTCGACGGGCAGAAAGTAGCGGTCATCCGATCGAGTCATCGCGATCGCTCCGGTGCATGCGGAGTGGTTCCCGTGGGTCCGTCACAGCTTGCCACGGCGGCGCTTTCACGCGGGCCTTCTCGGAAAGACGAATGCCGTAAGGTGTACGTAAGTCGAGGTTCTCGCCCGTCGATAAGTCCGAGCTGCCTCCAAAGGCCGGGTTCTTATCCTTGTACCTTTCCTGTACTCGCGGACACCAGATATCGGTCATGCATTGTGCTTAGATAGTTCGAGGACCGGCGCGATTTGCCGCGCCCGACGCGATGAAGAATGGTCGGCACAACTCGGCTGACGGATTATGGCGCGGCGGACCAATCGCGCAACCCGCGCTGGACCCGGTATCGCGCGATCCTCGAAAACGCCTCCTCCGAAGGCGCAAGTCTAATCGACATTTGGCGATTAGAATTCGGCTTATCTCCTTCGCCTTCAACGCGAGTACCATTTCTAATCGACACAACTTCGACACCCTCGCGGAGGGCAAGACTTCCGGTTTCAATCGCAGCAAAATGCGAATCCGAGAAGGTCTAGATGACGGACAGCGGGTGGTGGGCGTGGCGCCACATCGCAGTGAGTGCGTGCCACGGGTGCGGATGCGCGAGCGAGCCGCTGAGGCCGGCGGCGGACGGCTCGAAGATCGCCGCGTACACCAGGATCAGCGTGAGGATGATCATGATGATGCTCGATGCCCCAGGCGATGACGTTGAAGAGCCAGCCGTTCACGTGTTCGCCCATCAGATCGCGGCGGTTGATCAGCAGCAGGATGAAAATCAGCACGACGGGCAGCCAGATGCCGTTGGCGACTTGCGACAGCACGAGAATCTTCAGCAGCGGCGCGTTGGGAATCAGGATGATGCCCGCGCCGACGACGATCAGCAGCGTGTAGAGCGAATAGAAGGTGGGCGCCTCTTTGAGTTTGCGGTCGAGGCCGGCTTCGAAGCCCAGGCCTTCGCAGATCACGTGCGCGGTCGAAAGCGGCAGGATCGATGCGGCGAAGAGCGACGCGTTCAGCAGGCCGAACGCGAACAGCATGCCCGCCCATTTGCCCGCGAGCGGGATCAGGGCCTGCGCGGCTTGGCCCGCGTCGGTGATGTTGGTCATGCCGTGCGCGTTGAGCGTGGCGGCGCAGCAAACGATGATGAAGAAGACGATCACCATGCAGGAGATGCTGCCGACGAGCACGTCCATGCGCGCGTGCTTGTACTGGCGCGGCCCTACGCGCTTTTCGACGAAGCCCGCCTGCAAATAGAAAAATTGCCACGGCGCGATCGTGGTGCCGATCAGGCCGATCAGCATCAGCAGATACGGCGCGTTCCATTGAAGCGCCGGGATCACCGTCTGCTTCGCCGCAAACAGCCAGTCGGGCTTGGCCAGAAACGCGGAGACCGCGTAGGAGAGATAGAAGCCGCACGCGACCAGAAAAATCTTTTCCACCTGGCGGTAGCTTCCGCGCACCACCAGAATCCAGACGGCGATGGCCGCGAGCGGCACCGAAACGTACTTGCTGATATGGAAGATCTGCATCGACGCGGCCACGCCCGCGAACTCGGCGACCGTGTTGCCCAAGTCCACCAGAAAGGCGGCGAGCATCACGAAAAACGTGGAGCGGAAGCCGAATTCCTCGCGGATCAGGTCGGAGAGCCCTTTGCCGGTAACCACGCCCATGCGCGCGCACATTTCTTCGCTGACGTAGAGCGCGATCGTCATGGGAATCAGCGACCACAGCAGCGCGTAGCCGAACTGCGCGCCGGCCGTCGTGTACATGGCGATTCCGCCGGCGTCGTTGTCCACGTTCGAGGTGATCAGCCCCGGCCCGACGACCGCCAGAAACACGGCGAGCCGCCTGCGCGCCGGACGCGTGCGGCGGCCAAAGTCCTTGCCGCGCTCCGAGAGCTGCGAGAACGTGTCGACGAATGTGACCCACGTGTTCATGACATTTTGTGACGCGTGTTTCGGAATCCGGGATTGCCGGCCGCGGCCGGATGATCCAAATGTTCTTATATCTTCGCGCGCATGCGGCTGACGATGTCGTCCACGGTGATCGCGCCAATCGGGTGATTTTCGTCGTTCACCACGGTCAGGCTGCGCAGATTGTATTTGTCGAACAGCTCGAAAACGTCCTTGTCGCTCGCGTCGGCCTGCACCGAGAGCAGCGGCTCGAAGGCGAGTTTCGCCCATGCGCTGCTCGCCATCGGCAAGAAGCAGCCGCGCCAGGGCACCGTGCCCGCGAGCGCGGCGTCGCGATTGATCAGGACGACGTTGTCGAGCTGGTCGAGCGGCACTTCGTGGAAGCGGATGTAAGTCGACCACTTCGCCGCGCGTGGCGTCCTCGCCGACCAGCACGAACTCCGTGGTCATCATGCCGCCCGCGGTGTTTTCGTCGAAGCGCATCAGCTGCCGCACTTCTTGCGCTTCGCGTGCCTCCATCTCCTCGAGAACTTCCTTGGATTTCGAGGGTCGAGGCTCTGGATCAGGTCGGCGGCTTCGTCCGGGCTCATCTCCTCGATGATGTCCGCGGCCTTTTCGGGATCGAGCTTCTCGACCACCTGCGTCTGCAGGCGCTTGTCGAGTTCGGCGATGGTTTCGGCGGCGGTCTCTTCGTCGAGCGAGCCGATGATCGACTGGCGCTCGTCGGGCGAAAGCTCTTCCATGATGTCGGCGAGATCGGCCGGATGGAGCGCCGCGAGCTTCTCGCTCGAAAGGCGCAGCTTCACGCGGCGCAGCGGATCCGGCTCGATCAGGTTGACGAATTCCCAGCGGATCGTCCGCGTGCGGCAGCTTGCTCTGCATGCGGCGGATGGCCATCGGCGGGACCAATCCCTGCAGCAGGCGGCGAACCGCGCCGGGCAGGCCTACATCCACCTGCGTGATTCGCAGCTCGACGTTGCCGTTGGTTCGGTGCTCCGTGAAATCAACGTCGTTGACGCGCACGACTTTGCGGCCGTTCGTGTCGATGATCTGCTGGTCGAGCAAATCCTTGCGGACGGCGAGCCACGCCTCGTTCGGCTGGTAGAGCTCGAGCGCCGACTCGTCGGTGGTGAGCTTCACGCGGCCGGGCGCGACTTCGGCGATCTGGTCGTAGCGCGCGACGAGCGGGCGGTATTGCCCGCGGCTGAGCAGCAGCCGCGAGATGCGGTTGGGCTGCTCGTCGGGCACGATGAACATCTCCTTCACGCGGCCGACAAAGTTCCCGGCGGAATCGTAGGCTTCGGCGCCCAGAACTTCCGTGGCGTGCAGCATAGGTGGCTCCTTGGCGGGCTGGCCGGGGAATCCGGGCAAAAAAAATGCCCGGGACCGGCGGTGCTTCCGGCCACGGGCAGAACAAGAAGCTGCCTCGCGTTAGTTCAGGCCGGGCCTCGCCTCCCTGTCCCGGCGCGCCCGCGTGCGGGTCGCGTCGGATAGTGACCGAAAACGAGCGGGAAGGTCGCTCGCTCTTGCCGGGCCTCGCCTGCCGACCGGCGGAGCGGCTACTTCCAGGCTCCGAATTGGACGAACGCTCTTCCATGAAAATGCGCATGTCCTCGTTTTGACTAGTAAAGGCAGACGGAATTTTTGTCAAGCGAAGAGTGCGCTCTTTATGCAATTTTTACGCCGAAAGAAGCATATTTGGCGGGCCTGCGGCCGCGACGGCGGCAATCGGCTGCATAGAGGTCCCAATAGGTTCCGTAATGTAGTCCCAAGGAGCATATCCGAGCGCGCGGGCCACTCGATCGATGGCGCGCGGCGAGCCTTCGAGTTCGAGAAAGACGCCTACGGGTGTTTCATCGAGGTCCAGGTGCAGGCCGGGCAGGCGGAACGTGGTGCGGTATTTCTCGTAGCGGAAGCTCGGGCGCAGGCCGAGCGCGCGCAAGGCCGACGGCCAGCGCCCTGGCGATTCGATGGCCAGCTTCCCTCTCGAGCTTTTCCTTGTAGCGCGAGCGGCGGCCAGATTCGGGAACGGCGGCTTTCGAGGTGAGGATGGCGCACCGGGCGCCGCCCGGCAGAAGCTTCGAGGGCGCGGGCATCTCGATGCGCAGGCGCAAAAGGCGGCCCCGGCTGCGGAAGTCGGCGGACGGCGTGTCATACAGCGTGTTTTGCTCGAGCACGCGCCCACGCAGCTTGGCGCCCAGTTGCTTGCAGCGCGCGGACCATAGCGGCGTAGATTGGCGACGCGAAGTTTCACTTCGATTTCGCGGGCTGTGCGGAGGCGGCGAGGCATGATCGGGACGCGACCGAGTATAGCGCAGCGTCGGCATGCGCTCTGCCTCGACCTGCCGTCGCCGAGCATCAACCTTGTTGCCAAGAGCGCAATGTGCCAGCATAATCGCTTTCCTGCCGGGCTTCGAAGCGCGATCATGACGGAACCGACCACGCCGTTGATGCAGCAGTACCACGCCGTCAAGAAGCAGCATCCCGGCGCGCTGCTGCTTTTCCGCCTCGGCGATTTCTACGAGCTTTTCTACGACGATGCGGTGCTGGCGTCGCGCATCCTGCAGATCACGCTGACCGCGCGCAACAAGGAAAAGGGCGAGCCGGTGCCGATGTGCGGCGTCCCGTACCATGCGGCCGAGAACTACATCGCGCGGCTGATCCGCGCCGGGCACAAGGTGGCCATCTGCGAGCAGATGGAGGAGCCGGGGCCGGGCAAGAAGCTCGTGCGGCGCGAAGTGATTCGGGTGCTGACGCCGGGGACGGCGACCGGCGCGTCGCTGATCGAGCCGAAGGAAAACAATTTTCTGGCGGCGGTGGCGCGGAGCGCGGCCGCCAATGCTGCCACAGCCGGTGGCCGAACTCCGGGCCGCGCGAGCGAGGCACGGATTGGCCTGGCGTTCGTGGATCTCTCGACCGGCGAATTTCGCGCGACCGAGTTCACGGGCGAGAAAGCCGAAGCGCGGCTGCGCGACGAGCTCGGGATTCTGCGGCCGCGCGAGATTCTGGTGCCGCAGCCGGCGACGCTCTTCCCCGCCGCCGCCGCTGCGCAACTGAACGGCTCGGGCGCCGTCGAGACGCGCCTCGACGACTGGATTTTCGAGAGCAATTACGCCGCAGGCAGCTCGAAGAGCACTTCCGCGTGGTGGCGCTCGAAGGATTCGGGCTGGCCGAGCACCCGCAGGCTACAGCGGCAGCGGGCGCGATCGTCCACTACCTGCGCGAAACATCCGCGATCGGCGCGCGCAAGCCCGAGGATACGACGGCGATTCCGTCGCTGCGCCCGGCGGGCGCGGGGCTCGAGCATCTCGACCGCATCGCTTATTACGAGCAGCAGGACGCGATGATCCTCGATCAGGTGACCGCGCGGAACCTGGAACTGGTCGAGCCAGCGGCGGGGGACGATGCTTCGGCCACGCTCGTGAAAGCCATCGACGAGACCGCGACCAGCATGGGCGCGCGGTTGCTGCGCAGCTGGATCCTGCGGCCGGAAATTTCGCTCCCCGAGATCGAAGCGCGGCTCGGAGCGGTCGAGAACCTGAAATCGGGGACCGTGGCGCGCGAAGAGATTCGCAGGGAGCTTGAGGGAATTCTCGATCTCGAGCGGCTGACGAGCCGGATCACGCTGGGCGTCGCCACGCCGCGCGATCTGCTGGCGCTTCGCGGCTCGCTCGAAATAGTTCCTCGCCTGCGTGGATTAATTGCGGGTGAAATCGCATTACACGATATAGAGGTCGGAGCGCCACCCGCGAGGCTCGGGTCGCTTCGAGAGCAGATGGACGAACTGGCGGACGTATCCGGCACGATCGCGCGCGGCATTTCGGACGATCCCCCTGCCCTTCCAAACGAGCCCGGCGTGATCCGCCAGGGCTTTCACGCGGAGCTCGACGAGCTGCGCGACCATCCTGAAAGAGGGCCGGCAGATCATCGCTGCGATGGAAGATCGCGAGCGGAAGCGCACTGGGATCGCGTCGCTCAAGATCCGCTACAACCAGGTATTCGGCTATTACATCGAGGTCTCGAAAGCGAACCTGCACCTGGTGCCCGCGGACTACGAGCGCAAACAGACGCTGGTCAATGCCGAGCGCTACACGTCGGCGGAGCTGAAGGAACACGAGCGCAAGGTGCTGTCGGCCGAGGAGCGCGTACTCGAAATCGAGCGGCGGCTCTACGGCGAAATCCGCGAATCGATCGCGCGCGAAGCCGGGCGGCTGCGGCGCACGGCGGCTGCGATCGCGCAGCTCGACGTGCTGGTGAATTTCGCGCGCATCGCGGCGGCGCGCAACTACATGCGCCCTGAATTCACCGAGAAGGAGATTTCGAGGAAAGGCGCGCGCGGAGCGCTGATGATCGCGGGCGGGCGCCATCCGGTGATCGAGAAGCTGCTCGAAGAGCGCGGCGAGCGGTTCGTTCCCAACGATCTTTATCTCGGCGACGAATCGCAATTCCTGCTGATCATCACCGGCCCGAACATGGGCGGCAAGTCGACTTATCTGCGCCAGGCGGCGCTGATCTCGATTCTGGCGCAGATGGGATCGTTCGTGCCGGCGGCGCAGGCGAAGCTGCCGATGCTCGACCGCATTTTCACGCGCATCGGGGCGTCGGACAATCTGGCGCGCGGGCGATCGACATTTCTGGTCGAGATGAGCGAGGTGGCGGCGATCTTGAACACGGCGACAGCCGCGAGCCTGGTGCTGCTCGATGAAGTGGGCCGCGGCACGTCGACATTTGACGGCCTTTCGATCGCGTGGGCGGTGGTCGAGGCGCTGCACGCGGGCGCGCGGCCGAGAACTCTTTTCGCCACGCACTATCACGAGCTGACGGAACTCGAACAACTCCTGCCCGGCGTGAAAAACGTGCACGTATCGGTGCAGGAGGCGGGAAGCGAAATCGTGTTTCTCCGGCGCGTCGAACCAGGCAGCGCGGATAAAAGCTACGGAATCGAAGTGGCGCGCCTTGCGGGCCTTCCCGGCGGCGTGATCGCGCGCGCGCGGGAAATCCTGCGCGAGCACGAGCGGAGCGAGGAAGAGCCTGACGCGAGGAGCTTTCGAGCATGGTACGCCGGGCCGGCGCCGCCCGCGCCGCGGCAAACGAGCTTCACGGCGATCGACGAATCGGTGCTCGAAGCGCTGCGCGAGCGCGGATCTTGAACGAGCTGACGCCGCTCGAAGCGTTGAATTTGCTCGCGGCATTGCAAAAGCAGTTCAGTAATCAGTGGCTACCGCCAAAGGCTCATGACACTCGATGACCAAGGTGATGCGGGTGCTGGGCATGATGTCCGGGGACGTCCGCGGACGGGATCGACGTCGGCGCTCGTGCGGATTTCCGGCGCGCCGCCGGACATTCCGGCCGAGTTCGAGGCGCACCATCACGTGTCCATTCCGCCCTGCCGTCGCGCGAGACCGATTCTGCGGCTCGCCAATGGCGGGCCGACCACCACCGCGGAAATCAGCGAGCTGAATTTCCTTCTGGGCGAGGAATTCGCGCGCGCCGCAATCGCGCGCCTGCAAGAAGTGGCGCATGCCGCTGCAGTGAAATTTCGCTGATCGGCTCGCACGGGCAGACGATGTTTCATCACGGCGCCGCCGGCGCGATTTCAAGGCAAGGTGCGTGCCCTCCACGCTGCAGATCGGCGAAATCAGCGTGATTGCCGAGCGAACGGGCGTGACGACCGTTGGCGATTTCCGTCCGGCGGATATGGCCGCGGGCGGGCCAGGGCGCGCCGCTCGTGCCGTTTGTGGATTATCTGCTGTATCGCGATGCAGCAGCGGGCGCGTGGCGCTGAATATCGGCGGGATCGCCAACGTCACTGTGATTCCCGGCGGCGCGGAGCCTGCGGAAGTATTTGCGTTCGACACCGGGCCGGGCAACATGGTGATCGACGCGCTCGTGGAGCGGATCACGCGCGGGCGCGCGGAGTACGATCGCGACGCGCGCATCGCGCTGAGCGGGCGCACGATTCCGGAATTGCTGCTTCGCCTGATGCGCGAGCCTTACCTGCGGAAAAGGCCGCCGAAAACGGCCGGCCGGGAGCAATTCGGCGCAGACGTACGCGCATGAGCTGCTCGCGTGGGGGCAACGGCACCACGCCGGGCCGGCGGATATCGTGCGAACCGCGACGGTCTTCACGGCGCTTTCGATCGCCGACGCGTTTCGCCGGCTGATTTTGCCGCGTACGCAGGTGGACGAACTGATCGTCGCCGGAGGCGGCGCGAAGAATCCGTTGATCATGGCGCAACTGGCCGCGGCGCTGCCCGGGATCGAAATCATTCCGCCGACTCGATTCGGAGTGCCGCCCGAGGCGAAAGAAGCGTTTGCATTCGCGGTGCTGGCCTATGAGACCTATCACGGGCGGCCCAACAATGTGCCCTCCGCGACCGGCGCGCGGCACCCGTGGTGCTCGGCAAGATCGTGCACGCGCCGGTAGGGGCGGCAGGCCACAAGACGAAACCTCAGAGCTGAATTTGCGAATCCACAGGGAACGATACGGGGCAAAGCGAGCGGCCAGGTTGGGTGCGGCGTTTTTCGCCCTTGCCGCGTTGCTCGGGATTGCGATTTTCGCCGCCGGATGCGAAGGCACGAGCCACGCGAACGAGCCTGGCACCGTGAATTTCCTGATCGAATCGATGCCCACCAATCTCGATCCGCGGATCGGCACCGACGCGCAGTCGCAACATCTGGACGGGCTGATCTTCGACGGCCTGGTAACGCACGACGCGCAGATGAATATCGTTCCCGACCTCGCGGAGCGATGGGAGACGCCCGATCCCCGCACCTACATTTTTCATTTGCGGCACGGCGTGAAATTCCACGATGGCCGGGCGTTTACTTCCGCCGACGTGAAATTCACGTTCGATTCGCTGATGTCGGGCGAGGTGACGATCGGCGAAGCGCGGCACTTTCACCGATGCTCGAATCGGTGGATACGCCGGACGCTGACACGGTCGTGTTCCATCTGAGCGAGCCCTACGCGTCGTTCCTGTGGAATCTCACGCGCGATGGCCATCGGCATCGTGCCCGCGGGCTCCGGCGCAGACGCGCCACAAGCGATCCGATCGGAACGGGGCCGTTTCGATTCGTCAGCATGACGCAGGATGAGGAAATCGTGCTCGAGCGCAATCCGGATTATTTCGGCGGCGCGCCGAAAATCGCCGTGGTGCGATTTCGCGTGGTGCCGGATGCGATCGTGCGCGCGCTGGAACTGCGCAAAGGCACGGCGGACATCGGCGGATGAATTCGCTCACGCCGGATATGGTCGATGCGCTCGCAAAGGAGCCTGGTCTCGTCGCGGACGATCAGCCGGGCACGTGATCGCGTACATCGCGTTCAACTTCGACGATCCGATTCTCGCGCATCGCGAAGTGCGGCAGGCGCTCGCCTATGCCACCGATCGCGCGTCGCTGATTCGATATCTTGTTGCGCGGGCAGGCGCGCGCGGCGTCGAGCCTGCTGCCGCCGAATCATTGGGCGCTATGAGCCGAATGTGCGGCAATACCCGTACGATCCCGCGCGAGCGGAGCAACTGCTCGACGCGGCCGGATTCCCGCGCGGCGCAGACGGCGTGCGATTCCACCTGACGATGAAGACTTCCACCGAGGAATCCGCGCGGCTTGTTGGGCGAGGCGCTGGCCGGCAGTGGAGACGCGTCGGCGTGGTGCTCGACCTGCGGCCGCTCGAAATCGCGACATTTCTCTCCGACATCGGCCGCGGGAGCTTTCAGCTCTACACGCTGCGGTGGGTGGGCGCGAACAACGATCCCGATATTTTCGATTACGTCTTCAACTCGAAGCGAATGCCGCCGCCTGGCGCCAATCGCGGGCACTATCGCAATCCGGCGCTCGACACGCTGATCGAACAAGCAGAAAGTGGAAATGGATCGAGGGAAGCGGAAAGCGATTCTCTCGCAGATTCAGAAGATCGTGGCGGAGGACGAGCCGTATATCAATTTGTGGTACGTCGACAACGTGTGCGTCCACCGGACGCGCGTGACGGGAATCACGCTTGCGCCGTCGGGCGAATACGATTTTCTCGATACGGCGTCGATTCAGTAGGCCGCGCCGCGCGAATCAGCCGGCGCTACTCGCTGGTTGTGGTCCCATGACCGCCGCACAGATTTGATCCCCCAGCTAAACACAGAGTGCACCGGAGGAACACGAGTCCACGGAGAATCCGGCAATGCTTCTCCGCGTCCTCCTGATTTGCTCGGTGCTCTCTGTGTTGAGGAACAGCTGAACCGAGGCTCCGCATGACCGTGGTAACCACAGATGCGCGCGCCGGCGGCCCAACGATGCCGTTGCCTATTGGCCGAGGGCCTTGCGGATTTCCGATTCGGGGAGGGCGCCTTCGCGGGCCACGAACCAGGTGTCATCCTCGATGCGCACGATGGTCGACGACAAATTGCCGCCCGTATCGCCCGAATCGAGAATCAGCGGCAGCCGGTCTCCCAGCTGCTCCATGATGGCTCCCGCGCTGGTGCACGAAGGATAGCCGGAGAGATTCGCGCTGGTTCCGGTGATCGGCCCGCCCGCGGCTTCGATAAGCCCCGAAGCGATGCGCGAATCCGGCCAGCGCAGCGCGACATTTCCCGTGTTGCCCGTCACTTTTAGCGGCAGCCGATGAGTGGCTTCGACGACCAGCGTCAACGCGCCCGGCCAGAGCTTGTTCGCAAGCGTCAGAAAAATGTCGGGAACGTCGCGGATCAGCGTGATGGCCTGCTCGACCGAATTCACCAGAATCGGCAATGCCTGCGATTCCGGGCGTCCCTTGATGCGGAAAACGCGCTCGATGGCGGCGAGGTTGAAGGGATCGGCCGAAAGCCCGTAGACGGTATCCGTCGGAATGGCAACCACACGGCCGCGCCGGATGAAACTTGCGGCGTACTCGATTGTTTGCCGGTTGGGCGCTTCCGATGAGATTTTGAGGACTTCGACGGGCAAATGTTCGCTCGCGGACGGTGCCTAACTACCAGTGCAAGTTAACATAGCCGCCGCGGGCGGCGCAAGATGAACCGGCACAAGATTTTAGCGGGATGTGCGCTGCGGCCTGCGATTTACGCGGAGAGTGGCGTTTGTTAGGCTTGCAGCAGGGCGCGCGCCTGAGGCGGCACCAATCCCCATGACCACCATCACGAGCCGCGACAATAAATGGCTGAAAACATTTCGCGCCGCGTTGCGCGGCAAGGGGCCGGACCCGGCGAAAAACGAGCCGATTGGAATCGAGGGACCCAAGCTTGTGGAAGAGGCGCTGCGCTCGGGGCTCGAGGCTGAGGCGCTGCTGGTGAGCGAATCGGGCGAACGCGATGCCGCGGCGATCCTGAAAGCGGCGAGCGAGAGCGAAACGGGCATTCCCCGGTCGCAGATTTTGAGGACGACCGACAAATTGTTCGAAAGCGTGTCGGGAACGGAAACGCCGCAAGGAGTGGCCGCGCTGTTTCGGCAGCCTGCGTGGGGTTTCGACGACGTGCTGCGCGGCGTGGGTGCGACGCGCGGGAATTCTCCGCTGGTGGTCGTGCTCGCGCGATGCAGGATCCCGGGAAACGTGGGCACGATTCTGCGGTCGGCGGAGGCGTTTGGCGCCACTGGCGCGGTCGCCACGCGCGGAACCGCCGATCCGTGGTCGCCCAAAGCGCTGCGCGCGTCGGCGGGATCGGCGCTGCGCTGCCGCTGCTGCGCGGGATGGCGATTCCGGTTTTGCTGGCGCAACTGCGAATCGCCGGCGTGAAGATTTATGCGGCGAGTTCGGTGCGCGATGGCCGACGCAGCGAGAAGCCGGCGCGCTGCGCCGATCTGCGCGAGCCGGCGGCGATCTTTATTGGCAACGAGGGCGCGGGGCTGCCGCCGGAAATCGAGCACGCTGCGGACGCGGTGATTTCGATCCCGACGACCGATGCGGTCGAATCGCTGAACGCCGGCGTGGCGGCGTCGATCGTGCTGTACGAAGCGGCGCGCCACGAAGGCGGCAAGCCAGGGCGAGTTAGGAGCACGGGAAACTAGCGATGGGACTATTTCGCGCAATCGAGCCGGAAGAAGAACCGCTCGCGGGCCGGCCGCTGGCCGACCGCATGCGTCCGCAAACGCTCGACGAATTCATCGGCCAGGAAGAACTGCTCGGCCCCGGCAAACCGCTGCGCACGCAGATCGAGCGCGACGAACTCGAGCTCGATGCTGCTCTGGGGCCCGCCGGGATGCGGCAAGACCACGCTTGCGCGCATCATCGCCAAGCGCACGCGATCCGGAGTTCGTTCCCTTCAGCGCGGTGCTCTCCGGAATCAAGGAAATCAAGGAAGTGATGGCCAAGGCCGAAGGCGCGCGGCGCTACGGCCGGCGCACGATCGTGTTCGTCGACGAAGTGCACCGCTTCAATCGCGCGCAGCAGGACGCGTTTCTGCCGCACGTGGAGGCCGGCAACATTCTGCTGATCGGCGCGACCACCGAAAATCCGTCGTTCGAGGTGATCGCGCCGCTGCTTTCGCGCATGAAGGTCTACGTGCTGCACGCGCTCGTCGCAGGAGCAGATCGTCACGCTGCTGCGCCGGGCGCTCGAAGATCGCGGAGCGCGGGCTGGGCAAAGAGCACGTCGAGGCCAGCGACGAGATCCTCGAGCGCATCGCCGTCCTCGCCAACGGCGACGCGCGCTCGGCCTACAACACGCTCGAAGCGCTCGTCGCTGGGCACCGAGCCCGGCGCGGACGGGCGGCGCGTCGCTTTCCGAGGCGCGCCTCGAAGACGTGCTGCAGAAAAAGCTGCTGCCCTACGACAAGTCCGGCGAGGAGCATTTCAACCTGATTTCGGCGCTGCACAAATCGGTGCGCAATTCCGATCCCGACGCGGCGCTCTACTGGCTGGCGCGCATGCTCGAATCGGGCGAGGATCCGCTCTATCTCGCGCGGCGCATGGTGCGCATGGCCAGCGAAGATATCGGCCTGGCCGAGCCGGGCGCGCTGGCTGTGACGATCGCGGCGAAGGAGGCCTTCGATTTCATCGGGCCGCCGGAGGGCAATCTGGCGCTCGCGCAGGCCGCGGTGTATCTTGTCGCTCGCGCCGAAATCGAATGCGCTTTACACGGGCTATGGCGCGGTCGCAGCAAGATTTGCAGCAGACCATCGCGGAGCCCGTTCCCCTGCATCTAAGAAATGCGGTGACCGGGCTGATGGGCAACCTCGGCTACGGCAAAGGCTATCAATACGCGCACGACGCGGAAGAGAAGGTCACGGACATGACCTGCCTGCCCGAGAGCCTTGCCGGGCGCGTCTACTACAAGCCGACCGATCAGGGTTTTGAAGCGCGCATCCGGCAGCGACTGGAAGAGATTCGGCGAATCAAAACAAAGGGGAGAAATGACGGGTAAGCGACGCGGCGCCAGGCACATTTTGTCGAGCATCTTCAAGCACGCGCTGCGTCGATTCCCCTCCCCGCCGCGCGCGCGTGCCGCCGCGCTGCTCTCGCTGTTTGCCACTGCTGTGATTCTCTCTGCGGGTGCGCCGCCGGCACGGGCGCAGGACAATCCCAAGATGGTGATCAACGAGGATTGCCAGGCGTTCGACATCTCCGCGAACAATGAAATCGTCTTCGCCGTCCCGAAGCTCAAGCGGATCAAAAAGCTGATCATCGAGCGCGACGAAATCGACGTCGCCACGGGACCCAACAAGGGCAGACGCCTCGTCGACGTCGACAAATTCATGCCGCCGCAGCCCCCGAGTGGGTACGTGGTCAATACGCTCGTATGGGCGCCCGATGGAAAGCACGTCGCCGCGAGCATCACGCTGCAGGAGCCGCCGCCCGGTTACCATCCGCACGTCAAGAAAAAGGGCGAGGAAGATCGCTCGGACGATGCCGACGTCTTCAGCGTGGGCGGGCGCAAAGCCGTCGCCCTTTTCGACGGCGATGGCAACGAAGTTAAAGTGGCCGGCTCGAAGGATCGCTTCATTCAGGACGCGACTAACGCCACCTGGCTCGCCGATGGACAAACCGTGGTCTACCTGAGCCTCGCCCCGCCCTACACGATCACGCGCGTGCGCCCATCCGATGGCCAGACCGCCCAACTTTTCGAGGGCCACACATTCGACACCGTGATCTGGGACGCGTCGCGCAACCGCGCCTTTGCCGTGAGCTCAAACCTGAGCCTGCGCGGCCGCCTGACGATCCTCGAACTCGATCTGGTGCACGAAGCGGTGACGGAAATCGCCACAATCGACAGCTTCAACGGTTCGCTCGCCGTCTCCAAGTCCGGAAAGAAGATCGGATTTTTCGAGGATGGCGACACCATCGAGGTGATCGACATCGCCAATCCATCGAAGCGCGTCAAGGTGAACGCGGGCCTCGGTATTTTCGAATGGGGCAGCGACGACCGCCGCGTCCTGCTCAAGCGCGGCCCTCCGGATGAGTCGAACGATCTCGTCTGGGTCGGCCTGTACGACGATTCGTTCACGCCAGCATTGCACGACCTCGAATTCCACAATTTCCTGATCGCGCCGGATGGAGGATCGCTCGCCGTCACCGTGCCCGGCAAACGCGTCCTCAAGATTTTCCCGTTGGAATAAGCGGTAAGTGAAAGGTTTTGAAGTTCCGGGTGCCCCATCCTCGGTTTGTGAGGGTGGGGCTTTTGATCCGCTTAGCCTGACTTAGTGAAGCCGAAATCTCTTGATGTGTTCCTTCAAAATGCAGGTGTTCATGATGACGAAAAGCCCGGCGCGGCGGGCGCGCTCGGCGGCTTCAGCGTGGATCACGCCTTCCTGCATCCAGACGCCGCGGGCGGCGATGCGGATCGCGGATTCCACAATCTCGGGCACGAACTCCGAGCGGCGGAAAATATCGACGATATCGACGCGCTCGGGAATGTCTTCGAGCCGCGCATACGCCTTCTCGCCGAGCACTTCCGTCTCAGTGGGATTCACGGGGATAACGCGATAGCCGGCGGACTGCAGGTACTGAGCGACGCCATGGCTCGGGCGATGCGGGCGGTGGGAAAGGCCGACGATGGCGATGGTGCGGCTGGTCTTGAGAATCTCGCTGGCGGGATCGACCGCCCCCGATTCCAACGGCCGGGCTGGGCCCGGGTTCTCGATGGGTCTGGTCATATGCGTTACGTCCTTTCAGTGCGTTTCGATCGTGCCGCCAGTGAGACGGCCCCCGGATGGCGCTCGCCTAAACGGTGCAAATGCCCTATGGCACAAGCCCGCCGGCCGCCCGCTCGCGTCAGCGAGCGCACTTTGGCCTCTCGAACCTGTACTTGGTCCCCGAAACCCTAACTGATGGAATCCCCGCCCAAGGTGGCTTCATAATACCCCAAATCCGGCAAAAGAAAAGCGCGGGGGCTAGCGCAGAGTGGTGTCTTTTTGATGGCGGCGTGGGATTTGAGCCCAGGGCTAAACACAGAGTTCACAGAGAAGAGGCCGAGCACACGGAGGCCTCCAAGAAGCTTTCTCCGTGCCCTCTTGATTTCCTCTGTGCTCTCTGTGTGAGAGGCTAGCGCGGAGGTTTGCGAATGCGGCTCTTCGGCCGCGGCCTGGCTTTTGTTTTGTGCTTTGCCGCCGGCTGTCGGCCGTCAAGGGCTTGCTTCAGTCCAACAATCTCGCCCGGAGAAAGCTCGCGATGGCGTCCCGGCGCGAGGCCGCCCAATTCGATGTTGGCAATGCCGATGCGTTTCATCTTCTCGACGGGGTGCCCGGTCCGGAAAAGTTTGTCGCGCAGGGCGTCGCTGCGGGCTTCCGAGAGGGTCACCTCGTACCACGGCGCATCCTTGCCCCGCAGGCGCGAGATGCGCGCACCCGTCGAGCGCGTCAGGCTCTCGATCTCGGCAAAAGTCAGCAGCGTCTTGAGCTTGAGGCTGTAGACCTGCGGCAGATGGTGAGCTTTCAGGATGCGATTCGCGAGGTCGCCGTCGTTGGTAAGCAGCACCAACCCGTGCGCGTGGTATTCGAGCCGCCCAACCGGGAACACGCGTTCGCTGATGCCATAAAGGAAATCGCGGAGCGACCGGCGGCCTTCGGGATCGCTCATCGTGGCGACCACCTCGGGCGGCTTATTCAGCGCGATATAGACGTGCTTGGCCTCAGCGCGGATCAGCTTCCCTGCCACTTTGATGTGATCGCGCTCGGCGTCCGCCTTCGTGCCGAGCTCGGTGATCGTCTGGCCGTTTACGGTGACCAGCCCCGACGTAATCATTTCCTCCGCGCGGCGCCGCGAAGCAAGCCCCGCGCGCGCGATAATCTTCTGCAAGCGTTCTTCCATGTATAGAGAGTAGCGGAAAAGGCGCGGGCGGCGAAGGGCCAGCTACGGCGCCTGGCAGTGGCAGAGCTTCCACCCTACTCGATCGTGAAATCGGCGGCGCGCCAGGTAGTGGCATTCCCCACGGAGTCGGTCGCCTGGACCTCAAGCCGGTATGAACCACTCGGCAAACCGCTGATGTCGATCGCACCCCCAACGGGGATGATAGGGTCGCCAGGCTTGGCGTAAGGCGCCGCATCCACTGGCTGGAGATCCTTCACAACCTGGCCAGTTTTTGCATCTTGAATACGTAAATGCGCCTCGATAGCTCCTACCGGATGTTCTGGTTGTGGCGCATAGACCTCGAAATAGAAATCGAGAGGCTCGCTCTTCTTAAAACGCGCGTCCGCCGTCGGAGTAACCTCGAATCCCTTGCTCACTAAAGGAACGTAAGCGCCCGGGAGCACGGTAGTATCGTCTTGCGGCCCGCTCGACACCTTACGGTAGCGTCTGGAAAAGGTAACATCACTGATCGCTAGTCGTTTTTTGTCGAAGGTCGGCACGACGAAAGCTGTTTCGGCTCGGCCGAATTTCTTCCCGTCCTTGAAGGCGACTCGGAGCGTGTATTCGCCAGGGGTAAGCTTAATCTGTGTTTCGTACTGATATGGGACAACATAATCGATGCAGTGTCCAGGCGTTATGGGTGCCAGATTTGGGATAGTTTCGCCAACGAAACTCAAGCTACCTAAGTTTTCGAGATCGCTAAAACGCGCTGCGATGCCTTCATGCTTTGCATAGGCAATCCCCAAGACCTCCATAGTTGGCGGTTTGTCACATTTGAAGGCCCTCCAAGAATTCTCTGGGAACCCGAGCACAACATTTGTCACAACGTCATCTGCGTCACGGAATGAACTGAATGTCGTCAGGGGCAAACTGACCCGGCTCGGTTTCCCCAAATTCAAGATGGATGCCATCTGGTCTTCCAGTTTTGTGCCGCCCAGGGGATCGGCTGCCGAGTTCCCCCAGTTGCAGTATCCCGCGCGCGTATAGACCAACGAATCGGGTCGATCAACCTTCACCGCGATCTGATGACAGCTCCCCTTAGCCGAGGGCGGTTGCGCGTACGCAATCAGGTAAGCGACCCAATGCGGCGGCGCCGTAAAAAGTCCCGGGCCGGAGTCCGGCGGATCCGGTGCGACCCACTTGCCAACACCCGCCGCCGTGAAGCCAATGAGGGAATCAGGCTGGAGCGTCAGGCGCTCGATCTTCTGCTCCTTGCCGCCGTCGAAAATACGGAAGTCCTTAGCTGTCAAGTCGCTCACTTCCACATTAGTGAGCTTTCTCGCCTCCAGCGAGAAAAGTCCTGGGCCCATGCTGCGAATTTGATCCGCGCGTTTCTTGTCTAGCACCAGGACGGGGACCAGAACGTCCTTGGACTCGACACGAATCGGCCCCGTGGTTCCCATCTGCGCGCAGGTCATTTGGGAGAATCCGAAGAGAATCGCCCCCCACAACCAGAGGATGCAGATCGGCGCGTTACTTCTCGTGGTATTGGTCAGTGGGGACGCCATTGATCCTCCACCCAGGTTAATGCCGTGAGGATAGCACCCGGTGAGTTTCTCGACGCAGCGCCGCGCAGCTATGGCCCCTGGCAGTGGCAGAGCTTCCAGACTTGGCTGAAGAATGCGCGGGCGTCCGGATCGACCGGCAGATCGCCCGTATATTGCGGCTCGGTGCCCGTCAGATCGATCAGCACGGCAGGGCCGCTCGCGCCCCGCAGGACGAGCGCGAGCTTAGGCGTCACCGTGGACTTCGGATCGTTGGATACGAGGTTCCCGGCCTGGCAGTGGTACTGCGCTGCGAAATACTTCTGGAAGAATCCTTGCGCGCCGAGCTCGACGCCGAGATCGCCCTCATACGTGACCTTCCCCGAGCCCCAGTCGAGCCTGCTCGTCTTGCCCGAGCCTGTTCGGAAAGTGAGAGCCGTTGTGACTGACACCTGGGCGGGAGCAGCTGGCGCAGCGGGCGCGGCCGCCAGCGGCGGGACAGCCTGCGATATCTGCGACGGCGCTGGTGCGCCGCCGCTCGCTGGCGCAGCGGCTTGCGCGGGCGCTCCCGGTATCGCGCCGAAATCGCGCGGATGCGCCGGAACGTCCACCGATCCCGTAATTCCGGTTGGCACGTCGAGCACAGCAAAACGCAGGCGCGGGTTCTCGGGCTTCGCGCCGTAGTCGAAGATGTTCCGAATCCCGTGCTCCTGCCAGCTCTTCAGCTGGGCGTCGGTGACGGGCCGCGAAAGATCGTGCGGAAAGAAGTCGAACTTGTCGCCTTTGGGATCGTATTCGCAGATGGCCATCTGCAGGCTCAACTGACGCGCGCCGCCGACGGCGGCAAGGCTCAACGCACTCGGCGAGATCGTAAGCAGGTAACGCGACGCCGCGGGCTGGCCGGGAGTTTCGCGCGGCGCGATCGGTTCCACGGTCATGTCGATCGAGGTGGAGGGCAGCGGGTCGATGCAGGTTTCCTTCAGAAGCTGGTCTGGCTGCCCGGGATTGGCGAGCATTGCTGTGCTCGCCGCGAAGTAGCCGCGCCGGTACGCGAGCTTCACGCCGCGCCGCGGCGTCTTCACCGTGATCTTCTGGAAGTGCCCGTCCCACTTGATGTTTTCCGGGTAGTACGACAATTCGTAATAAGCCGATCCTTCGTTGAGCGCTTCCTGGACGCACCCGGCCAGGTCATTCGTGTTCTTGCACGTCTTGCCGCCCGTTTCCTCGGCGACCGCTTCCATCGTCGCCTGCGAATTGATGCGCAGGCTGTCTTCGCGGCTCAGCGCCCCGCCGAGGTCGCCGCTGGGAATCGTGCCGTTGGCGGCGGAATAGGCTGCCGGGCCTTCCAGCGCGCGCGCGTCGACGGGATAGACCGCGACCTCCGCGTCCGTCAGCGCGTCGGCGGCCTCTCGAACTTTGCCGGTGTAGGTAGTCGAGCCGATGAAGGGATCGTTGCCGAAATCGGTGGTCGGCTCGATCCAGATCGGAAACGATTCGGAGAACCAGACCAGATTCTTGCGCCCCGGATAGCCGCCGAGGTATTTCGCGATCGCCCGCATCGCGTCGGCCGTCTCGCTTACACGCTGGTCCATGAGCTCGAGATACTGCTGGCTCTCGAAAGTCTGCAACGACTGGATCACGTCCGTGGGCGTGTTGGGCGACATCTCCTGCATCATCACCGATGGGCTGTTCGCGTCGTCCTGCGGATTCTGCTCCTGCAAGAGGTTGTCCGGCTGGCGCGCCTGATCCACGGCCGCGCGCAAGAGCTTGGGATCGGTAGTGAAGTTCTGCACCACGTGGACCGTGTGCCCGAGCAGGAATACAGCGACGGGAGTATCCGCGGGGAGATTCTTGAGAAACAGAATCATGTCGCGGCGCACCTGCATCTGGCGAAAGAGCGACGTGTTGAGCGCGTCCATCAAAATCGCCGTGGGCGGCACCTTCAGCCGCCCGGCTGCCAAATTCGAATAGATGTGCGGGCCGGTGGGCAGCGCTCCGGGCATCGGGCCCGCGGGCGCCGCCGACGTGTCGATAAACTGGAATCCGGCGATCTTCTGCTGCCCGCCATGTTCGTCGAAAACCTGAAAATCATCCTGCTTGAGATCGCGGATGGCATTGCCATGGGAATCCGTGGCGACGACGTCGACCGTGATCAATCGTGTCAGCGACTTCACTGGGCTGGGAGCGGGTGATTGCGCGGTGCCGGGCAGAGCCACCTGAGGATTGTTCGCCCCCCCCGGCGACCGCTGCTGCTGCGAGAGACCTGCGCCAACGGCCAGAAACAACGCGGCGCTCGTTATGAAGGCTGCCTTGTCTGCTCGAATCACGCCTAGCCTTTTATCACATTTGTCAATCAATGGCGCGGTGGCGACGACAATTGGTAGTGGTGTCGTTTGACCGTGGAGTGGATTGAGCCCACCTAAACACAGAGATCACAGAGAAGACGCCGACCACACGGAGGCTTCGACAAGCTTTCTCCGTGTCCTCTTGGTTCGCTCTGTGTTCTCTGTGTTGAGGCCCGATTCAGCATGAACTCTGGAACCGCCAAAATGCAATGCACACGCGAGTTGGCGAAATAACACCACTACCCGACAATTGCTATGGGGCTATGACTGCTCGGATGAACCTGCCGCGGCGGCGCGCGGCTCGGTGGGCGATTCTTCGGGCGTGTCTTCGCCGAGTTCGGCCAGATCGTTCGTCTCGCCGGATTCGAGAATGGCGGCCGCTTCGGGAGATTCCGGCGACGCGGGCTGCGCTACTGCGAGGTCTTCCGGCTCGGCCGCAGCGATGCCGGCGTCGGAATCGAGCGCGGCCTGCGCCAGTTGCTCGAATTCCTTGAGGCTCGGCAGCTCGTCGAGGTCGGACAGGCCGAAGCGCATCATGAACTGCTTCGACGTGCGATAGAGGATCGGCCGGCCGATCACTTCCTTGCGCCCGGCGGTCGTGATGAGCCGCTTTTCGAGCAGCGTTTTGATCACGCCGCCCACGTTGACGCCGCGAATCTCATTGATCTCGGGAACCGTGGCGGGTTGCTTGTACGCGATCACCGCAAGCGTCTCGAGCGCCGGCATCGTGAGCCGCAGCGGCGGCTGTAAGCTCTTGATGAATTTACGCACTACGTCGTGGTGCTGCGCCTTGGTGTAAAACTTCCACCCGCCCGCCACCTTGCGCACTTCGATCCCGCGATCGTCGGTCTGATACGCGGCGACCAGCAGATCGAGCCCCGCGCGCGCCTCGGCTTTTTCCACGCCGAGCGCGTGCGCGATCTGATCGAGCGTCGCGGGCTCGTCCGCGGCGTAAATAATGGCTTCGAGCGCAGCCTGAATTTCTTGTGGCGTCATAGATTCACGAACCTCGCACTAAAAGTTTCCGCGCCATACGCAGCGCTGTCATCCCGAGCGAAGTCCCGCGCCCTTGTCTTTCCCGCGTAGTTTGCGGGCGCGGGCCGCAGCGAGGGATCTGCTTTTGCTTTTCCGAATTTCGATTTTCCATTTTCGATTTTCCGCTTCTACAGATACTGCTCCTCGATTTTCGACATCGCGTCGGGCCCGGCAAACGCCGCGTCGAACATCTGATGCTTGCGAATGCGAATATCCTCGAACAGGTCGGACTGCACGAGAATCACGGCCTGCATGCGCACCATCTCGAGCACGGCCAGCAGAGCGACAATCATGGCGTTGCGCGTTTCGCACACATCGAAAAACGCGATCAGCGATACCGGCTCGTCGCTTTGCGTCAGCTGCCGCCGCAGGCGGTCCATCATCTGCGCGATCGTCACCGACTCGTGCCGCAGCTCGAATTTCGTCACTTCCTTGCGCCGCTCGAGGACTTGCTGGAACGTCTTCACGAGATCGACCAGCGACACGACCATTTCGCCCTCGATCGCATCGCCCGTGTAGAGCGCGCGGTCCGGCCGCGACCACACGTGGTCCTCGATCTGCTGCTTCTGATACAAAAGCTGCGCGGCGTTCTTGAATTTCTCGTGCTCGAGCAGCCGGTGAACCAACTCGTCGCGCGGATCTTCCTGCGCGTCCGGCCCGGCAAGCGGATCGGCCGGCAGCAGCATCTTCGATTTGATATGGATCAGCGTCGCGGCCATGTAGATGAAATCGGCGGAGACGTCGATATCGAGCTTTTCGAGCTGGTGGAGGTAATCGAGATACTGCTCGGTGACTTTTGCGATGGGAATGTCGTGGACGTCCATCTCCTGCTTGCGAATCAGATCGAGCAGAAGATCGAACGGTCCTTCGTACACCGGCAAATTGATGCGATAGGGTGACGCCATTCGTGGCCTATGTTATAGCGCTCCGCGAAATTCCGAAAGCCCCACCTTGCGCCCCGGTTCGTCGGTGGAAGCGTGAGCCTTTAGGCTCGCGAAAAAGCCCGCCACTCAACGTGGGCTTCAGCCCGGGGCCCCTGCCTCTGAATTTCCGGGTGAGAACTCGACCGCGTTCAAGCGCCGGAGGCGCGATTGTAATTAGCCCGGCACGGAGCGCAGCGGAGTGCCGGGAACCCGAGGACCAAGCGCGAAAGTCCCGGAGGGACGGTTGACGTGCGTCGCTCCGCTTGGGTGCCCTCTAGTCAACCCGCGACTCATCGCGATACATCGCCTTGTGCCGCGTCTCTTTGATCCACTGATCGATCTGCTCCGTGGTCATATAATTCGCCGGATTGAATTTCCCCCAATTCAGGATCTGGCTCCGGGAACGCTTCCATCGCTTGTACGACGGCTTCGCCGGCGGCCCAAAGCACATGATATCGATCACGGCCAGTTCCTCGGGAACGCCCAGCAGCGGCTTGATCCTCTGCTGAATCTCTTCCTGGCCGATCGCGGTAATCCACCACACCGCGTAGCCCAGCGCAGCCGCCGCCAGATGCGCCGACATCGTCGACGCTGCAACTGATTGCAACAGGATGCGCTCCGCATTCTGGCGATACTTCTGATCCAGCTCCGAGCCGTCGTTGAGCACGGGAAACGCGCGGATGAATCGAAAATCGGCCGCCACCACGATAAACCCTGGCGCCGTTTTCACGCCGCTGTAGTTGGGCGTCGGAAAACCCATGTGCAGCTTGGCGCGGTGCTGCTGCTCGTCCATGAAGGACTGCCCGATCGCTTCCTTCACCGCGGTGTCGGTGACGACAACGTAGTGCCACGGCTGCGCGTTCGCTCCCGACGGCGCGTGGCGCGCGGCCTCAAGAATCATTTCGAAATGCTCGCGCGGCACGTCGTAGGGCTTGAACGCCCGGTTGGTCATGCGGTTGCGCACCACCCGCATCAGCGATTCGTACCGCTCCACATTATTGAAAAGTGCCGGATCCAACGTCGTGCTGTTCATGATTCACATCCTGACGATCCGACGAGGATCGTCATCCTGAAGCCCGCATTTTGCTTTATTGCGGGCTGAAGGATCTCTCCTACTTGGCTTCGCCCCGCTTGAAAATCGCCTCGCGCACTCGCCGCATCGTTTTCTTGGCGGCCTTCCGTGCCTTGTCGGAACCCGTTTCGAGAATATCCCACACCTGCTTCGGATTGGCTTCGAATTCCTTGCGCCGCGCCTGCACCGGCTCGATCCACGTCACCAGATTCTCCGCCATCAGCTTCTTGCAATCAACGCACCCAATCGCCGCCGTCCGGCAATCGCGATCGACTTGTGCGATCATATCCGCCTGCGAAAAGAGCTTGTGATACGCGAACACCGGGCAGATCTCGGGCCGCCCGGGATCGGTCCGCCGCTGCCGCTGTGGGTCCGTCATCATGTTGCGCACCTTCGCGCGGACTTCGTCGGGCGAATCGCTCAGCCAGATCGCGTTGCCATACGACTTCGCCATCCGCCGCCCGTCGGTCCCCGGCAGCCGCGGCGTTTCGGTCAGCAGATGTCCCGGCTCGCTCAGTACGGGCTCAAACTTGGCAAATTTCTTCCACTCCGAATTCACAGCAATAAAATTTTCAACGCCGATCTGTTCAGCGACCTTGGGCACCATCCGAGCAATAAACTTCGCAGTCTCGCGCGGTATGGGCCGGGGAGGAAAACCTGCGTCCTGAGGAACAATTGTAAGGTGAGACCAAAGGAATTTATAGAGTTCGCGAGCCAGCGTATAGTTCGCGTCCCGACATAGCTCGTCGATGCTGACGACCCAGGCGTTGAGAAAGTTAAACCTGCGGACGATCTCGCGGGTGATCTCCACGTGCGGCACTTGGTCCTCGCCCACGGGGACAAAGTCCGCGTCGTAGATCACGATGTCCGCCGATTGCAGCAGCGGGTAGCCGAGGAAGCCGTAGGTGCCAAGGTCGCGGTCCTTCAGATTCTCGATCTGTTCTTTGTATGTCGGGACGCGCTCGAGCCACGATAGCGGCGTGATCATCGAGAGCAGCACGTGCAGCTCCGCATGCTCCAAAATGCTCGACTGCACGAAGAGCGTGGATTTCGCCGGATCGAGGCCCACCGCGAGCCAGTCCATCGCCACTTGCAGCGTATTCTCGGCGATCGACGACGTGTCTTCGTAGTGCGTCGTCAGCGCATGCCAATCCGCGACGAAAAAGAAGCACTCGTATTCCTCTTCCCCGTTGGGCAGGCGGGCATTCTGAAGGTTGAGCCAGTTGGAAAGGGCGCCGAAAAAGTGCCCGAGGTGAAGGCGGCCCGTGGGCCGCATGCCGCTTAGAACTCGCTTGGGCTTTGTCTTACGTTGGGCCACTCTGCGGAAAGGCTCCTCGGTCGGAAAATGGAAAAGCGAAAATAGAAAACGCCTACGAGCGATGCTAGCACAGAAGTTTGGAGTTCACAGTTATTACTCCGAGCACTAAATTGGTGACACTTTTCAACGGGCAGCGTATTGGACATGGCGTTCGCGAAAGTAGTTCTTCACCAACTTGGGTCTGGCCTGTGTGATCCGAAGGTAAGAGCGAACGTTGTCCATCATTTCCTGCACGTTTACGGGACGGACACGGCCCAGGGCATTGGTCTTCACATCCTGGTTCAGCAATTCATCGGGATTCAGTTCCGGACTGTACGACGGCAAGCAGAATATCCGAATCTGCTCAGCGTGCTCGGCCAGCCAACGGCTCACCGGTCGCGACTTGTGTACCGGATGGCCATCCACAATCAGAAACACCTTCCTCCTGGTCTTCCGTGTCAAGCGCAGCAGGCGGCGGAGAAAATTCAGAAACACCCGCGCCGTGAAACGCTGACGGAAAATCATGAAGGCCAATCGCCCGCGATTGGTAATTGCAGAGATCATGTTGCAGCGAAAACGCTGGCCGGTGCCGAACACGACCGGCGTCTGTCCGCGGCGTCCGTAGCTGCGTCCCGCTTGGTGATCCGAACGCAGTCCCATCTCGTCCAGCCAATGAATTTGGGCCTTAAACCGTCGCGCCTGTTCGCGAATCGATGGGTATTCTTCCGCCAGCCATTTCCGCACGGCCACAGGATTTTGCTCGTACGCTCGTCGCACCGGCTTCTGCGGAGTCAGCCCCCAGGCTCGCAAATAGCGCCCCACCGTCCACACCGAAACCTGTAGATCGAATTTTCGCGAGAGCAACTGTTGCACCGCTTCCCTGGTCCACAGCGCAAAGGGCAAGCTCAACTGGTCCGGGCAACCACTGAGAATGTGACGCACCGTCGTGGCTGCTTGATGTGGTGCCAATCGCGAAACCGGAGGCCGTCCGCGGCGCTGTGCTTTCAGTGCCCGACGCCCTGCACGTTCCACCAGCCCCATCCAGCGGCTCACCGTGCCCCGTGCTACCCCGAACACCCCAGCGGCCTCGGTTTGCGAAAGACCCTTTTGAACGGCCTCGACAACTCGCCGGCGAAGGTCTTCTTGGGCTTCTCCCGGCAGTGACCGAGCATCTCGTTTTTCCATGCCCGACACACTACCATACCGCTTTCTCTATGTCATCTATATTATGCTCCGATTAGTAAGAGTTGAGAGCAGCAAAAGCACATAGTGGCACAGACAATCCTGTCTGTGCTCTTGCCTCGTTCCTTCCTGCCTCGGTTCCTGTCTCTCTGCTTCTTGCTTCCTCCGCGCGCCCTGCGTCTCCGCGGTGGTATCGCCGTTTTCAATCCATTTTCTATTTTCCCCTTTTCATTTTCCGCCCTTCACAGCTTCAGCAGCTCCCGCAGCCGCTTCGTCTGCGCGCGCGACACCGGAATCTCGCTCGCGCGCTTATCATCCATCTTCAGGATGTAGCTCGATTTGAACCACGGCATCACTTCCTTGATGTGATTGATGTTCACCAGATACGACCGGTGCGGCCGCCAGAACACATCCGGATCGAGCGCGTCCGCCAGGTCCTCGACCGTGCGGTAATTCGACTCGCCTTCGATCTCGCGCGAGAAAATCGTGATCGCGCCGTCCTGGATCGACGCGTAGATCAGGTCCTCCGCGTCCACCAGGATCATCCGCGATTGCGCCTTCACCAGCAGCTTCACCGCGAGCGGCGCCTTCGACTGCGGCGCGCTCGCGCTCAGCTGCCCCACCAGCAGCTCGAGCCGGTCGACCGGCGAGCTATTCGTCTCCACCATTTTCTTCGCGCGCTGCACCGCCCGCGCGACGCGCGCTTTGTCGAAAGGCTTCAGGACATAATCGACGGCGCTCACCTCGAATGCCTGCAGCGCGTAGTGGTCGTAAGCCGTCGCGAAGACGATCTGCGGCAGCTGCACCTTGCGCTCCACCAGCCGCTTGATCACGCCAAACCCGTCGAGCCCCGGCATCTGCACGTCCAGAAACACGAGATCGGGCTCGTGTTCCTTGATCAGCGCGACCGCTTCGATCCCGTTTTTCCCCTGCGCGATCACGCTGACGTCGGGAAGCCCCTTCAGCAGGAATCCGAGTTCGTCGCGCGCCGGCCGCTCGTCGTCCACGATAATCGTATTCATCGGCATTGGTTGCCCCTGGGCAGGCCGTGCCAAGTATAGAGGACTTCCGCGGCCTTGCGGAAGCGCGGGCAATGGGTCGGTTGGAGCGTGTAGCGGGCGTTTGCATCGACGGCTCGCTTCTGGTGTAGAATCGCCGCTGTATCCTGCGCTTTCCGTGAGAGGACGATAGGAAATTCGTGGTCCGTGGAAAACGAATGAGTAGGGTGCTGAATTATAGTCTCATCGCCGTTGCCGCCATGCTGATGGCGAGCTCGGCATCCGCTCATCACTCGCACGCGATGTTCGATACCGACAAGCAGATCACCCTAGTCGGCACCGTCAAGGAATTCCAGTGGAACAATCCGCACTGCTGGATTCAGATGCTCGTGCCGGATCCGAAGGACGCGAACGCAGCTCCCGTGGAATGGGGTGTGGAGATGGGCGCGCCGATCCAGCTGATTCGTCACGGCTGGAAGCCCGACAGTCTGAAGCCCGGGGACAAGATCTCGGTGGTCATCAATCCATTACGCGATGGCCGGCCCGGCGGGCAGATCGTTTCCGCAATAGGTCCGGACGGCAAGCCGATCGGTGCGGTGCCGGAAGCAAACAGCAAGTAGGCGAGCCAGCAGCCGAATTTGAGGGAGGATCGATCATGATTCGCCGGGCGATTGTAGTGGCGGCGGCACTGCTCGTGGCAGGCTGCGTCCATTTCGCTCACGCGCAAACATCTTCGCAATCGCGCATCGCGGCTTTCGCCAAGCTGCCGGATTGGTCGGGACTTTGGGAATTCGATATGTGGACTGACGAGCTCGACGGGCAGCAAATGGGTCCCAAGGGAATGCAGAGGGCGAAAGTGTATGCCGCGCGAAATGCAAGCGACCTTCACTCCCGCATGGCAGGCAAAGCTAGCCGAGCTAAAAAAGGTCGCAAACGCTGCCGAAAAGGCCGATGGCGCGGAACCGCCCGCATTCCAGGATTTCGGGCGATTCGGCGGATGCGGCTGGACGCCCGGCTTTCCGGCCACGATGCTGCCTGGAACATACGAGTGGCGGGTCACCCCTGAAGAAACCACTCTCATCAGCCTTCTCGGTTCCGTGCGCCATATCTACACCGATGGACGTTCGCATCCGCCAAAGGATGAGCTGTGGCCCATGAGCCAGGGTGATTCCATCGGTCACTGGGAAGGCGACACGCTCGTGGTTGACACAGTTTCGATCCGCTCACCGGTATATCTTCCGGGACTCGCGCGAGGAATAGGAGTTCCTTTCATCCCGATGAGCAACGAACTCCACACCGTCGAGCGGATTCGCATGTTGAACCACGATCAGATGCAGATTCAGTTCATGATCGAGGATCCGATCGCGCTGGCCAAGCCCATCAACGTAACCTTCAACTGGAACCGCGTCAAAGATATCAATCGCATGGAACAAAATGCCGATGATTGCGACGACCCCTCGACCGACCGCAACCCGATCGTCAACGGCAAATATACAACCGATGTGAAGCCGCCACCCACGACGCCAACTGAACCGCCCGCCCACTAGCCGCCATCTCAAAATCTGATTAGGGGGTCGGAGCTTTAGCTCCGACATTCCGGAGAAGAAAGGCTGGGCTTTAGCCCCTGAAGGCCCTCTTCGCCCCCGCCGCGAACTTTTGTGAGACAGCTTCTAGCCGCCCCACGCGGAATGCGGAACAAGAGACCACGGAGAATTGGCAAGGAGTCTCCGTGAACTCTGCGCTTCTCCGCGTCCTCTGCGTTAAAAGCGGCCTCCAAACCGCCCCGCAATGCACAAGCTTTCACGGGTGCGGTAGAATCGCGTGGCCGCTTGTCGTCCACGATAATCGTATTCATCGCCATGTTTGAAGGTCTGAGTGTAGCGCCGCGGCCTTCAGCGCGGCATTCCGCGTCGACCGAGCTCACCCGAGCCGAATCCAGCCCACGCTAGTATAAGAAAGTCTTGCGACCGTGCGAAAGCGCGGGTAATGGTGAGCTCGGAGCGGAGATTGCGGCGCCCGATCACTCGTATGTGTTTACGACGCCGTGTGAGACGAGCTGAGCCGACCACGTTCCGGGAGTGCCCGATTCATCAAGAAAAACGCCTCGGATTATGTCGTCGCCCGGCAGTATTCCGACGAACGAAACCTTTGCCGGTCGGCCATCGGCCATCGTCATAATTGTGCTGAAGCCGACATCATGGATGGATCTGAATCCTCGAGTGATCTTCTCACTCTTGCCCTTTGTGTCCGTCGCACGGCCTTCTTCGCAACAGCCGTACTCAAAATGGAAACTGGCCTTCGTGTGCCCATAAGGGCTGGTCAATTGCGCCCTCCAAATCTCCGGGCTGTAACCGCCATCGTTCCAGAGTCCGGACTCCGGGCCTTCCAGAAAAGTCGACGGAACGGTCGATGTCTCCACAACACCGGGCTTCTCAAGGAATGAGACCGCCGGCCCAAGAATTCGATAATTAACGGTCAAATTGAAGGTACCCGGCTTGTGAGAAGCGAACCACCAAGTCCGCACATTGGCTTCCGCGGCTTGAGCTAGAAGCGGCTCGCTGCTCTCCGTCGCAATCTTCGCGACACAATAAGAGTCCGTAGCGACGCGCATTCGGACCTGCCCTTGGATCTGAGCTTCCCAGGGAAGCGGGGGATAGCGCGGCTGCCCGTGTTGGGTGATATCCGGCACTGGAGTGATGTTTCCCTCTGCAGCCGCAGACGGTGCTGGGCAGTTTGGAGCCGCAGCCTTGGAGGGCGTAGCCGTCCAGGTTCCCGATTTCCCCCAAGCATCAAGGAATATGCCTTGGATTTTGTCTCCCGATTTCTTACCCACCAGAGAAAACACAAGTCGCTGACCAAAGGAGTCGTCGAGCGACACATCGAATCCCAACATATCGCCGTCCACGCGCGGATCCCCGAGCTCTCGTTGCTGGTTTCGCCTCCCGATGGTGTAACCCCGCAGCCATGGACCATACGTCCACAGTGTCAACGGCGCTTTTATATCGTCGTCGGCGGTTTTCAGTTCCAGGTCCCAAGTTGCCGGAAGCGTATAGTCGAGACGGTTGCTGGCATGGCCGCCGTAGTCTGGAGGAAGTACAGCAATATCGACCACACCGGGTTCTGCCAGGAATGTTGTCTTGTTCTCGAGAAACCTGAAGTCGAACGTCAACTCGAACGTTCCGGGAGTGTGGTCCACGAATTTCCATGTCTGTGCGTTCTCGGTGGCAGCTTTCACCAAAAGCGGCGGTCCGTCTACCGCTTCCACGCTGCTCACGGCGTGGCCGTCAGTCGTAATCTTCAAGCGAACCGAACCTTGCACGTGCGCCGCACGTGCGATCGCCGGATAAATCAGCGGCGCATGATCGATCACTCTGGGCAGGACCCTTGCGGGTTCCTGAGCATTCAAACTCACCAATAATGGCAAGAGAAGCGCCAGCAAAAACGGAAAGTTGCGAAATCTCATTCTGGGCCTCGCCTGCAGAAGGAGAAAGCTCCTGCTTAACTAACCAATTATAGTTCCCCGAATATGTCTCTCGATGCCATTCTGCGAGCGATATGAACTCCTGATAAACGGGTCACCGGGCAGCCGACGAGTCTCAACTTACGTCTTTGGGCCAACTGCCGATCGTGTTCACCGGACTCGACGCAGAGATCACAGGGCAAAATAAGAGCGCACAGAAAATCGGCAAGCGGTCTCCGTGTTCTCTGCGCTCCTCTGCGTCCTCTGCGTTGAAAGCAGCGTCCAAATCTGCCCCGCAATGCACAACGTTTGAAGGGTGCGGTAGAATCGCAGGGCCGTAACGAGGAGACAAGGTGTCGCGAGCAACGAAGGGCGCGAAAGTTCTCAGCAGCGAATTGATATTTCACGGCCGCGTCTTCGCGCTCAAGCGCGAGCAGGTCATCGAGCCAAGCGGCCTCACGGTCACGCGCGACATCATCGTTCATCCAGGCTCGACCGTGGTCCTGCCCGTGTTTCCCGACGGGCGCATCCTGCTGATCCGACAATATCGCCACGCCGCCGGCGAATACCTCTGGGAACTCGTCGCCGGACACAAGGAACCGAACGAAACTTTCGCCGAGGGCGCCAAGCGCGAGCTGATCGAGGAAACCGGCTACACAGCGAAGCGCGTCCGCAAACTCCTCGCGGTCTTCCCTTCTCCGGGCTTGCTCGGCGAGCGCATGGAGATTTTCCTCGCCACGGGACTCACGAAGGGCGCGGCGCATCCCGAAGCCGACGAAAAGATTACTTCGCGCATCCTGACGCTTCGCGAAGCCGAGCAGTGGATTCGCACGGGCAAGGTTCACGACGCCAAGTCCGTCTGCGGAATCCTGTACTACGCGCAGTTCGCTGTGCGCAAGAACGCAAAATGAGAGTCATTTCAATCCTCATATTGGGCGCCGCACTGTTCGGGAGCGCGACCGTCCCTCTTCTAGCGAGTTACGCGCATCCACAAACGAGTAGGGATAATCAAGCGACGGGGCGAGTCGCCGGAAAGATCAAGCCGGGACATGGAACCGGCTTTGAGGTATACCTCATGGTCCCCGGAACTGGCACGAGCGTTGCCAAAACATCTGCTGACTTTGTAGTTGGAGGGCATCGCGGCGAATTCGTCCTCGACGGCATCCGCCCCGGGATATATCGTCTCGATGTTAGTAGCCTCCCGGGCCTTGGCTGCGGGATTCTGCCGTGGTCCCAGACAGTCGCCATAGAATCCGGGAAAACAACCCGCGTTACGGTAAAACTCAAAGTCACACGTCATGCGCGTTGCGAATGAGCGCACACTGAACTCAACGGATAACGACAAATGGAAAACCGCGAAGTAGCCAGGATTCTCCGCGAGACGGCGCAGCTCCTCGAGCTCGACGGCGCGATTATCGGCCGCTATCGCAGCTACGAAAAGGTCGCCGAGCTGCTCTGCAGCATCCACGAGCGCGTCGAAGACCTCGCCAAAGATGAGAAAAAGCTCAAGGAACTGCCCGGCGTCGGCGACGGCATGGCCGAGCACATCCGCGAAATCCTCGAAAACCGGCGACTACAGCCTGCGCCAAAAGCTACTGAAAAAATACCCGACCACGCTGCTCGACCTGCTCAGCCTGCAATCGCTCGGGCCGAAGAAAGTCGGCGTTTCTGTGACAGCGAATTCAAAGTGGCGACCGTCGAGGGCGTGGAGAAACTCGCGCGCGAAGGCAAGCTGCGCGACCTGCCCGGATTCGGCGAAAAGAGCGAACAAAATATCCTCAAAGCCGCCGAGCAGTTCAAGCATCTCGGAGGCTCCGGGCGATTCCTGCTCAATGTCGCGGACGATGAAGCGCAAAAACTCGGCGCCTACATCGCGAAGGCCGGCGAGGCCGTGGAATCGGTGACCCCGGCGGGCTCGCTGCGCCGCGGCAAGGAAACCGTCGGCGATCTCGATCTGCTGGTCACCATGCGCCCGGGCCGCGACAAGCAAAAAGACATCGACGCGGTCGCCGCGCACATCCTGAAATATCCGGGAATCGACCGCGAGCTCGCGCACGGCGAAAACAAAGTGAGCTTCCGTCCTCGGCCGCGGCTTGCAGGTGGATGTCCGGCTGCTCGAAAAGAAAAGCTTCGGCGCCGCGCTGCTCTATTTCACCGGATCGAAGGAACACAACGTCGCGCTGCGCGGGCGCTCCAACGACATGGGCTGGACGCTCAATGAATACGCGCTCACCACGCTGAAAGGCGGGCGCGCCGTCGCCGGCAAAACCGAAGAGGAAATCTACGCCAAGCTGAAGCTTGCCTACATCGAGCCCGAATTGCGCGAAATGACCGGCGAAATCGAAGCCGCCGAAAATGGAACGCTGCCGCACCTCGTCACGCTCGCCGACATCCGCGGCGACCTGCAGATGCACACCACCGCCTCCGACGGCAGAACTCGATCGAGGAAATGGGCGAAGCCGCGCGCGCTCTCGGCTACGAATACATCGCGCTCACCGACCATTCGCAGGCCGTGACCGTCGCGAATGGCATGGATGAAAAACGCACGCTCGCGCAGATCAAAAAGATTCGCGCCGCCGACGAGCGCGTTCCCGGAATTCGCCTGCTGGCCGGAATCGAAGTCGATATCAGGAAGGATGGCTCGCTCGACCTCGAGGATGAAGTGCTCGCCGAGCTCGACGTCGTCGTCGCCTCCGTCCACTCCTACATGAATCTCGAACGCGCCGAGATGACTGACCGCATCCTCGCCGCCATCGAAAATCCCTACACGCAGATCATCGCCCATCCCACGGGCCGCCTGATCCTGCGGCGCGACCCCTTCGTCTACGACATGGAGAAAGTGCTGAATTCGGCGGCGGCTCACGGCGTGGCGATGGAGGCGAACGCCTTCCCGGATCGTCTCGATCTCTCGGACGTCCACCTGCGCATGGCCAAAGAGCGCGGATGCAAAATCGTGATCTCGACCGACTCGCACTCCACGGCGAATCTGACAAACATGAAATATGGAGTCGCCACGGCCCGCCGAGGCTGGATCGAAAAGAAAGACGTGATCAATACCCTGCCGCTCGAGAAGTTCCTCGCCGCGCTGAGGCCCAAACCGCGCGCCGCCGGGAGCCGGCCCGCAGCCAAGCGCAAATCCGCCTGACGCGGCATCCTTCCCGGGCCAGTGTGGCAAGAAACCGGCCAAACCCGGTTTTTTAAGGCCGCTTAAGCCCCCGCTAGGGGGATGCTCCAGTCCCCTCTTATTGCAATCTTTTTTCGCTTTTGTTTTGCCGCGGCCTACACCGAGTAGGAAACGGTATCGTCGTCCACAATCACCGGGCCCGCGGACTTCGAAGCGACCGCCGGCGATTTCGAAACGCCGCGGCGCATCGCTACGATCCCGGTCCGCACCACTTCCACCAGCCCGAAGGGGCCCAGCAGCTCCAGCAAACGGTCGACTTTCTCTTCGCCGCCGGTCAATTCGACGATGATCGATTCCGCCGCGATGTCGAGCACCTTCGCGCGAAACACGGTCGCCAGTTCGAGGATCTGCGAGCGCGTCTCCATCGTCGCCTTCACTTTGATCATCGTGAGATCGCGCATCAGCGACGGCTGATTCGTGATGTCGTCGACCAGCAGCACGTTCACGAGTTTGTAGATGTTGGCCACTATCCGCCGCGCCTGATCCTCGTCCGCATCGGTGACGATCGTCATGCGCGAAACATCGGGTTTTTCGGTGCGCCCGACCGTCAGCGAGTCGATGTTGAAGGCGCGCCTGCGGAAGAGCGACACCACGCGCGACAGGACCCCCGGCTTGTTTTCGACGTACACCACAAATGTATGCAGCATGATTTTCCTGTTCGTCTTTCTTCGCGATTCGCCTTTGTTTTATTGCTTATTCGTCGTCCGCGGTTTCGACCAGCGGATTCGGCCGCCGGATCATGTCGTGCAGCGCCGCGCCCGCCGCCACCATCGGGTACACGGTATCTTCCTGCTCGACTTTGAAATCGATCAGCACGGGGCCTTCGTGCGCCCGCGCCGCGCGCACCGCGGGGACCACATCGCTGCGCTTCTGGACGATCGAACTCTTGATGCCGTACGCCTGCCCCAGCATCGCAAAATTCGGATTCAGCAGCGGCGTGGCCTCGTAATTCCGCTCGTAGAAGAATTCCTGCCATTGGCGGACCATGCCGAGAAATCCGTTGTTGATGATGGCGATGTTGATCTTCAGATTCTCCTGCACGATGGTGGCGAGCTCGGCCATGGTCATCTGGAATCCGCCGTCGCCGACCACCACCCACACATCCGCATCGGGTCGGCCGACTTTTGCGCCGATCGCCGCCGGAAGCGCGAAGCCCATCGTGCCGAGGCCGCCCGAAGTGACGAGCGAGCGCGAATGCTCGTGCTTGTAATACTGCGCTTCCCACATCTGGTGCTGCCCCACGTCGGTGACGATGATCGTGTCGCGGTCGCGCGTCTCGTGCCACAGGTCGTTGATCACGTGCGCCGCGTAAAGATGCCCGTTGTCCGGCAAATTCTGAATATCGCGCACCGCCGTATCACCCTTCAGGCTGTGAATGTGCTCGATCCAGTCGCTGCGATTTGCTTGCGCTACGCGCGGCAGCAGCTCCTGCAGAATGTGTTTCAGATCGCCGACGAGCGCCACGTCGACCTTCACGTTTTTGTTGATCTCCGCCGGATCGATGTCGATGTGGATCTTCTTCGCGTTGGGCGCGTAGGTTTTCAGGTTGCCCGTGACGCGGTCGTCGAAGCGCATGCCGAAGGCGAGCAGCAGGTCGGCATCCTGGATCGTCTTGTTCACCCACGCTTCGCCGTGCATACCCATCATGCCCAGATTCAAAACGTGCGAAGCCGGCAGCTCGCCGAGACCCAGCAGCGTCATCGCCACCGGAATGCAGGTTTTCTCCGCGAACGCTTGCACCTCGCGCTGCGCGCCCGAGACGAGAATTCCGTGGCCCGCGAGAATCACAGGACGCTTCGCTTCGGCGATCAGCTTCAGCGCCTTTTCGTATTCCGCCTGCGCGGGCGAGAGGTCGGGGCGATAGCCGCGCATCTTCGGAGCCGCGGCGTCCCAGTCATAGCTGCCCGGGCCCTGCTGCGCGTCCTTGGTGATGTCGATCAACACCGGCCCGGGCCGGCCGGACTTCGCGACGTACATCGCTTCGCGCACGGCGGGCGCGATGTCGTCCGCGTGCGTCACGAGGTAATTGTGCTTCGTGATCGGCAGCGTGACGCCGGTGATGTCCGTCTCTTGAAAGGCGTCCGAGCCGAGCAGCTTGCTGCCGACCTGGCCGGTGATGCAGACGATCGGCGAAGAGTCCATCATCGCCGTCGCGATGCCGGTCACCATGTTGGTGGCGCCGGGGCCGGATGTGGCCACGGCCACGCCGATGCCGCCCGTGGCGCGCGCATAGCCATCGGCCATGTGCGTCGCGCCCTGCTCGTGGCGTACGAGAATGTGGCGGATCGAGCTGTACCGCAGCGCGTCATACGCCGGCAGGATCGCCCCGCCGGGATAACCGAAGACGGTCTTCACGCCCTCGCGCTCGAGACATTCCCATAAAATTCTCGCGCCGATCATTGGTTCCTGTTTCGGCGATTCTTTCTTCTGGCCGGACTCTTTTTGACTGCCCATCTCTCGTCTCCCTCAGCCGCAAAAAATAAAACCCACCTTGCCAGCGTCTCTGGCGGGTGGGTTTCTTGAGCTTTCCGGTTGCGTGTTACTCAGCTCAGTCATGCCCTCCGGGCAGAGACGCGTTCGCGAGCCGTACTATTCCTACGATTTCGAGTCGAAGCCGGCTTGTCGTGAGTTTCATATTCGCGTCCAGTAACTGAGCCATTCCTCGGTGCGCGCCAAACTCGCGCGCCCCTCAAACACAAGCTAAGTTATCCTCAGCGGATTCCTATGTCAAGGAAGGTTTTGCATACGGTTCTACCCGATCAATCAGTGCCCTGTAGATCGAGCGCAGAGCCAAACGAGTTGGACCTGGTGCGGGGCAACGCCACGAGCCTGAAGGAACGATCGTGCCTCGTTTTGCTCCATCCACTTCGAACGCCTCATCTGTATACTTCTCGGTGAGGCCCAGATCGTGCGGGAGCGCCCCCGCAGCGACGAGCTCGGGGTCTGGTGCTGTCTTCATCTTCGCTCCAAGAACCGACGCGAACAGCCAGGATCATGTCCGTCAGATCGCCCCTGGAGATCAAGGTCGAATGGCTTTAGTAGTCGAACCATTGATCGAGCGCTTGTACTTTTTCTTTGGTATATGGCGGAAACAGGTGATCGATCGCCACATCCGGTGGGGAAATCAGGATTGATTTGGCGTGCGTGAGAGAATCGTAGCCATATTTCCCGTAGTAGTTTCCGATGCCTGAAGATCCCACCCCGCCGTACGGCATGGATTCAATGAACAAGAACACGTTCGTCTGGTTCACGGCGCCCCCGCCGAACGAAACGGACTGCAGCACCCGATCGATTGCCTGCTGATTCCGGCTGAACACATAGGCCGCAAGAGGCTTGGGCATCGACTTGATCTTTTCGATCAGCTTTCCAAGGTCGGAGTAAGTGAGTATAGGCAAGAGCGGCCCAAAGATTTCGTCTTCCATGATTTTGTCGGACCAGGAAATTGGGTAGAGAATGGTCGGATCGAGATAGCGTGCCGGAGCCTCCGACTTTCCACCGTAAACGACCTGCTTTGGATCGATCAGGGACGCTAACCGGTTTACGGCTGAGGGGCTGATGATGCGGGAATAATCCGGATTGCTCTTTGGATTGGCGCCGTAGAGGTCAACGGCAGCCATTCTGGATTCAGCTACGAACTGATCTGCGATCGATTCGTGAACGACAGCATAACCCGGAGATGTACACCACTGTCCTCCCCATGTCATTGCGCCCCAAACGATTTTCTTAGCGGCGTCCGAAATGTTCGCTGTCTCGTCGACGATGGCCGGATTCTGCCCTCCCAACTCAAGTAACACCGGCGTCAGATTTTCGGCTGCGGCGCGCATCACGACCTTCCCAACCCCCACGCTTCCTGTGAGAAACAGAAAATCGAACGGAAGCTTCAAAAGATTGGTAACCATGTCGCGTGCGCCGACTACAGCGCTGAACGATTCGGGTTCGAAATACCGGGGAATCAGTTCTAAGAGCAACCCATCCGTCGCCAGAAGTGCCTCAGAGAGTTTCAACATGCAGGGGTTGCCGGCAGCCAATGCCGCGACGGCGGGACGCAGCGAAAGAAGGAGCGGTCCGTTGAAGGGACAGATGATGAGCGCAACGCCGTAAGGTTCGCGGTATACCATTCCCTTGTGCCCGGACTTTGCGAGGAATTTTGGGAGAGGCGCTTCGACCGGCTTCATCCAGTCTTTAAGCTGAGATTTTGTGAACTCGGCCGTTGCAATTGGCGCGGAAACCTCGAAGGCGTTCTCCTGACTTGCCGTCTTGAAGTCCTTACGCGATGCGTCCGCAAAACGGTCGTAATTCTCCCTCAGCATGCGCACGAGGCGATCCAGTTGGTCGGTTCTCCACCCATAGGGCTTTGTAGCGTCGGTGTCGAAGTATGCTTTCTGTTTGCGAAACAATGCTTCGGCTTTGTCCCACGGGGTGAACTGGATCGAGCCTGCTTGAGTTTCATTCGTCTTTGCATTTGTTGGCGTAGACATTCAGTCGCCTCTTTGTTCTATTTCTGTTGTTCCCACCTCTCCGGTTTAGCGCGCATTCGGAGCGGAACCATTCTTTGTGACCAGCACCATACGAAAGCGAGCCTTCCCGGCCATCATCTTGGCGTAGGCGGCGGCCGCCTGCTCGAGAGGCATCGTTTCGATCATGGCAGACACCCCGCTGAGAGCACTGAAGCGCAGTGTGATATCCCCGACCTCGGGTGTTCCTGTGAGGGCACCTTCCAATTTGCGTGTGGCGAAAATCAGATCCATGCCGGAGACCTCGATCGGCTCTGGTCCCACTCCTACGACGATCGCGACACCGCTCGGCCGCAATCCTTTAAACGTGGCAGCAACAGTCTTTCCCCCGGACGCGGTTATGAGAATGACGGTAGCACCGCCGAGTGCTTGCAAAGCAGCGGCAGGATCCGTCGCAGCGCTGTCGATATAGTGGTGAGCGCCAAGCTTCTTGGCTAGTTCGGTTGTGTCAGTTCCACGATCAATTGCAGCGACCTCGAATCCCATGCGCCTCGCGTACTGAACACCCAGATGACCCAGGCCGCCGATACCGAGCACAGCGACAAGATCGCCCGCTCTTGCAGGCGAGTTCCGCAGGGCGCTGAACGTCGTGATCCCCGCGCACAGCAGCGGCGCCGCATCGGCGGATGATAGACCGTCAGGAATCGAAACGAGGCCGCTTGTTTTTGCGATCATCACTTCGGCGTATCCGCCATCGTGATGAACGCCGGTATATTCCTGGTTCAGGCAGTTCACGAGATCGCCATTGCGACAGAATTTGCAATAGCCGCAAAAGCCAGCGAGGAACCCGACTCCGACCCTCTGCCCCACCGTCCAGCCTTGAACGCCTGTGCCAATGGTGTCTATACGTCCAACGACCTCGTGCCCCGGAACGCGCGGGAAATCGATCGGGAAAAGCGCCTCTACGGTCGCGGCGTCCGAATGGCAAACACCACATGCCTCGATTCGGATGCGCACCTGACCAGGACCAGGATCCACAAGTGGCTTTCTTACTTCCGAGAACTTTCCGGGGCCCGAGAGCTCAATGGCTTTATACGTTGTGTTCATGGAAGCCTTCGCATTCGAACTGACGGTAGGGGTTGGCCGGAACGGCTGCAATGACATATAATCCACTTTTCCGGCCATTGTGAGAATCATGCCTGGGCTGACAATGAAACCAATACCGGCAAGCAGGCGACTCCCCATATCGGTGGTTATCCTTGGGGTACCTCCCGTGGAGGAGCTCGATCTGATTGGTCCACTTGAGGTTTTTGCGGGCGCGAACATCGTACTCGGCGCGCGGGGTCCGGCTTACGACGTTCGAGTAGTAAGCTCCCAACCCAAACCAATCATTGCAGGCGAATGCGGAGTTTCTTTGTTAGCGCATGGCTATTACCGGAGACTGCGCGAGCCCGTGGACACACTGGTCGTCGTTTGCGGACCGACCTCAAAAGACACACGGGACAGCCGCTTTTCTCTCTGGCTTCAAAAGACTGCGGGCAGCGCACGACGAGTGGCATCCGTCTGCGTCGCAGCCTTCGTCCTGGCTGAAGCGGGTTTACTCCATGACAAGCGAGCAACAACTCATTGGGCCTTTGCTGCCGATTTGCAGAAGAAATATCCAGATGTCAAAGTCGATGCGAATCCGATCTGGATACAAGATGGGAATATCTATACCTCTGCGGGAATCACGGCTGGCATCGATCTCGCTCTGGCGATGGTAGAAGAGGACCACGGTGCGTCCGTGGCATTGGATGTAGCGCGCAACCTTATCGTGTTTCTGCGCAGACCCGGCGGTCAGGCGCAATTCAGCGTTTCCCTATCAACGCAAGCTTCGGGACGTAAGGCGCTACAGGACCTTCAGGTGTGGATGGCAGAAAACCTGAACAAGAATCTTTCTGTTGATGTACTCGCCAGGCGTGCTGCTATGAGCCCGCGGAACTTCAGTCGCGTCTTCAGAAAGGAAACTGGCATTACACCCGCTAAGTTCGCGGAACGCTTGCGCGTGGAGGCTGCACGCCGACAGCTAGAACAAACTGTCAAGGCCATCAAGGAAATCGCTGCTTCCTGTGGCTTCAGCAGCTCTGAGATCATGAGACGTACTTTTCTCTCACAACTGCAGGTTACACCCAGCGCTTACCGGCTGCATTTTCAGCGCCGTAGTCCACCTGGGACAAGCCGGTCGTAGCGCTATCGACTCCTGAATTGTCGGCAAACGGGAAGTAACCCGTTTTTGTCCGTCCCGCGGCCAGCTGGCGACGAATCTGCCGCTGTTCCCGCGCCGCCTCCAGCTTTCGATCCCGCTCGGCCTGAATCTCCTGTTTGATGCTCGGCGAGCATGTCCTTCGGCGTGATGTTTCCGATGGCGCCGTTCAAACGCACGTTGTTTAGCATCGCGGCCCGCGCGGGGTCGGAAATCAGTAGCCGTCGACGCAATTCACACGCTAAGACTACCGCAGAGACGATGCCAATGTTTCAACATCAGCTGGACTATTGTTGCCTCTACCCAGGTCCGATCAGGCGCCCAGTTTTTGCGTGGGGTACTAGCCAAAAGCTCCAGTACGAGCTCAGTGGAAATTCGATTCACTGAACGTGGGCCGATGGCCACGGATGTTCCGCTTGGCACACTTCCGGGAATCCCCACGCTTGCTTCTTCTGCCTTGCAATCAATCGGTTACGAACTTGGGCCGAGTGGATCATGCCGTGCATTCGTTGCATCGAAGGAAGAGGGGGAAGGAGGGGGCCATGGTGGTGCTTTTGATGATTGGAGTTTTGGCATGCCTTATCTTTCTTTGCGTTTCGCCGATGATTGCCCATTTTGCATCGCGCAAGTCGCGCGACGCGGCTCCTTCGAAATCGCGCCCGATTCAGAAGCACACTTTCTCGGCCCGCTGATTCACAACCCTGGGGAGGGACTCGGCGGGCCAAGGTTGGTCTTGGGAGACTGAATGATGGAATCGAAATGCACCGTTCGTATGAAACTGGGAACATGGTCGAGCCACCAGCTTGGGGGAACTTGGGCGCGCACCATGCGCCGCGAGTCGAGACGCCGGAAGAGACTGAAGATGTCGCTGCCGCTTCACGTGCGCACGCTCGACGACCGCTTTGAGGACCATGAGGACCTGGGCGAGGTGGTCGATTTCAATACCGACGGCCTCTACTTCACAACGTCGAAACTTCACTACGAGCCGGGAATGAAACTCGGCATCACCTTCCCCTTTGGGGAGAACGTATCCGCGCGACGGAAGTTTGTCGGGTCGGTCGTACGCGTGGAGCATCGCTGGATCGGAAGCCGCGGAATCGGGATTCGGCTGTCAGATGAGGGGTCTGCGTCGTGAGCTTCCTCTCAATTTGGCCTTTGGGCAATCGTCCCGGGATTGGGCTTGTGGGGGATCGAACCGCTAGAGACAATATGGGTGTACCGGCCGTCCGCCCCTCGTTCCTGGACGAAAAGCATCCGAACCACGAAAACGGAAAGCAGGTAGCGAATACGATGCACGACAAGGGTCAGAAGAAATATTCGTCGGGCGGGGCCACCCGGGAAACCGGGACAACAGAAGCCGAGCGTCGCGGCGCGGACCGCCACATCTTCACGGCGTCCGCCGAGGTCGTCGATATGGCGACGGGCGCGCGATTCTCGACCAGAACCACGGATTTAGGCCCCGGCGGATGCTTTGTCGACACACTGTCCCCATTGCCAGTCGGTTCACAAGTGCATGTAAGCGTTCGCAAGGGAGAGACCCACTTTCGGTGCGAAGGTACCGTCGTGTATTCGCAGGACGGTCTTGGCATGGGCATCGGATTCGAGTCTCTCGACGCCACGCAGCAGCAACACCTCGAAACCTGGCTCACCGAGCTTACGGGCGGGCGCTATGTTCCGGCGGTCGACCTTCGCCGCGAAAAACGGGCTCCGAAGTCGAGCAGCGGCGATCACGCCATGGTCGTTCGTTTGATCCAGCTGCTGATTGGCAAGGGTCTTCTGACCGAGGCCGAGGGTCAGTCCATTTTGCACGACCCCTTGCTATAAGGCACCGAACGGGCTGCCGAGGCTCTGGCAGGCTGTTCTCGAACGCGCCTCACGGACGTGCAGGTATTTCCTGTAGCAGGAAATTTTTCCCCGATTCATGTCAAATTGTCGTCCTGGCACTTAGCTAACCCCTTTGAATTCAGTGGCTGCTTCAAGTCCGGCCTGGCACACCTCGTGCACATACGAAAGGGTGAGGGGTGAGTCCGATGGGGGAACGAAGAAAAGCCCGGCGATACGAAGTTTATCTGCCTTTGCAGGTTTGCATCTCGCGTAAGCGTCCGGCGGAATTCCACACGGCGCAGCTTCGCGATATTTCCCGGTCCGGCATCTACTTCCAGTCGAATGTATCGGTAGAGCCCGGCGCGGGAATGGAACTCACGTTTGCGCTTCCCACGGACAAGGAACGGGGAGCATCCGTCCTGGTTCGCGCGAGCGCCAAGGCGCTGCGGATAGCGGCTGTGGAGGGCGAAATAACGCCCATCTACGGAATTGCGGCCAGCATCGACCGGATTGATTTCGTCCGGCCGGTCGTCGCGACGAACGCCGCCTGATTTCGCTGGTTCCTGCCGCTTCGCTGGTCTGGGCTACAACTGCCTCCGATTGCCCTCTCTTTTGTCATTGGGTTCGCGTTTGCCGTCGCTTTAAGACCAACGCTAGAATGGCCGCATGCGCATTTCCCCGCGATCGAGCGCGCGTTCCGGCGAATCCTCCGCTGAGCCTGCCGATCTCGAGCGCCGCGTCTTGCGCGGACTCTGCCACGCCAGAGTGGCGCGCCCGATGTGGGCCAAAATCTCGATGGCTTTGCGCGAATACACTTGGCGGGATGTTGAGCACGGACTTGTGTACGCGGCGATCCAGCGCCTCGGCCCTCAAGATCCGAAAACGCTGCGCGAACAACTCCCTGCGCAGGCCACGCGCATGGGATTCCCCGACATCGACTGGCAAGCGTACTTTTCCGCGGAGGAGAAGCCGCGTGCGACGCCGGGCGCCGATCAGATCGTGCGCCAAATCAACCGACTGATTCGACCGCCACGAGCCGCCGCCGCGCCCGCGGGCGCTAAATCCGGGGGCCAGCGGCGCCCGGCCTGATTCCGCTACAAGCCATCTCATAAACGTTCGCGGCGGAAGCGAAGAGTGTCTTCAGGGGCTAAAGCCCAGCTTTTCTTCGTCCTGAATGTCGGAGCTGAAGCTTCGACCCTCTGACGAGCATTTATGAGATGGCTGATGGCTTCTAGTCCTTGAAGGAGAAGTTGACGCCTGTCGTCAGAATGAGGTCGTTCCTCAGCGTTCCGGGAATCGGGTCGCTCAGGAAACGATCGCTCGCCGTTGTCTGCCAGCCGAGCCACTTGTTGATTTTCGTGGCCAGTCCCAAATCGAACGCGGAGCGGTATTGACCCGCGTCGCTGAGATCGGGATAGAAATAAAACTGCTCGTTCACGGTAGTCGATTTTCCGAGCTTGCGCATGAAGTCTTCCCCCGCCGTCACGCCGGCGATATTGCGCTGGATTGCCGGGGTGGAGGGATTCGCCGAATACGATTCGCGGGTATAGTTGCCGCCGAGCAGCAGATCGAGCGTCATATTCGGCTGTTTGATCGCGTGGTAGCCGAAGCCGGCGCTATAAATCGAGCGCAGATTCAGGTCCTGAAGCTCGTTGTATTCGTAATCCGCGCTGCCGAAGGCGAAGGCGAGCGAGCCGATATTGTGGTCGTAGCGCGCGCCGCCGCGAATGTCGTTGGCTGTGACGCCTCCCGCGCCGGGTGTGTTGTCCGAGGCGTAGATCGACGAGGCGTAGGTGAGCAGTTTGTCGTCGAGCGTGGTGCGCGCCCCATTGAAACCGATCGCGAGATTGGTCGTATTGCTGTTGCCGCGTGCCAGCGAGAATCCGACCGTCGCCGCGCCGTCCCAATTCTCGGAAAAGCCCGGATGGAGCGAATGCTCGTAGGCGGCCTGCTCGGATTCGGATCGCACCATGGTCACGTCGCCCAGCGGCACCTGGACCGTGCCGGCGTCGGACGTTGCGACCTCGAGATTCGTGTCCTCCATGGTCAGTTTTCCGCTGATGATCTTCTTGTCTTTCGTGGTGACGGCGACGGGCGCCTCGGAAACGATCTGCTTCACCGCCGACACCTGCACGCTGATCTCTCCCGCGTAATCGGTTTTCAGCGTGAGCTGTTTTCCGTCGGAATGCTCGATCGTGCCGGTGAGATGATCGCCGTTCTTCAGGAGGATCGTGTCCGCCCTTGCCGCGCCGGCAAGGCCTATGAACAGGAAAAGTGCTCCGAGAATTTTCATATGGATGGTCCTTTCGGAAAAAGATCAGCTGGGGAGGCTTCGAGTCTACCAGATGGGGCGAATACGGGAGCCGGCAAGATGGGCCAAGCTGAAAATTGCTTGCCGGCGCGTGTACGGCGGCCCTCAAGAACGGCGAAACGGGCCGCGCAAGTTACTTTTTCGATTCCCCCTTTGCGGCGAGTTCGAAATCGATGTACTGCACGAGCGTTTGCGGATCGCCTCCGGCCAGCGGCCGGCCGTTGACGTATGCCGTCGGCGTGCTGTTCACGCCGAGCGCCACGCCCTCGGCGCGCTCCGCGTCGACGGCCTTTTGCGCGCCCGCCGACGAGAGGCACGCCTTGAATGTATCGGCGTTCAGTCCGGCCTGCGACGCGTACGACACGAGTTTGTCCCACACATTTTCGGGCGAAATCACGTCCTGATCGTCGAAGATCGCGTCGTGGACCTTCCAGAAAGCTTCCGGCGACTGCTCGTAGGCGCAGTGCGCGCCGATCGCCGCCGTCTGGGCCCATGGATGGATCGTGGTGAGCGGAAAATTCTTGTAAACGAAACGCACCTGCGGATATTTCGCCTCGATCCCCTGCAGGCTCTCGTAAAGCTCGCGGCAGTGCGGGCACTCAAAGTCGGCGTATTCAACCACCGTCACCTTCGCGTCCGCGGGGCCTTTCGACGGGCTGCCGGCCAAATGAATCTTGGACACATTATCGGCGAAGGGGTCGGTATGCATGTCGAAAATTTCGCCGCGCAGCAGCGTCTTCCCGTCCTTGCTTACGTAGACTTCGCCGTTTTCCTTGTCGTTGTTCAGCGTCACTTCCACGGGCACGGCGTAGAAATCGGCCGCCGACGATTGGGCGAGCGGGCCGAGCGTGACCTTGATCTCCGGCCCCCAGGCGAAGAGCCTGCGCACGAATGCCTCAGTCGACTTCAGAAGCGCCGCATCCTCGGGCGAAGCGGCCGCAGCCGGCGCGGGATCCGAAGCCGGCTTCGGCGTCTGGCCGACGGCCGGCAGCGCTGCCAGCAACAGCGCCAAAGTCCCCAACAACGCATTTCGATACGACATCGGAATAAGTCCTCCATAAATTCGCGCCAGTATCTTAGGAAGTCTAGAACAGGATAAAGAAAAAACGCGAGAAGAGCAAAACGCAATGCCGCCCCGGCGAACGCCCGATCAGCGCGCCACCTGATTCGCGAGCCAGTCCCCTATTTCGCGCGTGCCGAGCGGCCCGCCCAAGTCGGCCGTGGTCTTGCCTTCGCGGATGGCCGCGCGGACCGCGTCTTCGACGAGTTGCGCCTCAGCCGTCCATCCGAAATACGAAAACATCATCCCGGCGGCGAGCGCCGCGCCCATCGGATTCGCGATGTTTTTTCCCGCGATGGCGGGCGCCGACCCGTGCACCGGCTCGAACAGCGAAACCTGCCCCGGATGAATATTGCCCGATGGCGCGAGCCCGATCCCGCCCGCAAGCTGTGCGCCGAGGTCGCTGGCGATGTCGCCAAAGAGATTGCACGTCACGATCACGTCGAATTGCCCCGGATCGCGGACCATCTGCATCAGCAGGTTGTCGATGTACATGTGGCTCGATTCGATCTCGGGATATTCGCCGCGCATTTCCGCGAACGCGCGCTGCCACAGATCGTGGCCGAAGGCGAGGGCGTTGGCCTTGTCGCTCATGCAGACGCGCTTCAGCCTGCGCTCGCGCGCGAATTCGAAGGCGTAGCGCAGAATCCGCTCAACGCCTTTGCGCGTGTTGATGTCTTCCTGCGTGGCGATCTCGTCGGGGGTTCCCTTCTTGAAAAATCCGCCCATGCCGACGTAGGCGCCCTCGGTGTTTTCGCGGAACACCATGATCTGGATATCTTTCTCGGTGCGATCTTTGAGAGGGGTGAGCCGGCGATCGAAAAGAACGCACGGGCGCACATTCACATACAGATCGAGCTTGAATCGCAGGCCGAGCAGGATGTCCGCGCCGTGCTGATTGCCGGGAACGCGCGGGTCGCCGAGCGCTCCGAGGAGAATGGCGTCGTACTCGCGGCGGAACATTTCGACGGCCCCCGCGGGCAGCGTGGTGCCGTCGCGCAGGTAGCGATCCGCGCCCCAATCGAATTCCGTGAGCTCAACTTCGCGCCCGCCTCGCGCGGCCGCTGCCTTCAGCACCTTCACGGCCTCGGGGATCACGTCCTTGCCGGCGCCGTCGCCGGGGATCACCGCAATTCGCTTGCGCCGCGAAGATGTCGCCTCCGTCATTCCGTCGCGGAACGTAGCATGCGCCCCGAGTCGTGTCAACGCGCCTGGGATGATCCTTCGAACTGCTATTCGGGCGGCGGCGCAACCTGGTATATACTCTCGCCCGGACCGGGAACCCTGCGGGGCTTCGGCCCGCCGCTGCGGAGCGACGAAGGCGCTTTGCGCGGCACCCGTCGTTGCGAACGATTTTAATTTCAAGCAGGCAAATTTTGAGGAGGCACCAGATGAAGAAGTTTGTAATGGCTCTTGGATTGGCTGCAATTCTGGCGGTCCCGGCGTTTGCGGCGACCACGACCTGGACGCTCGATCCCAATCACACGAATGCGCAGTTCACGGTCCGCCACCTGGGAATTTCGAACGTGCAGGGCGATTTCACGAAGATCAGCGGCACGGTCCAGCTCGACGATCAGGATATGGCGAATTCGAGCATCGACGTCACGATCGACGTCAACTCGATCGATACGCGCGTCGCGATGCGCGATAACGACCTCAAGAGCGAGCACTTCCTCAATGCCGCGATGTTCCCAACGATCACGTTCAAATCAACGAAGGTCGAAAAGGACGGCGACGGCTATAAGGTGACCGGGAACCTCACGATTCGCGGCGTCACCAAGGAAGTCGTGCTCAACGTGGGCGCCTTGAGCGCCGCGCGCAAGGACCCCATGAGCCGGACGGGCGGATTCCGCCGCGGCGCGGCCGCTTCCCTGACGATCAACCGCCAGGATTTCGGCGTGGCCGCCGATGCGGGGATGGTTGGCGACGAAGTGGCGATTCAGATCGATCTCGAAATGACGGCGCCGGCGCCCGCAGCGCAGTAGCCGCTCGCAGTCGCCATCCCGATTCGATCGTCGCCGCTTTCGCGGGCCCGGAGGTTCACGCCCCCGGGCCTTCGCTTTCCCTCAGCCGCGCGTCGCCCGTAGAAACCCGTTCGACGAAGTAAACGCCGATCAGCACGAACACGCCACCCGAAATCAGATGGCCCGTGGGATGTTCGCCGAGAAATAAGATCGACAGGATGATCACAAGAAACGGCTGAATGTAGTTGATGGCCGCCACGCGCGATGCATCCAGGTGTTTCAGCACCCAGTAGAACAGCGTGTACGCCCCCACCGAGCTCCCGACCGCCATATAGATCAGCCCGCCCCATCCCACCCAGCCCACGCTCTTCCAATCGAGCGTGACCGCCTGCTGCAACGCCAGCGGCAGCAGCATGATGGCCGCCGCCACCGTGATGAATGCGTTGAGTGAAATGGAATCGTATTTTCCCGTTCGCGACGCGTTCAATATCTTTTTGCCGAGGACGCTGTAGACCGCGAAGCTCATCGTGCTCACGAAGGTGATTGCATCGCCAATCACCGGCGATGAGTGGCCCACGCGCCCGCCCTCCGTCTCCAGCAGCATCACGCCGAAAAACGCAACTGCCATCCCCGCGATCTTGCCCGTGGTGAACGCCTCGAGCTTCATAGCGCGCGCGAAAACCAGAATCAGAATCGGCCCGAGCGCCTTCACCAGCACCGAGCGCTCCGAGGTGGTGTAGTTCAAGCCCACCATAAAGCACCCTTGATTCAGCACCACGCCGAGAAAACCGAGATAGGCGAACATCCAGAGATCGCGCCGCTGGAAACGAGCGCGCTCCCGGCGAATGAAATGGAGCGCGAGCATCAGAAGCGCCGCCAGCTCGATCCGCAGCGGCGCGAGCGTCCACGGGCTCATGTGCCGCAGCGCGATTTTGCCCGCCGTGTAATTGAAGGACCAGAGCAGGAGGATCACTGCGAGCGTCGCGCCGAGCAGTACGCCGCTCGGGCGTCGGGTTTCCGCGGTTTGTGCCAGCGGGCTGCTACTCTCGGTGTTGGGTGTGGGCGCCAACTCCTACTCGAGGATTTCGCGGCGCTCCGTCAGCGCCTCGATGCGCTCAACGCGCGGCGCGTAGCCGATGCCGGGCGCCGAAGGTACGTGGATCGTTCCCTGTGCCGATACCTCGACCTCAGGCTCGATGATGTCTTCCGCCCAGTAGCGCTTGCTCGCCGAGACGTCGCCGGGAAGAGAGAAATTCGCGAGCGACGACATGGCGATGTTGTGCGCGCGCCCGATCCCCGATTCCAGCATTCCGCCGCACCACACGGGAATCGAGTTCGCCTGGCAAATGTCGTGCACCTGCCGCGCCGACGTGTGCCCGCCCACGCGCCCGAGCTTGATATTGATGATTTGGCAGGCGCGCAATTCGATGGCGGCGCGCGCGTTTTCCGCATCGTGGATACATTCGTCGAGGCAGATCGGCGTCTCAAGCTGGCGCTGCAGCTGCGCGTGCGAATAGATGTCGTCGCAGCCGAGCGGCTGCTCGATCATCATCAGGTGAAACGCGTCGAGCTTCTTCAGCAGTGGAGCGTCCGCGAGCGTGTACGCCGAATTTGCGTCGGCCATCAGCCGCAGGCGCGGAAAGCGCTCGCGCAGCGTTCGCACCGGCTCGATGTCCGTGCCCGGCTTGATTTTGATCTTGATGCGCTGGTATCCGGCAGCCAGCGCTTCTCCGACCTTCGCGATCAGCTTGTCCATCGTGGGCTGGATGCCGATCGATACGCCGCACGGAATTTCTGCGCGCGTGCCGCCCAGCAGGTTTGCGAGCGGCACGTTTTTTTGCTTCGCTTCGATGTCCCATAGCGCGGTCTCAAGCGCGGCCTTTGCCATGTTGTGCCCGCGCACTTGCGCGAACAGGCCCAGGACTTCCGATGCCGACGCGATTTCCTTGCCGCGCACGATCGGCCAAAGGTAGTCGCGCAGGACGTACCACGCCGTCTCGATCGATTCGTAGGAATAGAACGGGTGCTCGCCCGCCGTCGATTCGCCCCAGCCCGCGATGCCGCCGCCCGCGTCCGCCTCGACCAGCAGGATTCGCCGCAGGTCGGTGGTGCCGAAGCTCGTCTGAAAGGGCGAAAGCAGTCGCAGGTGAATCTCGCGCAGCGTGACTTTATTAATTCGCATCGCGTTCCTTTACTCTTCCCTGAATTCGGGCAGCTTCAGTCCGGCAATCGCGTCCGCGGGCTCGAGGATATAGCTTGTCGCTCCGTCGCTGCTCTCGATGCCCGTTGCCACGTAGCCCTTCGCAAACCATTCCGCGAACTGCTCGCCTGCCTTCGCTTGAATGCGCGCCGCAGCCTCCAGATCGCTGGCCCGGATTTCGGCGAAATCTGTCGAAAGCGCGATTTTCGCCGCAGGGCCTTTCGACGGCAGCGGATCGTCCGCCAGAATCGACTTCACGCGCTCCGAATTGAGCAGCCATCCCGCGACAAGCCGGTCCGTGGGCAAGCCGCCGTGCAGCGGACTCACCGTGACCCCGTAGCAGTTGGGAATGTAACGCCGCGCCACGGCGCCCAGCCGCACCAGATTGAAATGCGCGTTCTTGAATTCCAGCGGATCGAATGTCCACTCGACGAGGCCGATCCCGCGCTTCAGCGCGTCCTGCCGCTGAAATAATTTCAATCGCCGGCCGATTCCGAGGTCGCGGCATTCCGGCAGCACTGCGGTCATGTGCGAATGCAGAAACCTTTCGCCGCCGCGCACGCCGGTGAGCGCCAGCGTAAAGCCGACCATTTTCGATCCGTCGAACGCGCCGATCACCTGGCCGCCCGTGTGATGCGCCACCACGAAAATCGACGACACCACGGCGATTTCCTCGCCCCACGTGGCGTGCTCCACGCGGACGCACTCCTCGTATTCGGCGAGGTTCGCGCAGTGCCGAACTTCGATCTCGTGCATGGCGCGCGGTTGAGTCATCAGGCGAAGTGAAAGTATACGGGCAATTCCCGCGGAGTTCACCGGAAACGAGTGGGTCGCCAGGCGGGCGCGGCGGCGCGTTTATCGCCGCGGGGCTAATTCCCCGGCTTCGTGCCTGCGAATAGCGCCAGCTCGCGCCATTTCCAGTGGCAATCAACGTCTTCAAATCCGATTTCGCGCAGCCACGCGAGCTGCGTCTCGAGATCGAGCAGTTTATTCGATGGATCCTCGTCCCCCGAAGCGAGCGCTCTGAGGAACGCGCCGTGCAACGCGGGAGTGGGAGACGCGACGTGCTCGAGATTGCAAAACACGCCGCCAGGCGCGAGCATCGCGAATACTTTGCGGTAAATTGCCCGCTTCCGCTCGTGCGGCGCGTGGTGAATCGCAAAGCTCGATATCACCGCATCAAATCGCCCCATCATCGGAAGCGGCTGATCGAAATCGTGCGCGACGATCGTCACGGCGGAATCCTTCCCAAAGAGCTTGTGCAGCTCCGCCAGCATCGTGGGCGAAAAATCCAGCGCGACGAATTCCGCGCCGGGCCGCGCCGCCTTCACGAGGGCCAGCATACGTCCCGCGCCACTGCCGAGGTCGAGAATGCGCTTCGGGCTTGCCGGAATAAACTCGAGCAACGTCGCTTCACCCTCCACGCGATGCGGGATCGAATCCGCCTTGCGAAGATAGTCGAGCGCATGCTCGGCTGACGACCACAGATTCACTTCCGGCGAAGTTCCCATTGGATCGGCTCCTCCCGCATCCATTAGGCGTTGCCGCGAGGTGCCCCGTCCAATTTATAGTGTTTGCCGGAAATATAAGGTGGCCTTATGGCTCGGCCATCCTCGGGCTCATCGCGCTTTTGCGGCCGCCTCGTGAGCCTTCGATTCATTCCACAATTCTTCCATTCGCTCGCGCCGCAAATCCGCGAACGGAGCGCCCTGCCTCGCGGCCGCCGATTCCATCCATTGAAATCGCCGCTTGAACTTGCGATTCGCAGCCTTCAGCGCGATCTCCGGATCGACGCCCAGGAATCGCGCGATATTCACCCCCGTGAAGAGCACGTCGCCAACCTCTTCTTCCAGCCTGTGCGCCGATTCTTCCTTTGTAGGGGCGGGTTTCAAACCCGCCCGCTCGGCTGGCATCAGAGCCGAGAGTTCGCGTTTCTCTTCGTCGAGCTTTTCGAGAATTCCCGCGAGATTCTCCCAATCGAATCCGATCCGCGCGGCGCTGCGCGTCAATTGATATGCCTCGAGCACTCCCGGCAGCGAGCGCGACACGCCGGCCAGAATGGACTCCTCGGCGGCGCTTCCCTCCTCCGCCCGCTCCTCACGCTTGATTTGCTCCCAGTTCTTCAGCACCTCGCGCGAAGTCTTTGCGGTCACACTGCCAAAGACGTGCGGGTGCCTCCGCACCATTTTCGTGTGGACGGATTCAATCACGTCGGAAATCGTGAATGCGCCCGCCTCCTCGGCAAGAATCGAATGGAAGACCACTTGCAGATCCGAATCTTCGCCCGCGGCCGCGCCGCCGATCTCCCCGCCTTTTTCGCAGGTTGCCTGCGCGATGCCCGCCGCTGTTTCGCCATAAAAGTGGCCGTCCTCTCCGGAAACACGCCAATGTACAAGCCATCGCCGCCCGCCGCAACCGCGCTTCGCCCGCGGCCCACGCGAGGGGCCTTCGTCTTGTAGCGCACACACGCCGATGCTAGAATTTCAATTCAAGCTTCGCGCAACTCTGAGGACACCACTGTGCCCGATCCCAAGCAGGATGAAGGCTTCAAGGTAGTCGATCGGCGGCTTTTCACCGAAGACGGCGAGCTCCGCAAGGACGCCGTCGAGCAGGAACGCCGCGACGAGGAGGCCGCAAAGGCCCGCAAGCCCGCGCCGCCCTCAAAGCCCGCTTCTCCGGCGCCCGCAGGGGCTGCGCCCATCGCACAAGCCGGCGCAGCCGATGCGGCGGCTGCGGAGGCGGACGCGGACGCGATTCCCCCCTCGCGCAATTTTCAGATGCTGGTGGATTTCCTCACGCGCAATGCAGCCGCGATGCTCGGCGGCATGGCCGACCCGCGCACCGGCCAGGCCTTTCTCGATCTCGAAGGCGCGCGCGAATTGATCGACATGCTCGACGCCCTGCGCGAAAAGAGCCGCGGCAATCTCGCCAAGGCGGACGAAGATCTGCTGATCGAAGTTTTCGGCAGCCTCAAGCTGAGTTTCATGGAAATTTCCAAGGCCGCGGCCGAAGCCATGGCCAAGAAGGCCGTAAAGCGCTAGGCCTTTGAAAACGGGCGGGCCACAGGGCGAGGCCAGGTATCTGACGATGCGGTTCGTAACCCTTCCTGCGAGTTCATGTCTTCGCTGAAATTGACGGTCCTGGGATCGGGCACATCGATGGGCGTGCCGACGCTCGGCTGCCACTGCGCCGTCTGCGAGTCCTCGGACCCGCACGACAAGCGCACGCGCCCTTCGGTGCTGCTCTCCTACGGAGGGCACAACGTGGTGATCGACACGACGCCCGATTTCCGCTATCAGGCCATGCGCGCCCACATCGATCGCCTCGACGCCGTCATCTACACGCACGCGCATGCCGACCATATCCTCGGGCTCGATGATATTCGCCCGTTCAACCTGAAGCAAAAGGGCGTCGTCCCGATCTACGCTTCCGCGGAAACGCTCGCGCTTCTCCGCCGCCAGTTCGCCTACATCTTTGACGAAGCGCCGGCGGAAAGCACCGTGCCGCTCGTGGAGCTTCACGCGATCGACGGTCCCTTCGAACTTTTCGGCGCAAGAATCATCCCCGTGCCGGCCATGCACGGCTCCCAACCTGTGCTGGGTTTTCGAGTCGGCAGCGTGGCGTATCTCACCGATTTCAGCCGCGTGCCCGAAAGCTCGAAGGCCCTGCTGCAAGATCTCGATCATCTCATCCTCGACGCGCTGCGCTACGTCCCGCATCCGACGCATTCGACCGTCGAGCAGTCGCTCGCGCTGGTCCGCGAATTGAAGCCCAAGCACGCCTGGTTCACGCACATCTGCCACGATCTCGGCCACGCCGAGGCCAACGCGCGGCTGCCCGAAAACGTGCGCCTTGCTTACGATGGACTCGAATTCGAGGCGCCGCTCTGATGCCTTTCGCGATCGCGCATTCCGAGGCGGAGTGGGCCGCGCTCTTTGGCGAGCCCGCTGAGCCCAGCATCGTCACCGTCGGCAATTTCGACGGCGTGCATCTCGGGCACCAGCGCGTCCTGGGAACCGTTCACGAACTTGCTCGCCGGGCCAATTGCAGATCAGCTGTACTGACGTTTTTCCCTCACCCCGCCAGCGTCCTGCGCCCGAAGGAAGCTCCCCCGCTGCTGATGACGCTCGATCAGCGCCTGGACGCAATCCGGCAGCTCGGCATCGACGCCGCATTCGTGCTCCGCTTCGACATGCAGCTCGCCGCGGTTGCCGCGGAAGATTTTGTCCGGCGCTTCCTCGTCGACATGATGCATGCTCGCACGGTGCTGGTCGGCGGAAACTTCCGCTTCGGTCATCGCCAAGCGGGAGACGTAAAGCTTCTCGTGCAGCTGGGGCAGCGCTGGGGTTTCGACGTGAAGACGCTGCCGCCGGTGATCAAGGACGGCATCGTCGTCTCAAGCACCGCGATCCGGGGCGCGCTGCGCGAAGGACGCGTCGAAGACGCGCGCAGCCTTCTCGGAAGGCCCTACGCGCTGCTCGGCGAAATTCGCACTGGGAGCGGCCTGGGCAGAAAGGTCATCGTCCCGACGCTCAATCTCGCAACCGAGCAGGAAATGCTGCCCAAGAATGGCGTCTACGCGACGGAGGTTACGCTAGCGGACAAAACCTATCGCGCCGCCACCAACGTGGGCTTCCGGCCCACTTTCGACGGCGGCCACATCACCATCGAATCGCACCTCTTCGATTTCAGCGAGAATCTCACGAGCGGGAAAATGGAAGTGCACTTCTGGGCGCGGATGCGCGACGAGCGGAAGTTTTCCGGTCCCGACGCGCTGCGCCGCCAGGTCTTGAAGGATATCGAGGGAGCTCGCCGCTACTTCGCCGCCATGCCTACATAGCGATGCCTTGTGGCCGTTGACGTTTCGGGTGCCCCATCCTCGGTTTGTGAGGGTGGGGTCTTCGCCAGAGACAGATGCTACAGGTTCGTCTAGGAGATGGGTTCTGCCGACGCTTTCTTGGCCCGGCAGTCGTCGCAGATTCCGCCGACTTCGGTGCGCGCCACCGTGATCTCAATCCCGCAATCGCGCGAAATCTGCTGCTTCAGCTCTTCGTAGAGCGGGCTTTCCACCTCGCGCACCTTCCCGCAGCGGATGCATGCGACGTGAATGTGGTCGCGCGGGCCGTGGCTTTCGTAGTAGTGGCGATGGCCGCGCAGGTGGAGCAGATCGAGCTCGTCGATCAGTCCCTGGCGCTTCAGCAGGTCGAGTGTGCGGTAGACGGTGACGCGCGTGATGTCCTTATCGATCTGCTGCGCGTTTCCGAGAATTTCTTCCGCGTCCATGTGGCGCGACGCCGATTCGATCACCTGCAGCACCACGCGGCGCTGCTTCGTAAGCCGGATACCGCGCCCGCGCAGCTCGCGCTGGAGGCTGCCGTCCGGTTCCTGCGCGTTGATGCGCTCGCCGATCGAAACGCGATGTTCGGGCGTGGCTGACATAATTTTCCTGAAAGGTAGTATAGCAGAGACATTCCTCAGCTCGTGCGGCGGAAGCGGGGCTGCAGTGTGAAGCGCAGGACGTCGGAGCGTCTGTAGATGAAAGCGTGAGCCTTCAGGCTCGCGAAAAATGTGCGGAGATAATCGGACTTTAGCCCCCGGGCCGCTGTGCAGCTGCGACGACGAGTTCTAGTGCCCGCGCGTCTGGATCACGCGCAAAATATCGCTATACATCACGAAAGCGAAAACGCTCAGCAGGAAGACGAGCCCCACCTGCACGAACCGTTCCTTGAACGCGAGACTCAGCTCGCGGCGGAGCAATCCCTCAATCGCCAGCATCAGCACGTGCCCGCCATCCAGGATCGGTATCGGCAGCAGATTGAGCAGGCCCAGATTCAGGCTGATCGCGGCGGTTAAGAACAGCAAGGTCATCGGACCCGATTTCGCGGCTTGGCCCGAAAGCTGGACGATTCCTACCGGGCCCGCCAGGTCGTGCACCGAAACCTTGCCGTCGAAGAGCCCCACGAGAACGTCGCCGATCTGCTGCGTCTCGTAGATTGTTTCCCGGACCGCGTGTTTCGCCCCTCCGACGAATCCATCGCGCGGCCTGCCCTGCTGAGAATCAATCGTCGCTCCGATCAGCCACGTCAAGCCGTCGCTATCGGGCGCTTTCGCGTGCATGGGCGTGATGGTCAACGGCAGTATTTTGCCGTCCCGCCCGATCGAAAACTGGATCGGGTGCCCATCCGAACCGCGAATTGCAGCCACCGATTCCGCCGACGTGTCGACGGATTTGCCGCCGATCGAAAGGATGATGTCGCCCGATTTCAATCCGCTCTTATCAGCCGCCGATCCTGACTGCACTTGATCGATGGTGGGCGGCACGTAGGGAATGCCGACGGACGCGTAGATGCCCCAGAGGATCAGGAATGTCAGCGCGATATTCGTGGCGGGCCCGGCGATCGCGATCAGGAAACGCTGCCAGCGAGGACGCGACAGAAATTCGTAGGGAGCGCCCGTGCGCTCTTCGACGGGATTGTCGCCGGCCATGCGCACGTAGCCGCCGAGCGGCAGCGCGCTCACGCGATAATCCGTGTCGCCGCGCTTCACGCCCCACAGCCGCTTGCCGAAGCCGATCGAAAAAACGTCCACGCGAACGCCGCAGAGCTTCGCGACGATGAAGTGTCCCCACTCATGCACCAGCACCAAGACGCCCAATACGATGGCGCCGGCGACGATCGCCCGCAAAAACGCGACAGCTTCCATGGTCCCTCAGCTCGTTTGGGTTGGATTCAGTCGATCACTCATTCTACAGAATTCGCTTCCGTTTGAAAATGCGTCCGGAGCGGGGATGGTACCCAAAAGCATACCGCCGCATTTGCTGCGCCTCAAGTTCAGTGCGCCAGCCGTTTCGCGCTTCGCCCTGAAAACTTCTTGATCTCGAGATGCGCCAGCCGCCGCGCCTCCGCGTCCGCCGCGATCACGTCGCCGATGCTGCGCAGCGGGCTGCGCGGCATATGCTCGAGCACCCCCTCGACCGTCGCCGCGATGCCCAGAAACGGCAGCCGCCGATCGAGAAACGCCGCCACGGCCACTTCGTCCGCCGCATTCAGCGCGCACGGCAGCGGGCCGCCCTCGCGAATCGCCGCTTTCGCAAGTTCCAGGCAAGGGAATTTTCGCGCCGGCACTTCCGCAAAGTCGAGCTTTTTCAGTGCGGACCAATCGAGCTCACAGCCATTAGATGCAACTCGATCTGGAAACGTTAGCGCGTATTGAATCGGCATGCGCATATCGGTCGGGCCAAGCTGCGCGACGATCGACCCATCCACAAACTCGACCATCGAGTGAATCGTCGACTGCGGATGGATTACCACGCGGATCTTGTCGAGGCCCACCCCGAAAAGCCAGCACGCTTCGATCACCTCAAAACCCTTGTTCATCAACGTGGCGGAATCGATCGTGATGCGCCGGCCCATGTTCCAGTTGGGATGCGCCAGCGCCTGCTTCGGCGTCACTTTGCTGAGCTGCGAAATCGGCGTTTTGCGGAAGGGCCCGCCCGATGCCGTCAGGACGAGCCGTTTTACTTCGCGGGACTCGCCGGCCCGGAGGCACTGGTGGATCGCGTTGTGCTCGCTATCGACTGGCAGCAGCGCAACGCCATGCCGCGCCACCGCAGCCATCACCACTTCGCCGGCTGCCACAAGCACTTCCTTGTTCGCCAGCGCGATGTCGCGGCCCAGCTCTATCGCCTTGTAAGTCGCGGGCAAGCCGACAACGCCCACCGCTGCCGAGACGACCGTCTGCGCATCGGGATGCGTCGCAACGCGCTCGATTCCCTCCGCGCCGAATACGATTTCCGGCAGCCTCGTGTCGCCGCCTTTGGCGCCGCTCTTATCCCGCGCGTCTTTGAGCCGTGCGCAAAGCTCGGACGCATCCGCTTCCGTCGCCACCGACACCAGCGCCGGCTTGTGCCGCCGCGCCTGCTGGGCAACCAGCTTCACATTCGAGCCCGCCGCCAGCGCCATCACTTCGAAGCGCCCCGGCAGCGAATCCACCACGCTCAGGCATTGCCGCCCGATCGATCCCGTCGAACCCAATATCGCGATTTTCTTCATGCGCCCGTAATTCTATAGGCGTTTCCCGCAATTTGCGAACGTCACACAGGTAATCTTTCCGACGTATGTCGAATTCAGCAGCCGATTAAATCCCGGGCGTCCGGATAGAGCAGATGCGTCCGTTTTATTTGCAGTCGTCCCAGTCCTCGCTGGTGAAAAAGCGAACCACGTACCAATGACTCTCTAAACGGCTCACTTCGTCGACCGCGCAGGGTAGGCCGTCGAATTTGCCCGGTTGACGACCCGAGACAGCTGCTGAAAGTGAATTGGTGGGGTCAAAAACAAGATAGGCCGTCGTGTCCTGCCCAGCAAAGCCCCAACCATCCCACTCGACATGCTTCAACTCCCCGTTTGGCGGAGCATGCTGTGCTAAGACTTTCTCCTTATAGCTACGCGACCAGACGAGCCATTTCGCGGTCGTGCGGATCGCGGAGGGATGGTAGGTGTGAAAAACAAAGGCGAATATTGAAACGACCCAAAGGGTCGCCAATGTGACCAGCACGGTCAGGCGCCTTCGGCGGGCTTTGATGAAAATCGCGTAAGAAAGTAGCGCAATGCTGAAGACAATCAAAATCGGAACAAGAACGAACAAATACAGGATAAGCGCGGTGTCCAGCTGGCAGACACCGACCAAAACGAAAATGACACACGCGACGAATCCGGCCAATAGGGGTGGCCGCCAAACAATCGGATTCGACTCAGGTGCTTTCTCGGCCATCTGCCCCCGCAAGGTTGGCTAAGAAGCAAGATTATCGCACTGTTTCCTTCAACGCTTATCTTCTAGGCCCGAGAGTGCTAAATTATGGGCGCTCGAAACCCCGACAACTTGAGGAGACGCCCATGACCCGAATCATGCAGAAATTCGCGCTCGCTGTCGCTGCGCTCGCGCTCGTGCTTGCCTTTGCGTCCTTCGCGAATGCCAGGCCCGCGCCCGAGCGGCATGCCAACTACCTTCATGCGCTCGCCGATCTGCGCTTTGCGCGCGCCTTGATTTCAAATCCCGATAGCGGACGAATCCAGGATCCCGAGCGCCAAGCCATGGCGGAAATCGACGCCGCCATCAGCGAACTGAAAGCCGCGGGCATCGACGACGGCAAGGATCTCAACGACCATCCGGGAATCGATTCGCATCTTCGCTGGATTCCGCGGCTGAACAAGGCCGGCAAGGTTCTCGACAACGCGCATGATGAAGTCGCCAAGGAAGAGGACGATCCATCGGCGCAGGGTCTTCAAGGACGCATCCTCGAACATATCGGCAAAGCGCGCCGCCACGTAGAAGAAGCTATCGCCACCGAACAGTAGCGCGCCGCCTGCGCGGGTCGTTCGCCGCGGCGAACGACCCCAACGTGTGTGCCCCACCGCAGCTGCCATCGCGCTGTGATACGATGTTCCCTGAAGTTCTAGGACGAAAAACAATTTGAGCACATCTTCTTCGTTGTGGGCCATTCCGCTGGGCGGACTCGGCGAGTTCGGCATGAACATGATGGCCCTTCGCTTCGGCGACGACATCATCGTGATCGACGCCGGCCTGATGTTTCCCGAGCAGGAACTGCTCGGCGTCGACATCGTCATCCCCGACATCACGTACCTCAAGCAGAACAAGCGCATGGTGCGCGCGATCATCCTGACGCACGCGCACGAGGATCACATTGGCGCGATTCCCTACATTCTCGGCGACCTCAACGTGCCCATTTACGGCACGAAGTTCACGCTCGCGCTGGTGCGCAAGAAACTCGAAGAGCACGGCCTGCTCGATTCCGCCAAGCTGCACGAAGTGGCGCCGGGCGACACGACCACGCTCGGCCCATTTCACATCGAGTATCTGCATGTGACGCACAGCACGATCGATTGCGTCGCGCTCGCGGTGCGCACTCCTGTCGGCGTCGTCATCCACACAGGCGATTTCAAAATCGATCCGACTCCCGTCGACGGCAAACCTTTCGACCTGCATGCGTTTGCAAGATACGGGCAGGAGGGCGTGCTCGCGCTCTTCAGCGATAGCACCAACGTCGAGCGCCCCGGATTCACACCCTCCGAGCGCGCCGTTGTCGTACGCCTGGAAGAACTTTTTCGCGCGGCACCCGAAAAAGTCGTCGTCTCCTGCTTCTCGAGCTCGGTTCACCGGATTCAGCAAGTGATTGATATCGCGCGCGGTGTCGGCCGCAAAATCGGATTTGTCGGGCGCAGCATGGTCGACAACATCGAGATCGCGCACGGCCTCAATAAGCTGCGCATTCCCGACGGCAGCGTGGTGCGGCCGCAGGATATTCGCAGCTTCGATCCAAAGCGGCTCGTGGTGCTCGCGAGCGGGACGCAGGCCGAACCGATGTCCGCGCTCTCGCGGATCGCCGTCGATAATCACCGGCTGCTCAGCGTCAACGAAAACGACACCGTGATTCTCTCGGCCCGCATTATTCCCGGAAACGAAAAAGCGATTTTCCGCATGATCGATCATCTTTTCCGCCGCCGCGTTCTCGTCTATTACGAGAGCGGGCGCTCGGCGCCGATCCACGTTTCCGGCCACGCCAGCCAGGAGGAAATGAAGATCCTGCTGCAGCTCGTGCGCCCGAAGTTTTTCATTCCGGTGCACGGCGAATACCGGCATCTCTTCCGGCACGCGGCGCTCGCCGAGCAAGTAGGAGCCGTTTCAGGCCAGATTTTCCTGCTCGAAAGCGGCCATCCGCTCGAATTCACGGCGGACGGCAGGGCCTACGAGCGCGAGCCGGTTCCCGCTGGACGCGTAATGGTGGATTCAGGCTCGCTTGAAGAGATCGAGGACGTGGTGATCCGGGACCGGAAGCATCTGTCTGAGGATGGCGTGGTCGTCCCGATCATCGCCATCGACAAGCACACGGGCCGCGTGGAAATCTCGCCGGAAATCGTGACGCGCGGATTCCTACCGAGCGACGACGGACAGGCGATTCTCACGAAGGCGCGCGAAGTGATCCTGAAAACGATCGAAGAATCCAGCGCCGAAGAAAAAATGGACTGGAGCGTGATCAAGGAGAAGATTCGCGTCGACCTGAAGCGCTATCTGAATAAGCAAACCTCGAAGCGGCCGCTGATTCTTCCCGTGATTCTCGAAGTCTGAAACGCGCGCAAAAACCTGCTCCGACAGGGGGGTCAACGAGTCCCTCGTCGGGAGGTTAAATGGCCGCGAAAAGCCAAAAAATCGCTCCGTTTGATACTCTGAGCTCCGTTGTTTGCGATGGAGCAGCGCGGCGGCCTCGCAAGGGGCTTGACAGTTCGCCTTTTATTCGCCTACCATCTTGCGCGTCAAATCCATCCGCCAACCCGCGAGGAGGACCCATGGACCACAAGGATTTCTTCATCAGCTACTGGGAAAGGGAGGCGCTGGCCACACGCAAAGTGATCAGCCGGATCCCGGAGGACCGCAGCGACTATCGAGCCGATCCCAAGGCGCGGACGGCGCGAGAGATTGCGTGGCTCATTGTGCGGGAAGAGGCTGTGCTCGTCGAATCCATGGAAAGAGGCTGGTTCACCTGGGCCGAAGTTCCCTGCCCCGACAAGGTCGGCGAGGTGATCGCGCAGTACGACCGGCAGCATGATGATTTGACCAAGCGCCTCCACGCCGTTCCCGCGTCGCACTTCGAAGAGAAACTTCCGTTCATGATGGACGGAAAGGAAGTGATGCGGGAAACCGGCTACCATATGGCCTGGGGGTTCCTGCTGGACCAGATCCATCACCGTGGCCAACTCTCGACATACCTGCGGCCCATGGGCGCGAAGGTGCCCGCGATCTACGGGGCAAGCGCCGACGAGCAGGCGTAGTTTGCCGGCGCGAGGCGTGCTGCCATGAGCGGCGCGTCGATGCGCCGCGCCTCGAACGCGTTTCAACTGCGGGAATACCGGCCGCAGGATTTCGAAACGCTCTACGAAATCGATCAGGCGTGCTACGAGCCTGCGATTGCTTATTCGCGGCGCGAGCTTCGCAATTATCTGCGCTTCCCTGGCGCGGATTGCGTCGTGGGTGAGGCGGAGATTGCGGGAAAAACCAGAAGCAAAGCGCACAAATCATCGATCGGCGGATTTTGCATCACTGCGCATGAAGATGATTGGGGGTACATCATTACGATCGATGTCGTCGAAGCGCACCGGCGGCATGGGCTCGGGACGTTGCTTCTCGCCAAGGCGGAGCGCCGGCTCGCGGCGAATGGCGCGAGCGAGATCGCGCTGGATACCGCGGTCAACAATAGCGCCGCAATCGCCTTCTGGCAGAAGCATGGGTATCGGATTCGCGGCACGCGCGAGGGCTACTATCCCGGCGGCGTCGATGCTTATGCGATGGCGAAGAGAATCGGGTGAGATTAGTCAGAGGGAAAGCACGCCTTTGGAAATCGAAGCGGCTACAAAGACGCAAAGCGATCGAATGGGCTGCTCGCTGCGATTACAGGGTAAGTGTCGCGCTAGGTGACGCGGAGGTCCCACCCTCGCAAACTGCGCGAGGATGGGGCACCCAGAAAGGCAAAAGCTACGCTCGCGTTGCCGCAAACCGCTCCACTAATTCACTGTGAGCGGGAGCTGGATTGTTCGGCTTACGGTGGTCGACGATACGGTCACCGTTGCGGTGACCGTGATTGTGTACGTTCCGAGCGGCGTGCCTGGGTCCGCGGCTGGCGGATCGCTGCTGCCGCCTCCGCACGCGGCGAGGCCTGCGGCGAGCACCAGAAGGAGTGCGCCGGCCTGCACGGCTTGGACGAAGCCCGGCCTGTGTTTTTTCGCCCGTGAAGCCGCGATCAGGATCGCGATGGCCGCCAAGATTGTGGCGAGCGCCAGAGAATTCGGTGGAGCGGCGCTGGGCGGCTGCTTGCGCGGAACGTAGCTCGTCGACGTGGGCGTTGGCGCGGTGGTTGTGACGTTCACGGTGAACGAGCCGGCCGCCGTTGGAGTGACGTTCACGGTTGAGGCCGACAGCGCACACGCTGGCGCATCCGTCGCCAGTGTCGGCGCAGGCGCGTCTACCGGCGCAACCGAACAGGAGGCGAGGGCGACGCTGCCGGTGAATCCCGCCGACGAGTTTACCTGCAGGTTGTAGGTCGCGGTCTCACCCGGCGTGATGGGCGCGCTTGCTGCCTGGCCTGACGGAGCGCTGAAGCAGAAATCCTCGGCCGTGCCCGTGAGCGCGACGCTTTGCGGGCTGCCCGGCGCGTTGTCGCTGAGCGACAGCGTGGCGTTTCTTGTGGATTCCGTGCCGCAGGTGGACGCTTGCAGCGGCCGAAATGCGATTTGAACCGTGCACGTGCCGCCGGGCGAAGTGCTGGCGGACGAGCAGGTGTTGCTTGCGATGTCGAAGTCGCTGCTGCTCGGGCCTTTCACGCTCACACCGGTGAATGTGAGCGGTCCCGCATTTGATCCGGTGGCGCTGTTTGTGATTGTGATCGGCTGCGGCGCTCCCGCGCTCTGCGCGAGCTGGCTGCCGAAGTTGACGCTGGACACGACCGAAACCGAGGCGGACAGAGCTACGGAGGCGCTTCCAGTGAGGGGCACGACGAGTTCTTGCTCCGGGCTGCCGTTGAAGTGATACGAGAACGTCGATTTCAGACTGAAATGAGCCTGCCGACTGCGGCACGAAAACGGCGCTCACGCTGCATCTGCTGGTGGGATTCATCTGTGCGCCGACCATGCAAGCGTTGCCGCCCGCTGCGAGCTGGAACTGGCCGGGATTCGCGCCGCCAAGCGAAGGCGCAGCGTCGATCGTCATGGTCTGCTTCACGGGGCTGACCACCGTGAACGTGACTTGCTGCGGATCGCTCGGGGCGCCCACTGCTTGCGCGGGAAAACTCACACTCACGGGCGAAGCCGCTAATCCCGGCGCAACGCCGAGCAGTTCGAATTCCTGCGGGCTGCCGGGCGCGTTGTCCGTTACGCGCACCACCGCCGTCTCATAGGCGGCTCCCGACGGAGAGAAATCAACGGAGAAAGGGCACGATCCGCCCGGGTTGAGAGGCTGCGACGTGCATGCCAATTGGCCCGAGAGCGAGAAGTCCGCGCTATTGGGGCCGGCGAGCGTGACCGTGGTGATATCGAGAGGTGATTCGCCCGTGTTCGTGAGGCCGAGGTATTGCGTTTCCGAGCTGAAAAAATTCAAGCGCGGCAGACTGAAGCTTACCGCAGGCGCGAGCGTTGAATTTTCCTGTAGTTCGGCGAGGAAGGCGTCCGTTGCCGGCGGCGAAACCAAGCAACTCGAGCAGACAGGCTGGCTGCCATTGAGCGAGCCGCCGCTCGATGTGATGGCAGTGGGAAAATCGGGCGAGGTGGTGGCGCCCGCCAGATAGACGAGATTTGCGGCACCCGTTGAATTCACCGCGACCGCATTTCCGGCGGCGCCTCCGCTTTGGCTTGCGGAAGACGTGCCGCCGAGCGGCGTGGCGTACGCGAGCGACGCCGCGCCGGCGGACGTGGGGTCAAACTTTGCGACGAAGGCGACCTGCTGGCCGTTGAACGGCTGAATGTTGTCGTGCCATGGAAAATCCCACGACGTAGTGGTGCCGCCGACGTAGACCTCGTTGGACGCGATGACTGAGATACTCTGCCCAGCGTCGGCGGCCGATCCGCCGATGTAGGTGGAATAGAGCAGCGAGGTTTGTCCTGTGGCACTTTGGCCGACGACCACGAGGAAGGCGTTCGCGGCCGCGTTTGGGTTGAGGCTCGTGCTGAACCCGGCCAACAGGCTTTCCGTGGGGAAATCGGTCGAGTCCGTTGCGCCGGTGATGTACGCGCTGGGATTCGAGTTCGAGTCGAGCGCTACCGCGAGCGCCTGATCGGTGCCGCTGCCACCAAGCAGCGTCGCGTAGACCAGATCGACGGTGCCTTGGGACTGCGGCGAGATCTTCATCAGGAAGGCATCCGACGTGCCTCCCCCGTACGCGGTTTGAAACGCGTTTGTGTATGGAAAGGCGGTCGTGGCGTTTTGCGCGCCTCCGGCGATGTAGGCGCTGCCGGTGGGATCCACGGCGATGCCGCCGACGGTGACTAACGCGAGCGCGTTGGTGCCGAGATACGAGCAGTATTTCAGGGTCGCCGCGGCGCCGGGTTGCGCCGGGGGCGTGAAGATGGCGAGAAAGCCGTCGCTCTCATCGCCGTCCCACGTGGCCGAGTACGCGCCGGTTGTGACGGGCAGGTCGGCGGAGGTTGCGTCGAGCGACGTGGTGTTCGTATCGGACGCGATGTAGACATCGCCGGAGGAATCGAGCGCGATCGCACCGGTTCCGTTTTGCGATTCCGCGCCGCTGCCGCCGAAGAGCGTCGAGAAGACGAGCGTGCTGCCCGAAGGGCCGATTTCGCTGACGGCCACGTCGTTGCCGATGCCGCTGGTGAGCGCGTTTGTTGGCAGCGTCGAATCGGTGACCGGGAAATCCGGAGATGTGGTGGCGCCGGTGATTGCGACGCTGCCGCTGCTGGTGACGGCGATCAGGCCGCCGGCCTGGGTCTGGCTGCCGCCGAGGAACGTGAGATAGACGAGCGAGTTTGCGCCGGTGATGGTCGGATCGATCTTGGCGACGAAGAATTCGGATGCGCCGCCGCCGGGACCAAGGGTGTGAAACGTACCCGGGAACGTGCCGGGCGAAGTGGTGGTGCCGGCGACGTACACTTTGCCCGCGCCATCGAGCGCGACGCTTGCCGCTACGTCCGCGCCGTTGCCCCCGAGGAATGTGGCGTAGGCAACGGAGAGCGATGGATCGATGATCAGCGCGGCGTGAGGATCGTGCGGGCCGATGCGAAAGCCGAGTGAGCCGTCCGCTTCGAGGATGTAGGCGCCAGCGATCTGGCGCTTGCGAGCGGCATTTGCGCCGGCGGACTGTGCTAGCTCTTGAAACACGACGGGCTTTTTCATGCGGAGCTCGCCCTCGCCGGCTTTCAGGAGAATGTCGCCGTTCGGTGCGAGGCGTCTAGCGTCCGCGCCGGAGATTTTGAAACGCAGCGCCGAGAGATCGGCGCCCGGGGCGACGCGAAGGTCGTATTCGACGCCTTCGTCGTTGCCATAGAGGACGATGCCCACGCCCGGGGCCGCGTTTCTCGCGCCGACTTCGGCGAAATGCGGGACGTGGGTGTGCCAGCGGCGCGGATTGTTGCCGAGGATGTAGTTGGTTTCGCCGCGAAGCTTTTCGCGGCCCTGCCATGCGAGGCCGGGTGCGCCGGCGAGGCGCATGGTTATCGTGCGCGGACGGCGCGAGGTTCGAGTGCGCGCGGCGAACGATGTTGCGGCCATCTGCACCACGATTTCGCGGCTTTCGAGAAATACTGTCAATCCCTTGCCGCGGCCAATGAATGCGACGCGGGAATCCGCCTGGCCGAGGTTGGGCTCGAAGGCAAAGGGCAACGACAAGGGGGACTGGCGGGCGAGATTTGCGGCGCCCTTGCCCGCGGCCGGGAAAGCGTCACGGCCGGGCGCACTTCGGGCGGCGAAGTCGCGAGCCGGCGTTCTCGCGACCAATTTTGCGGATGCGCGCAGCGTTGCAGAGCGATAGGCGGAAATCTTTCGTGCGAAGAGGAGACTCCCGGCGAGCGCCAGAAGACAGACGGCGAGAACGCACAGCCACGGCAATTTCCTGCTCATTTAGGCCCTCCTCCGGAAACGGCGGCGTTTCCGGGTTGGGCGGCTCAAGTACAGCCGAGCCGACTGCGATTAGTAGTGGTGAGGCAATTCCCTACAAAGGGAACGCGTGAACTATCGCGCTAAATGGCTCCGCAAGTCAATCCGTGTTATTTCGGTGTGGGCGCGGGCAAAGAGCAGCCCGGGGCTAAAGCCCATTTTGTTGCGTGGGCTTTTCGAGGGCCTGAAGGCCCACGCTTCCACCGTTTTTGCGCTTCGCGCCTTCGCTCAAGCGAAGAATGCGCTAAGCGCCAGGCCAGTCGAACAATGTTATTTCGACCTGACAAGCGCCGCGGATTGGATTGGGACCTTGTGGATGCTTTGGACGACGCGGTTAATTTCAGGCTGAGAGATCTCGGGGGTGCTGCCATCGATCTTCTGAATGAACATCAGATCGATGCCGCCGTCGCTCGAGTAGAGCTCGTCGGTGACTCTGAATGGTCGGGCCTGCGGGTTCTCGAATTGGAATCCGCGAAAATCCGGCGTCTGAATAGAGAAGATGCCCGATTCAGCTTTGGGCATGGAAATGCCCTTAAAGAGAAGCAACATCTGACCGGCGACTGCCTCTCGCTGCGAAATGAACGGCGTAATCCGCGAGGGAGTGGTTCCGAGCATTTCCTTGTAGAAGCCGTAGTCGGATTCGGAAGCTTCGTCGCCGTAGATGAGCCGAAAGTGCTGCGGGTCAAGCTTGCTTTCCTTCATGATTAGATTCACGAAGTTCTTCGGCGGGAAGGTCGAGAACCAAAACGCATTGCCGGATCGAAAGGCGGTCAGGCGGATCGAGCCACCGGTTTTGCTTTTCGCTTCGTCCACATCGTCCCAAGGCAATTCGAGTTCGTAGCCAAAATACGAAATCTTGGTGTGGGGCGTGGCGGAAACCGATGTATCCGAAAGCGGTATCGGCGTCTTCTCAATGTCAGGCAATTTGCGAGCCCAGTCTCGGACGAGAAACGCAGAAAAGGTCTGCGGACCGAAGAAATAGAGATACGCGACAGCCGCGAGGGAAAGAGAGCCTAGAACTATGAGAACGCGCGCCCATTTGGGCATTGGTTTTCCCTCCCGGGGGTAATCTCGTGATTGTTTTAAGGCATGGTGGCGCGCGGAGGAAGAGTACGAAAGGGCAGGTTCCTTGGCAGATTAGGCACGGCAGGGCAGGCGAGGTCTACCCCCATAAAAGACGGAGGATCCGGGGCTAAAGCCCATTTCGTTGCGTGGGCTTTTCGAGGGCCTGAAGGCCGGCGCTTCCACCGTTTTGCGCTTCGCGTCTTCGCTCAAGCGAAGAATGCGCTAAGCGCTCGGCCAGTCGAGCGATTTCGTTCGACCTGACGAGCGCCCCAGGCACCTCGGAGCGGACAGGGTCTACACCCCTTCAAAGCAAATTAGCACGTGCTTTTGCCACGCCTCAACGGCTCGCCGGCGGAACGATGCCGTTCATGCGCAGGTATTCGACCATCTGACCGTAGTGATTGCTCGAGTGCGCGACCACGTCCACGGCCAGCTGAAGGCGCGTCTTCTGCTTGGGGCTTGGGTAGGCCTTCAATTGTTCGAGCATGTTTTGCTGGTTGATTGCAGCCATCGCGCGATGCAGGGCCGCGAATGAGCCTTTGAGGTAGTCCATGATCTGGGCTTTGGATTGGACTGCGTCTGGCCCGGTCTCGGACTTCTGATCGGGCGTGGGAGTCTGATTCAGGATGTAGGTGGCCATGCGGTAATTGTTGGCGGCGAGGTGCTTGATCTGCTGGGCGAAGGTGCGGACGCCAGTGAACTCGCCAGCGGTTGGCGCGAAGGAGTATTTCTCCTCGGGCATGGCGTCGGCCGCGGGAACGACCTCGTTTTCGGTGTTGGTGATCCAGAAATCAAGAGCCTGGCTGACCGTGTGGATCGGCGCCGGCTGGCTTTCTTGTGCGCGGGCCGCGCCGCAAGCGGTGAGCAGAACCGCGACCGCCAAGACATAGTGGAATGGTTTCATAAATCCTCCTTGGGCCCGCATTGCCGTGCAGAAGCGGGACGACTGAAACCGTACAACTTCAAGTTGACTTTAAGTCAAGGAGTATCAGAACCGAACTTCGATATGGCCGGCGGCCTGGCACTGGCTTAGAATGCCGGCATGCCTCCACTGCACATTTCCGAAGTGGCGCGGCAGGTCGGGCTCCGGCCGTCCGCGATTCGCTATTACGAGCAGATTGGGCTGCTTCCGCCCGCGCAACGCGTGAGTACACAACGACGTTACGACGCGACGGCGCTCTACCGGCTGGCCATCATTCAGCGCGCGCGGCAGCTTGGTTTTACGCTGGACGAAATCAGGCAACTGTTTTTCGGCTTTGGCAATGCGACGCGGGCGTCGGAGCGCTGGCAAAGGCTGTCGCGGCGAAAGCTGGCGGAGCTGGACAGCTTGATGGACGGCATCAAGGAAGTGCGGCGTTTACTGAAAAGGATGATGCGGAAGTGCCGGTGCGAAACGCTGGATCAGTGCGGCAAGGGCATATTTCGCAACGCTTGCGGGGAGGGTACGACTCTCATGCGAATCGCGACGCGGCAAAAGCCTCACCCCGGGAAAGCGGGGTGAGCTACATAAATTCAAAAGCAAACCCGCGGAGGTGGCCATTTGCACGATCAGGAGCGAGCCGCTACGAAGGCGAAGGCCGAGGCGCCGATGGAACCGTGCCGCGCGACGTACCATTCGCGTGAAAAGTCGACGCCTGGGGCGGCGGATTGGAGTAGGATGCGGTAAGAAGGGGGGACAACAAAATGGATAGACGAAAAGTATTGAGATTTCTGGGGATCAGCCCGGCGGTATTGGCGGGATTCCCTGCTAGCGCTGAGAAGAGTCGGGCCCGGGGTGGCGTCATCTGACGGAAACGCGGGCGATCTGATTACCGTAATGAACCCTGCGATTGCCGGGAAGTTGGCGGAACGGGTGCCGCTGGTGGCGCCGCTCGATACGCTGAACGCCAAGTCGATCTACATGGTCAACCTTTCGTGGGAGGGGCCGGATGCGGCGAACTACTTCTACGAAGCGATGACGGAGTGGTTGCAGAAGCACTACACCGGCGTCACAACGAAGGTGAAGGTTACGGCGGAGGGGATGTTCGGCGCCGATCCCGGGCTACTGAAGGACATCACGGCCAGCAAGGCCGATGCTGCGATTGTGGGCGTCGCTGGTTGAAACGGCTGCTGCGCGGCCGTGAGCCGCTGGGCGAAACAGATTGAGATGGTTTGCAAGATTCCCGCCATTGGTATTGCCTCCTCAAACATCGTGCATTACGCAACCGGGTACGTGGCCAAATATCAGACGGGCATGCCGATCCGGTATGTGTCGGTGCCATTTCCTTTCACAGGGCAACCACGCGCGGTGGACGTGGGATATGTGACGGGCAAGGACATGCTGAGCGGGCGGCCGTTGATGACCGCCGTGATTGGTGCACTGACCGATCCTCTGACAGCCGAAGAAAAGATCTCGGGCGCACCGCCCGAGGAATCGATGGAGCCGAGGCTGCTTCCGCCCGCCACCGAAGACAACCTGCGCGTGATGTTCGACGAGAAGGAATGGACCGATTTCAACACGATCATCCTTCCAACCGAAAAGCGCGTCACTGAGATGCTCAAGGGGACGAGCCACAAGCCGGATGAGGTGATCAAGACGATCAACATCACCGGCGGGGCGCGGCCACTGACCGTCGAGAAAGTGGCGGTGAGCGCCGTGATGGCCGGGGCATCGCCGGAGCATTTTCCGGTAATCCTCGCGCTCGCGACGCAGGCGCCTTTCGGCAACTCGACCAGTTCGATGGCGAATATGGTCATCGTGAGCGGGCCGATCCGCGACAAGCTGAAGTTCAATTGCGGGACCAACGCGATGGGGCCGTACAACCGGTCGAATGCGGTGGTCGGACGCGCCTTCACGATCATGTCGAAGACGGCGGGCGACCTGCGCAACAACGTGAACGCCTGGGAAACGCTGGGCAACACGGCGCAGTACAACAATATGTGCTATGGCGAGAATGAGGCGTCACTGCCGGAGGGATGGCAGCCGCTGCACGCGCAGATGGGCTTCAAGCCGACCGAGAACGTCCTGACGGTGGGGACCGGCTGGAGCGCCATCGCGAGCGTGGGAGCGAGCCAGAGCATCTATCCGACCCACTACCTGATGCGCGATTACATGAGCTCGTTCTGCGCATCGGGATCGTCGGCGACCGTCGTGATCGACCCAACCGTGGCCGGGCTGCTCAAGGACACGCACGGGTTCCAGACGAAGGAACAGCTGAGCGAGTGGTTCTCGCAGAACATCCAGAAGACCGCCGGGTCGTATTGGGGCAACGGCGTGATTCAGAGCACGGCTGTGCCGCTGGCTCTGCAAGGCCTCGAGCCTTACGCAAGCTGGAGGAAACTGCCGGATGACGCGCTGATCAAGCCGTTCACCAACCCGCGGGCGATCCATGTGATCGTGGCCGGCGGAGGAGTGCAGACCATGTGGTTCGTCACGGACTACGGCATACGCCGGGGCGTGAAGATCGACGAATGGATGTAAAATAGAGGTTGGTCGGCGGTGTGCACGGGGCGCAGGCGCGCTCCGTGCTTGCACCGCGAAGGAGCGGAGATGAAGGCGCAATTCCTCGGGGTGGCGAGCTTCGTGGTGGGATCGCTGATGCTGATGCCTACGGGGCTTTCCGCGCAGACTGCGGCGAAAGACTCGCAGCAGAAAGCGGACCACGATGCCGCGGCATCCGCGAAGGATGCGTTGCCTTTTCCGAAGGCGCCGCGCATTACGGCCGAGGAAGTGGAGCGACAAATCAAGGACAAGAAAGACGTGGTGATCGTCGACACGGATGATTCGATCAGTTACGGCGCCGAGCATATTCAGGGAGCGGTCAACATCACGTACGACCCCACGACGGATGCTCGGGCGGCGGATGACACGCTCAGTGCGCTGCCGGGCGATAAACTGGTCGTGTTTTACTGCGATTGCCCGCACGAGGAAGATAGCGCACCATTCGTTTTGGAGATGCAGCAGCTGGGCTACGATCCTGCCAAGGTGAAGGCGCTCGAGGGCGGCCTCACGCGGTGGGAACAACTGCACTACCCCCTTGCGGGCACGGATATAAGCGTGGCTCAGGAAAAGGGCAACTAAATCAGGTTAGCTCGCCGCGAATTTATCTATTGGCCTACCGCCCAGGCGCGGGCATTTTGGAAGTCCAGGTCGCTGTGCCACACGCTCTTGTCTCGATTGTCTCCCAGCGCCGCAAATACCTGCTCGGCTGCCGGTTTGTCGCGCTCGAGGGCCGCTAGATATGCGAAACGGTTCATTTTGAGGGGCGAGTAGCCGTACAGCTGGCCCATCACGGCGTAACCTTCCTTGATTTTCGGCCACGATAGATTTTGCAGAACCGCATCATCATCTGAATTGCATCCGCATACGATCGTGGTGGCCATCTCGAAATATATGAAGTTTCCCTGCTGCCCGCCGATCTGATCGGAAGCCTGCTCGGCGAATGCCTCGGCTTCGCCGGGCTCTCCATACCACTTTGGCAGGAGGAAATTCACGTACTGGCGATAGACGTGGTAGTAGGTTGGCTCGAACGCAAGCGCCGCATCGAGGAGTTCCTTTGCCTGCGACTTGTCCCATCCCTGAAAGAGCGCCACGTCCTGCATCACGGAGTACCAGTAAGGATCTTTTTCTTTCAGTTTAGCGGCGTCGACTAAGGCGGACGCGGCCATATCAACCCGCTCGTGGCAGAGCCTCCAGCCCTCGTCCGACACCGAATCTGCGTATCCGGTGCCCCGGGCGTAATAACCGAAATTCACGTACCCCTCCGCAAGTGCGATTCGGGCCACGGCGGATTCAGGCTTGGCGGCGACCCAATCTTTCAGTGCCGCAATTTGGCCGTCCCAATCGTCGTCGGTGGCTTGGTCCCCTGTCGGAGGCTTGCTCACACCATCGTAAAAGTCCCAGAGCTTCCATGAGCCACCCCTGAATCTCGCTCTGTTGAGTCTGGCGTCCCGCTCGGCCTGATCGAGGTGGTCGTAATCCTTGCGCACGAGATACATCATCATCTGGCTTTGGTAGTCGAATTCTTCGTGATCAGCGATTATGTCGCTGAAGGTGGGCATTTGCTGCTTTGCGGCGGGTGCGGTCGAAGGCGTTCCGCCGAGATGGCCGCCCTCAGCGTAGTTGCGGGCGATTTCGGCCAAGCGCGCAGAATCGTCGTTTGCGAGGACCCGCGGGCGTCCGCAGGAGCTTATGAGAAATACGGTACTTAGGGCGAGACAAAGGGAGACTTTTTGGCAAATCGTCATATGGCCATCTCCAGACTAAGCGGATGAGGATGTTGTAAGAAATCAGGGCCAAAAGAGGAAGAGTACGAAAGGACAGCTGACTTTGTGGATTGGACACAACGCCCTACGCATGCAAGCCGCCGAATTCGCTTGTGATCCTTCGCGAAGCGCCCATACTCCAAGCAGCTACTGCCGCTAGACTGCTTCCTGTCAAATAGGGCCCCCAAGTCTATCTGCCCCAGCACCCGAAGCACGGGACGTTTCGTTGGGCGAGGTGTCGATGGACACCCGACTCAGCGCAACGAAAACGAGGGCAAGATGGTCAAAGTGTGTCTTACGGGGCTATGCAAGAGCGTTCAACCCACAACGCACAACGGAAATCCGGTTCACTGCGTGATCCAGGTGGAGATGGACCACGGTGTCTCGCGAGCGTACGGTTCGTACGATATACAGCTTTCGGTTCCGATCGAATTCGCGATGCTGATCGAGGCGGGGCTGCCGGTGATTGTGACACTCGAGCAAGACGGCGGCTGAACCGCCGCTTGGGGGCGGGGCGGCGTTGGGTATAGAATGCCGCCCGTCCGATGCTTGAGCCTGCCAAGAACGAACTTCTGACCCAGGTGGGCCGCGGCACGCCGATGGGCGAACTGCTGCGGCGCTACTGGATGCCGATTGCCGGCGTGAGCGAGTTCGACAACGAGTCGATCAAGCCCGTGCGGGTGATGGGCGAAGACCTCACGCTGTATAAGGATCTCAGCGGAAATTATGGGCTCGTGGGGCGGCACTGTCCGCATCGCTGCGCGGATATGTCGTATGGATTCGTCGAGCAGTGCGGACTGCGATGCAACTACCACGGCTGGCTTTTCGATCGGGACGGCCGCTGCCTGGAGCAGCCTTACGAGGATGTGGCGCAGCCGGAGGCGCGTTTCCGCGAAAAGGTGCGCATTGCGGCATATCCCGTCGAAGTGAAGGCGGGCCTGATCTGGGCGTACCTCGGGCCGGAGCCCGCGCCGCTGGTGCCGACGTGGGAGCCGTTCACATGGAAGAACGGATTCGTGCAGATTGTTTTCGCCGACGTGCCGTGCAACTGGTTCCAGTGCCAGGAAAATTCCGTCGATCCGCTGCACTTCGAGTGGATGCACATGAACTGGAGCGTGCGGCTGAAGGACAAGATGGGGCCGTATTCGCCGCGGCATCTGAAGCTGGCGTTCGAGGAGTTCGATTACGGGATCGTCTACCGGCGAATTCGCGAGGGGATGAGCGAGGACGACCCGATGTGGAAGGTCGGGCGCGTGTGCCTGTGGCCTAACGCGCTTTTTACCGGCGATCATTTCGAGTGGCGCGTCCCGATCGACGATGAGAACACGCTGAGCGTGACGTGGTGCTTCAGCCGCGTGCCGAAGGAGCGCGAGCCGTACGTCCAGGAGCAGATTCCAGCCTGGCGCGGACCCGTGCGCGATGCGGACACGGGGCGGCTGATTTCGAGCCACGTGATGAATCAGGATTTCGTTGCGTGGGTCGGACAAGGCGTGATCCCAGATCGCACGCAGGAACATCTCGGGACGAGCGATGCGGGCATCATCATGATGCGGCAACGGTTCTTGAAGGACATCGAGGGCATCGCGCGCGGCGAGGATCCCAAGGCGGTGGTGCGCGACGCGGAGATCAATCGCTGCATCGGATTGCCGATCGCCGACCGGAAGAATCTGGTGGAGGGCATGACGCTCGAACAGACCGCGAAGCATCCGCTCGCCGGCGGGCATTTGACCGACTACGTATTTCAGGCGGGTCAGCCCAGCGAAGTGCGCAAAGCGTATGCGGACGCGATGGGCCTTCCGAAGTGAGCTCCGGCTCGGCGAAAAATCCAGTGGACAATCCAGCGCCGTACCTGCGGATCGCGACGGAAGAGGCGTTTGCGACGCCCGAATTGCTCGAGCGCTGGCGCGCACTGCTGCGGGAGGGGCACAATCTCGATCCCGGGTTCGTCGGGCAGTGGGGATATTTTCTGGGGCCGAGCCCGCGGGCGCAGGGCATCGCTTCGCGCATCGCCGATCTGGGCGAGCAGCGACTGCGCGATATGGATGCGACCGGCATCGCGCGGCAAGTCCTTTCGCTGACGAATCCGGGCGTGCAGATTTTCGACGGTCACACCGCGACGGCTCTGGCGATTTCCTCGAACGATCAACTGGCCGAGGCGATTCGGAAGCATCCGGACCGCTACTCCGGGCTCGCCGCGATTGCGCCGCAGAATCCCGGCGGCGCGGCGAAGGAACTGGAGCGTGCCGTCCGAACGCTGGGCCTGAAGGGCGCGATCATCAATTCGCACACGCACAGCGAATACCTGGACGATCCGAAGTTCTGGGACATTTTTGCGGCGGCGGAGGCGCTGGATGTGCCGGTCTACCTGCATCCGAGCACCCCTTCGCGGCACATGTACGCGCCGTTTGCGGAGTGGGGACTCGAAGGCGCGATCTACGGCTTTGCCGTCGAGACGAGTTTGCATTTGCTGCGGATCATCCTGAGCGGCGTTTTCGACCAATTCCCGAAGCTGCGCATGGTGGTGGGACATCTCGGCGAAGGGCTTCCCTACTGGTTTTTCCGGCTCGATTTCTTTCATCGCGCGAACGTCGCGTCGGGCCGCTATCCGAACGTGAAGAAGCTGAACAAGAGGCCAAGCGATTACTTGAAGGAAAACGTCTGGGTGACGACGAGCGGTATGGCCTGGGAGCCGCCGATTCTGTATTGCCAGCAGGTGCTCGGCGTGGATCGCGTGCTCTATGCGATGGACTACCCGTATCAGTTCGTGCCGGAAGAGGTGCGGGTTACGGATGAGCTGCCGATCGGCGACGCGGACAAGAAGAAGTTGTACCAGACGAACGCCGAGGAAGTGTTCCACATCCCTTCCAACTGACCCCACTGGAATTGTCCAAAAGTGAACAGTATTTGGGAAGCGGCGCTTTTACACTGCGTCCTCGCCGTAGTGTAACGATACGGAGCAACCATGAGCGACCTCGAATATCCCGAACGGGAAAGGCGCTTGCCGGATTCGTTCTCCTCGCATTCTTCCGATGACGCGCTTGGACGAGAGGAAATCTCCGTCGCCAAGAAGCTCCATCAGATGGTTATCCATCCGCCGAGCCTGCAAGAGGAAAAACGAGCTCTCGCGGTCCTTGCCCGAACGCTGGCTACGAATCCGCACGGACTGATCGATCAATTGCTCGAGGAGGCGCTTCCGCTTTGCAATGCCGACACCTCCGGGTTGAGCGTTCTCGAAACTCTTCCCAACGGTGAACTGGTTTTTCGCTGGACCAACATGGCCGGCAGACTGAAGCACTCTGTCGGCGGCGTTTCGCCTCGGCACTTCAGCCCATCGGGGCTCTGTCTCGATCAGAATTCCCCGCAGCGATTTGCGCATCCGGCCGGGCGCTTTGAATATTTGAAAGAGACCGTAGAAGTTCCGATCGTCGAAACGCTGGTGGTTCCGGTTCCTCCGAGTTTCGGGGCGCCGGCTGTGCTCTGGATTGTGACGCACGAAGAAGGAAAGAGCTTCCACGCGGAAAGCGTTCGAATCATGAACGAACTCGCCGACTTTGCCAGCTCCGCGCTGGGGCTGATGCACTCATTAGAGGCCGCGCAGAACTACAGAGATCAGGCAGAAGCGGAAATCTCGCAGCGGCGGACGACCGAGATAGAACTCAGGACGACACAAGAGGATCTCGAGGAGGCCATCCGAACTCAGGATGAGGCGCTTCGGCAGCGAGAGATCGAAATCGCTTCGCGCAAACGAAGCGAGGCTGAACTGCAAAAGAGCCACGATGCGCTCGAGTCTCTGGTGCGTGCGCGGACATCACAACTGCGGCAGCTTTCGGCGAGACTGCTGATTCTCCAAGACGAGGAACGCAGGCGCATCGCTCGCGAGTTGCACGATAGCGCCGGGCAGTATCTTTCCGGCATTCAGATGAATCTGGACGCATGCCTGCGCGAAAACTCCAGCACATGGGTTTCCCGAGTCGCCGACTCAAGACAGATGGCGGAGCAGTGCCTTGCCGAGATCCGGACGATGTCGTATCTCCTGCATCCTCCACTCCTGGACGAGATGGGACTTCTCTCCGCCCTTTCGTGGTATGCGGAGGGTTTCTCCGAGCGCAGCGGAGTGCGCGTGCAGTTGGACGCCCCCGATAGATTGGGACGGCTACCCGGCGAAATCGAGGCCGCGATATTCCGAGTGATTCAGGAAGCGCTCTCCAATATCCACCGGCACTCCGGCAGCAAGACGGCGCGAATCAGCATGGCGAGCGATGCGGAAGAAGTGATACTCGAAGTCTCCGACGAAGGACGCGGAATACCGGCCGACATTTTGACCGGATTCTTGACGGGAACGCACCTTCCCGGCGTGGGGATCGCCGGAATGCGCGAGCGCGTCAGCAATATGGGTGGTAAATTCGGCATTCGATCGAGCGAGCGCGGCACAACGATCGAGATGAGTCTGCCTCTGCCTGTCGAACCGGATGAACAATCCGCGTTGTCCGATCAAGCCAATTAACGTCTCGGCAGGGGGCGGGTTTCAAACCCGCCCCTACGAGCGAAAACCGGGCGAGCACCCGCGCGGAAGCGAAGGATGTGGTGGCCGCTATTCCGGGCTCCAGGCGTAATTTTCTTCGCCGAGGGCGATGCCGAGCATGCCCTCGACGGGGAGGACGTCCACGGGGAGGCCGCCGCTCCAGAGGGCGACGCTGAGCAGGAGTTCGCGGCGGCCGCGAAGATCGAAGAGCTCGCGCGCGAGAGAAATCTCGACGATCTTGCTATAGGCGGCCGAAAGAACCGACTCGGGATGCAGCAGGCAGACGCCGCCCTGCTCGACGATATAGCCGAGGCGTCCCTGATCGACGCTGAGCGTGATGCGCGTTTCGCGCGAATCCCACATCGTGAGCCGCAGCTGGAATTCGGACATCTCGGCGATGGCTTCGGCGATCGGATCGACGCGCAGGAAAAATTGCGAGGGCGCGAAGCCGTAGTAGAAATCGCCGAGCACGTACTGGCGGCCGTGCATCGCGGAGCTGCGGCGGTCGGTGGCATAGAAACCGGCGCCGAGCCATTCGAAGTAGCTGCTCTCGCGGCCGTCGACTTTCACGTCGAGGTAGGCGGAGGGGGGCTCGCGGCGGCCACGCTCGGGGGCGCGCTTGATCGGATGGGCGAGCGCGTCGGGCGCGGACTCGCCGAGCGCGTTGTAAACCTCGGTTAGGTGCTTACGGTAGAGCGCGTCGAATTCCGCGTCGTTTGCAGAGCCGTGCTCGGGGCCATACCACCAGTTCCAGTCGCTGCCTTCGGCGGCGAGGAGAGCGTCATAGGCGCGCTTGCCGTGGCCGTCTTCGTTGAATTTCACCGGGGGGACGCGCTTGGAGGGCAGGCGCGCGGCACGGGCAGCGGCGCTTTCGTAGGCTTCGCGCGCGTCGCGGAGGAGTTCCCACGAGCGGACGTCCTCGCCGTGGCCGATCCAGACATCGAAATTGGCGTTGATCCACGATGCCGGGAAAATTCCCTCGAGACGCGGCTGGTTTGGCAGGCCTCGATCGCTTCGCTGACCGTCAGCGCGTTGATTTCCGGATCGCTCTGGATGCGGCGGTAAAACTGGCGGAGAAATTCGCGGCCGTTCTCCGGGTAATACTCCCAGGCGTTTTCGCCATCGAGAATCACGCTGACGGTGGCGGTGCGGCCGTAGGGCTCGCGATCGCCGATCGCGCGAATGCGGCGATGCAAATCGTCGGCCGCGGCTTCCGCGCCCATGCGGCTGTAGACGAAGCCGACCAGATCCGAGATGTAGTGATCCCGGAAAAAGCCGCTCATCGCGTTGCCGTTGCGCTCGAAGCGCCACGGACTGTACAGCTCGGGGCCATTTTCGGGATAGCCGGCCGGGTCGCGCCAGAAACCGATGTTGCGCGTGCGGCCGAGGACGCCTTCGTCCGTGGCGAACCATTTGAAGCCGAGATCCATGGCGATTTCGAGAGCCTGATCGGAGACGGAGCCCTCTGACGGCCACAGCCCGACGGGCGGCTGACCGAATGTGCGCTCGTGGAATTGGCGCGCGCGGAGGAGCTGCTCGCGAGCGTCTTGAGGATAGCGGAAGGGAGGCTGCGGCAGCGGCGTGTGTGGATTCGCGACGCGCGCGATATCGGTATCGCAGAGCAGCGGCAGAATCGGATGGTAATACGGGGTCGTCGAGATCTCGATCTGGCCGCGCGCGGCCGCGAGGCGATATTCGGGGAGGACGGCCGCGAGTAACTCACGCTGCTTGTCGAGGAGGACAGATTTGTCTTCCTCGTCGAAATCGCGACCCTTTTCCGAGATGGCGCGGACGGCGGGATCGTGGGCGAGATACTCTTCGTCCATCCAGGCGAGTTGCGAGAGGACCTGAAGGTCGCGCCAGTCGCGCGCGTCCCAGTGGGCGACGCACGCCTCAACACCCGCCGAGCGCCACAGCGATTGCAATTCGGCGAAGCGCGGCCAGCGATAGAGGAAATTGTCGTTGACCTGAAAGGCGCGCTCGAGGGCCTCGCGCTTCTCGTCGGGCCTGAGCTCTTCGGCGCGCGTAAACGCGATGTCGAACCACGGCTCTTTGAATTGGCCGCTGGCGTATTCCTCGATCTGCTCGGCGAGCAGCGGAACGAAATTGAAGGTGGCGTGAACGCCCGGGAATTCCTCGAGGATCTTCACCATGCCCCAGTAGTCCTTGAGCGCGTGGAGGCGCGTCCATGGCAGCAGGTAGCTGCAGGTGGCCGGGTCGCGATATTGGGGCTGGTGCATGTGCCAGAGAATGACGAGATTGACGCGACTCACCTGTCGATTTCCTCCCCGGGTCGTTACTTTCTAAAAGGCGAAGGCCCGCGGCTAAAGCCGCTCCAGGACGAGGCCTTTTCGCGGGCCTAAAGGCCCACGCTTCCATCGGCAGAACAAGGGCTGCCAGATCATTCGCCGCTACAAGGCTAAGCCTTGCACAGCACTGGCCATTTGCTTCTTCTTCGTTGGGCGCATCTCAATGCTAGAATGACGCCGCGCTCGCTATGCGCCTGATCGACCGATACATTTGCCGCGAAGTAGTTTCCCACGCCTTGCTGGGCCTCGTCGTATTTACATTCGTATTTTTTGTGCCGCGGCTCGTGCAACTGATGGACCTGGTGGTGCGGCACTCGGGCAACGCCGGGACCGTGACATTGCTCTTTCTGTGTACGCTGCCGCCGGCGCTGGCGTTTACGCTGCCGATGGCCGTGCTTGTCGGCGTCCTTATCGGGCTGGGCCGGATGTCCGCCGACAGCGAAATCGTGGCGCTGCACGCGGCGGGCATCGGGCTCCGCCGGCTGCTGCTGCCGATCGGATTCGTGGCGCTGGCCGGGACGTGCGTTACGCTGGCCACGACATTCTGGCTAAGTCCGGCTTCCCTGCGGACGCTGCGAAGCCTCGAGGATAGGCTCCTCGCGTCGCAAGCGTCGTTTTCGATCCAGCCGCGGGTCTTCGACGAACGATTTCCGCACGTCGTATTATACGTGCAAGACGTGGAAGCCGCCGCAACGCGATGGCGGGGAGTCTTCCTGGCAACATCGGGGGCGATCGGCTTCCGGACGGCCAGCGGCTCGCGGCCCGGATCGAACGAAACGGCGGTGACCACCGCCGAGAACGCCTTCATCATGAGCGGATCATCGGCGGGCCAGATTCAGCTGCATCTGGGCAGCGGCAGCACGCACGAATACGATCCGCGCGACCCGAATCGGTATAACGTGACGACCTTCGGCGAGAACGACATTCCCGTCGATATTTCCGCCGCCACCACCGCCGCGCGAAATACGCCGCTATCGACGGCGGAGCGTCCCACGATGGCTCTGCTGACCGACAACGGGCCGCACTGGCGCGACAGCCGAATCGAGTTTCAGCGGCGCATCGCGGTTCCCGCGGCGTGCTTGATCTTTGCGCTGCTGGGCGTGCCGATCGGCGTGCGCCCGCGCCGCGGAGGCCGCGCCGCCGGGCTGATTCTCGCGCTCATTCTGATCGGCGGGTACTACTTCATTTTTGTGTATGGGATTCACATGGCTGAGCTCGGGCGCGTGAGTCCCTGGCTCGGAGTATGGGCAGCCGATATCGCGGCGGCCGCTGTGGGGCTGTTTTTCCTGCGCCGGATCGAAAATGTGCGCAAGCAAAACCCTCTATTTACATGGGCGGAATCGCTGTGGTTACGGCGCGCCCGAAAGAGCCAGGCCGCAAACGGAAATGGGCGGGTCGCGGCGATGCCAGCGCCGGCGGCTGCGGCGACGCCTATCTCGAATGGGCCGCTCGGGCTCGCGTCCGCAACGGCGGCGGCTCGCATTGAAAGAGACACTCGCGCGAGCAGCACGATGGCGTTTCCGATGCTCGTCGATGTCTACCTCTTCCAGCAGTTTTCCTACTACCTGGTGGTGCTGCTGGTCGCGTTTGTGCTGATCTTCGACGCTTTTACGCTCTTCGATCTGCTGGGCGATATCACGCGCAACCACATCGGTGTGCTGACGGTGCTGAACTACTTTCGCTACCTCGTGCCGCTGATGGTCTACCAGCTTGCGCCGCTGGCGACGCTGGTGGCGACGCTGGTGACGCTGGCGATCCTGGCGAAAAACAACGAGGTGATCGCGCTGAAGGCGAGCGGCATCAGCATGTACCGGCTCGTGCTGCCGCTACTGCTGTGCTCGTGCCTCGTGGCGGGCGGAATGTTTCTGCTCGACGATACGTTTCTGCCATACGCCAACCAGCGGCAGGACGCGCTGCGCGATCGCATCAAGGGCAAGCCCGCGCAGACGTATCTCGAGCCTGCGCGGCAGTGGATTTTCGGCGAGCACTCGAAGATCTACAACTACGAGCTGTTCGATCCCGACCGGCAGCTATTTGGAGGCTTGAACGTCTTCGAGCTCGATCCGGCGACGTTTCAGATTCGCCGCCGCATCTACGCGACGCGCGCCACATGGGAGCCGACGGAAAGCGCCTGGGTGCTGACCGGCGGATGGGTGCGCGATTTCGACGCCGATGGGCACGTGCTGCGCTACGAGCCGTTCACCGCGACATCGCTGCCTGAATTGACCGAGCCACCCAGCTATTTCCGGCGGGAGGTGCGCCAGTATTACCAGATGAACTGGCGGCAGCTCGGCCAGTACATCGCGAGTCTGCGGCAGGCCGGCTTCGATACCGCGCGGCTATCGGTGCAGTGGCAAAAGAAATTCGCGTTTCCGCTGATTGCGGCGATTATCGTGTTTTTGAGCGCACCGTTTGCGTTTCTTACGGGAACGCGCGGAGCGATTGGCGGATTGGCGGTCGCCGTGGGGATTGGCGTGGTGTATTGGGCAACGTCGGCGTTATTTGAGGCGATGGGTTCGGCCGGACAGCTGCCGCCTTTGCTCGCCGGGTGGGCGCCGGATGCGATTTTCGGATTTCTCGGCGTTTATTTCTTCCTGAGAATGCCGACCTGACCTTACCCCGGACGCCGGCGCTACCAATACCCCCTTACTACTTTTTCTTCCTTTTCTTTTCCTCGATTACGGCTTGGGCTGCTGCGAGGCGTGCGACCGGTACGCGGAACGGCGACGCACTGACGTAGTTCATGCCGACTTGGTGGCAGAATTTCACGCTCTCGGAATCGCCGCCGTGCTCCCCGCAGATGCCGATCTTGAGTTTGGGGCGCGTTTCGCGGCCCTTGGTGATGGCCCACTTGATCAGCATGCCCACGCCTTCGACGTCGAGCGTCTGAAACGGATCGTCTTTGAAGATGGCGGCCTTGGCCTGATCGACATATTCCGGCAGGAAGCGGCCGGCATCGTCGCGCGAGAGACCCATGGTGGTTTGGGTGAGGTCGTTGGTGCCGAACGAGAAAAATTCCGCGACCTCCGCGATCTGGTCCGCAAGCAGAGCTGCGCGCGGCAATTCGATCATGGTGCCGACAAGATATTCAAGCTTCACTTTAGACTGTGAAATGATGTCGTCAGCGACGCGGCGCGTGGCGACTTCGAGAATTTTCAGTTCCTTTTTGTCGAGCACGAGGGGATGCATGATCTCAGGTAACACTTTAATGCCGCGCTTTTTGCAGTCGATGGCGGCCTCGATGATCGCGCGCACCTGCATCTCGAGAATCTCGGGAAACGTGATCGAAAGACGCGCGCCGCGATGGCCGAGCATCGGGTTTGCCTCGTGCAATTGTTCGACGCGGCGGCGGACGGTTTCGGCTGAGATGCCGATTCGCTTCGCGAGCTCGGCTTGCTTATCGGCATCGTGCGGAACGAACTCGTGCAGCGGCGGATCGATGAGGCGGATCGTGACCGGGAATCCGTCCATGGCCTCGAAGATGCCGATGAAATCGCGCCGCTGGAATGGCAGCAGCTTCGCGAGCGCTTTGCGGCGAGACTCGACGTCATCGGCGAGAATCATTTCCTGGATCGCCTGCTGGCGTTCGACGCTCTTTTCGGGATGCTCGAAATCCTTGAAGAACATGTGCTCGGTGCGGCAGAGGCCGATGCCCTCGGCGCCCATCTGGCGGGCGGCGCGAGAGTCGTGCGGCGTATCCGCGTTGGTACGGACGCCGAGCTTCCGCACTTTATCGGCCCATTTCATCAATGTTTCATAGGCTTTCGGAGGCTCGGGGCGAACGAGCCCGATTTCGCCCGTGTAGACGGAGCCGTCGCCGCCGTCGAGCGTGATCCATTCACCTTCGCTCACCACGCGGCCGTTGACGCTCATTTTTTTCGTGGCGGCGTCGATGTTTAGTTTTTCCGCGCCGACGATGCAGCACTTGCCCCAGCCGCGCGCGACGACGGCCGCATGGCTGGTCTTGCCGCCCGTTGCCGTCAGGATGCCCTGGGCGACGTACATGCCGCCGACATCCTCGGGGCTCGTCTCGCGGCGAATCAGAATCACCTTTTCGCCGCGCGCCGCCCACTCTTCGGCTTCGTGCGCCGTGAAGACGGCCTTGCCGACCGCCGCTCCGGGCACGGCGTTGATTCCCTCGGCGATTTTGCGGTTGGCCAATTCGGAGCGCTGAATTTTCGCGTCGAGCACGGGATAGAAAAGGCGCTCGATGTCTTCGGACTTCACGCGTTCAAGTGCTTCTTCAACTTCGATCAGCTTCTCGTTGGCCATGTCGACGGCGATACGGAACGTGGCCGCGGGCGAACGTTTGCCGGTGCGCGTCTGCAGCATGTAGAGCTTGCCGCGCTCGACGGTGAATTCCATGTCCTGCATGTCGCGATAATGCCTTTCGAGTTTCTCGCGAACTTTTTCGAGCTGCTGATAGACCTTGGGCATGAGCTTCTTGAGCTCGCTCAAGTGCAGCGGCGTGCGGATGCCGGCGACCACGTCTTCGCCCTGCGCGTTGAGCAGGAAATCCCCGAAGAACGTCTTCTCGCCGGTGGAGGGATCGCGCGTGAAGCAGACACCTGTGCCGGAATCTTCGCCGGTGTTGCCGAAAACCATCTGCACCACGTTGACGGCGGTGCCGAGCAGGCCGGTGATTTTCTCCACGCGGCGGTAGGTGACCGCTTTTTCGCCCATCCAGGATTCGAAGACGGCGCCGATGGCGCCCCAGAGCTGCTCGATGGGATCCTGCGGGAAATCCTTGCCGGTTTTCTGGCTGAAATATTCGCTTGATAATCGCCGACGAGCTGGCGCCAGCCCTCGGCGGTTACCTGCGTATCGTCCTTCACGCCCTGCGACTCCTTCATTTTGCGCAGGCGCGCTTCGAGATCGTCTTTCGGCAGGCCGATCACCACGCTCGAATACATTTGCACGAAGCGGCGATAGGCGTCCCATGCGAAGCGATCGTTCTTCGTGGCTTTCGCGAGGCCTTCGACGGATTTATCGTTGAGGCCGAGATTGAGAATCGTCTCCATCATGCCGGGCATGGAGCGAGCCGATCCGGAGCGCACGCTGACGAGCAGCGGATCTTTCGCGTCGCCAAGCTTCTTTTTGGTGAGCTTTTCGAGGCGCGCGACGTGTTTCGCCACTTCGCCGCGCAGCTCTTTCGGATATTTATGGTCGTGCTTGAGATAATAATCGCAGGCCTCGGTGGTGATGGTGAAGCCCGACGGGACCGGTAGGCCGATGCGCGTCATTTCGGCGAGGCCGGCGCCCTTGCCGCCGAGCAGATCCCTCATGTCGCTTGTGCCTTCCGCTTTCCCTGCTCCGAAAAAATAGACGTATTTCATTTCGCTCCTCAGATATTGCGGATGTCAGGTTTCAATTCCGATTTCGGTTGAATTTCGTCGGCGCGCCCACAACTGAAGCGAAACTTCAGGCGCGCTGCTGTGCATCAACTGTTACTTGAGACGGCTCTTTCGAGTCCTCCGCGCCCAGCTCGGAAAAATCGGCGATGGTCGAGAATTCCTTTAACAGCATGCGCGAGCAGCGCGATTCGATTGCGACGGATTTCTTCGTCTTCAGCCATCACTAGAACTTTATCAAAGAAGTGATCGACTGCCGGACGCAGCTCGGAGATTTTCTCAAGCGCTACTCGATATTTCTTTTCCTTCTTGCGGCTGGCTGCCTCATTGCCGATTCGCTGCGCGGCGGTGTAGAGCTGAAGCTCAGGCGCTTCCTTCAATAGATCGGGGCATACGGCTCCCTGCCCTTTGTCGCCTTTACCTGCCGACTTTTCGAGGATGTTGCGGATGCGCTTGAAGCTGGCCGCGAGCGGCGGGAAATCTTTCGTGTTGCGGATCGCCCGGAGGGCGGCGATTCGTTCGACAGCGTCGACCAGATCGTCCGCACCGGCGGCGAAAGCGGCGTTGATTTCGTCATAGGCGAAGCCGCGGCGCTCGCGAAGAATGTAGCGTGCGCGCTCGAGCAGGAAATCGAGCGCCTGCTGCTCGATTTCGGGCGATGCAGCAATCTTCGGCGCATGGTCGCGCAGGGCGATAGTCGCTGCGGAGATCGTCGCCGAAAGCGAGATGGGCAGCTTTTTCTCGAGAATGATCTTGACGATGCCGAGGGCCGCGCGGCGCAAAGCGAAAGGATCACTTGAACCTGTGGGGATCGCGCCGACTGCAAAGCATGTGACGAGCGAATCCAATTTATCCGCGAGCGCCACCGCACATCCCGCCAGATTGCGCGGGATCGGATCATCGAGGCCGAGCGGCTTGTAGTGATCGTAGACCGCCCAGGCGATTTCGTCGGGCTCGCCTTGCGCGCTGGCGTAAAGCCCCCCGACGATTCCCTGCAGCTCCGTAAACTCGCGAACCATTTCCGTGACGAGATCGCATTTCGCGAGTTCCGCCGCGCGATCGGAACCCGCCACATCCGCATGAGCGACGCCGCTCGAAAACCATTGCTCGGCGAGCCAGCGCGCGAGGGTGCGCATGCGCTCGACTTTATCGCCATAGCTGCCGAGGCGGCGCTCGTAGGTGACGGCCGCGAGCTTTGGCAGATAATCGCCGAGCGGGATGCTTCTGATCGGTCTTCCAGAAGAATTGCGCGTCGGCAAAGCGCGCGCGCAGCACGCGTTCGTGGCCCGCGCGCACGAGGCCTTTCGGATCGCGCGGCAGATTGATCACCGCCAGGAAATGTGGCGCGAGTTCGCCGGTGCGGTTCTCGACGCGCGAAGTATTTCTGATGTCCGCGCATCACCGTGAGCAGAATCTCGTCGGGCAGCGCCAGGAACGAAGGATCGAAGTTGCCGAGAATCACGCTCGGATATTCGTTCAGATAGGTAACGAGGTCGAGGAGGACCGGCGTCCGCGTGCGTATGCAAGCCTTTGCGCGCGGTGAGCGAATGGATTTCGGCTTCGATCTTCTTACGGCGCTCTTCGGGCGGCACAGCACGAAATTCTTCTTGAGCTTCGGCTCGTAGTCGGCGGCGCCGGCCAGAGGAATGCTGCGCTTGCCGAGAAAGCGATGGCCATCTGACGCGCGTCCGGAGTGAACGTCGGCAAATGAGAATGGGATCACCTTACCATCGAGCAGCGCGACGATCCAGCGGATCGGGCGGATGAAGCGCGGGCTTTCGGCGCCGGTCCAATACATGGAGCGCGGCCAGCCGATTTCGCGGATCGCTTGCGGCAATGCCTTTGCGAGGATTTCCGCCGCCGGCTTTCCGTAGACCGTTTGCTTGACGGCGAGGTATTCGCCCTTGGGGGTGCTGACCGTCGAGAGCTTCGAGAGCGGGACGCCTTGCTTCTCGGCAAAGCTGAGTGCGGCGCGAGTTGGCTCGCCAGCGGCGTCGAATGCGACAGATTTTGGCGGGCCAGTAATCTCGCGCGTCACATCTTCTTGTTTTACTCGAAGTCCGCGAGCGATAGCGGACGAGCCTTCGCGGCGCGCCAAAAACTTGAATTGCATCTTCAACTGTCGGCCCGTCGACCAAGCCGTGCGTCGGAAAGCTGCTTCGCAAGTATCGCTTTAAGCTCCTGCGCGGCCTTGGGGATCATGCCCGCGGGAATTTCTTCGCAGCCGATTTCGAAAAGCAAATCGGCGCGCAGATTTTCTTCCTTCACTTTCGCGGCTGCGCGTTTCGCAAGTGACTTCAAGCTTCGCTTCATGCCGTCACCCCAGCTCCAGTTGCGGTGACGACTGCCCCTTCGACTGCCGCCCGCTGGTCGAGCCACGCGCGCGCCACTTGCGTCGCGAGTTTGCGCACGCGCCCGATCATCCCGGCGCGTTCGGTGACGGAAATCGCGCCGCGTGCATCGAGCACGTTGAACAGGTGCGAACATTTCAGGCACAGATCGTAGGCTTCGAGGATCGGAAAGCGACGAACCGCTTCCCCTTTGATCTTTGTGTACTCGGCCAGCAGGCGCGCGGCCTCTGCTTCGACCAGATCGAACTGCTTGCGCGTCGAGACCGCGTCTGCATAGTCAAAGCTGTAGGCGGAAAACTGCTCTTCTTCGGCCAGCCGCACCTCGCGATAACTCACCGTATCGGACCACATCACATCGTAGACGTTCTCCACATCCTGCAGATACGCGGCGATGCGATCGAGGCCGTAGGTGAGCTCGACGGAAATGGGATCGAGGTCGACGCCTCCGCATTGCTGGAAATAGGTGAACTGCGTGATCTCAAGCCCGTCGAGCAGCACCTGCCAGCCGATTCCCCACGCGCCGAGCGTAGGCGATTCCCAGTTGTCCTCTTCAAAGCGGATGTCATGTTCCTTGAGATCGATGCCGACCGCGGCCAGGCTCTCAAGATAGAGATCCTGAATGTCCGCCGGGGAGGGCTTGAGTATCACTTGAAGTTGCGTGTGCTTGTAGAGGCGATTGGGATTTTCGCCGTAGCGGCCATCCGCGGGGCGGCGGCTGGGCTGTGCGTAGACCACGCGATAAGGTTTCGGGCCGAGCACGCGCAGAGAATGTTTCCGGATGCATGGTGCCGGCGCCGACCTCGACGTCGTACGGCTGCTGCAGAATGCAGTCGCGGCTCGTCCAGTATTGTTCAAGTTTAAATAGAAGATCCTGGAACGTGAGGCCTTTGCGCGCGGCGGGCTTGCGAACTTTATTCTTGTCGGCTTGCACGGGATTCTTCAAACGGGCGACTCCAGAAGTTCTCGGGACATAAGCTTGCGATCGATTTGATGTTCGATGACGTCGAGCATGGCCTCGGTCAGTTCTCGCATGGCGCGCGGCGGAGCGCCGTTGGAATCGGCGCCGTCGCTCAAACGGTCGAGGCGTTCGCTGAGCATCTTGCGCCCGAGCGAAAGCGCCGCGGGAGAAAGCGTGCGCATCCCGGCTTGCGGCACTGCCCGCAAACGATTGCGGAGGCGCTGGGGGAGGAATAGGCCGCTTCGCCGGCGGCCAGTTCCCTGCCGCAGCGGCCACAGCGGTCGAGGGAAGGCAGCCAGCCGCCAAGCTTTACCGTCCACAACGCGAAATACGCCAGCGGCAGCTCAGGCTTGCGCGAATGCTTTACGGTCTGCGCGGAAAGCAGGAGCAGGCGGAAGTTCGCGTCGTTCGCTTCGCGCTCCGGCAGGACGGCTTCGGTGATCTCCGAAAACAGCGCGAGGACGATGCTCGACGGGTAATCGCCGAAGGCATCGAGAAACGATTCGATCAACTCGCACTGGCTGATGCGCACCAGGTCGCGCGTCTCTCGCTCGAAGAACCAGATACGGATATGCGAGAGGCGCTCGAGCGTCGAGCCAAAGCGGCTTTTCGGGCGTCGCGATCCTGAGGCCACTCCGCGGACGCGCCCCATGGCCCGCGAGAGAAAACTTACCAGGCGGTCCGCTTCGCCGAGCGGGTAGCTGCTGCAGGACGATGGCTTCGGATTCATGAAGTGGCATGTGAAGTGTCGGCTCGCCGACGGACGGGTGGGCCGCTCGCGCGCGTTTCGCCCTTGTGATTCGCGTGTTGAATGAACGACCGCATCGGGCCGGAACAGTCCGCGTGAGCCGCATGCACCGGAAGAAAATTTTTATCACAGCCGCGGATGCGGCGCAATTGTTAAACGCCGCGGCGCCGGATATCGAATCTTGGAAACGCAAGAATCCTCAATCGCTTCGCTTGAAAATCCCACGCGCTCGGATAAAGTGTTTTCATCATGGGTGCGTCCGAATCATCGAAGGCTGTGGATGTGGTGGGCGTCGGGATCAACGCGACCGATACGATCATCCGGCTGCCGCGCTTCCCCACGCTTGATTCCAAGGTCGAAATCATCTCGTCGCAGATGATGCCGGGCGGGCAGGTCGCGAGCGCCATGATTGCGTGCAGCCGCTGGGGGCTGCGCGTCCGCTACGTGGGGAAAATCGGCGAAGACGCCGCCGCGCAGCTTCAGATCGACGAAATGGAAAAAGAAGGTGTGGATGCACGCTGGATCACGGCTCCCGGCTGCGACAGTCAATCAGCGTATATTCTCGTGGACGAATCCTCGGGCGAGCGCACGGTCCTTTGGAAGCGCGATTCAAGTATCGCTTTAAGGCCTGGCGATCTCAAACGCGAATGGATTTGGGATGCGCGTATCCTGCTGATCGACGGGCACGACACGGAAGCGTCTGCGACGGCTGCGGGATGGGCGAGGCAAGAGGGACTTGAAGTGGTGGGCGACTTCGACAATCGCTATCCAGGAGTTGAAGCTGTCCTCGAACTCACGGACTTCCCGGTCGCATCGAAGGATTTTCCTGAGAGGCTTACGGGCGAGAAGGATTTGTTGAAGTCATTGCCCGCCATTTTTCGGCGATTCAAGTGTCGCTTGATAGCGGCGACGCTCGGCCGGCTGGGCGTGCTCGGATGGGACGGGGCGCGCTTCATTCTCTGCCCCGGTTTCTGCGTGGATGCGGTCGATACGACCGGAGCGGGCGACATTTTTCACGGGGCGTTTGTTTACGGCCTCGCCAAGAAAAGGCCGATTGAGGAACTACTTGAGTTCGCCTGCGCCGCGGCTGCGCTCAACTGCCTGGCTCCGGGCGCGCGGGGTAATATCGCTTCGCTTGCAGAAATCGAAAAGCTTCGACGCTCTGGCAAGCGCTCCGAACCGGCGTACTCGGGCGCGGAGTTGGACGAAGCCGCGCAAGCCGCGCGGTCTGCGCTCTCGACCTCGCGAGAGGATCACCGTTCCGGCGTTAGGCCCGGCCCATGATTCCACTGAAGGACATGACCCCACGGCGGTCGTTTCCCGTGATGACGTTGCTGCTGATCGCGATCAACGTCGTCGTATTCATTCACCAGCTCACGCTGCCGGGACCCGCGGGCGATCTCTTCATCAAAACCTACGGACTTGTACCCTCGAAAATCAGCCTGGCGCTTGCCGGGCACCACTACACGCTCGGACAAGCATTGCTTCCACTCTTTACCTGCATGTTTCTGCACGGCGGCTTTCTCCACATCATCGGCAACATGTGGTTCCTTTGGATTTTCGGCGCGAATGTGGAGGACCGAATGGGCCCGCTACCCTATCTAGCCTTCTACTTGATTACCGGACTCGGCTCGGGGATTGCAGAGGTGGCGTTTTCGTGGGGCTCGCACATTCCGTCGATTGGCGCAAGCGGAGCGATTTCCGGCGTGCTCGGCGCTTACATCGTGCTCTTTCCAAAGTCGCGAATCCTCACGCTGGTTCCCCTGCTCATCATCTGGTTCTTGTGGAAAGTTCCCGCGGTCATTTTTATCGGCTTGTGGTTTCTCATGCAGTTCGTGAGCGGCGTGGCCTCGCTCCACTCGATGGACAACGGCGGCGTTGCGTGGTGGGCGCACGTCGGAGGCTTTCTGCTCGGCATGCTTTTGGTGAAGGCGTTTGCCACGGCATCGCGGCGGCCCACCTACTATTATTCCCAGTGAGGCTCGGGATGCTTTTGCCAGGCGATTGAAGCGACGCTTGAGGTCCGCCGATTGCGTCGGCTTGCCGACAACTCGGGTTCTCGTTTACGTTTCGCCGCATTCATCATACGCCGTGAAGCCGCCGCCGGAGGCTCAAGTAAAACATGAGGTTGGATTTTCTTGCCCCGCCGCACGGCTCTCGGATCCCGAAGAAGCTTTCTTAGCCCGATTTTTTGGAGACTCCGGTGCGCGCGACGGTGCCACGGAAATGCAGATTGTGTTAAGGTAGCTGGCTTCGGTGAAGAGCGCTTGCATTCGCAATTCTAGTCCATGGAGCGCACGGGGGCACCGATCCATGAAGAGTTCATATAGCGGCGTGGCGGTGCCGGCGGACGGCCAGGCGATCGAGTATAGCGGCGGCGAGTTTCACGTTCCCGACCGGCCGATCATCCCGTTCATCGAAGGGGATGGCACCGGGCGCGACATCTGGAAGGCGTCGCGGCGCGTGTTTGATGCGGCCGTCGAAAAGGCCTACGGCGGCAAGAAGAAGATCGCGTGGCTCGAGAGTCTACGCCGGAGAAAAGTCATTCAATCAGTTTAAGGAATGGCTGCCGCAGGATACCGTCGACGCGATCCGCGATTTTCGCGTCGCGATCAAGGGCCCGCTGACCACGCCCGTCGGCGGCGGCATACGCTCGCTCAACGTGACGCTGCGGCAACTGCTCGATCTCTACGCCTGCGTGCGCCCGGTGCGCTATTTCGAGGGCGTGCCTTCGCCGGTGCTACATCCCGAGCGCATGAACGTGGTGATCTTCCGCGAGAATACCGAAGACGTGTACGTCGGAATCGAATGGAAGTCCGGCACGCCCGAAGTGAAGAAGCTCATCGACTTCCTCGAACAACGAAATGCTGAAGGGTACGGCGAAGAGGATCCGCGAAGATTCCGGCATCGGCATCAAGCCGATCTCGCCGCACGGTACCAAGCGCCTGGTGCGCCGCGCGATCCAGCACGCCATCGAAAACGGCGCACGCGTCGTGACGCTGGTGCACAAGGGCAACATCATGAAGTTCACCGAGGGCGCGTTCCGCGACTGGGGCTACGAACTGGCGACCGAGGAATTCCGCCAGCAGATCGTCACCGAGCGCGAAAGCTGGATCCTCGATAACAAAGACCGCGACGCGAGCATCTCGATCGAGAAGAATGCCGCGCTGATCGAGCCGGGCCTCGATCAGGCTACCGAAGACTTCAAGAAGACGATCTACGCCGAGGTGAAGCAGACGCTCGACTCGATCTATGCGACGCACGGCCACGGCCAGTGGAAGAAGAAGATGCTGATCAACGACCGCATCGCCGATTCCGTGTTCCAGCAGGTGCTGACGCGCGCCGACGAGTATCAGGTGTTCGCGACGCCGAACCTAAACGGCGACTACATCTCGGATGCCTGCGCGGCGCAGGTCGGCGGGCTCGGCATGGCGCCGGGCGCGAATATCGGCGATGGCTACGGCTGTTTCGAGGCAACACATGGCACAGCGCCGAAATATGCGGATAAGGACGTGATCAACCCGAGCTCGGTGATGCTTTCAGGCGTGATGATGTTCGAGTTCATGGGCTGGAACGAAGTCGGCAAGCTGATCGAGGACGGGATCGAGCGCACGATCCAGCAGAAGCGCGTGACCTACGATCTCGAGCGCTTGATGCCCGGCGCCACCAAAGTCAGCACCACGGATTTCGCCGCCTCCATCATCGACAATATGAAGGCCCCCGTTTCCGTTGGCCGGTAGCCGCGTGCGGTCTGACGCTCGGAGATATCGCGGTCCCGAAAAATGTATTAGTTCCCGGCGAAAAACCAAGAAAAGCCGACATACTCTCACGCGGGCCGCGAAGGACGACGGCTGGGTCGGGATGACACGCTCTTACTAGTGGAGTGCTAAATAGAATAGCCGGCAAGACGCCGGCGCTGCGTGCCCTGTGTGTCATTGAGTTTGATCTTCAGGCGCTGAAGCCCCGTGATAAAGTGTGAGCTTTATGTCGACGCCTGAAGTTGCGACCTACAATTGGATTCATTCTGCACTATAAAAACTATCCCGGAGATGGAAAGACTATGAGAAAGAAAGTGACGGTTGTAGGCGGCGGATTTGTCGGCTCGACGACAGCTCAACGAATACATGATGCTGGGCTGGCGGACGTGGTCCTGACGGATATTCTGGAGGGGTGCCCGCGGGCAAGGCGCTCGACATGGCCGAGTCCGCGCCGATTCTCGGCTCGGATGCGCACGCCGCCGGCATATCAACGGCTGCCGGTGATTACAGCGAAACCGCGAATAGCGACATCATCGTCATCACCGCGGGTTTCCCCCGCAAGCCCGGGATGAGCCGCGACGACCTGCTGAAAGCAAACTACGACGTAATTAAAGCAGTGGTTGAAGCTGTGGTGAAGCTCTCGCCGAATGCGATTCTGATCGTGGTGACCAATCCGCTCGATGCGATGGCGCAGGCAGCATTCAAGGTAAGCGGTTTCCCGAAGCATCGCGTGCTCGGGATGGCCGGTGTTCTCGACTCGGCACGCATGAGCACGTTCGTGGCGCGCGAATTGAATGTATCGGTTGAGAACGTGCACTCGTTCGTTCTGGGCGGGCACGGCGACGACATGGTACCGCTCGCGCGCTACTCGACCGTCGCCGGGATTCCCCTCCCCGAGCTGATATCGAAAGAAAAGCTTGAAGCTATCATCGTCCGCACCCGCAAGGGCGGAGCAGAAATTGTCAACCTGCTGAAGACGGGCTCCGCCTACTACGCGCCGTCGGCGGCAGCGGTCGAGATGGTCGAGGCAATCTTAAAGGACAAGAAGAAGATTCTCCCCTGCGCGGTTTACCTCGAAGGCGAGTACGGCATCAAGGGGATTTTCGTCGGCGTGCCGGTGAAGCTCGGCGCGAAGGGCGTGGAGCAGATCATCGAGATCAAGCTCACGCCGGAGGAAAAAGCTGCGCTGGATAAGTCGGCAGCGTCGGTGCGTGAACTAGTTAACGTTCTCGGCATCTAGCCCCTCGCCCGGTTCGCTGTGATGCTATAAAGACTTGTGCGCAAGAAGACGCTTCTCTGTCTAGCGGTCGGATGTGCTGTTGCGCTCGGTATTCCCGCAATGCAGTACGCTTGGTACTCGGTCCTGGGTGTACCGTTCGATTGGCTGCAGCTCCTTTTTCTCATCATTCAGGCCCCAGGGATATTGATAAGTGCCCTTGTCTTCCGCATCCCTGTCACGAGTCACGACATGGGACTCGCGGCGATAGTTGCAAATGGCATTTTCTATAGTGCCGTTGCCCGAGCGGCCTGGAGCGTTCGAGATCTGCTACGTGCTTCGCCTAAACGGAATACTTCTGAGCCAGGGGGAAGCGGCGGCCTACGCTGAAGGCTTTCGATGTGACCTTCAGCCCCGGCGGCGCCTGCTTGCGCTTGTACTCGTTGCGATCGACCTGCAGTGCGACCGCTCGCACGAGGTCGATCGGGATTCCGGTCTCCGCGGCGATTTCGCTCGGCGAGCGCAGGTCCTCGACGTATGCCTTCAGGATTTGGTCGAGGACGTCGTAGGGCGGCAAGCTGTCCTGGTCGGTCTGATTCGGCGCGCAGCTCGGCTGAAGGCGCTTTCGTGAATACGCTCTCGGGAATCCGCCGCCGCTCGCGATTCGTGAAAGCCGCGAGCTCGTAGACCATCGTCTTCGGCACATCGGAAATTACCGCGAGGCCGCCCGCCATATCGCCGTATAGCGTGCAATAGCCAACGGCCATTTCGGATTTGTTTCCCGTGCTCAAGACGAGCGAGCCGAATTTATTCGAGAGCGCCATCAGCAGATTGCCGCGGATGCGCGCTTGCAGATTCTCTTCGGTGGCATCTTCCGGCAGTCCCGCGAACGTCTGTGCCAGCGTCTTACGGTAGCTGTGAAACTCGTCGTTGATGCCCATGGTCAGCAGGCGAATGCCGAGATTTTCCGCCAGCGCCTTCGCGTCGCGCAGGCTGCCCTCGGAGGAATACGGCCCCGGCATGGCCACGCCAGTGACGTTTTCCGGGCCCAGCGCGTCGACCGCGATTGTCGCAACCAGCGACGAATCGATGCCGCCGCTCAGCCCGATCACCACCTGCTTGAATCCGCACTTGCGGACGTAATCGCGCGTGCCGACCACGAGCGCGCGATACACGGCCTCGATTTCTCGGTGATCTGCGGGCGGATGTCGCCCTCGCCCGTCACTGTGTCGAAAAATATGAGATCTTCGTCGAACGATTTCGCGAGCGCGCCAATGCGGCCGTCGCCGCATAAATGCGACGCTCGAGCCATCGAAAACCAAGCTGTCGTTGCCGCCCACCTGATTCACGTAAACGAACGGCAGCCGGTGCTGCCGCGCCGTCGCGCGCAGCATCTCGAACCGGAAGGCGCGCTTGTCGAATGTGTACGGCGACGACGAAATATTCAGCAGCAGCGTGCTTCCCTTCCCCGCCAGCTCCGCCACGGGATCGCGCTCGTAGAGGCGCTTGGCCCAGAAATTCTTGTCGTTCCAGCAGTCTTCGCAGATCGTGATGCCGAGCGTATCGGCGCCCAAGGCGAACACATGCTGCGTGTGCGCGGGCTGAAAATAGCGCGCTTTCGTCGAAGACGTCGTAGGTAGGCAGCAGCATCTTGCGCTGCTCGAAGAGAATTTTCCCGCCTGCGATCAGAGCGGCGGAGTTGGCGACGGGCTTGCCGGTATTGTCCTGCGCTTTGCCGACAAAGCCGACGAGCGATGGCAGCGGAACCTGCTCGGCGAGGCAACCGAGCTCCTTTTGATTGCGCTCGGCGAAGGATGGGCCGCTCGATCAGATCTTGCGGCGGATAGCCGCACAGGCACAGCTCCGAAAAGACGGCCATATCCGCGCCGCCTGCCTTGGCCATCCGCGCCATGTCCATGATGCGCGCGCGGTTGCCTTCGAAATCGCCGACGGTCGGATTGAACTGGGCCAGCGCGATCTTCATGGGAAGCAAACAGCATACGGGGCGAGCGGCGAGGTTTTCAATCTGCGAGGGGTCGTCGGAGTGTTGAGAGTCATCATCCCAAGATCGATGCGGCAATAGAGCCGCCAAAAACATGCCGAGAAACAATAAGGCTCCCGGAGCCATTGACTTCGGGAGCCTCGAAACCAAATAAAACGCCGCGCGAAGATGCGCCGCAGCGACTACCGCGATCGCTGCGAGCAGCCTACTCGGTCGCTTAGACCGTGAACGAGCTGCCGCAGCCGCAGGTGCTCTTGACGTTCGGGTTGTTAAACTTGAAGCCCGAACCCTCGAGCGTCTCGATGTAGTCGATCGACACACCTTCGAGGTACATCTCGCTCATCTGATCGACGAGCACCTTGAGACCGTCGAATTCATACACGTTGTCGCTGGCTTCGTTCACCTGGTTCTCGAAAGCCATGTGGTAGCTAAAGCCCGAGCAGCCGCCGCCGACCACGGCCACGCGCAAGCCCGTGGGCGTCGGGGTCTGCTGCGACAGAATTTCCTTCACCTTCGTTACAGCTACCGGCGTAAGTTGAACCATTCGAATCCTCCCAAAGATTCGGCGCGAAAGCTGCTTGCCGACGCGCACCAAAACCCAAAGACATTATATCAGATGCAGGCAACCTCCGCGACGGTTCCGAAAGGTGTTGCTTGGCGTGAGCCGCAACGGGGTGATATTTTCTTTCGGTGCCATAGTGCCACGGGGGTGCGGCCTTGCACGATGCCGGAACGGTGAATCCCGAAAACGCAGCCGCCAGCAAGGTGCCACCCGCGAACCTGTCGTTCTGGACCGCCAAGATTCTGGCGACCACGGTCGGCGAAACCGGGGGCGACGCGCTTTCGATGACGCTGAATCTGGGGTATGCCGTCAGCAGCCTGATTTTCCTGGGCTTTTTCGTCGTCACCCTGTTTCTTCAATTGAGGTCGAAACGCTACCACGCCGTGTTTTATTGGGCCGTCGTAGTCGCCACCACCACGGTCGGCACCACCACCTCCGACTACCTGGATCGCACTGTTGGGCTGGGCTATATCCGGTCTTCTCTGATGCTGTTCTCGCTCGTGCTCGTGCTGCTGGTGATCTGGCACTTCTCCACAGGCGCGATCGGCGTCGACCATATCGTTTCGCGGAAGAATGAAGTTTTCTATTGGGTGACGATCCTGGTGTCCAACACGCTGGGCACCGCGGTAGGCGATTTTACGGCGGATACGGGACTAGGCTTCGAGCGCGGCGCCCTGGTCTTCGCGGGGCTGATCGCGCTGGTTGCGGCGGCTTACTACCTCACCAAATTGCCGCGCAGCGTCCTATTTTGGTCTGCGTATGTGCTGACGCGGCCTCTGGGCGCGACCCTCGGCGATACGCTTACCAAACCACATACGCAGGGCGGCTTGGCCCTTGGCCGGATCGCCTCGTCGCTCACCATCGCGGCGGCCATGATTTTGGTGGTCGCGCTGACCTCGCAGCGCCGCCCGGAAGGCTCCCATTAATCCGCGGGTGCAATCCGAGCCTTTGATTGCCGGGTACGAAAGGCGCTCGCCAATCCCCGTATACAAGCCGCCCGCCGACACTCTAAAATATCCCTTTCCCAGGAGCCCCATGAAACACAAGATCACATCCATCCCCGGTGACGGCATCGGACCCGAAGTATCCCGCGCGGTGCGCGAAATTATCGCGGCGGCCGGCGTCGAAGTGGAATGGGAAGACACCGAGGCCAAAGGCGACATCCACGAGCAGGGTGCGGCGTCGATTCGGACCGCGGTCGTCGAATCGATTCGCAAGAATCGCGTAGCGCTGAAAGGGCCGCTGGCCACCGCGGTTGCGAGCGGACCGCCGAGCATCAACGTCGCGCTGCGCAAGGCGCTCGACCTTTTCGCCAACGTGCGCCCGGTGAAGAATCTTGAGGGCGCTCCCTGCCGCTATCAGGACGTCGATATGGTCCTGATCCGCGAGAATACCGAGGATTTGTACGCCGGACTCGAGCACACCGTGGTGCCGGGCGTCGTCGAGAGCCTGAAGATCATCACTGAAAGAGCCTCCACGCGCATCGGGCGCTACGCCTTCGAGTATGCCCGCAAGCATGGCCGCAAAAAGATTCACGCTATCCACAAAGCGAACATCATGAAGCTGTCGGACGGCCTGTTCCTTTCCTCCGTGCGCACGGTGGCCGCGGAATATCCGGACATTCAATATAAGGAACTGATCGTCGATAACGCCTGCATGCAGATGGTGCTTAATCCCTCGCAATTCGACATGCTGCTGCTGACGAATCTCTACGGCGACATTATGAGCGATCTCGCGGCGGGCCTCGTCGGCGGGCTGGGAGTGGTGCCCAGCGGGAATATCGGGGCGGAATCCGCGATCTTCGAAGCGGTGCACGGCACCGCACCGGACATCGCCGGCAAAGGCATCGCCAATCCCACAGCGCTGCTGATGAGCGCCGTGATGATGCTCGACCACATCGGCGAGGTGTCGGCCTCGCAGCGGATCGATGCGGCGCTGCACGAAGTCTACCGCGAGGGCCGCTCGCTCACCCGCGACGTCGGCGGCACGGCCACCACCGCGCAGTTCACCGAAGCGGTGATCAGCAAGCTCGGAGTCGGCGTCCACTCGTAGTTTCGTCCCGGGCCGCAAAAACTAGGGTCGTCATTCTGAGCGGAGCGAAGAATCCCTCTGCTCTGCCAGCTCCCGCGCACCGACGCATGTCCTGTCAGTACCAGTGCCAGGAACGGATTGGCACTGTACCCTTGGGCAGTAAGCAGTTCGCGACCTGCGCGGGCCGAATCCGGGGCCGGCGCGGCGCCTCTGCTAGACTTTTCATAGCCCGAGAGGGCCGTTCGCGGAGGGAGGACCTCATGGCGAATGCCACAGATGGCAAACGCTTTTATCAGGCTTTCAGCTGGGCATGCCTTGCAGTGATTGTCTTGCTGGTGTTGCTGGTGCTGCACAAATCGCCCGAGCCCAATGTCCCCTACGATTCCGCCGCCGCGGCGCGCGTGCAGCAGAAATTCGCTGCCGCCGATCAGGCCAAGGCCGCCGGCCAGCCCGCGAAAGTTTCGATCGACCGCACCGAGCTCAATTCGTATTTGCAGCAGAACCTGCAAGTGCAGGGAGCGTCGCCCGCCAATACCGCTGCTACTTCGGACGGCGTGCAATCTGGTGGCGCTGCACCTGCCGACCCACTGGCTGACGTGGGTCAGATGACGCAGGAGCAAGTCGCATCCGCCGTCAAGGATGTGAAAGTCGATATGGACGGCGACCTCATCAAGGCGCACATCATCTTCAATCTTCATGGCCAGGACATGTCGCTCGATCTCGATGGGCATCTGGTCAACGAGAATGGCTACCTGAAATTCGAGCCGGTCGACGGAAAACTCGGTTCCCTGCCCTTGCCGCAGTCCATGCTCGACGCGGCTGTAGACAAGCTGATGTCGTCGCCCGAAAATCGCGACAAGATGAAGCTTCCCGACGACATCAACGACATTCAGATCCAGAACGGCCAGGCCGTCGTCTCATACAAGTGATGATCCGAAGAGCATCGTCATCCTGAACCCGGCGTCGTTGGCCGGGTGAAGGATCTCTCTTCGTTAGCGGCAGCGGGCGGAGTCAGAGTCCCTGAAGCTTGCCGGCAGCAGGCCAGATTGGCTTGTACGCGACGTAGAGCAGCCAATACACGATCACGCCAGTCACCGACACGTAGAGCCACAACGGCAGCGTCCATTTCGCGATCGCGCGATGCGCCGCGTATTTTCCGCGCAGGCCGCGCGTCAGCGTGATCAGGACCAGCGGAACGATGACCACCGCCAGCGTGGTATGCGTAAGCAGCAGCGCGAAATATACGGGGCGAATCCAGCCCTGCCCGCCGAAGCGAATCACTCCCGCGGTGAAATGAAAGTAGAGATAGAGGGCGAGGAAGAGCGTCGAGCAGCAGAATGCCGCGATCATGAAGAAGCGGTGAATCGCGATCTTTCCGCTGCGAATCATCACGTAGCCGCAGACGAGCAGTACTGCGCACAAGCCATTCAGCGAAGCGTTTACGGCGGGGAGAGATCGAATCGGCGGAAGAGTGGCGGCCAGCATCATGCGACTAGCGCATAACCAGCTTATCGAGGATCAGCCACCCAAGCAGCAGCGGGATGTGCGCGACGGTCGCGTGCATCAGCCATTTCGCGCGCGCGTTGGTCCGCGAGCGATTTGCCCAAAGGCCGACTTGCAGCAGCAGCATTCCCAGCACCAGCGCGCCGAAGAAATAGAATTTGCCCGCCATTCCCACCACCGACGGCAGCGCGCTCACCCACACCAGAATCGCGGATGTGCAGACGATTTGCCGGAACGTGGAATCTCCGGAACGGTCGACCACGGGGAGCATGCGGATACCGGCGCGCGCGTAGTCCTCGCGGTACATCCACGCGATCGCCATGAAATGCGGGAACTGCCAGAAAAACAGAATGGCGACGAGCACCCAACCGCCCAGCCCGAGCGAGCCGCGCGCGGCGGCCCAGCCGATCAGCGGAGGGAGCGCGCCCGGGATTGCACCAACGGCCGTGGAAAGCGGCGTACGCGTTTTCAGCGGCGTGTATAGCCCGAGATAGAGCAGCGACGTCGCCAGCGCGACGAGGCATGCGAGCAGATTCACTGCAATCGCGAGCCACACGGAGCCAGCCACAATCGTGCCGACCCCGAAGATCAGCACTTCGCGCGGCTGCAAGATGCCGGCGGGCAGCGGACGCGCGGCCGTGCGACGCATTACGGCGTCCATCTCGCGCTCGATGTATTGATTGAGCGCGGCGGTTCCGCCAGCCACCAGCATGGTCGCGAAGACCGTGTGCAGCAGCAACGCCCAGTTCATCGCGCCGGTCGAGCCGAGATAAAATCCGGCGACCGTCGTGATTACGACGAGGAACGTCACGTCGGGCTTCATGAGCGCGACGTACGCCCAGGGCTTTTCGTAGTTCGCGATCGTCGCGGCGCGTTCGTTCATTGCGCGGCCCTCACGCTTTCGGCCGTATGCGCCACCGCCGCCGCGCCCGCCGGCCGAGTGAGGCGCTGGCAGGTGAGGGCGAGCAGCACGGATGCGGCGATTGTGAGCGCGCCGCCGACCACGTGAGCTGCCGTCAACGTCACGTAGAGGACGGTGGGTTGCACGGCGGCGATTCCGGACGTCATCGCCCACCACGCCGCGAATCCCAGCAGAATCTGTATCCCGAAGAACATGTGCAGCCACATCACTCGCCGCCGGAGGTCACGCACGCCGCGGAAACGCTTCTTCACGACGAGGCCGGTCCAGATCACCATCACGGCCACGGCGCCCGCTCCGATCAGATGCGGCACAATCCCCAGCGCGCCATGACGGAACGCGGCGCCGAGGAGAATCTGACCGAGGATCACAATCGTCGTCCACCACCCAAGCGCAGTGGCGCGCGGCGAGCCGGAATCTTCGAATTGAGGCAACTCGCTTTGCCACCACGGGCTCACGTAGAGCGCGATTCCCACGAGCGTGATGAAGAAAATCTGCGCGAGCGTCGCGTGAGCGGTAGCGGACACGATCGGATCGCCTTCGAGAACTCGGATTCCGCCCAGGATCGCCTGCGCGAGGACGAGCGCGACCGCGATCCAACCCAGGCGCTTGGCGAGCGGGCGGCGGTCCTTGGCTGTGATCCACACGGCCAGGATGAGCGTCATGATCGAGACGATGCCGGCGATCACGCGGTGCGAATATTCAAAGCGAATGCCGCCCACGAACGGAGGAATCAACCGGTGGTACGCGAGCGGCCAATCGGGGACGGAGTCTCCGGCATCGTTGTTTGTGACGAGCGCGCCTGCCATCAGGAGGACGACCGTCATGCTTGCGGTCGCCACCGCAAAGCGGTATACGCCGCGAGAGATTCGAGTGGAGTTTGCCGCCATCAGCCGTATGCGATCGTGTTTCCCTGCGTTCAGTCGCGTTGAAGACCTTTCATTCTATGCATCGCGCTCCTAAAACGCAAAACTTTCTAGCGGCCACTTCAAGTCAAAATCCTGAGCGATTCACCGCAGAGGCGCAGAGAAGCAAAAGGCCTCACCCCGGGAAAGCGGGGTGAGCTACATCAGACGCGGGCACTCGGGTAGCTTGCGCGGAATGGTTTAGTGCTGCACTATTTCGTGGGGGATGATGCAGCCCCCTAGCGGGGCCAATTTTGGCGGCTTTTGGACGCGGGATCCGCTTAAAGCGGGGATAAATCGGCAAGTTTCGGTTTCGGGGCCTGCCGGTGGGCCGAGGGCGGCGCGGGCGAACGGGAGGTGAACATGGATGGGGCAAATGAGCGAAGCGAGCGGGCGCTGAGGGCGTATTCGGGATTGATCCGGGCGGCGGACTCCGTTACGGGGCTGCTGGAAATGCAGCTCGAACCGATGCGGCTGACGCTGAGCCAGGGGCGTGTGCTGGGGGCGCTGGCGAAGTTTGGTCCCATGAGCCATCTGAGCCTGGCGAGAAAGATTTTGCGGAGCAAGAGCGCAGTCGCTCTCGTGGTGAAAGAGCTTGAGAGGCGGCGGCTGGTCATCTCGCGGACGGACAAGCGCGACCGGAGGAAACAGACTGCTCGCGTGACCCTGGCGGGAAACAAGCTGGCCGCGGAGCTGGTTCCGGTGCACACGAAGTTGATTCGGGCGCAGATGGCGACGCTCGGAAGGCGAGAGCAGGAGACGTTGGCGCGGCTGTGCGAGAAATTGATTGCGGGAAATTCGATGAAGTTCGCGGAGGAATTCGTACAGGCGGAGGCCGGCGAGTAACGGACGCTGAGGAGGAAAGCGGTGCCCATGCGACGGCGCGCAATGCGAAAACATGCTGCGGGTGAGGCTGCGCAGCGGGGGCGCGCTTTGCGCGCGATTTTATGTCGGACCTGGAAGGTCCGACCCCCTAAAGAGGCGGAAGCGACCGGAGGGAGCAGACGGCTCGCGTGACGCTGGCGGGAAACAAGCTGGCGGCGGAGCTGGTTCCCGTACACACGAGATTGATTCGGGCGCAGATGGCGGCGCTCGGCGGGCGAGAGCAGGAGACGTTGGCGCGGCTGTGCGAGAAATTGATTGCGGGAAATTCGATGAGGTTCGCGGAAGAATTCCAACGAGCGGATGAGGCACGGAGACAGGGAGGCAAGGAGGCAGGGAGAACGCGAATTTCGGATTTCCAATCGCAGATATTGCAGATTTGAAATTTGAGAGCGAAAAGCAAGATCGCCCGCCTGAAGGCGGCCCTTCGGCTCCGCCTCAGGACAAGCTGTCACAAATGCAGGAGTAAGAGCACCTACGTAGTTTCCACACTAGCTATCGCGCCGACTCGGCGGCACGATAGCCCTTGACTACTTTATCCCAATACTAGGATAATTAACGTGGCAAGAGCGAGACGGGCTCCGGACGAAAAGCCGCTTTTCTGGGTGGGTTCGTCAAAGCGAGATTTATTGGCGTTTCCGGAGGAGGTGCGGGACGAACTCGGAGTGGCGTTGAGCGTCGCTCAGTTTGGCGGGAAGCATCCCAGCGCCAAGCCGTGGAAGGGCGAAGGTCCTGGTGTACTGGAGGTTGTCGAAGATCACCGCGGAGATACCTACCGGGCGGTGTACACGGTCAGATTCGAAGGGGCGGTCTACGTGCTTCACACGTTTCAGAAGAAATCGCCCAGTGGTAGGAAAACGCCTAGGGCGGACGTTCAACTGATTGCCCAGCGGCTCCGCGCGGCGCAAGAGGATCATGAGGCACGATATGGCAACACGAAAGAATGAACCGCAAATCACTCCCGGCTCGGGAAATGTTTTCGCCGATCTGCGTCTACCGCAGGCCGACGAGAAGCAAACGAAGGTGCGGCTCGCTGTAGCCATCAATCAGATCATCGCAGGACAGGACCTCTCGCAGGTGGCGGCCGCGCGGCGCCTGAAAATCAACCAGCCGAAAATTTCCGCGCTCGCGAATTACCGTCTCGATGGCTTCTCCGTCGAGCGCCTGATGCATTTCCTGACGGCGCTCGACCGCGACGTCGAAATCGTCATCCGCCCGAAGCCCCGCTCGCGCAAAGGCGCTCGAATCCTCGTCACCGCCGCATGATTCTTTGCGGTGCCGGACGCCGCCGACGATCTAAAGACTTGCTTCGAAACAGATGGCGGAATATCGTTGGCGCTACCAATGGCTTTGCGGCGAGCAAAAAGAACGCGACAACCGCTGACACGAGCGCCCCACGACACTGTTGAGACGGTTGGACGGGCCCTGGTGTCGAGACTTTATCAGGAGATATTGCAGGAAGGCTGTGTTGTTTTCGTTGGGGCGGGGAGCACCACTGAGCGGAGATATCCACGATCCGAGACGTTTTATGACGATATGCGGGTCAAGGCCAATTATCCACAAGACTCGCCGCCGCCTTCGTTTCCAGAGCTCATGCAATATTTCTGTGACCATTTGGACGGTGGCCATCACAACCGTTTGATTCGCGAGGCAATCTGCAGGATCGAGCTCTACTGCGCTCGTGGGCTAGAAAATCGAACGGCTATGATGTTCAGCGAATTGGTCGCCGAGGTTCCTTACCTAAATAGGTTTGTGACAACAAACTGGGACCCATTCCTGGAGAGGGCGCTCGACGTTTTAGTTCCCGTCGTGCAAGACCGCGATTTGGCCTTTTGGGACGATCGAAAACGACAGGTTCTCAAAATACATGGATGCATCACCAGACCGTACACAATAGTGGCCACTCAGTCCGATTACGACTCCTGCATGGAACAGAATCCCCTGATTTTCAACAAGCTGAAGGACCTGATGGCTACAAAGACTTTTCTATTCGTCGGGTACAGCATGCGCGACGCTGATTTCCGGGAAGTCTGGAACGGAACAGTCGCAAAACTCGGACATTTCGCAAAGTTGGCCTACGCAGTTGATCTCAACGCGACACCCGAGGCAATTGCTTTCTGGAAAGAACGCGGAATCGAATTATTCGAGACGTCTGACATCTCTTTTCTTAGGTCCCTTCGCGAGAGGATGCAAAAAGAGGATCTGGTGCCACCTGAGGATTTATTGGAGTTCATGCGACGGACTCACAATCGCATCGTATCAATCCACGTAAATATGGGGCAGGAATCCGATGGCAAGATGGCGTCGGCGATGTACCAAGATGGTCTCCTGCACGCCTTGGAGGACATTATTACGTCAACGGTGCTGGGAATCAAAAATAAGGAAAACTTCGAACGTGATCTGACCGAAGCGGAGGATTCCCTGCGCCGAATGCAACGAAAGCATGATCCGGTTGAGATCGCCTATTGGTCGGGCAGAGTCGCGGTCATCAAGAGATTCTGCGCCCGCAGCAAGGCGCCAATTCTGCCGTATTTTCACCCCTACAGGCTGCACCCAACAAAAAAACTCGTCAAAGGAAATCGATTCTGATTAGTGCGTCGTCCCGAAGCCCGCAGGCCCGGGAGCGCAATCTGTGATCAGAAGTACGCTGATCACACGCCGCTAGCCATACGCCCGTCGAGGTGCCCGAGGACTGTGGGCCACGCGTGCTCGTGGCGGATTTTCGAGGGGTGGCGTGGGTTGGGCGGAGACGAACAGGATGCAGCGGGGGCGTCGGGTGGGTCGGGAATTCGGAGTTCAGATTGCAGATTTGAAATTTGAGATTTGAGAAAAGACGCCGCCTGACGGCGAAGGCCAGAGCAAAACCGGGCGCAGCGAGCCTTCGTCGCTCAGGCCAAGGCAGCGCCCCTATTGGAAAACACGGCCCTTCGATGCTCCCGTCGCCATAACGCTGGTCGAAGCGCCCGAGTTCTCGCAGCGGCGCGCCGCGAAGCCCAAAAGCAGATCCCTCGTCGGCCGGAATGCGGCCTCTGTCGGGATGACAACGTTGGGGGTGGTGGGTGGCGAGACAAACGAAGTGGAGGTTCCCGCCGTGCCGGCGCCGAGATTCCTCAGGCCTCGCCACGGCGCCCACTTTTCGCGCGGTGCGAGGTGAATGGGCGCGAAAATCGGGCTGCTCCGCCTTCGGAATGACGGGTCCCGGGGATTGGCGGCAGAGGATATCTGAGGCTGCTACGAACGGCCACGGCTGCCGCGCTAAAAGGCCGCGGCGCTACATTTAAACCTCGATGCAAGGGCCCGCGCAGCAAGCCTTCGTCGCTCGGGCCAAGGCAGCGCACCTACGAAGCAAACCCCCAAAAAAACAAAACCATAAGGCAAAACCGGCCGCCTGAAAGGCGGCCGCTACGAAGGCAACGGCTGCCGCGCGATCCGCCACGGCGGACGCAGACAGCGCGCACGGCGACGGCGGAGACGTTACGAAAATCTTGGGAGGGCGATGTGGAGGAATTCGACCGGGTGGCTGGCCTGAACGGTGGCCGTGGCTTGGTCGCCCGTCGGCAGATAGATTGAGGCGCGAGGGTTGAAGGCGGTTGCGCGCGGAGTTCCCTGCCCTGCTGCGCAGACGGAGCCCGCGCCGCGGATGGCGAAGTAGATGGAATTATCGGCGAGGGGGAACGTCGCGCCCGGCGAGATTTGGTAGATGACGATTTGCGTATGGCGCTCGGAGAATTCGCCGAGGTGTTTGCAGGCGACGCCAGGATGATTTGCAAGCGGCGTCCAAGCGAAGCTGGCCGGGTCCATGAAGACGGGGCGAAGGTAGCGCTCGGGCGGGTAGACGAGCGGGCGTCCGTTGACCTGTTCCCAGACGGCTTCGTAGGCGTCCTTATTGATTTTGGCGCCGTCGGGCTTGAGGCGCGTGTAGACGCCTTTGGCGAAGGCGCCGTGTTTCGCGAGCTCGGCGGCGGCTTTTTCATACTCGGCGGCGGCGATGTAGCCGTTGCCGCTGGCGCCGCCGAATTGCAGGACGAGCGTTGAATTTTCCGAGGCGCTCGACTGCGGACCGTAGTGAGTGCCCTCGGGGAAATAGCCGATCGCGCCGGCTTTCATGACGCCGTCGGAGGCGAAATCGAAATCGCCTTCAAGCTGGAAGCGGACCTGATCGAAATTGTGTCGATGTCGCGGCGAATAGTAGCTGGGCGCGACGCCGAGCTGCAGCGCGAAATTACCGGGAGTGCCGGGAGTGCCATTGAGGATGCGGCGCGAGCGGAAGACGCCCTCGCGGACATGCGGCCGCTCGATCAGGGGCGCGCTTTCGAGTTCGACGATTTGAATCATTTAGATAGAAGTCGCGCCAAGCTTCCGAGACCGGCGCCCCGGCAAGGAGCGAACAGCAGATCCCTCCCTGCGTCCCGCGCCCGCAAACGCCGCGGGAAAAGCAAGATCGCGGGACTCCGGTCGGGATGACAATTGGCTCGTTTGCATCATCCGGTAAATCCGCGCTAGTGGGCTGGGGGCGGGCCGGGAGGGCCGGCGAGCGTTGTGTCCTGATCGAAGAGCAGGCGCCAGCCGGACGATGAGTGTAGCCAGACGGCGGAGCCGCGGAAGTGCAGAACGCGCGGCGGGGCCGCGGAGCCTGCGGGCGGCTTGATGCCGAAATCCACGAGGCCGGTGACGATCGCACCGCCGTCAAACTCGACGACCTTGGGATCTTTCAGGTCGTACTGCGAAACGCCGAGCTTGCCGGTGGTGATGGCGTCGATGAATTCGGCTCTGGACTGCATCATGCCGTTGCCATGGATGAAGATGGCCTTGTCGGCCATCAGGCTATTCAGCGTGGCGCCGTCGGCGGCCACACAGGCATCCGAGAATTTCTTTTGCATGGCCACGACTTCGTCCTGTGTTGATGCCTGCGCGTTGGCGCGAAGAGCGACTGCCGCGATCATGAACGTTGCGACCATCGCTGCGGCCGCGAGTGTTCCGATCAGGCGATTCTTCGAAAGCGACATGCGGTTCCCTCCCCTTTTCGTTCGGAGCACGGTGATTCTATATGTGGAGGCGGGGAAAACCCAAATGCAAATCACGGATGGGCCGAACGGCGACGACTTGCCGCGATAGAAGCAGCGCAGTGGAGCGCGCTTCGCGCGATCTTTATGTCGGACCTGAAAGTCCGACCCCCTAAGGGAGAGAGCTTTCGTCCGCTGCGGGGACGAAGGATAGCGGCCCGAGACAACAGCAGATTCCTCGCTGCATCCCGCGCCCGCACAAAACGCGGGAAAGGCAAAAGGCGCGCGGGATTCCGCTCGGAATGACAGGGCTGTTTGTGATGGGCGAGGCGCGACGCGCCGAAACAACCCAAACGCAAATTGCGGCGGAGCACGAGCGCGAGGACTTGCCGGCATCGCGCAAAGGCCTCACCCCGGGAAAGCGGGGTGAGCTACATCACGGCGCGGGCGGGTTTGAAACCCGCCCCTACAGACAAACGAAAGTACACGGGCGCGGCCGCGCTAGGCGGGCTGGGGCGCGTTGTAGAAATTGCCGGAGCGCACGTTGATGGGGGCGAGCGCGGGATCGAAGGTGATGCCAACGGGATCGCCTCCTTCGGCCACGACACGAATCTGCGCCTTCAGTAGGCGGCGCTGCATGATGATTCCGCGGTCGCTCGAGGCGAGATGCTCCTCGGAGTGCAACGAGATCGGGCCCTGGCCGGCCTGGGCTTCGTAGTCGCCGGGCGTGTCCTGATGCTCCGCCTCTTTCATTTCGCCCCAGAGTTTGCCGTTCATGCGGAATCCGTTTCCGCTACCGAAGAAATCGGGCGCGCCCTTTGGCATTCGCGACGCGGTGGCCATGGTGAAATGCGAATCATCGACCGGAAGCGACCAGGAAATCATGTTCGAGCGGACCTGAGTGATGTCGATCGGATTGGGCACCGACATGATATTGGGCATGATCCACGAAGAAATGCGATCGTACTCGCGGCCGTCGTCGAGTTTCCGCTTGGCAGAGTAGCACACGCCGTTTTCAGTCGGGAAGAAGTCGACCTTGGGCATCAGCGCGAACTGGGCCGCGAATTGCACGCCGGTGAAGGTCGAGTGCAGCACGTAGACGTGATAGGGGTCCATTACGTTGTCGTTCATGTGCAGCCAACTGTAAGGCGCGATGGGAAGGCTGTTGTCGCCGGTTGAGCCAAAGGCACCCACGTAGGCGCGGATTTCCTCATTCGGGCCGAGGTCTTCGAGAATGTCGAAGCGCGGGAGGGCGGGCTTTTTTTCGAGCGGACCCATGTAGGCGAAGACCATGCCGTAGTGGTCTTCGACCGGATACCAGGGCTGGCGCGCGACATCGAGATTCTTGCCGCCATCGGGCTCGCAGGGCTGGCGAAGGCAGCGGCCTTCGACATCGAAGAGCCAGCCGTGATAGCAGCAGGCAATGCCCTCTTCGGAAACTTTGCCGTAGAAGAGCGTGGTGCCGCGATGCATGCAGCGGGGATAGAGGAGGCCGGGGCGGCCGCGCTTGTCGCGAAAGAGAATCAGATCCTCGCCGAGGATGCGGACGTATTGCGGGCGAGCGGTGACGTTGGCGGACGCGGCGACGGGCTGCCAGTAGCGGCGCATGAGTTCGCCGCAGGGAGTGCCGGGGCCGACCTGCGAGAGTTCGAAATCGGAATGCTGCTGGGGCCGGCCGTAGGCGCTGCCGTCGACGGACCGCTTTCGTTGCGTTGCCTCGCTCATATCCCCCCCCTTATGGCTGCGTTTTCTATTCAGACGCAATAAACTCCTCGGCGGAGTCATTGTCAAGCGTGGACAGTGCTGTCTGGGGGCGACCGGAACGGATTTTTTGGCAAGGCGCGGGCGAGTATGAGACTCTCGGCAGGTTGTAATCGGGCAAGAACGGAGGATGGAAATGCTGAAAGGATTCAAGCAGTTTCTGCTCAGGGGAAACGTGGTGGACATGGCGGTGGGGATCGTGATCGGGGCGGCGTTCGGCGGCGTGGTGACGGGTCTGGTGAAGGACTTGCTGACGCCGTTCATCGGCGCGATCGTGAAGCAGCCCGATTTCTCGAAGCTGGCATTTTCGATCAACGGGAGCAAGTTTCCCTACGGCGACTTCGTCAATGCGCTGCTCTCGTTTTTGATTATCGCCGCCGCCGTGTACTTCTTTGTGGTGCTGCCGATCAACGCGCTGATCGCGAGGATGAAGAAGGAGCCGCCGCCCGACCCCACGACGCGAAAATGCCCGGAATGCTTAAGCGAAATTCCCATCGGCGCGCGCCGCTGCGCATTTTGCACCTCGCCTGTATCTTGAGCAGGCGGCGGACGGGAAACCACTTTCCGCGGCAATGAAAAAGACCCACGGACTGGAGAACTAGAATGACTGGTGCGGTCGTATGCGTAGCGGTTGGATGCGGGAAGTTCGCGGAAGCGAGGCTCGATGAGCTTTCTTTGTGCCGGAACCATTTCTACGACAGAGCCATAAAGCGCATCGAGGAGTATCGCGGGCGCCTGCAAACAACCGAGGCGACGGAAGGGGGCCGGAACGAAGCCCCGGAATTCCTGTCGCAGATCATCGCGCAGACGACGACGCTTGTTACAAACGCGAAATCCCTGGAACCCGGGCAGAGGGACCAGTTCCTCGATTTATCGAAATCGGCGATGCACCTTTTCAAACGGGCGCAAAGGCCGCCGAGGCTGGCGCGCAACATGCCGGTGCTCGTGAGCCGCGCCGATTCCACCGGGACGCAGGAACTGACCAACACGATCGACGTGAGCAAACGGGGCGCTTGTATCACGACGATGGGCTCCTGGGCGATCGGCGATAAGGCATGGATCCAAAAGCCCGTGGGCGAGTTGAAAGCCCTTGCCCGAATTGCGTGGTCGAAGAAGACAGGCTTTTCTCAGTTTCTCGTAGGGCTGGATATTCTGGATGCGGAAGACTTCTGGAAGCTGGAATCGGCGTCTGCAAAAGACAAACGCCGGTCGTAGCCAGATACCTTCCAGCTAGTGGCTTGAGGTGGCAGAGGGCGAGTCCGCGAGGGGCGTGCCCTGATTCAGGATGAGCTGCCAGCCGTCGAGCTTGCGGAGCCAGACGGTGGAGACGCGCATGTGGATGAGGCGCGGCGGAGTGCCGGGGTCGGCATTGCGAGGCGGGGCGAGGCCGACGTCGGTGAGGGCGACGACGATAGCGCCGCCCTTGAAGAAGGTCACTTTGCTTTCCTTGAGATTGTAGGTGGTGAGCTTCATCTGGCCGCTGGTGATGGAATTGATGTACTGGGCTTTTGTCTGCACGACGGCGCTGCCGTGGATGAATGTGGCGTTGTCGGCCATCAGAGCCGAGAGCGCGGGGAGATCGGCGGCCATGCTCGCCGCCTGAAATTTCTTCTGCAGAGCGAGGACCTGGGCTTCATTGAGCGCGCCTTTCGGTGCAGCGGTCTGCGCGCGAGCTATGCCTGCCATGAGACCGGCAGCCAAGAGGATCAGCGGGAGCGCGAATGCGGTGATGCATGTCGGGATGCCGATCGAGGCGACGCTGCTTTTCGGGAGTCGCATGAGTTTCTCCTGAAGTTTCATCGATGGTTAGCCGGGAGTCCGGAATTCTACACCGGGCAGGTGAGGAACCCCAAGTGCGCGGCGGCGTGACCGTGGCGGATTTGAACTCCGGCTAAACACAGAGTGCGCAGAGAAGCACAGAGACTTCCCGAGGCACCGGCGTGGCCGGCGCAACGCACTTGGCCGAACTCTCGGTGGATGCTTGGCGACAGTCATAGCGGCCGGTACGCAGGGCAGATCCCTCACCCGAAAACCGGGTTCGGGATGACAGCAAGAAGAGCTTCGAGTCGGAGCAGCAGTGGCAGGCTGGAACGGATGGCAATCAGGCAGGTGGCGGCGAGTTTGCGGGGCCGCGTGGGCGACCGAAACGCAATCGGTCAATCGCCGTTGGCGGAGGCTTTGGGGGCGTAGTATCCCGTTCGCGTGCGGACGATTACTTTTCCCGTGCCTCTCGGCGGGAATACGCGCACCTGGACGGCGCGGAACGTGCCGTCCCTCGAACTATCTGTCGGATAGTAGCCGATGGTGTACTGGTTGCGGATTTCGTGGGCCACCTGCTCGCAGATGGGGGTGACCTCATCGAGATTCGCCGGGAAGTAGGCTTGACCGCCGGTAGCGTCGGCAAGCTCGGTCAATACTTTCCGCGAGTGGCGAACCATCCTCTTGTCGTTCTTGAGATCGTCCGCGCTGAAAACCCCGATCGTGTAGATCGTGGCGTTCGATTCCTCGGCCGCTTTGATGGTGTCCTCGAAGCTCATGCGGCTGGCGTCATCGTCGCCGTCGGTGATGAGGAGCAGGACTCGCTTGTCTTTGTGGCCCTTTTTGAGGTGATTGAGCGAGCCGATGACGGCGTCGTAGAGGGCGGTGCTGCCGCGAGTATCGATGCGCGCGAGAGCGTCCTGCAAGTCTCGCTCGTCGCTGGTGAAATCGCCGTCGGTGTCGAGGTAGAACTCGTCGTTGAAATTCACGACGAAGGCTTCGTCCTGGGGATTGCTGGTTTTGACGAAGGTCATCGCGGCGGCATTCACCTGGGCGCGCTTCTCGCGCATGCTGCCGGAATTGTCGATCACGAGACCCATGGTGACCGGAATGTCGTCGCGCGAAAAGAGCGAGACGTCCTGCTGAATCTTGTCCTCATAAATCTGGAATTCGCCGCGGGTCAGGTCGGGAACAAAGTCGCCCTTCTGGTTGGTGACGGTGACATGCAATACGACCAAATCGACGTCGGATTTGAGGCGCTGGCCCTGCTGGGGAGCGCCGGGAGGCGGCGGAATATTCGGCGCCGCGACGGGAGGAATCGGGTCCTGGGCGTTCGCCGCCGGGACGACGAAGATCGAAAGCAGAGCGACGAGAAAAAAGGCGAATCCGCTAATGGCCCGGCGCGAAATATCCGCTCTTTGCAAAGGCGGCAAGCGGCGGAAGGCCCTTGGGCGGACGGAGCTTGACCTTGATTTTGCGCCACTTCCCATCGTGGGCCGGATTGCTCGAACGATATCCGAGGACATATTGATTGCGAAGCTCCATGCTGATTTTTGTAGCGATATCCGGGAGTTCGTTCAGATTTCCGACGGTGAATTCACGGCCGCCGGTCATCTCGGTCAGGTCCGCCAGGAGCGAAGGACCGCTTCGCTCTTCCGGAGTCGGCCCGCCGTCCGGTTCAAAGAGACCGATGGCGTAAATCTGAACGTCGGCCTCGCGAACGAACTTGCGAATTTCATTTTCCGAATACCGGCTATGATTATCTCCCCCATCCGATATGATGAGCAAAGCTTTCCTCGCGTTGTGTGCTCCGCGCATCTGGCTCAGGCCGAGATAGACTCCGTCGTAAAGGGCCGTGAGTCCGTGGGCGCTTGTGAACAACAGGCGATTTTGGAGGTCGTCGACGCTGGTGGTGAACTCGCTGACGAGCTGCGCGCGGTCGTTGAAATTCACGAGGAAGAATTCATCTTCCGGATTCGCGGTGCGGAAGAACTGCACGGCCGCCTGGCGCGATTTGTCGATCTTGTCGGACATGCTTGCGCTCATATCGAAGATCACGCCGATGGACACGGGAACATCCTGGCTGGAGAAGTCGACGACTTCCTGTTCCGTGCCATCTTCAAAGACGCGGAAATTTTCGCGCTCGAGCCCGGTGACGAGGCGGCCGAGCGGGTCCGTGACCGACACGCCCACGAGCGTCAGGTCCGTTTCGATGCGGAGAGGATGACCTTTCTTTATTTGGGGAGCGGGAGCAGGAACAGGAACAGGGCCGGGACCTTCCTGAGCGAATGACGGGACGGGGCAGAAAAGGAGAAAAAGGGCGAGGGCCGCGCAAACAGCCGCCAGGGTTTTGCTCCAGACCGGCAGCTCGGCGCGGTGCTTCAAGGAACCCCCATACGCCTACATGGCGGGATTCTACCACCGAGCTAGCCCAAAGCAAGGGAAGGTTCGGGGATATCGCATCTGTCCATTTCCGGCACAGCGGGGCTCGCGCGCGGCCGTGTTAGTATGGTTTTTGCCCGCCCGAGGAAAGGCTGCGGCGCCGATGGCTGATCCCCGACATCGAAGAGTCCCCAGGCACGCGTGCTCGTGGTGATCCCGGCGCGGCACGCGTCCACGCGCTTTCCCGGCAAGGCGCTCGCGCCGATCGCCGGAAAGCCGATGATTCAGCACGTAGTGGAGCGAATACGCGGCGCGCGGCTGGTGACGAACGTACTGGTGGCCACTGATGACGCCCGGATCAAGAAGGCGGTGGAAGGCTTCGGCGGCGAGGCCATGATGACGCGCGCGGATCATCGGACGGGCACGGATCGCGTGGCCGAAGTGGCGATTCAGCGCGAGGCCGATATTTACGTGAACGTGCAGGGCGATGAGCCGCTGATCGATCCGGGGACGATCGATGCGGTGGCCGCGGCGATGATCGAGGACGAGTCCATCCGGATCGCGACGGCGTGCGCGGCGATCACGCAAAAGAACGACATTATGGATCCGCACATCACCAAGGTGGTGCGCGATTTCGACGGCAACGCGCTCTATTTCTCTCATGCGCCGATTCCATGGGTGCGCGAGAGCTCCGAACACGTGGCCGTCCGCCACTGGAAGCACCTCGGGCTTTACGCGTTTCGCCGGGATGCGCTGCTCGAATTCCCGACCCTGCCACCGGGCGACCTGGAGCGCGCAGAGCAGCTGGAGCAACTTCGCTGGATCGAGAACGGCTTCCGCATCGAGGTTGTGGAAACGGAATACGACGCGGTGAGCGTGGATGTGCCGGCGGATATCGAGCGAGTCGAAAAGCTGCTTCGCGAAGGCGCGGCGTGAGCGGCACGCGAGGCGAGGCTCGGCGGCTCCTAGCGAAGGTGGCGCGCCGGGGCGGTCTGGCGGCTTGCGCGCTTCTGCTCTGGCCGAGCTGCTTTTCGGCGAACGCGGCTGCGCAAGACTCGGTTCCCATGACCTCCTCGGATAACCTCTTCGAGTTTCACAGCGGCTTCTGGATCAACCTGCACCACTTCCTCTACGAGCAAGCCGCGATCGCGACGGCCGGGCCGAAGGGCACGCCTCACGAGGCCGAATTATCGACGGATGCGAGCATAGAAGTGGGGCTTTCCGAAGACGAGTCGAAAACGTGGTCGGATGCGCTGGTCTACTACCGCGCGAAGATGCTGCACCAGGATCTGGCGTCGGACGAGGAGATGGTGAAGATCAAGAACCGCCTGGAAGATATGGAGGACGCGAGCACGGTGGATCGCAGCGATCTCGATCCGAGGCTGATTGCGGTCCTCGACGAGGCTGCGCCGATCTATCGCGCCCACTGGTGGTTTCTGCATGACAAGACGAATCAGGCATGGATCGCGGCGGTGATGCCTGTGGTGGACACGCAGGGAGCGGCGCTGGCGCAGCAAGTCGCCACCGCGTTCGAGACGCCCTGGCCCGATCGCCCGCTGCGCGTCGACGTGGTTGCCTACGCCAATTACGCCGGATCGTACACCACGCTGCATCCATCGCGGATCACGGTATCGAGCGTCGACGGAGGCAATCAGGGCGTCGCGGCACTCGAGGTGCTGCTTCATGCGGCATCGGGCGTGCTGATCGACGCGATTTCGACAACCGTCGATCAAGCCTATGAAAAGGCGAGGAGGGATCCTCCACCGGAAATCACGCACATGATTTTATGGTTTACGTCGGGCTTCCTGGTGCAACAGCTCTATCCGAACTACACGCCGTATGCGGACCGCTTTTCGCTGTGGGCGGAACGCTCGCAAACGGGTTATCGCGCGGCGCTGGTGAGGGATTGGCAGCCGCGCCTGGAAGGAAAGATGACGCTCGACGCGGCGCTTACGCGGCTCGCGGCCAATTTCTCGGTGGCAGCCGCGCCGGAAAAGAAAAAGAAGGAATCCCCCGCCCCAGCGGGTGCAACGCCTCCCAATGGGCCCTGATCCGTGCAGGATGGCGGAGCTTTCGCGTGGCAATGCGAGCAGGCTTCTGGCAGAATGCGGGCCGCTGCATTCACAGGAGTATGGGGCGCGCGCATGAAGAGGCTATTCTCCTCTAAGCATTTTGTGGCATTGCTGGTCGCGACGGCTGCGGCTGCGGTTGTGGCGACGGCGATTGCGCAGGAAGCACCGTCGCCGCCAATGACGCTGGTGGTGGACGAAACGCAAGCCGCGCGGCAGATCGCGTTCATTCACGAGGAAATTCCGGTGCGAGCCGGCACGCTGACGCTGGCGTATCCGCGCTGGATCCCGGGCGAACACGGGCCGACCGGTCCCATCGAAAATTTCGCCGCGCTGCAGATTCATTCCGGAAACGCGGTGCTGCTCTGGACGCGCGATCCCGGCGATATTTTCAAATTTCACGTGGAGATTCCGGCGGGGACGGAGCGCATCACGGTTGACTTCGATTCCCTGCTCGAAAGCACGATCTCGGATCACCAGCTCCTGCTCGCGTGGAATACGGCTGTCCTCTATCCTCTTGGCATCGACAAGCGCGAGCTGATGATCGAGCCGTCGATTCTGCTGCCTGCAAACTGGAAACAGGGGAGTTCGCTGCAGGTGACCAGTGCGAGCGGAAACCGCGTGAATTTTGCGCCGACATCGCTTGAACGTTTGATCGATTCGCCCGTGCTGGCGGGCGACTTCTTCCGCGCGGTGCCGCTCGCTTCGATCTGGCCCGCCGAACTCGACATCACGGGCGACACGCAGGCCGCCGTGGAGGATGCCGATGACGCGCACGCGTTCGAACTGTTTGGGAAGCTGATCGATCAGGATCGGGCGATGTTCGGCTTCCGGCACTGGCAGAAGATGCACATACTGGTCTCGCAGCACGCGCACGATTTCGACGGGCTCGAGCATGAGAATTCGCCGTGGAATCTGGTCGGCGATGCCAGCCTCTCCAAGAAAAGCGATCTGGAACGATTCGGCTGGCCGCTTCTGGCGCACGAGCAATCGCATTCGTGGTGCGGCAAGTACCGGCGCCCGGCAGAACTCTACTCGAAGCCCGATTATCAGGGCCCCGAGCAGACGTCGCTGCTGTGGGTCTACGAGGGCTTGAACGAATACATCGGGATGCTGCTGGCCACGCGCAGCGGCTTCAACGATGATGCGTACATGCGCGAATATCTCGCGCGGACGACGGCGGGATCGGCGCATGAGGCTGGCCGCGCGACCTCGCCGCTTGTCGATACCGCGACCGAGAACTGGGTGATTCGTGGAGTCAATAACGGGTGGAATTCGCTACGCCGAAACCAGGACTACTACGACGAGGGCGCGCTCATGTGGCTGCGCGCGGATGTACTGATCCGCGAACAATCGCACGGCCAGCACTCGCTCGACGATTTCCTGCGCAGCTTTCTCGGCCAGCGTGATACCGGGCCAATTGTAGTTCCCTACACGCGCGAGGACGTCGAGGCGGCACTATCAGCGGTGTGGCCGTACGATTGGCACAAATTCATCGAGACGCAAGTCTACGAAGTGAATAGCAAGCCGCCGGTGGAGGGCCTGGAGGCTGCGGGCTGGCGCCTCGTTTACAACGACACGCCCAATACCGCAACTTTTGAAAGCGACTTCGTGCCGGTCGACCTTTTCACCGAGAATTTGGCCGGACTGAACGTGAATAAAGATGGCTCGATCTACGACGTCGATCCCGGGACGCCGGCGTATGACGCAGGCCTTGGGCCGCACATGACGATCCTGGCGGTGGACGGACGCGCGTATTCTCCCGATGTGCTGACGGGCGCGATCGCGCATCCGCCAGACGGCAAAATCACTCTGCTCGTGCGCAACTTCGATTCAGTGGGAACCTACGAGATTCACTACGCCGGAGGGCTGCGTTACCCGCATCTGGAGCGCATCCCCGGCAGCCATGATTACCTGAGCGAAATTCTCGCGCCTCGAAGCTACCAAGAGCACTAGCCGCCTGGGCGATCGCGACCCGATACGAGGTGGTTCGGGCGGGTTCCCGGACACCATCGCCCAAAGGAACCCGATCCCGTCAGGGATGCCGGCTAGCTTGCGGCGTTCGCCTGTTTCGCCAGCCGAGCGCGGATTGCTTTCATCTGTTCGCGATTGGCCGCGGCGCGCTTCCGGCCATCCGGCGTTGCGTCGATCAGCTTTTCCAAATCGGCGGCGAAGTGCGGCCCATGGGCGGATCGGATTTCGGCGAGCAGCGGCTCGATCTTCGCGAAGACGCCAATTTGCTCGCCGTTAGCGTCGTTGAAAAGCTCGAGGCCGATCGCTCCGTTATTGACGAGCGCGGCCGCCATGCCCCAGTAGGATATGACCATGCGCAAATGGCCGCTGTGCTCGCCAAACATCGCGTTATTGAAGTCCGCCATCGATTGCGGATTGAACTCCTGAAAATACCAGTCGCGGGCTTTGCGCATGGTATCTTCGCGACGCAACTCGTACAGTTTGAGGATAAGACCGGCTTCTTCTTGTTTCGACATAAGCAGAGATGCTCCTTTTATTCAGCGGTTCCGGGCGCCCGTGCGGCGCCCCTTGCTATCAGTGTAACAGAGCGTCTGCAATGCGCCTCATTCGCATGCTTCCGATTCCAGCAGGTGAACTCGGAGTCTCGCGGCGACCCGATCTGAGAATGCGACAATCGGTTTGCAAATCATCTCCCGATGCCGCATCATGTTTTACTTCGATCCAACTGGCCCGTCGCAGGGCCGGCGCATCGCGCCGGGTACGCGAGCGCCAATTTCACCGAAAGAACACACAAGGGGGACGTGGAATGCGCAGGCCCGTGAGTATTGCTCCGCCAAAAGGGAAACTCGGCGTGCTGACGCCGGGAATGGGAGCCGTCAGCACAACGCTGATGGCCGGAATGGAGCTGGTTCGCCGCGGCGAATCGACGCCGGTGGGGTCGCTGACGCAGATGGGGACGATTCGCCTCGGAAAACGCACCGAATCGCGCATTCCGAAGATCAAGGATTTCGTGAAGCTAGCCGCGCTGGACGATATCGTATTCGGCGGCTGGGATGTGTTTCCCGACGATGCGTATAAGGCCGCTTCGAAGGCCGGCGTGCTCGATTCGAGCGACCTCGCGAAAGTGCAGAAGTTCCTCAAGGACGATTCGCCCCATGAAGGCGGCGTTCGATCAGAATTACGTGAAGAATTTGCAGCGGCACGAACGTCAAGAAGGGCAAGAACGAAATTCGATCTCGCCGAGCAGACTGCGCGAGGACATTCGCGACTTCAAGAAGAAGAACAAGCTCGACCGGCTGGTGATGGTGTGGTGCGCGTCGACGGAAGTCTTCATGAAGGCCGGAGGCGGTGCACCAGGATCTCGGCTCGTTCGAGAAGGCGATGAAGACGAATCATCCGGCGATTGCGCCGTCGATGCTCTATGCGTATGCCGCGATCAGCGAAGGGGTGCCCTTCGCCAACGGCGCGCCAAACCTGACCGTCGATATTCCGGCGCTCGAGGATTATGCCAAGGAGAAGCAGGTCCCGATCGGCGGAAAAGATTTCAAGACCGGGCAGACGCTGATGAAGACCGTCCTCGCGCCCGGCATTCAAGGCGCGCATGCTCGGGCTCAACGGCTGGTTTTCCACGAATATTCTGGGCAATCGCGACGGCGAAGTGCTCGACGATCCCGGCTCGTTCAAGACGAAGGAAGAATCGAAGCTCGGCGCGCTCGAATATATTTTGCAGCCGAAGGTCTATCCCGAGCTGTACGGGAAATTCACGCACAAGGTGCGCATCAACTACTACCCGCCGCGCGGCGACAACAAAGAAGGCTGGGACAACATCGACATCTTCGGCTGGCTCGGCTACCCGATGCAGATCAAGGTCGATTTCCTGTGCCGCGATTCGATTCTGGCGGCGCCGATCGTTCTCGACCTCGCGCTCTTTTTCGATCTGGCGAAGCGCGCCGGGATGCGCGGGATTCAGGAATGGCTCAGCTTCTATTTCAAGTCGCCGATGTGCGCGCACGGAGCTTTACCCCGAGCACGACCTCTTCATCCAGTCGATGAAGCTGAAGAACACGCTGCGCTGGATGATGGGCGAGGAGCTCATCACCCACCTCGGCGCCGAATACTACGATTAAGGAACGCTCCTTCAACGAGGCCGGGAGAGAGGGTTCTAACCGCCTAGTATCGAATCGATTGCGTTCTTGAAGCCGCCGAAGCCTTCCGCCTTGGCAAGAATGAACTGGACACCTGCTGTAGCAGCGATTTGTTTTCCGACATGGTCATCATACATCGTAAACAAAATCGTCTTGGCTTCCGGCAGGCTTTCTTTGAGGATCAGGGCGACTTCGATCCCGTTGAGTTCGGGCATTCGAACATCGAGAATCAGCAAGTCCGGCCGTAGAGCTCTGGCGGCATCAACTGCTTCACGTCCGTTAACCGTTTCCGCGCAAACCTCCAGGCTCGGCCACTGCTTGAGAATCCAGCGAAGAGTCTTTCTGACGCCTTTATTGTCGTCCGCTATGAGGACACGCATTGTTGGATACCCTACCATTGGACGCCTATAAGGGGCAAAAAGTATCGGCGAACATGCCCGCGCTGCCTTTGGGCTGTGCTCGGACCGCTTGCGGCGCTACATTTAAATCTTCATGCTAGTCAACCGTTCGATGCCGCGCGCTACTGTGATTCCCGTACTCGCTTACCCAAATGTGGGCGAGGCGATCGAATGGCTCTGCAACGCTTTTGACTTTTGGGTAGTGGGTCATTTTGAAATTCTAAGGCAGACCGACGGGAACTCAGTCTGTTCCGGCCCCAATTCGCCGTCCCACTCCACCACTACATCGTCACCCCTAAGGGCGATTACTCTTAAGTTGGGGCTGCCACTATTTAGGTGTACCACGTCGCCTATTTTCAGCTTTAATTGATTCTGCATACAATCCTCTCTTAAGCTACCTTATGGACAAAATCAAGGCGGGCGACTCAGTTCAACTGAAATCAGGCGGTCCAACAATGACGGTTGCCCGGCTTGAGAATAACGGCCTCGATGCCGTTTGCGGTTGGTTTGATGGCGAGAAAGAGAAACTAACTACCTTCGCCATCGTAATGCTAAAGCGTATTTAATCCGATGAAATTTTGGTTTCCAAATTGGATTCAATGGATCGTGATGTGGATCGGACTCGCCGTTCTATCTTTTCTTCTTGCAATTGCTCTTGATGACCCCAGCGTTTGGGCGGGCGTCGTTTTTGCATTAGGAGCCTTTGTATTCATCGTTTGGATGATTGAAGGCTGGAGACGCAAAATCTAATGGGGGAACAAGATGGCTGACAAGAAAATTTGTCCGAAATGCTCTGCTCCTATGAATCCGATGTCCCAAATGGGCATCGTTCCCTCACTGCGCAAAGACCTCAAACCAAACCCCGAAGGGGGCACATTTGTCAACCTTTTTGCTTGTCCAAACTGTCGCCTTGTGGAGGTATATCATGTCGATCCTGAGCATCCGCTATAAAAGTAGAGTACTTTTTAGCGTGGGCGATCATTCTCTTTCGGTAAGCGTCCGGTTTAGGCCGTGTAGACGGACAGTCGGAGGGCAAGGATGATGGCCTTTGTGGACACGATGATCGTGTCCACAAAGGTGAACCGTGGACACTTCGGAACAAGCCATACAAGTGAGGGGCAAAGAACCCAAGCGACGCTATCGCACGGTGGAGGAGAAGCGGCGGATCGTGGAGGAGACACTTCAGCCCGGCGCTTCGGTCGCGCGCGTAGCGCGAGCGCATGGAGTGAACGCGAACCAGGTGTTTGGATGGCGGCGGCTGTATCAGCAAGGACGGCTGGAACGCAGGTCCAGTGAGACGCCCGATCTGCTGCCGGTTCGCGTGATCGGCACCACAGCGATGGAAGCAGCGCGATCGACGGGCACGCGGAGACGGCGAACATCTTCCGGGATGATTCACGTGGAGCTTCCGAAAGGGCAACTGCGGATTGCCGGGCGCGTCGATGCGGAGGCGCTGCGCGTGGTGCTGGAGCAGTTGCTCGGATGATGGGCTTGCCTGCAGGAACGCGCATCTGGATTGTAGCGGGCGTGACGGACATGCGGCGCGGTTTTGTGGGACTGGCGGGCATGGTGCAGACGGCCCTTCAGGAAAATCCGTTCTCCGGACACGTATTCCTCTTTCGTGGGCGTCGCGGCGATCTCGTCAAAATGCTCTGGTGGGATGGCGACGGGCTGTGTCTGTTTGCCAAGAGACTGGAGCGCGGAAGATTCACTTGGCCACAAGCGGCGAGTGGAACGGTTTCGCTCACACCGGCGCAACTCTCGATGTTGCTCGAAGGGATCGACTGGCGACGACCGGTACGCAGCTACACTCCACAGATGGCTGTGTGAGCAAAGAATTTTCAGCTTTCTTGTGCATTTTCATCTGGCTGTAAAAAATCTCGTGTAGAGTGGCGGTGTGAGCGGCACTTCTTCTTCCCTGCCAGATCTCCATCAGCTTGATTCCGACGCACTGAGAACACTTATCCTCTCCCAGCACGAGCAGATTCTTTTGAAAGATGAACAGCTCGCCTCGCGCGATGCGGAGATCGAACAGTTAAAGCTGCTGATCGCCAAGCTGCGGCGGATGCAGTTCGGGCGCAAGTCGGAGAAGGTGGAACGGCAGATCGAGCAGTTGCAGTTGCGGCTGGACGAACTGGAAGCGAGCCGGGCAGAGCGGGCATCTTCTGCTGCTACGCCTGAAACACATCGTGCGACGAAACCAGTGCGGCGGCCGCTGCCGGAACACTTGCCGCGCGAGACGAGGCAGATTCTGCCGAAGCAAACTGTATGTCCGGACTGCGGCGGAGAGTTGAAGCGTCTGGGCGAAGACGTGTCGGAGATGCTGGAGTGGGTTCCGGCGAGTTTCAAAGTGATCCGGCAGGTGCGGCCGAAGGTGGCCTGCGGGCGCTGTGACAAGATCGTGCAAGCCGAAGCACCGAGCCGTCCAATCGCGCGAGGCCTGGCCGGTCCGGGACTGCTGGCCCACGTGCTGGTGTCAAAGTACTGCGATCATCTTCCGCTGTACCGGCAGGAAGAGATCTACGAGCGCGAAGGCGTGGAACTGGACCGCGCGACGCTGGCCGATTGGGTGGGCGGCGCGAGCGGATTACTTCAGCCGCTGGTGGAAGCGCTGCGGCATCACGTGCTGAGCGCGACGAAGCTGCATATCGATGACACGCCGGTGCCCGTGCTCGCGCCAGGACTGGGAAAAACAAAGCTGGGCCGGCTGTGGGCCTACGTGCGCGACGACCGGCCCGCCGGAGATGCGACGCCTCCGGCGGTATGGTTCGCCTACACGCCGGACCGCAAGGGCGAGCATCCGAAGGCACACTTGAGCAGCTTCACGGGCACGCTGCAAGCCGATGCCTACGCGGGTTTCGACCAACTCTACGAAACAGGACGCATTCGGGAGGCGGCCTGCTGGGCGCACGTGCGGCGGAAGTTCTACGATCTTCACGTCGCGCACAACTCGCCCGTGGCTCAGGAAGCGCTCCGGCGCATCGGAGAACTCTACGCCATCGAAGGAGACATCCGCGGGCGGCAGCCCGAAGAACGTCGCCAGGTGCGCCGCGAGCGCAGCCACCCGCTGCTGGAGTCGCTGAAGCAGTGGCTGGAAGAGACTTTGGTCAAGCTGTCAAGAAAATCGGACACGGCCCAGGCCGTGCGTTACGCGCTGGGACTTTGGGAAGCACTGCGGCACTATGTGGACGATGGCCGGCTGGAGATCGACAACAACGCCGCCGAGCGAGCATTGCGTGTGGTCGCGCTGGGCCGGAAGAATTACTTGTTCGCAGGATCGGACAGGGGCGGCGAAAGCGCGGCGGCGATCTACAGCCTGATCGGCACAGCAAAACTGAACAATGTTGATCCCGAAACGTACTTGCGCGAAGTGTTCTCGCGCATCGTCGACCATCCGATTAACCGCATTGCGCAACTGCTGCCCTGGAATCTCGCTGCTGAGCGACCTGCTGAATCAACTCACGCTGCATAGTCAACCGCACCGGTCAAGACGGCCTCCGAACGACGCTTACCTCTTTCGCAGATCGGGGTCATTTTCAAACATTTCGCGCGTAACGATTTCGCAATCAACATTTAATTGATTCTGGTTTCTATCCATTTCAAAGCCTCTTAAGATTCGCCCTCTCTTCGTCTTAGTTTTCCCTCTTTTTGTACGGCCCTCGCGGCCCAAACTCCGGTTCGGGCAGAAGCGCGATGACTTCCTCAATACTCCAAACATGATCCGCAATTCCCGCTTCCATTGCTGGCGTGACCCGCAAAGTCTGATGGATGCGGCAAAAGTTGTAATACATAAAATACAGCGACAGACCCGCGATGTGATTCTCAATCTTCTTACTGAAAATGCGTTTGTGAGCCGCGCGAACCGACGCATACTCATTCGCATTGTCAGATTGTGCCGTTCCACATGGCTTGTCGAAATGTGTTCCGACTTCGGCTTACCGGACAACCGAATCGTGCGAGTACCGATGCAAGTTGCGGGGCTGTACTGCGCTTCCGTCGTCCGATCTGCGCCGTACAACTTGACTAGCATCGCGTAATCAATGTTTGAGCCGAACGCATCTTCTACGGCGTCCGCATAAACTCTGTGACCGTCCGTGGTCAATTGAATGCGATTGGCAAGCCGACCCGCCAAGTCCTGCATAAAATCGGCTGCCGTGCCAGCAGAGCGGTCGCCTACCATCCAACTTGCGATTAGCTTTGTCTCGGAACAAATCGCAGTCCACGTCCAAACATCGCCAAAACCGAACTGACCGCGCTTATCGGCGGGGACGTTCTTTTCCTTGGCGTAGCAGAACGACCAAATCTCGTCGCACTGGACACGCTTGCAATTGAGATTGCGGAGGGCCTTGTCCTGAAACTGATTGCACGCTTGGCCGATCTCTTGGAGCAATTTAACAATCGTGTTCTTGGAAACGCCCGTGATGCGAACCGTCGAACGGATGCTGCTGCCCTCACAAATCTGCTTGATTACCTGTGCGCGACGCTCGTTTGTTAGCTGATTCATAATGACTAATTATGCTTGAGACCGATACACTTGTCAAGCATAAAAAGGCATGTTGAATACGTCGAGTTGTTACAGATACGTTAAAACTTGATTACACGCGCTTTGTCTATAAAGTACTTAGATACATAAACTTAACACGCATGTAATGCAAAAGATTCATATCGGCGTAAAGATACAGGTGACGGCGGGGCAATACGCACGTCGTTGAATGGCAGTACATCCTACCGGACGGGCCAATCCCGTCCAATTGAGAAGAACATGAAAGAAGACGACAGCGCATTACCCCGTATCACCCGCGCAATACACCGCATTCATGCCTTAGCAGGTATGGTTATGCTTTATTGGTGGGAACTCCACCACCTCTACGTCTACCTGTTTTCCCGGTAGAACGCGGTGAGCAAAGGGAGGGGTCGGGGAGGAGCCTTGCCCTTTCCTTTTCTTAATTTGATTAACGTACTCTTAAACAACCAACATCTAACCGCTTTTCCGAGTTTTGTAGGCCAAGGAATATGATGGCAATCTCTTGATGTCTTTTAAATCCATCGTTTGGGCCGCGCTCTGTTCGCCCGCCATAGTCTCGGTATCTGGCGTGCCGATCTCGGAGCGATCTGGAATTTCTGTTTCGGGCCGTTTTGAGCCTAATCCTTGGGGCATACAAATCCTCTCTCTTCGTAACTATTAGGAAACACGTACCATTGATTCCGACGGACAGCGGGTAGAACCTGAAGAAGCGAAAAATTGACTTCGAGGTTTCAATATGACCCGCAAAAAGTACCTAATTAGGCTCGCTTTAATCACCGCCATTTTGGGTCTACCGTTAGCGTTTGGTGCGGCTGTCCTTGCTGGCGGTGACTATGCTACATGCCCCTACGACGGCGAACAGGCCCCGCGTACCGATACCGAACAAATCAATTCAAGTAGCTGCCCCGCTATCCCCGGAACCGTCTACAACGCGGAGAAAGATACTTACGCACACGATCATATCAACGGCGCTTTTCTTGAGCACCATACCTTCTCAACCGTGACTTGTTTGCAGTAAACTCCGGGACGAACCGCTGGACGGTCTCAAAGGAGGCTAGAATGTTAGCCAAATTTTTGATTTGTCCCGGAGTCAGTGGTGCGAGCGGTAACGGGACTCAGACAAGCGTACAACGCTACGCAATGCTTGCCGCTTCGCCGTAGGTGATCTTTACTCTTAAGAGACTACGCGGCCCTGTGCGAAGGGACACAATCCCCGATGCAATGGACAAGGAACAGACTAAACACTGTTTCGACCCGCTGACAAACGTTGTCGTAGGGTAACTTCCCACAAGGGAGGACTCGGCGTTAGGGGCGGGTGAGAATAGCATCCCGCCTTAATTAACTATGACTTAATCAAGTCTGTTTCTTCCAACGAGTTTTCGCGGCCTTTGAAGCTATTACCTTCCGCTGCTTGGCCGACAACTTCGCGGCCCTAGCATTGCCGCCCTTAAGCCCTCCGAGGCGTCCACGACGCATTGCGAGGGATTCTAGGCGTACTACGGGGGTTTCAAGCGGAGAGCCGTCTAGATGCTCGCCAATAGCTTGTTCGGCCACGCGGCGGGCAATTACTGTAAAGTCACGTTCTTTTGCGGTTCGCGCCATTAGTCTCCGTCTTGACTGCTAAACTCTTGTTGGGCATGTAGTGCAATAGGCAGCACGCTAGACCTTGAGCTCTGGTAATGTGAGTTCGAACCTCATCATGCCTGCCATATCTGGGAAGACCGAGAAACAGCCTCGGCGTACCGAAAGGCGGCTCTCTTAGGGGGTCGCCTTTTTAATTCCTACCACACTACAGACCCTTGGGAATGCTCATCCACCAGCGTCCTCAGAATTGCATAGCCGGGGCAAGGACGCAAGACCCCGGAACTCACAACAATCCTTGCTCTCTAGCCCTAAATTCCTTATCTGAGAGATCAGCCGTCGCGTTGCGAATCTTTCCCGCCAATTCCAAGAGGTCCTGAAATGTGGGCAAAACGCCGTCAGGATTATCAATTGATTCTGGTCGTTCCCTGAGTAACTTAGCCACAATTTCAAGTTCCTTGGCCTTGTCCTGTGCGTCTTTTTGGAGCAGCGCAAGCGTTTTCTTGCCCTCTGTATATTCGAGCAAGATCATCGCGCGCTTCTGACGCTCTTCGGCTTCGGTCATGAATGGTCTACGTCGCGACCAGTTTATTGCGGTTGCCATTTGATTTCAATCCCCCGGAAATTCAAAATGACCCGCTACCGACTTTTGTCTGCGCCTGCGAATCGGGAACCATCGCGCACAGCTCAATGTGGGCGATGGCGCTGTCGTTTTGGTCGAGCAGCCATCGATCAAAAGCTGCCAACCGGGCGAACTCGGAGATTCCGTGGTGGTGCGAGTCGACGATGTGGACGGCCACTGCGAACGCGCGCGCCAGCGCGGAGCCCGAATTGTTCAGGCGCCCGCCAATCATCAATACGGCGAACGCCAATACGTCGCCGAGGATTTCGCGGGACGCTATTGGACATTTTCGCAGTCGATCGCGGATGTGGCACCCGAGGAATGGGGCGGGACGTTGGGGCAGCTCTAGGCCATCCGAAAAGCAGATCCCTCACTGCATTCCACGCCCGCAAACGACGCGGGAACTGCAAAAGCGCGTGGAATTCCGTTCGGGATGACACATTACCTCAGGCTGACACTGTGCCTGTGGGCCATCCCCGGTTGGCGAAGATGCCCCGTGCAGGGCCGCGGCTCCGGGCTGAAGAACCCGGCGCTACGTTTAGGTCTTTAAACCTTAGCGACGAAATATTCGTGGACCGTGGTGTCCGTGGTTAGTTCGGGGTGAAATGTGGAGGCCAGGATTCGGCCTTGCTGGACCAGGACCGGGTGGCCGGCGTCTTCCGCGAGGACTTCCACTCCTTTGCCGATCGATTCGATGATTGGCGCGCGGATGAAAACCATTTCGAGCGGCTCTTTGCGGAGCTTGGTTGCGCTCATGTGGACGTCGCTTGCGAGCTGGCGGCCGTAGCCATTGCGCAGGATCGCGATATCGAGCAGGGCGAGCGAGTCTTGGGCCGGGCCGTGGACTTCGCGGGCGAGCATGATTGCGCCCGCGCAGGTGCCGAAAAATGCGCCGCCATTTTTCGCGAATTGCTTGAGCGCTTCGAAGAGGCCTTCTTCGCGCATCACTTTCAGGTGCGTGGTGCTCTCGCCGCCGGGGAGGATGACGCCGGTGAGGCCCGCCAGATCGTCCGGCAGGCGGACGTAGCGGTGCTCGACGCCGAGGCGCTCGAGTACTTTGCCGTGCGCTTCGTAGTCGCCCTGAATCGCGACGATGCCGATTTTTGGCTCGCTCGTCATTTCATCCGCAAGTGACAGCTAAACACAGAGGGCACTGAGAACTGCCATAGAGCTCACAGAGAACCCAAAGATTCACCGCAGAGGCGCAGAGGGCGCGGAGAATTCGCGCCCCTTGGTCACTCCCTCTTATCGAATTACTTCTGACCACTAATCACTTGCCACTGGCCACTTCTTCTCACCAGCCGCGCGTTTGCAGCAGGTCCTTCTCTTCCATCTGGCGGACGTCGAGGCCCTTCATTGCTTCGCCGAGTTCTTCGGAGGCTTCGAGGACGATTTTCGGGTCCTTGTAATGCGTGGTCGCCTTCACGATGGCGCGGGCGCGCTGCGCCGGATCGGCCGACTTGAAGATGCCCGAGCCGACGAAGACTGCTTCCGCGCCGAGGTGCATCACCAGCGCCGCGTCGGCGGGAGTCGCGATGCCGCCGGCCGAGAAATTCGGGACCGGCAGCTTGCCGTGCTTTGCGACCCATTCGACGAGCTCGAATGGCGCGCCGAGTTCTTTCGCTTCGTGCACAAGCTCTTCCTGGCCGAGCGTCGTGAGCCTCCGCATCCCGCCGACGATGGCGCGCATGTGGCGCACCGCCTCGACGATATTGCCCGAGCCCGCTTCGCCCTTGGTGCGAATCATCGCCGCGCCTTCGGCGATCCGCCGCAACGCTTCGCCGAGATTGCGAGCGCCGCACACGAAAGGCACCTTGAAGCCGTGCTTCCAGACGTGGTGCTCTTCATCCGCCGGCGTGAGGACCTCGCTCTCGTCGATGTAGTCGACTTCGAGCGCTTCGAGCACTTGCGCCTCGGCGAAGTGGCCGATGCGGACCTTGGCCATCACGGGGATCGTGACGGTCTCCATGATTTCGCGGATCACGCGCGGCGCCGCCATGCGCGCCACGCCACCTTCCTTGCGGATGTCCGAAGGCACGCGCTCGAGGGCCATCACCGAGCACGCCCCCGCCTCTTCGGCGATTTTGGCCTGCTCGGCGTTGGTGACATCCATGATGACGCCGCCCTTCAGCATCTCGGCCAATCCGACTTTCACCCGCCACAAGCTGTTATTCATCAAGTCCATTTCCTGCTCCCTTTTGTGCGGCCGCTCGATGCGACCGCAGCCGAAATTCGATTTTCCTGCTCCTCACCCGCTGGTGGATAGCATGTAGCGGGGCGCGGCAAGCAGCGCCCCTACAAGTGGCCTCGGGCGACGCCGCATAGCAATTTTGCGCCGACGCAGCGCCCTGCAATCCGCCTCGGCGCAATCCCGGCAGCGCTATCACCATCGCGGGCGCTAGCCCTCGGCGTCGCGTTTCGCGGCCAGCGTGCCGGTGCCGGCGATGGCGCGAAAGCGCGCCGGATCGACCACGGTGAATCTTGCGCGCCCGCGCGCCAGCACCACGCCCGATGCGTCGCGAATCTCGCCTTCGCGAAAGCGGTTTCGCTCCGCCACTTTCACTTCCCAGCCTTCGACAACGATGTCCTCGTCCACCGGCACGGGACGCTTGTATTCGACCGTTAGTTCCGCGGTCACCGCATGCTCGCCGTTGAAGCGGCTGACCTTCGCCATCACTTCATCCAGTAGCGTCGCGATGATGCCGCCGTGAATGAAGCCCGTGGCGCCCTGATAATCGGCGCTGAGGCGAAAAGAGCCGCGAATCCGCCGCGCGGCATCGTCCTGCTCGAATACGAGCTGCATGCCACGAGCGTTGGCGCCGCCGCAGCCGAAGCAGTGATTCGTCTCGTTTGGTTTCAGCAGCAACGAAGCGCCTGCCCTTCTTTTGTGCAGGCTCTCATACCAGCGCTACGCGGGCCGTCAAATCGCTTCTTGCGCCGCGCTCGCGTTTGCGCAGTTCGCTCTTGAGCAGGTCGCAGAATATTTCGACGCCCTTGGCGATGCGCTTTTCATCGACCGCCGAGAATCCGAGGCGCAGCGTATTCGGCTGCGGATGCTGCGAATAGAAATGGCGCCCCGGCAGAAAGACGACGCCGCGCTCGCGAGCGTGAATCAGGAGCTCACCTGCATCGAAGCCGGGCGGCAGCGTGACCCAGAGGCTCATGCCGCCCTCGGGGCGCGTCCACGACGTTTCTTCCGGCATGTGCTTCTGAAGCGCGCGTTCCATCGCTTCGAGGCGGCCGCGATACACCTTTTTCATCCTTGCGAGATGCTTGGTGAAATATCCGCGGTGCATGAATTCGGCCATCGCCGACTGGGAAAACTGATCGGTATGCAGGTCGGTCGATTGCTTTACCAGGCGCAGGCGCTCGATGGCGCTCTCAGGACCGATACACCATCCCACGCGCAGCCCGGGAAAGGCCGTCTTCGAGAAGCTATCGATGTGAATCACGTTGCCTGCGGTGTCGAGCGCCTTCAGCGACGGAATCGGATTGCCGCGCAGCCGCAGCCGCGCATAGATCCCGTCTTCGACAACTGGCACCTGAAAGCGCGCCGCAAGCTCCAGAAGGGCGCGCCTGCGCGCGACCGGCATAGCAGTGCCCGTGGGATTGTGAAAATCCGGGGTGATCAGAATAAACTTCACGCGATTCTGCATGAGCACCGTTTCGAGGGCGTCGATATCGAGCCCCACGTGGCCCGTGCGCGTGGCATTCGGCTCGACACCGACGGCCAGCGGACGAACGCGCGCGCCCGCGAGAATTGCAATGGCCCCCGGATATCCCGGATTTTCGAGCGCCACCGAATCCCCGGGCCGCAGAAACGCTTTGCAGACCAAATCGATCGCCTGCTGGCAACCGTCGGTGATCAGCAATTGCTCGGGCTTTACGTTGAGGCCTTCGCTCCGAAACAGGCTGATAAGTTCGCGCTTGAGCGGCTCGTAGCCGTCCGTTGAGCCGAGCTGCAGGATGCGCCGCCCTTCGCTGCGCAGCACGGCGTTCGCGGAGTGGCGAAATTCCTCGAGCGGAAAGGTTTCGTCGGGAGGCCGCGCGACGGTGAAGGCGATGGCGCCGGGCGGAACGCGCGGCATCATGCGGCTGAGGCTCTCTTCGGCGCGATCGTCGGCGAAGAGGGCTTCCCACCGCATCGCGCCGTTGTGGCCGTTCCCATTGCCATTGGAACGCGGCGGCGGAGAGAATTGCTTTTCCGGAATCGCGCAGATATACGTCCCGCGGCCCACGTGGCCCTGGATCAGCCCTTCGGATTCGAGTTCGGCGTAGGCGTTCGCCACCGTGGTGCGATGCACGCCGAGCTGGCCGGCCAATTCCCTGCTGGCGGGAATGCGGTCGCCCGCGCGAAGCTCGCCCGAATGGACCAGCGCGCGCAACTGATCGCGAAGTTGCACATAGAGCGGAATGTGGCTTTCGGGCTGTAAATGAAGAGGCAGCATTGGCTCTCTCCTACAGGCCAATATAGAGTACAACGCTGGAGTGTAAAGAGCCAATTTGGCTATGGAGGAAGGTATTTCGGGAGTGCATGTTTCGCCGAGGCGAATTCCGCCGTTATTCGCCGAAGAGCTTGGACTGGGCCTCGCTGACCGCTGCGATTTCGCGCGCCACCCGGGCGGGGCGCCGGGCAATGCCGACCACTCCCAGCACCTTCATCTCGGCGAGCGCCGAGCGCGGGACGAACATCCGGAGGACATTGCCATGGAGATCGGGAGGGGTGAGGTGCACGCCGGTGTCGAGCAGGTCGAGCAGGTTATTGGAGACGATGCCTTCCATGGCGTCGTCGTCGCGAAATCGCAGCCGCACCCAAAGGCCGTCGAGCTTCGGGCGGCTGAGGAAGGTCTTCCGCTCCAACTCGAATGTGTCCTTGAACTCCCGGACGAAGTAGACACATTTTACTTGGTTTAGCTCGATCGCCTGGTGTTCGCCATCGAGGGTCAAGAGGTCGACCGCTTCCGCCTGGCCGAGGGAACCGGGATTCAGGTAGCCCTGCAGCGAGGTGCCGTCAAGCAGCAGGACGACGACCTTCTTCAGGGTGGAGGATGGAGTGCGACTTTTCATGCTTCCAGCCACTTTTCGGGCTTTTTCAGCGCCCGGGAGTTGAAATCTTGGCTCACGTTATGTTATCTTCTCATGGGACAGAGTCAACTTGTTGGTGTTTAAAGGGTTAGCTCTGGAGTTTCCGCCGATTGACCAACAAAGGACAGATCCTTCGATCGGCCTCCGTCATAACCCTTGTCACCCTTATCAGCCGGATTTGCGGATACTTACGCGATCAACGTGTAGCGCTGCTGCTCGGGACTTCGCCAGCCGCCGATTCCTTCATCCTCGCCTTCCGCATCCCCAGCTTGATCCGCCGGATGACCGGCGAAGGGTCGCTGGGCGCCTCGCTGATTCCCGTCTTCACAGGCTACATCCGCAACCGGTCGCCTCGCGATACCTGGGCCTTCGCCCAGAAAGTCTTCTGGGACATGGCCGTGCTGCTTGCGGTGATCGCCGCGCTCGGCGCCGTCTTTTCGCGCGAAGTCGTCTATATCTTCACGATCCTGGGCGCGCACCAAAACAACCTGGCCATTTTCCTCAATCGGATCATTTTTCCGTCCGTGTTTTTCATTGGCCTCGCGGCGGTTGCGGCCGCGCTCTTGAACAGCTTTCACGTCTTCGGGCTACCGGCGGCGACCCCGATCTTCTTCAATCTCGTGTTCATCCTGTTCTCGTTCGGCTTTATCTACCGGCCGCTGATGCGCTGGGTCCCTCTGACCTATCGTACTCCGGCCGTGGCCCTTGCGGCAGGGATTCTGGCGGGCGCCGCCGTCGCACTGGCCATGCAGATCCCGGCGCTGATACGCCGGGGCATGAGGTTCGTCCCCGAGCTTTCGATTTCGGACCCGGGCGTGCGGAAAGTCGGCCGCTTGATGGGGCCGGCGTTTTTCGGCATGGGCGTCTACCAGATCAATCTTTTCGTGGATACGATCTTCGCGCTTTCGCCGCGGATGCCGTCGGGCAGCGTGACGTCGCTATACGTCGCGGACCGCTTGATGCAACTCGTCCTCGGCAGCTACGCCATCGCCATGTCGACCGCGATTCTGCCGGCAATGTCGCATCAGATCGCCGCGGGCAAATGGGACGAGATGAAGCACACGTTCGGCTTTTCGCTGCGGATCGTCTCGTTCATCACGATCCCGGCGGCCGTGGGGCTGATCCTTTTGCGGCGTCCGATCGTGCAAGTGTTGTTTCAGCACGGGCAATTCGTCGCCGAATCGACGTCGCTCACGGCGCACGCGCTTTTCTTCTATTCGCTCGGGCTGCCGGCGTATGCGGCGATCAAGCTGATCACGCCGATGTACTACTCGACGCAGGATACGTGGACGCCCGCGCGCGTGGGAGCGTGGGCGCTCGGCAGCAACATTCTTCTCAACACAATTTTTCTTTTGTTCTTTTACCGCTCGCTTTCAAACGGCAGCCCGGCGCTGGCGAGTTCGCTGACGGCCTATTTCAATTTCGGCGCGCTGTTCCTCTTGTTTCGGAGGCGCTACGGCCGGCTGGGCGCGAAGGGGCTATCGGCATCGCTGATCAAGATCGCGGTGTGCGCCGTGGCGATGGCGTTCATTTCGTATTACGGCATGCAAATGGTGCACTTTTCGACGGCGGGGCATCTGCTGACGCAAGCGGCGCTCCTCGTCGCCGTGGTTCTTGTGTCGACGGCGGTCTATTTCGGCCTCGCGTGGTTGCTCCGCTGCGAGGAGCTTCGCGAGTTCTGGCAACTTCTTCGGCGGACGGAGCCGAGCACGGCTCCGCTCGCCGCGGGTGAGGTTTAAATGGAAGGGCACATTCGCGAATTCGTGAATTGCTTGCGCGTCGAGAAAGGCCTCTCGGACAATACGATCCTGGCCTATCGCCGCGACATCGAGAAATTCGCCGCATTCGCCAGCGAGCGCGGGCTTGGCACCAAGGAAATCGCGCGCAGTGACGTGGTCGATTTCCTCGCCTCGCTCTACAAGCGGCGGCTCGACAGCCGCTCGGTGGCGCGCCATCTCGTGACCATTCGCAATTTTTTCCGGTTTGCGCTTATCGAGGGCTACATCGACGACGATCCCGCGGCCACCATCGAGTCGCCGAGGTTTCGCCAGAGCTTGCCGTCATTCTTGAGCATTGAGGAAGTGGATCGACTGCTCCGGCAGCCGGACGTGGCCACCGTCGTCGGCGTGCGCGATCGCGCGCTGATCGAGATCATGTACTCGGCGGGCCTGCGGGTCTCCGAGCTGTGCGGGCTGCGCGTCGACGATCTGCAGATGGACCCCGGGTGCCTGCGGTGCATCGGCAAGGGCGATAAGGAGCGGCTGGTTCCCGTAGGCAAGCAGGCGCTCTCGGCGGTCCGCAAATATCTTCGTACGGCCCGGCCGGAACTGCTGCGGGGCAATTCGTCGCCGTATCTTTTTCTCAATCAACGGGGCGGCAAGCTCGACCGCATCACTTTCTGGAAGCTGCTCGGCGCCTATGGCCGCAAGGCCGGGCTGCGGAAGCCGCTGAAGCCGCACATGCTGCGTCACAGCTTCGCGACGCACCTGCTCGACCGGGGCGCGGATCTCCGCTCCGTCCAGATGATGCTCGGCCATTCGGACATCTCCACAACGCAAATCTACACGCACGTGATGGAAGAACGACTAAAGCACGTCTACAAGGCGCACCACCCGCGCGCCTGATGATCATCGCGGGGCCGCCAGGAGGCGCACGACCTCATGCCTGATTACATGTTCCTGCTCGAAAGCAGGCTTTCGCCGGAGCAACGCGCCGCGCTCGAGCGCGTGCAGGAGTTGGCCCGGCAGCTCGATTTGAATATCTATCTCACCGGCGGCGCGGTGCGCGACCTGATCTCAGGCCAGCCGATCCGCGACCTCGATTTCACCGTGGAAGGCAACCCGGTGCGGATGGTCCGCGAACTGGAAAAGGGCGGCGCGAAAATCACGTCGGAGAGCGAAAAGCTCCGCCACTACGAGATTGTCTTCGCGGGAGACGCCGACGGCTCGATTTCCGCGGCGCGCGATGACGTTTATGAAAAGCCGGGAGCGAAGCCGGAATACCGCTTCGCGGGCATCATGGAGGATCTGCGGCGCCGCGATTTCTCGATCAACGCAATCGCGATTTCTCTCAACGCGCAGTCGCGCGGCCTGCTGCTCGATCCCACGAACGGCCTCGCCGATCTCGAACGCCAGGAAGTCCGCGCGCTTTCCATCCATGCTTTCACGAACCAGCCCATCCGCCTTGTGCGCATCCTTCGCTATAGCGCCCGCATGGGTTTCAACATGGAATCGCGCACGCAGGAGTGGTTCGATCTGGCCATGGAACGCGGATTGAACGCGAACCTGGAGGGCGGTGAGGTCGGCCACGAGCTTCGCGCCGTGGCCCGCGAAGATATTCCCGTCGCCGCGCTCAAGCTGTGGGAGTCGCACGGCCTGCTCGAAGCGATTCACGCGAAACTGCAGCGGCGCAAGCCCGATTACGACAGCCTCAATAAGCTGGCGCGCATCCGCGGAAACTATCTCGCGGTGGGGCTGCGCCCGCGGCTGCATCTCGCCGTTACCGGTTACATACTCGGGCGGTTGAAAGCTCGCGAGATGAGCGCCGCGCTGCGCAACATGGAGTTCCGCGCGGCCGAAATCGACGCGGTGGCCGAGGTCGTTCCCGAGGCGCAGAAAGTCGTCAAGGTGCTGAAGGGCCGCAAGACGAAAGCGCCGCGCGACGCCTACGCGTATCTCGCCTCCCTGCCCGCCGAGACGCTCGCGTTTATCGAAGTCGAGCTTCCCAACCCGCGCGCGCTTTCCAAGATTCGCAGCTACATCCAGAAATGGCGGCCGCTGCGCCTGGGGCTTCCCATCGGCGAACTCGATGCGCTGGGCATCGCGCGCGGGCCGCAGTTCGATAAGATCCTCGATCAGCTTTTCGATCTCCAGCTGCGCGGCAAAGCGCGCACCCCCGAAGACCGCACCCGGATTCTGCGCGACCTTGCCGGGATCAAGGACGAAGCGAAGAAGAAACCGGAAAAAGAAAAGAAGAAAGGAAAGGGCGGTGAAGCGCCGGTGCCTTCCGCCAAGACGCCGGGCGGGAAGCCCGGAGAAAAAGCTCCGGCCGCAGAGGCGGGCCATGCAGCTGCCGCCATCGGCGCGGGCGCTCGCGCCAAGCACGAAAAGGCCGCCGCCGCGCGCCGAGCCGAGAATTCCAAATCGAAACCTCGCCACCCGAAGAAATCTCGCAGTCGCTGAGCTCGTGCTCGCCCTACTCGCGCCATGATCTTGAATCGCCAGCGCCGCGTTCCTATTCCGGTGAACGACTTGGAGCGCTTCCTCGCGCGCGCGCGCCGCGCCCTGCGCCTGGCGCCCGATTCGCTCACGGTGTGCCTGGTGACCAACGCCGAAATCGCCCGCTGGAATCGCGCCTATCGCGCCAAGCCCAAGCCAACGGACGTTTTGTCGTTCCCCGCGGAAAACGGGCACGCACGCGGCGGGCGGCGGAAGAAATCCGCCGCGTCTGCTTCGTATTTGGGCGACATTGCCATCGCCCCCGCCATCGCGCGACGCAACGCGCGCCGATTCGGCCGCACCTTCGACGACGAGATGCGCATCCTGATCCTTCATGGCATGCTGCACCTTATGGGGTACGATCATGAGAGCGATACGGGCCAGATGGATCGCCGCGAGAAGCGCCTTCGCCGCGCGCTCGGGCTCGCCTAGACCATGACCATTCTTCTCTACACGCTCGCCGTCATCGTACTCACCATTGGGCTTATCGTGGTGTCGTATCTCGACCGCGTATATCGCGAAATGGGCCACGTCTCGGCCGGCCGCGTCCGCGATCACGTCGCCGCCTTCGAATCGGAAATCGAGCCGCGCTTCAAGCTCGACCGCACGCGCGCCGCCCTGGCGTTCAGCCTCGTCGCGCGCCTCTGGCTTGTGTTTCTCGCTGCCATTACCGCGCTCGCCGTGAACGCGGCCGTTCCCGGCCGGGCCGAGTTCGGGCTTGAGGTTGTGATCTTCCTCACCGCGGAAGTGATGATCGCCATGCAGTTCCTGCCCTTCCTGCTTTTGGCGAGCGCCCGCGGGACTTGGATCTCGCCCCTCGTCCCGCTGGTGCGGCTGCTCCTGTGGCTGACGTGGCCCTTCTACTCGGTGCTCAATCTTCTGGCCTCGATTCTGCGCCTTTCGGAAGATGAGCCCAGCGCGCCGGCGAGCGAGCAGCAGGCGATCGAAGCCTTTGTCGACGCCGCCACCGAGGAAGGCATTATCGAGCAGGACGAGGCGCGGCTCATCGAGCAAGTCGTGGAATTCGGCGAGAAGCGCGTGCGGGATGTGATGACGCCGCGCCCGGACGTGGTCGCGATCCCGGCAAGCGCCACCATCGACGAGCTGCGCGACCGCATCGTCGAGACGAAATTCTCGCGGCTGCCCGTATACGGAAAATCGCTTGATGACACGCTCGGCATCGTCGTCGCCAAGGACATGCTCGAGATTCCCGACCGCGACGCCTCCCGCCGAACCGTACGCGAGCTGGTCCGCCCCGCGCTTTTTGTTCCCGAGACGAAGTTCGGCTCCGAGCTGTTGAAGGAGATGCAGCGCAAGAACCAGCATATGGCCGTGGTGATCGACGAATACGGGCTGCTCGCCGGCGTCGTCACGGTCGAGGATCTGGTCGAGGAAATCGTCGGCGAAATGGCTGAAGAAGATCGCCGCCCCGTGCCGGACGTGCTCCGCGAGTCGAGTGGCGCGATGGTGCTTCGCGGCAGCGTCCCACTCGACAAGATCGCCGAGCTTTTCGGCATCGAGCTCGACGCGCTCGCCGGCGAATCCAACGCGACCACCCTCGCCGGGCTGCTCAACAGCGTCGCGGGACACGTCCCGCGCACGGGCGAGATCCTCGAGCTCGCGGGCCTGCGCTTCGAGGTGCTCGAAGCGAATCAGCGCAAGGTGCTGCGCGTCCGTGCACGCCGGCCCGTTGCAGACGCCGCCACCTCCGCCGGCACCCCCTGAACCCCTAGCGTGGCCACCCGCAGAGGCGCGTTCTTCTCTCCGATGGGCGGGCTTCAGCCCTCTCTGGGAGGAAGCCAACCAAACCGAGAACTTACGCTTCTCTATTCTTGACTCCAGCTATATCGTACGATATAGTATGCGATGTCGAGCCTAGCTCGACATAGGAGATACACATGCACCAATCACGTTACAACGAATGGAGTTGCACCGATCGCCCCCACCGCAGGCACTTTGCAGGCAGGCACCGCTTCTTCGGTGGCTTCCGCGGAGGTTTTGCAGGTGGACCCGCGATGCGGGCTGCCAAAATGCTGGCCTCGGGCGACCTCCAGCTCATCATTCTGGCGCTGCTGAGTGAAAAGCCGCGCCACGGCTACGAGATCATCAAGGCGATTGAGGAGCACTCGAGCGGCATCTACACGCCGAGCCCGGGGATGGTTTATCCCGCGCTCACCTACCTCGAAGAAATGGGCTTTGCGGCCTCGGAAACCGAGGGCACGAAGAAGCTCTACCGCATCACCGAGGCGGGCGCCGAGCATTTGAAAGCGAATCGCGCGGGCGTCGATGAAACTCTCGATCACCTCGCACGGTTTGGGCGCAAGATCGCCGACTTCCAGAAACGTTTTAATCGCGAAAACGAAGAAGAGGAAAACGCGGGATCCGATCCCGGGCGCCACATCAAGGACGAATGGCGGCAGGCGCGCGTCGAATTTCGCAAGGTCCGCGAAGACCTAAAGGCGGCGCTCTATGACAAGCTTGATGCCTCGTCCGAAGAGCGCGGGCGCATCGTCGGCGTCCTCCGCCGCGCGATCGATGAAATTCGCGGCAAGTAATTGCCTGTCGTCGGCTCCGGGATCAGCTATCGCCTGTAGGGGCGGGTTTCAAACCCGCCCCTACCCCGACAGCAGACAACGTTGCCATTTTCACCCGGCCACTTGTTGGGACCTGGCTTACTTCCCTGCCCGGATACGCGCGACTTCTTCGCGCAATTCTCGCACCTCGCGCTGCAGCTCTGGCAGCCGGTTGAACGCCGCCACCGATTTCCGCCACGCGCGATTGTCCGTCGCTGGATAGCCCGAATAGATTGCGCCCGGCGGCACATCCGTCGGGACGCCGCTCTGCGCGCTGATCACCGCGCCGTCGCCGACGGTCAGATGCCCGGCGCATCCCACCTGCCCGGCGAGGATGCACTTATTCCCGATGTTCGTTGTTCCCGCGAGGCCGACCTGTCCGCAGAGCAGCGTATCTTCGCCGACTTTCGAGGCGTGGCCCACCTGCACGAGATTATCGATCTTGGTGCCGCGGCCGATGCGGGTCTCGCCGACCGTAGCGCGGTCGATGGCGCTCTGCGCCTGGATCTCGACATCGTCTCCGATCACCGTGATCCCCGCCTGGCGGATTTTGTGCCAGCGGCCGTCGGCCTGGCGCGCGAAGCCGAAGCCGTCGCTGCCCACCACGACGCCATTCTGCAGCAGAACGCGGTCGCCGATGCGGCAATCCTCGCGGACGCAGGCGTGCGAATGCGCGAAGAAATGGTCGCCGATGTGCGCACCGCGATAGATCGCGACAAAGCTGTGCAGCACGGCGTGCTCGCCGATCGTCACGTCCTCGGCGACGTAGCAATACGGGCCGATGTGCGCGCTCACGCCGATCTGCGCGGAAGGCGCGATCACCGCCGTCTCGTGGACGCCCGGCGCGTACTTCGGCGTGGGATGAAACAGCTCGATCGCCCGCGCGAAATCGAGGTACGGGTTCTCCGAACGCAGCGCCGCGATTCGCGGGGGCGCCTCGTCCAGTGCGATCACGATCGCCGCTGCGCGCGTCGTCTCGAGCGCCGCTTTGTATTTACGGTTCACGAGAAACGTCAGCTCGCCCGGCGCGGCCTCCTCGATTCCCGCCACGCCCGTGATCTCGATGCTCGCGTCGCCCTCGACCGCGCACCCCAGCTTCTCCGCCAGTTCTCCCAGCTTCATCGCCGTCTCCTCGCGCTTGCGTTTCTCTTGCGGTGCAGTCTTAGCCTAGCAGGAGTGCAATTCCGAGCGGAAACTTAACAGAGGGAACTCGGGGCTTCAACGGAAACCAGTTATCCTATTCCGCGGTCTCGTTGCGTAATCCCACAAAACGCCGTACGGACCAGTCCGCTTCCCCGGGGCGACGGTTCAATCGAAGACGGCAAGGCCTTGACGCTTCGTTTTCGCGGAGAACAGCACCAGGAGCATTCCGAAGATCCACAGGAAGTATCCCTCGCGGGGATACAGATCCTCGTAATAAAAAACGCCCCACGAGAACGGGATCACAGCGAGCACAACGACCCTCATGAGCAGTATTCCATTCTGCGATCGTTTGGTGCCAGCGATCAGAATGGCCGTAACGGGAAAAAGTACGTTGATCCATCCGCTGATCAAACCTGCGAAATATTCGAGCGCCCTGTGCTCGAAAACGCCGCCCGGCCCAAACGGGTTGCCCGTTAAGGGCAGCAAAAGCCCAATATACGCAAGGTCGTAGCCGCGCCCCGGAGACCCCCCCCCGGCCAACTGCGAACTGCGGCGAACGTAAAGAAGCTAGCGACATAAATCGCCAGTCCCGTCCAAAACATTATCGGTCGGTACGTCGTCGCCGTGGGGAACCTCATAGGCTCGACTTTAGCAGCGTTCCTTAATTTGCGAATTGCGGCTACAGAGCATGTTGCCATCGCGTCAGCGGCCAGAAGAGATCCATCTTCCAATCCTTGGGATCGAGGAGCCGACTCGCCGATTGCTCTGTCATGAGATTGTCCGCCCCACACGTTCGTGCCTTGCGCGCAGCAGGCCGCCGCACCACGCGACGGGGATGGTCAGCACGAGGGTCACGATCCAATTCCGCAGCGGCGCCACATTCGGCAGCGACACCATGGCCCATACGGTCAGCGCCTCCTGGACGACGCCCATCGCCACGGCGTGCCATATCGGAGACTGGCGTGCGATTCACGCCGTCACGTACCCGCCCGCTGCGATGCAGGCACTGGTGTAGGCAAGCGAAAAAACAGCCGCCGCCAGATTGTGGCTGATCGCCGCCCGATTCGGCAGCGCGTGCGGAAAGAGCCGCATCAGGATCGGATCGGCTGCCGCCTCGATCGCGAACGAAGTCGCCGTGAGCGTCGCGATTCCGGCTATCACCGCGAGGATGCTGCGCACCATGGCGCCGCAGTGTATCGAAGCCCGCGGCGGCTGTCTCGACATTTCTTGCGGTCGCGCGAGCCGATGGTCCATTTCCGACGGCCCTTGAAGATATCTGCGCGCCGTGCTCTGATGCGGGGACCATCGGGATCACAATTCGGGAGGACACGATGAGCGAGCCAAAACATTCGGCCACGCGGGTTTCCGGGCCCACGCGACGACAAATCATTTCAGGCGCGGCAGCCGCCGCGTTTGGCGGCATAGCCGCGGGCTCCGCAGCTTGGGGCAAGGCGCAGCAGACCGTGGCGGAGCGTCCCAGCACGGGAACGGACAAGCTGCGCACGTTTCTGCATCAGGAGATTGATTTGATGGCGAGCGCGCAACGCATCTACGGCGCGCTGCTCGATTCGAAACAGTTCGCCGCGTTTTCGGGCGCGGCGGCTGTGATCGACCCCGTGGCCGGCGGCGCGTTTTCGATGTTCGACGGGCGGATCACGGGGCGCAACGTCGAATTGCTTCCCTACGAGCGGATCGTGCAGGCGTGGCGTCCGGGGAGCTGGGCGCCCGGCGTGTACTCGATCGTGAAGTTCGCATTCAAGGCGCAGGGCGCCCAGACGAAAGTGATCCTCGATCACACAGGCTTTCCGCAAGGAACATTTGCGGGCCTCGACTCGGGATGGTACGAGCATTACTGGAATCCGCTGAAGAAATACTTCCCATAGAGGCGGCGCCGAATTGCGCGCTTTTCTTCAAGCTCAAAGGACGACAATGGATACGCAGCGTCTCGAAGCGTTTACAGACGGAGTGATCGCGGTCGTCATCGCGATCGCGCTCTACGTGGCGATCGCGATGCTGTGGTTTATTTCCGACCGGCGAATCGAATCGACCGCGTAACCGGAGCAATTCGACACTTAGATCTGCGCCGTGCCGCCGTCGACGAACAGCTCGATTCCGGTGATGAAACTCGAATCGTCCGACGCCAGGAAAAGCGCCGCGGTTGCGATTTCGCGCGGCTCGCCGATGCGACCCATCGGGATCAGCTCGACGAATTTGTCTTTCACTTCCTTGGGAACATTGGCGAAAACAGCCGTATCGATTGTGCCGGGGCTGAGGACGTTCACGCGGATTTTGCGCGCCTTCAAATCCATCGTCCAGGTGCGCGCGAAGGACCGCACCGCGGCTTTGCTCGCGTTGTACACGCTGAAGCCCGGCAAGCCTTTCACGCTGGCGATCGAGCCATTCATGATGATCGATGCGCCGTCCACGAGCAAGGGCAGCGCCTTCTGCACGGTGAACAGCGTGCCGCGAACGTTCGTGCCGAGCGTCTTGTCGACGTTTGATTCGGTGATCGCACCGAGCGGCACATTGAATTCGCCGTAGCCCGCGCTCGCGAAAAGCACGTCGATCCGGCCTTTTTCGGCTTTCACCTTGGCGTAGAGGCGGTCGAGGTCTGCGAGGCTGCTCGCGTCCCCCTGAACGCCCGTGACGTTGCGGCCGATTTCCTTCACGGCTTTGTCGAGATGCTGCTGCCGCCGGCCTGTGATAAAGACGTAGGCGCCTTCCTCGACAAACAGCTTGGCGGTTACCAGCGCCATGCCCGACGTGGCCGCCGTGATGACCGCGATCTTTCCTTCCAGCTTTCCCATGTCGTTTCTCCTGTCGCCTATTTCAACAGATCGTCGGCGCCTATCTCTGATGCGCGCGCAGATTCACGCGATTCAGCGCCACGAGTGCGGTTTCTGGGCGCACGGCGCGCCTTTACATTCCCCCGGGGGCAAGATACCGTTCGAAACATGAGAGCAACCGCTTGGGAGTTCAAGAATCGCGCGACGGTCTTCGGGCTGATCCTTGGCTTCTCGTTTTTTCTGTATTCCATCGATCACCAGAACGCGGCCGCCGCGGTGGCCAACTGGCTTGAACCGAGGCTGCACGTGAACGCGGATCTCATCGCGCGCCTTCTGTTAGCGTTCGCCGCTCTGCTGGTCGCTGTGGCGGCACTGATTCGCACTTGGGCGTCGTCGTACCTTCAGGCTACCGTGGTGTACGCAGCCCAGGTGAAATCCGATTCGCTGGTCGCCGATGGACCCTATCGCCACGTTCGCAACCCGCTTTACTTGGCGAACGTGCTGATGGTCATCGGCCTGGGCGCGATGATGAGCGGCATCGGCTTCGTTGTGGCCCTCGCGGCGATGATCGTGTTCTGCTACCGGCTGATCCTGCGTGAGGAAGCCGAACTCCGCGGAAGCCAGGGACAGCAGTTCGAGAACTACACAGAAGCGGTGCCACGATTGTTCCCGTCACCCTGGCCGCGCATCGCCTCGTCCGGCCGCCAAGCCGCCTGGGCGGAAGGATTCAAAGCGGAAGCCTGGTATTGGGGGATCGCGGCGGCAATCGCAGCGTTCGCCATCACGCTGAAACTCGTGCCATTTTTCGTGATTTTCGGCGCGAGCATGCTCGTGTTCTGGTTATCCTCGGTCCTACGTCAAAAAAAATCACGGTCGCAGCCATGACCGCAGCTCGGGCGCATTAGAATCGAATTCTCATGGACGAAACCGAGATTTACTCGATCATCGGCGAGGAAGGTTTTGCGCGCCTCGTCGGCGCATTCTACCGGCAGGTTCCGCACGACGAGATTCTCGGCGCGATGTACCCGCCGCACGAGCTCGCCGCGGCCGAACAGCGGCTCCGCGATTTCCTGATCTACCGCTTCGGCGGCCCGCAGCGCTACATCGAGGAGCGCGGACATCCTCGCTTGCGCGCGCGCCATCTCCCGTTCCGCATCGATCAAGCCGCCCGCGACCGGTGGATGCAGCTCATGGCGAACGCCTTCGCCGAGGCCGCGCTGCCCGCCGAGGTCGAGCAATTCCTTCGCGCCTTCTTCGATCAGATGTCGACCTTCATGATTAATCAGGGATAGTTAGCTCCGCGTGCGCGCGGAGCGCGTCAAAAAAAAAAAAAAAAAAAAAAAAAAAAAAAAAAAAAAAAAAAAAAAAAAAAAAAAAAAAAAAAAAAAAAAATTCCATTTTCGATTTTCCGTTTTCTATTTTCCGAGGAGCTGGCGGGCGATCACCATGCGCTGAATTTCGCTGGTGCCTTCGCCGATGGTGCAGAGTTTTACGTCGCGGTAATATTTTTCGGCGGGATAATCCTTGATGAAACCGTAGCCGCCGTGGATTTGCACGGCTTCGTTGGCCACGCGCACGGCGACTTCCCCGGCGTACAGCTTGGCCATGCTCGATTCGCGCGTGATGCGCGCGTCGGCGGTGCCCGACGCGATTGCCTGATCGGCGAGCCAGGCCGCGCGGTACGTCAGCAGGCGCGCCGCGTCGATCTGCGTGGCCATATCCGCCAGCTTGAACTGGATCGCCTGAAATTCCGCGATCGCCTTGCCAAATTGCTTGCGCTCTTTCGCGTAGCGCACCGAGCATTCGTACGCGCCCTGCGCCATGCCGAGGCCGAGCGACGCAATCGAAATCCGCCCGCCGTCGAGAATCTGCAGGCTGTTGATGAATCCTTGGCCCTCGCGCCCCAGCAGATTTTCCGCCGGCACGCGGCAATCCGTGAACACTACTTCGCTCGTGTCGCTTGCGCGCAATCCCAGCTTGTTTTCTTTTTTGCCCGGGCGAAATCCCGGTGTGCCCTTCTCGATGACGAACGCTGAAATTCCGTGGTGCTTTTTCGGCGCGTCAGTGACCGCCATCGCGACGCAGACGTCGGCGTAGTGGCCGTTCGTGGTGAACGTTTTCGAGCCGTTGATTACCCAGCCGCCGTCTTTCTTGGCGGCGACGGTGCGCGTGCCGCCCGCGTCCGAGCCGGCCTCGGGCTCCGTCAGCGACCAGCAGCCAAGCTTCTTCCCTTGTGCGAGCGGCACCACATATTTCTGCCGCTGCTCCTCGGTGCCGAACTTATAAATGTGGTTCGTGCAGAGCGAATTGTGGGCCGCCACGATGATCCCGACCGAGCCGTCCACGCGCGACAATTCCTCAATGATGATCGCGTATTCGACGTAGCCCATTCCCGCGGCGCCGTATTTTTCGGGGAAGATCACGCCGAGCAATCCCATTTCGGCGAGCTTGGGAATAATTTCCGAGGGGAATTTTGAGGCTTCGTCCCACTCCATCACATGCGGGGCGATTTCGGCCTCGGCGAATTCGCGAATCGTGCGGCGGAGGTGCTGCTGTTCGTCGGTGAGCGAAAAATCCACGCCCTATTTATATCACGGGCGGACGGTCGTGATTCGTGATTGCTAAGTCGCGATTCGTCATTTTGCATGCCTGTACTTTCTGCTCCGGTTGGAGCATGAATCATGCTCTCGTCGGGAGGTTTAATGGCCGCGAAATGGAGGGAAAAGTATCGTTTTGGAGCCGATCGAAGGCAAGATGCCGCGCTGCCCGTCGATTCGCTCCCGTTGCTGCGTCAGGGCAAACCGGGCAAACGCCGCAGCCCTACATTTGCACCGTCCAAACCCACTGTGCGCGATTTGACACGGCTTGGCGCGGGACATAACATGCCGCGCGCCCAATCGAGACAACGGGTCGAGGCATAGGGGAGCGTGCGATGAGACTTCCACCCAGGGTGAGCAGCAAGGATTTTGCCGACGCGCTGAAACAGTTTGGCGAGGCGGTCGGCAAGGAATGGGTTTTCCGGTCCGACGAGGACGTCGATCTCTATCGCGATTCGTATTCGCCGTTCTGGCACGAAGCCGAGGAGCCGATTCCATCGGCGGCCGTGGCTCCGGACAACGTCGAGCAGGTGCAGAAAATCGCGCGCATCGCCAACGCCTACAAAATTCCGCTGTGGACGATTTCGACCGGCAAGAATCTCGGCTACGGCGGCGCGGCGCCGCTGCTCGGCGGCAGCGTGGTCCTCGACCTCAAGCGCATGGATCGCGTGATCGAGGTGAACGACAAAAATCACTACGCGCTGGTCGAGCCCGGCGTCAGCTATTTCGATCTTTACAGCTACATTCGCGAGCGGAATCTCAAGGTGTGGATCGACCCGCCCGATCCCGGCTGGGGAAGCCTCGTTGGCAACGCGCTCGAGCGCGGCGGAGGCTACACGCCGATGCGCGACCACTTCGATTGCCACTGCGGCATGGAAGTGGTCCTCGCGAATGGCGACCTGGTGCGCACCGGCATGGGCGCGCTGCCGGATTCGAAAACGTGGCAGCAATATAAATACGGCTTCGGCCCGTTCGTCGACGGCATGTTTTCGCAATCGAATTTCGGCATCGTGACGAAGATGGGCTTCTGGCTGCTGCCCGAGCCTGAGGCGTACCTTTCCGGCAGCGTTTCGGTGCCGAAGCACGACGACCTCTTCGCGCTCGTCGAGATTTTCGCGCGGCTGATCAATTCGAGCACGGTGCAGGCGACGACCACGGTGGTGAGTCCGCTAGCGTTCGCGCGGCCAGGCTCTGAGCTCGCCACGCTGCGCGCCAGCGGCTCGGTGAAGGACCTCGAAGACTACGCCGCGAAAAATAATCTCGGCTACTGGAGCGTCTCGCTGCCGTTCTACGGCCCGGCGAAGGTGGTCGCCGCGCAGTGGGAATACGCGAAGGGCGAATTCGCCGCCGCGATTCCCGGCGCGAAATTCGCCGACGGCGCGTCGTACCGTTTCCCGCTCGACGCCGATCAGCTGGCGAAGATTCGCAATCCCGTTCCCTTCGGCGTCCCCAGCCTGCAGACATTTTCGATTGGCGGGCCGCGCAGCGAGGGGCACATGTGGTTCTCGCCGATCATTCCGATGACGGGCGAGGCGGTGCTGGAAGCGCAGACCGTGTTCGATCAGGTGGCGCGCGATCTGGGAACGTCCACCGGAGCGCCCGCCGCGTTTCCGATCTGGTCTTTTTTCGCGCGCGCGTTCGTGATTATTTATTTTTTCCCGATCGAGCACGATATCGAAAAGAACCGGCGCAACCGGGAGATCTACAAGCGGCTGGTGAAAACCTCGGCGGAACACGGCTGGGGCGAGTACCGCACACATACGGCGTTCATGGGCGACGTCATGGACGCGTACTCCTTCAACGACCACGCGCTGCTGCGGCTGCACGAAACCCTGAAGGACGCGGTCGACCCGCACGGCATTTTGTCGCCCGGCAAAAGCGGCATCTGGCCCAAGGCCATGCGCAAGCCAAAGGCGTGACCGCGTAGCGCGCCGTCGTCGCATTTCGTTTTCCGCCTTCGTAGCCGCCGCCTTGAGGCGGGCGGCCTTTTCTCTGGCTGACGAGTGGGACATGCTTGATACGTGAGCTTGTTCCAGCGACGTCTGAAAGAACGGGAGTACGGGGCCCGCAATTCGAGTGACGAGGCAGAGCAAAAGTCCTCACCCCGTGAAAGCGGGGTGGGCTACATGGACGTCCGAAACAGAACCTAAATTCCGCCCGCCTGCAGGTCCGAGCAGCATATACGTCCCGCCATTCATCCCTGGTCATTTCCTGTGCTGCTCCTGTACTGCGGGACAATCGATCTGAAATCCGCCGGTGGTAGCGTGGTAGGAGCTATGCGCGGACGCGGGCGAAAGGCCTCACCCCGGGAATGCGGGGTGAGCTACATGAATTCAACAACAAGACACAAGCGGCCCATCTGAAGGGTTGCCGCTACGAAGGCGACGGCAAAGGCAACACCAGAGAGAAAGACAATGACCGAGGCAGCCGCGAAGGCAAGCGCGACGGTGAAGCGGGCGGGTTTGAAACCCGCCCCTACGGACGTACCGTTAGTTTGCGGCGGCCCCGACGGTAAGTGCGCGGCGGCGTGTGCGTTCCGCGATTAGTTCGCGGTGGATTGCGGCGACGCGGTGCGCGCGCGGGCGGGGCCGGAGGCCCAGGCGACGGCGATGTCGAGCTCGTCGTAGGCGAAGCTTTTTACCTCGGCGTGGATGAAGACTTCGGCGACGACTGGGGCGATGCCGGCGAGCTTGCTGTCGGCGGCGAAGGCGATTCGCTTCACGTGGCGCTGATGATCGCGGACGAAGCGGAGGTGGCGGAGCATGCTGCCCATATTCTCCCAGCCCGGAAATTCGCGGACGTGGATCACCAGCCCTTGCAGGGCGCCATGCGATTCGATCCAGGCGTCGGCGGTCGAGGCGAGCGCGTCGAAATCCTGCGCGCGCAGGGCTTGCTTTACTTCGACTATGATGACGCCGGACTCGGGAATGATTTGGTGAGAAACCGCCGGACCTTCGGGAAGGGCGGCGAGCCAGGCAACGGCGTTGCCGAACTCCTGATTGCCGAATACCTTCGCGGGACACGGCATGAAAAATCCCATCACGCGCGTGGATTCGCGGATCCAACCGACGTCGGTGACGATCGCGCAGCCGTCGAACATGCGCATGGATTGAAGGCCGATCTTTGCGTCTTCCCACGCGGCGCCGGGAGTGAAACCCGTGAATTCCGGTCCCAGCTGATAGAGAAATCGAAGGCGGCGCCCCTCGCGGCGGGCTTCTTCCATGATCGGAACGCACACCTGTTCGTAATCCTCTTTCGAGAGTTTTCCGACGGCCTTCATGCCGTCGATTCCATTCGGGAGATCTTTTATTTTTTCGAGCATGGGTGTCTCGTTTCTGCTGCCGGGCAACAGCACGACTATGATAGCACCGGCGGACCAAGCGGGCGCGGAAGCAAATGGGAAACCGGCTCACCGCAGAGACGCAGAGAGCGCAGAGAAGAAAACCGTCAGGGCTAAATCGCGAGTTCGGCGACGCCGGAGCGGTGGCCTACGGCGCGGAGGGTGAGGTCGGCGAGGGCGCGGATGAGGAGAGGCGAGTCGTTGAGCGCGGGCATCATGTGGAAATCGCGGATGCCGAGCGACTCAGCCTGCTCGCGCGCCTCGATATTGATTTCATGGAGCGTCTCGATGTGCTCGGTGAGGAACGAAATCGGAATCACAAGCATGCGGCGCACGCCTTCGCGGGCGAGCTTTTCGATCGTGCCGGTGAGCGGCGGCTGCAGCCACTTCTGCGGGCCGACGCGGCTCTGGAAGCAAAGCGTGTGCGGATTGGGCCACGCGCCGAGCTCGCAGACGAGTTTTACGGTGGCCGCGATTTGCTCGGGATACGGGTCGCCCTTTTCGACGAGCGCCATCGGCAGGCCGTGCGCGCTGAAGAGGAGATGGACGCCGTCGGGCTGCGGAAGCTGACAGAGAACGCTGTTGGTCCGCTCGACGATGCCCGCGAGGTAATCGGGATGATCGAAGAAATGATCGATCAGATGGACCGGGACCTTCGGCTTGTAGAGGCGATTCCATTCCTTGAGGCTGCTGCCGGTGGTGGCGAAGGAATAGTGCGGGTAGAGCGGAAGGAGAACGAGCTCGTCGAACGGGCCGGCATCGAGCGCGGAAATCGCCTCGATGGTGTTCGGATGCCAGTAGCGCATGGCGACGACCACGCGCGCGGGGATCAGCGGGCGCAGCGCGGATTCGAGGGCGCGTCCTTGCTGTTCGGTGAGGCGGCGGATCGGCGAACCACCGCCGATCTCGGCGTATTTCACGCGGACTTTTTTGGCGCGGGTGGTCGAGATCAGCTTGGCGAGAGGCTTGCGCGCGAGAAACGAGCCGGGGAAATTGATGATGTCGGGATCGCAGAAAAGATTATAGAGAAACGGCTCGACGGCTTCCTGCGAGTCCGGGCCGCCCAGCTGGAAGAGCACGACAGCGATATTTCTCGTTTCCGGCATCACCCACGCTCTGACAATAAGATGCCACAAAGGCGCGCGGGGAAGCTACGAAAAGTCGGAGCGGCCAAATCTCCTGGCCGACGGTCTATTTGCGGGCGCGGAGGCGAGGCGAGAGCTTATCTTGGCAACTTGCGGCGCTCCGGTATTGACGCGTCCCGGCGAAGGTGGCTACAGTCGTATCGTGGCGGTGAAAAAAATCCAGATCGGGCAAGTTTGGAAGAAGGACGACAACGGCGAGTCGTTTCTGGTGACGAAAGTGTATAGCGAGGCGCTCGCGACCTACGCCGTGCTGCGCAAGGCGGGCTCGGAAACCGAGCCGCCGGTGCGCGTGAAGGTTTCGAAGGCGGGCGCCGCCGCGAGTTTACCGGGGTTTAGCTACACGCAGGAATCCGGCGAATTCTAGGCAGGTCCGCCTAGATTTGGCCGGCGAGAGCGGAATTTCCACTCGGCGAAGCCCTTCGACAGGCTCAGGACAGGCAAGCTTCGCCTGCAAAGGGCGGCGGCAAGCCGCCGCACTCCACACCAGCTTCAACTAGAAGCGAAAGATTACGCCTAGATTCGCCTGCCCCTGATGGGCGTAGTTGTTCACGAGCGCGGTATAGCAGTCGCCAAACTGGTCGCAAGACTCCCCGTATCCCTGCGTAGTGCGAGAGGGCGAATAGCGGGCTTCAAGGCGCAAGCCGAAATGCGGGGTGAAGAAGTACTTCACGCCGCCGCCCACGTTATAGGCGAACTCGTTGCCAAGATCGATGATCCCATTCGTGTTGTAGCTGGTGAAGCCGACGCCGGCGACCGCGTAGGGTTGGAATTTCGAGCCGGGCTGGAGAAACTGGTAGAGAAGACTCCACTGAAACATGTCGAGGCTGGCCTCGCCGATGCGCGATGAGCCGCTGCCCGGGATGTGCGCGCCGAGGACGGTGGGCTGATTGTTCCACATGAACTCGGCCTGCGCGTGGGGAAAGAGGTCGACATCGAGCATAGCGCCGTAGTCCCAGCCGCTGCGGATGGTGAGGTAGTCGACGTTCGAGACCTGGTTGGAATTCGCGTCGATCACGCCGCCGAAACGGGTACCGCCGAACGGAGTGATTTCGACTCCGCGGTGCCAGAAGCCGCCGCCGTAGCCGCCGCTGGAACTCCACTGTGCTTGCGCGCCGGACGCGCCCAACGTAAGAAACGAAACAAACAGTATGGCGAGATAAATGAATTTACGTGGCGACATGAGCCTCTTCCCTTTTCCCCAGATTTGGGCCACATCCGCGGCGGGCGAGGAGCGGTACTGCGAGCAGTTCTCGCCGGCGGCCGCTGGAAGCCCCCTGTAATGAGATTGCGTTGCCAGGCCTTCGGTTGCATCGCGGGATGCCGCGCGGCAAAAAATGCGGCCCCTGCCGAGGCAGACTCCGACCCGAAGATTAAACCCCGCGCCGTGAGGAAAGTTGCGCGACGAATCCCGCGAAATGGACGAGGCGGAATTTGGAGAAACTTACGCGCCGCGTTTTTTGTTAGAATGGCCTCGCATGGCATCCTCAGCTCCGCCTGATTTCGTACACCTACATCTGCACACGGACTACTCTCTGCTGGACGGCGCTTGCGAAATCGGCGAGCTGACCGCAGGAAGCCGCGCGCCGCGGGCATGCCGGCGGTGGCGGTGACGGACCACGGCAATCTCTTTGCCGCCGCGAACTTCTATCACAAGGCCACCACGCACGGCGTGAAGCCGATCATCGGCTGCGAAGTGTATGTCGCGCCGGACAATCACAAGAATCGCGGCGCGGACGCCGAGCGGTCGAATCATCTGGTGCTGCTGTGCGAAAACGAAGAGGGCTATCGCAATCTGATCAAGCTGGTTTCCACCGGATTTCTGGACGGCTTCTATTACAAGCCGCGCGTCGATCATGAACTGCTGGCGCAAGCACAGCAAGGGACTGATCGCGCTTTCCGCGTGCCTGCGCGGCGAAGTGGCCGACGCGCTGCTGTCGCGAGAAATACGAGCAGGCGCGCACGAACGCCTACCGTCTGCGCGATATTTTCGGCAAAGGCAATTTCTTCCTCGAAGTGCAGGACCAGGGGCTGGAAGTCGAGACGCGCGTCAACCGCGACCTCGTGCAGCTGTCGAAGCGAAACCGGCATTCCGCTGGTGGCCACGAACGATTGCCACTACCTGACGCGCGTCCGACGCTCACGCGCAGGAAGTGCTGATGTGCATCCAGACCGGCAAGACGATGAGCGACACGCAGCGGATGAAGTTCGCCACCGACCAGTTTTATTTCAAGACGGCGGAAGAGATGGCGCAGGTGTTCCGCGAGATGCCGGACGCGCGTGTCGCGCACCGTGGCGATCGCCGAGCGCTGCAACGTGAAGATCCAGCGCGTGACGAATCCGTTCCCGGAATTCAAGGTGCCGGAAGGGCACACCGCGGATTCGTATTTCGAGAAGGTGGCGCGCGAAGGGTTTCACATCGCGCGTGCCGCAGCTGGAACGGCTGGCAAAGGAAGGCCGGCTGCGGCATCCGCTGGCGGAATACGAGCAGCGGCTTACGCGCGAAATCGAGATGATCAAGAAGATGCGCTTCGCCGGCTACTTCCTGATCGTCTGGGATTTCATTCGCTACGCGCGCGCGCAGGGCGTTCCGGTGGGGCCGGGGCGCGGATCGGCGGCGGGGAGCCTGGTGAGCTACGCGCTGCGGATCACCGACGTCGATCCGCTGCAATACGATCTGCTGTTCGAGCGCTTCCTGAATCCCGAGCGCATTTCGATGCCGGATATCGACATCGATTTCTGCATGCGGCGCCGCGGCGAAGTGATCGATACGTGCGGCAGAAATACGGCGAGAAGAACGTCGCGCAGATCATCACGTTCGGAACGATGGCGGCGAAGGCGGCGCTGAAGGACGTGGGCCGCGCGCTGGATATGCCGTATGGCGAAGTGGACCGGCTCGCGAAGCTGGTTCCCGACGAGCTGAACATCACGCTCGAAGACGCGCTGAAGCAGATCGCCGCAGCTCGAGTCGCTGCGCGAAGAAGGACGAGCGCGTGAAGGAACTGATCGAAGTGGCGCTGCGCCTGGAAGGCCTGGCGCGCCACGCTTCGACGCACGCGGCCGGCGTGGTGATTTCGCCGCAGCCGCTCACCGAAATCGTTCCGCTGTACAAGTCGAACAAGGATGAAATCACGACGCAGTACGACATGAACGCGCTCGAGCGCATCGGCCTGCTGAAGATGGATTTCCTGGGGCTGACGACGCTGACCGTGCTCGACGATGCCGTGCGCATGATCAAGCAGAATCGCGGCGTCGACGTCGATCTGGCCACGCTGCCGCTCGACGACGCGGCGACCTACGCGCTTTTCTCGCGCGGCGATACCACCGGCATCTTCCAGTTTGAATCGCACGGCATGCGCGACATTCTGCGGCGCTATCAGCCGACGCGCCTGGAGGATCTGACCGCGCTCAACGCGCTCTACCGCCCCGGCCCGATTCAGGGCGGCATGATCGACGATTTCATCGCGCGCAAGCACGGCAAGAAGAAAGTCGCCTACGATCTGCCGGAGCTGGAGGAAATTCTTGTCGGAAACCTAGGGCGTGATCCTCTACCAGGAACAGGTGATGCAGATCGCCAACCGCCTCGCGGGCTTCTCGCTGGGCGAAGCGGACATTCTGCGCCGCGCGATGGGCAAGAAGAAGCCCGAGGAGATGGCCGCGCAGCGCGAGAAATTCCTGGCCGGCTGCGCGGCGCGAAAGGTTCCGGCAGAAGAAGGCCGAGAAGATTTTCGATCTGATGGCGGAATTCGCCGGCTACGGCTTCAACAAGTCGCACTCCTGCGCCTATGCGCTGCTGGCGTATCAGACGGCGTGGCTGAAGACGCACTATCCCGGTGGAATTCATGGCCGCGATGCTCACGTCGGAAACGGGCAACACCGAAAAAGTGGTGAAGTACATCAACGAGGCGCGCAGCATGGGCATCACGGTGCTGCCGCCGGACGTGAATTCGAGCGACCTGAATTTCACGCCGGTGGGCGAACAGATTCGCTTCGGGCTTGCGGCGATCAAGAACGTCGGCGAGAACACGGTGAAGGGAATTCTTGCGGCGCGCGAGACGCTCGGCCGATTCACCAGCTTTTTCGAATTCTGCGAATCGATCGACACGCGCCTGCTGAACAAGCGCGTGCTCGAAAGCCTGATCCGCGCGGGCGCGCATGGATGGGCTGGGCGCTCACCGCGCGCAGATGATCGCCGTGATCGACCGCGCCATGGAGCGCGCGCAGAAACTGCAGCGCGCGACGCGAAAGCGGCCAGCACGGCTTGTTCGGCGGCGGCGGCTCAGCAGCCGGCTGCTGGCTCCGCCGCCGGAAATTCTGCCGGACGTGGACGAATGGCCCGAGCACGAACTCCTGGCCGCCGAATACGCCACGCTCGGCTTTTATATTTCCGGCCATCCGCTCGATAAATATGCCGGGCGGCTTGAAGGAACTGAACGCGGTCGAGACTTTCCGTCGATCGAAGGGCCGCCGCAACAACGAAGACATCGTCGTCGCCGGCATCATCGTGCAGTCGCGGCCGATGCGCTCGCGGCGCGGCGCGCGCTGGGCGATTCTGACGCTGCAGGACCGCACCGGCGTGATCGAAGCGCTGGTGTTTCCCGAAGCGTTTCAGAAGCTCGAGCCGATTCTGAAGGCGGCCACGCCGCTGCTGGTGAAGGGGCGCGTGGCGGTGGAGGATGTGGGCACGCGGCTGATCGTCTCCGATGCGCGCCTGCTCGAGCAGGTGGCCGGATCGGCCGCCCGAGCCTGCTGCGCGTGCGCGTGGATTTGAGCGCGCGTGGACAGCGGCGCGCTCGACCGGCTGCAGCGAGCTTTTTCGAGCCGTCCGGGCCGCTGCCGCGTGGCATTCGAACTGGTGCAGGACGACGGCAGCGGAAGCGACGCTCGAAGCGTCGAGCGCGGTGCAGGCCGATCCGGAGCTTGTCGAGCGCGTGCGCGAAATTTGCGGCGCGGATTCCGTGGCGGTGCGTGCAGTGAGCGATACGAGACGCGAAAAGACGGCAAGCTCGCGCGCAAGCGGCTGCGCCGCATGCGGGCTGCGCGCGAACGCAGAGCGCTCGAAGGAAGCAGAGAGCGCGCGCCGAGGCCGCAGCGAGTCGACAACGCCGCTGCGAAGCGACATCGCGCAGACCGAATCCGAAGGTCTCGGCGACGCGCTCAGCGGCAGCAAGACGAGCGAAAAGCAGCGCCAGCTCGAAATCGACGCGCTCGAGCGCGACGTGGCCGAGCTGAGCCGGCTGACCGATCCCACCGACGCGACCGCAGCCGAGATCGAGCGCATGCGCCGCGAAGTCGACGAGCTGAAGCGCGAGTTTTACGCGCACCTCGGCGCCTGGCAGCGCCTGCAGCTCGCGCGCCATCCGCAGCGGCCCTACACCGACGATTTCATCCGCCTGCTCTTCGAGAATTTCAGCGAAATTCACGGCGACCGCAATTTCGCGGACGATCCCGCGCATTGATTACCGGCATGGCCTGGTTTCACGGCCAGCCGGTGATGATCGTCGGGCAGCCAGAAGGGCCGCGACACCAAGCAGCGCGTGGCGCGCAATTTCGGCCAGGCCAAGCCGGAAGGCTATCGCAAGGCGCTGCGCGCGATGCATCTCGCCGCGAAATTTCGGCCGGCCGATTTTCGTGTTTATCGATACGCCGGGCGCTTATCCGGGCATCGACGCGGAAGAGCGCGGCCAGGCCGAAGCGATCGCGCACAACTTGCGCGAAATGGCGCGGCTGCCGGTGCCGATCATCGTGACGATCACCGGCGAAGGCGGCTCGGGCGGCGCGCTGGCGATCGCCGTCGGCGACCGCGTTTTCATGCTGGAAAATTCGGTCTACTCGGTGATTTCGCCGGAAGGCTGCGCGTCGATCATGTGGCGCGACTCGACAAAGGCCGAAGATCGCCGCCGAAGCGCTGAAGATCACCGCGCCCGATCTGCTGGAGATGAAGCTGATCGACGAGATCGTTCCCGAGCCGGAAGGCGGCGCGCACACCGATCACGCCGCCGACCGCGAAGCTGCTCGATCCGGTGCTCGCGCGCTCGCTCGAGGAGCTCTCGCGCTCTGTCTCCGCGAACAACTCGTCGAGCAGCGCTACGAAAAATTCCGCCGCATGGGCCAGTTCTTCGCCTGAAATAGGGTGATCCTCGTATTGTCCAATTCCGGACAGCCGGGTAGCGTGAAGGGATGCTACTTTTGCTTTCACCTGCGGAGGCGCCTATGGGGATTTTCGATACGCGTCGAAAGATGCTGGGAGTGCTTTGGGTGCTCTACGGCATCCTTTGCTTCATCGAGGTTGCCTGGATAGCGGTGGAGGCCGGGGCGCTCACGGTGATGTGGGGCGCGCTACTCGACCGCGTGCCGGATCCCTATTCGTGGATGACTCTTTTCCACACGGCACTGCTGATTACGGCAATTGTGCTGGTCCTGGCGGGGATATTTGCGCTGATCGCGGGCGGCGCATTGCTGGCCGGGTCACGCTCGAGCCGGAAGATGGCGCTGCTGGCGGGGTTTTTCGGATTGGTGACGGGGCCGCTCGGGCTCGCGCTGGGCGTGTATACGCTGATTCCCCTGCTGGCGCGGGTGGCGGACGAACGGTATGACCGGTTGGCGGCTGCTGCCTGAACGTTGATACTTTTGCCCGTTCACGGGATTGCATCTCGGATTTCTCCTGGTTCCCTCTTGGTTTCTGCGCTCTACCGCGACCCGTACGCCCCGGCGGCGATGCCGAGCTAAAGAACTCGGCCCTACGTTTAAACCTTAATCAAAAGCGAAAAGCCTCACCCCGGGAAAGCGGGGTGAGCTACATAACTGCAAGACAAACCCGAAAACGCGCGGCGGGCTTCGCTTTCTTGTCCATTGGAGCATTGAGCACGTTTGCGTGCCGTTGTGGTTGCTCCACATCGGGCGCTGCACTAACGTGGACGCAGTCGAGGGGCACACACCGATGGCACAGGGCGAATCACCACTGATGGGCGACGTATTCCGGCCGTACGAGAAGCTCGTGGAAATCACGATTCTCGGCAAGACCTTTCTTGTGCCGGAGCGCAATTCCCTGCTGCGCGCGTTTCAGTTCATCAGCCCGGAGACGGTGCCGTACGGGCGTTTCTGCTGGAACCAGGAGTGCCAATATTGCCGCGTGAATTGCCAGCTGGCGGATGACGATCAGGCGCGGCCGATTTTGAGCTGCAAGTTCATCGTGTCGGAAGGGATGAACATTTCGAATCTGGCGCCGGAGCTGGTCGGCTGCCTGCGGACGAAGCTTGGCAAGCTGGAAGACACCAAGAACCGGTTGGAGCGGTAACAGACGCCGCGACCGAAAACGTGGTCCCGGCGGAAGCTGCAGTAACGAGTCCAGCCGAACCCCTGAACGGGCAGTAATACCACTCCTCCCATGGAAACGAAATTAGCGGATCCCCGAGAAGAAGCTTCATCGAATCAGGCGGTACCATCTGGCTATTCGCCGATAAGTAGCGGCCCTGCTGACGGGCTGAAAGTGCTGATCGCGGACGATTCGGCCGTTTACCGCAAGGTCGTCGAGCGCACTCTCGATCCCGAATCCTGCACCGTTCTGATGGCGAGAGACGGGCGGGAGGCAGTGGAGGTGATCGGGCGGGAGCACCCGTCGATCATTATCACCGACTGGCTGATGCCGGACCTCACGGGCATCGAACTTTGCCAGCATATCCGGGCTCAGGCGGATTCGGCGTATGCGTACGTGATCCTTTTGACGAGCAACGCGGAGAAAGACAATGTTGTAAAAGGACTGACGGCCGGCGCCGACGACTACCTCACCAAGCCCTTCGACCAAGGCGAACTGCTGGCCCGAGTCCGCGTGGGAATGAGGCTGATCGACTTGCACCGGCAAGTGGACGCCAAGAACCGCCTTCTGGAGGAGCTAGCGCTGACGGACTCGCTTACGGGACTTCCGAACCGCCGCGCAATCGAAGCGTGGGGCGCGAGGCAACTGAGCGGGGCGGCGCGGCACGGGTTTCCGCTCTGGGCGGTGCTGATCGATATCGACCACTTCAAGAGCGTGAACGACACGTACGGGCACGAGGCTGGCGATACCGTGCTCAGGCGGTTCGCGGAGATCGTCAGGAACAACACCCGGTACTCGGATATCTCCGGACGCATCGGGGGCGAAGAATTCCTTCAGGTGCTGACTCACTCGGACGAGTCCGGCGTGCGTACCCTGGTGGAGCGCATACGCAGCCAGCTTATGACTGAGAGGTTCAATCTGGGCGGCACGCGGGTAATGGTGACGGCGAGCTTCGGAGCAGCCGGCTTCCAGGGAAAGCGGGCTCCGGAGCTTAGCGCTCTCGTTGCCCAGGCGGATGCGGCGCTGTATCGCGCAAAAAAGCTCGGGCGCAATCGGATTGAAATTGAAGCGTTGAAGAACCCCTCCATCCGAAGCCCGGCGTGAACCTGCGGCAAGGACCTGGACTTTCGTACTGCGACTTCATGGCCGCACTTCGCACATCCCACATTCATAGCAACCGCTAATCGCGATTCCGCTAGCGCTACACGGCTGTGTTAGAATCGCGAGTTAATCGAAGGTTCGGGAAAATCGGGAGTGACGATATGAAGGCCCGCGGAAAATTTATTATTGGCTCGGGAATTATCGTGGCGACGCTTTTGGTCCTCGCGTACGCCGGATACACGCAGAGCAAAACCTACTACCACACGATTTCGGAGGTTGCGACGCTGAACGGGGCAGCGCTGCACCAGCGGATGCGCGTTTCCGGGAACGTGGCGGCGGGATCGATCGAGCATCTGGATGGGCAGATCGATTTCGTGCTGGAGGAGCAGGGCAAAAAGATGCCGGTGAGCTATACCGGCAGCGACCCGCTGCCCGACACATTTAAGGATGGCGCGCAGGCGCTGGTGGAAGGGCGGCTGATGCCGAACGGGCACTTCATGGCGGATGAGGTGCAGGCGAAGTGCGCGTCGAAATACCAGGCCACGCCGGGCCAGCCCGCCGCGATGAATACCGGAAAGAGCTGAGACCCTCGGGCGGAACTCCATGGATGTATTTGGCTCGTTTGCGCTGCTGCTCGCGTTCATCGCGGCGGTGTACGCGTTTGGCGCGGGAATCGCGGGGATCATCACGCGGCGCCCGCTGCTGACGAAGAGCGCGCGCAATGCGGGCATGGCGGTGTTTGGGCTGGTTGCGCTGGCCGTCGGCTCGATCGAATACTTTTTCTTCACGGACAATTTTTCGCTGGCGTATGTGGCGGAGCACAGCAACCGGGCGCTGCCGGCGTTCTATAAGTTTGCGGCGCTTTGGGCGGGGCAGGAAGGGTCGCTGCTCTGGTGGAGCTGGCTGCTTTCGATCTGGGCGTTTTCCGCGCTGTTCCTCAACCGCAAGAAGCATCCGGAGTTGATGCCGTACGTCGGGCGTGATTTTGGCCGGCGCGCAGATTTTTTTCCTTACGCTGAATAATTTCGTGGCGAGCCCGTTTCACGTGCTGGGAGGCGTGGGCGCGGCAGGCGCGATGCACGTGGCGACGCTTTCGGACGGCAACGGGCTCAATCCCCTGCTGCAGTATCCCGAGATGGTGATCCACCCGCCGATGCTGTATTCGGGCTACACGGGATTTACGGTGCCGTTCGCGTTTGCGCTGGCGGCGCTACTGGGGCGGTATCCGGGAGAAAAATGGATTCACATCACGCGGCGCTGGACGATGGTGGCGTGGTGTTTTCAGACGGTGGGCGTCCTTCTCGGCGCGCACTGGGCGTATGCGGTGCTGGGGTGGGGCGGATACTGGGCGTGGGACCCGGTGGAAAATGCGGCGCTGCTTCCGTGGATCACCGCGACCGCGTTTTTGCACTCGGTGATGATGCAGGAAAAACGCGGGATGATGAAAGTGTGGAACGTGTGGCTGGTATTCGTGACGTTCATGCTATGCATTCTGGGCACGTTTTTGACGCGCGCGGGGATCGTGAGCTCCGTGCATGCGTTCGCTGAGTCTTCGATCGGCGGGTGGTTCGTCGGCTTTCTCGCGATCATTTTGGCGGTGTGCCTAGTGGCGTGGTACAAGAACCGCGATTACCTGCGAAGCGACAACCAGCTGGATTCGATCGTGTCGCGCGAGTCGAGCTTCCTCTTCAATAATCTCGTGCTGCTGGCGGCGTGCTTCGCGGTGCTGTGGGGGACGCTGTTCCCGGTGTTTTCGGAATGGTTTACGGGGAACAAGATCAGCGTGGGGCCGCCGTTTTTCAACAAGGTGAATATTCCGATCGCGCTGTTCTTGCTGCTGCTAACCGGGGTTGGGCCGCTGCTCGCTTGGCGCAAGACTTCGTTCGACGCGCTGAAGCGGAACTTTGCGTGGCCGCTTGGCGCGGGCGTGGCGGCGGGCGCGGTGGCGTTTGCGTTCGGGTTCCGCGATTTCTACGCGCTGATCTGCCTGATCCTGGGCGTGTTTGTGACGCTGACGATTTTCTCCGAGTTTTTCCGCGGCGCGCGAGTGATCTCGCAGCGCGATGGGACGAACCTGATTTCCGCCGTGGGCGAGCTCACGATGCGCAACACGCGGCGGTACGGCGGATACGTGGTGCACTTCGGCATGGTGCTGATCTTCATCGGGATTTCGGGGACGGCGTTCAAGCAGGACATACAGAAACAGATGGCTCCGGGAGATACGCTGACGATCGGGCCTTACACGCTGCTTTGCCAGAACTTCGACGAGACGCAGAACGACAATTACACTTCGCAGCGGGCGACGCTGGAAGTGTTTCGCAACGGAAAATCCGAGATGATGCTGTATCCCGCGCGGCGATTCTTTTTGGCGAGCCAGGTAACGGAGACGATGGTGGCGGTGGAGAGCTCGCCGCTGCGCGATTTGTACGTGGTCTACGCGGGGAGGAATCCGGACACGAATCAGCCGGTGATTCACGCGTACATCAATCCGCTGGTGAAATGGATCTGGTTTGGCGGGATTGTGGTTGTGCTGGGGACGGGGCTGGCGATGTTGCCGAACCGGAGGGCGGCGATTGTCCTGCGACCCGTGACGGAGCGGGCTTGGGGTGAGGGCGTGTCGCCGGAGGCGGGCGGTGTGGTGACGGCGCCTATTCGCCGGGCTGATTCGCATGATTGACGATCGCTCAGAATTGCAGCGTCGCTTCGGACTTTCCGGCCTGCATCGATTGCGCCGAGCGAGAACCCAAACATTACGCAGAGAACGCAGAGAAGGCGCAGAGAACGCGGAGAGGCCTCGGACTCCCGTTTCGCTGCGGGCCGTGACATTGGTTTTGGTACTGTCGGCGGCCGTGGGGCTGAGTCTTGCGCCCGCGCTGCGGGCGCAGGATTCGCAGGCGGCGCAGCAGGAGTCGCAACAGCTCGCCCCGAATGCGGCGCCGCCGGACGCGCAGGCGAACGTGCAGCTTACGCCGGGGCAGGCGGCGCGGGCGAAATCGCTGGGGAAGCGCGTGAAGTGCATGTGCGGCGGGTGCGACGATGCGGCGGGGATGTGCACGCACAGCGGCGGGGCGTTCGCGGGGCCGTGCGACACGGCAAAGGCGGAATTGAAGGAGATTGACGCGCGGGTGGCGCGCGGAGACTCGGATAGCCTGATCCTGCAATCGTTCGTGCAGGAATACGGGCCGACCGTGCTGATCGAGCCGCCGAAAGCCGGCTTCGACTGGCTGGCGTGGATCATGCCGGTCTTGTTCCCGATCGTGGCGCTGTTTTTGGTGTGGCAGGTGGTGCGGAAATGGCATCGGCGCGCGGCGCTGGCGCCTGCTTCGGGGCCGCCGATTTCGGCTGAGATGATGGCGCGGGCGCGACGCGAGGCGGATAAGGAATCCGATGAGTGACGTCGATATCGTGGTGGCGTGCGCGCTGCTGGCCGTGGCGACGATGCTCTTCATATTCCATTTGCGGCTCGAGCCCTCGGACACCGCGCCGCACAGGACGAAGCTCGATCAGATGATGGAACGGCGCGACGCCATCTACGAGAATTTGCGCGATCTGCGATTTGAATACCGCGCGGGGAAGTTTTCGGAAACGGATTACGAAGAGACGAAGCAGTCGCTGGAGGTGGAGGCGGCGCGCGTGCTTGCGGAGATGGATTTGCTGACGGGCGGGACACCGACGCCGGCGACGCGCGCGGCGGCGACGGGCAAGTCGAGAGCCGAGAGTTGAGAAAGTTAAGAGTTGAGGGTGAAAGCGGAGAGGCAGGGCTCGATTTGAAATTTGAAATTGGAAATTTGAGATTCTGGGGGAGACGGCGGAGACTGTTCAATGCGCGAGTCGCGTTGTGCGTGTTCTTGCGTGCTTCGCTGCTGACGTGCTTGCTTGCGGCGGCAGCGTTTGCGGGGACTGTGACGGGGACCATCACGAACGGGACGACCGGGAAGCGGGCGGCGGGCGTCGACGTGATTTTGATTCAGCTGCAGGGGACGATGAAGCCGGTGGCGCAGACGAAAACCGATGCGCAGGGACACTACGAATTGAGCAATCCGGCGCTGGGACAAGGGCCGATGCTGATTCGCGCCGTGTATCGCGGAGTGAATTACCACGAACCGGCCACGCCGGGGACAAATACCGTGAACGTGGAGGTTTTTGAGCCGACCGACAAGGCGAGCGCATTTGCCGTGACGGCGCATGCGATCATTCTGCAGCCGGAAGGAAACGATCTGGTGGTCGGCGAGGAGTACAACGTCTCGAACAAGACGCAGCCGCCGGTTGCTTACTACCGGGCCAGCGGATCGTTTTTGTTTTCGATGCCGGCGGGCGCGCAGTTTACGGATGCGTCGGTGGTCGGGACTTCGGGCATGCCGGTGGTGCAGAACTTGGTGGACAAGGGAAAGACCGAGAAGGCTATCGATTATCCGTTCCGGCCGGGCGACAGCACGGTGCGCGTGGCGTATCGAATTCCATACCCCAACAATCAGGCGCAGCTGAAATTCATTTCGCCCTACGGCGCCGACAAGCTTGCGGTGTTTGCGCCGCCGTCGGTGCAGGTGACGGGCGGAGGTTTTTCGCCAGCGGGGTCCGAGCAGGGATTCAGCGTCTATATGCGCGAAAATGTGGCGGCGAACACGCCGATTGGCTTGTCGGTTTCCGGGACGGCCCCACCGCCGCAGCAGGATAGCGGCGCGCCGGATGACGGAGGCAACGCAGGAGCAGCGGGCGGCGATGATACGCAAAATCCGTCAGTGAACTCACGCATCGAGACGAGCGCGTCCACGCCCGTAGCTAGCCTGACGACCCTCGCGCCGCGGCTCGACGGCTTGAAATGGATTCTCGTGGCGGGATTCGCGGCGATTTTTGTGCTTGGCGCGCTGTATCTTTGGCGGCAACCGCAGACGATGGTAGCGGGCGGCGCGGGTGAGGCTGTCGTCGATATCCCTGCCGCGGCGAAGGCTGCACCTGCTCTGAAACAGCGAGTGACGCCAACAGCTACCGCTACGGCTGCGGGACTTGACCGCGAGGTGCGAGGCAGCCTCGACGAACTGAAGGACACGCTCTTCCGCCTCGAATTGCGCCGCGAGGCCGGTACGATCTCCGAAGAGGATTACGCCCGAGAACGCGAGCGCGTGCAGAAAACGCTGCGCGACCTCGTGCGAGGCTGAGCGGCTTCCCTTGTCCGCAACCAGCGCGACACCGGCTTCGGCGACGAGAACGGCACCGAGCCTCGGAGTTTCCTTCGACAAAATCGAGAAGCGATTTGGCGCGCTGCAGGCGTTGCGCAGCGTGTCACTCGAAATTGCTCCGGGCGAATTCGTCGCGCTGCTCGGGCCGAACGGCGCGGGCAAGACGACGCTCTTGCGGATCGCCGCGCTGCTGCTGCGGCCGACGAGCGGGAGGGTGCGATTTAGGCCGGAAGTTACATCAGAAGAGCCGAAGGGGCTGATTGGTATGGTGTCGCACAGCACGCTGCTCTACGACGAGCTGACGGCGGCGGAGAATCTGACGCTGTTCGCCGAGCTGTACGGGCTGGATGACGTGACGGCGCGGGTTGGAACGGCGCTCGACGCATGCGGACTGGCCTCGCGCGCAGGAAGCATCGTGCGGACGTTTTCGCGCGGGATGCGGCAGAGGCTGGCGATTGCGCGGGCGCTGCTGCACGGGCCGCGGCTGCTGTTGCTCGATGAGCCAGCCGCGGGGCTCGACCGGCAGGGGCTGGTGTGGTTCGGCCAGACGTTGGCGCGGCTGCGCGATGCGGGCGCGACGGTGATCATGAGCACGCATGCGCGGAATGAATCGCTCGATCTGGCGACGCGCGCAGTTTCGCTCGGCGGCGGGCGCGTGGAGCACGACAGCGGGCCGGGCGGCGATCCGAGGCCGCTGCTGGCCGCGCTGCGGGCGGAGGCGTGAGGTGATTGTCTTGGCACCTGCGGATGCGCGCAACGCGCGGAGAAAGTCAAAAGCCTCACCCCGGAAAAACGGGGTGAGCTACATTACGGCCACTTCAAAGGCGGCGGCATTTCGCGCGGCGCGTGATGACGTGCGACATTCGGGAGAAACAATCTGCCTGCCTGAAGGCGGCCCTTCGACGCCGCTCAGGACGAGCCGGTACGAAGGCAAAGCGCTCAGCGGTTGCGCCGCGGCGTTATTGGCACACGGAACCCTTTCCTCATGAGCACGGCGCGGAGCGCGGCGATTTTGTTGGCGAAGGAGCTGCGGCTCGAGTTTCGGACGCGCGAATTGCTGTCCGGGACCGTGATTTTCGTGCTGGTCGTGATCGTGCTGTTTAGCTTTGCGTTTGATCCGACGGCGGCGGATTCGCGGCGGTATGGCCCGGGGCTGCTGTGGATCGCATTCTTGTTCGCTGGGTCGTTGATGCTGCATCCGTCGTTTGCGCGCGAGCAGGCGAACCAGACACTCGACGCGCTGCGGATGGCGCCGATTTCGGCGTTCGCGATTCTGCTGGGGAAGATGCTGGCGAATTTCATTTTCCTGGCGATCGCGGAAATTATTCTCGTGCCGGTTTTTGCGGTGCTGTACAACGTGTCGTTGACGGGCGTGGCCGGGCGGCTGTCGCTGGTCTTGGCGCTGGGAACGCTGGGCCTGGTGATTACCGGGACGGTATTTTCGGCGGTTTCAGCGCACGCGAGAATGCGCGAATTGCTTTTGCCGCTCCTGTTGTTGCCGATTCTGGCACCGCTGCTAATTGCGGCGGTGGAGGCGACGGCTTCGCTGTTTGCGGAGCAGCCGGCGCTCGACCGCACGTGGCTTACGTTTCTAGGCGGATTTGATATTGTGTTCCTGACAGCTTCGTGGCTTTTGTGCGATTTCTTGCTGGAGGAGTGATTCCGGCTCCGGTCGCAAGCCGGGACTGAGTCTGGCAGCTCATTCCGTGGGATGGCGGCTGCCGAGCACAACATGCCGCGGGTAAAGCTGCGCAAAGGGAGCGCGCTTCGCGCGCGTTTTATGTCGGACCTGAAGGTCCGACCCCCTAAGAGACCGAACGCGTCGGCCCAAGAGCGGCCTCGCTCGGGACGGGCAAAGGATTCGACGTGGGGCGAGAAATGAGTTGGACGGCATGAAACGATTTGGGATTACGGTCGCGGCGGCGGCGCTGATCTTTTTCGCCGGATACGCGGCGCTGTTTATTGCGCCGGATGAGAGCACGATGCACGCGATCCAGCGCGTGTTTTACATGCATGTGGCGCTATGGTCGGCGATGTATACGTCGCTTACGATCGCCTTTATAGCGAACATCGCTTGGCTGGCGACTCGGCAGATCAAATGGGACTGGCTGGGCGTGTCGGCGGTCGAGGTCGGGGTGGTTTCATGCACGGGAGGGCTGGCGACGGGCGTCCTGTGGGGCAAGCCTGCTTGGGGCATCTGGTGGACGTGGGATGCGCGGCTAACGACAGCGTTCCTCTTGTGGCTGCTTTATATCGCGTACCTGTTGCTGCGCGGGCTGCTCGAAGACCCTGAGCGACGGGCGACGCTTTCGGCGGTATTCGGGATTTTCGCGTTTCTTGATGCGCCACTGGTGTACGTGTCGAACCGGCTGTGGAGGACGCAGCATCCGGCGCCGGTGATTTTCGGGGGGCCGGATTCCGGCCTAGCCCCCACGATGGGCAAGGTGCTGGTGGTGTGCATCTTCGCGTTGCTGCCGGTGATGATCCTGATGCTGGTGGACCGCTACCGGCTGGAGCGGATGCGGCATGAGGTGGAGGAATTGCGGCTGGCGGTCGAGACGCAGGCGGCCGATTCGAATTCGGCGGTTACGAGGAGCGCAGTATGAAGAATTTCAATTTCTTGTTTGCGGCGTGGATGGTGGTTTGGGCGGTGTTTTTCGTGTATGAGTTTTCGATTGCGAGCCGGCTGGGACGGCTGCGCGAAGAGATTGAGCGGCTGAAGCAGCAGTTGCGGGAGCAGTAGACGCGGCGGATAGGCTGACGAAGCGGCTCGGAGCGGCGCGTTGCTTAAGTCCCGTACAGCAGATCCCTCGCTGCGTCCCGCGCCCGCAGAAACCGCGGGGGGGCAAAAGCGCGCGGGACTTCACTCGGGATGACAGTTTCTTGAGCTTTTCACGAGTCTCACGGGGCGCTGCGAGGCCCCTGCCCCCTCCATTCAGACCATAGCCTTCGTACGAAGGAACCAAATGGCGGCCTACCCGCGCGCCGGCCGGAAAACTCTTTTGGGGTTGGCGACATCGAAGGGACTATCGGATTGCCCGTTGGCGGGGTGTATAATGCGGGCGAGTTCCTGCCGGAGGTCTCGATGACGAAATCATTGGTGGCCCAGTGGATGGCGATGGCCGTGGTGGCCTCGCTGGTGATGTACCCTGCCATGGCGGCTGCGCAGGGCCAGCAGACTGGACCTTCGCAAACGCCCTCGACCTCGCCTTCTTCTTCAACCTCGCCTTCGACGTCTCCGGCGGCAGCGCAGGATCAGACCGCGACTCCGGATTCCAGCACGCCAGCCTCGACGGCGCAGCCGCCCGCACAACTGGCGGCGCAGGATACGCCGATGCCGAACGTCAAGCCGGGCAGCGAAGCGGATGTGAGCGCGATCGGCGACCGGGGCGTCGGCAAGGGCATCGATTTCTATTCGCTCGAAAAGGAAATCGCACTCGGGAAACAGCTCGCGCAGGAAGTGGAGAAGAACGCGAAATTCATCGACGACCCGGTGGTGGACGAGTACGTGAACCGGATCGGGCAGAACCTGGTGCGGAACTCCGACGCGCGCGTGCCTTTCACGATCAAGGTGATCGATTCGGACACGGTGAATGCGTTCGCGCTGCCGGGCGGATTTTTTTACGTGAACAGCGGACTGATCCTGCATGCGGATGAGGAAGCGGAACTGGCCGGCGTGATGGCGCACGAAATCGCGCACGTATGCGCGCGGCACGGCACGAAGCAGGCCACCAAGGGCGACATCATACAGATGGCGTCGATTCCGGCGATGATTTTCATTCCGTACAGCTGGGCCGGATACGCGATCTACCAGGGAATGAACTTCGCGATTCCGCTGACGTTCCTCAAGTTCTCGCGCAACGACGAGCGCGAAGCGGATTACCTTGGAACGCAGTACATGTACAAGGCCGGGTACGATCCGAACGCGTTCGTGGCGTTCTTCGAAAAGGTCGAGGCGGACGAGAAGAAAGAGCCGGGCACGATCCCCAAGGTCTTCGCGACGCACCCGCCGACGCCGGACCGCATCGAGGCCGTGCAGAAGGAGATCGCGACGATTCTTCCGCCACGCCAGCAGTACATCGTGACGACCTCGGAATTCGACGCGGTGAAGCACCGGCTGCAGATGATCGAGGCGAATATCAAGGTCGACAACAAGAATCCAAACAAGCCGACGCTGCGCAAGCGCACCTCGCAAAACAAGGGCGGCGATACGACGAGCGACACGAGTTCGGGCGGCGGAAACAACACTTCGACGAGCGGGTCGGATCAGGGCTCGAGTGACGACAGCGACCGGCCGACGCTCAAGCGGCGTCCGGACGATACATCCGATCAGACGAATCAGCCGAGTCAACCAAATCAACCGCAGTAGAGCAGTTTGGAGTCGAGAGTTTAGAGTTCAGAGTTAAAGGCGCCCGGATTTGTTCCGGGCGCCTTTTGTTTTCGGTCGGCAGATGCGAAGGCTACTCTAAACTGCTCAACTCTGAACTCTCGACTCGGCTCAGTGGGTGTGGACTTCGGCGACGCCGAGGCGCTTGAGGCTCTCGGCATAATACTTGCGGTAGAGGATGTCCCACTCTTCGCTGCCTTCGAGGATTTCCTTCTTTTGCGAGGCGATCTTGGCGCGCACTTCGGTATCGACCTGCTCTTCGAGCTTCAGCAGCGATGTGAGGATGGTGACAATCTCCTGGCGGATGGTGTCGCGGTCCTCAACGAAATCCACATCCGGGCTGGAAACGAGAAAGTCGATAATGCGGTGTGAAATCCGGACCGTCTTTTCGCGCGTCAGTCGCATGTCTCGGTGGGCGCCCTCATTCGCGCCGTTGTACGTCACAAATTCAGATGGCTCGACCGCCCGTTTGGCTTAACGAAGGATCAGCTTGCGCTCGCGAGCGAGCTGCCCCTTCACCTTCTTGTACATTTCCTGATAGGAGACGCCGGTATTGCGCATTTCGTCCGAATAGCGCGCCAGGATCTCGCGGACTTCCTCGTTGAGGCGGTCTTCGATGGTCACTTCTTCGGCCATGACCTGGCGGACCTGCTGCGTGAGATTCTCTACGTGCTTGGTTTCGATCATTTTGCCGGCGACGAGGCGCTTGACGATTTCCTTGGCCATGTAGCCGACGTAATCCCGAGACAGAAGCATTCCAATGGGCTCCGCGATGCAAACACAAACAATTCAGTCTAAGGTTGCAAGCGAGGAGTGTCAAGGCGAGCGGAGACGCATCAATATCGGTCAGCTCGCGGTTTTCCCCGGCAGCGACCGGATCTGGTCTCGCGCAGGCGACGCCGTCGCTGGCCCTTTTCGCCGTGCGCCCCTTAAGGCAATGGCGGTCAACGTCAAGATGACGGGATCGATCGGATGGCGGTAACGCAGCGACGCATGCGTGATGTAGTAGACCAGCGGAAACATTACGATGAACGCGGCGGCGGGAAGCAGATAGGGGCTTCGTGCGCGCCACAGGAGCACGATCCCAATGACGCTGCCGATTCCCGTAAGAAAACTGAGCACGAGGACCGCCTGAATCCACAACTCCGCCGCGGCAAAATCCTGCAGGGGACGAAATGAGCCGAGCCAGAAAGACATGAATCGCCATTCCGTGAGGCGCAGTTCCAGCCGCTTGTGCGTTCGAATGAACTCGGCTGCGAGGTTCCATTTCTCTTGCATGAAGGCTGTTTCGCCGAGCCGGGTGTAGAGGCGGGACTGCTCATAGGGCGTAACCCGAGCGTTGACGTTCGGGCGAACCGAAATCGAAGACCTCGTTGTTTCCGAGCCACAGCTCGAATGGGAAATTCGACCGCAACGGGATGAGGCGATGAAATTCGGCGTAGTTCCGGATTGTCCAGGGAACGCAGCATAGAATAGCGACGCCCAGCGCGATGGCGGGCCTTGCAAATCGTCCTCGCGGCTCGCGCTCGCGTCGCTTGCGATAGGCGAGCCAGCCGAGCAGAAATGGCAGCGCCGCGCCGAGCGCCGGATTCGTCAGCAAAGAGAAGCCCCAGAGAAATCCGTAGGCGCACCAATCGCGCACTCGCCGCGACTCGGCGAGCGCAAGCGTCGCCCATAGAATCGTCGCGGCCAGCAGCGCCGAGAGCGACGTTTCCCAGATCCATTGAAACGGCATCACGACGGCACTGGGAAAGAATGCCCAAAGCCACGCCGCGAGGCTGCCCGCGCCGGTGCCGGCGATACGCTTTCCGGCGAAGTAGATCGGCACGCAGGTGGCTGTCGAGAAGAGAATGTTCATCCCGGCTGCGGCGTAAAACGCGTGCAGAGTGAAGATGCCGAAGACTCGGAAGATCATCGCGATGAGCAGCGGATAAACGGGCGGTAGCCAGGCCGTCGGGCCGGTGTTGCGCCGCGTGGGCGAGCTGAAGCCTTTGCCGGTTGCAAGCGCCATCGCGATGCTGCCCGTCTCTTGCGCGAAGGGCACCGACGCGAGCACGGTGGGCGGAATTTCGCGGACCTGCTGGTACGCATAGCCCGCGCGGCACACGAGTGCCACCGGTACAATCAGCCACAGTGACGTTCACAACAGCGATGATTTTGTTTTTCACGCTTGATCCGGCAAACTCTCGAATGGCAGCGACAAGCCCGTTGCCAAAGTTTTCACAGTTGCTGCTGCAGCTTTCTCAACGACCAAGCGTTTGTTCTACTCGAAATCGCGAGCGTGCGCCACAAGGACAGACGCGGATATGGGATTAGAGGGCGGAGGCGGCGAAGCGGGCGACTTGCAGCGCGTCGCCGGAATAGCGATCGCTGACCACCATGACGGTGAGGTCTTTGGTCTGGAGAGAGGCGACTTGTTCGGCGCCGAGTGTGGAGGTGTGCAGAATGCGGCCGTTGTCGATTTCTCGCGGGCTGCCCGCCAGGGGTTTGGCGCCGCGCACGTGGAAGTAGACCGAAAATTCGCGCGCGCCGTCGGTGTAGACAGCGTGGAGATAAATGCGGCCATCGAGGAAGCAGAGGCGGGCCCGCTCGAGATGGTACGGACCGGAGGACAGCACGAAGGGCGCCGAAGCGGCAATTCCCTGCCCCCGAGCGAGGGCCGAAATCGATGCGCGATCCGAAAGCCAGGGACGAGGCTCACGCTCAACGACTTCGCGCTGATGGTCCCGCGCGGCGTCGGCATAGACGCGGACTACCCGCGGGCTCAACAAGCCGCGATAACCCAGGGCCGCGAGCAGGAGGACAGCGGCAATTGCTATCGAGGCAGCTATCCATCGACGGCGAGACCGCGGCCGAGGCCGCAATGGCGAGATGGAAGCAACCTTGTTGTTGCGTGGCGCGGTCGAGATGCGCGCGCGAATCCAGCGTTCGACGGACGTTGCGTCCACGCGCTCGCCGGCAATCACTTCGCGCATGCGGGCGTCGAGGTGGGCCTGGCTCTCGATCTCGCGCATGCACGACGCGCAGGAACGCAGATGGGCATCGATGGCCCCCGCGCGTTCGCGATCGAGCTCACCGCTGAGATAGAGCGGCGCGAGTTCGGCGACCTGGGTGCAGTCCATCACGATTCCGGGTTCCTGAATTCCATGTGACCGTTCATTTGGCGCCTGCCTGGGAGCGGAGAAGCCTGGGTGCGGCCGGCGCGAGACTTTCGCGCAACGACTGGCGCGCGCGGCTGAGGCGCGACATCACGGTGCCGATCGGCAAAGACAATATCTCGGCCAGTTCGCGGCAGGTAAAACCCTCGACGACCGCCAGCAGGATCACCGTCTTGTGCTCCCCGGACAGATCATTTAGCGCCGCGCTGAGCATGGCGCTATCGAGCAACGAGAAATCCGTTCCGTTGCGCGCCGGCGCCTCGCGGCCCGCGGGCTGAAGCGGAACCAATAAAGGCGCCGAACGGATCTTCCGGCCCTGCGCGTAATATACGTTGAACAAAATCCGGAAGAGCCAGGCGCGCGCGTTGGTTCCCGGCTCGAACTGATCGAAGCTGCGCCACGCGCGCAACAGAGTTTCCTGGACGAGATCTTCTGCAATCGCCGGATCGAACGTAAGACGGCGCGCCACGCGGAGCAGGCTTCGCGAGTGCGGCATGGCGATGGACTCGAATTCGTTCTGCCGCTTGCTCACGATTCTGGAGGTCAGCTCCGCGGAATGAGGAAAAGCAGGCGATTGGTCGGAGAACGCCTGCCTGCCCCATTGATACCACGGCTCGACCACCCGGCGCTAGTTGGCAGCGCCTTTCTGAAGGTCGGAGAGCTCCGCGAGCACCTGAGCGCTGTGCCCGGTCGGATTGACCTTCATGAACTCATAGACGATCTTGCCCTCGGGGTTAATCAGGAACGTGTTGCGCGCGGCGATGGTCCCGAGTTGGGCATTTGGGGAATCGTCATCTGCGAACCATACATCGCGGATACTTTCTTCTCCGCGTCGGAAAGCAGCTTGAAGTTCAAGCCGTCCTTGGCGCACCAGTCCTTGTGCGACTGGACCGTATCGACGCTGACGCCGAGGACGACGGCGTTAATTTTGTGATATTTGTCGAGGTCGTTCTGAAAGCCGTGCGCCTCGATGGTGCAGCCGGGAGTCTGGTCCTTAGGATAGAAATAGAGGACGACCCACTTGCCTTTGTAGTTGTGAAGGCTCACGGGACCTTCTTGTGATTCCAACGTGAAATCGGGGGCCATTGTGCCTACCGCTGGAACGACGAGCGGCTGATCGTCGGCCCTGACCGTTTGGTGGCTGGCCGCGAATAGCGCCAGCGCTAGAAGCGCACACGCCAGCATGGCGAGCGCAACGTTTCGTGAACTTTTCATCTCGTCGATTCTCCTCTTCGTTCGGGTGCCCGCCCACTCAGGCGAGCCTTACAGAGACTAGAATGCCGCGGACGGGCAAATTCATCCATTCTTGGCAGGATCAAGGAACAAACGAAACGGATGAGTCCGGGCGAATGAACGCCGGGAGGCGCTAAGCGGTGGTGGCGGAAGACTGCGAAGCTCCTCGCTGACGACCGCGAATTGCGTGAGATTCGCCATTCCAAATGAGGTTGTCATGGCAACGTCGGAGGCGTCGCGCCCGACGGCCATGAGGACGCGGCCGATGCGGGGCTCGTTGTGCCGTGCGTCGAATGTCCACCAACGATCCTCAAGATAGACTTCGAACCACGCGCTGAAGTCCATCGGAGATGGGGCCGGCGGCACGCGGATATCCCCCAAGTATCCTGTGGCGTAGCGCGCGGGAATATTCAGAGCGCGGCACAGCGTGACCGCGAGATGCTGAAAATCGCGGCAGACGCCGAAACGCTCGGTGAAGACGTCGAGAGCGGTTTTCGTGGGGCGGGCGTATTGATATCCGAAGCTCACTATGGCGTGCACCCAATCGCAAACGGCCTGGACGCGCGACCATCCTCGGGGCACCCCGCCGAACAGATCCAATGCGATGGTGGCGAACCGGTCGACCTCGCAATAGCGGCTGTTGTACAGGTAGCGCAGGGCGTCGTGCGGCAATTCCTGAACGGGAACCTCGCGGGCATAAGGACTCACGGGATCGGGCAGGCCCGAATCGTAGACCAGAGTCGAATTGCTAAGCCGCAGCGTGCCTTGCTGCGCGACAAACCGCGTCGAGTAATTTCCGAAGCTGTCGATATAACTTTCCATCTGGTACGACGGGCTCCGCGCGCAATTGGTCCGGCGCGCGCAGGTCCGCAACCCGGGAGGGATGCACGTTGAGCAGCGTAACCATGGCGACGGGGGACGGGAATCTGAAACTGGATGTCGTATCCGAGCCGCAGGATCATCGGCTGAAGCGAATATATATGCGAGTGCATGGGGCCTCCGCGCTGAATTTCAGCCGGTTGAACGTTGAAGGCTTTATGGCTGGGCGCGGCGAATTCAGAAACACGACTACTGTTGCGGCGTGGGAGGCTCGGGGTCGGTCGAGAAGTCGAAGCCACCCGTTCGCGCTTCCGATGACGTGTCGATAGACGCATCGAGGTCCGCGGGCTTCTCGAGCTTTCGTTGCTCGCGACGCTCGGCTTTCGCCTTCTGTTTTTCCTGGCGCTTCATTTCCTTCTGCCGCTTCTGAAAAGTGATTCGGCCCACGGGCGTCTCCTTTGCGTTCGAGGTTCGCTCTGCGAGCGACGTTGCTGCAACGGCACGATGCGTACAGCGCTAGAAATCCTCGACGGGCTTGCGGGCAAACGGGCTCTTGGGCGTTCGAGGGGCGTGGGTGCTACGGTAATCCTCAAGCTCGACGGCGGTGATATCAAAATGCGTCTCGGGCGGGTGATTCGCGTGGGCCGCGAGTTCTTGGCGCAGCTTGATCGAGCAAACGTCGGGGGCATCCTGAAAACGGAGGCCGCGCGGGTGGAATGCTTCGTTCGGGATAGCCAGCGTAAATTCGCGCGGCTCCATCGCAGGCTCGCGCACCGTGAACGTATATTCACGCACGCTCGGCTTCGACGAGAACCCCATGAACTGCACGATGGCTTCTTTGCTCATTTGGAAGCGGCCGCGGCGAGGGCTGTTGCAGCAGCTGGCTTCTTGCGGGCTCGCTTCCGCTTGGGCGGGGTGCCTTCGGCGACTTCGACGACCATGATGGTGGTGACGAATTTCTTCATGCCGTGGAGATCGAAGTCGATCGAGGTGCGCTCGGAATCGGATTCGGTGACGACACCAAGGCCATACTGAAAGTGCTTAATGTATGCGCCCTTCTGAAGAGCTTTCACGAAGCCTCCTTGAACCTTCGAGCCGCGCTTGCAACCGGTACCTGGAAGAGTATGCGAGCCCGCACTGGGCGGGCTCGCACTTGCCGTTTAGAGGGCGGAAACGTTCGATGCCTGCAGACCCTTGGGGCCCGTGGTCACTTCAAATTCCACCGCTTGGCCGTCGTTGAGCGACTTGTACCCCTCCGACTGAATCGCGGAGAAGTGGACGAAAACGTCCTCGCCCGACATGCGCTGGATGAATCCAAAGCCCTTGCTGGCATTAAACCACTTCACTGTTCCTTGTTCTTTCAACTGTGTTTCTCTTTTCTGATTGAGCTATTTGGTGCCGTTTTCCAACCGCTCGGGCCAAAAAAAGGACCGCAAGTGTGGACTTGCAGTCCCTCTAATGATTCCAAAGGATTTACAAGAGCAACAAACGCAAGGTCATTATGCCATACTTTGGCTCTCCCGTCCAATGCTTATAGCCGATGGCAACTAACATGCTTAAGTTGCTCGGCTTCAGTATGGACGGAGACTCGGGTTACCCACCCCGCAAGGCCGTCGCAAGGGGGGTTCCCACCAGGTTTTGTCTCAGCCGATAGCGCTCAGGGCCAGGACGGCAACGCGCGTTTCCGGGCTCGGCCGATTCTGTTATTCTGATCTGGGCCGCGTGAGGATCAGAAGCAGGAGCGGCAAATCGCAGAATCAGGGAGTTCACCGATCGTGAGTTCGAGAACTGTGTCCGGGGCTTCGGGTGTTGCCACGCGCGGCGTGAAGCGCGCATTCAATTTCAACGCGGGTCCAGCGACGCTGCCGCTTCCCGTGCTCGAGCGCATTCGCGAGGAGCTGCTGGACTATGCCGGTTCGGGCATGTCGGTGATGGAGTTGAGCCACCGGTCGCCCGAATTCGAGGCCATCAATACGAAAACCGAGCAAGGGCTGCGGCGGCTGCTGAGCATTCCCGAGGACTACGCGGTGCTGTTCCTGCAGGGCGGCGGCAGCGGGCAGTTCGCGATGGTCCCGATGAACCTGTACCTACCGGGGAAACCGGTTGACGTGCTGCATACCGGGTCGTGGACGGCGAAGGCGATCGAGGAGCTGAAGAAGCTCGCGGAGTACCGGCTGGCTGCATCCACGGAATCGGACAAGTTCACGCGGGTGCCGCGGCCGGATGAAATCAAGCTCGCGCCAAATGCATCATATGTCCACATCTGCACGAACAACACGATCGAAGGCTCGCAGTGGAGCGAAATTCCGGATACGGGCGCGGCGCCGCTGGTGGCGGATATGTCGTCGGACATTGCATCGAAGCCGCTGGATGTGAGGCAGTTCGGGCTGATTTTTGCGGGGGCGCAGAAGAACCTTGGGCCTTCGGGCGCGACGATTGTCATCATGCGGCGCGATCTGGCCGAGCGCGCGGGAGATAAGGTCGCGAAGATTTTGCAGTACAAGACGCACATCAAGGAGCATTCGCTCTACCACACGCCGCCGACCTTTGCGGTGTACATCGTGGGGCTGATGGTCGATTGGATCGAGGCCGAGGGCGGGCTTACGGGAATCGCGAAACGCAACGACGCAAAGGCCGCGAAGCTCTATGCCGCGATCGATGGAAGCGGCGGCTATTATCGCGGCCCTGTGGAAAAGGGCTCGCGGTCGAAGATGAATGTGGTGTTTCGCGTCGCGGGCGGCGACGACGCGATCGAGACGAAGTTCGCGAAGGAGGCCGAGGCGGCAGCGCTGATCGGCGTGAAGGGGCATCGGTCGGTCGGCGGGATGCGCGTCTCGCTGTATAACGCGGTCGCACCGGAGGCTGTGGATGCGCTGCTGAGCTTTATGAGCGAGTTTCAGCGGAAGAACGGCTGAAAAGGCTCTGATTGGTGAGTAGTGATTGGTGATTGGTGGCAGTGGCTCATTCAGGGACGATGGGAACCGGATGCCACAAAGTGTGGCGTCTTTGCAACACTTAGCTTGACTTCGCCGTTTTCCGCCATTATCGTCGTATTTCGATGGAAATAACGTCCAAAATGACCTCCCAGGCCGATTATCGACCCTCTGCGTTGAAACGCGCTCGCCATGCGGGCGGGCTGAGGATGGTCCGGGACGGGCGACCTCCGCTCCACGAATACTACAATTCCCTCTTTACGGCTTTTGGGCCGCAGCACTGGTGGCCCGGGAAGACGCAGTTTGAGGTGATTGTGGGGGCGATTCTGACGCAGAACACGTCCTGGACGAATGTGGCGCGAGCGATCGAGAACCTGCGAGGCGAAGGGCTGCTTGCGCCGGCGGCGATTGAGCGCGTGCCGCTCGGGCGTCTTGAGATCCTGACTCGCCCTTCGGGGTATTTTCGGCAGAAGGCGCGAAAGCTGAAGGCATTCTGCGCGTTTTTGCGCGCGGAGTATCGCGGGTCGCTAAAGCGGATGTTTGAGACGCCGACGATCGTGCTGCGCGAGAAGCTGCTGGGCGTTTTCGGCATCGGGCCCGAGACGGCGGATTCGATTCTGCTCTACGCGGGCGAGCATCCCGTGTTCGTGGTGGACGCGTACACGAAACGCATGCTGGCACGGCATGGCTGGGCGGGGGCGGAGGCGAAATACGAGGACGTGCGGTGGATGGTCGAGCGGCAATTCCCCGGCGATACCGAACGGTTCAACGAATTCCACGCGCTGATTGTGAACGCGGGAAAGAACTTCTGCCGGGCGCGGGATCCGCTGTGTGGCGAATGTCCGCTGGGGCGATACCTCGAGGAGGGCCGGTAGGATGAGGCTGCCGCCGAAGCGACAACTGTGGATGACGGTGGGCGGCGTGGTGGTAGTGCTGCTGGCAGCCGCCGTGTTTACGCTGGGGTCGCTGACGCTGCCGCTGCATATCGAAGAAGGAACGTCGTTCGTCATCCTTTTTGCGCTGACCGTATTCATCTTCGCGGCGCTGCTGGTGTTTTCGCTGATCCTGACGCGCAGCCTGGTCCGATTGTGGGCGGAGCGGCGCAGCGGGCAGATGGGATCGCGTTTCAAGGTGAAGATGGTGCTGGGCGCGATGGGCGTGTCGCTACTGCCGGTGGTTTTTCTTTTCTTCTTCAGCTATGCGCTGGTAAATCGGACTTTGAATTCATGGTTTCCGCGGCCGCTCGAAACCGCGAACGAAAATAGCCAGAGCCTATTGGCGCGCTTCGGGCAATCGGAGCTGCAGCGCCTAAACCGGCTCGCCGCTCTCGGCGCGGCACATGGCGCGCCGGACGAGACTTTTCTCCAGATGAGCCATGCCGTCGATGCGATGTGGGTTTTGGGACCTGACGGGAAGGTGACCGCATCGAAAGATTTTGCTGCGCCGGCCGCCACGGACCCGCAAATCGCGAAGCTGGCGGCGGCTCCGCTCGCGCTGCCGGCGAAAGCGCTCGCCCCTGAGTTCCTGCAGACGCTTCGCGGGGGCGGACCCGTATGGAAGGCGAACGGGCAACTCTATATCGCGGGCGACGCTCCGGTGACGGGAGGCACGCTCTACGTGGCTCGGCGGCTGCCGGATGATTTTCTGGATCGCTACGCGGAGATTCAGGCGCAGACCGACACGTACCTGCAGCAGAAGCAGCATTTGCGCGCCTACAAACGAGAAATTCTGGCGGCGCTCATGCTGATCACGCTGCTGCTGCTTTTTGCGACGACGTGGGTGGCGCTCTTCCTTTCAAAGGAAGTCACCGTGCCGATTCAGGCGCTGGCCGAGGCAACCCGGGAAATTTCGCACGGCAATTTTGATTACCGAATCGAGGACGTGCGTGCGCGCGACGAGCTGGGGATGCTGGTGCGGTCGTTCAACCGGATGACCGAGCAGCTTGGGGAAGGGCGGAAGCAGATCAACGAGTTCACGCAGAGCCTCGAGCAGGCCATCCAGGAGCGCGAGCGGCGGCGGCAACTGATGGAGGCGATTCTCGAGAATATTCCGACAGGAGTGGTGTCGCTGAACGCGTCGGGCGAAATCGCGCGGGTGAACACGGCGGTGGCGTCGATTCTGGGCGACTACGCGCGGACTGCGGTGACGCTGCCAGAGCTGCTGGGAGAAGATGCGGCGAGGGACGTGCTGCACCTGATGCGGCGGTCGCTGCGGATGGGTGCAGCGTCGCACGAGATCGAAATCGCGGCGGGTGGCCGGCTGGTCCGGGCGGCGGTGACGGTGAGTTCGCTTGGGCCGCGCAAGGCGAACCCGGGGTTCGTGGTGGTGATCGACGACCTGACCGATCTGCTGCACGCGCAGAAGACCGCGGCGTGGCAAGAGGTGGCGCAGAGGATCGCGCACGAGATCAAGAATCCGCTGACGCCGATCCAGATTTCGGCGCAAAGGCTGCTGAGATATCTGGATCGCACTCCGGCGGCGAAATTGGGCGGCGCGCGGACAGAGTTTGAAAAGCTGGCGGCCGAGTGCGCGAAGCTGATCGAGCGCGAAGTGCAGACGCTGGAATCGCTGGTGAACGAATTCTCGCAGTTCGCGCGCTTCCCTGCCGCGCGGCTGGCTCCCGCCGACTTGAATGCAATTGTGACGAGCGCGCTCGAGCTTTTCCGCGGGCGCCTGGACGGCGTGACCCTGCGCACGGATCTCGCCGCTTTTCTGCCGGCGGTGAAAGCCGATCCGGAGTTGATGCGGCAGGTGATCGCGAACCTGATCGACAATGCGGCCGAGGCGATGGAAGGTTCGCCGCTGCGGCGGCTGGGCGTGGCGACGCGCGTCGATAGCGACGGCGATGCAGTCGAGATCGAGATTTCCGACAGCGGTCTTGGAATTTCGCCGGCGGACAAAGAGCGGCTTTTTTTGCCGCACTTTTCAACCAAGGATCGCGGCACGGGGTTGGGCCTTGCGATTGCGAGCCGAATCGTCGCGGAGCACAACGGAACGATTCGCGCAGAAGACAATTTGCCGGTGGGCACGCGCTTTGTGGTGCGATTCCCGGCGGTAGAGCCAGCGGCAGTACCGGCAACGGCGCCGGCGGGAACATCGGTGAGCTAGACCATGCCGGCATCCATTCTCATTGTCGACGACGAGAGCGGCATCCGCGAGTCGCTGGGCGCGCTTTTGCGCGACGAAGGCTACGATGCGGAGGCGGTTGCCTCCGGCGAGGATTGCCTCGACCGGTTGAAGCGGCGGAGTTTTGATCTGGTCCTGCTGGATGTGTGGCTCAACGGGATCGACGGGCTTAATACGCTCGAGCGCATGCAGGAGCAAGGCCCCGCGCCGATGGTGGTGATGATCTCGGGGCACGGAAACATCGAGACAGCGGTGCGCGCGACGAAGCTGGGAGCTTTCGATTTCATCGAGAAGCCGCTTTCGATCGAGAAGGTGGTATTGGTGGCGCGGAACGCGCTGGAATATTTGCGCCTCGAAGAAGAAAACCGGCGTTTGCGCGCGGAGCTCGAGGAGCGGCACCAGATTCTGGGCGCGAGTGTTCCGATGAAGGCACTGCGGCAGCAAATCGCGCTGACGGCGCCGACGAACGGGCGCGTGCTGATCTACGGCGAAAGCGGGACCGGCAAGGAACTCGTGGCGAGAGCGCTGCACGCGAACAGCCCTCGGAGCGCGATGCCGTTTGTGGAGGTAAACTGCGCGGCGATTCCGGAGGAGCTGATCGAGTCGGAAATGTTCGGGCATCGCAAGGGGAGCTTCACCGGCGCGAGCGAAGACAAAGTGGGAAAATTCCAGAAGGCGGACGGCGGAACGCTCTTTCTCGACGAAGTCGGCGACATGAGCCTGAAGACGCAATCGAAAGTGCTGCGCGTGCTGGAAGAGCAGCGCGTGGAGCCGCTGGGATCGAACCGTCAGGTGAACGTGGACGTGCGCGTGATCGCGGCGACGAACAAGAAACTCGAGGACGAGATCGGGCGGAACGCGTTTCGCGAGGACCTCTTCTACCGCCTAAACGTGATTCCCTTTTACGTGCCGCCGCTGCGCGAGCGCACCGAGGATCTGCCTGTGCTGGCGGCGCATTTCCTGAGCGAATTCTGCGATGCCTATGGAAAAAAGGGGAAGGACTTTACGGCGTCGGCGATGGAGGTATTGCTCGCGTACCCGTGGCCGGGCAACGTGCGGGAGCTGAGGAATTTGGTGGAGCGACTGGTGATCATGTGTCCTTCGCCGAAGATCGAGCCGCACCATTTGCCGCCGGAGCTTTTCCGGGGCGCGTCGAAAAGCCCGCAGAAGCCCTATGAGAGCTTGCAGGAGGCTCGGTCGGCATACGAGCGCGATTTCGTTCTGCGCAAGCTCGAAGAAAATCGCTGGAACATGACGAAGGCCGCGGCGGCGCTAGGACTGGAACGCAGCCACCTCTATCGCAAGATGCGCTCGCTCGGAATAGCGCCGTCAAAAGCCTCGTAACACCCGATACTCTCCCTCTTGCGATTCGATCGCCTGCGCGATGTGGTGAACGCCTAGGGCTCGGTCTCTTCCTGCTGGATTTCGCCGAGTTGCTCGAGCTGGCGGTGCCAATCGAGCTGGCGGACGAGGACCGAATTCTGGCGCCAGTTGGCCTGGACCTTCACGAAAAGCTCGAGAAAGATGTGGGCGCCGAGGATCGATTCGAGTTCTTTGCGCGCCTGCGTGCCGATTTTCTTGATGGTCTCGCCGCCCTTCCCGATGAGAATTCCCTTTTGCCCATCGCGCTCGACGTAAATCGTGGCGCGAATTTTGATGAGTTTCTCCGATTCGTCGAACGAGTCGACGAGCACAGCGACGGCGTGCGGAATCTCTTCGCGCGTCGCGAGAATGGCTTTTTCCCGGACCAGCTCGGCAGCGAGGAAACGCTCGGGCTGGTCGGTAAATTGATCCTGTGGGAAGTGTGGCGGAGCCTCGGGCAGGCGCGCGAGCCAGCCGTTGACGAGGTCGGGGCAGCCTTCGCCCGTGAGCGCGGAGATGGGGAAAATCTCGGCAAAATCGAAGGCCAGCCGATAACGCTCGATCAGCGGAAGCAAGAGATGCTTGCGAATCGTGTCGACTTTATTGAGCAGCAGGAAGACAGGGCCGTGAAAACGCTTTACCCACTCGACTGCGAAACGATCGCCCGCGCCAAAGTCGGCGGTGGTGTCGACGATGAGCGAGAGGATGTCGATGCCTTCGAGCGACTGCTGGACCTCGTCCATCATCTGGCGGCTCAAGACGCTATCGGGTTTATGGATGCCGGGCGTGTCGATCAGGACGATCTGCGCATCGTCGCGATTCACGATGCCCTGGATGCGATTGCGCGTAGTCTGCGGGCGCGGCGAGACGATGGCGACCTTGCGGCCGACGAGCGTATTGACGAGAGTCGATTTGCCGGCGTTGGGGCGGCCGATGATGGCGACGAAACCGGATTTGAAGGGCATCTGCAAGAATTGTACGCCAGCCCGAGCGATCCTGCCCGGCTACGCGGGGTCTGGGACGATTTTGATGCGAAGGTCACGCGTGCGCGGGCCGTCGAACTCGGCGAAGAAAACGGATTGCCAGCGGCCGAGCGCCAAGCGACCGTTTTCGATGAAAATGGTTTGCGAGGAGCCGACGAGGGCAGTTTTGATGTGCGAATCGGCGTTGCCTTCGGCGTGCGTGTAATTGGCGGCGTGAGGGATCAGGCGGTCTAGCGCGGACTCGATATCGCGGGCCACGGCGGGATCGTCGCCTTCGTTTATCAGGATGCCGGCCGTGGTGTGCGGGACGTAAAGATGGCAAACGCCTTCGGAGCAGCCAGAGTCGCGGACGAGGAGTTCGATTTCGGCGGTCACGTCCTTTAGCTCGGTGCGGCGCGATGTCTTCACGCGAATCGTCTGCGTGATGCTGCGACCCGGCTGCGTTTTCTGCGTGGCCATAAAACGAAGATGCCATCGGCAGCCGCAAAGATCAATACAGGGATGGCATCCTCTCCGCGCCGGTACCGCCGGATTCCCCCGATGTCCGCTACAATTGATGCGCGGCCAAGCATGCATTGGAGACGATGATGATAATCCACCCGTGGCACGACGTGAGTCCCGGCAAGCGCACACCCAAGGAGTTCGACGCAGTGATCGAAATACCCCTCGGATCGAGCGTAAAGTATGAACTCGACAAAGCGACCGGGCTGATCCGGATGGATCGCATCCTTTATTCCGCCGTGTATTATCCAGCGAACTACGGCTTCATTCCGCAGACGCTCTCCGAGGATCACGATCCGCTGGACGTGCTCGTGCTGTGCCAGGAATCGGTGGCACCGCTGACGATCGTCCACGCGCGGGCGATCGGCGTGATGACGATGATCGATTCCGGCGACAGGGATTACAAAATCATCGCCGTCGCCACGGCCGACCCCGAATACAACCCCTATCACGAAGCGAAAGAGCTGCCGCCGCACAAGCTGGCCATGGTCCGCAGATTTTTTCAGGATTACAAGAAACTCGAACGGAAGGAAGTGCAGGTAGATCACATCCAACCGTCAGCACACGCATTTCCGATTATCGCGGAGGCAATTGCGGCGTACAAAAGAGAGTACGGCGCGAGGCACTCGGGAGATCGCGGCGCGAAGTAGCTGCTTTAGAGAGATTGGATCTGGACGAGGCCGGGGGCCGGACGGTGCGGCGATTGCGCCCCAGAGGCGCGCGCGAGCATGCCCGCCGTCGGAATTCCGGTGCGCACGAAGGATTTTTCGCAATCGGCCGTGGACGGTCCGCGCATGTTGCCTTCCATGTAGGCGAGCCCCGGGCAGCGGGTGCACGTGCCGAGATGCGAGCAGGACGAGCACGTGGTGAGGTGCTTGCCGCGAATCGAGCGGACCTCGGCAAGCTGCGGCGAATTCCTCCAGATGTCGAGGAACTTTTGGGTGCGCACGTTGCCGCACGCCAGCGGGAACTGCACGCATGGATAAAGATCGCCATAGGGAGAGACGTAACACGCGGTGTGCCCGGCGCTGCAAGGAAGGCCTTCGCGGATACCGTCGTCAACGGGCGGAGGCGGGGCGCAGAAGCTTTCAGCGTCGCCGACCAGAGCCGGGTCGTTGAAAACCGCGCGCAGGTCATCCGCCGAGATGCGGTGTTGCAGGACGGAAGTGCTGCCGTCCATCATCGGAGTGATCGTGGGATCGAGCGTGTAGTGCGCGCCCACTTCGGCGGCGAGTTCGCGGACGCCCTCGCCATCGTGCGAGTTGCTGCGCATCAGGACATTCGCCAGCGTGACCTTCAAACCGGCGGCGCGCATCAGCCGAATTCCGGCGATGGTCCGCTTGAGAGAACCCGGGAGCTTCGTGATGGCGTCATGAACTTCGGGGCGGTGCGAATAGACGCTGATCTGCACCTGCTCGACGCCCAGGGCGCGGAGACGCCGCGCTTCTTTTTCGCGGATCATCACCGCGTTGGTCTTCAACTTCACGTTGAAGCCGAGGGTGCGGGCATATTCGATGATTTCGAAGCAGTCGCGGCGGACGAGCGGCTCGCCGCCGCTGAGCACGAGAAAGAAGACGTTGGCTTGCGCGAGGTCGCGAAGCAGCGCGCGGATTTCGGCCGTGGTCATCTCGCCGTGATCGTCGTGATCGAGGTAGCAATGCTCGCAGCGCTCGTTGCAGCGATAGGTGATATCGAGATGGACACTCAACGGAATGCCCATGCGCAGGGCCTTCCCGTTGAGCTGTTGCATCAGGCTCATGCCGTCCTCGCAGCGGTGGGGCTGACTGCGACTCCAGCCGCCGGGGTATCCGCACCGATCGGCTCGCTCGACACGCGGAGGATTCCATGGCTGGCCAAGTCTTCGACGAAAGCCTCGGCGTCGCGGTAGGCGGCGTCGGGCGCGACATCGAATTCCGCGCAGATGCGGCCCCGGACGATCTCGGACAGTGGGGTGCGTCCATCGGCGGACTGCCAGATGATGGTGGCGACTTCGCTCAGGCTAAAGAGCGTCGAATCGACCGCCGACATGATGACGATCTCCCCGTCGAGGACGCGCGAGGCCACCGCACTGCTTCGCGCGATGTAGATTTCGTTCATCCGATCAGCCTCCAAACGCGCTCGTCCGGCGTGAAGATCAGCCGGGCTGTGGCGACGCCGGCAACGAACTCGAAAGCGGAGTCGAATACGCGCTTCACCAGTTGCTCGTCGTGGGAAAAAAAGAGGATGTTGCGCAAAAGCGCCCGCGTGGCCGCGCGATCGTCGATCGGCTCGAGCCTGTTGACCGGGCCCTTCTCGAGAAAGTAGAGAGCGCCGAACGGGGCCGAGAGGTTTTCACCGACGCGCGCGAGTTCCCCGGCGAAAGGAGTGCCATAGGCGCAATAGCCGCCGGCGCGCCGGCGGATATACGAGATTTCATCCGTGAGAACCGCGGCATCCTGGGGCGCAAGGCGCGAGATCGTGGTTTTGCCAGCGCCGGAAACTCCGGTGAAAATGAAGGATCGGCCGGAGCGAATCGCGCTCGCCGCATGCAGGAGGAAACCGCCCTCTTCGGCGAGCACCAGCGAGTGAACGATGCGCAGGACTGTGTCGATCGCGTAAGGATTCGGCGCCTGGCGAACCCAACCCCGGCGCGTACGCGAATCCCACTCGGCGTGAAAATCGCCGCGCTCGAAAAACCAGAGATGGTCTCTTTTCCACACACGCGCGTCCTCGTCGGAGGGCGCGGAGGGAGGATTCAGGTCGATCTCGAATTCATATTCGGCGGAGGCGAATGGGTTGACGAATCCGGCGTAGCGCTGCTCGATCATGCCGCAAAACTCGGCGTTGCCGGAGCGCAGGAAGATCGGAATGCCGCCGATTTCGATCGTAACGCCCGCCGGCGGCCTTGCAACAACGTGCGAGTCAAGGATCGCCGCAGAAGAGATCGCGCTCATTACAGGCACTCCGCCACCTTTGCCGGGATTCTCGTTCGTGCCTCGCGAGCGGGCGAAGAGATCCGAGTGCGCAGGCAGTGAAGCCACAGAACGCCGGTTGCGATCGCGTCCCAATTCCTGACAGCCCATCGAAGGAGGCGCGAACTCTTCAGGTCGACCGGACCGCCAAGCTCGATCTGCTTCCGGCAGCGAACGACAGCGGTTACCCGGCCAAGAATCTCCTCGTGAGAAAATGCGGGATCATCTGCGCGGAGAGCATCGCCGCGCGTGATGACGCGGGGAGCCCCCCCGATAGCGGTGAGGCGAGCGATGCGATGGGCGAAGAAGCGCCCTCCGCGCGAAGCAAGGACGACGTGGCCGGGGCGAAGACGCGCGAGCGGGTCGCGTTCGACCAAGAGAATGTCGCCCGGAAAAATCGCAGGGATCATGCTCGAGCCGCGCGCAACGATCCGCAGCTTGCCGTAGGACCTCAGCACCTCTTCGGCGAGCGCCATCTCAATCGCTGTACGTTCTTGCATTGGCTCTCTGCTCTCCATAGCCTAGGAAGTCTTCCGGTTGAAATGGCAAGTGAACTGTGTCGGCGAAAGCTTGCCGCACGCCAGCGCCATCGTTTCGAAGACACGCTCGTGCTGGAAGGCAGGCTTCTCGTAGGCCTTCTTCCGCGGCTTTGCGGCCTTGCCGGATCCCGTCTCGACGTCACCGGGACGCCCCTGGAGTTTTTCGCTCATAGAAGTGCCGCCTGGTTTTTTCCCTGTCTGCCGGCAGCAAGCGTTGCCGCCGCGCGAAACGAATTGACGCTAAGGAGCCCAATGTTCGGACTCCGGTTCTGGAGCACGGTGACAACTGATTCTCGTTCCAGGGAGGTTCCAGCGGAGACGAGCCGCCTGAATCGGCCGTCCAATCGAGCGCGGCGAGATGTCATATGCTTGTTTTCGTTCATCCCACGCCCACGGCTGCCCCAGCCGTGGTTTTGCCTATCTGCTACGCCGGCTCGATCAAACCCTCTTGCGCCAGCGCGGCAAGAAACTGCCTGGTATCCTCGGCCGCTTGTTCGGCCGAAATGTCGTATTCGGACTCAAGGTAGGCGGCGACTTCCGCTGCGCTGCTCCCGCCTTCGATCATCGACCAAATGGTTGTGCCAGACTCGTTGAACGTGTACACGCTGTTTGGCTGTGCGGACCCCTCGCGAATCGGCACAACGATGGCTTCCTCGGCCACTACACGAGAAACGACCTTGCGACTCCGTAGACTCACAGCCAAGAGCTGCTCCCCAGAGACATCGTGCCGCTTTTTCCGAGACCGTTTTGCCCGTGCTCGCTTTAGCAAGCGGCCGCGAGAATTTGTCGCACCTGCCAGCAATCAGAAGCACGGCTGAATTGATATCAATGTATTAGGACGCGGCTCCGCGGACAACGCCAAAGTGTCTCCAGTGGAGCGAAAAGTGCACTCCCCCTTGGGTTTAGCTGCAAGACGGGACAGGGATACTACGGAAGCACACCTTTAGGTAACTGCACGATACGTGGCTAGAAATATACGCTATATCGTATACCGAGCAGAATCAATAGAATCCGTCAGGCGGGACAGTTCTCTGGCGAATGGGCCCTAGTGGTGGGCACTGCCGGAAAGCTCGCGGATGATATCGCCGACAAACGCTTTCGCGTCCCCGAAGAGCATCAGCGTCCTATCCAGGTAATATAGCGGGTTATCGATTCCGGCAAAGCCCGGACTCATACTGCGCTTGATGACCATCACGGTGCGGGCCTTATCGACGTCCAGAATCGGCATGCCGTAGATGGGGCTGCCGGGGTCGGTGCGCGCGGCGGGGTTCGTGACATCGTTTGCGCCAATGATGAGGGCGACGTCGCTTTGGGGAAGTTCGGAGTTCACATCGTCCATTTCGAGCAGGCGATCGTAGGGAATATCGGCTTCGGCCAGGAGGACGTTCATGTGGCCGGGCATGCGCCCGGCAACGGGATGAATGCCGAACTTCACATCCACGCCCTTCTTGGTCAGGACGTCGTATAGCTCGCGGACTTTGTGTTGCGCCTGCGCCACGGCCATGCCGTAGCCGGGAACGATCACCACCGTACTCGCAGCGGCCAGAATCGCGGCGGCCTCTTCGGGGGAAGCGCTGCGGACGGTTCTTCCTTCGGTGGTCGCCGCGGCCGAAGCCTGCACCTGGCCGAATGCGCCGAACATCACGTTCGTGAACGAGCGGTTCATCGCCTTGCACATGATCACCGAGAGAATGAAGCCGGAAGAGCCATCGAGCGCGCCCGCGACGATCAGGACTTTGCTATTGAGGACGAATCCGAGGAGTGCGGCGGAAAATCCGGCATAGGAGTTCAAGAGCGAGATGACGGTGGGCATGTCCGCGCCGCCGATGGGCGTCACGAGGAGCACCCCGAAAATCAGCGCCACTCCCACCATGATCGGGAAGAGAAAAGTCTGATTCGGATTGACGGTGAGGGCGATCGCAATAAGAAGCGCTGCGGCGAGGGTCGACAGGCTGACGATGTTCTGCCCCGGATACGTTACGGGGCGCTGGGGCAAGATCTCCTGGAGCTTGCCGGCAGCGATCAAGCTTCCCGTGAAGGTGAGCGATCCGATAATCACTTCGAGGCTGATCTCGCCCATTTGGAAGCGAGTAACATGGGGAACGCCGACGTAATATTCCGCGACGCCGATCATCGCGGCGGAGAGCGCGCCGAAGGCGTGGCTCAGGGCGGTCCGCTGCGGCACGGCCGTCATGTGGACCATGCCGAGAGGAATGCCGACACCCGCGCCAACGATCAGCGCAATGACGATCCACCGGTATTGGACCAACTCGGGATTGAGCAGCGTGGCCCCGACGGCGAGCGCCGCGCCAATCTCGCCCGCGAGGACGCCCCGTCGGGCCGTAACGGGCGAGCTAAGCCACCGCAACGCCAGGATGAAAAGAGCCACGGCGGCGATGAAAGCGAAATCGAGGAGTTGCTGGGTCGCGAGGGAAGTCATGGTTTTTGGGGCCTGCCCGTCTTGAACATGCGGAGCATGCGATCGGTAATGAGGAAGCCGCCCACCATATTGCTGAACGAGGCAGCGACGGCGATCGCTCCGAGGGTGGTCGAAAGCACGGTTTCGTGGCGGCCCGTGATGATGATCGCGGCCACGACGACGATCGCATCGAGCGCGTTGGTGAGCGACATCAGCGGCGTATGCAGGAGCGGCGAAACGCGCTTGATGACCTCAAAGCCGACAAATCCCGCCAGGATGAACAAGTAGAGATTTGAGATGAAGTCCGCCGGCACGATCCCTCCTTAGGACGATTGGGCCACCAGCGCCGGCAGGCCGTAAAACTCCCGCACGCGCGCGTTTGCCACTTCCCCGCCCCGGGTTAACAAAGTTTCGCGGATGATCTCGTCCTGAAGATTCAGGTTCAGCTTCCCGTCTTTCACCAGGAGCAGCAAAAATGAGGTGAGGTTGCGCGCGTAGAGCTGGCTCGCGTGAAACGGGACCGTGCTCGCGAGATTGATTCGGCCGATGATGGTGACGCCGTGGTCCACGATCGTCTCGCCAGAACGCGTAAGTTCGCAATTCCCGCCGCGTTCGGCCGCGAGATCGACGATCACTGAGCCGGGCGCCATTCCGTAGACCATTTGCGCGGTGACAAGGACGGGCGCTTTCTTGCCCGGTACGACGGCCGTGGTGATTACGACATCGTTCTCGGCGATCACTTTGCCCATCAGCTCGCGCTGCTTGGCGTAGAACGCTTCGTCCTGGGCTTTCGCATAGCCGCGCGCGTCCTGCGCGTCGCCCGTTTCGAGCGGCAATTCGACGAAGCGTGCGCCGAGGCTCTGCACCTGCTCCTTGACGGCGGGGCGGAGATCGTACCCGGATACGACGGCGCCGAGGCGGCGCGCTGTGGCAATTGCCTGCAATCCCGCGACGCCCGCGCCGATGACGAGCACGCGCGCAGGAGTGACCGTGCCCGCGGCGGTCGTCAGCATCGGCAGGAACTTCGGAAGGGTGTCCGCGCCGATGAGTACGGCTTTGTAGCCGCACACGGTGGCCATGGACGAGAGCGCGTCCATGCTCTGCGCGCGCGTGGTGCGCGGCATCAGCTCGACCGCGAAGGCCGACACGCCGGCCGCGGCGATTTCCTGCACGATTTCCTTTGAACCGAGCGGCCGCAAGAAGCCGACGAGTATCTGATCGCGGCGCAGAAGGGCGAGATCCGCTTTGCCGGTGCGGTCGTTCGAGCCGTAGCAGAGCACCTGGGCGACGATGTCGGCCTGTTGGAATACGGAGGCGCGATCGGGGAGAATCTTGGCGCCTCGTTCGACGTAGAAAGAGTCCGGGTAGCCCGCCTCGCTGCCCGCGCCTGTTTCGATCACGACCTGGAGGCCGGCCTTCGCAAGATTCGGGATCACCAGCGGCACTAGCGCTACCCGCCGCTCGCCCGGAAAAGTCTCCTTGGGGACCCCGACAATCACTGATGTCCTCCCAAGCCTCTGATGCACGCCGGCAGTCGCCGGGCGCGCCGTTCTGCAACGCGCCATTCTATACTTGCCGGTCCATAAGTCCACCCAAGTCTTACGAAAATATGCGGGCGGCCTCGGCTGTGGCCTCGGGCGAAGACGTAGCGAAAAGCGCACCTACACCCTTGACAGCATGGCAGACGGAAAGGCGCCTGCGTATAATCGACCGGCGCGCGAAGCAGGTTCGCGCGGAGTCCGGTACCAAGGAGATTCGTTCATGCCCGCATCCTCGTGGAAAGGCTTTCTGGCCTTCGGCCTGATTTCGATCCCGGTGCGCCTCTCGCCCGCCGCGCGCACGGAGCGCGTCAGTTTCAATCAGCTGCACAAGGTATGCCACACGCGCCTGAAGCAGCCGCTCTTCTGCCCCACGTGCAACCGCATGGTGGAGCGCAACGAAGTCGAGAAGGGCTACGAGCACGAAAAAGATCAATATCTGCTGTTCACCGAGGAAGAAATCGAGGCGGTGGAGCCGGAATCGGCGCGGACCATGGAAATCCTCGAATTCGTGAAACTGGGCGAGATCGATCCCATTTATTTCGACGCGTCCTATTATCTCGCGCCGGAAGACGAGGGCCGAAAGGCATATCAGCTGCTTTTGGCGGCGATGCGCGAGTCGGAGTATGCGGCTATCGCGAAGGTGAGCATGCACAATCGCGAGTACGTCGTGATCATCCGGCCACAGGAGAAGGGGCTAACTCTGCACACAATGTTCTACGCGAATGAAATCCGCCCGGCTGTGGAAGCGGGGACAGACAAAGTCGAAGTAAGGGAACAGGAGCGCGCGCTGGCCGAGCAGCTGATCAAGAGCCTCGCCGCACCGTTTGAGCCCGAAAAATATCACGACACGTATCAGGCGGCTTTGCAGGAACTGATCGACGCGAAGGCCAAAGGCATGGAGGTCACTGCCGCGCCGCACCTGGTGCGCGCTCCCGTGATCGATCTGATGCAGGCGCTGAAGAACAGTCTCGCGGCCAAGCCCGGGCCCGCCGCCGAGCGGAGGTCGCTGGTCCGCGCTGTGCCGAAGGGCGAAGCGGAGACCACAGCGAAGAAGAGCAAGCGCAGAGCGGGCTGAGGGTCAGCCTCGCAGTGGCTGTGCCGCACATCGAAAATTCCGCGCTCAATCCTTCTTTCCTACGACTTGCGCGTGGCCCAGCGCGGCAACAAGCGACACGCCCCCGGTGATGTTTCCCAGCAGCGTCGGAAGGAAAAACGTCGTCAGGTACGTCCCCACGGAAATCGTTTTCGCCGCCACAAGATAAAAGACGGTGGTCGAGCCGGCGATCACGTGGCTGAATCCGGCCAAACCGATCAGGTACGTGATGATGATGATCACGCTCACGCGCGATTGCTCCGCGCCCGGCAGCAGCCACACCATCAACGCGATCAGCCAACCCGCGAAGATCCCCCGCACGAAAACGATTCCGAATGAAATGCCCAAGTGGCTGCCGCCAATCTCGCCGAGACACCTCTGCACCTGCGCGTCGAAAAGTCCCACGTGCGCAACGCAAAACGCGAAAAGAAACGTTCCCGCGAGGTTCGCGGGCAGCACGATGCCCCAAAGCCTCAGCACGCGGATGAACGTGCGCATGTCCTTTCGCAGCAGCAGCGGCAGAATAACGGTGAGCGTGTTTTCGGTGAAAAGCTGCTGGCGGCCGAGAACGACGATCAAGAATCCGACGGCGTAGCCCAATTTGACGACCAACGGCCGCCATGGCTCGTTGGGAAGGTACGCCTGCAGCAAGGCCTCGGCGATGAAGGAGAATCCCATCGACAAGCCCGCCGCAATCCCGGACCACGCCAGGGCCGCCGGCGCGCGGTCGAGTTCCTCTTCGCCCTCGCGCCGGATCGCCTCGTAGACGATATGCGGGCCGATGGCGATGCGCTCTTCGACCTGCTTCCGCTCCTTCGCGGTCGAAATCGGCGCGTCCGGAGGAGTTTCCGGGGCGGGCTTCTCGTGCTCCTTCGCTTTCGGCATTTTGGCTGTCGCAGCCTCGTAACAACCGCGGCGCTGTGCATTGGACTCCGCAGCAGGAGGCGAAGTATCGCAAGGCCATTAGGTCTTGCGCGACGCGATGTTCCGGGCGAACATGGATTTGAAATCTCGGGCGCGGTATGCCAGCCTGAATGCACTCTTTGCGGTTTTGACACTGAAATTAAGGAGCGGAAACGTGCTGCGTCTAGGGATTGTCGGCTGGCGAGGGATGGTCGGGAGCGTGCTTCTGCAGAGGATGCGGGAGGAAAACGACTTCACGAACATCGACCCGGTCTTTTTCTCGACGTCCAACGCGGGAGGCGCGGGCCCACGAGAGGCCAATGGCGAGCCATTGAAGAATGCCGCCGACCTGCGCGAGCTCGCGGCCTGCGATATCGTGATCAGCTGCCAGGGCGGCGACTACACGAAGGAAGTCTACGCGCCGCTGCGCAAGGACGGTTGGAAGGGCTATTGGATCGACGCAGCCTCGGCCCTGCGAATGGCCGACGACGCGATCATCGTCCTCGACCCGGTGAATGCGGACGTGATTCAGGATGGCCTGCGCCGCGGGATCCGCACCTTTCCGGGCGGAAACTGCACCGTGAGCCTAATGCTGATGGCCGTGGGCGGGCTATTCAAAGCCGGGCTCGTCGAGTGGATGACCACGATGACCTACCAGGCAGCCTCCGGAGCGGGAGCCGCGACCATGCTCGAGTTGGTGAAGCAGATGGAATGCCTCGCCGACGCCACGCGTGCCCATCCTTCCGAGAGCGCTCTCGAGGCAGACCGGATGGTGATCGAGGCGCAGCGCGGTTCCAGTGTGCCGACGAAGGAGTTCGGCGCGCCGCTCGCGGGCAGCCTGCTCCCCTGGGTCGATAGAGATATGCCCGGCGGCCAGACCCGCGAAGAATGGAAAGGCATCGCCGAGACCAACAAGATTCTGGGGCTTCATCCACCAGTGCCCGTCGACGGCATCTGCGTGCGTGTCGGGACGATGCGCTGCCACAGCCAGGGCCTGTGCATCAAGCTCAAGAAGGACGTTCCACTCGCCGACCTCGAAGGAATGCTTGCCGAAGCCAACGCGTGGGTGCGCGTGATTCCGAATACCAAAGAATCGACGCTCCGCTGCCTCACGCCGACCGCAGTTTCAGGCACCTTGAATGTTCCCATCGGGCGTTTGCACAAGCTGAACCTCGGACCTGAGTTCGTCGGCGCCTTCACGGTGGGCGATCAGCTGCTTTGGGGAGCCGCCGAACCCCTGCGCCGAATGCTGGGAATTCTGCGCCAGCACCTCAATTCCTAAAGAAGTGCGCCAAGCCGCCGCGGGTGTATAATCCCCGCCGCTCCCCTTGGGTGCGGCCCGCTGATTGAAACAACCGACGCACAATACACGTATAGGAACGCAGGAGGTGGTCCATGGATCGCAAGTTTCTCGTGATTTTGTTTGGCGCGGCAGCTCTCGCAATGCCCGCCCTGGCGCAAAACGGCGCCAGCATGAACGGCACTTGGACGCTCGATAACGCGAAGAGCAGCTTCGGGCAGTTCCCGCCGCCGCAAAGCGAGACGGACACGATTCAGATCAACGGCTCGGATTTCGAGCAGCATGTGACGAGCGTCAGCGCACGCGGCACCCAGAACTACACGCGGGCGTGCACGCTCGACGGCAAAGAGGTGACCTTCGCGCCGGACGATCCGAAGGCGCAACTGATGCCAGGTCTCAAGCTCAGCAAGATTCAGTGCGGCTGGGATGGGGACTCGGTGGTCGTCACCGAGACGGTCCCGATGCAGGGTTCGGAACTCACCGATAAGCTGACTTTTTCCGCGGACGGATCGACGCTCACCATGACTTCGCACATCTCCTCCGCCACGATGAATGGCGACCGGAAGCTGGTCTATGACAAGGGCGGCTCCGCCGCGGCCGAGCCCGCACCACCTGCCGGGATGGCCGCCACGCCAGGCGCCGCTGCCATGATCCACACCGGCGGGTCGCAACCCAACCTGAGTGGCACGTGGAAACTCGATACGGCGAAGAGTAGTTTTGGCCAGATGCCGCCGCCAGCGAGCCAGGTGGACACGATTACGGATGACGGATCGTCCATCAAGGTCGCCGTTGACCAAAAGGGGGGCGCGATGGGCGACACCGCCTATACAGAGTCGCTCACCACCGACGGCAAGTCCGCGACGTGGCCCGGGATGGGCGGGACCCAGGTGACTGGCACGGCTCAGTGGAACGGCAATGCCCTGGTAGTTGATGCCAAGACGAGCTTTCAGGGCAGCGACGTCAAGATCAAGGACACCTACACGCTGAGCGCTGACGGCAGCACACTGACGGATGTGACGCACATCGAAAGCGGCATGGGCAATTTCGACACGACGAGCGTCTTCACCAAGTAATTGCAGCCTCGATACCGCGGGTGGGGCGGCAGCGCCCTGCCCGTGATGTTTCTCCCTCACGAAACGGCCTTCCGAGTCTTAGCCAGCGAGAAATGTGTGCCAAAGGGCAACAGTTTCACAAGGGCACGGCGGCATCCCACATATTTACTGACTCAGCTACACCCTCAATGAAAATACTCCAGGATCTGCCGATATCATCTAGCATGAGTACCTGAGACATTCGTGGTCCGGCCTTCCTCGGCGTGACTTCCGGAGCCGCAATGAACGCTTTGCCTAAGCGAACGACACCAAACAGCCTTCAGATGCGCCAGATCGAGAGACGCGAGTGGTCCCTTTCGTGGGCGGCCATCGCTGTGACACTGCTCCTGACGGCGGGATTGGCGTCGTTTGCCCTGGCCGCTCTTCATCCCCATTCGCCGGAAGTCGGGCGAACGGACCTGGTGATTGCGATTCGGGGGCTCGTCGCCCTGGTGCTGGTGTTTGATTTGTATGTGGTGTACCAGCAACTGCAGATCGGACGAATGCGGCGCCGGTTGGTGGAACGCGAACAATTCTTCCAGCTGATCAGCGAAAACGTGGTCGATATGATCGCCGTCGTCGATTCCAACGGAAAGCGCATATATAACAGCCCGTCCTACCATCGAATCATGGGCTACGGACTCGACGAACTCGAGGCTACTTCGTCGTTTGAGCAAGTCCATCCCGACGATCGGCAGATCGTGGTGGATGCGGCGGCTGATGCGCGGCGCACGGGCGTAGGCCGCAGAGTCGAATATCGGATGCGGCATAAAGACGGCAGCTGGGTCTACCTGGAGTCTACGGCGAGCCCGGTGATGAACGCCAAAGGCGAAGTTGAAAATCTGGTCATCGTGAACCGGGACATCAGCGAGCGGCGGCGCCTTGAAGGGCAGCTCCGGCAATCTCAGAAGATGGACGCCATCGGCCGCCTTTCAGGCGGCGTCGCGCACGATTTCAATAATCTGCTGGGCGTCATTATCGGCTACGCTGAAATCCTTCAGGAGCACATCCCCGAGACCGACTCGATGCGCGCCCCGGTCGATCAGATTATCAAGGCAGGCAGCCGCGCTTCCTCGCTGACGAAACAACTTCTCGCCTTCAGCCGGCAGCAGGTGCTGGAGCCGAAGATTCTGCTCCTCAACGCTGTGGTGTCCGACACTGAAAAGATGTTGCGGCGACTCATTGGCGAAGATATCGAGCTTCTGACAAGCCTCGACCCGGCGCTCGGCAAAATCCGCGCCGACCAGGGTCAGATCGAGCAAGTGATCATGAATCTCGCGGTGAACGCGCGGGACGCGATGCCCGAGGGCGGCAGGCTCGTCATTGAAACCGCCAACTTCGAAATCGACGATACATTTGCGCGGCGCTACGCCTATCCCGTACTGCCGGGCCCCTACGTCCTGCTAACTGTGAGCGACAACGGGACCGGTATGGATACGGCAACGCAGCAGAGAATCTTCGAACCGTTCTTCACGACCAAGGAAAAAGGGAAAGGAACGGGCCTCGGATTGTCGCTGGTCTACGGCGTCGTGAAGCAGAGCGGCGGATACATCGACGTCGTGAGCGCCCGCGGCAAAGGCGCGACCTTCAATATCTACCTTCCGTGCGTCGGTCAAAACGCCGTCGAAACGAAACCCATCGGCCCCGACCATCCGGAAGAACTGCGCGGAACGGAGACGATCCTGCTTGCGGAGGATGAGGACACGCTGCGCGCCCTGACGCGGCATCTGCTCGAATTGTATGGATATCGCGTCCTCGAAGCGCGCGACGGAAACCAGGCGTTGCGCTTGAGCGAGCAGACGACCGACGAAATTCACGCGCTTCTCACCGACGTTGTAATGCCTGGCATCAGCGGGCGCATCCTCGCGGATCAACTCAAGCAAACGCGTACGGACGTGAAGGTCGTTTTCATGTCGGGCTATACGGGACAGCGCGTGGGCGAAAAGGCGATTCTCGAGCCGGGGAGCCTCTTTTTGCAGAAGCCGTTCACGCGGGAGGGCCTGGCGCGCAAGATACGGGAAGCGCTGGATGTTTCGGCCGTGGCGCCGGTTGCCTGACATTGCAAAGCAGCGATAGGGGAACAACAAAGACTGAATCGAGGACTCGACGATGGCCAAGATCCTGATCGTGGATGATGACGCGGACATGCGCAATCTCCACAAGATGCGCTTGAGCGACACCTACGAAATCCTGGAGACGGAAGACCCCGAGGAAGCCCTGGGACTGGCTCTTGAGCACAAGCCCGCCGCCATCCTGCTCGATCTTATGATGCCGAGGCTTTCGGGCTTCGAGCTGTGCCACACGCTGCACACGCTGAGCTACACCTCGCGCATTCCGATCCTCGTCATCACCGGCGAATCAGCGGCCAAGTACCAGCAGCATTGCGAGGGACTGGGCGCGAGCGCATTCTTCGAAAAGCCGGTGGACTATAAGGAGCTGAAGAAGAAGATCGCGGAATCGATACAGACGAACCAGCCCGAGCGCCGGGCGCACGTGCGCGTGAAGATGCGTGTGGTATTGAAGCTGCGTGGCGTCGATTCCACGGGTAAACCGTTTGAGCTGCCAACCGTCACCGAGAACGTAAGTCCAGTTGGTTTTCTCGCAGGATGCCTGGCGCCTCTGAACCAGGGAGCCGTGGTAGACGTTTTTGTTTCCGGAGAAGCTGAACGCTTTGCAGGCCGGGCCAAGGCCGTACGGTGCGAATCGCGCGGCGCACCGTGGCAGCGCTACGGCTTCCAATTCCTCGAAACGACTTCGGAGTGGGTGTTGCAGGGGAGCTGATAGCGCTCACGCGCTCCGAATTTTTCCTTGCGGCGCCACGCTGCGGCAGTTTACATGTGCGCGGCGGGCGTCGCGCCAGGTGGCATCGCGTCTGGACAATCAGATGCGAACTCCGCGAAAGGTCCCCCACGCGCATTTCGACGGTGTCGCGGTAGCTAATGATTTCTTGAAACGTCTGCACGCCCAAGGACACAATATAGTTGCAGGCTCCGCGCGGGATACCCGATAATTTGCGGATCGAGGCGGGAGTCGTGTCCACGCTTCCTGGGCCCATGCCAGCGCCATGAATTGCCCTCAGTGCAGTACCGACAACCCGGACTACGCCGAATCTTGCTCACACTGCGGGAGCCTGATCTCCGGGAGTACGGAAACCGTTCAATTCACGGATATTACCGCTCTTTCCGCGGGCGCCGATTTCGGGACGCGCTATCGCATCGTCTCTCTGCTGGGGCAGGGTGCGATGGGCCGCGTGTACAAGGCCTTCGACAAGGACCTCGAGCGCGCCGTGGCGATCAAAGTGGTTCGCCCCGGCATGATGGCTGAGTCCGATGCGCTAAAGCGATTCAAGCAAGAGCTGCTGCTGGCAAGCAAAGTCTCGCATAAGAACATCCTGCGCATCCACGACCTGGGCGAAGTAGGCGATACCAAGTTCATTTCGATGGCCTACGTCGAGGGCAGCGATCTGAACAAGGTGATTCGGGAAAGCCCGAAGATGCCGTTCGATCGCATTCTGAGTTTCTCCGAGCAGCTCGCGGATGCGCTTGCAGCCGCCCACGCCGAGGGCGTGATTCACCGGGATCTCAAGCCACAGAACATCCTCGTTGCGACGGACGATCATCTCTACGTTTCGGACTTCGGCCTCGCGAAATCTTTCGAGAAAGACGCGGTCGGGATGACGCGCACGGGCGTCTTTCTCGGCACGCCCCTCTACATGTCGCCCGAGCAGGTGGAAGGAAAGCAGGCTGACCAGCGCAGCGATCTCTATTCCTATGGCCTGATCTTATATGAAATGGCGACTGGCGCAGTTCCCTTCACCGGCGATTCGACCTTCAAGGTGATGTACGACCGGCTGAAGACGAAACCCAAAAGCCCGCGGCTGCAGAATCCGGAAATTCCCGCATGGTTCGATCGCATCGTCATGCGCTGCCTCGAAAAAGACCCAAACGACCGGTACCAGACCGCGGCCGAAATTTTCACGGATTTGCGAGGATCGCGCGCCACGGCCTCCGCGAGCCGGTCGATTCAAATCACGCTGCCGCAGTTCACGGAACGCAGCTGGATGTGGTGGGCCGGCGGCGGCGTGTTGCTCGTGGTGGCGCTGGCGCTTGCGATCCCGCCCGTGCGGCATCTGATCCTGCCGCACTCAGGCGGCGGGGCGACGGGCTCTCAGCTGGCGGGTGTGCCTGCGTTATCGGCCGGCAAGTTCGTGGCGATCCTCCCGTTCAAGGTGCTTGGAGATGAACAATCGCTCGGTTACGTGGCGGAAGGCTTGAACGAAGCGCTCTCGACAAAGCTCTTTCAACTCCGCGACCTGCACATGGCTTCCGACACGAGTCTTACGACCATTTCAGACAAAGATCCGCTCGAAAAGACGGCTCGGCGGCTCGGCGTCAACTTGATCATCGACGGCCTGATTCAGGGCGACGCCGACAAAATGTCGATCATTGTCACCCTGCACGATGTGGCGGACGGCAAAAAGCTCTGGACTCAGCAATTTTCGGGCGTGCCCAAGGACATCCTATCCATTGAGGACCAGATTTCGACGCAGCTCGTCAGCGCGCTGCAAATCAAGGCGACGGATGAGGAAATGGCGCGCGCGGCGGAAAGGCCTACCGAAAACATCGAGGCGTACGACCTTTACTTGCGCGGACGCGAAGCCCTAAAGGGGCCAGATCGCGAAAAGGCCCCCAAAGCGGCACTCGATTATTTCCAGCAAGCCATACAGAAGGATCCGGGCTTCGCCCTGGCGTATACAGGCATTGCCGACGCATCGCTCGCCACCTACGACAACAATAAGGACAGCTTCTGGGCCCAAAAGGCTATCGATGCCGCCCAAAGAGCCGAGCAGCTCAAAGAGGATCTACCCGAAGTCCATTTCGCCCTGGGGAGCGTCTACCAGGAAACGGGCAAGACCTCGGAAGCGATTGCCGAACTCAATCGGGGACTGAAGCTCGCGCCGAATTCCGACGCGGGTTATATGCGCCTGGGACAAGCCTACGAGCAGGCCGGCCAAGAGGATCAGGCCATCGCGACGTTCAAGAAAGGCATCGACGTTAATCCCTACTACTGGGGTCTCCACAATGAACTCGGGCATACCTATTTCTCGATCGGTGCGAATGACAAGGCACTGGAAGAGTTCAAACGGGTCACCGAGCTGGAGCCCGACAACGTAGCGGGCTGGAACAACGTCGCCAGCATCTACGAGCGCATGGGCCAATACCAGGATAGCATCCCCGCCTTTCAGAAGGCGATCGAGCTATCTCCGACGTGGATCGCTTATTGCAACCTGGGCAACGTGTATACCGTCCTGAAGCAATATCCGGAGGCGATCGACGCCCTCCAGAAATCGGTGGCCTTGGGGCCGAATCAGGAGGCCTGCGTAGGCAACCTCGCCGATGCCTACCGCTATTCCGGGCAAAAAGACAAGGCCAATCAGACATACGAGACCGCTATTGCCCTGGCCTTTAAAGAGCTCGAGGTCAACCCGCAGGACACGGACGACATGGGCGACCTGGCCCTGTACCTCGTGAAAAAGGGCGACCCGGCCCGCGGGATGGAGTTCATCCAACGAGCACGCGCCATCGACAAGCGAGACGTGGAATTGATCTTCACGCAGGCGACGGTCGAAGCACTCGCGAACAAGCCGGCGGACGCCATGGCGACTCTCCGCGATGCCCTGAGCAAGGGATATCCGGCGAGAGACGTGGAGTCGAACCCCGATTTTGCGGCCTTGCAGAATCGCCCGGATTATCAGGCCCTGATGAAGCAGTACGCCAGCCAAGCGAAATAAACGCGCGGCGCCTGCTTGCCGCAAGCGAAAGCCCCTGCCTGAGGAACTCACGAGCGCAAAAAAAAGGCCCTCCCGGAAATCCCGGGAGGGCCCAAAACCAAAGCAGCTATCGCTGTGCCGCGCGCCGACGCAGAAACCCCAGAGGAATCAGCCCAATCAGCAGCAGGGCCAGGCTGCCCGGTTCAGGGAACGGCATCTCGCCGCTGGCGCCGGTGGGCGAAAAGCCGAAGTCGGCATCCGCCGCGAAAACCTCTCCATTTGAAGTGCTTGCGCCCTTCGGGCTGCTGAACGTGACGTCACAACCCGCAGGAATGCCCAATAGATCGTCATCCAGATCGCAGTCTCCGTCGCTATAGTCTTTCGTGGGCGGACCAAAGTACGGGTCTCCGCTCAGCAACAGGTACAGATAGGTCGCTCCGCTGATGGACGTTGGGGCGGTGTAAGTGCATGTTGACACCGGTACCCCACCCAGAACCGTTGAGCCGGATGTAGCCGTCCAACCGATCTTTTGCAGATCGGACTGGCAAGAAAGGCTCGGCGTCGGGGATCCCGGCGCCGCCAGCAAATCCGCGGTCGGAACATAAAACGTGAAGGTCGTAGAGGTCGATCCTTCGACGGTGCAATCTGCCGAAATCGTCCCATTTGAGTTCGTGAGGCCTTGAAACCCCGTGCATGGCGGGCTGCCCGGCGGAGTCGTGGCAATCACGACGCGCGAATCGCCGTCATCAGTCGTGTCATCCGCACGTACGACGTTCGCCGCGAACAAAATCAGCGCGGCTACCACCAACGCATTAATCAGCTTCAATGGGCTACCCTCCCTGGGCATGACGCAACAACACGACTAATGGCGACCATGGTGCACGTCGAATGCCAAATCGCCAGTCCGAGCAGTACCCTAAACACCGTATTTTCTTGCCACTCCAATGCACGATCTCGACACCGTATCCTCAGCGTGCAAACATTTGCATATGTAGGGCACTTGCACGGCGGGAGGGGCGCCCTGGGAAGAGCCGCCCGATCCGCGCGTTCTGAAACGTTCGCGAGCCCAAGCACCCTCAACGCCTCCCCCTGTCGCAGCATCTTACCGCGTGTTACAATCCCGCCCGCGTTCGCGCAAGGACCAAGCGTACCCATGTCTGTCGACCAAGACACGAGCATCGAGCTCATCGCGCCCGACCGGTCGCGGCAAATCGTTCGCATCGCCGCGTCTCCGTTTCTGATCGGCCGCGGCAGCGACGGCGGCAACCACGTCCAGCTCAACGACCGCCGCATCTCGCGCCAGTGTGCGGCGATCATCGCCGACGGCGGGCACTACTTCATCGAAAACCGGGGACAGAAGCTCGGCATTTTCGTCAACGGCGAAAAGATTGACCAGCGCCAGCTGAATGACGGCGACGTCATTTCCTTCGGGCTCGCCGATTCCTACGAAATCATCTTTCGCTCTTCGAGCAACGGCGCCGTGGTTCCCGACATGATGACGCTCATCGGGAAAATACCGGACGCACAGGTGACACCCGGCGCCGGCGCGGGCTTGAGCAAGCTCAATCTGCTTTTAGAAGCAAGCATGCTCCTGCACTCGACGCTTCCGCTCCAGTCTGTCCTCAGCACGGTGCTCGACCACGCCATTGCCGTTACCGACGCGGACCGCGCGCTTCTGCTCGAACCCGACGATGAGGGAAAGCTCCGGCCCCGCTTCGCGAGGGGCGCAGGTCTCGTGCGTTTGCCGTCCGAGAGCTTCTCGCCGAGCCAGACGGCGCTGCGCATGGCCCTCGAACAGCGATCGAGCATCATCACCGAAGATCTCGCGCAGGCCGATAGCGGCCTGCAAGCCGCGCAGAGCATCGTTTCGCAGCAGCTTCGCGCCGTCGTCGTGATCCCGCTCTATTCCGGCGGCCGCACGCAGAGTTCGGAATCAGGGACTCGTCACCGTGGCGATCTGCTCGGCGCGCTGTATCTCGATTCGCGCCGCCGCGCCGCGTTTTCGAAGCTGGACCGCCAGATTCTTGACGCGCTCGCCGTCCAGGCCGCGAGCATTCTCGATAACGCGCGCATGGTCGAGCGGGAGCGCCAGCGGCAGCGCCTCGAACAAGAGGTGAACATCGCCCGCGACATTCAGCAGGCGCTCTTGCCGCGCGGCCTCCGCGATTTCCCGCATCTCAAGGTCGCCGGCATCAACATCCCCTGCCTCGCCGTCGGCGGCGACTACTTCGACGTGTTCAAAATGGCGGACGGCCGCACCGCATTCCTGATCGCCGACGTTTCCGGCAAGGGCCTTGGCGCTGCCCTGCTGACCACGATGCTCCAGGGCGCTCTTTCCGGCTTGATGCTCGGCGCGGACCCGGCGCCGATGTTCCGCCACCTGAATAATTTCCTGTGCGAGCACGCCGAAGTCGGACGCTACGCCACCGTATTCTTCGCGATTCTCCACAACGACGGCACCCTTGAATACATCAACGCCGGGCATCCATCGCCGCTCTTGCTTCGCGCCGGAGATGCCACCGAACCGTTTACCGAAGGCTCGTGCCCGGTGGGCTTGCTGCCCGACGTCGATTACCACGTGGCCCGCGTAAACCTTCATCCCGAGGATACGCTGATTCTCTTCAGCGATGGCATCACCGAGGCGATCGACGTCCAGGAGGACATGTACGGCATTGACCGCCTCCGCGCGCTCTTCGCGGGCCAGGCCAACCCGGGGCTCGATTCCCTGCAGCAGACCGCGCTCGCCTCCCTGCGGGAGTTCACGCGCGGCGCCAGCCAGGCGGACGACATCACGCTGCTCCTGGTGCGCTACCAGCCCTCGAAGGAAGAGGCCGCGGCGGCGCCTCAATAGGCTGCCGGAAGTAACGCGCCACTAGCCCCGCTGTAACGAAAATTTAACATTGCGCCGAAGGAACCTTCGCTACAATCCGGCGCGATGCCTAACGACAAAATGGAAATCGTCACCATCGTGGGAACGCGCGCCGGCCAGAAAATACTCGCCCTCAAAGGTCCCCTGACCATCCACACCATCTTCAACTTTCAGACCGCCGTGCGTGAGGAATCGGCCGCCGCCCTGATCATCGATTTCAGCGGCGTCCCTTTTATGGACTCGGCGGGGCTCGGGGCGCTCGTCGGCGCTCGCGTGGCGCTGCAAAAGGCGAATCGCCAGCTCGCGCTTGCGGGCCTCAATACCCAGGTTAGTGCGCTGCTCGACATGTCGAAGGTGAGCCAGTTTTTCCGAATCCTGCCCACCGTCGAGGAGGCGCAGGCCGCCGTCGCATAAGTGCTCGCGCCAGGCGCAGATCCGCTTTTCTTCCGCTTAATTCTTGTTGTCCGGAGATTTGTTTCTGAGGAAGTCGGTGACATCCGGCATCGCAGGCTCGCCGGGGTTTGCCGGCATTCCTGAGTGAACACCGTCCGTCGGCGGATGCGTGAACTGCCCGTCGCTCGGCTGGCCGCTCGTCACCACCCAGCCATTGCTCTGCCGTTCGAGAAGATACGACATTGCCATCCCGGTGCCGCCCTGCTTCGGGCTAAACGTCGCTTCCGCATGCGCTTGATTTCCGCTGACGCTTACGGACTCGACGCTCATCTGCAGCATGTCCATATTGACGCTGCGGTCGTCGCGCACGTGCTCTTCGATGGCCGCGCGAATTCCGTCCGTGTCGGCGCTCGACGCCTGCTGCGGCCCTCCCGCCGCGGATGCCGGCGCGGCGGCGGAGGTACCGGCAGGCGCGACGCCATTCGACGACCCCGGACGATTTGATTTCGAGCAGCCGCTCGCACAAATCGCGGCGACGACCGCCGCGATCGCCAAAAAGCGCACGTTCATGGCAGTCCCTTCACAGATTGCGGCTCGCCATTGTATACGATCACCGGAACGGCCCATTCGCTGATCGGATGCGATCTGCCGCAATCGAGACAGCCCGTCACTGCATACTGGGCGCCGCACCGAGGGCAAACTCCCTGCGTGCGAAACATGTCGAACCCGCTTCCGCACTGCCCGCATCCCCAGAAATTCCCGATCGGCGGCGACGTCTTGCACGAAGGGCACGCGAATCCCCGGTGGCGCGGCAGCTTCGCGAAGCGCGCCAGCGCAAACGCGTGCTGCAGTCCGCTCCAGCAATTCAGCAGAATGAATGCGCAGATGAAGCCGAAGAATATCGACTGTTGTGAGACTGCCAGCGCGATCAGCCCGGCCACGCCGATGAAGCCGATGATCGTCGCCGCCATCAAGCTGCGCGCGCGTCCGATAACAAACCAGAGCAGCGACCGCAGAATCTGCCCGCCATCGAGCGGATAGATGGGCAACATATTGAAGACCAGCAGAACGACGTCGATACGTAAAACCGCATACATCAAGTGGAAGGCATCGGGCATCGATTCCGCCCATCCCGCCGAACGTCCCCACATGTAAAGCCCGAACAAAATCGGAAATAGCGCTACGTTCACCAGCGGTCCCGCCGCAAGGCTCCAGAGCGTCGCGCCCGGCCGCGGCGGCGGATTCACGTACGCCACTCCGCCGAGCGGCCACAGCACAATGTGATCCGACGTTCCGCCCACCTGCCGGCCCGCCAGCGCATGGCCGAATTCGTGCATCGTCACAATCACAAACAGAGCCAGGTATTCGAGGACGCTCCACGCAGGCGAGGAATAGCTCTTCGCCTCCAGGCTGATTATGTAGGCCGCAGCCAGAAACCACGACCAGTGTAAGAACACGGTGATTCCGGAGAACCGGAATAGCTTGATCGAACCTTGGCGAATGTTCACTGATTAAATTTTATAGCATAATGCGCGGGGCCCAAAGCGGGCTTTGCCTCAGTTCAGGGTTATTGAGTGCCCTCTGGGCAAACGCCCCTCAACGCAGAGCACACGGCGAAGTTCCTCAGCGTCTCCGTGCATTCAGTCCATTCTCTGTGCTCTCTGTGTGTTTAGCTCCCGCTGATGGAGGCTGGCGTGGCGCGACAACTCGTCTCGAAAAGCATCGGCGCGTTGCTCTTCACGCTTGCCGCCTGGGCGCTCTTCGCCCAGCAGCCGCCCGCGCAGCTGACTTCCGAGCAAGATCATCAGCGAACGATGAATCTTCTTCATATCACCTCGCTTCGCCAGGGCGCCGACGGCGGCAATCCCCACGCGCCGAACGCCGCCAATTACGACGAGTCCAAGGCGAATCCGTATCCGAATCTGCCCGATCCCCTCACGCTGAGAAGCGGCGAGAGAGTCACCACGGCAAGAGAATGGTGGAGGCTGCGCCGCCCCGAAATCGTCGAGGATTTCGACCGCGAGGTTTATGGGCGCGTTCCGAAGGATATCCCGCCGGTTCATTGGGAGATTGTCAGCACCACGCGCGAGATGAATCACGACGTTCCCGTCGTGACCCGCAAACTCGTGGGTCACGTCGACAATTCCTCGTACCCGCTCGTCACCGTCGACATTCAGTTGACGCTGACGACTCCGGCCAACGCGCCCAAGCCCGTCCCTCTCATGATGGAGTTTGGCCTCAGCCCCGAAATCATGGCGATGCTGGCCAAGCGATTCCCTGCCGCCGCGCGGCCGCCCTCCGGCCCCACATGGCAGGAGCAGGTGCTCGCCAAGGGCTGGGGCTACGCCGAGTACATTCCTACCAGCGTGCAGCGTGATAACGGCGCCGGTCTCACGCAAGGAATCATTGGCCTGGTAAACAAAGGCCGCCCTCGCGCGTCAGATGATTGGGGCACGCTGCGGGCATGGGCCTGGGGAGCAAGCCGCGCGCTCGATTATTTCGGGAGCTGCCACTGCGGCGTGGACGCAAAGCGCGTCGGGATCGAAGGCCATTCGCGCTACGGTAAGGCGGCGCTCGTCGCGATGGCGTACGACCCGCGTTTCGCTATTGCGTACGTCAGCTCTTCCGGCATGGGCGGCGCGGCGCTTTACCGCCGCGATTTCGGCGAACTGCTCGAAAATGTCGCCGCCACAAACGAATACCACTGGATGGCTGGCAATTTCCTCAAGTATGCAGGTCCGCTGACGTCCAACGATTTGCCGGTCGATTCCCACGAACTGATCGCGCTCTGCGCACCACGCCCCGTCTTCATCGGCGCTGGTTCAGTCGAAGGCGGCGACGGCTGGGTCGATGCGCGAGGCATGTTCATGGCCGAGGTCGGCGCGGGGCCAGTCTACGAGCTTCTCGGCAAGAAGGGTTTAGGCGCGACCGAATTCCCGCCCATAGAAACCGCCCTAATCACCGGCGATCTCGGCTTCCGCCAACATAGCGACGGCCACACCCCCGTCCCCAACTGGCCCACCTTCCTCACCTTCGCCGCCCGCTACATGTAAATTTGAGGCGAAGGCGCTTTTAGCATCCAGGTCCTCCTGGAATTCTGCGCCAAGGTTACGTGGCCGCGATCGATCGCTGAGCGATCAATAGACATAAGGAATAAATTTCTTGACCCGGCGCGCATAGCTCTCAAATTCAGCGCCGTATTTCTTCCGTAGATAGCCATCGAGCATGGGAATATTAATGAAGACGAAACCGCACGCCATCAGCGCGGAAACAATCAGACCCCAGAGCGATCCCGCGATGAGCGCGTACCCGGCAAACAGCATGTCGTCCCCAAAATAGTTGACGTGCCGCGAATACCGGAAATAGCCTTCCGTGTACACCCGGCCTTGATTGGCCGGATTCCGCTTCCACACATCCCGCAGATACTCCGATCGCGTATTCAGATACGATCCTGCGACGTATAAGACGCCCCCTAGAAACAGCGGCCAGCCAGGCGGCCGCCCATTGACGCGTCCGATGAACGCGAAAAGGGTATGTATGAAGATCGTATAGACACCGATCCCAATCGCTTCGCCATAACCGACGGTGCGCTTATACAACCGCAGCGTGCCGAAACAGAGTCTCGCGAAATAGACCGCCGCGCACGCGAAGACCAGAGCGCGGTTTAGAACGTGATCCGATGCTGAGGCTTTGCCGGTCCAGTGAAAAAGGAATCCGAAACCGCTGCCAAAGAGGATCCACGCCGAGCTGCATACTCCGATGGCGTGCAGCACCGTGAGCGCCGTTTTGGCGCCGGCCGACTTTTCGTATGTGCCATACACCGTCGAGTCATGTTATCTCACCCGCGACTCCTCGACCGTCGCGAAGAATCACGTCATCCGCTGCGTGCTCAACCCTAAAATCTCGCGGATGCGGGCGCGCTGCGTCACATCCCTTGGGGATCGCGCGGGCCGTTCGAGCCATGCGTGAAAATCCTTCATTGCCACCTGATGCTCCACCGCGACGTTCGTCACCGCCACACGCACGGTATTCGGCCCCTCCCCGACGCCCGCCACCCACTCCTCGCCGCGCAGTGACGCCAAGCCCAGCGCCACTGCCTCATACAGCGTCGACGCCGTCACCTGTACCGAGTGATCGGTGCCCTCTAAATCGCGGATCGTGACGCGGCAGGATCGGACCGGCATACGGGCGAGGATATCAGCTTCGCTTTATCTTCGCCATGGGGATTTAGGCGCCGGGCGCCGCGGAAGGGGCCGGTCAAAAGTCGCCCGTCCTCTGGACGAGAGCCCAGTGCCATCTGAAAATTTGAGATATATGGGTCGGCGAGGCGGTTCAATGATATGGAAGTGCGCCTCCGCCGGCGCGGAATTGTCGCGAGACTGAGGAAAATCTAATCGACAATTGGCGACTAGAAACGCCCGGAACTTATCGAAAACACGCAATGGGCGCCAGCCTCTGCTGGCAGGCGTGAGGCCGCATTTTCGGTCCTCATCGCCCGCCACTCAGCCTACTCCGACCCACCGATTGCGGCTAGTGCTTGATGTAGATGCCCACGTCAAAACGGCTGTGGTCCCAATCCGCGTGGTGGTCACGGCACCAATTGCGGTCGGCGTCCATGCGATCGATATCCCTGTCCACTTGCCGGCTGTGGTCGCCGTGCTTCGCGGCATCGCGATCGATGCGCGCGCGATCAGCCTCCAGCTTTCGATGGCAGTCGTCCCTCACGTCTCCAAGGGTCACACGCGCGGCCGACAACGTGAATGCGATCGCCAAAGCAGAACCCATAGCTACACGAACGATTTGCTTTTTCATTCTTGCCTCCTCGGAATTAAAGTGCCAGGCCCTGAGCTTCCTGGATCGCTTGGATCGAGCTTCTCTCGTCGCACTCCAAGTCTTCCTTTGCTGCGGCCATTCTAGAAAAAAGCGAAGCGGGCAGCCATAACGGAAAATACCTATCCGGGGAGCCATATCCCTGTAGGAACCATTTTGGCACAATTCCCATTACATTTTCGCCAAGCCGATCGACGTTCCATCACGGGACAAACCATCGAGGCGCTAGAATGATCCCATGGAAAAGAAGGTCTTCTGGGCCAGTTTTACTGTCCTGGGAATAGCCGCCGACTTATTTCTGCCGCTCTGGTGGGCGCTCTTTGCGACGATTCCGATCGGCTTCATGAGTTGGTGGATCGCCTACCGCAGCGGTTGGTTCTGACCTGCGAACCTCAGCGGCGCACGATCTCCCGAGAGGCCACTTCGATATTCAGCTCGGACCGATCATTTCCCTCAGGAAGCTTCCCCGTCGCCGCACCCTAGCCAGTGCCGTTGATCACCGAACCGTCTGGGGTCCGCATTTCGTTGGGATGTTCGTCCGTGATCGGATGTTTTGCGGCGAGCGCCTCATCCACTTCGATGCCCCAGCCGGGCTTTTCGCTGATCCACGCGTAGCCGTCCTTCACTTCCAGATGCCCCTGAAAAATATCCTGCACGAGCGGCGTGTAGTCGAAGTGCTCGTGAATTCCGAAATTGGTATTGGTGAGATCCAGCGTCAAATTGGTCATGTGACCCACGGGCGAGTTCGGGCCGCCGTGCCAGGCGAATTTCACTTCGTAATTCGAGGCGAACGCGGCGATTTTCTGCGCCGCCGTGAAACCACCGATATGCGAGACGTGGTGGCGGATGTAATCGATCGATCGTTGTTCCACGAGCGGCTGCCATTCGTGCGGATTATTCCAGAGTTCGCCGATCGCGAGCGGCGTGGTGCACATCTGGCGGACGATTTTGTAGTGGCCGGACTCTTCCGGCGGAAACAGGTCTTCGCAGTAAAACAGCTTGAACGATTCGACATCCTTGCAGAATTCGGTCGCCCGGATGCTATCGAGCAGCGAGTGCACGTCGATGCCCAGGCCGATTTCGGGCGGCATCTGTTTTCGAAACGCCTCGCACGCGGAGAGGACTTTGGCGATCTCCTTGTCGCGATCGAAGGGTACCGAGCCGTCGTCAAATTTGGGCCGGCCGTAAAGGTTGTTGACGGCGCCATCGCGGACGAACAACGCGATCAGCAGATTGCGGCATCCGCCATCGACGAGCTTCATCGAGCTTTCGATCAGCCGCGTGTTCGTGTCCTGCGGGGCAAGAAAAACATGCAGATAGATATCCGCTGCGTCGCGCACCTTGCCGCCAACCAGCTGGTAGACCGGCATTCCCGCCTGACGGCCCTTGATGTCCCACAGCGCGTCGCAGACGCCGCCGATCGCGCAGTTCTGCACGTTGTCGTTCTTGTAGTAGGAGCTCATGTAGCAGAGCTGCCATATCTGCTCGATCCGGTCGGTCGTTCGGCCCATTACCAGCGGCTTCAGATATTGCTCGACCGCAACTTTGACGAGTTTCGAGCGGCCACCTGGAAACGTGGTCGTCGCGCATCCATAGCCGTAGAGTCCCGGCTGGTCGGTCGTCACCTTGACCACCGTCGAATCGTTGTTGCCGCCCCCGCCGACTTCAATCACGCTGACGTCCTTAATCCGCGGCGCCGGCATCCCCCGCGTCGCCTGCTCGAATTTTTCCTGCCCGCCTTGCTCCCTCGGCGTGGGAGCGGCATCCGCGAGCGGCCCAGCCAAGAGGCTTGCGGCCGCTGCGCCGCCGCCCAAAATCGCCGCCTTCAGCATGGCGCGCCGATCGCGATGATCCGATTTCGTGTTTGTAGTCACATAGACCTCACCGTAACGAGTGCGAGAATCGCCCGGCCGTTGATCCGGCAGCGTCCCCGCGCATCGTACGCTTGTCTCACACGCGAAACAACGGAGTCGATTTAGTTCCAGATGTCGCGGCCACTGTGGCGTGATAGTATGCGCCTTCAGGGAAAGCAAGCGCGACCGCCAACAGGAGGCTGAGAGTGGCGACACTGGGACCCGCGCAGATGCCGCTAGATGCCGGCGCCCCAAGGTCTGCCTCCGCCGTCTCAGCAGCGACGATTACTTCGCGACATTCTGCACTTGTCCGCGTGACTCACTGGATCACCGCTCTGTGCTTTCTTGCCCTGCTCGTCAGCGGGGTTGAAATTCGTGATCTCTCACCCGCGCTTCTATTGGGGCGAAACCGGCAATGTATTGACGCCGCCTCTGTTTCAAACTGCCGATTCCCGGCCTCGAGGGATTTGGTGCCGACCGGCTACGGGTACGTGCTGCCGGACCAAAACGGCTGGAGCCGGTATCTCCATTTTCAAGCTGCCTGGATCGCGGTGTTGACCGGGTTGCTGTATGCAATCTACGGCCTCGTTCACCGGGCATTTCCGGAAAAACCTGCTCCCCGGCGAGGCCGATCTTTCGTGGCGCGCGCTCTCGGCCGCAATCGCCGACCATTTGCGCTTCAAGCGGCCCGGCGAGGCGGAAGCTGGTCGTATAACGCGCCTCCAGCGGCTCACCTACTTGTTCGTGATCTTCGTTCTGTTCCCGTTGGTCATCTGGACGGGCCTGGCGATGTCCCCGGCTTTCGTTTCGGCGTTTCCGGCCACCGTCACTCTGTTGGGCGGCCAGCAATCCGCGCGCACGATTCATTTCTTCGTCTCCCTAGCTCTCGTGCTCTTCCTGGTGGTCCACGTCGTGATGATTTGCGCTCGCCGGATTCAGGAGCCGCATGCGGGCGATGATCACCGGCCAGGCCGGCACACGCACGGAGCGCACATGAGCAGATCTCTCGCGCCGCAAACTGATCGCCACCGGGCTCGCCGCCACGGCGGGCGTATCGGGCCTGGGCGTCGCCGCACGCCTCGCGAAAAGTATGGACTGGTCCCGCCCGATCACGGCGGCATCTAGGGCCTCGGCGAAACGCTGAACTATGCGTCCCAGCGTCTGCTGACCAGGCACTCGTTGGCGCGCGAGTTTCCGCGCAGCCAGATTTCGAAGCGTCCGCTCGCCAACGAAATCGCGCCGCCGAGCGAAGCGTTCAAGCGCCTTCAGGCCGGAGGCTTCGCCGACTGGCGGCTCACCGTCGACGGCATGGTCGCCCGTCCCGCCTCGTTTTCGCTTGCCGCAGCTGAAGAGCTATCCATCGCGCAGCCAGATCACGCAACTGGCCTGCGAAGAGGGCTGGTCGTACATCGCCGAGTGGATCGGCGTGCCGCTCTCGCACGTTCTCGAGCTCGTGGGAGTCCATCCGCAAGCCAGATACGTGGTCTACTTCTCGATCGAGCGGGACTGGTGGGACAGCATCGATATGGCCGATGCATTGCATCCGCAGACTTTTCTCGCCTACGGGATGAATGGCGGCGAACTTCCGGTGGGCAACGGCGGCCCGCTGCGCATGCGGCGTCCCGCGCCAGCTCGGCTACAAGAGCGTGAAATTTATCACCCACCTGACGGTCACCGACAACATGAAAAAGTTCGGCAAAGGTCTGGGCTCCGCGGCTCCCGAAGGCGGCTACGCCTGGTACGCCGGCATCTGAGCGGTTTGCAGCAGGCGTAGATGAGCAGCATCGCACCCAGTAAGGCGCGGCCCTTTGCTCAAATTACCATCAGATCCTGCCCGACGATCACCTCGCCGGAGTAAACCTTGCGGACTCCGTCGATAAATGTGGTGACTGGAAATTCGAGCCCGCCCGGCGCAGTCGTTCCCGGCACGAGGTGGTTCAGCACTACCAGTTTGACCTGGGCTTCCGACGCCATCCGGCCGACATCCGCCGGCGTCGAATGCGTGTCGGCGATGTGCCTGAAGATGTTGTCGGGATTGCCCGCGGCGGCCGCGGCCTTCGCTCGCGCCGCCATCTCGTCGTGTATGCCCTGGTCCATCACCTCGCAGATGAAGACATCCGCCCCGTGAGCCAGATCCACGAGATTCTTCGAATATGCGGTATCTCCGGCGAGTACGATCGAGCGAGTCTTCGAATCGAAGCGATAAGCAAGCGAGCGGTACGGCATTCTCGCCTTCGAGCGCTCGGGGAAATGGGTGTTTTCGACCGACGTGACGGTGACGCGCTCATCCTTGAAATCCATGGCGGGCTTGTCGGTGGCGGCGAGGTCGTGGCCGTGGAACAGGGCTTCGGGCCGCACCGTGCGGCCTTCATCAACAATGCGGATTTCCGTATCGGCCTTGAAGAATGCCATCGCGCCCTCGACCATCGCTGTGGTGCGGTAAGGTCCGTAAACGTCGGTCGGCTTGTCTCGCCCGCTGGTCCACTGCTGGGTCAGCAGCGCGGCAAGATCGGATGTGTGATCGTTATGCAGATGCGTGAAGAAGATCGTCGATATCTGAGCGTAGCCAATTCCACAGGCGACGAGAGACCGCAACGTCCCGTAGCCGCAGTCGACAAGGTAAGAAACGCCGTCGACGACCACCGCGCTCGCGGTTTCGTTCCGGTTCAGATCGACGCCCGGCCCGCCCCTCGTGCCCAAAAGGATCGCATGAGTGCCGCTGAGCGTGGTCCGGTTTTCTACGATGGGACTAGCTGTGCTTTGCGCGAAGGCCGGCCGCACGCCCACCACAACATCCGCAGCCAGACCCGCCGCACCGACAGCCGTGAAACCTGCTAATCCTCTCAGGAAACGCCGCCGGCCAGGCCTGTTGGAATCAAGTCCGCTCAGCCGGTCAATCGCTTTCTCTTTGCGCATGAAAACCTCCGATATCGTTGACTCTGGCCGATGACGCTGTTTTGGTCCGCAGGTAGGATAAGCCCGTTTCGCTAACTATTCTTAAGGGAGGGAATGAAATTTCAGTGAGGTTTTTGTCGGCCGAGCGGTCGGCATTAAAGAAAGTTCAAGACGATATCTGCCTGGTCAGTTTTGTGGATCACGATCTTAGGTGCGTTGTGTAACTTATGTCTCTAGGTTAGACCCTAGAGTGAAGTGGCGGGCCTGAGAGGATTCGAACCTCCGACCCCGTGCTTCGTAGGCACGTGCTCTAATCCAACTGAGCTACAGGCCCCGCCGTGGTATCAATCGTAGCATACTGGTCGTCATCCTCGGATTGGTTCTGATGGCGCTGATTGACGACGTGACGAAGCGATTGGGCCACTACGATGGCCTTCAGGAGCGGAATTCACGTTCCAGGTGCGAGAGAAAGCGCAAAACGTCCGCCGGCGCGGGGAGGAAATAGCGGGCGTGCGTGCCATTCGGCAAACCGACCTGCACCGTGATCTGATTCTTGAGGACCGCGAAAACGCCCTCGTCGGTTTCGTCGTCGCCAATGTAGACGGCTGCTGTGCCACGCGGCATTTTCGCAAGCGCGCCCTGCACCGCCGCAAATTTTCCCGGCACTTCGGGCGGCAGACACTTCCCAAATCTTCTTTCCGCCGAGGACGTGCAGCGATCTTTCGCCATGGCGCCAAGCACTTTTTTCAGATTGGCGGCCGGCCACTTCGGCAGTGGCCTCATCGGCAGCTTCGATAGTGAACGCAGAAGCTGAACTCTTTATCCTCGACCCAGATCCCCTCGCAAGTTTGCGAGCTGCGATTCCGCACTCCCGCTTGGCCCGCGAGAGCGCCAGCGTGATCGCCTTGTGCAGCTTGACCGGCCGGCCTTCGCGTTCGCCGCCGTGCAAGCCGAAATAGCGCAAGCCCCGCACAGGAAGCAGCCGCCGCAGATCGCGCGCGCGACGCCCGCTGACGATGGCAACGTGGAGATTCGGATTGCGCTCGAGCCGTTCGAGAACGCGATTCACGCGAGCCGAGGACCGCACGACGCGGGGGCTGCGCTGGATTTTTACGAGAGTGCCGTCAAAATCGAGGAAAGATCGCGCGACGGCGCGCGCGGCAAAGCTGGGCGATGATTTCAGTCCCAAGCGTCGAAGGCGCATATGGCTCTGCGATTCGTGCTCCTGCGCGCACGTCGCCTTCACGAGGATTGCTTCACGGCGGATTCGGACTCGGTTTCGTCGATGCGTATATCGGAGAGCTCGGCAATCAGGCTGCCGGCCCAGCGGTAGACGTTGTGCTCCTTCACGATCCGGCGCATCCGCTGCATGCGCACGGCGGCGCTCGTCGGAATCCATCTCCAGCGCGGTGCGGATGGCTTCGGCCAGCTGGTCGGTGTCGTAGGGATTCACGATGATGGCATCGCGCAGCTCGCGCGCGGCGCCGGTGAACTGGCTCAGGATCAGCGCGCCCTCGTCGTCCCTGCGCGCGGCCACAAATTCCTTGGCGACCAGATTCATTCCGTCGTGCAGCGACGTGACCATGCAGAAATCCGCCGCGCGGTAATACGGCAGGATTTCCTTGTGGCTGTGATGCCGCGTGAGCAGCGCGATCGGCTTCCAATTGCCGCGTCTGGAAGCGCGCGTTGATGCGCGCGGCCTCCGCCTCCACCTCGTCGAAGAGATCGTGATAGCGCTGGATGGTCGTGCGGCTCGGCGCGCCGATCTGAACGAACGTCAAATTGCCCGCATACGGCGGGATACTTTTCGAGGAAGCGCTCGATGCCGCGAAAGCGCTCGATGATTCCCTTCGTGTAGTCGACGCGGTCGACGCCGACGCCGAGAAAGCTCGCCTCGATGCCCAGATTCTTCAGCAGCGATGCGCGCAACTCGTAGGGAGACACGGCCGAGTTCGCCCGGGTCGGCCTGCATCTCGCGGAAGTCCACGCTGATCGGAAACGGCCGCACGAACGTGCGATGGCCCAGCCGCCTGCACGGAGAAGCGCTCCCACTCGATGCGCGATTCCAGGACGCCGCATCGACCGTCTCGAGGAAATTGTTGCAGTGCGACTGCGTGTGGAAGCCGACGAGATCGGCGCCGAGCAGGCCGTCGAGCAAGTTCGCGCTGCCAGGGGCAAATTCCGAATGCCTCCGGGTTCGGCCACGGAATGTGCCAGAAGATCGCGACGCGCACGTCCGGCCGCGCTTCCTTCACCATGCGCGGCAGCAGCGCGAAATGATAATCCTGCACGAGCAGCAAGCGGGTGCTCCGTGCCGGCCATCTCTTCCAGCACGCGCGTCGGCGAATTTGCGATTCACTTCCTGATAGCTTTCCCAATCCGATCGTGCGGAAGAGCGGCCGCGCGTGCGCGATGTGGCAAAGCGGCCAGAGCCCTTCGTTGGCAAATCCGTAGTAGTAGCCCTGTTCCTCTTGCTTGGTCAGCCAGACGCGGCGCAGAGTGTACTCGGGATTGTCGGGCGGCACGCGCAGACGGTCGTTGCGATCCACCACTTCGCGATCGGCCTCGCCCGAGCCGTGCGCGATCCACGTGCCGTCGCACGCGCGCAGAATCGGCTCGAGCGCCGTGACCAGGCCGCTCGCCGGAACCAACGCCTCGATGTCCTTGCCCCGATGCACGTGCATGTAAGGCTCGCGATTCGAAACCACGAAGAGCGAGCCGAGCAGCTTGCTCTGCACGCTGATGCGCAGCCGTTCGGGCGTCCAGAGCGACTCGCCGCGTTTCGCGCAGGCGCGCTTCTTCCTCCGCCGCCGCGCGCGCTTCCGTCAGGCTGCGCGCAAACTTCACAACTTCCTGCGAAAACGGCGCGAGGAAATCCTCATTCGGCAGCTGGGGACGACGGCCGCACGCGGCCGCCGCGCAGATCCTTCATCCATTGCGCGGTGCGCGAAATCGGCAGGACGATCGTCCAGCGGATGATCAGCACGGTGACGCAGCACGATGAGGAGCACCTGCGCCACCACGTGCCACATCGTCTCGCGCCAGATGCGCTTGCTTTGCGCCTCGATGTAGCTCGCGTCGTGAAAGATCGCGAGAATCGCCCTGGCGTTTCGCCGTTATCGTCATACATGCCCAGGTAGTAGGCGTTCATCGGCTGATCGCCGAGCGTGAGGAATTCGCTCACGCCGTTGCCTTGCGCCGTCAATGGCCTCAATGCGGCACGGGCGGCGGGAGTGATTCGATCCGAAAGACTCGAGCTCTCGGCGAGGATTTTCCCGGCAGCGTCGTAGACGATCACGCCGGCCAGGCGCTGGCGATTTTCGAAACGATCGACGATGCGGCGCAGCTGCGTGTGTGAGCCACGCTCGACGGCGGGCTCGACGATTTCCCCGAGGCTCTCCGCCAGAATTTCGGCGCGCCTGCTCCAGATCGGCGCGCAGGCCGCGCTTTTCCGAGCGAACTTGGTTTCGCGAAATGAAGAACGTGACCAGGCTGATTCCGATCGACCAGAGAAAGAATCAACCGTAGGCTGAGTCTCACAGCGCATCCTTTAAGGCTATTCCGGCACGCACGTGCCAGGCGAAAGGTTTCACCACGACGGTGGATCGCGACCCACCGGGGTCGTGCCGGTGAAATTCAACGCTCGCGATCCGGAAACAACGAACTTCGAGACAGCGGACGACGTGAGAGCTTGCACTGCGGAAGAGGGCCGGAACTCCCGCGGTTCCAGTGGGCCGCGTCGTGCTTGGACGGCTCCGCTCCCGTTCCCGTCAGGCGAGCGTTGACTGGCAGTTTCAATCATAGCCCCGAAGAGCAGAGGAGGCCACGACAAACGTCCATTCCCACGGAAAAACGCGGCAGCTAATCGCCCGTGCGAGGCAGCGGAGCAGAATGCGTGCCCGTCGCACCGCGCAGGCGCCGCCGGGTTTCCCTCCAGCGCGACCACCACTCGCGGATGCGGTCCATGTAGAGGTAAACGACGGGAGTCGTGAATAGGGTGAGCATCTGGCTGACAATCAATCCGCCGACGATGCTGATGCCGAGCGGGCGGCGCAGCTCCGAACCGGTGCCGGTGCCAAGCGCGAGCGGCAGCCCACCGAGAAGCGCCGCCATCGTCGTCATCATGATGGGACGGAATCGCAGCAGGCAGGCCTGGTAGATCGCCTCCTCCGGCGACTTCCCTTCCTTGCGTTCCGCGTCCAGGGCGAAGTCGATCATCATGATCGCGTTCTTCTTCACGATGCCGATCAGCAGGATGATCCCGATGATCGCGATCACGCTGAGATCGTTGCGGGTGCATGATGAGGGCGAGAATCGCGCCGACGCCCGCCGAAGGCAGCGTCGAAAGGATCGTGATTGGGTGAATGTAGCTCTCGTAGAGCATCCCCAGCACGATGTAGACGGCGACGAGCGCCGCAAGGATCAGGACGGGCTCGTTCTCGAGCGAAGCCTGAAATGCCTGCGCCGTGCCTTGAAAGGTGGCGTGAATTGTGGCCGGCATGTCGATGCCGCGCTGGCGACGGAGTTTACGGCGTTGACCGCCTGGCCAAGCGAGACTCCGGGCGCAAGATTGAACGAAAGCGTGACGGCGGGAAACTGCCCCTGGTGGTTCACGGCGAGAGGCGTGTTCAGCGGCGCAAAGTGCGAAAACGCGCTGAGCGGCACCTGCGTGCCGTTGGCGGACTGCACGTAGATGCTCTTCAGCGCATCCGGATTGTGCTGAAACTGAGGCGCCACCTCCATCACCAGATGATATTCGTTCAGCTGAGTGAAGACGGTCGAGACTTGCCGCTGCCCGAAAGCGTCGTAGAGCGTGTTGTCGATGGTCGCCGCGTCGATGCCCAGCCGCGATGCCGTGTCGCGATCGATCACAACGTCTGCTTCGAGGCCCTGATCCTGCTGGTCGGTTGAAACGTCCCGCAATTCCGGCAGAGTCTTGAGTTTCTCCAGCATCATCGGCGCCCACTGGTCGAGATCGGGCAGGTTTTCGCTCTCAAGCGTGTATTGATATTGCGCGTTGCTGGAGCGGCCTCCGACGCGAATATCCTGGTTGGCCTGCAGAAACAGCGTGGCGCCGGACACCACGGCGAGCTTCTTGCGCAGCCGTTGGATCACCTGATCGGCGCTCATTTTCCGCACCGAGAGCGGCTTGAGCATGATGAACATGCGCCCGGTGTTCATGGCGTTGTTGCCGCCGATGAAGCAGATGTCGCTCTGGACGGCTGGGTCCGAGCGTGACGATATTGCTGAACTGCTTCTGCTTCACGCGCATCGCGTCGAAGGAAATATCCTGCGACGCCTGGATCGAGCCGCTCAGCAAGCCCGTGTCCTGCTGCGGGAAAAAACCCTTCGGGATGATGATGAAGAGAAAGATGTTGAGGCAAACGGTGGCGATCATCACGGCCAGGGTCAACGCCTGGTGCCTGAGCACCCAGCGGAGCCCGCGATCGTAGGCCGTGTGCAATTCATCGAACCAGCGCTCGCTCAGCCGATAGAGCCGGCCATGGCCCTGCTTCGAGCGAGTGCTTCAGGAATTTGGCGCACATCATCGGCGTGGTGGTGAGCGAGACGCACCAGCGACAGCAGGATTGTCGACGCTCAACGTGACCGCAAATTCGCGGAACAGCCGCCCGACGATGCCGCCCATCAGCAGAATGGGGATGAATACGGCGATCAGAGAAGTGCTCATGGAGAGCACGGTGAAGCCGATTTCCTTGGAGCCCTGCAGCGCGGCTTGCAGGGGCGAGAGACCCGCCTCATGGTAACGCGTGATATTTTCGATCACCACGATGGCGTCGTCGACCACGAAGCCGGTGGAAATCGTCAGCGCCATCAGCGAAAGATTGTCGATGCGAATAGCCGAGCAGGTACATCACGCCGAAAGTGCCCACGAGCGAGACCGGCACCGCGACGGCCGGAATCACGGTGGCCCACACATTCCGCAGAAAAACGAAAATCACCAGAATCACGAGCACAACGGTGATCAGCAGCGTGATTTGAACGTCTTCTACACCGAGCGCGGATGGTGATCGTGCGATCGATCGCCACGGTGAGATCGATCGAGGCCGGAATCGAAGCCTGCAGCTGCGGCAGAAGCGCGCGAATTCGATCCACGGTGCCGACGATATTCGCGCCGGGCTGCCGATTGATGATCAGCAGGATGGCGGGCTTGCCGTTCACGAGTCCGGCGGTGTGGACGTCCTCGACCGAGTCCTGCACGTCGGCGATGTCCTCAAGGCGGACCGGGGCGCCGTTGTGGTAGGCGACGATGATCGGCCGGTAGTGATTCGCATCGAACAGCTGATCGTTGTCGGTGATCGTCCAGCGCTGCAATCCCGTTGGCGACCTCTCCCTTCGGTTCATTCGAATTGACTCTGCGCAGAGCGCGGTGCGGACGTCTTCCAGGCCGATTCCGTAATTCGCCAGCACCGTTGGATTCAGCTCGATGCGCACCGCGGGCCGGGCGCTTCCTGCCGACGGTCACCTGGCCGACGCCTTCCGACCTGCGAGAGCTTTTGCCCGATGATCGAATCGGAAACGTCGTACAGACTGGCTCAGAGGCAGGACGTTCGGAACTGCACCGCGAGGATCATTATCGGGCGAATCCGCCGGATTGATCTTCCGATACGTCGGCAGGCTCGGCAGATTCGCCGGCAACTGGCCCTGGGAAGCATTGATGGCCGCCTGCACGTCGCGGCGCCGCGGCATCGATATTGCGATTCAAATCGAATTGCAGAGTGATCGAGGTTGATCCAGCCATGCTGGTCGACGTCATTTCGGTGACGCCCGCGATGCTGCCGAACTGCCGCTCCAGCGGCGTGGCGACGGACGACGCCATGGTCTCGGGGCTGGCGCCGGGCAGGCTCGCGGAGACCGGAGATCGTGGGAAATTCGACCTGCGGCAATGGCGCCGACAGGCAAGGAAGCGTAGGCGATCGCGCCGGCCAGCAACACTCCGAAGGTGAGCAGCGAGGTGGCAATCGGCCGTTTGATGAATGGCGCGGAGATGTTCATGATCGTCGCCGCAGCGTGGCTCTCAATTCCCTTCGATCAATCCGCGTGCATTTCGGCTTCGACCGGGTTGCCGATGTGGTGGCGCGCCAGGCGCCGCGCGAGCCGGTCGAACGCGAGATAGACCACCGGCGTGGTATAGAGCGTCAGCACCTGGCTGATGATCAGGCCGCCCACGATGCTGATGCCCAGGGGCCGGCGCAGTTCCGAGCCGGTTCCCGATGCCGAGAGCCAGCGGCAATCCGCCCAGCAGCGCCGCCATCGTGGTCATCATGATCGGGCGGAACCGCAGCAGGCACGCCTGGTAAATCGCTTCCTCGGGCGGCTTCCCTTCCTTGCGCTCCGCATCGAGGGCAAAGTCGATCATCATGATGGCGTTCTTCTTCACGATCCCGATCAGCAGGATGATGCCGATCAGCGCAATCACGCTGAAATCCTCGCCGCAGATGATCAGCGCCAGAATCGCGCCCACACCGGCCGAAGGCAGGGTGGAAAGAATCGTAATCGGATGGATGTAGCTTTCGTAGAGAACGCCGAGGACGATGTAGACCGTCACCAAGGCGGCCAGAATCAGCAGCGGCTCATTCGCGAGCGAGGCGAGAAAGGCTTGCGCCGTGCCCTGAAAGCCGGCGTGGAGAGAAAGCGGCATGTTGAGCTGCTGCTCGACTTTGTTGATCGCGTCGACTGCATCGCCCAGCGAAGCGCTGGGCGCCAGGTTGAACGACAGGGTAACGACGGGAAATTGGCCCTGATGGTTCACGGCCAGCGGCGCTGTGGTCTGCTCGAAATGTGTGAAGGCGCTCAGCGGAACTTGCGTCCCGCTCGAAGAATTCACGTAGATATCCTTGAGGGCGTCGGGATTCTGCTGGAAGTGCGGATCGACCTCGAGCACCACGTGATACTGGTTGAGCTGCGTGAACATCGTCGACACCTGCCGCTGCCCGAAAGCGTCGTAGAGGGTATTGTCGATCGTGGCCGGCAGAATTCCGAGGCGCGAGGCCGTGTCGCGATCGATCACCAGGTTGGCCTGCGGTCGCCTGGTCCTGCTGGTCGGTGGCGACGTCGCGCAATTGCGGCAGCGCTTTCAACTTGGCCGCGATCTTGGGCGCCCACTGCGACAAGCTCCTGCGCGTCCGCGTCCTCGATCGAATATTGATATTGCGTGCGGCTGACGCGGTCCTCCACGGTGATGTCCTGCACGGGCTGCATGAAGAGCGTGATTCCATCCACCTGGGCGAGTTCCGGCTGCAGGCGGCGAATGATGTCGGAGGCGGTGTCCTTTCTTTCGTCGCGCGGCTTCAGATTGATCTGGATGCGTCCGCTGTTGGGCGTCATGTTCGTGCCGTCCACGCCGATAAAGGACGACAAGCTGACCACGTCCGGATCTTTCAGGATCACGGCGGCGAGCGCCTGCTGGCGTTGCGCCATCGCGGAAAACGAGATGGACTGCGGCGCGTCCGAAATCCCGAGGATCACGCCGGTATCCTGCACGGGGAAAAAGCCCTTGGGCACGTAGTAATAGAGCAGGATCGTCAGCACGAGGGTGCCGACGGTGACGATGAGCGTGGCGGTCTGGTGCCGCAGCACGAATTGCAGCGTTCGCCCGTAGAACGCGATCGTTCGCTCGAAGACGCGCTCCGAAGACTTATAGAGGCGTCCCTGGCGTTGCGGATCCTGATGTATGCAGCAGCTTCGCGCACATCATCGGCGTCAGCGTAAGCGAAACGAAAGCCGACACGAGAATCGTCACGCCCAGAGTGACGGCAAATTCCCGGAAAAGCCGCCCGATAATATCGCCCATGAAGAGCAGCGGAATCAGCACGGCGATCAGCGAAACGGTCAGCGAAACGATCGTGAAGCCGATCTGCTCGGCACCCATCAGGGCCGCCTCCAGCGGCTTGTGCCCTTCCTCGATGAACCGCGAGATGTTTTCGATCATCACGATGGCGTCGTCCACCACGAATCCGGTGGAAATCGTGAGCGCCATCAACGAAAGGTTGTCGAGGCTGTAGCCGCAGCAAGTACATCACGCCGAAGGTTCCCACGATCGAGAGCGGAACGGCAACGCTGGGGATGATCGTCGCCGCAACGCTGCGCAGGAACACGAACATGACCATCACGACCAGCGCGATCGTCAGCATCAATTCGAACTGAACGTCCTTCACCGACGCGCGAATGGTGGTCGTCCGGTCGGTGAGAATGGTCACGTGAATCGAGGAAGGCAGCGACGCCTGCAAGCGCGGGAGCAGGTCCTTGACGCGGTCGACCACGCCGATGATGTTCGTGCCCGGCTGGCGCTGAATATTGAGGATCACGGCCGGCGTTGTGTTCATCCACGCGGCTTGCTGAGTTATTTTCGGCGCCGTCCACCACGGTCGCAACGTCGGAAAGCCGAACGGGCCCGCCGTTTTTATAGGCGATGATCAGCGGCCGGTAAGCGGCGCTGGTGAGGAGCTGGTCGTTGTCCTGCATGGTGAACGACTGGCGCGGGCCATTGAGAGTGCCTTTCGCCTGGTCCACGTTGGCGTTGCCCAGAGCCGTGCGGATATCCTCAAGGCTCAGTCCATAGGACGCGAGCGCCGTCGGGTTCGCCTGCACGCGCACGGCGGGCTTCTGGCCTCCGCTGATGGTCACCAGACCCACGCCCGAAAGCTGCGAAATCTTCTGCGCGAAATTGTTGTCGGCGAAATCCTCCACCTGTTCCAGGGGCAGCGTATCGGACGTGAGCGCCAGCGTGAGAATGGGCGTGTCGGCCGGATTTACCTTGCTGTAGATCGGCGGATTCGGAAGGTCCTTGGGCAGATAGCTCGTCGCCGCGTTGATGGCAGCCTGCACTTCCTGCTCGGCGACGTCGATATCCTCCGTCAAGTCGAATTGCAGCGTGATGAGCGATCCCCCGAAGGAACTCGTCGAGGTCATCTGCGAAAGGCCCGGGAGTTCGCCGAACTGCCGCTCGAGCGGAGTGGTCACTGCGGACGCCATCACGTCCGGGCTGCCGCCGGGATAGAACGTCAGCACCTGGATCGTCGGATAGTCGACTTGCGGGAGCGCCGAAACCGGAAGCTGGAGATAGGCCACCGCCCCCGCCAGCAGGATGCCCACCATCAGCAACGAAGTTGCGACGGGGCGAAGAATGAACGGCCTGGACGGACTCACGGTTGCTGATCCGATGCGGCGCTTGAACCGGCGGGGGAGGACGTCTGGCCGATTGTGGACTTGTGCTGCGTGACCGTCGATCCGGCCTGGAGCTTATCCGCTCCGTCGACGACGACCGTTTCGCCCGGGGTCAGGCCCTGGTGAATCACGGAGATATTGCCTTCGTTGAAGTCCACCTGCACCGGCCGGACCTGGGCCTGATTGCTCGAATCGATCACATACACGAACGACCCCTGAGCGCCGGCTTGAATCGTGGCGGACGGAACCACAATCGCGTTTTTCTTCACGCTCAGAAACAGCCGCGTGTTGACGAACTGATTCGGCCACAGCGACAGATTGGCATTGGCGAATTCCGACTTCAGCTTAATCGTGCCGGTCGTCGGATCGATCTCGTTGTCGAGGGTCAGGAGCTTCCCGTCGCCGAGTTTTGTCTTGTCGTCGCTGCTGTAGGCGTCGACCACCAGCGGCCGGCTTCGCATTTGGGCAACGACCTCGGGGAGATTTTCCTCGGGAAGCGTGAAATCCACCGCGATGGGCTGCACCTGCGTGATCACCAGCATTCCGGTCGTGTCCGCGGCGTGCACGATATTGCCCGGGTCGACCAGGCGGAGCCCGACGCGTCCATTGATTGGCGACGTGATCCGGGTATAGATGAGGTTGAGCTTCGCGGCGTTGATTTGCGCTTCGTCGGACTTGATCGAGCCGTCGAACTGCCCCACCGTAGCCTGCTGCGTATCGAGCTGTTGCCGCGCGACCACGCCATCCTTCCACAGCGTCTGATAGCGGCTCAGGTCGACTTTCGCGTCGTTCTGCGATGCCTGGTCCTTTGCAAGCTGCCCCTCGGCCTGATCGAGCACCACCTGATAGGGGCGAGGATCGATTTCGATAAGCAAATCGCCCGTGTGGACAAACTGGCCTTCCTTGAAAAACACTTGCATGATCTGGCCGTCGACGCGCGTGTGCAGCGTCACCGTGTTGAACGCCGTCACCGTGCCGAGGCCCGTGAGGTAGTAGGGAACATCGCGCTGCTGAACCGAAACCACACCCACGCTAATCGTCTGAGTGGTCGATCCCTTCTTGGAGGCGGCCTCGGAACTCGAGCGGAGGCGGTAGAACACAAATCCGACCGCGATGAGCAAAATTACTACGATCCAAATCCCGTAATGATGCCGGCGTTTGGGGTTCCCATCGTGGCTCAGCCCCGGCGGCGGAGGCGTGGAAGAATCGCCGCTATCCGTTCGCGGCGCTCCCGACGAAGAAGATGACGGATCCGAAGACGATGACAAAGGCGAGGACATATATTCCCCTATCGGCCTATTTTTTCACAAGTCTTAGACGTTCGGGAATCTTTCCCGGATACATCCGTGGCGCGAGAATGTTCCTTAAAATATGGCTGCGCTCGGCGCCCTCGGGATGCGAATCGGAAGGGATCCCCGCGTGGGTCGTCATTATCAAAATCCTTGCATACGCAATACCCCGAGGTATTCCCGTTCGGACAAAGCGGAGTTCCAAAGTTTCAGCACTTTAAGGCCGCATTCATCCGGAGTCGATTTCGCTGGGAGAATCGGGCTGGTCGTGAGAACGGCCACGGCGATGCGACCTGGTTCACCGACCGTGACGGGCGTGCTGAGCAGCGCCGGGCCCGAGCCCTTTGCAGTACGTGTGCCAACTGCGTCCCCTGTGGACTGCGGGAGCTTGCTTGTCCTGAGCCTGTCAAAGCATTCCGCCGCTTGCCGTTCGCGCCCGCCCAGCTCGCCCCGCCGAAGGTATCTTCAAGCGCAGGCGCGGCGTGCTCCGCGCACTCGCCACATGCACTCCGGATGAAAGCGCGCGCCTGTCATGGACACCTTCCGCTCCGTGTGAACCTTGACCGCACCGAACGCGGCTGCGTAGAATTAGGCATGGCTGATTTCACCTGCGCGGTTTCTGCGTGCTGTTGTCGTCCGGTCACAACTGGCGCGGGTGTCTGATCCGAGAGTCTGAAGACAGACTGCATCGTAAGCCCGCTACCCGGAACACGACCTGGTAAGCGGGCTTTTTGTTTAATGCCGATTTCGATGGCGTAAGGCACAAAATGACGCAGATTTCCATAGGGATGGTGCACCTCGTCGGCGCAGGCCCGGGCGATCCCGAGCTTCTGACCGTCAAGGCGCACCGCTTGCTCGCGGGTACGGACGTCGTCCTGCATGATGACCTCGTGCCCGCCGCCATCCTCGCTATCGCCGGGCCGCAGGCCGAAGTGATCAACGTCGGGAAGCGCTGCGGCGCAAAAGGGATCACGCAAGGCGAGATTGAGTCTCTGATGATTGATTTCGCCGGCCGCGGGCTCGACGTTGTACGCCTCAAAAGCGGCGATCCTGGCATCTTCGGCCGCCTCGCCGAGGAAATCGACGCGCTCACCGCAGCCAAGGCGCCTTTCGAAGTAGTTCCCGGCATCACCGCAGGACTGGGCGCGGCTGCGACGCTCGGCGTTTCGCTCACGGATCGCCGCAAGAGTGCGCGCGTGGTCGTCGTGACCGGCCATCATGCGCAAAAGGGCGCGCGGCAGGAGAAGCCCGACTGGAAGAATCTCGCCCAGGGCAACTCGACGCTCGTCATCTACATGCCGGGCCACGATTTTGTAGGCCTGCGCGACGAATTTCTCGCGGCCGGCCTCGCCGAAGATATCCCCGCGGCCATCGTTTCGCACGCCACCACCCCGCGACAACAGCATCAGTACACGACGATCCGCAACCTCGACAAGCTCCCGCGCATGGATTCACCGACGATCCTCCTCGTCGGCCGCGTCCTCGAAGATGCCCGCCTGCGCGACGCGGGGAATCCCTTGCTCGCGCTCGACGAAGCGGGCCTGATTTTCACCTCACGATAACCCCCGCCGTCCCCGCTCCTCGCGTCCCCGGCAATAGGCTCCTACTCCCCGAAACGAAACCAGCCCCCTCGTGTTAGATTCGTGTGGGATTCGGATTCATCTCCCTTGGGACCTTGGGGAGCACGCTCGCGAGATGCTCGACCGCAAAAAATCGCCGATCAGCTGGTTCGACGTCCTCATACTGCTTTTGCTGGCCGGCCTCGCGGTCCTGCCGGCGCAAGATGAACTCCACAAGCAGCTAATCCTGCTCGTCATCGCAATCCTTCAAATTCTCGAAGGTCCGCTCATCGCGCGGATGCCCGGGCGAGGGCGCACCTACAGCGTGCTGCTGAAGATTGCCCTGGCCACTCTGCTGCTCGATCACACGGGCGACATCGGGATCAACAGCGCCTACTATCCGATATATTTCTTGCCGGTCCTCACGGCAGCGATCTATTTCGGGCCGCTGGCGACACTTGGATGGACCGCGCTCTCCTCGCTCGCCTACTGCTCGTTCCTGATTCCGGCATTGCGCGAATATGAAATCGGGACGGAGGGAGCCACAGTCCTGGCGATCCGCATTCTCTTCTTCTTCCTCGCGGCGATGCTGGTCAACCGCTTCGTGATGGACAATCGCCGCCAGGTCCAGCGCTACCGCGAACTCTCCGAGCGCCTCGAAGAGACCAATCGCCAACTGCAGCGCGCCGAAGCCGACGCGCGCCGCTCCGAACGCCTCGCCGCGCTCGGCCAGCTTTCGGCCGGCCTCGCGCACGAAATCCGCAACCCGCTCGGCGTGATCAAGGGCTCCGCCGAAATGCTCCAGCAAAAATTGCAGGGTTCCGAGCCGCTCGCGGGCGAGCTTGCGGGCTACATTTCCGCCGAAGTGAATCGCCTGAATGCGCTCGTCGCGCGCTTCCTCGATTTCGCGCGCCCGGCGCATCTCGATCTGCACGCGCAGCGCGTCTGCGACCTCATCGACCGCTCGCTCGAATCGGTCCTCGCCCAGTCGCCCAATTCGAAAGTGCGCGTCGAACGCCACTATTCCCCGGTGCCCGAAATTTTGGCCGACGAACACCTTTGCGAACGCATCTTCGTGAATCTGATTCAGAATGCGTACCAGGCAATGGACGACTTCTCCCGACGGCCGCCAGGAGGTGTTAAGCATTACGGTCGCGCCGGAAACCTCGGCCGGCCGTTCCGGCGTCGCCATCGCGATCGACGACACAGGCCCCGGCGTGCCACCCGAGGCTCGCGAGCAGATTTTCAATCCGTTTTTCACCACGAAGAAAAATGGCGTGGGCCTCGGCCTTGCAATCGTCGCTAAAATTGTGGACGACCACCGCGGTTCGATTAAACTCGAGAACGAATCGCGGCCGGGCGCGCATTTCCGGGTTTTTCTTCCGGCGGCGCCTGAGAACTCATGAGCGCAATATCCGCGCCGGATGGCCGGCCAATATGAAACGCGAAAAACCATCCATTCTCATCGTCGAGGACGAAGCCAAAATGCGCCGCCTGCTCGAACTGCAGCTCGCCGAAGAGGGTTTTCAAGCGCGCACCGCGCCCGACGCCGAAACCGGCCTGCAGTTCCTCAATAAGGAACCCTTCGACCTCGTCGTCACCGATTTCAAGCTTCCCGGCATGAGCGGCCTCGAATTTCTCCACGCCGTGAAGCGCATCGATGCGGAAATGCCCGTCGTGATGATGACCGCCTACGGCACCGTGGAATCCGCCGTCGAAGCGATGAAAGCGGGCGCGAGCGACTACGTGCTGAAGCCGTTTTCGCTCGCCGAGCTCGTTCTCGTGATCCGCAAGGAACTCGCCGCGCACGAGCTGCGCGAGGAAAATCGCGATCTGCGCGAAGCGCTCGGGCCGCCGCTACGAATACAAGAACATCGTCGCGCAGAGCGACAAAATGCAGGCCGTGCTCGGCCTGGTCGAGCGCGTCGCGCCCACCAACGCCACGGTGCTGATCGGCGGCGAAAGCGGCGTCGGCAAAGATCTGATCGCGCGCGCCATTCACGAGCATTCGCAGCGCGCCTCCGGCCCGTTCATCAAAATCAACAGCACCGCGATTCCCGAAAATCTTCTCGAAAGCGAACTCTTCGGCTACGAGAAAGGCGCATTCTCCGGCGCCACGTCGAGCAAGCCCGGAAAATTCGAGCTGGCCGACAAGGGCACGCTCTTCCTCGACGAAATCGGCGACGTTCCGCCCGCGATTCAGGTAAAGCTGCTGCGCGTGCTGCAAGAGCGCGAATTCGAGCGCCTCGGCGGAACGAAAACGCATCAAAGTGGACGTCCGCCTGATCGCCGCCACCAATCGCGATCTGCGCGCCGCGCTCGAAGAAGGCACGTTCCGCGAGGATCTCTACTACCGCCTCAACGTCGTCGCCATCGATATTCCTCCGCTGCGCGACCACAAGGAAGACATCCCCGCGCTCGGCGAATTTTTTCCTCGAAAAGTTCGCGCGCGAATCCGGCAAGCCCGACGCCGCGCATCACGCCCGCAGGCGATGAAGCTCCTGATGGATTTTCACTGGCCGGGCAACGTGCGCGAACTCGAAAATATTCTCGCGCGCGCGTCACGCTCTCCGCCGGCCCCACGCTCGACGCCGCCGATATCCATCTCGATAGCGCGCGCCCGCGCCCTCAGCGCCGATGCCGCTGCGCCCGTGCTGCCCGAAGGCATGACGCTCGAACAATGGGAGGACGAAATCATTCGCGAAGCCCTGCGCCGCGCCAACGGCAATAAGAGCCAGGCCGCGCGCGCCCTCGGCCTCTCCCGCAATGCCCTGCGCTACCGCCTCTCGAAAATGGGCGTGGCCGACCCTCCGGAAGGCGAAGGGACCTAGCTCGGCTCGGTGGCTGAAAACCACCATCCTGCGTGAAAACCACCGTGTTGCGCGAGACTGTTCGAGCGCTCCCTGCCGCGCTAACGCCCCTAAGCTCCTATGCATCAATAGACTTCGAAACTACGCTGCCGAAATGCCCCAGTTTGGCACCGGCCCTGCATTACCACGGGTGGATTCAAACGGTTTGCTGGCAGATGTTCGCCAGGGGGAAACATGAAAAAGCATCTCGCGAGTCTGGCAGCATTCTCCTGACGCTGGGCGTGATGTCGTGAGCGCTCAGGACCACAGTCCGCGCCGCCTCCGCCCGACCAAGCGTACGGCCAGTGGATCAGTCGCAAGCTCCGACCGCAGTCAGCCGCCGTCCCGCCGGATCCAGGACAATGGTCGCAACCACGGGCAGCCGATCAGTCCGGCCCCGCGCCGGGCGTGGCGCGCGTGAGCGTGATCAACGGCAACGTTTCCACGCAGCGCGGCGACAACGGCGAATGGGTCGCGGCAACGGTGAACACGCCGGTCGCCGTCGGCGACCGCGTCTCGACCGGGACCGGATGGCCGCGCCGAAATTCAGCTCGACTCCGCCAACGTTCTCCGCCTGTCCGACAACGCGACCGTCAAGATCGCAAGCATCAGCCGCGAAAATATTCAGGTGCAGGTCGGCCAGGGCCTCGTCACCTACGCGGTGGTCCGCCCGGGCGAAGCGAACGCGGAAATCGATACGCCCAACGCCGCCGTCCATCCGGATGGCACGGGCGAATACCGCATTCAGGTGAATTCCGATGGCGAAACCGACAGCGATCGTCCGCGAAGGCTCGGCGGATATCACCGAGCCGCAGGGCAGCACGCACGTCAACGCCGGACAATTGATCACCATCCAGGGAACGGACAACCCTCAATACAAGACAGAATCCGCTCCGAGCGAAGATGCCTGGGATTCGTGGAACATGGATCGCGATCACCGCATCACCAGCGCCAAAAGCTGGAAAGATACCGACCCGTATTACACCGGCTCGGAAGATCTCGACACCTACGGCACATGGAGCGAAGTTCCCGACTACGGTCAGGTGTGGATTCCGCAGCAGAACCCGAATTGGGCGCCTTACAGCGACGGCCGCTGGGTTTGGGAGCCTTACTACGGCTGGACGTGGGTTTCCTACGAGCCGTGGGGCTGGGCGCCGTATCACTATGGCCGCTGGTTCGTCTATGGCGGCAACTGGGCGTGGTGGCCGGGGCCCGTTGTCGGCTATCCCGGTTACTACCCGATCTGGTCGCCCGCGTATGTCTCGTTCTTCGGTTGGGGCGGCGGCGGCTTCGGATTCGGAGTCGGATTTGGTTTTGGCTTCGGCCACGTCGGCTGGCTGCCCAGCGGCCCGGGTGACTGGTATCACCCGTGGTGGGGCCGCGGGGCCGGACGTTTCGAACACGGTCGGCGTGCGCGGCAATGGATTCCACGACGGATTCCGTCCGATCGGTCCCGGCGGACGCGGGTTCTCGAACGTGAACGAAGCGTTCCACAACGATCGCGTGCGCTCCGGCATGGTCTCGATGAACTCGAGCCAGTTTGGCCGCGGAGCGGTGCACGGCGTCGGCGGACGCGGATGAGCGAGGCGTCGTTCCGCCAGGCAAGCATGGTGAGCGGCAGGATGCCGATTTCGCCGTCGCGTGCAAAGCTTCAGCCCGTCGGGCCGCGCGGCGAATCCGTCGTCGTTCCGCAACGCGCCTTCCAGCTCGCAGCACTTCTTCAGCGCTTCCGGGCGAACGGGCTCCGAGCGGATTCGCCGGGCGCGGCGGTAAACAACAACGTCAGCGGACGCGAATCGTTCGGCGGGAATCGCGGCAACTCGTGGCACGCGCTCGTTCAGCGGCTCGGCCAATGAGAATCGCGGTGCGATCACTTCGAGCCGGCCGGGATGGCACACGTTCACTCCGCCCAATCGGGCGCCAATCGCGGCTCGGATACGCGAGGCTTCGCCGGCAACAATCGCGGAGAAGCGAGCAACAGTTCCAGCCGCGGAAATGCCGGAACTCAGTCCGAGAATCGCAGCGGCTGGGAGCACTTCAATTCCCAGGCGCAAGTATCCGACCGAGGTTCCCAGTCCAGTCGTTCTTATAACTCGCCGCAGTCGACGTCACGAGGGGGCTACTCAAATTCATACTCTCATTCATACTCTAGGCCCCAACTTAATATGAGGCAGCCTATCGTGACGCCGCGCGGCGGCGGATATGGCAACAATTATTACGGTCGCGGTTCGTACGGCGGCTACAGCGAAGCCGCGCGGGGCCTACAGTGCCCCGCGTGGAAACTATAGCGCGCCGCGCGGCAACTACAGCGCGCCGCGCGGCGGAGGCATGCACCTCGTGCCAGCCGCAGCGGCGGCGGCAGGCGGTGGTTCTCGCACGGCGGTAGCGGTGGCGGCGGCATTCCGGCGGCGGCATGGACATCGCTAGATCGACTGAGTTGTGTCAAGAAACACGCGGCCCCGATTTTTTCGGGGCCGTGGCGTATAGGGACAAGCGGTGGAAGCGAAACTCGGAGTTCAGTGGCGTGTTGAATGAGTAGGGAGGCGAGACACCCATGTCCATCAATGCGTGTTGCCGCATGGTTTACATGGTTCGCTGCATGGAATTGGCTCATGCGAACCGCTATGCTATCAAGAGACGGTTCGCCAAGGGAGTCACCCGTTCATGAGAAAAGCTGGTTTGCTGCTCACGTTCCTATTCTTTTCCATCGGCCTCGTCTCGGCATTCCCGAATTCCGCGGCGGCGCAGGACGCCGATCCTCCGGGCCGCGTCGCGCGCCTGAATTACATTCAGGGATCGGTCTCCTATCAAGTTTCGGGCGATCAGGATTGGGTGCAGGCCGACCCGAACCGTCCGCTCACCACCGGCGACAATCTGTGGGCCGATAAGGATTCGCGCGGCGAAGTTCACATCGGCAGCACCGCGATCCGCATGTCGAGCGAGACCGGCATTTCGTTCCTCACGCTCGACGATCGCACCACGCAGCTTCAGCTCGCGCAAGGGACGATCGAAGTTCATCTCCGCATTCTCCCGAGCGGCGACGCTTTCGAAATCGACACGCCGAATCTCGCGCTTCACGCTGACACGACGCGGGCGAATATCGCATCGAAACCGATCCCAACGGCGGCTCCACCGCGATCGTGGTGCGCGAAGGTGCGGGCGAAGTGACAGGCGGCGGCGAATCGTGGGACCTTGGCTCCCGGCCAGCAATACACATTCAATGGCACCGATCAGACTCACGTACGACGCGCGCTCACGCGCCCGGCTTCGACGACTTCGAGGACTGGTGCCAGTCGCGCGATCAGCGCGAGAACGGCGCCGTCTCCGCGAAATACGTTTCGCGCGACGTCGACGGCTACTACGATCTCGACGACTACGGCTCGTGGCAATCCGATTCCGACTACGGCGAGATCTGGGTGCCGAGCGGCGTTGCCGTCGGATGGTCGCCCTACCAGGTGGGCCACTGGGTTTTCATCGAACCGTGGGGTTGGACCTGGGTTGACTCCGAGCCGTGGGGATGGGCGCCATTTCACTACGGCCGCTGGGCCTACGTCGGCGATCACTGGGGCTGGGTGCCGGGGCCGATTGTTGTGCGTCCCGTGTACGCGCCCGCCGTCGTCGGATTCGTCGGCGGAGGCGGATTCGGTTTCTCGGTTGCATTTGGCGGAGGAGTTTCCGGCGTGGGCTGGTTCCCGCTCGGGCCGCGCGACGTTTTCGTGCCTGGATACCACTGCAGCCCGCGCTATTTTCAGAACGATCAATGTGACGAACACGCGGATCGTCAACGTGACGGAAGTGACGAACGTCTACAACGACGGCTGTGGTCAATCACGACGTGACGCACGTGAACTATATGTACGCGAACAACGCACGCGCCGTCACCGCTGTTTCGCGCGATACATTTGTGAACGCGCGCCCCGTGGCCGGCGGGCTCGTGCACATCAACGCGGACCAGATTCGCGGCGCGCGCGTGGTCGATTCGGCTCCGCTCGCGCCGACGCGCGAGAGCTACGTCTCCGCGACCGCGCGCGTCTCGACCGCGAAGCCGTCCTATTCCTTCGCGCAGCGGCCCGTCGTCGCCCGGCTGAACCCGGCGGTCGAGACACAACGCCGTACGCCGGAATACACGAACGACAGCAAGCAATTCAATCAGCCGCAAGCGTCCGACAACAGCAATCACAGTCCGCCGGCCAACAACGTCCGCACCGACAACCAGCAGGAATCGCGCGATGGCTTCCGGCCGTTCACGCCGCCTCCGGGTCGAATAACCGCGCGACGACTCAGCCCGACCGCCGGGAATGCGATCCACGGAAGTCAACAGCCGCGTCCACAAAACGAAGCAGCACTCGGCGATGAAATATACGCAGCCGACGAAAGCGCGCGACGACATGTACGACGTTCATCCGCCGCTGAACCACCAACAGAACAAACCTGAACCAAAACAGGAGGAGCAACGTTCCTCGTCTTCGTCTCATTCCGAGGAGCATCCGCCGAAAAAATAGCGGTTTGGCGAAGCGGCCGATTGATTCGGCAAATGAAGAAAAAGCGAAACGAACCTGCTGTAAGTGGGGAATGGAGCATGCCGCTAGCGGGGCCTTAAAACCGGCTTAGTTGGACGAGAAAAACCGCCCTTGGCGCGTTTTTGCCGCAAAGGAACATCCACACCAAGCCCCAGGTTCCTAAACCGAATTTGGCGCATTGGGGGCCGGGTGTTTCCTTCGGAACCCCGCCTACCGGCAGGTAGGACCCCAGCGGAGCTTGTCGCCGTGCAGACGATTGGTCCGTAAATAGTCCACCAGTTGGCGATCCCTTCCATTTTTCGCATAATCCTCGAGTACGGCGATTGACTTCGGGGAATTCATAGCCCCCAACACATAGGCTGCATGCGTTCGTTGATCACTGTTGCCATCAGCAAGCATCCCCTGCATCAAGGGTATTGCGGGATCGCCAATCTGGCAGAGTGCGTAGCCAGCGGGGAGACCGCCAAGATTCGCGTCCCAATAATTACCACCGACAGGAGTGCTTCGAACATCTAACCGCTTCGCGAGGACCGGGGCAGCCTCCACGAGCTTCAGGGCTCCCGCCAGATAGACTGCATTCATCCATTGCCGACGGAGAAACTCATGACCCGGGTCCGAATTCCGAGGGTCCGCTGCAATCAGCGGCGGTAGATGAATCGCAAGATACTGTCTCGCCTTCGGGTCGGAGCGTCCGAGTTGCAGGAGCTGAGTCCTTGCAGAATCTGTGGTCCTGCGTGATTCCAACTGTCGGAAAAGATCGGATACCTTCGTTTGAGGCAAGACAGGCAGCACAAAGAATCCAATAATAACGGCTATCGGGATGACGACGTTTGTGATTCGCCGCACAATTCCTCCTTCACGGCAACGGCAAAAGGCCGTAACCTGCGTTGGACTGAGTTCTGTCCAGATTTCCACCCGTATCAATGACGAGGTGGACATGGTAAATCACTACCGCACAGGTAGCCCCCAAGCCATAGCACAAGCCGCCCTCAAAATTGTCGACAATGTTTGCCGAGTCGAACGGGTCTTGGTTCGGAGGGTCGAAATACTTTCCTAGGTAGGGTTCATCGGTGTAAAAGTAAATGTGGTCTCCGCTAAGACCCCAGGTGTTCGAAAGAAACGGTCCATCCGTGCAAAACCCTCTCGTCCCGGGCAACGCCACACTATTCGGAGGCTGGCAATCGCCGGGAGACTGGATGGTTATTGAGTGAAGATTGCCATTTGCGTCTTTATATGTTGCGGTATCTTTGTCTTGTACCGATTGAGCCGCTATATACTCTGAAGCAGGACCGCTGTAAGCGTCGTTCGGAGGCCGTCTTGACCGGTGCGGTTGACTATGCAGCGTGAGTTGATTCAGCAGGTCGCTCAGCAGCGAGATTCCAGGGCAGCAGTTGCGCAATGCGGTTAATCGGATGGTCGACGATGCGCGAGAACACTTCGCGCAAGTACGTTTCGGGATCAACATTGTTCAGTTTTGCTGTGCCGATCAGGCTGTAGATCGCCGCCGCGCTTTCGCCGCCCCTGTCCGATCCTGCGAACAAGTAATTCTTCCGGCCCAGCGCGACCACACGCAATGCTCGCTCGGCGGCGTTGTTGTCGATCTCCAGCCGGCCATCGTCCACATAGTGCCGCAGTGCTTCCCAAAGTCCCAGCGCGTAACGCACGGCCTGGGCCGTGTCCGATTTTCTTGACAGCTTGACCAAAGTCTCTTCCAGCCACTGCTTCAGCGACTCCAGCAGCGGGTGGCTGCGCTCGCGGCGCACCTGGCGACGTTCTTCGGGCTGCCGCCCGCGGATGTCTCCTTCGATGGCGTAGAGTTCTCCGATGCGCCGGAGCGCTTCCTGAGCCACGGGCGAGTTGTGCGCGACGTGAAGATCGTAGAACTTCCGCCGCACGTGCGCCCAGCAGGCCGCCTCCCGAATGCGTCCTGTTTCGTAGAGTTGGTCGAAACCCGCGTAGGCATCGGCTTGCAGCGTGCCCGTGAAGCTGCTCAAGTGTGCCTTCGGATGCTCGCCCTTGCGGTCCGGCGTGTAGGCGAACCATACCGCCGGAGGCGTCGCATCTCCGGCGGGCCGGTCGTCGCGCACGTAGGCCCACAGCCGGCCCAGCTTTGTTTTTCCCAGTCCTGGCGCGAGCACGGGCACCGGCGTGTCATCGACATGCAGCTTCGTCGCGCTCAGCACGTGATGCCGCAGCGCTTCCACCAGCGGCTGAAGTAATCCGCTCGCGCCGCCCACCCAATCGGCCAGCGTCGCGCGGTCCAGTTCCACGCCTTCGCGCTCGTAGATCTCTTCCTGCCGGTACAGCGGAAGATGATCGCAGTACTTTGACACCAGCACGTGGGCCAGCAGTCCCGGACCGGCCAGGCCTCGCGCGATTGGACGGCTCGGTGCTTCGGCTTGCACGATCTTGTCACAGCGCCCGCAGGCCACCTTCGGCCGCACCTGCCGGATCACTTTGAAACTCGCCGGAACCCACTCCAGCATCTCCGACACGTCTTCGCCCAGACGCTTCAACTCTCCGCCGCAGTCCGGACATACAGTTTGCTTCGGCAGAATCTGCCTCGTCTCGCGCGGCAAGTGTTCCGGCAGCGGCCGCCGCACTGGTTTCGTCGCACGATGTGTTTCAGGCGTAGCAGCAGAAGATGCCCGCTCTGCCCGGCTCGCTTCCAGTTCGTCCAGCCGCAACTGCAACTGCTCGATCTGCCGTTCCACCTTCTCCGACTTGCGCCCGAACTGCATCCGCCGCAGCTTGGCGATCAGCAGCTTTAACTGTTCGATCTCCGCATCGCGCGAGGCGAGCTGTTCATCTTTCAAAAGAATCTGCTCGTGCTGGGAGAGGATAAGTGTTCTCAGTGCGTCGGAATCAAGCTGATGGAGATCTGGCAGGGAAGAAGAAGTGCCGCTCACACCGCCACTCTACACGAGATTTTTTACAGCCAGATGAAAATGCACAAGAAAGCTGAAAATTCTTTGCTCACACAGCCATCTGTGGAGTGTAGCTGCGTACCGGTCGTCGCCAGTCGATCCCTTCGAGCAACATCGAGAGTTGCGCCGGTGTGAGCGAAACCGTTCCACTCGCCGCTTGTGGCCAAGTGAATCTTCCGCGCTCCAGTCTCTTGGCAAACAGACACAGCCCGTCGCCATCCCACCAGAGCATTTTGACGAGATCGCCGCGACGCCCACGAAAGAGGAATACGTGTCCGGAGAACGGATTTTCCTGAAGGGCCGTCTGCACCATGCCCGCCAGTCCCACAAAACCGCGCCGCATGTCCGTCACGCCCGCTACAATCCAGATGCGCGTTCCTGCAGGCAAGCCCATCATCCGAGCAACTGCTCCAGCACCACGCGCAGCGCCTCCGCATCGACGCGCCCGGCAATCCGCAGTTGCCCTTTCGGAAGCTCCACGTGAATCATCCCGGAAGATGTTCGCCGTCTCCGCGTGCCCGTCGATCGCGCTGCTTCCATCGCTGTGGTGCCGATCACGCGAACCGGCAGCAGATCGGGCGTCTCACTGGACCTGCGTTCCAGCCGTCCTTGCTGATACAGCCGCCGCCATCCAAACACCTGGTTCGCGTTCACTCCATGCGCTCGCGCTACGCGCGCGACCGAAGCGCCGGGCTGAAGTGTCTCCTCCACGATCCGCCGCTTCTCCTCCACCGTGCGATAGCGTCGCTTGGGTTCTTTGCCCCTCACTTGTATGGCTTGTTCCGAAGTGTCCACGGTTCACCTTTGTGGACACGATCATCGTGTCCACAAAGGCCATCATCCTTGCCCTCCGACTGTCCGTCTACACGGCCTAAACCGGACGCTTACGGACCGCTGACGACGGCCGCGATTTCGACACGTTGCTCCCAGAGCGCAGGCGAAGAGCAATCGAAAAGGCCCAGACTCGTAGGCAGCACCGGCGACGGCGCACACGTTTGCTGAGGGAAACGAAGCCCGTCTCCCTGAGTAAGAGGCCCTTGGCCGGTGAGCGACCCGCTGAAGTGCACAGCTATGCTTTTAATATCGCCTACAGCCGCCCGCCTATCTGTCGCTCCGCCCCCCGCCTCTGGGAAAACAATTGGCGCTATAGGTACGTAGGAACCAGCAACGAAATTGGCTGGTCCAGAGGTCAGTCCGACCCATGCACCGAGGCCCGGGGTACCATCCTCGGCGAGCTGGAGGGGCAATCCAGGTCTGAACGGGTTCGCGCTTTGGAGACCTGCGACGGGCGTGCCCGGATTGCCGCTTCCATCGAGCTGGATGACACCGAGCTGGCTATCATTGATGGCGACACCGCCGCCGCTGGTGGCAGCGACGAGGTTGAGCGCACCACCCTGCGAGGTGTAGAACCAATTCTGCTGGAGATTTGGGACGCTGAACGACACGACGTTGTTCCCGTCCGTGGCAAGGGCGGTGTTGTTGTCGCCGAGAACGAGGTTGTTGTCCGAACCGGAGAAGCTGCTGCCCAAGCCGAAGTCTGCCTGGGTCACTCCATTCGGACCGACATCGGCGATGAGGAGATCCGAAGGACTTCCTTCACTGACATCCGTCCATGACGCCAGGACCCCGCCTTGGCCGTCGGGGATGACGTCGCCAGGCTCGTGGTATGGTTCTGAGCCATCCGTAGCTGAATACGAGCCAAGCGTTTGAAATTGCGTGGCTCCCGACGAATAGCGCATGAGGGAAAACGTTTCGGTATAAGTGTAAGACGCCGGTGGTGCCCCCTCGCAACCATCGCTTCGGGCAAATTGGGATGAGTCAACCTCCATGTACAGTGAACCATCGGGAGCAATCACGGGTGGACCCGTACCTGGCCCGGAATTTTGAGTGACAAATTCATCTTCAGCGACGCAAGAGTATGTAAATGTGGACGACGGTAATTGAATCTGTTGCAGTGCGCCCGTGGCGTTGAAAACATCAAGATACCCGTATTCATTATTCGTACCAGCCACCAGGTCAATTTCGGTCATGTAAACATTCCCGCCGGAATCGAGGGCAGCGTCCGACCCAAGGTATCCGTAGTCCGGGGTTGTGTACATCCAGCTTTGAGCGCCAGTTGGCCCAGTGAAGTCCGCGAGTACCGCGACCGGGGAACCGTCTGTGGCGGTCGCCGAGCCAATCGCCACCAGCCCTCCAGTGTTGTCGCCAAGCGCGCTTGAGAGGTAAAAGCCTGTTGGCAGTGTGGCACTGATCTGGCTCTGCCACAGCTGAGTCCCATCGCTCTTCAGTGCTTGAACGAGCACATCACCATTTGCATCCCCGTCGATGGCATAGAGGTCTGGGCCGTTCGTAGTGGGCACGGCTTGGACGATTTGCTGGGTCGTATAACCCCCGGGCGGGGAAGCAGACCATAGGACCGTGCCGACTGCGAGAGACGAGCTGGACAGAATCGTTACCGTTGTCTGGCCGGTTATGGAGCCGACGGTGGCTGTGACCGTGACGGTGCCTGCCGCATTTCCGACGAGGACATTAGGAGTGCTACTAGAGAAGCTTGCGATCGTGGTGTCGCTGACCGACCATGTTGCATCGGGACGGCTCGTACCGGTCTGGTCTATTGCTGTGAAAGCTTGCGTGCCGCCGACGATCATATTCGGATTGGCTGGGCTTACGGTGAGTGAGGTTGGAGCGGACATACTCACGGTGACGTTAAGTGTCGTGGTCGAAGAGTTGCCCGCGAGATCGAAGCCGGTCACGGTAATCGAATTAGATACGGAGGAGAGCTGCACTGTACATGAGAAGTTGGTACCAGTGAGCGTCGCCGGACCATTGTTGCAGAATACGGCACCTGGCCCCGAGAGCGAGTCCGCGAGGGTACCCATGATGATCACATAGGGTGTGCTTACCGTAGCGCCATTCGACGGGCTGGAGATCGAGAGGATCGGCGCCGTCAGGTCCAAATTTACGGTGTCGCTCGCTGACGCGGTGTTATTGGCCGTGTCCACCGCCGTGCCGGAGACGACTTGGCCGGCTCCCTCCGTGCTAACGATTGTGGGCGACGTGCAGCTCTGGATCGGGGCTGCTCCGGGAACGCACGTAAATGTGACCGTCACGGCCGAATTGTTCCATCCGGCGGCGTTCGGTCCGGGAGAAGGCGATGCGGTGATTCCTGGGTTCGCATTCAGCGCGAACTTCGTGACGAACCCGCTCTGGCCTCCGCTGAGCGAACTCTGGAAAGCGTTCAACGTGGGAAAATCCGACGAATCGGTGTAACCCGCGACATATGGATTAGGCAAGGAGTCCAGCGCGACGCTCGTTGCAACGTCTCCGAATTCACTGCTACCACCCAGGTACGTGGAGTACTGCAGGCCGGTGCCACCGGGATTCAGCTCAGACAGATAAGCGTTCACGCCACTACTCTTGAGCGTGGACTGAAAAGCGTCGGACGTGGTCGGAAAATCGCTCGAAGACGTACAGCCGACGACGTAGGCGTTACCGTTCGAGTCCACGGCGATTCCGTTGCCGTTCTCTCCGGTGCTGCCGTTCGTTCCGCCGAGAAACGTGGAATAGACTAGGGACTGGTTGCCAGACTGAGTGAGATCAAACTTTGCGGCGAACGCCTTGCCCCCCTCGCTGTTGGTAGTTTGAAACGCGCCCGAAGTGATTGGGAAGTCGGACGAATCGGCGCCCCCCCGTGATGTAAACCTTGCCCGTTGCGTCCAGCGCGATGTTCTCGCCCCAATCTCCCACGATGCTGGCGGTCGATCCGCCGAAATAGCTGGAGTAGACAAGAGACTGCGCGCCGGATTGAGTGGTCGAAATCTCCGAGACGAAGGCGTTACCGTTCGGGCTATTCAGGGTCGATTGGTAAGCACTGGACGTCGTCGGAAACGGACCGGACGAATCAGACGTGGTTTGGCCGGCGACATACGCGTCGCCGAATCCATCTACGGCGACGCTGTCGCCAATGTCGCCAATGAGAGACCCGGCGCCGTCTCCGCCCAAGTACGTCGAGTAAATCAGGGAGGCGCTGCCGGATTGGTTTGTGTCAAGAGCGGTCAAAAATGCGTTGCCGTTCGGGCTCGCCAGCGAAGACTGGTATGCGCTAGCAGTCGTAGGAAACGGCGTGACGGAGGTATCGGATGTCGTGACGCCGGTGACATACGCCAAGCCGTAGGCGTCAACCGCGATACCGAAGCCCAGGTCGCCATAGCCTTGGGTTGAGTTGGTCGAGTTTCCCCCGCCGCCCAGGTAAGTCGAATACAGCAGCGAAGCTGCGCCCGTCTGCGTTGTGTCGAGGCGGGCGACGAATGCGTTTCCGTAGGTCGGGTTGTTGTTCGTCGTCTGAAAGCCGTTGATGATCGGGAAGTCGGTTGAGAACGAGTAGCCGGTTACATAGACGTTGCCGGTGGGGTCGAGCGCGATTCCGTAGCCGTAGTCTCCGCCGGTGCCTCCTAGATACGTCGAGTAGAGGAGGGTGGCACCGGTCGGGTCAAACTTGCTGATGAAGGCGACATAGTTGGCATTGCCTGTCGATTGATAGCCATTAACCACAGGGAAGTCGGTGGAAGGCGTGGCACCGACGACGTATGCGTTGCCGCTCGCGTCGACTGCGATTCCGTCAACGTCGGCGCCGGCGCTGCCGCTGAGATAGGTGGAATAGGCCAGAACGGGATCGACGATGAGCGGCTTGCTCTTGTCGTATGGGCCAACGCGGACGCCGACCCGGTGGTCGGCGAGCAGCACGAACCCGCCTTGCACGACGAGCTTCCTGCCATGCTCAAGCTGGTAGATCGACGGGCGATGCAGCAGAACGGCATCTTGATCCTGGGGCGATCCCAGGCGCAGAGTGCCGTCGCTGGAGAGGCTGAGGTAGTCGCGGCCATCGAACCTGAGGGCGACTGCATTCGGGTCTGCTCCCGGCGAGACGACGAAATCGAATTCGAGCTGGCGCTGATTGCCGTAATAGACGAGATCAACGCCCGGATAGATGCTGGAATATCGAATGCGACCGTAGCTGGGTATGCCGGTGAGCCATTTTCGGCGATCGTTGCCGACGAGGTAATTCGTCTTGCCGGGGAGTTCGTCGAGCGGCTGCAAGCGGGCGTAGGGATTCGCACCATCAAACTGGATGCGAACGTTGTGGCGGCGATGGCGTCCGCGGGCCTGCGCGAGAGCGTGGTAGACCTTGCGATGCGACAGTTTCGTTTGGGTTTTCGCATCGAGTTTCGCGAGGTAGGGATCGGCGCCGGATTGTTGCTCCACGGAGACAACTGCGCCCTTTGGACTTAGCAGCAGCGCGTAGTCGGCTCCGTGCGCGACGAACTGAACGTCCTTAGGCGCTTGGCCCTCGTTGGCTTCGAAGCCGAGGGGAAAAGAGCCATATTTCGAGCGGATGGCGCCGACCGCGGTCTTGCTGCCAAGCTCGGCCGGGCGACTTCCCAACGCCGGTGGGCGGGTTGGCTTGCGGCCGGGCTCGCTGCGATGTCCAGCCAGCACTATGCTATTCGTCGGGACAAGAACAGCCGCCGCGAAGGCGATGGCCAGAAATATAGCCGGAGACACACCCACCCGCTTGGCCGGTAGCATATATTACCCCCTCATTTAAGTCACCGTTCAGGACACCCCGATCGTCGGCGACACTTACACGAGTTCGTCCTCGTTAGCAAGTTAATTTACTATTGCTTATGTTACTGAGCTTCTAGGGTGGGTTGTCCGCCTTCGCTGGAACCGAGCTACGGCGCGACAGGTTCGACCTTCGCCGGAACCATGCTACGGCGCGACAGGGGCGGCGGGGTTCGGGGCGGGCTCGGCCTGGGCTAGGGCGAGGTAGGCGCGGCCGAAGGCTGATTGCTGTGTGCCCGCGGCGATTACGACGGCTTGCACCGTGTAGCGGCCGGTGGGGAGCTTGGCGAGCGGGAGGCTGATGCGGAAAGACGCGGTGTGCGTCTTCGGATCGAGAGCGGTGGGCGCGAGCAATGGAGTGGAATTGATCTGCACGCCGCCGCGGAAGAAGACGAGACCCGCGCGCAGCGTGTTCGCGTCGAACGCCTCCTGGTTTCCGCCCTTCTCCGGATAGTAGGCCTGGAAGAAAACGTAGAGGGTTTGCGGCTGCGTGAAGTAGCGCGTGACGCTCGGGATGATTTTGGTGCCGTCCATTTCGAGCGGCGTCGAGGTGAGCTTCGCGCGAAGCCCCAGAGTTTTAGTCCTGGACCGCGTCCGTTTTTTCCACGGGCACGATCTGGCTCGACAGCAAGACGGAACTCAGCATCATCCGAGTGGACTGGCGCTGCGGCACGACAAGCTGATCCTCGAAGGTGCCCATCTTTCCCGATTCGTTTTCGCGTGCGACGAATTTGAGGCGGTAGGTGCCGGGCGCGAGAACGACTCCGCCTTGATACACGAGATTGCTGCGGGTCACCTGCTGGTATTGCTGCTCGTCGAGGTGAACCGTGATCGTGTCGCGCAATGCGGCGACGGTCTGTCCTGAAGGCACGCCTTTCACTTCGGCGGCGAAATCGAATTCGGCGGTGTGGAGGCCGCGCTTCTGCGCCCATTCGAGCGCGCTCGAGGAAAGCTTCGCGGAGATGGGCACGTAGACCTGGCTGTCGCTCAGGCGGAACATTGCCGTCTCGACGGCGACGGGCAATTCGACTTCCGGATTCGGCGATTCGAGCGCGTCCTCGAGCTGCTGCTCTTTGTCTTCCTTTTCGAGATGCTGGAAATCGCGCGGCGCGTAGTAACCGTTGCGGTAGCGGACATGCGCGCCCGGACGTCTTCACTTTCACTGCGACCGCGCGCCAGCGGCCATCGCGCTTGACGTCGGGCGGGAGACTGTAGCCGACGAGGTAGTAGCCGCCGTTATCCTGCTGAATCTTCGGGAAGGCATCGCTGAGATCGCCGAGATCGAAAAAGGCGCGGCCGCCCGTGTCGGTCGAAAGGGTGGCGAGCGTGTCGCGCGAATCCTCGCGCTGATCGGTCTGGTGGAATACGGAAGCGCCGCTGAACATCGACGTGCCCGTCGCGGCGGCTGTGGTGACGTCGCCGCCCGGCGGCGTGGCAAACATGCCGCGCGCGTCGATCGAATAGATGGAGACGTCGGCGCGGTTGGCGGCGTCGGTCGCGGCCGTCAATTCGGCGCGATTCTCTTCCCCGGTCTGGGTGATGCCGCCGGTGAATTCGACGAGCGCTTTGCGGCCCGGGATCGCCGCCAGCACATTGGTGATGCTCTCGACGGCGATGAGCTTCTGGTCGGTGTTGAAAACGTTGAATTCGGTCTGATCGGGCGTGTAGGCGGCCTGGGTATCCTGCTGGACGTCGTACTCGCCATTCTGCGCGGCGGCGTATTGATTGTCGGCGAGCTGCGAGGCGGCGCCGGGCATGATCTGGTCGACGGCTTTCTCGAGGACGGCGCGATTGTTGGTGAAATTCGCGAGCACGGAGAGCTGCGTGCTGAAGACGACGACGGAGACGAGATCGGCGGGCGTCATCTGCTTCGCGAGGAATTTCACTGCCGCGTCGTGGGCGCGAATGATGTCGTCGGTTTCCATCGAGCGTAAGATCGAAGAAGAGGACGATCATGCGGCGGTCGCGGACTTCGTCGCTGACGGATTCCTTGGCGCTGGGCGCGCCGCCGTCGACGGGAATCACGACTGGCTTGCTGTCTGTCCGGGCCCGCGGTGTCGACGCTTTCGATATCGGAGTAGGAGAAGCTCGAAATCTTCTGGGGCTTGCCGTTGTCGGTTACGGTGAATTGATCTTCGCGCAGGCCCTTGATCGGATTGCCGGATTTGTCGGTGACTTCCACGTCGATGCGCACCAATTCGGATTCCGCACGGAGCGCCGGGCGCGGAGGGTCACGCGCTGAGCGGTCGGCGGGTTGGCAGGAGCAGCGAGACGGTGGGAGCGCGCGACGATTGCTGCGGCTCGGATTGCTGTTGTCCGGAGGCCGGCAGCGGAGCGAGAGTCAAGTTCGCGGCGATGACGCCGACGAGGACGGCTTGCGCAAAAGAGTCGCCGATCTTTTTCGCTTTGTTGCCCCGCTGTTTTTCCCGTTGCTCTTCATAAGTGCCGCCTTAAAAATTAAACCTTACCATCAAGTCCATGGTACGCATCGAGCCGGCGCTGGTGACGCGGCCGAAGAACGAAGGCTGGCCCGTTGGGCCGACGCCCGCCGAGGCTGCCGCAGCGGTCCCGTGGCGTCCGACGGGGGCGCACGGAAGCGACGTGCCGATGCCGGTGTAGTTGGGCGTGTTGGTGAGGTTCTGGACCTGCCACTCGATATTCATCACGTGGCGCTGTTCGGGCCCGAAGCGGAACGACTTCGAAAGCCCCAAATTCCAGTTGAACGTGCAGGGGCCTTCGATCGAGCCACGATCTTCGTCGCCGTAGGTGATGTTGCCGCTCGAATCGGTGGGCAGGGCGAACGCCTTCGGGTTGAAGAACGCGTAGGGCGATCCTCCGCAGATCCCGAGATTCGGATTGCCGACGATATTCGGGCGCAGCGAGAAGTTGGCGCCGGTGCCGTTGTCGGAGGCGACGCCGCCGAGCAGCGCAGTGAAAGGCGTTCCCGTCTGCCACGTAAAAATATTCTGCAGCCGCCAATTGCCGAATGCTTTTTCCTTCCATCCGTGATTCGCCAGGCGGTTCCGCTGGCCGAAGGGCAATTGCCACATCGAGATACGGCCGGAATTGATGGCGGATGTCGAAGGTCGAAAGGCCGTATTCGGCGTGGAGGTTGCCGTCCTGCTGCTCGACGGTGCCGCCGCCGCCGGCGCCGCCGATCGAGCTCGAATCGTCGAGCGACTTGGCGTAGGTGTAGATGCCCTGCAGCATGAAGCCTTTCGTGAAGCGATGAACGACGCGGACCTGCAGAGCGTTGTAGATCGAATTGGCGCCGGATTGATCGTAGGTGAACCCGGTGGCGCTGGTGATCGATGCGGTTGGCCTGAATCTCATCGGAGGGAGTGCCCAGGGGGGCGCGATTGGGCGCGCGCAGAATGTCGAGGTCCGTTCCCTTCGTTCCCGTGTAGGTGAGATCGAGAATCCAGTTTGGCGAGATCGACGTTTCGGTGCCGAGGCTCCAGATCTGCGCGTAGCCGGGCTTGTAATAGGGATCGACGGACTCGGTATTCGCAGATCGCGATGAGATTCGACGAGCCTCCCATAAAGGGATTCTCGAAGGTCAAGGGATTGTTGGGCGGCGCGGTGGTGGTGAGCGACTGGGCCATGGCGACGGGCGGCTGGTACGCGAACTCACGCGCGAGCGTGTTGTAAATCGACTCGTTGTAGAAAATCGAATAGCCGGCGCGAAGGACCGTTTTCGGCTTGATGGGCGGCTGCCAGGCGATGCCGATGCGCGGCTCGAAATTATGATACTCGCCGTGAATCAGCGAACGCGGACACGCCCGGCGCGCCCGCCTGAATCCGCGTGACGTTCGCGAGGTCCGTGATATCGAGATTCACGATATCGTTCCCGATTTCGATCGGCGGAGTGACGGCGTCGTAGCGCAAGCCGTATTGCGCGGTGAACGTCTTGGTGACGCGAAAATCGTCTTGTGCGTAAAGGTTGAATCCCCAGCTACGAAAATAGGTATTCGGATTGCCGAACTGCCCCGTGGTGTTGAAGGGCAGGCCTTCGAGAAAATCGGCGAAGTCGTTGCCGGTGGCGATGCCGGTAAAGGCGAAGCCGCCGCGCGGATTGGGGTCGGATTGCGTATTGAGCTGGACGCGGCGGACCTCGCCTCCGAAACGCATGGTGTGCTTTCCGTACGCGTCCAGGAAAGACTGTCGTCGACTCGAAACGTCTGATTTCGCACGAGCGACGGAATCGGATCGCTGAATCCGGAATAGTCCGTGAAGCTGACCTGCGGGATGCCGTAATCGATCGGGCGGCAGGACGACGCCCGGTCCCAGATCAATGCCGAGGCTGGCGGGCGAGAATGCGTGTTATAGGAATTGTCGCTCACAGCTTGATGCGGTTGCGGCTCCAATTGACGCTGGTGGATTCGACGACGCGCGACGACCAATTGTGGGAAAGCCCGATGCGTCACATTCTGGCTGCGCGTGGACTGATTCCCGCCGATATCGGCGAAGTTGCTGAGGGTGTTTTCGCGCTCGGAGTTGAAGTTGTAGCTGCCGTTCACGTTGAATTTTCGGTTGATCGTGTGAAGGATCGTGCCATTCACGCGGTCGGTGTTTTCGGGCGTGGTGGCTTGCAGAAGATAATTCTGGGTGATCGCGTTTGGCCGGAACGTCGGGCCGGAATCAGCGCAAGCAGCTTTTGCGCAACGGGATCGATAGGGACTTGCACGTCGCCCGCCGCGACATAGTCGGCGACGGTCGTGGTGATCGGCGTAGTGGTGAACGGCTCGAAGACGCTGCCGGCGGCGAAAGCAGCCGTTGCGTCTCATCTTGCGTGGGCACGGTCGAGAACGAGTTGATCGCGTTCTGACCGTCTCGTGCTGGTAGTTCAGGAAGAAATAGGTGCTGATCGGCTCCGTTGTAGATGTGCGGAATCACCAGCGGGCCGCCGATGTTGCCGCCGACGCGTTCGTCGTAGTGGCCGATTTTCGGCGCAGGCGCTCCGGTGATGGCGTAAGGGCGCGCGTCGAAGGCGGAGTTTTCGTAGCGGTCGTAGAAGCTGTAGCGGATGCGGTTGGCCTGCTGGCGGAAGAGCGGCCGAGCTGGCCGCCGCGCCCGGCACCTGCGCCGGTATTGAAGATCGCGATGCCGCGCGCTGCGCGCCCGCCGCCTCCGAAGCCACCACCGCCTGCGCCACCGCCGGGACCTCCGCCACCCGGCCCGGCGCCAGCCTCCGAACATCTGTCCGGCTGCGCCTCCCGGTGATCGATCTGCGTCCCCACCGGCGCCGCCTGGCCCACCAGGGCCTCCCGGGCCCGCCCGGCCCACCGAAACCCCCGCCGGGAACGCCACCTGCGTTGTAGGAGAGCCCCTGGCCGACCGTTCCCTGGAGCAGGAAGGAATCGGACGATCCGCCCGCGGCCGGGGGCGCGGGGGCGTTTGCGCTCGACGCCCTGGTCGCCGGCTTCCGACGCGCCCGTCACGTCCGTCTGCTGAAAGCCCCCGCCCGCCAGGCCCTGCTGCATGGCGTTCAACAAGCCCTGGAGGAAGCTGTCCTCCTCGCCTGCCGCCGCCTGTCCGCCGCGCCCGCCCGGAGCGACCGGAACCTCCCGGGCCGCCATTCGCTGCGTTCTGCCCGGTACCCGGCCCGGCACCGTTGGGCCTTTGTGCCGACCGCTCTCCGGACGGATTCGATCCGGCCGGGCGCGGCGAGCTCCGCGAGCGTCGCGACGTGCATGGAGAGCTGCAAGGTTGGCGGCTCAGGCGGCGGAGTGGAGAATTGCGCTTCGATCGACGAAGAGACGAAACCAAGCTGCGTGGCTTCGATCGTGTAATGCCCCGGCGTGATCGACGGGAACTCGAACTTGCCCGATTCGTCGGTCCAGCTTACCCAGATCTGCTTCGTGTCGTCATTGGTCAACTTGAGCGTGGCGCCTGGGAACGGGCGAGCCATCCGTGGTTTTGACGAAGCCGGTGGCGGTGACGGAAGCTTTCGGCGCCTGTTGCGCGGCAGGTGCGGGAGCCGGCTGCCTGTTTTGCGCCGGCTGCGAATTTTGCTGCTGGGCGAGGCTCGAAGTCGAGATCGCGAGAAGCGACAAGAGCAACCAGCGGCGCTTTGGGAGATTCGGCGATACACGACAATCTCCTTGCTGCTTATCGTACCTGCCAAACAACCGAGTAAACCGCGCGAATATCCCTCTTCGACGCCCGACGCGGAGAATGGGTTACCTGCGCCACATGAGCTCAAGAAAATGCCGGCGACACGTTGCGAGCCGAACTGGCACAGTGGGCGATTCTTCATCCATGTGGCGCCCCGGCCCGCACGAGACGCACCGGGTGGGAGCGCCTCGGTCTTGATCTTCGAGCGGGCCGGGACATGGGAGAACAGCGCACGCGTTATTGGCTTCCGCCTCCATTGGCGCTTGCGGCGTCGTAGACGAAGCGGAATGTGACCGGCTGCTGGAGCCGCGGGTTATCCATTTTAGTGGTGACGTAGAGCTGGTTGCCGTCGGGAGAAAGCTCGTAGGTGCGCGTGGTGGAGCCTCCGCGCCTGCCCTGCGTGACGGCAACGAGCTGAGTGCCTTGCCAACTGGCGGCGGCCGGCGCGCATTTGCGGCTGCCGCCGCGCCCGGCGCTTTCGGAGTCGCTTGAGTCACTCGAATTGGCGGCGTTGCTGGAATCGCTCGAGCCACTCGACGCGGAAGAATCGAAGATCGCGAGGACGCGGCCGGATGAACCGGTGATTTTCGCGGATGTGGGCGTTTGCACGATCGCGAGCTGCGAAAAATCGGCGAACATGTCGCCCTGACCGCGGCCGCGGCCTCCGCCTTGACCGCCGCGCCCGCCGCCATAGCCGCCACCGCCGCCCATTCCCCCGCCGCCGCCACGACCGCCGCCCGAGCCGTTACCTGAATTGGCCATCGCTTCGCGCATTTTCTCGCGCGGGTCGTCGCTTTGATCTTTGTTCAGGGTCCAATTGCCGGCGAGATTGGGGTGGCCGCCGATTTGCGCGGCGGCGCTTGGCACCGGCGACGAGGCCGGCGAATCGGACGGAGTGGCGCCCGGCGCGGGCCGTGCAGGGGCTTGCGCTGCCGCGCGACCAGCGGAGAAAGCGAGGCCGAGAGTTGAAAGTGCGAGAACGCAAAGCCAAGTGCGGATTTTCAGTCGAAGTGCGATTTTTTCCGAGCATAGCGAAAATGACCTCGTAAATTCCGCCCGAGCCGGCGATTCCAGCGCGAGTCGGCAACATTTTCACAACGCTAATGATTCCTTTCAGAGCACGCAATGGTTCCACAATGTGGCGGAAGGCTTTGGCGGGCGCTCGGTCCTCCTGTATCATGCGGCATGCTTCGTTGCAGATGGCTTTCATGGTTGACATGGTTTGCGGGGCGACCGTGCCCGGGACGCGAGCAGCGAGCGCGTCGATAGCGCGAATGGGCGCGCGCGGGGGAATCGCGCGGCCTTCCTGATCGAATCACCGACCAAGAGCGCGAAAGGGGAAAGATCGAATGGCAAAATCGAGCGAAGTGCGCCTGGCGGTGATCGGCGCGGGGAAAATGGGCGGGATTTTGATCGAAGCGCTCGTGAAGCAGGGGCTCGTCTCGCCGAAGAATCTTATTCGCGACGGTGGCGCATGGCGAGCGCGGAGCGGAAGAATTTTGCGTCGTAGATTTGCGCTGGGGACCGACAATCGCGCGGCCGCGAAGAAAGCGGACGTGATTCTGCTGTGCGTGAAGCCGCAGATCGTGGGGCGCGTGATGGACGAAATTGCGCCGGAGTTGAACGCGGACAAATTGCTGATTTCGATTGCGGCTTCGGTGCCCGCGGAGTACATCGAGCGGCGGCTGAAGGCGAAGGTGCCCGTGATTCGGGCGATGCCGAATACTCCATCGCTGGTAGGCGCGGGGATTACGGCGATCTCGCCGGGGAAGCATGCGGCGCAGAAGCATGTGGAGCTCGCGAAGAGGCTTTTCGATGCGGTGGGCAAGACGGTGGTGGTCGATGAGAAGAACATGGACGCGATTACCGGGCTTTCGGCGAGCGGGCCGGCGTTCATTTACATTATTTTGGAATCGCTGGCGGAGGGCGGCGTGAAGGTGGGGCTCTCGCGCGAGCTTGCGACGCTGCTTGCGGCGCAGATGACGCTGGGCGCGGCGAAAATGGTGATCGAGACGGGGCACCATCCTGCGCTGCTGAAGGATACCGTGACGACGCCGGCCGGGTGCACGATCGACGGGATTCTCGAACTCGAAGAGGGCGGGTTGCGGGTCACGTTGATCAAGGCGGTGGTGAAGGCTGCGCAGCGCGCGAAAGAGCTGCTGCTAACCGACGAGCGCGCCTAGAGGAATCTTGGCCACCTGTGGCGGAAGAACGCACCCTCGAAAACACGATCGCGCCGGAAGGGCTTTGCGGCGATTGCGCATTTCGCGCGGAGGATTGAATCGGCGCGCGGGTCGCAGTTTGTGCTCTGCGAGCGATCGCGCACCGATCCGGCGTTTCCGAAATATCCGCGGTTGCCCGTGATTGCTTGCGCGGGGTACGAGCGAAAGTCGAAGGATGTCTAGCGTCCGCGTGAACCCCAAGAGAGATCCTTCGCTTCGCTCAGGATGACGCGCGCAATGAAAACCGGCCTGCGCGAGCGTCTTAGGCTTTGATTAGCAGGACGTTTACTGCTTTGACGACGACTTCTACTTTGTCGCCCTTCTTGAGGCCGAGTTCCTTCAGGGATTCGATAGTCATCACCGAGGCCATGTGCGCTGGGCCGGAGACATCGACGTGCACGATCGACATTAACGAGCCCTTTTTGATTTGCGTCACTTTGCCGACGATCCTGTTGCGCGCTCCGATTTTCATTTTTCCCCCGTATGTTCCAGTAAGTGCAGGTAACAGGTTACTACGATTCTTCGCGCTTGCCGCGATCGAATCCGCGCCGGATAATTGCGGCCGCTTGACAAGGAGATCGTGAATGAAAGCGATACGGGCAATTCGAGCGGGGGATCCGAGCGTTTTGCAGTTAGAAGATATTCCGCAGCCGAAAGCGGGGCCCGGGGAGGCGCTGGTTCGGGTGCACGTGGCCGGCGTGAATTTCGCGGACATCTACTACCGAAATGGTTCGGCGCGCACACCGATTCCCTTCCCGTTCACGCCGGGAATCGAAGGGGCGGGCGTGGTGGAAGCGGCCGGCGAGGGCGTGAGCGAGGTGAAGGCGGGCGATCGGGTCGCGTACGCAGGCGGGCTGGGATCGTACGCGGAATATCACGCCGTGAAAGTGGGACAGCTCGCGCCGCTGCCGACGGAAATGAGCTTCGAAGATGGCGCCGCCGTGATCCTGCAGGGACTGACGGCGCACTATTTGCTGCACGAATTCTACCCGGTGAAGCGCGGCTCGACGGTGCTGGTGCATGCCGCGGCCGGAGGCATGGGGCTGCTGCTCGTGCAATGGCTGAAGCATTTGGGCGCGGTGGCGATCGGCACGGTTTCAACCGAGGCCAAAGCGAAAATCGCGCGCGAGGCGGGCGCCGATCACGTGATCAATTACACGACGGAGGATTTCGTCGAAGAGACGACGAAACTTACCGGGGGCAAAGGAGTGGACTACATTATCGACGGCGTGGGGAAAAGCACGTTCACGAAAAATCTCGATGCGCTGCGGCATCGCGGCTGGGCAACGATCTTCGGAATGGCGAGCGGGCCGGCGGATGCGGTGGTTCCCAATTCGCTGATGATGAAAGCGCTGACGATTTCGGGAGGGTCGCTCTTTAATTTCATGGTCACACGAGACGAGGTTCTTGGCCGGGCGCGCGATGTTTTCGCCGGCATGCGGGAAGGATGGCTGAAGCTGCGTATCGACCGGGTGTTGCCGCTCGCGCAGGCGGCGGAAGCGCATCAGTTGCTTGAGTCGCGGCAGACTACGGGGAAGCTCATTTTGAAAGTGTGACGCGCAACGGAAGCAACAGAGCCGCTAAGCAAAAGCCCCACCCTCACAAACCGAGGATGGGGCACCCGAAAATTCAGAGTGCGCATTAGCGGTTTGCGTTGGGGCGCGATAGTTGCACCGTGGAGTGGATTTCGAGGCTCACCGTGTCGCTTACGCGCAGGATGAACGTGCTTGGATTCTTGAGTCCCCATTTCACGTAGGGGACGTCGAATTTTGTGGAGGCCTCGAGCTGACCGCTCTGGTAGGGTCCCGAGGCGGGAGCCATCGTGATCGAAATGATCATCGGATGATCCTGGCCGTGGAGGCGGAAGACACCCGCGACCTGTAACTGCACTGGTTTCCCGGCAAGCATGTCGGCCATGGGGCCCGTCACCTGCGTCGGTGAGAATGCAATCTCGGGGAACTTCGCGCTTTCGAGAATCTGGGCGTGCATTTTCTGGTCGCGGGAGCTGTTGTCGGTATTGCCGCTGGTGGCGTCGAGGATCACGGCGCCGCCCGCTTTCCCGGTCGCCGGATCGAAGTGAATCTGGCCGCTCTTCAGCTTGAAAACGCCGTGAACGGTATGGAGCGTGGCTGCGAGCGTGAACTCGACCTGCGTTGTGGCGGGATCGAAATTGACGACTAGATCCTGCGCGCGCAGAGCGGGTGCAAACAGGAACGCGGAAGCGGCGAGCGCGGCGACGTACAGATAGCGTCTGGACGGCGCGATCAGGCCCACAGCGCGCGCCAGCCGAGATCGAGGATTTGCGCGGCGCCGAGCGCGTCGGGCGAAGCTTGCCCCGCGTGAACCGAGATCAGCCAGGAAAAGATGCCTGGGTGCGCGGCGAAAAGGCGCATCGCTTTGCGGCGAATCATGGCGCTCGAGCTCATGAGGAGCAAGAGGCGCGTCATGCGCGCGGCGTTGCGCATGATGCGGCGATGCGCGGACTCGTAAAGCGCGAGATCGCCGCGGCCAAGCGCCTCGCCGAGCGCCTGCGCTTGCTGAAATGCGAGGCTGAGGCCCTGGCCGGCGATGCCATCGACCGTGCCGGAGGCATCGCCGACGAGCGCGATACTTTCCGCTGGTCGACAGCGCGGGCGCGGCCGAGCGAGGTGATGGCGCCCGCTTGCGTCGAAACGGGTTGGGCGTCGCGCAGACGGCGCGCGACTGCCGGGAATTCAGCAACGCGCCATCGATGCGCAGATGCGAGTCGCTGGTGAAAGAGTGAAACGCAGATTTCCTCGGCGCCGGTGGGAGTGATCACCATCTGGCAGCGTTGGCCCCAGTGGACCTCGACGAGATCGGTCCACGGAGCGACAGCGTAATGGCGGCGGAAACCGAAGCGCGTGGGGCCGCGAAGATTTCGCCCGAGTTTCGCGAAACGCCGAACGCCCGATTGCTGGCCATCCGCGCCAATCAGCCAGGAACAGCGAATCCATTCGCCGTTTACTTTTGCGCCGCGCGGCGTCGAATGCGGAAACGCGCGCGCCCCACACCAACGAGACGCCCGCCGCGATGGCGCGGTCGACGAAGCAATTTATGCAGGATCGTGCGGCGGATGCCAAACGCCGTTCCACGAGGAAATCGCGTGCTCGCGGAGGAATGTTCGTCCGAGAAACGGATGCCGGCGAACGCGGTTGGGCGATGCGGAATCGAGATCGACGCCGAGATTGCGGAGCGCCGCGACGCCTTCGGGCAGCAGACCTTCTCCGCAGGCTTTATCGATTGGGGGTATACGAGAATCGACGAGCGTGACGCGCAGGCCCCTCGCTCGCGCGGCAATGGCGGCCGCAAGCCCGGCCGGGCCGCCTCCGACGATCAACACGTCCGTCTGGACCGCGTGTTTCAGATATTCCTACCATCGGAGGAGAACCAATTCGGAGCAGAAGCCTGGGCCCATTGCGGCCAGAATGCTCAAGGTGCCGGGCGCTGGACGCCGGTGCTTGTAGACATCCTCCAGGACTAGGAGCACGGAAGTGGACGAAATGTTGCCTACTTTTCGGAGGGATTCCCAGGAAGCTTCGAGGTCTTTCGGCGTGAGGCCCAAGCGCGTCTGCCGGTGGCTTCGAGAACTTTGGGGCCGCCGGTGTGCATGACCCAGGTCTTGATGTCGCCGCGAGTCAAACCCTGCTCGCCGAGGAATGTGTCGACATCTTCGCCAAGATGCTGGCGGACGGTATCGGGCACTTCGGCGGAAAGAACGATCTGGAAACCCTTTTCGGAAATGTCCCAACCCATCACGCGCTCGGTATTGGGATACAGGATGGATTTCGTGGCGAGGATCTCAGGCCCGGTCGATGGACGCTCGGCGCCGGTGACGACGGCGGCGGCGGCACCATCGCCGAAGAGCACGGCGGAAATCAGGTGCGCCATGGAAACATCGTCGCGCTGGAGCGTGAGCGAACACAACTCGATGGAGAGGAGCGCGGCGGCCTGCTTGGGATATGCGCGAACGTAGTCCGCAGCGCGAGAGATTCCGGCGGCGCCGGCGACGCAGCCGAGTCCGAAGATCGGGATGCGCTTGATGTTGGTGAGAGAGACCCATGCGATTCACGAGGCGCGCATCGAGGGAGGGGGCGGCAATGCCGGTGACCGAGGTGACGAAAATGGCGCTGAGATCGCTGGGTTCGATGACCGGCGGCGGCGAGGGCGCGGCAGAGGGCCGTTTCGCCGAGTTCCATGCCCGCTTCGATCCAGACGTCGTTGGCCTCGCCCCAGGTCTGCATGTTCTCGTAGAAACTCGATGGGGCGGACGAGGAAACGCCCGTCGACCTTCATGCTTTCGTCAAGCCGGTCGAGAATATCCGGGATTCGGCAACGATCCCGATAATAGTTCTTCAAGTGCCGTCGGTAATAACTTCCTGTTTGAAGTAGCGTTTCGGGAAGGCGCTCCCAACACCGGCGATTCTCATCAAGCTGGCTCCTGGATAAAGGCCATATTTCGTCGGCCGGCATACCGCGAGCTGCGAACCGGGCCGACTCCCCATGGCTTCTTTGTGAGTTTCGCGCGGGCTGAAAAGCCGTGAGTCGCTCACACGAATGGAGACACTCGTATAGCATATGACCTACACACGTGTCATCATGGCATTCGTTGATATTTGCAAAAGTGTTCAAGATAGGACATTCTTTGGGTATGCGCAGGTATCGTCGTTATGGGCGGCCGTTTCGTCAATTTGCGATGTCGAGGAGAAGTGACAAGAGAAGAGAAAACCCCGGGTCTGAGGGGTAGCAGACCCGGGATTCGGGGGTGAGAGGGGCTATGGGCCGGAAGCTTGGTCAAAGTAAATCTACTGAATTCGAGCTTTTATGCCTGCGTACTTGCCGTCGCCGTCAGTAATTCCAGCGTCGGAGCAGCATGACCGTCCTGAAAACCAACTGGAGGCTCAGGACGATCATCGTGTCGCGGATGGCGGCCAGCTTTTCCCGCATTGCCGTTTCCTCAAGAGCCGGAGGCATGGGAGAGTCGCGCCGTCAGGCCGTCGTTTTGGACATTCCAATCGGGCCTGGCAATCGCGCTCATGGCGCCTCCCCGTTAGTTCACTACGTAAACCGGGTTGTCGTGCTCGACGGCAACGACCATGGACTTGAAAACGTCGACATCCCAGCTATCGGCGATGCGCAGGCGAACGGCGTCATCGGTCTCCGACAGCAAACGCCCGCGCAGCGGCACCCGGAGATCACCAGCGGCAACTCGAAGAATCACCGGCTGCCCCATCCAAACTGCGTATCCACCTTCCATCAAGTCCTCCCCTCAGAAGATGCTTAGCTTCGAACACCTGCATCTTCGTACAGGGGGCCGGACCGGCCAATGGTACAGGGGGCTAAAACCGCTGGGAGCAAAGTACTACCGGGACCTGGGACCTTCCGGCTACGAGTTTTCTGATATTGTGGGCGTGGCTTTTATGAAGCGACTCGCGCAGAACGCCTTCCACAAAACGCTGGCGGGGATCGACATCGGGGCGGCGCTCGAAAGGCATCTGGACCGCGACGGGGCCACAATCCGGGCAGGGGACGCGATCTCGACTTGCGGGCGTTCAGGACGATCCTGGCTATCGCTTACGGTAAGGCGTCCGTCGCCATGGCGCGGGGATTGGTGGGGATTCTTGCGCCGGAGTTCCCGGTGGAGGGGATCGTCGTTGCGCCGTCCCGCGGCCAGCCGCGCCGCTGCCGGGATGGCAGGCGTTTACGGGCGGGCATCCGATCCCGAACGAGGGGAGCTTTGCCGCGGGGCGCGCGATTTTGGAGCGGCTGGCGCGATGCGATGAGAAAACGCTGGTGGTCTTCCTTGATTTCGGGCGGCGGGCTCGGCGATGGTCGAGCAGCCGCTCGATCCTTCGATTAGCCTTGGCGATTTTCAGGCGCTGCACGCTGCGCTGGTGACTTGCGGCGCGCCGATCGAGGAAATCAATGTGGTGCGGAAGCATCTTTCCGCGACGAAGGGCGGGAGGCTGGCTGCGGCGGCTCTGCGTTCGGTGAAATTGACGCTGGCGATCAGCGACGTGCCGCTGGGCGAGGAGTCCGCGCTCGCGTCGGGGCCGACGTTGCCCGATCCGAGCACGGTGCTCGATGCGGAGCGCGTGGCGCAAGCGTGCGGACTGGTGGCCAAGCTGCCGGCTTCCCTGCGCGCGATTTTCGAGAAGCATGGGCTGCGCGAGACGCCAAAGGATGGCGATCCGGCGTTCGCGCGCGCGCATTTCGTGCGCGTGCTCAGCGTTCACGACCTATTTCACGCGGCGCATCATGCGTGCGAGGCGGAGGGATTCGTCTGCGAATGCGACGATTCGACGGACGGCTGGCCGATTGAGAAAGCGGCGGACTATTTGCTCGCGCAGCTGGCGGCGCAGAAGAAGACGAATCCGCATCATCGCGTGGCGGTGCTGGCGGATGGTGAGCTGAGCAGTCCTGTGACGGGCGACGGAATCGGCGGGCGAAATCGGCGTTCGTGCTCGCGTGCGTGCCGAAGATTGCGGGCAAGGACATCACGGTGCTGAGCGCGGGCACCGATGGAATCGACGGGAACAGCCCGGCGGCTGGGGCTGTGGCGGACGGAGAGACTTTGGCGCGGGCGCAGAAACGCCGGGCTCGGCGGTGGAGGATTTTATGCGGCGCAGCGACGCTTACAGCTTCTTCGAGCGGCTGGGCGATGCGATTGTGACAGGGCCGACCGGGAATAATTTGCGCGATCTGCGAATCTTGATGGCGTGAACCTTCAATAATCACGCCGGCCGCTGGCGCCTGCGCAACAAAATCGTGGCGATGGCTCGTGGGTGCAGCACGTCCGGGCAAGCCCGAACGGCAAACAGCGGCGGCAAGCCGCCGCACTCCACAGGTGCTTCGATCCTCGACTTTGATTGGCGCGGCGTGACTTGCGCGCGAATTATCTCGCAGTCCAGACTTCAGGACGGCGAGCGATTCCTCGATATATGGCTCTTCGCCCTGCGTGAGCTGGCCACTCTTCAGCATATTTTCGAGGGAGCGACGGCGTCCTGGTCGCCGCGCGCGCCGAGAGCGAAAATGGCCTCGAGGCGGACGTCGAAGCGCGGGTCCTGAAGATAGGAGACGAGCGCTTCGGTGATCGACTTATCGCTTCTTGTCGAGCGCCGCCATGGCGCCGATCGCCGCCTGGCGGACAGCGCAGCGGCTTTCCGGCGGCCGACCAAGCGAGAAGGATCGGGACGCTGCGATCGTCGCCAAGCAGGCCAAAAGCGTGAAGCCCGGCGCGGCGAAGAATGTCGTCCGGGGAGTCGGCCTTCACGGAAGCGGCGATGAATGTCGTACGCGCCGGGGGCTCTGATGGCCGCGAGCGACTCGATGGCCGCGGAGCGAACGGTATAGGCGGGATCGTTTGAGACGATCTCCGCCAAGCGGGACGCAGCGGACGAGTTTCCCTTGAAGATTGCCGAGGACGCTGGCTGCGACGTCGCGGACCCATGGCTCTTTTTCGCTGTTTAGAACCGCGAGGACTTGGGCTTCGGCATCTTCGCCGCCCGTCCTGCCGAGGGCGTGCAGCGCTTCGACGCGAATTCCCCAGAAGGGATCGTGCAAGGCGGCGTCGCCCAGCGCGGCGATGGCTTGCGGATCGTCGCGATCGCCGCTGAGAGCGACCGCCGCATCGGCGCGATCCGGCGCTGTCTCGCCGTTCTTCAACTGATAGATCAAGAGCGCCGTGCTCTTTCGGAACGTCCACTTTCTTGAAGATCTGGTCGCCTCTGTCGAAGACGACCATCAGGGGCGCGCTATCGGCCGGGAAGGTGAAGCTTTGATTCGGCTGCGCTGACGTCGATGGGATAGGTGTTTCGTCCAGCTGGCGGTGGCGATTTCCACCTGAATCGGGAACATCGAAGAGCTCGACGAGGCCGCTGGACATCCTGCGTCTGCTTCACGTCCATATTGACCTGACGCAATGCGGGATCGTAGGTGTAGCTGACTTCGAACTCGGGCGCGCCGGCGCGATAAATCCATTGGTGGAAGAATCGATCGACGTTGATCGAGGTGGTTTGCTCGATCGACTTTTGCAGGTCGGCGGTGACGACGTTTTGGCCGCGATTGGTCTCGAGGTAATCGTGCAGGCTGCGGAAGAAATCGTCGTCGCCGAGTTTTTCGCGGAGCATGCGCAGGACCCAGCCGCTCTTGTTGTAGACGTTGCCTTCGTACTCGGTCGAATCGTCGAAATGGCGGTTGAGGATCGGCACCGGGAAGAAGCGCGGCTGGTGGAACCAGGCGTTCTGGTCGCGCCAGAATTCGTAGTCAGCGTCATCCTACGCCATAGTGCTGCTCCATCCAGTAATGCTCGAAATAGGTGGCGAAGCCTTCGTTGAGCCAGAGATTCGCCCAGTCCTTGCAGGTGACGAGATCGCCGAACCATTGGTGGGCGAGCTCGTGCGAATTCACGTCGTCGGTGCCGATGTGCTCTTCGGCTGCGAGCCTGGGATTGACGAGATTATCGACGGCGAGCGTGGTGGCGCTGGCGTTTTCCATGCCGCCCTCGACGAAATCATCGACGGAAGTCTGCGCGTACTGCGCCCAAGGATACGGAACGCCGAGCTTGGAGGAGAACAGGTCGAGCATTTCCTTGGTGCGCTCGAATGTTGGGTCGATCGTGGGACCTCCCCGCGCGGGACGATGTAACGCAGGGTGAGTCCATGCCACGTATCGTCCTTTTCGACGAAGTCTCCGGCGATTGCGGAGATCAGATACGTGGAGATGGGCTGGGATTCCTTCCAGTCCCAGGTTTTCGTGCCGTCGGCTTCGTCTTTCACGCCGACGAGACGGCCGTTAGAGACGGTGATCCAGCTGCTGGGAACCGTGAGAATCATTTCGGATGTGGTGCGGTCGTTCGGGTAATCGTAGAGCGGAATGTAATAGCGGGTGTCTTCGGCCTCGCCTTGCGTCCAAATCTCGCTGGGCTGCTGGGGATAATTGCGGTCCGGAAGGATGAAGTAGATGCCTTTCTTCGGCTGACCTTCGTAGCGGATGTCGATTTCGCGATGGTCGCCGCGGTTTGCGGGATGATCGAGCGAGACCACGAGTTTTTTCGGATTGACCGCAGAATTTGGCGGCTTTGCCGTCCACTTCGACGCTTTCGATCTTCAAGTCGACTGAATCGAGCGCGAGCTGCGAAACGTTGTCGCGAAGCGCGGAGATGCTTTCCGTCACTTCGACCGTGGACCGCGCGATGGTCGAGATCAAACCACAGATGCGTGCGGATATCCTGCAGCGCGTAGTTGCGGCTGGGCGCGTACGGCTCGTCCGCGCGGCACGATGCGCGCGACGATGGCCGGCAGCAAGAGGCCCGCGGCGCATACGAACGCCGCGAGGCGCCGCCGGGCGTCGAGTCCCTTCATCATTCGCCTATCCTCAGGAAGAACAAATTGCCCCGAGCAAAACAATTTTATTATATCCCGTGCCGCCGAATCTTCGCGCCCGATATGTTGGCGCTGCTCGGGACACAAGGCAGGATGCGCGGACGAAATCGGAATGGCCTTGTGCCGCGAATCGGGCTGCCACTAAGATGCGCCATGAGCCTTTTCGGCTGGTTGTCTGCCATCGTGATGTTTTTGCAGTTGCCGATCCCGATCTACTGGTTCGCGGTGCATCCGTTCGGAAGATTTTGGCGAGCGCGTCCGGCGGCGGCGTTCGCGACGGGCTTATTGGTTTCGTGGTCGCCGGTGACGGCAGGTTTGATTCTCTACCGGCGCGCGATTTTTCGCGGCTCGGCGGCCGGCGATGGCGGCGATCGTCGCGGGGCTCATCCTGATGCCTTCGAGCTTTGATTTTCTGGCGGGTACATCGCGATCTGGGCACGGCGCGTCTGGTGGGGAAAGACGGAATTGTCCGGGGCGGGAGAATTGGCGGAACGCAAGGGATTTATGCGTTGGATTCGGCATCCGCGATATGCGGGGTCATTTCTGGCGGTGGCAGGGGCGTGCCTGCTGGCGGGCACACGCGCGGCTGGATTGTGGCCGGGGCGTGGACGGCGTTGATGCTTGTGGCGATTTTGATGGAAGAGAGAGAATTGCGCGCGCGGTTCGGGGCGTCTTACGAAGATTATTGCCGGCGGGTGCCGCGATTCATTCCGTTGCCGCGCAAATCAGCGCATTTCTAAAGGGCTGAAAGCTGTCTCAGAACGTTGGCCGCGAAAGATTCACGGCGCGAATTGCCGGCTTATTCAGTGCACTTCGGCTGTGGGCAGCTCTCTGAGCCCTTCACGTAAAGAGCGATGCCGCCACCGGCCACAAGCAGAATCGGTATGGCCACCGCTGCGACGCGCTTCCAGTTGGTGCCAGTGCCGCCAACGCCTTGAACCTTGGCATCGGTGCCACCGCCGCCGGCATCGGAAGCCATCGTGCCGATGTAGCTCTGGCCTTCCTCAATCTTCTTCGACACGCCTGCACCGTCGACAACCACCAGCGTGCCTTGATAGGAGGTGACCTCGATCTTTTCCGCGCTCGTATTCGGAGAGCTCGACAGCGCAATTTGGCCGAGCACATGCGAACCATCCGCGCCGCGCACCACGCCAAAGGGAGTCTCGACCGCGAGATTGTCCGGCGCCGAAGTAGAGAATCCAACCGTGCCGCGATACATCTTGGCCTCGATTTGGCCCTGATTCTTGCGGAGCACGGCTTCGCTATTTTCCAAGAGATAGACCTGGCTCGTCCCCACCGCCAAGCGAAGGGAGCCTCCGCCCGTCGTCACCAAATCATCGTCGTAATATACATCCGCTCCGGGAACGGCATCGGCATTGGCCAAGAGAGCCGCCTGCGCCGATACCACGGTCGCGAGCGGCAGCGAGCTTGCCCCCGTCGCGGGCAGACCAATGAGGCCAGTTATGAGAAGAGCTACCAGGCTGGATCGGGCGCCAAGGACGATCGAACGCACGCTTTTCCCTCCCTCAGGTACCGGAACGACCCACTACAACGCGAATGTACGCGCACCCCCTTGCGGTGTCAATACCTTAGAGGCCCTACGGATTGGGAGCGGGGTGCGAGGACGTCATCATTGCCCAGACAGGGCAAGGCCCCACCCTTTACAAACCGAGGGGCACCCGAAACGCCAAAGGCCGATCACAGCTGGTTGCGTTGTCTGCTATATTCTGGGGCCGCGAGTATCTGGCAAACGGGGGCTGAACATGAACCGATTCGAACGAGCGGTGTATGACTGCATGATCCCTACCGCAAAGCTTCTGGAACAGACGACAAAACCGTTGCATCGCGCCATCCTCCTGAACTTCTGGCGGCATGTCCACCTGGAGGGAGCGGGAGAGTACGGCAAGATCATGGCCCCGGACATGATGGTGGATGACCCGGTCTATCGGGTGAGCTGGGGCGCAAATCCCGCCGTTGTGGAAGGCAAGAAAGGCGTGATTGGGTTTTACAACAGCGTCGGCGAAGCGGTGCTGTGGCACTCCGACGACCGGCTTGCGGTCGCGGACTGGGGGCTGTGCGATGAGATCGTCTTCCATCAACTCGCGGCAGGCTCGGACCTCAAGGCCATTGGCTACGACGTGGAGCGCGCGGACAGGCTGTATCACGTTTACAGCTGGCAGGCGTTCATGTGGCTGTACGACGAGCGGGCGCGGCTGATTGGCGAGCACCTTTACGAGGACAAGACCAGCCTCAAGATCGAGGAGGTCGATCGATCGGAAGCCATCACGCCGGCGCGCGTGCGCGAGATTCACCGCGAGCAGCTGGGCAAACTCGAAGCGGAACGCGGGCCGAAATTCTGGGTGCTGGAGAGGGACCGAGTTCACGCCTGAGTGAAGTGAATGGCGGAGAGGGTGGGATTCGAACCCACGGTAGAGTTCCCCCTACACTCGCTTTCGAGGCGAGCTCTTTCGACCGCTCAGACACCTCTCCGCGGCGTGGTCGGTTTGGTTAGATTAGCAAAGGCGTGGGGGAGTCACAACGGAGAACCGGCGCGCGGAGATCTTCGACGCCGCGCTAGATGCAAACGGGCAGGTGTCGCACCTACGGCGCTTGGGTAGCTTTCCGCATTCGATTCCCCGCCCTTCCGGGCGGGGCTAACTTGTGTCGCGCGTCCCGCGATGGTTCGAGATCCGCTCGGCGATTAGCTTGGGCGCGCATACCCGCCGCTACAAAAGGCTCCCCACAAGCTGCCGGTCAGCGGCGGGCGGCGAAGAAATCTTTTAGGACTGCGGCGGCTTCGTCGGCGTGCACGCCCGAGGCGACTTCTACGCGGTGATTGAGCTGCGGGTGGTCGAGTACGGAGAAGCAGGAGCGGATGGCGCCGGCTTTGGCATCGTCCGCGCCGTAGATCAGGCGTGCGATGCGCGCCTGGATCATTGCGCCGGCGCACATGGCGCAAGGTTCGATCGTGACGTAGAGTGATGCGCCGAGCAGGCGGTAATTTCCGAGGGCGTGCGCGGCTTCGCGCAGGGCGATGATTTCGGCGTGAGCGGTGGGATCGCAATTGGCGATGGTGCGATTTCCGGCGCGGGCGACGATGCGGCCTTCGGCTACGACGACTGCGCCGACCGGGAACTTCGCCTCGCTCGGCGGCGGCTCGCGCTTCCTCAAGCGCTGCTTCCATGAAGGCTAGGTCCGTTTCCAATTCAGCCATGTGCGGGCAAGAATAGCACGCCGCATCGCCGGTACTCGCTCGCATCGTGTCATTTGATCGCTGCCGGACAAGTCAAGCTGAACACAGAGATCACAGAGAAGGCACGGAGACCACAGAGAGATCCCGATACAAACTCCTTCCGCGCCGACTTTGCCGTTCCGCCGCCCTCGCAAAACTTTTCGGGTTCGTGCAAAATAGTCGGCGATGCTGACGGACACGCCTCCTCGCAAGAAAAACGGGACCATTCCTCGAAAGCGACCGGATGCAGGCGATGCCGCTGCCGCCGGACGAGCGATTGCCGCGAATCGCGCGGGCCATCGAGAAGGCGATGAAGGATGGGATGTCGGGCGACGTGCGACACACATGCGGAGAGTTCGTTCAGTGCGCGGGGGATTTTTACAGGGTGCCGCGGTGCGGCGTGAGCGTGCTGGCTGCGAGGCCGCTGCGCGTGCGCGAGCGTTCCACGACGGAGTTATTCGGGGATTATCATCCGGACTCGATGTCGATTCGGGTGTGGATGCGGACGGCGATTCGGAAGGACGTTACGTCGTTCGGGACATTTTTCAGCACGCTCTGCCACGAGTTTTGCCATCACCTCGATTTTCATCGCTTCGCATTTGGGGACTCCTGGCATACACGCGGCTTTTATCAGCGGACTGCTGCGCTCTATCACCATTCGAGGGGCACGCCGCCCAAGCAATTGGTGTGGGCGGCCGCTGCCCCGGAGACGATGGCGGATTGATTGGCCGCGGACCAATCGAAGTTAGCCGAAATCTGAAAAGTCCGCGTGGTAGCAGCGTTTGAGAACGTCCGGGGCGCCGCGCTCCGGACTGGTCTCGTTGCCGAGGCGAAGATGCTGCGCTGAAGGCCGCAGCGCTACATTTAAACCTTCAACCGCGCGGACTACGCAGGTTTCTCCCGCGCTACGAGACGGCTCACGAAATATAGGATTGCGCCGGCGGCTACGACCCGATGCCGATGACGAATTGATTCGTGGCGCCGGCGAGTTCCCTGCTATTGCGGACGACTGCTGCGATCATCAGGGCGAGCGGTGGGATGCCGATGACGATTGTGCCCACGAGTCCTCCCGGCACGCGATATGGGCGCGCGAGCTGGGGTTCGCGGATGCGCAGCGCGGCGAGCGCCCAGAATTCGAGCAGGATGCTCAGGCCGGTGAGCAGCACATCAAGGAACAGGCTTCGCTCGAAACCTAGCGGGTAGCACACGGCCCAGAAACCGGCGCACGCCAGGATTGCGACCCACGGAGTGCGCGTTCGCGGCATGCTGCCGCGCGAAAATCTTCGGCAGGTAGCCGTCTTCGGCCATCACGGCGGGCAGGCGCGTGAACGACATCATCAGCGTGCCGAAGGTGCCGATGCGCCCCGATCACTCCCGCCGCCGCGATGCCGATCGCGAGCGTTTCACCGCCGACAAGGCGGCCGACGTCGACCCAGCCGCCGGTGGTCCAACGATTGGGATCGATGCCCGTGTGCGCGACGGCGGCGACCGGGATGACGTAGCTGACGATGACGAGAATGACGGCGCCGAACATCGCGCGCGAGTACGTTTTCTGCGGCTCGGAGACTTCTCCGGCGATGGTCGAGAGATTGTCCCAGCCCATGTAGTTCCACATCGCGATGAGGATGCCGCCGAGCAGGTCGGCGTGGCGCAGCGGAATCGCTCCGGCTCCGGCGCTTGCCGCGTGTCCGGCTGTGCAGCGCGAAGACCGACAAGCGCGACGAACGGGACAGGAGCAGCGCGACATTCAGAACAAGCGAGCCTTCGCCGACGGCGCCCGCGCCGAGGATATTCCACGCCGTGCAGAGCGCGATCATCAGGAAGCCGAGCATCAGGCCGCGATGCCCGGCGACCATCGCGGGCGCGAACCGGCCGATGTAATCGACGAAGAGATTCGGATAGAGCGCCATCTCGAAGACGCTGCCCGCGAGCGTGAGCCACGTCTCCTGATATCCCCAGAAGCGGCCCATGCCGCGGCGCACCCAGATGTAAAAGCCGCCCTCCTCGGGAATCGCGGTGGCGAGCTCGCTGACCATCATGGCGGTACGGGAACGCTCCAGAGCAGCGGCGTGATGATGAGGATCACGAGCGTGGCGGCGTAGCCGGTCTTCTGCACGATGTCTTCGAGGCCGTAGGGGCCGCCGGCGACCATGAAATACGTGGCGGCGATCATCGGCAGGACCGTCATTTTGCGGACGGATGCGACGGGGCACTGCGTGGTTCTTGTTGTTCAGCTACGTCCTCCTTTGTCGAACGAGGATTTGCATTCGCGACGCAGTGTAGAACAAAAGTTTGCGGTGGTTGATAAATTATCTGCGTGTTTCGCGGCGTGTCGTTTTACTGCGGGTGGATTTGACCGGCAGAACTCAACGCAGAGGACGCAGCAGAAGAGCAGAGGGCACGGAGAACGTTGCGCGGTTCGAGATGGCGGCCGGTTCTCTGTTGTTGGCGGCGGATTTCGGTATAAAATGGCGGTTTCACAACCATACAACAAGGACCTCATGGAATTACGAAAAGATCCCATCACGCGCAGTTGGGTCGCCATCGGACATCCGGAACAGGAGGAAACGCAGGCTGAGGCGTGTCCGCTGTGCCCTGAAAATCGCATCGAAACACATGTCCTTTTGAGCCTGCCGCCGCACGGGCCATGGCAAGTGCGGGCGTTCCCACACCTTTGCGCCGCTCTACCGGGTGGAGGGCGATCCCTCGCGCGCGGCCGACGGAATCTTCGACCGCATGGCGGCGATCGGCGCGCATGAGGTGATCGTCGAAACGCCCGATCATACCGGCAATTGGCGCAGCTATCCGACGAAGAGATCAGCTTGTGCTGGAGGCTTGGGCGATTCGCATCGCGGACCTGAAGCGCGATGCGCGATTCAAATACATGACGGTATTCAAGAACCAGGGCCCCACGGCGGGCGAAGAATGGCCGCATTCGCACTCGCAAGTGGTGGCGACTACTTTTGTGCCGCGGCGGATTTTGTACGAGCTGCGGGCCGCGCGCGACTGGTATCGCGACCGGGAACGATGCGTCTTCTGCGATATCCTGCGGCAGGAGATCCGGCAGAAGGTGCGCGTGGTGGATAACGTGGGGGATTACTATGCGTTTTGTCCTTATGCCTCGCGCGTGCCGTTTGAAATGTGGATCATGCCGAAAACGCACAATCACCTGTTCGAGATGCCGTCGGCGGGCGAGAATCGCCGGCATCTCGCCAGCCTGCTGGGCCGCTCGCTGCGCCGGCTGCTGAAAGTGACGGACAACTACCACCTGGTGCTGCACACGGCGCCGAATACGCTGCAAACCAAGGGCGAGTTGAGCGATTACTGGCGCACCATCGCCGGGCGACTACCACTGGCACATCGAGATTCTGCCGATCGTCCCGTCGCGGACGAAGTCCTACAGCATCAAGGAAGTCTATTTCAACGAAATCCATCCCGAACAGGCGGCCGAGCGGTTGCGCCAGTTCGATCCGGCGAAATAGTGGCGCTTCGCTTCGAAAGCTCGGCTCGGGCCACCGCGCGCGACGCCCAGCGCGGCGGAATTATCTTCAAGCTTCTATTTTTGATTTGCTTCGCCTGCTTCGTTTTCGTGATTTACCTGGTCCGGCATCCGCTGCTGCGGCTGGCGGGCGGATTCTGGATCGTCGATGACGGCCCGGCCTACTCCGACGCGATCGTGATTCTTGGCGACGACAACTACGGCGGCGATCGCGCGGCGGAGGCGGCCGAAGCTTTTCAAGGCGGGCTGGGCGCCGCGAGTGGTTGCGAGCGGGCGATTTCTGCGTCCTTACGCCTGCGATCTCGGAGCTCGAGGAGCACGACCTAAGAGCGACGGCGTGCCACAAGATGCCATCATTCGCTTCCAACACCACGCCGAAAACACAAAGGATGAAGCAATCGCGATTCGCCAGTTGATCCGGCAACGCGGCTGGAAGCGGATTCTGCTGGTCACGTCGAATTACCATACGCGGCGGTCGCGCTACATCTGCGCGCGCACGTTCCCGGCGGGTACGGTGTTCCGCGTGGTGCCGGCGCCCGATTCGGAATACGACCCCGATCGACTGGTGGCAGACGCGGCGCGGCGTGGTGATTTTCACGCACGAGTTCGCCGGCATGATTGTTGCCTCTGGGAAATGCGCCATGAGGACGATGCAAACCACGGACTCCGCGCTGCTTGTTGTCCATTCGGTCATGGGATATGGGCGATATTCAGGGCAGAGACCCCGTTTACAGCCCGCAATCGCTGTACTATAGTGCCCGTACTGCATAGGACGCCTGCCACCCCAGCGCAGCGCCTGGCTCATCTGGAGGATTCATGTGGCATAAGAATGATGGCAAAGCGTCCCCGGAAGTGCCCCAGCCGCCGGCTGGGGGAACGCGAAATCGCAGTTAACGCCGGAACCGCCCGCATCTTCAGCTGTTGCGCCTGCGCCGGCAGCATCGATTTCAGCGCCGGCACCCGCTCCCCGCGCGATAACGCCTGAGCCGCCTGTCACGACGGCGCCGGCAGCAAGTGGCGCATCCCGGATCCAGGCCGGCATGAAGATCCATGGGGAAATCTCCGGGAACTCCGATCTATACATTGACTGCGAACTGCAGGGCAAAATCCGCCTCGGCGGCGCCCGCGTGGTGATCGGCCCCAACGGGAAAGTGCAAGCGGACATCGAGGCGGGCGGAGTCACCATCGAGGGGTCCGTGGAAGGCAATATCAAAGCCAGCGAGAGTGTGCGGCTGGGAGCCGGCAGCCGCGTGCAAGGCAGCATGTTGACGCCCCGCATCGGGATCGACGACGGCGCTCGCTTGCGGGGAAAAGTAGAGATGGTCAAGGCGGGCTCGCCGGCGAGCGCCTCGACCACACCGCGGTCCCGGCAGCGCGCGCTGCCGAAACCGAGGCTCCCCGGCCTATCGCCGCGAGCGCAAAAGGCGAATAAGTCGCGACATCGCAACATGAATCGGGATATCCTAGGGAACAGATAATAGAGCTGACGATGAATTGGATGGCCAAAACCCGTCCCAGCAACCCCGCGACAACGCCGGGGAATCCGGCGAAGACGCCTGCACCGGCCGCTGCCGCGGCAGCGTCGCGAGCGGCGGCAAAGCCGGGACCGACGGGATCGGTCCGGCGCCTCCCGGGAATGTGCGCATCTCCAATGCTCTCAAGGAATTCCTCTGGCTTCTGAGTGACATGCCGCGCCCGCGGATTCTCGATCTCGGGGCCGTATCTCAGGCGACCCTCACGTTTTTCATCGAAAAGGGCTACCGCGTAGTCCAGCGAGGACATGCTGCGCGAGTGGAAGGATTTTCTGACAACCGAGGAAGAGCGGTTGCGCACGGCCCCGGTCAGGTGAGGAGACGGAGCGGCGATCGCTGCCCGCGATGGCAGAGAAATTCATCGATACAGCCCTGAACTACCCGGAGGAGAGCGTTCACGGCGTGCTGATCTGGGATTTGCTCGACTACTTCGACCCCGCGGTCGTGCCCGCCCTGATGGACCGGCTCTACACCATGCTCCATCCCGGCGGCACGGTGCTGGCGCTGTTTCCACAGCCGTCCGGCGGAACGCTTTCACCGCTATCGCATCATGGACAGCCAGACCGTGGAGCTCCTCCCTGCTCCTACGCTTGCGGTCCATGCGCACGTTTTCCAGAACCGCGAGATTCTCGACCTCTTCGGGAAATTTCGCTCGTCGAAGACGTTCGTGGGCCGCGACCAGGTCCGCGAAGCGCTTTTCATCAAGTAGCTTCATTCCACCCCTTCCACCGTCCCGCATACTTTTGTTTCTTTGCGAATGTCGCGCTTTGCGACCGGGAGCTCCATCTAAGTGAATGACCGGTGTCATCGGGAGGGACCATGCACCAGCCGAAAGCGCTCCGCTTCCGCTGTCGCGTTTTTCCATATTTGCAAACGACGAGTCCCGCCGGCCAGCATTCGTGAGCTATTTCGGATTGCGCGAGAATCCTTTCCGCAGCACATCCGATCCTCGTTACCTGCTGCTGACGAATCAGACGCGGCAAGCGTCTGGATGGACTGATGTGCGGCATCGGCTCGCGCGTGGGCCTGCTGGTCCTGACGGGCGAGGTGGGCGCGGGCAAGACCGTCCTGCTGAATAGCCTGCTGGAAGCGCTGCGGCAGCGCGGGACGCCGCGAGCTTTCATCTTCAACTCGCATCTCGAAACGGACGACACTCTTCCAGATGGCGCTGGCGGATTTCGGCGCGCCGCCCGATCCTGCGACGCATGCGGGCCGCTGGTGCGCCTGCAGCAGTGGCTGCTGGATTGTTACCGCGCGAATTCGAATGCCGTGCTGATCATCGACGAGGCGCAGGGGCTGAAGCCGAGGTTCTCGAAGCGATCCGCATGCTGCTGAATATGGAGCACGGGGAGCGAAAAGCTGCTGCAGATCGTCCTTTGCCGGGCAGCCGGAATTCGATACGAAAATCAATCTGCCCGAACTGCGCCAATTGCGCCAGCGCGTCGCCGTGCGTTACCGGCTTGGCGCGCTGTCGCTCGAGGAAACGTGCCTCTACATCGAGCACCGGCTTGCGCGTGGCAGGAAGCGCCGGAGAGTGTCCTTTCGAGCCGGAGTCGCTCGCCGCCGATTCATTACTACGCGCGGGGAACGCCGCGAGTGATCAACGCGCTTTGCGAGCAGGCGCTGATGAAAGCTTGCGCCGACCGGCAACGGCCCATTCCGCCGAAAACGGTCGAAGAAATCGCGTTTCAGCTGCAAGTCGACGGGAACAAGCCCACCGGCGCGCCCGCGCAGCTCGGCGACTTGATGATGATGAACGCGGTCGCCGCTCGATCGAAGCGCGCGCACGCTATGTCCGCGGAGTTCGTATCGGCACTTCCCAGCGCTGCCACTCCGCAGCCGGAACTAAAGGTCCCTCAGCCCTGGGCCGGCCGAAACGAAACACCAGCGGAGCCCATTGGCTTGCCGGCCGTCGCGGCCAGCCCCAGGGACTCGGCGGCGACGCCAGTAACGCCTGTAGCAATCAGCGTGTCCGCATTGATGAGACCCGTTGTTGAGGCTATCATCCGCCCAGTACCGGCGCCTGCTCCGCCCGTTGCCCCGAAGGAACCATCACGGGATCCGATTCCCTTGCCAGTCGTGGCAGCAAGTTTAGAAGACATCGTGCTGACGCCGGCAAAGCCCCTGGCAGCCAGCGGGCCCGCCCTCACGAAACGCGCCGTTGTCGAGGTGCGCGATCCTCCCGCACGAACGCATGGTCCGCTGCCCGTCCGAAAAGTTGCGGTCGCGGCGCCCCGGCCCTCCAGCACGGCGGTGCACATATCGAAAGCGCAGCTCTCATTGGCCGCTTCCCTATCGTCCATCGAGCGCGTCGCCTCTAATTGGCTTCGCTGGCTGCGCCAGCCGGCCACTTTGGGTCGCGGAGCAACGCGCGGGAAGACTCGCTGACCTGGGAAATTTCCGCTTGCGTTGCCGCCGGCACGGGCGTATTACGGAATTGCAGGAGCTAAGACACGGAGGAAAGGAATGACTCCACCGGACTTAGATTCTTGACACCGATCTGCACACCGCTTTTGCGGTGCGAACCGATGGCGCGGCTTTCGGCCCGCCACGGCACAGAAAAAGAACAAAACGGGGAGCTGCCAGGCTCCCCGTTTTGCATTTTGGGCGACATAGCGCCGCCCCCGTGCGGCTAAGTTCTTTTGGCGCGCACCCGCAAGGCATGAATGCCTGCCGGGAACAGAGACAGGACGATCACGGCGGCGATGATGTAGTGAATCTTCGAATCGACATTCGGCACAGTGCGGCCGAGAGTGTATCCGACGAGCACCATGCCCCAGACCCAGAGGAAGCCTCCGCAAATGTCGTAAATCAAATAGCGCGGGTAACTCATTTTCGCGGCGCCCGCCACCGGAGGGCAGAACGTCCGAATGATCGGGACGAATCGCGCGATGACGATCGCCCTGCCACCGTACTCCTCATAGAATTCGTGCGCTTCCTCGAGGTGGCGTTTCTTGAAGAATCGCGAATCCTCGCGGCTGTAGAGAGTCGCGCCCGCCCTCCAGCCAATCAGGTAGCCGAGCTGATCGCCCGCGATCGCGCACAACGTGACGAGCGAGAGCAGCCACGCGAGTTTCAGATGGCCTGCGCCCGCGAAAACTCCCGCAGTCACGAGCAACGAATCGCCCGGCAGGAAAAATCCGACGAAGAGACCCGTCTCGGCGAAAATGATCAGACACACTGCAAACGTGCCGCCCCACTCGATCATCCCGCGCACATCGGATATGCGGGCGAAGAGATGCTTCAGCAGTTCGACCATTCGCGCGTTGTCCTTTTGTGCTGACGCCGGATTGCGGGGCTCAAGACTTGGTTTTCTCGAAGCAGGCGACGCCGGCGCGCGCCACTTCGACATCCTGATCTTCCGTTCCGGCGCTCACGCCAATCGCGCCTACCACTTCCCCATCGACGAGCGAGCGGCAAGCCGCCGCGGATCGGCGTTTGATGATCGGGCGCTGCGGACGCCAGGCCCAGCGTCAGCGCCACGTTTACCTGAGCGCCCGACATCGCCGGGCCGGTGGCAGCGCGCCGCATCGCCGCGGCCCGCGCTTTCACGAGCGCGACCTTGATGGATGCGGGCTTCGCCCCGTCCATGCGCGCGAAGGCCAGAAGGTGCGCGCCGTCGTCGACAATAGCAATATTCATCGGCACTTGCATCTCGGTCGCGTGGAGCTCGGCGGCGGCGAGAACGGCCCGCGCACCTTCGAGCGTCAGCTTTGCGTGATTGCGTGTGATGAGTGGCAATTATTCCTCCATGATGTGAAACGCAACTTGCTCGCCGGGGGCTACGAACCGAGCACCTCGGGATTGAGCGCGTTCGGCGGGCGGCTCCCCTCGAAAAGCGCGGTCGCATTATTCGCCGCCATCACCGCCATTTTTGTGCGCGTTTCGACTGATGCGCTGGCGATGTGTGGCGCGAGAATCACGTCATGGCGCGACACGAGCGCCGGATCCACCTTGGGCTCATGCTCGTAAACATCGAGCGCCGCGCCCGCGATTTTCCTCTCTTCGAGCGCTTCGATGAGCGCGGCTTCGTCGACCACCGGACCGCGCGCCGTGTTGATCAGGTATGCAGTCGGCTTCATCTTGCCGAAAGCATCCTTCGAGATCAGGTGCCGCGTCCCCGGCAATAGCGGAACGTGCAGCGAGATGAAATCTGATTCGCGGAGAAGCCGGTCGAAATCGACGAACTCGGCATGCAATTCCCTTTCGACGTCGGCCGCGACGCGGACCTCGTCGTGGTAGAGCACGCGCATCTGAAAGCCCTGCGAGCGTCGCGCCACGCCACGGCCGATGCGCCCAAAACCAACCACGCCGAGCGTCTTTCCCCAGATGTCGCCACCCAGAAGCTGATCGAGATCCCACCCCGGCCATGTGCCCGAGCGCATCCAAGCGTCGCCTTCGACCAGGCGTCGCGCAATTCCCATGAGCAGCGTCCAGGCGAAGTCGGCCGTCGTGTCGTCGAGGACTCCGGGCGTGTTCGTCGTCACCACCTTGCGGCGGGTGCATGCGGGCACGTCGATATTGTCGAAGCCCACCGAGACAGTGGATGCGACGCGCAGCTTGGGCGCCGCGGCAAGCAGCTCCTCGTCGACTTTTTCGGTGAGCAATACGACGAGCGCATCCTTCTCCGCCACGCGCGCGAGCAATTCCGCGCGTGGAATGCGCTCCGGCCGTGTCCAGTATTCGACGTCGAAATGCCGATCGAGGATCGCGCGTGCCTCTGGAAACAGCGGCCGCACCACAAGAGCTTTTGGCTTGCTCACGTACGCACTCCGCTCGGCGATTTGCCGGTCCAACAGGATACACCAGAGTGAGCGCTCGTTGACGCCCGCTCGCGCGAGCGACTATAGTGCCGAAAGACTGCTCATGGCGCTCGCGACAATCGATCCACGGCTTCTTCGTGACCTGCAGAAAGCTGCTCGGGCGCGATGCGGTGCTCTACAAGGCCGAGGATCTGCTGCTCTACGAATACGATGGCTCGGTCGAAATGGCGCGGCCGAATTGCGTCGTATTTCCGCGCACGGCGGAGGATGTGGTCGGCATCGTGCGCCTCGCCAAACGGCATAACATCGCCTCTGGTCGGCCGCGGCGCCGGGACCGGGCTTTCCGGCGGCGCGATCGCGCGCAACGGCGGCATCGTCACGTCGTTCGCCCGCATGAATCGCATTCTCGAAGTCGACGCGGAAAACCAGCGGGCGCGCGTGCAGCCCGGCTTGGTGAACTCCGACCTGAGCCTCGCCGTCGAGCACCTTGGGCTGCACTTCGCGCCAGATCCTTCGAGCCAGAAGGCGTGCACGATCGGCGGCAACGTTTCCGAGAATTCCGGCGGGCCGCACACGCTGGCCTACGGCGTGACGACAAATCACGTGCTGGCGCTCGAAGTTGTGCTTCCTAGCGGCCAGTTCGTTGCACTTCGGCAGCAGCGGCACTCGATGCGCCAGGCTACGATCTCACCGGGCTTTTCGTCGGCTCCGAGGGGACCTTCGCGCTCGTGACTGAAATCACGGTAAAACTTACGCGGCTGCCGGAGGCGACGAAGACGTTGCTCGCGATCTACGAGTCCGTCGATGACGCGACCGAGACCGTGGTTGAAATTACCGCGCGCGGCATCACGCCTGCCGCCTGCGAGATGATGGACGGCTGGACGATTCGCGCAGTCGAGGATTACGTCCACGCCGGATTTCCGCTGGACTCGCGCCGCGGTGCTACTGATCGAAGTCGATGGGCTGCGCGAATCAGCGGAGTACGAAGCCGCCGAGGTGGCGGACGTTTGCCGCCTGCACCGCGCGCGGGAAGTGCGCGTGGCTCGTGATGCGCGCGAACGCGATCTGCTCTGGAAGGGCCGCAAGAACGCGTTCGGCGCGGTCGGGCGGCTTTCGCCTACTTACTACACGCAGGACGGCGTGATTCCGCGCACGAAATTGCCCGCCACGCTGCGCCGCGTCAGCGAGATCGGCGACGAAGTACGGCTTCTCGATCGGCAACATTTTTCACGCGGGCGACGGCAATCTGCATCCGATCATTCTTTTCGACGCGCGCGACCCGCAGCAGTTCCGCGAACGCCGTCGCGGCGTCCGATGAGATCATCCAATTTTGCATCGAAGTGGGCGGCTCGATCACCGGCGAGCACGGCGTGGGCATGGAAAAGGACCGCCTGATGCCGCTGCTCTTCAGCGAAGTCGATCTCGATCTGATGCGGCGCGTGCGCGACGTCTTCAATCCCGAGGGGCTGCTGAACCCCGCGAAGGTGTTGCCTTCGGCGAAAGGCTGCGGCGAAATTCACGTGCGCCCGGCCGCAGCCACGGCCGTGGGTTCGGCCTCGGCATGACGACTCAGCGAGCACGCTATTTCGGCGCGCGCCTGGCCGAGATCGCCGGGTCGCAGAACGTCGTCAGCGATCCGACTGGCCTCGGCGCATACGCAATCGGCGGCAAGATTCCTCCGGCGGCGGTCCGCCCGGAATCAGCGGAGCAGATCGCCGAGATTGTGAAATTCGCGGCGGCGGAAAAGCTCGCGATCGTTCCGTGCGGCGCGCGGACGAAGACTCGACATGGGAGCGGCGCCGCGGCAATACGATCTCGCGCTCGATTTGACGCGCCTCGATCGCGTGATCGCGTACGATCCCGGCGACATGACCCTCAGCGTCGAGCCAGGAATTCCGCTGCGCCGCATCGAAAGCGCGCTCGCCGAGCATCGCCAGTTCCTTCCGCTCGTCGTGCCGTTCATGGATCGCGCAACGGTCGGCGGCACCATCGCTTCTGGCGTCGATTCGCCGCTGCGGCAATTCTATGGCACCGCGCGCGATTACGTGCTCGGCATCGAATTCGTCACTGGCGATGGCGCCTCGGCGAAAAGCGGCGGGCGCGTGGTGAAGAATGTCTCCGGCTACGATCTGCACAAGCTGATGATCGGCGCGCTTGGGGACGCTCGGCGTGATCACGCGGATCAACTTCCGCACGTTTCCGCTTCCGGCCGCGACGCGGACGATTGTCGCGACGTTCGACAACGCCGCTCGTGCTCTCGAGCTGCGCCATGCGATTGCGCATTCGGCGCTTCGGCCGCTCGCGCTTGAAATCCTGCAGTCCGCGCGCCGTCGAATTCTTTCCGTCGCCGGTTCGCCTTCGAGTCGTGGGTGGTCTGTCGATCACGAGCCTTGCCGGAACGGCAAGCGTTCTCGAGCGCTGCGCGCGGGACCTTCGCCAGATGGCCGAGCAGAATGCCGCCACAGCGTTTGCTCCGTTGCAGGAAGAGCGGCTCCTCGCGGCCCCGCGACGTATCGAGCGAGTTCGTCTCCGTCGCACTTGCATCGTCGCCCGCGACCACGATTCTCAAGCTGAACGTGCTGCCGACGAACATGCGCGCGCTTCTCGACGCGGCGGCGAAGGCGGGTGATGCGGCAGGGCTCCCGTGGGCCGCACTCGCCCGCGGAGTCGGCATCATCTACTTTGCGCTGCTGCCCCTCGAACGAAACGAAGACGCATTCGCGCGCGTCGGCCGCGCCACCGGCGGAATCTTCGCCCGATGCGCGGCGCTCGACGGAAACGCGACGATTCCCTGGTGTCCGGCAGAATGGAAAGCCGCGTTGCCGATCTGGGGGCCGGAGCGCGGCGATCTCGGCCCAATGCGCGCGCTGAAGAAGGTCTTCGATCCGCACGGCGTCTTCGCGCCAGGACGATTCATGGGAGGCATATAGCACGATGGCGTCGCAGCCCAGCGGATTTTCCGGCGCTGACAAGCCGGCCTACGCCGATTATTCGCGGTGCGTTCACTGCGGCCTGTGCCTGAATCATTGCCCAACGTATCGCTTGTGGCACGAGGAGGCGGATTCGCCACGCGGGCGGATTCGGCAGATGCAGCTTGTGGACGAGGGCCGCCTCGAGCTGGGCGAAGGTTTCGTCACGCACATCGACCGCTGCCTCGATTGCCGCGCGTGCGAGACCGCGTGCCCCTCGGGCGTGGAATACGGCAAGCTCGTCGAGCTGGCGCGCGCGCAGATCGCGCAGAATTACCGCCGCCCGTGGCCTTCGCGCGTGGCGCGCGATTTCGTTTATCGGCGGCTGCTTCCCTACCCCCGCCGCATCGCCACGGCTGCGCGGCTGTTGCGCGATTTACCAGCGTTCGGGCCTGGCTGCGCTCGCACGCGGCGACGGGCATTCTGAGGCTGCTGCGGGCTCGAGCGACCGCGAGCGGCTGCTGCCGAAGATCGATCGCGATATTTTTCTTCAGCGAGCTCGGGCGGACATTTCCGGCGCAGGGCGTGCGCCGCGCGCGCGTGGCCTTCTTCGCGGGTTGCGTCGCGCAGGTCACTTTCAGCGACTTGAATCGCGCGACGATCCGCGTGCTGCAAGCGAACGGCTGCGAGGTAGTCGTGCCAGCGGCGCAGGTCTGCTGCGGGGCGCTTCCTGCGCATGCCGGAGTGCGCGATGTGGCGCGCGACTCTGGCGCGCGCGAATTTCGCCGCGTTTCGAACGAACGATTTCGACGCGATCCTCACGAATGCCGCCGGTTGCGGCTCGACGCTGAAGGAGTACACGCAACTTTTCGCAGCGGACGATCCCGCGCACGCGCAGGCCGAGCGATTTACCGCGAAGATGCGCGACGTTACCGAGTTTCTCGCCGAGCTAGGGCTTGCCGCGCCGATGCGCGCGCTGCCGCTGCGCGTCACGTATCAGGATTCGTGCCATCTCGCGCACGGGCAGAAGATTCGCGAAGCGCCGCGCAAGCTGATTCGCGCAGTGCCGGGAGTTGAGTTCGTCGAGATGCCGCTTGCGGATCAATGCTGCGGCTCGGCCGGCGTCTACAACGTCACCGAGACGAAAACGTCGCTCGAATTGCTGGCGCTGAAGATGGAGTCCGTGGGCGCGACGAAATCGCAGGCGATCGTCACCGCAAATCCCGGCTGCATCTTGCAGCTCCGCGCCGGCGCCGCAATTCATCACACCGGCCACGAAGTCCTGCACGTAGTCGAACTTCTCGATCGCGCCCTCGCCGCTTCTTCATAAAATCAACTATTTTTCGCCGACGAGGTAGCGGCAGCCTTGCGGGCCCATCTGGGCCGAATGCACAGCCCCTGCGGGGACGTCGCAGCGGTCGCCCACGCGATACGTCTGCGAGGCGCCGTCCATCGTAAGCGTCATTTCGCCATCGAGAATGATGTGAGCGGTCACGCCCGCGTGCGTGTGATCGGGATAGAAAGCTTTCGGGCCGTCCTGCCAGACGAAAGTGTGAGCGAAGCCTTCCGCTTCGAGCTGTTTCTGGAGTTCGCGCTCGTTCATCGCCGCCATGTTTGAGTGAAGTATAGCAGCGGTTGTCATCAGGAGAATTGTTCCGCACGGGCAGTGGTGTCATTTGACCGTTGTGCGGATTTGAGCAATCCAGCTAAACACAGAGTGCACAGAGAAGGGGCCGAGTACACGGAGACCGCCGAGAAAGAATATGCGACCGCACAGACGACGCTAAGAAGGGGGGACTTGCGGGCGGAGCGTGGTGGGGACCGCCCGCACGCTGGTGCTATGAGAAAGAACGAGAACGTTCGCTCGGCTACTGCTCGAGCCGGCCTCCCGCGCGAAAGGCGAAGTTCGGCGGCCCCTGCTTCACCGTGTAATCCGACGGGCACCGCGAAGAGGCTCGCATCGGGCTCGCTGCGTTGAATGTTGGTGAACTGCGTGATGACTTCGCCCGTGCGCGGGTCGTCGTGTTTCCGCAACACCACAATCTGCAAATCAGGCGAATACCATTTCTCGGTAGTGATCACGATCGGATTCTGATTTCCGATCGCGCCCGCGGGGATGGTGCGCGTGTAGCGCGTGCCTTCGGCCTGCACACCGTTGATCGTCTGTGTGCCGAGCGAAGTCGTCACCACGTCTTTCCGGCGCGGCCCCGCGTCATCCGGCTCGGCGTCGTCCGGGGGCGGCCCTCTGTGCTCGAAAGCGCCTTCCCGGCCGCCACGGTGACGCCCAAATCGCGGCGGCTGCACCTGGTGCGCGATCTTGGTGTTGGGATTGAGGATGTACTGCGTGCTGGCGACGACGTCGTTGATCACGATCACGTGCGGCGCGGGCTTGTCCGAAGCGGCCCACGGCCCGATTCCCGCCAACGTCACGTCGCGGCGCGTGCGGCCCTGGCTGTCGCGCGCGATGGTTCCGGTGGTGCTGCGCTGGATCTGGTTGCCGTCCGCCAATGTTTGAGTCTGTTTCGTCGTGAACGTCGCGGTGAAGGGCGCGCCCGTCACCGTCTTGCCGCCGACGCTGCCTTCAAAACCCATAATCGCGATCGCGTCATCGGGCCCCATGCCGAACCCCGGGCCGTCGCCGCCCCGGTATGGACGCGCTCCCTGCTGCGCGGGCGCGATGCCCGGCGCCAGCAGCGCCGCTATCGCCAGAAGTCCGATCCACGCTCGCGTCTTCTTATTCTTCGTGTTCATCTTCATCGCTAATCTCTCCGCATCATGACTCCATCGACTCCGTGGCCCTGGAATTCCTAGTTCGCCGCTTCCTGAGACACCAGGCGGATCGCCTGCGGCGTTCCGTCGTCGCTCACCAGCAGGTCGGCCGAAATGCTGCCGGACGATCCCGCCAGGCTCACCGGCATTCCGAGCGACGCGAGCGCCGAGCCTGAAAGCTCGACGCGCACCACTGTGCCGCCTTCCGATCCGTCGGGGTCGTCCGCATAAGGCAGCGCGATGAAATCCGACGCGCTTTCGACGGCGCCCTGTGTGTTCTGGTTTGTCGTCGCCACCGAAACATTCGGCTGTGCGCCTTGCCCGGCCCCGGTGCCCTTCATGCCGGGCGCGAAGCGGTGCAGCGAAAGACCCGCGGCCAGCAGGACCGCCGCCGCGATGCCGAGCGCAGCAACATGCCGCGCGAGGTTGGATTTGGCCGCGCCCGCCTTCGCCCAGCGAAACTCCCGCAGCAGCGCGGATTCCATCCAGGCCGGCGCTTGCTGCTCGCCTTCGGTTGACCGCAATGGCATGCAGCGCCTGATCGAGCGATTCCGTTTCGGTCAGGAGCTGCGCGCAGCGGCCGCAGGACTCCGCATGCGCCAGCGCCGCGTTCGCGCAGGGCCATGCCGTGCGTCCCCGGCCGATCCAGATCGTGGACGATTTCCTCGAACTGCCAGCAATCCATCGATTTCATTTCTTCTATTTCGCTCATGTGCCCACCGCCGGAACGCGCCGCGCTGTATGCGCGTCGCGCAGCTTATCGAGCAAAATGGCCCGGGCCCTGTGCAGCCGCGAGCGCACCGTGCCTACCGGGACAGTCCGAGCGCCGAGGCCGCTTCTTCATAACTCATCTCTTCGAGATCGCAGAGGACCACAATCTCGCGGTAATTCTCCGGCAGCGTCGCCATGGCCTGGCGCACGCGGCTGATCGTCTCGCGCGTGGCGAATTCGTCCGCTGCTCGCCGCGCCGGCCTAGCCGTTTCCATTCGCATGCGAACCGTTTCCGTGCGCCATTTCGAGCCGTCGCCGACCGGGCGCCTGCGCCGATTTCGTTCGCGTCGCCATCAAGCGCCACGAGCCGCCGATCCTGCTCCCAGCGCTTCCTCAGGAAATTGCGCGCCACGCCGAAAAGAAACCCGCCCAGCGTGCCGCGCGCGGGATCGAATCGCTTGGGGTCGCGGATCAGCGTCATGAAAACCTCTTGCGTCACGTCCTCGGCGATCGTGGCATTGCCGCTCATATGCAGGGCAAACCGGTAGATGGACGGGTGCCTGCGCCGATAGAGGAGCGTGAACGCCTCCTCGTCGCCAGCGATCATCCGGCCAAGCAGGCCGTCATCGGTCAACTCGGTGACCTTCGTCATCTCATGTCTTTTCGGCGGCCTGCCGGGCGCTCAGTAGATATTCCCGGAGGCGACCCCCTTGGTTCCAGAAATTAGAATGCGCCTGTCCGATGCCAACAGACAAGCGGAGGACGGTTGCGCCCCGTCCGGGACCTTGACCAATGAGCGCTGGTCCAATAACGTATTGCCCGGCCAAAGGCCGATCACGCCCGAGAGGGTGGCCCGGCGGCAGGCGTCGCGAGGAGGAACCAATGCTGGAGTTCGATCCCCACGTTCTCGATGAGAAGCCGATCCCGCCGCCGGAGGAATTCAGCAAGCGCGCGCACGTAAAATCGCTCGAAGAATACCGCAAGATGTACGAATACGCCGAGCGCGATCCGGAGGGCTTCTGGGGCGAGCAGTCCAAGATGCTCGACTGGTTCGAGCCCTATACGCGGGTGCTGGAATGGAAGCTGCCGCACGCGAAGTGGTTCGTCGGCGGGAAGCTGAACGTTTCGTACAACTGCCTCGACCGGCACGCCGAGAAAGAAGCCCAACAAGCCCGCGCTCTTCTGGGAGGCCGAGGACGGCGTCGACGCTCGAATTTACGTATGCCGAACTTCTCGAACGCGTGTGCCGGTTCGCGAACGCGCTGCTGAATCTTGGCGTGAAGGCCGGCGATTGCGTCGCGATCTACCTGCCGATGGTTCCGGAGCTGCCGATCGCCATGCTGGCCTGCGCGCGGATCGGCGCCATCCACTCGGTCGATCTTCGGCGGATTCAGCGCCACGGCGCTCGTCGATCGCATCGCGCGACGCCAAATCGAAAATGCTGATTACCGCCGACGGCGGCTACCGCCGCGGCAAGGTGATTCCGCTCAAGGACACGGCCGACGCCGCGCTGAAGAATTGCCCGACCATCGAGAAATCGATCGTCGTGCAGCGGACCGAGCGAAAAAGTCGCCTGGGAAGACGGGCGCGATCTCTGGTGGCACGAACTCGAGAAGGCCGCGTCGAAGGATTGCCCGGCTGCGCCGTTCGATTCCGAGCAGCCGCTGTACATCCTCTACACCAGCGGCACGACCGGCAAGCCCAAGGGCGTGCTGCACACCTCCGCCGGCTATCTGCTGCAAGCGATGTGGACGGCGAAGCTCGTCTTCGATCTGCGCGACGACGACGTCTATTGGTGCACCGCGGATATCGGCTGGGTGACGGGCCACAGCTACATCGTCTACGGCCCGCTCGCCAACGGCGCGAGCATCGTGATGTACGAAGGCGCGCCGGATCATCCGCGCAAGGATCGCTTCTGGGAGATCGTCGAGCGCTACAAGGTGACGATCTTCTACAGCTCGGCCACGGCGGTCCGCGCATTCATGGCCTGGGGCACGGATTGGCTCGACCGGCACGACCTTTCGAGCCTGCGCGTGCTTGGCACGGTGGGTGAGCCGATCAATCCCGCCGCGTGGAAATGGTATTTCGAGGCGATCGGCAAGAACCGCTGCCCGATCGTCGATACGTGGTGGCAAACCGAAACGGGCGCGATGATGATCGCTCCGCTTCCCGGCGCGACGCCCACAAAACCGGGCTCCGCGACTCTGCCGTTGCCCGGCGTGATCGCCAAAGTGGTGAACCTGCAAGAACGAGCCCGTTGGCCCGGGTGAAACTGGATACCTCACGATCCAGCAGCCCTGGCCATCGATGCTGCGCACGATCTTCGGCGACGACGAGCGTTACGCCCGCGAATACTGGCAGCGGATTCCCGGCGTCTATTTTGCGGGCGACGCCGCGCAATGCGACAAGGACGGCTACATCTGGGTGCTCGGGCGCGTGGACGACGTGATCAAGGTCGCGGGCCACCGCCTCAGCTCGATGGAGATCGAAAGTGCGCTGGTGAGCCACCCATCGGTGGCCGAGGCGGCGGTGGTCGCGCGGCCGGACGAAATCAAGGGCGAGGCCATCGTCTGTTTCGTCACGCTGCGCTCGGGGCAATCGCCTTCTCCGGAATTGCGCGGCAGCCCTGATGGAGCATGTGTCGGCGACGATCGGCACGATCGCGCGGCCCGCGGACGTGCGCTTCTGCGATCTGCTGCCCAAGACGCGCAGCGGCAAGATCATGCGCCGGCTGCTGCGCGAGCTCGCGCACAAAGGCGCGGGCATTCGGGCGACACGACGACGCTCGAGGATATGGCCGTGATCGAGCGATTGGCTGCGGCGCAAGGGAAGGAAGACGAGTGATCGCGCCGTGTCTGGCTCGGCGCGGGCAGTCGGATTGCCGACCGAATTTATGCGTTAACCGTTCGACGTCCAGGACCCTGCTGCTAGCTGTCAAGGGCAGTAGAAACTCCTGCAATCGCCCGTTATCCGCCGGCGGCAAACGGTCCAATTGAATCGCCATCCGATTCCCGGAGAGCGTCCGCATCACGTAGCCCGATCCGACGATCGGCTGCGTTTCCGACGGCAAGTAAATGCTCATGTGCACGGCCGATCCTGCCGGGAAATGGCCCTCGGCGCGGACGAGCATTCCATTCAGGCTGACGTCGATTGTTTCCGCTTCGAGATCCCGCTCAGCGAAGGCCAGGTTTACGCGGGATTGCAGCACCACGCGGCGGAAGCGGCGCTTCTTGGGTGCAGCAGGCTCCGGAAGTCGCTCGGACCAACTTGATCAAGCGCTCCTCGTCGACCGGCTTATAGAGGAAGAAGCTCACGCCCGCCCCGAATCCCCCGGCAACGGCGGCGGTGCTCTGATCGTCGCTCATCAGGATGATCGGTGTGGACGCGGTTGAATCCCGACTCGCGCGCCAGGCGCGCCAGCGCAAAAGCATCGGCCAGCGTGTGGAGATCGAGCACCAGCAATCCGAAGGATTCGTTGCTGAGCAGAATCGGCGCGTCGGCGCTCTTCGTCAGCGTGACGCAATCCATACCGGCAGACTTCAGGACAGCCTGGATCAGGTCCGAGACGTCAGGGCCTTCATCCACGACGACGAGTGCACGCTTACCCATTACAGACCCCCTTGTTATGCTATTCTATTCGCCTGACCGCATGGCCGTCCCTTAGAACTTCCGGACAGGTGACCAATCGACAGATAACTACATGGCATCAAATGGGGCTCCCGTAGACCCCATGTGCACCATGCCGGCGTGCCTGATGCGAGCACGGCGGTCGCTTCGCGGGCGAACGCGGCAGCCTCTGGCTTCTCCTCCAGAATCAGCGGCAAAAGGAATTCCTGGAGTCGCTCGCTTTCCGCCATGGGCAGGCTCTTGCAGATTGATTCCCAAGCGGTTTCCCGGGCAGCGCCCGCATGACCACGCCGGAGCCGACGATGGGCTTCATTCCGGGCATCAGATGCAGGGTTACTTGCACCACCGAGCCGGGGGGCAAGCTCCGCTGCGCCTGACCAGCATGCCGCCGAGACTCATGTCGATCGTCTCCGCCGCCTATCTCGTCGCGATCCAACATGAGTGTCGCACCGCCGAGTGAAGTGCCACGCGGCGGAACCTCCGTCTCTCATGCTCGATTGCGCCCTGATGGCCCGAGCCAGGCTCAAGAGGCGCCCTTTGTCGATCGGCTTGTAGAAGAAGAAACTGGCGCCGGCCTTAAATCCTTCGGAGAACGACTTCGTGACTTGGATCGTCGCTCAGCAAGGACGATCGGGCTCATGTGATTGAGGCCGGGCTGCGCGCCTGCCGAGTGAGCTCGATACCGTTCGGAGATGCCATGCGCACATCGAAAAAGAGAACCGCGAATTTTTCCTCGCGCAAGAGCGGCGATGCTTCGACTCCCGTACCCAATGCCAATACGTCCATCCCGGTGGACCCGAGCACGCCGCGGATCAGTTCACACACGGCCGGATCGTCATCGACGGCCAAGGCACGCCTCTCCCGCTCCATGAATCCTCCTGATCTGTCTATCGGCCGGACGGGCCGATCTTCTGTCAGGCGATTTTCGGCTTGTGCGGAAGTCGCGATAACGGTAATCCGATTGGCACGGGGCCGCGGGCGGCATATACTGCGTCGGCTCGCGGCGGGCCGTGGGAAGGACGGCCAGTCGCGGCTGCTCGCGCAACAAACAACCAACCTCGGGGGGATCACTGGTGCGTTTCACGCAAACGTTCATTCTCGCCTGCACTACTCTGCTCGTCTTGTCCGCGCATATCCGGCTCAGGCCCAGGACTCTCGGGGCGATGCGGACTGGCCGATGTACAACCGCGATTTGTCGGCCACACGCTATTCGCCGCTCTCGCAGATCAACACGACAAACGTCGCGCAGCTCAAGGAGGCGTGGTCTTATCTGCCGCGCGCGGGTGGCAAGGGGCCGGGCGCGATCACCTTCAGCGAAGTGACGCCGATCGTGGTCAACGACGTAATGTATCTAGCCGCGGGCGATCGGGTCGTCGCGCTCGAGCCCGAAACCGGCAAAGAGATTTGGCATTTTCAGGTGAAGTCGGGCCTCGTCCCGCAGCGCGGAGTGGCCTACTGGCCCGGGCGATGCCGATAATCCGGCGCGCATCATCTTCACAAACGAGCACAAGCTCGTCGCGTTGGTCGCCGCCACCGGCGCGCTCGATCCGAAGTTCGGCGAGGGCGGCGAAGTCACCATGGATGTGCCTTTCGCCGAAGTCCCCACAATCTACAAGAACATCATCATCGTCGGCGCAAACGTCTACGGCCCCGGTGAGCGCAACATGCATCCCCAGGACACATACTGGGAGGGCGTGCCCGGCGACTCGCGTGCCTACGACGCTCGGACGGGCAAGAAGCTCTGGACCTTCCACACGATCCCCTGGCCCGGCGAAGTCGGTCACAATACGTGGCCTGCAAACGGCTGGAAGGGCCGCGGCGGCAACAACGTCTGGACCATCACGATGTCGGTCGACGCAAAGCACGGCATCGTTTACATGCCCATCGGCGGACCCGCGGCAAACTACTACGGCGGCGATCGCGCCGGCGACGATCTCTTTTCGAATACGCTCGTTGCCGTTGACGCGAATACGGGAAAGCTGAAGTGGTATTTCCAGACGGTCCACCACGAGCTCTGGGACTTTGACTTGCCGCCCGAGCCGGCGCTGCTCGATCTCGACGTGAACGGCAAGAGGATTCCAGCCGTCGTGCAGACGGGCAAGAGCGGCTATATGTTCATCCTCAATCGCCTCACGGGCAAACCCGTGTTCGGAGTTGAGGAGCGTCCGGTGCCACAAGGCGATGTTCCCACGGAGGTCTACTCAAAGACGCAGCCGTTTCCCGTGAAGCCGCCGCCTCTCGCGCGCGTAAGCATGACCGAGAAAGATATCGTCACGCCCGAGGAGACCACGCCCGAGCATTCGAAGGCTTGCCACGAGCTGTGGGACAAGAGCAACTTCTTGACGGAGGGGCCGTTTACTCCCTGGGCCTTCCACGCGACTCCCAGCGACACGAAGACCACGCTGATCTTCCCCGGAGCCACCGGCGGCGCCAACTGGGGTGGAACCGCGTCTGACCTCAAGCTCGGCTACGTCTTCGTCAATATGCAAAATCAGGGTGCGACGGGCTGGATCGAAAAGAATCCGAAGTACGATCCCCTGCATCCCGGCAAGGAAGTGGCCTATCAGCGCGGTACTGGCGCGGGCGGCCAGTTCGGAATGTTCGGCGCGCCTGCCAAGGACGCGAACGGCAAAGTCCTCGGCAACTGGCCGTGCCAGAAACCGCCGTGGGAAACGCTCACCGCCGTGAATGTGAATACCGGCGAAATTGCCTGGCAGGTGCCGCTCGGCATCACCGAGCAATTGCCCGCGGGCAAGCAGGACACCGGGCGCCCCGGCGCGTTTGCCGGACCGATCGCAACGGCGGGAGGACTGGTTTTCATCGGGGCAACGAGCGACGATCGCTTCCGCGCGTTCGATTCGAAAACGGGCAAGGAGCTGTGGGAGACGACGCTCCCTTACGAAGCGAGCGCCGTGCCGATGACGTACGAGGGCCAGAACGGCAAGCAGTATGTGGCGATTGTCGCCGCGGGCGGCGGCTCAGGCGATCAGCAGGGCCTGATGGTTTTCGCCCTGCCGTAGTGCCGGCGGCGCGCAGACGGGAGACCCCATGAACGGCCCCTTTACAGTGGCCCCGAAAGAAGAATCGCGCCGTGATTTTCTGAGGCTGGCGTCAGCCGGCGCGGCGCTGGCGGCTTTCGGGGCGGATTCTTTATTGGCCGCGCAGGGACAACCAACCCTCGGCATGATCTTCCCTCCGGCAAATCTGCCCGTGCCTCCCGAGGCTTACGAAATGTATCCGTCGGGCGTGCGATTCCTGGCGCTTGGCGTCGGGCTCGAGCGCATGACGCCGGAGGGCTACGATCAGGTGGTCGGACGGATCGTCCCCGCGGCGAAAAAGCTCGCAGTCGACGGCGCAAACGCCATCGACGTCATGGGGACGTCGCTCACGTTTTACAAAGGCGCGGCGTTCAATCAGCAGTTGAAGGAAAGCATCACGAAGGCCACCGGGCTGCCGGCGACAACGATGAGCACCGCCATCGTCGAAGGCCTGAAGGCGGTCGGCGGGCATCGCCTCGCCGTCGCGACCGCTTACAACGATGAAGTGAACCACCGGCTGCACACTTTTCTCGACGAATCGGGCTTCGAGATCCTCGTCGTCAAAGGCATCGGGCATCGAGCGATTCGAGGATCGCCCACCGGTGACGCAGGCCGAGCTGATCCAATTCACGACGAGCGTGTGGAAGACCGCGCCGAAGGCCGACGCGATCCTGATCTCCTGCGGCGCTCTCAAGACGCTCAAAATTCTCGCGCCTCTCGAGCAGCGCTGCGGCGTTCCAGTGGTTTCGAGCCTGCCGCATGCGCTATGGGCCGGCGTTCGGCTGCTCGGCCTCAACGGCCGCGCCCCCGGCTACGGCATCCTGCTCTCGAAAACGTAGGCCGCGGTCGCAGCCTACACAGCTTCAGATTCCCTGGACGAGGACGGCGCGATACTTCGCGCCCTTGAATCGATGTTCGCGGGCCTCGCGATACGCCGAGCTGTCGTACCACTTCTTCGCGTCATCGAGCGTCGGGAATTCTACGATCACCACGCCTTCGACGTTTGCGCCCTCGAGCACTTCCTGCTTGCCGTATGCGGCGAGGATCTTGATGGGATGGCCCGCTCCGGAAGCGCGAGCCATCGGCCCGTACGTCTCGAGCTCTTTCGGATCGATCGTGCTGTCCCGCTGAAAAACGATATACGCTGGCATATTTCCTCCAAGTTTCCGCCATCTAAGATACACGAAGAGCGCTCGGCAATCTCGCGCGGCGTGCTTCGAGATTGTTCGAAGTTTTCTGCAATAAGAGGGGACTGGAGCAGCCCCCTAGCGGGAGGTTAACCGGCGCAGATTGGTCGCGAAAAGGCCGGTTTTTGGCCGTTTCTGCCCGGGCGGGGGCGCGGCGTTCGGAGACTGGCCAAGGAGCAACGCTTTCCCTGCGCCTGGCGGCGGTGTTAGCTTAGATCATGCCGAAACTGAGCGCGGGTTTGCTGATGTACCGCCGGAGAGGCCGCGCACTTGAGGTGTTTCTGGCTCATCCGGGCGGGCCGTTCTGGAAGAAGAAGGACGACGGCGGGTGGTCGATTCCGAAAGGCGAATACTCCGAGGGCGAAAGCGCGCTCGACGCCGCGCGCCGCGAATTTCGCGAGGAGACCGGCTTCGAGCCGGGGACCGAGTTCGTCGCACTCGGCGAAATCCGCCAGCCGAGCGGCAAAATCATCAGCGTGTGGGCGTTCGAGGGCGATTGCGACCCCGCCGCGCTGCGCAGCAACACGTTTTCGATGGAATGGCCGCCGAAATCCGGCCGCACCGCGGAGTTCCCCGAGATCGATCGCGCCGACTGGTTCCCGCTCGATGCCGCGCGCGCCAAGCTGCTGAAAGGCCAGCTCGGCTTCCTCGACCGCTTCGCCGCAAAGCTCAAGGAGCCGACCCAACAGGACCTATTTCGCGCCTGACTCTTCCCGGCGCATCATCTTGGCCGCCATTTTGGCGATGAATCGGCGAGGCGCGAGGCGTTCCGCTTCCACCATCAAATTGTTTCGCGCGCCGGAGATTACGCAGGTCTTGCCCGCCGCGAGGCCTTCGAGGCCGACGCGCGCCACCTTATCCGCCGTTTCGGCCGAGCGAAAGGCGCGGTCGGGCTGGCGCGCGACCTGCTGGAACTCCGTGGTGGTCGATCCGGGGCAGAGGGCGCAGACGCGCACGCCGAAGGGCCGCAACTCCTCCGCGATGCCCTCGGCGAAAATCAGGTCGAAGGCCTTCGTCGCCGCGTATGCCGAAATGAACGGCACCGCCTGAAACGCCGCCGTCGAAGCTACAATCATCACATCTCCATGGCGCCGCTGGACCATGACGGGCGTATAGAGCCGTGTCAGATGGACGACCGCCGAGCAATTCACCTGAACCATCTCGAGCAATCGCGCTTCGTCGTCCTCGTGGATGTAGCCGAAAACTCCGAAACCGGCGTTATTGATCAGAAGCTCGATCTCGATTCCCTTGCCGGTCGTGAAAGCGAAAATCTCGCGCGGCGCCCCGGGCTGAACCAGATCGGCAGCGAACGCCTCAGCCTTGATCCCATGCTTCGCGGACAAGTCTGCCCCCAATTTCGTGAGCCGGTCAGTACGCCGAGCCGTCAGCACGAGATTTGCGCCTCCGGCCGCGAGCTGTTCGGCAAGCGCCCAGCCGATTCCGGCGCTGGCGCCCGTCACCAGCGCCCATTTCCCCGCCCAACGACCCCGCGAGCTTCCATTTGGATTGCCGGACACGAATGCCTCCCTCGAGCCAGCCCCGAACGTCAGAACACGAACGATTGGGGCAACGAAAGGATGAAAACACACTTGGAGATGCTTCGGAAGCGGGAAAAGCAGTGGTTCAGAACGGAAAACGGTTGCGGAGCGGTAAGGCCGGGCTAGGCGGCGCGGTTTGCCGGGGGAAAGACGGTGTTGCGGAATCGCGCGCCCTGATGTTTCACGTGATCGAGCAGCCGCCGCGCCCACACAAACTCGGCCGCCAGCACGCCGAGCGCGACGATAATGGTGAGCGTGCCGGGTCCCGGCGTGGCGATCATCACGACCCCAATCGCGAGCAGCGTGAAACCGAAAACGATCCGAAAGAACCGCTTCGCCTGTTGGAGTGTCCTGACCATCATCGCTGCTTCACCTTGGCCGTGACCTGAGTTACCGGGTGCTATTGGCTGTTATCGGCCGACCCTCGACTCCGCTTTACTGTGTGTCGACCGTATCGAACTTCTTAGCAAGCTCGGTGTCGATTCGATGCGCTATGCCTCATCAGAGACTCATATTTTTGTTAGCACGCGTGCTGCCAATGCATCACCGGCTTGCGCTGCTCAGATATGCTGCTGAATAATGGACTTCGCCTGTTATTCGGCGCGCGAGTTCTCGATGGCATCCCAAATGTGGGAATTTTCTTCACTCCGAGGATGAAAAAATGGAGCTTAGCAGTATTCGCATGCAGATTCCCGACGGCGCAAATCTCATCCTGGGTCACTCGCACTTCATCAAAACCGCGGAAGACCTGTATGAAGCCGTTGTAAACACTGTACCCGGCGCAAAATTCGCGGTCGCTTTCAACGAAGCCTCGGGCCCGTGCCTCGTCCGCGTGGAATCAAACGACGACGAGCTTCGCGCCGCCGCCATCTCCAATGCCCAATCCATCGGCGCTGGACACGCGTTCGTGCTTCTCATCCGGCATGCTTACCCGATCAATCTGCTGAGCCGCATTCGCGATTTATACGAGGTTTGCTCGATCTTCTGCGCCACCGCGAACCCGGTCGAAGTGATCGTCGCTGCGACGGAGCAGGGCCGCGGGGTGCTTGGCGTGATCGACGGCAGCTCGCCGAAGGGCGTGGAAACTCCCGACGACGTGAAGGCTCGCCGTGAATTCCTCCGCAAAATCGGCTACAAGCTCTAGCTTTTTCCGACCGCCGGTCACAACGCGGAGTGCCGCGGTGGCCGTCCCTACCCTTTCAGCACACTGGATCCCGACTTAACGCAGGTCGGCTGTCAGACCCGATAGACTTGAGACGGAACCCAGGGCCATGCTCACCGAAACCAACGCTGTCTCAACCGGCCTTCAGCTTCGGATGTCGGACCTCATTTCGGCCCTCTCACTCGCACTCGACCTAACCGAAGGCCAGCCGATGGGACACTCCGTGAAGACGTGTCTTCTCGGCATGCGCCTGGCCGAAATTCTCGGCCTCGGCGTCCAGCAGCGCTCCGATCTCTACTACGCCCTTCTCCTGAAGGACGCCGGCTGCAGCAGCAACGCGGCCCGCGTATATGAGATATTCGGCGGCGACGAGCGCCAGGCGAAGAAGGAAGTCAAAACCACGGATTGGAGCCGCGTCACATACGACGGCCTCGAATACCTGATGCGCAACGTGATGCCGGGCCGCTCGCGTCTGGATCGCGTCCTCGCAATCGCCAGCATCGCGATTCATCGCAAAGAGCAATCCGTCGAACTCTTCCAGACCCGTTGCGAGCGCGGCGGGCAGATTGCCCGCAAGATCGGCTTTTCCGACGCCACCACGCGGGCGATCTATAGCCTCGACGAACACTGGGACGGCAAGGGCTTCCCGCACGAGATCAAGGACCAGGAAATCCCGCTGCTTTCGCGCATCATGAACCTGTGCCAGACGCTCGAGGTGTTCGTCGCCGTAAACGGCCTGCACGACGCTTTCGAGGTGATCGAAGAGCGCAGCGGCACATGGTTCGATCCCGAAATCGTGGCCGCGTCGCGCCAACTCGCCAAAGACGCCGGCTTATGGGAAACGCTCGAAGGCCCGGACGTTCGCGAAAAGGTGATCGAGATGGAGCCCCTGGGCGTCTTCCAGTTCGCCGACGACGCAAAGCTCGACAGCGTCTGCGAAGCGTTTGCGGACGTCATCGACATCAAGTCGCCTTACACCCACGCGCATTCCAAGGGTGTAATGAGCGCAGCGGTCGCCATCAGCACCCAACTCGGTCTTCCCGAGAGCGAGCTGACTACCATCCGCCGCGCGGCGCTGCTCCACGATATCGGAAAGCTAAGCGTCCCCAATAAGATCCTCGACAAGCCGGGAAAGCTGACCGCGGAAGAATGGGAAGCCGTTCGGCTCCATCCGTATTACACGCAGCGGATACTCGAGAGGATTTCCGGCTTTGCGCACCTGGCGTTTATCGCCAGCACGCATCACGAGAAGCTCGATGGCTCAGGTTACTATCGCAACCTCCGTGCCACGCAATTGCCCATGGCCTCGCGCGCAATCGCCGTCGCCGATGTGCATGACGCGCTTTCCTCCAAACGACCCTACCGGGAGGCTCTTCCCCGCGAGAAGGTTTTCGCGATCATCAAGACGGAAGTCCCGCACGCGTTGGATGAATCCTGTTTTGAGGCTCTGAAGGCTGTCGTGCAGTAGCGATGAGGGCAGCGGCGACGCGGCGAACTGATTGGCGCTTATTGCTTGAAGACGACGCCGAAGGAAATCTTGGGGCTGTATTGGTAGGTGCCGTAAAGATGCGTGCCGACCATGTCGGCCTCCAGGCGCAGGCTCACGCGCAGGCGCCGCGGCGAGAAATCCAATTCCGCCGCCCAATTCATAGCCGAATGCATCCTCGCCGCCGATAGGCCGTCTGCGGGCTGAAATGCGCCTCGCCTCCCAGGCCGTGAATCCACACGGCCGCCTCGCCCAGCGGATGCCGGTAACGCAGACCGCCCATGCCGAGAAAAAAGCGCGAATTCTCTCCGGTATAGGTGCCGCCCGTCACGGCCAGTTCGCCGTCCACGGCGACCCTATCTTTAAAATAGTAGGCAATCGAAAAATCGAGCCCGTTGGTGTTGTTTTCGACGCCGGGAATCACATAGAACCGCAGAAAGGTGTATCCGACATAGACCTGATATTTGTAGCTGGGAAAAACTCCATACACGCCCACGGGCGGCTGATCCGCGCCCGATCCGGAGGGAGGCGCGTCTTTCTGGAAAGCCGGCATCGCCGCCGGCGCCGGCACTGCTGCCGAAGCCATCGCAAACGAGGGGATTGCCGGCGTAACGCCCAACTGAGCCACGACGGGTTCCGCGGTTGTGGAGCCAGCCGTCGAGTCAAACATCGCCGGGGCGGTCGCCACCGTCTGCGCCGAGGCGGCACATGACGCAATCAGAATCGCGAAAACAGCTCCGCATACCAGTCGCAGCCTGTTTCATGGCGTGCTTCCCCCAGTATTCGCCCCTGCCTCTACCCTTTGATTAGAACTGGCGGGGCAATTCACTGTCTACTCATTTGAGCGGCTTGGTCGCGAGGGAATAACTGGCCCGAAGCACAGGGAGCCTCGGGGAACCGTCGGGGCAAGCGAGGAGAACTCGAAAGCCAACATTCCGTTGACGCCTTCAAGAGACAGCCCCTAAGATGGCTCGCGCCAATGGATTCCGATTCCTTTCTTGGCCGGAGCGTATCTCACTACCGGATCGTCGCCCGGGTGGGCGGCGGCGGGATGGGAGTGGTATATCGCGCGGAAGACACCACGCTCGGGCCGCGAGGTTGCGCTGAAGTTCCTGCCCGAGGATTTATACCGCGACCGGCAGGCCCTCGAGCGGTTTCTCCGCGAGGCTCGCGCCGCTGCCGCGCTGAATCACCCGAACGTCTGCACGGTCTACGAAATCGGCGAACACGACGGCCGGCGCTTCATCGCCATGGAGCTGCTGCAGGGGCACACGCTGAAGCATCGCCTCGCCGGCGGGCCTTTGGAAACGAGCCTCACGATCGATCTCGCCCTGCAAATCGCAGACGCGCTCGACGCCGCCCATTCGCGCGGCATCATTCATCGCGACATCAAGCCCGCGAACATTTTCGTCACCGATCGCGGCCACGCCAAGCTGCTCGATTTCGGCCTCGCCAAGCAGATGTCTCACGAACGGGCCACGGTTCTCGCATCGGCAACGGAGGAAACGATCGAGGACGACGCCACGCTTCTGACCAGCCCCGGCACCGCGCTCGGCACGGTGGCCTACATGTCTCCGGAGCAGGCGCTTGGGGAGGATGTCGACGCCCGCAGCGATCTCTTCAGCTTCGGACTGGTGATCTACGAAATGGCCACCGGCAAGCAGGCATTCTCCGGGCCGACCTCCGCGGCCGTGTTCGATGCCATCCTGCACAAAGCGCCGGCCTCGCCGGTGCGGCTGAATCCCGACGTGTCGCCCGAGTTCGAGCGCATCCTCGACAGAGCGCTCGAGAAAGATCGTGCGCTGCGCTACCAGCACGCGTCGGACTTGCGCGCGGACCTGAAACGCCTGCAGCGCGATTCGGAATCGGGGCGCCCAGCCGCGCTCGCATCGCCAGCCGCCTCCTCGGCGTGCAGGCGCATCCAACAAATACGTCTGCAAAGCCCCCCGCCGCCCGCCGTCCCGGCACCACGCGCCGCCCGTAGGGGCGTTGCCCCGCCCCGAGTCCGCTTCCGGCGGGCGAAGGGTTGCTGCGCCCCGGACTCGACGGCACGCGCCCGAAAAGCCTCAGGCGGTTGCTGGCGATAGCATTGGCGTTGATCGTCGTCGCCGGTCTCGCGGCCGCCGCCTACTTCCATTTCCGCCAGCGCACCCATGATGACCTCGAAAGACTCGATCGTGATCGCCGACTTCGCGAACACGACAGGCGATCCCGTCTTCGACAGCACGCTGCGCCAGGGCCTTTCCGCGCAGCTCTCGCAAACGCCGTTCCTCAACATCATTTCGGGCGACCAGATCGCGCAGACCCTGCGTCTGATGGAGAAGCTGCCCGATACGCGCCTTGACGCCGACAGGTGGCGCGGGAAGTCTGCCAGCGCCTCAACGCCACCATCGACATCGAAGGGTCGATTGCCGCGCTCGGCAGCCAGTACGTGATCGGGCTCGACGCCGTGAATTGCGAGACCGGCGCGCCTCTCGTGCAGGAGCAGGTGACCGCCGAGGGCAAGGAGAAAGTGCTCGCCGCGCTCGGAGACGCCGCTTTCCAACTCCGCGCGAAGCTCGGCGAATCGCACGACTCCATGATGGCGTTCAACGCGCCGCTCGATCAGGCGACCACGTCGTCGCTCGAGGCGCTGCAAGCCTACGCCCTCGGCGACGGAACAGCGGACAGGTCGAACGACTACCACGCCGGAATCCCGCTTTTCGAAAAGGCCATCGCGCTCGACTCCGAATTTCGCCATGGCGTACTTGAGGCTCGCCGAGAGCTACCAGCCCTGAGCGAACTCGATCAGCGCCGCCGAAAATGCCCGCACGGCCTACGAGTTGCGGGAGCGGAACGAGCGAAAGCGAGAAACTCGCCATTTCTTCTTTCTACGACTTCATCGTCACGGGAAATCTGGATGGCGGCGCGCACTTCGTATCAGTTGTGGGCACAGACCTATCCCCGCGATCGGAAGAGCCGCAGGTGGACCTGTGGCTCATTAATGCCTTCACGGGAGACTACGACAAGGCTCAAACGCGCGGCGCTGCAAGCCCTGAAGATTAACGCCAACAGCGGCAACAACGTGCGTGGACGCGATGTACAGCTATCAGTGGCTCAATCAACTCGATCAAGCCAAGAAGGCGGGGCAGGAGGCTCACGCGCGTAACGTCGACTCGCCCTGGATTCCGCTGGTTCTTTACAACATCGATTTCCTCGAACACGACGCAGCCGGGATGGAGCAACAAGCCGCCGATGCGATGGGGAAAACGGGCGTCGAGAATCAGATGCTCTTCCTCGAATCGGAAACGGCGGCATATGGCGGCGAGCTCGCCAAAAGCCGGGAGCTGACGCGAGCTGCCGTCTGATTCCGCGCAGCGAGCCAACGAAAAAGAGACGGCGGCGGAGTATCTGGCGCACGCCGCCGTCCGCGAAGCATTGGCCGGGAGCGTGGACTTCGCGAAGCAGGATGCGCAAGCCGCTCTCGCGCTGGCAAGCGGCAGGCAGGTGGAACCGATGTCGGCTCTCGCGCTAGGGCTGGCAGGCGATCCGGAGCAGGCCGAGCGATTGGCCGCCGATCTGGCGAAACGCTTCCCGAAGATACAGTCGTGCAGTCCAATTATCTGCCCATGATCCGCGCCGCCATCGCGCTGAGGAATCACGACAGCGGGCCAGCAGTCAACGCGCTCGCGACGGCCGCCCCCTACGAATTGGGCGAGACGAATACTTCCCTCACGTTTGCCCTGTATCCCGTTTACCTCCGCGGCGAGGCCTATCTGGCGGCCCGCCAGGGCGCTGCGGCGGCCGAGCGAATTCCAGAAGATTTTCGACCATTCAGGGCATCGTTGGAAACGAGCCGATCGGGGCGCTTGCGCATCTTGGACTCGGGCGCGCCTACGCTTTGCAAGGTGATACAGCCAAGGCGCGCGCGGCCTACGACGATTTCTTCGCGCTGTGGAAGAACGCCGACCCCGATATTCCCATCCTCGCCCAAGCCAAAGCCGAATACGCGCAACTGCAAACCAAGCTGCAATAAAGAAAAGGAACCTGCGGTGACTCCGGCGAGACGAACGGGCTAAATCGCGGCGCTTGCGCGCGGCTGGGGTGCGGCAAGGAGGCATTGCCACCGAGAAGATCCCTCACGATTCTCAGCAGATCATGGCTCGCGTTGCTCTTCGAGACGTATGCGTGGCCGCCGGCGGCGTGCACTTCCTTCTCCGTCTGGTCGGAGTCATGAACTGTAAAAACGAGGATCTTGGTTTGCGGGGCGTTGCGCAGGATTTGACGCACGGCCGCCAGGCCATTCAACACCGGCATATTGATGTCGAGAATCACCAGGTCCGGGCGCAAGGCCGCCGCCTTGTCGACGGCGTCCTGTCCGTCGACGCCTCGCCGCAGATTTCCCACTCGACCTGCGTTTCGAGCATCGCGCGGATGCCTCGGCGCAATAGCTCGTGATCGTCGGCAATCAGGATTTGCTTTCGCAAACGATCGCCCTTCTCAACCGAAGGTCCGGATTGCCAACCGATCGGTAGAGCGAGGCCGGCTCGGCCACAGCGGGAGCCGTCTACGATGGGAAAGCGGAAGCGTCGCCGTTACGCGCGTGCCGCGGTCGACCGCGAGAAGTGATCTCCAGTTTTCCGGCCAACTGCCGCATCCGCTCCTTCATCCCTGAATGCCGACTCCGATGGGAGCCACGGCTCCGCGGCGCGGCGTTCAGCATCTCGGGACTGATGCCCTTGCCGGCGTCCTTGATCTCGACTTCGATTGTCTTTCCCGCGCGTCAGATCTCACGCGCACCCAGGCATTCTGGCTGCCCGAATAGCGGTGCACGTTGTTCAGGCTTTCCTGGATGATCCGGAAGAGCGTCACCTCGACATCGGGCGGCAGCCTCGGGAAATCGGAGGCGACATCGACTTCGACTTGAATGCCGGTCCGCCGTTCGAAGCCCTCGGCATACCATTTCACGGCGGAAGAGAGGCCGAGCTCATCGAGCAGCGGCGGGTGCAACACATAGGAGAGAGTGCGAACCTCTTCGCCGATCTGCTTGCTCAGCGTGATGCACTCCGACGAGAGGCGCTGCGATTCGGCGTCGAGGCCCTTGCGCTTTAGCACGCTGCGACAAGGCGATGGACTGCGCGGCCAGCTTTTGGCCGGTGATGTCGTGCAGGTCGCGCGCGATGTGGCGGCGCTCTTCGTCCTGTAGCTTCAGGAGGCGCGCGGAAAGCTGTTGCAGCGATTCTTCGTTGGATCGCAGCGCTTCGTTCGCCTCCACCAGCTCGGTCAGTTCGGTGGCGACGACGCAAATATTCCGGCTGGTCGGAGTTGTTCGACCGGGAGTGAGGGCCAGCCGCACGATGCGCGAGCGTCCTTCCTCCGCGTTCAGCGTGATTTCGCCCTGCGCGCTGTGCTCGGCCACCCCGAAGCGATCAAGTTCGCGCAACATCTCGCGATCGGCGGGTGAAACGTGATCCGGTGAGAGCAGGTGCCGATCGAGGATTGCCGGCGGGAAGGCGCAGGATTGCGGCGAAGCGGCTGTTGGCGAACAGAATCGTGCCGGCAGGATCGAGCGTGGCCACGCCGTCGTTGATGGTCTCCACGAGCACGCGGTACGGATGGTCGGAATCCTGGAGCGTGAGGACTTGCTCGCCCTGCGGACCCGTCGATCACCAGAGGCATCGACCTTGCCGCGGCGGATGGCGAGCACGATCTCCCGCGATTCGTTGGCGTGTCGCGCGGTCCCGGGCGCTACGCGGCGGCGCTTTCCGCTTTCGGGATGGGCTTCATCCTTGCGCGCCTTGTTGTCGTTTTTCGTCATGCCGTAGATTCTGTGCGCTCAGCTTAACCCTAGGGATATCGGGCGCTATCCTGTAGCTCAGGCTTACGACCTTCTCGGCTGCACGATTTGAAGGCCGACCACCACGCGCTCGGTATCGGACAGGTCCCCGATGATCTTGCGGATCGGAACGGGCAAGCTGCGAACCAGCGTGGGAATCGCCACGATCTGATGGTCCCTCGCCAGCGCTGGATTCTTGACAAGGTCAATAACTTCAATGTGATACCGCGCCTTCGAATGATCGGCGCAGATCTTTTTCAGGTTGGAGATGGCCGCCAGCGACTTCGGCGTTTGCCCGGCCACATACAGGCGCAATTCGATGAGCTGCGGTGAACGCTGTCGCTGTCTTGTGGCTTTGGTTTTCATGAGCACAGCCTCTGTCATCTACTCTATCGTTCCAGGACATCGATGCGTATCGCCGACCGCTTACTGTTTGGAGCCGCGGCTCTCGGCCATTCTTTCGCGGTCGAGTTTCAGCTCGTCCTCGCGTTGCTGTTCCTCGACGCCCGCCCGTTTGGCCTCCCGCTCGATTTCCGCGAATTCAGCCTGCAGCGACTCGATCTGCGCCTCGATCGCAGGCGCTTTTCCGCGCGAAATGCTGCTGCTTGCGCTCGACTTCCTGCTGCCGCGCGAGCGCGTCGGCTTTCTCTTTGGCTTCTTGCGCCACGCGCGAGGAGCCGGTGAGCACGCCGCCCGCGCCGATATAAGCGGGAATCAACTGGATGCCGTCACTGCCCATCCTGAATTCTCGAAGCTGATTCGAGTGCGCCATGCCGCGCGACTTCAGCACGTAGAGGACGCGGTTTCGTTCGCCATTCAGCTCGATGTCTCGCAGCAGAATCCAGGTATCGGTGAGCGAGGAAATTCCCACGTTCGTCCCCTCGAGCGTCTCTCCGCCGCCCGTGAGGCTGACGAAAACCGCCGTGATGCCCGCGCTCTTCATGATGTCGATCAGGCGCAAGAGCATCGAATAGACTTCCTTTTCGGTGCTGCTGCTGATGAGGTTCGTGATCGGATCGACAATCACGGCTTGCGGCTTTACTTGCTCGATCAGTTTGTGGATGCGCAGCAGATGCATCTCGATGCCGAACTGCGTGGGCCGCCACGCTTCGTGGAACAACAGCCCTTTCTCGGACCATTGCTCGAGGTCGATGCCGACCGATCTGCATATTGCGCGCGACCTGCTTCGGCGATTCTTCAAAGTCGATGTACAGGCAGCGTTCGCCTCTTCGGCACGTGGCGTCGGCGAAGGAGGCCGCGAGCGTGGTTTTGCCGCTGCCGGCCGTTCCGCTGAGCAGGACGGTCGAGCCGCGAAAATAGCCCTTTCCCTCGAGCATCTCGTCGAGATCGGGCACGCCGGAAGAGACGCGCTCGTTGGAGACGCTGTGCTGCAGCTGCAGCGCGGTGACGGGCAGAACCGACATCCCGCGCTCGTCGATCAGGAACGGATATTCGTCCGCGCCGTGCTTCGTGCCGCGGTACTTCACGATGCGCATGCGGCGCGCCGAGATCTGGTCTCTGAATGCGATGATCGAGCAGAATCACGCAGTCGGAAACATATTCCTCGAGACCGTGGCGCGTGAGAGTGCCTTCGCCCCTCTCGGCGGTAACGATGGCCGTCAGGCCGCGGTCCTTCAGCCAGCGGAACAGGCGGCGAAATTCCGCGCGCAGGATTCCGGGATTGGAGAAGCCGGTGAAAAGAGCTTCGAGCGTGTCGAACATCACGCGCTTGGCGCCGACCGTCTCGACCGCATTCTGCAGGCGGAGAAACAGCCCTTCGAGATCGTACTCGCCCGTTTCCTGCAATCTCGCTCGGCTCGACGGAGATGAAATCGAGGAATAGCTTTTTCTTGGCGGCGAGATCTTCAATGTCGAAACCCAGCGAGGCGACGTTCCTGGCCATGTCCTCGGGCGTTTCTTCGAACGCCATCAGCACGCCGGGCTCGTCGAATTGCAGCGCGCCGCGAACCAGAAACTCGATTCCCAGCATCGTCTTGCCGCAGCCGGGGCCGCCGCAAACGATGGTGGTGCGGCCTCGAGGCAGACCGCCGCCGGTGATCTCGTCGAGACCTTCAATGCCGCTCGGCGCTTTCTGTAGCGGCGTCAATTCATGAGCGCGAGGCTTGGGTCGCTTTTTCACTGGGCGCAGGAGTAGGTCGGCGGGGTGGGGGCCAACGGATACTAGACGAAATCGAATCACATGGCAAGGCGACTTAGCAGATGGGCGAGCTGGCAGTGGGCAGCGGGTCGGTTTGAATTTTTTGCTTATGTGCGCTGGCGTACTGTCTAAATCCGATTCATCTGCTACTTTTCCGCGGTTATGGAAGGCAAAAATAAAGAACGTTGGGAAGCGCTGTGCGAGCAGGCTGCGAACGAGCAAGACGCCGCCAAACTACTCGATTTGGTCACGGAAATTAATCGGCTGCTCGACGAAAAACTGGCCCGCCTCGATATGAAAACCAAGAAAAACGCGTCATTCTGAATTCCAAGCAAGTTCTTTTGACTCCCCGCACGAATTCCTGCCCGGCTTCGTAAGGGGCCTCGCCCACCCGTCGCGCCCGGCTTTCTATTGACGAATTTGCGCGCCTTTTGCTAGGATTTCGGTGCTGCTGAACAGGCAGCGCTTATCCAGAGTGGCTGAGGGGACAGGCCCTGCGAAGCCACAGCAACCTGGTGCAACTGCCAAGGTGCTAATTCCTGCCCAGTGGGGAGAGATAAGATCCTCAACTGATCCCGGGTCTCGGGATCGATTGAAGATTCAACTCCCAAACTGAAGTCGAAGAGAGCGGCCATCCGCGTTTGCGGATTGCGTTCTCATATTCTATGGCGCACCGGCGCGTGCGCGGGCTTTGTCGCATCTGCACAGCCCAGTCCAAAGCGCCGATCGCCCAAAAGGGAGTGACGCTGATGAGGTTTTCAACGAAGGCAATCCATTCGGGCCAGCCATCGGAGCCGGAAACCGGCGCGCTGGTCGCGCCGATTTTCCAGACCTCGACGTACGAGCAGGAATCGCCCGGGCCACGACAAGGGCTTTTCGTATTCGCGCACGAATAATCCCGACGCGCCAGCGCCTGGAAGGCGTGCTCGCGGAACTCGAGAACGTGCCGCACTGCGCCGCTTTCGCTTCGGGCCTCGCGGCCGAGAATGCGATCCTGCAGGCCTATCTGCGGCCCGGCGATGAAATCGTGATTCCGCGCGGACGTCTACGGCGGCACCTACCGGATTCTCAATCGCGTGTTTCAGCCGATCGGCGTGGTGATCCGGCAAATCGATACGGGCGACCTCGCGGCGGTGGAAGCGGCGATCACGCCGAAGACGCGGCTCGTCTGGATCGAATCGCCGACGAATCCGCGCTTGCTGATTACCGATATCGCGGCCGTGAGCAAGCTCGCGCACGCCCGCAGCGCGCTGGTGGTGGTCGACAACACGTTTGCCACGCCCGTCTTCCAGCAGCCGTTTGAATTGGGCGCCGACATCGTGGTGCACAGCGTGACGAAATATCTGGCCGGGCATTCGGACATGATTCAGGGCGCGGTGCTGGCGAAAGACGCGGCGGTTTTCGAGCCGATGAAATTCCTGCAGAACGCGACGGGCGCCGTGCCTTCGCCTTTCGATTGTTGGCTCACCATGCGCGGGCTGAAAACGCTCGAGCTGAGAATGCAGCGGCACGAAGAAAACGCGGTCGCCATCGCCAAGGCTCTGAGCGGACAGCCGCTGGTGCGCCGCGTCTACTTCCCCGGGCTGCTCGATCATCCGGGCCACGAAATCGCGCGCAAGCAGATGACCGGATTCGGCGGCATGGTTTCGTTCGAGCTCGATGGCTCGATGGATGAGGTGGTCGCGTTCGCGTCGTCGCGGCGCTATTTCGCGCTGGCCGAAAGCCTCGGCGGCGTGAAGGCGTCTGATCTGCCATCCCGCGACGATGACGCACGCGTCGATTCCCGCCGAGGCTCGCGCGCAGCTCGGGCTCTCGGATTCGCTGCTGCGCCTTTCGCCCGGCTGCGAGAACGCCGAAGATCTCGTCGAGGATCTGCTCGAAGGGCTCACCGAGGTCGAGCGGGCGCGCGCGATCGCGCAAACCTGTGAGCGCGTCGGCTCGCTGATCATCGGAGGCTAGCGAAGACAAGGCAAATCAAACCTGCTCCGCAGCGGCAACAATGATCCCCTCGTCGGGCGCTTAAACCGCCTTAAATGGCGCGAAAAAGCCATATTCGGCCGATGTTGCCGCGATAGCGGCGGGCGGCGTCGCCTCTTCAGTCCGGCGCCTGTTTAGGCGAGGATGTGGGGTGCCACCAGGCTCAGAAATTCGCGCGATGTGATGATTTTCGTTTGTTTCCAGTATCGCGGAAAGTGGCGGACATTCCCTGTGATCGGATAGTCCGCACCGGCAGCGTCCGCGGGGTACGGGCGCAGCGAGATCATTTGCGCTTCGTGCGTTTGGCGCGCGTCTCCCGGATAATCTTGTCGATCCGCTGCGAACTCAGCTTGTCGGTTCCTTTCGCCTTCGATTCCGCGCCGATGATCCGAAGAACCACAGGCTCTCGAGCCGCAACTTGGCTCCGCACGTTCTTATCAATTCTCGCCATTGAATGGGATTCTCCGAGTCGATTGTACCCGACGCGACTGCGCCCGCATTCTAGGTCAACTTGACGCCCGCGCGCTGGGATAGAATGCGGACGGGTCGATACATGTGCGGGCTGACCCTCGGCGGCTCAGGGTAAAAAGAACCCGGCGCTACGTTTAAATCTTGGAGGCGAGCTTGCCGCGACGAGTTCGATGGGGAGTGCTGGGGGCGGCGTCGATTGCGTTGCGGCGCGCGATTCCCGGGATGCAGAAGGGCGAGTGGTGCGAGATTGCGGCGATTGCGTCGCGCGATTTGGGCAAGGCGCAGCAGGCGGCGGAGTCGCTTGGCATCGCCGAAGGCGTACGGCTCGTACGAGGAGCTGCTTGCCGATCCGACGATCGAGGCGATCTACAATCCCCTGCCGAATACGCTGCACGTTGCAGTGGACGACGCGGGCGGCCGAGGCCGGGAAGCACGTCCTGTGCGAGAAGCCGATCGGCGTGACGGCGGCGGATGCGGAATCGTTGATCGCGGTGCGCGACCGGACCGGCGTGAAGATCGAAGAGGCGTTCATGGTGCGGACGCATCCGCGCTGGCTGCGCACGCGCGAGCTGATTCGCAGCGGACGCATCGGCGAACTGCGCGTCGTCGCAAGGCACGATCGCCTATTTCAATCGCGATCCGAAGAATATTCGCAACTCGGTCGAATACGGCGGCGGCGCGCTGCTCGATATCGGCTGCTATCCGGTGACGCTCTCGCGGTTTGTTTTCGAGCGCGGAGCCGGCGCGCGTTTTCGGAGCTGATCGAGCGCGATCCGCGAGATGAAGACGGACCGGCTGACGTCGGCGATCCTCGAATTTCCATGCCGGGCAGGCTACTTTCACGTGCAGCACGCAGCTCGGCGTATGTCCAGCGGATGGCGTTTCTCGGGACCGGCGGGCGGATCGAGATCGACAGGCCGGTGAATCCACCGAACGACCAGCCGAGCCGCATTTTGATTGATGACAATCCCGCCGATCCGGCGGGCGGCGGGGTCACCGCGGAGATCGATTCCTACGTGCGACCAGTTCATGATTCAGGGCGACCTGTTTTCGCGCGCGATTCGCGAGGGCGGCGAGGTGGCGGTGCCGCTGGAGGATTCGGTGCGGAATATGCGCGTGATTGATGCGATTTTTCGTTCGGCGGAATCGGGGACGATGGGAAACGCCGTGATCGAAGGACGCGGGTGCATTTTCATTTTCGGCACACCGGCGAGAAAGGGCCGGCGGGACGCCGGCGCTACGGTTTGCGAGCGGTGATTACGCTGTAGTCTAGGACTACTTCGCGGTAGCCCATGTCGGTGAAGCCGGCGGCTGAGAGATACTCTTCGATTTCGGCGATCGAGTAGTAGCGGCCTTCTGTGCCCGCCATTAGGAAGACCGAATGCGAGGCGATGCGAGCGGGCCGGTTTTCTCGCGATTGAGATGGCGGTCGTGAACTACGATCATGCCGCCTGACGGAAGCGCCGCGAAGGATTTCGCGGCGAGGATTCTTACGATGGGCGCGTCCCAATCGTGGAAGGCGTTGGACCAGAGATGAACGTCGGGGCCGACGGGCAGCGGATCGTGGAACATGTCGCCTGCAGCGACGGCTACGCGATCGGAGAAGCCGCGCTTGGCGATCCATTTGGCGGCGACCTGGTCGACGGGCGAGCGATCGAAGACGGTGGCTTTCATGTGCGGATGCGCGGCGACGACGGAGCAGGCATAAATTCCCGAGCCGCCGGCGATGTCGAGCACGTGGCGGTGACTTTTCAGGTCGAGGCGCTCGGCCATGACCGGGCCGACGTAGACGCCGCGCGCGTCCATCGAGCCCGTAAATTCGTTGGCGAAGGCTTCGTCCTGCATGGATTCCGCCCAGGGCTTTCGCGCTTTGGCGCCGGACCAGCCGCCCGGCTTGTCGGTGCGTAGCGTTTCGAGCAGCGCCTGATAGACCGGGCGGTCCTTGAAATAGGCGAAATACGGGCCGACGAACCAAGGCGAGTCGCGGACGAGGAATTCGCGGGCGACGCTCCGTGGGATGGAAGGTGCCGTCTTTTCTTTTCGAGGTAGCCCATGGCGCAAAACAGTGTGAGCATCACGTCGACGGGGCGCTCGGCGAGGCCTAGCGATTTGCAGATGGCCGCTTCGTCGGCGGGCGATGTTTTCGCGAGATGGAAAAGAAATCGAGCCCGAGCGTCGCTGAGGCGACGAGTTCCGGCGCGTACATGCCGTCGCGCTGAACGTAGATCTGGGTTGGGTCGGTTTTGGGTCTCAGGGTGAAATTTTCCATGATGAACATCATAAAGCGAAGACCCCACCCTCACAAACCGAGGATGGGGCACCCGGAAAATCGACACAGCCTGTCTCGAATTCAAATCGAGGGTGTGGGATCGCTGCGGTCGTAGTATCGTTGGAAGCCGAACGGAAGGACGAGGACTGCTGCCGATGGACATTCGCCACGACTGGACGCGCGAGGAAATTCGCGGCAATCTATCATCTGCCTTTTCCCGAGCTGATTTTTCAGGCGCAGACCGCGCACCGCGCTTTTCACAAGCCCGATGAGGTGCAGCTCTGCCGGCTGCTTTCGATCAAGACGGGCGGGTGCCCGGAGGATTGCGCGTACTGTTCGCAGAGCGCGCACTACAAGACGGAAGTGGCGCGCGAAGAGCTGATGAATCCGATCGCGGTGCGCGAGGCCGCGAAGCGCGCGAAGAAAGAAGGCGCGACGCGATTCTGCATGGGCGCGGCGTGGCGGCAGGTGACGGACGGCGAGACATTTCGAGCGCGTGCTCGACATGGTGCGCGGCGTGGCGGCGCTGGACATGGAGGTGTGCTGCACGCTCGGCATGCTGACCGAATCGCAGGCGCGAGCAGCTGAAGACGGCGGGGCTGACGGCGTACAACCACAATCTCGATACGTCGCCGGAATTTTACGGCAACGTGATCACGACGCGCGTGTACGAGGACCGGCTGCAGACGATCGCGCACGTGCGCAACGCGGGGATCACCGTGTGCTGCGGCGGGATTTTGGGCATGGGCGAGACGGACGAGGATCGCGTCGGGCTGCTGCACGAGCTTTCGCGGCTCGATCCGCATCCGGAAAGCGTGCCGATCAACATGCTGGTGCGGAATGAGGGCACGCCGCTGGCGGACGTGGAGGAACTGGACCCGCTGGTGATGGTGCGCGCGATTGCGACCGCGCGGATTCTGATGCCGGCTTCGCGCGTGCGGCTGGCTGCGGGGCGGCGGCAGCTGTCGCCTGAGGCCGTGACGCTGTGCTTCCTCGCGGGCGCGAATTCGATTTTCACCGGCGAGAAACTGCTGACTACGCCCAATCCCCTGCCGGACTCCGATCAACGGCTGCTCGAAAATCTGGGCATGAAGGCGATGCAGGGTGCCTGACGCAGCGCGACGGCGCGATGGAACGGCGCATCGCGCGGCGAACTCGAATCGCTGCGCGAACAGGCGCAGTTTCGTTCGCTCGAGATTCTGGACGGCGCGAGCCGGGTTGAATCTCTGCTCGAACGATTACCTCGGGCTTTCCGGACGATCCGCGGCTGAAGCAGGCGGTGATCGAGGCCGTTGCAGCGCGCGGAGAGGGTCGGGATCGACGGGCTCGCGGCTGCTTTCCGGGAATTCGCGCGAGTGGGAAGAGATCGAGGCGGAATTCGCGGCGTTTGCGGGACTGAAGCGGCGCTTTATTTTGGCTCGGGGTACGCGGCGAACATCGGGGTGCTCGGTTCCCTGCTGCGACCTGGCGACACTGTTTTTTCGGATGCGCTGAATCACGCGAGCCTTGATCGACGGCATGCGGCTTTCGGGCGCGGCGAAAATCATTTATCCGCATGGCGATCTGGAATTTCTTGAAGGCGCGCTGCGCGATGCCGCGGACGGCTCCGGCGCGCGCGTGATCGTGACCGAGAGCGTTTTCAGCATGGAGGGCGACGTCGCGCCGCTCCGATGCGCTGGTGGCGCTCGCGCGCAAATACGATGCGTCGGTGATTGTGGACGAGGCGCACGCGACCGGAGTTTGGGGGCCGGAGGGACGCGGAGTTGCCGCTGAGTTGGTTTCGAGCGCGACGTGCTCGCGATCGTGCACACGTGCGGCAAGGCGCTGGCTAGCGCGGGGGCGTTTGTGTGCGGCAGCGGCGCGCTGAGGGAGCATTTGATCAATCGCGCGCGGACATTTATTTTCAGCACGGCGATGCCGCCGTATTTCGCTGGGCAGATTCGGGCGGCGCTTGCGCTGGCGCGCGCGGCGGATGCGGAACGGGCGCATCTTCGCGCGATTGCGGCGGCGTTGCGCGACGGGCTCGCGGCTGCGGGATTGACGTGCGGCACGAGTTGCGACGCAGATTGTGCCGGTGATTCTTGGCGCGAACGAGGCGGCGCTGCATGTGGCGAGCGAGCTGCAGCGCGGCGGATTCGCGGTGAAAGCGATCCGGCCGCCGACTGTGCCGCCGGGTACGGCGCGCATTCGCATTTCGCTGACGAGCAAGATGGCGATCGAGGATATTCATCGGCTTGTCGCCGCGATTTCTGCCGCGCACAAATCGTCTGCCGCAATCGATTTCTGCAAGCGTGGTGCATGCCTAGAAGAATCGAAGACCCCACCCTCACAAAACGAGGATGGAGCACCCGAAACGTCAAAGGCGAAGGCACAGCCCGAGTTTCTTCAGGGGCTAAAGCCCAGCTTTGTCTGGGCTCAATATCGGAGCTAAAGCTCCTTAAGCAGCCCACGGTAGGAGAAAGCTGGGAGCCCCTGGAAGGCGTCTTGTGAAATGAGTACGAGCCGATTTTTTGTTACCGGGACGGATACGGGAGTGGGCAAGACCGTGGTTTCGGCGCTGCTGTGCGCGGCGCTGGACGCCATTTACTGGAAGCCGATACAGACTGGGACGCGCGAAGGGGCGGACCGCCCTACTGTGATGCGGCTGGCGGGATTGCCGCGCGCGAGGACTGCGCCCGAGGCGTATCGGTTTGCGCCGCCCGTTTCGCCGCATCTCGCGGCGCGGCGCGCGGGAGTGCGGATCGACCTGCGGAAGATCGCAGATGCCGGCGATTGGTCCGCGCGAGAATCTGATTGCGGAAGGCGCGGGCGGGGCGCTGGTGCCGATCAACGACACGCAATTGATGACCGATCTGATGCGGTCATCTGGGGCTGCCCGTGCTGCTGGTGACGCGCACGACGCTCGGAACGATCAATCACACGCTGCTTTCGCTTGCGGCGCTGCGGGCGGCGCGGCTGGATGTTCGCGGAGTGATCATGGTGGGCAAAGCGAATCGCGAAAATCGCGAGGCGATCGAGCGCTATGGGCGCGCGGCGGTGGTTGGCGCGGTGCCGCGGCTGGCGCGGATCGACCGCGGCGCGTTGCTGCACGTTTTCAGGAAATATTTCGACGCGAAGGAATTGCGAAGGCGGCGCTCATAGATGTACGCGGTCAGAGAAAGCGAAGAGTCTCCTCAGGGGCTAACAGCGTGCCATGTAAATTTCGTGCGGTTCGTAAAGTTTGTCGCACCTACGGCGCTGGTATGCTCCCAGTACCCAGCCCTTAGGGCTGGGCTACTCTGGCGCACCTCCGGTGCTGGCTGCCGAAGGAATATTATGAGACGTGTTCCACGCCCATGAACAACGGGACTGCAAATCTGGCATCCGTTCACGCAGGAGGCGCTCGATCCGCGGCCGATGCGGATTACGAAGGCCGAGGGCGTGTACCTCTACACGGACGACGGGCGGCGGCTGATCGACGCGATTTCTTCGTGGTGGGTGAATATTCACGGGCATGGGCATCCGGCGATTGTGGCGGCGATTGCGGCGCAGGCGGCGCAGATCGATCACGTGCTGCTGGCGGGATTCACGCACGACGCGGTCGAAGAGCTGCGCGAGTGCCTGCGAAAGGTTTTGCCGGCGCATCTTTCGCACATCTTTTTTTCTGACGACGGGTCGACGGCGGTGGAAGTGGCGCTGAAGATGGCGGTGCAGTACTGGCAGAACGTGGGGCGGCCGGAGAAGAAGGCGATCGTGGCGCTGGATCACGCGTATCACGGCGATACGGTGGGGGCGATGTCGGTCGGGGCGAGCTCGTCGTTCAGCGACCCGTTTCGCGAATTGCTGTTTCCCGGTGCACCGCGTGCATTCCGCGTATTGCTACCGGTGCCCGGTGGGCAAGACGCGCGCGACGTGCTCGATCGATTGCGTGGATCAGCTGCGGCGGCTGCTCGAAGAAAAGCACGGCGAGATTGCGGCGGTGATTGTCGAGCCGCTGCTGCAGGGCGCGGGCGGGATGATCGTTCATCCGGTGGAATTTCTGCGGCGCGTGCGGGAGCTGTGCACGGAGCACGACGTGCTGCTGATCGCGGACGAAGTGCTGACGGGATTCGGGCGGTGCGGCACGATGTTTGCGTGCGAATTCGCGGACGTGGAGCCGGACCTCATGTGCCTCTCGAAGGGCGCTGACCGGGCGGCGTGCTGCCGATGGGCGCGACCGTGTGCACGCCGGAAATTCACGAGGCGTTCGTGAGCGCCGATCGCGCGCGCACTTTTTATCACGGGCATTCCTACACCGGGAAATCCGATCGCGGCGGCGGCGGCGGTGGCGAGCTGCGGGATTTTCGAGCGCGAGCCTGTGTTCGAGCGCATCGGGATGATCATCGAGATTCACCGCGAGCGGCTGAGGCGCGATCAAGGATCATCCGGCAGTGGGCGATGTGCGCGCGATCGGGACGATGGCGGCGATCGAGCTGCGCGCGGACGATCCGGGGTACGCGTCGAAGCTGCGGCCGAAGCTGTACAAATTCTTCATCGAGTCGGGCGTGTTGCTGCGGCCGCTGGGAAATATTGTTTACATTCTGCCGCCTTATGTGATTACTTCCGATGAACTGAATTTCGTTCACGACCGGATGGCGGAGGCGCTGGAGATTTGCCGAGCGTGGGCGTGATGGGAGCGCGACGAGGGAGATGATGAGTGCAGCGCATAGCGCGGGCGAACAAGCCGCTGATCGTGGGGATTGGCGGGACGACGCGCGAGATGTCGTCAACCGATCGCGCGCTGCGGGTGGCGCTGGCCGCGGCGGAGGAGGCGGGCGCGCGCACTGGAGATTTTCAGCGGGGCTGCGCTGGCGCGGCTGCCGCACTATTCGCCCGACGGGCGCGAGCGCAGCGACGAGCAGCGGCATTTCGTCAATATGGTGCGGCAGGCAGACGGGCTGATTGTCGCGAGCCCCGGGGTATCACGGCGGCGTGTCGGGGCTGGTGAAGAATGCGCTCGATCTGCTGGAGGATTTGCGCGACGACGAGCGGAATTACCTCGATGGGCGCGCGGTCGGATGCATCGTGACGGCTGCGGGATGGCAGGCGCGGTGACGACGCTGGAGGCGCTGCGCGCGATCGTTCATGCGCTGCGCGGATGGCCTACACCGTTTGGCGCGACGTTGAATACGTCGGCGCCGATTTTCGACGCGGCGGGCGCGTGCAACGATCAGAAGATTCTCGATGCGCTCAGCGTGGTGGGGCGGCAGGTGGTGGAATTCGCGCGCGTGCACGGGCGGACTGTATAGATGGGGCGATGCACGCCTGGGTCGGGGATGGATCAGTGGCGCATCTGTTTCCTGTGGCGCGAGGGCAGCGCATTCGAGGTCGAGATCGTGGATTACCACTAGGAGATTGCGATGGCGAGAAGACTGAAACCCATTCACCCCGGAGAGCAGCTTCGGGAGGAATTCATGAAGCCCCTGCATCTGAGCATGAACAAGCTAGCGATGGACCTGCACGTGCCGGTAACGCGGATCGCGGAGATCGTCAACGAGAGGCGCGGGATCACGTCCGACACAGCCTTCCGCCTTGCCCGCTACTTCAGGACCACCCCACAATTCTGGATGAATATGCAGCTGCATTACGAGTTCCAGGTTGCCGAGGATGAGTTGACGGCGAAGGTCGAGCGCGAAGTGCGACCGCTCGAAGCAGGCGCCGCGCGGTAGGTCCATCCGGCGCGATGAAGCTGCTCTGGATGGCACGCCGTCCGAAGCCCACTAACCCGCTCTGGATGGCAGGCCGTCCGGAGCCTTGGCGAAGGATGGCGGAGAGGGTGGGATTCGAACCCACGGTTGAGTTTCCCCAACACACGCTTTCCAAGCGTGCTCCTTAAACCGCTCGGACACCTCTCCGTCGTGAAGGCGTTCAGAAGCCTAACAAATTGGCGAGCGGAGCGGCAAACGCGGGAATTTGCGGCGCACGGCGACGGGATCAAATCGAGAGTTTGTCTGCTACACTTTCTTGCGCTACTCCGGGGTAGTGCAATTGGTAGCACGCCAGCCTTTGGAGCTGGTTATCCTGGTTCGAGTCCAGGCCCCGGAGCCATTCTTGAGAGAAGAGGGGTCCCTCGCTTAGACCACTCGGGATTTCGCCTGCAGGCTCCCGCTTCGCTCACGCCCGCAATTCAGCTCAAGTTCGAGTCCAGGCCCCGGAGCCATTCTTCGTACCAGCGCGAATTTGCGGCGCCCCCCGAATGCTACTGCGGATTCGGGCCCTGGGTGACCTGCACCAGATCGTCGGGGCGAATCCATTTTGCGAAGGCGGCTTTCACCTGCTCGGGCGTAAGCTCGACGTAGTGGCGCGAAGCGACTACCGGCTCGTCGAGAGGGAGGCCAATCGTGGCGCGGCGAATCCAGCCGCCCGCGATGCTATCGACGCTGGCTTCGGAGAGAGGCACCTGGCGCAGCAGCGTGGCTTTCGCCTGGCGCAGCTCGTCGTCGGTGACGAGCGTCGACTGGATGGCTTTCAGGTCGCGCACGACGATCGCGCGCGCTTTCGATACGTTTTGCGGATCGCAGGCGTAATCGACGCTGTAGATGCCGCGCGTTTTGCCTACGTTGAATGAAGAACCCACGTAGTAGACGAGCCCCGCATTTTCGCGCAGGTCGCGATAAAACCAGGTCGAGTAGAAGCCGCCGCCTAGGACGTGGTTGCCCAGCTCGAGCGCGTAGTAATCGGAATTGAAGCGGTTGAGTCCGAGCGTCTCGCCCAGCTGCACGTTGACCTGCACGCGGCTCTTGTCGGGGACCGCTGTGACATGTGGCTCATTCGGCGGCACTGTGGGGAGGTCGGTCGGCGGCGGCGGGCCCGACGCTTTCCATTCGCCGAAATATTTTTCGACTTCCGCGCGCGCCTTTTCGGGCGTGACGTTGCCGATCACGACGATGGTCGCGAGATCCGGGCGGAACACGCGCTGGTAGTAGGCCTGTACATCGGGAAGCGCGAGCGCCGAGACCGTTTTCGGCGTGGCTTGCCGCAGCGACGGATCGGTAGAGGGAAACAGGCTGGCATCGAACGCGCGGCGAGTGAGGTAATCGGGACTTTGCAGCTCTCCCGCTACGGATTGCGCGGTTTCCTCCTGGACGACCTTGAAAGCATTTTCGGGCAGCGCGGGATGCAACTCGTTGTCGGCCAGCAGAGACATTCCCTGGTCGAAGTGGTCGGGCAGCACGGCCAGCGAAAAATCCGCGCCGGCGGATTCGTTTGCGCCGATGTCGTCGAGCGCCTTTTGGTAGGCGATGCGGTCGAGCGTCTGCGTGCCGTACGGGAAGAGTCCTTCGAGCACGCCGCCGACGCCTTCCTTCCCTTCGGCGGCTTCGAGATCGGCATTATTCTTGATGTGCCCAGTGACCGTGATCGAGTTGCTGATGTTTTCCTGCTGCACGATCAATTTCACGCCGTTGGGCAAAGTGCTGACGACCGGATTCGTGGTGAGCTTCGGGATATCGAGACGCGCCAAAGCCGCGGATGCCCATTCCGGCAGCGCGACGGGGCCCGTGGGACTGCCTGCGAGCGACTCGGCGCTGCCAAACGATTTCGAAGAGATGGGCTTGCCCGAAGGCTGCGGCGTGAGGACGGCCGTGATCGCGGCATTTGGATCGAGATATTTGCGCGCATGACGTCGTTCACTTGATCGACAGTGACTTTCGAGATCGCGGCGATGTCCTCTTCAGGGGACTGGCGTCCTTCGACGGCGACGGCATTCGACCATTCCATCGCGAGGCCTTCGATCGAGTTTTTCTGGAACTCCTCATCGGCAAGCTCGTGACGCTTGGAGGCGTCCACGAGATCGGCGGGCACACCGTTCTTCAGATCATCGGCGAGAATCTGAGGAATCTCCTTGTTGAGCCCTTCGCCATCGGCTCCCTGCGGGAACGCGCCGATCGCGTAGGCGACGCCTGCCTTGGGCATCAGATCGAGCTGGAAGCCGGCGTACAGGGCCTTCCCTTCCGGCACGAGCGAGTACAACGTGCCTCGCTGACTGCTGAGGACGTCGCTCAGGATATTCAGCGCGGCGAAGTCGGGACTATCGGACCCGGGAACGCGAAAGGAAGTGACGGCAAGGCCATACGGCAAATCCGTATCGAGCTTGAGCGTGGCCGCCTTGACCTCGCCAAGCTGAACATCGGGACGCGGCGGAATCTTCTTTGCGGGAATGCCGGCGAAGAGCGAATTGATTTCGTCCGAGGCTTTTTTCGAATCGACGTTGCCCGCGATGATCAGGACGGCGTTGTTGGGCGCGTACCATTTGTCGTAAAACTCGTGCAGCATCGCGCCCGTGGTCTTGTCGAACGACGGCCGGGTGCCGAGCGCGTCGTGATCGTAGGCCGTGCCGTGAAACATCGCGTCGAGCAGCTTGGTGTAAAACACGTAAGTGGGATTCGAGAGGTCTTGCGCCACTTCCTGCTCGATCGCGCCGCGCTCTTTATCCCAGAGCGCGTCCGTGTCGAGCGTGCCTTTCATGCGCAGCGCCTCGATGTGCAGCGCGACATCGAGATCCTCGCTGGGCACCGTGAAAAATATTGCGTGACTGTTTGCTGCGTGTCCGCGTTGAAATCGCCACCCATCGCCGCCGCGATGGCCGCCAACTGATCGGCCGAAAGGTTCGGGTCGCCGCGAAACATCATGTGCTCTTGCGCGTGAGCCATGCCGGGAAACCCGTCGGGCGCTTCGTCGGAGCCGACCATGTAGTTCATCACGGTGGTTGCCACGGGCGCCAGCGGATCGGGAACGATGATGACGCGCAAGCCGTTGGGCAGCGTCACGCGGACGACGTCAGACGCCTGGGGTGGGCGCGCCTGGGCTCCGGGGCTGGCAACGATGCATAACGCCAGGGCCACCACTGCCAGGGCTGCCGATCCCACAAAACTCTTTCGTCGCAAGCATCCGTCCATAGTCTGTTTTCTCCGGCGTGCAGATGGGTACTCCTTAGATTTGACTCTCCAAGCGCCCTTTTGGCTCTCGCGATTCGGACTTGTCCAGCGTCGGAATAGCGGGGCGCGCGATGGGGCACAACAATCCTCGCGCAAAACGAGCCACTTTCCAAGCTGATCGGTGGATTATCGCGCGATCGAAAACGGCGGCCTGCGCGACAAAGGGCGTGCCTTCAGCGGCGGGCGCTGCGCGATCGTGATTTCCGAGGCGCGCTGAAGCAAGCTTTCAAATTCGCGCTCGCGAATGGATATTTGGGGAGCCGGCCTTTGCGTTTCATGACCATCGGCTAATCCTAGGCCTGTTACACGACGATGCTAGTGCTGAGGAGATCATTTTCGGCACAGTGGCGTGTCAAGAGATTTTCGCCGTACGCTCCGGCGAGCGAAGGCGGCGCACTGCTCGCACAGATAGGGTTGTCTGTGCCACTGAGGGGGCAAATTGCGTGAAGCGGTGGTATCCTCTGGCGTTTGCGTGCATGCACGAATTTCTTGCGGAGGGCACATGCTGCTGAAGGGGAGAACGGCGATTGTTACGGGCGGAGGGCGAGGGATCGGGCGCGCGATCGCGCGGAGATTGGCCGGCGAGGGGGCGGCGGTGCTTGTCGCATCGCGGAGCGGCAAGGAAATCGACAGTGTGGCGGCGGAAATTCAGACAGGCGGGCGGGCGCGCCAAAGCCGTGGCCGCGGATGTGTCGAAGGAGGCGGAGTGCGAGAAGCTCGTGCGCGGGGCGCGCGAGGCGTTTGGCGCGATTCATATTCTCGTCAACAACGCGGGGATTCTGGGGCCGGTGGCTCCGGCCGAAGGCGACTACGCCCGAGCAGTGGGACGAAGTGATCGCCATCAACCTCACGAGCGCTTTTTTGATGTCGCGACTGGTGGTTCCCGGGATGTATGAGGCCAAGTGGGGGGCGATTGTGAACATTTCGAGCGTCGCCGCGAAGGCAGCATTTCAGATGAACAGCGCATATGCCGCCGCGAAGGCGGGCCTGCTAGGGCTTACGCGAACGTTGGCCGCCGAAGGCGCCCGGAGGGGCGTGCGCGTGAACGGGATCGCGCCGGGGCCCACCGGCGACACGAACATGTGGCAGGAACTGGCGGGGCAACTGGGCCCCATGAGCTCTCACGTGGTTGAAGGGATTTTACAGGGACGGCTGCAGACGACCGATGAGATCGCCGCAGCCGCTTTATTCCTTGTTTCCGATCAGGCCAGCGCGATTACCGGGCAGACTCTGAACGTGGATGGCGGAATGGCCTTTTACTGATTTCCTCTTCAAGCGCCAGGTATCCGCGCTTCGCCGATCCGGCAAGCGCGCGCACGCCGACTTCCGTCCACGCGAGCCCCCGCTCGCCAATGGAACCTAGCACGTAAGCGATTCCCACCACCGCGAGAATCACGAGAAAGAACATCACGAAAATGAGTTCGGCGGCGATCAACGCGCGCACGAAGTAGAGCTGCAGGATGAAGAACGCAGCGACAATGGACACAAGTCCCTTGCGCACTTTCGCCTTTTGAATCAGACCCTTTGCAAATCCCTCCAGCTGGGCTAGTACCGTGTTCATCGACTTTCAATTTCCTCCACTTGGCTTTGATGCAAAGGGGGCACCAAAGGAGTCCGAGGTAAGCCATTGAAATGAAATGAGCTACGAAATCTCAAAGTGAACCAGCGGAAATCCGGTTCCGAAAGAGGGAAATGAGAGAGGAAGATTGTACAAAAACGGAATCAGAACGGCACAGCGCCAGTTCGTGTCTACATGAAATCGTGGATGCGGTCAGCGGCCGTCGAAGGGATAGCGATCCTGCGCGAGAACGGCATCGGCCACGCGGCGGCGAATCGCAATCGCGTCGATCGGAGCGTGCTTGGCGAGACGGCGGAGGGCGGCGAGCTGGGTGGTGAGCGTATCGCCATCGAGGATGGCGGCGAGCGCCGTGCGCGCTTCTTTTTCGATGCGGTCCATCGCGTCGTAGGTGAACGCAGCGGTCGCCTCGGCCATCAGCGCCGCCGATTGTCCCTTTGCGGCGGCCGATTTTTGCGCGCGGCGGAGCGAGGATTCGATGGCGTAGACGTCCATCACGATGTTGGCCAGGGCGCCCACGATTTCCTGCTCGTTGGCAAGCTGATCGCGGAATTTCTGCACCGCCGCGCCCGCGGCCAGCAGGAAGATTTTCTTGGCCTGCGCGAGGGATTTTTCTTCTTCCGCAAACGGACCGCTCGGGGCATCTTCGAACGAAGGGCCGGAGAGAAGTTCTTCGCCGAGCTTCATCGCCGCCGGAATCAACGGCAGGACGCCGGACATGGCGCGCTTCATCAGCATCTGGATGATGACGAGGCGGTTGATTTCGTTGGTGCCCTCGAAAATGCGGTTGATGCGGCTATCGCGATACATGCGCGCGACGGGATAATCTTCGTGGAAGCCGTAGCCGCCGAAGATCTGGACGGCTTCGTCGACGCAGTAGTCGAGCGTCTCGCTGCCTACGACCTTGCTGATCGAGCTCTCGATCGCGTACTCCTCGAGGACCTGCATCGCCTGCTGGACTTTGTCCTTGCCTTCAGCTGAAACCGCCGCTTCGATGGTGCCCGCCGTGCGGTAGATCATCGACTCGAGCGCGTAGGTGCGGATCGCCATTTCGCCGAGCTTGGCCTTGATCAAGCCGAACTCGGCGATCGATTTTCCGAAGGCGGTGCGCTCCTTCGCGTATTTCGAGGCGATGGCGATCACGTTCTTAGCGCCGCCGACGCAGCTTGCGCCGAGCGAGAAGCGGCCGGCGTTGAGCGTATTGAAAGCGACGATGTGGCCGCGGCCGATTTCGTGGAGCAGGTTTTCCCTGGGGATCGCCGCGTTTTCGAAAAAGAGCGGGACCGTGGAGCTGCCGCGGATGCCCATCTTGTTTTCTTCGGCGCCGATGGAAAAGCCGGGCGTCTTGCGGTCAACGATGAACGCTGAAAACTTTTCGCCATCGACTTTCGCGAACACGATGAAGACGTCGGAGAATCCGCCGCTGGTGATCCACATCTTCTGGCCGGTGAGCAGCCAGCTCTTGCCGTCGGGCGAAAGCACCGCGCGAGTGCGCGCGGCCAGCGCATCCGATCCGGCCTGAGGCTCGGAGAGCGCGTAGCAGGAAAGCCATTCGCCGGTTGCGATCTTCGGGAGGTACTTTTGCTTTTGCGCGTCGGTGCCGAAATAGATGATCGGGAATCGTTCCGATGCCGGTGTGCGCGCCGAACGACACCATGAACGAGGGATAGGCGCTGAGCTTTTCGGAGACGATCGTCATCGAGATTTTGTCGAGGGCGGCGCCGCCATATTCTTCGGGAATTCCCGCGCCGAGAAGACCCACTTCGCCCGCCTTGCGGACCAGCTCCGGCATGAGACCTTCTTTGTGCTTTTCGAGCTCGGGAATGTGCGGGACCACTTCCTTTGCGAGGAATTCCTCGAGCGTGCGGCCGAGGAGGCGCTGATCGTCGGTGAGGTCGGCGGGCGTGAAGACGTCTTCGGGGCTGGTGGATGCGACGAGAAACGCGCCGCCGCGATTCAGGGCCTGCGAAACAGGTGTCGTCGCCATACGATCCCCTCGCTCTCGCCATCACTTGCGCCTACAGATTCTCGCGCCCCGAACCGCCAAACGCAACGACCGGCGACTGGTGCGATGACGCGAAGATCATCCTACCGGAGGCGGACTGACGCAATCATTCGGTTCTCGCCTCAGGGCTTGGGCCCTTTCTCGAATCAGGCGGTCCCTGCGGAGGATTGCTGAATTCCTCATACGTCCACCAACGTTTTGCCCAGATACCCGAGTCTTCTACAAGGACCTTGTCCATTGCTCGCCGGAGCGCCGCGACGCGCTCCCGCGTATCGATCCTTCTAAGGAGTCTTCGAACGAAAGGTTTGTGCGGCTCGATAAAGCACAGGAATCCGTCTGGATACTCCTGGTAGCGGCCGCAGCCGATCCATAGTCGAAAGCCTTCGTTAACGACCGGTACAACCCAACCCCAGTCCTCCGCGATCGGTTCACGAGTTTCAAATCCCTCTCCCCGAAGACCGTCCCGGAGAAAGTCGGCCAAACGTTTGCCCCAAAGGCCAGGGTTGATGAGTTTCTCCTCGTCTTCAAAGGCCGGAAACCTGTCGGAGCGAAACTCAACGTGGGTTAGCATTTGGCAAGCTGGGTATTGCATGCTCCATTCGACGCTAAGCAGGAATCCCTACGCGGCGCGCTCGAAGATGCCGGCTGCGCCCATGCCGCCGCCGATGCACATGGTGACCATGCCGTAGCGGGCGTTGCGGCGTTCCATCTCGCGCAAGATCGTGGCCAGGAGCTTTGCGCCGGTACAGCCGAGCGGGTGGCCGAGGGCGATGGCGCCGCCGTTGACGTTGACGCGCGCCGGGTCGAGGCCGAGCGTCTTGATGACGGCGAGCGATTGGGCCGCGAAGGCTTCGTTCAGCTCGATCACGTCGATTTGATCGAGCGTGAGGCCTGCGATCTTGAGCGCTTTCGGAATCGCGTAGACCGGGCCGATGCCCATCACTTCGGGCGGGCAGCCCGCCGTTGCGAAGGAGACGAAGCGGGCGAGCGGCTTGAGCCCCAAGTCTCGCGCGCGCTCAGCGCTCATCACGACGGACGCTGCGCCCGCGTCGCTCGTCTGTGAACTGTTCCCTGCCGTGACGACGCCGCGCGCGTGAAACACGGGCCTGAGCTTCGCGAGCGCTTCGAGCGACGTATCGGCGCGGGGGCCTTCGTCCGTGTCGAAGACGATTTTGCTGGGTCTTCGGCTTGGCGCCATTGCTCGAGCCATTCGCGCCGCCTTCAATCGAAATGTAATTCACTTCGACCGGTACGATTTCGTCCTTGAACTTGCCGGCGGCGATTGCCGCCAGCGCTTTTTGGTGGCTCGCGTAGGAAAATGCGTCGGCCTCTTCACGCGTGATGCCGTATTTTTTCGCGACGTTTTCGGCGGTCAGGCCCATGTTGAGATAGGTGTCCGGGTAGTTGTCCATCAGCCACGGATTGGGCGCGATCTTGTGGCCGCCCATGGGGATCATGCTCATCGATTCGGCGCCGCCAGCGATCGCGACGTCGCCCTGGCCCGCCATGATGCGCTCGGCAGCGAGGGCAATTGTTTGCAGGCCGGAGGAGCAGAAGCGATTCACCGTCATCGCGGAGGAGCTAACCGGCAGGCCCGCGCGCAAAGACGCGATCCGCGCGATGTTCATGCCCGCTTCGCGCCTCGGGCATCGCGCAGCCGATGATGACGTCTTCAACTTCGTGCGGGATCGAGGGCTTTCACGCGAGCCAGCGATTCCTTGATCGTGAGCGCGGCCAGATCGTCGGGACGCGTGGCGCGCAGCGTGCCTTTCGGCGCTTTCCCACCGCCGTCCGAACCGAGCTAACAATGACCGCTTCTCGCATGATTCACCTCGCTTCGCGGCGCATCTTGCGCCCGAAACTACACCATTGGATGACAGCAGGGAGAAAAAAGCAAATGTGCGGGAGCGGTTGCGAAAGTGAAGAGCACAGACAGGATTGTCTGTGCCACCACGATCGGCTCGGGACTTAGCGGCGGAACTGGATCGTCACGAGCATTTCGACGGAGACCGGACGGCCATCGAGTTTCGACGGCGACATATTTTCTGCCGCGGAGAGCGCCCACCGCAGCGTCGCGCAGCAGCATCGGCCCGGAGAGTGCCTTTCGCATCGGTCACATTGCCAGACTTGTCGATCACGATCCGCACTACGACATCGCCGTCGATGCCTGCCTGGCGCGCAATTTCAGGATAGACGACGGCCGGCGATGAAAGCGGCTGCGGCGCCTTGACGCTGGCCCCCAACGGGCAACGGACCCTCAGGCGCGGCCTGCGCCACAGGCGGCGGGGGCGGCGGGAGATTCGCCGGCGAAGAGTTCGACGGAAGCGCGACGCTCTGGCTGCCGGCGGCGAGCGCGCCACCGTCGATCGATGGGGCCGCTCCGCCTTCGGCGGCGCCGCTGCGCACTGCCGTGGAGGGATGCGCGTTCAGCGCTCCAAACATGTCGGGCACGGCGGGCGCGGGATTCTGTTTAGCCGATTCGGAAGCTCTTGATAGTTGCGATTGGACCGGCTTGCTGGGCGCAGCCTCGCCGGGATCGCTCGGTTCCGGTTGACGCAAGCGGGATTCGGCCGACGGAGGTGGCGCTGGAGCGGTGGTCGGCGCGGCCGCAGCCGGCGCTTGCTGCACGGGCGCTGGAACCGCCGCCTGGCTCGCTGCGACAGGGGCTATCGCTGCAACACGCTGAGTGGCCGGCCGCTGGTGGAGAAAGTAGAAGCCTCCGCCTCCGGCTGCCGCCAGCAACAGACCAACGCACGCGGCGACGAGCGTCCAGCTCTTGCCCTCTTTCTGATTCTTTTCGGCCGCCGTTCCGAGCGGGCTGTATTCGAGGCCCGCTCCAAAGGCCGGGCGCGCCGGTGCATGATCATCGCCGGACCCAGCGCTCGCGGCGAAACGGCCGAACGTGGGCGGCTCGTGCACGGCTGGAGTTTCATGCTCTATGGGAGATTCGGTTTCGTGATGAGCTTCTGCCTGATGCGGCTCAGAGGCTTTCACTCGCTGGGCGGCGTGGAACGGCACAGCGGGCGCCCCGCTTGTATCTCCGCGCAGTTGATCGAGCGAAAACGATATTGAAGGGGACGTGCTCGCCGGCGCCTGGACCGTGTGGCTGTTTGGCGCCGCCACGGGCGCAGCCGTTTCAATCGCGGCAGGCGCGATGGGAGCGGGGGGAGCGGCCTTCGGTTCATTGATTTGGATTCTTGGGATTTCAACCCTTGGCGCGGGCGCCGAAATCGGAGCTGCTATAGGCGCAGGAGTGACTCGCGCCGGAGCGGCCGGGACGCTGGCGGCGGGTGCAGCCGCCTTTTGCGATGGTTCGGGGCCGTCCGACGGAAAGCGAACGCCCCAATATCCCGGTTGAGGATGAGAGAACTCGACTTCGACGTAGGAATGCAGGTTGGGATTCGTGCGCGTCTTAATTACGCGGCAAATTGCGTCCTGGTGCGTCTTCAGATTCGTGAGGACGATCGCCTGGCCCACGCTGACTTGCGTGGCCATCTTGAGCACGCCGCCGAGCGGGAAGACGATCATGGTGCTGGTCTGTTCCTCGAATGGCTCGGTGTGCGGGGTCGTTCCGCGGATCACTTCGACGACGCGCGATCCGTGCACCTTCACAGGCACGTCCAACGAAACGGCGTCGGAGCGCAGATGGCCGGAGTCGGGCTTCGGGCGGCTTCCCTCCTGGGAAACCGGGGCCTGACCAACCTCCAGCGTTTCTTTCAGTGGGGTCATGATAGGTAGTACGAACGGCCCAGAGCCTTTTGCTGAAAAGTCTCGATTTTCTCTGGGCTATTTGGATTCTCGAAGCGATGGCGTGGGGCGGCAATAGTACTTTGGTACTTGGGTGTGTTCGTTTATGACACGCGGAAAGTTCGCGCGGAATGTCTAGAATTGCCGCGCGACGACGGCTGTCGCGACGCGCTCCCCGTCGATTTCGACGGCGAGAGCCTCGGTGTTGCTCACCACGTAGTAGGCGAGCGAGTACGATGCCGGGTGTGTGTCGAGAGTCAGCGTGCCGCGGCCGTTCAAATCGGGCGCGACAATCGCGCTGGTATTCTCGATGGGCGAGCCCGCGGTCAACGTGCCCCTGTCGTCGACGTCGATATTTCCCTGCGGGATGACGGCGCCGCCGGGCACCGCAATCTGGCCGATCACGTCTTCTTCATCGAACGCGCTGGTGTTTCCGTTACTCGTCAAATTGAAGGCGAAACTTCCCTGAGGAGTGGCCATGCTGGATTGCAAGTACGCCGTGCCGTTCGCCTGAAGGTCCGTATCGAGCTCGATCATTTCGACCGTTCCGCCCGTGGTTGTGTAGCCGGCGAAATAGCGTGTGGTCGATCCGATGGTCAGCGTGAAGAGAATTCGCCCGAGGCTGGTATCGACCGAGTAGCTAGAGGCGGTGAGTGTGACGTCGTTCCCCAGATTCCCGTCGATCACGCCCGAGCTCACACTGTTGCTTCCGCTCGTCACAAGAACGCCGCCAATCGCATATGCCTTCGTGCCGCTCGGGTTCGATCCGTTGAGCGTGAAGGCGTAGTTGCCCTTCGGAAGGCTCGATGCCGAAAACGAGCCGTCGATATTTGGCGCGCTGTAGAGATCGCCCACAAGCTGCGCCGTCGCTTTTGCGTCGGTCTCAACGATTTTCAGGTGGGTGGCATCGACAATATAGAAGGCAAACGTGAACGTCATGTTATCGAACGCAGGGATTTCGGCGGTCGAACCGTAGATCAACTGCAGCGTGCCGCGCCCATTCGTCGCCAGGGTATTCGGATTAGCCGTATCGGCCTGAAAGAGCCCGTGCAGCGTCGTATCGGCGGCAACTTCCGTATTGGTGCCGGCGTCGTTGATATCGTCCTTGCACAAATTCAAGCCGATTACGCCTATGCCATCCGCGTGGAGCATGCCTGTGATCTGCAATGGCTTGCCGCTCGCGTCGCGGCCCGAAAGATTGAAGGCGTAATTCTGGTTGAAGGATCCCAGTGCGAACTTCGTCGTGTCCTGCATGTCGGCCTCGCCGCTGGCGGTGGCTGTCTTGTCGAAGCGGACTAAAAGCGCGCGCGGCGACCGCTGTCCCTGCGCGCTTCCGACGAGCGTGAGATCCCACGTCGCCGAACCGCCCGCCGCGGCGTCGGTCAGAGTGGCGGTTGCGCTGCCATCCGGATTCACGGAGTATGTGCCGCTCACGGGAGAAGCGGTGACCGGGGCTTGCGCGGTGCTGTTGTAGTCCTCGATGCCGGTGATGGATGCCGCCGAAGAATTCGCCGTAAAGCTGCCGGCGACCATCAACGGCCCCTTGCTGTCCTCGCCCGAATAGGAGAATGCATACTGGCCGTTCAGCGATGCGTTCGAGAAGACCACGACCACTGTCGCGCTCGCCGAATTGCCGCCGCTGAGCGCTGTGACCGTGATCGAACCATTCTGCGGCGGCGTGAGCGGCGCCGAGAAATTACCGTTGGCGTCGATAAAGCCGTGAATCGAATCGCCGCTCGTGATTCCGGCGACCTGCCAGGTGGGCGTCACGGGATTTCCGTTGGCCGTGGCCGAGAATTTGAATGGCGTTCCTGCCGGCACCACGACGACGGCGGGAGTTATCACGACTCCGCCCGCAGGGGCTGCAACGATCGTGACCACAGCCGTACCTGTGACGCTCGAACTCTTCGCCGTGATCGTCACCGTGGCGGGAGATGGGATTGATGTGGGCGCGGTGTACAAGCCGCTCGAGCCGTCGATCGCGCCGCCGGCGGACGATACGCTCCATGTGAATGTGGCGGTTGGGTCACTCGCGAGGAACGCGCTGAACTGAGCCTCGCCGCCGACCGGCACGCTTACCGTTCCGGGGAATATCGTGATCGGGCCGGTGGCCTGGGGCGGCGGCGTGGGCGGAGGAAGGGTGTTGCTGGTGCCCCCGCCGCCGCAGGCTGCCATGAAGAGCAAGCCCGCCGCTGCAACCGCTGCGGGCAGAAGCAGCCCTGTATGATTCCGCATCCTCATCTCATTCGCCCCTGTTTTTCGCTTTATGATTCGAAGAACCCGCGAGTTGCGCGCGTCCGGACTTCCGCACGCTCCTAAGAATCTGCCGCACCCGAAAACGTTGTATCGACGAGCCCTTCCATTCGATTCCTGACCCGGCGGCTCTAGTTTCGCAGCGGCTTCCCGGTCTTCAGGGTGTGCGCGATGCGTTCCTGCGTTTTGCGCTCGCCGCAGAGGCTCACGAAGGCCTCGCGCTCCAGGTCGAGCAGGTATTGCTCCGGCACGGCCTGCGCCGCCGTGATACCGCCTCCGGCCATGATGTAGGCGAGCTTGCGCGCGACGACGGCGTCGTGCTCGGTGGCAAATTCGCCGCGGACCAGCATGTGAATCGCGAGCTTCGCCGCGGCGAAGAACTCCTCGCCGAGCACGCGAATCTCGGCCGGCGCGGGCGGATGATACCCTGCGCGGACCATCGCGAGCGCCGTTTCTTTTGCGTCAGCTACCTGGCGGTCGCGATTCGTCGCGATCAGGTCGGACGGGCGCAGGTAGCCGAGCGTGCGCGCCTCTTCGGCGCTGGTGGAGACTTTGGCCATCGCGATATTTTCGAAGATGGGGCGCAGCGCGTGCATGAGATCGAGATTGTCGCCGCCCGAGGCGTGCTCGTTCGCGCGGATGAGCATTTCCTTCGTTCCGCCGCCCGCCGGGATCAGGCCAACGCCTGCCTCGACCAGGCCGATATACGCTTCCGCTGCGGCGTGAATCCGCGCGGCGTGCAGATTGATTTCGCAGCCGCCGCCGAGCGCAAGCCCCTGCGGAGCGGACACGACCGGACGCGGCGCATATTTCATCGCCATGTTCGCACGCTGGAACTGGCGGACGGCGAGGTGAAGATCGTCCCACTCGCCTTCCTGAGCGGTCATCAGCAGGAGCATCAGGTTTGCGCCCGCGGAGAAATTCGGCGCCTGATTGGCGATCACCATGGCCTCGAATTCGGTTTCGAGGCGCGCGACTCCCGCGGTCAGCATGGCGAAAATGTCGCCACCGATCGCGTTCATCTTGGCGTGGAATTCGCAGCAGAGCACGCCATCGCCGAGATCGATCAGGCTCGCGCCGGAATTTTCCTGCACGACGGGCGTGCGTTCCTTCAGCGATTTCAGGATGAGGATGCCGGGCGGCTCTTCGAGCGGCTTGAGCGCTGCGGATGCAAAATCGAAATAGCTCGTGCGGCCTTTTTCCGTCTGGTAGAAAGATTTTGCAGGCGACGCTAGCACCTTGGCGACGAGCGGGGGCATTTGCTTGCCTTCGCGCTCGAGCGCCTTCGCCATTCGCTCGACGCCGATGGCATCCCACACCTCGAACGGGCCGAGTTCCCAGCCGAATCCCCAGCGCATGGCGCGGTCCACGTCGACGATGCTGTTGGCGATTTCGGGGATGCGGCGCGCGGCGTACAGGCAGGTCTCGCTGAGGCAATTCCAGAGGAAGCGGCTCGCCTTGTCGCCGCCCTTGCCTTCGAGGGCCGGGGCGGTGAGCATGCGAATTCGCTCGCGCGTGTCTTCGATCGCCTTCCCTGCTTCGATCGAGCCGAGCTTGGCCTTTTCGCGCGGGCGATACTCCATTTTCTTCCAGTCGAGCGTGAGGATCTCGGAATCGCCGCCCTTTTTCACGCGTTGGTAGAATCCGCTGCCGGTTTTTTCGCCGAGCCAGCCCTTCGCGATCAGCGCTTCGAGCAGCGGCGGGACGCGGTACATTTCGCGCGATTCATCATCCGGCACGCTCTCGTAGATGTTTTTCACGACGTGCGCGAGCACGTCGAGGCCGACGATGTCCGCGGTGCGGAACGTGGCCGAATTCGGCCAGCCGATCGCGGGGCCCGTGCAGGCGTCGACTTCCTCGATCGTCATATCGAGCGCCTGCATTTCGGCGAACGCTTTCAGGATTGAAAACGTGCCGATGCGATTGGCGATGAAGTTCGGCGTGTCTTTCGCGACGACTACGCCCTTGCCGAGCGTGACGTCGCAGATTTCGTCGAGCGCGCCGATCACTTCGGGCAGCGTCTTCGGCCCCGGAATCAGTTCGACTAATTTCATGATAGCGCGGCGGATTGAAAAAGTGCGCGCCCGCGAAATGCTTTTGGAAATCCTCGGAGCGGCCTTCGGCGATCAGGTGGATCGGCAGGCCGGAGGTATTGGTGGTGACGAGCGTGCCGGGCTTGCGCACGGCTTCGACGCGCTCGAAAAGCTTGCGCTTGATTTCGAGATTCTCGGCGACCGCCTCGATGATCCAGTCCGCGTCGCCGCACCAGGCGATGTTGTCTTCGAGATTTCCCGGCGTGACGAGGCGCGCGGTTTCCGGCGCGAAGAATGCGGCGGGCTTCGACTTTTTCGCCGCTTCGAGCCCGGCCAGCACGATGCGGTTGCGGACCGCCGGATGATCGAGCGCGAGCCCTTTGCGGCTTTCCTCGGCGTTCAATTCCCGCGGGACGATATCGAGAAGATAGACCGGGATGCCGGCGTTGGCGAGGTGTGCGGCGATTCGTGCGCCCATTGTTCCGGCGCCGAGCACCGCCGCCCTTTCGATCGGGCGCCTCATCGAGATCATCCGCCGTGTGGCACCGCATCGCTTGCGTCTTCGCCCTTGTCGCTATTTTCGCCATTCTTCGCTGGGGCACATGGTTGCAAAAGCGCCAACGACGGTCAACCGAAATACCCAAGCGTTCCCCAACTTTGGTAGAGTTGCAGTCGGTGGGTGAGGGCAACGGCACATGGCGCAGGGGTCGAAATGGCTGACCAGGGCCGTCCAAGGCCTTAGGTCATTCGCTTACGCAGGCAATGGCGAGCGCCCGAAAGTGGGCGTCGCACTGGGCGGCGGGTTCGCGCGCGGGATTGCCCATATCGGCGTGCTGCGCGTCCTCGAAGAGAACGAAATTCCCATCGACTACATCGCCGGCACCAGCGTGGGCGCCCTGATCGCCGCCACCTACGCCAGCGGCACGTCGCTTGCGACGATGGAGCTGCACGGCAGCGAGACGACGTTCCGCGATTTCGGCCGGTGGACGCTCTCGCGGATGGGCATGGCTTCGAACGATCGCCTCGACCTTTTCCTGCACAAATTCACGACCGTCAGCGACTTCAGCGAGCTGAAGAAGCCGCTGAGCATCGTCGCCACAGACATCATTGCCGGCGAATCCGTCTATTACACCGACGGCGAAATCGCGCCTGCGCTGCGCGCATCGTGCGCTTACCCGGGGCTGTTTCTTCCCCGTCGAATATCGCGGGCGGATTCTGGTGGATGGATTTCTGACCGAGGCGGTTCCCTCGCCGGCGGTCCGAAGATTGGGCGCGGAGGTCGTGATCGGGGTTCATCTCGAGCCGGGCTGATCGATGGGCGCCCGCGCAATACAATCGAGGTGATCAGCCGCTCGTTCTCGATCATCCAGAGCGGCGCGATTCAGCCGTGGCGCGCCGCGACCGATATTCTGATCGAGCCCAACGTCCATCACGTGCTGTGGGACGAATTCGCGAGGACGCCCGAGCTGGTGGCTGCGGGAGAAGCTGCTGCGCGCAGAGGCGCTGCCGCGAATCAGGGCTGCGCTTGCTCGCGAACCGGTTCCGTATGCCGGACCCGAGCGGCGCGGGAGCCGCCGCTTTTGAAGCGATCTTGGATCCGCGCAAGGCTAACGATCTCGCGGCTGCAGCGTCAAAGCTATCAGATGGGCTGGACTCGCGGCGGTGACCGCTGCAACGCCCCAATCATCGCAAGCGGGTCCAGCTCCTCGAGATCTGAGCGCTATCCTTAATCCGCTCGGCCGCAACACCACGGTGACCGCCTGCCCGTTCCCTTTGCCGCGCTTGGTGAACCACTCGCTCATGGCGGCCGCGAGGCGGTTTGGATCGACGCTGAGGCCCGCCTCGAGGCGTCCTTCGGCTGTCGACAGCGTGTCGTCGAACTCACCCGAGCCGGTAAAATTGCGCATGCAGAAGCTGTCGAGCCAGTCGAGAGGGACGGGCCGCCGCTCGCCGGCTATTTCCATTTCGGCTTGTAACTTCCGCGCGTACATCGCGGCGCGAGTATAGCATCCGTCACCCGCGCGAGGCTTTCCTCCCGGTAGTGGTGCAGTTTGCCCGTGCTCACAAAAACACGCAAGTGGCAGTGGCCTCTTGATTGCTTGGCGCATCAAAGGTAAGGTGTAACACCTTATGGCGACAGGCCGACCACTGCCGCTCGATTCGCTCGACGCCGGAATACGCGCGGTTGTCGAAACTCTGATCAAGAATGGCGTGGAAACGTTTGAGTCTTGCGAAGGCGGGGACGGGCATGCGTTTCATGAGCCGACTGTGCGATTTCACGGAAGCCATGCGGAGGGTTTCCGCGCCCTGGCAGTTGCCCTCCATCATGGGTTAAGGGTTTGTGAGCTTCGACGCTATTACAGCATCGAAGACGGTGAACCAGTTGGACCGCATTGGGAAATGACATTCCTGCTCGGAACTACTTTCCCTCGCGGTCTAACTGGGCACAGTTCCTGCAAAGCGGTTTCCCGCCAGTCCCACTAAGCTTGTTGTGGGGCGGTATTTCGCTTCCGGGACCGCACCGTGTGTTGTCGTGGTAGTGCGGCTCATAAATCGAGTTCCACGGATTCGTTCTCGGCACGATCAGTTTTCTCCTTTCCTGTTAGGCTACCTTTTTCTCAGTGCGATCAAGCAGGGCAACGAGTTCTTCAAAAGACCAGACGTGATCCGCGATCCCTGCTTCCATCGCGGGTGTCACCCGAAGCGTCTTATGAATCCGAATGAAATTATAGTGGAAAAAGTGCAATGCTACAGCGTGTCCGTGATTCTCAACTTTCTTGCTGAATCCGTTTGTTAACCGCGTGAATCGACGCATCCCCATTCGCATCGTAAGATTCTGTCGCTCTACGAAACTTGTGCTGATGTGGTGTGGATCGGGCTTCCCGCTGAGAACGGCCGTGCGGCACCCAATGCACGTCGCCGGGCTATATCGCGTTTCGCTTTCCGCCGGATCGTTCCCAAAGAGTTTGACCAACATCGCATAATCAATCGCTGAGCCGAACGCCGTTTCGACTGCATCCGCGTAGACGCGATGGCCGTCAGTCGTTAGTTGAATCCTGTTTGCCACGCGCTTGGATAGGTCTTGTATGAATGCGTGCCCCGTCGAGGAACCACGAGTGCCGATGATGTAAGAGATAACCAGTTTCGTGTCGGCGTCAATTGCTGTCCAGGTCCAAACGTCGCCATAGCCAAACTTGCCGCGCAGCTCGTGGGGGACGTTCTTTTCCTTGGCATAGCAAAAGGCCCAAATCTCATCGCATTGGACGCGACGCACCTTCACGTTGCGCACAATTCGACTGTGAAGTTCGGCGCAAATGCACCCGAGGTCTTTGAGCAACTTCAGGACAGTATGCTTCGCAACACCAGTCATGCGACACGTGGCATTGACCGAGGTTCCCTCCACCAGAGCGGCGGAGACTTGTGCGCGTTTAGTTGCGTTAAGCCGGTTCATTTCAGCACCATGTTTACAATGTTCCCCTTCAATGTTGCCAATAGTATTCAGTTTTGTTGTCAATGTCAAGGATAAATGTTGACAATCATGCGCTCCTATGTTTACAATGTTTTTGGGGGAATCAACCGATGGTAGTGACCGTACGGGCGCGGGGTGAGGACATTCGCCAATACATCTTAGAGAACGTGGAAAAGCATGCTCCGGGCATAACATCGCTGACGGCAAAACACTTCTCTATTACTCGACAGGCCGTACACAGGCATCTGCGAAACCTAGTCTCGGAAGGGGCGCTAACGCCGTCAGGAAAGACGCGCAACAGGACCTACAGCTTGTGCCCCCTCTTGGAAGCGAGGGAAGCATTTGAAATCAAACCGGGGCTATCTGAGGATCAAGCATGGACGACGGCCGTAGAGCCGATTGTTGGTCACTTTCCCGAAAATGTGGTGGACATCTGGCATTACTGCTTCACTGAGATGTTTAATAACGCCGTAGATCATTCTGGTGGCGGGAGCATCCTGCTTCGCATCACAAAAACAGCTGCCAATACGCAAGTGTTGTTGATGGACGATGGGATCGGCATCTTTAGAAAGATTCAAACGGCGATGAAATTGGCCGATGAACGCCATGCAATTCTAGAACTCTGTAAAGGCAAACTGACTACTGATCCTAGCAAACACACGGGCCAAGGCATTTTCTTCACGTCTCGACTGCTTGACTCATTCGATATTCTTTCGGGGAATGTCTATTTCAGTCACATACTAGGAGAATTAGGGGAAGACTGGATCGTTGAGCGCCCTCAATTTCAGCAGGGCACGGCCATCTTTATGAAGTTGAACAATCATACTTCTAAGACCTGCAAGAAGATTTTCGATCACTATTCGGACGAAGAAGATTTCGGCTTCATCAAGACTGTTGTTCCTGTAAGGCTAGCTCAATATGGAAATGACAAGCTCATTTCCCGGTCACAAGCGAAGCGGGTGTTAGCGAGGGTGGAACTTTTCAAAACGGTGCTTTTCAATTTTGAAGGTGTCCCAACTATCGGACAGGCATTCGCAGACGAAATATTCCGCGTCTTCGCGAACTCACACCCGAACATAGATCTTCTTGCGATACATACCACCTCTGAGGTTAAGCGGATGATTGAAAGCGCCAAACTAGAAAAACCTGTGGAACTCCCTACGACTTTGTCGCTTCTCTAACGATCCGTGCAGCTGCCTGATTCACATCTTCGCGGGGGTGTTTCTTCTTTTTGGGCTTAGCTGTTTTCTTCTGCGCCATGCCCCGTAGCTTGCCACAGGTCCGAATCCTTGGCTATAGCCTGTCCATTTCAAACTGCACCACTACCTTCCTCCCCGTTCCCTTGCATTTCCGGGAAGTCGTGTCCTAAAATTTGCTGTTGAATTTAGAATTGGTATTTTTATTTCGCCTTAATAACGCGTAGGTCCGCAGGAACAAGCGGTTCCCCGCGCTACAGTCCCAGGAGGAATGGTGTCCACACCGCTGGAAAAATGGGTGGAAGAGTCGGCGAGGTTAACGAAACCCGCAAAGATCGTCTGGTGCGACGGACGGAGGGCGAAAACGAGCGCCTGACGGATGAAATGCTTCGCGACGGCACGTATACATCGATCTGAATCAGAAGACCTTCCCCAAGCTCCTACCTGCATCGCAGCAATCCTAACGACGTCGCCCGAACCGAGAATCTGACCTTCATCTGCACGCGCCGCAAAGAAGATGCCGGCCCCACCAATAACTGGATGGCGCCCGCCGAGGCGAAGGATAAGCTGCGCCCGCTCTTCGACGGCGCCATGAAGGGGCGCACGATGTACGTGGTGCCCTACATCATGGGCCCGGCGAAATCGCCCTACAGCAAGATCGGCGTCGAGATGACGGACAGCGCGTATGTGGTGGCGAGCATGCGGATTATGTCCCGAATGGGGAAAGTGGCGCTCGATCGGCTCGGGTCTTCCGACGATTTCGTCCCCGGGCTGCATTCGCTGGCCGATCTGAATCCCGATCGCCGCTTTATCGTGCACTTCCCCGAGGAAAAGCTGATCTGGAGCGTCGGCTCGGGCTACGGCGGCAACGCGCTGCTGGGGAAAAAATGCTTTGCGCTGCGCATCGCCAGCTGGATGGCGCGCGAACAGGGCTGGATGGCCGAGCATATGCTGATCCTCGGCCTCGAAGATCCGTCGGGGAAAGTGACGTACATGGCCGCGGCGTTTCCATCGGCCTGCGGCAAGACCAACCTCGCCATGATGGTTTCGGCGCTCGAAAATCAGGGCTATCGCGTGTGGACCGTCGGCGACGATATCGCATGGATGCACGTCGGCTCCGATGGCACGCTGCGCGCGATCAATCCCGAGGCTGGATTCTTCGGCGTGGCGCCCGGCACGAATTCGAAAACCAATCCGAACGTGATGACCGCGGCGCACAAGCAACACGATTTATACCAACGTCGCGATGACCGGTTCGCGCGAGCCGTGGTGGGAAGGGATCGACGGCACGAATGCGACGCCGGAGGGCATTATCGATTGGAAGGGGCAAGCCCTGGACGCCCTCGAACGGACACGCCGCGCATCCGAATGCCCGCTACACGGTTCCCGCCTCGCAATCGCCGTCGCTCGATAAACACTGGCAGGATCCGGAAGGCGTGCCGATTTCGGCATTTATTTTCGGCGGGCGCCGCGCGCATCTTGCGCCGCTCGTCTACGAATCGCGCGACTGGCAGCATGGGGTATTCGTCGGCGCGACGATGGCTTCGGAAACGACGGCCGCGGCTACCGGGAAAGTCGGCGTGACGCGCCGCGATCCGATGGCGATGCTTCCCTTCTGCGGCTACAACATGGCCGATTACTTCGCGCACTGGCTCGAGATGGGGCCGAAGCTGAAGAAGCCGCCGAAGATTTTCCATGTGAACTGGTTCCGTCGAGACGCGAACAACAAATTCCTGTGGCCCGGCTACGGCGAGAATGTGCGCGTGCTGAAGTGGATCCTCGACCGCATCGAAGGCCGCGCCGGGGCGACCGAGACGCCGATCGGCTGCGTGCCAACACCTTCCTCACTCACGCTGGACGGGCTTTCGATTTCGCGCGGCACGCTCGACGAGCTGCTCTCGGTGAATCCGAGCGATTGGACGGAAGAGGAGCGCGGCGTCGACGAGTTCTTCGCGAAATTCGGCGACAGCCTGCCCGAGCCGATTCGCAAGGAGCAGAAGGCGCTGGCAGAGCGGCTGCTGGCTGTGAGTTCGCGCTAGCATTTATGCCGAGTGCGCGATCCTGCGCGTAGCGGGCGCAGCAAGCGGCGCCCCTACAGTCCCCCATCTTTGAAGCAGCCCGAAATTTGGCGCGTCGCTTCGGCTTTTCTGCACTAAGATGGCGGCATGAAAACTCATTGCCGCCGTACCTCTTTTTCGTGGCTTCCTAATCGCGTTTGTGATTGCCATTCCGCTCGCGCTGATCGGAGCGAGCGCTTCGTCGCGAGTCGTTCACGCTTTCCATAGCTCCCGACCTCGCGCAACGGCTTGCGAAATTCAAGAAAGTGCACATGCCGTTCGATTCGTCCAGGCTGACGGATCGCGAAAAGCAGATGGTCGCGAAGCTGGTCGACGCGTCCGGCTTGCTCGATTGCATCTATTGGCGGCAGAGCGATCCCGATGGACTGAAGCTCTATCTATCGCTCGCGCATACCACGAATCCGCAAGTCCAGATGCTGGCGCGAGTATCTGAAAATCAACGGCGGGCGCTTCGATCTGATCGACGACAACAAGCCGTTCGTCGGCACTGCGCCGATGCCGCCCGGACGCGGATTCTTTCCGTGGGGCATGACGCCCGACGAGTTCAACGCCTACGTGGCGGCGCATCCGGACCAAAAGACGGCGCTTTACAGTCCTTACACGATGGTTCGGCGCAAGGGCGATTTGCTGGAGGCGGTTCCCTACCACGTTGCTTTCGCCGAATTCCTGAAGCCGATGGCGCAAGATCTGCGCGACGCGGCCGCGCTCAGCGACGATCCGGCATTCGCGAATTTTCTGCGCCTGCGCGCCGATGCGCTGCTCACCGATGACTATTACAAGAGCGACATCGCTTGGCTCGATCTCAAGGATCCGAAATTCGACGTGATCTTCGCGCCGTACGAGGTGTATCTCGACGGCTTGCTCGGCGTGAAGACTTCCTACGGCGCCTCGGTGATGATTCGCAACGACGCCGAGAGCAAGAAAGTCGGAAGTCTTCCAGAAATACGTGCCCGAATTGCAGGAATCGCTCGCGCTGCCGGCCGCCGATCTGCCGTCGAAGCGGGGCAAGCAATCGCCGATGGAGGTCGTCGACGGCGTCTATCGCGCGGGCGACCTGCTGCACGGCTATCAGGCCGTGGCCGACAATCTGCCTAACGATCCGCGCATCCATGAGGAAAAAGGATCGAAGAAAATGTTCTGGAAGAATTTCATGGACGCGCGCGTGAACTACATCATCCTGCCGCTTGCGAAGCAACTGATGCGTCCCGATCAGGCGAGGATGGCGAGCACCGAAGGCCTGATGGATTTCGTAATCCTGCACGAAGTGTCGCACGGCCTCGGCCCATCCTTCGCGCAGACGGCCGCCGGCAAGGTCGGCGTCGGCGAGGCGATCGGCCCGCAATATTCGTCGCTTGAGGAATCCAAGGCGGACGTGACGAGCATGCACAACGTGAAGTGGCTGGTCGATCACGGCGTGATTCCGAAGTCGAAGCTCGACGGAATCTACGCGTCGTATCTCGCGGAGACGTTTCGCACGATTCGCTTCGGCATCGCCGAGGCGCACGGCCAGGGCTCGATGATGCAGCTCAGCTATCTCACCGAGCAGGGCGCGATCCGCCGCGATCCATCGACCGGGCGCTACGAAGTGGATTTCGACAAATTCCCGAGCCGCCATCGAATCGCTCGACAAGGAATTGCTGGAACAGGAAGCGACCGGGGATCGCGCGCGCGCCGAAGCATGGTTCAAGAAATACGCCGTGATGCCGCCGGAACTGGCCGCGGCGCTGGCAAAATGCTCGAACGTCCCGGTCGACATCGATCCGGAATTTGATTTTCACCCGCCACTGCGATAAAAAGGAAGAGCCGTAGCCCACCCCGGCGTTTCAGGAAAACCTTAACCCGCCGGAGCCAGCGTCATTCTCCGGCCCTACCTTGCAAAGGAGACAATCATGGCAAAACACGTAAGTCCCATTCCGCGCGGCTACCACACGGCGACCCCGTATCTCTCGGTTCGCAATGCGGCTCAGGCGCTCGAATTCTACAAGCGCGCTTTCGGCGCCGAGGAAGTGATGCGGATGAACGGTCCGCAGGGAACGGTGTCGCATGCGGAGATCAAAATCGGCGATTCGATCGTGATGATCGCCGAGGAATCGGCGAGCAACGGCCTCCGGTCGCCGCAGTCGCTTGGCGGCTCGACGGTCAGCATTTTTCTTTATCTCAACGACGTCGATGCGACCTTCAAGCAGGCCGTCTCGGCGGGGGCCAAGTCGCAGCAGCCGCTCGCCGATATGTTCTGGGGCGACCGCTACGGCCGATTGACCGATCCTTTCGGCCATTCATGGTCGCTGGCGACGCACATCGAGGATGTGGCGCCGGAAGAAATGCAGAGGCGCGCTCAGGAGGCGATGAAGACCACGCAACGCGCCCACGCGGCCGGTTCGTAGTCACGTCCTGACAATCCAGTTCCCCAGGCCCGCGTTTCGCGTTCCCGCGCACCTCATGTTCTTCTCGTTCTGCAGCTTGTTCTACCGGACGCTAAAGGATGCTCTGAATCTCAGCATCGATCGAAACGTGGGTCTGCGGGAATCCGTTGATCTGGTAGTTCGCGCCCGCCGAACACTGGAAGTGGAGGAAGCGGCTGATGTGGTAGTCCTCGTCGAGGGCGCCGAAGGCAGCTTCAATCTCTTTGGCTGAAAGACCGAGAGCCGAAAGCGCCACCGGCTTTCCGTAGCCGCCCGCCGCGGCGAGATATTTCTGCACGATTTGGCCCAATTCCAGTTTTGCACTCGGGTCAGATTGTGTCATGGCCGTCAAAACCCTTTCAAATCGAGGCGTTTGCGGGCCGCGCTTGCGTTTCCGGGATAACGCCCCTATACTAACTTCCAGGCGAGCATTTGTCGAACGAACCAGTGGGCGCGAGCCCACTTTTTTGTTGGCCGATTGATGGGCCGGACGCACGCATCCCACTGGGGACAAGCGCCGTCCACAGAACAGTATGGACTTGGACAAGATTCGTGAGGCAGCGGAGCGCGTGGCTGGCTCGTTGGGCCTCGAGATCTTCGACGTGGAGTGGAAAGTAGGCAAGCAGCGTTTGCTGCGAGTCTATATCGACCGGCCGCCGGGTCCGGCCAACCCGGAGAGCTTGGGGATCAGCCACAAGGATTGCGAGCGGATGAGCGAGCAACTGAGCGTGATCCTCGACGTCGAGGATCTCGTGCCGGGACCGGCCTACGTGCTCGAGGTAAGCTCGCCGGGGCTGGATCGAAAGCTGATCAAGCCTGGGGACTACGAGCGGTTTGCCGGGCGGCTCGCGCGGATTTGGCTGAATGAGCCGGTGGAGAATCAGAACTATTTCGAGGGCCGGCTCGCGAGTTACGCGGACGGCGTCGTGAAGCTGAAAGTGAAGGAACGCGAAATCGCCGTGCCGTATGCGGGCATTCGCAAAGCGAATTTGATGGTGGAACTCTAAGGGTGAGGGGGCGGGGAGAAACGCGATGGCGAGTCTGCTGTTCCAGACAATCGAGCAGATCAGCCGGGAAAAGCACATCGAACCGGAGATCATCGTCGCGGCTATCGAAGACGCGATGGTCGTGGCGGCGCGGAAGTATTACCGCACTGAAGAGGATCTCCGTTCGAAGTTCAATCCCGAAACCGGCCAGGTGGACGTCTTTACCGTCCACACGGTGGTCGACGAAGTGGCTGATCCGACTCGCGAAATCTCGCTCGTCGAGGCTCGCAAACAAAGCCCCAGCATCGAGGTGGGCGGCGAAATCTCACATACGAAGCCGACGGACGTACTTGGCAGGATCGCGGCACAAACGGCCAAGCAGGTCATCCTGCAGAAGGTGCGCGAGGCCGAGCGCGATACGATTTACAACGAATTTCACACGCGCGTGGGCGAGCTCGTGAATAGCGTCGTGAAGCGCATGGAAGGGCCGGACATCATCGTCGATCTGGGCCGCACCGAAGCGCGCTTGCCGAAACGCGAGCAATCGCGCCTTGAGGCGTACAACGTGGGCGACCGGCTGCGCGTCACAATTCGCGCGGTGGAGCGCGCTGCGAAGGGGCCGCAGGTGATCGTTTCCCGCGCCGATCCCGCTCTGGTGCAGCGTCTATTCGAAATGGAAGTGCCCGAAATTTACGACGGCACCGTGCAGATCCGCGCCGTGGCGCGCGAAGCCGGCGAGCGCACGAAGATCGCGGTCGAGAGCCGCGACAAGGACGTCGATCCGGTGGGCGCGTGCGTCGGCATGAAGGGCATGCGCGTGCAATCGATCATCCGCGAGCTTCGCGGCGAGAAAATCGATATCATTCCATTCAACGAGGAAACGGTCGCTTTCGCGCAGAAGGCGCTGAGTCCGGCGAAAGTGACGCGCGTGCAGATCATCGACCCGGAGGAAAAGCGGCTCGAGGTGATTGTCGAAGATACGCAGCTTTCGCTGGCCATCGGCAAAAAGGGGCAGAACGTCCGGCTTGCGAGCAAGCTGATCGGCTGGAACGTCGATATCAAGAGCGAAGAAGAAAAGCGGCGGGAGATCGAGGCGCAGATGGCGGCGCTCACGGCGCCCGGCACCGCGCTCACGGAGCTTGCAGGCGTCGGCCCGAAGACGATCGAGAAGCTCGAAGCCGCCGGAATCACGTCGATCGAGAAGTTGGCGGACATGACGCCCGAGCAGCTCGTCGAGATTCCCGGCATCGGCGAGAAAATGGTGGAGAAGATTCACCAGTCAGTCGCCGCGTATTTCGAAGCGCTTGAAGCGCAGGCCACCGAGGCGCCGGCCGAGGCTGTGGCGGAAGAGCCGCCCGCGGATTTACAAGCCGAAGCGAGCGCCGAGGCTGCGGTCGAGGAATTGCCGGCCGAAGCGCAGGCGGAATCGAATGCCGAAGCAGCGGCAGTGCCGGCGGATGCGGACGCGGGCGATGAGTCCGCGGCGGAACTCACAGAATCGTACAAACGCGAAGAATCCGTGACCGAGAAATCGCACGTCCCGGTGGCGACCGATGAATCGCAGGCGGAACGGCTCGAGGAAGAGCAGCGTCCCGCCGAATGAGGAAAACGAGGAACAGCAATAAGCGCAAGACCGAATGTCAGACGCTAATCAAATCCGGATCAACGAACTCGCGCGGGAACTCGAGATCAAGGCGAAGGTGCTGATCGACTACCTGCCCGAGATCGGCGTCACCGAAAAGAAGACGCACTCGAGCTCGATTGACGTGGAGCATGCTGAACTCGCGCGCAAGCATTTCCAGGATCTCGCCGCCGCCGAAGCTGCCGCTGAAGCCGCAAAGACCGCCGCGAAGAAAGCCCGCGCGCCGGCTGCGCCTGCTGCCGCGCCGCCGACCGGCCGCATCTGCGCCGGCTCCAGGCGCCGCCCCTGTATCTGCGACTCCTGCTGCCGCCGCGCCCGCCGCTGGCACCGCGGCTGCGCCGCCGGCTACTGCTCCCGGTGTAGCTCGTCCCGGCGCTGCCCCGCCGCCGAGGCCTGCGGGTGCGCCTAGCGCCGCTGCCGTCCGCTGCGGCTCCGGCTGCAGCGCGACCTGGCGCAGTTCCGCCAGCCGCCGGTCCGAGACCCGGCATGCCCCTGCGTTCGCCAGCTCCCGGTGCAACCCCGAGTGCGAGCTCCCGGTCAGCCGGGCGCTGCTGGTGCGCAGCGTCCGGCAGCTGCGGCTCCGTCCGCGCCTGCGGGGCAGCTCCCGGCGCGCCGAGGCCTGCGGGTCCGCCGCCAAGCGGCCAAAGATTTCCGTCGTCGCGTCCACCGACGCAGCCCGGCCAAGGATATCAAGGTCAAAGACCCGGTGCGCCGCAAGGCATGCGTCCGGCGGCTGCTCCCGGTGGTGCGCCTCGTCCGGGCGGTCCGCCGCGACCGGGCGGTGCTCCGCGTCCCGGCGGTGGTGCTCCCGGAAGATTTCCGCAACGTCCCGGCGGTGGTCGGTGGTGGCCGGCCCGAACCAAGCTCCCATCGGGAGCCAGCGCCCCGGCGCCACTGCGGCGGCGTGCCGAAAGCCGAGCCGGGCAAGCCGCTGTATGCGCGCAAGCCTCCCGCAACGCGAGGGCGTCCGCTCATCGAAAAGCGTTTTGCCGAAGGGGAGCGCCGACTGCATCCGGTGCGAACGCGTGCGGGCGCGGGTCCGGGCCGCACCGGTGGTCGAACCTGTCGCGCCGGTGCAGCGTGAACCGCGCGCGGTCACAGTTACCGAAGGCATCACCGTCCGCGAACTGGCCGAGAAACTCGACATCCGCGCCAAGGATTTGCTGAAGACTCTGCTCGATCGCGGCGTTTTCGCCAGCATCAACCAGGCGCTCGACGTCCCGACCGCGACGAATCTTGCCGAGGCCTTCAACGGCATCGTGCAGGTGGTCACGTTCGAGGAGCAGGTCGTCCAGGAAGAGAAGATCAAGGAAGAGCGCAGCGGGAATCTGGCTGCCGCGCGCACCGGTGGTGACGGTGATGGGCCACGTCGACCACGGCAAGACGAGCCTGCTCGACGCGATTCGCGAAACCGAAGTCGCGGCGGGCGAAGCGGGCGGCATCACGCAACATATTGGCGCCTACGAAGCGCACGTCGGGCGACCGCCGCATCGTTTTCGTCGATACGCCGGGCCACGAAGCGTTCACGCGGATGCGTGCGCGCGGCGCGAAAGTGACGGATATCGTGGTGCTCGTCGTCGGCGCCGATGACGGCGTGATGCCGCAGACCGAAGAAGCGATCGCGCACGCCCGCGCGGCGAAGGTGCCGATCGTGGTCGCGATCAACAAAATCGATAAGCCCGACGCACAAGCCGAGCGCGTAAAGCGCCAGCTCGCCGATCGCGGCCTGATGCCCGAAGACTGGGGCGGCGAGACCGTGATGGTGGAAGTCTCGGCGAAGACGAAACAGAATCTGCCGCGCTTGCTCGAAATGATTCTGCTCGTCGGCGATCTGCGCGAATTGAAGGCCGATCCGGACGCGCCCGCGAGCGGCACCGTGATCGAATCGCGCGTGGACCGCGGCCGCGGACCTGTCGCGACCGTGCTCGTGCAAAACGGGACGCTGCACGTGGGCGACGTGTTCATCGTCGGCGCGGTGTACGGCAAAGTCCGCGCGATGTTTGACGATCGCAGCCAGCCGATCAAGCAGGCCGGCCCGTCAACGCCGGTCGAGGTGCTCGGACTGCAGGGCGTGCCCGAAGCGGGCGATCAGTTCCAGGTGGCGGACGAAGCGAAGGCGCGCCACATCGTCGAATACCGGCAATCGAAGCAGCGCGAGGCTTCTCTCGCCAAGACCGCTTCCGGGCGGCTCACGCTCGATCAGTTGCACGAGCAGCTTCGCGCCGGCGAAATGAAGGAACTGCCGGTAGTGGTGAAGGCGGACGTGCAGGGCTCTGCCGAAGTGCTCACCGAAATGCTGCCGAAGCTCTCGAACGACCAGGTGACGCTCAAGGTGATCCAGTCGGGCGTCGGCGCGATCAACGAAAGCGACGTGATCCTGGCCTCGGCCTCGAATGCCATCATTATCGGGTTCAACGTGCGGCCCGAGCGCAAGGCGCCGATCTCGCGCAGCGCGAAGACGTCGATATCCGGATGTACTCGATCATCTACGAGCTGCTGGACGAAGTGCGGAAGGCCATCGCGGGCTTGCTCGCGCCGGTGATCAAGGAGACGTATATCGGCCGCGCCGAAGTGCGCGACACCTTCCGCGTGAAGGGCGCCGGCGTGATCGCGGGCTGCTCCGTGCAGGACGGAATCATCAAGCGCGACGCGGAGGTCCGCGTGATCCGCGATGGCGCCGTGGCCTACACGGGACGCGTGATCTCGCTGCGGCGCTTCAAGGACGACGTGAACGAAGTCCGCGCCGGATTCGAGTGCGGCATCGGCATATCGAATTTCAACGACGTGAAGGTGGGCGACCTTCTCGAGTGCTTCAAGATGGAAAAGTCGCAGCCGATGGAAACCGTGGGAGCCGCCGATCGCGGCGGCGCCCGCGAAGGCGCCGAGGCCCGCCGCAACTAGCCCTGGACGACTTCGCGTTTTTCCCGGCGTCCTCTGTGTTCGAGAACTTGCGGGGTGTTATGCCGATCGGCCTCCTCACCCTGGAAATTCACATCCCCGACGCGCGGTCGCTCAAGGATAAGCGGCAGGTGCTTCGCAGCCTGAAAGATCGCCTGCGCGCGCATTACAACGTGGCCGTCGCGGAGCTCGAACATCAGGAACTCTGGCAGCGCTCCCGCGTCGGCGTGGTCAGCATTTCCGGGCGATTCCAAATATCTCGAGGAATCGCTCCAGGCGGTCGCCGCCGAATCCGAGCGGATTCTCGGGCGCGATCTGGTTTCGCAGGAGATCGATTACTTCGAGGGCAGCGAATGACGGTCGCCGGTTTTCGCAACGAAAGAATCGCCGAGGAGATCACCACGAAGTCAGCCTGATGCTGGCCGGTGAACTCAAGGACCCGCGCCTGGCCGTGCCGCTGACGGTCACCGAAGTGCGCGTGGCGCCCGGCCTGCGCACCGTGCGTGTTTTCGTTCAGGTCGAGGGAAGCGACGAGGAGCGCGCCGAAGTCTTCGCCGGACTGAAGGCCGCGGCCGGGATACGTCCGGCACGAACTTCTTGAGCGGCTGCGCTTGCGACGCGCACCCGAAATACTTTTTATCGCCGACCAATCGGAGCAGTATGGCAATCACATCGACGACCTCCTGCGCAAAGACGCATCACCCGGAGAAATCCTAGGTGCGCTGCCCCGCGGTTTGCCATTTGCTTTTGCCGCTAGCCTCTAAGGACAACGCCCTTCATGCCCCGCACACCGCAGCCGCAGCTCGACGGAATTCTCGTGATCGACAAGCCGTGCGGAAAGACTTCGCACGACATCGTCGAGACCGTCCGGCGGCTCATCGGATTCCGCCAGATCGGCCACTTCGGCACGCTCGATCCGCTGGCCACCGGCGTGCTCGTGCTGGCGCTCGGCCGCGCCACGCGCCTCGCGCGCTTTTATGCTGGACGCCGCAAGCGATACAGCTGCGCCGATGCGTTTCGGATTCGCGACGGACACCTACGACGCCGACGGCGAGGCACTTTCGGAGGATTCCGCGCCCGAGCTCGACGCCGAAAAACTTCAGGAGCTTGCGGGGCGGTTCATGGGGAAAATCCAGCAGACGGCCGCCCGCCTTTTCCGCGAAGAAAATTCACGGGCGTCCGGCGCACGAACTTGCGCGCAAGCACAAGCCGGTGAACCTGGAACCCGTCGAGGTCGAAGTCTTTGAGTTTCGCCTCACGGGCGTCGAGGGATCGATCGCACGCTTCGTCGTGGAATGCGGAGCGGGGACCTACATCCGTTCGCTCGCGCACGACATGGGGCAGCTATACGGCGCCGGAGCGCACCTCGCCGAAATCGCCCGCACTGCGGTGGGAGAATTCACGTCCGATCACGCCGTGTCGCTCGAAGACCTCGCGGCCGATGCGAAATCCGGAAACATCGCCTCGCGCGTGATCCGTCTCGAGAGCCTGCTGCCCGATTTGCCGCGCGCCACCGTCCTGCCGATCGTCGAAAAGCGGGTGCGCCACGGCGCGAAGTTCAATCTCCCGCTCGCGCAGATTCAACCCGGAGAGGCCACGGCCGCGCAGGGCACGCCGGCGCAACTCGATTCGGGCGACTGGAAGCCTGCGCGGCTCCGCGTCTTCAATCAACAGGGACAGCTAATCGCCATCGCCGAGCCTGTCGTTCCGCGCACGTATCAACCCCTCGTCGTCCTCGAGGCCACACCCTAGCCGCGAGGACGCGAGAGCCTGAGCGGTTAAACTTACTTGCTGGACCGGCTGCGCGAACTGTGGTGGCCGCTATGCGATCTGCCGTGGCTGTGCCCGCTGTGAGCGGACGCCGCTACGTGTCGAGTTCGCTGCGAGTGCCGCCGTGTATGCTGCGCCATGCCGGCGCCGGCGAAGAGGAGTACGGCGACCGCGACTGCGACGATGAGCCGTTTCATGGGAAGCCTCCAACGCGCCCAACGTAACGCGCGAGGCGATCGGCGGCAAGAGAATGAACGTACGTAGCGTCTGAGGACGAAAGTCTTCAGCAATGAAGTGACATTTGTGCAGCCACTTCAACTACCGGTAGGGCGGCTTATTGATTGGGACTTGTACCGGCGCCGTCTGTGGCGGAGGCCGCGGAGGCTCCTCTCCCGGCGTCGTCTGCGGAGGCTCCGGTGTCGGCTCTACCGGCGTCTCGCCGGCAGGCGTCGGCTGAGGCGGTGCAAACCCTTCCCCCGCCGGCGGGATGCCGCCCGGCGCGCCAAGCCCTCCGCCTGTCGCCCCGGCTTCGCCCGCCGCCGACCCTTGCCCGGCGTAGACCACGCGATCCTTGCGCGGTGCGAGCCGCACCATGCGCGGCGTCACGAGAATCAGCAACTCGCTGGTCTGGTTTTGCGCGGTATGGTCCCCTGCGAGCAATCCCACGCCCGGAATCTCGGCAATGCCCGGTGTGCCGGCGATGGCGTTGGTCAGATCGGATTGCAGAAAGCCGGCGAGCATCGCGGTCTCGTTCTGCTTCAGCCGCAGCGTTTGCTCCACTGTTTCGTTGCTGATCACGGGGATCGCAGTTAAAGCTGTTCCCGTCAGGCTGCTGATATCGAGCGCGAGTTTCAGCGTCACGTCGTCGGGATGAATGCGCGGCCGTCGCTTCACCTTCAGGCCCACGTCGAGATATTCCACGCCGGGATATGGCGTGCCCGACGTGCCGAGTCCGCTGCCGAACAGGCTCGCCGTATTCAGGATCACCGTCGTGTTGGCCGACTCCGTTGTTCGCGGTCGCGATGTCCGGCCGGCTATCGCCATTGAAATCCGCGGTGGTGACGGATACCGGCGCCGGTGTCCACCGGCAGTTCGACGTTGGGGGCAAATTGCTGGCCGCCAAGATTCAGGATCACGGAGATCGCGTTGTCCGTCTCATCGGAAACAACCAGATCGGCGAACCCGTCGAGATTGTAATCGGCCACCGCAATCGAGGTCGGTCCGTTCCCTGCCGGGAAGTCGCGCGTGGTGCCCGCTAGAAACGTCCCCGTGGGAATGTTCTGATTGCTGATCTGGTTGTAGTAAATGCTCACGGTGTTTGCGGTGTTGTTCGCGGTCGCGATGTCGAGCGCGCCATCTTCGTTGAAATCGCCCAGCGCCACATAGACCGGAGCGGTCCCCGTCGGGTAGTCCTTGCGCGTCTGAAATGTTCCGTTGCCGTTGCCGAGCAGCACCGAGAACGTGTTGTTGCCCTGATCTGCGACCACCAAATCCTGGTGCCCGTCGCCGTTCAGGTCCGCTACGGCCAGCGACGTAGGCTCGAATCCAGCCGGCAGGGCGATCAAAGTCGGCGCCTTGAACGTGCCGTCGCCATTGCCCTGGAAGATCGAAATCGTGTTGTCGGCCTGATTGGCGACGGCCAAATCGACGGCGCCGGAAACGCCATTGAGATCGTGAAAGTTCGCCGACACCACGGACACCGGCGCCCGGCCGGTCGGGATGTCGGTCTTTGGCTGAAACGTGCCGTCGCCATCGGCAGCGCCCAGCAGAATCGAAATTGTATTCGCCGCTTTGTTGGCTACCGCTATGTCGGGAAAATCGTCGACGTTCGTGGCGGTCGAGCCATCGTTGAACTGCCCCGTCGCAATGGACACGGGATCCGTCCCGGTCGCATACGTCACTTGCGACGCAAACGTCCCGTCGCCGTTTCCGAGCAGCACCGATACAGTGTTGTCCGCCGAATTCGCCACGATCAGATCGTTGACCCCGTTATCGCGCAGGCTCATCGTCGCGACAAACGACGGTGCATTCCCCGCCGGATAATTCACGATGGGGTTCGCGACCGATTGCCGCTGGTGCGTGACCCCTTGCCCCGAAACGAAACTCGATGAGTACGTTGAAAGCGAAACCGGAATCCGCTGTCCGACGAAAAAGGTGGCCGTCTGGCCGTCCTCGCGCCCGCAGCAGGATTCGCCGCCCGCTCTTAACCAGCGAGAAGCATCTCCGAGAAATTCGCCGTGGCGCCGGGAAGCGTCGCGAACTCCGTCGTCAAGCCTCCGCCGAACGCAATCAGCCCCGGAATCGTGGTCGACCCGAACACCTGCTGGAGGCACGTCGAGCAAACCCTCCTGGGACGCCTCGGCTTCCTGAATCTGCGCGCTGCTGACGCTGAAAGTCTGCGCCGTCTCCGGAGGCGTGATGCCCAATTGCCGCGCGTAGTTCTTGTCCACTTCGAGAATTTCGATTTCAAGGACCATCTCGCCGGTCGGCTTTTCGAGATCGTCGATCAGGTCCGTCGCGACGGCCATCGCTTGCGGCGACGCGCGCAGCGTGAGTGTCCGGCTGTTGACGTCCAAGTCCGAACGCGGGATCACGGCGATCTCGCGCACGAGCCGCGATATTTCCGTCATGTCATCCGGCGTCTCGGAGGCCGGCAGCAGGATCGTTCGCACCACCGACACGTCGTAGTCCCGGCGCTTCTGCGGCGTATTTTCCGCCACGAAAAACAGGCGTTTGCCGAGCGGCCGCCAGAAGGTGTCCGGTCATGTCGCCCAGCAGCCGCACGGCGGTGGGAAAATCGACATCGTCGACCTGAAAATGCACTTGCCGCGACGCGAGGTCTCCGTCGAACGCCACTTCCACGCCGAATTGCTTGCCGACTGCTTCGTACGCGCCTTGCGTATCGCCGCGATAATCGAAGCTGTGTGTTCCCTGCTGGTATTCGAGCTGCACGGGACCCGCGAGATCGGGCTCCGTCACGGAGTGAGATTGACCCGGCTCCAGCGCGATCAGTTCCGCCAGCCTTTGCCGCAGCACGCGGTTCGTGGGATCGAGGTAGGTGGCGGACAGCAATTCCTTGCGCGGCTTCGTCGAGCTTTCCTGAGATTGCGTCGCGCTCCGCGGCGTCCGCCCTTTCCTGCACGACGCGACTCTTCGCCAATTCGCGATGAATGAAATAATCGCGGTTGTTCGGCGCATAATTCACGGCATCCGAATACGCGGTGTAGGCGCTATCCCAATCCTCAGTTGCGCTCCGCGCGGACGCCCTGCTGGTAGGCCTGTTTCGCCTTTTTTTGTGTCGGCCTTCCCTTCGGGGGCCGGTCCGTTTTGGGCCTCGGGCGGGGCCGGGTATGCCTGGCGCTTGCGAAGACTGCGCGAATGGGCCGGGACTCCATGGCCGGCCGAAGAAACAGGACAATCGCAAGGGACGCAGCGAGCGCTGCGGCCGGACGCTAAACGATCGTCGATTCCCTTCAGCCATCGGCTTGCTCGCCACGTTCCCCTCGGCCATGCGAATCGTCAGATGCACATTCTACAGTTAATGTCCGGCGCCACATGACTTTGGCCCTGAGAAGCGGGCAAAATAGCAATGGTTTTGGAGGCGTCAAGCAGGCGGCGAGGTGGTGAATTTTCTTGTTTTTAGGCGTTGCGGGCGCTACACTGGCTTTTCTAGTTGTAACTGGGTAACAACTAGCTGCTCTCATGATATCTGCTCTCTTAGTCGCTCTTCGCGAAGGCGTTGAAGCCGCCCTGATCGTCGGCATCGTCTTGGTGTATCTGAATCGCACCGGCCGCCGTGCCCTGCGTCCCTACGTCTGGGCCGGCGTGGCGCTTGGCCTGCGCCGACGAGCATTGCTGCCGCCATTTTGCTGCAACGCTGGGCCATCAGCGAGGACGGCTTCGAGGGCGTTCTCATGCTGCGTGGCCGCGGCGTCTTGTGGTCACCATGATCATCTGGATGAACCGCATCGCCCGCACCCTGCGCAAGGAGATCGAGCAGCGGATCGAAACATACGCGCAGCGATCGTCGCGCGCCGCCGGGTGGGCGATTGGCGCGTTCGTGTTTTTTATGGTGGTGCGCGAAGGCGCTGAGCTGGTGCTGATTCTGCGCGCGGTCGAGCTATCGAGCGCGGGCGTGCAGACCTGGATTGGCACTGGCATCGGCATCGCGATCGCCGTCGCCGTCGGCGTCTTTTTCTTCCAGGGCACGCTGCGCATTCCCCTGCACCGCTTCTTTGCCGCCACGAGCATCATCCTGATGGTGGTCGCGTTTCAGCTCGCGCTCACCGGCGTGCATGAATTGAGCGAAGCGGAGTGGATCTGGTCGAGCAAGGCCGAGATGGCGACGGTCGGCCCGATCGTCCGCAACGAAGTCTTTCTTCTTCGCGGTGATTCTTGGCGTGGCGGCGCTGCTGGTGGTGCGCGAATATTTCACGGCGCGCCGCCCGGCCGAAGATCCGAAGCATGAATCCCGCCGAGCGCCGCATGCGCGAATGGGAATTCCGGCGGCAGCGCCGCTGGAGCTTTGCCGCCGCGATCCTGTGCGTGCTGGTGATCGTCTCGCTCGCCGCGGAATTCGCCTACGCGCACGCGATGAACGCGCCGACGCCCGCCAAAGAGCTGACCGCCGAAAATGGCGAGGTGCGCATTTCGCTCTCCGATCTCACCGATCAAGAGCCTGCATTTCTACGACGCGGACGTGAACAGCACCGAGATTCGCTTCATGGTGATCCATCAGACCAACGGAAACTATGCCGTCGCGCTCGATGCGTGCCAGATTTGCGGCTGGGCCGGCTACAAGCAAGAGGGACAAAACGTGGTCTGCCGGAATTGCGGCGCCACGATTTACATTCCTTCGATCGGCGACAAGGGCGGCTGCAATCCGATCCCGGTGAAATCGGAGGTGGCGGGCGGCGAAGTGATCGTCGATCTGGCGGCGCTCGTCTCTTCGGCCACGCAGGTGCACAAATCCTAAAATGTTCGCGAGACTCGTAGGCGAATCGTTCGTGCGCAATCCGCGCCGCAAGGTGCTGACGGCTGCCGCGCTGGTGCTCGGCATGGCCGTCGCTACGGCCACGCTTACCGTTGCGCTTGAAGTCGGCGACCGCATGGCGCGCGAATTTCGCAGCCTCGGCGCGAATCTGCTGGTCACGCCACAATCGGATACGCTGCCGCTCGAAATCGGCGGCGTCGATTATCGCCCCGTCGATGAAGGCGCGTATCTCAACGAAGCCGATCTCGGCAAGCTCAAGACGATTTTCTGGCGGCACAATATTCTCGGCTTCACGCCGTTCCTCGACGTGCCCACTGTTGATGTCTGACGGCAAACCCGATGGACACGACGCTGTTGGCACCTGGTATCAGCACGAAGTGCCCGTTCCCGATGGCACGACATTCAAGACCGGGCCTGAGCGCGACGCATCCCTCCTGGCAGATTCGACGGACGATGGTTCGACGACGGGACGAATGAGGCGTGTGATCGGCGCCTCGCTGGCCGCGAAAGATCCCGCCGCGTTTGCGATCGGCAAAACGATCCAGGTCGGACGCATCTGAATCGTCGCACGCGCCGTGTCAAGCCTGTCATTACCGGGCATTGTTTCGACGGGCGACACCGAGGACAACGCGGTGCTCGTGCCGCTGTCGTTCGCGCAGGAATATTCCGGGCATCCCGGGCAATTCCGGCAGCTTTTCGTGAGCGCGCTCACCAAGCCCGCCGATGCGCTCGCCACGCGCGATCCGAAATCGCTGACGCCGACGGAATACGACCGCTGGTTTTGCTCGCCGTATATTTCGTCGATCAGCTACCAGATCGAGCAGGTGCTGCCCGGGCACGACGTGCACGCGATTCGCAAGGTCGCCGATTCCGAAGGGCGCATCCTGACGCGCATCAGCACGCTGCTCTGGATCGTTACGCTGGCGGCGCTGATTGCGGCTGGCGCTGGCGGTCGGCGCTACGTCCGCGGCCACGGTGATCGAGCGGCGCAGCGAAATCGGCATCATGAAGGCGATCGGCGCGACGAACGCCTCGTCACTTCGATCTTTCTCGCCGAGCAACTGATGCTCGCGCTCGCGGGAGGCGCCGTCGGCTTCGTCCTCGGAGCCGTGCTCGCGCGCGTGCTTGGATCGAGCGTCTTCGGCTCGCCTGCGCCGCCGCGGCTCGTGCTGCTGCCCGTGGTTCTCGGGCTCGCCGCGCTCGTCGCGCTCGTGGGCAGCCTGATTCCCTTGCGCCGCGCCGCGCATTTCGATCCTGCGCCGATCCTGAGGGGCGAATAGTGTTTGGCCGCATCGTGTGGAAAATGCTGCGCGGCGGCAAAGGCCGCATGCTCGTCGCGCTGCTCGCCGATCACCAGCGGCGCGGCTGTGATCTCCGCTCTGCTCAATGTCCAATTCGACATGCAGCACAAGCTGGCGGAGGAATTTCGCACGCTCGGCGCGAATATCGTGATCGCGCCGCAATCTGGCGCGCAGGCCGCCAGCCTCGGCAATTCCCGCGACGTGCTGGCAGCAGCCGCGACTCCCGTGCTGCTCAATGCAAGATGCTCGATCGAATCCGGACTCGACGCCAATCGCACGCCGGACGTTGTCGCTTCCGCGCCGTTTCTTTTCGTCGTCGCGCGCGCGAACGAAACGCCCGTCGTCGTCGCCGGCACGTCGCTCGATCAGCTTCCGCGCCTGAATCCGACGTGGAAGCTCGAAGGCAGCTGGGTCGCCTCGCGCGACGACCAATCTCAATGCCTCATAGGCCGTAGCGTCGCGCAGCAATTTCGGCTCGCGCCCGGCGGCCAGCTCACGCTCGCTTATCTCGGCCGCACGGCGCAGCTTCGCGTCGCGGGCATCATCGATTCCGGCGCGGCTGAGGACGATCAGGTCTTCGTGGATCTTCCGGTGGCGCAGACGCTGGCCGGCATGCCGGGCGGCATCGGCCTGTGGCAGCTCAGCGTGAGCGGCACGTCGGCCAGCATCGGCGCGTATGCCGCGACGACTCGCGGCGGCGCTTCCGGACGCGAGCGTGCAGCCGATCCGCGCGGTCACCGAGGCCGAGGGCAATCTGCTGCATCGCACGCGGCTGCTGATCGCGTCGATGGTGGCGCTGATTCTTGTGCTCACGGCGCTGTGCGTTCTCGCGACGATGGCCGCGCTGGCGATGGAGCGCCGCGAAGATGTTGGCCTGATGAAGGCGCTTGGCGGGTCGATCGCGCGCATCGTGAGTCTGTTTCTCGCCGAGGTGAGCGTGCTCGGCGCGGCGGGCGGATTGATTGGCTCGCCTTGTCGGCATCGTGCTGGCGCAGTGGATCGGGCGAGCGCGTGTTCGACACCTCGATCACGCCGCGCTGGGAGATTTTCCCGCTGACGATTGCGATGATGGTCGCGGTGGCGCTCGCGGGCGCGTTGCCGCTGCGCCTGCTCGGCAAGGTGAAACCGGCCGTGATTTTGCGAGGCGAATGAGACTCGCGGAAATGCCAATTGCCGCGGTAAAACGAATTGCGGAACCCGCCCGGCGAGCCATAGCCAGGATTTAATGGCACAACCCGTCGTCGAAATCGAGAATCTGCGCAAGGAGTTCGGCAACGTCCGCGCTCTCGACGGCGTCTCGTTCACCGTCGAGCCCGGCGAATGGATCGCCATCATGGGGCCGTCCGGCTCGGGCAAGACCACGCTGATCAATATTCTCGGCGGCCTCGATACGCCGACTTCGGGCCGCGCGCTGGTCGACGGCACCGACGTGGCGCGCCTCGACGAAGCCGGGCTCACGCGGCTGCGCGCCGAGAAAATCGGCTTCGTCTTCCAGCAGTTTCATCTCGTGCCGTATCTCACAGCGCTCGAAAACGTGATGCTCGCGCAGTATTTTCACAGCACCACGGACGAAACCGAGGCGCGCGCGGCGCTCGCTCGCGTCGGGCTCGGCGACCGCGTGACGCATCTGCCCTCGCAGCTTTCGGGCGGCGAACAGCAACGCGTCGCCGTGGCACGCGCGCTGATCAATCATCCGAAATTGATTCTCGCGGACGAACCGACCGGCAATCTCGACGAAGCCAACGAAGAGATCGTCCTGCGCCTGCTTGCGCGAGCTTCACGCCGAAGGCCACACGATCATCATGGTCACGCACGCCGCATCGATCGGCCAGCTGGCCGACCGCCGCATCGATCTCGCGCACGGACGCCTCGCGAAGATCACCGAAATCTCCGAGGCCGAGGAAATCGAGTTCGATCACCTGCTCGAGCAGGTGTGGATTTTCGACGAAGAGGGCGTGACGCCCGGAACTCACGCGCATTCGCGAAAGCGGCGTGAAAGATACGCCTGCGCTGATTGCGCGGCTCAAGGCGCTGGGGCTGCTCGAAATGCGCAATAGCGAAGTCGCGCTCACATCGACGGGGCAGAATCGCGCGCGCGATATCGTCCGGCGGCGGCGGCTCGCCGAGCGGCTGCTCACCGACACTTTTTCGGTCGCCGATTCCGAGGCCGATTCGCACGCCTGCAAATTCGAACACATCATCAGCCCCGAACTCGATCAGCGCATCTGCACGTTCCTCGGCCATCCGAAGACGTGCCCGCACGGCAATCCGATTCCGCCGCGGCGCCTGCTGCCCCACACGATGAGGACTGGCCCGGCACACGCGCTCTTTTGCTACCACTAAAGAAGCTTAGCCTCGCTTGACATGACGTGCGAATGGAACTGAGATATCCTCTCAGACCTTAGGCGTGATTCCGCAGAGGGCACGAATGATTCGAGAATGGGCGTTGAAAATCCTCGTTGGTGCTGGTGGGGTTGACACTGGTGGCCGGTATTTATCCACTGGTGACGTCTCTGTTGCGCGGGCTGGAACAGCCAGGTGTCTGCGGGCGACCAGATGATTCTTGGCATATATATCCCAATCGGTATCTTCCTGCTGTTAGCCGTCCGTGACCTATCAGCGAATCGCAGCCTGATCGCCTGCTTTGGATGGTCAACACTCGCTCAGGATCGCGGTTATGGCAGTGCAGTCGTCCGAAGATGGGACGCTTCACCCGGACGCACTGCCGCTGGGCGTAGTCGCCATTATCTGCATCATGCTAATCGTGCTGATCATGCTGACTCCGGCGAAGAAGCCGCGGGAACTGTCATCTGTCGCCGTTGCGTAACCTCGCGCTCCGGGAAACTCCGGCTCTACGGTCGAGTCCTGATAATCCGAAGAGTCGCAGGGCACGGAAGAATCGAGGATTCCGGTTACGCGCCGGTGAGGAATTTGTACTGCGCGGCATTCAGCGGGACGACCGAGAGGCGGCCCTGGCGGACCAGCGGCGAATCGGCGAATAATTTCTGGGCTTTGACTTCGGCCAGCGTGACGGGCTTCGCGATGGGCTTTCCTGCTTTGATTTCGACTGCGGGGCTTTTCGGATTCGAAGCGTCGACGGAAACGACTGTCGCGGTGCCTACCGCGCTTTTGCGGTCGCCCGTTTCGTAGATCACGAGCTTCGCGCCTGGCGTCATCTCGCGCAGGTTTCTCAGCGCGACCGGATTCGACACGCCGTCCCATTCGGTCTGGCCGTCGCGCTTCAGATCATCAAACGAGTATTCGGAAGGTTCCGTTTTCAGCAGGTAGTAGTCCGCCACGACGAATCGCCTCCGCGCGAATAGCCTCTCTACCACTTCCCGATGGACAGCCTCATCACCAGGGCGATGGTGCCCACCGCCGCCAGCATCCCGAGTACGGCAAAGTTCCCCAGAAGATATCGTCGAGAATCGCTTTTACGTCGAACTTCTTTTCCATTCAGGCCTCCGATTGCTTCGAATGATGTCGCTCGCCAATTGGAATTGGCTTACAAACGCGCACCTAGTATCCGTCGGCTTCGCCGCGTTCGCAACTGTGCTGTCCAGCAAACGGTTGCTTGGGTGGGGCACAGCAAGCCCTCGGCGGAACTCATGCCAGGGCGGCGTCGCCGCGATACCTTTCGGGCCGGGTCGGCCTACGGCTTTGCCGCAGCCTCGGATTTCCGGTTAGCCTCTTGCGACCACTCGAACGCTTTCTTCGCGTGCTCGAGCGCCTGCTTCGAAAGCTCGTGCCCGGTCAGGTGATCTCCCTTGCCGTGGCTGACGGCAGCCGCGCGGTGCGCGTGCGCGGCCATTTCGTGGAATTCGGCAGCTCTTTGGTGCGAGTCATTCGGCATTGGCTCTCCCGAGAGTCTTATCGTGTAGGTCGTCGTTATCGTAGCACGCGGCCCCGAATCAAGACCGAAATGTGTCTCCAATTGAACCAACCCTTTTTCCACAAGGTCTCCTTTCGTTCTTGAGCTGTTCGGTTTTGGACAGACTTCACTTCAAGCTTCCCTCAGAATGGCGTTGGCCAAAATCTTTACCCAGGAGAATTCCATGGCAAAAGATACGATTACCCTAGCAGGCACAGTTCGAAAGATCGTGGATCGCTCGATGGTCAATGAACCGCAACAAGCCCAGATATCGCTCGAAGGCGCGGATTTCCTGTACGACGAACTCCGAATTCCCAATGTTCACAACTGGCACGTCGGCAAAGGAATTGAAGTGACGATACGGCCGCTCTAACGGTTTTTTTTGGTTGTGGTGGAAAGTGCCGTTTGTGTGGACGCCGCTGCTCGGGTACGGCGCAGGCCCCGGACAACGGCCTGCCGATTTCGCTCAGTCGTGCAGCACAACGCTTAGCAATGAAGTGTTGATGTGGATCTCGCCGTTGTACTCGATGAAGCCGAGTTTCCTAAATTTGTTCATGAAGAAATTTACGCGCGAGCGCGTTGTGCCAACCATCTCGGCGAGCATCTCTTGCGATATTTTGGCGAGTACTTTTTGCGGCCTATCTTCTTTGCCATAGCGCGCCAGCAGCAGCAGCGTGCGGGCCAGCCGCTTTTCGCTCGAGTTAAACAACTGATCGACCAAATCCTCTTCGATTCGGATGTTTCTCGAAAGCATATACGTGATGAAACGATCGGAGAACTCGTGTTCGGAATGAAGGACGCGAATCATCTCTTTCTTTTCAATCACGAGGGCCGTCGTGGCGAGAATTGCGGTCGCCGTCCCGATCCGAAGCGGCTGGCCCGCGAGGCATCCCTCGCCAAAAAAGTCGCCGGGCCCGAGGACGCCCACGACGGCCTCCTTGCCAGTTTCATTGATGACCGAGAGCCGTACGCCGCCCTTCTGAATGTATAGGACGTT
>CAWHVX010000007.1:0-302090 GCA_963832975.1 uncultured Acidobacteriota bacterium
CTGACGCGCCTGGGACGGGCGTTCCCAGATGTGCGGAAAGTAGTTTGGATGTAGTTCTGCAGGACTTCGGGCTTCAGCTTCTGTAGGTCAGCCTTCATCTTGTCGAAGCCGCCCTTGAAGACATTGGCGAGCGCCGGGTCGCGCTGCGGCAGTTTGGTAAGGTCGCCGGACTCGACCGCATTCCAGAAGGCCATGGAGTCGGCCCTGGAGCGCAGCATCCAGCTCTTTCGGGGGACCTCGAGCTTGTGGGCTACGGCGGCGACCCGGCGGTCCATCTCGCCGCGCGTCTGCCGCATCATCTCCTTCTCATCGTCACCGGGGGTGACTTCATCGGAAAGCCAGTCGCTCATGCGGCCGGCTACGTCAGGAAATAGCGTCGTGAAGAGTTCGGGGTCTAAGAATCGAGAGCGGGAGTGCATCTCCCACCTTTTTCGTAGCAGCTCCGGTGTCGGCAGTGGCCTCCTGGGGCTTCTGCGCCTCCCGCGCGCAGAGCCTCCTCGGCTCGCACTTTCGCGGACTGTACGGACACCGCCTACCTTAACGATCGCGTTGCCGGGATGATTGCCGGCATACATCCCTCGCTCGTCCGATTTCCAGAGCTCGAGCGGGGACCTGCCCACTTCGGGCGCGGTCGTGAACGAGGGAGTGATGGTGCGACCCATGCCAAGCTGACCGGTTCTGGTTCTTGCTCAGGAGCTGAATCTGGTCCCCGACGATATGGATACTTTGCCTTCGGCAAGCGACGTGTTCCACATGCCGATTTCAGTCGCGAGTTTCGGTCAACGTAGACCGTTTTCTGACGGCTGCTTAAGCCGACGTGGCACGGATGTGGCCGGCATGCAAACTTTGTTGCGGGTCGTCTGTTCCCCGTTGACTATGTACCTGTTGCCCTGTGTGGTCTAGACTGCCGCGGAGATACCTTCTGGGGTTGGTTCCGCCCACGGTCTGCAGTTCGTGGCATTGCGGTTACCTGACCCGGACAGGCGATCATTGGCCTCTTTCATGAGCGCCGTTAACCCGCATCCGCCTTCGAGATGTTCTATCTTCTCCGGGAGCAGATCTTTCGCGACATCGGCCCAGTCGTTTACGACAATGCCCGACTTGTCCAAACGAACCGCGATAGTGTCGCCTCGTTCAATGCCAGAGACGTTCTTGAGCATCCCCGTGAAACGCTGTTGCACGGGCCGGCAATGCGAAATATGTTGATTCCAGAACCTGTCAGAAACATCTTCGGGGTCGCAGCTTCTCCATCCTGTCGAGGAGTCCTGGCCGTGGATTCGTCGCACCCGCCCTCCTACGCGATCGAGAAAATCTTCGGTCTGCTTGCCGCGACCTGAATCGCTCGATGGCGCATTCGTCGTTCGGCTGCTGACGGGCTGCCCCATCGAGAGGCGCCCGAGGCTGCTGGGAAGGCTCAGGACGAGAAGGCGTATCGAACCAGCATCCAAGCTCCCCGGACGCCGGGCAGGCAATTCCGCGGCTGTTGCATCGGTTCCGACGAAGTATCCGAATGAACGTGTGAGATAATCTGCTCCACCGCGTTCCTGGCATCGCGGGCAATCTCAGGATCGGCGAGCATATCGTGATTGCTGTCGACTGGGATGCCGCGCTGATTCGCCGAGCGGGTATGACTCCGAACTTGATCCTCCCACGGCCTGCCGGCTTGCTGCGCATCGGCAATTTCCGCATTGCCACGAGTCAGCCCGTACATGTCCTGCAGGCTCTCGGCTTCCTTGCCCCGAACTCTGCCGCAGCCAATCTGACTTGGAGATCTGCCTCAGGAGCGGCAAGCTGGCGCTGTTGGCTGAACGCATGAATCTCCGGCGAACCCGAGTCAACCTGGTAGCCGTCCTTGACCGCCATGCGACGGGCGAGATCAGGATTACCATCCGCTGCGTCGTAGTATCGCGTCGCAGTCGCCATGTCGAGCGGCTTTCCTGTTGCCACGGGTTGAGGAGCGGTTTGCGTTGCCGATTGAGCTGCAGCCCGCGCACTGGTTGTTTCGGCCTCAGGCGAGATCGGGCCGGCAGTTCCCGCCTGCGGCGGCAGGTTCTCGCCACGAACAGCAGCGGGTATTCGCTCGGCTGCCCACGGTTGACGAGAGGCAAACCGGTATCGTGATCGATTGCGACGACTTTTCCCGCTTTGTGCACGGTAATGTCGTCCGGTGATACCTGAGGAACCCACCAGCCAGACGTACCATCCTCACGTATGGCCGGCCGTCCTGTAACAAACCTCTTCCCGCTGCCCAGCCGTTTCGGTGCGCTGCCTTCTGGATTTGTCGGCGGCCCCGGGCTGGCCGATTGAGGTTCGCCGGCGGGGAGCAGGTTATCCGCGCCTGGCACTCCACGCTGCCCTGTCGAACCGGAGGAAGCACTTCCGGTCGAGGACCCCTAAACAGATCAGCCCCAACCCCGGCTGCCATGGGAGCAACCGCCCCTGCCTCGGCTGCCAGCGCCTGGGCTTGAGGCGATCCGCCAAGCTTCTTGACGAGAGATGGCGCCGTAACAGATCCGGCTACCGATCCGGCGAGTCCTTTTGCAACCGCGGCGGGCGCATACCGAATCGGCAGCGTTGCTGACCCAGGCCCTCGTTGATTCCTCCAAGGACGTCCGTTGCTCCCTTCACGTATTGGCCACGAGTCACTTCCCGCGCGCCCTGCGTGACTCGGGGAATAGCGCGCTGGCCGTAGTTCGGGATCAATGCCGTCATCGGCTTGCCATCGGGACCTGGAATGATCTGCCGCTCCATGCCCGCAGTGTCCGCTTCACCAACGGCATTTACGAGTGTGCGACCGAGGTTTGGGACCTCCATGTCGACACGCGGCTGAGGTATGCCGGGCAACGAGCCAACCACCCCCGTCGGCTGCATCCCAGAGCTCCCCCGCGAAGGTCCGGTTGCAGGCGAAGGAGCATCTTCGACCTCCGACGCATCAAGCCTCATCGCTCCGGGCGCAGATTCAACTTCTTCCGGGTCAAGCGTGAGCGTGCTCATCTGGCTAGCTGGCATCGAACCTTCCTCTTTCACTTCACTACCTCGTAGCCGAACGCTCGGGCTTTTGCAATGCGGCTTCGACATTCCCGCCCGGATTAGCTCTGCGCCAGGCTTGCACACTGAACGCGTGCGTTGCTGGGCGCATGCACGTACGCTCTTGGCCGCTTCGCCTGGGGAGCATCCTCGACCTCATCTGGGGAAAGCCTGATCATTGGCCGTTATCCCAGCGCACTTGAGCTTTTCCGGTGCTCTGATTGAAACCAAGGATCGTCCCCGCCCGGCCGTTTACATTCACCGGTTGGCCGACTGCGACGCGATTCCCTTTCTGCGTTACAAAGTCTGGCTGCTGCTGCTTGGATTGAGTCTTTGAACGATATTGGCTGCCCGTCGCATCGTTGACACTCGAGGCTAACCCCAAGAGGCTTCATTTTCTTGCTCGCGAGCGTCTGGTCGAGCTTCACCGAGACGTTGTTCTTGAGGTCGGTGAACTGCTGCGGAGTGAGCTCATTGCCTTTCTCATCCTCGTACTTGTTTTCCCCCGCGTTGTAGGTGTACTTGTCCTCGATGTCCTGCACTTGCTGCGTGGCCTGATCCACCATCGGCTGGCGCCTGGGATTATCCTCACCCTGGGCCTGGTTCTCCTGGTTGAACTTGTCCTGCTTGAGCTGGAAAACGCGACCCTCGATCCCGATCCGGCGGTCCTCCTGCTTGCGAGTCGTCTGCTCATTGGTCGCGGTCTGCTGGTCTCTCTGGGGTTTTCTCCTGCTCGTCGGCCGCGTTGTGGCGCTCGTCTCCGCGTCGCGCTCCTGCTGGTTCTCGCGGTTCTCCTGGTTGGTGACCCCGGTAGCCACGTCTCCGTAAGCCGTCGATACCCCGCGCTGCTCCTGAGCGACGCCCTTGGCCCGGCTGGAGGTGTCCTCATAGCCTTTCTGGCCCTCTTTGATCTGCTCATCGAGGCTCGCGACGTTCTTCGCGTGCTGGTCGGTATCGATCCCGTACTGACGGTTGGGGGACTTGTAATCGGCGAGCGCTGGGGCCGTCGCCGCCCCCAGCGTCGCGCCCTGCTGCAATCCCTAAACGGTTGCTTTCAGCCCGCGAACCCACTTGTCTTTTGTGGATGGCCGGTACTTCGGGTCATTGGGATCAAGGGGAGCCGCTGCCTGGGTGCGCTGCGCTTGGAGGTCGGCGAGCTGATCCTGTTCGCTCGGCTGTTGCGCGAGGCCTTGTACGGTGCTCTGCGCTGCCTGGGCGTTCTGCATCTGGGCTTGCAGTGCCTGTTTGAGCATGTCCGGAAATCCGGGTTTTATTGCTGGTGCCACCGTCGAAGCGCCTGGGGATGGGCCGCTGTGGCCCCGTAGCGATCGTGGGAATATGCGGATCAACCGCTCATGTCTGGCCGCGCCAGCATCGGAGGTATACCGTTCTCTGCCAACCTAGCCCCGGATTGCTGCGCTGACGGGCTCCGGTCGCGCGATCATCGGAGGAGTAGTGGGCGCGGACGGCATGGGCGGTTGCCCTTGCTGTGGTGCCCGCGCAATCATCGGCGGGATCTGGGGAGCAGCCTGTTGACGCTGCTGGAGTTTGGCGAGCTGCTCTTTGGTGCCGTCAGGATCATCGAGCGGCGCGTACATCGAGCTGAGCAGACTTCCGTAGGCATTTGAGCCGTTAGACATTCGTTCCCCCTATCCCTTGCTTGTATTCACTCGTTGCGGTTTCTCTCTTTGGGAAAAAGCACTCGCAGATCGCGAACGTTCCAGATCGAGGCTGTTTGCAAGTGACACTCCACCTCAGGCCCCGGAGGATTTACGAGGTCGAGCAGCACTCAACAGATTTCCCTTGGGTTCGATCGCTTTTTTCGTTTTCAGTAGACGGCGGGCTGCGGCCCGGGATTCAGCCGATCCGAGCGGAAAGATGGGCCAAATCCAAGCGCTGAACTGTTGCGAGCAACCGCTCCTTTCGAGCCGCTATTCGACTGAATCATCGCTACCAGACGCCTTCTCGCGTCCCCATGCAACGGGGACGCGGAGGTCCACGTTGCCGCCCTCGAACGTTTGCTGATACGGCGTTCCATCCGGAAGGTCGATCGACGGATACGGATACGCGGTGTTCTCTGTGACGATTGAGTAGCCGTACGTGTACTGCTGGGCGAACGGCGAGGTCCCGGGGCTCGCGCAAACGGGCGCGGGGCCGCACAGCGGGTTCGACGGCGAAGCGATTCGCGCTTGATTGAACGGGATGGGAACGATCTCGTGGCGGCCAAGATTGCCGACGTAGCCGATATCGATGGCCAAGTCGTTGCGTGGCTGCCACTGGACGTTGAGCGTCTCGTTCATCGTATACGGGAGCTTGTTCGCGCGGTTGTAAACGGCGAACGAAAAGAGCGGAATGCCGGTCTCGATGTCGCCGGCATTGGGCAAAAACAAGTCAGCCGGGTTGCCGGTCGGAGTCACCGGAGGAGTGGTGCCCCACGGATTCTGGAAACTGCAAGGCGTGTAGGCGTACGGGCTGCACAGCGTCGAGTTCACATACGGCGGAGACTGGTTGACCCCGAATGGCCCACCCGCAACAACGCCCGCCGCGAACCCCGGCGAGAGATACGTGAAGAGCTCGCCGCGATCGTAGTACAGTCCCCAGCCGGCGCGGACGACGACCTTGCTGTCAAACTTCTTCGGGCTCCACGCGATGCCGATCCGAGGGGAAAGGCCCCATTGGCGGCCGGTCAGCGTGGAGCTGCTCACGCCCTTGGACGGGAACAGGGAGTTGTTTCCGGCGACGATGAAGCCGTTCGAAATAATCGTGTCCGTGGTCGGGTCGTAGTCGTAGAGCGCGGGATTGAAATTGTAAAGTTCTCCGTCCTTCTCGCTAAGACCGCCGTGATCGTCCCAGCGAAGTCCTAGACTCAGGCTGAGGCTCGGAGCGATTTGAAATTTGTCTTGTACGTAGAGGCCGGTTTCCTTGGACCGATAGTACCGGTCGGCATTGCCGTTCAGGAAAGTGCTTGTGATGAAGCCGTCCGCCGAATAGGTGACGGGCAAGCCCTGAAGGAAATTGGAGAAATCGGTGAAGCCGATCATGCCCTTGTTGGTTCTTTCGTCGCGAGTATCCAGCTGGGTGTAGGAGAAGCTACCGCCAAACGTGATCGTGTGTTTGCCGTGAATCCAGACTGCGTCTGCTGACGGCATCCAGCGATTCTGAAAGACGCCCGTGAACGCACCTTGCGAAGCTCCCGTCGCCCCGATGGTGGCCGCCGCGTTGTATACGTAATTAGTGTTGTAGGTCGTGTTGTCCGAGGGGTTTCCGAAATCATCCACGATCGTCATGCCCGGAAAGTTCGTGGAGCCGAATGTGTTGATTGTGCAATCGGCCAGGGGAATTGTGTAGCCCGCGTTCGCGGTTGCGGTCTCGCAGGCCGAGGCGAGTTGTCCCGGCGTGAAGGGCTGGCCAATCGTGCTGAAGACCTTTTCGCGAATGAAGCCAAAAACCTCGTCGACGTTGAAGGCCGGCGTCAGGGTCTGCGTATTGGTGATTGTAGCCACCTGGCTGCCCGCATCGAGCTTTTGCGTGAATCCATCGAAAGACGAATACCCGAAGGGCGCCGTGGTCGGATCGTGCTGGTAATAATACTTAAATGCCAGGGTATCCTTGGACGTGGCGATGAAATCGAGGTCCCCAACAGCCTGATCGGCGATGAAGTAGGCCGGGTCCGTCACGAAGATATTTTCCGGAAAGTTGATGGTGGGGGTGAACGCAGGGTTTGCGGACGGGATGAGGAATTGCCCATTCGGCAGCTTATAGTTCAACAGCGTGTATGCAATTGGATCAATTTGTCCTCCACCCGTGCCAATGGTTGGGGTGACGGCCCCTCCCGCGAAATAAGGACATGGCGCGGGCGTGGGCGGCGTCGTCGGGCACGTTCCTGTCGTTTGCTCGACGGCGGCAGCTAGCCCGGCTGGGCTGCGATCATCCGTCAGGAAGTAAGGCACGGCCGTCCTGGAAGTGCCAATTTCGAGATCGGAAGTGTGGACGTGCTGATAGGACACAAAGGCAAACAGCTTGTTCTTGATGAGCGGTCCACCCAGCGTTCCACCCGCGTCGTAGCGATGCAGTCCGGGAACCTTGTCCGCAGGGGGAATGTTGGGGTCCTGGTTGTAAAAGAAAGGCGCAGCGTTGATCCAGTTGGTGCCGCGGTGGCCGTAGAGCTGCCCGTGGATTTCGTTGGTGCCGGATGCGGTGCTCAGGTCGATGTGCGCCCCGCTCGTTGAGCCCTGTTGCGCATCGTACATCGAAGTGTTGACGCGTACTTCCTGGATCGTCTCCGGAGCGGGCGTGGGCAACGCCTGCCCAATCGCAAGATACGGCGAGGCGGTACTCTGAATCGCCTCCGCCGTGGTGCTGCCCGCGCCGGCAACTCCGGTGTTGTTGACGATGCGGGCCGACGCGACGGAACTCGTGCTTTTGCCGTTGAACAGGTTGCTGGCATCCACGCCATTCAGCAGGAACGTGTTGCTGGTGTCGCGCTGCCCGTTGGCCCAGATCGGGTTGTTACCGAGTCCCTGATTCACGCCCGTGCCGCTCGAGAGCTCGGAGTTCACACCGGCCGAAAGAATCGCGATTCCCGTAAAGCTCCCCGTAGGCAGAGGAATCGACTCGACCTGCGACTTATCAAGGACGTAGCCGTTCGTCGTATCCACGGCGTTGAGCAGCGGCGTCTCCTCAACCGTCACGGTCTGGGTGACCTGGCCCACCTTGAGCTGGGCGTTCACGGTAGCGGTGCGGTTGGCCTGGACGAGGATCGACGGGATCTTTTGACTCTCAAATCCCGAGTGCTCGAAGGTCAGTGTGTAGGTGCCGATCGGCAGGTTGACGAAAGTATAGGCGCCTTCGGCGCTGGTCATCAGGGTGCGTGTGAGGGTGGTCTGGTCGTTCACGGCTGTGACAGTCGCGTCGGTCACTAGCGCGCCTGACGTATCCGTAACCGTACCGGTGATGCCGCCGAGCGTCTGCTGGGCTTGCGTAGAAGTTATGAAAACGAACGGCAGGCAGAGCGAAAGGACAAAAAAGAAAACACTTATCCTTCGAATCATCAGATTCACCCCTCCCAAAGGCTATTTCCAAACACCTCGCCGGGATCATCGCGCGAGGCCGTCATGGTCTCGCGATCTCTCGCGGTGCAATGGTTGTGGCTTACCCCATTTGCAAATGCAAATCTGCTGCCGGGGAGAGTAGTCCAAGTTCCGGCCGGAGAACAATGCATAGTTTTTTTCAGGCCGATCAGGAATTTCGATGTCCTGATGAAATCTTTACAGCCGATTTTTCGCGGGAATCAGATTGTCTGATGACGATTACGGCAACGTGCCGGCGAACCTAGAAGAGCCGGCGGGCGGGAAGCAACGATTTGGGAATCTCCGCGCAGACGGTAAACATCGGCTCGTTGACCACCTGGCTCATATGCAGGTTCATCGCGACACTGCAGAGCAGGTATCCGTGGACCGGCGTGAAGCCCCAGCGGTCGACCAGCAGATCGATCATGCGCGAAGTGGCAGCGCGGGCGGCGCCGGCTGCGTCGCTGGCCGATTCCACCACGAGCCACGCATCACCGCCGGTTTCTTGGCCGCGCACCACGCCCGATTCGACGATCGGCGCGGCAAGCCGTTGCTGCTTGTGCAGCCGGAAGCGCAGCGTGACGTCCGCCGGGCACTCGATGCCATTGATGCAGACTTCCCCGTCGCCCTGAGCGGCGTGCGCGTCGCCGGCCGAAAAAAGCGCGCCTGGATTGAATACCGGAAGATACAAAGTGGCGCCCGTGCAAAGCTGGCGAACATCCATATTCCCGCCGAAAGGGCCCGGCGGCCGCGTGGTGAATTCGCCGTCTTCGGCGCGGGCAACTCCCATGACTCCGCAGAACGGGCGAAGCGGCACGATGGCCGGTGCGAGCGACCGGCTAACGGAGCCCTCAAGCTTCCAATGAAAGAGGAATGGCTCGCTGAAGCGTTCCTTGAGAAAGCCAAGCCCGGCGATCACGCTCGACCATCCCCAGCCCCGGTGAGCCACCTTGAGCACGTCGATCTGGAGAACATCGCCGGCCTCGGCGCGCTCGATATAGATCGGGCCGGTGAGCGCGTGGATGCGCCCGCGGTCGATGGCGAGGAATTCGGAAAGCGTCGTCTTGGGATTCACCTGCGCGCCGCTTGAATCGATGCACTCGAGATGCACGGTGTCGCCCGGCTGGACATGCAAGCGCGGCGGCAGCGCGCGGTTCCAGCGCGAGTGTGTGGGATTGGCGGAAAGCTTGTGCTCGGCCATGCGCGTTTAGACCTCGACGGACATTTGCAGCTCGACGAGCGCGTGCCGCGGCAGCGCCGAAACGCCGAGCGCAGCGCGAACATGGCGCCCCGCTTCGCCAAAGACTTCAATCAGGAGGTCGGAAGCGCCGTTGATCACGCGCGGCGAATCTTCGAAGCCGGCGACCGCGTTCACATAGCCGTTCACGCTGATCACGCTTTTCACGGCGTCGAGCGAGCCGAGATGGCGCTTGAGCACCGCCAACTGCGTAAGCGCGCAGAGGCGCGCGGCGGCGTAGCCCTGCTCGACGGTGCGGTCGAGCCCGACCGTGCCGCTGACGATGCCGGTCGAATCAGCCGAAATGACGCCTGAGAGGAAAACGATATTCCCCAGCGTTTTCGCCGAGACGTAGTTTCCCCCGGCCGCCGGTGGCGGCGGTAGGACGATGCCGAGTTCCTGAAGCCGCGCTTCGATGCCCATCGGCTCGTGCTGCCTCCTTTCGCCGGCCCTGCGAAGAGCACTCTAGCATAGAGATCAAATTCTTGATTGCCCGCGAGCGGCGCTGCGCTAGGATTGGCCATGCCACCCATGCCACGTTCCGGAATTTGTCTGGCGGGTGCGTCAATGGCCCTGGCCGCCGCCGCGATGCTTTTCATTTGCTCAGCGCGAAGAGCGGGCGCGCAGACCGCATCCGCTGCTGATTCCGCCGGCATCTTGCATGCCGCGCGCGAGGCGCCCTCGGACCTGGAGCTGGGCGGCGAACTCGCCGGCTTGCCGCCGAAGACCACGCGATACGTGACGCGCGAGGATTTGCTCGCATTGCCCCAGGTGAGCTACACGGTGGCGAGCGATCCGAACTTCAAAGGCCTTGGGCCGACGCGAATCAGCGGCGTTTCGCTCGAGGAATTAGCGAAGCGGTTCGCGCCGCCGAATGCGGATCTCGTCGTGGCGATTTGCGACGACAAATATCGCGCCAATTATCCGCGCGACTACCGGACGGCGCATCGGCCGCTGCTCGTTCTCAAGATCAATGGCAAAGGCCCGGCCGAATGGCCGAAGGATGAAGGCAGCGACATGGGACCGTACCTGATCTCGCATCCAAAATTCACGCCGCGATTCAAGGTGCTCTCGCACGTGGAGGAAATGCAGATTCCGTGGGGCGTCGTGCGAATCGACTTTCGCAGCGCGAAGCAGGTGTTTGGCGCGATCGCGCCGCACGGCCCGCGCGCAAACGACGTCCAGGTGCAGGACGGCTACCGCATCGCGAAGGAAAACTGTTTTCGCTGTCACGATGCGGGCGATGAAGGCGGCCGGAAAGCGGGCGTCACATGGACGGTGATTTCAACGATCGCGGCCGGCGCGCCCGATTTTTTCACGGCGTACGTGCGGAATCCGAAATCGAAAAGCCCGCAGGCCCAGATGCCGCCCAATCCGAAATATGACAACGCGACCCTTCGTTCGCTCGCCGCGTATTTCAGGACATTCGCGGCGGCAAATCCTTCCGCTGATGCAACGGGAGCAACTCAATGACGCTGCGCGTCTGCAAGGTGCTGCTGGTTTTCTCGGTCGCGATTTTCTACACGCTCGTCGTGCTCAACAACACGACCGACTACAACTCGAATTACCAGTTCATGCGGCACGTGCTCATGATGGATTCGACCTTCCCCGGCAACCACGGGATGTGGCGCGCGATCAACAGCCCCGCAATCCACACCGCGTTCTACATCACCATCATCGCGTGGGAAGCGCTGACGATGATCCTGTGCTGGTGGGGCGGCGTGCGAATGGCTGCGGCGGTGGGAAGCGCGGAGGCGTTTGGCCGCGCGAAAAATCTTGCGATCGGCGCGTTGACCCTCAGCCTGCTGCAATGGTCGGTCGCGTTCCTCAGCGTGGGCGGCGAGTGGTTTCTCATGTGGCAATCGAAATCATGGAACGGTCAGGACGCCGCATTCCGCATGTTCACCGTGAACGGGATCGTGCTCCTGCTCGTGGCGTTGAAGGATGAAGAGGGGCGCGGGTAGCACGCCAGCCGCGCCTCGACGCTTCCGGCGTGCCGCAAGCACTTTAGGGGGTCGGAGCTTCAGCTCCGACATTAGGGGCAAGCAAGAATTGGGCTTTAGCCCCTGGGGAAATTCTTCTGTTCAGGCATAGGAGAGACGATTCGTGAAATTCACGTCGATTTTGCGGGGGCTAGCGCTGTTCTGCGCAGCGGGAACATTGGCGCAAGCAGCCGCGGCGCAGAAATCGTACTTATTCGCGAGCCCGGATACGCGGGCTTCGCTGACCGATGAAGACGCGCGCGTGAGCCTGACGTCATTCGAGCAGCTCAACGCGACCGCCATCGCGGACCGCATCGCGTGCTCGATGACAAGCAAGGTAGACATTTCCGGCGTCCTCGGCGTGTACGACACGTCCTCCGAGAATTCCTTCCTGCTCGAATCGGATTTGAAGCGCGACCAAATGGAATACCTCGGTTCTCTATTGGGAAGATACGAGCACCAGAAATTCGTGCTGCTATTTTTCCCGCAAGCCGCGGGGCACGACCGGCTATGGACGATCCACACGCCTAAATCGTTCGATGCTGCCGCCGCGGCGGCCCGCCAGATGCGCCTCACGCCGGTAACGGTGCGTAGCGGCGCGAATGGAATCGAAATCTGGGTGGTCGACATGGGTGATAAATTCGGCGATCATCCAAGTCAGCTGGCCACGCAGCTAGGCGGAAGCGCCAAATCGCAGGATGGCGCCGCCAATCTCCTCGGCGACGACGATCGCACGAAATCCAAGGCGATCTTCGACGCCAAAATCGGCGCGTTCGAGCAGCACCAAGCGCATAAGCTTTCATCCCGCCTGTGGACCGAAGCCTGGCACGACGCCTCCACGCGCACCTGCAGCGCCGAAGTGCCGCAATGACCGATGCGCTTTCCTTTCGGCCATCCGGACCGTATACTTCGCGGCATTCATGCTGTTAACAGCAGGCACGAAGATCGGTCCCTACGAAATCCAGGCCCCGATTGGCGCGGGTGGGATGGGCGAAGTCTACCGCGCGGTGGACGCGCGCCTCGGCCGCAACGTCGCCCTGAAAATCCTTCCCGGCTCATTTTCTCATGATAGCGATCGCCTGCGCCGCTTCGAGCAGGAGGCGCGCGCGGTCGCGGCGCTGAATCACCCCAATATCCTCGCCGTATTCGACATCGGCCAGCAGGACGGCTCACCATTCCTCGTATCCGAGCTTCTCGAAGGCGAAAGCCTGCGCGCCGTGCTCGACCGCGGCCCTCTACCGCAGCGCAAGGCCATCGAATACGGAGTCCAGATCGCGCAGGGTCTCGCGGCGGCGCACGAAAAAGGAATCGTTCATCGCGATCTGAAGCCGGAAAACATCTTCGTCACCAAAGACGGCAGGATCAAGATTCTCGACTTCGGGCTGGCAAAGCTGGCGCAGGCGGCCGAAGAGCCCAACGGCGCCACGCTGATGACCGCCGGGACGGCCGCGGGTGTCGTCCTGGGCACGCCGGGCTACATGGCGCCCGAACAGGTCCGCGGCCACGCCGCCGATGCGCGCACGGATATCTTCGCGCTCGGCGCCGTGCTCTACGAAATGCTCTCCGGCTCCCGCGCGTTTCGCCGCGACACTCCGGCGGAGAGCATGACGGCGGCCCTGCGCGAAGACCCGGCGGAATTCTCCGACGCCACGCATCCTGTATCTCCCGCGCTCGACCGGATCGTCCGGCGCTGCCTCGAAAAGAATCCGGCGGAGCGCTTCCAATCGGCGCGCGATCTTTCCTTCGCGCTAGGCGCGCTTTCCGGCACGGACGCGAGCGGCTTCACAAAGGCCGGCGGCGCGGCCCGGCGAATTCCGCTGCGAGTCTGGCTGCCCGTGGCGCTCGCGCTGATTGTGGTAGCCGCGGCCACGTGGTTCCTCGCGCGAAGGCCAGGCGCTCCAGCGACGCGCATGCAGTTCGCGATCTCTGTGCCGGGTGAAATCAGCAACCTGGCGATTTCGGCCGATGGCAAGATGCTCACCTTCGTCTCGCCCGACGACAAGACCGGCGTCCCGATGCTCTTCGTGCAACGCGTGGGCGCGCCCACGGCCACGGAACTCCCGCAGACCGAAGGCGCGAGCTACCCGTTCTGGTCGCCCGACGATGCCTCCGTTGGATTTTTCGCGAATAGCAAGCTGCAGAGAATTAACGTGGGCGACGGCTCCGTGCAAACTCTGGCTCGAGTGAATTTCGCTCGTGGCGGAAGCTGGGGCGCGAAAAACGTGATCCTGTACACGCCGGATCCGGGAGGGCCGATCTGGCGCGTAAACGCCGATGGGAGTGGCGCGGCGCCCTTCACCGACAAAATTCTTGCCTCTACGGATTCACATCGCTGGCCGCTCTTCCTTCCGGACGGCGACCACTTCGTGTTTCTCGCGGCGAGGTTTGGCACTGCCGAGCAGAACGCCCAATCGGCGATCTATCTGAGTTCGCTCAGCAAGCTCGAGGATAAGAAATTGGTTGCTGTCCGCTCGAACATCGGATACGCCCCCGGCTACCTTTTCTACGTTGACGATCAGAAGGCACTGCGCGCGCTGCCTTTCGATGCCGATAGCGGCACCGTGACGGGCGATTCCCGCGTCGTGGTCGATACCGTCGGTTACCAGCCGTCCGTGTACTGGGGTGCCTTTGCCGTTGCGTCGAATGGCACAGTGATCTACAGCTCGACCGCGGAAGCGGCGCAATCCGTGCTCACGTGGTACGACAAGTCGGGCAAGCAGCTCGGGCGCGTTGGCGCAGCCGGCGTCCAGGCGAATCCGACGCTTTCTCCCGATGGCCGCCGCGTGACCGTCGACGTCACCGACCTGAAGGCCAACAATACCGATATCTGGATCGACGACATCGTTGGAGGCACGAGCACGCGCTTCACATTCGATCCGGCTGAGGAGACGGACGGCATCTGGTCGCGCGACGGCAAAGTCATCTCGTACCGCTCGATCGCTAATGGCTCGGGCGTGAATCTGAAGGCCGCGGACGGATTGCAACCGGAGAAAAACCTGGTGAAGGTCGCTGGCACGCTTCCGGTCCTGAATGCCGACAGCTACGACCTCATCCCGAATTCGTGGACGTTCGACGACACGCAAATTCTGTGCGCGCTGCAAACGTCGACAAAAGACTCGCGAGGCTCGGTGCTGGTGCTCGTCCACACCACCGGCGGCAAGCTCACGCAATTTCTTCCGAGCGATTCCAGCAAAACGAACGCGGAAATTTCGCCGGACGGCAAATGGGTCGCGTACGCGTCGAACGAATCCGGTGAATGGGAAGTCTACGTCACTACATTCCCCGGCGCGGCGGGCAAATGGCAGGTCTCGCGCGGCGGCGGCAGCGAGCCCCGCTGGCGCGGCGACGGCAAGGAAATCTATTACGTTGGGCCGACCGAGACGCTGATGGCGGTGCCCATCGAAACAAGCGGCACCTTCTCCTCGGGCGAGCCCGCGCCCCTTTTCCAGATCCGCGGCCGCGCCCCGATTTCCTCAACCGATCTCTTCACCTACGATGTGACAAAAGATGGCCAGCGTTTTCTCGTCAACCAATACCTCAAGCCCGACCGCGTGGCGCCGCTGACCATCGTGCAGCACGTCTTCGGCAACGCGCCATAGATCTCGCCACGGTCAATCCACTGATCGGTTCGATCCGATTTGCGACGCGCCACCGCGTCTTCTTTCGTTGACGCCTTACTCTCCCGGTCCTATAGTGACTCGTTTTACCGGGGAATCCCGTTTGCTCGAGCGGATCTTTCATCTCACTGAAAACAAGACTACGGTGCGGCAGGAGCTTCTCGCCGGCCTCACGACGTTCATGACCATGGCCTACGTGGTCGTGGTGAATCCGCGCATTCTCTCCGAGGCGGGCATGCCCGTGGATGGCGTCCTTTTCGCGACGTGCATTTCGGCGGCGCTGGCTACGCTGGTGATGGGGCTGTGGGCGAATTATCCGATCGCTCTCGCGCCCGGCATGTCGCTGAACGCCTATTTCACCTATTCGATCGTGATACAGCGCGGCGTCCCGTGGCAGACGGCGCTCGGCGTGGTCCTGCTCTCGGGAATTCTGTTCCTGAGTCCTCACGCTGACGAACATCCGCGAGCAGATCGTCAACGGCATTCCCGACTGCCTGAAATACGGCACCGCGGCGGGCATCGGCCTTTTCATCGCCTTCGTCGGCTTCCGCAACGCCGGAATCATCGTCGCGAATCCATCCACGTTCGTCGCGCTCGGCAAAACGTCCGACCCGCAAGTGATTCTCGCCGCCGTTGGCGTGGTGCTGATCGCGATCCTGATGGCCCGAAAGGTGGGCAGCGCGATTCTGCTGGGGATCGTTGCGATCACGCTCATCGGCATTCCGCTGGAAGTCAGCCAATGGCCCACGCATTGTTTTCTTGGCCGCACCCGTCAGGAACCTTCTTCAAGCTCGATCTCCGTTCGGCGTTCAAGCTCGGCCTCGGCGAGCTGGTTTTCGTTTTCTTCTTCGTCGATCTTTTCGACAACGTCGGCACGCTGGTCGGCGTATGCGAGCAGGGCGGATTTCTCCGCGATGGCAAGCTGCCGCGCGCGAGCCGCGCGCTGCTGGCGGACGCCTTCGGCACAATCGTCGGCGCGCTGACGGGCACCTCGACGGTGACAAGCTACATCGAAAGCGCCGCCGGCGTGGCGGCGGGCGCGCGAACGGGCCTCGGCAACGTGATGATCGCGGCGCTGTTTGTCGGCGCAATGTTCTGCGCGCCGATCGTGTCGGCGATTCCGTCATACGCCACGGCGCCGGCGCTGATTCTGGTCGGCGCGCTGATGTGCGGCGAGGTGGCCAAGGTGAAGTGGAACGACTACACCGAGTCCGTCCCGGCGTTCCTCACCGTGATCGGCACGCCGCTCACGTTCAGCATCGCCACCGGCCTGAGCCTCGGCCTGCTCTCGTTCACGTTCTGAAATTGTTCACAGGGCAAATACAAAGAGATCAGCCCGCTGATCTGGGTGCTCAGCGTCGCTGTTTCTGCTGCGCTACGCGTTTCTGAGCCAGAGTGATCGGCCAAGGTTACGCAGCGCAGCGGGTCGTAGCGCGGCGTCGCCGCTCGCGGTGAGGCTTGACGTTCAGGTTTGCAGGTGAAGCGCGGGCTTTCAGGCCGCGAAAGCGCGCACCTCGAAAGGGCTTTGGCCTGGGTCGTCGGGCAATCGTGCCCGGATGCACCGACAGGATTATCGGTGCCACTGTTCTAGGGGGTCGGAGCTTCAGCTCCGACATAAGAAGACCGGGCAAAGCCCGCTCCAGTGCGCAGTTTCACTCGCGGCAAGTTTTCGAGGTACTCTCGCCGCGGGCGCGCGAACGAGACGCCATAGTACTTCGCAAGGAGAGTGCAAACGATGCACCGCTTCGTAGGAATTCTGGGAATGCTCACGATGCTGGCGCTGGCCTACATTTTTTCCACCGACCGGCGCGCCATCCGCTACAAGACGGTCGCCTGGGGCCTCGGCCTGCAGATCGCCTTCGCATTTCTGGTGATGCGCTGGGAAACGGGTCGCTACATTTTCCAGCGACTCGGCGCGGCCGTGAACTGGTTTCTCGATTTCGCGTATTACGGCTCGTCATTTATCTTCGGCGATCTCGGGCAAGAAGAATTCGCCCAAGGGCTTCTACTTCGCGTTCCAGGCGCTTCCGACGATCATCTTCATCGCCGCAATTTTCGCCCTGCTCTACTACTACGGAATCATGCAGATCGTCGTGAAGGCGGCGGCGCAAGGTGATGACCACGCTGATGGGCGCGAGCGGCGCCGAATCGCTCAACGTCGCCGCCAGCATCTTCATGGGCCAGACCGAAGCGCCGCTCACGATCCGCCCGTTCCTGCCCGAAGTGACGCAATCGGAGCTGATGACCATCATGACCAGCGGCATGGCCCACGTCTCCGGCGGAATGATGGCCGCCTACATCGCCTACGGCATGAAGGCCGAGCACCTGCTCGCCGCCGTGATCATGACCGCGCCCGGCACGATCCTGATGGCGAAAATGCTCGTGCCGGAAACCGAAAAGCCGCTCACCGCCGGCCACGTGCGAAATGGCCGAAATGGAAAAGGACATCAACGCGCTCGGCGCGATTTCGCGAGGCACGATCGACGGACTGCATCTCGCCCTCAACGTGGCCGCCATGCTGGTTTCCTTCATCGCGCTGATTTATCTCGTCGACGGCTGCTTCGGCGCGGCGCACAACTTTCTCGCGGGCTCACGGCGTGGGCTGGTTTCCGTCGAGCGTCGAGCAGATTTTCGGCTGGATTTTTTCGCCCGATCGCCTGGGTGATCGGCATTCCCTGGAAGGATTGCCACGACATCGGCAATCTGCTCGGCCTGCGCATGGTGACCAACGAGCTGTCGCCTTCCAGCGCCTCGGCCCGATGCAGACCACGCTCGATCCGCGCTCCTTCACCATCGCCACATTCGCGCTCTGCGGCTTCGCGAATTTCAGCTCGATCGGAATTCAGATCGGCGGAATCGGCGCGCTCGCTCCCAACAAACGCTCGGAGCTGGCGCGATTTGGCATTCGCGCCATGCTGGCCGGCACGATGGCCAACCTGATGTCCGCGTCGCTCGTGGGGATCATGCTGCGATGAGCGCCCGGGATTCGAGTAGACAACCGAAAGCAGCGGCGGACGGCGACGAATTCGCAGCGCTCGGCGCGCGCCGCGAAATTCGTCCTCTCGAAAACGAAGCTGCGCCCGAAAATCGGCGTGGTCCTCGGCACGGGCCTCGGCTCGTTCGCCGACGAACTCGCCGGCGCCACGCACATTCCCTACGCGAAAATTCCCGCCTTCCCGCGATCCACGGTCGAGGGCCACGCCGGCCGCCTCGTGATCGGCAAGGTCGAGCAGATTCCGGTCGCCGTGATGCAGGGCCGCGTCCATCTCTACGAAGGATATCGCGGTGAAAGATGTCGCGTTCCCGATGCGCGTGTTCCGGCAGATGGGCATTCGCGCCGTCGATTCTCACCAATGCCGCCGGCGCGATCAATCTCGATTACGCCGCGGGCGCGCTGGTGGTGATTCGCGACCACATCAACCTGCAGGGCGCGAATGCGCTGGTCGGCCCCAACGACAAGCGCTTCGGCGTCCGCTTCCCCGACATGACGCAGGCCTACTGCAAAGCGCTATCGCGAAATCGCGCTCGCCGAGGCCAAAAGGCTGGGCATCGCGCAGCATGAGGGAGTCTACGCGGCGATGCTGGGACCAAGCTTCGAGACGCCGGCGGAAATTCGCTTTCTGCAAGGCGATTGGCGCCGATCTCGTGGGCATGTCGACCGTGCAGGAAGTGATCGCCGCGCGCCACATGGGCATTCGCGTCCTCGGAATTTCCTGCGCCACCAACATGGCCGCCGGAATCCTCGACCGCGAACTCAATCACGAAGAGGTCCTCGAAACCGGCGAGCGCGTCCGCGGCCAATTCGTAGCCCTGCTCCGCGCAGTCCTCCCGCGCATCGCCGCCGACGTGCAGTGACTGATCCGAGAGGTTAATGTAGCTCACCCCGCTTTCCCGGGGTGAGGCCTTTCGGCCCACTCGGGAGACGCTACCCGCGATACCGAATCCTCCGCCGACAATAGGTCGGATCAGCAATTTGACGGAGCCTGGCGAAGGGCCTGCGCTACAATTGCAGCAGGCGTCCGGCGCGATTTGCCTCCATGCTACGGATACGTGTGGCTGCACGCTGGCGGCGCAACGACACAATGCAAAACGCTTTCATGGCGCGGGCCATCGAGCTCTCGATCGAAAATGTGCGATCGGGGCGCGGCGGCCCATTCGCGGCGGTGGTGGTGAAAGACGGCAAGATCATCGCCGAAGGCTTGAACTGCGTCACCTCGACGAACGACCCCACGGCGCACGCCGAAATCGATGGCGATCCGCGAGGCTTGCAAGAAGCTCGGATTCTTCGAGCTCGCCGGCTGCGAAATTTACACGTCGTGCGAGCCCTGCCCGATGTGCCTGGGCGCGATTTACTGGGCGCGCCCCGAGCGCGTCTATTTCGGCAATACCGCGGCGGACGCGGCCGAGGCCGGATTCGACGACTCGTTGATCTATCAGGAAATCGTCGCAGCCGCATTCCGAGCGCAAAATTCCGCATGATTCCGATGATGCGCGAAGAAGCGCTCGAAGGCTTTCGCGCCTGGCTGCGCAAAAGCGACAAGGTCCCCTATTAGCTGAGCTGACGCATCAGAACGATGACCAAGCCGACGACCGCCCGCCTCATCGGAAAATCCGTGCAGCGCAAAGAAGGCCGCGGGAAGGTGACCGGCAGCGCGCGCTACGTCGACGACATCACTTTCCCCGACATGCTGCACGGCACGACGGTCCGCAGCACAGCCGCTCGCGGCAAAATCCTCGGCATCCATTTCGGCGACGGCATCCCGTGGAATGAATTCACCATCGTCACCGCAAAAGACATCCCCGCGAAGAATTGCGTCGCGCTGATCATCGACGATCAGCCCTGCCTCGCCGACGGCGTCGTGAATCATCCCGAGGAAGCCGTCGTCCTGCTCGCGCATCCCGACAAATATCTGCTCGAAGAAGCGCGCCGCGCCGTGCGAATCGAAATCGAGCCGCTGCCCGCGATTTTCACGATCGAGGATTCGCTCGCGAAAAAAGAAATCATCTGGGGCGAGGACAATATCTTCAAATCGTTCCTCGTCGAAAAGGGCGATGTGGACGCGGCGTTGGCGACCGCAGACATCATCGTCGAAGGCGAATACGAAACCGGCGCGCAGGAGCAGCTCTACATCGAGCCGCAAGGAATGATCGCGCGCGCGAACGCCGCCGAAGGCGTCACCGTCTGGGGCTCGCTGCAGTGCCCCTATTACGTGCACAAAGCGCTGAAGGGAATTTTCGGCCTGCCGCCCGAAAGCATTCGCGTGGTGCAAACCGAAACCGGCGGCGGATTCGGCGGCAAGGAAGAATATCCGTCGATGATCGCGGCGCACGCGGCGCTGCTCGCGCTGAAATCGGGCAAAGCCGGTGAAGATGATCTACGACCGCGCGGAAGACATGGCGGCGACCACCAAGCGCCATCCCTCGCGCACGCGCCATCGCACCGGCGTCACGCGCGACGGCAAGCTCGTCGCGATGGATATCGATTTCACGATCGATGGCGGCGCGTACGAGACGCTCTCGCCGGTCGTCCTCTCGCGCGGAACGATCCACGCCGCCGGGCCATACAATTGCCCCAACGTGCGCATTCGCAGCCGCGCCGTCGCCACGAATGCGCCGCCGCACGGCGCCTTTCGCGGATTCGGCGCGCCGCAAAGCGTCTTCGCGCTCGAGCGCCATATGGACCGCGTCGCCGAAGCCGTCGGCATCACGCCCGACGAATTGCGCCGCCGCAATTTCATTCACCAGGGCGAGACGCTCGCCGTCGGCCAGGTGGTCCGCGAAAAAGTCGACATGGACAAGCTGATGGATCGCGCCTTCGAGCTGAGCGACTATCACGCGAAACGCGAGCGCTTCCGCTCCGACGAATCCCGGCAGCAGCGCGATCAAGCGCGGCATCGGCTTCGCTGCTTTCCTGCACGGCGCGGGATTCACGGGTTCGGGCGAGGAATATCTCGCGTCCGAGGCGGCCATGGAAGCGACGCCCGAAGGCCGCGTGCGCGTCTTCGCCGGCAGCACCGAGATGGGCCAGGGCACGAACACGATTTTCACGCAGATCGCCGCCGAAGCGCTCGGCATCGACTGCCGAGCAGATCGAAATCGTCCAGCCCGATACCGCGCACGTGCCCAATAGCGGCCCCACGGTCGCGTCGCGCACCACGATGATCGTCGGCAAGCTCGTGGAATCCGCCGCGCAAGGCGATCCAGCAATCGCTGATCGACAGCGCGCTTGCTGAAGCCAGGATACGCAGCCGAAGAATTCGCGCCCGCCTGCGCGCGATACATCGAGAAGTTCGGCCCGCTGAAATCGTTCGCGAAATATCAGCAGCCGAACGATCTGCATTGGGACGACGAGAACATATCAGGGCGACGCCTACGGCGCCTACGGCTGGGCCGTCTACGTCGCGGAAGTTTCCGTCGACATGCGCACCGCCGAAGTGCGCGTCGAAGATTTCGTCGCCGTGCAGGAAGTCGGCAAGATCATCAATCCCGTCCTCGCAGCCGGACAGGTCGAGGGCGGCGTGGCGCAGGGCATCGGCTTCGCGCTTTACGAAAATGTCGTGTGGCAGGAAGGCCGCATGATCAACGGCCAGATGACGAACTACATCATGCCCACCTCGATGGACGTGCCGCCGATTCGCGTCTACTTCGAGGAAGTTCCCTACGCGCGCGGGCCGGCCGGCGCGAAAGGCATCGGCGAGCTTGCCGCTCGACGGCACCGCGCCCGCGATCGCGAATGCGATCGCGCACGCCACCGGCGTCGACATCCGCCGCGTTCCGGTCACGCCCGAAGTGCTTGCCGAAATGCTGGAGACGGTGCATGCCTGACGCGCGCGCGCAAAATCCGCGTGCAGTGCGAGGTGAACGGCGAAGCCGGCGGCGCTCGAAGCGTACCCGATGGCGCGCCTGCTCGACGTGCTGCGCGAAGAGCTCGGCCTCACCGGCACGAAAGAAGGCTGCGGCGAGGGCGAATGCGGCGCGTGCGCGGTCGAAATCGACGGCGCGCTGGTGAATAGCTGCCTCGTGCCCGCCGTCGCACGCGGAGGGCGCGAAGATTCGCACGATCGAAGGCGTCGCGCACGGCGAGCGTCTCGACGCCGTGCAGCAGGCGTTTCTCGCGCACGGCGGCGCGCAATGCGGCATCTGCACGCCGGGAATGATTCTCGCAGCCGTAAATCTGCTGGCGCGCCATCCCGAGCCGACCGACGCCGAAATTCGCGAAGGCCTCGCCGGAAATCTCTGCCGCTGCACCGGCTACATGAAGATTTTCGAGTCTGTGGTCGCAGCATGCCGCGAGGCCGAGCGGCAGCCGTGAGGTCGTATCTCCCGGCATACGAACTGGAGGCGCCGCGCGATCTGGCCGATGTGCTCGATCGCATCGCGCGCGAGCCGGGCGCTTGGAAGCTCATTCGCCGGCGGGACGGATCTGATGGTCCTGCTCGAAGCGGGAAAACTCGCGCACAAGAAATTCCTCAGCATCTGGAAGCTGCCCGAGCTGCGCGGCATCGAAGTCGCGCCCGATCACGTGACGCTCGGCGCGCTGACCACGTACACGGACGTGCGCCGCAACGCCACGCTCGCGCGCGAATTCCCGCTGCTGGCCCGCGCCGCGGCCGAAACGGGCAGCATCGCCACGCAGAATCGCGGCACGCTCGGCGGCAACATCGCCAACGCGTCGCCCGCCGCCGATTCGCCGCCCGCGCTGCTCGTCTACGACGCGGAGCTGGAAATTGTTTCCGCGCGCGGCGCGCGCTGGTCGCGCTACCATGGCTTTCACTCCGGCTACAAGAAAATGGATCTGCGCGACGACGAACTGATCCGCCGCATCCGCCTGCCGCGCGCGCAGGCAAGGCTGGAAGCAGTATTACCGCAAAGTGGGCACGCGGCGCGCGCAGGCGATTTCGAAAGTGTGCTTCGCCGGCGCCGCGCTGGTCGACGCGGGCCGCGTGACCGACGTGCGCATCGCGCTCGGCAGCGTCGCGCCCACCGTCGTGCGCGCGACCGAAACCGAAAAGCTGCTGCGCGGCGAGCGCCTGTCGCCGGCGGTTCTGCGCGCCGGCGCAGGAAGTGCTCGCGCACGAAATCGGCCCGATCGACGACATGCGCTCCACGGCGCGCTATCGCCGCGGCGTCGCGCAGAATCTGCTCGCCGAATTCATCGAGATGCTGTCCCAGTAGACGCGATGCCAAATCCTCCTTCGCCGCCGACAGTCGCCACCGCTCCTCCCGATCTGATCGTGCGCGGCAAGCGCGTCATCACGCCCGAAGGCGAGCGCGCGGCAGCGATTCACATTCGCGGCGGCGCGATCGCCGCGATCGCGGCGTTCGATGACGATTCCGCCGGGAGTCCCGTTGCACGAGGCGGGCGATGCCGTCGTGATGCCGGGCATCGTCGACACGCACGTCCACATCAACGAGCCCGGCCGCACCGAATGGGAAGGGTTTTCGACCGCCACACGCGCGGCCGCTGCGGGCGGCGTGACCACGCTCATCGAAATGCCGCTCAACAGCATCCCGGCGACGACAACCGCGTCGGCGTTTCGCGAAAAGCTCGCGGCCGCGGCAGGAAAGCTTTCGGTGGACGTCGGCTTCTGGGGCGGCGTCGTGCCGGGAAACGTCGGCCGAGCTGAAGCCGCTATGGGACGCCGGCGTATTCGGATTCAAATGCTTCCTCGTCCCGAGCGGCGTCGACGAATTCGCATCGGTAAACGAAGAAGACCTGCGCGCGGCGCTTCCCGAATTGGCGGCGCTGGGCGCGCCGCTGCTGGCGCACGCCGAGCTGCCGGGCCCAATCGACGATGCGGTTGCGAAGCTGCCGAAAACAGCATCGCCGAAGCGCTACGCCACGTGGCTCGCATCGCGCCCGCACGAAGCCGAGGACGAAGCCATCGCACTGCTGATTCGGCTCGCGCGTGAATTCAAGGCGCGCGTTCACATCGTGCATCTCGCGTCTTCGGATTCGCTCGCGCAGCTGCAGCAAGCCAAGGCCGAAGGCCTCGCGATCAGCGTCGAAACTTGCCCGCACTATCTTTCGTTCGCCGCCGAAGAAATCGCCGACGGCGCCACGGAATTCAAATGCGCGCCGCCCATCCGCGCGCGCGAAAATCGCGAAAAGCTTTGGGGCGGGCTCGCCGATGGCACAATCGATTTCATCGCCACCGATCACTCGCCGTGCCCGCCTGCGATGAAGCTGCCCGACGAGGGAGATTTTCTGCGCGCATGGGGCGGCATCGCGTCGCTTGCAGCTCAGCCTGCCGGCCGTGTGGACGCAGGCCCGCTCGCGCGGCTATTCTGTGTCGCGCGTGGCCGAATGGCTTTGCGCCGGCCCCGCGCGTCTCGCCGGGCTCGGCGGGCGCAAAGGAGCGATCGCGGTGGGCTGCGACGCCGATTTCGTGATCTGGAATCCCGACGCGAAGTTTCGCGTCGATGCCGCGCGCCTCCATCATCGCCACAAAGTCACGCCATACGCGGGGCGGGAACTGGCGGGAGTGGTCGAGACAACATTCTTGCGCGGCCGCAAGATCTTCGAGCGCGGAGAGTTTCCATCTCTCACCCGCGGGACATGTGCTGCGCCGGGGAGTCGCATGACCGATTTCACGCATCTCGTCGATCTCGCCGCCGAGCGTCTCGGCGGCCGCGTGATCGCGGCCAACGACGAATTCTTCGCGCCCAAAGAAAATCTGCTCAAGCCATCGAAGCCGATTTTCATCGAGGGCAAATTCACCGCGCGCGGAAAATGGATGGACGGCTGGGAGACGCGCCGCCGCCGCACGCCAGGTTATGACTGGTGCATCGTTCGCCTCGGCCTGCCGGGCACGGTTCGCGGCGTCGTGGTCGATACCAGCTTCTTCAAGGGCAATTATCCCGAGCGCTGCTCGATCGAGGCGTGCGATCTTGGCAGTGGCCGCGCCATACGAAGAATGAAAAGAAGGCTGCTGCTCAGCTCGAAAACGCAATGGGTCGAGCTGCTGCCGGAATCGCGGCTGGCGGGCGACTCGCAGAATCCGTTCCCGATCGAGCGCGCAGACCGCTTCACGCATCTGCGCCTGAATATTTTCCCCGATGGCGGTGTGGCGCGGCTCCGCGTGCACGGCGAAGTCGATGCCCGCGCCAGCCGCAGCCCGCGCGCGGAATTCGATCTCGCCGCCGTCGAAAATGGCGGCCGGATCGTCGCGTCGAGCGACCAATTTTTCGGCGAGCCGCTCAACATGCTGATGCCGGGCCTCGCGCGCAATATGGGCGAAGGCTGGGAGACGCGCCGAAGGCGCGGCCCGGGCCACGATTGGGCGATCGTCAAGCTCGGCGTGCCGGGAACCATCCGCCGAATCGAAGTGAGCACCGCGCACTTCAAAGGAAATTTCCCGGGAAGCTGCGCGATCGACGCCTGCTTCGCGCCGATGCAGGGTCGGATGCGGGCGCCGACGCGCTGAACGATTGGAAACCGCTCCTGCCGAAAAGCCCGCTGAAAGCGAACGCGCGCCATATTTTTCGCGAACAGCTGCAAACGTCGGCCCGTCCACGCACGTGCGCTTGAATATCTACCCCGATGGCGGCATCAGCCGATTTCGCGTGTTCGGCGTGGCAGGCGCCCAAAACTGCCGCGCCGCGAAGATGCGCGCGACGCGCAATCGAGCGATTCAACGAGCTCGACGGCCGCGCAGAGCGCGCAAAGCCCTGCTCGATTGCTGCGGCGCGCAAGAATGGGTCGCGGCGATGATGGCGCGCCGCCCGTTTCAGCGACGGAAGACGATTTCTTCGTCGGCGGCCGACGCGATCTGGTCGGGGCTCGGGCGGCGCGATTGGCTCGAAGCGTTTCGCCATCATCCGCCGATCGGCGCGGGCAAAGCCGCCGCAAAGCAATCCGCGAAGGCCCAAGAAATGGTCGGCGGGAGAGCAGTCCGTGGCGCAGCAGGCCTCGGCAGACACGCTCGCCGAAATCGCCGAGGCCAATTTCGAATATCAGTCGAAGTTCGGCTACGTTTTTCTGATCTGCGCCACGGGAAAATCCGCGGCCGAAATTCTCGCGAGCCTGCGCAAGCGCATGCCCAACAATCCGGAAACCGAGATGCAGGTCGCCGCCGAAGAGCAGCGCAAAATCACGCGCCTGCGCCTGGAGAAAGCTTTTGAAGGGATTGGCGCGAATCATGAGCGAAATCACCACGCACGTGCTCGATACATCCTCGGATGCCCGGCGGCGGCGTTCCCGTCACGCTCGACGTGCGCGAAGGCGCGGCCGGATGGAAGCAGCTCGGCCGCGGCACCACCGATGCCGACGGCCGCCTGCGAAATCTTTCGCCGCAGGCCGCTGCCGGCGGGAACGTACCGCCTCACGTTCGACACTCGCGCCTATTTCGATTCGCGCCAGACCGCAGAGCTTTTATCCGGAGGTCGCCATCGTATTCGAGGTGCGCGACGCGGCGGCGAAATATCACGTTCCGCTGCTGATCAGTCCGTACGGCTATTCCACGTATCGAGGGAGCTGACAGGTGAGCATCCGTCTGGGGCAAAACGATTACGGCAAATCGCGCGTGCGGCTGCTGCGCGTCACGCACCGCGAGGACAAGCACGAAATCAAGGAGCTCACGCTCGCCATCCGCTTCGAAGGCGACTTCGAAACCGCGCACACCAGGGCGACAACAGCAAAATCCTGCCCACCGACACGATGAAGAACACCGTCTACGCGCTCGCGCAAGCAAAAATCCGATGGACGCGGCCGAAACTTTCTGCGGCGTACTGATCGACCATTTCCTCGGCGCAATCCGCAGGTCGAGCGCGTTCACGTGCACGCCGTCGAGCATCTCTGGGCGCGCATCACGCGCGAGACGGAAAGCCGGACCCGCATTCGTTCGTCCGCACCGGCGAGGAAAAGCGCACCGCGCTCGTCACCGGCACGCGCGCCGAACACCAAGATTCGCGCCGGCGTGAAAAATCTCATCGCGATGAAAACGACGAAGTCCGCATTCGAAGGATTCATTCGCGATTCCTACACCACGCTGCGAGAAGACCGCAATCGCATCCTCGCCACCGCCATTCGCGCGGACTGGCTTTACGAACACGCGAAGATCGATTTCGATCGAACGTTTGGACCGATGTCCGCCGCGCGCTGCTCGAAACTTTCGCCGAGCACGACAGCCTCTCGCTGCAGCACACGCTCTACGCCATGGGCAAAGCCGTCCTCGATCAATTCGACGCGATCCGCGAAATCCGCCTCTCGCTCCCCAACAAGCACTACAACCTAGTCGACCTCTCGCCCTGGGCATGACAAATCCCGGCGAAATTTTCCTCCCCACCGACGAACCCCACGGCCTAATCGAAGCCACCCTCCGCCGGGAATAAGGATCATCTGCGTGCACAAAGCAGCCGCAAAACGCAAGCGCGCTCGCTCGCCAGGCTCGACCTCAGCCTACACGCGGAGAATTGCAGCGTCACTCGGCCCGTGTGGACTGCGGAAGCTCGCTTCGCCGGGCCTGTCAGACCGGCGCCGCCGGTACCCGGAATTTCCAGCGCGAAGTGGACTATCGCGGGAATGAATGCGCGCCGAGCGCAGGTCGCGCCTTGTGCGACCGGGCGCTTCTTCAGGGGGTCGGACCTTTAGGTCCGACATAAGAGACGGCGCGAAGCGCCGTACCGTTCTGCGCAGCTTCACCCGCAGCATGTGTTCGCTCTGTTAAGACGAAACAGTAGCGTTCGCACACAAATGACGCAGTCGCCATCGCACGTCCGAGTGCGACGGCACTACTTCCGCCGCGCGGCCAGAATCGACGCAAACGATCCGCCGCGAATCTCCGCCGCCGACAATCCCGTCAGCGATTCCGCCTCCCGCTCGGTCACCGCGCCGCAATCGACCGCGCGCAGCACGTACGCCAGCAGTCCCTGCCCGGTCGCCGCGTCATCCGCCACCTCCCCGCCCGAGGCCTGCGCTCCCTTTCTCGATCAACGCGCGCAGCCGCGCCGCAGCCGAGCTCCAGGCTTTCGAGAAAAAACGAATACACCGCCGCATAGCGCGTCGGCAGCTGCGCGGGATGCAAATCCCATCCCTGATAGAAGCCGTTGACGAGCGAATGCCGCACATCCCCAAAGTGCAATTTCCACGCCGCATGAACCGCCGCGCGATTCTCCGCAATCTGCTGCCCCGTGAGCGCCGCGCCAGCCGGACGCGCGATGCACCGGCACAGGCAACACATTCGTCGCGCCATCCGAAAGCTGCACGCCCGTACCCGCCAGCGCCACCTGCATCACCTCGCGCGCAAAATCGCACACCGGATGAAGCATGTGCTGATGCGCGGCCGTAATCCCGCACGCCGCCGTGTAGTCATACACTCCAAAGTGCGCGCCGGCGCATCGCCCGCGCGCCGCATCGACCAGCGGCAGCAGATTCGCCTCGCCGCGCTCGTTGATCACCGACTGCGTCGTCTCGATCATCAACTCGATCCGCAGCGTGCCCGGCGCCAGCGCCAGCAGCTTCTCGAGATGCTCGCAAGCCTTCGCGAGCGCCGCCACTTCCCCGGGCACGGTGACTTTCGCGAGGTTGATGAAAAACCTCGCGCGGAAATTTCCCGCGCGCCTTCGCAGCCAGTTCGGTCACCAGAATATCGATCGTCCGCAAGCTCCGCGCGCGCAAATCCTCGCTGAAAGGCTTGGTGCGAATCCCGATCGACGGCATCGCGCCACCCGATTCGATCGCCGCCGCGATCTCGCCAGCCGCCGCAGCCGCGTGGCGATCCTCTTCCTCCCAGGGACGATTCCCGTAGCCATCCTCGAAATCGAGCACGCAAATCCTCCACCGGCGCGCGCGAAAGCCGTTCGCGCACCCGCGTGTAAACGGTATGCGCCAACCACGCCGCCCGATCCTCTTTGCGCGCCGATTCGGGATCGGCGGCAACCGCTTCGGCGAGATTTGCCGCAGCGCCGGGCGCGGCGGGCAGCCGTTCCGAGCCGGCCAGCCCAATCGCCTTCGCAAACGTAATGAAATCCGGCGCGAATTCGTCGAGCGAACGCAGCGCCTCCTCGCCGAGCGTTCGCACCAGATCGCGGCGAAAGAGATCGCCCGCGCAGTAGTAGGTATGAATCGGCTGCCGCTCGCCGGAACGCGCCCGGATAGCGCGCACGAAACGCCGCGTGCTCGCCCTCAAGCCCCGTCGGAAATCTCGCGCAGCAGCACCTCGGTCAGTGTGGTCTTAGGGTGCGGTTCCATCGAACTCGCATCGCTCCTTGGCAGCCAGTCATTGTACCGGAGTTTGCTTTCTCGTTCGCCGTGGTAGAAAATCCCGCCGCGCGGCGAATTTCCGCCGCGCGGCCCGTCAATCAAGAAAGAGTGGAAGCGTGGGCCTTTAGGCCCTCGAAAAAATGACCGCGATAAGAGGGCTTTAGCCCTGGGTCCTTATCGCCCCTTCCAAAAGGAGATGCGCGATGAAGAAAATCTTTGCTGCTATCGCTGCGATTTTGTTCGTGGTACTGCTTGGTTTCCACACCGAGGCAAGGAGCAACGACACGCAACGCGAAGCTCAGGATCGCGCGCAGATCGAAAAGCTGATGTGGCAATACACGCGCGCCCTCGATACGGCCAACCCCGACGCCTACGCCGCCACCTACACGCCCGATGGCCAATTCGGCACTGGCCCCAAAGCAGTCAAAGGACACGACGCGCTCGAGAAAATGATCGCCGATTTTCGGCAAAGCGGCGCCGACGCCGCAGCCAAAGGCCAGCCGAGGCCGCCCATGTACCACATGGAGATGAACACCTACCTTGAATTCATCGATAAGGATCACGCCCGCGTCGAGGGTTACTGGCAGACAGTGTTCGCCGGACAAGGCCCAAACGTCCCGGTTCGCGTGGCCGCTGCCGGCCGCGAAGTCAACGATCTCGTCCGCCTCAACGGCCAGTGGCTAATCCAATCGCGCGACGTCGCGCCAAAGGACTAAGCGAACCGATCGGCTCACAGTGGCAAAGACAATCCTGTCTGTGCGTGGCGCAGCCCTAGGCCAGGATCGAACGCATCCTGAGCTTCGACGCCGGCTTCGACGGTTTCCCTGGAATCACGCGCCTCGCGTAATCCCGCCTGAGCGATATCAGCAATTCGCGGGCGCGCTCAGTTTTCCGCCGCCACCAACTGCATACGCCCTTCGATCAGCCGGTCTGGGCGAAGCCAGGATTCGTAGCGCACGAGGATGCGAGCGCCGCTGCGTGCCACCAGCATCCACAGCCCGTGCATGTATTCGAGCTGGCAAAATAAGTTGAAAACTGTCCGAAGGTCGTTGGTGTCGGGCGCGGTCAGATCGTCGTAGCGCGTTCCAACGAGCTCTTCGCGCGAGTAGCCCACAAGTTTGCAGAACTCATCAGACACGTACACGTAGCGCCGGTCGAGATCGATCACAGTTCTGCAGCCGTCGGCAACGATCGCCTCTGAGGCAGACGCAATCTGGCTCGTCGAGCTGCCGGGATTTTTCTTGAGACTCCGAGTGCAGCTCATATTGTTTCTTAGCGGACATCGAATGGGCCTCCAAGCCCCTTAGTTTGGATTCTGGCGGCCCCGTCCAAGTTTCAAGAAAGTGCCGCTACCGTACCAATTCGCGCCTCTTGATCGGCCCATCAAGGTGTGCAACGATCTGCGCCGAAAAGGAGCCACTTGTGAATCGACTGGTCACCGCGACATTTGCTGCTCTCTTGCTTTCCCTTTCCTTTGGCGCGCAGGGACAGGCTTCCGCTCAGGCCCAGCCTCAAGCCGCAAATCAAGCTCCGCCCCAGGCTCCGGCTGCATCTCGTCCAGCGCCCGCGCCGCTCGCGATTCCGAATCCGCACTATGTATCGATCGAGATGGAAATCGACGTCGATCGCCCGGCCGCCGACGTATGGAAACGCGTCGGCAAATATTGCGACATCGCCGAATGGTTTCAAGTGCCGTGCACGATTCTTTCGGGAACAGACGGCGAAGTCGGCGTCGTCCGATCGATCGGCAACGAAGTCATGGTGGGCAAAACCGAGCTTTCCTACACGTACACGCAGCCGGTTCGTGAAGGTCAGCCTTACAACCTCTATCACGGCACACTCGAAGCCCGCCCAGTCACGGCCACCACTTCCAAGCTCGTCTACACGCTCCTCTTCGATAACTCGATGCTCCCCGACGACGCAGCCCGCGACGCCGACATCGCCAATCGAAAGACGCGATTCATGGGCGCCCTAAAAAACATGAAGACTCTCGCCGAAGGCGGCACCCTGCCTCCGCGCCCAGCCCCCGCGCCGAGGTAATTCGCGTGAGGGGGTGGAAGCGTGAGCCTTTAGGCTCGCGAAAAGCGGTTCTGCGATAATTCGGCTTCAGCCGCGGGCCTCTTCGGTGGAGGGCAGAGCTTCCAGTTCACGCTGAACGAAGCCGCCTCAAAGCGCCGGAGGCGCGATTGTAATTAGCCCGGCACGCAGCGCAGCGAAGTGCCGGGAATCCCGGCCTTTATCCAATCACCTCCCTTTCCAGGCGGGCGCCTTTGCTTTTGGCTCGCGCCTTACGCCGGCCGGCTAGGCCGGTCCCGCGCCAATTCCAGCAAGAACCGGGGACGACCGCCCGGTTCCTTGATGCTGAATACTTTGCCAAACGGCATCTGCTCCAACGGAGCCACAACTTCCGCTCTCTCCGACAGCTCGCGAAAGGCCTCTTCCGCGTCGTCCACCAGCCAGTAGAGCTCGGGATCGCGGCTACCCGTCATCGATTGGTCATTCGCAATCGCAAACGTCCCGAATTGCACAAACGTCGGATGGTACCGTTCCATCTCCAGCCCCATCACATCGACGTAAAACCGCTTCGCCGCCTCAATGTCCGCCACATACTCAACCACAAATCCAAATCGCGGCTTCACGCTCATCTCCATTCCTCCGTCACTCCCGTCGCCCCCTCGTCTCGCAAAAAACGACGTAGGCTTCAAGCGTAGCGCTGGCGTCCCGCCGGCTCTCGGGGTGCAGGTTTAGACCTAGACCCGGGTCCTTCAGCCCGCCAGTTTTTGGGCCCACTCTCACGTGTCATCCCGAACCCGGCTGCGTAGTCTGCGGACGGCGTGAGGGATCTGCTTTTTCGCCGTTGCTTTTGCCGGTCGTCGCTTCGTAAACCGCCCCAGATTCGCCCAAGCCCAGGACACACCGCGCTCGCCCTGTCATCCCGAACCCGGCCGCGCAGTGTGCGGACGGAGTGAGGGATCTGCTTTTCTCGCCGTTGCCTTTGCCGGTCGTTGCTTCTGACGTGGCCGTTGTAGCGGCCGCCTTGCTTTCAGGCGGGCGGGTTTTTCCCGCATAGATGTCGCACCATTCCCGTTTCTTGTGAAGCATGCGCGAAGCACCGCCCCTTCCCCCCGCCGAAACAAGCGCGGGCCGCGCAACACAATTTAGCCCAGCCCGGAAGGGCTGGCAAAACGCTGTCATCCCGCCTGCCCTGAGCGTTTCTTCGCGAAGGGAACCCGGCCGCGTAGTGTGCAGACGGCGTGAGGGATCTGCTTTTTCGAGCCATCGCCGGGCGACCGCCGACCAAGCGCCGGCTTGCCCTGACGTAGGAAGGGAGGCGCGATTGTAATGAGCCCGGCACGCAGCCTGCCAGCGAGACAGGCGCTGCGGAGTGCCGGGATCCCCGGCGAAATAATCCCAAGTCCCGGAGGGACGGTTGACGTGCGATCATCGCGCCCATGCCGGCTGCCCCATCCTCGGCTTCTGAGGGTGGGGCTTTCGTTCGTCACGGACGTTGATGCGGAACGACCGACGGGGGCCTGCGACCTTCGTTTGAGCGCGGGACGCGCGGCACAATTTAGCTCAGCCCGGAAGGGCTGGGAAAACGCAGAGATTGAATCGCACGAGCGCCGTAGGTGCGCCACCTATTTGGCATCCGGCGTCAAGGAACGTGTACGACGGCGGGCAGCGCATCCGAAGACTTAAATGTAGCGCCGCGGTCTTCAGCGCGGCATCTTCCGGCTTCGCCGCGGGTGGCGCATCGATCACGCAACGTTTGTAAACCGCACTCGGCTCGCCCCAAGCCCCGGACACACCGCGCTCACCCCGTCATCCCGCCTGCCCTGCTTGCCCCGACGCAGGAAGGGAGCGTCTCTTCGCGAGGGGAAGCAAGGGTTCTGCTCTTTCGCTTCAAGGCAAAGCGCTAGGCATATAGCTTTCCCCCTACAGGTCCTACTCCGCCCTTGAACTCCCCGTCCAAGAACCGCTTTATCGTCCTCAACGACTCGTAGTCCCAATCCGTCAGAGAGCCATCGTCTGCCAACTCCTCGTAGAGTCTCTTGAGATCCGCCATTGAGATTTTATTCTCAACCAACGGAGTCGGGTCCTCGCCATAGACCGCGACAGGCAAGAAAAAGTTTCGAAAAGCCTGCGCTAAACGCCGTTTGCTGTTTCCGATATACCGAAGCCAGAATTCATACTGGATCCTGCGGTCATCGGGATCACTGACTACCCCCTTAGCGTTGAACAATCTGCCCCAGTAGTCGAACGCCCAGGGGTCTGACGTTCCTAGGTCAATTGTCGAGATGTCGGAATCGGGACCGTAGCGTTTCCTCATTCGCTCAATGAAACTCGAATAGAGTTCGGAGACCGAAACGTTTAGGTCGTCATCATTCTTTTGCTGTGTAAGCACAGTCAATATCCGAAACGCCAGCGCATCGTGGCTCGAAAGGCGGATGCATTCCGCCAAGAAACTAGCCCTGTCGGATTGAGGCAATCGCTTTGCGACACGGAGAATGGCTCGAAGAACGTGGCCAGCTTCACCGAAGCCGGGCATTATGTCATAACTGTACTTGTCGGCAGCCTTCGCCGCTGTGACAGCCAACTCCCTAGCCACCGGAAGCGGAATAGAAGGCATCGCCGCATCAGCAAGCTTTCTCAAGAAATCGTCTCTCTTGAGCGAGTTCCTTTCCATCGAGTCCAAAGCCGCGACAAACGCCGCCTCGCGGGCCGCTTGGTTCGGAGCGCGTTCTATTTGTTCTACGAGCAAACCTATTTCGACGGAGCTAAAAATTGCCTCGGGAAGCTCGTATCGGAAGTATGCAGGAAAAATTCCTGCCTCCGAGATGCGCTTTTCACTGCCCTCATCGGAGTCCTTCCTCTTCGAGAGCGGTCGTTGCGACCGCCCGTCAATCTCTCCAAAGAGCGGAAAAAGCTCGTACAGTATTCCCTTGACTCGCCTCAAGTCCGCGGCGTCCGGCTCGGCCTCTTGAAGATCCATGAGCAGCTGCTTTTCCGACTCTTTTTTCATCCTGTCAGACTGGTACGTCCCACCCCGCACTAGGCTCTCTCCCCCCGTAAGGACTGCAGAATTTCGGGCAACTATCTCATAAACCCTCGGCTTAAACCGTCGTAGGAGCTCGACCAAGGTCAGGTCTAAGGGGTCAACCTCGCGCCTCACGGGGGCAGCCGCCACGCTCACATCGTTCGCAAGTAATCCAATCGCTCTTAAATTGCGACAAAATGGCGCGATGCGCGGGTCCCACAACTCGTCAATCTGTTCGTGAAACTTCTCCGCTTCGGACTTGCTCTCAAACCACTCACGCCTCTCGAATGCAGAAGTCAGACGCTTTGTGCCCGCTTTTCTAAGTGCAGCGGGATCGGGATTAGGAATCTGAATCAAGACGGGGAAAAATTTCTCGAAATAGGAACTGTTCTTTTCGTTGTCTGTCCCCTTGACCGTTTCGACGATTGCTTTTCGATCTCCCGCGCAGATAAAACTGAGGTTCGGCAGTGTCGATATGCCGCGAATAACTTTCAACAGCGTGACTAGTTCCTCTTTGTCCATCCGATCCACCTCGTCAAGGAGCACAACCACTCTTTTCGGCAAACGCTCCAGAGCCGCCTTCAGGCTCTGGATATCCTCCTTCTGAGTCGGTGCCGGGAGCGGGTTCAAGTAATTTTTCAGGAGTGGAACACTTTGCCCCAGTGCGATTGCCAATCGCCTTGCGCTCCTACGCAATCCCGGAACCACAAATTGCCTCTGGCATTCGTTCGCGATATCGTTCAGAAGATATGACGCGAGTGTTTCCTGAGAGCCGGGAAGCCACGTACTAAATGAGACGGTTATAGTTTTGTCCCCGAGGTGCTCGCGGAGAAGATTGAGAATCGAAGTCTTCCCCGAGCCGAAATCACCTGACAGAATAAGAACAGGGCTTTTTGCAATTAGGGCCTTCACGGTGATGCTATCAACTAGGGCGGCACGACCAAGAGCGTCCTCTTCCCAAGTCTGTATAGGATCATCCGATTCGGACGGCTGTGTCCCGGCAAGAGACCTAATGCTTTGAGGGACTTTTAAGTTGTTCTCGTCTACACGACGCTCGGCGTGTATCCGCGCTCTTATGTTTAAGAGAAAACCTATCAAGAATGAAATCACGACTACCGCGAGGACATCAAGCATCGCGCGCCCAAAGGCAGCCGAATGCAAAATCAAGGACAGGAATCCGGTTGCAAACGACACGAGGAGGAGCCCGCTTGTCACGCCCGCCCACCATGACTTGATTCCGCGCCATACAAAGTTCGGAACAAACAGTGCAACGGAGAGAAGCACTGTGACCGCGATCATAATGAGGTAAATGGCGTACAGATGAGGATCGTCAAAGATTCTGGATGGTCCGTATTTCGACGCGAGGAAGCCTCGAAACGAATGGTCCCATGCGAGGAGATGGGCGCACCCGGCAACAAGAATGCCTAAGCTACAACCCCCGAATATCGAAAACCATTCTCGTGTAGTAAAATCCCACAAATGCTGCGGCCAAGCTTTGAGAACCTCTCTCTGGCGAACATTCAGGCCACTCATTTCTGTACCCTCGCAAGACGGCCTTTCGTTCGTTCGGATCGGGCTAATTGTTGCTGGGGAAGTACTTGGCGGATAATATCACACTGACGGCTAACACACGGCCTGCGCCGAGCGCAAGGCAACGCCGCCAGCTCGCTACCCACGCCGCAGGCGGCAACCTAAGCCGGGCGAGTGACTTGTGCTTGGCCCCGGGGTGGGGCTCCTGAGTACTTCGCAGAAATTTTGGCGGATGAGCGTGTAAGCCGGATTCTGTCCGCCGCGCGAATCGCGCGCTGACTTGCGTCAGCCGCCAACCCGCGCAACGCGGCGATCATTCCTCTAGGTCCCGAATCGCTCCGGGACTCAAGCAGCCTACCCGAGGGTCAGAGCGCGCCACTCTTTCAAGCGGCGTGCATGCGGGCTGGGCCAGCCCTCCCCTCCTATTTGGCCTTGCTCCACGCGGGGTTTTCCGTGCCCCCGGATGTTGCCACCCGGGCGGTGGGCTCTTACCCCACCTTTTCACCCTTGCCAAATGCGCTCGACCGAAAGAGGCCAGCCTCCGGTTTTGCCGAAGGCCGGCCGCCGAGGTGCGAAGCTCACCGGCGGTTTAATTTTCTGTGGCACTTTCCGTAGCCGCGTCACGAGCCAGGCTCTCGCCCAACTCGCGGCACAACCCCCTGGCGTTACCAGGCGCGTTGCCCTATCGTGGCCGACTCTTGCGAGCTCACCACGACCGGAGTCCGGACTTTCCTCCCGCTCCGACTTGTCGCGAGGACCGGCGATCGCCCAGCTCATCCGCCAGCCAAATCATTATAGCCCGGCACCGCAATCCGTGTTCGTCGCAGTCCCGTGTTACGACCTCACAAGCACTTTGGAGATCGACGAGCTTCAGCTTACCGCGATCGACTTGTGTGGCTATGTCTATCTCCGCGAAGATCGGAGAGCTTCGATCCGCAGGCTCTTTAGCTTACTGCTTGCAGGAGGGCTCGCGCCGCTGCGGAGTCCGAAACGCGAACTTTTGGACCATCGCTGATGCAGCGGATGTGCACCCTATACGACCGCACCGGACGGCTTCCTCGAACTTTTCTGGAAGCATTACATCGCTTACTGCGTCCGAAACGCACATCCGTATCCGTGGACGCGGACGCAACTAACGGACTGAGCATTGCAGCCGGTCGAAAAGTTTCGCGCCTGGCTCGACGTCGCACATTCAGCTCGGATCGCATTGTTCGGCGTCGTCGCGCATGCCCGCGCGAATATCACTCGCGGCCTCTACCCAGGCACTACTGTATTCTTTCGGCGCGAATCAGCGTCGTCGATATCGATCGCCGTCGACGGGCCGCAGATTCGGGAGCAGCACAGTGCTAGTCCCGGCTCAGATGCGGACGTTAGGCGCGCGTCCTCGAGGCGAAATTCGGCGAGGGGTACCGCAACTACGTCCGTCGTACCTGGATCTAGACGGCGCGTTTCGGTTGAGGTGCCAGATCCCGCCAAATTCGTCCTTTTCGACCATTTAGGCCTGTTTAACGAGCTATCGGAAGCAAAGTACTTGCTCTTTACAGCAGATTTTGCGTGGCGAATTAAAGCGAAGCTGCGGTATCGCGTATCGAATTTATCGCGGCGATCGCGCAGCGAAAAATTCAGGCGGAGAGAAGTTTGTCGAATCCCGCTTCGTCGAGGATCGGAACTTTGAGCGATTTCGCCTTCTCGAATTTCGAGCCCGGGATCGGCGCCGACCACCACGTAGCTCGTTTTCTTGCTCACGGACCCGCCGGCTTTGCCGCCGTGCGCGGCGACGAGCGCTTCGGCTTCTTCGCGCGAGCGCTTCGTCAGCGTGCCGGTGAAGACGAACGTCATCCCGGCGAAGCTTGCGTGTCTTTCGGCGCGGCGCGCTCTTCTTTCATGTTCACGCCGGCGGCGCGCAGATGCTCGATCAGCTTGCGGTTCGCCGACTCCGCGAAAAATTCGCGCACGCCTTCGGCGATTTTCGGGCCGACTTCCGTGACCTCGATCAATTCCTCGCTCGGTCGCGTCCTGCAGCTTCTCCATCGAGCCGAAATGCGCCGCCAGAAGCTGCGCGGTGCGCTCGCCGACGAACGGAATCCCGATCGCATAGATCAGCCGCGCGAGGCTGTTCTTCTTGCTCGCCGCGATTTCATCCAATAAATTCTGCGCCGATTTCTCGGCCATGCGCTCGAGCCCGGCGAGCGTTTCGAGGTCGAGCTTATAGAGATCGGCGAAATCCTTCACCAGATCGTGCTGCAGAAGCTGCTCGACGATTTTCTCGCCGAGGCCGTCGATATTCATCGCGTGGCGGCCCGCAAAATGCAAAATCAATTCGCGGCGGCGCGCCGGGCACGAAACGTTCACGCAGCGGTAGGCGACTTCGCCCTCCGTGTGGTAAACGCGCATGCCGCACACCGGGCACTTCTTCGGCATCTCGAATTCTTTTTCTTCGTCGCCGTGCTTCACCACTTTCAGCACGTGCGGAATCACTTCGCCCGCGCGCTCGACCAGCACCGTATCGCCTGCGTGGACGTTGAGCCGCCGCACTTCGTCCATATTGTGCAGCGTCGATTTCGTCACGGTGACGCCGCCGATCTGCACCGGCTCGAAAATCGCGAACGGCGTAAGCACGCCCGTGCGGCCCACGCTGACGTCGATTTCCTTGAGCAGCGTCGTCTCCTGATGCGCGGGATATTTGTAGGCGATGGCCCAGCGCGGCGCTTTCGACGTAAATCCCAGCTCGTTCTGCAGCGAGACTTCGTCGACCTTCACGACGATGCCGTCGATCTCGTAAGCCAGCTTTTCGCGCTTCGATTCCCAGCTGCTGATGTAGCGCTCGACTTCTTCGAGCGAATGGCACAGCTTCCAATCGTCGCTGGCCTTGAAACGCAGCGTCGAAAGCGTCTCGAGCACTTCCGAAAGCCGCTTTTTCGCCGCGCGCCCATCCACCAGCACGTAGTAGGCAAAGAAATCGAGCTTGCGCGACGCCGTGATCTTCGGATCGAGCATGCGCACGGCGCCGGCCGCGGCGTTGCGCGGATTGGCGAAAATCTTGCCCGCCCTGCTCCGCCTGCTGCTCGTTCAGTTCCTCGAACGCCTTGCGCGTCATGATCACTTCGCCGCGCACTTCGAACGTGCCGGCCGAGCCCGGCTTTCTTCAGCAGCGCGGAATCGATGGTCAGCGGAATCGAGCGAATCGTTTTCACGTTCGGCGTGACGTCTTCGCCGGTGGTGCCGTCGCCGCGCGTCACGCCGCGCACCAGCGCGCCCTTCTCATAAAGCAGCGAAAGGCTCAGGCCGTCGAATTTGTGCTCGGCGATGTAATCGACTTTCTCGCGGCCGGTGAGCTCGCGCACGCGGCGGTCGAATTCGCCGAGCGCCTCGAACGAAAATGCGTTGTCGAGGCTGACCATCGGCGCCGAGTGCCGCACTTTCTGAAAGCCCTCGCGCGGCGCGCCGCCCACGCGCTGCGTGGGCGAATCGGGAGTCCGCAGTTTCGGATTCTCGGCTTCGAGCTTCTTGAGCCGCTCCATGAGCCGGTCGAACTGCGCGTCGGAAATTTTCGGATCGTCCGCGACGTAATAGAGGTACTCGTGGTGGCGAATCTTTTCGCGCAAGCGTCTTCGATTTCTCTTTCGCGGCGTCGCTCTCCTTGCGGCTCCGGTCTTGGGCATGGAAACCTCAGCAGGAAGAGTCGGTCAAAGCTCCGCGATATTATACAATGTGCGATTGCCGGTAGAATTTTAGGACGAACGAATGCCTGATGGAATCAAAGACGCGGTTCTGATCTACAACCCGACGAGCGGGCGCAAGCGCCATCGCCGCTTCGTCGAAATCGAGCAGGCCGCGCGCATCCTGAAGGACGCAGGCATCGCGACGGAGCTCGCGCCGACCACCGGCCCGACTAGCGCCACGCAGATCGCGCGCCAGGCCGTGGAGCAGCGGCGCGGCATGGTGATCGCGTGCGGCGGCGACGGCACGATCAACGAAATCGTCAACGGGCTCGCGGGCAGCCAGGTGCCCGATGGCGCTGCTGCCCGCGGGCACGGCGAATATTCTCGCGAAGGAGCTGCGGCATTCCATGGGATATCCCGCACGCCGCGCGCGCTGATTCCCGGCGGCACGATCCGGCGCATCGCGCTGGGCATCGCGTTCCCGCTGAACGGCAACGCATCGGAGGCGATGCCGCGCACCGGGCCGCTATTTTCTTTCGGTCGGCGGCGCGGGGCCGGACGGCGCGATCGTCAACGGCGTGCACAAAGGACTGAAGGACAGCGCCGGCGTCGTCGCCTATTGGGTCGAGGGCGTGCGGCAGCTTTTCGGCTACGGCTTCCCCGAAATGCGCGTGCGATCCGAAGGGCAGGAGCGCAAGGCGACGATCCTGATCGCCGGGCGCACCGTGAACTACGGCGGCCCGTTCAAGATCACCACGGGCGCGAGTCTCTTCGAAAATTCGTTCGAGTTTCTGACGAATTCGCGCAAGAGCCGCCTGGCTATCTGGCTTGCCTGCCCGCGATCTGGATGGGCACGCTCCGCGAAATGGACGGCATCGAAGCATGGAAGTCGGCGGCAACGATCATGGAGCCCGCCGGCAGCGATCCCGTGTTCGCGCAGGTGGATGGCGAGCCGGTGGGGCAGTTGCCGATTGAGTTCAAGATCGTGCCGGATGCGCTTTCGATCATCGAACCAGCCTCACGCTAATCCGAGATTTCCTGTAAGATCGCGCAGCCGTGGAACCGTTCACACACGCATTCACGTCGCTGGCCTTCGCGCAGGCGGGGAAGGATCGCCTGCCGCGCTTCGGGACGGCGATGCTGATTGTTTCCGGGCTCGCCCCCGATCTCGATTACGCGAGCTACATCTTCGGGCCCGAGGCTTTTCTGCGATTTCATCGCACGGCGTTGCACTCGCTTGCGGGCGCTGCGGTGACCGCCGGCGCCGTGGCCGCCGCCTTCTACGTCGCCGATCGCCGCGTGCCGCCGAGAGAAAAATATCCAGGTGAAGGCCCCGAGGCCGCTCACATTCCCGGCCGCGCTTGCCACGTGCGCCATCGGCGTCACCGGGAACATCCTGCTCGATCTCGCGAGCGGCATGGGCGTGCAACTCCTTTGGCCGTTTTGCGGGCACTGGTCGGCGTGGAACCTCGTCACGAATTTCGATCTCTGGATTCTGGTTCTGCTCGTGCTGGGACTTCTCTTGCCGCTGCTGCTGCGGCATGGTCAACGAAGAAGTGGGCGCGCGCAAGCGCGGGCGCGGCAGCAGCGCCGCGGGCATCATCACGCTGATCCTCGTCGCGGCATATCTGGGCTGGCTGGCAAATCTGCACGCGCGCGCCATCGACGTGCTGCTTGCGAACGAATACCACGGCCGCGTCGCGCTTTCCGCGGGCGCGTTTCCCGAATCGTCCGCGCCATTCGATTGGTATGGAGTCGTCGTGACGGACGACACGATCGAGACGGTGGAGGTCCCGCTCGGCCCTGGCCGCGAATTCGATCCGCACATGAGCGCAACGCATTACAAGCCGGGCGAGTCTCCCGCGCTCGATGCAGCCGAGAGAACCGACGCGGCGACGCGGTTTCTCGCCTACGCACGCTTCCCATTCGCGATCGTTCGCCCGCTCGAAGGCGACTATCGCGTCGAAATCCGCGACCTGCGCTTCCCGTCCGACGACACCGAGCCGGCCAATATCTTCGTGCGAGTCGAACGTCAGCGGCGAAATGCAGATCCGCCGCCAAGGCTTCCGCTTCGCCTCGTCTCCGTATCCGTGATTTCGCGCGCCTGTCGATTTGGCGCCACCCTGAGCGTTGTCCACGGTTCCACGAGAAGGTGCGGGAACAACCTCAGTCACGATTGGAGAACAGGGCGACGACCGCGCGAGCGTCACACTCACCTACGACCTGCTCGGTACTGTCGTCCAGATGGTTCACAAACCTCCCCTGCATCGAAAATCCCACGCTTTGTCATGGGAACCACGACCCACAAGCCGCGTGAAATCAGGAGGGCGAGTGCGGGTTGCCGCGGAAGAGCCAGTGCGTGACGCCGTAGAGAATTCGAGAATGCCGAAGACCCCGAGGATGAAGGCGATTTTGTGAGTGGTGAGGAAGAACAGGACCGCGTTGCCGTAATGCACGGCGAGAATTCCCTCGATGCTGTAATGCAGTCCGCGCGCGAGCAGGAGCGCCAGAATGAACGTGCGCAGCGGAACCTGAAAGACGCCGGCCGCGAGGACGAAAACCTTGAACGGAAACGGTGGCGGAAGAATTCCGGGAACGAAGACGGCGAGGAACGCGTTGCGGTCGACCCATTCCCTGGCTTTGAGAGACGCTTTGCCACCGTGACGATGGAAATAGGCCTCGCCGCCTTTTTTCGCGAGCAGGTAGAGCCAGATGCAGCCGGCGAGCGAACCGATCGCGGCGAGCGCGACGTAATACGGCATGCGCGCGGGCTTTTGGGCCGAGAGGCTGATGACGAGCGCGTCGGGAATAAACGGAAAGCTGAGGACCGAGGAATCGAAGAAACGTGACGAGAAAGAGGCCGCCGCCGCCCATCACCGCGACGATTTTGGCCAGCCAGTGCGGCAGCTTCAACTGATTCATGCTCGAATGGTCCCGAATGAAGGCGTGTGATTGTAACAGAGTTTGCGGAGGTGGCTGCGCGCGTGTGGGGCCGTCGTATGACCGCAGAGGTGGATTAGTGGCATCACTAAACACAGAGTTCACGGAGGTGGCACGGAGGGCACGGAGAATGGTCGCAACTGCTCGCGCGAGCATCGGCTGAATGTAAAACTGATGAGGCTGCGAAAAGAATGCGCGGAAGGCAAATTGCCGAATGCGTTTCGGTCGGCTACAATTCGGGCTTGAGCAATTTCCCCCACGCAATGACACTTCTCGACGGATTCAACCCGCAGCAGCGCGAAGCTGTGCTCGCGACCGAGGGGCCGGTGCTCGTTCTCGCAGGCGCGGGGACGGGCAAGACGCGCGTGATCACGTATCGCGTGGCGCAACTGATCGAACAGGGCGTGCCGCCGGGCGCGATCCTCGCGGTGACGTTCACGAACAAGGCCGCGGGCGTGATGAAGGATCGCATCAACGATCTGCTGCGTTCGAGCGGGCGCGACGGCTCGGACGTGTGGGTCTCGACGTTTCATTCCTTCTGCGCGCGATTGCTGCGGCGCGAGGCGCCGGCACGCGGGCCTGCCGCGCGATTTCGCGATTTACGACGACGACGACCAGGTAGCAGCGGTGAAGCGCGCGCTCGTCGCAGCTCGACCTTTCGACCGAGGATTACCCGCCGCGCAGCATGCGCGCGCAGATCAGCCACGCGAAAAATCACGGGATCACGCCGGACGAAATGGAATCGCAGGCGGCGCAGATGCAGGACCGCGAGCGGAAGAGACGTGGCGAAGATTTTTCGCGCGTACAACGACATTTTGCAGAAAGCCGCGGCGGTGGATTTCGACGATCTGCTGCTGAAGGCGGTCGAGATCTTGCGGGAGAATCCGGAAGTGCGCGCCGCGTGGAGCGGGCGGTTCCAATATCTGATGGTCGACGAATTTCAGGACACGAACGCAGGCGCAGGAAGAGCTGGTGCGGCTGCTGGCGGGCACGCGGAAGAATGTGTGCGTGGTCGGCGACGAGGATCAGTCGATTTACGGATGGCGCGGGGCGCGCGCCGGGAATCTGAAGCGGTTCACCGAGGATTTTCCGGACGCGAAGCTGCATTCGCCTGGAAGAAAACTATCGCTCGACGCAGACGATCCTCGATGCGGCCGCGGCCGTGGTGAAAAACAATACCAACCGGCTCGGCAAGAATCTGCAGGCGACGCTGGGAGCGGGCGAAAAGCTGCAATTTTTCGAGGCGCCGGATTCGTCGGCGGAGGCGGAGTTCATCTGCGGCGGGATTTCGACGCTGGTCCGAGACGATCCGGACGCGCGGATCGCCGTGCTGTATCGCACGGGCGCGCAATCGCGGTCGTTCGAGGAGGTGCTGCGGCGGCTGGCGAGTGCGGCATCGAGTGGTCGGCGGATTCAGCTTTTACGAGCGCGCCGAAGTGCGCAACGCACTGGCGTACGTCCGGCTGCTGTTTCATCCCGAGGACGATGTGTCGCTGCTGCGCGTGCTGAACGTGCCGCCGCGCGGGATCGGCGCGACGACGGTGGCGGCGATCGAGGCGCGCGCGAAAGAAACGGGCAAGTCGCTTTGGGAAACGCTCCGGCGAAGACGCGTTTCTCGAGGGAAAACGAGCCGCCGGAGCGCTGCGTTATTTCCGCGGCATGATCGAGGATTTGCAGCAAGAGTGCCGCGAACTCGCGCCCGCGCAGTTGATCGAACGCGTGCTCGACAAGAGCGGCTATCTCGGCTGGGTGGAGCAGGAAGACAATCTCGAGCACACGACGCGCGCGGAAAATCTGCGCGAGCTTTCGAACGCGATGGCCGAGGCGACCGAGCAGGGGCAGACGCTGGAAGACGTTCTCGACCGGGCCGCGCTGGTGGCGGATTCGGATGAATACGACGAGACGATTCCCGTGTCGCTGATGACGCTGCACAGCGCGAAGGGGCTCGAATTCGACGCGGTCTTTCTGGCGGGGCTCGAAGAAGGGATTTTGCCGCATAGCCGGTCGATCGATACGAATGCGGAGATCGAGGAAGAGCGGCGGCTGTTTTACGTGGGCATGACGCGCGCGAAAAAATCGCTCGTCCTTTCGCGCGCCGTTTACCGGCGCAGCTATGGCGAAGACCGGCTGCGCGCTTCTCTGCCCTCGCGATTTCTGGCGGAGGTGCCGGGCGATTTGATCGAGGCGGCGGAGGGATCGCAATCCGAGCCCGGCGAAACGCGGCGCTACGAACCCGATCCGGAATTTTCGGAGGGTTACTGCTACCGAAAAGCGCCGCCTAGATACCCGCAGACGAACTACGGCAAGGGGAAGTATGGGAGTTCCTCGTATGGGCGGCCTCCGGCGGGACGCGCGGGATCGTCGTCGGTCGGGACGGGCTCGGGGCGCTCGTCGAAAGATCCGCTTGATCGGGACGCGCGTGCGCCATTCGAAATACGGCATCGGGACGATCATCGAGGTCGAGGGCGAAGGCGAAGAACGGAAGCTGACCGTCAGCTTCCGGGATTATGGGCCGAAGAAATTGGTCGAGCGGTATGCGAATCTGCAGATCGCATAGCCTTTCAACCGTCCCTACGGGACTGTCGCGTCTGGCTACGCGCACCCGAACGTAGCCCCGGAGGAGCGATTGATTCCTGCCCTCACGGACAGGTTGCGCGGGGGCACGGCGCAGGGTAGAGTTTTTCCGGTCGCACGGAAGGTGACGATTGGATCCGCAGCTTTTCCGCACCAAGAGCATCGACCAGCTCATCTCGGACGCCGACAGGCCGGAAAAGCGGCTCAAGAAATCACTCGGCTGGCTGAGCCTCACGGCGCTCGGCATCGGCGCGATCATCGGCAGCGGAATTTTCGTCCTGACGGGAACTGCCGCGGCAGGCGAATCGGTCGAATTCCCTTCCATACTGAAGGCTCCACTCCTCGAAGTGCTGATGCACGGGAGGCACGCGCTTGGCATCAGCGGGACGGCCGGGCGCCGGACCTGCCATTGCGCTTTCGTTTTTCATCGTGGCCGTGGTCTGCGGGCTTGCCGGGCTTTGCTACGCGGAGCTCGCGTCGATGATCCCGATCGCGGGAAGCGCTTACACCTACACGTACGCGACGATGGGCGAACTCATCGCGTGGATCATCGGGTGGGACCTGATCCTGGAATACGCCGTGTCGAACATGGCGGTCGCGGTGGGATTCTCGGCGTACATCAATAGCTTGCTTGATTCCTTTGGGCTGCACATTCCGGACTGGCTCAGCACACCCGCGTATTCGCCCGAGACCGGATGGGCGGCGCATTTCAACATCATGGGCTTCGTGATCGTGATGGTCCTGACGGTGGTGCTCGTGGTGGGCATTCGGGAATCCGCTGGCGCGAACAATCTGATGGTGGGGATCAAGCTGCTGGCGATCGCTGGTGTTTTGCATCGCGGCGAGCAAGTACATTCACCCGTCGTATTGGAAGCCGTTCGCGCCGAACGGATTTCAGGGCGTGCTGACGGGCGGCGCGATCGTGTTTTTCACCTATATCGGGTTCGATTCCGTGTCGACGGCCGCCGAAGAGTGCAAGGATCCGAAGCGCGATCTGCCGATCGGGATTCTGATATCGCTTTTCGTGTGCGCGTTTCTTTACATCGCGGTGGCGCTGGTGCTGACGGGCATCCAGCACTGGAGCACGCTCGACAACGCCGCGCCCGTGGCGCACGCGCTCGAAGCGATCGGATTGAACGGCGTGAACCGGTGGGTGACGGCCGGGGCGCTGATGGGAATGATTTCGTCGATTCTCGTATTTCAGCTGGGGCAGGCGCGGGTGTGGTTCGCGATGTCGCGCGACGGACTGCTGCCCGGCGCGTTCTCGCGCGTGCACAAGAAATTTCGGACGCCGGACGTGGCCACGTGGGTGGCGGGCGTGGTGGTGGCGATTCCCGCGGGGATTTTCGACATCGGCACGCTCGCCGACCTCTCGAATATCGGCACGCTTTTCGCGTTCATTCTGGTGTCGATCGCGGTGCTGATCCTGCGGAAAAGACAGCCGGAGCGCGCGCGAGGATTTCGCGTGCCGTGGAGCCCGTGGATTCCGATCGCGTCGGTGGTGTTTTGCTTCGTGCTGATGGCGAGCTTGACGGTGGAAAACTGGATTCGGTTCTTCGTATGGCTGGCGATCGGGCTGGTGGTGTACCACTACTACGGGCGGAAGCACAGCGGGCTGTCCAACGCGAAGCATCGAGGCGGCCGGCGCGAAGGAGGGCGCGCTTTGATGCGCCGCGGGGTGCGCCGACGGGCTTACGCCGGGGTGGCGCCGGTGGTGTTGGCGCTGCTGGTGGTGTCGCCCGCGTCTTTCGGCTGGGGAGAAAACGCGGAGCGGCTGATCACGAACAAGGCCGTCGATACGCTGCCGGATGAAATGCTGGGATATTTCGGCGCGAACCGGCAATTCCTGGTGCAGCATGTGACGGACCCGGACGAAGGAAACGCCAAGGTCTCCAGCGGACGCGCGAAACAATTTCATCGAGCTCGATCACTATGGGCAGTTCCCTTTCAACGCGCTGCCGCGCTCGTATACGGCGGCGGTGGCCAAGTACGGACGGACGGTCGATCGATACGTACGGGCTGCTGCCGTGGCAGATCGGTCTCTACAGCCAGAAGCTGACGGAAGCGCTGCGCGAGCATAATTGGACCGAGGCTCGGCTGACGGCGGCGCTGCTGGCGCACTACGTCGCGGCGGCGCACGATCCGTTCAACACGACGATGAATAGCGACGGAGCATCTTTCGGATCAGCCCGGCGTGAACGAGCGGTTCGGCGACGGGCTGGTGGACCGGTACCAATTGTTCTTTTTCGTGAAGCCGAATGAAGCGGAGTTTCATTCGCGATCCGACCGATGAGGCTTTCGAAATGGCGCTGAGCGCGCATGCGTGGCTCGAAAATATTTTGCTGGCGGACCGTCGCGCGCACGAGGGGCTTACGAGATACGGCGACGAATTTTACGACCGGTTTTACGCGGCATGCCGGGGCCGTGCTGATCCGTCAGTTCTCGGATGCGTCGACCGACGTGGGGTCCTATTGGATGACGGCGTGGATCAACGCCGGGCGGCCGCAATTGCCTTCGAACTGAGCAAACTTCGTGACCGAAGCGAACGCTCGACAACCGACGATCGTTGATGCCCTGCCCAAGGGCGAGTTGCACCTTCACCTCGAAGGAACCATCCGTCCGCAAACCGCCGTGGAACTGGCCGCGCGCCACGGCGTGGAAGTGAAGCCCGAGGAAGCCGCGGCGCGATACCGCTTTACCAATTTCGCCGGATTCATCGAGACGTTCAAATGGGTGACGTCGTTTTTGCGCGAGCCGGAGGATTACGCGCTGATCACGCGTAGCGCGCTGCGAGGACCTCGGGCGGCAAAACGTGGTCTACGCCGAGATCACGCTTTCGGCCGGCGTGATGCTGCGGCGCATGCAAAACGTGGAAGCGAATTTCGCGGCGATTCGCGAAGCGGCGGGAAGCGTGGTGTTCAACCGGCTTCGCACGGCGTGGATTCTGGACGCGACGCGACAATTCGGGCCGGACGCGGCGCTGGAAGTGGCGAGGGTTGCGGCGAAACTGGAGCGGGAGGGCGTGGTCGCGTTTGGCATGGGCGGCGACGAACTTGCGTTTCCGGCGGTGAATTTCCGGCACGCGTTCGACTTGGCGCGCCAGGGCGGGCTGCGACATCGTTTGCCACGCCGGGCGAAATCGGCGGGCCGGAATCGGTGCGCGAGGCGGTGGAGATTCTGGGCGCGGAGCGCGTGGGACATGGAATCGCGGTGATGAACGATCCCGCGCTGGCGGACTGCGCTGGCGACGCGGCGCGTGGTGCTCGAAAATTGCATCGCGAGCAATGTGGCTACGGGCGCGCTGGCGAAGCAGACGGGCAAGGCGGACGCGTCGTTTGCGGATCACCCCCTGGCGCAATTACTGGCGCGGAGGATCGCTCGTGACGCTTTCGACCGACGATCCGGGCATATTTCACACCGATTTGCTGACGGAATATTCGCACGCGGCGGCGCTTGGGACTTTCGAATGCGCAATCGTGCAGCTGGCGCAGCAGAGTTTCAGCGCGGCGTTTCTGCCGCCGACGGAGAAACGGAGGCTGCTCGACGATTTTCAGTCGGCGGCGAAATCGGCCGGGCTGATATAATCGCGCTTCACACGGGGAGAGAATGAAAGCACACGTCTGGGTGATGCTGAAGTCGACGGTACTCGATCCGCAGGGACAGACGATTCAGCGGGCGCTGTCTTCGCTGGGTCACGCGAAGGTGCAGAGCGTGCGGCAGGGGAAGTTTTTCGTGCTGGAGCTCGACGGCATGGGACGCGAAGAGGCGAAGGCTGAGGTGGAGCGCATTGCGAAGGACGTCCTCACGAACCCGGTGATCGAAGAATTCCGGTTCGAAATCCTCGATTGATAGAAAGCCTCAAGAGACAAAACCCGAGCTCGATTTGTTTGCGCACAGTGCTCGACTTGCTCGTAGCAAAGGCCCCACCCTCAGAAACCGAGGATGGGGCACCCGGAAAATCAAAGGCAAAGCACCGATTCGGGCGCGAATTAGTTTCCGCTGCCCTGTGCGCGGGGGGCGGCGTGGCCGGCGGAGGTTGCGTAGCTGATGGGGGTTGCGCGGGCGTCGCACCAGCGGGTTTCTTCGTGGTGATGAGGATGGTTTTCAGTGGTGGCCGGATCGCTCGGTAGTTCCGCTGACCTGCCGGGAACTTGTTGAACTTCAGAATGTAGGAAATGACGTCGGCCTTGGCCTCGGGAGTGAGAGTGCCGGGCTTATCCTGCGGCATCGTATCGTGAATCACTTCGAAGAGATCGTCGACCGTCTGGCCTTCCCACGACTGCATGAACGAGTCGCCTGCGAGGGGCAGCGCCTGGCCGCTTCCGCTGAGATCGTCGAAGTGGCAAGTGGCGCAATTCTGAGTGTATGATGTTTTTCCCTGCTTGGCCTGTGCTTCGGTGTAGACGCCTTGCTCGGTGGTCTTGGCCGGCTTGGGGGCGTCCGCCTGCGCGGGACGAATCGTCGCGCCTGCATACGCGATGAGCACGGCGGCCAGTCCGATTCCGGGAATCATGAGACTGCGTGCGGCGAAACTTTTGCCCTTCGAAGAATCTTTGCTGTGGCCCGATATCATAGGATTCCCGTCCCCTTGGCTACGAGTAGTTAGATGCAATCTTCGCGGTCTTCCAGACCTAATGATAGCAACGTCCGCGGCGTTTTGTCGCGCATCTATGTAATAATAGACGTGTGCGCGGGCCAGCGGCGTTACAGCCGAGTTTTGCGGGTCGGGCGGAGCCGGACTGACGGAGTTGCGGTTCCTATCGAGTCTAAACTAAGATCGTCGCGGCACACATGAGCGAAAGCTACGGAAGAGGAGAATCGACATGATAAAACGCAAACTTGGAAACACGGGATTGGAAATTGGGCCGCTGGTGTTCGGCGGGAACGTCTTCGGCTGGACGGCGGACGAGCCTACCTCTTTCAAGCTGCTCGATGCGTTCGTGGCGTCGGGACTCAATCTGATCGATACCGCGGACGTGTATTCGAAGTGGGTGCCGGGAAACAAGGGCGGCGAATCCGAGAACGATCATTGGCAATTGGCTCGAAAAAAGAGGCAGGCGCGACAAGGTGCTGATCGCGACGAAGGTAGGCGTGGAGATGGCGCCTGGGGAAAGCGGCCTCTCGAAGGCTTACATTTTGCGGGAGGTCGAGCGTTCGCTGAGCCGGCTGAAGACGGATTACATCGACCTGTACCAGTCGCACCGGGACGATGCGGAAACTCCGTTCGAGGAGACGTCTCGAAACGTATGCAGGGCTAATCAAGTCCGGAAAAGTGCGGGCGATCGGTGCGTCGAATTACAAAGCGGACCGCCTGGCGGAATCGCTGAAGGCGAGCGCGGCCAAGGGCCTGCCGCGATACGAGACGCTGCAGCCCTGGTACAACCTCTACGATCGCGCGGATTTCGAGGGCGGGCTGGCCGATCTTTGCAAGCGCGAGAATATCGCCGTGATTCCCTATTTTTCGCTGGCGAGCGGATTCCTTACGGGCAAGTATCGCTCGGAGAAAGATCTTGCGGGGCGGGCGCGGGCGTATCGCGTGAAGGACATGCTGAACGAGCGCGGATTCCGCATCCTGAAGGCTCTCGACACACGTTTCGGCGGAGATCGGTGCGACGCCAGCGCAGGTTTCGCTGGCGTGGCTGGTGGCGCAGCGGCGTGGCCGCGCCGATTGCCAGCGCGACGAATCTCGATCAATTGAAAGAGATCATCGGCGGAACGGCGTTGAAGCTGAGCCCGGAGGCGGTGCGGCTGCTCGACGAGGCCAGCGCCTACTCGAAGGCGGCCTAGGCGATCGGCGCGGTTTCAGGAATTACGCGCGATTGAAGATTTCGGCGTGTGCGCGTTCGCTATCGAGCACGGCCATCTGCTCGCTTCCATAGCGATCGCCGGCAACCGAGCCGATGGGCGCGGCCTTTTCGATCGCGGCAAATTCTTCCGCCGAGAACGAAACGTTCAGGGCTCCCAGTGCCTCGCTCAATTGGTCGCGCCGCCGAGCACCAACCAGCGGAATAATGTCTTTTCCGCGAGACAAAACCCACGCGACGGCAAGTTGAGCGGTGCTGATTCCTTTCTGCTGCGCGATGGCGCGTAAGACCTTCGATGAGCGCTTGATTGGCGCGCAGATTTTCGCCTTGAAAACGCGGAAAATGAGCGCGAATATCGCCCTGCGCGGCACTATGCTGGATTCGGCGCGTGCCCAGTGAGCAGGCCTCGCGAGAAGACGCCATAGGCCACGAGGCTGATGCCGAACTCGCGCAGCGTGGGAATGATGTCTGCCTCTACCGGCGCGCGAGACGACCGCGTATTCGATTTGCAAAGCCGCGATCGGATGGACCGCGTGAGCGCTGCCGAATCGTCTCGGAGGACGCTTCGGAGATGCCGACATGGCGAACGTATCCCGCTTTCACCATTTCGGCGATCGCGCCGATCGTATCTTCGATGGGAACATTGGGATCGACGCGCGCGGCCTGGTAGAGATCGACGTGATCGGTGCCCAAGCGCTTGAGCGTGTAGGCGAGGAAATTTTTGACCGCGGCCGGGCGCGCGTCGATGCCGACAAAATTGCCCTGCGGGGAGCGCATCGCGCCGAACTTGACCGCGAGGAAAATAGCTTTCGCGCGGGCGGCCGGCGAGCGCTTTCTGCAGCAGCAGCTCATTGTGTCCCATGCCGTAGAAATCGGCCGTATCCAGCATGGTGACGCCCGATTCGAGCGCTGCATGAACCGTCGCGATGCTCTCTTTTTCATCGGCAACGCCGTACGTTCCCGACATGCCCATGCAGCCGAGGCCGATCGCGGAAACAATCGGGCCACCCCGCCCTAGTTGCCGCGTTTCGATGGGCATGTGGTTTCTCCTGGTCGCCGAAGGTTGAACGCGAGCGGCGAAGCTTTTGGCCTTATCGCTTCATGAGCAGATGAAGCTCGGGCGGAATCGGCGCGACATCAATCGATACGTTGACGCAGGCCGGCTTGCCGCTCGCGAACGCCGCGCTGATCGCGGGACCGAGATCCTTGATCGCGGTGACGCGCTGCGCGTGGCATCCGAATGCCGCTGCCACTTCGTGATAGTTGGCGTCGCGAAGCTCGGTGCCGATCAGGCGATCTGGCCCGGAAACAATTTCCTGAAAATGTTGCGAGGCCGCCCAGCTGTGGTTGTTCATGACGACGGCCACGATCGGGAGCTTGTGGCGAATCATCGTGTCGAATTCCGCGATGGTGAAACCAATGGCGCCGTCGCCGACGAGGCATAACACCTGCCGCTTCGGATGAGCCACTTGCGCGCCTAGCGCAAGGCCCAGGCCGAATCCGACTGCGCCCAGGAAGCCGTGGGTGATGTAGCTGCCCGGGTGATTCTGGTGAATCACCTCGTTCATCCAGTGATAGGCCTCGGCGCCATCGCCGACGATGATCGCGTTCTCGTCGATATTGCCGACGATCGCGGAGACGGCCTGGAGCGGGTGGATCGGCGGCGCGGGGCGATCCAGATCGTTTTGCAGGCGCTTGCAGCGCTCCATTTTCGCCTCGCGAATCGCCTGCTGCCATTTTTTGCGGTCGGGCCAGCGCTCGCTCTTCGCTTCGCGTTGAGTGCGCGCAGCGTTTCGCGCGGGTCGGCGACGATGGGGATGGCAACTTGTCTGAGGCGGCCGATTTCCTTGGGATCGATTTCGACGTGGATGATCTCCGCGGCCAATGGAACGACGGAGATCGTGCATGCCGAGCGTGAAAAGGCCGAAGCGAACGCCGAGAGCGAGGATCACGTCCGGGCGCTGATCGGGCGCGGAAAGATCCGCCATTTTGTGAAACGTGCCGCCATAGAGCGGATGGTTGCTGGGCAAAAGGCCATGCGCCTGAAAATCCGAGAAGACGGGAACTCCGGTAGCCTCGACGAACTCGCGCAATTCTTCCGCGCGCACGCCCGACATATAAGCGCCGGCGCCGACCATGATCACCGGACGCGAAGCGCCTGAGAGGAAATGGATCGCATCGTCGACGGCGTTGGTTTGCGGCGCGGGGGCCGACGAAGGATCGAGAAGAACCTTCTCGGGAATGGCGACGGAGGCCTCGTCCACTTGCGCGCCGAGCATGTCGGCGGGCAGATCGAGAAGCACGGGACCGGTAGGGCCCGACGTGGCGAGACGGATCGCTTCGGCGACAAGGCGCGGAATATCCTGCGCGATCGTGATTCGGTGCGCCCACTTGGTGATGGGCGTGGCGACGGCAACCTGATCGAGACCGGCCTGGAGCGTGTTGGTCTCCGCGTCGCGAAGGCCTGCCGAACCGCTGAGATAGAGGACGGGCGTGCGATCGAGATAGGCATTCGCGATCGACGTGATGACGTTCGTGAAACCGGGACCTGCGGTGACCATCGCCACGCCAAATCCGCGCGTGGAGCGCGCGTAACCTTCGGCTGCATGGCCGGCCGCTACTTCATGGCGCGTATCGGTGATCGGAATGTGATGATCCCGGCACGATTGAAAGATCGTTTCGAGATGCGCGCCGTGCAGCCCAAAGATATTCGTGACGTTCGCCCGGATTAAAGTGCGAACGAGAAGCTCCCCACCAGTAACCATACTCATGTGCGAGCACCTCGATCTCCTGCGTTTTGTGATCCGCGCGGTTCGCCGGCGGACACCTGGAGATTATACGAGACGCGGCGTGAGTTCTAGCTGGTTTGGTAAGAACCCGTCCTGCGGATCCGAAAAGTGATGCGAGGATCGAGCCCTCGTTCGGGACACGGCGAAACCGCAGCGGCCGTCGCGAGGTGAAAGACTCGCCTGACGGAATCGAGGAAAGTGAGGACTGTGGGCGACCTTTCGCTCCTGCGCCACGCGGCGTGTACCTCGACTTTCGCGTCGGGCTCGTCGAACGGGATTGCCACCACTTCGCTGCCGGCTGCCGGCGAGCAGGAAGGCTCGTCGGGCATGATGCAGATCCCCTTGCGTGATGCCAGGAGCAGCGTTTGGATGTCGCCGTGAGGCGTGGGATCCGTCGAAACATGAATGATCTTGATGGGCACGCCCGCCTTGGCGCACAAGTCGATCGTCTTATCGTATATGCTGACGGGAGGTTTGCAGTTCGGTACCAGCAACGACTCGCCCGCCAGATCTCTCACTCGCAGGCTCTTGTGCTTCGCCAGCGGGCTATCTTTGCTGGCATGGATCACAAACCTTTCCTCGAACAAAGCTTCGGAAGTCAATTCAGCGTGATCCACCGGCGGCCGCAAGAAGCCTACGTCGATCGTGCCTTGGAGCAGAGCGTCGCACTGAAAAATCGAATAGATGGCGGTGCAGGAGACTTCGACTGCCGGAAAGCGCTTTGCATGCTCGACCAGAACGCGGCTGATCTTTTCTCCCAGACCCAGGCCAACTCCAATCTTCACGACGCCCGCTTCGCCCTTCGTCGCGAGGCGAACGCTATCGCACGCGTGCGAGGTCTGGGCCACTAGAACTTTGGCTTCGCGCAAAAGCAGCTGGCCCGCGTCGGTGAGGACGACGTGCCGGCGATCGCGAACGAAGAGCTGCGCATCGAGTTCTTCTTCCAATTGGCGGATCTGCCGGCTCAGGGGCGGCACGGTCACGTGCAGATGCTCCGCTGCCTTTGAAAAACTAAGGCGCTCGGCAACCGCGATGAAGTATCGCAATTGACGCAATTCCATAGGAAGACCACCTTTGAGGGACTTTATATTCCGAATCGGTAACAGAAGCAATCAAATAAGCAATGGACAAGCCGGACCAATTCGGTAATTAGTGTGTCCATTCGACGGCGTGTCCGGCGGTCCCAGGCTAAAGGCATGGCGCGGTGGTGCGCGGTAGGGAAACACCAAAACTCACATGGGCCTAGAGAATGGCGCGCTCAAGGACGCGGTAGCGGACCAAGAGTGCTCAACTAAAGAAATCGTGGGGGGCGAAATGCGTGCACGGCTTGCGGCGCGAAAGTTTGTGGCTTCGCTGTTGTATCGTTTGTAGGGCAGTTTCTTTGTGCCCGCTGGCTAACGGGCAGGCGGTCACAGGAAATATTTCCGGCACGGTGACGGATCCCAGCGGAGCCGTGATCGTCGGCGCCGAAGTGGTGGTGAAAGACATCGGAACCGGCGCCAGCGCAGACGACTACTCAACGATCAGGGACGATATAACGTGCCCGACCTAAACGTTGGCACGTACGAGGTGAATGCCTCAAAGTCGGGATTTCAGACCGTGGTACACACGGGCGTCAACGATCACTGTCGGCAGCCAGTTCGTGGTCGATTTCTCGCTGCCCGTCGGTCCGTCCCAGGAAGACCGTCACGGTGGAGTCAATGTCTCGCAGGTAGAGACAGAATCAACCGCAATCTCTTCTCTGGTGAACCAGACAGCAGATGCGCGACTTGCCTCTGAACGGCCGCAATTTCGAGCAGTTGATATCGTGGCGCCCGGTGTCACGCCTGCCGGTGCCGGAGCGACCACCTCTATGGAATGGGCCCGAATTTTTCCATCTCCGGAGCTAGAACCGAAGGGGAGGATTTTTTGTTGGACAACACGAACATGTCCGACTTCTGGAACCATCAGGCCGGCTCGCAAGCCCTCGGCACTTCGCTCGGCATGGAGGGGATTCAGGAATTCTCCTTCCTCACAAATACATATAGCTCGCAATTCGGCGGCAATGGCTCTGTAATGAATGCGGTTTCGAAATCAGGGACGAACGCCTTGCACGGCTCCGCGTACGAATTTCTGCGGAACTCCGCCCTCGATTCCCGCAGTTATTTCGATCTGCTCCTGGGTGCAGGGGGTGTTTACAATCCATATAAGCCGGCGTTTCGCAGAAACCAATTCGGCGGGAGCGTGGGTGGCCCCATCAAGAAGAATAAGTTCTTTTTCTTCGTGAACTATGAGGGCTTTCGCCAGGCGCTTGGCCAAACGAACGCGAACATGGGGCTTCCCGAACCCTATGTTGCAATGGGCGAGTTGCCATGCAGCGTCCAATCTCCGGCCAATGCATCATGTCCAGCCTCCCCGTCCGGGGCCCCTGGGAATGCGAATGGCACGAATCCGATCCTACCAATTCCAGAGGCCATTGGTTCCGGCGCAAGTGGCCAAACGGCCGCGGCCGCGTCGGCTATAACCGGGATTATGGCCCTCTATAACAGAGTCACTCCTCCGGCAGGCGTTCCAGACCAGGGTGGGTATTACTTCACCACGATCAACGCGACCGAGAACTCAAGCGAAAACTACGGGCTCGGGCGAATCGACTATACGCTTTCCTCGACCGACAGTATTTTCGGGCGCTACGTCATCGACCAGGCTTACAACCTCAGCCCGCTCACCGGCTTTTTCGGTGCGGCCTTGCCTTATTGGCCGGAAGTGGATAAGAGCAAGAACCAGTTCCTGACGGTCGAAGAGCGCCACATCTTTTCGGCCAACGTGGTAAATAACGCGCGATTTGTGTTCGTCCGCACGTTGGAATCCTCATTCTCGAATAGTACGTTGCCCGCCGCTTCGGATCCTTTGAACTTCAACCCGAGTCGCCATGAAGACGCGTTTGTGAGCCCGGACTTCTTTACCGTGGGCGGGCTTGGAAGCAACCAGTTCGTCTCCGACTCCATCGCCCAGAACAAGTTCGGCGCCGGCGACGACGTGGCGTGGAACCACGGAGCCCATACGATTACTTTTGGCGCGGACATCATGCGGGTCCAGTCGAATGTGTACTCGCCTTTTGAGTATGGTGGCGATTACATATTCCTCAGCCTGCAAGACTTTCTCGAGGGCGTCCCGGTCTTGGGATATGCGGTCGCGAATAGCCCGTATACTGACAATTCGCCACGATATTTCCGGGAGATTGATATCAACCCCTATCTTAACGACAGCTGGAAAATCAACTCCCGGCTAACGCTCAATATCGGCGTTCGCTATGAGTATGGTACCAATCCTTCCGGCTGGCCGCTCTACACTGTTCTGGATACTCCGTTTGGGAATGGCTCGTTTTCTCCGGTCAGTCATGTTTTCCAGACGAGCCCGAATAGAAAGAATATCGATCCTCGGATAGGCTTGGCCTGGGCGCCTTTCGGAGATCAGAAGACCTCGATCCGTGCCGGTTATGGAATCTTCCACGATCCGGTTGCTCCTCGCACCTATGCGTCCGCGTATTACTTCGACCCGCCCTACAATTATCACCAGTTTGCTTTTGGCACGATGACCTTCCCGAACGCGTTTATAAGTTCGCCCGCACCGCTGCCGCCGCAAGACGTGCCGGTCGCGTGCGCGGCGGATAATCTCTCCAACAACAGCATCGGATGCACCAGTCTGGGCGACGGCGTGCCGTACACCACGGACATCGCGCCTTATCAGGAGCAGTGGAACCTCAACGTGCAGCGGTCGCTCGGCGCGGGGACGGTCCTGTCGGTCGGCTACGTAGGCTCACGCGGCGTGCACTTGTTCAGTCAGCGGAACCTGAACCCTTCGATGACGAGCACTTCGGTTGCCGCCGGTTGCGGTGCAGGCCCCTTCGGGGGGCTTCTTAACGGATGCTCTACCCCAACCGGTTCCCCCTGTGTCCCGACGCTCGCGAATGGAAATTTGTCGAGCTGCTACTTTGGCGCTTTCGATCCCATCCTTGGCGGTGTCGAGCCGGTGCTACCGCGCGTGAACGACAACTACGCCGAACTCAACGAAAATGTTACGGGCGGAAGATCCAGCTACAACTCCCTCCAGGTCAGCTTGGTTCGCCAAGCAGCCCGCGGCATCACAATGTCGATTTCCTACACCTACTCTCACTGCCTGGATGATGGCTCCGGATCGTATGGACTGGAAGAAGGCGCGACTGGGCAGCTTGATCCTTACGATCCGCGATACGACTACGGTGACTGCACGTTCGATCTGCGCCACAACCTGGTGGCGAGCGCGGTCTATGTTCTACCATTCCACGGCAACCGGTTAGTCGAAGGCTGGGCGGTGACCGGAATCTTTACTGCGCAGAGCGGCGCACCATTCAGCATTAGCGACGGTTTCGATCAGGCGGGACTCGACAACAACGTGGCATCGACCCGCCCAGACGTGACTCCAGGTTGCAATCCATACGTGAGGAAGAAGACTCTCGGACCTACGGGAATTGTGGAGCCCGAGTGGCTCAACAGCTCGGACAATAACGCGGCCAACGACTCCTGTTTCACGCTCCAACCGGTTGGCACCCTCGGTAATGCCGGGAGGGATACGCTCTTCGGGCCACGTTTGATTAATGTGGACTTTGCGCTTCTGAAGAACACGAAAATAACCGAGCGGCTCCAAGCGCAGTTCCGCGCGGAGTTCTTCAACGTCGCAAACCGAACGGATTTCGGGCCACCGAATGCCAGCCTGTTCACCGCCGTGGCTGGCGGGTGTGCGGCCGGAGCACCTACCTGCCTCTCTGCTGCGGGTGGGGGCGATGCCGGTTCGACCCTTGGAAGCACTTATGGCTACATTGCTGCAACCGCCCCGAACAGCCAGCGCGAGATCCAGTTTGCGATAAAGCTGCTTTTCTGAGGCGGAAGCCGGCGACCGCCCGCGGCGCTCGCTGGCTTATCGACGCAAGAAAACGAAGAGCTCCACCGCCCGATGAATGGCGTTCCGTCGGTTCCCGGCGAGGCGCCATTCGCTTTTTCACATAACCCTGCGCGAAGCCGGGCGGACCTCATATTCCCAATCGGTAATAGAAACCATCAAAATAAGAAATGGACAAGTTAGCCCAATTCGGTAATTAGTGTGTCCATTCAAAAGGGTGGTCCGTTAACTAGGTCCCAGATCGACAAGGCATCCGATAGAAATACGTACCAGAAGCGAGGCTAATCTGCGCGATTAGCATGCTTTGGGTTGCAACAACGGTCGCGGGTCGAACAAAAAACCGAATCGGGGGGAAAGTAATGCACATACGACGTGCGGGGCATGGGCTCGCTATTTCGATCTTGGCTTGTCTTTCGGTGTTGTGTCTGCTTTGCGTCCCTGTGGCCTTGGGGCAATCCTCCGGGACGGGCGCTCTGGCGGGAACGGTGACCGATCCCTCGGGCCGATCCGTGCCGAGTGCGACCGTTACGGCAACGAACTTGGGAACCGGCCAGGCAAGAACTGCGACGACGGGTCCGGACGGCGACTACAAGTTCGAATTGCTGCCCCCGGAAACTACAAGGTCAGTTTCAGTGCGCCCGGCTTCAAGAGGACCGAGGTCCCATCGGTGACGATCAATGTCACCGAGACGCCCACGCTGAATCAACAAATGGAAGTCGGCACGGTGTCCGAGGAAGTTACGGTGCACAGCGAGCAAGTGATGCTGCAGACCGAGAGTTCGACGCTCGGCACGACCGTGAGTGGAAACCAAATCGCTTCTCTTCCGCTCGCCAACCGCAACTACACCGAGATTTTGGGCCTATCGGCCGGTACAAACGTCGCCGTGGGCGACGCGACCTCACTCGGCAGAGGCACGCAGGACATGAGCGTGAACGGCAATGACCCGGGCCAGAACAATTTCCAGATGGACGGCGTGGCCGTGGACAACATCGCCAACTCCGGGAGCTCGAACGACGGAACGATCTACACAGGAATTCCGGTTCCGAGTCCGGACGCGATCGCGGAGTTCAAAGTCCAGACTTCCACGTACGACGCGAGCTACGGAAGAAACCCGGGCGCCAACGTGAATGTGCTCACGAAGGGTGGCACCAACAAGTTCCACGGATCGGCGTTCGAATTTCTGCGCAACTCGGTCCTTAATTCCAATTCCTTCTTTGATCAGTACCAAAAGACGACCGATCAACCCCATCAAGTGCTCGATCAGAATCAGTTCGGCGGCACCATCGGCGGTCCGATCAAAAAGGATAAGTTATTCTTCTTTCTAAGCTATCAGGGGACGCGCGCGAAGAACGGTGTGTCGGGGGCGGGCTTCACCTCCGGCGTGTATCTGCCACCGATCCCTAACGAGGATCGCGGCACGTGCCCCGCTGGCGCCGTCCCGATTTCTGCCTGCGACGCGACCGCCCAGACCTTTGTAACAGACGCAGCAAACGCGCTTTGCGGCCCCAATACATTTGGCGGCCCTCCTCTTACGGGTCCTGCCGCCGGCTGCGGGGCGTTTCAAGGGGCCCCGGATATTTCCATTCAGGGCCTTCACATGCTGCAACTCAAGAACACAAACGGCAGCTACTACATCCCGACTCCTCTGGCGGAAGCTGGCTGCGACCCCACCCACACGCTCAATGGGCAAATAGCGTGCAGCTTTAGCATCCCGGCTCTCTACAGAGAGAACCAGGGCGTCTTGAACGGGGATTATTTGATTAACAGCAAGGAAACTCTTTCGACCCGGTATTTCTACACTCACAACCCGCAGATCGACACCCTAAACGGCAACATACCGGGAACGCCTGAGACGGTGATCTGGGGAAACCATGACGCCGTGCTGAGGCTTACGTCTATCCTGACCAACAACCTGGTGAATGAAGCTCGGATATCGTATCAGCGCAACATTGCCAAGGCCTCCAACGCTTATCCGGCGAACTCTTCGGACGCGGATCTGGGCATCACGGGTTTCCCCGGCGTAAACATTCCGCCCACCATGCTCGTGATTGGCCAAAACAATTTCGCGAGCGGCACGTACGGATTGTTCGGAACCCTGGTTCCGTTCAATGGACCGACGAACCAGCTGCAATTCGCTGACCAGATTTCGTGGTCGCACGGAAAACACAGCATCCGCGTCGGTTTCGAACACGAGGACACGCGGTGGCCCCTGATTGATAACGGCTTCACGAAGGGATTCATGTTTTTCGGGGACCTGAATGACATCCTCGTCGGACAAGCAAGTCCGGATCCGGGCGTTGGAGCGCCAGGAAACATCTTTGAGTGCCTGTTCTGCATCAAGGGCTACCCGGTTGCAGTGACCCACTATTACCATCTGCACAACAACAACGCTTTCGTGCAGGACGATTGGAAGTTGAGTTCGCGATTGACTCTAAACCTGGGCCTGCGGTGGGAGTATGACGGGATGCTCAGCGACTCGCTGGGAAACCTGACCAACGTGTGGTTGAGCAAACTCGGACCCAATGCGGCGCTGCCAAACTCGGTTGCCGCGGCGCTCGCCGACCCCGCCGACAGCCTAGCCGGGTACGTAGTGCCCAGCAACTATGCAAAGCACTACGGAGCGCCGCCGCCAGGAGTTTTCACAGCGAGCAACAATTTGTCGCTTCAAAAGCATGCTCCGTACAGCAACTTTGCTCCGCGATTCGGATTTGCCTGGCAGCCGCTGCAGAGTTCAAAACTCGTAGTGCGCGGCGGAGCCGGCATCTTCTACGATCGCGTGGCGCTGGACCGGTTCGTGCACGCCGTCGAACAGGGCAATCCTTACTCCGTCACATATGACTACTCGTTCGAAAGTCCCCGCGATTTGCAGGCCACGATAGCGAATCCTTTCCCTGCTCTGCCGTTCGTTCCGCTGGCCTCGAACCCGAATATCGGATTCACGGCACGCTGGTACGATCCATCCACGTTAACGGGCTCCAGCTTGACTCTCCCCTTGCTATCACAGACGGTCCATACGCCGCTCGTCCGGCAATATAACCTGGGCGTGCAATACGAACTTGCTCCTTCGTGGGTGCTGGAAGTCGGCTACGTGGGATCAAGCGGAATCAACTTGGCGGACATCTATCACAATGTTAATACGGCGTCGCTGGCGACGCCGTCCAACAGCTTCAGTGGGTTGTGCACAGGCGTGGCCCCCGACCAGATTTGCAACACCACAGGAAACGCAATCGCCAGAGTTCCGTATCTGGGCTTTGCGGCCAGTGGTCTGACGGAAACTGAATTCAACGGCTATTCCAGCTACAACAGTTTGCAGGTCACGATGCGGCACCAATTCTCCCACGGGCTTAGCATGCAGGCGGCGTATACGTGGAGCCAGAGCCTCAGCGACCTCAATGGCGGGGTTGCCAACGGAAATGACGCCTCCGATCTAAGCCAGCAGTATGGGCGGACGTGGTTCAATCGCCCCAATCGCTTCATCGTGAATTACACCTACGACTTGCCGTTTGGCAAGGGTGCGCAGGGCGTCGAGGGCAAGCTGATCGGCGGTTGGAACGTGTCTGGCGTAACCGTTGTCCAATCGGGCGATGCAATCACGTTCGTCGACTCCACCGGTGGCGAAGCATACGGCACCAGTGGAAACACTACCACCGCGTACAGCCGGGCCGAATTGTGCTCGGGTAAGACCAATGGCGACATTCTGACTCAGGGCAGCGTCGTTTCGAGGCTGAATGGTTATTTCAACGCCGACGCATTTTGCACTATTCCGGTAGTCCCTTACGGCACAGCGCCGACGCCGCCGGTGGGCACGACGATTCCGGGTACGCCTGGAGCCACGGGTTTCGGCAATTCAGGTACCGGCGCTGTCCTCGGTCCAGGTCAGTTCAATTCCGACATTTCCATTATCAAGAACACACAAATTACGGAGACGCTCAGGATGCAATTCCGTGCGGATTTCTACAATGCCTTCAACCACCCGGAGTTCGCGGACCCAACAGGCAGCAATGCGGCCCCGACATTTATAGACGTTTCATCGCAGCTTCCAATTGGGTACGTGAACGCTCCGGGTGCTGGAACCTTCGGGGCAATCCGCGCCACAATCGCGAATCCGCGCCTGATCCAGTTCGGCGTGCACTTCTTCTTTTAGCTGAAGGCCCGCGGCGAGATTGCCGCGGACGATATGAATTAGCCGGAGAGGCGGGCGAGCGTTGAATGGCTCGCCGGCCAGCGGCCAAGAGCCCCACCACCCAACGGATGCCGTCCCGTCGGTTCCCGACGGGGCGGCATTCGTTTTGCCCGATCAAATTCGATCAAACGCGATCAACCCGGTGGCCATGCAGGCCGCGTTTGTCTGCCGAAGGCCGAGCTAATCGCCCTTCGAGGATGTGGGGACGGGCTCCTGGTGGACGCGCGTGACCGGCGGGCCGCTGTAGGCGCGCGCATCGCCCTTCCAGGGCACCTTCTCGCGATCGGTCCAGCCGTTGATGAACATCGACTTGAAGACCCACTTGCCGCTGCGCTTCACGCAAAGATTGTCCCAGTTGCCGATGCCGAAGACGAAATTCGTCCGGTAGTCCACGTTGAATTGAACGATCGTGAAGTAGGCCTTTACGCGCGCGCCTTCGCCCTCCGGCGTGATCAGGAAATGATTCGCCAGATGCTGCCGGCCGAACCACCAGCTCGGGCGATCGTACCAAAGCTCCTCAAACGCGCGGCGGATCTTGTCGCGCCCCTCGAGCTTTCCCTGCCACAGGTGGTCGAGGTAGCCGTCGTCCGCGAAGCAGCCTAGGACAGCCTCGATATCGCCCGTATTGATGCCCCAGGCGTATTTCGCGAATAGCTCCATGATGTCGAGGCGGTCCTCGACAGAAAACTTGATGTGGGAATCCGACATGGCTGCACCTCGTCTCTGGATACGAACTGCGCGCCGATATTGCGTTGTCCGTCGCCGAGGGGATACTATGCGCGCGAGTTGATTATTGCAAGTTGCCCGCGCGAGGCAGAGTGCCTTGATCACGCGCGGAGGAGGACGCATGGCGTCGCAAGCGAAATCTCCGGCGGTGGCCGGAATCTACAAGAGATTGAGAGAATTCGGGGACGCGTTTCACGCCAGAAATCATCGGCGAAAATTTGAAACTCTTTGCGGCGCTGCACGAAAAGGAGCCGTTTGCCGACGTGGAGATAACGCGCGATCTCCGCTACGGCGACGACGAGCGCCATCGGCTGAATGTGTTTCAGGCGAAGGGCGCCGCGAAGGCAGCGCGGCCGGTGCTGGTCTTCATGCACGGCGGCGGATTCATCGGTGGCGACAAATCGATGCCGGGGATGCCCTTTTACGACAATGTGGGCGTCTGGAGCGCGCGCCATGGCCTGGTCGGCGTGAATATCACGCATCGGCTCGCGCCCAAGCATCCGTGGCCTGCCGGGTCGGAGGACGTGGCCGGCGCATTGCAATGGATCCGCAAAAACATCGGCGCACATGGAGGCGATCCGCAGCAAGTCTTTCTGATGGGCCAATCGGCGGGGGCGGCGCACGTCGCCCAGTTTTTGGCGCACGCTCGATTCAATAGCCCGGATCGCGGCGCGCTCGCGGGGGCGATTTTGGTCTCGGGTCTATACGACACGAACACGATGGACAGGAATCCGCTCTTCAAAGCCTATTTCGGGGAGGACCCGAGCCTCTATGGGGAGCGCTCAGCGCTGCCGGGATTGGCCGAGTCTTCCGTGCCGCTGCTGGTGACCCTCGCGGAATTCGATCCACCCGATTTCAAGCGCCAGTACGTGGAGCTCCTGCGCGCATACATCGAAAAGAAGCGCGGTCTGCCGAGACTGGCCTGGCTTCCCGGACACGGGCACTTATCGGGAATTCTGGCCGTGAACACGGAACACGATTTTCTCGGCGACCGGATGCTGGAATTTGTCGAATCGAGAGTTGCGAGCTAGGCGCTGGATTCCGCGAGGGCGGGGTTCGTTTGACCGCACCGTGCCCAGCCGATATCATTTCGCGGGTGAACGGCCGCGGTTCAGCCATCCGAGCCATGCACGGGCGTCTTCCTTGAGGCCGCATTCGGTGAGAACTAGCAAGCTGAATGTCGAATCGCGAAGCCAGCAAAACCGGTAGTCCCAGTTTCTGATTCCGCCAATCCTCTCCGGAAGAGATGTCGTGGGCGCTGCGATGAGACCGCCGGAGGGCGCGTAGGTGAGGCCTTCAGCGTGATCAAGCGAGAGTGCCGCGCTCGCCGATCAGCGCGGCGGTATGCAGGCCACCAATCAAGGCGTAGTCGCCGATCTTCGAGCGAATGGGACACCTCAATCCAAATGCTTAACGCTCGGACTGTTCTTTCTCTTCTTCGAAGGACAGCGGATGAAACTGATCGATCGCGATGACCGGCAAGAGCAGCACAACGCCGAGATATAACGCCCTGAGTCCCCAGGGCCGATATAGCCAGGAACCCGCCGCCGCGCCGCCGAGGTAGAGAAACCAAATCAAGAAAACAAAAAGGGCCTCTTGCTTGTCGTTCTTTTGAGCCCGTGAAGTTTCAACGTCGCTTGGTCCAAGGCGGATGAAATCGTAGGCGCGGAATGCGATGCGAGACGCGAATTGAGCCAGCTTGTTGAGCATCCCGGTCACGAATGTGGTGTGAACGGTGAGAGGGCCAATGCCTGTCAGTGTCGCAGTTTGCAATCCCATCGAGGCGGCGAGAATGGAGAGCAGCAAATCGCGCTGCATCGCCGAGGCCAGCGCCAAGCGCCTGTCGACGGCCCCATATGCTGTTCCAAGCACCAAGACCGCTTCAAGCACTAAAGTGACGGAGGCCATCCGGCGAAGTTGCATTCTCGAACCCGCCTCGATGAGGGCCCGGCCAAGAACTGAACCGGCAAAAAAAGACGCCACTATCGCAGCCGCGGCCCCTGCGATCACCCAGTCGCCGCTGACAGCATTTCGAGCGAGCTGGACGGTAGTGCCCGTCATGTGGGCGGTAAACAAACGAAAGATTCCAAGGTAGCCGACGATGTCCACCAGGCCAGACGCGAATGTGAGCAGGAGCGCAACGGCAATTTTGATTCGGTACTTTCCGAGAAAGCTCTCTGATTGATTATCGTCGCGATCGGTCGTTTTTCGCGTCATAGATCATTGCCGTCGAATTCGCCCTTTATTGCGGAAGGCTACCTCGGGACTCGCGGTGAAGCCAATTGCGCGCCGTTTCGCGGCCTGAAACCAGCTCGGCGCAATCCTTCAACGATGTAAGGACAACGTTGCATCAACTTCCAGATGAGGCCTGTCCGGTAATTCTCGATCATCAGCACCACGGGGCCTTGATTTATGCCGTAATGCCATGGACTTTCCCAACCATTGGCATTTCCCTTGATGCGATAGGTCGGATTGAACGAGGCTTTGAAACCATAGGGCATATTCTCGCGAAGGCGCAAATGGTCGAAGTGTCGCATGGTAGGCAAAACAATCTCCGGTGCGAAAGGGAGCGATGTCACGGCAGCCCAGGGAGCAATCGTGCCGTCATCAGGCCCAAGGGCACCCCGCGCGCCGCGATAGCCCAAAAAGTCTCCGCCGCATGCCATCGATGCGACGCGTTCGCGTTGCCGGGCCCGTCGCTCGCCGTGATTCCCCAGCAATGCTCCGAATACTTGGCGAATTTGTGAGGGTTCTCGATCGCGTACTGCTGCTGCACAAGCGTCGCCGTGCGGCTGTTCTCAAAGTAATCGGTGCGCTTTTCGCGCATGTAAAGATCCTGAATCCCGCGAAGATCGAGCCAAACTTGGGGAAGCTGATGAATGAAAAGCGGGCCGGCGTAAAGATACTTGTGCCCAAAGTGATCTTCCCACTGAAAGCCGGAGGCCCAGGCCTTATAGCTTTCCTCGGGCAAAGGATGTGTCGGCGAACCCAAGCCCAGAATGTACAGCAAGAGCGCCTCGTTATAGCCCTCCCAGCGATATTTCAAGAAACCGTGTCCTCGGCCGGGTTTCCATCCGTGATTGACTGCCGCCGCTCCAGCTTGGGCCCATTGCCAATTCGCACGCAGATATAAGCCGTCGGCGAGGTCCCGGATTTCGCGCTCCTGGCTGGTATTTCGATCGTAATAGCTCGCAGCCACGAGCGCGCCCGCCAGTAACAACGCCGTATCGATCGTGGAGAGCTCGCATTTCCAAACGCGCCTTCCGGTCCGCATACTAAGGAAGTGGTAGTAGAAGCCCTGGTATCCGGTCGCTTCCATACCGGTTCCCTGCGTGCTATTCCAAAAAAATCGGAGCGTGGCCAGCGTTCGCTCGACTGCGTGAGCGCGCGAAATGAAGGATCTTTCGACGCCGACCGGATAGGCGGACAAAGCCAGACCTACCGCCGCGATGCTGCACGGCGCACCGCGCTTTGACTTGTCCTTCACAAGACCATTGGCCGGATTGGACTCCTTTACAAAATATTCAAATGCCTCACGCTGCAGTTGATGCAGCATGGCATCTTCGCGCGTGTTGCCGCTCCGGATTCTTGATTTCGTCATCGCTCGTGTTCAGGCGAACTCAAATGTTAGAGCTGCGATCCCGTGTGGGGGAACGGTAACGGTGCAACCCACATTTCCATTGTCGTATTGCCATCGCTGCTCCTCTTTCACTAACTGCGAAGCAGCCTTTAATTTCTCGACTTGCGCGGCGCTCAGATAGTCGGGGCGGCCCATCGACTCCCAGAGTTTCCGGGGATTCGCATGCTGCTCGTCGATTCTTTCGGCGTACACGCGTCGCGGCCGCCGCGCGCCCTTGAGCCGGACATTTACCCGCTGCTTGCGAATAGGGTGCCGGGGCATGGCGTGGTTGGTAAGCAACATGGTAGCTGCCGTTTGCCGCCGCACGAACCAGGCATCAACCGTTTCATGATGGCCCTCGCACGTCAAAGAGTTTCCGTGCCCAAGCGATGAAGAAGCTCGAACGCCCGGTAGATCGGTTTTGCGATTCCGTGTAAGATTCAACAAACCGAATCCACCTTGAAAAGGGACAGAAGGAAAGTAATTCTCATTGAAGATGTCACTGAAAGTCCAGAAGCTGTAGCCTTCTACTAGTCCTTGAGCTTCAAGAATAATCTTGGCCGCGTAGGTTGCGGCGAACGGCTCATCGTGAAGCGCATCGCGCGGGTTCGACGAGATATTCCACTCGGTGTAATAGAGCGGCAAGCCTTTCGCCTGACCCCGAACCGTCCTGACATCGTCGCGCATCACGTGGGGCGGCGCGTGCTGCAATTGAGAAAGCGTATCCGCGCCGGCTTTGCCGAAGGCATCGGTCGGATAATGATGCGTGCTTACGAAATCGACCGGGACTTTGCGTTTTTCGCAGAACTCGAGGAATTCCGGAATCCAGGCGTTCTTGGCCGTCGCGGGACCTCCTACTTTCAGCAAGGGATCGACTCGCTTTAATGCTCTCGCGGTGATCCGATACAGCTTGAAGTAGTCCTTCTGAGTGCCGGTCCAGAACGCCTTCAGGTTCGGCTCGTTCCACACTTCAAAAAACCATTCGCGAACTTCGTCGAGACCATAGCGCTCGACCCAGTGCGAAGCCAGCTTGTGAATCAACTCCTCCCACTGGCGATAATTCTTCGGCGGCGTGACGTTCGCCTGGTAACTGAAAACCCTGGTGGAACCCGAAGCTAACGTTTCGGGCATGAAGCTCAGTTCGACGAAGGGCGCATGGCGATCGAAACGAGAAAATCCATTACCTGATCCGCATTGAAGAAAGAATAGAGATTCTTGTTCATCTCGCTTACGAGCGTTCCCATTTCGTCGGAGAGCAGGGCGTGAAAGCGCACGTGCTGAAAGCCCAGTTCCTCGTGACAACGACGCAGTTGGGCCTGCCAATCCGCGCGCAAGGCAAGCGGGGCGTGCCCGCTTCCAACCGTATGCTCCCAGAAGTGGGCGAAGGGCTTCGAAGATTGCGCTAAATCGCAAGTGAACGTAGGCATGTGTTTGAGGACCTATGCTTCGGACCCGGCGACACACAGTTTCGCATTGAGCGGCGGGCCTCCGGAATTGCCAGTGCCACGTGACGCGAACGTTGTCGCGGAGGCCAGCAGACACCAGAAACAAAAGGCTCGGTGTCCCTTCCATTCGTCGATCGTGTATTTCGCCGCCACCGCCGCGTCGAATGCAACCTTCGCAGCCAACAGGACAGGAAGCAGAGGCTGTTTCTCTAGCGCGGTCCGGTGACCCCATCGCAGCGAGTGTCATGGTGACAGCGTAGCTGCCAATTGCCAGCACTGAATCGGGTGTTTCAAGCAATGAATATGCTTTGGCGGACCCGGTAACTGCGTCGGAGTCCAAGCGCGAGCTGCGCGGTTCCGGAACGTGCTTGAAAATTCCCATCTGATACAGCGCGATCACGCTCATCGAGGCAGCGGCTGATAGAACCAGTCCAAAGATTCCCCGGCGGCGCCTCATATCCTTCCGTGAATTGTTACGAATACCGTAACCTAAATTTCTCGCTTGATCTTCGTTATGCTGGATTAGCTGCATCGCTTGCTCCGCAGAAATAATCCGCATCCAATAGCCGCGATGCCGAGGACGGCCGGTATCCAGGAGGCGCGGTGTGTTGTCTGCCAGAGCTGAACGCTGCTGGTATGCGCGCGATTATCGAAGATGCCGTGCGCGCCGTGGTCGCCCGGCACAGGTTCGAAAAGGTTGTTGGGCCGATCGGGGCTTACGGGCTCGTCGGTTTGCTGGCCGTCGTAGCAAGTCCTGGCGAGATAGGTATCCAGTAGTCCAGGGGCTACCTTGTTTCCTTCGATGGCTTGCACCGTGGGCGCGCCGACAAAAACCTCCCGGCGGCGATGGTGCGCGGCCCAAACAATCGCTTCGGCGGCAACCTCGGGCTGAAAGATTGGCGGCACAGGCTGAGGATGGCGTGGCAGTTTCGTCTTGCACCAACTGAATTGCGGCGTGTTCAGTGCAGGCATCTGCACCATGGTCAGATGGATGTTACTGCGATCGTGAATTAGTTCTGAACGCAGCGAATCGGTGAATCCGGCAATGGCGTGTTTCGCGCCGCAGTAAGGGCGCTTGCAGCGGGATAGATCGGTAGGCCAACGCCGAACCCACTTGAACGATGGTTCCGCGGTTTCGCGGATACATGCGCCGTATCGCAGCCATCGTTCCATATACGGTGCCGAGATAAGTGACCTCCGTGGCCCGCTTAAATTCTTCCGCAGTGATTTCCATGAAGGGCGAAAACACCGTAGTCATGGCGTTATTTACCCAGATATCGATCGGGCCAAATTGTTTCTCAATGGCCTCCGCTGCGGCTTCGACTTGTTCGCTATAAGCCACGTCGGTTGGGATACGGCAAACGCTTCGCCTCCGGCATTCTCCACATCCAGCCCGCGCGCCCTCCAATCCGTCTTTTCCTCTCGCGATAAGACCAATCCGCGCGCCGCGTTTCGCGAATGCCTGCGCTGTCGCGCGGCCCACGCCGGCCGAAGCGCCGGTGATTACTACGACTTCCCGCTTGTTACCGTTGTTCGATGACATATGTGGCTTCTCTCTTTCCCTTTCAGTTCCGATTATGGAAGATCATGTGCGCCGAGCCGCATACTTACCAACGCGGATCGCAGCAATCCGGTACGCAAGAATTCACGTCAACCGGGGCACGCCTTTGCCGTAGGTATCCGGCGGCGAGAGGTCGTATCGTATTCGCGGGGTTTCCATGCTTCTCTTCGAGCTCGAAAAAATGACGGTACCTTGTGAAATCAGATAATCAGCGGTGCGCGCCGCCAGAGCCTGGATCGTCAAGCCGGGATTGGCCGAACCCTGCGTCGGCAGCAAGCTTCCATCGCACACGAAAAGATTTGGCACATCGTGGGTTCGCCCAAACTTATCCGTTACCGAATTCTTGGATCGTTCCCCATGCGCGCTCCCCCACCAGGTGCGCGTAACGCGCTTCCTGGACGACCTCTTCGGCGCCCGCGGCTTCCATGACCTCCATAACTTTGTTCTTTCCGAATGCAATTACTTTCTTATCGTTCTCGTGCAGATTGAACGTGACCTTCGCCACCGGGATTCCATGGCGGTCTTTTTCCGCGGCGAGTTCAACGCGATTTTCCTTCCAAGGAAGAATTTCGCTGAGCAGGGCGATGGCCCCCCAGTGGTTGTAATCCATCATGATCTGACGCATACCCCAGCCCCATGCGCCTTTTGCGACCATCATCTGCCGGGCGAACGCGATGGGCAGCGGCCCCACGGTTTGAATCGCAAAGCCGCGAGCAAAGCCGCGTTTAGGATCCGTTTCGTAGAACTCCTCCGTCATCGCGTGCGCGGGTGGAGCTTTATACATTCGGACTAGTTCCTTGAATCGCCCGAGGACAACGTTCCCGCCCTGCGCCATCAAATAGCGAACCCAGTGTGCCGCTGGAGTTCGCGAGACCGTTTTCATGGCCCGGGCATGCCGAATTCAGAAGCAACCGAGGTGTCTCGATGGCGTAACCGCAGACGATGACGGCCTTGGCTTTCTGCACGGCCTCTTTTCCATCGGGGTCGAAGTAGGTGACTCCGGTCACTCGTCCGTCTTCACCGAGATTGATTCGGGACGCCATGCAGTGCGCGCGAATTTCCGCCTTGTGCTCGATCGCGTCCGGAACGTGAGAAATCAACGTGCTCTGCTTCGCGCCGACCTTACATCCCTGGATGCAGAAGCCACGATAAATGCAATGAGGCCGGTCTCCGTGCGATCCGGCGAGGATCGCTACGGGTCCGCCGATGCTCACGCGAATGCCGAGTTTCGTACAACCTTTGATCAAGATGTCGCCGCATCCCCCCATGGGATGCGGACCGTAGGGGTACCCATGTGGATGGCCCCAGGGAAAGTAGGCTGGGCCCGAAACCGGAATCTCTTTTTCCAGGAGTTCGTAATACGGCTTCAAATCATCATATGAGATTGGCCAGTCGACCCCCACTCCATCTTCGGTGTGAACGCGAAAGTCGGAGGGGTGCAGGCGAGGAGTGAAGCCGGCCCAGTGAACCGACCCGCCACCGACCCCGCGTCCGCTATTATTCGCGCCCAGCGCTAGCGGTTCTTTGCCTCCGGTGATGCGCAATTCATTCCAGTAAAGCTTGTGAGAGCCCGCTTCATCACTAACCCAATCGCGCTCCGTATCCCAGAACGGTCCCGCCTCGAGTCCAACGACGCTGAATCCCGCTCGAGCCAGTCGCTGCAACAGCACACCGCCGGCCGATCCAACCCCGACAATGCAGTAATCGACTTGCTCATCGTTGCGATAGCGCTGCATAGGAAATTCAAGGCGCTGCATCGCTCCGAGCCGGTGCACCGAATCGCGAGGCGACGTGAATTGATCAAAGAGCGGCCGTTTCAATGGGTGCCTCCCTGACCCGGACTCGCTTTATGCTCCTCCACGCCTCCTACTTTGGTAAATTTCGCGGAAGGCGAATCGACCGGCGGAGCCCATTCATATCGACGCTCATCTACTTCCCAAGGCTCGGGTTCACCGCCCTCCAAACGCATATACCCTCTTGGATAGGCCGGGCCGCCAAAGCCGATTTCATCCCAGGCATAGGGATGCGCGTAGTAGGCTCCCACAACGTCCTGCACCAGCAGTAGCCAGAAACGCGCCACATCCATTTGCTTCCAGATGTGGTGGGCAGCGGGAGGATTGCCATCATGCAACGTTTCCAGAACGGATTCTTGTTGGCGAGCGCTAATGTCGAGAAATGGCTTCCCGAACATGTGCTGCGCTATTTCGGCGATTCCCTGGAGACCTAGCCGATAAGCTTCCGAGTCTGGTGGCATGTCTTCATAGCGATAGCCGTCGAGGCGATTCTCGTACAAGCGTTCATCAATTACATTCAGGACTGGTATCTTGTGGTGTTCGTCGCGATCTTCCTGCGGTAGGATCCGATCGCAGATCGCGGCCATGAGCCGTGCATCTTCGGGCGAGAAGAAACGGATCGGCGGTGAGTGCTCAACTCTTGTGACGATGACTCTCCTTGTCGCTTCGTCCCAAAATGCCTTTTGGCTCATGGTATGAAAGCCGGGGTAGTAGCCGGGCTGGCCTTTTGGCTCGAGAGCTTTGCCCGTGCGCGGGTGGACGGGTCGTGTGTCGTCGGCGGAGGTTGACATTCAGCGTTCCCTTCGAAACATGCTGGCGAGGATTCCCAGAAATCCGCAGGCGGCGAACAGCAGCGGAGCAAAGATTGGCGGGCCGTACATTACATTGTAGAGCGGATTCTTGAGGCCGCCGGGACGCCGCTTGACGCCTCGCGCGTGATAGCAAAAGCCCACCGCGCCATCCGCGATCGCGAGCGCCGATGCCGCAGGCAATAGCTTTTTTGCGGCTTTCGGACTCCAGATTGAGCCAAGCGCCGCGCCGATCAACAGTCCTGCGATAACGATAGGGCTCCATTGAGCCTTGTACTTGAAATTGTTCTTGTAATGCGAGTAGAGGGCTTCGATGCCGCTGAAGAAGGCCGAGGCAGCCGTCGCGGCTGCGAGATGCTTTTGAAACTTTCCTTCCCGTACCTCTTGCACCAGCGTGATTTCTTCGTCGCGCAATTTCTGCGGCAGGAGCTTCGTCCACGGTGCGGGGGCAAGAATTGTCTGCGGCCGCCTGTGGCGATTCCTCTCTTCGCAGGAAGGAAGCTACCAGATCCCAGATACGCGCTCGTTCCGAATAAAAGCGGAGCGAAAAGCGGCGGCCCCATCACGATATTGAAACACCGGAAGCCGCCATCCGCCCGGTTTTCGTTGGATTCCGCGAATATGGAAGACGAATCCGATCGCGCAATCGGCGAGAGTGATTGCTGAAATTGCGGGGAGCAGGGTGCGAGCCGCTTTCCGGCTGAAGGCGGCAGAGACGCCGGCGACCAAAAGAGCGCCGCTGCAAACCACCGGCGTGTACATAATGCGCTGACCGTAGCTTCCGCGATAGTGCTCGTAAGTCACTTCCAATCCGGCAATGGCGCTGGAAAGGCCGGCAGTGAGTGCCAGGCTGCGCTGGAACCGACCTTCGCGAACATGGTGCGCGACGATATGTCCCGCGTGCTCGGCTTCCCGAACGTCCTGCGCAGGGTTCGATGCTTCTTCAGTCCTTGGTCATCACAGCCTTCATCGCGCACACCGCCTATCTCACTGTCTGAACTGGCACCTAGATCACTTCCCGAATTTTGTCGCCTAGAACCGACTTAAATATTTTCCAGCCATTTTTTTCACCCCGCACCAGCGACTCCGCAAATTTGAAGGCTTGCTCCGAGCTGATGTTGCCGGGCGCAGGAGGCTCGTTGGGATCAACAACGGCCTGCACAACCACTGGGCCATCGTGCGCAAGCGCTTCGCGTAATATGGAGGCTGCCTGTTCCGGATCCTCGATCGTGTATCCGGCCGCGCCGCAGGCCTTTGCGACTCCCGGCAAAATCGATGGGTTCGAGTTCCACGCCGTATTCGGGATTTCCTTCCATGACCATCTGTTCCCATTTGATCTGCCCCAGCACATTGTTCTTGATGACGATCACCTTCACGGGAAGCTTGTATTTGACGAGCGTAGCGATTTCTCCCATCAACATGGTCAATCCACCGTCGCCGACAATGCAGACCACTTGCCTTCCCGGAAACGCCACCGCCGCGCCGATGCTGTAAGGCAGGCCATTCGCCATCGTGGCGAGCGAGCCAGAGAGTGAGAACTTCATATCGCCGCGCATTTCGATGTATCGCGCGCTCCAGGTAGCGATCGTGCCGCTGTCGGAGGAAACGATCGCATCGTCGTCGAGTAATTTATTCAGATTCCAGGTCACCACTTGCGGCTTCATTGGCATTTCTTTGCGCGTGCCGCGGACTTCCATCAGGTGGTTCCAGCTCTTCATATTCTTTTGTGCTTTTTCCAGGAAGCCTTTGTCGCGCTTCTTCTGAATGAGAGGCAAAAGAGCGCGCAAGACCGAACTGCATTCGCCCGCCAGGCCCACATCCACCGGATGGCGCAAACCGATGCGGGCCGGATCGATGTCGATCTGTACCGTCTTGGCCTGTCCCGGTTTTGGATAAAACTCCATGTAGGGAAATCCGCTGCCGGCAATGATCAGCGTCTCGCATTCCTTCAGCGCTTCCTGTGACGGAGCTGTGCCCAGCAGTCCGATTCCGCCGGTAGTGTAAGGACTGTCTATCTGGAACGACGGCTTTTCCGAGCAGCGGTTTTACGATGGGAGCCGCGGTCAATTCCGCCAGCCGCAAAATTTCAGCTGCGGGCCTTCAGGCAACCGGCCCCGGCCAGAATTGCGACCTTCGTTGCCACGATTGATCAAATCCGCGGCCGCTTGCAGTAATTCTTCGTGCGGCAGGGGATGAGAGGCCGCATAAAGATCCGCGCTGTGTTTGGGGACATTCGCCTTCGAACGTTCCTCATCGTGAGCGGTCCATTCCTGTATGTCTTTCGGAATCGTGATGTGGCTTACGGCGCGCCGTGCCAGAGACGTCTTGATGGCCTCATCCACGATATTGTTAACGTGGCCCGGGACCCATGATGCGCTGGTTGAATTCGGCGACATCCATGTAGAGCTTGTCGAGGTCGACATCCTGCTGGTAGTGCGTGCCGATCAGGTCGTGAAAAGTGTGCCCGGTGATGGCGAGCACCGGCTGGCCGTCGCATTTCGCGTCATATAGTCCGTTCAGTAAATGAACACCGCCCGGGCCGGAAGTGGCGATGCAGACTCCGAGGCGCCCCGAATATTTCGCATAGCCGCAAGCGGCGAATGCGGCGGCCTCCTCGTGTCTCACCTGAATGAATTTGATCTTTTCCTTGATGAGTGCGTAAGGCTTCGAAGATGCCGTTTACGCCGTCGCCCGGGAATCCAAAAATTGTATCCACGCCCCAATCGATCAGACGTTCTATTAAGATGTCGGGATACATTTTTCGCCATGACAGCCTCCCTGAAAGATCGGTTTCGGTTACTGTGTTGCTTCAAAAGCTCATGATCTTCGTGCCTGCTCCAGCAAGTTGCGTTTGTCCGCTATCAAGGTGTGAAAGCGTTAGACTTGCAAAGTCTGTTTGAAAATCGGTGAGCAATTCATAGCCGGCTGGGCGTCACTGCGACCATGTCGCAATGTCGAATGCCGCCATAGCCGTCGATATAGACAGCCGGTTCCACGTTAAAAACCATGCCCTCCTGCAAAACATCGGATGACTTCATGTGCAGTCGCGGAATGCTATAGGCGCTGATCGGCGAAAAGCCGACTCCATGACCCGTTCCGTGCTTCAGGTATTCTCCCAGCCCGAAATCTGTAATGGCACTTCGCGACGCAGCATCCACATCCGCGGCGCGAGCGCCAGGCTTGATGCGTTCAAGGGCAGCATTGCGCCCGGCCAATACCGCAGTCCGCATCTCGCTTTGACGTTTATCGGGAGAATGGAGAGCATACGTGCGAGTGATGTCTGTCCAGAAGCCATCCACATAAGAGTTGCAATGGATCATCACTGTGTCACTCTGTTCCAGTGTTCGGTCGCGCGTGCGTGCATACGCGCCGCTGGCTTTCGCGGCATTTGGGCCGGACATGCAAAACGCAAAGCCGTCGCATCGAAGAAAAGTACGCCGTGCGGCCTGCGTGCCTTGAAGCGGAACACGAAACAGTTCGGCGGCCTCGGGTTCATCCATCCCGGACCGTAACTGAGATGCACCCCGTTCAAACGATTTCCTAGCGATGCCGCAGGCGCCTCGGATCTTTTCGATTTCCCATCGCGACTTGACGGATTTCAACTTTCGGATCCATGCATCGGAGGGCACCAGCTTCGCGTCGGGAACCGCCGCCCGGACGATATCCGCGAGATTATTGCCGAAGAGATGAGTCGCTACGTAGGATGCCGCCTGCGAACTGCCTTCTGATTCGATCCCGACCGACCCGTGATCGAGAGCCGAGCGTTGGAGGGCCGCCGTCAAGGGCGACTTTACCGCTTCGGTGATGCTTCGCATGTCATCGAGCGTGTCCGCAGTGAAAGTTTCAATTGAGTTCGCGAAGCCGGCTTCCGCAATTTCCTGTTCGTCTTCGGGAATCAGCAACTTAGTTGGACCGTCGCGGAAACAAATTGCTATGCTGGCCCCGATCACTGGCCAGTAACCAGTCAGCAGCAGCACATCCGATGGAAGCGCGCAAATGATGGCGTCTAAATTTGCCTCCCGGAGAGCTTGTTGAATCCGGGAATGACGCTCGGCGTCGATGGTCGCGTGCTTTGCGTTAGGCTGCATAGCGCTCCGCATCAACTTTCTTGAATGCAAGACCCATCCCGGGCCGCGAGAGATCAGGCTGAAGCCGCCCATTCCTGGGCTGGATTACGCCGTCGAAAAACATGTTCTCGATGCGAACGTGATCGTGGAAATATTCAATATTTCGCAAACGCGACAGGCCGCAGCACGGATGCAGGTGCAAGGACGGGGAAGTATGAGCGGACATGGGGAGATTGGCGGCATCACAGAGCGCTCCGACCCTTAGAAATTCGCTGATGCCCGCGCAGCGCGTTGCATCGGCCTGCTGTACATCAACAGCGCCTGCTTCCAGCATTCGTTTGAAATAAACGAGGTCATAGCCGTATTCACCGGCCGCAATATCCATGCCCGCCGGCGCCCGATCGCGGATGAGACGGAGCCCTTCGAGATCATCCGAAGTCACAGGCTCCTCGAACCATGCCACGCCAAGGTCGAAGAATTTCTTCGCCATTTCCAGCGCTTGCTTTCTCGAATACGCGCCGTTGGCGTCTACGTATAACGAAGCATCGTCGCCGATTGATTCGCGAGCCGCCTTTACTCGCGCAAAATCCCGCGCCGGATCGCGGCCGATTTTCATCTTCACAGCCTTGATCCCCTGATTCACCCATCCACCGAGTTGTTCTTGCAACTGTTCGACAGAGTACGAGGTGAATCCGCCGCTTCCATAAATCTCTGCGCTCTCCTGCGCTGCTCCCAACAATGAAACCAAAGGTAGGTTGAGAAGCGCCGCTTTCAAATCCCAAATGGCAGCGTCTACCGCTGCGATCGCCATTGAGCAGATGCCCGGCCGTCCAAGGTTCCGTATCGCATGCCTCATTTCAGCCCAGCGCGCCGGAACGTCGATGGCGCTCTTGCCCTGGACCAAAGGAATCAGCGTGTCCTTTATTAAGCTTGCAGTGGGAACGTCCGCGTAGGAGTAGCCTATCCCGATTTTGTCGGCGGCTCTCGCCTGGACTAGAACCATCGTTGTTCGGTCCCACGAGAGAGTGCCGTCAGATTCCGGGAAATCGGTAGGGACTGTGTAGGCATTCACCGACATGTCTCGAATGTTACAATCGTCAGTAAATGCCTTTTTCATATCTGTGGAACTGGCGTCAGAATGCCGCCCTATGCGAACGTCAGCGGCTTGCTTTGGCCGTGCCGATGTGTCTTGGAATCTCGCGAGAGAGGGGCAAGCGGCGGGGCTTTGGATAGAATGTGTCGCCATGTGGGCGCCCGCAAATCAAGAAGCGTTCGAGACACCCTCTTTTCGTTCACCATACTAGTTTCGCTCCTGACGCTTTGCTCGCACATCAGGTAAATCGCTTAGAAAGCCTAATAAAAGGCGTTATGTGTTGTTTAGAAATCGAATACCGCATTCGTCGAAGGGACTAGGATCAGTGTTCAATCGGGTCAGTGGGAAGTTCAACCCTGCGGTTCCGAGTACTGCGAAGCGATAGGCCGGAGTCGCAGGCTCAAGCTCTCTAGAATTTCGCATCGGTATACAAATTCGGACGGTGGGAAAATCCGCACGTCGGGCCAATCCTGACAGATCCATTGAATCTTCGCGAATCTAGTCAAATCACGTTCTTTCCGTCCAATTGCATCCTTAACGGGCACCGAGTATTTGCAGAAGAGCGGCGAGTCGCGTAGTATCTATGGCGCGGGGTGGAGCAGCCTGGTAGCTCGTCGGGCTCATAACCCGGAGGTCGTTGGTTCAAATCCAACCCCCGCAACCATGGGCGCTGTGAGGCAAAACCTCAGAGCGCCCTTCTTTTTTGCCCAACCTCAAATCAGTTGCGCTTGTGCGCGATTTTCCTTTCGCGCGGGGACGAGAGCGCAAAGGTATATCAGAGGGAGTCACGATCCGCAATGCGCTGCCGAAAAAGAGTGTTCCCTCTCAAGAAATCCATTTGTTCTCGATCGCGACAAATATTCGCCAGACCGCTAATTACATTGCCAGCTTGCGTCTTCCGCTGTAAGTTTAGTGGGTTTCGCTAAGCGTATTAGATCCGTTTAACTCCCTAAAGATGGAGACGAGAAATTGATAAAGCGTTCGTTGGGCTCGGCTGCAATGCTTTTCGTCTTGATCGCAGTACCACTCTTCGCAACGGCGGCGCCGTCCATCGCTGCTCAACCGGCCGTTGCGACAAATGCAGTCGACTCCAAGGCCCCATGCGATCGAAGCTTGCTCTGGAAGGCGTGATGAATCACTATCTCGATGCGATGGTTGCGCACAATCCGCTCGCTGGCGCCGCTCGCGCCCGACGTCGAGTATGCGCAGGACAACGTTCGGCTGAAAATCGGGCAGGCGCTGTGGGCAACCGCGACGGCGCGCGGGAAATACATCCATTACTTCGCCGATCCCGAGCAGGGCGACGTCGGCGTTATCACGGTCATCTACGAGAACGGCGTAGGTGCGATCCTGATCGTGCGGCTCAAGGTGCGATGGGCGGACTCATCACGCAAGCCGAACAGTTCGTCGCGCACGATCCCCGTGGCGCGGCCAACTACGAAAAAATTGGCAAGCCCGATCCGGGATGGCTGATGCCGATCCCGCTGGACCAGCGCGAGACGCGCGCGGCGCTGGATCAAGCGGCGTACATGTACTACGAAGGCCTGCAGCTCAATGACGGTAAGGGCATCTACGCTTTCACTCCCGGACTGCAACCGCATCGAAGATGCCACGCGCACCACGAACCAGCCGCGCCCGCAGAACTACGGCCATTCGGACGAGGACATCAGCGACTTCACTACAATGAATTGCACGGATCAGTACAAGCTCGGCTTTCTCGGCTTCACCACGGGCTGCCGCGACCGCCGATTCCTGGTGACGGATGTCGAGCGTGGCTCCGTGCTCGCCAATCGGCCTATCCTCGATTTCGACGGGACGATCACTGAGGTGCACCTGACCGACGGCCGCGTCTGGAAAGTGCCGCCGTATTTCATGACGCCGCGCACCAACCAGTCGAACGAAGCGTACAGGATCGAAAAAGGCAGCTTAAGCCTCATAGAAATGACCATGTACGAAATTCCCTTCAACATGCAGCCTGCTTTCTAGCGCGATGAAAACAACCATGAACAATCCAAGGATCAACACGATGATTCGCACTTCGATGCTGGTTCTCGCGCTCGTGGCGATTTGCGCCGCGGCCTTCGTCGCATACGGTTCGCCCAGAAACGCCGCGCCCGATCAGGGCAAGAATCTCACGCGACGCCAAGTATCCATTGGCGCCCGCGGTGCCGGGCGAATGCAATCGCGAGTGCCTCTACCAATTCGTCGACAAATACTTCGACGCGATGCTCTCGCGCTGCCCGTGCAACCTGCCGTTTGGGCCCGACGCGAAGTACACGGAAAACGAACTCGCCGTGGATCCGGGCGAAGGAATGTGGAGGACCTTCTCGGGCCGCGGCACGTATCGCATCTACCTCGCCGATCCCGCCAATAGCGAAGCCGGCTACTACGGCGACATCACTGAAGACAACGGCCTGCTGGTCGGAATGATCGCACTGCGCCTGAAAGTGAAGGATCACCGCATCACCGAACTCGAGACCATCACGGTGCGCGAGCAGAAGCGGCCGAAAGGCGGTCTCGGACTGAATACGGCCGGCATAATGACCCCGCGCATGATGGACGAACTTGACCCTGCAGGTTTTATTTCGCCCGATGCCACACTGCTCGAGCCGCTCGCGGCTGCGGAAACGCGCGATCAACTTCTCACGGCGACGAACGGATACTTCGAAGCCTACGCGCAAGGCCAAACGTCGCTCGCGTCGTTTGCGACGCAGTGCTCGCGCCGGGAAAATGGCATCGCGGCGACGAACAATCCCGATGGTCCCATGCCCGACAAACGCAGCCCTCGTTTCATCTGTTCAGTGAAGGTTGTGCCAGGGGAGCTCGATCGCGGCTTTTTCGGCGACTCTTACCAAAGTCCGCGACTCACGGCCGCTCGTCGTCGACGAAAAGCAGGGCTTGGTGCTGAACCTGGCGTTTTTCGACAACGAAGGCGACGTCAAGTCGGTCGATGTCGCAGGCGTCGGAACGGTGGAGGTGCCTGCACAATATCTGCGCTCGATCACTTTCATGGCGCCGCAGCTTTTTAAGATCGAGGGCGGCAAGATCCGCATGATTGAAGGGCTTTCGTGGCCGATGCCTTTTGGCATGCCATCCGCATGGTCCAGTGAGCGAGGGATCCCGGCCGAATGCTTGTGACGATAGCCGATCGAGAATGGTCTGCCATCGGAAAGCTCAAGCGCAACAGGCCCGCTGTTCAGGCAGCGACTCGTCCTGAAAGCCACGCCCGAATAGAGCCGTTGACGGATGGTGAGGTCGTAGTAACGGCTCTTGTCGCACGCGATTATAGGTCCAGGAGGAGTTCGTGAAAATCGATCGACGGAGGCTGTCTGCAGGCTCTCGGAATGTCCCCCGCGCTTTTGACAGGATCCGTGGAGGCCAACCAAAAGAAGACGACTCGAGGAATCGCCACTCACTCGGAATCAAGGCTCGTTGGGCTGAATCCCAAGGGCATGCCGCCCGAAATCACGCTTTTCCCGCTGGCGCCGCGGTTCAGCTCCCTCGACGGCAAGACCATCTACATGGTGGACATCGGTTTCAACAACGGCGATGTCTTTTTTCAGGAGATGCAGCGGTGGTTCAAAGAAAACATGCCCACCGTCAAGACAATCTACCGCCGCAAAATTGGCGCGTATCCGCAGGATGATCCCGAGTTGTGGAAGGAAATTAAAGCCGCGGGCGCCGGCGTCATCATGGGTGTGGGCCATTGAAGCACCTGCGCCCCAGCGACCGTCGGTCACTGCGTAACGCTTGAGAAAATGGGAGTCCCGACGTGCCCCGTGGTTACGGTGGCGTTCAAACAGATTTGCGTTCTCAACGCCGCCAAGCGCGGGATGCCCACTCTGCGCCTCGTGTACAGTCCTCACCCCGTGTGGGGAAAATCTCCCGACCAGCTCTGGGCGTACATGAACGGTCCCGACCCCGCCACCGAAAAACCCATGCTGCCGGAAATCGAAGGCGCGCTGACGAATCCCGCTCACCGCGGAGGACACGAAGACCGGCAAGCGAGACGCCGTCCGTTGGGCCCGCGACATTTGGCCCGGACACGGCAAGAAATCTGCAGGATTTCTACCGGAACAACGGCTATACGGATTTTCTCCCGATCATCATTCCCACCGAAGAAGCTGTCGAAGAGATGCTGACGGGCACGAGCCACCATCCCGATGAAGTGGTCGGCAAGCTCGCGGCCGGGGCCTTCGCTCCGTGGAGCTTCACGGTGAGGCACGTCGCGATCAACGCGGTGATGGCAGGAGCAAGACCGGAGCACCTGCCCGTGATTTTGGCGATCGCGTCGTCGGGGTACGTGTCGCTAATGAGCTCGACCAACGATCTCGCCTACGGCGTGCTGATCAACGGCCCGATTCGCACCAAACTCGATATGAATAGCGGCATCGGAGCGCTGGGGCCCTTCGCCCATGCGAACGCCGCCATCGGCCGCTCCTGGACGCTCGTTACCAAGAACCTCGCAAACGGCGGGATTCCCGGCGACACCTACATGGGAACGATGGGCAACATGCTGAACTACATCAACCTCATCATGGTGGAAAACGAAGAGGCCAGCCCTTGGGAGCCTTTCCACGTGGAGAAAGGCTTCAAGCGCGAGGACAATGTGGTCAGCATGTTCTCCGGGCTTAAGCGTTTCTGCCGGACAGGTCGGAAAAGGCAGCGGGATCGGCGGCACGCCGCATTTCGAGGAGCAATATACGGACCTCTTCTCCACGTTCACGGGCTTCTTCGGTGCGCTGTTGCTCTGCGACCCGCTCTGCGCCGCGAGCCTGAAGGAGCAGGGTTACGACACGAAGGCCAAGCTGATCGACTACTTCTACAAACATGCGACGCAAACGGCGAAGGAATACCGGGAGAGAAACTGGTCCTATCTGTTCGAGTATGGGCAGGCGCTGAAAGGCGTGGAGCCTTTCGCGACGTGGTACAAGCTGCCGGACGACACGGTGATTCCGAAATTTCCGCACCCTGAACGTATCGCCGTCATCGTGATCGGGAGGCCAGACCGATCCGGTTTCCCAGGTTGCAAATTTCAGTTACGGAAAGAGCGTCTCCATCGACAAGTGGATGTAATACGGCAATGGATCCGCGTGAGACCGGGCCGTTCGAAGTGAATTGGAACGGCCCGAGGACAGGGTGTCACATTTCAAAAAGCGATTCCTTCAAGCGCAAATTTGAATTGGCCTGTTTGCGCGTCAGTGGTTACACTCGCCAGCATGAGCGAACAGCTGGAATCGGCGCTTCCGGTTGGGACCTTCAGACCCTTGGTTTCAGCCCGGCCCGTTCAAGGGATGGGGCGACGCCCGGAGCTATTCACGGCGAAGCCCGCAGCGAAGCATTCGGTGATCGCCGCCGCCTTCCTTATGCTTTACGTCGCTATTTACCTGACAATAGGATTCCTGGGAATCTCGCTGATTGGCCGCGCGTGGGCTACCGTCTTTGAGTGAGCCTCGCGGAAGCACGTGCTGGCCGGCGGCGGATGCCTGAAACCTTTCTCTCTCGCTTTCTACCGTTATCTCGTACCTTGAAACAACCACGTGGTGCCCGGCTAGTTCAGGGCAAAACGAACCTATATCCAGGTAGTCGGCATCAAAGAGCCTGAAGCTGGCCCGACCGAATGAAAAGACGAATCGAAATCGACGCTGCGCGTGGGGCGATGCTTGTCTGGATGACGCTCACGCATCTGCCCACCCTGCTGACGCCCTGGGTGAACCAGCCATTCGGCTATATCTCGGCGTCCGAAGGATTTATCTTCCTCTCGGCGCTCTTCACGGGCCGCATCTATTCGCGCTTGCTCGAGCGCGATGGCGCCGGCGCGATGAGCTGGAAACTGTTCTTGCGAGCTTTGCGGCTTTACCGCTATCACGTGGTGCTGCTTTTCGCGGCTTTTTTGGTAGTGGCGCGATTCGCGATCAGTGGCCACAACCAGAACCTCTATAATCTGCTGGATTTCTATTTCGCCGCGGGGCCCGCGCGGGCGATCGCCGATGCGTTGCTGCTGGTCTACCGGCCTCCGCTGCTCGACATCATCCCGCTCTATCTTATTTTCCTGCTTCTTTCTCCGCTCACGCTGATCGTCGCCGCAAGATTCGGCTGGAAATTCATTCTCGGCGCAAGTTTCGGCATCTGGCTGCTCGCGCAGTTCGGCCTGCGCCAGGCGTTGTATGGATTTGCGGCGCACCACCTCGGTCTGCGAATCCCCCTCAACGAGATGGGCGCGTTCAATCTTTGGGCGTGGCAGTTCATGTGGGTTTTGGGCCTGTGGTGCGGGGCGCGTTGGGCCAAGGACGATCTGCCCGTCGAGAAGTGGGCGCGGCGCGCATGGATTCCGGCGGCGTTCGTGGTGGCCGCGCTGCTCGTGGTTCGCTACAGCGAGTTGCGCGGGCTCGATCTCGCAGGTTGGTCAGTTTTCTTCGACAAATGGCATCTTGGCGCCGTGCGGCTGATCGATTTCGCGGCGATCGCGGCGCTGCTGATTCGATTTCAATCGGTCGTTAAGCCTCTCGCGGTGCGGCCTCTTGTACTGCTCGGCCAAGCATCACTGCAGGTTTTTTGCGCGCACTTCGTATTCTGTTTCCTTGGGCTCGGCCTGATGGGCGGCGCCGATCGCATTTTTGGCTGGACGCAATTTGCTTTGATCATCGGCACGTTTGCCGCCCTGCTGCTCGTCGCCAAGGTCTTCGCGAGACCAGAGATAAGCGGTGCGCGGAGCCGTAATCCCGGCGCTCGATCTGCCATCAACGCTGCGGCAGGCTGAACGTTCTACGAACCCTTTCATATTCAGGTGAATCGCTTGCCATGCGAGAAGCGTCTCGAGGAAGACATCGATTGACGCGAGCGATACGTCTAGGCAAACGCCGTGAAAGGCCCAATGGCATTATTGAAACGACGCGACGGCCTGGGGCAAATCGTCGTAAGTAGGGAAAAGATTCAGCAATCCGACCATTTTTAGAGTCTGTACGACGAATTTCGTGGGCTTGAGCAGCCTGATCGATCCGCCACTCTGCTTCGCAGACGTCAAGCAGCGAACCATCATACCGATAGCGCTGGAATCGATGGTCGGCACTTCCTCGAGATCGAGAACGATCTTGTTATGAGACTGGTCCAACAGTTCTTTCACGGTCGCACCGAAATGGTTCAGTTCGGAACCCATGTTGAGCCTGCCAGTCACCTTCACAATTCTCACTTCGCCTTGCGTCTTCGTTTCGATAGCCAAGAATGCCCCCCTCGAGCGGGCCGGGAAGGTCGAAATACCCGCTGTCGTTGACACCTGCAGGTGCCTTTGTTAGAGTGCGCGCACCCAAGTTGTAGTGAATCCGGGCCCAAAATGCAAGGAACTCAGTCCGCCGGGCGGTTTTCCCCGAAGGAGTGAACGGGCGGAAAGTTAGAATACAGTTGAGCCGGAAACAGGAATCCATTCTGGATCTCTCTGTCCTCTCTTCCAATCTGCTAACAGAGCAGGAGGTAGCGCCGCGGGCGCACGCCCTCGCCCGTTTCATCGCTGAACTTTTCCCCGAGTGCGCTGTGAATGTCTATACGCTTGCGGCCGAGGCGGGTGCTACATACTGGACGCCGAAGGCGACGGTCGGTGAGGCCAGCATCAATGATCAGGCGATCGAATCAAATTCCGGTTTGCTCGGCCGACTGATCGAAGACGCGTCTCCTATCTTGCAGAGCGGGACTGCGCTGAAGCGTGAAGATTATCCCCACGTTGACATTCGCAAAACGCTGCGTTCGCTATGCTACGTTCCCTTACTCAAAGACGAAGTCCTGCTCGGGGCTCTGGAGATCCTTTCATTCGATGATGAGCTTGCGGAGGAGGCAATCGAAGCATTGCTACCAGCGTGCCAACTGGCCGCGGTAGCCATGGTCTCGGCGCAATCCTACGAAGAAGAGCGACACGGAACGCTCACGTCGATCATGCGCATTACGCAGCTGTATGACCTGGAAAAGGCATTTTCGTCCACGCTGGAGATGGAAGAATTACTGCCGCTCATCGGTTCCAAGTTCTTGGACATTTTGGGAGCCGAAGCCGTAAATATCTGGCTGTTGCATCCGGATGAAACTCTCGAGTTGTTGCATCAGAGCGGCGAAGATCACACTTCCTTCCTGGGCAAAGTTCTCAAACCAAACGAAGGAGTTGCAGGCGTTGTTTCCGATAGCGGAGAGGGCATTTGCATTTCGGACCCGCAGGATCCGCGGCTCGTGGAGCGAAACGCGGCGGCTGAAGAGCCCTTGGTGAACTCTGTTCTGGCGGCGCCGATTATGGATCGCGGCGCCCTCGTGGGCGTCGTCGAAGCGGTGAACAAGTCCGATGGCACGGCCTTAGGCGAAGATGATCTCTTTACCCTCACCAGCTTGAGCGACACGGCATCCAACGCATTGCACAACGCGAGTCTTCTGGTGGCCGAACGCAAGGTGGAGATTCTTGAAACGCTCAACACGGTGAGCCATGAGATCACGTCAACTCTGAATCTCGAACGCATGCTGCAAACCATCGTGAATGCGCCACAGGCGGTGATTCCCTACGAGCGCGCCTCGCTGGCCCTCGAGCGCCACGGTGGTTTCAAGCTCAGCGCCGTTACAGGATTCGCACAAGTCGACACGCATTCGCCGGAACTCGCGCCGCTGAACGAAGTGCTGCAGTGGGCCGCCCTTTCGTCCGAGATCATTCACGTGCGGCAGCATGACGAAGATATCGATGCGGACCGGGAAGAGACTCGCGCGAAATTCAAGAAATACTTTGCCGAGTCCGGGATGCGCGGCTTTTACGCCATGCCTCTCAATGACGATACGGGTCGCGTCGGAATGCTTTGCCTGGAAAGCCGGGATCCCGATTTCCTAAGTCGCGGCTCACCTCGAGATTTTGCAGGTTCTCTCTAGCCAGGCCACGGTCGCATTGCGCAACGCGCAGATGTACAAGGAAGTACCGTTCATTTCCGTTCTTGAGCCCGTATTGGTGCGCAAGCGCAAGTTCATGGCAATGGAAAAGCGGCGCCGCGCGTTGATCCTTGCCGGCTCCGCCGCGCGCTGTGCTTTTTCTTGTGGCGGTTCCGCTGCCGCTCCGCGTGGATGGTGACGCCGTGGTGGCTCCGCTACATCAAGCCGAGATTCAGCCCGAGTCGGACGGCGTGGTCAGCAAGGTTCTCGTCAAGGAAGGTGAGATCGTGCGCGCCGGGCAGGTGGTTGCGGAGATGGAAGACTGGAACGCGCAGTCCGGAGTAGCGGAGGCGCAGTCTCGTTACCAATCAGCGCTCCTGCAAATGAACCAAGCGCTCGCAACCAACGACGGGACCACAGCCGGCGTACAACGCGTTCAAGCGCAGTACTGGAAGGCGGAACTCGATCGCGCGCGGGAGCTTTTGGATCAGTCTCAGCTTCGCTCGCCGATCGATGGGGCTATTGCTACCCCGCACGTCGAGGATTTCGTCGGGCCGCAAGCTCGGCCGTGGCGACTCTTTCGCGGAAGTCGTCGACACTTCGCGGGCGATCGTGGACGTCGCCGCGGACGATGACGGACGCGGGTCTGCTGAGGGTTGGGCAACAGGCGTCCGTTAAGCTGAATAGCTACCCAACGCGAACATTTCATGGCGAAGTCGCTATCGTCAGTCCGAAAGCGACAAATGTCCAAGATTCGACGGTGTTTTATTCACGCGTGTCTATTCCCAACGCCGGACGGCGCCATTCGCGCCGGAATGGAAGGGCGGGGAAAAATCCGCGTAGGCTGGCGCCCGGCCGGTTACGTCTTCTTCCGCGGGGCTTTGTTCTGGGCTTATTCAAGTTGTGGTATTGGTTCGGGTGGTAGAAATGCGCCGGAGGCAAGCCATGCGAAAAGTCGTTTGCTGGGCTGTCCTGGCTGCCGCAATGCAGCTGACTGGCTGCGGTAGCGACAAGGCCCCGCTGGAGGCCGTTTCGAACGCCGCGAGTCTTCCTGCAACGACCGCCGCGCCACCGGTTCAACCGAGCCCGACGGCCCCGTCGATCCGGCCCTGGTTGTCTCCGGCCCGATTGTCGTTGAGCATGAAGTGGACTTGACCGCGCCGCGCGACGGCGTGGTCGCCAAGATTTTCTGCGACGTCCCAGCACGGGTGAAAACCGGGACCCTACTGGCGCAATTGGATGACCGGGAACTCCAGGCGAACCTCGATTCCGCGCGCGCAAAATCCCGCAGCATCGAAGACGACCTGAACAACTGGAAAGCCGAAAGAGCCGTAATCCAGGCTGATTACGTTCGCGCCCAGGAGCTATGGAACGAAGGCCTGACATCCGCCGAGCAGGTGCAGCACGCGAAATATCAGGTCGAATCACATGATTGGGATATCAAACGAGTGACGGAGCTGCTGAACAATGCACGGGATGACGAACGGTCGATCGAGCTCGAACTGGACAAGACGAAAATCGTCGCGCCGTTCGATGCGCTGGTAGCTCGCCGCTACGTACGTCAGTGGCAGACGGTGGCCAAGGGCGACCGCCTGTTTTGGGTCACCAGCGAAGCACCGCTGCTCGTCCGATTCACGCTGCCAGAGAGGCTCTTCGGAAAAGTGCGCGTGGGACAGGCATTCGAAGTGGATTCGCCCGACGCGCCCGGAGAGCGGCACTCGGCGCGGGTACGCGAAATCAGCCCGGTGGTTGATCCAGCCAGCGGCACATTCGAGGTTCTGGTTGAGCTCACCGGCAACCGCGGTTCCTTGCGGCCAGGCATGACAGCTTCGGTCCATCTAGATCACGTGCAATGAATCTGACGCGCGTCCTCGACGTTGCCCTGCCAGAACTGCCGGCTCGTATCATTTCCGAACGCGCGCCGCGCATTCCCCCCGACGTCGTTTTCAAGGAACATATCGAGGAAGGAAAACCGATCGTTCGCGTCCTGGTGCCAGGCCAGGACGCTATGTACCGTTTTCCCAAAGCAAATTGGGAACTCGCGCAGCTGTTTGACGGCAACCGTTCATACGAAGAGATTGCAACAATGTATTCCGCTCAGGCCGGTGTGGAATACAGCATCGAAGAGATCCGTGAATTCGCGGAATCTCTGGAGGCTGACGAGTTCTGGTACAAAACGGCGCAAGAGAAAAACATCCTGTTGATGCAGAAGGATGCGCAGAAACGCCGGAAAGCCCTAAAAGCTAAAAAGAGCAAATGGGGAGACCTGGCGCAGATCACTTTCCCCGCAGTAAATCCGGACAAGTTTCTCACCTGGGTCCATAAGCTACACCTCGTTCATATACACGTGGTGGTTCACTGTCGTCACGCTCGTATTCTTCGCGATCATGGCGGGGATCACGATCGAGCATTGGGGCGAAATCGGGCGCGACACACTGCACTTCTTCAATTTTTCCGAAAAGAGCTGGGCCGACGTCGTGACGTTCTATCTGGTCGCCTTGGGGGCAATGTGCTGGCACGAAATCGGCCACGGACACGCATGCAAGCACTACGGCGGTCAGGGTTCCTTCCATGGGCCTTCTTCTGATTTATCTCGCGCCTGGATTCTACACAGACACTACGGAAGGCGAAGTATTCGCTTCGCGCTACCAGCGGATGGTGATCGCACTCGCGGGCGCGTGGTCCGAGCTTTACATCTGCGTAGTGGCAACCATTATCTGGTGGATGTCGCCTCCCGATACGATGCTGCATTCGGTCGCCTACATGATGATGCTCATCACTGGCATTGCCTCGGTGCTGATCAATTTCAATCCACTGATCAAGCTCGATGGCTACTACATCATGAGCGAGATTCTCGGTTTAATGGATTTGAAGGAGAATTCGACGGCCTATTTGTCCGCCTGGGTGAAGCGGCATATCTGGAAGCTTCCGGTGGAGGTGCCGTACGTGGCGCGGCGCCGTCGGCTCGGCTATGTGGTATACGCTCTGCTGTCTGGCCTGTACAGTTACACCGTGCTCTACGTAGTAGCAAGACTGGTGGGGAATGTTTTCCGCAATTTTGACCCCGACTGGTCGTTCGTTCCGGAGCTCGCAACAGCGGCCCTGATATTTCGTTCGAGAATCCGCATACTGGTGAACTTTATGAAATTTGTCTACTTGGACAAGAAAGATCGCGTTTGGACGTGGTTTCGTTCCCGGCATCCCTGGGGGATCAGCGCGGCGGCGGCGTTGGTGCTCATGCTGCCGCTCTGGCACGACTCGGTAGAAGGGCGGTTTGTGCTCGATCCTGTGAGAACTGCGATCGTGCGCAACGTAGTTCCGGGCAGCGTGACGCGCGTCTATGCGGACGAGGGCGCCCACGTTCGGGCAGGCGATATGCTGGTCCAGCTCCGCGACCTGCCGCTTCAATCGGAGTTGGCCCGCACGGAGGCGGATTATGAGGTGGCGTCCATGCAGGCCAATTCGGCGGCACTGCACTACGCGGATTTCGGCGCTGCAGATCAGGAACGCAACCGGTTGGCAATACAGGCCAGCGACTTGCAAGCGGAGACTTCTGGCCTCAGTGTCCTAAGTCCAATTTCGGGGGTCATACTCACGCCGCGCGTTGCCGACCGGCTGGGAACCTACGCGCCTGCTGGTACAACACTGGCGGAAGTTGCTGATCTGAGCCGGATGCGCGCCCGCATTTTCGTTTCTGAGCACGATCTTTACAAGATGACGATCGGGGCGCGGGCTCGGATGGAGGTTGACGGACTTTGGGGCAGGCTCGACGCGCGGGTAATTTCCTTGGCGCCGAAATCGTCGGAAATCGATCCGGCACTGGCGCAGGTCAGCCAGTTCAGGGGCTTGGCCGTGGCGAACTTCTACGCAGCACAAATCGAAATCGACAACCCCGACGGGCAGCTCAAGCCCGGGATGATTGGGACCGCACGGATTTATGGAAAACGCCGCAGTCTGGCTGGACTGGTCTGGCAGGAAGGTTGGCGTTTCTTCGCTAGAAAAATCTGGTAGAAGAAAGAAGGCCCCGACTTGAGCCGGGGCCTTCGGTTGGCACTTTGCCAAGATGGTCCGAAGCGATTATATCCCCTTCACCACAGCGTGCTTCACATTCGCATGCTTCACATTCGCATGCTTCACGTTCGCATGCTTCACGTTCGCGTGCTTCACGTTCGCGTGCTTTACGTTCGCATGCTTCACGTTCGGCATTTTCTGGGCGGGGCTCGTGGCCGCCGCGCCGGAAATGTCGTCCTTTACCGCGTTGGCCTTCTTCGTGGTCTTGAGAGTGCTGATCAGGCTCTTCTTTTCAATCGACATGGCTGGCTCCCCGCGCTCAATTTTGTTTTCGCCGTGCAACATTACCTAATGCATGGGAATTGCCAATCGCCTCAAGCTCCGGTCAGTGGGCTCTCCAGCTGTAAATAAAGGGCTTAGTACGAAAGTACTAGCGGCCTGCAGGCGCCAAATGGTGAGAATTTAGCCCGCTGGTCAAAATTTTAACTGCAGATAGTTAAATTTTTACCAGTCTGCGCTCTATTGGACCCTGTGCTTCCGGCAGAGGTATTTCATTCGCTGTCCATCCAGCCGCAAAAGTTCGGCCGCCGCGCTCTTCTTGCCACCGGTGCGCCGAAGGGCCGCGTTCAGGTAGGCAATCTCGACGCGTTCCATCTCGGCGTCGAAATCGACGCCCTCCTCGGGTATCAAAATGGCCTCCTGGACGGTGGCGCTATGCTGCAGAAGCTGCTGGGGCAGGTTTTCCATGTCCACAACCGGGCTGCCGACCATGACGACTACGCGCTGGATCACGTTTTCGAGCTCCCGGACGTTTCCGGGCCACTCGTAGGCCTCCAGCACCTCCAGCGCATCGGGCTTCAGCGTCTTCAGAGGCTTCTTCATGGAGGCGCAGTAAATCCGCATGAAGTGGTCGGCCAAAAGCGCCACGTCGCCTTGGCGTTGCCGCAACGGCGGAACGGTGATAGGCACCACATTGATGCGAAAGTATAGATCCTCTCGAAAGCGGCCTTTGCGGACACAATCCTCGAGATCCTCATTCGTCGCCGTGATCAGGCGGAAGTCGATTCGCTTCGCCGAACGGCCGCCCAGCCGCTGCACAGACCGTTCCTGCAGGACGCGCAGCAGCTTGCTCTGCAGGCTATGGTGCAAGGTCGTGATCTCGTCGAGAAAAAGCGTGCCCAAATGGGCAAGTTCGATGAGGCCCGGCTTGGCGGCATCCGCCCCGGTAAACGCGCCCTTTTCGTAGCCGAAAAGCTCGGACTCCATAAGGCTCTCCGGCAGAGCGGAGCAATTCAGGCAGACGAACGGTTGTGCGGCACGATCGCTGCACTGAACGATCGCCCGAGCCACGAGTTCTTTTCCGACACCGCTTTCGCCGCGAATCACAACGGATGCTCCGGTGCCAGCCACAGCCTCAATCGCCTGGTACACCTTCTGCATGGCAGGGCTCGCGCCAACCAGCCCGAAAAACACGGCCTTGCTCTCCACCTGTTGGACCAGGCGGCGGCCTTCGAGTTCCAGTGCGCGCTTCTCGATCGCGCGCGACAGCACAATTTTGAGCTCGTCGTAGTTGATCGGGAAAAGAAAGAACTCGTCGGCCCCTGCCTGGCTGGCTTTCAACGGAATCGTGCGCTGGTTGCTGCGTGTGAAAGCGACCAGGACAACGTCGTCGCGAATTCTGCGAATTTCCTCGAGGACCTGAAGGCCGTCGCTAGGCCCCTCGCCGATGGCATCCAGGCTGAAGAGAATGGCATGAACGTCGTCGCGGTCGATGACGGCTCTAATTTCGTCTTCGCTGGTCGCGAGAGAAGTACGAAACTCTCCGCCCAAGTGTCTTCGGATTTCAGGGAAGATATCGGCGTCATCGGTGATGACGGCGAGCGAATAGCGCTCCGCGCTGAGGTCGGGTTCGGGCAAGAGCAAGGTAGCCTTGGTATTGGGATTATAAGTCGATAGCCCACAAACCCGAAATGGAAGAAGAGGCTACGAACCGAGATAGAACTGAAAGGGGGCCCAGTAGAAGGGCTTGCGGTAAACACCGCTGGAATGCAGCAATGCGAGCTTCGCATTTCGCAACGCCACTGCAGGATCCTTCCCCGCGCCGATTTGGGCGTACAGTCCGTCCATCAGAGTCGCGGTGGAGGCGTCGTCAACTTCCCAGAGGGCCGCGATCACGCCGCGTGCACCCGCTCTCAAGAATGCCCAGGATAGGCCGACAATTCCCTCCGCCGAGTAATTGCGCGAGCCCACGCCGCTGCAAGCGGAGACTGTGACCAACGTCGCCTTGAGCGGAAGCTTCACGATGTCCCGGCCGTAGAGCTTGAAGGAATCGCCCTGCTTGGTCAAAACGACCGAAGACTCAAGGGGTCTAAGCTCGCTCGACGTGCCGTGAGCGACGAAGTGAATGTATGTAAATTGCTCCGGCTCGCTCTTCAGATAAGCCTCGGGAGTCGCTTCACGGCCGGAAAATACGGTCGTCTCGTTAGGCGGAAAATATCTCTCGATGTCGCTCATCTCGACTCCGGCCTGGGGTAGCTTCAGGAATTCGTCGCCCGGCGAGACAGGATTGCCTATTAGGAGCAGCCGGGGGTGCTTCGGCGGTGAAGACGGCTTCGCGGCGGCGACAAGGAGAAGCGAATCGGCATATGCAACTACCGCATCGTCGATCCAATAATGCGGAGTCGGAGAAGCAACCAAGAGTGTCTCGAAATTTAGCCCGCACAGGCTACCGTCGGGAACGATCACGACGCGAGAGCCTTTCGAGATCAAGCCTGCTGCTGGTGCGACGAGCATCTGGTAGAGACGCTCGCCGTCGGGATTGGCCGTGTCGAGCACGTCGAGAGGCCCGAGCAAGGCATTCCCGTACGCTTGCACGATCGGATCAATCTGTTCCTCCGGCGGCAATACGAAAAGATTGACTGCGCCTGACGGCGCGATCGCCCAAAGATAGGAATGGCCCGCGCCGAGCCAGTAGCACAGGATCACCGCATGTTCGCGCCGTGCGATCTGATCCCAACCTACCTCCCCGCTTCGAATGCTTTTCTCCTCAGGGGCCAGATTGAGGCCTTCCAGCAGCGTTCGCGAGTGAGTGAGGGCGGCGACACCAAGAGCTTCCTCATTGCGGTGGCGCGAAATGAGGAATCCGATATAGTCGTCGTACAGTTCTTTTGCGTTCGTCAGAAAAGAGATGCGCAGCGTTTCATCGGTAACGGAGGAGCGAGCCTCGTCCACCGTCGCGATGGATTTGCGAAACTCCCGCTCCGCGGCGACGGGAAGCCCGGCATTCTCGTAGACGCCCGCGAGGCGCGCCTCCGCCGCCCAGCGGATCGACGAGCCCGCCGCCCGATCGCGAATCACTCGCTCCAATAGTTGCTCGGCTGCGGAAACGTTGTGACGGGCACCCTCGACTCGTCCCTCCATCACGGTCGACGACACCTCGCCGTCGTGGTCGCCATTGGCGCGAAAAATTCTCAAGGCTTGTTGCGTCCAATTGTCCGCCTCCTGAATCCTGCCCGTTTGGATCGCAATGTCGGCGAGGACATTCTCCGATCGCGCCACCTGATCCTGCTGATCGAGTTGACGCGCCAGGCCGAGCGCTTTGCGAGTTTCCTGCTCCGCGAGCGAATAGTCGCGTAGATAGAAATCGATGCCGCCAATGTCGACGCTCCAACTGAGCTCCGCCGCCGCATTTCCCCGTTCCGCGGCGGACTTTTCGGCTTGTCGAAAAAGATTGGCCGAATTCTCGTAATCACCCAGTTCAAACAGGCTCCACGCCATGTTGCCGAGGATGTTGCCCTCCGACCCCTGGTCGCCGATCGACCGGGACAAGTCCAGGGCCTCTCGATCCCAGTCAATCGATTCGTCATAGCGTTCTTGCTGCGCGGCAATCAAACCAAGGCTTCCCAACGACGCAACCTCGAGGAACTGATCCTTCTGCTGCCGCGCGATCTGCAGGGCTTTGCGGAACTCGGATTCTGCTCCCGGTGCGTCGTCTCGGAGAAAGCATAGCGTGCCCCGGCGCAGCGCGAGTTCACCGAGTAGCTCGGGGTGATACTTCGTGGCAAGCGCTTCGGCCTCCGCGAATCGCTCTTCCGCCTCCGAAAAGTGAAACAGAAAGCCCTCGGCGCCACCTTGCACGATTTTTCGGCGCACGGCGAGATCGCTGGTTGCCAGCGAAACCGGAAGTTCGGGGCGAAGCAGATCGAGGGCGTTTTTCGTCAGCCGCTTGTAGAGTAGTATTTCAGCTTTGAGGATCGTGAACCGCCAATGCCATTCGGAGTTTGGGTCGGGGAAATTGCGCAGCTCACGGTCGACCGGCGCCTGCGCTTCGTTGAGCTCTCCTCGTTCCAACTTGAGCCGGCAATCCTGGTAGACCTGGGATGCGGTGTACGTGTCGCGCCGGCCGCAGCCTGAATTCGCAATGGCCAGCGCGAAACAAAAAAATCCTACGGCGGCCACGGATTGCCATTGATGATGGCTTCCGCGGCGAGGGCCGTGCCGCTCACCGGCGAGCCCATCTCGACGCGCAGCATCGTGAGCGTGCGACTCCCGTGCTTGGCCAGCATCTCGGCCACGAATACTTTCCCGAACTGCGGCACGATGAAGGCGTGGCCCTGGCGTTTCACGCCCGGGCAAGTCGTCTTCATGTCTTTCGCAAGCGAGCAAAGAAAAACTCCCTGTGGGTCTGGCGGCACTTTCTGCGTCTGCCCCGTCCGAAATGGATCCTCCGCCATTTTGCGGAAATCGCCATTCGATGCAAGCTCTTTCCGGATCGCATCGAAGGTATCGAGACGCAGGAAGAGTTCGTGATTGAGTTCGACCTCGGCCGGGCATCCCGCAATCCGAAGATTCTCAAACTTGCTGCCCAGGACCGCGATGTGCGGCTCGTCATGTTCAGCCGGGTGCTGCGAAGCGAGCCGAGCCACGATCCGGTCGGCCGTGACGACATCCAGGATGTTCAATCCCTCGACTGTAGCCGTCGTCAGCGTAGTGTACGTTCCATCTTCGCGTTTTTGGCTGCCCGAAACGTGCGAATACGCGGACTTGAACGACACGAACTCTTGGAACTGAAAGTTGCTGACACGCGAGTTGCCGTGCCCGCCCGTCGTGGGAAGCGAAGTCGCAGCTTGCACCTCAATGAAGTGTTCGACTGGCCGGTCGAATCGCCCGCTCAGCCCATGAGCGTGAGCATTATAGTGATACGACTTGAGAGGTGCAGTATCCGCCATCGCACAATTTCCTTTCCTTTGAAGTCTTCCCTCTGAAATTGCGTGGATCGCCTATTTCAGGAATTCGACCGAGAAATGAGAACGCATCACTTCGACTCCGCCGCTGCGCGCCTCCTGGGGCGCTGCAATGCCGCGCACGACCATCATATAAGGCCCGGGCGTGAGGCGGGAAGCAGGAACGAAAATCTGCACCGTGTTCTTAGCCTGTTGCGCGGAGACCTGTACGGAAAACGCGGGTGCCCCACTGGCGTTTTCAACTTCGCATGTATACAGAGAGAACGCGGGATCGGGGCGAATGTCGAGGTATAAGGCAAACGGCTGATTCCGCTGAACCTCCACAACTACTGGCGTCTCGCCACGCGAGTTCGCGCCGATCAGCGAAAATGCTTTTAGCGTCCTGGGCGCGGTCGCCTGAGAAAGCTGCGATTTGATGCGAGGAATCGTTACTATCCCTTGATAGCCCGCGATCGCTAGCAGGATCAACAGGGCTGGCGCCGCAACCGCCGGCCGCAGGAACGCCGCAAGCCAACCTACCGGGCGACGCACCCTGACGTTTTCGACTTCCACGGAGGGCTCCAGACGCAGCACTTCCCGCGTACTCTCGATGAATGCCACGCCGGCCCGAACATCCGCGACGCACTCGGAGCACTCCATGAAGTGCTCCTCAAACTCGTCGCGCAGCGGCCCGCCCATCTCTCCGAGCAGGTACTGCTCAGTGGCCTTCAGTCGTATTGCATCTGAATGGTTCATACCCACGTCTGAGTAGTGAATTCTGACCCCGAATCGTTTCGCCTATATTTCCATATACATCACAAATGCAAACAGAAGTGCTTTAGCGCCCGTGGTTTGCGAGCCCTTTTGATACATCACTTTGAAGGTCTCCTTGGCGCGGTGCAAAAGAACCCGGAAATAGTCTCGATCGACCCCAAACTCCCGGCATATCTCGTCCTTATCCTTCTCCTCCAGGAATAGCGCGTGGAGCAGCCGCTTGTCCTTGGGGGGCAACTGCCGGAGAATGCGCCTCACATGCTCGCATGTTTGCTTCGTGACCAGGAAACCCTCAAGGTCCACCGTCCGGTCCGGCGGGTCCGGGGCATTCTCGTCGGCTTGCTCCGTACGCGACGAAGAGCGGTAGAACTCCATTAAAACATTGTTGCATACAGAGTTAACGAAGGCGCCGAGCCTCTCGGGCTCGCGAATCCCTGTCTCGCTTCGGACGGCTTTCAGAACGCGCATGAACGTCTCTTGCTTGATGTCCTCCACGGCCGACGCTGAGATAAACCGCGCCCTCAGCTTGATTTGCAGAAGGTCGCTAAAATAGGCAACAAAGTGGGATTCCGTCAGGGGATCGCGGTCCCGGAGACGCCGGAAATAGGCCTGATCGAAGAAGAACAGTTCCACACAACCCCCGGCCGACGAGCCCAGAAGTATATCTTCGCCTACTGGCTTGCGCAATGAACCTGCCGCCAGGCTCCCCATTCGAGCGTGCTCCGACTTTTCAATCCCTTTCTGGCGAAATCCGCCTCGCGAAAAAATCTCGTCCCAGCATGAAACGTTCACAGCACCTGGCGCACTATCCCTCTGATGAAGCGAAGGTACCGCCAATGCCGTTGGCGGTTCCGAGTCAGACAGACCATCCGCCCGCAACCCCCGGACTCCGGATGGTCTGCCTGACAAATCGTCTTTAGAGTTCCGCGTCAGCGCCTTTTTCGGGCCGGCCAGGGAGGACGTGCATGGCACCTATTGAGATGGCAATCGCGGACTCTTCCAAGGTTCGGTTGGCCGATGGACTTTTGGAAAGCGGGAGATCTGCACACGGGAAAGATATGGTCCGCATGACTAGTCATGTTCGCTCCGTGGGATTCATCTCCAAGCCAGGACAGATTCGAGAGCTCAAGACTTGTATCGAGGCACCGTTGATCGACGTATTGCGCCAAACGCCAGGATTCGCCGGCGCGATGGTCCTGCATGCGCAAAAGGAATCGCGGAGCCTTTTGGTACTTACTTTCTGGGAAGAGGAAGATCAAGCTGAAAACAATTGCTGGGAAGAATTCCCTGCGGTTCGCGCACTGCTCTCGCCGCTGATTGACCTGTGTACAAAGGTGCAAACATTCCAGGCGACTCTTCCGCAACCAACCGAGCCTCGCCGTCAAGGCAAAGCAGCAACCATCTGCTGAATTCTGCTCTCAGCACGCGTTGGGTAAGGACTGCGAAGAACACATGTGGAACAACATCTCAAGAGAAGATGGGCACAGCGTGACAAGAGACGACTCACAGCCACCCCTTCACCCACACGATGCTCACGCGTTCACTGGAAAGTCGATTCCTTGCGACTCGGCTCAATGTTCGCAGCGCTCCGTTTCCTCGATCGATTCCCGCTTCCTTTGCCTGAGCCATCTTGTGGCTCATTGTTACGACAGGCTGGAAGAGTATGAGCGAGCGGAAGATGCGCACAGGATGACAAGCGGAGACGGGAAAAGGGAGCCGGCTTCCGATTTCCTCGAAGACTGTCCGGCCAAGATTGCCAGTTTGCTTATCACTCACGCGGGACTTCAAAACATCGATCGGGCCCGTTTGCTCGACATTTTGCTGTGGGCGAACGAACTCGATCGAAAGCGACGCCCCTCTCAATTCCCGATTTGAACGAACCGCGGAAACAGCAATAGGTATAGGTACGTTCGTGCTCCGCGCACCTATTCGGAACACTCGATGGCGAATACCGTGATTCCGACAGGTTACCAATAGTCAGGTCGTAGAAGAATCCGCAAAACTCCACTGTTTGCAGCCAGTTCTCCCAATTCCCTGCCGTGGAAAGCCAGCGGTTACCGCGCACTGCTCTTGGCTAAGAAAGCCGCTGACGCGCGACGTGCCTCGCATGGCGGCTCGAAAGCGCGTCGGGTGCCCCATACCGGACTCGGCAAATGCACCGCTTTGCTGGTTTGCCACATGACGGGCGAGCTTCAGAAACGGGCCGTAACGTGCTTATGTATTTCGGGTTGCGAGGAGTTCAGAACAGTTGGGATAGTCGTCACTCGGCCCATGCAATCACAATCGGAGGCTTTCCTCACTGATAAATCGCACAGATACCGACAATTCGTAGCACACCGTCACGATACTTTATTGAGAGTCGAGTTGGTTCTTTGCCACAACACAGCGGATCGTGTGTCTACGATCTAACGAGGTCCAGAGCCGTGGACACTTGTTTTTCTGAGGAGCTTTTGTGGGAAGCAAAGCGAAGGTCTTCGCCCTTTGTTGCAACCGTCTGTTGAGAGAATCGATCGCACGAATCCTGAGCAAGAAGACAGACTTGGAGATCATTGCGTCACGAGCGCCCGGTTCCGCGTCTCGAGAGGAAATCCTCGCCTCCGGCACGGACATACTGGTTCTGGATTCGATGCAGTTTCTTTTCGGGAATCCTCCGCCTGCCCTTCCTAATCTCAGCCGCTCGCTCGCGTGTGTTCTCGTTGCGATGGAGAATGACCACAACCGTTTCCTGACGGCGATTCGAGGGGGCGTGCGCGGATATGTGCTGCAGGACGCGTCGGCCGCCGATGTCGTGTCGGCGATTCGCACCGTCGCAGAAGGGCAGGTCGTATGTCCGCCGGAGTACATGCAGGTGCTCTTCGACTTCGTTGCGACGCAGACCGAAGAGTTGCCGAACAGCCAGAGGCGCGCGAAATGGGGGCTGACCCGGCGCGAACAACAGCTTATTCCTCTGATCGGTCGAGGATTAAGCAACAAGGAGATCGCCAATTACTTGAGCCTGTCTGAGCAGACCGTCAAGAATCACATCCACCGGATTTTGCGAAAGGTGGGTGTGTCGAGTCGGCTCAGCGTATTTGAGGTGTGCCAAAATCAGGCATCGTCTTTCGGTACCAGGAGCGCTGGGTACTCAACCTAGGTACGATCGTCTGCAAGTACCTAAAGTGAGTCAGTCGCGTCCAGTTACTTCCCTTCCAAAGTAACTAAGATCGTCACATCCATTCGCTGAGGCGAATTTGAGCCTGTTGCCGAGGTACCGCTTTCCAGATACTCGGAGTTGCGGAGAGGATTCCATGAAGCCCATCCGGGTTCTTGTCGCGAACCACCCGCGCCTTATGCGCGAACTCGTGATGGCCACCATTTCCGATCAACCGGATATAGAAATCGTTGGCGAGATCCTGGACGAATCCGAAGTCGGAGGGGCAGTCGACCAGACCCAGCCGGATTTCCTGATCGTGGCGCTCGATAGTCATGATCGGCCGCCCAACTTCTGCGAGGCAATTTTGCAGAGTCACCCGCATACCAAGATCATCGCGATCGCTGCCGACCGCAACAGCACCGTCTTCTATTGGGCGTCGCTTCGAGTCCAATCCAATCAGATTGAAGCGTCCGAGGCCGGCGTGCTCAACGCCTTGCGCGGCATAACGCAGCCCGACGTGGGGCTTCAATGAGTGCCCACGAAATCAGAGAGAAACTCGCTCATTCACGCAGAATGCTCGCGAGGATGCTCCATGCGGGGTCGATTTTGTTCCTCGGCCTAACCTGTTGTTGCGCCGCACAAGCGCAAGATCGGCGGCAGGCTCCGATGCCTTCCTCTGAGCTTGGCCAGGAAAACATGAGTCTGGTGGCGGCATCTCCGGCCGATATCAAGACAGTGCTGGTAAAGGACGCGGGATTGATGGTCGAACTGAAACGGTGGGTTGCAAAGGACGCGACCGATCAGGGGCAAATCGTCAGTGAGTCGGATCTGACGAACGACGCTATTTTCGACCGGCTGGAGACGGATGTGCGGTTCCGGAGCATCGCGACGCTGCTGCTTCAGCGCTACGGCTATCTGGTTCCGAAAGTGAATCCCGATTCGGAACTTGGGAAGGAGCAGGATCTGTTGGTCCAAGAGCGGGTCAAGTGGCTTGCGCAAGACCAGGAAGAAGAGCTGGCCACAGCCCGCCAGCGGCCGGGCGAGAATTCGGAAGAAACGACTGCTTGCGATCCGCAGCTCGATAAGCGGTGCGGCAGCCAACAGATGCGTGCGTCTCCTGCCCAAGGGCCCGAGCGGCAGTTTCAGCACGAAATGTCTCCTCCCATGAGGAGTCCGAATGCGCCCCCGCCCCAAAATCTTCCCCAGCAAGATGGAGGCTCGCTCGAACAAGCCGAATTCAGGCAGCCGCCGGGCGGGCAATTCGCCGGCGACTTAACGCAATCGCTCACGGGCCCAAACGATGAGTCCGGCCAACCGTCGCCCAGCCTTGGAGCGAATCCGTTCGGGCCGCTCACGCCGCAGCCGGGTGCAAGCGCCACGAGCGGACAGTTGGCTTCGCTCATGCCGTCGGCGAATTCCGAAGGCGCGGACCCTTTCTCGGATCTGGCCATGAACGCGGCGCCCACGGATGGAATGACGGGTATTCCGTCGACTGCAAACGAAGCGAACGAGGGCCACGCGGGTTTGTCCGCGACCACCGGACCCTTCCGATCTGCGCAGAGACTGACGGAGCCCTACCAGAATCAAGCATTTCTGCAGCCGGTGGAAATGACGCGCACTCGCAATCCCTATAGCGACATTCCCTCCCTCTACGACATGTATCTGCAGGCGACGCCGCATCCGAGCGCACCCACGCGATTCGGGATGGATGTCTTCGAAGGTGGGATACGAGATCCCCAGCTGATCCCGATGGATCTGCCCGCAGGGCCCGACTATGTGGTGGGGCCCGGAGACGGATTAGCCATCAACTTGTGGGGTGGCGTTTCGCAACGTTTGTATCGCACGGTCGATAGAGAGGGGCGCGTGAGCCTGCCCGAAGTCGGGCCGGTGCTCGTGAGCGGGAAGAGCCTCGCAGACGTTCAGCAGAGCGTGCAACAGGTGTTGCGGAGCGAATTCCGCGACGTTTCGGCGGATGTGTCTCTCTCCCGCTTGCGGACGATTCGAGTCTATGTGGTGGGAGACGCGGTCCATCCGGGGGCTTACGACATCAGCTCGCTTTCGACGCCGCTGAATGCGCTGTTTGCCGCCGGAGGGCCGACGCCGCGCGGATCGCTTCGCATTGTGAAGCAGTATCGCGGCAATCAGCTGGTGCAGGTGGTGGACCTGTACGACCTGCTTCTCCATGGGGTCAAAGGCGACTTCGGACGACTCGACAATGGCGACACGGTTCTTGTACCGCCGATCGGTCCGCAGGTGACGGTCGAAGGGATGGTGCGCCGCCCGGCGGTCTATGAGCTAAAAGACGAAAAGGACCTGGCCAGCGTTCTCGATCTTGCCGGCGGTCTGCTCCCGAGTGCGGCCTTGCAGCACATTGAAGTGCAACGCATGGTGGCTCATGAAGCGCAGACGATGATGAGCCTCGACATTCCGGAAGGAGCGGATTCTTCCGAGATCGCCCAGAAGCTCTCTTCGTTCGAAATTCACGACGGCGACCGCATCCGTCTGTTCCCCATCGCGCCGTACAACCAGAACGCTGTGTATGTCGAAGGTCACGTCGTTCGGCCCGGCAAGTATTCCTACCGGCCTGACATGCGCGTGACCGATGTGATTTCGTCATATAAGGACCTGCTGCCGGAGCCAGCCGCGCGGTACGCGGAAATCATCCGCCTGAATGCACCCGATTTTCACCCGAGCGTGCAGGGCTTCGATCTCGCGGAGGCGCTTGCCGACCCTTCGCATGCGCCGCTTCTTGAGCCAATGGATACGGTGCGAATCTTCGGACGCTACGACTTTGAGAATACGCCCACGGTTTCGGTATGGGGGGATGTGCGCGGCCCAGGCACCTTCCGCACTTCGGGGCAGATTCGGCTGAGCGACGCGATTCACCTGGCCGGCGGACTTTCTCCGGACGCGGACACCGGCGACGTGCAGGTATTCCGCTATTTGAGCGACGGCAAGCTGAGAATTTTCAGTGTCAGCCTTAGCCAAGCCTTGGCGGGCGATCCCACCGAGAATATTCTTCTGACCCCCCGGGATCGGATTCTGGTTCATCGAAGCCCAGATGCCGAGCAACCCGCCACGGTCTACGTGCAAGGCGAAGTCGGAAAGCCGGGCCGCTATCCGCTCACGACAAATATGACAGTGGCCGATCTGATTCGAGTGGGCGGAGGGCTCAAACCCAGCGCGGACACGCAGGTCGCGGACCTCACGAGTTACGACTGGGCCAACGATTCGAAATTGAGCGGCCAGCACGAGCCGATCGAACTTGCTGCGGCGCTTGGCGGCGATCCCAAGGCGAACGTGCCGTTGCACAACGGCGACGTTGTGACGATCCGGCAACTGCCGGGCTGGAACGACCTGGGCGCCTCGATCAGCGTGAAGGGCGAAGTGAAGCATCCGGGAACGTACGGTATTCAGCCGGGCGAGCGGCTCAGCTCTGTCCTCGAACGAGCCGGTGGTTTCCAGCCGGGCGCATATCCCTACGGAGCGGTGCTACAGCGAGTGCAAGTGCGCGAGCTAGAAGCGAATCAGCAGGACGTAATGATCCTGCGAGTGAAGGACGCTGAACGAGACCTCGAACTTTTGCCGGACACCGACCCGCAGAAGAAGCAGGCAAAAGAGGCAGCTCTCGCGCAATATCAAACCACTCTCACCGAGCTCAGCGCCAATCCCCCTGTAGGCCGCGTCGACATTCGCATCTCCTCGAGCATCAAGCGCTGGAGTAATACTTCGGCGGACATCGAGGTTCGTGCGGGAGACACATTGGTGGTTCCCAAGAGGCCGGACTATGTGATGGTCACGGGCCAAGTGTTCAATCCCACGGCGGTTTCCTATCGCCCGGGCAAAAGTGCGAAATGGTATTTCAGGCCAATCCGGAGGGCCCACGACCCTGGCGAACAAAAAAGACGTTTTCGTCATCCGTGCCGACGGATCGGTGATTGGCTCAAAGAAAGGCCTGTGGACGGGCGATTCGCTGAGCGCGACGCTCGAACCGGGGGACACCGTGGTGGTTCCGGAGAAGGCAGTCGGCGGCGGGCCGAATTGGCAGAACTTGTTTACGTCGGCGCAGGTAGCGTCGTCGATTGCAAGCACTGTGTTTATCGCCTTGCGTTATTAGAGTGAATTAGGAATGTCGAGATGGAGGATAAGCTTCGTGTTCAGTTGTTGCCTGCTTACGGCGATCGAAGGGGCGACTGCGAACTGCTGCTATTCGCAGTCTTCGTCGCCGCAGCCCAATGAGAGAGCATCGGTCGGAAGAAATGCAACGGACGACAAGCCGTCGAAGCCAAAGCCACGGCCGCAAAAGAAATCCTCTGACTCATTTTCAGATTCATCCGCAAACTCGATGGACTACGGCACTGCCTTGGGGCCGCACCTCTTCACAAATATCGCTGAGGACCAAAGGGCGATTTGGACGAGCCCGGCCCATCTCGATCTGGCCGACGCAGATTGGCTCGTGCCGCTCGGGGTTTTGGCAGGGGGAATGCTCGCCACAGACACGGAAGTCAGCAAGCACCTCTCGAACTCGGCAAGCCGGCTGAAGTACAACAACGACTTTTCGAACTACGGCTTTGCTTCACTGGCAGCCACTGCGGGAGGCCTCTACTTTTGGGGTCGCATCACCCACGACGATCACAAGAGCGAGACGGGGTTTCTGGCCAGCGAGGCGGCTGTCAACAGCCTGGCCGTCACCTACGCGCTCAAATATGCCTTTCAACGAGAACGCCCGCTGCAAAACAACTACCAGGGAAACTTCTGGCAAGGCGGCGATTCGTTCCCTTCAGAACACTCGGCGGCCGCCTGGTCGATTGCGGGCGTGATTGCGCACGAGTATCCCGGCCCCTTGACCTCTCTTTTTGCCTATGGTTTGGCATCGGCCGTCAGCGCTTCGCGAGTGGATGCCAAGCAACATTTCCCGACGGATGTTCTCGTCGGCAGCGCGATTGGCTGGTTCGTGGCGCAGGAAGTCTATCGGCGCCATCACGACCCGGAGCTTGGCGGCGAATGGCAAACGTATGCGGAATCCCGCGAGGAGATGCCGCGCAAAAGTTCGGGCAGCGTGGGCTCGCCATACGTGGAACTCGATAGCTGGATCTATCCGGCAATCGAGCGGCTCGCAGCGCTTGGCTACATCCACTCGGAATACCTCGGCATGCGTCCGTGGACTCGGATTGAGTGCGCGCAATTGGTGGAGGAAGCCGGAGACGTAATCCGAGACGATGCGCCGGTTCCGGAAGAGGCTGATCGGCTGTATTCAGCACTTGCCGCCGAATTTCGCGGCGACCTCGATGAGGGCGGCGGAGGCAATGGAAAATCCGTACATCTCGAATCGGTTTATGCGGGCGCCACCGACGTCAGCGGCCCGCCACTGCACGACAGCGATCATTTCGGCCAGACGATTATCAACGATTACGGCCGCCCATATGAAGAAGGATTCAACACCTACGACGGATTCTCGGGCTATGGCACCGACGGCCGCTTCACTCTTTACGTTCGCGGCGAATTCCAGCATGCTCCTTTTGCGCCTGCGTATTCGTTGGCGGCTCGCCAAGCGATTGCTACGGCGGATGCCAACCCCCTGCAGCCGGCGACTCCTTTCGAAGCAGTGAACCGATTCACGCTCCTGGACACCTATGTCGCAGCCAACGTCGCAGGCTGGGATTTTTCATTTGGCAAGCAAAGCCTCTGGTGGGGTCCGGGCGAAGGCGGAGCTTTGATCTTCAGCAATAACGCCGAGCCGATCTATATGTTCCGCGCGAGCCGCATTGCGCCGTACAGCGTTCCGCTGGTGTCTCGCTTGCTGGGCCCCATGAAGGTTGATTTCTTTGTGGGAAAGCTTTCCGGCAACGAATTCCCCCCGCGGCCCCTGATGCACGGTGAAAAAATCGGTTTTAAGCCAACCGCAAACCTGGAATTCGGCTTTAGCCGGACGGTGGAGTTTGGAGGCGTTGGCAGGCCGACGACGCCGGGTGCGATTTGGAACAGCTACGTGAGTGTGAAGTCTTCCACGAATTACGGCGCGTCCGGGAATCCCGGAAAACGCTCGAGCGGCGTCGATTTTTCTTACAAAGTTCCGTTTGTACGCAACTGGCTCACCGTGTATGCCGATTCGTTCGCGGCCGATGACGTCACGCCGCTTGCCAATCCTCCCCGGGCCGCGTGGAGTTCCGGCTTCTATATGCCTCGACTGCCAGGTTTTCCGAAACTCGATCTCCGGGTGGAGGCGGGATACACCGATACGACGACCGATAAGAACACGCTCGGTCAATTTGTCTACTTCGACTACTTCTATCACGACCTTTACACGAACCAAGGAAACATTCTCGGAAGCTGGATCGGGAGGGAAGGCAAGGGCGTTCAAGCCTGGAGCACGTACTGGTTCAGTTCCCGGAACAGCCTCCAATTTGGGTACCGGAATGCAAAAGTCGATAAAGATTTCATTCCCGGCGGAGAAACGGTGAACGACGGCTCGTTGAAGGTGAATTGGTGGCTGCACCACGACGTGACAATGTCCGCCTCCGTGCAGTACGAGAGGTGGTTTGCTCCGGTTCTGGCTCCAGGAGCGCAAACGAACTGGACATCGTCTGTCGAAGTCGCGTTCTGGCCGCATTCGTGGAAACGGTAAGGACAAATCAGATGTGTGATCTGAACTGCGATATTCGTTGGCAATCCGAATGACCGAAAAGTTACATTCCGTGATGCAGCCGCTGCCGGACCACAAGGATGAGTTTGTGCCTCGGTTCATCGAAGCGCCCGATGAAGAAGGTCAAGATCGGGAGATGCTTGAACGGATGGTGGCGAGAGTCCGCCTGCTCTGGCTGCGACGACAGTTTCTCATTCGCGTCACCAGTGTTGCCTTCCTTCTTTCGCTTCTGATCGCCTTTCTCGTTCCGAATCGGTACGAATCGACAACGCGTTTAATGCCTCCCGACCAGAGCAACACGAGCATGGCGAAGCTGGCGCTCCTCGCAGGCCAGGCCGGAGAAGGTTTGGGAGCTCTTGCCGGTGATGCGCTGGGCCTGAAGAGCTCGGGCGCGCTTTTTATCGGAATCCTTCAAAGTCGGACCGTCCGGGACGACGTCATCAGCCGATTTGACCTGCGGAAAGTCTACCGCGATCCCCGCTGGGAGGATGCCCGGAGCGATCTGGCCGGTAACACTGAGATTTCCGAGGACCGCAAGAGCGGGATCATCACCGTCCGCGTGACCGACCGGAATGCACAGCGGGCGGCGGACATAGCGCAGGAATACGTGGAAGAGTTGAACCGTGTTGTGGTCCAGCTGAATACGACCTCCGCACACCGCGAACGCGTTTTCTTGGAGGACCGCCTCGCCCAGGTGAAGCAGGATCTCGAATCTGCAGAGAAAGACTTCAGCGAGTTTGAGAGCAAGAACACAGCTCTCAATATCCCGGAGCAAGGCAAGGCGATGATCGAAGCGGCAGGCGCTCTTCAAGGGCAGCTGATTGCCGCTCAGACAGAACTCGAAGGGCTGAAACAGATCTATACGGACAACAACGTCCGCATTCGAGAGGCACAAGCGAGGGTCGGCGAACTTCGCTCGCAGCTTCAGAAACTCGGCGGCAAGTCTGGCACGGATTCCCCATCGAACGACGGAAATGGCCAGACGAGTTATCCGTCCATAAGGGAGCTTCCTCTTCTCGGCGTGGGCTATGCCGACTTGTATCGGCGAACCAAAGTCGAGGAAACGGTCTTCGAAACGCTGACTCAAGAGTATGAGCTGGCAAAGGTCGAAGAAGCCAAGGAGACTCCCAGCGTCAAAGTTCTCGATCTTCCCGACGTGCCTGAGAAACAATCGTTTCCGCCTCGTCAGGCCATCGTACTTTCTTGTTCAATGCTGGCGCTCGCCGCAGGCGCGCTCTTTGTGTTTGCGCGGGCGCAGTGGAACCAGATCGACTCGAATCATCCCGGCAAGGCGCTTGCGCGTGAAATTGCGCAGACCTTGGATGCGAGTATGCCGTGGGCCGCGCCGAATGGCTCGCGGTTCCAGGCGATGACCAACCGGGCCTGGGTTCGGCTCGTCCAGCGCAGCGAATCGACAAAGCATTCGGAATAGTCGCGACGCGCTGTAAGTCACTGTGAAGTAAGCGCTTAAGTGAAGAGAAGCCCTGTGGCTGACGGGGCGAAGCTGTATCAGGTGCCTGAATGAACCTCCCCGTGACATCGACGGCGCTTCTGGTTCGTGACGACAGTGAGACAGGTCCCGCAAACGGCGTGTCGCAACGCCAGTACGAGTGTCCCTGGTTTGCCGCTTACACTTGCGCGCAGCACGAGAGGCGCGTCGAGCAGCAATTCGTCGAACGAGGCATCGAGTCCTTTCTGCCGGTGTATGAATCGGTTCGCCGATGGAAAGACCGGCGGATGCGCCTGCGATTGCCGGTCTTCCCAGGCTATGTGTTCGTGCGCATCGCTTTGCCCGATCGATGGAAGGTTTTGCAGACTCCGAGCGTCGTTCGAATCGTTAGTTTCAACGGTCAACCCTACCCGATGCCCGAACGCGATATTGAATTCCTGCGCAGCGGGGCGGCCAACGCGCTTCGAATCGAACCGCACCCCTATCTGGCCGTGGGATCGCGCGTGCGGGTCGTCCGGGGCCCGCTGGAAGGGGCGGAAGGGATTCTCGTTCGAAGGAAAAATCTCTATCGAGTCGTATTGTCTTTGGACTTCATTTCAAGATCGGCGGCAGTGGAAATCGAGTTCAAGGATGTCGAACGAATTCCATGATCTGCCAACCATCAGGCGCGCCCAAGGAAGATGGCCCATTTTAGCCGATTGGCACGCTCGCTCGGACCTGATTCACTTTCGTGGGATCGAATTCGGCAAATCGGGTTCAGCATCGCCGATCAGGGGTTCTCGGTGGGCGGAATGTTTCTCGTCAATATCGCTCTTGCGAGAACGCAAACCAAGGAAGAGTACGGCGTCTTCGCGCTCACGTACTCGGTCTATACCTTTCTGGCCGGACTCCACAATGCCGCGATTCTCGAAGCCTATACGATCCACGGCTCGGGGCGTTATCGAGAGCACTTTCCGGCGTACGCACGATTGCTTTGGCGCAAGAATATCGGCTTTGCTTTTGGTCTAACGGCCGTCCTGCTGCTCTTGTGGCGAACGCTTGCTTGGACCGTGCCCGCGTTTCGATCCCGCACGATCCTGGGAATGGCGCTCGTGTGCGGCGTGCTTCTCACGGCCTCTTTCGCGCGGCGGACGTTTTACATACGGCGCAGGCCGGATCTTGCGGCAAGGTTCTCGTCCATCTTCCTTGCGATTTGCCTGGGGCTATTGTGGGTTTCAATTCACACAGGCACTCTGAACGGCTTCGCTGCATTCTTGATTCTCGGTGTGTCCTGGAGCATCGCAGCTTTGGTCGTTGCAGGGAAGTCGCATAAGGGTTCACCCGTCCGGGACTTTACAGAAATTGAGCCTGAATGCTGGGCGGAGCACTGGAAATACTCGCGGTGGGTTTTCGTGACGGCGCTCGTCTTTCAGCTCACGACGCAGGGTTACTATTGGCTTGCAGCGGGATTTCTATCAATGAAAGAGGTCGGAGACCTGCGAGCGCTCTACAATGTGGTTACACCCATCGATCAGCTTTTTGTCGCGATGGTGCTGCTGATTCTCCCGATGATGTCCTTCCGTTACTCTTCGAGCCGAATCGCTGGGCTGGTCTCTCTCTGGCGGAGTTATTGCATCGGATGCTTCGTAATCACGTGCGGCTTCGCAGCCTTTGTCAACCTTTTCGGCAAACGGATCATGCACGTGCTCTATGCTGGGAGATTCGACGATATAGCGTCGCTTGCGGGGATTCTCGCCCTGTTTCCAGTCGTAATGGGAGTCGGCAACACAATCAATGCGGCCCTGAAAGCGATGGAGAAGCCGCAAGCCGTTTTCTACGGCTATCTCGCGAGCGGTGCGGCAACGTTTCTGATTGGCCTACCGCTGATCATTCATTTCGGACTGCGGGGCGCTGTCTACGGGATGTTGGCGTCAGGAGGCGTCTACGCAGCTGCCCTTGGAGTCGGATTCATCATTTGTTCATCTCAAGCGGAAGCGCGATTCGCCGACTTCCCCGCTGCAGCAAAACAAGATCGTTTGGCGTAGCCCCCCGGAACGAGGCCCTCGCTTGTCTGCCCGGGTAGTACGGGGGATTCGACAACACCTTGAGCGAAAGAACAAGTCGGCACAAGCGACGCCTGCTGCTCGTGATGGGTGTGATCGCCTATGTCGCATGCTTCGAATGGATGTACGAGAACTACTTGTATCCAATATGGGGATACTTCGGCTTCGATTACAATCCGCCGGCCGGAATCTACCTGGTGCTGGCTTGGATCTTGAGCGTCACTCCGAGCCTGTGGATGCCGATCAAGCTGAGCCGCCCTTCTCAACTATCTTATTGGGTCCTGTACATCGCCGTCATCATTCCTTCGATGTTTGTGCCCCTGTACGCGGGCCTGGATTCTCCGGCAGAAGTCGCTCGCTTGATGTGGGCGCTGTTTGTAGGCTTTGCCATCACAGGCAGTAACTACCTGCTCCCGCTTTTTCGGATTCACCCTTGGCGCATCCCGCGAAAACTTTTCTGGCGAGCGGTCGTGTGCGTCTCCGCAACTTTAGCGCTTTGGATGGTGGTGGTTTTTCGCCACCATCTCCAGATCGTTTCGTTTCTCGAGGTATACGACTTGCGAGACGCCGCAAGCGACCTTGCTGAGGGAACCGACGTCAACTACGCCTTCATGTTGCTGACCGGAGCGGTCAATCCGTTTCTGATGGGATGCGGGCTCTACTATCGCCGCAAATGGTTCTTTATGGCTGGCGCGCTGGGCCAGCTCCTGGTGTATAGCGTAGCCGGCACCAAGGGGTCGATCCTCTCCGTGGCGTTCATCCTCGGCTTTTATGCATTGCTCAAGACGCACACGTTTGAGTTTGGCCTCAAGATGGTGTTCGCGGCTCTGGCGCTGATTGGCGGGATGTGTCTCTCTTACGCCTGGGCGCATTACGACCCCGGCCCGCTTCAGGCGCTTTTGCTGTTCGTTGTGTTGATGCGCGTTCTGAGCATCAACGGCCTTCTCACCGCCCAATATTACAGTTTCTTTCAAAGCAATCCCCTAACTTACTTTTCTCACATCAAAGGAGTGAATTGGTTCGTGCACTACCCATATCAATACTCGGTCGGACAGGAGATCGGGCTGGCGTCTTCGGGAACGACCAGCCTCGATGCGACCGCTCACTTCTGGGCGACCGACGGGATTGGCGGATGGGGACTTCCAGGCATTCTCCTTGTATCCGTCCTTTGCGCGCTCGTATTCTGGATGCTCGATTCACTCACCCGGCGTCATGATCCGCGTTTCATTGCTCTTGTAACGACGTATGCGGCCTACAACCTCGCCAACATTTCGATTTTCACGACCTTGCTATCCGGTGGACTGGGCCTTCTAATGCTCGCGCTTTATTGCATGCCAACTGGAGCCCCTGCACGTTCCATATGGGCGATTACGAGACCGAAACACGACTCTTTCACAGCATCCGAGGGAGCAATCTCTCCCAGTCCCTGAGACCGCACGCACCCGGGGCCGCGTCAGGATATTTGGATTACCGCGCGTTGTTTTTCGCGCTTCGCTGCCGAAGGAATCAGCGTTCGCGCAGAGGAATCGTACGTTGGACAAACGTGAGAACTTGTCGGGAGCGGCCATACACAACTCGATTTCCGCGGACGAAGCTGTTTTTTACGAGCGCGAGGCTGCCGACGAAGTCTCGCGGCTCGCGTCGCTAAACGATATTACGGGTGTCGCGAGCGTGAGCCCATCTCTATCTTTTGCCGGGCTGGCCCGAGTCTTCGCGGCGGACAGGCACGATGGATGCCCGGAACCCAAGTCTCTCTGGCTCGCAGCGACATTCGAATGCCCGGCAGAATATGAGGCATTACGTTTCGTAGCTCCGGTCGGGAATAAGTCGATTTTGCAACTGGGCGGCAAAGGCACGGAGGCGGTGAAACTCATGTTGGCCGGAGCGAAAGAAGCATGCCTCGTCTCTCCCGTTGATTCGGAACTCCAATGTTGTACAGAGCTGGCACGCCTCTGCGGCGTGGAGGTGTCGTGCAGGCTGGGAACGGCTGAGAGGATCCCTTCCGCCGATCACTCGTTCGACGTAGTTTATTCCTCCGGCTGCGCGCACCACTTCAGAACCGCGGAAGCCTTCCCCGAGATTTCTCGCGTGCTCCGTCCCGGTGGACGCTTCGCGGCGATCGAACCGTGGCGGGCGCCATTGTATTCCATGGGCACAAAGATCTTCGGGAAGCGAGAGACGGAAGTTCATTGTCGACCCCTCACGAAGGAAAGGGTCCGCAATCTTTGCGAAAGCTTCCGTTCTTACGATGTCCGTCAGCATGGAACTCTATCGCGCTATCCGATGATTGCTTTGTGCAAACTCGGTTTTCTGACGCCTTTGTCGCTGGCGTGGTGGCTTTTCAGCGCCGACGATTGGCTCTGCTCGCTGCTTGGGCTGCGCTCTTACGGTAGCTGCGCTGCGGTTCTTGCGGAGAAGTAATCCACCGATGAAAGCATTGCGGACTTCAGGCCAGTACGTCAGACGAGTTTTCCGCACGATCCGGGGGCGAGGATTCTGGCAGGGAGCACAGATTCGTTGCGAGCGCCTTTATTTGGGAAACGAAGGGGCGCGCTGGTGTGTCTGTCCCGACAATCTATCTGACTCGAGCGTGGTCTATTCGTTTGGAGTCGGCGAGGATATCTCGTTCGACTTGGAGTTGATTCGCCGGTTCCAGGTTCAATTGCATGCCTTCGATCCCACGCCGCGATCCATCAAGTGGATACGACGGCAAACCCTGCCAAAGGAGTTCGTGTTCCATGAATATGGTCTCGCTGACTTCGACGGCTCTTGCAACTTCCTGCCCCCACAAAATTCCTTGCACGTTTCCCATAGCATCCTGCAACGGGATTCACCGTGGCCCGCAGTGAAGCTGCCCGTTCAACGGCTCGCCACGATCGTGCAGGGTCTGGGCCACGACCGTGTCGATCTGCTCAAGATGGATATCGAAGGCGCCGAATACGGCGTTCTCTCCGATTTTCTCTCAAGCGGTATTCGCGTTGAGCAGCTGCTGGTTGAATTTCATCACCGGTGGCCTGAAGTCGGCATCGAGAAGACAAGGAAGGCAATTCAGGAACTCCAGGGCGGGGGCTATCGAATTTTCAATGTGTCTCCAACGGGAGAAGAATACAGCTTTCGCAAGAATGAGGTCATATGACGGCCCGCGCTATTTTCTCGGGGTCGCGAGGGCCGTCCAGGAAAGCCCAAAACCAGCCCCGTAAACCCCCGGGATATGCACAGGAAGTTTGGGAATCGGTACCCACATTCCGCGGGCCTGCAATCTCTCAACATCGAAATCGCGGGAGAGCAACGACCCTAACGTTTTGCGATCAAACCTTTGCAATTGTATACGCGGGATCCCTTGCCATCTGTACTTGAAGCATTGTCGATTGGGCACGGTCAGCAGTAGCCGGCCCCCCGGCCTTAGCACCCGCGCCAATTCGGCCAACGCAAACTCGGGTCGAGCAAGATACTGGATCGCCTGCAGTGAGACTGCGACGTCGAAAGTGCCGGTTGGGAACGGGATGTGATTGAGATCTGCACGGTAGTACGTTGCCGAACGGTAGCGTTGGGCGCGGAAAAGAGGACGTGCGGAGAAATCCAAGCCAATGTACGAATGCCGGCTCGATAAGTAAACCCTAAACGCTCCATCTCCGCACGCGGCGTCCAAGATCGACAATGACCTCCCTTTTGCGAACTCCTCGACATCCCGCGTGGCCCAGGAATAGAGATACCCGGCCCCTAGCGTCAGCACGACGGACCGCAAATATTGGTACCAGGGCTTATCGGGCCGACCCGAGAAAGTGGCGCCATACGAATTGAGCTGCATGCTTTCAACGGAGGATTTCTCGAAGACTTCCCGGGGCAGCAATTCGGCAATTTCATTGACTATCGGAAATCGGCGCCCGCAGCACTGACATCCCAGGCCGTCGGCGTCGACATGAAGCTGACATAAATCGTCAGGGCAGACGGGGATGATCGATGCGCTCACAGCAGAAAAAGTTTAACGGAAATGTAACTGATTGGGTAGCTACAAGAACGGTTACCATTTCGCCCTGCAATGGAGTCTTTTCTGGCATAGTATGTGCATCCAGCACAGAACCGTAGGAACGAACTTTTTCGAAGGCTCGACGCGAAACAATTTACTGGGCTTTCGTTCCATGACCTTCGCAGAGTCTCAGCCTGCTCAAAACCGTTTACCCCTATTGAGTACCTGCACGCGAGACTGCCGACAGACCGTATGAGACTCAATCCCCACGTGAAGAGAGCGATTTTGTCGTTGGATGAGATGCTCGCGCGAGTGTGCCTTACCGTGACCGGTGAATTGGGATCAGTCTTGGTATTTCTGTTCCACGCCCTTTTCCAAAATAGTGACGAAGCGCGGGCTGGCGTGATGGACCCTCAACAGGGCATCACCGTGGAAATGCTGAGAGTATTCCTACTTCACTTCAAGGAACAATCCTATCGTTTTGTTTCACCCGGCGACATTGTGAAGGGGCTTGAATCGACCGGAAAGAATATTCTCGTTACGTTCGACGATGGCTACTTCAACAACCTCCGTGCTTTGCCCGTTTTGGAGGAGTTTGGAGTTCCTGCTGTCTTCTTTATCTCCAGCGATTACGTAAAGCATAAAAAGGCATTCTGGTGGGACGTGGTATTCCGTGAACTCCGGAAGCGGCGTCGAACGAACGGAGAGATCGGCGACGCTATCGCCGGCTACAAGCGCCTCAAGACAGCCGCGGTGGAATCCGATCTAAGCCGTCAATTTGGAGAGGCCGCGCTGAAACCAGTTGCCGACCTGGACCGGCCCTTCCGGGCCTCCGAACTCGAAGAGTTTGCGAGGCACCCGCTCGTTTCCCTCGGAAATCACACGAAGGATCACGCCATCCTCACGCATTATTCCGTCACCGAGGTTGGCGAGCAAATTGAGGGCGCTCAGAACGACATTTTCGAAATGACCGGAAAGAGGCCGGAAATAATTGCGTACCCCAATGGAAACGTCTCTCCCGTGATTCAGGCCCTAGCATGGAACGCCGGCTTGCGGCTAGGCGTTGGCACTTCACCCGGCAAGAATCGTTTGCCTCTCCAGGTCGACGCCGGCGGAGCAATGGCGATGAGGCGATTTACCCTCTGGGGCGACCGCGGAATTGACGCGCAGTGCCGAGGCAGCCGCTCCAGCTTGTCTCTATACCGGTCTTTCAACGACATCAGGATGAGAATCAATCCTGGCTTGCCTTCCGCTACGAGACCGGTCTGAGCTGGCAAAGCCATTGAGAATTCTTCAGATTCACAACAAATACCGCCCGGGCTGGGGAGGAGAAGATACCGTGGTCGAGCTCGAAGCGGATCTTCTGCGCCGGCACGGTCATCAGGTGGACCGTCTTTCGGTTTGGACCGGCGAACTGAATGGAGCGAGCGCCGCGAGGCTCCTGGCAGCGGCATTTGGTGCCACATGGTCGTTTCGAGGCTATTCCGCCGTCAAGAAGGAAATCCGGCGCCATTCACCAGATATTCTTCACGTGCACAACACCTTTCCGCTGTTGAGCCCCAGCATTTTTTGGGCGGCCGCGAGTGAAGAGGTTCCGGTCGTACAGACTTTGCACAATTTCCGCCTGACGTGCGCGAATGCGTTGCTTCTCCGCAAAGATGCACCGTGCCAGAAATGCGTGGGGCACGTTCCGTGGCCGGCGCTGCGGCACCGCTGCTACCGCCAATCCTTCTGGCAAACGGGGGCGGTTGCCGGCACGAACGTGGTTCATCGATGGCTGGGCACGTTCCAGAAAAAGATTCATGCCTACATCGTGCTGACGGAATTCAGCGAGGAGATATTGGTGCGGTCGGGATTGCCTCGCGATCGGGTATTTGTAAAGCCCAATTTCAACGCCGAGCCGGGCGAGCCGGCGAAATCGCGAAGCCGCAGGATCGTTTTTGCCGGCGAAATCGCGCGGCCCAAGGGCGTGCATCTGTTGTTGGAGGCTTGGTCCGGACTGGCGCCAGATGGATATCAACTCATGATTCTTGGCGACGGCCCCGATCGCGCCGAGCTCGAGCGCCGCCACAGCCGGAATTCGAGCATCGTCTGGTGCGGCGCCCAATCCCGAGAAACAGTCATCGAAGCCATTCGCACGAGCTGTTGGTTTGTCCTCCCATCTTTGGCGTATGAGAACTTCCCTATGAGCGTCCTTGAGGCTCTCTCTCTCGGGACACCCGTGATCGTGCCGGATCATGGCGCCTTTGCAGCGATGGTGTCGGACAGGAAAGAGGGATTGTTTTTTTCTGCGAGAGAAACCACTTCTCTCGCCACCGCGCTGCGGCGCGCGGTCGAAGCGGTCGAAGCTGAATGGGCCCAATGGTCGTCAAACGCCCGGAACAAGTATCTTCATAAATATACGGATCAGGTGAATTACCCCCAATTGATGTCGATCTACGGGCAAGCGGCCGCGTGCTTTGAAGCGACACGAACTCAGGCCAAGAGCATGCAATCGACGAAGGATGTCGCGCCAGCCACCGGCCTCGAAGGACGAGACTCGTAGAAGCGGCGCCCGGGGAATTCCACGATGCGAATCGTTTTGCTTTCCGAGGTTTTCTGCAAGGGAATGGGATATTTGGAGAATGTTCTGCCGAAGCACTTGGCCCGGCTAGGGGCGGAAGTGCATGTCGTCGCTACCGCCCTTCCTCCGGACTATCGCCAGAGCGGCGACGGGATCTACGGCGGCTTCGCAGACCACCTGCCGTCCGGAAGTGTGGGCGTCAGCGACGGCTACACGATTCACATCCTTGCTCACAGACGAGTTCTGGGTCACATGCGCATGGTTGGATTGCGCAAGAAGCTGGCTTCCATCCGTCCCGATGTCGTTCAAACCACCACGGCCACTGGCTGGATCGCGATGGATGCAGCCGCTTATAAGCCGCTCATGGGCTACAGGCTATTTACAGGCTGCCATTATCATGCTTCGGTCTTTCCTCTGGCTCGCAAAAAGCTTCATCCATTTGGGCTGGAGAGGCTGCGGTGCGCCCTGACTCGAACCATACCTGGGCGGCTCGCTAGCCTATTAACGGAACGGTGCTACGCGATTACTTCCGACTGCGCCGATGTCGCCGTGCGGTTCTTTGGCGTTCGAGCAAACAAAACTGAAATTTGCCCGTTGGGTGTCGATACCGAGCTTTTCCATCCGGTTTCGAGCGGCAACGAATTGGAGGCCAGGAGCCAGCTGCGCAAGCAGCTGGGGTTTAGGGATTCAGATGTCGTCTGCATCTATACAGGTCGTTTTGACGAAGACAAAAATCCTGTCCTGCTTGCCAAGACAGTAAGCCAGCTTACTCGCGCGAATGCTCCCTTCCGAGGGCTGTTTGTCGGCAATGGCGCGCAAGCTCACGCCATCTCGTCCTGCGCTGGCTGCAGAACGCATCCCTTCGTTCCCTTCTCCGATCTTGGCGACTTTTATCGCGCCGCCGATATCGGCGTGTGGCCCGCTCAGGAATCCATGTCCATGCTGGATGCAGCCGCTTGTGGGCTTCCGATCGTCGCCAACGACACCATGTCCGCGCCCGAGCGCATTCGCGGGAATGGCTTAACCTACCGATTGAATGATCTGGAGGATCTGACCGAAACCTTGCTCGAGCTCCAGTATCCCGCAACAAGATTGCTCATGGGTTCCTGCGGCGCTCAAAGGATCGCGCGCAATTTCAGTTGGGAGTCGATCGCGAAAAAACGGCTGCGCGACTACGAAACCTCGCTTTCCGGCAAGCGCCTGTCCAGCGTTCCGGCCGTAACGCAAGAGATGCTCTGAACGTCCGAAGCCGCCTCGCTGCCTGAAAGCCTCATTTGCGGATCGCAACGAATGATTTTGATACTTTCTTATGAACTCTTCGATACTCGCTGACTCGACATTTCTGGGAAGACTGGCTCGTTCGCCTCTTAGGATCCTGCCGCGGACCATGATCGTCCCAATCCTGCGCGGTGCACTGAAGGGCAAAATGTGGATCGTAGGTTCGCAGCGTCACGCCTTTTGGCTGGGCGCCTATGAACCGTTTCTCCAAAAGCGAATGGCACAGGAGGTCGAAAGAGGCGGCGTCTTCTACGACATCGGAGCTAACGTGGGCTTCTATTCGCTGCTTGCGTCCACTCTCATCGGCCACGGAAAAGTATTTGCCTTTGAACCCTGGTACCCAAACGTCGTGTATCTGAAAATGCATCTAAGTCTGAACCGAATAGACAACGTCGAAGCCATTGAGCTGGCCATTTCCGATCGCGTTGGAAAGTCGTTTTTTGCGGCCGAGGAAACCGGCGCGATGGGCCGTTTGCAACCCGGCGGAAGTTTCCAGGTTGCGACCTCCACGATCGACTCACTCATTTTCGAAAGGGGCCTTCCTGCGCCCTCCTACATCAAGATGGACATCGAGGGCGAGGAGCTGAAGGCTCTGATGGGTGCCAAAGAGTGCTTCCGCAGGCACAAACCGAAGTTCTTCCTGGCCACGCACGGCTGCGCGATCCACGAAAAATGTTGTCGCACATTGCTGGAGTGGGGTTACGAACTCGAATTCCTCAGTTCGGAAGATAACAACAACCGAGGCGACATTTTCGCGAAGTTCAGGCAATGAGCGAATTGATGCTGTTGGAAACTCCCCTTCAAGAAGAGCGACTCGCGGAACGTTAGCCGCAAAATAATCCCGCATTCTAGGCCCCCACTGATTTATTAGGAGATCCTCATGCGCGTGCTCGTGATTGGCATCAACTACAAGCCCGAAAGAACATCGGTAGGACCTTTTACCACGGGACTCTGCGAACATCTCGTCGCCCAAGGCCACGAAGTAACTGTCGTCACAGCTTTTCCGTATTATCCAGAATGGCGCGTTTGGGACGCTTACCGAGGTTCCTATTACCGCCGAGAGGTCGCCAACAACGTAACGATCCGTCGAGTTGCTCACTACGTGCCGCGCAGGCCAAGCAGCCTGATTCAGCGGCTCGCGTATGACATTTCGTTCACCGTGAACTCGTTTATCGCGGCGCTATTTGCGGGCAAGTGCGATCTGATTTACTGTTCTTGTCCGCCGCCCACGGTTGCATTCGCCGCATATCTGCTCGGGAAGATAAAGCGCGTTCCTTACGCAATCAAGCTCACCGATCTCGCCTCAGACGCCGCTCTCGCTACCGGCATCATGAAGCCGGGACTCGGAATCCGCATGGCGCGGGCCTTCGAAGTGTTCACGTACCGCAGGGCTCTGGCGGTGATCTGCCTCTGTCGAGGCTTCATCGACCGGCTCAAAGAGCGTGGCGTGAAAGAGAACACCCTTCTTCTTATCCCTGACTGGGGCGACACCGAAAACATACGGCCCTGCGGCAACGATTCTACATTCCGGCGTGATAACCAGCTCGATCCGGAAACTTTCCTGGTGCTTCACACCGGCAATATGGGCAAAAAGCAGCGCCTGATTAATATCGTAGACTGTGCTCAACTCACAAAAGATGAACATGATCTGTCGTGGGTCTTGGTAGGGCAGGGTGAAGAGCGAACCTGCTTGGAGCGTGAAATCTCTAGCCGCAATCTCGCGAACATCCGCGTGCTGCCCCTTCAACCGAACGAAAGTCTGTGCCAGATGTATTCGGGTGCGGATCTTCTGCTACTCAATCAGGCGGCCGCCATAGAGGACGCGGTGATCCCGTCGAAACTGCTGACTTATATGGCTGCCGGGCGGCCTATCGTAGCGGCCGTTAGCGAGAAAAGCGAGGCGGCCCGCCAGATTCTCCTGGCCAAGTGTGGCGTTGTGGTCGCGCCGGAGAATGCCAGGGCGCTTGCGGATGCGGTTCTCACGCTGCGGAGAAATCCAGCGCTCCGCGAAGAACTGGGCGCCAACGGTAGGACCTATGCGGAGGCCCATTTCACAAAGGCGCTCGTTTTGCGCAAATACGATGAGTTTTTCAAGAAAGCCGATCCCTCGTTCAGAAACTTCGGACGAGCTATGCGACCGGACGCGACACTCGAGGAATTAGACTTCCACCAATAGTCTCACACCCCCTCTCTTGATCTCCGAGGAACGCGTTGCCCGATTCGCGATGGGTCCCGACAAACATGCTCTTTAGATTAAATGTCTATCGGCTTCTGTTTAAAGTCGCGGTCTATCTTCTTCCCTTTCCGGCCTTCCAGGTGGGCTGGCAATGCTGGGCGTTTTCGATGTCCCTCCTCGCCCGTCCGGTGTTGTACGTTCCGCAGGGCCGCCGCACGATCGTGTTGTTGGGTTCATTCGTCTGGGCATTCATGGCGGAACGCTACAACGTAACAAACGTCGATGAACTCTTTCGAGAACGGACTGGCGCCAAGGCGGCTTGGTCAGCCACGTTGGCTGCGGCGGTCATATTGCTGGGCACGCTGTACTTTGCCCGAAATGCCGTTTTTCCGAGGGCGCTGTTCGTCTGCAGCATGATTGCATTGCTGAGCCTCACGTTGCTTTTACGTGTCGCTTTCCGCCTTCTATACCGTAACAAGTCATGGCTCGGACGACCTACTCGAATACTGATCGTTGGCGCCGACCAATTTGCGCGCGACGCGGCCATTCGCCTTCAACGCCTTTCCTTCGCGCCCTGTCGCGTAATGGCATATGTGCGGCTCCCGGGTCAGGAAGCCGCCGAAGACGCCCCGCATGTTTATGATTTGGAGGAGGTCGCAACTCTGCATCCTGGAAACGGATTTGACGAGGCGGTGATGGCCATTCATCCGGCGCAGTTTTCGCAGATTCCCGCCATCATCAAAGCGCTTGAAAGATTAGCCATCCCCGCGCGCGCCATCGTCGACCTGGGAGAAGGCATTATTGTGCGTCGGCGGCTCTTCCAACTCGGCCGGATGCAGATGCTGGACCTCACTCCGACGCCGGCCGATCTGCCCGACTACGTTCTTCTCAAGCGATTTTTCGACGTCTGCTTTTCGCTCGCCGTTCTTCTGTTGACCGTTCCTCTTTTCGGCTTGATCGCGTTGCTCACCCGATTAACGTCGGCGGGTCCGATTTTCTTTGCACAAGAACGCGTGGGGCTTAATGGTCTGCCGTTCCGAATGTACAAATTTCGCACCATGAAAGTGATCCCATCCTCCGAGAGCGATACCCGCTGGACCGCCGAAGGAGACCCCCGATGCACCCGGCTTGGCTGCTTCCTCCGCAGGACGAGCCTGGATGAGCTCCCTCAGTTTCTCAACGTTTTGAAGGGGGACATGAGTGTGGTGGGACCGCGCCCTGAGCGCCCGCATTTCGTGAACAAGTTTCTCCAAGAGATTGGCCGGTACAACCACCGCCATTTCCTGAAAGTCGGAATCACTGGCTGGGCCCAGGTGAACGGTTGGCGAGGGGATACGTCCATCGAAAAGCGAGTTGAATGTGATTTGTACTATGTCCAGAATTGGACCTTCGCATTCGACCTAAGGATCATCCTGCTCACAATTTTCTCCGCGTTCTTGGGTAAAAACGCCTATTAGCCGTCTCCGATCTTTCCATGTCTCCCGCCGGAGTGAAGTGCAGGCTCCGATGGTCCCTTGGCCGAGGCAACCGCACATGAGAATCGTTAACGTTGTTGGCGCGCGCCCTAACTTCATAAAAATCGCGCCTCTGATGCGGGAAATGCGCAAACATTCGGAGATACAACCCATCCTGGTGCACACCGGGCAGCACTACGATGAGCAGCTCTCCGATATTTTCTTTCGCCAGTTGGGCATCAGTGAACCCGACGTCGATTTGCAGGTGGGTTCCGGTTCCCACGCGTGGCAAACCGCCGAGGTACTCAAACGAATCGAGCCTGTCCTTTTGGACGGGAAGCCCGATCTGCTCGTGGTGGTTGGCGACGTGAATTCCACCGTTGCCGCTGCTCTAGCTGCCGCGAAGCTTGGGATACCGGTGGCCCACGTGGAAGCCGGCCTGCGAAGCTTTGATCGTTCGATGCCAGAGGAGATTAACCGCGTTTTGACGGACGCCATGTCCGATTATCTGTTCGTAACGGAAGAAGACGCCGTGAAGAATCTATTGCGGGAAGGCAAGTCAGCCGACCAGATTCATTTTGTCGGCAACGTGATGATTGACGCGCTCCGGCAGTTCCTGCCCGTTGCAGAGGCGTCCCCCATAGCGGGAATCTTGGGTTTGGGTCGGAATGGCGAAGCATCTCCGTTTGCCTTGATGACGCTCCACCGTCCGTCCAATGTGGACTCCCCGGCAACCTTGCAAGCTTTACTGCAATCGGTCGAGGAAATTGCTGATCGCATCCCCGTCGTTTTTCCGGTCCATCCGCGCACGCAACTGCGAATTGAAGCCCTCAGAACCAAGGTTCATAGCCAGGTTCGTCTCATTTCGCCGGTGGGATATCTGGATTTTCTTTGGCTATTGAGCCGAGCTCGCTTCGTCATGACCGATTCGGGCGGCATCCAGGAAGAAACCACCGCGCTCGGAGTGCCATGTCTTACGTTGCGAGAAAACACGGAACGTCCAATAACCGTCGAGCAGGGCACCAATGAAATTGTCGGAGCCGAGCCGGCAAGGATTGTCGCCGCCGCCCACAGGATTCTCTCGTCTGAGCGCAGGCGAGGGCGTGTCCCGCTCCTCTGGGACGGCAATGCATCGCAGCGGATAGTCGAAGTCCTCCTGCGACAATCCCGCGAACCGTCCCACCGCTTTCGCCTTAGCGTCGGCGCCTATTCCTAAAAGGGGCCTAATCACTTTCGCGACACGCTTCTCGACTTCACTTCAAGGTCACAATCTCACTAAATCAGCACACTGGAGGATAGTCCATTGGCTAACACCGTCGTTGATTTGGTCGTCGTCACGGGAGCTGGCGGTTTTATCGGCGGGAATCTCGTTTCAGCCCTGCGCAAGCGCGGCCACAAGCGCCTGCGTGCGGTCGACGGCAAACCACTGGATCAGTGGTATCAGCGTTTTGACGACGTTGAGAATCTCTCTCTCGATCTGAAGCTCAAAGGAAACTGCGAGGCGGCCGCCAAAGGTGCGCGCGACATCTACAACCTCGCTGCCAATATGGGCGGCATGGGCTTCATCGAGCACAATAAGGCGCTCTGCATGCTCTCCGTGCTCGTCAACACTCACATGCTGGAGGCGGCCCTGAAATATGATGCCGATAGATTCTTCTATGCTTCCTCAGCGTGCGTCTACAACGCGGATAAGCAGAAGACATTCGAGGCGCCGTCGCTCAAGGAAGAGGACGCTTACCCGGCTCTTGCCGAGGACGGCTACGGCTGGGAAAAGCTTTTTTCGGAACGGATGTGCCGGCACTTTTTCGAAGATTTCGGCCTGTGCACGCGCGTCGCGCGTTTTCACAACGTCTATGGGCCATGGGGCACATGGTACGGAGGCCGCGAAAAGGCGCCGGCTGCGATTTGCCGGAAGGTGATCGAGGCGAAAGTTTCAGGCAAGCACGAGATCGAAATCTGGGGCTCCGGCAATCAGACCCGCAGCTTCATGTTCATCGACGACTGCACTACCGGCATCGATCGCATCATGCATTCCGGAATTCGTGAACCGATCAACCTGGGATCGAGCGAAGCGGTGACCATCAATCAATTGGTCGATATCGCCGAGGAGATCGCCGGAATCAAGCTAAAGAGGAATTACGATCTCAGCGCGCCGAAAGGAGTGAACGGCCGGAATAGTGACAACACGCTGATCAAGAAACGTCTCAACTGGGAGCCGAATACCTCCCTGCGCAGTGGTCTTGAGACGACGTATCGATGGATCTACGATCAATATTTGGCTCGAGAGAGAGGAGAAGCCGGCGTCGTTCGCGAAGTGGCTGCTACTCGATGAGACTCCCTTTCCCGTGCGATTATTTCTCGGCCGCCTTCTCCAAATGGCCGCCGAAAGCAAAACGCATCGCCGAAAGCAGCCTGTTTTGATACTCCGCTTGGCCGCGAGAGGAGAAGCGCTCGTAAAGCGCCGCGGAAAGCACCGGCGCCGGCACTGCCTCGTCGATTGCGGCTTTGATCGTCCAGCGCCCCTCGCCCGAATCCGAGACGCGCCCGGCAAATTGAGCGAGCGACGGATCTTTCACCAGCGCAGCGGCCGTCAGATCCAGCAGCCACGAGGCGATCACGCTCCCTCGCCTCCACACCTCGGCAACATCACGCAAATTGAGATCGTATTGGTAGTGTTCGGGATCGCGCAATGGCGTTGTCTCCGCATCGATCTCGTGCTTCTCTTTCCCAATGTTCGCGTCACGCAGAATGCCCAGCCCCTCAGCGTAGGCGGCCATGAGACCGTATTCGATGCCGTTGTGCACCATCTTCACGAAATGTCCGGCCCCGTTTGGCCCGCAGTGCAGGTAACCCTGCTCGGCCGTGCCGTCCAATTTCTCGCGTCCCGGCGTGCGCGGTATGTCACCGACGCCGGGGGCTAGTGTCGAGAAAATAGGATCGAGGTGTTTCACTACGCTCGGCTCGCCCCCGATCATCATGCAGTAACCTCGTTCTAAGCCCCAGACTCCGCCGCTCGTTCCCACGTCCACGTAATGAATCCGCTTCGCTGTCAGTTCCTTCGCCCGGCGAATATCGTCGATGTAGTATGAATTGCCGCCGTCGATGAGGATGTCGTCGGGCTCAAGGTGGGGCAGAAGGTCGGCGATGCTCTGATCCACCACGGCCGCCGGGACCATCAGCCAGATCGCCCGAGGCTTCGCGAGCCCCTTCACGAGATTCGCCAGCGAATCAGATCCGGTCGCCTTTTCCTGCACAAGATCCTGCACCGCTTTAGCCGAGCGATCGAAGACGACGCACTGGTGCCCGCCTTTCATCAGGCGCCGAACCATGTTCGATCCCATCCTTCCAAGACCAATCATTCCGAGTTGCATGGCTCACCCCTTTTCCCGCATCGTCGGTTCACTTGCCTGGCTCGACGACTGGGCGCCGAACGAAAGCACGGCCGATCGAAACAAGTCAACGCACAAGTGTAAACAGGAATGTGTTAGCAGACAATCAATCGCTCATCCTGGTAGTGGTATCATTCGGCGCTTGCGTTCTCCGTGTACTCTGTGCCTCCTCTGTGATCTCTGTGTTTAGGTAGGCGCTCAGATCCACTCCGGTCAAACGACGCCACCACTCTCATCCTCTTCGATCGCGGCGATGAAGTTGTCGTGCAGGCGGGCGGCGGTCGATTTACGCCGGCATTGTTGGTTGGTAGCGATACCGGGATTCGAACCCGGATTTTTGCCTTGAGAGGGCCCGTCCTAACCCTTAGACGATATCGCCTTATCGAGCGCTTCCCCGACCTTGCCGCCGCGCAAGCATCTCGGGAAATTGCGGAGGAGTGCCTTGCGATTTTCGCACGCCCAAATCTTCTGCGCAAGCGCGCGCATTTCCACAGCCCCGTTGTGCTAGACTTCGCAGCCTCATGGAGCGCGCAGGAGAATTTCTCGGACAATGTTGTGCGCCGGCTCAAGCGGCCCGACGCGACTTTCGCTTGGCTCGCAGAGCGCTTGGCCTGCTGTCGTCGGAAACGCGCTCGCCGCGCACACGCGCCTGATTCGCTGCGATGGCGATTGCCTCGAATTGACCGCGGACGGCAAAGCCTGGCAGCGCCAGCTGGAAACCATGCAGCACGAGTTCTGCGGCCGCATCAATCAGGCCTGGGGCGGCCGCTTGATCCGCGAAGTGAGGTTCGTCGCCGGGAAACCCGGTCCGCAAGCAGCGCGGCACGAAACCGACAACGAATACCGCCCTTCATCCGCCGCCGTCGCGGCTAAGCCTTCTTCCTCTCCGCCTCTCACCATCGTTAGACGAAATCAGGGTCGTTTCCCGCTTCCGCGGAAGTTTGGGTGCGGCGTCGGCGCCGACATCAACTGCACGAACATCTTCGTGAATTTCGGAAGGATCAGGTCACCTGCGCGTGCACCAGCTGCACGTCGGTCTCCGGCCGGAGGCTCTTGGTCCACGTCAGCGTGTCCCCGTAGCTCGGTCCATGGCTCAGGTCGATGTCCATGTAGACGTCGCGCTCCTTGGTGATGATGCTCGGATCGAGCCACGCGCACGCAGCGAGCTCGTCCCAGAGGTAGTAGCGGTCCTGCGAGTATTTCGCGATGTACTGCGCTGCCGGATTTGGCGACTTCGAGATTTCGTCGAGCATCTCCTGCGTGAACATCGCCTTGATCGACACGTCCACGGTCGTCACGTCGATCCTCGGCCAGTGCGCGCGCAGCGTGATGTGCGCCGCTTCGGGGTCGAACCAGAAATTGAACTCGTGCCGCGGGCTCGTGGAAAATTCGGGATCATCGGTCTGCGGATTCAAGCTGCCGCCCATGATCACGATCCCCTGCGTCAGCTCCGCGAAGTGTGGATCGATCGAAACGGCAAGCGCGATATCCGTCAGCGGGCCAGCCGCGTAAATCGTCACCTCATGCGGATGCGCATGCACCTGCCGGATCAGAAAATGGGCCGCGTCTTCATCGAGAGGCTTCGTGTGCGGCGCGCCTTCGGGCAGCGGCGGAACTTCCCACGGGCCATGAATCTGCGGATTTGCCGGCGTCACGCCCACCACACCGTTCGGCGTCTGCACCAGCGTCGTCGGCCCCTGCCCCCAAGCGCCAAGCCACACCACCTTCCCGTCGAGCGGCACGGCTAGACGCGTGTCTTCTTGCGTTCGTACCAGCGGAAACACGGCTCCCGGCACCACGGGAACGTCCGTGCGGCCGATCAGCTCCAGCATGCGTAGCGTGTGCTGCACTTCCTCATCGCGCCATGCGTTTCCAGTGACGATCGTGATGCCCAGCACGTCCACTTGCGGCGATTGCAGCAGCGCCATCATCGCCATCTGATTGGAGCCCCCGGGCCCGGAGCCATCCTGGTCGATCAGCACAAGGCGCTTCTGGGCGAGAGCGGGCGTGACGGCAGCGAGGCAAAGAAACACAACTAGGACGATTCGTCTCATGCGCTATTTTTCCTTGCCGCCTCACGGATGTAAAGCCGCGTTTGTCTATCCCGGACAGTTCGCATCCGACGGCGGACGGAAATCAGAGCGCTCGTCTTTGCATCGCCCAGCATTTCTACTAAGATAATTCGCATGAAAATCAGCCGTGAAGACGTGATCCGCGTAGCCGAACTCGCTCATCTCGGTCTGGCCCCCGAGGAAGTGGATACGTATCGCGAGCAGCTCGACGGGATCCTCACTTACGTGGAAAAGCTCAACGAGCTCGACCTCGACAAGGTCGAGCCCATGGCGCAGGTGCTGCACGGCGCCGGCGAAAGCCATCCGGAGCTTCGAGAGGACGTGCTGCAGCCATGCGACGTCGCTGAGCCGATCCTGGCCCAAGCGCCGGACGCCGCGAAGCCGTTCTTCCGCGTGCCGAGAGTGATCGAAAAGTGAGCGCCACAACTTCATGGACCATCGCCGGTGTACGCTCCGCGCTTGAGGCGAAGAAGATTTCCGCGCGCGAGCTCGCCGCGGAGTTCTACGCGCGAATCGAGCAGCCGCAACGCTGAGCTGAACGCGTTCCTCACGCTGTCCCCCGAGCGCGCCTACGCCCAAGCCGACCGGATCGACGCCGCGATCGCTCGCGGCGAAGCGCTGCCTCCGCTCGCCGGCGTGCCCATCGCCATCAAGGACGTGCTCAGCACGCGCAACATCCGCACCACGTGCGCCTCGAAGATTCTCGAGACCTACGTGCCGCCATACGATGCCACGGCAGTCGAGCGTCTCGATCGCGCCGGCGCTGTTTTTCTCGGCAAGACGAACTGCGACGAATTCGCGATGGGCGGCTCGAACGAAAACTCGGCCTACGGCCCCGTGCGAAATCCGGTCGCGCCCGACCACGTTCCCGGCGGTTCAAGCGGAGGATCGGCAGCAGCGGTTGCCGCCGGCCTCGCAGTTGCCGCGCTGGGAACGGACACGGGCGGCTCGATCCGCCAGCCCGGCGCCTACTGCGGGATCCCCGCCTTGATGCCGACGTACGGCCGCGTCTCGCGCTACGGGCTCGTCGCATTCGCGTCGTCGCTCGATAAAATCGGCCCGTTTGCCTCAAACGTGGCCGACGCCGCCGCGGTGATGCAAGTGATCGCTGGCCACGACCCGAACGATTCCACCTCGGCGGACGTGCCGGTCCCGAACTATTCCTCGGAACTCGGCAAGCCTCTCGACTGGCTATGCATCGGCGTCCCGGAGGACTATTTCGGCGAGGGCATCGATCCCGAGGTGAAAGCGAAAGTCGAGGCGGGCGTCGCGCTTCTTCACAAACTCGGCTGCCGGCGCGTGCCGCTCAAGATGCCTCACACCGACTACGCGATTGCGGCGTATTACCTGATCGCGACGGCGGAGGCCAGCTCCAATCTCGCGCGATACGATGGCGTCCGTTACGGCCTGCGCGTGCCCGGCGCCACGCTCACCGAGATGTATCGCAATACGCGCGAGCGCGGTTTCGGTCCCGAGGTCAAGCGCCGGATCATGCTCGGCACCTACGCTCTGTCCGCCGGCTACTACGACGCCTATTATCTGCGCGCTCAGAAGGTCCGTTCGCTGATCGCTCAAGATTTCGCCGACGCATTTCAAAAGGTGGACGCGATCATCACGCCCACTTCGCCCACGCCCGGCATTCCGCCTCGGCGAGAAAACGTCCGATCCGCTGCAGATGTACCTGGCGGACATCTACACCGTCACGGGCTCGCTCGCGGGCGTCCCGGGAATCTCGATCCCCTGCGGCCGGACCAAAGCGGGCCTGCCCGTCGGCATGCAAATCTTCGGACCGCATTTCAGCGAGGGCCGCGTGCTGCAAATCGCGCACGCCTTCGAGGAAGCGGGCGGCTTTAACTTATAGTTCCATGACTAAGACTTTTCGGTTTTTCTCTTCGCGGCACGCTCTTCGTCTTCCCGCCGGGTAGCGATTCGCCGGCTCTCCGCGTTCATCAAAATTGTAGAAATATTCCACGAATGAACCAATTGTTCCTCCTCGAGCCGGAATTTGCACAGTGCCACTGCCGCGAAGGTCTTCGCTCATTTCCGCCTAAATCATAGTCGGCAACGGGCTTCGCCCGAGGCATAGCCGAAGGTTTCCGCAAGATTGGTACGGAACGACTATTGCAAGGAAAGAGCGCGACATTTAACCTTCTCCAGCATCGGACAGATCGAGAGGCCGCGAATGGTCCGGATCAAGTCGAGCCAGAAGGTCTTCACCGAAGAGGAAGTCGCCAACCTCACCGGCATTTGCCTCGAACATCTCCGGGGTATCGCGCGCAACAAGCACCTCGGCAAGCTGGCTTCCGTTGCCGAAGCCGCAGGCGCCCAGGCTGAAAAGTGGCTCTTTACGAATTCAGACCTCTCGATCATGACTGCCCTGCACCCCCGCTGCGAACACTAGCCTCTCATCCGCGCCGCCTCCTGCTTGGAACCAGTTGTGGCCCGCCGCCCATCAGGGCTATGCTGCTCTTGCCCGACGCGCCCTAGCCTGTCTTTGGCGAAGGCGGGTTCAACCCGATGGCCCCGTCCGGCATCGTAGAATTCGGGAAAGCCGTAAGGGCCTTAGGGCAGCGCTTATGCCAGGAAAGCCCGTCAAAAGCTCGCATCCACAGCTCGGGACGTGGTGGCTCGCGTTGTTGCCTCGCCGGAACGATTCCCGGCCCTGCGCGCGCAGAACTCCGCGGACGCCGTCTTCCACACCCTCCCAGAAGAATCAATCGCCTGCAGCGCGCCTCTCCGGCGCCGTCGCGCGGGATCAAACTGATGCTGAAGGATGGCAGCTTCGAACTCGTGCGCGAATATCACGTCGACGGCGACCGCGTGCGCTATTACAACCTCGATAGTTCGCAGTGGGAGACAGATGCCCGCCGCGCTCGTCGATTGGGACGCGACCAAGAAGGTCGAGGCCGAGGACGCGCACGCGATGCCGCAATCCTCGCCAAGGTGCACAAGCAGGAAGACGAGCGGAGCGCCGGTACGGCTCGATATCGATGCCAGCCTGGAAGCGGCCCCGGGCGTTTTCCTGCCATCCGGCGTCGGGCTTTGGGCGTTCAACGGCCACAGGATGCAGCCGCTCACCCAGGCCGAGATCAATTCGCAGCTCAGCAAGGGCCGTCTTCTGGAAAGGTGATCGTTCCCGTGCCGATCGTCCCCACTCGGCACAACATTTCGATCAAGGGCGAACACGCCACGATGCGCATCCGAACCGGCCCAGCCCGAGTTCTACATGCGCACGGCCGACGGCCGCACGCCCGGATTTGAAGCCTCATCCGCGCCAAAGATTCATGGTGGCAGTCGCTATCCTCGAACACCTCGACGAGTTGTTGACGACAGTGGCAATCCGCAAACACCGTGCCCATGCAGCACTGGGAAATCGCTAAAGGCGTCTTTCGGTTCACGCTCGGCAGCCGCTCTCACCCGGGGAGTACGTTCTCGGCGGAAGTCCTCCAGAACGAGGAAATGAGCTTCTACGTTTGGGATTTCGGCGTCGATGCCGAGCGCCGAGGCGAATGCGCGATGACGGAAATGAAAGTCAGCGGGCTGGTGAAGTGCTGCGTCTGCAAAAGCTCCGCCAGAAGCTCGGCGAGCGCCGAAAGGTGAAACGGCTTCTGCAGCAGACGCATTCCGTCCTTGCGGAAACGGTCGAAGGCTTCCGAATCGAGCATCTCGCCCGTCATAAACACAAACAGCGGCGAGCACACTCCCGCCTTGAGCGCGCACCTTCTCAAGGAACTGCATTCCGCTCAATCCCCGGGAGATTGAAGTCGCAGACGATCGCGTCGCACGTGTTCGATTTGAGGTAACGCCAGCGCCGCTTCCGCGCTCTCCACGGCCTCCGCTTTCATCCCCCGCGCGTTAGGCCCTTCCTGCACGATTTCGCGGATGCCCTCTTCGTCGTCCACAATCAGAACCGTGTGTCCTGCAAGAGGATCGCCGCCCGAATACCGCCGATGCCTTTGAGGCGGCAGGAGCATCGCCGGGCGCGGCGCCGGCAGTGCCCGGCGCAACCGGCAGCAGCACATGAAAGGTGGCGCCGTGCTCGGGCGTTGACTCGACTTCGATTCTTCCGCCGTGTTCCTTGACCACCGCAAGGCAAATCGTAAGGCCGAGGCCGCTTCCGCCTCCGGGCCGCTTCGTCGTGAAAAACGGGTCGAAGATCTTCCCCATATTCTCCGGAGAAATGCCCGCGCCGTCGTCCGTGATAGTGACGCAAAGATCGTTCCCCTGCCTCGAGAGCGAAATGCTCGATCGTTCCGCTGCCGCGCGCAGCCGCGATCGATTGCTCGGCATTTGTGATCAGATTCGTGAACACTTGCGACAGAAGGCGCGCATCGCCCTGGACCTGCGGCAGATCCGGTGGCGCTTCGAACTTCACGTGAATGCCTCGCGCGCCCAGTAACGTCCGCTGCGCGAGCAGCGCCCGATCCACGATCTCGGCCACCCCGATCTTCGTGTTCCCCAGCAGCCGCGGGGCGCGAAAAAGCGAGGAGATTCTGCACGATACCCGCCGCCCGCCGCGCCTGCTGCAGGATCAGGTCCGCGCCGCCGGCGCGTCGCGTCGTCAGCCGCATGCTCGCGCAGCAGATCGCTGACGCCGAGAATAGCCGTGAGCGGGTTGTTCAGCTCGTGCGCCGCTCCCGTCATCATCTGCCCCATCGCGGCCATTTTTTCTCTTTGCGCGAGGTGCTGCTCGATCAGGATCGATTCAGTCACGTCGCGCGCCGACGCAATAACACCCGTGATTTTCCCAGCTTCGTCGAACAACGGACCGAAGCTGCCGCGCAGCGTTTTCCAAGTGCCATCGGCGTGTCGCACGCGGTATTCAAGGTGCGCCGAATGCTTTCGTCCGGAGGCGACGTCCGCGAGCGTCTCGGCAAGGGCCTGCCTGATCGTCTGGATGCGTCCGCGCCGCCCATGCGCCGGCCCACGTGGTCCTCGCCTGGAATGCCGAGCACTTCCTCAGCTCGTTCGCTCGCGAATGTGAAGCGGCCTTCCGTGTCGACCACGGCGATCAGGTCCGGGAAGCACTCGATCAGGCGCCGCGTGAATTCCTGTTCGCGGTGCAAGCTGCTTTTCGATCTCCACGCGGTCCGTCACGTCCACGATCGTGCCCTGGAACCGGACGCAGCCGGCCGCTATGATCTCGGATGGCCAACGCCGATGCCCGGCCCAGCATAGGCGTCCCGTCCTTGCGGCGGTACGTAATCTGCCGGTCCTGCACGGATCCTTGGGCGGTCGTATCGCGAATCAGTTGCTCCGCTGCGCGGGATCGCATAGCGCTCGCGAATGTTGTGCGCCTGAAGGTCCTCTTTGCTGTAAATCCCCACATGCGAATCAGCGCCGGATTCGCATCGAGCATCTTGCCTTCCGTCGTCGAAAAAAACACGCCCGCGCTGAGCGACTCCACGAATTGCGTAAAGCGCATTTCCGATTCGTGCTGCTCGGTGACGTCCCGCGCCCACCCGATCACGTCCGTCACGCCGGCCCGCCTCCGCTACCGCCTGAAGCCAGCAGTTGAAGTAACGGACGGTCGGATCCTTCTTGAGTTTGACGGGAATGATTCCCGACCACGTGCCGTTCTTCGCGAGCGTGGCGAGCGACCGCCGGGCTTCCTCGAGCGTGGGCGATTCGACGAACTCGGCCAGGGAGTGGCCGACAAGGTCCTGAAAGAGGACGCCGATGATTTCGGATAACCGGCGGTTCGCCACGCGCACTTCGCCGTCGATCGACAGCGTGAAGACCGCCTGGTCGAGATTATCGATCAGCTCCCGGTAGTTCTGCTGCGATCGGGAGATGACCTCGACCAGCTTATCGATTGGCGTTTCGGGGCAAGCTCCGGGCTGTCCTGTCGGCCCTGCTTGCCCGATGAGTCCGTGGACATGGCTGCGCCCCGGCCCGCGATTCAGCTTCCGGGAAGATGGTTTGGCCCCCAGGCGAACTTCCTTCCCTGTTCGAATTCTACGATGCGAAGCGGCGGAAGAGCGAAATAACTGCCGGTCGATACCGATTTGAATAATAGGCCTTCGGCAAAAAAGGGGAAACTGCGAGACGAGGGAGAAATCGCGCAGCGGGCCCGCCTTGTCGAGCGGACCCGCCCGCGAAGTAGATCGTAGCGACTAGCCTTCGGCGACCGCGTCGCTTTCCTTGCGCAGGAAATCGAGCGCTGCGGCTTCTTCGGGCGTGAGCTCGGGCTCCGCCATCTGCGGCTCCTCCTTCGGCAATTCGGTGAGGAGCTGGATGTTGCGGTAGCGCTCGAGGCCGGTGCCAGCCGGAATCAGGCGGCCCATGATCACGTTCTCCTTCAGGCCGCGCAGGTAATCCACCTTCCCGGAAATGGCCGCTTCGGTGAGGACGCGGGTGGTCTCCTGGAAGCTCGCCGCCGAAATGAACGAATCGGTCGAGAGCGACGCCTTGGTGATGCCAAGGAGCAGCGGACGTCCGGTGGCCGGGCGCCCGCCATCGTGGATCACCCGGTCGTTCTCCTCGCGGAAGCGGAACTTGTCGATCTGCTCCTCGAGAAGGAACGTGGTGTCGCCCACGTCTTCGACCTTCACCCAGCGCATCATCTGGCGGACGATGGTCTCGATGTGCTTGTCGTTGATGTTGACGCCCTGCAGCCGGTAGACCTCCTGGATCGAGTTCACCAGGTAAGCCTGCGTGTACTTTTCGCCGAGGACGGCGAGCATGTCGTGCGGGTTGAGCGGCCCGTCGATCAGCGGCTCGCCGGCCCGAACGTGTTCGCCTTCCTGCACGTTGATGTGAACGCCGCGCGGGATGGAGTATTCCTTGATCGTCCTGCCGTCCTCGCTCTCGACGTAGATCTTGCGCTGGCCCTTGGCGATTTCGCCGTACTTCACCACGCCGTCGATTTCGCTGATGACCGCCGGATCGCGCGGCTTGCGCGTTTCGAAGAGTTCCACGACGCGCGGCAGACCGCCGGTGATGTCCTTCGTCTTCGTGGTCTCGCGAGGAATCTTCGCGAGCACGTCGCCGGGCTGGACATCATCGCCATCCGCGACCATCAAGTGAGCGCGCGACGGCATCAGGTACTTCTTCCGCACGCGTCCCTGCGAATCGCGGACTTGGATCGTCGGCTGGTGCTTTTCGTCGCCCGGCGGCAGCGTGACCACGAGCTGCGAAAGGCCGGTGACTTCGTCCACCTGCTCTTCGATCGTGATGCCGGGCTGCAGATCCTTGAACTCGATCGTGCCGGCCGATTCCGTGAGGATCGAGAAGGTGTACGGATCCCACTCGCCCATGGTCTGGCCGAGCGTGACCGGTTGTCCGTCCTCCACGCGAAGGCGCGCGCCGTAAACCACGTGGTGGCGCTCCTTCTCGCGGCCCTTTTCGTCGACCACGGCGATCAGGCCCGAGCGGTTCATCGAGATCAGGATCTTGCCGCGGCCCTCGACCACCTTCAAGTCGATGAACTTCACGAAGCCGTTGTTGCGGGCCTCGACCTTCGACTGTTCGGTGACGCGCGTCGCCGTGCCGCCGATGTGGAACGTCCGCATCGTCAGCTGCGTGCCCGGTTCGCCGATGGACTGCGCCGCGATCACGCCCACCGCCTCGCCCATCTCGACGAAGCGGCCCGGTCGCCAGGTTGCGGCCGTAGCAGCGGCCGCAAACTCCGCGCCGGGATTCGCACGTCAGCACGGAGCGGATCTTCACCCGCTCGATGCCGGCGGCCTGAATCGCGTTGGCCAGCTCTTCCGTGATTTCCTGGTTGATCTCGACGATCACGTTGCCTTCGTAATCCTTGATCTTTTCGAGCGAAACGCGGCCGACAACGCGGTCGCGCAACGGCTCGACTTCGACGCCGGCTTCGAGAATCGGCTCGACGAAAATGCCGTCGGCCGTGCCGCAGTCGAATTCGTTGATGATCACGTCCTGCGCCACGTCCACGAGACGCCGCGTCAGGTAGCCGGAGTCGGCGGTCTTGAGCGCCGTATCGGCCAAGACCCTTGCGCGCGCCGTGCGTCGAGATGAAGTACTGCAGCACGGTCAGGCCTTCGCGGAAGTTCGACGTAATCGGCGTCTCGATGACTTCGCCCGAAGGCTTGGCCATCAATCCGCGCATTCCGGAAAGCTGCCGGATCTGCTGCTTCGATCCGCGAGCGCCGGAGTCGGCCATGACGTAGATCGGGTTGATCACGCCTTGCTTATCCTGCTCCTCGAGCGCCTTGAACATCTCGTCCGCCACTTTTTCGGTGACGTCGCGACCAGATCGCGATGACCTTGTTGTAGCGCTCGCCGTTGGTGATCGCGCCGTCGAGATACTGCTGCTGCACCTTGACGACCTCGTGCTCGGCGGTGTCCACGAGCTTGGACTTCACGCTCGGGATGACCATGTCGCTGATGCCGATGGAAACGCCGGCCTTCGTCGCGTAGAGGAAGCCGAGCTCCTTCAGCTTGTCGAGCATCACCACCGTCTTTTCCAGGCCGAAGCGCAGGTAGCAATATTGCACCAGCGCCTGCACGCCCTTCTTCTTCAGCAAGCCGTTGATGAAAGGCATGTCCGTGGGCAGGTGATCGTTGAAGATCACGCGGCCGACGGTCGTGTGCAGGAACTGCTTGTTCAGCTGAATCGGCTCGGTGTGCGACACGTCCTGATCGTCGTACGCGTTCGTCAGGTCGATCACTTCGCCCGGTGTAGCGCATGCGGATCGGCGTGAGCAGCTCGACTTCGCCCGCTTCGAGCGCCAGGATCACTTCTTCGGTCGATCCGAACGCGCGGCCTTCGCCCTTCGCTTGCGGCTTGGCCTTGGTCATGTAGTAGATGCCGAGCACCATGTCCTGCGTCGGCACCGCCAGCGGATAGCCGTTGGCCGGCGACAGGATGTTGTGCGAGCTGAGCATCAGCACCGAAGCTTCCACCTGCGCCTCGGGCGACAGCGGAATGTGCACGGCCATCTGGTCGCCGTCAAAGTCCGCGTTGAACGCGGTGCAGACGAGCGGATGGATGCGGATCGCCTTGCCTTCCACGAGCGTCGGCTCGAACGCCTGAATGCCGAGACGGTGCAGCGTGGGAGCGCGGTTCAGCAGCACCGGATGCTCGCGGATCACGTCCTCGAGGATGTCCCAGACGATCGATTCCTGCGCCTCGACCAGTTCCTTCGCCTGCTTGATCGTGGTGCAGTGCCCCGCCGCTTCCAGCTTGTGATAGATGAACGGCTTGAACAGCTCGAGCGCCATCTTCTTCGGCAAGCCGCACTGGTGAAGCTTCAGTTCCGGCCCGACGACGATCACCGAACGGCCCGAATAGTCCACGCGCTTGCCGAGCAGGTTCTGGCGGAAGCGGCCCTGCTTGCCCTTGAGCGTGTCGGAAAGCGACTTGAGCGGGCGGTTGTTCGTTCCGCGCAGCACGCGGCCGCGGCGGCCGTTGTCGAACAGCGCGTCGACGGCTTCCTGCAGCATGCGCTTCTCGTTGCGCACGATCACGTCCGGCGCGTGCAGCTCCATCAGCTTCTTCAGCCGGTTGTTCCGGTTGATCACGCGGCGGTAGAGATCGTTCAGGTCGGACGTGGCGAAGCGGCCGCCATCCAGAGGCACCAGCGGGCGCAGCTCCGGCGGCAGCACCGGAATCACGTCGAGAATCATCCACTCGGGCTTGTTGCCGCTCTTGCGGAACGCTTCGAGCACCTTCAGGCGCTTCGCGTACTTGATCCGCTTCTGCAGGCTCGGATCGATCTTCATCTTTTCGCGAAGTTCCTGCGACAGCTTTTCGACGTCGACGCGGCGCAGAAGCTCCTTGATCGCCTCGGCGCCCATTCCTGCCTGGAACTTGCCGGGGAAGTCGCGCTGCAGCTCGCGGAACTTCTCCTCGGGCAGGATGTCCTTTTCCTTGAGGCCCGGCGCTTCGCCCGGATCGACGCACACGAACGTCTCGAAGTACAGGATGTGCTCGAGGTCGCGCATGGTGATATCGAGCAGGTAGCCGATGCGGCTCGGCAGCCCCTTGAAGAACCACACGTGCGAGCAGGGCGACGCCAGCTCGATGTGGCCCAGGCGCTCGCGGCGAACTTTGCTGAGCGTCACTTCGACGCCGCACTTGTCGCAGATCACGCCGCGGTGCTTCATGCGCTTGTACTTGCCGCACAAGCACTCCCAGTCCGTCACCGGCCCGAAAATCTTGGCGCAGAACAGGCCGTCGCGCTCCGGCTTGAAGGTGCGGTAGTTGATGGTTTCAGGTTTGGTCACTTCGCCGTGCGACCACGAACGGATTTTCTCCGGACTCGCCAAACTGATGCGAATCGAATCGAAATCCGCGATCTGGCTGGCACGGTCATAAGGGCTTGATCGATACAAGGTATGATCCTCCCGTCCCGGCTCCGCCGGGACCGAAAAGCTACTTCCAGAATATCGGTCGCGCCCGGAAAATCCTCCGGGCGCGCGAATTAGTCGGCCGCTTCCGCTTTTTCCAGCTGCGGCTTCTGGCGCTTCATGAGCTCGACGTCGAGGCACAGCGACTGCAGCTCGCGCACGAGCACGTTGAACGATTCGGGCACTCCGGGTTCGATTCCCGGCTCGCCCTTCACGATCGCCTCGTAAATCTTCGCGCGGCCGTAGACGTCGTCCGACTTCGCCGTCAGCAGCTCCTGCAGGATGTGCGCCGCGCCGTAAGCTTCGAGCGCCCACACTTCCATTTCGCCGAAACGCTGTCCGCCGAATTGCGCCTTGCCGCCGAGCGGCTGCTGCGTAATCAGCGAGTAAGGGCCGATCGAACGTGCGTGGATCTTGTCGTCGACCAGGTGAGAGAGCTTGAGCATGTAGATGTAGCCGACCGTCACGTTCTGCGCGAACTCGTCGCCGGTCATGCCGTCGAAGAGCGAGATCTTCCCGCTCTCCGGCAGCTCGGTGAACCGCAGCAAGTGCCGGATGTCGTTTTCGCGGGCGCCGTCGAAGACAGGCGTCGCGAACGGCACACCGTCGCGGAAGTTCTCCGCCACGTTGAGCAGTGCTTCGTCGTCCAGATCGGCCAGCGTCTTCCACACCGCGGTCGGGCCGAACGCGTCCTTGAACCACTTCCGGACCACGTCGGCGCGAGCCTCTTCGTCCAGCATCTTCCCGATCTGCTCGCCCAGCTCCTTCGAAGCCCAGCCGAGATGCGTCTCGAGAATCTGGCCCACGTTCATACGCGAAGGAACGCCCAGCGGATTGAGCACGATCTCGACCGGCGTGCCGTCCGGCATGTACGGCATGTCTTCCGCCGGGACGATCCGCGCGATCACGCCCTTGTTTCCGTGGCGGCCTGCCATCTTGTCGCCCACGGAAAGCTTGCGCTTCATCGCGATGTAGACCTTCACGAGCTTGATCACGCCCGGAGGCAGCTCGTCGCCCTTCTTCAGCTTCGAGATGCGCTCGTCGGTGATCTTCCGCAGCACGTCGATCTGCCGCGAAGTCATTTCCTCGACTTCGTCGATCTTCTCGATGAGCAGCGGGTCCTTGTCGTTGAGGCGCAGCCGCTTCAGGTTGCGCGTTGAAATTTTCTCGAGGATGTCGCGAGTCAGCTCCGTGCCCTTCGTCAGCAAGCGCTTGTTGGTGCGCTCGTCGTGCAGGTCGGCCACCAGCTTCTGTCCGCCGAGCAGGTCGTTCAGGCGCTTCAGCCGCTCGTCGGTCAGAATCCGGATTTCGTCGGCGAGGTTCTTTTCGAGCTTCGCCACGTGCGCCGCTTCGATCGCCTTGTGACGCTCGTCCTTCTCCGCGCCCTTGCGGCAGAAGATCTTCACGTCGACGATCGTTCCCTCGATGCCCGGCGGGCAGTAGAGCGAAGCGTCGCGAACGTCTCCGGCCTTTTCGCCGAAGATCGCGCGCAGCAGCTTCTCTTCCGGCGTCAGCGTGGTTTCGCCCTTCGGCGTCACTTTGCCGACCAGGATGTCGCCCGGCTTCACCGTCGCGCCGATGCGGATCACGCCGCTCTCATCGAGGTTCCGCAGGAAGCTCTCGTTGATGTTGGGAATGTCGCGCGTGATTTCCTCGGGGCCCAGCTTCGTGTCCCGCGCCTCGATTTCGTACTCCTCGATGTGAATCGAAGTGTAGTAGTCCTCTTGCACCAGCTTTTCGCTGACCAGGATCGCGTCCTCGAAGTTGTACCCGCGCCATGGCACGAACGCCACGAGCACGTTGCGCCCAAGCGCCAGTTCGCCGCGCTCGGTGCACGGCCCGTCCGCCAGCACCTGGCCCTGCTTCACGCGGTCGCCCGCGCGAACCAGCGGCTTCTGGCTGATGCAGGTGTTCTGGTTCGACCGCTTGAACTTCGTGAGCAGGTAAATGTCCGAGCCCACTTCGCGGCTCAGCACGCCCGACTGATCGGACTCCACGCGCACGATCACGCGCTCGGAATCCACCTGATCGACGATGCCGTCGCGGCGGCACACGATGACCGCGCCCGAATCGCGCGCGGTAACCCGCTCCATGCCCGTTCCGACCAGCGGCGCCTCGCCCTTGATCAGCGGCACGGCCTGGCGCTGCATGTTCGAGCCCATCAACGCGCGGTTCGCGTCGTCGTTCTCGAGGAACGGAATCAAGCTGGCCGCCACCGACACGAGCTGCTTCGGCGACACGTCGATGTAATCCACCTCATCGCGGCTCTTCAGCACGAAGTTGCCCGCCTGCCGGCAGTTCACCAGCTCGGTCGTGATCTTGCCGCGTTCGTCGAGCGAAGCGTTGGCCTGCGCCACGACGTAGCGGTCCTCTTCCCACGCCGAAAGATAGAAGCAGTGCGGCTCGACCACGATCCGCCGCCGCTTCAGCTCCTCGTTCGTGGCTTCCACCTTCTCGCGTTCGACGACTTCGCCCGCCTTGAATTCGCTGTCGCCCGAGTTCACGATCTGCACGAAATCGATCACTCGCCCGCCCTTCACCTTGCGGTAGGGCGACTCGATGAAGCCGAATTCGTTGATCCGCGCGTAGCTCGAAAGCGAGCTGATCAGTCCGATGTTCGGGCCTTCCGGCGTCTCGATCGGGCAGATGCGGCCGTAGTGCGTCGGGTGGACGTCGCGCACTTCGAATCCCGCGCGCTCTCGCGAAAGACCGCCGGGACCCGAGCGCCGAAAGACGCCGCTTGTGCGTGATCTCGCTCAACGGGTTCGTCTGGTCCATGAACTGCGACAGTTGCGAGCTGCCGAAGAACTCGCGAATCGCCGCCATGACCGGCTTCGCATTCACGAGGTCGTGCGGCATCGCCGTCGACATTTCCTGGTACACGGACATCTTTTCCTTGATCGCGCGCTCCATGCGGACCAGGCCGATGCGGAACTGGTTCTCGAGCAGCTCGCCCACCGCGCGCACGCGCCGGTTGCCGAGATGATCGATGTCGTCCACCGTGCCGATGTTCTTGCGCAGCTTCAGCAGGTACTTGATCGCTCCGACGAAATCGCCCGGATCGAGCGTCCGCTTGTCGAGCGGCGTCTCGATGCCCAGCTTGATGTTGAACTTCAGCCGGCCCACCTTGCTGAAATCGTACTTCCGCGGATCGAAGAACATCCCGTTGAAGAGCGCCGTCGCCGTTTCAAGCGTCGGCGGATCGCCCGGACGCAGCTTGCGGTAGATTTCGATCAGCGCTTCCTTCGGCGTGTGGATCGTGTCCTTCTCGAGCGTGCGCGACACGATGATGCCCACGTCGTCGCGCTCCGGGAAGCACACATCCACTTCGTTGATTCCCGCTTCGGCGATGGTCGCCCAGATTTCGGCCGTCAGCGGCTTGTTCGCTTCGAGCAGCACTTCGCCCGTCTGCCGGTTCACGAGCTCGCCGACCGTCACCGCGCCTTCGAGATCGGCGCCGCCCGCTTCCACCTGCGTCACGCGCGCCTTCACCAGTTCCTTGTACAGCGGATCGGTGATGCGCTTGTGCGCGCCGACCAGCACTTCGCCCGTCTTCGGGTGCTTGATCTCGCGCGTCAGCTTGCGGTCGATCAGGCCCTCGGAAACGTTCCAGAAAAGGTTGCCGTCGCGCAGCGAAATCCGCTCCACCTGGTAGAACGTGCGCAGGATGTCCTCATTCGACTTCATTCCCAGCGCGCGCAGGAAAATCGACCCGAGGAACTTGCGCTTGCGGTCGATGCGGACGTACAAAATGTTCTTCGTGTCGTATTCGAATTCCACCCACGATCCGCGGTACGGAATGATCTTGCCGAGGAAGTAGCTGCGGTTGTTCGCCGTCTCGTAAAACACGCCCGGCGACCGGTGCAGCTGGCTCACGATGACCCGCTCGGTTCCGTTGATGATGAACGTGCCGTTCTCCGTCATCAGCGGAATGTCGCCGAAGAAAACTTCCTGCTCCTTGATGTCGCGGATCGACTTCGCGCCCGTGTCCGGATCCTTGTCGTAGATCGTCAGGCGGATCGTCACCTTCAGCGGCGCGGAATACGTCATCCCGCGTTCCTGGCATTCGTTCACGTCATACTTCAGCTGCAGCGTGACCGGGTCGCCGCACTTGTTGCAGAAAGTCGGCGTGTTCTTGTTGAACGTGCCGCACTTCGTGCACAGCACGTCGCCCGTCTTGTATGGGTTCGTCACCACCGACGCGCCGCAATTGCGGCACGTGGCGCGCAAGTGGTGCAGGCCGCGCAAATGGCCGCACTTGCACTCCCAGTTTCCGATTGCGTAGTCGACGAAATCCAGCTGCGACAGCCCGCGGAAATCCTGGATCGGAAATACGGACGTGAAAACGGACTGCAGCCCCGCATCTTCCCGCTCGCTCGGCAGCAAATCCATCTGCAGGAAGCGCTGGTAGGACTTCTTCTGAACGTCGATCAGGTTCGGAATCTGGACCGTCGTCTTGATTTTGGCGAAGTCCAGCCGTTCTCGCTCACGAACGACGCGATTACCGTTACGATGGCTCATAGACATTTCCCTTCAGGATGACGCCGATAGCGGCAGCGCAGGCGTAGGCCTGCCCTACCGGTCCGGGAAGGACGTGTTTTGATGTTCTGTATTCCAAGGAGCGCGCGCCCGCCGCAGCGGGCGTATTCCTTTGCAGCCCGGCACTTGGCCGTTCAGGGCTGCCACTACTTGATCTCGACCTTGGCTCCGACTTCTTCGAACTTCTTCTTGATCGTGGCGGCCTCGTCCTTGTTGATGCCCTCTTTCACCGTCTTCGGGGCGCCGTCGACCAGATCCTTGGCCTCTTTCAAGCCCAGGCTGGTGACTTCGCGGACTGCCTTGATCACGTTGATTTTGTTCGCGCCCACTTCGGTAAGGACGACGGCGAATTCCGTCTTTTCCTCAGCCGCCGCTGCGCCCGCGCCCGCCGCTCCGCCCGCAACCATTACAGGAGCAGCCGCAGCCGCTGACACGCCGAAGGCCTCTTCCATCTTCTTCACCAGATCGGAAGCCTCCAGCAGCGTCAGACCCTTGATCTCTTCCAGTATTGTCTCCACTTTGCTAGCCATTGCCGTTTCTCTCCTCCTCAAGAAATGAAAATCTGTTGACGAAAACTTTTCGGCGCCTCGTTACGATTGAACCGCTTCCGGCGTCGGCGCGCTTTCGGTTGCCGCGCCGCCGCTCCCAAACTTGTTGGCTTTCACCGCTTCGCTCGTCACCACCACCAGGTTGCGCGGCAGCGCTGCCATGGCGGTCGCGATGCGCTGCGCGGGCGCGTTCAGCAGGAACATGATCTTTCTGATCAGCTCGTCCTTGCTCGGAAGCTGCGCAAGCTGGCCAATCTCCTGAATCGAAATCACGCGGCCTTCGACCCATCCCGCGCGGAACTGAAACGCCGGAACGTCCTTGGCGACCTTCGTCAGAATTTTCGCAAGCGACACAGGGTCGGTCGCCGTGTACGCGATCGAATTCGTTCCCTTCAGGTCCTTCAGCAATCCCTCCGTCGGCGTCCCCGCCGCGGCGCGCTCCGCCACCGTGTTTTTCACCACTTCGTAGTGACCGCCCGCCGCCTCAACCGCCCGTCGCAGTTGCGTGTCCTGCTCGACCGTGATTCCCTGAAACGTCGACAGGATCACCGTTGAAACGTTCGCGAGCTGGCTGCGAAGCTGCGCGGACTTTTCTTTCTTTTCGGCTTTCTTCTTCATGATGCCGAACTCCTTCGGTTCCGATTCTTGTTACGCTGCTACCGCTGTAGCCGTTTCCGCTTCCGCGTGATCGATGGAAATTCCCGGACCCATCGTCGAAGTCAGCGTGATCTTCTTGATGAATTTTCCCTTCGCCGCGGCAGGCTTGGCCTTCACCACCGCCCCGAGCAGTGCCTGCGCGTTTTCCGCCAAGTTCTTTGCGGGAAAACTAATCTTTCCGATCGGCGAATGGATCAGGCCCGTCTTGTCGAGACGGAACTCCACTTTTCCGGCCTTGATCTCTTTCACCGCGCGCGCCACGTCGAATGTCACCGTGCCCGTTTTCGGGTTCGGCATCAGCCCGCGTGGGCCGAGCACTTTGCCCAGTCGTCCGGCGGACTTCATCATGTCCGGCGTCGCGATCACGGCCTCGTAATCCGTCCAGCCTTCGGTGATCTTCTGCACCATGTCATCGCCGCCCACGAAATCGGCGCCCGCTTCCTGCGCCTCGCGCACCTTTTCGCCGCTTGCGATCACCAGCACGCGCTTCGATTTCCCCAGCCCGTGCGGCAGCACCACCGTGCCGCGCACCATCTGGTCCGACTGTTTCGGATCGACGCCCAGGTTCAGCACCAGCTCGACCGTCTCGTCGAATTTCACGAAGTGCGCCTTGCGAAGCACTTCCGCCGCCTCTTCCAGGCGATACGGACGCGCCTCGACAAGCTTCCGGGCGCGATCGATATTCTTCCCACCCACTTTTGCGCTGCGGCCCATCGATTCTCTCCCTACTCCTGTCTCTACTCCGTTACTTCGATGCCCATGTTGCGGGCCGTTCCCATCACCGACCGAACGGCCGATTCAAGCTTCAGCGTGTTCAGGTCGGGCAGTTTCATCTTGGCGATCTCTTCCACCTGCTTGCGCGTCACCTTCGCCACCTTGTTTCGGTTCGGTTCGGGCGAACCCTTCACGATTCCCGCGGCCCGCTTCAGAAGCTCCGAAGCCGGGGGCGTCTTCAAAATGAACGTGAACGTCCGGTCGCTGTAAATCGTCACCAGCACCGGAAAGATCATGCCGTCCGGCTCCTTCGCCGTCTTCGCGTTGAACTGCTTGCAGAAATCCATGATGTTCACGCCGTGCGGGCCGAGTGCCGTGCCCACGGGCGGCGCCGGCGTCGCCTTGGCGGCCGGCAACTGCAATTTCACCGTCGATTGAATCTTCTTTGCCATATTAGTGCTTCCCTCGCCCCGAGTCGCGCGTTACGCGACTTTTTCGACCTGTGCGAAATCCAGTTCCACCGGCGTCGACCGGCCGAAAATCGTCACCGAAACCTTCAGCGTGCTGCGATCCGAATTCACTTCCTCGACCACGCCCGTGAAATTGGCGAACGGCCCTTCGCCGATCCGCACCTTTTCGCCGCGCTCAAACGATAGCTTCGGCTTCGGCTTTTCCGCCGTCGTCGTGGCCCGGTTCAAAATGTTCTGCACTTCCTCGTCGCTCAAGGGCGACGGCATCTGTCCCGAGCCCACGAAGCCCGTCACCTTCGGCGTCGACCGCACCACGTGCCACGTGTAGTCATCCATGTCCATCTCGACCAGCACGTAGCCCGGATAGCACATCCGCGGCGAAATCACCTTTTTCCCGCCGCGCACCTCGACCACCGACTCCGTCGGGATGATGATCTGCCCAATCTTGTCCGTCAGCCCGAATGCGGCTACGCGGCCCTCGAGGCTTTCCTTCACCTTCTTCTCAAACCCCGAGTATGTGTGGACGATGTACCACTGTTTCGACATCCCGCTTCCTTCTTGTTCAGTGTGAGGCAATGTGGAATAACCAGTTTGCTGCATCCGTTAGAATCGTATCCGTCAAAGCAAAAAACACCGCGAAAAAAGCTACCGTCACCACCACCACAACCGTTGTCGACATCACGTCCGAACGCGACGGCCAATTCACCTGCTTCATCTCGACGCGGACTTCGTGAATAAAATTATGGATTCGCTTCGGATAGCCGCCCAGCTTCTGGGCCGGCTCCATCAGCGAAAACCCGCTTACCCCGTGCGACTCTTCGTCTCGATTTCTTCGTATCGCGTCGGCCATTTGCCGCCTGTTCTCGTCCCGCTAATCCCAGCCAACCGCCCGCCTGCTCCGCCGCCCAAAATCTGGCAGGGGAGGAGGGATTCGAACCCCCACTCTCGGTTTTGGAGACCGATGGTCTACCGTTGAACCTACTCCCCTGAACTTTCGGGCCGGAGGCCCGAAAATTCACCCTGAGCCCGCTTTTCAGGGCGAAGGGTGAATTTCACGCCGGAATACCGCAATCAATTCCAGCTTCTTCTCTCTCCGCCAACCCTTCAACTCCGCTTCGCGACCGCGGGCCGAACGCTGGCTTGTATGCTCCTCTTGCCAAACCAACCTGACCGGCCGTCGCAAAGCCGTGTGTTTCGCGCCTACTCCCCAATTGTGCCGCTTCACTCGCTGAACCGGATCCCTTGCAACCCCTACGTACAGCGACCTGTCGCCGCATTCGAGGATGTAACAAAACCATGTCTCGCCGGCTTCCATCGAGGTGCCTCCGCTCGCTTCGAGGCCCTTACCGACGAACCAACCAGCCCTATTTGACCTCTTTGTGCGCGGTATGCTTCCGGCACGTGTTGCAAAACTTCTGCAGCTCCAGACGGTCCGGATGCTTCTTCCGGTTCTTCGTGGTTGTGTAGTTGCGGTTTTTGCAATCGTTGCACTGCAGTGTGATGATTTCGCGCATGGTCGTTTACTCGATGATCTCCGTCACGGCTCCAGCGCCCACCGTGTGGCCGCCTTCCCGGATCGCGAATCGCAGCCCCTTCTCCAACGCCACCGGCGTAATCAAACTGATCTCCGCACTCACGTTGTCTCCCGGCATCACCATCTCCACTCCCGCCGGCAGCTTCACGTCTCCCGTCACGTCCGTCGTGCGGAAGTAGAACTGCGGCCGGTACCCCGTGAAGAACGGCGTGTGCCTCCCGCCCTCTTCCTTCGTCAATACGTACGCTTCCGCCTTGAACTTCGTGTGCGGCGTGATCGATCCCGGCTTGCACAACACCTGCCCGCGCTCCACTTCGTCCTTCTCCGTCCCGCGCAGCAGCAATCCCACGTTGTCGCCCGCCATCCCCTCATCCAGCAGCTTCCGGAACATCTCCACGCCCGTCACCGTCTTCTTCATCGTCGGTCGGAAGCCCACGATCTCAATTTCCTCTCCCACCTTCACCTTGCCCCGCTCGATTCGTCCCGTCACCACCGTTCCGCGCCCCGAGATCGAAAAAATATCCTCGATCGGCATCGCGAACGGCTTGTCCACGTCTCGCGGCGGCAGCGGGATGTGCTTGTCCACCGCTTCCATCAGCTCCAGCACCGACTTCTCCCACTTCGCGTCCCCCTCAAGCGCCTTCAGCGCCGAGCCGCGAATCACCGGAATCGTGTCGCCAGGAAACTGATACGTCTTCAGCAGCTCGCGCACTTCCAGCTCCACCAGCTCGAGCAGCTCCGGGTCCTCCACCACGTCGCACTTGTTCAGGAACACCACAATCGCCGGCACGCCCACCTGCCGCGCCAACAGAATGTGTTCCCGCGTCTGCGGCATCGGTCCGTCCGTCGCCGCCACCACCAGGATCGCTCCGTCCATCTGCGCCGCGCCCGTGATCATGTTCTTCACGTAGTCCGCGTGTCCCGGGCAATCGATATGCGCGTAGTGACGGTTCGGCGTCTCATACTCCACGTGCGACACCGCGATCGTGATTCCGCGCTCCCGCTCTTCCGGCGCGTTGTCGATCGTGTCGAACGCACGGAACGATACCTTCGGGTTGTTCTTCGAGAGCACCTTCGTGATCGCCGCCGTCAACGTCGTCTTTCCGTGGTCGATGTGCCCGATCGTCCCCACGTTCAAGTGCGGCTTACTCCGCTCGAATTTCTCCTTCGCCATCGCGCCTCACCCTCGCATTTACTGCTTCGCGGCCTCAGCCGCTCCCCGCGCGTCCCCTGCCCTGAGTCTCAATCGCCTCGAAGCTCGCTCGCCTTCGTCCCTGTATTGGAGCGGGGGACGGGGCTCGAACCCGCGACCATCTGCTTGGAAGGCAGAGACTCTACCACTGAGTTACCCCCGCTCATCCCAAAACGCCCATTCCATCTGGAGCCTGGGACCGGGATTGAACCGGTGACCTCGTCCTTACCAAGGACGCGCTCTACCAACTGAGCTACCCAGGCCCGATCCGGCCTCCCGGAAAATTCAGACTCCATTAGGACACTGGTGGACGGGGGAGGATTCGAACCTCCGTAGCCCGCAAGGAGCGGCAGATTTACAGTCTGCTGGTTTTAGCCACTCACCCACCCGTCCCGCTAGAAACCCTCGGGACACAAAAGTCGCGTCCCACGAACTGCGCCAGAACTGTTCCGGACTCCTGTATGGGGTACTCCGCAATGCAGAAAGGGCTGTGTCCGAAGACACCAGCCCTGTTCGCTCATCTCGCGAGGAAGCCGTCCCTATACTTGAACTAAAAATGCCGCTTCCCTCAAACTCAGCTGGCGGAGGGATTTGAACCCCCGACCCTCTGATTACAAATCAGATGCTCTACCAACTGAGCTACGCCAGCACTGCCAAACCTGCCGAAACTATCACAGCGGCAATCAAATTGCAAGCGTGGCTTCCGACCCGCAGCACAATCATTGCCACCGCTGGGTTTATTATAACCTGTTAATTTGCCTATGCCCTATTGTACAGCTGGCTTTGCAAATACGCTGTCATCCAGCAGCACATTATGCCGGACCTCCGTCACGTGGATCGTGACGGCCTGTTCTCCGGTTGTCTCGTAAATCGTGAACGGACGCTTGATTCCATCCACTTCGCGATAATCGTCAAAATCCTCGCGGAAGTCAACCGCTCCCTGTGGGCTGTGGCGGTGGCTGACGACCCGCACCGGCAATCCGCTCGCCACGCTAAAGTATATCTCGTCCGGGGCGCCGTCCGGAATATCCGCCTCCAAGTCGTACGTGTCCTGATCGTCGACTTTATCCGGGCCGACCACCGCGAGCCTCGTATACAGCTTCTTCAGATCCAGCGGGTGATAGAAATCCGCGTCGCGCCGCGCTTCGCTCAGCTCCACTCCCGTCTGTTCGCGCAGGCCGCTCTGCGGATCGTCCGTCCACCCTACCGTGCCGTCGAAACCTTGCCGGAAAAGAATGCCCGAGATCCGTATCTCCGAAAGAATCCGATCCGGCGCCTTTTCGCGCAATTCGATCGCGCCGGAAAGATTGGCGGCCGGCACTTCGATCGTTCCCGTCGTCACTCGCGACGTCAATTTCAACCAGGCCGCGCGGCCTCCCGCGGCTTCAACGTAGCGGCTCAGTATCTGATCCACCGTCGGAACAGGCGCAGGCGGGGACGCTTGCGCCGGCGCTTGTCCGCGCATGGGCACAGCCAGCGCCGCTCCCACCACCACAATCGCGAGAATTCGTTTGAATCTCATCTCGCCTTTCTCATTCGCAATCGCGGCGCGAAACATTACACTAGTTCGCCGTGCCTGCATCCGCCACAAAACGCGCGCTCATCGCATTGGCGGCGCTCGTGTGCCTTGCCGCGGTCGCCGCCGGAATCTACCTGCACCGCGCCCGTCGGCCACTGCCTCCGCCTGCTGCTGCCGCAAGCACCCGTTCTATGCCCAGTGTTCTTAGTGAGATTCCACCCGATGCGCCCGGCGTTGCTTACTTAGATGTCGCAGCGCTCCGTAAGTTGCAAGGCTCGCCGCTCGCGGCCATGCTGGGCCTCGCAGGCGCCGACCCTGCGACCGACCGCGACTACGCCGACTTCGTTCGCGGCACCGGCTTCGACTACACCCGCGATCTCGACAAAGCAGCCATCGCGTTCTGGCCGGCCAGCCACATTGCGGAAGCGAGCATCTTCGATCGCGCCGTCACCATCGCCGAAGGCCGCTTCGATCAGCCGAAGATCAAAGCCTACGCCCTCCGGACGGGCCACGTCGTGATGCCCGGCTCCGACGCAATCTACGAAGTGCCCGGCAACCCGCCCACCGCGTTTGAGTTCCTCTCGCCGACGCGCATCATGCTCGCCAGCGGGAAGAATCCGGCCAGCCTTCTCGGCCCGTTCAAATCCGCCCCCCGCGATCCTGCAATTCAAGCGCTGATGGATCGAGTAGCCGCCGCGCCCGTTTTTGCCGTTGCCCGCACCACTAATTTGCCTCCGGCTTTCTACGACAATTTCAATAGCTCGCCGCAACTCGAACAGCTCGCGCGCAATATCCAGGGCCTCACGCTCGCCGGGCAGCCCAAGGCCGACGACTTGCAACTCGTCCTCGACGCCGAGTGCGATTCGATGCCGCACGCCATCGAAATGTCGACGCTGCTCGAAGGATTCCGCATGATCGGATCGATGGCGCTCGCCGATCCCAAAACCCGCCGCGAAATGAGCCGCGAGCAAGTCGCCTTGCTCAATGCCCTTCTCAGCCAGGCCAAGCTCACCCATCAGGATCGCTGGGTGCGCCTCTCCCTCGACGTCACGCCCGCCATGCTCGGATCGAGGTCCGCCGCCGATCCCAAGCCCTAACTCAAAAAAGCCGAAGCGGCCCACACTCGCGGCGCCCGTCCTTCGTATGCATCTTCGAGCAACGCCCGAATCCCGTCTTTGGTCAGCGGCCGCGGATTGTAGAAAGACGCTTGCATTGCAAGTTCCGTCGCGCGGTCCAAGCCTTCGGATTTCATCCCGAGCGATTTCAGCGAAAGCGGCGCGCCCATCGACTCCTCCAGTTCCTGCAATCCGGCCGCCGCGAACTTCGCGCTCGCCTCGCCGCCCAGCGCCCGCGCGATTCGCTCCATCGCATCCGGCGCGCCGCCGGCGTTGTATGCCGTCGCATGCGGCAACAGGACCGTATGCGTCTCCGAGTGCGGCAGGTTGAATGCGCCGCCGAGAATGTGGCACAGCTTGTGATGCAACGCCGTGGTCGTAGCCCCGAGCACCATCCCGCCGAGCCACGCGCCATAAAACGCCTGCGAGCGCGCCTCCATATTCGACGGTTCCTTCACCACGATCGGCAAGCTCGCCGCGAGCGCGCGAATTCCCTCCTCCGCTTCGAGCGACACGATCGGATTCCCGTCTTGCGCGTAGAGCGCTTCGACGCAGTGCGCCATCGCATTCATCCCGCTCGTTGCCGAAAGCCCCGCGGGCATGCTCACCGTCAGCGTGGGATCGTAGATCGCCGCTTTGGGCTGGGCGCGCGCGTCGCGCATCGTCTTTTTGATGCCGGCTTCGGTGAGCCCCCACGTCGGAGTCATCTCCGATCCGGAATATGTTGTCGGGATGCACAGGATTGGACGCCCGGTCTCAACCGCAATTGCCTTCGCAACGCCCGTCGCCGAACCGCCGCCCACGGCGATGTAGCCGTCGGCGCGCAACCGCTCCGCCTCCGCGCGCGCCTCTTTCGCATTCTCGATCGGCACATGCATCATTGCGCGATCGAAAACTCCCGCAGCTTTCGCTCCCAATCGCGCCGCCAGATCGTTCGCCAGCTTGCGCCGCCCCGGCGTCGCGATGATCAGCACACGCTCCGCGCCCAGCCGCGCGATTTCCTCGGGCGCCTTCTCGATCGCGCCGATCCCAAACACCACGCGCACTGGTGACGCCTGATACACGAAGGAAAGCTTGGATTCAGGCGTCATGCACGGCTCCTTCGGCGTCTGGTTAGGGTAAAGCGAAGGCGATCACGCTGTCGCCGGGCGTGTCGTTGAAGTAGCCGTTCACGGCGACGATTCCGGGGCCGCCGAAGGCTTCGACGACCACGTACTGCTTGCCGTTCTTACCCTTGTACGTGACCGGGATTGCGTGTGAGCTTGCGTCCATTTTCTCGGTCCACAGCGTTCTGCCGGTGCGCGCGTCGAAGGCGCGGAAGCGGCCATCGTCCGTCGCGCCGATGAAAATCAAGCCGCTCGCCGTCACGATCATCGGGCCAGTATTCGGAGCGCCGGTATCGGGAAAGCCCTTCTCGGCAAGCGCGTCGACGGTACCGAACGGCTTGCGCCACACGATGTTGCCCGTCTTCGCATTTACAGCGAAGATTTCAGCCCACGGCGGCTGAATGCATGGCCAGCCGTTTTTCGGATCCCAGAAACGCGCGCCGTAGCGCGATGGCCCACCCGGAAACGTCTTGTCATATGGCCCGCCCTGCGGATTCGGATGATCCGCCTTGACGATCCGCCCCGTCTGCCCCACGTTGAACGCCGTGGTGCCGAAGATGTAACCGAGCTTCGGATCAAACGCCACACCGCTCCAGTTCCCCGACCCTTCGCGCCCCGGGAAAATCACGGCCAGCTTGTCCGGGTCCATGCTGTAGGGCATAAACGGCCCGAGATTGTGAAGATGGTTCTCGTCCCAGAAGTTCTTGCAGTATTCAGCGTGCTCGGGCGTCAGCGTGTAGAGATCGCTCTTGCTGAGGCTCATCGGAGCGAGCGGCGGCGGCTTCAGCGGATAGGGCTGCGTGGGCGACGTCTCATCGCCGGGCACCGTCGTCTGCGGCACCGGCCGCTCTTCAAGGCCGAAGAGCGGCTGGCCTGTCACGCGATCGAACATGAAGAGCAAACCCTGCTTGCTGAATTCGGCGACGCCCGGAATCGTCTTTCCGCCGCGCTTGATATCGAAGAGCGTGGGCGCGCCGGGCACGTCCCAATCCCACAGATCGTGATGAACGAGCTGGCGATACCAGATCAGTTTTCCGGTGCTGGCGTCGAGCGCGACGACGCTATCGCTGTATAGCGTGTCGCCCAGCCGCACCCCGCCGTAATAATCCGGCCCGCCGGCAGGCGCGATCGGCAGGTAGACGATCCCGCGCGCAGGATCGAGCGTCATCATGCTCCACACGTCCGAGCCGCCGCGCACCTTCCAGGCATCGCCTTTCCAGGTGTCGTGCTCGGGCGTGCCGGGCTGCGCTTTCGTGTCGAACGTCCACATCAGTTTCCCCGTGCGCGCGTCCCACGCGCGCACCATCGGCACGCCGTTTTGCCCCGCGATCACCAGATCGTGGTAAATCACGGGCGCCGATGCCGCGGCAGCGTCCGCCACCAATCCCCCGTCGCCAAAACCGTCGGCGGGCTTGCCTGTTTTTGCGTCGAGCGCGAGCATCTGCCGTCCGGCCACGCCTAGAAAGAGGCGCGGGCCCGTCTGCGCGTCGCCGGGCCAGTAGGCGAGGCCGCGGCGCTGCGTTCCCTTCGTCTCATATTTCCAGATCAGCTTGCCGGTGTCCGGATCGAGCGCGAAGACGTCTTTCCCCGCGTCAAAGTACATCACGCCATCGACCACCAGCGGAGCGCCTTCGGAATTGACGTGCCGCCCGACTTCGCCGCCCGTGTGGAATGTCCACGCCCGCACCAGCTTCGTCACATTGTGCGTGTTGATTTGAGTTAGCGGAGAAAACCGCGTCGCTTCAGGATCGGAGCCGGGATATTGCCAGTTGGTCCCCTGCGCCTTCAGCGCGACCGGCAGGACGAGAAAAGAGCGGCGAGTTGCGCGCCGCTCTTGGAGATTCGAGGAAGCCGCTTTCGCCCGCGACAATCCACCTAGCTAATTTGCCGCCAGCAGCGGAGTGACGTCGTGCTCCATGTCCGCGAGCGTGAGGGCCTTCTCGTAGAAGTGCGCCTCTTTGCCGTCCTTATCGAAGATCATCGTCATCGGCAGTGCTTCGCTCTTGGCCCAGCGAGCATCGATGCCCTGGTAGTAAGAGTCGTCGGTGGTAGATGCGATGTAGACCGGGAACGGCGGTTTCTGCTCCTCGAGATACTTGGCCATTTCGGCCTTTTCGGCGGCGTCCGTAACGTCGTTCATCGAAACTTCAACCACCTGGAGCTTGTCGCCGTACTTGGTCTGCAGCTTCTCAATGTCGGGAAATTCGGTGTGGCACGGGACGCAATAGGTGGCGAAGAAATTCAGGAAGACCACCTTGCCCTTATTCGCCGCGATCAGATCCTTCACATCCTTGGGTGCGACCACTTTGATCTGCGGCGCAGCGGCGTCCTGAGCAGCGACGCGGGCGCAGCCGCGAAAAACATGCAGGCCACGCCCAGGGCTACGCTTGCGAGCTTGAACGAAAGGCTCGATTTCATTGACCGTTACCCGCGCTCGGCGCCGGAGCGGATGCGAGCATCTTCGTCGAGGCCTCGACAACATTCTGGAATGTGCTATCGGTGGTGTTCACGAAATTCGCGTACACCTGACGGCCAACGTTCACGAGAATCGTGTTGTCCGCCGCCGGATTCAGCTTGTAAAGGCGCATGCCGGTATCCGACGTGCCCTTCGCGAAGTAGACCATCGGGATGGTGATGCCCTTATCCGCCGCGAGCTTCGTCAGCCAGTCTTTCGACTCAGGCCCATTGATCATCACCACGAAGCCCTTGAGGTTCTTATTCGACTGCACGAGGGCGTTGAGCTTCACGATCATGTCAGCCGCCTGATCGCTGGGCTTCTGGAAGAAGCCGATCACGGTCGGCGCAGTGCCGTACTCGCACACGTAGCAGGTATCCTGCCCCTTGTATTTTCCGGTCACGTCGATCACGCGCAGCGACGGTGTAACCGCTCCCACTGGACGTCCCGAAGTAATCGGGCCGCTCGTGGTGGCGACAGCCGTATCGGCCGGAGCCGCAGGCGCGCTGTTCGAAGATGAAGAAGCAGCGCCGCCGGTCTCGCCCGATGCCGCGGCCGCATTGGCCTCTTTGATGGCGTTGGCGGCGTCCGTTCCTGCGACGGGGTACTTCAGCGCAACCCACTTGTACCATCCGCCTTCGAGAATCTTTGTATTGAGGTAGCCGAACTCGGCGAGCTTCTTGTACATGTCGATCGAATCTTCATCGTGGTTGCAGGGGCAATAGAAGACCAGCATCTTATCGCGAGGCAGGCTGATCGGCGGCGTGACGCGCGGCACCCACGGGTAATTGATCGCGCCCGGAATGTGGCCGTCGGCAAAGGCCTCTTCGGGCTGCGTATCGACGAGCACAAAGCTCGTGTCCTTGTCCTGCATCATCTTGAGGACTTCGGCAGGCTTGATGAACTGCGGAGGTGGAACCATGCTGGCATCGTCGGGCAATCCAAGGTCATCCTGCGCCAGCGCGCTTGAAGAACAAAATGCCAGCCCAATTACAAGAAATAGCGCTGCAACCCATTTCATCATAAGGACCTCCGTCATAAGTGATCGGCCAAGGCTCCCACCACTGATTGGATTCTCGGGTGAGGCAGAAGGATTCCGTCGCGGAGCAAGCCGATTGTTTGCCGTCACTGTCATAGCCGCCCAAACCATTTTTCTGCCGTTACGATGAATGTTACTCACCGTCCCGAAGGGTGTCAAGGAAACCGCTCCACCCATATAGATAGACGCAACGGGGCCTGGCGCGTTTCAGGAAAGCGCCAAGAGGAGACCGCTGAGGCACACTGAAACTCTAGTGCGCGGGCAGAGCAAATCCGTATACGACGCCGTCCACGGGAAACACCACGTACTGACGGCCATCCAGCTCGTATGTTTCCGGGCCGGTGCCAAACGAGCCGCCCGGGTATACATGCCACAGAATTTTGCCCGTGGCGGCGTCGAGCGCGACTATGTTCCCCGAGGCGTCGGCGGTGAACAGCAAATGTCCCGCCGTAGTAAGAATGCCGAATTGGCCGCCGCGGCCCAGAGTGTCGGCCGCCCAGCGTGTCTTACCCGTCTGGTAGTCGATCGCCTTTAGCATCGATTTTGATCCGAGGAAAAAGTCGCGGCCCGCCCAGCCTTCGGCGTTCTTGCCCGGCATTGTGAGATAAAAGACGCCCATCGCCTCGCGCGAATTCACGTAGAAGAGGCCGGTTTCCGGATCGAAGCTGGGCGCCTGCCAGTTCGTACCCACGCCTCCGGTAACGAGCACGCCGTCCGGTTGCGGCTCCCTCTTGGGATCCGGGATCGGCTCGCCGTTCTTGTCGAAGCCGGAGAGCCAATTCGCAGGGACAAACGCCTCCGAGAGCAGATCCTTGCCGTTCGTCCGGTCGAGCACGAAAAACAGGCCATTCTTCCCCGCCTGCGCCAGCATCTTGCGCGGCTTGCCCTTGAACGTCCCGTCGAAGAGCACGGGCGTCATCACCATGTCCCAATCGTGCGTGTCGTGCGGCGACGTTTGGAAATGCCACGCCATTTTGCCGCTGTCCGGATCGAGTGCCACGATCGTGCATGTATAGAGGTTCGAGCCGATCCGCGTGTCGCCGTTTTCGACCGGGTGCGGATTGCCGGTGCCCCAGTAGAGGAGATTGAGCTCGGGATCGTAAGTGCCGGTGAGCCAAGTCATGCCGCCGCCACGCGTCACGACGTCGGTGTGATCGTGCGGCCAACTATTCCACGCCACCGTATCATCGGGCTTCGGCATCGCGTCCCAGCGCCATTGAATCTTGCCGGTCATCGGATCGACGGCCAAAAGAAAGCCCGGCAGGTCGGCGGTGTCGCCCGAAGTCCCCACAATAATGTGATCGCGAATCACAAGCGGCGCGACCGAGCCGAATGCCTTCAGCGCGGGATCGTCGATCTGGATTTCCCAAAGCTGCTTTCCGTTGTGCGCGTCGATACAAAGCAGATGATCGTCCGGCGTCGTCATGTAAAGGCGGTCGTGCCACATCGCCGCGCCTTTGTTGCCGCCGCCGGCCGCGCCCTGGCGCTGGAAATGCCAAATCTCCCGGCCGGTACGCGCGTCGATCGCCCACATCTGATCCGCCGATGTGACGTACATGATCCCGCCGACCTCGAGCGGCATCGATTCGATCGAGCGCGCGTGCGTCTGAAACGCCCACGCCAGCGCAAGCGAGCCCACGTTTGCCCGGTTGATCTGCGTCAACGGGCTGTACCGGCGGCCCGTGTAATCGCCGTTGAAGGTCGGCCAGTCGTTCGTGGGCGGCTTGAGAAGTTCGGAGGGATCGAGATACTGCGCAGGCGTACCGTCGGGCGCGGCGAGCGCCTTGATCGACGGAAGCGCCGCGAATAGAAGTGCGGTGCCGCAGAGCGAAAGAAAAACCAGAGCCCTTTTCATTTCAAGGTCTCCAGGTACGTGAATACGTCGTGCATCTCCGCATCCGTGTATTTGTCGAGAAGAGCGGCGTGCGCGGCGAGCGGATCGTGCACTTCGAGCTTCACCGCGCTGCGGGGCCACGAGTGATACCACCCGTCCGTCCCTTGAATCCCGACGTTGAAGCCGTCGTTCAGCACCAGCGTGCCCTCGAATGTCTTGCCGGAATGCAACGTCACGGTCGCCGTATTCGGCACGCCGGACGGATAGAGGAAATGCGTTTCGAGGTCGGGAGGTTCGTACTTCTTCGCGATTCCCGCAAGGTCGCCCGTCACGGAATGGCACTTCGTGCATCCGCCCGGCCCGTCGAAAAACGCCTTGCCCGCCTCAGCGCTTCCCGTCTCGAGGCGCGAAGCTGGAATATCGTTGGGATAGCCGCCAGGAATGCGGGTGTGCAGATCGAAGAGCGTAAGCTCGGAATCGATGTACGCGACGATGTCGGAAACCTGATCCTGCGAGAACGGAAACGAAGGCATGCCCCGGTCGGTTCGGCCGTTCATCACCACGGGAGAAATCAGATTGCCGCCTTTATCATGGCGTACGAGCGACGAACGAATCAGGTCCGGTCCGCGCCCGCCCGTCAAGTCCTGGCCGTGGCACACAGCGCAATTCTGCTGGAACAGCGTCTCGCCGCGTTTTGCCGCAGCAGCCTGCTCGGCGGCGTGCTCGCCGCGTCCGCCCGGCCCGCCGGGCCCCGGGGGCGGCGGACCCTCCTGCGCCTTGAGCGAAAAAATCACCGCGAACGCGGCAAGCGCCACCAGCGCAACTTTCTTCAATTCGATCCCTCTCTTCGCATCTCTTGTTGAGACGCTCGCTTTCGCGCAGCGGTTGCCGGCGCCGCGCTAGTGTCCCGCCTTGGTCAGCGTCGCTCCACTGATTTTTTCCGTCTCGTTCGCCCAGTTCGGCCCCGGATAGCTGAACAGCAGATCGTATCCGGGCGAGCCGCCCGCGACGAAAATGTGAAAATCATCCGGGCTCTGGACGATCGGCACGCGTCCTCCCGGCTTCAGATTATCCACGAAAATCTGCGCGTGTTCGGGACGAATGCGCCCGTCCGCAATCGCCTCTTGCGTGAGCTTCACCGTCGCCGGGCTCAGTTTCTCGAATGGTATCCGCGAATGCTCGTACAAGTACTCTTGCAGGCTCTTTCGCGTGTAGCCGTGGTCCTTCAAGTCCACCGCGCAATCGGGAATCAGCACAAGGTCGAACGTCTGTGAGTGGAACCAATTGAATCCTCCGCCCGTGCTGATTCTCGCCACGATCTGGTCGATCACACCCTGGCCGGTCCACGGCGAAACCGCGCCCCCTCCCAGCACCAGCGGGTTCCCGGAAGTCGCCACGGTAACGGTGCTGTCTTCAGGCTTGTACCCGAGGCTTACCGAATATGGCTCCCACGGGCTCTTGTCGTCGTCCTCGGCAAACGTAAAGAACGTGTACGCCTCGAGCCGTCCGGTCAGCGCCATGTCGTTCACTTGCGGCCATGTCTGCCCGATATTCAGCAGCGACAGCCGGAGCGCCCGGCCGATTGTGCTGTTCGCGCGGAATCCGTGTCCCAGCATCCCGATCCCGGAATTGATCCCCAATTCCTTGCCCAGCGGGCCGCTCACCACCACGATCGGTGTGAACGATCCCGTCGAAGCCTGCACGTGCGTGAGATCGTAGTGCTTGTCCGTGAATCCATCCATCGCAGCGAGGATCACGGGAAAATATTCCGGCTTCGCTCCCGCCATCACGGCATTCACCGCTACTTTCTCCACCGTGACGGTGCCATTCTTCGGCGCCGCCTGCCCAAGCACTTCATTCGGCGACCGCGTCGTCCCGGCCAGCATCGCTTTCACCAGCTTCGGCGTCGGCGGCACAATCGGCAGCCCGTCGGCCCAGTGGCTATCGAGGAAAAGCTCGTTCACCTTCTCGTACGCGTCCTCGTAGTCCTTGCCGGTAACTTTGATGTTCGCGCTCTCAAGCTCTTTCTGCGCCTGCGATGGCTTGGCTTCTTCGGCGGTCAGCGGGCGCGTCAGATCGTCGACGATTGCCGGGAACGCCTTGTCCGCGATGGGCTGCAACTCTTCCTGGCTCGCGCGCGACCGATAGTAGGTATCCGCGGGCAGCGCGACCATGCGAATGCCCGGCATGCCGCGATCCTTCGCCGCCGATTTCGCGTCGTCCAGAAACTCAGTTGTCGTCAGTAGAATTCCAGGCATCCCCGCTTTTTCAATCTCGATCGTGTCGTGGGAACCCCACCACGTGCAGCTTCCTCAATCACCGACGCCGAAAATGAAGAGATCGCCCTGCTGCGCGACCGTCGGATACCACTTCGGCATGTCCGTGATCGTTTGCGCGGCCGGTTTCGGATACATCACGATCGTCGCCGTCGGGTACTTCTCTTTCAGCATCTTTGCAGCGACATCCAGAAAATTGTTCGCGCCGAATTTGCCGTTGTCGACTAGGACGATCTTCTTTCCCGCCAGATTCGCCACACGCGGATTGATTCCCCTCGTCGGCGGCGGAGGAATCTCTCCGCGCGGATTCATCACCTCGATCGTCACCTGCGCAGCCGCTGCGCTTGCCACGCACAGGCTTCCGATCACCAGCGCACACGCTAGCAACCAATTCGTATTTTTCTTCATGGCTTCCTCGATTTGCATCGCCGATGGGACAGATTCGTCCCGAGTTGCCCACAAAGATAGGGAGCGAGGTCCTGAATGTCAATTCGATTCGGGCGCGCCAGGCGATTCTTATTCCTCTTTAGGAGGCCGGGGCTTCCAGCCCCGGCGTCAGACGCGCCACTCGAGCGGGCTTCAGCCCCTGAAGTTCTCGAACGCGGTTACCACGCAGACTCTATTGCGGCCAGTTGGAGGCCGCGCCGTAGGGCAGCGTGACCATCACCGCGACCACATCATGGAGCTTGCCGTTCTCGACCTTGAAAAGTTCCGCCACTTCTTCGCTGAACGGCCGCGTCGCCGCCGCCGACTCATCCACCTTGCCCACGCCCGGCACGTTGACGGAGAGAATCGTCCCCGGCGTATTGAACATGAAGATGCCGAGCACGAGCCCCTTCTGCTGGTCCACAGTGATGTATCGCCGCGGGCGGATCGGCGTGATGTACTCGAAGAGATGCGTATCCAGCTGCTTCTCGCAGCTGAGCGGCCCCATTTTCGAGCCGCCGAAATTCGACGGGCATGTCTGCGTGCCGTTTTCGATGCGCGTCACGTCCTTGTCGAAGTTCGCGATCGCTCCGTTGCTCTTCTCGATGGCCTCGAAATAGTTGTCGGCCGCGTCCACCAGTTGCTGCCGCGTTGGATGGTCGGAGGGATCGAGGTCTTCGAGCATCGCCGGCTTCGGCGCCGTCAAGTTCTCTGGGCGCGTGAATCCTCCGCGCGTCTCTTGCCGCGTCAGAACGACTTCCATCTCGCTGACCTTTTTGTCCACTACCTTCACGCGCGCCACCAGAATTCCGGCCATGCCGCTTTCGTCCGTTGTGCCAACGAAGCTCACCTCGCCCGCCTCTGGGTCGGCCAGGAAAAGCTGGTAACTTCCGAAACCGTCGAGCGTGCCCCACAGCCCGTCGCCAATTTTCAGTTCCTGGCCGTTCTCGGTGTAGCGCGCATCTTTCGTCAATGGCAGCTCCGCCGGATTGTGATCGAGCATCGCCACGCGGAATTTATTCATGAAATTTTCGAGGCACTTGCGGTCGCAATTCTGATCGGCAACGTCTGCCGGTGGTTTCGGCGGCGTAACGGCCCACGATACTCTCACATTCGTGCTGCCCGGTCCCCACCCCGGCTTTAATCCATATTGCGCCTGCGTCGGCACGCCCTGAATAAACGCGATCTTGCCTTTCTCGATCTTGAAAACGACGCCGATTTCCCAGGTCAGCGGATGCCGCAGCGATTCCGGGAACGTCGTGCCGTCGGTCGTCGTGATCGATTTCACGGTGCCATTGTGATCGAAAAATACGAACGCGAAAACCAGCCCGCGCTCGCGATCCACCACCATGAATCGCCGGTCGCGAATCCGCGTCACAAACTTGAAGAAGCCGGTCTTGAATTGCCCTTCGCACCCCATGCCGAAAATCGGGTAACTATAAGGCCGTCCTGCATCGAGCGCCGGATTATTCGTGGTCTGCGTGCCGCCCTCAATCCGGTTGCAATCGGAGGTGAAGAGATTCGCGCCATTCCCGCTGCTTCTTTCCAGATCGGAGAAATACCTGTTCGAGACCTTGATCAATTCCTCGCGCGACCCGCGTTCCGCCTCCGGCACGTCCGCCGTGAGAACCGAATCGGGCGTACCGATTTTGTCGAGCGCGGTCGCACCGGGAATATCGCGGTTTACGATCGTCTCGATTTCGGTGATCTTCTTATCGGCGATCTTCAGCCGCAGCACGAGGATTGCCGGACGGTCCCACTCGTGCACCACGCCGATGAATCCCACTTCGCCGGTCGCCGGATCGTCCGTGTACAGCCGGAATTTGCCGAGGCCGTTCGCCGTGCCCCACAATCCTTCGCCGAGCTTCAGCACCGTGCCGTTTTCAGTGAATTTTACATCGCTGGTCACAGGAAGCGACGACGCGTCTCGCGCCGCCAGCGCCGTCAAATACTGATCAACGAATCCATCGAGGCACGCACGATCGCACGATGCCGCCCGAGACTCTTGCGGCGCGCCTTTGGGCGTTTCGCCCCGGCTTGGCCCCCCGGCCAAAGCCATCATCAACGCGCCCACTGCGCCGCAGATCACAAACCGCAAGAGTCTCGTCATGCCCCACCCCTTTGTATTGAATTTTCGTTCGTCTTCGTGAATGAACAAGAAAACTGAGTCGCCTGAAGCGTCCTGCAAAAGTGCACTTGGTCCAGCCGTTCGCCGTCTACGACAGGCCGAACACGAAATACATGGTGCCCGCCGTCACGAACACGTACTGCTTCCCGTCCAACGCCAACGCGGTGCGAATTATTACATCGAAATCTCCACTGTCAAGCGTTCCGCGCCGCGTATCATGCGATTTGAGTTTCGAGGTACGCATCGGAGACACAGCAATCGAAGGGGGGTGAACTTCGGTCAGAACATCCAGAACGCAGCAAGGACGGAGGCGGCCAAAATGACCACAAACAGAACGATCCGCAGCCAGCGTGGAACGTATTCCCACGCCTTTATCAAGTTGACTGTCGAGGGCGGTTCAGGAGGAACGATTTCGCGGTTCGTACCTCACCTCCAGTCGACAATCGATCCTACGGCAGGCCGAGGCTACCAAAGGCGCGCGGATACGCCACGATGCCCCACGGCGTCTGGAATCCGCCGATCACCTTGATCTGCTTGTACGTCCTCGCATCGATCACGTACACGTCGTCCGACCGCCCGCATGCAAACAGCACCTTCGAATCGTCCGGAGTGAACGTGAAGTGCCAGCAGCGCTTCCCTAGCGGCGCTTCGCCGATTTGTTGCAGCGTGTTCGCGGCGAACACCTGAAGCTTTTGCGCGCCTGCCGCCGCCACGAAAATCCGCGTGCCGCTCCGGTCAAACGCGACGCCGTACGGCTTCTCTGCCGTCTGCGTCGCGTGTATCACGTTGAAATTCGGATCGAGCAGCAGTAGCGTGCCCGATCCCTCCATCGTCACCGCGTATTCGTTTCCCAGCGGCGAAACCTTCACCCCCCGGGGCCGCCTCCCATAAGACGCCAGGTTCACGTCCTTCACCAGCTGATCCGCCTCGATGTCGTACACTCCGAGATTGTTCTGCGCTTCGTTGGCCACGATCAGCAGTTTGCCGTCCGGCGAGAATTCCAGCCCCTCCGTCTCTTTTCCCGCCACGAAGCTCGGCCCTCGCGCCCAATCGTGCGTGTTGAAATCGACGACCTCCGCCGGCGGCTCGTTCTCGTCTTCTTCGTCCTCCCCCGCGCCTTCCTTCGGAGGCCCGGCGCTCGATCCCGGCTCGTAAGTCGTGAAAAGCCGCTCGCCCGTTGGATCGAGCTTCACGAATTCCGGATTGTCGCCCACGTGCAGCTTGCGGACCACCTTCATCCGCCGCGTGTCGATCACCGCGGCGTCCCCCGTGTCTTTGTCCGCAGTCACCAGGTACTTGCCGTCAAACGTCAGGCCTTCCCCACGCGGCGCCACGTCCTGCGGATGGATCCTTTTCACCACCTGCAGCGTGTCCAGGTCGATCACGCTGATGCCGCCATCTTCATTGGTTACGTATGCGACGTTCGTCGGAATCCGGAAATAGTGCGTATATGTAAAGCCGCCTGCTACCGCGATGATCGCCAGCGCCACCAGGGCCCAAACGGCGATTTTGCCTGAACTCATTGGCACCTCTCACTCTAGATAGTTCCATATGTAAATTCCCTTTGGTCACTTTTTGTTCAACGTGTTACCGGAGCCGAAGGTTCCCGGATGCCAAGGAATGCCGCTTACGTGGCGTTTTTCGGCGTCTCGATCGCATCGAGATGCCCCGGCAGATCCGCGAGGCTGTCGAGCATCAGGTCCGGTGGATGCGCTCGCATTCCCTCGAGCCCCAGGCCGTAGCTCATGCCGGCCGCCCACGCGCCCGAGTTGCGCGCCGTTCGTACATCCACATCCGAATCGCCGACCATCATCGCTTCGCGCGGCCTCGCTCCGAAATTCCGCAAGAGCGTGTTCACGCCTTCCGGGTCCGGCTTCTTCGTCGCGAAGCTGTTTCCGCCGTAAACGTATCGGAAATAGCCCGCGAGTCCCAGCCCCGCGAGGATCGCTTCGCTGAATCGCACCGGCTTGTTCGTCAGCACCGCCAGATCGCGCCCTTTCAGCAGTTCGAGCCCCTCGCGCACGCCCGGATACGCCACCGTATTGTCGAGCATGTGCGCGCGATAGTACGCGAGGAAGAATGCGTGCCCCTTTTCGATCTCCTCCGGCGTCACGCCCTCGCCCAGCGCTCGTTGCACCAGCACCTGCGCTCCGTTTCCGACGTAGCCGAAAATCGTCTCGTCGGCAAGCGCCTCGCGTCCCATGTGGCGCAGCGTCGCATTCACCGAAATCGCCAGATCGAGCTTCGAATCGATCAGCGTCCCGTCCAAATCGAAAATCAGCGCGCGGACTCCCGCAAACCGCCCGCGTCCGTTATTTTCTGCGCTGTCCGGTCCCATCCCGTTGCTCTCCGCGCGAATCAACACTTATTCTAGGTGCCGCCCGCCCCCGTGTCACCCAGTTGCCGCATGTGGACTAAAATCTTCGCCCGTTACCGAAAACGCAAAGGCTGCGAAGCTTTTTCCCCCACGCCCGCCGCGCGACGTTATCTTTTGTCCATAGGCGAAGCTGACTGGCAAGACTTGGGGATTGCCTTGAGCCGCATTTGGGAAGCCTTAAAACATGCGCAGCAGGAAAGATCGCGCGAGCGCTCCGCTCCGGCGAACGACACTCCCGACTCCCTTGCCGGTTCCGACCACCGTCAAGGCCTGCGCCATCCCCATATCGTTCGCGTGCTCGTCTACGGCTCCGGAGTCGACAAGCAACCGTTCCACGAAGAGGTCGATACGATCGACGCCGGCCTAAGCGGCTGCCTCTTAGTCATCGAAACTCCCGTCGTCCGCGGCCAGCGCCTCTTCCTCACCAACACGAGCACGCAGGCTGAGCAGGAATGCCGCGTCGTTCACACCCACGTCCTTTCTTCCGGCAAAACGCGCGTCGGTCTCGTCTTCTGCGCCCCTTCCCCGCATTTCTGGCTCCGCTCATCCTGATGTTGGGCTGATCGCGCCGCGCTGCTACAATAGCCTGCCGCAACGCCACACTTTCATCCCGAGGCCTCATGGCGGAAATCCAGCCCTTTCGCGCGTACCGCTACGACACCAGCCGCGTCGCCCTCAGCGACGTTCTCACGCAGCCCTACGACAAAATCACGCCGGCGATGCAGGAGCGCTACTACGCCGCCAGCCCCTACAACCTGATCGCAATCGAGAAAGGCCGCGCCCTTCCCGGCGACTCGCCCGAAAACAACGTCTATACCCGCGCCGCGCGCTCTGTCGAGCAATGGATCGCCGAGAAAACCCTCTTGCCCGATCCGGCTCCCGCCATCTACGTCTACTCGCAGGAATTCGAAGTGCCCGGCACGCACGCTCGCCGCGAGCGCATCGGCTTCATCGCCCTCACCCGCGTCGAGGACTACGACGCCCAGGTCGTCTTTCGCCACGAGCGCACTCTCTCCGCTCCCAAGGCCGACCGCATCGAGCTTCTCCGCCACACGCGCGCGCAAACCGGCCAGCTGTTTCTGCTCTACGACGACCCTGCGCAGCAGATCGACCGCTGGCTCGACGAAATCGCCCGCAAGAATCCGCCGCTCGCCCTGACGGACGAATACGGCGTCACTCACAAGCTCTGGCCCGTCTCCGATCTCGCGTTCGTCGCGCGAATCCAAAAAGCGATGGCGCCGAAAAAACTCGTCATCGCCGACGGCCACCACCGCTACGAAACCGCGCTGCACTATCGCGACGAATGTCGCGCCCGCGCCGGCAACACCGATCCGCTCGCCGCCCCCGAATTCGCGATGGCCACCTTCATCAACACGCATTCCAAGGGCCTCACGATTCTCCCCACGCATCGCACGGTCGCGAATCTCCCAAATTTCGATTTCGACCGCTTCCGCAAGATCCTCGCGCCCTATTTCGATTGGTATTCCTATCCGTTTCTCAACCCCGAGGAGCGCGAGTCCGCTTACGCCGAGTTTCGCAAGGATCTCGAAGGCCGCAGCCACGGGCGCCGCGCGCTCGGCGTTTACGCGGGTTCCGGCGGTGCCGCCGATTCGAAGGAAAAGCCGGGGCCCGCGTTTTATCTCTTCGCCCTGCAGCGAGGCATCGATCTCGAGGACGTTCTGCCCGACGTTCCCGAAGCGCAGCGCGAGCTCGACGTCGTCCTCCTGCATCGCCTGATTTTGCAGAAGGGTCTCGGAATCACGCCCGAAGAGGTCGCCTCGGAAAAAAATGTCGGCTACGAGCGCGAAATGGACGCCGCGCTCGCTGCGGTCGATTCCGGCCGCGCCCAAATCGCCTTTCTGCTGAATCCGGTGCCCGTGAAGCAGGTCGTCGAGATCGCCCTCGGCGGCAATGTCATGCCGCAAAAGTCGACGGACTTCTACCCCAAGCTTCTAAGCGGAATCGCAATCTACCGGCTGGAAGGTCGAATCACGGACTAAAGCGACGCATCAGGCGCAATTGAAGGCGTCGCGCGCGAAACACAAAAAAAGCGCGGCCCACTCGCTCGATCGGGCCGCGCGTCGTGAATTTCCCGGCGCCCGAAACGCGGGGCGCCCAGCCGCTTACTTGTCGAAGCTCTGAATCGCCGCCGCTTCGCTGTCGTACGTATCGAAGACGGTCATCAGCTTCGTCACCTGCAGCACTTCCTTGAACTTCGATCCCAGGTTCGTCAGCTTCAGCGTGGCGCCTTGCAACCGCGCGCTGTGAAACGTCGCCACCAGCGTGCCCAGCCCGGCGCTGTCGATGTAGCTCACCTGCGCGAGGTTCAGCACGATCTTCTTTTTCCCCGCCGCCAGCAAGCTCTTCACTTTCTCGCGGAATGAATTGCTTTCCTCGCCAAGGACGATCCGTCCTTCGATATCGATCACATCCACGCCGCTCACTTCCCGATCCGTCATTCGCAGTGCCACGTTCGCGCCTCCTCGAAATTTCGTTTCATTCTTGCGCTTGCAGTTTGAAAGGCCGCCTGCCGTCTCGGCCGCGTGTGTCTTTGCTCAGTAGAAGTCCGAACAGGACATATAATAACCGCATCCGGGACATATCATCTTGCAGCTTCGTGCCGCCAGCCGCGCCGAACATCGCGGGCAATACTCCGCGGCAAACTCGATCTTTGCGTTGCCCGCGACTCCTCGCTCCGCGCTTTCGAAAGTCTCTCCGGAGCCCGCCGCCGGCGGAATCGCCCTTTCCACTTGAGCCATCTCGCTCCCCAATTGGAGCGTCGTTTATAGCACATCCCGCCCACCGGGAAAAGCAAACCCGCGTCGCGGTAGTGGGTCAGTTCCCGAGTTGCCCGTGATACGACAAAAATCTCTAAGTGCTGCTGACCATCGTGTAGTGTGTCGTCGTTCTTAGTTGACAGTTACTGACAGGTCGGCCGATACTGCCATCGGCGCATGTAGGGTGCATCGGCGCGTCGCCGAAGGGCAATGCCCACCTACGATTCCCATCGTGGAGGCCTACATTGCCCAATCTAGAGAACCTCAAGAAACAAGCCAAGCTCATACTGCGTTGGCATCGTGAACGGCACTATCCCGTGGCCGCACAAATCCGCGGGCTTATGCCTCGTTTCTTGAATATGCCCGATTCGGAGATTCTTGCGGCGAACTTTAAGCTCAGCGATGCCCAAGAAATGGTCGCAAGACAGCACGGGTTCGATAGTTGGCAGGCCCTGAAAGCTGGGCTTTCCGCCACGTCGCGCAGTGTGAATTTGTCGCCATCCAAAGCGACAATCGTCTGTGCAGAGCCGCAATTGTTCGTCACCGATATCAAGAGATCATGCGAATTCTTCCGTGAGAAGTTACGGTTTTCGCTCGTATTCAGTTACGGCGACCCTCCTTACTACGCACAGATGGGTCGCGATGCAGCGCGTCTCAACCATAGGTGTGTTGAGGAGCCCGTAATCGACTCGACGGTCCGCGATCGTGAGGAATTGCTGTCGGTATCTATGACAGTCGCTACAGTGCGCGAGATCAAGCTATTGTTTCTTGAATTTCAATCCGCTGGGGTTACCTTCCATCAGACATTGAAAAAGCAGCCTTGGGGCGCCAAGAACTTCATCGTCAAAGATCCGGATGGAGATCTGCTGTTGTTTGCCGGGCCCACAAACTAGTAGCCGCCAAGCTGAAGTGTTGTTGGTCGAGCATCTATCGTCGGCTACTCGGAAACTGACCCACTACCCGCGTCGCGGTAGCGTCCCAATTTCAGATTAGGACAATCCCGTCTCTGCAGGCTGCCTTTGCGGATTTGGCACGCGTGGCGCAGACAATCCTGTCTATGCAAGGCAGTTCCCTCTTGAGATCAAATCGAGTTAGGACACCACGGGATCGCCTAACCGGCTGTTGCCTTCGCCACGGCGACGATCATCCGCCGAGCGCACCCCTTCGCACCCCGCCGTCCGCGTTGATCCACAGAGCTCCGGCCGCCGAAAGCGCCAGCGAAAGCGCGAGATTCCACGGCGAAAAGACCCGGCCGCTTACGCCCATCAGCAAGCACTCGAAGAGCAGCGGCGGAACAGCCAGCAGCAGGGTGAAGAATAGCCAAGCCGTCATCCGCCGCCCTCGGTCGCCCCTCGCCAGCATTCCGAGCGCAATTCCGGCGGGGAAAAACATCAAAGCGCAGTAGATATCCCGGTAACCCTCGAGTTCCTTTGGTCTGATCCACCGGAAAACACGCGCCAGAGCCGCTCCCGGTCCCAGCCGGTACGGTGATCCTGCGGGTTTGCCATCAATATATAGAGACAGGTTCGAACCGTCGTAGGAGTACACAATATCTTGCAGTTGATTGGGTGCGAGAGCCTTGGGGACATACCAGGTAGTTTGCGCGCGCCGGGCGGAAAGCGGGCTGCGGAACCAGAAGGCAAGACTCAGATCTTCTTGCCACACGTTCAGGTTCGCCCCATACGGTGAACGCGAGATCGAAAGAATCCGGCTGTTTGGCCCATTGCCCGCCGCGGCCTTGCAAACAATATAAACCGCAAACTGATTCGTCCGTTGCAGGTCCGCAACCAGCCCCGAAACGGGCGCCATTGAAACGAGCCACGCCCCGCCATCGAGGACAACTTGGTTCGGATCCCCATGTGCCTGCGCGCCGGAGGACCACGAAAGATCCGGAAGGAATTTCATCTGGTCGCGAAAGGGAGCGCCGCCCGTGAAATCGTAGCTTGCCAGCGCCTCGGGTGCATCCGCCTGAGAAACTCCTGCGCCCGTCAAGGCCATAGCAGCCCTCGGCGGCAGCGCCCGATCCCAAATCTCCAGCCTCGAGATTGCACCCTTCCATCCATCACCGGCTTTACCCGTCGCGTCGTCGCCGATCAGCAGGCGGGAACCCGCGACCCAATCGGTCAGCCTGGTCTCCGCCTGCAATCGAGCCGAAACCGCAAACCAACACGAGAAGTAGACGAGCAGCACGACCGCGACTCGTCTTGCTGTAACCAGGGATTCGATTGACCGTTCGGATCGGGTGAGCAGCCTCAGCAGAGCGGTCCCCAGGATAATGAAGAGAAGGAATCCCACGGCCGATCCGGAGCTATTCGTGATCACATCCCCCCAGCCGGAATCCCGGCCCGGTATATATAGTTGGGTGAACTCGATCGCGTAAGACAGAAAGAACCCGCCGATCCACACCACGAGAAAGGTCGCGATTCGCGACTTCCCCTTTTCCAGGAGCTTCTCCGATAGGCCGAATCCGAGCGGGACGAATAGCAGCACATTCAGGAAATCATCGAAGACGCCTGGGTGCTTTCCAAAGGTCGTCCCCAGAAGGAAACGAGAGGCGCCTTCGGGCAGCCTGGCATGGGGCATGAATTGGAATGGGAAGCACGTAAGGAAGAGTATTCCCGCCATCGCGGCGATCAGAATCCGGTTCGAATATCGTTGGGAGTCTGATGGGAGGTTCGGCTGGGCTGCCTGACTCTGCATCGCTATCGCGTTTTCCCCGTTCGGCTCATAAAGTCTAGCACGTTTGACTTCGTACCCTGTTCGTAAGGGTGGTCCGGCACTTTCGCTTCCTTGGCGCTCTCGGTGTTCGCTCCGCTCGAGCGAAATCCGTCAATAGACCGTTCATCTAACTATCAGCTATTGTTACAGTTAGCAGCGCTTTAGCCCTCGAAGGACAGCCAAGTCGGGGCCGCTCGGACAGGCGAAGGTTCCTGCCCTATCTTTGTTCCGTCGTCCAGTAGAACGCTCATAGGTGCGCTCCCTAGACTAAGCGTGCCATGAGAAACCAGCCCAATGCCAGAAATCGTCCGTCCCTTCAGTCAGGGACCCCGTACCAATCCAAGACCCCATTTTGCCGCTCGCTGGGCAGCATAGTTGCCACCCTGATCCTGATACTGACGGCCATCAGTCTCACCAATTGTGCGGCTTACACGAGCGCGGCATCTACCAAGTCGACGGGATCCACAGACCCCGGCACCGGCATCCTTTCCGCCAGCGCTACAACGGTCTCCTTTGGAAACGTTGCCATGGGAAGTACCGCCGTCCAGAGCTTGAGCGTCACCAATACTGGCACGGGCGCCGTGGACATCACCCAAGCCACGATTTCCGGGACCGGCTTTACCGTGACGGCTGGAAGCGGGGCCGCCACGCTTGCAGTTGGGCAGAGCGCGACGCTTCAAGTCCAATTCGCGCCGTCGTCGACCGCCGCCGCTGCCGCCAATCTTGTCGTTGCGAGCGACGCTTCGAATCCTACCCTCACGATTGCACTGAGCGGCACGGGCGCTCAGGCTGGCATCTCCATGACGCCATCAAGCGTTAACTTCGGTAACGTGGCGGCCGGCACGAGTACGATGCAGGCGATCACACTGAAGAATACAGGCACCGTGAATTTGGTGATTTCGTCGGAGAGCGTCACCGGCGCCGCGTTTAGCGTCACAAACTTCGCTCCGCAAACGTTGACTTCGAATAGCAGCATGACGTTCGATGCTGTTTTCGCGCCCACTTCTTCTGGCACTGCTTCGGGAAGCATCTCCGTCAGCACGAGCCTGTCGCCCTCTACGACTACGATCTCCCTTTCCGGCACGGGAACTCAAGCCGCGATCTCGGTCACGCCTCCGAGCGTTAGCTTCGGCAGCGTCATCGACGGCGCCAGCGGATCGCAGGTAATCACACTGAAGGACACTGGAACGGCGAATTTGGTCGTTTCGTCAGAGAGCGTGACCGGCGCCGGGTTTAGCGTCACGGGTTTCGCCGCACAAACGCTTTCCCCCAATAGCAGCATGACGTTTACCGCCGTCTTCGCGCCAACCTCGTCCGGGGCCGTCTCTGGAAGCATCTCCGTGTCGACAAGCCTCTCCTCTCCGACGGCCATCGCCCTCACCGGCACAGGAACGCAGCCGGCCATGTCGATCACGCCTTCCAGCGTCACCTTCGGAACCGTCGTTGACGGCACCAAGAACTCGCAAACGATCACCGTCAAGAATACCGGAACAGTGAACCTGGTGGTTTCGTCCCAGACCGTCACCGGCGCCGGCTTCAGCGTCACCGGCTTTACCTCGCAAACGATAACGCCGAATAACACCATGTCATTTAACGCTGTGTTCGGGCCCACCACCCCGGGAGCCGTCACCGGAAGCATTTCGCTCACCACGAACGCTTCCGCCTCGCCAACGGCGATCGGCCTCACCGGGACAGGCGCGACAGCGACCTTTGTCCTTGGCGCGAGCCCCACGACGTTGACTTTCGGAAGCGTGAACGTCGGCGCCAACAGCTCGCTCCCCGTCACGCTCACGAACAACGGCAACTCCAATATCACCATCTCGGGGATCAGCGGCGCTACCGGCGGATTCAGCACCAGCGGCGTCAATGCGGGAACCATCCTCACGCCGAATCAGTCGGCCACCCTTAACGTCACGTTTACGCCCACCGGGTCGGGAGCCGCCAGTGCCACAATTAAAGTCGCCAGCAACTCCACCACAGCTCCTTCGATCGCCGCGTCGGGAACAGGAAATGTCGTCGCCCATTCCGCGAGCCTGTCCTGGGCGCCAAGTTCCACCTCGGATATCGTCGGCTACAACATCTACCGCGGCACGATTTCCGGCGGCCCTTATACGAAATTGACCCCGTCTCCGATCAACTCGCTGCTCGAGACAGACTCCACCGTGTCCTCCGGCCTCACTTACTACTACGTTGTCACGGCCGTCGACTCGAGCAACAACGAAAGCGCGGACTCGAACCAGGCTGTCGCCTCGATTCCGTAGATCGGGTGCGTGCCTCCGCGGAGGCGGAGAGTTGGAAGGTTGAAAGCGGAAAGAGTGTTCGCGCCAGAGTGATCGAAAAGAATTCGCGGTAAACCCGCCTCCACGCAAGGCGCAGGGGAACGCCTGTCCTGATGGACAGGTTTGTATACCTGTCCCCAACATGTACCTGCGTCCAGTAGTTTTGCACACCTCCTCCATCTCACAATGGCTCCCGATGGGACGCTCTCGCACTCGCGTAAACTTTCACGCCGCTTCCGCACCGAGCCTCGCTCGGCGCATGGGAGCAACCTCTCTTCGCGGGCTCGCCGTTGCCGCCGCCCTTTTCGCGTTGATGGCATCGGCCGGTTGCGTCGGTCTCACCGGTTCAAGTCCGCTCGCCCCGTCGGGCTCGAAAGATATCAGCGTCACTCCGTCTCCCTTGGGATTTGGCAACGTCGTGGTGGGCACCACGAATTCTCAGCCCGTCGTCTTGTCCAACACCGGCAAGACCGATCTCACGATTAGGGCCGTGGCGATATCGGGAAAAGGTTTCAGCGCCTCCGGAATCGCAACCCCGATGATCTTGGGCGCGGGCCAGAGTGCCGACTTTACGACATCTTTCAAGCCCGCTGCCGCTGGAGCTGCTTCCGGTGAAATCTCCATCGAGAGCAACGTGGTGATCATGGCGGTCAGCTTGTCTGGCGCGGGCGTGGCCTCTGCGCCGCAACTTTCTCCCAGCGCTTCGACGGTGAACTTCGGCAGCGTCACCGTGGGAACGCCATCGACGCAGCCACTCGTCCTGAAGAATACGGGCAATGCGGATCTGGAACTCGGAAGCGTGTCCGCCTCGGGAACTGGCTTTACGGTGAGCGGCGGGTCAGGCGTTAACCTCGCTCCCAATCAATCGATTACGATCGGCATTACGTTCGATCCCAGGACCAGTGGATCCGTCGCGGGTGGCCTCACCTTCTCCACAAACGCCATCAACTCGGCCAATGTCAAGCTGTCGGGCTCGGGCGTAGCGGCCGCCTCGTCGTCCTCATCAGCCACCGCCAAACATTCGGTGGCTCTCGATTGGAATCCCAGTGCCTCGGCGGTCGGCTATTTCGTCTATCGCGGCACGACATCCGGTGGACCCTACGCCAAGCTGAATTCGTCCGCCGATGCGGGGTCGAGCTACACGGACGGCAACGTCTCGAGCGGCAAGATCTACTACTACGTTGTGACCTCCATCGATTCCGCCGACGCCGAAAGCGCCTTCTCGAATCAAGTCTCGGTCACGATACCGAACCCATAGTCTCCGCTCATCCCCCTTTCCACATCATGTTCTTCCGTGCCTGAAATGCCTCAGCCTGCCCGGGGAACGCCGATCCCTGTGGCATAATGGTTGTCGCTGGGGGCGTTCCGCGTAAATCGCATGGCGTCGGGAAAAACACTTCGCAAGAAACTTCTGGCCGCGCATCGCAAGCTGCGCGCCGCGCGCATGATCGTGAAAGGCCTCGTCTCGACCCGCCATCCTCTGCTCGTACATGTTATTCCGATTCGGCGGTGCAATTTGTCGTGTACGTACTGCAACGAATTCGATGATGTATCGAATCCGGTGCCGACCGAAGAAATGTTTCGCCGCATCGATCGCCTCGGCGCGATGGGCACATCCGTAATCACCATCAGCGGCGGCGAACCCCTGCTGCATCCCGATCTCGACGCCATCATCGCCCGCATCCGAAAAAATGGCATGACCGCCGGCCTCATCACCAACGGCTACCTGCTCGTCGCCGAACGCATCCAGCGCCTCAACCGCGCCGGCCTCGAATATCTGCAGATCAGCATCGACAACGTGCAGCCCGACGACGTCTCGAAGAAAAGCCTCAAGGTTCTCGACAGAAAGCTCGAGCTGCTGGCCGAGCACGCCGAGTTCGACGTCAACATCAACTCGGTGCTCGGCAGCGGTGTGTGCAATCCGGAAGACGCGCTCGCCATCGCGCACCGCGCCATCGGCCTCGGTTTCACGTCGACCGTCGGCATCATCCATGATGGCAACGGCCAGCTTCAGCCGCTCGGCCCTCGCGAGCAGGAAATCTTCGAAGAGATCATGTCGCTCGGCAAACGTTCGTTCACGCGCGTGAATCGCTTCCAGCACAATATCGCCGCCGGCCGCGAAAATACCTGGCGCTGCCGCGCCGGCTCCCGCTACCTCTACATCTGCGAGGATGGGTTGGTGCACTACTGCTCGCAGCAGCGCGGCCATCCCGGCATTCCGCTCGCCGAATACACGCTCGAGCAGCGCCGCCGCGAATTCCTCACGAAGAAGGGCTGCGCCCCGCGCTGCACCGTCTCCTGCGTTCACCAGATCTCGGTCGTCGATAGCTGGCGCGCCCCGCAAACCCTCGGCGGCGGCACTCCCTCCGCCACCGGCCCGCTCGTCCAAGTCACCGGCTCCGCCCCTCGTGATTAAAAGCTTCTGCTCTTGGTTCTGCCTTTGAATTTCCGGGTGCCCCATCCTCGGTTTGTGAGGGTGGGGCCTTTGCGCTAATACTCGACCGGGTCCGCCGTCCCATCCGACCATCTGCCCACGGGAATCATGAATACGTCGATCGGTTCCGGGTGGCCATCGAACTGCGGATTCAGCATGACGGGAGAGTGGTCCACATCCGCGCCCCAAACGGCGCCGTCCATCAGCGGAGTGTAAAACATCAGGTGAGACATCCAGTTGTGTGGGCTGCGATCGGTAAGATACTGTTCTTTCGACATCATGTAGCACATGGCTCCCGGCTCCAGAGGCGGCAGCTTTTCCTTTATGAATGTCTTGATCCCCGCGATGATCTGCGCCTTGGAATCGCCGGCCAATACCATCTCCGTTCTCTTATACGTCATCGGCAGAATCGAGCGCGCAGCCGGCGGATTGAAGCAGAGCGGGCCTCGAAGCTTAGGGTTCCAAAAATTAGCGGCCAATTCGCCGTCGAACGGGCCCATCCACCCTCGCTCCACCGCGCACACGAAACCGTTCTTGCCTTTCACCGCGGTTTCGTAGCCATGCCTTCCCAGGACGAGGACTTCCGCATCGCGCGAGATGGCCTCCGGGGCCGCGCTCCGCGCCATGGCGATCTCGGCGTTGCGCTCCATCAAGTATTGGTCGAGCGGAGCCATTTTCGGATAAGGTTCCTTGGCCTCCTGCGCTTGCGCTTGCCGCAACGCGCCCAGCCCGATAACCAGCGCAAAAGTTCCCAATGCGATCGTGGCGATTATTTTTCGGCCCATTCGGTTCATCGATTCCTCCTGGGAATTAAAAGACCAATACATTCCCGCATGGATGTCTTAATCGGGATTTCCGATTTGGCTCACTCTCCGGCGCATCGTACATCCGTCCCGCCTCCGTGACCACGAACTTGTCGCCAGAGCAGGCCGCGTCGGTTCCATCCGCGCCTTGAGCCCACAAGAAAAAACGCCCGCCTGGAGGCAAGGCGGCCGCTACAAAAGCACTGCGACGGCACGACCGGGACCTAGGCTGACGATTTTGAATTTGTAGCGGCCGCCTTGTTCTTAGGCGGGCGCCTTTGCCGCGCGACATCATTCTGCCTGCCCTGCCCGCCCTGAGACACGAAGGGACGCAGGAAGGGAGCGCAGCGAAGAACCTCTCTTCTGGTTCTCTCGCCACTAATCACTCGCCACTAGCCACTGCCTGTTTGCAATTTCCGACCCGCCTCCGCCTCACCTCAGCGCGGTACGCGCGACACAAGTTAGCCCCGCCCGGAAGGGCGGGGACGTAAAAGCAAAAGGACCCAAGCGCCGTAGGTGCGACACGCCGCTCCTTCTCGTCTCCAATCTCAAATCTGCAATTTCCAACCCCCTACCTTCCGTGTGCTGACTCATTTCGGTTTCTACTCAGACGGGCAGTCCACACACACAGTCCCAAGGTCTTTCGCGTGGGCCGGGGGGATAAGGGAGTTCCGATTTCGGCGGTGACTTCGATTACGGCACAGTGGCGACAACTAGAAACATAGGGAGAAGACATTCATTGAGCCGTTGTAAACCAGAATGCAGCGGCTCAGAACGTCTCTTCCGATCAGCGCATGTATCCCTTGTCTGAGATACAGCTCCGAAGCAGCTATTCGCAAATTTGAGATCATCAGTGGACTATCCCCGGGGCCAGCGCCGATTGCAAAGTCCACGTCGTAGGTCTCGGTCGTGTGTGTTTGATTGCCGGTGCTTGGGGTCACGATCTCAATCGTTCCTGTGGGACTGAGGTTCAACGACTGAAGCACTTCCGGTTCGACTGAAGTGAAGCTTGCCCCAGTATCGACCAAGGCCCGGACTACCCGCGGCTGTGGGATAGGCTGACCGGCAGCTTCCAGCGCAGCCCTACGCCCGGCGCTGACAAACACGGCACCGTTGACGATTGGTCCATTCTGCTCAAGACCCAGAGTGAAGTGGGGCACTTTACTTGCGCACTGCTCCAATTGGTCGCGTGAAGGAAAAGACGGGCTCGATGGCGAGTATTTGCTTCACGAGAAACGGTTCCAGCCCGAATCGCCTGTAGCCGTCCTTGAGGGCATCTTCGTATGATACGAAGGTGTCGATGATGTCCGTCCCGTGAATCAGGACGTACTTCCCCTCTTGTGCCTTGAGTTCAGGCAGCTTGCTCCTGTAGGTCTCTAGCTCTTTTTCCAAAGCCATTTTTGCACCAGACGCACTATTCATACATATACCTCAGATGCCGTAAACCGATACGGGGATACTACGAGGAGGTTTCATGCCACGCAACCCTTTTAATTTTTGCAGGGGTCTGGGTGGCGGATGCCCTCCTTCCGCCTCCACCATCGGGCGGGTGGCCGAGAAACAACTCCGCATTTTGCATTTCGGGCTGGTCTGTCCCGCTCGGCTGCCTCGTAGCCGAGTATGATACGATTCACGTGGTCATCTATCAAATTAAGTCTTCCTTCAAAAGAGAAACCATGCAGTTCGATTGGGACTTACTAAAGCCTGGGCGAGCGATTACGGACACCCAGAAATCAGTCGTGGAAGAAATCGGGCTGACCTTCCTCAACAGCGGCACGGGAACATCCGCTCACAAAATGCAAGTCAGACTCAAGAGTGAGCGGGCGATACTACCGGAGCTGGAGCTACTAGGTCTTATACGAAGCGACTGGAATCTCTATTACCCGACTTTCCCCACGCTATATTTCTTGCCACATTCCGTTCGCGACGGCTACGCCACCTATCTGCACTACATTTTTGAAGCCATCAAAGTGCTTTATGAAGACCGTGGTCCCGGTCGGCTCCAAATAGAGGAAATTGGACAGCAAATGCGTGCGGTCCTTGCGGGCGTCCCGCCCTCGCAACTTGCCGGAAATGCGCTGGAGGAGATTCATCTTCACCGAGCGGCGCTGTTTCTCAGAGACTTCCCGCAATCCGTTCTTGCCGAGGGCTCGCCAAAACCTGAAATTCCTGTAGTCACAGTGGTTCCTACACAAGGCATGATCGACTATGTCGACCTTCAACAGGCGTGGAAACTCGAACTCGCCCGAAAGCGCCCCGCTTACATGAATGCGCCGAGCGCAAATGTGGACCGGGAGGAAAGGATGCCCCAGCAGGCCAAGGCAAGGAGCGCGGATGGCATCAGAGGCAATTGGGAGATTATCGGCAAGCCACTGGGCGCAGGCGGACAAAGCACGGTGTATTTAGCGCGCGGTCCGAAACGACTGAATGAAAGAGAGCAGGATATCGAAACGATTCATTCGTTCAGCCCTTGGGGAAGCACGATGCAGGAAACCCGAATGCAAAAGACGGGTGAGTTTGCGAACGCGGTTGTGGATTATGGGCGCGTCGAGTTTCCCACAGAACTTGGTGCACTAAAGGAGTTCAAGCTCCGCAACGACGAGCAACAGGCAATCACTCGCTTGAAACAAGAAGTCGATGTTCTTCGCGAGGATCGCCCCGGTCTTCCTCGACTCCTGGATTTCAACATCAACGAACGATGGATGGTAACGGAATATTTTCCAAATGGAACGGTCGAAGACAACCACTCGAAATACGAAGGCGATGCTAGGGGCGCTCTAGCGGCATTTCTATCGCTGGTGAGGACAGCGGCGGTGATGCACGAGCAGGGGATCGTGCATCGCGACATAAAGCCTGCAAACGTTTTCGTTCGGCGCGACGACGAACTCGTTTTGGGCGACTTCGGCATCGTGTTCCTCCCTAGTCAAGCCGCTCGTCTGACCCGGACGAACGAAACCGTCGGCCCCCATGATTACATGCCCCCGTGGGCCGAAGTGGGCGGTCGATTAGTTGACGTGACTCCCAAGGTCGACATTTACATGCTCGGAAAACTTTTATGGTGCATGGTGTCGGGGCGACTTCGATTGCCACGGGAGTGGTTCGATCGACCGGATCACGACTTGACTAAGACCTTCCCGGACGACCCTGCAATGCACATGGTCAACGTAATTCTCAAACGATGTTTGGTCGAGAATGCGGGAGATTGTGAGCATCCGCAAGCGATTTGGTGCTCATCGTTTCGACGTACCTAGAGATGCTCGAACGGGGCGGCCAGCTTCTTCATGCTGGCGTACCTCGACCTTGTCGAGTATGCGGCCACGGGTACTATCAAAACAGCGGGTACGCTTCCACGGTGCCGCAAATTCCGAAAGATGCCCCAGTGGGGTTGCGGCTGTGGGTCGGCAATAACAGCCCGACGTTACCTGTTTATCCTTTCGTCTGCGATTGTTGTGGACATGTGCAGTTTTTCACGCGGGCAGAGGTGCGACCGGGCATCAAAGGTTCCCTCGAATAGTCCGTAGAAATGGAGGCCATCAACGTGAACAACGATTGGCTGCTTAAAGGAGTGACGAAGACAGGAGAGATGATCAGCATCGAACCGTACATCACATCCCGCGATGTCAAAGTCTTGTCCCGCGAACCATATTCCAACGGAGCCACGACGGGGACAAGAATGTCGGTCGAGGTAACCCGAGTCGATCCACACGCGCAACCCTCCCTAGATATTCGGGCCCTTACAACAGGCCAAATCGAAAGAACAAAGACCGCCTCGGGCTACCACGTTCGACATCGACACGAAACGAAGTTTTTTCGACCGGCGAACAGTACCGAACCCATTGCGACAGTGCGCCGCAGCGCAACCCTGGAATGTACCGAGGGAATAGAACCCTCGCCCGCTTATCCGGCTTTCGTTTGGGACAAGTACGAAATCAAGTTTGGCGGATCCCAGCCGATATCTGTTCTCGGGACAATGCTGCGAGACCGCAGGTGGGACGTACGCGTGGAGCAGCTGGTCGAATCGCATTGGGATTCAGGCGAGAATCCCATAGGCGGCTTTCAGTCGTTCATTAACCACGTCATTTCAAATTCACAAGCCTACGACATCATGAGAGCGGACGAGGCCGACTTGTCCGAAGAGTGGTGGTGATTCTTCCGGACGCGCAACGATCGCGGCTCACTCCGCATCCCAATTCCTCAGCTCCCTGAAAAATCGCACCGGATTCCCCTCCCGCAGCTTCCGGCAAATCCGAAAGAGCGTTTCCTGCTCCCGTCCGTCGAGCGCGCGCATCATCGCCCTCACCAGCTTCGCGTGAATCGAGAGTACGCTTCTCAGGAATTTTTTCCCCTCCGCCGTCATCCCCACCACTGTCAGCTGCCGCCCTCGACGCGTCTCCTCGCTCCTCGATTTCGGCAAATGCGCCCGCTCGAACTCCACCGGCGGCAGCGATACCCTGGCTCGCCGCAACAACCCGCGCCTCTGTAGCCGCTGGATCATGGCAGACACGTGGTGCCATTTGCTCCCGCGCCGCCGGACCAGCTCCACCACCGGCAGCGCCCCCTCCCGATACAGCACCTCAAGGAGACGAAATTCCGTCAGTGTCAGCTCAAACGACTCGAGCGGCACCCGCACTTCCCCCTTCAGCCAGTCGGCCGTGTCGAGCAGCTCCGTGTACCCTCGCAGGGCCCGCTCGACCCTCTTCTTCGGGCTCAGGTAGTGCGCCATCGTGTCAAAACCCCGCCAAAAGCGGCTTTTTACGGCTCTTTAAGCCGTTTTAACCGCCCGACGACTCTACATATTGTGTATGTGTCGGAGCCGCGATTGCATCCGTTTGAATACCGAAATTTCGGTCCGCATTTTTGCGGATGAAATAAATGCTTTTTAGGGGGGCGGAGCTTAAAGCTCCGACATTAGGAGTCAAAGAACAGTGGGCTTCAGCCCCTGAAGAAACTCTGCGGCCCGTCGCCTTGAGGCTCCCGAACTCGCGGTGCTACTCTGTTCGCGGGGGAATGCACACTTATCGTTCCGCGCTCGCAAATCGGTTCTTTCTGAATTTGAATCACGCGTGCAATCTTAGGTCTTGGGAATGAACGCACAGGAATTGTTGTGCCCGGAGATGGATGAGCTCGACCGCTGAATACGCCCAGGCGCATGCCGCGCCGGTGATCGAATCCGTGGCTGATCGCCGCCACGGTGATGCTGGCGACGTTCATGGAAGTGCTGGACACGAGCGTCGCCAACGTCTCGCTGCCGCACATCGCCGGCAATCTCTCGGCGGGCGTGGACGAGAGCACCTGGGTGCTCACCTCGTATCTCGTGTCGAACGCGATCGTGCTCCCGCTCTCCGGCTGGTTCTCTTCGATTTTCGGGCGCAAAAGATTCTTCATCGCCTGCGTGGTGATCTTCACGATCAGCTCTTTCCTGTGCGGCATGGCGCCTTCGCTGCCCATGCTGGTGCTCTTTCGCGTGATCCAGGGAGCGGGCGGCGGAGGGATGCAGCCCACCTCGCAGGCCATCCTGGTGGATAGCTTTCCGCGCGAGAAGCAGGGCATGGCGATGGCGATCTACGGCATGGGCGTGGTGGTGGCGCCGACCGTGGGACCCACGCTCGGCGGATGGATCACGGACAACTATTCCTGGCGATGGATTTTCTTTCTCAACATTCCCGTCGGCGTGATTTCGGTCGCGATGATTTCCTTCCTGATCGTCGAGTCGCACGCCGGCAGAAAAGGACTTAAAAGCGGATTCAAGATCGACTTCCTCGGCCTCGGATTCCTGAGCCTCGGCCTGGGCCTGCTGCAGGTGGTGCTTGATAAGGGCGAGCGCGACGACTGGTTCGGCTCGCCATTTATTCTGTGGGCTACCGTGGTGGCCGTGTCTGCTCTGGTGGCGCTGGTGATCTGGGAATTCATCACCGATCATCCCGTGGTCGACCTGCGCCTGTTCAAAGACCGGAACTTCGCCATTTCCACGTTCATGATGTACGTGCTGGGCTTCGTGCTATACGGCACCACGGTGTCGCTCCCGATTCTTCTGCAAACGCTCATGGGATACACGGCGATGCAGAGCGGCCTGGTGCTGCTGCCGGGAGGGCTCGTGTTGCTGGCGATTCTGCCGTCTGTGGGATGGCTGCTGGGAAAATTCGAGCCGCGCTGGATCGTGGTGAGCGGGCTGTGCATCATGGCGCTGGGGCTGCATTACCTGTCGCTCTTCACGCTGAATGCCGGCGAAAGCAATGCTATCAACGACTGGATCGTTTCGCGCGCGGGCACGGCCTTTCTGTTTGTCCCCATCAACGTGATGGCTTTCTATTTCGTGCCGCCCGGGAAAATGAACAACGCTTCGGGCCTGATCAATCTTGCGCGCAACGTCGGCGCGAGCACCGGAATCTCTTTCGTCACCACGATGCTCGACCGCCGCGCGCAGTTCCACCAGAACATTCTCTCGAGCAACATCAACGGCGGCAGCCCCCTTTATCAGCGGGCGCTGGCGCACATCACGCACGAAATGATCGCGCGCGGCATGGACGTGGCGCACGCCACGATGCAGGCGAATGCCTCGATCTACCTGCAGTTGCAGCGGCAGGCCATGATGCTGTCGTTCGTCGATAATTTCTGGATCATGAGCATGATCTGCCTCGCCGTGATTCCGCTGATGTTCGTCATGAAGAAACGCAAAGGCCCGCCCGCAGGCCGCGTCCCGGTTCACTGAGGTAGCGCCGGCGTCTCGCCGGCTTTTCTTCGTCTACTGCGTGAGCCGCGCGAGGATTTTCACGAACGACGCGCTGCGAATATCGTCTGACGAAAGCGTGGTGAGGCTTTCCACTTCCTCCGCTTTCAGCGCGCCGCAATTCACCGCTTGCAGAAAATAATTCAGCAAGCCTTGCGCCATCGCCGCATCGTCGAAGACGTGCCCGATGCGCGTGGCCTGCGCCGCCTTCTCGATGAAATTGCGCAATCGCTGCGCAGCCGAATCCAGATTCTCGAGGAAAAACGAGTAGACGGCCGCATACCGCGTCGGCAGCTGCGCGGGATGCAAATCCCAGCCCTGGTAGTAGCCGTTGGCGAGGCTGCGCCGCACGCAATCGTAGTGCAGCTTCCATGCGGCGTGCACCGTCGCCCGATTCGCTTCGAGCTGACGCGCCGTGAGCGGCGCGCCATCCTTCGCCGCGCGATGCGGCGGGATCGGAAGGATATTCACCGGGCCGTCGGAGATCCGCACGCCCGTTCCCGCGAGCGCCACTTGGATCGTCTCGCGCGCGAAGTCGGACGCCGGATGCGTCATCGCCGTCTGCAGCGCCGCAATATTCAAAGAGGCGGTGTAATCATATGGGCCGAAGTGGGCAGCGATGCAGCGGCCACGAGCCGCACCGACCAGAGGCAGCAAATTCGCTTCGCCGCGCTCGTTGAAGATCGCTTGCGGCGTTTCGATCATCAGCTCGATGCGCAGCGCGCCCGGCTCGAGATCGAGCAGCGGCTCGAGACGCGAGCAGATGTCCGCGAGCGCCGCCACCTCGTCCGGCAAACTCACCTTCGGCAGCGTGATGCAAAAACCTTTGGGCAATTCGCCGCGCGACTTCGCCGCGAGTTCCGCCAGGAAAATGTCGAGCGTGCGAATGCTGCGCTCGCGCAGTTCCTCGGTGAAAGGCTTTACGCGAAGGCCGAGGAAGGGCGGAAGTTCTCCCGCGTTCATGCCGGCGCTCACTTCATTCGCGGCCGCCGCGGCGTGGCCATCTTCCTCGTCGTCGGGACGGTTCCCGTACCCATCCTCGAAATCGATGCGGTAATCCTCCACCGGCTCGCGTTGCAATTTCTCGCGCACGCGCTGGTACACGGTATAGGCGAACCATGCCGGCTGGTTCTGCTGCCGCGCCGCTTCCGAATCGAATTCGATCGATTTGGCGATCGCAGCGGCCGCGTTGTGCGTGTCCGGCAGTGCAGCCGCGCCCGGCATCCCGACGGCCTTTGCGAAAGCAGCGAAATCCGGCGCGTAATCATCCAAGGATCGCAGCGCGAGTTCCCCCAGCCGCCGCGTGGTGCTTGAGCGAAAAAGATGTGCGCCGCCGTACACCACATGGATCGGCTGGCGCCCGATGGACGGGCCGGGATAGCGGCGCTCGAGCGCCTTATGCGCCTGTTCGAGCCGGGTCGTAATTTCGTGATGCGATTCCGGAGAGAGCGTTCTTCGCATGATTCCTCGCGCGATTGCTGTTATTCTGCGGCCCGTCGTTGCGCTTCCCGGCAGGGCCGATTCCGGGTTGTCCCAGGGAACCGGAAAGGATACATTGGTTCGTCGGTGCCTGAAAAAATACTGATCGTCGACGACGAATTCGCCGCGCGAACCGCTCTCACTACTCTTCTTCGCCGCGAAGGCTACGATGTCCGCGAAACCAGCGACGGCGCCGCCGCTCTCGCCGAAAGCGCCGCTTTCCGACCCGACCTCATTCTGCTGGATATCGTGATGCCCGGCATCAGCGGCTTCGAGGTGTGCCGCCGCATCAAGGCCGCGCCCGAAACGCGTCTCACGCCGATTATCCTGATCACCGGCCTTTCCGCAACGTCCGATCGCATCAATGGCATCAATGCCGGCGCCGACGATCTGCTCAGCAAGCCAATCGACTTCAACGAACTCCTGGCGCGCACCCGCTCGCTGCTGCGGCTGAAGCAGTTCACCGACGAGCTCGAGAACGCGGAAAGCGTTCTTTTCAGCCTCGCGCTAAGCATCGAGGCGCGCGACCCTTACACTATCGGGCACTGCGAGCGCCTGGCAAACATGTCCGCGCGCCTCGCCGCAAAGCTCGACCTGCCCGAAGAAGAGATCAAGGCGCTGCGGCGCGCGGGGATCGTCCACGATATCGGCAAGGTGATCGTGCCGGACGCGATCCTGCTGAAGCCCGGGCCGCTCTCGGCGGAAGAAACCGAGATCATGCGCAAGCATCCCGTGATCGGCGAGCGCATCTGCGCGCCACTGAAAGCCTTTCGCCTCGTTCTCCCGATCATCCGCCACCATCACGAGAAACACGATGGCTCCGGCTATCCCGACGGCCTGCGCAACGGCGAGATTCCGCTGACCGCGGCGATCCTGCAACTGGCGGACGTCTACGACGCGCTTACGACCAATCGCCCTTATCGCAACGCCTCGCCCTCCGACACGGCTTTGCAGATCATGGAAGACGAAGCGGCGCTCGGCTGGTGGGATCGCGAATTATTCGACGCCTTCCGGGACATGATTCGCGACGGGCACGCGACCCCGCCCGCCACGTTGCGCAAAACTGCGACGCTGTAGGCGCTCAACGACAGCCAGCGCAATTCAAAATTGAGTTCCGATTTCCCGGGAGTTAGAAGTTCTGAACTAAGAACAACAACCCGCCGGCGACAACCTTGGAGTTGCCGCCGGCAAAGCTGAGGAAAAGCGTCCTGAGGCCTAGAACATAAACCTCACAGCGAATTGAATCTCGCGTTGGCCGCCGTTATATCCCGGCATGGTCGCGGCCAGTCCGGTCGAGGCCAGGTAGCATGGACCCGCGCCGCCCCTGCAAATCGCTCCGCCTTGTGTGTATGACTGCGGGTTCGCAAGTTGCGAGTAGTAATCCGCCGTCGAAGTGAAGTAAGGCTCCGTCGGAGTGACCGTGCCTGGGGTGCCCATCAAGTAGACCTGCGGGCCTACAGTGAAGTTGGGGTGGTTCAGGACATCGAAAAACTCCGCCCGGAACTGCATAGTGAGCTTCTCAGTCAGCCTCGTGTCTTTCATGATCGCGAAGTCGAAGTTGAAGAAATTGGGGTTGTTCAGGAAGTCGCGTTCGGTATCGCCGAGGGTGCCGTAGGGCGCGAACACGAAGCATTCGGGATTCCACCATTCGGCTTTGGTCCTCACCATGGGCTTGCAGCCGGGGACGAGATTGGGACGCTCGGCTTCGGTGGCGCCTCCCGTGCCGGATTGATAGGTGGGATTCCCGAACATGTCCTGGACGTTAAAGGGCAGGCCGCTAAAGGCGCTGACGATCGGACTGACTTGCCAGCCCTCCACCCACCGATTGCCTTTAAAAGGCAGCCGATAAATGGCGTTGGCGGTGAACACATGGTTGGGGTTGAAGCTGCAAGGACCTCGATCGAGGCTCGGGTTGTAGGCATCGTAGACGGCCCACTCACCCTGTTCCGTGCTGATCGTGGCCGAGGCATCATCCACGCACTTCGACCACGTGTAGCCGATATTGCCGACCAGGGCCTTGGCTAACTGTCGGTTCAGGCTGACCTGCAAGGAGTTGTAAGTGGAGTGTGCCTCGGGTTTCACCGCTTCCACTGCCTGGAAGTTCTGATTGACGTGTATGCCCAGAAACGGGTTGGTGAGAGTGCCCGGCGCCCCCTGCCCGGTGGCGCCAGGGAAGTTTCCGCTAGAGATGGCGGCCGACTGCTCGTCGGGTGTTGCGGCCGAATAGTAGACCGGAGGGTTCGCGTCAATCCAATAGAACAAGTGGGCGCCCGAGGAGCCGTTATAGCCCACTGTGAGCACTGTCCCGGCCCCGAGTTCGCGCTGTATGTTCAGGTTGTACTGCATCACGTAAGGCGCCGTGTCCACATTCTGCAGGATGGCATAGTACCAGGCGATCTGGCTGGCCGCGGTCACCCCTGGGGGTGGGCCAAGCAGCTCGGTGGGGCTGGTAGGGAGATTGGGGAAACTGCCGCTTAGAAAGAACAGCGGGGCATTCGGGAGCATGGACGTGTTGTCGAGGGCATAGGTACGCGCGGTGATGGGCTCGTGGAACATGCCGAAGCCGGCGCGGATGGAGGTCTTGTGATCCCCGAATGGGTCCCAAGCCAGTCCGATGCGCGGATCGAAGTTCTTGATATTCGGATTGCTGGTGAAGGGGTGAGCGGCGGTGATGAAACCGTTGAGTTCGGTCGTCGCCGGCGCAGTCAAGTTGTTGAACAAGAAAACGGGTTCGTGGACCGTCGTCGGGTTGCTGGCCCAGTCGTAGCGCAAGCCGAGATTCAAGGTAAGTTTCTTGGTGATTTTCCAATCGTCCTGGATGTAGGGATCGAACCAAGTCTGCCGCCAGTAGCGATAGGGGTTGAAGGGATACGTGGTACTGCCGATGGTATAGCTGTAGCTGGGGGCGGCTCCGCACACGCACAGCAGAGCGCTACCATACAACGAGCCGCCAACGGGGGTCCCGGGTACGATTGCGTTGCCGCCCAGGTTTGCGAAGATCCACGCGCCGCCGGGATATTGGTCCCAATACTGGTTCAGCTCCATGCGGGTTATGGTGGTCCCGAAGCGGACGCTATGCGCGCCGAGCGACATGATGACGTCGTCGCCGACGCTGAACCGGTTGGTGACGGGCCGGCTTGGACTCGTAGGCGAGGGACCTATTGCAGACAGGAACGTGCCGTCGGGGCTGAAGTCCATATCCGGCAGGCCGGGAGCCGATTGCAGAGGGGGTCCGGTGACGCCGCCGTCCGCCGTCTGCGTATAGAGTCGCACAAACCCGAAGCGGGCCTCATTCAGCAGCTTGGGCGAAAATGTATGTCGCTCTTCGATGGTGAGGTACTGGTTGCGCTCGTTGTCAATTTCCGGGTATCCGGGGATCGCGGAATACACGTACGGGATCACCTGATAGGCGCTCTCCCTGGTGTAGCGGCCGAATATGCTATCGTTCGGCCCTATAGTGTAGTCCACGCGGCCCATAACATAGTCCTCGTTGCCGATCTGGAGATCATGCGAGCAGTACAGACCGGTGTTGGGCGCAAACACAATAGCGCTTACATTGGGGCATTGGGTCGCGCTTTGGGCCAGCGGATACAAACCGAATATGCTTTGCGCCACCGGATTCATCGGCCCGTACGGGCCTTGCCATTGGCCTTCTTCGTCTTGCGTAAAGCCGGCGCCCTCGAATAGATCGGGCAAATCGGTCGGCACGAGGGCGCGCGAGGTGGTGCCCGTACCCTCGCGCAATCCTTCATAGTTTACAAAGAAGAACGCCTTGTCTTTCATGATGGGACCGCCGAGCGAGGCGCCGAAGTTATTCCTCTTGAACGTCGGCTTCTCGCCAGGGACGTCGAAGTAGTTCCTGGCGTCCAGGACGTTGTTGCGGAGGTATTCGTAGGCCGAGCCGTGAAAGCTGTTGGTGCCCGACTTGCTGACCGCATTGACGGCCGCGCCGGTGCCGCCGAATTCCGCGCTGTAGGTGTTGGTCAGAATCTGGAATTCCTGGATGGCCTCCATGCCGAGGGAAGTGCCCAGTACACTGATGCCCGCGCCATGATCGAGCCAGTCGCGAATGTCTGTGTCATCCAGCATGTAGGCCAATCCCACTGGGCGCGAACCGGAAACGGAATAGTTGGTTTGCTCGCCGTAGACAGTGGCCGACTGGCCGCCGCCACCACCGGTGGAAGGCACCGTAGCCACGCCCGGCGCCATGCTGAGGAGATCGGTGAAATTGCGGCCGTTGGACGGCAGATTTTCCATTTGATTGGACGAAATCAGCTGGCCCACCGCAGCCGTTTCGGTATCGACTTTGGAAGCCTGGCTCTGCACCTCGATCCTTTCCTCGGCTCGGCCCACTGGCAGTTTAAAGTCCAGGATCGGCCGCGCGCCGACGCTCAGCACGACGCCGGTTTGCACCATCTGCTGGAAGCCGGCCTTCTCGGCCGAAACGTCGTAAGTGCCAACCTGCATTTCCGGGAGAATGTAGCGTCCCTGCGCGTCGGTATCGCCGGAATAGGTGACGCCCGTATTAACGTCTTTGGCCTGGATCTTCGCGCCGACTATGACCGCGCCGGTGGCATCCATAACGGTTCCGGAAAGCGTAGCTTTTTCCACCTGCGCGTGTAAGTCGCCAACGATAAGGAGGCCCAAGAGAGGTATGGCCAGCGCCGCCAGAAAGGCGGCGCGAAGTGCACTGCAAAAGCGGGCCGAATTGCGATCTCTGAGAACTCGAGCGTTCAAGAACATTCACGCCTCCTCGTTAGATCCAATGTGCACGCAGACAGCATCCAGTGCATGCCACGTGAGAATCCACGCGACCATGCCTGGCCACCCGCATCCTTGGGAACCAACTCGGAAGCTCAATACTCAGTATTTCGGGGCCTTAAAACAGACAAGCAACGTTCACACGGCCATCGCGCGACGCGCCAGCCATGCTGAGTGTAGCCACACCCCCCAACTTGACGCGGCATATACTACTGATTTTGTGCCGGTGTCAAGCAATATCGATGCTGATGGCGGATCACGGTCTTTCCAGCTTGAGACACGCGATTGTGCAGGTAATTGGGTCCTTTCCGTACGATGCACTATGAGGAAATCGCGGCCCTGCCAATCGGAGAAATCGGCGTTTCGAAACAATCATCCACATCCGTAGCGCCCGCTCCTGGCCGAAGCATTCAGGATCATGCAGGCGTGGGGCTACACACACTTCGATATTGTCTGATTTAAGTTTGACCTGATTTTGCGAGGCGTTCATCCCCCGCGTACACCACGAATCGCCTGCCGCGCAGAAATCCAATCAGCGTGAGGCTCATCTCGCGCGCGAGCTGCACGGCCAGACTCGAAGGCGCCGAGACTGACGCAACCACGGGCAGCCCCGCCACAATCGCCTTCTGAATGATTTCGAATCCGCCGCGCCCGCTCACCAACAGAACCACGTTCGCCAAGGGCATGCGGTCGTTGCGAATCGCCCAGCCGATCACCTTGTCGACGGCGTTATGCCGGCCGATGTCTTCGCGCAACACAAGCAGCTCGCCTTCGGCATCAAAGAGCGCGGCCGCATGCAGGCCGCCCGTGCGGCCGAAAACCGCCTGCGAAGCCCGCAGCTTATCTGGAAGCTTCACGAGCACCTCCGGATCGAGCCGAAAATCCGGATTCGGCGGCTGCATCGAACGCGCGCGCACCGAATCGATCGACGCCTTGCCGCAAATCCCGCAGCTCGACGCCGCGAAAAAATGGCGCCGCATTTTCTCGAAGTCCGGCATCGACTCCGCATCGAGCTCCACGCGCACCACGTTTCCGCGATTCGCCGCCGGATTCTCCGGATCGCCCGGATCGTGATCGAGCGCCACGATCTGCTCGCGGCGTTGGATGAGGCCTTCGGTCAGCAGAAAACCGGACGCCAGATCGAGGTCGTCTCCCGGCGTGCGCATCGTGACGCTCAGCGGATGCTCGCCGATGCGGATTTCGAGAGGTTCCTCGGCGGCGAGATAGTCCTCCTTGCGGCGGACTCGCCCTTCATCCCATTCCGAAACCTGCGTCAGATCGACGCTGCGCTGCTTTCGTGGCAAGCGGCATCTCCGGCGAGCATGTTTGCGGCGGATGCGAAGAGTGCCTTCAGGGGCTAAAGCCCGACTTTTCTTCGCCTGAATGTCGGAGCGAAAGCTCCGACCCCCTAAAAGAGCATTGTGAAATGGCTTCCAGCCGATCGACAAGCATACATCGGATGGATTTGAGACGCGACGCTGTTTCGCACAGACAGGATTGTCTGTGCCACAAAAAACTGACCCGTCCCGAAGGCGTCGGGACGGGCCAGGGGGCGTTGCACTGGCGTGAGGTGTACTACGGGGAATTCTTTCGCCGCCTCAATCGGGTTGATGCGGAAGTACGACGCCCGTGGACGGATCGAGAATCAATTTATGCGCCGTCGGGCCGTTGAAGTCGAACATGCCGTTGAGCCGCCCGGCCTTCACGTCGCTCGAATTGCCGCCGATTCGCCCGAGACTCCCAGTTGTCCTCGATGAAGCGGAGAATCGAAGACTGGTCGGTCGTTCGGTGGTCGACGTAGTTCTGTTTCGCATAGGGAGAAATCACGATCAGTGGCAGCCGCGGACCATAGCCGCACTGGCCCTGCGTGTCGACCGCCGTCGCGGACGCCGCAATCAGCCGCTGCCCGCCAGAGCGTCGTCCCCAACCGCCGACTGATTCACGACCGGCCCAAGCACGTGATCGTACCAGCCGTCGGAGTCGTCATAAGCGATGATGATCGCCGTGTCTTTCCAATAGGGGCTGTTCGTCACCGCGTTGACCACACCGACCACGAAATTCTGCTCGTCGATCGGATCGGAATAGCCGGGATGCCCGTCCTGATACGCGGCAGCCTTCAGATACGTCACCGCCGGAAGCCTGCCCTTCACCAAGCGCAGTCCAGAAGCGCTCGAGATCATACTGGTGATTCGCACCGTCCGAGGAAGTCCCGATTAGCGACGGGTCTTTCGGCGGCGTACGTGATGGAGATTCTGGGTGCTCGTGTAGTACTGAAACGGCTCGTGGTGCGGAATGTAGTCGCCGACCGTTTCGACGGCGTCATCACCGGCGAGGCCCGCGTGATGCGAGCCGCAGATCGCGCGGCCCATTGCATCCAGGCCGGTGGCGAACAAAGCCGCCCTCGAACCATCCCCACGTAATGTTTTTCGCGTTCAGCAGATCGCCCACATTCGTTCCCGCGATCGAGACCATGTTGGTGGTCTGCAAGCCGGGATTTGTCAGCACGCATTCGTCGCCTGCGGGCCGCGGGTCGCCGATCACCGGACCTGTTGTCAAACCGTTGGCGATGTTGCCCGATGCGCTCGCGCGGCTTGCCGTTGGGCTTCGTGGGAAAGAGAGTTGCCGTCGCAGTCGTTCCCGCAATCAAGTTGAGGGCTCCGACTGCGGACGGCCCGAACATCGTGCCGTAGGAGTTGTCGCTCATCGCGAAGTGCTGCGCGTAGTTCCATAACGCCGTCACGGTGTTGCCGTCGAAATAGCCCATCACGACGCCGGTTCCCTTGCCGTAGTCATTGCAGGGAGACGACGATGGATGATCCTGATCCCGTGGATTCGGGATACTTATCCATCAGGCCGTGGTCGATCGCCTGCTGCTCCGGCGTGTAGCTGTGGTTCTGATCGCAGGTCACCGATGCCACGCCCGTGTCCATCCGAAACGGCTGCGTGGAATTCGGATTCTCGTCCAGCAGCCCGCCGCCCAGAAGATTGTTGACTCGCGGCGTGTCGTCCTTGGCGTGAAAGGCGGGCTCGCTCCGACGGATTGGTCGCGTGCGGATACGTGGCGAAGTAGTGATCGAACGAAATGTTCTCGCTGGAAGATCACGATCACGTGCTTGATCGGCGTCGCGGTGTAAATTTTCTCGGCGCCGTCTTTACTGCCCGGCCAAAAGGTTGCCCGGCATCACCAGAGCGAGGTTGGAGGCCAGCGCGATCGCTGCCATCCGGCGAAGATACTGTACGGATCATGAGTTCTCCTTGAAATTTCGGAAATCCGGTCTGATACCGTCTCGCCCCGGTGGGGCTCGGCAGCGGCCAGCAGTGCCTGGAGGCTTTCGGAATCAAACGCGTGCAGCAGAGAGATACGCGTCGCGTTGTTATTGCCAGATGACACGCGCGTTAAAAACTCGCCGATCCCTTCGCGAGCGCCGCCACGTTCGTCCTAACACTCTTTGCGGCGTAGAAAATTCGGGCGGATCGCCGTTTGCTCGCGGGATCTGCGAGTCCGCACAGGCGGACGCCCGATATACGCCCGCGCTCCGAGGAGATTGGTGCTGCCGCCCTTGGCCACCACGCGAATCACTCCCATCATTCCGCCGTCCTCGTGTTCGAGCAGATGGCAGTGGTAAACGAATGTCCCGACAACATTGGGATCGCGGAAATCCATTCGCAGCTTCACGCTCGGATATTGCCTGCTCTTTCCGTCCCAGTACGCCACGTTGATCGTGTCGCGCAGAAACGGCTCATCAACCGGCACGCCATTCCACTCCACCAGCATGAAATGGATCTGATGAATGTGGAACGCGTGCAGCTCCTGCGTCCGGTTCTCGATGATCCAGTCCTCCACATCTCCTTGCTGCGCGACGATGTTCGGGGTCTATGTCGCGCGGATCGAACAGCTTCGGCTCTTGGCCATCCACCGTGATGATAGAAATCGGTGCGGACTCTTCGGATCGTTGGGATCGTGCGGCTTCTCGGAGAAATAAAGCTTGCGCGTGCGCACCGGCTTCATGTCACCGAGCCAAATCGAACCGCGACCGCGGAAGCGGCGCGGGCGATGAGCAGCCAATCGCACGCGCGGTTCGGGCGCGTCTGGCGTCGGCGACGATGGTCGCCAGCGGCCGCGTCGGATCGTTTTCGCCCGCCGGTCCCGTATCGACTGTGCGCGTCACGAAACTTGCGCTCGCCCCTTCGGCGGGCCTTTCACGATGACTCCCACTCGCCCCGCCGGCGGCAGCAGCACGTGGCTCTCCCAGATAATGCGATTTCCCGCCATCCCGTTTTCGTTCGATGCGGAACGCCGTCGAGCGAAACCACGCCCATCATTTGCGGCTTGTCGTTGACCAGCATCTGCAGATCGAGATACGTGATGGCCGACGCATTCAAGACGCGCCAGAGCTGCTTCTCGCCGGGCCGCATCTTCACCATCGCCGGCGCGATAGTTCGGGTACGGCACGGGCACAAAATTGATCGAGAGATCCTTCGCCGGTTTGCCGCCGCCCGTTCCTGTATTCAGGATGTCGCCCTCGGCGTCGCGCAGCACCAGCGGCGGCGGCATCGAATCGGTCTGTCACCGGCGCCGCGTCCGGATTCAGCAATTCCTGATCGCGAATGATGAAAACCCGCTCCGCGAGCCCCGCCAGCAGCGGATTCGGCACGCTCGATTCCCTCCACGATCAGCGCCCCCGACGCTCCGCCCAGCACTTGCGCCTTGGTCAGTCCGTGAACGTGCGGGTGATACCAATACAAGCCCGGCGGCTCATCCTGCGGAATCCGGAATCGATACTCGAACGGCCGGCCGCCCGGCTGAATCATGGTGTTGAGCACATCATCCTCGTGGCACACCGGCGGCACCGTCAGCCCATGGAAATGCAAGTTTGTGGATGCGGCGGTCATCGCGCTCGCCGGTGCATCCGCCGCGCATCCCGGCCATCGCACCGTCGGGCTCTTTGCCGCCCGGCGCTGCTACGTCACTTCATTTTTCAGATGCAGGATCAGCAGATCGCCCGGCTTCAGGCGCAGGGTGGGCGCCTCGCTGCCGTCTTCGTATGACATAGCAGTAGCGCATCTGCCCGTTGCGCGTCGAGAGAGTTGCGGTAGGTGAAATCGACGCGCAGCACGCCATTTCGGCTGCGCAGATCTTCCGGTTCGTCCACCACGCTGCCGGCCGCCGGGCGAACCGGGCACGGCTCGGGCGCCGCCCGTCTGCGCGAGCGCGCGCTGGGGCATGAAAATGAAACACGCCAGCGCGCAGCCGGCGAGTGCCACGGCGCGGCAACGCTGCTGAATTTCTTATCGATGACTGGCATCGTCCCGCCACTCGACGAAACTACCGATCAACAGGAACTCTAACTTTCATGAAGAGCGAAGCCACGTATTTTCGCCCACCAGCCGGCCCTCCTCATGAATCTACCGTGAACGTTCGTTTACAGATCTTCGGCTGTTCCCCGCGACAATACCGCCGACCGCGAGTCGATCGACTTCCGGCAAGTCGCAATCGCGATACGGGGCTCTCATCCTCCGTCCAGCGCCGCCATTTCCTTGCCTGTTTCTGGCGCTGCTGCTAGACTATCGCGGCAAGAGTTGAGACGTTGCTCCTGCGATACTTCTCTGCAGAAGGTTATCCATGTCTGGACATTCGAAGTGGGCCACAATCAAGCACAAAAAGGCCGCAACGGACGCGCGCCGCGGCAAGATTTTCACCAAACTAATTCGCGAATTGACGATCGCGACGCGCACGGGCGGCGCCGATCCGGTCACCAACCCGCGCCTGCGCACCGCCATTCTGACCGCCAAGGGCGAAAACATGCCCAATGACAACATCGAGCGCGCCATCCAGCGCGGCGCCGGGCACGCTCGAGGGCGAGACTGCTCGACGAAGTGACGTTCGAAGGCTACGGCCCGGGCGGCGTGGGCGTGCTCGTGCAGGTGGTGACCAACAACCGCAACCGCATCGTCAGCGAGATTCGCCACATGATGGCCAAGAATGGCGGCAACATGGCGGAAACCGGCGCCGTGGGCTGGATGTTCCATCGCAAGGGCGACATTGTGGTCCCCAAGGAGCAGGCCGACGAAGACAAGATGCTGGGCATCGTGCTCGATGCCGGCGCCGAGGATCTGCGCGACGATGGCGCGGCTTGGGAAGTCACGACGCCGCCCGAGGCCATGGAAAAAGTGCGCGAGGCGCTTGATCGCCGCGGGCATCACGCCGGCTTCCGCGGAAGTTGCCTGGGTGCCGCAAAATTACGTGAAGCTCAGCCGGCGCGCAGGCGCAGCAGATGCTGCGGCATGGTCGAAACGCTTGAAGATCACGACGACGTGCAGCACGTTTACGCGAACTTCGATATCGACGAGAAGGAAATTCAGGCCGCCGTGGCCAGTTACGCTTCGACTCGGTCGATCGATGGCGATACCGCGCTGAAACAACACTGTCCGTCTCCCGTTGCCGCAGTCCGCACCTACACTGGTGCGGCGCAATGCTCTCCGCAATACCATGTCGCCCGTCGTGTCCCTTCGGACAGCAGCGGCCGCCAAGCTGCGCGTGCTGGGTGTGGATCCGGCGCGTGCTCGGGCGCCACCGGCTACGGCGTAATCGAATTCGACGCGGCGTGGCGCGCGCCTGATGCGCTTCGGCGCGCTGAAACTGCCCGGCGCGCATGACCTTCGCCGTTCGCCTGCGCGAAATTCACTTCCTCATTGCCGGCGCTGGTCGCAGCAATTTTCGCCCGATGCCGTGGCGGTCGAATCCGTTTTCACGGCGCTCAACGTCAACACCGCGCTCAAGCTCGCCGAGATGCGCGGCGTGGTCTTGCTCGCCGCGGCGCAGGCGCAGATTCCCGCGCACAGCTATTCGCCGCGCGAAGTGAAAGCCACGTCGCCGGCTATGGCGCCGCCTCGAAACAACAGGTGCAGCAGATGGTGACATCGCATCCTCGGCCTGCCCGAGACCCCGGAACCGGCCGATGCTGCCGACGCTCTGGCGGTGGCTCTCTGCCACGCGCACGCTTCGCGGGCGCGCGAGCGCATCGCCGCATCCTTGGCATCTGCGGCGCCGCAGCCGCGGCCCCGACAGGGATCGCGCCGACGCGCGGGATGCGCAGCCACGCGCCGACCATTCCGCCTCGCGGGCGAACTCAGGTCGCTCTGGAATCGGCTCGCAAACTGCGTTAATTTTGTCCCGACCCGAATTAGCTCCCGAGCCCGATTGTAAGGGCTTCGCGCGCTTCTAGCTTGCGCGTCGCGTTCGCCGCGGCGATCGCCACGAAGCGCGCCGACTGCCGGCCGATCGGCGCGACCATCACTTACCGCAAGGTTTTCAAGTCCAAGCTTTCCGGAATTCGTCGAAATCAAGATCGACAAATCCGGCGCGGCGACCTACGACATTCGCCAGCTCAGCATGACGCCGGCCCGGCAGCCGTTTGCCGTCGGCTCGCCGCGCTGGTCGCATCGCATTTTCGACCTTGCCGCCAAGCTCCATAATTTCGACGGAGTCGACCTCGAGATCCACCATCGCGATCGCGAACCTCGGCGAGAAGACCTTCACGTACGAGCGCGGCGCTGAGATCGCACCGTGACCTTCAATTACACGCTCAATGATCCTGCCTACGCAGCTCCTGGCCATCTTCGATGAGCTTGCGCCGCCAGCAAACCGACCTCTCCGATCTCCAGCGCACCATGCTTTACGATCGCCTCGGCGTGAATGACGTGCTGCAGCAGATTGAAAAGGACTTCGACAACAGGCTGCTTCTCCAGCCCGATCGGTTTCTCCCGGCCCTCGATCAGCTCGCCGCCGACACCCACTTCATCGATATCGCCCGCGAGCGCGCCCGCAACCTCGCCGCCCGTATCCGCGCCTCTCGGTAGCTCGATAACCGGCATTTACGAATCCGGCCCACGATCGCATCTTTTTGGAACCACCGCTGCCTCTCGGCGGAATCCCAGGCGTATGAGTGTGCGAGAGGATTGCGGCGTTCGACCGCGCGGCGTCGCCTGCCGCCGTTCGAGCGAGCATTCGCCAGTACCAGTTACCGTTATCGCAACTTTCGCGCCGAACTCGGCCATCCTGCGGAGAGGCTGGTAGCATCTGAGATATCCAACATGCGAGACCTCCATATGAATACAAACAAAATTCTGTTGGCCTTTGCCCTGCTTTCGCTCGTCGTTCTGCGCGCGTCGTCGCAGGCCACCTACTCGCAGCCCCGCATCAACGCGGCTGTCAACGACTCGAACTTGACCGTCCTGCGCGGCAACACGTACCCGCTCGCGCTGCCGCAGTTCGACCGCGGCCCGGCGCCGGCTACCCTGCCGATGCAGCACATGCTGCTCGTCCTCAAGCGCAGCCCCGCGCAGGAAGCCGCGCTCGAGAGTTTCTCGGCCGAGCAGATGGATCCGTCGTCTCCGGAATTCCATCACTGGCTCACGCCGATTGAGTATGGGCAGCTCTATGGCCCCGCCTCGCAAGATATCGCCGTGATCACGAAGTGGCTCCAGGCGCATGGCTTCCAGGTGAACACCGTCGCGAATGGACGGATGACCATCGACTTCTCCGGCAACGCCGCGGAGGTGCAGTCAGCGTTTCACACCACAATGCATCAGTATGTCGTGAAGGGCGAGCAGCATTGGGCCAACTCGAGCGATCCTTCGATCCCCACCGCGCTGACCCCAGTGGTCGCGGGTGTCCGCTCGCTCAACAACTTTTTCCCCAAGCCGGCGGCGCACCTCCGCCGGGCTTCGGTGCGTCCGGGATTCACCTTTGACGCCGGCGGATGCGACATTGCCGGAAGCAACTCCGATTGCTTTACGGTTGGGCCGAATGACTTCGCCACAATCTACAACGTGCAAACATTGTGGAACAACGGTGTTGATGGCACCGGTGAAACGATCGCGATCGTGGGTGATAGCAACATCAATCTTCAGGACATGGCGCAATTCCGTTCGCTTTTCGGCTTGCCTGCGAACGTTCCCAACGTCATCGAACCCGACGGCGCCGTCAGCGTGAATAGCGACGAGATCGAAGCTGCGCTCGACACCGAATGGTCCGGGGGCGTCGCAAAAGGGGCCAAGGTCGACCTGGTCATCGCGCCTTCTTCGCAGAATGGCGTGACGTTCGGCGGTGACACCGCCGCTACCTACATCGTCAACTGCCCGACCGCTCTCGCGGGCTGTAACGTGGGCGCCGTGCCCGCCAGCATTTTGAGTGAGAGCTTCGGCGCGTGCGAATTCGACATCGGAACGGCCGGGAACACGTTCTACAACCAGACCTGGCAGCAAGCCGCAGCCGAAGGAATCACGGTAGTCGTGGCATCCGGCGATCAGTCTGCCGCGTCCTGCGACGTCCCTCTACCCGCCCCGCCGGGCTGTGGCTTCGCCGACAACGCGCTGCTGCAAACCGCTCGCTGCGGGCTGGCTGTGAATGGCGTCGCGTCCACAGAGTATAACGTCGCCGTAGGCGGCACCGATTTCAACGATCTCGGAATAGAAACCCAGTATTGGAGCACCAGCAATCAGGCCAATGGGTCATCCGCTCTTGGGTACGTTCCCGAGGACGTATGGAACGACACGTGTACGAACTCGGTGCTCTTCAGTCTCGTTAGCGTCAGTCCTCCAATCACGAATGCGGTGGAAGATTGCAGCGACGCGAGCATTCAGGCTGTGGGCGAAAGCGAGACACCTCTGGTGGAAGTAGTCGGCAGCGGCGGCGGCGTAAGCAATTGCACGAATGGGGCAACATCGATCTCCGGCTGCTCGGGCGGTAACGCGCAACCTGCCTGGCAAAATGGCTTGGCCGGCGTCCAGGGCACCACGCGCAATCTTCCTGACGTTTCGTTGTTCGCCGGCGATGGCCTTGTGGGCCACTTCTACGTGATGTGCGAGGCGGATATACCCGTACAAACTGATGAGTCCGGCGATCCCATACCTGGAACGGGGCAAAGTGGCAGCGCGTGCGTGCTAGGCGTGGATCCGATCTTCGTCGGCGTGGGAGGCACTTCGGTCTCCGTACAGGCGTTCGCCGGCATCATGGCCCTCGTCGACCAGAAGCACAATTCCAAGCAGGGCAACGCCGGCTCGATTCTCTACGCGCTGGCCGCCACGCAAAACAATGCCAACTGCAACGCCTCGACGCCAGCCGCAAACTGCATTTTCAACGACGTCACAGTGGGGACGAATTCGACCCCCTGCTCAATCGGTACCGTTGACTGCACCACGACAGCGAGTCTCCCAGGTGTTCCCGCGGATCGCGCCCCTCTCGTGCCAGTGAGAGCGATACGGATCGCGTGCGCCCTGGGCATTGGACTCCTGCTTCTTCTGGGTCTGCGGCGCAGGCAACAGCGTTGGAGCGCGGTTGGCGCCACGCTGGCCCTGGCATTGTTGGTTGTGAGCGCCGGTTGCGGTGGTGGCGGCAGCAGCAGTAGTTCCGGAGGTGGCGGTGACCAAGGAACTCCCGAAGGAGTGCTGACCGGCTACAACGCAGGCGTAGGCTACGACCTCGCCACAGGTCTCGGCACCGTGAATGCCGCGAACCTCGTGAACTCTACCATGTGGGCTGGCATACCTCCGGCCGCTCCTCCGGCAACGATCGACCGTCCGATGGTTACCGCGCCGATTGTCGCGGTCGCGGCAGCCTGTGCGCTCTGCCTCGTCCTTCTCTTCCTGGGCTTGCGACGCAGGCAGCTGCGCTGGACCACAGCCGTGCTCCTGCTGGCGTTCGCGCTATCGATCCTGAGCGTCGCGCGCACCAGCGCCGGCACGCGTCCGCGTCCTCCGGTATCTCGAAGCCCGTCCGCAATGCAGCTCGCTTCGTTCACCGGAAGCCATCGATAAACCAATGTTCCTCGCTCAGCGATGTTGCGAGTCGCTAACCTGGCGACCCGCCTTTCGACTCCACTCATGCCAGGCCACTAATACTTAGGGAATCACAATCCCCGCATAGCCGACCACGCGCTCGCGATCGCCGTTGATGTCTCCCGAGGTCGCGTACCGCACGAGCCGCGCTTCCATCGCGCCGAGTTCGCGCACGGCCACCAGCATCGCCACCGTCGCCGCATAACCGCACATCGAAATCTGCTCGTGCCGCACGGTGTCGTACAGTCCCCGCGGATCGAGCGCCAGAATGCGCGCGATGGCGCGTTCGTCTTTCGCGCGGGTGATCGCGTCGCTCTCGTAATGATTCATATCCGAGCTCGCGATCACAAGCACGGGCTCTTTCTGCGCGGCCACCACTCGCGCAACAGCCTGCCCGAGCTCCTCGATCGCGGGATAGCGATCCGTGGCGAGCACCACCGGCACGAACCGGAAATCCCCCGCGAGCCGCTGCAAAAATGGGATCTGCGCCTCGAGCGAATGCTCGCGTTCGTGCGCCACCGAATCTTCCCGCAGCCGCGGACACTCATGCGCCAGCGCGCGCGACAGCTCCGAATCGATCTTCGCCTCGCCCAGCGGCGTGGCAAAGCTTCCCTCGGTTAGAATCGCCATCGCTTCGCCACGCGGAAAGTGGCGCGGCCCCAGCAGAATGCAGCGCTCCGGAATCTCGATCGACGCGTACACGGCCCCGGCCACGTGCCCCGAGTACATATACCCCGCATGCGGTACTACGCACGCGCGCGCCGCAATCCTTGGCGCAACGGCGGCCGCGGCCGCGCCGGAAATTTCATCAATTTGCCGCGCGAGTTCCGGCGCATCCGACGGATAGAAAGTCCCCGCAACGGCCGGTGGGCGAATCATTGCAGAATCATTGCACTGGATGGGAATTAAGGCGAGCGTTGCGCCCGCACGGGACGGAACCTACAGCGACGGTTTGCCCTTGATCCGGAGCGCAACCGTCTCTCCTTGCTTATAGAAGATCTTCACTTTATCGCCGTTCTGGTAGCCGCCCGCATCGGCGATCTGCTCCATCGCACTCTGCAGGTTGGCGGAATACGTGAAGGTATGAAGCGCCAGATCGTTGCCCTGCTCGCGCACGACCATCGAATGCCTGTCCGCATGCACCACTTCCGCCTTCAGCCAGACATGCTTCGGCGCGGTCTTCTGCACGGTCATCGGCGTCGCCGATGTCGTCGCCGACATCGTCACCTGCGCCATCGCGGGCGCGGCCGCGAACACCATGGCCAGAGCCATCGCGGCGGCAATCTCGAAAGCGATTCTATAGCTCTTCATCGAAGGATATCTTCAGCGACTTCAGAAATTTGATGTCTTGCGGCGTAATCTCGACCTTGGGCTCGTCGTCTTCCTCGAGCACCTCTTCATCCACCCGAATGTGCAGCGATTCCAGGAAGCGCCGGTCCTGCGTGGTCATCTTGGCGTCTTGCCCCGATGTCCGCTTGGCCAGCCCGATCGTCGCGTCGAGTTTCAGGACGATATCGAACCCGGCCGCTCGGATGCTGGAAATGGCCTCGGCGATCCGTTCCGACTCCGAAACGCTGTCGTTGATGGCGTGCCCGAGCTCGCGCAGGAACTGCTTCATCCGGTCGTCGAGTTGCAAAGGGATGGCCTCCTCTCGAAGCCCTTTCCTACCCTAATTGTAAAGTTGGCGCAAGCACGAAACAAGGCCCGCAGCCCGCATCTCATCCCTCTTGTCACCTGCCCGCCCGAGCAGCCTGTCCGGCCTGCTGGCCCCGCTCCCGGCGCAGGCGCGCTGCTACCAGCCGGATCTCGTCGAAAGTGATGTCGTCAGGCAGCGCATCCTTGAGCGGCCGCAGCCGTTCCACTCCTAGCCGCGCGCACGCTTCCTCGATTTTGGCCCGCTTTTCATCGCCCAGCCAGCGCGGCTCAAACTCGATTTCGCCCCGCTGCACCAAATCGGCCACCATCGAAATCACGCTCGAGAGCTGGCGCCCTCGGATTCCGGCGATTTCGGCCAGCGTCCGCCCTTCGGCAAGCAGCCGCATCGTTTCTTCCGCGGGTTTAGAGATCGGCTCGAGCGTTCCAACGGCGCGCGCGCCGCCGCCATAGCTTTTCAGCGCCTCGAGGATCTGCTCGCCGTAAAGCTCGCACTTGCGCTCGCCGAATCCCGGAACCTGCAGAAGCTCCGCAAGCGATTGCGGCCGCCTGCGGCAAAGCGCATCGAGCGACGTATCGTGCATGATGATGAAAGCGGGCGTGCCGCTATCTTTCGCCGTGGTTCGCCGCCATTCGCGAAGATACTCGCGGAGATCGGGATCGACGTCGCCCGCACTCGCGGCTGCGGCGGCCTTCTTCCTGGATTTCGCGGCGCTCGCCGGCGCCGCGACGGGCGCGATCTCAGCGCGCGTGGCGAGCCATTCCGGTTCGCCGCTGCACGTATCGCATGCCGAGCACGACTTCCACTTCGGGTCCTCGCCGAAATGCGCGCAGATGCCGTGATGGCGGCACTTTCCCGGCTGGACGAATCCGCGAATCTCGTCGTAGCGTTGCCAGGCGCGTTCCCGCTCCGCCGGGTCGGCGATCTCCTTCGTGAAATGGACCAGCAGCGCCGTATCGCGTTTCTGCCAGAGCATTAGGCAATCCGCGGGCTCTCCATCGCGTCCCGCGCGGCCCGCCTCCTGGTAAAACTGCTCGATCGATTTCGGCAGCGACAGATGAACCACCGCGCGCACCGCCGCCTTGTTGATCCCCAATCCAAAAGCGATCGTGCCGACGAGCACGCGCACTTCGTCCGACATCCACCGCTCCTGATTCCGCCTTCGCGTCTGGGCGTCCATCCGCCCGTGATACGCGATCGCCGGAATCCCGTTTTCCTCCAGGAAATCGACGGTGCGCTCGACGCGCGCGATCGTCGGCGCGTAAACGATCACGTTGCTGCCCGCATGATTTCGCAGCGTCCGCAACAGCAGATCGGGCTGCGTCTTTGCGTCGCTCTCTTTCACGATGTAGCGGAGATTCGGCCGGTGGAAGCTCGCGATGTATTTGTCCGGCGTCGCGCAGCTTGAGCTGCTCGATGATGTCGTGCCGCACGCGCCGCGTCGCGCTCGCCGTGAACGCCGCGATGGGACGATCGGGAAAGCGCTCGCGCAGCCGGCTCAGCTGCCGATACTCCGGCCGGAATTCGTGGCCCCATTCCGAGATGCAATGCGCCTCGTCGATCGCAAACAGCGAAATCGGGACGCGCGTGAGCCATTCGAGCGTATCCGCGCGCGCCAGCCGCTCCGGCGAAACATACAGCAGGCGGTATCGCCCGTTGCGCGCCTCGCGGATCAATTCCGATTGCTCCGCATCCGAGAGCACGCTATTCAGCGCCGCGGCCTCAATCCCCATTTGCGCGAGTTGCGCCACCTGATCTTGCATCAGCGCGATCAGCGGCGAAATCACGATCACGGTTTGCCCGGGAAGCATCGCCGCGGGAAGCTGGTAGCAGAGCGATTTCCCTCCGCCGGTCGGCATCACCACGCACGTGTCGCGATTTTCGAGCAGGCTCCGCACGATGCGGTGCTGCAGCGGACGAAACGAATCGTATCCCCAATAGCGCCGCAGCGCCGCCAGAAGTTCCCCGTCGGAAATCATTCGAAGAGTATAGACGTGCGCGCAGAAAGCGTCGATATAGGGAGAAATACGCACGCCGCAACCGTTGGTCTGCGGATATGGCACCGTAGCGCCGGCGTCTCGCCGGCCCTTCTTGTTTTTCGGCCCTGTTTTTCATCACCGCCGCCACGAAGCCCTTCGCGGCCCCGATTTCAAATTGCGTACCGCGCCGGCCAAATCCGCATTAAAATCGAGCCATGTTCGCCCAGATGCTTCCCGCGCTCTGGCGCTCGCTGATCGTCACCCTGCGCGTCGCCTGGCGCCTCGCTCGCCAGCTTTTTCACGAAGCCACCGGCGCGTTTTTCGGCGTCTTCGCAGCCTGGGCCGCCTTCGCTGCCTGGAAGGAGTGGAAGCACCGCCCCGCCTTGTGGCTCATGGGCTTTGCGCTGGCGTATGCCATAATGATGGCCGCGTTTTCGTATGCATCGTTTCGCCGGGCGCGCCGCGTCCGCTGAATCTCAGTCGCAATGAGCGACCAAGCCAAGAAATCCGCAACCATCTCCGAGCGAAAAGCCGCCTCCACCACCGGCCTGCCGATGGAAGCCGTCATCACGCCCGAAGATCTCGCCGGATTCGATCCCGAGCGCGATCTCGGCTATCCGGGCCAGTTTCCGTTCACGCGCGGCGTCTATCCCACGATGTATCGCGGCCGCCTCTGGACCATGCGCCAGTACGCCGGCTTTGGCTCCGCGATCGAATCGAATCGCCGCTATCGCTACCTGCTCGAAAAGGGGCAGACCGGCCTTTCGGTCGCCTTCGATCTCCCCACGCAAATCGGAATGGATTCCGATCACACCCTCGCGCAGGGAGAAGTCGGCAAAGTCGGCGTCGCCATCGATTCCCTCGACGACATGCTCGCGCTTTTCGACGGCATCCCGCTCGAGCGTGTCTCCACGTCGATGACTATCAACTCCACCGCCGCGATTTTGCTCGCCCTTTACGTCGCCGTCGCGAAAAAGCAGGGCGCGAATCTCGCGCGCCTCGCCGGCACGGTGCAGAACGACATCCTCAAGGAATATATCGCGCGCGGCACGTACATCTACCCGCTGCGCCCCGCCATGCGCATCGTCACCGACGTCTTCGCCTGGTGCCGCACCGAGATTCCCAATTGGAACCCGATCTCGATTTCCGGGTATCACATTCGCGAAGCCGGCTCGACCGAAGTGCAGGAAGTCGCTTTCACGCTTGCGAACGCCATCGCCTACGTCGAAGCCGCAATCAGCGCCGGGCTGCAAGTCGATGAATTCGCGCCGCAGCTTTCCTTCTTCTTCAACGCGCACAACGAATTCCTGATGCAGGTGGCAAAATTCCGCGCCGCGCGGCGTCTCTGGGCGCGCACCATGCGCGACCGTTTCGGCGCGCGCGATCCGCGCTCGATGATGCTGCGCTTCCACGCGCAAACGGCCGGCTCGGCCCTCACCGCGCAGCAGCCCGAAAACAACATCGCGCGCGTCGCGCTCCAGTGCCTCGCCGCAATCCTCGGCGGATGCCAGTCGCTGCACGCCAACGCCCTCGACGAAGCGCTCGCCCTTCCCACCGAGCAGGCGGCACTGATCGCCCTGCGCACCCAGCAAATCATCGCCCACGAAACCGGCGTGGCGAATACGATCGATCCCGTTGGCGGTTCCTACGCCATCGAAAAACTCACCAGCGAAATCGAAGTCGCCGCGCAGGATTACATCTCAAAAATCGACGCAATGGGCGGTATGCTGCGCGCGATCGAGGCCGGTTACGTCCAGCAGGAAATTCAAAAGTCGGCGTACGAATATCAGCGCGCCATCGAGCGCGGCGAGCAAGTCGTCGTCGGCGTGAACCGCTTTCAGACGGAGAACGAGCAGCCGATTCCCACACTGCAAATCGACCCGGATATCGAGCGCACGCAAATCGCCCGCCTGCAAGCCTTGCGCGCGCGCCGTGATGCCGCCAAGTCGCACGCCGCCCTCGACGAAGTCGAGCGCCTCGCCCGCACCACGGAAAATCTCATGCCCGCCATCCTCGCCGCCGTCGAAGCCTTCGCCACAGTCGGCGAAATCTCCGACGCCCTCCGCCGCGCCTTCGGCGAATACCACGAATCCGTAGTCATCTGAGCCCAGGACCCAGGTTCCCAAATCGAACCTGGGGCACCCCACTCGGACGAAGAAGTCGACAACCCCATCGAATCGGCCTATCCGTGATCTGCCGTTCGCAATACGTTTCTCCCGCGCAAGAAAGCAGCCACCTCTTCCAAGTTGGCGTCCCTCTTGAGCAGTCTGAATTCCAATGTCTTCCCCACAAGATCTTCACCGATTATGGCGATCGATTCATCTTCGCCTTTCACGGCCGCCATCTTGGAGTATTCGGCGCCACGCCAGATGCCTAGCGCTGTGCGATGTTCTACACGATCTGCGGCGAACACGGTGCGCATAACATACGTTCTGAGGCCCTGCCAGACGGTGAGAGAAACAAAAACAATAGTGACCAGTCCAAATCGGCCAAACACAAGAAGATCGAAAAGGAAAGATGCACCGCATGTGGCGGCAACTAGCAAGAAGAAGATCATCTGGTTGGGTCTTGATCGCGCAACGCACAAAGTGTCCGCCGCTTCGGCGGGTGGCACAACCTTGGTCCGAGTAGTCGTACGGATTGACATCGAAGTGAAGGCGAATCATAACACACCACGATTTGACGACTGAGTTAACTTGCATCCTCGGTCTCTTTATCGCGGCAGGAAAGGTCGGAAATCGAGGGTTCTGGTCGACCAGCGCCGGAATGCAGAATCAGGAGGCTTTTCTGGGCTTCTCCATGTTCTCCGTGCCTACTCCGTGCACTCTGTGTTAAGTTTTTTCTGGCCTTTCGGTCCTCATGAAAATAGTCCTCGCATCCGCCTCCCCGCGCCGCGCCGAAATCCTGCGCAACGCAGGCATCCCCTTCGAAACACAGATTACGCTTCTCGACGAATCGATCCTGCCCGGGAGAAGTGCCGGGAGATTACGTCCGCCGCCTGGCCCTGGAAAAAGCCCGCGCCGCCGCTGAACCGCGCAGGGATCGAAGCGACAATCTGTTCATCGGCGCAGATACCGCCGTAGTGGCCGCCAACGAGATCCTCGGCAAGCCCGAATCCGACGAAGACGCACGCCGCATGCTCCGCCTCTTAAGCGGCACGACGCACGAAGTCCACACGGGCCTGGCGCTCCTGCGTCGACCGGATGAAATCGAGCGGGTAATCGAAGAGATCACGCGCGTCTCTTTCGCCCCGCTCTCCGACGACGAAATCGACGCCTACATCGCCACCGGCGAGCCATTCGACAAAGCCGGCGGCTACGGAATCCAGGGCATAGCCGGACGCTACGTCACCCGCATCGAGGGCTGCTACTTCAACGTGATGGGATTGCCGCTCGCGCGGCTCTGGGCGCTCTTGAGGGAATTCGGCTGGGAAAATTCAGCTGCGGAATGAATGCAGGGCGAAAGGTCAGGGGTTCACTTCATCACATCATCGCTTGAGGGGCCGAATTCCGCCGACGAGGCACAGCATCGCGATAACAAGGATCACCGCATGCATATGAATGGGATCGACCCACATCGGAGACCTGCTATGAGCGCAACGCGCGCCCGCGCTACTTCTTCTCTTCGGTCGTCACGGACGGCGGTGGCGCCGTCACGACGGGCGGCGCAGGAGCCGCTGCCGGCGGCGGCGGAGGAGGATCGCCGCGCATGCCGTCCTTGAATTCGCGCACACCCTGTCCCAGGCCCTTCATCATTTCAGGAATCTTCTTCCCGCCGAAAAGCACGAGCACCACAACGGCGAGGATCAAAAGATGCATTGGGCTATCGAACATCGAAACCTACCTTTCGCACCCGGCCGACCGCGCCAAGCGCCCCAAACCTACCATATCCGGCGTCTGCCAACGCCAAATAGTATGGCGACCAGCGCGCCGATCAGCAGTAGATGAAGTGGTTTCTCCCACATCGCAAGCACCTCGGGGCCCTGCGGCCAGGCTGCCCCAAATCCTTCATCTGCGCCTACAGTATAACACGCTCGTCCCCCGCCCGCCGCGTCACGTGCTCGCGGTCCAGATGCTCGAGCAGCGGAATCGCGTATTTGCGGCTGATTCCCGCAAGCTCCTTGAACGCCGTAATCGGCAGGCGATTGCCCTTCTCTTTGCTGTACTTCGCCAGCAATCCGCGCAACTGCGCCAGCGCCTCGCGATGAAACACCAGATCGTCCGCCACTTTCACCAGCACTTTTTCGCGCAGCAGAATCTGCAGGATTTTCTGCGCGCGCGCCGGTTCGACCGGCAGTTTCCCGAGAACCGCCGTCACGCTCGGCACCGTCAAGCCCGGCGCGTTCGAATTCGCCTTCGATCATTTCCTTCGCGCGCGCCTCATCCGCCGAAAGCGCGATCTCGCGTCCGGCGCGCTGCACGAGATCGCCCGAGACGCCCACCGCGCTGCCGCTTCGACCAAATCGCCTAGCGCCGCTTCGAAAAGCTCCATCCGCGGCTTTCCCACTCGCCCGCGCAGCTCCTGCTTCGGAATGCCCGGCAGCAGCGGATTGTCGCGATGGAACCGGTCCACGGCTTCCAGGATCGCCGACGCCGATTTCGTCAGCGCCGCTTCCGGCGCCACCGTCAGCGGCTGCTCGGTCAAGATTCGCAGCTTCTTCTGCTCCACCAGCTTCTTCACCGCCGCGCGCACATCCGCCTCGAGCCATCCCGTCCTCGCCACCATGTCCTCGAGCGTCAACCCGCGCGGCGCCGCCTCCGCAATGGCCGCGAGCACTTGCTCCGCGTTGCCGCGTTCGATCCGCTCGAGGAAATTGCCCACTGCCGGATCGTTTCGCTGGTGCCGCGGCGGCCGCGCGTCCACCACGATCCCGCCTCCAATCGTCACCACCGGCGAAAACTGGCGCAGGATGAACCGGTCGCCCGGCAGCAGCAGAATTTCATCGTCCAGCCGCAGTTGCGCAAGCGCCGAATCGCCCGGCGCCAGCTCCGCGCGATCCAGCAGGACCATCTTCGGCAATCGTTTCCGCCGCGCCCTCATGAAAATGCGCCCGCGTGCGATTTTTCAGCGGCCGCGCGGAATTGCAGCAGCGTGATTCGCGCATCCACTCGCTTCGTCGACGCGAAAATCGCCGGCGGCGCCAGCACCATCCCGCGCTTCACTTCGCGTGGTCGATGCCCTGCAGATTGACCGCCGTGCGCTGCCCCGCCACAGCCTGCTCGATCGGCTTCCCGCCCGAATGCAGCCCGCGCACGCGCACGCGCCGCCGCACCGGATAAATCTCGACCTCGTCCTTCACCTTCACCGAACCCGAAATCAGCGTTCCCGTCACCACGGTCCCAAATCCCTTCGTCGCAAACGACCGATCGATCGGCAGCCGGAAATGTCGCGTGACGTCCTTCGCGGCTGTTTCATGAGCCGCGCGCAGCAGCTCCTTCTTCAGCACGTCGAGCCCCGCCCCGGTCTTCGCGCTCACCGGCACGATCGCCGCGCCCTCCAGAAACGACCCGCGCACGAACTCCTCGATTTCCAGCCGCACCAGCCCAGACCATGTCCGCGTCCACCAAATCGGATTTCGTGATCGCGACAATTCCCCGCGGAATTCCCAGCAGCCTGCAAATATCGAAGTGCTCGCGCGTCTGCGGCTTGATTGATTCGTCCGCCGCCACCACCAGGACGACCACGTCGATTCCGCCCGCGCCCGCCAGCATGTTGCGCACGAAGCGCTCGTGCCCCGGCACGTCGACGAAGCCGAATCGCACGTCCTCCAGCTCGAGGAACGCAAAGCCCAGATCGATCGTGATCCCGCGCCGCTTCTCTTCCTCAAGCCGATCCGGATTCGTCCCCGTCAAGCGCCTCAACCAGCGCGGATTTTCCGTGGTCGATGTGCCCCGCCGTGCCGACGATGATGTGCTTGATGCTCGCAGCCATGCGAAAGCGATTCCCCCGGGGAGATGCTAGCGAAGCGCCGCAGAAGGGTCAAACAGTGTTCGCGCGAAGATCCAGCTTGAGCGTCTGGCAGGAAGGGTTGCGGATGAAAGCGTGGGCCTTCAAGACCGCTGAAAAGGCGGACAAACGATGATGGGCTTCAGCCCCGGTCCTTCGCCTTTGATCTGGATGCCGCCGCGATCTCTTCGCCAATCGCCAGCGCCGCCTCGCGTGGGTTTGCCGCCGCGGTGATCGGCCGCCCGATCACCAGATAGTCCGCGCCCGGCGCGAATCGCCTCAGCGGGCGTCGCCACGCGCGACTGATCGTTCGCCGACGCGCTCGCCGGCCGCACGCCCGGCACCACAATCAGAAACCTCGGCCCGCACGCACACCGAATCGCCCGCGCCTCATGCGCCGAAGCCACCACACCATCGAGCCCCGCTTTTTTGGCGAGCTTCGCGAGCACGAGCGCACGCGTTCCCGGCGTGCCGCCAATCCCGACGCTGCGCAAAGTCGCCGCATCGTGGCTGGTCAAAATCGTTACTCCGAGCAGCGCTGGCCGCTTCTTCCGGCCCGCCACGGCCTCGGCCGCCGCCCGCATCATATCGACGCCGCCCAGTGTGTGCAGCGTCAGCAGCCGGATGCCCGGCAGCTCGGCCGCCACAGCCACGCTGCCAGCCACAGTATTAGGGATGTCGTGAAATTTCAGGTCGAGGAATACGCCGAAACCCAGGCCCGGCGATCTTCTCCACCGCCCGCGGTCCTTCGGCTGTAAAAAGCTGGCTGCCTATCTTAAACATACCTGCCGCCCCCCGGAGCCGGCGCGCCAAAACGCGGGCCGGCCCCAGGCGATCAACATCCAGGGCGACGATTAGTTGCGGTGATCCGAGGTGGGGCGTGAGGGCACCTTCAGCAGTTCCAGGCGGACCTTCGCAGTTCCGCGCTGGTCGAACCCGAGCTCGCGGGCAACTTGATAAGAGACGTCCAACTCGCGGCCCTCCACATAAGGTCCGCGATCATTGATTCGGACAACCTCGCTCCGATGGTTCCGCGGGTTTACCACCCGCACGATCGATCCCAGCGGCAGCGTCGGATGGGCCGCCGTCTGTCCATACATATCATACGTTTCACCGGTCGCCGTCGGCAGACCGTCGAAATCCTCGCCGTACCAGCTCGTGGTGCATTCCCAGACAGCCAGTGGCTTGGCCTGGCCTTTGGAGTTGGACTTACCGTGTGAGGTGACTGTTAGGCTGGGGGTTGTTTGGTCGGGGCTGCCCATTCTGCCTGCGGCCTTTGGATTGGCCGACGGAGTCAGAATAAGCATACCCAATCCTAAAAACACCGTCTCGAGACCTACGAATATCTTAGCCTTCATATTCACCTAACCTTTTTGAAATCAGCTATATTGTAACCTTCCGACAGTCGTGAAAGCAACCGCTCTAGGTTTTCAGCGACCCTCGCAAGCTGCTGATTTCAAACAGATTTTCGTCCCGGCACCACATTTCGAGTTCCCCGACAAGCCGTTCTGAAGCCCGCGGGTCCACGAAATGGGCCGTCCCTACTTCAACCGCCGAGGCGCCTGCAATCATATATTCGGCAATATCGGCCGGGCCTTCAATACCGCCTAACCCTATGATCGGTATCTGAATTACCCGACTCGCCTCGTAAACCAACCTTACGGTTATAGGTTTTATCGCCGCACCCGACAATCCGCCCGTCGTACTTCCCAAACGGGACCTTCGGGTGTGTGCATCTATACACAGTGCCGGATAGGTGTTTGCGATCACAACGGCATCCGCCCCTTCAGATTCGGCTGCCTTCGCCGTAAGTCCAATTCTGCCAACAATGGGGGAGAGCTTCACCCAAAGCGGTCGTTTGGCGGCCCTCTTAGCCGCCCGGACGACCTCCCCTGTGAGTACTGGATCGACTCCAAACTCGGCCCCTCCGTGCTCGACATTGGGACACGAGACATTCAGCTCATAAGCAGTTATCCCTTCTGCATCCTCCAGAATACGAATCACTTCCACGTAGTCTGCGATGGTCTGGCCGAAGACATTAGCGATGATCGCGGTGTCGAACCGCCTCAGCTCGGGGAGCTTCTCGGCCACAAATGTCCGCGCGCCGACATTTTGCAGCCCAATGGCGTTGATCATCCCGCTGGACGTCTCGGCCATGCGCGGCGCCGGGTTCCCGGCCATCGGCTCCCGGGAGAGCCCCTTGACCACAATTCCGCCGAGGCGGTTCAGGTCGACCATGGGGGCAAATTCCACCCCATAGCCAAAGGTGCCGCTGGCCGCAATAATCGGGTTTTTGAGGGAAACGGTGCCTACGTTAACTCGGAGGTCTACCCCCGAAGGCCGCTCTGGGATGCGTACCGGCTCGGGCGAACTCACCGCCACAAAGTCTAGCACGCGAGTCAAGGAATCAGCGCCATCGCCGGATCGGCCGTCGAGGATTTCGCCCGCGGATCGCGCTATTTCATAACATCCACGGTGACCTGTAGCTTGAAAACTCGCCCCGTGATTGGGTCCGTCACCGAGAGGGCCTCCTCCGGTTGCCCATCCCGAAGAACAATCGAGAAATCCCCTCGTGTCTGATGTAAAAGAGGACTTCCGCTCGAAGCCGTATCCGCGGGTGCCGATTCTTTCGGCTCTCCTCCAGAATCACGACCGTACAGCGACGACAGTTCGACTGTTCCGGATACAAGATACCGATCATTCGTCCACGGCCAGATCCAGTAGTCGATATTGGTGCCAACGTCTATGTACGTGATCTGTTCGTCAGCCTTCTGCGTTGAGCCAAGCGGGATAGGGATGCGCGCGCCAACCCTCAAGACACCCAGCGAGTCGCGTTTGCCGGGATGGCTGGTGATTCCGGTCGCCGTATAAGGCATGCTGGCGATTTTTTTCGTTCCGTCGTACTCGGTCACGAGGAGCTGCACCTTCAGCGGAATCTGTGGTGCCGTGGACTGTGCTTCCGGCGATTCGTTAGCCTGTTTCTCCTGAGCGTAGGCGCTGGGCACCGATATCAAGACGACCACCGCAACGAGCAGGCTTCTGGCGATTGTCATGGGGCGATCCTTTCACTCCGATGTGCTTTCCTATGCACAAGAGACGCCGCCGCGAGGGCGTTCGTTCAAAAGCCGCCCTGATCATCCGTGACGGATGCAACCTCGTCCGCAGTCTTAAGAGGCGGAATATCGAGGGTTCGAATCTCCAGCGGCTCTTCGATCTCCTGATGTTCGGAAACGAATTCCTTCCCATTTACACGTTCAGCTGCCACCGCACTAGCGAATTCCTCCACGGCAGCTAACTGCTCCGGGTCGATTAGCACAGCAGGCACATTCGCGCGCACCTCTCGCGTATTGACCGTGGACGGCACCACCGGACGGATGAAGTTCGCGCGGCCCGATGTGGGTAGGCTTCCCGCTTCCGGAGGGGCGGGCGGCAGCGTCCCCCGGACGATGGTAGGCGCTGGATGGCCGCCTCGAACGGCGTGGATCGTGCCGAGCAGCAGCACTGCTCCAAGCGCGAACGCGCCAGCCGCAGCCGCAACTCGCGTCGCCCATACCCCGTGCGCGGGAATAGCCTCTTCCGCGAGTCGCGCGCGGAGCCGAACTGCAAATGCGGGCGATGGCGCGCCCTCCACCAATGAACCCACACCTCGGTCCACCAAGGTCGCAACTTCCCTCGCGCGCCGATAAGCGCCTCGGCACGCATCACAAGCGTCCACATGCGCCATAAGCTCCGCTTGCTCGTATACCGGCAGGGCGCCGAGCGCCGCGTCCGTCATTCGACTGCCGTACGTTTCACAAGCCATTTCAAACTCTCCGCCATACGTTTTCGAGCTGTGAACAAACGCGACTTCACGGTGCCTTCGGGGAGGCTCAGCAGGCTTGCCACCTCGCGCGTGTTGTATCCCTCGATCGCCGCCAGAACCATCACCATGCGCAGCTTTTCCGGCAGCTCATCCAGGGCGGCTGCAACCTGCGCCTCAAGCTCCCGGGTTGCAACCGCCGTTTCAACGTCGCTCCCGAAGCAATTCTCTATGGCCACGCGTTCGCGGCGCTCCCGGCGGCCACTTGCGCGAATCCGGTCCAACGATAACCGCCACGCGGTGCGGACCAGCCAGGCGCGGAAGCGGTCGCGGTCGCGCAACCGATGAAAGTTCCGGTATGCGCGGAGCATCGCTTCCTGCGCCACGTCCTCCGCTTCGGCCGGATTGCGAAGCACGCCCAACGCAACCCGGTACGCAAGCGTGGGACAGTCCGACAGGCGCTCCTCGAACTCGCGTTGGAGCGAGGCGTCCGGAATCACCAGGCTTCCCGGGAGATCGCCTGCAAGAGCATCCATCGCTGCCTCATTCAGCCAGACGCCGCTCGCGAGTCTTCGGTTCATTGGGTTTTGCGAAAAGAGACGCCCCAGGTAGCGTTGCGATCGCGGCGGAATTATTCCGTGGCGCCGGGGATGTGTCAACGACTCCGCCGCTGCAAACTCTCCCGCGTCTATGCTAGGATGAGTCGCCGAAAATGCGCGTCGTCGAAAAGCGTCAACTCCTATCCGCCGAAGAAATCAATCGGACGCTCCAGCGGCTGGCCCATGAAATTATCGAGAAGAGCGAGGGCGCCAAGGATCTAGCTCTGATCGGCGTCCGTCGCCGCGGAGTCACGCTGGCCGACCGCCTGGTAAGGTCGATTCGCACGTTTTCAAAGGTGAATGTCCCGATGGGCATTCTGGATATCGCGCTCTATCGCGACGATCTCTCGACCATCGGCTCGCAGCCGTCGCTGCAGGGCACGGAAATCGATTTCCCGGTCGACAATCGCGATCTGGTGGTCGTCGACGACGTGCTCTACACCGGCCGCACGATTCGCGCGGCGATGAACGGCCTGTTCGATCTCGGCCGCCCGAGCCGCATCCGGCTCTGCGTCCTCATCGACCGCGGCCATCGCGAGCTTCCCGTGGAAGCCACCTTCGTCGGCCGCAATGTGCAGACGAGCGACACGGAGATCGTGGAAGTTCGCCTCCAGGAAGTGGATGGCGAGGAGCGCGTGGTTCTCGTCGACCGCGTTCCCTGATCGACGCCGGGCTTTCGGAGGCGGCAAAACTCAACTAAAGGGACACAGTGCAGCGCCTGTCACACTTGCTCGGAATCGAAAACCTCACGCGCGAGCAAATCACTTTTATTCTCGATCAATCCAAGCCCTTCCAGGAATTTCAGCGCTATCCCCTTAAGAAACTGGCGACGCTTCGCGGCAAAACCGTCGCGATCGCGTTCTTCGAGTCTTCCACGCGCACGCGCATCAGCTTCACCACGGCTGCCGCCCGCCTCGGCGCCGATACGATGGCTCTCCAGGCGGAATCCTCCAGCCTGAAAAAGGGCGAATCCCTGATCGATACGGTCCGCACCATCGAAGCCATGCGACCGGACGGCATCGTGATCCGCCACAGCTGTTCCGGCGCGCCCGAATTCGTCGCCGAGCGCCTCGAAATTCCCGTGCTCAACGCAGGCGATGGCACGCACGAGCATCCCACGCAAGCCCTGCTCGACGCGCTCACCATCCGCGATCGCAAAGGCGGCCTCGACGGTTGGAACATCACGATTCTCGGCGACATTCTCCACAGCCGCGTCGCCCGCTCGAATATTCATCTTCTCAGCAAATTCGGCGCGCGAATCACGCTGTGCGGCCCCGCGATGTGGGTCCCGCGCGAACTCGAAGACATGGCGCCCGGCCTGCGCCGCACCACTTGCATCGAAGACGCCCTCGAAGGCGCCGACATCGTCATGGTCCTGCGCGTACAGACTGAGCGCATCCACGAGCCTGCGTTTGGCCGCCGAGGAATACATCCTCGGCTATCAGCTCACGGCCAAGCGCCTGCGCCTTGCGCGTCCCGACGCGCTCGTGCTCCATCCCGGCCCGATGATTCGTGGCCTCGAAATCGATCCGGTCGTCGCGGACGGCGCGCAGTCCGGCGTCCTCGAGCAGGTCACCAACGGCCTCGCCGTTCGCATGGCCCTTCTCTATCATCTGATCGGCGGCGCGCCCGTCGACGCGCCCCATCCCGCAAAGGACCGCTCGAATGCTTCTGATTAAGAATGGCCGCGTCCTCGATCCGGCCACCAAGACGGACGCCGCGCTCGATATCCTTCTCGATGCAGGCCGCATCTCGCGCGTCGGCGCGAATCTCTCCGCCGACGGCGCCGAAATCTTCGACGCCAAAGGACTGATCGTCGCGCCGGGCTTCATCGATCTCCACTGCCATCTCCGCGAGCCCGGCCAGGAATTATCCGAAACCATCGAGACGGGCACGCTCGCCGCGGCTCGCGGCGGATTTACGGCCGTCTGCTGCATGCCGAATACGCAGCCGGTGAACGACAGCGCCTCCGTCACGCGCGGCATCGTCGAACGCGCCGCAACCTCAGGCGCCGTCCGCGTCTGGCCCATCGGTGCAGCCTCGGTCGGCAGCAAAGGAGAAGCGCTCGCCGAAATCGCCGCCATGAAAAATGCGGGCATCGTTGCCGTCAGCGACGACGGCAAGCCCGTCGCCACCGCCCGCCTGATGCGCCAGGTGATGGACTATTGCAATTCGCTCGGCCTGCCCGTCATCGACCATTGCGAAGATCCGTCGCTCTTCGCCGGCGGCGTCATGCGCGAAGGCCCGCACTCGCTCCGCCTCGGCCTCAAAGGAATTCCCGCGCAATCCGAATCGATCTGCGCGGGGCGCGATGTCGAGATCGCCTCGCTCACCGGCGCGCGCCTTCACATCGCGCACATGTCCACGCGCGGCGCGCTCGATTACGTCCGCTGGGCCAAAAAACAGGGCCTGCGCGTCACCGCCGAGGTCACGCCCCACCATTTCACCCTTACCGACGAAGACGTTCGCTACGACACACACTACAAAATGAATCCGCCGCTCGCCTCCCGCGAAGATCGAGACGCGCTCATCGACGGCCTCGCCGACGGCAGCATCGACGCCATCGCCACCGACCACGCCCCGCATCATCCCGCGAGTAAAGACGTCGAATTCGATCGCGCCCCCTTCGGCATCACCGGCTTCGAAACCGCGCTCGCGCTCGGCCTCACGGTCCTCGTCGATTCGAAAAAACTTTCGCTGATGCGCCTCGTCGAACTTTTCACCACTGGCCCAGCTGCCGTCCTCGGCCTGGAACGCAAAATCGCCGCCGGCGAGCCCGCCGACCTCACGATTTTCTCCACTGATTACGATTGGACCTTCCGCGCCGCCGACTCCCTCAGCAAATCCCGCAACACGCCCTTCGACGGCCGCGCCTTCCGCGGCGCCCCGATGGCAACAATCGTCGCCGGCCGCATCGCCTTCCGCCGCTAGAGCTGTCGGACACAGTCGACGCGTCCGACAGGGCGCATTTTGCCGCGGCGGCGGTGCCGATAGCGCCGGCGTCTCGCCGGCTCTAGTCACTAGCCACTCGCCACTAACCACTTTCTTGGAACTTCTCTGCGTCCTCTGCGTCTCTGCGGTAATCTTCTTCCCGGCTTCGCATCTATGTTAATTTAGGCTCCTTTCGGAGCACACGATCCATGGCCGAAGCCAACGCACCGCAGAATCGCACCATCGCCAGCGTCAGCGACTACCTCGCCGCCGAACGCACCTTCCTCGCATGGATTCGCACCGGCCTCGCCCTCATGGGCTTCGGTTTCGTAGTAGCCCGCTTCGGCCTCTTCCTGGAGGAATTCCGGCTCGCCGCCCCCGCACTCGGAGTGCAGAGCCGCGTCAACGGCGGTCACTCGGTGTGGTTCGGAACCGCCCTGATCGCGACCGGCGTCATCGTCGACCTCTTCGCCTGCTGGCACCACGTCAATCTCGTGCAGCAGTTGAATCGCGGCGCAACCGAATTCACGAAATCTTCAAAAGCAGCCATCGCCTTGGGCGTGTTCCTCGCGATCGTAGGCGTGGCCATGGCCATCTATCTTATTTCCGTATAAATATCGCGGTAGGATTCTTCAGAAATAGGAGACACCGATGCCTTCGAGCTCAGACAACGGAATCGTCAGCAAGCCCAGCAATCATTCGGTGGATGCAACCGTGGAAAAACTGAAAGGAATCCTGCAGGCCAAGGGCGTAGCGCTCTTCGCGCTCGTCGACCACAGCGGCGAGGCCGAAAAAGTCGGCCTGAAAATGCGCCCCACCAAGCTCCTGATTTTCGGCAGCCCGAAAGCGGGCACTCCGCTCATGGTCGCGTCGCCCAGCATCGCCATCGACCTCCCGCTGAAAATCCTGGTCGCGGAAGACGCCGAAGGAAAAGTCTGGGTCAGCTACAACGCACCGCTGTACCTGAAGGAACGCCACAATCTGCCGGAGAAGCTTGCTGCAAAATATCGCCGTAATCGAAGCCCTCGCGACGGCCGCCGCCGGCGAAGCAAAGGGTCGCGCTGGGCGCGCGCTGTCATTCCGAGTGGAGTCGCGCATTCTTGTAGTTCCCAGGTCTTTCGGTGGGCGCGCGACGCAGCGAGGAATCTGCTCTTGCTTGGGTCAGTCGCGCAGTAGCCATCAGCGCGAGCAACCAGGCACGGCCGCTTTTCCAATTTCAAATTTCCAATTTCAGATTTTCGACAGTTGTTAGTGTGCGGCAGGCTCAGCGGCGGGATGCATCCCGTGTTGCGGCACTTCGTGGACACCGCGCGGCGGCGCTCCTGGTGGAATCGGAAAAGCTGGTTCAGCGGCCCGGCGCCTTTGCCGATCTGATACGACTTCTCGATTGCCTTCGTCACATACGCCTTCGCCAGAATCACGGCCTCGCGCAACTGCTGCCCGCTCGCCAGCTGCGCCGCGATCGCCGACGAAAACGTGCAGCCCGACCCGTGCGTGTTCAGGCTCTTCACATGCTCGCCGCCAAACGTTTCGATTTCGGTTCCATCGCACAGCACGTCGATGGGCTTATCGAGATGCCCGCCGGTCACGATCACGGCACGCGCGCCCATCTCCAGAAGTTTCTGCCCTGCCGCCTTCATCCCTTGCACGTCTTTCACTTCGAGCCCGGTCAGAAATTCGGCTTCGGGAATATTCGGCGTGATCACGCTCGCGCGCTTCAGCAGTTCGTCGCGGACAAATTTCAGTCCCGGCGCGTCCAGCAACTCCGTGTTCCCTGCCGTCGGCCGCGAAACCGGATCGAGCACCACGTGCGCGAATTTGTATTTATCGAGAAACTCGGCCACCGCCGCCGCATTCGCGCGATTCGCCAGCATTCCGATCTTCACGCCGGCAATCGCCGAATCTTCCGCCAGCGCGTCAAGCTGCGCGCGCAGCGTCGCCGCCGGAGTCACCTGCACCGCGAGCACGCCCTGCGTGGATTGCACCGTCAGCGCCGTCACCGCCGCGATGCCGTAGCAGTTGTGCGCCGCGAATGTTTTCAGGTCGGCGGCCACACCCGCGCCGCACGAAGGATCGAATCCGGCAATCGTCAGCAGGATCGGTGGGACGTGGCTTCCGTGGTTCGTGTGCGTAGCGTGACTGCTCAAATTCCGTGCCCTCCGCGCGAGGCACAAATGCCGGCGACGCCCAACCTCGGAGCGTGCCGGCAAATTGAAATGTACGCGCCTTCTTGCCCTGCGCGCAACAAATTTCTTTCTCGCGCGGTGCGTCAGCAGGTTTACCGGTCAGCCGCCGCTTCGTTCAATCGAAGCGGCGGCGCCCGGCTCGCTCACGCAAACGGATTTTCGTCGCCGCTCGGCCCGTAGATCGAAGGCACCGCAATATCGAGCAGCCGCAAGTACACGGAGAGTTGGCCGCGGTGATGATAAATGTGGCTGAGCATGATCATTCGCGCCACATCCTGGCGCGACTTGGTGAAGAGCGGCCGGCCATTCGCTTTCAGCGTCCACGCCGCGCGCAACTGTTCTTCGCCGAGGCCATCGAGATAAGTTCCCGCGTCTTTCACGCTTTGGTCGAACACGGCGAGAATTTCCTCCGTGCTTTTCGCTTCCTCGAACCGGAAAGCGTTCGGATCGACTTCATGCTCCGTCTTCTTGAGGTTAGCCACAAATCGTCCGGGAACTGCTGCGATGTGCAGCGCCAGCTGTCCCAACGACATCGACTTCGCCGTCGGCTTCCAGTTCAGCTTGCCGCCCGGGACCCTTTCCAGAACACGCCGCGTCGTCGCGGCTTCCTCGCGGAACTCCTTGCCCACTGGCGTCACTTCCATTGTCTTCTCCACTGCTGCTGCCACGTTCGTCATTGCCTTTCTCCTTTTTCAGTAATGAAGTTCGATCGCGCCCCGCCGCTACTTCTTTTCGGCGAGCGCCTTCGCGCGCGCGTTGATGCTGCTCCATCCGCTGGTCAAGCCCTTTCGGTAATCTTCCGGAACCATTCCGAGCGCGAGATGCTGGAACTTGATCAGCGTCCCGCCCGCCTCTTCGCTGAGCCGGTACTGCACGTTCGAATTCACCGGATACGACATCATCAGCGGCCCGTAGAATTCCAGCAGCGTCGGCTTCTTGATCGATTGCACGTGCGCCCACAAATGCCCGTTGCCGTCGCCGAGGTCGCGGAACCATCGCCCGCCCGGCCACGGCTCGATCTTCATCGGCATCGGCTTGTTCTCCGCCGCCGTCATTCCCGATCCAAGCTGCTCCAGCAGCGCCGCAAACGTCACCTCGAGCGATGCCTTCACGTGAATTTCCTCCGTAATGTTCAGGGTCAGATCCTCAACTCGTGCTGCCGCTGCTGCGATCATGATCATTTCTCCTTTGATTTGGATTCGCCGCGTCTTGGCTTGCTTTCGCCTCGGCGCGTTCCTTCACTTGCTGCAACTGATGCCGCCAGAATTTTTCGAACATGCCCGCCCATTCGTGGAGCGGCCGGATCGCATCGGCGTTCGTGCGATAGAGCATCCGCCGTCCGTCCCGCCGCACCCGGACCAACCCCACATCCCGCAGCACGCGCAGGTGCTTTGACACCGATGGCTGCTCCAGCCGCAGCGTCGCCACAATGTCGCCGACGGGCCGTTCCTCGAGTGCCAGGTAATTGAGAATCTCCCGCCGCCGCGGTTCCGCCACCGCATTGAACGCATCCGAGGTCGTCGCCGCCCTTGCCATGCCCGAATATTACATTCCCATATGGGAATATGTCAAGCTCAATTTTTCCCAATCCGTTTTGCCGCCCCGCGGCGTACTTTGCTTTTGGGGCGTTCGTTCGAAAGCCTTCTTGGGCGCCCTTTATCTCTGAACTCAAAACGCTCGACTCGTGATATGAATCTCCCGAGGCAACGGCGATGCCCGAACCGGCTCCATCCGAACGCGCTCTCGACCCGGGCCTGATCCTCTTCGCGCTCGCGATCGTCGCGCTCGGCGTGCAAAACATCATCTCCGCCAAAGACGTCACCCAGGCGATGGGCCCTGGCTACAACGTCCTGCCGGTGCTCCCCTTCCTGCCGTCGATCCCGGGGCTGGCCTACTCATTCGGGGCGGTCTGGGTGGTGTTGGGCGTGGCTCTGCTCTTCAAGCGCACGCTTCTCCCATCCGCGCTCGCGCTTGGGACGATCCTGTTTCTCTGCGCCGTGATTCTCGAAGCGCCGAAGAACGCCGCGGCCATCCGCGACGTGGGCCTTCGCACCGGCGTCTTTGAGCCTCTCGCGATGGGCGCGCTCGCGTGGCTGCTGCCCGGCGCGGCCGCGATTCCGCGTTGGCTCGCGCTGGCGGCCCGCTGGATTTTCGGCGTGTCGCTCGTCGTCTTCGGCGTCGACCATTTCCTGGTGTTCCAGTTTATTGTCGGATTGGTGCCCACCTGGATTCCGTGGCACGCCTTCTGGTCCACATTTTTCGGAGTCGCATTCGTCGCCGCGGGAATCGGCATCGCGCTGAATTTTCTCGCGCGCTGGAGCTACGCCGGCATCGCGCTGATGTTCGGGATCTGGGTCGTCACGCTGCATATCCCGCGCGTCCTCGGACTCTACGGCATCCCCGGCGCGCCGCGCGATCCCTCCGAGTGGTCGAGCCTTTTCATCGCCATCAGCCTCTGGGGCGGCCCGTGGTCCCTCGCCCTCCGAGAAAAACCGCCGGCCTGAAGCAAAGGTGGGCGCGGCAAGCATGCGCCCCTACAGAAAAATCGACCGGCGCTTCGCTCTGTCCTTGAGCGCGAGCTCTTAATCCTGGACAATCTTCGGACATGGCCAGCCCGCAGATCGAAAACGTCTCGGACACCGCCTTCGCCGTGGCGCATTACCGCGCCGCCGAAACCGAGCGCACTGACGCTCTTTTTCGCGATCCGCTCGCCGGCGTCCTCGCAGGCGAGCACGGCAAGAAAATGGCGGCGGCGATGCCGATGCCGTTCATGGTCAGCCAGATTGTGGTGATCCGCACCTGCGTGATCGACGACTTCATCCAGCAGGCCATCGCGCAGGGCGTCGATGTGATCATGAATCTCGGCGCGGGCCTCGACACGCGCCCCTATCGCATGGATCTGCCTGAGTCTCTGCTCTGGATCGAGGTCGATTATCCGCGCGTGATTGAATTCAAGGACGAACGCCTCGCGGGCCAGCACCCGCGATGCAAACTAGAACGCGTGCCGCTCGATCTCGCGAACGTCGCCGAGCGTCGCAAGCTGCTCGCCGCCACCAACGCGCGCGCGAAAAAGCTGCTGATCCTCACCGAAGGCGTGGTTTCCTACTTAAGCGTGGAAGATGTGGCGTCGCTGTCCGACGACCTGCGCGCGCTCGACCATGTCGAAGGATGGATCGTCGAATATTTTTCTTCCGAGCTGATGAAATACCGGGGCAGGCGCCGCCTCCGCTGGAACATGCAGAATGCTCCATTCAAATTCACGCCGCCGGACTGGTTCGCATTTTTCGCGAGCCACGGCTGGCAGTCCAAGCGCATCGGCTACCTGGTGGAGGAAGCTGAAAATCTCGGCCGCCCGATCCGGCTGCCCGGCGCGCTCGGCGCAATGATGAAGCTTCGCGCCCTCATCATCTCCAAAGAACGCCTCGCCGCCTTCCGCAAATTCCAAGCCTACGTCCTGCTCGGACCGGCGAAGACGCGCGAGGAAAATCCAGCGTCCGGTATTAAGATGTAGGCAGAAAGTGAGGCTAACGTGAGCACTCTCGAGGGCCACCCCCGGATCACGCCGTTTCTGTGGTTTGACTCCAACGCCGGAGAAGCTGTCGATTTCTACATGAGCGTTTTCAAGAATTCGCGCCGCCTCACCGAACTGCGCAACACCGGCGACGCTCCCGGGCCGAAAGGCGGCGTCCTCACGATCGCCTTCGAGCTCGACGGTCAGCAGTTCACCGCGCTGAACGGCGGCCCTGCCTTCAAATTCACGGAAGCCATTTCGTTCGTCGTCCACTGCGATTCACAGCAGGAAATCGACTACTACTGGTCGAAGCTGACGGCCGGCGGCAGCGAGATTCAATGCGGCTGGCTCAAGGATAAGTTCGGCCTCGCCTGGCAGATCGTTCCCGTGCGCATATCCGAATACGTGAAACACCCGAAGGCCATGCAGGCCATGCTGAAAATGAAAAAGCTCGACATCGCCGAACTTGAACGCGCCGCTCAGTCGTAATCGGGCCTCGCAGCCCACAATACCCACCCCCGCCTCGCGGCCGCGCAGAAGAAAAAACCAACGTCAAAGACTGCCGCGCTTAAGTCCGCGGCACCACATTTAAACCTACTTGCGGCCTTGCAATTCTGCTCCGGTAGGAGCATGAATCATGATCTCGTCGGAGGCTTAAGCTCGCTTAAATGCTCGAAAAAAGCCAATTTTGGAGGTTTTTGCCACCATGAAAGACTATCCGACCCCCAGGGAGAAGAAGCAGCAAGCTTTCCGTGCCTACACGGACCTGCTCGACACGGCGGAGTGGATGAGGGCGGAGATGCACGGGCCGCTCGAGCTGTTTGACCTGACGATGTCGGAATTTCGCCTGCTGGAACTGCTCTATCGCGAGGGGGCGCTGCCAGTGGCGGACGTCGGCAGGCGGCGGAAAATGAAGCCGCAAAATGCGCACGCGCTGATCGCGCGGCTGGAAAAATGCGGGTGGGTGCGCCGCGTGATTGTGGCGCTGCCGCCCGTGGAATTCGCGCAAGCGCATCTGCCAAATTCCCAAGAGGGCGAGAAGCGGGAGGGACGGCGAATCAGCGTCGTGGGCCTGACGAAGCCGGGAAAGAAGTTCATGGGAGATGTCCTGCCGAGGCATTCGAAGGTGGTGAGGGCGTTCATGCGCGCGCTCACTCTGCGAGAGCAGAATACGTTGAGCCGGCTTTGCCGGAAGCTGCGCGAGGGCGACATCGTGAAATTCGTTTCCGAGATCACGCACGAAGATGTGGGGGATTGAGGGTAGAGGGCTGAGGGGCGAGGGGCGGCGGTTCTCTTGACATTTTCGCGCCTGCGACTACGATGAAAATAGAACCGAGTCTGTTTCCGAGGAATGAGCCGTGAAAATCGAAATCCGCGATGCAGCGCTTGAAGCCAGAATCCAGAAGCAGCTTCAGGCGACGGGTTCCGGCAGCGTTGAGGAAGTCTTGGTTCGCTTGCTGGAAACGCAGGAGGAACAGGATCGCTGGCTTTCGGAAAACCGCGACGCGATCAACGCGAATATCCGCCGCGGCCTCGATCAGCTCGACCGTGGAGAAGGAATCCCCGAAGACCAATTGGATGCGTATCTCGACAAGCTGAAAAACAAGTCTGGATGACTGCGCGTTACGTCCTCGCGCCGCAAGCCGCCCTCGACCTCTTCGAAATCTGGGATTACATCAAAGAACAGACAAGCATCGTGGTGGCGGATCGCGTTGAATCGGCTATTCGAGAGAAAATCTCTTTTCTCGCGGGCACCCCCGGCGCCGGGCACCGACGCAAGGATTTGACAGACGCGGATGTAAAGTTCTTCGCGGTCTACTCGTATTTGATCGTCTATCGTCCCGATACTACGCCGCTGCAAATCGCGTCCATTCTTCACGGTCGCCGTGACGTGGGGCAGGTTCTCAAAGACCGATTTTGAGAGATTCGGCAAGAAGAGTTGAGGATTTCGCTGCGAAGCACGGTGTCCCACCGCCGCGATACAGCTTTGAGGACCTCGAAGAAGAACGCAAGACTGCCGATCGTCTTGAAACGTGACCCCTGTAGCTGACTCATCTCCGCTTTGATTCGCGCGAGATTCCGCCAGAGTTTGCGCGAGACCATGGCACGCGCTCGCTGAAAAAACGGCGAACAGTCATTCCGAGGGTTCCCATTCGTACCGCGCTTCGCGATCAATTTTGCACGAATGCCCGTATGGTCACTCAGCGGTCTTCGCAGTTACTATTTGTCCTGCACAACATATTCAGCAGCTTCGGGAGGAAGCGATGGCACAACCAGCAGCAGCACGCAGACAAACAAATTTCATCAAGGCTCATGATTCGGTTATTGGAACGAAGGTAGTTAACGCACAAAACGAAGACCTCGGAAAAATCGAGGAGCTAGTGCTCGAAGCAGGTTCAGGACGCGTCGCCTACGCCGTGCTTTCATTCGGCGGCTTTCTTGGAATGGGAGACAAAGATTTCCTGATCCCCTGGAAGTCGCTCCGATTCGACGTGGCGAATAACCGGGTCATCCTGAATCTCGACAAGGAGCGGCTGAAAAATGCTCCGGGATTCGACAAGGGCGCGTGGCCTAACATGACGGATCCGAACTTCGGCCAGGGCGTCTCGCAATATTACGGTTACGATTACGAGACTGGCCTCGGACGCGATACTCTCTAAGATTCTGCTGAGAGTTTCGAACATCACCAGGGGGCCGGCGATTGTCGGCCCCTTTCCTTTTTGAACCGCCGGAATGATCAGTGGGACGAAAAGGTGGACGCAGAAGCCGGGTATCGGCGATGCCTTCTGCCGGACATCGGCGTACCCTGTGGGATTTCAGGGGAAAAGGCCGCGGACTAGCGTGGCATCGGCTACGCGTCCCACCGCGAGCACGTAGGCGCCGGTGCGCATGTGCGTTCTGTGCTTGCGCATCGATTCGTAGACTTCGAGGAACGCGCGGCGCATCAGCGACTCGAGCTTCAGGTTCACGTCGGCCAGCGGCCAGAAGAAGCTTTGCAGATCCTGCACCCATTCGAAATAGCTTGCGGTGACGCCGCCCGCATTCGCGAGAATATCGGGCAGCAGCATGATGCCTTTGCGCGCGAGCGCTTCGTCCGCGTGAGGGGTCGTGGGACCGTTGGCGGCTTCGGCGACGATTTTCGCCTTGATCTGGTCGACATTATTCAGTGTGATCGCGTTTTCGAGCGCCGCCGGAATCAGGATGTCGCATTTCATCGTGAGCAAATCGTCATTGGAGATGCGCGACGTGCCCGGCATGCCGACCACGGTGCCGGAACGTTCCTTGTAGCGCATCGCTTTCAGCGGATCGATGCCGCGCGAATTGAACACGCCGCCGCGCGAATCGCTGATCGCGACGATGCGCGCCTTTTTCTCGGCGAAAAGCTTCGCCACCATCGAGCCGGCGTTGCCGAATCCCTGAATCGCCACGGCCGCGCCGCGCAGCGGCACCTTCTTCACCTTGCACGCCTCTTCCACCACCACCAGCACGCCGCGCGCGGTCGCTTCCTTGCGTCCCTCGGAGCCGCCGATCGACACCGGCTTGCCCGTCACGACGCCCAGCGATGAATACCCCTTCGTCATCGAATAAGTGTCCATGATCCACGCCATCGTCTGCGCGTCCGTATAGACATCCGGCGCCGGAATATCCTGCTCGGGCCCGATGAGCGGCAGAATTTCGGACGTGTATCGCCGCGTCATGCGTTCGAGCTCGGCCTTGCTCATCCGTTTCGGATCGCAGATCACGCCGCCTTTGCCGCCGCCAAACGGAATGTTCACCGCCGCGCACTTCCACGTCATCCACGTCGCGAGCGCCTTCACTTCGTCAACCGTGACGTTGGGATGGTAGCGGATGCCGCCCTTGGCCGGGCCGCGCGCCACATTGTGCTGCACGCGATAGCCGGTGAAAACTTTCACCTGGCCGTTATCCATCTTCGTGGGGATCGATACTTCGAGCACGCGCTTCGGCGTGCGCAGGATTTGGCGCAGGCCTGCGTCGAGCTTCAAATATTCGGCGGCGATATCGAACTGGATCTGCGCGATCCGATGGGGATTCAGGTCTTCGCGCGGAGCAATCCGCGGTATGGGCTGGGGAGCCGCTTTGGCAACGGTGGCCATCTTGCCTTCCTCCTGGAGGGTGGGGAGCTTGCGCTGTCCTACCGCTTCGTAACTTTTATAAATGGCCTGGTTTTGCGCCCGATCGCTTGTAAGTCTATCGAGACTCGAAGTTTAGCCAAGCGCCAAAAGATGTCAACGGAAACGATGCCCCAAGCCACTTATTGGGTAATGCGAGAAACGGCGTCTGGCGTCGCCGAGGCACCTCTAAGTTGCTGAAAATATATGAATGTTACGCCCTCCCCGCCCGATTGCCCGGCACCCGCATCCCTCGCATGGAAACAACCAAGTTGACCCGGCGCCAAGCCCCAAGGTAGGCTCGCCACTCGCTGCCGCATCGGCCAAACGCGTGTGCGCCGGCGCAATCCGGAAAGGCCGCTCTCCGCGTACCTTCCAGAAGGGAGCTTCCAACCTGGTGAGTTCGCAGATGGGAGCGGAGGTGAGGGCCTCGGATGCGGCGCTCATCGAACGAGTGATGCAGCGGGACGAAGCGGCGCTCGCCGCGCTCTACGACCGCTACGCCTCGATGCTCTCGTCCGTCCTGAATCGGATTCTGCGCGACACGCAGGCGGCCGAGGAAATCTTGCAGGACATTTTCTTCCAGCTGTGGCGCGCGCCGTCGCGATTCGATGCGTCGCGCGGCTCGCTTCCCGGCTGGCTTCTGGTGATCGCGCGCAACCGCGCGATTTCCCGCTTGCGGCGCCACAATCCGGCGGCGGGCGACGAGCTCGGCGAAAATTCCGTCGTGCTGCCCGTGAATTTCGAAAGCGCGATCGCGCAGAAGCAACTGCTTGAACGCGTGAAAGGCGCGCTGGAAAATCTGCCGGCCGAGCAGCGCGCCGCCGTCGAGCTCGCCTACTTCGAGGGGCTGACGCATAGCGAGATCGCCGCGCGCACCGGCGATCCGCTCGGCACCGTCAAGACGCGGCTGCGCTCGGCGGTCGAGACGCTGAAACGCACGCTGCATGCGGCGGCATCATGAAGATGGCATGAACATGGCACGATGATGGCAAACGCTCATCCAACTCGCGACGAAGACTTCGATCTCCTCGCGCTCGGCGCGCTCGAAGGCGAAGAGAAGCACGCGATCGAAACGCACGTGGCGTCGTGCGCCGACTGCGCGCGCAAACTCGCCGAGGCGCGCGGCCGCGTCGCGATGCTCTCGCTTGCAGCGCCGCCGGCCGCGCCCTCCGCCGCCGTGAAGCAGCGCCTGATGGCGCAAATCCGCGGCGAAGCTGGGGCGCTGCGCGTCAGCCGCGCCCGAATCCACGCGCCGGCCGCCTTCGGCCGCTGGTGGAACGCGATCCTCGTCCCCGCGGGCGTCGCGCTCGCGGCGCTCACGATTTTCCTGTGGCACGAGAATCGCGCCCTCGATCGCCAGCTCGCCGCGTTGCACGCTCGATGGACCAGCAGCAGCACGAGCTGCACGAGGCCAGCGAGGTCGCCGAGCTCATGACGTCGCAGAGCACGATCACCATCCCGCTCGCGCAAGAGGCCGGCATGCCGAAAGGCAGCGCGCACGTGATGTACAACGCGAAAATGGGAATGCTGATGTACGACGGCGAAATCACGCCCGCGCCCGCCGCGAAAACTTACCAGCTCTGGCTCGTCCCGGTGAAGGGCGATCCGATCAGCCTGGGCGTGTTCAGCGGGCAGCCGGACCACTGGATGATGAAGGTGCCCGAGGGAATGCCGCCGAAATGGTTCCAGGTGACGCTCGAGCCCGCCGGCGGCATGCCGCACCCCACCGGCCCCATGGTCCTGATGGGCATGGTCTCCTGATTCCCGCGCGAGCCTCCCGCCGCGCTCTCCGTGCACCTCCCGAAAATGTTTGTTGTGGCCTCCCGCCCGTGCCTGCGGTATAACCGTGGTGCCCGACCTGGGGGGAGCCCGGTGGCTCTTCCGCGACCGATCACCCATCTCCACAATGATCACTCTGTAGTCTGAAAAGCGGTTCGCGGGAAAAGCCAGCTGGACGAGTCAGGACACATCTGAGGAGGAAATCATGAGGAAGGCCATCAGCATGTTCGGTCTGCTCGCGCTCTTGTTCGCCGCGATCAGCGTAGCCGGCGTCACCACACGCGCCAGCGACAAGGCGATGACGTGGACCGGTTGGATCAGCGACAGCCACTGCGGCGCAAAGGGCATGAGCGCGGACCACAAAGCCTGCGCCGAAACCTGCGTCAAGACCAAGAACGCCAAGTGGGTCTTCGTCAACGACAAGACCAAGCACGTCATTCCCATCGCCAACCAGGATTCCATCGTCCCCGATGATGCGCTCGGCCACCAAGTGAAGGTCACCGGCCACATCGACAAGGGCGTCCTCACCATCGATAAGCTCGAAGCCGCAAGCTAGCTTAGGGGGTCGCAGGTTATAGGCTGCAGGTCTTTGACGTTTCGGGTGCCCCATCCTCGTTTTGTGAGGGTGGGGCCTTTCTTCTCTTCGCTCGCTACCTGCCACGATTTTCTTAACGGCACGCTGTTCGCTTTTCGAATTTCGCTTTTCGAATTTCAAATTTCCGATTTCTATTTTCCGACTGGAATCTTCTCCACGCCCATATACGGCCGCAGCACTTCGGGAATGAGGATCGATCCATCGGCTTGCTGATAGTTCTCGACGATCGCGATCCACGTCCGCCCCACCGCCAACCCCGACCCATTCAGCGTGTGGACGAACTCCGATTTCCCGCCGCCGCCTTTCGCCTTGAATCGAATCCCCGACCGCCGCGCCTGAAACGCCTCCGTATTCGAGCACGACGAAATTTCCATGAATTCGCCCGACGACGGCAGCCACACCTCGATGTCGTACGTCTTCGACGACGCGAATCCCATGTCGCCCGTGCACAGCAGGACCACCCGGTAGTGCAGCCCCAGCTTCTGCAGCACCAGCTCCGCGCTGCGCACCAGCGACTCCAGCTCGTCGTAGCTCTGCTCCGGCCGCGTGAATTTGAATAGCTCCACCTTCTGGAACTGGTGCTGCCGCTTGATCCCGCGCGTGTCTTTCCCCGCCGCGCCCGCTTCGCTGCGGAAGCACGCCGTCCACGCGCACAGTTTTACGGGCAGCGTGTCCGCGTCGAGCGTTTCCTCGCGGTGATAGCTCGTCAACTCCACTTCCGAGGTCGGCGTCAGCCACAGGTCCGTGCCTTCCAGGTGAAACATGTCCGCCGCGAATTTCGGCAGCTGCCCCACGCCCGTCAGCGATTGCGTGTTCACCAGGAATGGCGGCAGTATCTCCGTGAATCCGCTTTCGCGCGTGTGGACGTCCAGAAAGAAATTCGCGATCGCGCGCTCCAGCCGTGCTCCCAGCGCTTTGTAAACGACGAATCGCGAGCCCGCGATCTTGATCGCCGCCTCGAAATCGATAATCCCCGCGCCCTCGCCAACCTCCCAGTGCGGCTTCGCCGTGAAATCGAATTTCGGCGGCGCGCCCCACCGCCGCACCTCGACGTTATCCGCCGCGCCGTGCCCCACCGGAACGCTCGCGTGCGGAATATTCGGCACCGTCAGCATGAATTGCTTCAGCTGTTCGTCCAGCTCCGCAATCCGCTCGTCGTTCCGCTTCAGTTCTTCCGCGAGCGCCTTCATCTGCGCAAGAATTGCCGAGGCATCGCCGCCGGCTTTCTTCAGCCGAGCAATCTCTTCGCTGGCCTTGTTGCGCTCCGCCTTTTTCGTCTCGGTCGCGTGAATAATCTTCCGCCGCTCGCCGTCGATCGCGCGAAACGACTCCAGATCGACCGCCACCCCGCGGTCCCGCGCCATCTTCTCAATCACATCCAGGTGTTCCCGCACATATCCAAGGTCAAGCATAGGGACACAAGAATAGCGGAAAGCCGTGATTCGTGAATAGTGAGTTGTGATTGGTGACGCGCGGAGAAGAATCGGCACCGGTCATCCGCGACGCACCACCCGCGCGTTCGTCATTCTGAGGCCCGCCTCTGGCCGAAGAATCTCTCTTCTCTTTCTCTCCATCCATAGGAGCGCTGCACTGGGCTGAGCCGGCGAAGTCTCGCCGCGCCCGCCTTTGCCTCAAGACTTCAATGTAGCGCCGCGGCCTTCAGCGCAGCATCTTCGTCGTTCGCCCCTGACTTCGTAGTGGCCGCCTTTCAGGCGGGCGGTTTTTCTTCCGGTCGGGTCCTTGACATAACCCTCGGAGTCTGATATATCGGAGTCCGAGTATAGCAATGGCGCCGAAAGACGAACTCAAATCGCTGCTGCCGCTTTCGCCGGCGACGCTGCACATCCTGCTGGCGCTTGCCTCCGACGATCGCCACGGCTACGGCATCATGCTGGAGGTGGCGCGGCAATCGCAGGGGCAATACGAGCTGGGGCCCGGCACGCTCTACGACAATCTCGAAAAACTGATGCGCCGCGGGCTCGTCAACGAAGCGGCGCGGCGATCCGCGAACGAAGACCCGCGGCGGCGCTACTACCGGCTGAGCGCGTTTGGACGGCGCGTGCTCTCAGCCGACCTGGAGCGCCTTCGCGCCGTGCTGAAGGAAGCGAAGGCGGCCATGTCCCCGATCAAATCGAGCGAATCCGCATGAGGCGATTTCTCTATCGCGCGCTGATCGCGCTGCATCCGCCGCGCTTCCGCGAACGCTTCGGCGACGAGATGCTATGCGTTTTCGACGAGACCGGCGGCGAACGTACGGTGCGGTTCTTCGCCGACGGCGTGCTTTCGCTGCTGCGCCAATGGCTGCTGCGTTCGAACCTCTGGAAAATGGCGGCGGGCGCGGTGATCAGCAGCTCGCTGCTGCTGCTGTGCGGATATTCGGTGGCGGGTGCGGTGGACAGGTGGTTGGTTCGGGGACGCGACTGGCACGAGCGACTGATGATGGACCCGTGGCTTGGCGAACACCCGGCGCCATTTGACGAGGTCGAATTCTCGCGCGAGGCCGCGCAGGCGGTCACCATCCTCGGCGAGATCCGCAAGACAGATGCGCGAAAGCAGCGGTCACAGCGGCGGGGCGCTCCAAATGCCGAACCCGTTCGCTCCGGCGATACTCTCCCAAACAAAGGCTTGTGATGGAGGCCGCGCTCGAGGCTCGAGGTCTCCGGAAATGCTACACGGCGGCGCCGGCCGTGAGCGACGTCACGTTCGGCTTGCACGCCGGCGAAGTGCTCGGCTGCCTCGGCGCGAACGGCGCCGGCAAAAGCACGATCGTGAAGATGCTCACGGGATTGTCGGAGCCGACGCGCGGGCAGGTGCTTTCGTTTGGCGCGAGCATTCACAAGGATCTTGTGGCGTACAGGCGGCGGCTCGGCTACGTCCCGGAGGAGCCGGAGCTTTACGCCTATCTTTCCGGATGGGAGTATCTGGAAATGGTGGGGACGCTGCGCGGCATGGAACGCGCGCGGATGGCGAAGAAAATCGAAGCGCTGCTCGCGCTTTTCTCGCTCGCGCCGCACAGGCATTCCGCAATCGGCTCGTATTCGAAGGGGATGCGGCAACGCATCCTGCTGATCGCGGCGCTACTGCACGATCCGGAAATCCTGATTCTCGATGAGCCGCTCTCGGGGCTCGACGTGGTGTCCGCGATGATCGTCAAGAGCCTGATCAAAACGCTCGGCGAGCGCGGCAAGGCGATCTTCTATTGCTCGCACGTGCTCGAGGTGGTGGAAAAAGTCTGCTCGCACGTGATGATTCTGAGCGAGGGCAGGGTGATCGCGTATGCCGCGACGGCCGAACTGCACCGAATGGTGGGGAAGGATTCGCTCGAGCAGGCGTTCGTCCATCTGGTGGCGGACCGGGATGTGGAGCAGACCGCAAGCGAAATTGTGGAAGTGATGGCGGCGGGCGCGGCGTAGGCCCGTCTTCGACGGATCGCGATGGAATCAGTGAAGCAGCGGTGGGAAAAGTTTTCGCACGGGCCGTTTGTGCGGCTCGTGCGCCACTGCGTGGACCGCATTTTTTCCGGCAGCGAGGGGGCGGAACCCGGCGAACTCGATCTCAGCATCGCGACGATCCTCGCCCTGCTCGCGACGCCGGGCGCTTTCGTCGCGTTATTCTGCATGGACCACTACGGATCGCTGCTGCTCTTCCTCCGAGGCCAGCAAATCCGATTCGATCCCTATACGGAGTCAACGTCGGACGAGTACTTTTTCATTGTTCTTGCGATGGTGGTGGCCGGGGCGGTGGCGGTTTGGAAATGGGACCGACTGGTGCCGGATCGCCGCGATTATTCGAATTTAGCCCCACTTCCCATTTCGAGCAGCCGCATTTTTCTGGCGAATCTGGCGGCGCTTTCGGTGCTGGCCGTGGTTCTTTCGCTCGACGTGAACGCGGTGTCGTCGTTTTTGTTTCCGCTGGTTGTTTGCGCGCAGCAGACATCTCACGTGTTCGAGGTATTTCTTGCGACGCACACGCTGACAATCGTTTTGGCGAGCGCGTTCGGATTTCTGGCGGTGTTTGCCCTGATGGGCATTCTCATCGCGGCGCTTCCCTACCGTGTTTTTCGCAAGGCGTCGCTATACGCGCGCTGCGGCATCGTCTTCGCGCTGATGGCGCTGCTTACGACGAGTGTTTCCGTACCGTGGAGGATGCAACATCTGCGGAATGTTTCGCAGGTGTGGGCGCGGCTGCCGCCGCCGGCTTGGTTTCTGGGGCTGTGCCAGATTCTGCGCGGGCAGAAAAGCGCGGCTCTGACGTCGCTCGGTGCGGCGGCCATTGTGGGGCTGCTTTGCGCGCTGCTGCTGTCTCTCGCGGCGTATTCCTTATGCTACGCGCGATGTTTCGCGCAGAGCGCGGACATTACGGCGAATCTGCCCGCCAGGCGCGAGGCGCGGGCGTCCGCAGCTTTTCGTTTGCTCGATGCACTATTCTTGTGGAGCCCCTTTCAGCGCGCCTGCTACCGATTCGCTTTTCGGACGATTTGTCGCCGCGAGGAACAGGCGTTTGCGCTCGGGGGATTTCTGAGCATGGGGATCGTGATTGCCTCGCAGGCACTCTTGCCGGCCGCGAACAGGAAAGCATCGCTCACTATGAGCAGCGCAATCCCATCCGCAGGGATTCTCAGCATCCCGCTGATTGTAGGATTTTTTCTGGTCCTTGGCCTGTGGTCGGTTTGCGCGATTCCCGCGCCGCTGCGAGCGAACTGGGTTTTCAGATTCCACGTCAATTCCCGCTCACGTGAATGCGTGCCGCTGGCGCGGAGACTCATTCTCACGTTCGTCGTGCCTGGGCTGGCGGCGATTTGTCTCCCGGCGTATTCGCATTTCTGGGGGTGGCGCGTTGGCGTGATTCATACCGCGCTGGTTGCGGTCTGGTGCGTCTTGCTGCTGGAGGGATTGCTTGTCGGGTTCCGGAAGATTCCGTTTACCTGCTCGCTTCCAAAATTCAAGAGCCATGCGATTGCGAGCGGCCTGCTGGTGGCGCTCGGCTATTTTGCGTTTACTTCGATGACGGCGGCGGTTGAGAGCTGGGCGCTTGTCGATCCGCTTTGGTTTGTCCTGTTTGTTCCAGTCGCGCTGGGCATTTCAATTGCGATCTACCGGCGGCGAAAAATGATGATTGAGAGCGATCAGTGGATTCTGTTCGAAGAGCAGTCGGTGACGGTGGTTGAGGTGCTGAATCTCGGTGGCTAAGCGAGCGGACGTGGCGCGGCGTCCAAGAGAGATTCTTCGGCCAAAGGCGGGCCTCTTTTCGGCTCCGCTCGGGGCAGGCAGAACGACGGCGCGAAAATTTCAGGCGTTGAGATACTTTTTCGAGATTTCGGGGATGTTGCTGGCGCCGGCGAGGCGCATGGTCATTTCGAGCTCGGCGTCGAGGTGCTGGAAGACGGCTTGCACGCCCATCCATCCGCCGAGCGCGAGGCCGTAGAGCAGCGGGCGGCCGAGGGCGACGGCGTTTGCGCCGAGCGCGAGCGCCTTGAAAACGTCCTGGCCGCGGCGCACGCCTCCGTCGATGATGATGACGCCGCGGCCGCGCACGGCTTCGACGACGCGCGGCAGCGCGGCGATCGTCGCAGAGACATCGTCGAGCTGGCGGCCGCCGTGATTCGACACTTGCACGCCCGCGCAGCCGTGGTCGATGGCCGCGGCGGCGAGCTCGGGCGTGAGCACGCCTTTCAACAGCACGGGCAGGCCGGTGGTTTTCTGGATGAACGCGACATCGTCCCAGCCGAGATCGCGCTTGAATCCCAGGCGGCCATAGGCGGCGTCCTGACCGGCGAAATTTTCGGCGGGCAGCGGCGAACGGAAATGATTGCGGGTGTCGGTTTCGCGATTGCTCGAGACGACGGTGTCGATGGTGAAGACGATCGCGCGGTAGTTCGCGGCTTTCGCGCGTTGCAGGAGCTCGATCGCTACGCCGCGATCGGCCGGCATGTAGAGCTGAAACCATTTCGGGCCGGGCGAGGCCTGCGCGATCTGCTCGAGCGAGAGATTCGAGGGCGTGGCGGCGATGTAGAGCGTGCCGGCGGCGTCGGTGCCCTTCGCGGATCCAGCCTCGGCGGTGGCGTGCGCCATGCCGTGCGCGCCCATCGGCGAGAGGACGATCGGCATGGAGATTTTCGTCCCGAGCAGAGCGATCGAGCGGTCGGCGTCGCTGTAGCCGGAGAGGTAGTGCGGCGCGATGGTGAGGCGCTTGTAGGCGGCTTCGTTTTCGCGCTTCGTCCATTCATCGCCGGCGGCGCTCGAGATGTAGCCGAAGCCGCCCGGCGGAATCACTTTTTGCGCGGCGGCTTCGAGCTCGCGGAGATTGATGATGTCGATGGCTTTGATTTCGGTGGGCGCGGCGTAGCCGGGCACGGTCGAGGTTTGCGGCGACGCGGCCCCCGGATGCGGGCGCGGCTCTTCGGCGGCGAGAGCTGCGGGCAGCGCGGTCGAGAACGTTACCGCGGCGGCGGTGGCGGAAAGAAAGTCGCGGCGATTGCGATTCATGGCGTGTCCTCCGGGCGAGCGATGGTCACGGTGAGTGACCGTGATGACGACGGGGCGGATGATAGCACGGGAAAAGCAGTGGCGAGTGGCTAGTGGCGAGTGGCTAGAGAAGGCGAAGAGAGATTCTTCGCTTCGCTCAGAATGACGGCGGGCCATGGTGACCCGTCGCCCTTCGGCGATTGCGATTCATGGCGTGTCCTCCGGGCGAGCGATGGTCACGGTGAGTGACCGTGATGACGACGGGGCGGATGATAGCACGGGAAAAGCAGTGGCGAGTGGCCAGTGGCGAGCGGCTAGAGAAGGCGTTCGCAGTTGCCTTTGTAGCGGCCGCCTTGGTTTTAGGCGGGCGTTTTTTTCCGGCTTGTCTCGCGATGTCATCCCGAATCCGCCGCATTCCAGCGGGTGAGGGATCTGCTTTTGCCTTTGTTCTCTATGTTTTGATTCTTGCCGGGTGGTATCGGGAAAAGGCGCCCGCCTGAAGGCAAGGCGGCCGCTACAAAAGCAAAACCCCGATTCAGATACTGATCGCGATTTTGCCGAGGAAATTGCCGGAGGCTTGGAGGCGGAAGGCGTCGAGGGCCTGGTCGAAGGGGAAAACTTTGTCGATGACGGGCTTGATGCGATTGACCTCGACCGCCTGGATCAGCTGCTCGAGGGTGACGCGCGTGCCGACGCCGATGCCGTGCAGGCTGGCGCGCTTGAACATGAGGTCGTGCGGGTCGGCGTGGCCGTCGTTGCCCGCGAGGACGCCGATCAGCGCGACCTTGCCTTCCCAAGCGAGGCATTGAAACGAGCGCTGCAGCGTATTCACGCCGCCATTTTCGATCACGCAATCGACGCCGCGTCCGCCGGTGAGCGCGAGGACTTCTTTTTCCCAATCGGGATGCGATTTGTAGTTGACGCCGCCGGAGGCGCCGAGGCTTTTGGCGCGCTCGATTTTGGCGTCGCTTGAGGATGTGACGATCACGCGCGCGCCCGCCGCCCGCGCGAATTGCAGCGCGAACATCGAGACGCCGCCGGTGCCGAGGCAGAGCACGGTGTCGCCCGGCTTCACGCGCGCGCCCGCGTGCATCAGCGCGTTCCACGCGGTGGGGCCGGCGCAGGGGAGCGTGGCGGCCTCTTCGAATGAGAGGCTCGGAGGCATGGCGACGCAGCCGTCTTCGTGCAGCACGATGAATTCAGCGAGAGTGCCGTCGAGCGGGGCGCCGAGGGCGCCGCGATTTTTTGGAGGCGCGCCCTCGATCCACACCTGGAAAAATGTGGGCACCACCCGATCGCCGATTTTGAAACGAGTGACGCCGGGGCCGATGGAGACGACTTCGCCCGCGCCGTCACTGCACGGAATCGTGGGGCGAGTGAGATTGTAGTGGTACGCCCCCGTAACAATGGCGTGATCGCGGTAGTTCAATGCGGCGGCGCGCAGCCGGACGAGGACTTCTAGCGGGCCGGGCGTGGGATCGGGGCGATCGGCACGGCGGATTCCGTCGATGCCCGTGGGGTTGGGCGAGATTTCGTAGGCCTTCATCGCGGGCTCAGAAAAGCTGGATGTGGCCGACGATGATGACGATGGCAACCAGCACGAGCACGAAAACGAACGATCCCACGATGGTGATCCCGGCGACCCACATGTCGTGAGCGGCCTTGCGCGCGGCCTCGTCCTCCCTTTTTTGGAATTCGGCGCGCGCCTCGGGGCTCATCGCTCTTGGGTTCATTCCTTGGCTTGGATCCATCCCTGGTAGCTTACTTTCCGGAGCGCGGATGTCAATGGCCACGTACATGCCAAGCGCGGCGCGGAAATCGGTGGACGGCGCTCTCCGGCCCGGGGTGGGCGAGCCGGAGAGAGGAAGCGCGTTAGAACGTCAGGTGCAGTGCGAACTGCATGAAGCGATTGCTGCCGATCGTGCCGTCGATCACGCCATAGCCCTCGCTCGCAGGAGGCGTCGTCGTGTAGCAAGGAACAGGGTTGTAGCACGGATTGAGTTCAAAATCGGTGTCGGGCGCGTCCAGGCTCGGATGGTTGAAGAGGTTGAAGGCGTCCGCTTCGAACTTCAGGTTGAAGCGCTCGTTGAGCTTGAAATTCTTGAACACCGAGAAATCGAAACGAGTCTGGAAGGGCTCGCGGAAGATGTTGCGGCCCGTCGTGCCGTACCCGGTCTCTTGGGTGTCGCAAACGTCATAGCCGCTGATCGTTTCGCAGGGTGGCACTCCGTCAGTTCCCGGCGCAAGGTAAGGGACGGCGAAGTCATTCGGGTTAACGTAGGGCTGGCCGTTCACTAAGTTGCCACCGCCGCCGGCCTTCGAGCTCGCCTCTTGCGGCGTGACTCCCGGAGCAAGGGGAAGAAGGGGATTGGTGATGTAATCATCGGCGCTGTAATAGATTCCTCCCGCCGATTCCCGAAAAGTCGATGACGCTGAACGGCTCGCCGGTTTCGAGCGTCGTGACTCCCGTGATGCCCCAGCCGTTCGCGGCGATATTAAGGAGGCCGTGGGCATCCTTGATCGTCGGGAAATCATAGAGGTAGCTGACGATGAACACGTGGGTGCGGTCGAAATCGGAGGACGCGTAGGAAGTGCGCGGATCCAAGGGATTGTTGCCGTTGAAGAAAAGACCGGCGCCGAGCCCGCTGCCCTCGTCGAGAGCATGGGAGTAGGTGTAGGAAGCGTTGAACTGCAGGCCGTGGCTCATCTTTTTCGTGACGCTCAGTTGCAGGGCGTTGTAGAAGGAAATGCCATTCGGTAGTCCACAGGTCGGCGTTCGGGCTGATGCCGATGTAAGGCGAGCGAAGGGCCGTATTGCCGTCGGAGAAGGAGTAATGCCCCAGCTGGGTCTGAACTTCCTCGGCAGGGAGCTGGAAGCAGGTTGCGGATTGCGTCATTGTAGCCATCGCAGCCATCTGCAGGACCACTCGCCGCCAGATAACCGTAGGAGTAAATCTGATTGTTGACCGGATTGGTGGGCGTGGCGATTTCGGGCTGGTTGAACGGAATGGGCAGAACCTGGTGAACGCCGCGATTTCCGAGGTAGCCCAGAGTCACAACGAGGTCGTTGCTCGGCTGCCACTGCAGATCGAGGCTCCAGTTCTCGGAGTACGGAAGGACGTTTGTTGGGGTCGTAGCCGCCGAAGAGGAAGGGAGAGCGGTCGAACCGGAGTTGACGTTGCAGTAGGGTTCGTTCGGCTGCTGCAGTCCCGGAGCGGTGGCCTGGTTGCAGGCGGACATCTGGCGCATGTTGGGCACGAGCGCGGCGACGCCAGCCAGAGTGGTGGGCGGAGCGGGGAGGCTGGTGCCAAACGGAGTATTCGAAAGGCAATTCAGAGCGTTGGCGCACGAAGGCTCCAAGATCGGAATCGTGAATGGCTGTTGCGTCGTGACGCTGAAAGGCCCGCTGATGCCGAGGCCGGCGCTGGTTGACAGCTCGGAGAAGTATTCGCCGCGATCGTAGAACATGCCGAAGCCGGCGCGGACAACGAGATTCTTGCGCGGACTCCAGGCGACGCCGATGCGCGGAGCGAAACCCCACTGGCGGCCGGTGAGCGTGGAATCGCTCACGCCCTTCGTGCCGAATGTCTTGTTGTTTCCGGCGACGACGATGCCGATGCCAGGCGTGCCGTTCGACCGGGTCGAATGTATCGGTTGCCAGATCGTATCCGAAATCCTTCGGATAGAAGTTGGTCAGGAGGCCGTTGGCTTCATACAGGGGACCATCCCAATCCCAGCGCACGCCCACATTCAGCGTGAGGTTCGGCAAAGAGCTTGAAGTCGTCCTGGGCATACAGCCCGACGGTCTTCGCGCGGAAGTGGCGGTTGGTCTCGCCATCCAAAAGGGTGACTCCGCTCTTAGTCGTAGGGCCGCGCGTTCCCGCGCTGCCGAGAGTGCCAGTGAGGAAATCCGAGAAGTCGTAAAACGCAAGCTCGGCGACGTCGTTTTCGCGGTTGTCGACATTGAACTGGGTATAGTCGTAGGTGCCGCCAAACGACAGCGTATGCTTTCCGAGAACCCAGTCGTATTTGGACGAACCCTCAAACTGGTTCTGGAAGACCCCGGCGTTCGCGAAATTGGTGGAGGGGCCGATGTGTAGCTCATTGCCATGCAAAGGTGCGATTGTGGTTGTGGCGGAAGTGGCCGCCCCTTCATCGGCATAATCGATCGTAATACCGGGAAAGAGCTCGCCATTCGGAAGCGTAAGACCCACGCTGCCCGGGGTGAGGGCTTGGCCCGTGGTGGCGCTTGCGATCTGGCGAATGAACCCAAATCGCTGCTCCCATGTTGCGTTCGGGGAAACCACGGTCGTGTTATCGAGCGAGAAAACCTGGCTTCCGGCCTGAAGAGTTTGCGGGAATCCGCTCACGTTGCTGACCGCGAAGGGGCTCGTGGTGGGATCGTTCTGAAAATAGTATTTGGCCGCGATGCGGTCGCTGGAGCTGAAGTTGTAGTCGATATTCGCGTTGGCCTGATCCGCGTTGAAAGTGCTGGGAGGGCCGGAGATCGCGGAATTGAACTTCTGGAGAGACGACTCGTGTCCGAGATTGCCGACGCCGATGGTGTCGGAAGGAATGAGGTACTGTCCATTGCTTCAGCTTCATTTGGAAGAGGTTTAGCGCCACCGGATCCACTTGGCCGGCCGTAATGCACTTGACCTTCGAGCCATTCGTGCACGTTCCACCCAAGGTAGAAGACAATCCTGCGTCGTAGTTGACGAGATCAACGAGAGACTGGGTGTTGGTCCGATCAGCGTCAGTGAGGCCGGCGAGAGTGGGTACTCCGTTGAACGTCCCGTTCAAGGCGTCGCTTAGCTGCTGGCGCTGGTAAGAGGCGAAGAAGAAGAGTTTGTCCTTCTTGATGGGTCCGCCGATCGTGCCACCGAAAACATTGCGATGAAGGGGCGGCGCGCCCGAAAAGAAAGGATTCTGTCACGACAAACGTGGGGGCGGCATCGAGAGCACTGTTCTGGAAATATTCGTACACCTGGCCGTGGTAGTCGTTGGTACCCGAGATGGTGGTCAACTCGATGTGGGCGCCGCTCTTTTGGCCCATGGAGGCGTCGTACATGGAAGTGGTGACCTGAAGCTCCTGAATCGTCTCGGTCGGTGGCGTCGGCAAACCTTCGCCGATCGCATCGTAGACGGAAGTGTTCGTCTGCACCTGGCCGCCGGCACCGAAGATTTCGCCCGTATTAAGGGTGAACCGGCTGTCGGCCATGTTGCTGGTGGAGTTGCCGTTGAACAGGTTGTCGGAATTCACCGAATTGAAGGTGAAGCTGTTGCTGGTGTCGCGCTGGCCATTTGAATAGATCCCCTGGTTGCCGAGGCCCTCGTTGCTGCCCGAGCCGGAGAGGAAATCGGCGCTGGTGCCCGGCGCCAGGACAGCGAGTTGGGTGAAGCTGCCGGTGCCGAGCGGTGTGGACTGAATGACGTCGGTGCCGAGCGTGTAGCCGTTGGATGTGTCCGTTTGATTGAGCAGCGGGGTGGCATCGACGGTGACGGAAGTCGTGATTTCACCGGGCTGCGAGCGTCGCTTTGACGGTTGTCGTCAAATTGCCTTGCACGAGAATTTGCGGATAGTCCGCTTTCTCGAATCCCTGCTTGGTGATGGTGACTTCATAGGTGCCGATGGGGAGGGCGGCCACGCCGAACGAGCCATCGCCCTTCGTCTGGGCTGTGACCGTCAAGTTTGTGGCGACGTTGCGCACACTGATGCCGCTTGTGGCACGACCGCGCCGCTGGAATCGGTAACAACGCCGTCGATCGAACCGAGCGTCTGCTGAGCGAATAAGGGGAAGGAACGAAGGCAAAGATTGCAAGAAGGAAGAATCGCGGCACAGCCAAGCACACCCGTAACGATCGTGTCATCACACACCCCTTATAAATTATCTGCGGGCTGCCAATCGCGGCCGTCCCACACCCCACTGACCCCGTGCGACACGTGCCCTGCGGCGCAAATCCACCACGACCTAAGTAATCGCGCCGTATTTCTCAACGAAAAACCGAAGATGAATAGACGGTGAATGAGCGGAAAGACACGGTGTACCTCGCAAGAAACGCGGATTATCGTTTCCGGAATCCGTGCAGTCAAGAAGAAAAAATCTATCCAACGCCCGCGGCTTTGCTGATGGGCTCCGTGCGAAAGGCAATCGACGGATGCGCGCCGCCGTCTTATGATCGCTCTTCATCGGACACGTTTGTGAGTCGCGGGAAATCTCGCGGCGCCGGAAGGGATGGCACAATGACCAAAATCTTGCAGAAAATAATCGGGGCCGCTTGCGTTTGCTGCGGCATCCTGGCGGCGACGCAGGCGCAGGCTCCGGCGCTGCCTGCCGTTATCGCCGTCGATCACGGGGCGAATGCGGCGGCGCAGCAATCGAAGCATTATGTGGTCCTCGTTTCGCTCGACGGCTTTCGCTACGACTACGCGGCGAAATTCGGCGCGCCGAATCTGGAGCGGCTCGCGGCGGAAGGAGCGAGCGCGCCGGAAGGGATGGTTCCTTCGTTTCCGTCGATCACGTTTCCGAATCACTACACGATCGTTACCGGGTTGTATCCCGAGCATCACGGCATCATCGAAAACAATTTCTACGATCCCGCGCGCAAGGAAACTATGCGTCGAGGAACGCGGATACGGTTCGCGACGGGAGCTGGTATGGCGGCGTGCCGCTATGGTCGCTCGCCGAAAAACAGGGCATGCGCAGCGCCTGCTTTTTCTGGCCGGGCTCGGAGGCGGAAATCGCGGGCGAGCGCCCTTCGTATTATTTGCATTACGACCATACGTTCCGGACGAGCAGCGCATCGACCAGGTGATCGCGTGGCTGAAGCTGCCGGCGGCGCGAGCGACCGCATTTCATCACGCTTTACTATTACGAGCCGGACCATACGGGGCATCAGGACTGGCCCCGAGAGCCCGCAAACCGGCGATGCGGTTCATCACGTGGATGCTTTGATGGGCAAGCTGATGGCGGATTTGAAGACTCTGCATCTGCCGGTCGATCTGATCGTGCTGGCGGATCACGGGATGGCGACGGTAGAGGGCGACTGGATCGATCTCGACCACTACACCGATCTTTCGAAATTCATGACGGTCGGCTCGCTGCTGTACGCGCCGGACGAAGCGGCCGCGGAGCGCGCGTACCAGCAATTGCGCGGAGCGAGCGACAAGTTTGTGGTGTACCGGCGGCGCGACGTGCCGGCGTATTTGCATTTCAACGGCAATGCGCGCATCGGCGATCCGGTGGTGATTCCTACGGGGCCGTATTTGATTCGCGCGCATGCTCCCGGACAAAGCCGGCAACGCCGCCAAAGGGCGAGCATGGCTACGATCCCGCGCAAGATGAAATCGATGCGCGCGATCTTTTATGCGGCGGGGCCGGATATTCGCGTGGGATACACAGTGCAGCCCTTTGCGAATATCGATGTGTATCCGCTGATCGCACGATATTCTGGGGCTGCATGTCGGGCACGTCGACGGCGAGCTGGCGCCATTGCGGCGGATTTTGCTAGGGGCGTCGGATGAGTAGTGCGCGTCAAGCGAAGACGGTGGCGAAAAACGCCGCGGCCTCGCGCACCTTCCCAGAGCGAAGCCCGGTCGTTGCTGAAAACCGGAGAGATCCTTCGTTTCGCTCAGGATGACGGACGCACGCGGCGTTAGCGGTGCGTGGAGGTGGGGGCGCGCCAGCGCTGCTCCAGGGCGGGGATTATGGCGCCGCCTACGTTGGCGAGGTTCGCGTCGGGGAGCGGCGGGCGTTCGGCGCTGGGATTGATCGAGCGAACCAGCGCGCCGAGCAAGGTCATCGCGGCCTTTGTTTTTTGGCCCAAAGAGACGCGCGGCTTTTTGCCGTTGGCGCGGACCATGAGGACCGTGACGTCGTCGTCGGTGAGATTGTCCGGGTGGCGGTCGGCGATCTCGGCGAGCAGCGTATCGATCATTTTGTTCGGCGGGACGTCGCCGAGCAGGCGCGCGATCCGCAGCAAGTCCTTCCTCGCCGAACATTTCGCCATCCGCATCGCGGGATTCGATCAGCGCGTCGGTATAGCCGAGCAGGCAATCGCCATCGGCGAGCTCGATATCGAAATTCTGGTATTCGGTGATGGCGATGATGCCGAGCGGCAGATCTCGCGGCCCGGCTCGCGGCTGCGGAATATTCGGAGCCGAGAAAATTCCACTGCTTGTCGGCGGCGCGATACAGAAGCGGGCGCGGGTGGCCGGCATTGGAGAGGATCAGGCGGCCGGTGGGCGCGAAAAACGTGCCGACGATCGCGGTGGCGAACGAGCCCGCGCGCGACAACGCGGCAAACTCCTGATTCAGCTGGCGCACGAATTCGGTCTGGTCGAGGCGATTGACGAAGCGGCGCATCAGCGTGCGCAGGTCGGCGGCCGTGGCGGCGACGGTGGTGCCGTGGCCGGAAACGTCGGCGAGCAGGAGGCGCGTGATGCGGCCGGTGGCGCAACTCGAGGCGTAGTAGACGTCGCCGCCGCGCTGCGCCTGCTGGTAAGGCTTGCTGTAGACCCAGGCGTCGAGGCCGCCAAGCTCGACGGTGCGCGCGGTGAGCTGGCTGCCGCCCCACACTTCCATGCACTGCATGTGCTGCGGCGGTGGCTGGCTGGCTCACGAGGCAATTATACCGGAATTGCGGATCGGAGTTCGCCGGCGCGGGCCGCGCGGGCGCCGCCGGGAAAGAGAGATGCGACAGAGGGAGAAGCGCGCGCTTGCGATTCGTGCGAATCGCAAGCGCGCCCCAGGGTTCGTCGAAACTAGAAGCTGTACTTCAGTGCGAACTGCATGATGCGCGGATCGTTGACCGTTTGGTTGAGAGCGCCGAGGCCGGCGGTGCTGGCCGGAGTGGGCTGGCCGAACGTGGGCGCGACGAAGCGCCGTCTCAGCCGGGGTAGAGATTCGCGTGATTGGGAAGGTTGAAAACTTCCCAGCGGAATTCCACCTGCTGGCTTTCGGTGATTTGGAAGAGGCGCGACAACGCCGTGTTGACGATGATCGAGCCGGGGCCAAAGAGGCTGTTGTTGCCCACATTGCCGAAAGTGTACGGCGCCGGCGGAACAAAGGAGGCGGGATTCAGCCAGCAGTCGCGCCCTTTGGGATGGCAATAAGGGTCGGCGCCCGGCAGCAGGCTGGGCCGTTGCGTGAGGCCGTTGCCGCTTCCCGAAAAATCGAGGATGAGGATCGGGAGAAAAATCCAAGCCCGACTGCACGATGGCGGAAACGGAGAGCCTCCAGTGCCCGGCGATCATCTCTCGGTCACATGGTTCGAGAAATGGGGCGTCTCCGCGACGAGCGACTCGTTGAAGATGAGGTGCGTGTCGGCGCTGGGACAATTGCCGCGATCGGCGTGGCGGTCGTAGGGAACCTCTTCCGCTGCGAGGAAAAAGCCGAGCGTGGTGGTGTAGTTGTCGGAGATGCAATGGGACCAGGTGAAATTGGTGGTCGAGGTGTAGTGATTGGCGAATCGGTGTTGAGCCGATAAGAGGAGACCGTTGTAGTTTCCCGTCCCCCCTTCTTCCAAGAGAAGCGTTTCGCCGTAGCAGGACGTGGTCTGGCGAACACAGCGAGCCGTAGATGCTGGAGCATGCGGTTCTCGCTCAGGCGTGAAGAGGCCCGGATTTCCGGGCGGGCCCGGGAACAGTGGAGCAGACGAAAGGAGCGAGGACCGATGGACACGGGCCGGGCGTGCACGAGACGCCATTCGGCAGCGGGTACGCGACGGGGCACGGACCTTGCATGCCGGGATTCGCTTCGTTGTTGCCCCACAGATGGCGCTGCTGACTTCCGAGATAGCTGATCGAGAGCAGCCAGCTCGCGCCCACTTGCTTCTCGACGCTGAGGTTGTACTGCATCACGTAGGTGGGCTTGATGCTCTGCGGGTAGCTGAACACGAGCGAGCCCGGAAGATAGGCGGCGTTCGCCGGGCCGGTGCCGACATATTGCGGGAAAGGATCTTCGCCGTTGTGCGTGACGCCACCCTGGTCCGTGAACGAGAAATTTGCCCAAGGATTGGTGAGGCAGGTGGTGGTGCAGCCGTTCGCAGGAACCGTGACGGCGCCGCCGTAGGGCTCTTCGAATCCGAACTGGTCGTAGGAGAAATTCGGGAAGTCATAAAAGATGCCGAAGCCAGCGCGAACCGACATGCCGGCCGTTGCCCTCGGGGTCCCAGGCGACGCCGATACGCGGGCTCCATTTGTCGAGCGCGTTGTTAGTCAGCTTGTTGCTGCATGGGCCGCCGGGATCGCCGCTGAAGAGATAGCCCGCCGGGGCGGTCGGAAATTTCGTGCTGTGAACGTCGTTGATGATGTCGGGCAGAGAGATCTGACCACGTGGCCTTGGGAACCGAGTGTCCGAAAAATGGATCCCAGCGAAGTCCGGCGGTGATGGTGACGCGGCGATTGATTTTCCAGGCGTCCTGCGCGTAGAGCGAGAAGACATTTTGGTGCTGGAGCGAAGGAATCGGAGCGTCCTGCGCAAAGCCGCTGTGGCGGACGTGTAGCCGAGCAGGTAGTCCGCGAGGCCCTGCGCTGGGGAGCTGCGCAGCCGGTGCGCGAGCCGTCGAAAGTGAACTCGCCCTGATTGTTCAGATAGTTGGTGGCGAAGGCCCTCAGGTTGATGAAGTCCGTGCCAAACGAGATCTGATGAGCGCCGCGCGTGAAACGTAACATCGTCCGAAAATTCAAGCGTGTCGTAGGGCTGGATGCTGGGCGTGGAGGCGGTGAAACCGTAGAAGCCTCCGTTCACGTCGAAACCAGGCATGTACTTCGGAAACTTCGGCGGGCCCAATTGATAGATGATTGATCGCGGACGGACGGCACGCCGGCTGCCGCGAACAGATCCGCGAGATCGACGGTCGAATTCTGGTCGGTGACGTTATCGCTGCGATTCGCCGTCGCGCGCACGTTGTTGACCATGTTGGAGCTGATAAGATAGGTGTCGCCGAGGGTGAGGCTCTGGACGCGGTCGGACTGGCCGTCGATGGCCGCGATCAGCAGGCCGCCTGCGCTGGGCGGCAGATCCGGCATTGCCGGGAGGCTGGATCCAGTTCGTGATGAAGTAGCGCCCGAAGATCGTGTTCTTGTCGCTCTGGTGATAATCGATGCGCGCGAGCTCCTTGATTTTCCGTGAAGTTCGCGGGAGACTGATAGTTGATAGTGCCGCAAGCATCCGCTGCCGGCGCCACCGGCAGATGGCTTTCGAGCGCCATGATGATCGGGACTGTAATTCGCCGGGTTAATCTGGTTCGGCCCCGCGCCGCCCGTGCCGTAGGGAGCTCCCAAAATCGGAGTCGTGCCGAGGCACGGCTGAAAATTTCCTGCCAGCATGCTGCGGTGGGCAAAGTCGTCGTCGCCGGGTTGGTGGAGCGCTGGATGGTGTCCTGCCAGCCGAGGAAGAAAGAAGAGCTTGTCCTTCTTGATGGGGCCGCCGACCGTGCCGCCAAACTGATTGCGCTTCAGGTCGTCGCGCGGGGAGTTAGCGAGCGCCGCTTGCGTCGGAGCCGGCGATGACCGGCGAGGCGGCGGCGAAGGCCGTGTTGCGCGAATCGAAAATGTAGTTGCGCAGGTATTCGAAGGCGTCGCCGTGAAACGAGTTCGTGCCGGATTTGGTGACGACGTTGACCGTGCCCGACGGGTGCGTGCCATATTGCGCGGGCAGCGAGCTGGTCTCGACCTTGAATTCCTCGACCGTATCCGGGAAAGGCAGCGGGAGATTCTGATTGCTCAGCGGATCGTTGTGCGTGCCGCCGTCGAGCCAGTAGGCGACGCTGCCCTGCGCGCCTCCCGCGATCGAAATGACGGCGGAGGAAGGATACGACGCGCGAAACGCTCTGCCCTCGCCGACGGCCGGCGCGAGCGACAGCAAGTCGGTGAGCTGGCGTCCATTGAGCGGCAGGTCCTGCACTTCCTGCGGAGCGGTGACTTGGCCGACGCCGGTGTTCTGCGTATCGACCATCTGCGCTTGGGCTTCGACGGTCACTTCCTGCGTCATCGTGCCAACCTTCAGCGCGACGTCGATTGTCGGGTTCACGCCGACCTCGAGGACGATGCCGTTCTGGACGTACTTGCTGAAGCCTTCTTTCGTGACCGAAAGCTGATACGGCCCTACCGGCAGCTCGGGCAACGAGTAGTCGCCATCCGTCCCGCTGGTGGCGGTTCGCACCGCGCCGGTGGCCGTCTGCGTGAGAGTGATTTGGGCGCCGGGCACGGGCGCACCGCTGGCGTCTACGATCGTGCCGCGAATCTGGGATGTGGAAATGGTTTGCGCCGAGAGGATCGTGCAGAAGCAGAAAACAAAAAAGCAGGGCCCGATGACGAACTTGGATCTCATATTCCCCCCCAAGAGATCGGTTCCTCTATCGCGTTAGGCCTGGGTTATGGCGCGACCCTATAGCAGAAGAAACTTCGCGGTGTCAATCAGGAGTTTCATCGAGGCGCGGGGGCGCTCGTTGGGCGGGACTTCTCTTCCGGAACGCTCGCGAAGTCGGTGCGGCGACCGCGACGGACATGGGAGCTTCGCTTTCATGAGCTTGCAGCGGGCCGCGCGTGTGCCGGTGTGTCGAGAAAGCAGATTCCTGGCTACGCCGCGCGCCCGCAAAAAGCGCGGGGAAGGCAAGACGCGCGACTCCGCTCGGAATGACAGTTCGACATGCCAGGCCTAGCTATTTCTTTCGAGTGACGCGGCTCAGGCGGCCGTCGTCGGTGAGGATGTAGAGAGAGCCGTCGGGAGCTTGCACGACGTCGCGGACGCGCTGATTGAGATCCGTGAGCAAGCGTTCTTCGGCGACGACCTTATTGTCCTGGATGACGAGGCGGATCAGCGCCTTTGCAGCCATTCCGCCGACGAAGAGATTGCCCTTCCACTCCGGAAACATGTCGCCCGTATAGAACATCGCCGAGCCGGGTGCGATATCCGGATACCAGAAATAGACGGGCTGCTCGGTGCCTTCCTTTTGCGTGGCGCCGGTGCCAGCGATCGGGTCGCCGTTGTAGCGGCGGCCGTAGCTGACGTTGGGCCAGCCGTAGTTGCCGCCGGGCTTGATGATGTTGACCTCGTCGCCGCCGAGCGGGCCGTGCTCGACGACCCAGAGCTGCCCGGTGGCGGGATTGATGGCGGCGCCTTCGGGATCGCGGTGGCCGTAGGAATACGTTTCTGGCAGGACCGTCGGATCGTCGAGGAACGGATTGTCCTTGGGAATCGAGCCGTCGGTATTGATGCGAATCACGCGGCCGGTGAAATTGCGCAGGATATCGGGATCGGTGGTTTCGTGATTCGAGCTGTCATAGGCCGCGTCGTAGAAGCGGAAGCGGTCGGCGCCGGTGACGAACATCGTGCCGTCGGGCGCGAAGACGATGCGGCGGTTCGCGCCGTCGATCAGCACCTGGACGTTTTCGAGATGCTTTTCGTCGTCGCTAAGGCGCGCGCGAGCCAGACGCTCTTCGCCGACGCGCATGGTGCGGCGTTTCGCGACGGAAGCGTCCCAGACGTTCTTATAGAAATCGTCGATCGGATAGGCGCCGGGATCTTCGCCGGGCGGCGGCGCGAAATAGGTGAAATAGATGAGGCGGTTGTGCGCGAAATCGGGATCGAGGGCGATGTCGTGCAGCGATTCGGCAGCGACGATCTTCGTGTCGGGCACGCCGGTAACCGGCGCGGAGTAGAAACCGTCCGCGTGCGCGACGCGAATGAAGCCGTAGCGCTCGGTGACGAGAATGTGGCCGTCGGGCAGGAATGCGAGCGACCAAGGCCCGTTGAAGCGCGGGATGACCGTGTCGACCTGGAGCGCCGGCGATTTTTGCGCGGGCGGAGGCGCGTTGGTCTGGCCCGGGAACGCGGGCTTGGGCGGCGGGTAGTCGGAGGCTTTGGCTTGCTGCGCGTGTGCCGGGGCGCAGAGGATCGCGAGGAGCATGAGCGCGAGGGCAGAGTGGAATGCTGAGCGGGATACGGCTCCTGCGAACGTGAATCCTCTCATCTTATGGCTCCTCGTGAGATCAATCGCGCTTGGCTAGGCGGTCGCACCTGAACAATTCCGGGCTAAAGGACCCGGCGCTACGTTTAAACCTTATATTGCGCGCGCGATCTTACTCGGAGTGGGGTGGTTGGCAAATCGGGGCGCGACGACCGGATCCGAAAGGGCTGTGCTAACATCCAATCCGTTTATGGCGAAGAACGGAGGCGGTTTACATCGTGAGCGCGGTGCGCACGCCGATCGGGAAATTCGGCGGGATGCTGGCGGATTTTACCCAGCCCGATCTGGGGACGATTGCGGTGCGGGCGGCGCTGGATCGCGCGTTTGGCGAGCCGTTGCCGCTGGAGCGCACGCCGGGCGAATTCGACTACAAGCCGCTCGATGGCGGCACGGCGAGCGAATGGCTGGCGCGGTGGCGGCGGGAGAGATTCTCGGGCCGATAAACTGGCGCTCAGAATGACGGCCGAGATTTGCCGTGGCATGTCGACGAAGTGATTTTCGGCAACGCGCGGCCGGCGGGCGTGGGGCCGAATCCGGCGCGGCAGATCGCGTGGCGCGCGGGGCTGGGCGACGATGTGCCGGGGTTCACGGTGAACATGGCGTGCGCCTCGGGGCTGCGCACGGTGATGCTCGGCTGGCAGGAGATTCTTACCGGCGGCGCGGAGATCATCGTGGCGGGCGGGGCGGAATCGATGAGCCGCGTGCCGTATCTGGTCGAGGGGCGCTGGGGATTTCGGCTGGGCAATCAGCCGCTGATCGACGGAATGTATCGCGACGGATTCCTTTGCCCGATCTCGAAGATGATCATGGGCGAGACGGCTGAGTTGCTCGCCGAGCAGTACAAGATTCCGCGCGACGAGCAGGACGCGTTCGCGCTCGAAAGCCATCAGCGCGCGGCGCGGGCCGCGGCCAGGAGTGCCATTTTCAGGAAGAGATCGTCCCGATCACGATTGTGGACAAAAAGAACAATACGACCGTGCTGCTGAAAGACGAGCACGTGCGTCCTGACGTGACGATGGAGGCGCTGGCGAAGCTTCCGCCTGTTTTCAGCAAGACGGGCACGATCACCGCGGGCAATTCGAGCGGCATCACGGACGGCGCGGCGGCCGTGGTGCTGGCGAGCGAGCGAAAAAGTGCGCGAGCTCGAATCTCAAGCCGATCGCGCGCATCGTGGATGCGACGGTGGCAGCCGTCGATCCGCGCGTGATGGGCATCGGGCCCGTGCCCGCGATTCGCAGGCTCACCGAACGCACCGGCACGAAGCTCGCGGATTACGATGCCGTGGAGCTGAACGAAGCGTTCGCCGCGCAGGTGCTGGCTTGCGACCGCGACTTGCACTTCGACCGCGCGCGCCTGAATCCGAATGGCGGCGCGATCGCGCTGGGGCATCCCATCGCATGCACCGGCAGCCGCATCCTCACTACTCTGATTCACGAAATCCGCAGGCCGTCCAAATGCCCCGGAAAGCTCTCCCCGCACGGGCCGCAGGGGCCTTGCTACATTGTGTGTGTCCGGCGGAATGGGCGTGGCGGTCGAAATCGAAACAGTCTAATCTTCTTCAAGGGTGCTTTCGGGGGTGCGGCGGGCATTTTTCCGGCGCTCGCCTTCCAAGACCCGCATTAAACGGAGCGATTTCATGTCCCTAGAGCCGCGCGGCGGAGTAGAGGTCCTCGGCACGCTGGCGCTGGCCGCGCCGAAACTTGCGGATTTCCAGTTCGTGAAGGCGCGCGTCGAGGGATCGGTGGCGCGGCTCACGCTCGATCGTCCCGGAACACAATCTCCTCAACGAGCGCATGATCAGCGAGCTGACCGCCGGGATCAACACGCTCGGCGAGCAGAGTCGACATCAAGCTGATCGTCCTCGATTCGGCGGGCAAGACGTTTTGCGGCGGGATCGAGCTCGGCGAATACACGCAGCGGCGCGTCTTTCAGCTGCTCGACGCGTTTCATGGCGCGTTTGCGGCGATGCTCGATACGTCGAAACCGCTGCTGGTGGTGGTGAACGGCCCGGCATTCGGCGGCGGCGCGGAATTGGCGGCGCTCGGCGACCTCGTGATCGCGACTCCCAAGGCGAAATTCGCGCAGCCGGAAATCAAGCTCGGCGTGTTTCCGCCGCTGGCCGCGGCGATGCTGCCCTACATTCTCGGGCCGAAGCAGGCGCTGGAGCTTGTGCTGACCGGCGAGACGATTACCGCGGAGCGCGCGCGCGAAATCGGGCTGGTGAACTGGCTGGTGCCCGAAGAGGAATTGGAAAAGAAAGTTGCAGGACGTGATCGCGAAGGTCACGGCGCAGTCGGGTCCTGTGCTGACGATGGCGAAGAAGGCCATCCTCGGCAGCCTCGGCGTGACGCTGCGCGAAGGCGTGCGCAACTCGATGAAAGTTTTCCTCAACGAACTCGCCGACCTCGAAGATTCGCAGGAAGGTTTGCGCGCGCTGGTTGAAAAGCGCGCCCCGAAGTGGAAGAACCGCTGAAGCAAGTTTCGCGCGGTCTCTGTGATTGACACAAGCGAGCGAGCGCAGGCATAGACTCGCGAGCGACAATTGAACTGGCACGGGGATTTTGGAAGGCCGTGAAAATCGGCCACGGTCCCGCCACTGTGATCGGCCGCAGCACGAATGCGCAGGCCGAAAGTCAGGAACGCCCCCGAGAGCCAGACGGAGCCAGCACTCTTCGCGAGAAAGAGAGCGGCGATCAGCCTCGCTATTCTCGCGAGGCTTTTTTGTTGGAGGCAGTGGCGAGTGGCTAGATGTGAGCCGGCCGGGCGGCTCTTCGAAACACAGAGGACACTGAGAGGGGCTACGGAGAGCACGGAGAAAACCACGAATCGACCGCAGAGACGCAGAGGTCGCAGAGACAGGAATCAGGCTCGCTCGCTTGCTCGCCATGCTTCGTCGGTCGCTGGCTCGGTTTGACATGGAGAATCTCAGTGGGCGCCGTTGATTGTGAGGATTGCTATCTGTCGCGATGATCTTGTGCGCGTTTGCCGCGCCGCGAGCGGCTGGCGCGCGCTTTGTCGGCGCGCGGCGGGGCGCAGGCGAGCGCTACGCGCGTGGTGACCGACGAAGTGGGGCGGCGCGTGGTGATGCCGGCGCAGGTGAATCGCATCGTGACGCTCGCGCCGAATCTGACGGAGACCGTGTACGCGCTGGGCCTCGAAGACAAGCTCGCGGGCGACACCAATTTCTGCGACACGCCGGCGGCCGCGAAGAAGAAGCCGCACGTGGGCGATCCGCAGAATCCGAGCCTCGAAGCGATCGTGGCGCTGCGGCCCGATCTGGTGCTCGCGACGACGTCGATCAATCGCGGAAGAGACGGCCGACGCGCTGGCGCGGCTGGGCATCGCCGTCTACACCACCGATTCGCATACGGTGCGCGGAATGCTCGATTCGATCGCGCACATGGCCGACGTAGCCGGCGTGCCGGACCGCGGAACAGCGCTCGTGGCGCACCTGCAGAACCGGCTCGACGCGCTGCACGCGAAGCTGGCGGATGTGCCGATGGTCCACGTGCTGTTCGTGGTGTGGGAGGATCCGCTGATCACGATCGGGCAAAATACATTTATTGCGGACGCGCTGCGCTGGGCCGGGGCCGAATCGATCGTGCTTTCGGACAGCAACTGGCCGCAGCTGAGCCTGGAAGAAGTGGTGCGGCTGCAGCCGGATTACATCGTGTTCACGAGCGGCCACGTCGAGGCGCGGCGAAATCGGAGCTGGCCGATTTGCGCGCGAAGCCGGTGTGGCGCGATCTGGACGCGGTCGAGATGGGGCACGTGGTGGATGTGAGCGAGGAAGCGCTGCGGCCCGCGCCGGGACTGGTGGATGCGATCGAGCAGCTCGCGCATGAAGTCCATCCGGAAGCGTTTGCGCGGAATGACGAAGGCCGAGATGCGAAATTCGACGCGCGGTTCGCGTTCGCCGGCGCGCAGGAAGCCGGATGGGAGTGCGACACGTGCGGCCGCTGACGTCGCGGCGCGTGGCCGCGATCTGCCTGGGGCTGGGCTTGGTGCTGTTTGCGGCTGTGGTGATTTCGCTGCGCATGGGCGCGTATCCGATCGGCATCAGCGATATCGTCACGACGCTGGTCCAGGGCGCGCTTGGGCGCTGGAACGACATTCCCTCGGAATACAAGCTGGTGGTGTTCGGGCTGCGGCTGCCGCGGATTGCGCTGGGGATTCTGGTGGGCGCGGCGCTGGCGACATCCGGCGCGGGTTTTCAGGCGCTGCTGCGGAATCCGCTGGCCGATCCCTACGTTCTGGGAGTTTCGAGCGGGGCCGCGCTCGGCGCGATCATCAGCCTGATCGCGGCGCCGCACGCGCCCGGTCTGATTCAAGTGGCTGCATTCGCCGGGGCGCTCGCGACAATTGCGGTCGTCTATTTTCTCGGGCGGCGCGGCGGGCAACTCGATAGCGCCACGCTGCTGCTCGCGGGAATCATCACCGCGTCGTTTCTTTCGGCGGTGATCATGTTTCTGATGACGACGCTCAGCGGGCGCGACCTGCGCGGCATGGCGTTCTGGCTGATGGGCGATCTGCAGGCGCCGTCGACGGTGAATACGAAGTGGCTTTACTTCGTCCTGATCATCGCGGTCGGCTCGATCTATTCCACGGCGTCAGATTTGAATCTGATTCTCACGGGCGAGCAGGAGGCGCGGCATCTCGGCGTGAACGTGGAGCGCGTGAAATTCGTGGTGTACGTCGCGGCGTCCGTGCTCACGGGGCTCGCGGTTTCGGTGAGCGGCGCGATCGGCTACGTGGGGCTGCTGGTGCCGCACCTGATGCGCATGCTTTTCGGCAGCGATTACCGGCTGCTGATTCCGACGTCCGCGATCGGCGGCGCGATTCTGATCGTGGTGGCGGATACGCTCGCGCGCACGGTGGTGGCGCCAACGGAGTTGCCGGTCGGCGCGATGACGGCGCTCGCGGGCGCGCCGGTATTCATTTACCTGATGCGGCGGAGGGTGCGATGAGCACGCCGACGCCGTTCGCTCGCGCTCGCCTAAGCCGTTTGCGCTGGGCGCGAATGTGCCGCGCGTGAAGGTGGAGCAGGCGAGCTACGCCTACGCGGCCACGGACCGGTCCGCGCCGAAATTCTCGCTGGGCCCGGTGAGTTTTGGGGCCCGGCAGCGCGAGCTGGTGGCGATTCTCGGTCCTAACGCGAGCGGCAAATCGACGCTGCTGCGATTGCTCGCGGGCATCGAAAAGCCGCTCTCGGGCCGCATCGAAATCGACGGCACCGAAATCGGCAAGCTCGATTTGCGGACGCGCGCGCAGCGCATCGCGCTGGTGCAGCAGGAAAGCGAGCTGCTGTTTCCGCTGCGCGTGTGGGAATACGTGCTGCAGGGGCGCTATCCGCACGGGCGGCGGCTGCGATTCGAATCGGATGAGGATTGCCTGCTCGCGGGAAACGCGCTGGCGCAGGTGGGCGCGGATGCGCTGCGCGATCGCTGGATGGACCGCCTGTCCGGCGGCGAGAAGCAGCGCGTGATTCTGGCGCGGGCGCTGGCGCAGCAGCCGTCGCTGCTGCTGCTCGATGAGCCGACGCAGCATCTCGATATCGGCGGCAAAGTGGAATTGCTGCGGCGGCTGCGGAAGCTGGCGGATGAAAATCGCTACACGGTGCTTGTCGTGACGCACGAGCTCGATCTTGCGGCGGATTTTTCCGACCGCATCGTGCTGCTGCACAAGGGCAAGTGCCTGCGCGTGGGGACGCCGGCGGAAGTGTACGAGCCGGAGCTGTTGAGCGAGGTTTTCGAGGCGCCGATTGAAGTCGAGATGCGCGCTGGGGGAAAGCCGCGCGTGATTTTGCGCGGGAATTCGTAGGGAAGCGAAATTCGAAATAGGAAATTCGAAACGGGGTCTGTCGGATTCGAAGCGGAGATCGGGCGGGTTTGAAACCCGCCCCTACTAGTTCTGAACTTCTCTCGCAGTGGGTAGTTTGCACTAACGGCTGTTGGAGCTCCGTGGGAACGCGCGTGTTAAATGGGCGCAAAAGCCCCACCCTCACAAACCGAGGATGGGGCACCCGGAACTTCTAGGACCAAACAAGAGATTTCTAGAGATTTTCGTTTTCTGTTTCGCGGGGGCCGTTTTTTTCCGCTCTCGCAAACGCTGGCTTCTTATTCGGGGCTGGCGTCGACAATCACCTGAGACTCCGCGCACGGGAAGACGGTGTAAATCCGTCGCCGCCGCGCGACTGTAAGGCGAAGTAGTTTCGGCGCGCGCCACTGGCCCGCGCGGTGAATCGAAGCCATTCGATTCGCTGCCGGGATGGGAAGGCCGCGCCGCAGTCCCGATCGATTCTATCGGGGACGATCCGCCAAGCCAGGAGACCGGCGGAGTCTCAATCCCGATTTCGCATGCACATCGCATGCGCCCATCGGGACAACCTTCAACTCCCGCGCGAGAGGGAGAGGAGGACACCATGAGACTTCGTGTTTTCGCTCTGCTTTGTTTTGCCCTTCCGCTGTTTTTCGCTTGCACACCATCGCCCAGACATCCGGCTCACACACTTCCGCTTCCGGCTCGCTCCTCCGCGACGATTCAAGGAACGGTTTACGATCCGCAAGGCCGCGTGGTGGTCCGGCGCGAGCGTGAGCCTGCTCTCCGCGATGGTCGCGGTCGCGGACACGCAGACCAATTCCAAAGGCGAATATCGATTCGACGGGCTGCTCGCGGGAACGTTCACGATTGCCGCGAATGCGCCCGGATTTACGGCGCTCGCTGCAGGAAGTCGGCGTGGCGAGCGGTGAAACGCGCACGGCCGATTTGCATCTTGAACTGACCGCGGTGCAGGATCAGGTGGTGGTGTCGGCTTCGCTCGGCGGGGCGCTCGCGCCGCAGACGGGCTCATCGGTGACCGTGGTGACGCAGCAGGAGATTCAGGACGAGGGCGTCGACACGCTGGCCGATGCGCTGCGGAATGTGCCGGGCGTCGCGATCAACCGCACGGGGCAGCTCGGCGCGGTGACGAGCGCATTCATCCGAGGCGGAAATTCGAATTACGACCTCGTGATGATCGACGGCATTCCCATGAACGATTTCGGCGGCGGCTTCGATCTCGCGCCGCTGCCCGTCGATGGCGTGCAGAGCGTGGAGGTGATGCGCGGGCCGGAGAGCGCGCTCTACGGCGAAAACGCCGTCGCGGGCGTGATCAACGTGATCAGCGAACCCGGCGAAGGCGCACCGCATTTCAGTTTTCTCGGCGAAGGCGGCAGCTACGACACGTGGCGCATCGCCACCAGCGGCGCGGGGCTCACGCACGGGCTGAGCTGGGCGTATAGCCTGGCGCGGCTCAGCACGCAGGGGCCGGTGCCGTACGACACGTATCGCAATCAGACGTCGTTCGTAAGCCTCGGCTATTCGCGCAGCCCGCGGCGGCAATTCAACATTCACTTTTTCGGCGACGCGGGGCGCGAGGTGAATCCGGGGCCGTGGGGCTCCGATCCGGACGGGCTGTATCCGGGATTCGCGGCCGCGGCGACATTTGAGAAGCAGGATCTTTTCGGCTATCAGGCCAATTACACTGAACGATTTTCGAACCGCTTCCAGCAGGTGACGACAGTGAGCGCGGCCACCGATCAGTTTTCGTTTCCGTCGCAGTTCGGGAACTCGTTCACCAAGAACGTGCGTGTCGTCGCGAATACGCGCAGCGAGATCGCGCTTTCGGCGAAAGATTCGCTCGTCGCGGGATTCGAATTCGACCACGACACGTACGAGGACACGTATGTGACTGATGCGAGCGAGGCGCCGTTTACGCTGCCGCGCGATACCTACGCGTTTTTCGCCGAGAATCGCTGGAACGCAGGGGACCGCTGGTTCCTCAGCACAGGCGTGCGCGTGGACAACATCCGCACCGGTGATTTGCCCGTGGACGAGACGGACGCGGGGCGGCCGTTTATTCCGGCCACCTCGATCACGCAAGTCGATCCGCGAATTTCGGTGGCGTATCTGGCGCGGGAATCGGGCGACGGATTTTTCGGCGCGACGCGCATCCACAGCAGCTTCGGGACGGGCATTCGCCCGCCGGACGGCTTCGAGTTGGGCTTTACGGATAATCCGCAGCTGAAACCCGAGAAAAATATCAGCTTCGATTCGGGCGTCGAGCAGCGATTCTGGGGAGACAAGGCCGCGCTCGACACGACGTTTTTCTACAATCGCTACAAGGACCAGATCGTCACGCTGGGCGGATCGTTTGCGAATCTCAGCACGTTTTCGTCGGCGAACATCGCGAACTCGCGCGCCTACGGCCTCGAGAGCAGCCTGCGGCTGCATCCGATCCGCTCGCTCGAAATCGCCGCGGAATATACGTGGCTGAATACGGCGATCCTCGCGCTCAACGGATCGACGAGCGACGTGCGCGCTGCCCTTCTCGGTGGGCCAGCAGCTGATCCGGCGGCCGCGGAGTTCGGCGGGCTACGACGTCACGTGGACGCACCGGCGGCTGATGCTGAATTCCAATGCGAGCATTCGCGGCGCGGTCCTCGATCTCGAGCCGAATTACGGCAGCTACGCGTGCACGCTCGGGCTGCAATGCCTTTTCTGGAGCAAGGGCTACGTGGACGTGAATGCGGGGTTTGCGTATCAGCTGCCGCGACGGCGTCGAAATCTACGGACGGCTGAATAATTTCCTCAACCAGCATTACGAGGAGTCGTTCGGCTATCCGGCTCTGCGGCTGAATTTCGTCTCCGGGATCAAATTCAATTTCCCGGCGGAATCCTCGGGTGCAAGCCGCTAGCCTTGCCTGCCGGTGGGCCGTAGGGGCGGGTTTCAAACCCGCCCCTACCCTCGAATCGGCGTGGCCGCCAAATTGTCTTCCGAGCGCCGTTGCGGGCGTGGCGTGCGGCGCCGACGGCCAGTGCTATAATTCTGCGCTTATCATGAGCAAGACTGCGCAAGACATGACGACGGTGGCGCCGGAGGTGATGGCGCGCTACGAGGCTGTGATCGGGCTCGAGGTGCACGCGCAGCTCGAGACGGTGACGAAGGCGTTTTGCGGCTGCTCGACGAAATTCGGCGCGGCGCCGAATTCGAATACCTGTCCCGTGTGCCTGGGCCTGCCGGGGGCGCTGCCGGTGCTCAACAAGCGGGCGCTCGAATTGGCGCTGCGCGCGTCGCTGGCGATCAACTGCACGATTCAGCCGCGCTCGCGCTTCGCCCGCAAGAACTATTTCTATCCCGATCTGCCCAAGGGCTACCAAATTTCGATGTACGAGCTGCCGCTGGCGCTGGCGGGCGCGCTCGAAATCGAAGTCGAGGGCGAGAAGAAGCGCATCGGCATCACGCGGCTGCACATGGAAGACGACGCGGGCAAGAGCCTGCACGAAGGGTTTCCCGATTCCGACCGCTGGAGCTACATCGATTTCAACCGCTGCGGCGTCCCGCTGATCGAAATCGTTTCCGAGCCGGACCTGCGCACGCCCGCCGAGGCCTACGCGTACCTCAACACGCTGAAGCAGATCCTCGAATACACCGAAGTGAGCGACTGCAACATGGAGGAAGGCTCGCTGCGCTGCGACGCCAACGTCAGCGTGCGGCTGCGCGGCGCGCCGAAATTCGGCACCAAGGCCGAAGTGAAGAACCTGAATTCGTTCCGCTACCTGGCGCACGCGCTCGAATACGAAATCGAGCGGCAAATCGGCGTGATCGAAGCGGGCGGGACGATCTCGCAGGAAACGCGCCTCTGGAACGTCGCCGCCGGGCGCACCGAGCCGATGCGCTCGAAGGAATTCGCGCACGACTACCGCTATTTCCCCGATCCCGATCTGCTGCCGGTGACGCGTATCGGCGGCGACGATCGAGGAGGTGCGCAAGGCGATGCCGGAATTGCCGGACGCGAAGATCGCGCGTTTCCTGCGCGACTACGGCATCACGCCGTACGACGCGGGCGTGCTCACGGCGACGCGCGCGCTCGCGGAATATTTCGAGGCGACGGTGAAGGCCGGCGCGCCCGCGAAAGCCGCGGCGAACTGGATTTCGGGCGAGCTGCTGCGCCGCCTGAACGACGCCGGCAAGGAAATCACCGATTGCCCGCTCGCGCCCGCCGCGCTGGCCGAGCTGCTCGCGAAGATCGAAAAGGGCGAAATCACCGCCGCGAGCGGCAAGAAAGTGTTCGCGAAGATGTTCGAAACCGGGAAGAGCGCGGCGGACATCATCGCCGCCGAAGGATTCGCCCAGATCAGCGGACACCGGCGCGATCGAGAAGATCGCGCGCGAGATCGTCGCGAAGAATGCGGACAACGTGGCAAAATATCGCGCCGGGAACGAAGGCGTGTTCAAGTTTTTCGTCGGCCAGGTGATGCGCGAGACGCGCGGCCAGGCCAATCCGCAGATCGTCAACGAAATCGTCAAACGCGTTCTCAGGCGAATAGATCACGAGACAGCGCGCATTGCCATGCCGTGCGACGGAGGATCCATCATGCTCAAAGAAGGCGACAAGGCTCCTGATTTTCGCTGTCCGGCCGACGACGGCAGGACGGTTGCGCTCGCCGATTTCAAGGGCCGCAATCTCGTCCTCTATTTCTATCCCAAGGCGGATACGACGGGCTGCACGAGCGAGGCGATCCAGTTTCGCGACATGCGATCGGACGATTTCGAGAGGCTAACGCGGCGATCGTCGGCGCAGCGGCGATTCGGTGGCGGCGCAGGCGAAATTCAAGGAGAAGTACAACCTGAATTTTCCGCTGCTGGCCGATACGAAGTTCGACGTGATCGAGGCGTACGGCGCGCGCCGCATGAAGAGCTTTTTCGGGAAGACCGCTCTGGGCATCGTGCGCAGCAGCTTCTGGATCGGCGCCCGACGGGAAGATTCGCAAGATATGGCCCAAGGTCGACGGTGAAGGGCCACGCCGCCGAAGTGCTCGCGGCGATTCAGGCTGGCTAGCAACGCGCGAGCCGAAAAGCGGTCCAGCAGATTTGGCGGTTCTATCTACGCCGCCGGATTTATGGCGACGACCAGACTCACGATCGAGACGAGCGCAGCTCCAAAAGACATTCCTGAACGCCACAAGTTGAACGCACGTCGACCGCGTGATAAGCCTGGAAGCGCGGCCTCTCGATTATCTCGAAGATTCCAAGATCCCGAGAAAGATAAGCCCTGCGGGAATACGGCTCCGCCGCGTCGCGCCATGTTGCCTCCTTGTCCGATCGGCTAGAGGGGCCTCGACCGATGCGTCGAAGGGTATGGCAGACGCGAAAAGTTGTCAATGCGCGCGATGGCAAACGGCCCGCCGGACTCGCGGTCCAAAGATCGGCTACAGCGTGACGCGGAAGGACTCGCCCTCCTGCTCGATGAGCGCGTTGTCGATCAGGCGCGTGGCGCCCACGCGCGCGGCCACCAGCGCGTAGCACGTTTTTCGCAGGCTGACCACGGGCTCGAACGTGTCCGCGTCCACGATCTCGGCGTAGTCGAGCGCGACGCCGGGCTCGGCGGCGATTGTGCCGCGCATCGCGGCGATCAGGCGCGCCGCATCGCGCTCGCCCTTCGCGATTTCTCGCCGCACGGCATCGAGCGAGCGATAAAGCGCGGTGGCCGACTGGCGCTCGGCGCCCTTCAGATACGCGTTGCGCGACGAGAGCGCCAGGCCATCGGCTTCGCGCACGATCGGGCAGACCACGATTTCCGCGTCGAGGTTCAGATCGGCGGCCATCTGGCGGATGATGCGCGCCTGCTGCGCGTCCTTGCGGCCGAAAAAGGCGAAGCGCGGCTGCGCGATTTCGAAAAGCTTCAGCACCACGGTGGTGACGCCGCGAAAATGCCCCGGCCGCGACGCGGCCTTCGAGCACGTCGCCCAGGCCTTCGACCACGACCGCCGTGCGAAATCCCGGCGGATAAATTTCCTCCGGCGGCGGCGCGAAAATGTAATCGACGCGCAGATTTTCGAGCGCGGCCTGATCCGCGTCGAACGTACGCGGATATTTCTTGAAATCCTCGTTCGGGCCGAACTGCGTGGGGTTCACGAAAATCGAGACGACCACGGGCGAGCACTGCTTCTGCGCCTCGCGCACGAGCGAAAGATGTCCCTCGTGCAGCGCGCCCATCGTGGGAACGAGCCCGAGGATGCGCTCGTTCACGCGCGCGTCGCGAGCGACCTGCTTCATCCACGCAGTTGTGCGAATGATTTCCATGCTGAGCGGGTCTGGCGCCTCAGCCTGCAAGCGAGCGGCACAACTTGTCATGCGCTCGCCCCCGCGGCGGCGCGCTCGCGGTAGAAGCGGAGCAGATCGGTGCCGGTCGCCTTCGCGCCGAGCTGGCGCAGCAGCGTGGCGACCTGGCCGCGATGGTAGGTGCCGTGGTTCGCGAGATGCTGGAGGAAATGCGCGAGCGGCGCCGCGATCACTCCGGAGGTCATCGTTTTGAATTCGACGACGCGATCCAAATCCTCGGGCTTGAGGGCCGCGACGTAATCGACGAGCGTGGCGTCCATTTCGGTGAGGCGCTTGCGGATCGAATCGAAATCGGGGAAATCGGCGGCCTTGGGAAGTCCTCCCGTCGGAACGCGGCCGAGCCAGCGTTCGTGCCAGATCCATTCGGCGCCGTAGATGTGCGCCAGCGTGTCGCGAACGGAGCCGAAGCTCGAGCCGAGATCGCGCAGGAAGCGTTCGGCGTCGAGGGCCGCGCAGGCGTCGAGCGTGTGGCGGTTGGCCCAGGCGTTGAAATCGTAGAGCAGGCGAAAATCGTTTGTGTCCATCGATTCCCTTCCCTCCAGATTGATGTTCGTGCTCGAAATCGCGAGAAAGCAGATCCCTCGCTGCGTCCCGCGCCCGCACAAATCGCGGGAAGGAAAAAGCGCGCGGGACTTCGCTCGGGATGACAGCTCTTTTGGCCGTCAGCTTCCTTCGCACCCTACCACGTGATGCCGAGGCGAAGATGCCGCGCTGAAAGCCGCCCTTCGGCTTCGCTCAGAACAAGCGGCGCTACGTTAAAACCTTAGACCTTCACCTTGCGCTCGCGCAGCTCGGCGCGAATGGTACGACTCCGCGTCCGACGGGAACTGGCCGGCGCGGACGTCGGCGCAATATTCGGTTACGGCGCGCGTGATTTCCGCCGCGAGATTCGCGTAGCGCCGGACGAATTTCGGCGTGTAGCCTTCGGTGAGCCCCACGAGATCGTGGAACACCAGCACCTGGCCGTCGCAATCGGGACCCGCGCCGATGCCGATCGTGGGGATGCGCAGCTGCTGCGGTGATGCTGCGCCGCGAGCTCGCGCGGCATCGATTCGAGCACCACGGCGAAAGCGCCCGCCGCTTCCACGGCGCGCGCGTCGCGCTCCACCTGCCGCGCCGCGTCCATCGATTTGCCCTGCACGTGAAATCCGCCCATCGCGTTCACCGATTGCGGCGTGAGCCCGACGTGGCCCATCACCGGAATCTCGGCTTCCACCAGCCGGTGAATCAGTTCGAGGCGCCGCTCGCCGCCTTCGATTTTCACGGCCTCCGCGCCGCCCTCTTTCACGAGGCGCATGGCGTTGCGCACCGAATCCTCGATCGAGACGTGGAAGCTGCCGTACGGCATGTCGACCACGAGCAGCGCGTGGCTGCGTGCCGCGGCGCACGGCGCGCACGTGGTGCAGCATTTCGTCGAGCGTGACGGGCAGCGTGCTGTCGTAGCCGAGCACCGCCATGCCGACCGAATCGCCCACAAGGATGATGTCCACGCCGGCTTCATCGAGCAGGCGCGCGGTCGGATAGTCGTATGCCGTGAGGCAGGTGATTTTGTTTTGCGATTCAGGAGAGCCGACGGACGACGCGGTCTTGCGCGAAAGAATGTCGGGCACGGAAACCTTCCCGTTGCCCGCGTGCGGAAGGATACTCATGTTTCCTCCTGGTGCCGCTCCCAAGCCTCGGGATGCAGCCCGCCAAACACCTCGATCGTATCAGAATGCGCCGATGAAAGTCATGCGGAGCGCGTTTTCAGAGCCGGCCTAAACACAGAGAACACAGAGCAAAGCAGGAGGGCACGAAGAATTTGTCGAGGCTCTGTGATCGCTGTGCCCTTCTCGGTGCACTCTGTGTTCAGCTCGGGGGCGAGAATCAACCAGCGGGGTCCAATTAGACGCGTGACGCGTCCGACACTGCTCAAGACTTGGGCGACGGTTTCGCGGGGGGGGCGCGCGGCTGCCGGCAGCACGTGCGATTCCACGCCGCGCCAGCCGACCGGGCGGCCGCGCACGGCTTCCTTCACCGAGCGGAAGAGCACGACGTACATCATCTGGCGATAGTAGAAGCGCTGGATGATGAGCGGGGCGAGCAGCGTCCAGTCTTCGTTCTTTTCGAGCGCGAAGGCGACGACGCAGGTGAAGAGATCGATCAGCATGAAGAGCGCGAAGAAAATCAGCGAGCGCTCCACGTCCTGCGAAGTCCAGAGCTGCGGCAATTCGGCGACGCGCAGCTGCGCGAGGCCCCAGAGGACGCAGCGACAGCATGAACAGCAGGTCGATCACCGGCGAAACCAGCGGCAGAATAATCTGGAACAGGAAAATATTCGGGATCGCGACCCAGCCGAGCGTGCCGTATTTCGGATTGCCGGCCGTGTCGCGATGCTTCCACACCGCCTGCAGCGTGCCGAAGGTCCAGCGGAAGCGCTGGCGGATCAGCGCGTCGACGGTTTCCGGCACTTCGGTGCGGCCGATGGCGTCTTCGTCGTAGAGAATCTTCCAGCCGTTGCGGCGGATGGTGAGCGTGAGGTCGGTGTCTTCGGCGACCGTGTCGCCGGAGAAGCCGCCGCTATCGCGCAGCACGTCCGCGCGCCACGCGCCCGCCGCGCCCGGCACCACCGGAATGCAATTCAGCAGATCGAACGCGCGCTTCTCGAGATTCTGGCTGGTGATGTATTCGAGCGCCTGCCAGCGCGTGATCCAGCTATTGCGATTGGCGACCTTCACGTTGCCGGCGACCGCGCCGACCTTCGGATCGGCGAAATGGCGCACGAGCCGCGGCACGGCTTCGGGATCGACGATCGTGTCGGCGTCGATCGAGACGATGATCTCGCCCGTGGCTTCGGCGAGGCCGTGATTGAGCGCCGCGGGCTTGCCGCGATTGGGCTGCTGCAGCAGGCGCACGCGGCGGTCGCGGCCGAAATTGTCGCGGACGAGTTCGGCGGTGCGGTCGGCCGAGCCGTCGTCGACGACGAGAACTTCGAGCCGCGGATAGCCGGAGGCGAGCGCCGCCGCGACCGTATCGACGATCACGGATTCTTCGTTGTACGCCGGGATCAGGATCGTGACGCGCGGCTGGTATTCGGGATGATCGAGCGGCGCGGGGCGCAGCTTCTCGATCAGCGCCAGCACGCCGATAATCAGCGCGCGTCCGCTGACCAGCAAAATTCCCGCGATGAAGATGAACGCGATTCCCTGCCGCAGCAGGCGGAACACGTCGAAGATGAACGCGTCGACGCGCGCCATCAGCCATTCGCGGTGCGAGAGAGGCGGCATCATCTGCGCGCGCGTCTGGCCCAGCAGATCCGAGACGGAAACGAATTCGTAGCCCTTGGCGCGCAGGCCGTCGATGATCTGCGGCAGCGCCGCGACGGTGTGGCTGCGATTGCCGCCGCCATCGTGCAGCAGAATGATGTTGCCCTTGTTCGCTTCCGACGTCCGCTCAGCACGCGCTGCACGATGTCGTTGGCCGGCGGCGGCGTTCCGCCGTCCGCTTCGCCCCAATCGTGCGGATCGATGCGCGCGCCGACGATGACGTAGCCCATATCCTGCGGCACGGGCAGCATCTGAATTTCGCTCGCGGTTTCCGGCTGGTGGTCGATGCCGTAGGGCGGGCGGAAAAGCGTCGTCTTCACGCCGAGGCTGCTTTCGATCAGGAGCTCGGTGAGGTTCAGCTGGATTTCGAGATCCGATTTCTTGATCGTCTCGAAATCCGGGTGCGTGAACGTGTGATTGCCGATTTCCTCGCCGTGCGCGTATTCGCGCTTGACGATGTCGTCGTATTCGTTGGCCGATTCGCCGATCACGAAGAAGGTGGCCGGCGCTTTCTTTTCTTTCAGGATGTCGAGAATTTTCGGCGTCCACTCGGGATCGGGGCCGTCGTCGAAGGTGAGCGCCACTTTGTGCGGCGCGGCGCCCATCTGCTGGATGCGCCACGAAAGCGGATAGCTCTGGAAGCTTTCGTCGTCGAAATCGTCCGAGCTGGCGTCGTAATCGAGCGTGCGGGGGCCGTCTCTGCGGCGTGCCGGTGATGCGCCAGATGTCGCCGTCGCCTTCGAGGATCAAATCGTAGCCGGGAGGAACTTCCTCGAGCTTGGCGCGCGTCGGGATCGTCCGCGTGCGTCGCGTCCCAGATGTCCCACATCGACGGATCCTCGAGCCCCAGCCGCCACATGGCCGTGCCGCGAACGCCGGCGCGCTCGGCGGCGCGCAGCTCGTTGTAGGCGGTGACGCCGTCGAGCATCCAGACGTTGTGCGCGTGGTTGTTCTCGTCGTCGTAGGAATAGTGCGGGTTGAAGGAATCGGGATCGTAGAGAACGTCCGCGCCGGATTCGACCGCGGTGACCACGCCCTGCTGGAAGCTGATCGCCTGCGCCACCGGCTGCGAGGCGTCCTTTTTCGTTTTCGCCGGCCAGTCGTAGCCGTACTTGGCGATGCCCATGATCAGCTTGTCGGGCGGCACCAGCTTGACCATGTTGTCGATGTTCTTGACGAACCAATCCTGCGGCGCGATGGGCCCGGGCGACGACGTCGGCCAGTGGAAATCGTAGTTCATCAGGATGATCGCGTCCGCCTGCGCGGCGAAGTATTTGTAGTCGTAGCTCCAGTCGGCGGCGGGCAGCGCGACCATCAGTTTCAGGTTCTCTCGCGTGCAGCGCTCGACGAGAGATCGTGCGTGAAGTGCTGGAAATCCTGCATGCTCGATTCCGGCATCGATTCGAAATCGACCACGATGCCGGGCTCGTGCTGCGCGTCGGCGTATTCCTCGATCTGCGTCGGCCAGCTGCTTCCGCGCCGCCGGATTCGCCAGCATCTGCAGCATTCTCGGGCGGGCACCAGACGTTCTTCTTGGCGTCGTAATTGTTGACCATCGCCATCACTTGCAGGTCGACGGGCGGATTCTTCGCCTGCAGCGATTGCAGAAACGCCGCGAGCTTCGGATCGGGGTCCACGTGGAGATTCCCGTCCGCCGAAACCGCGGCCAGCGCCTCGGGAATCAGCAGGTCGAGATCGTTGTAGTGCACTTCGAGCGAGGCGAGCGCGGTGTAGTCGTCGCTCACGTAGAACGCGGCGCGCAGCGGGTCGTAGCTCTGCGGCACTTTGCCGAGCGCCGCCACTTTCTTCCTGCGGCCGCGGAGCGGCCTTTTCGGCTTCCAGCGAATGGCGTGCAGGCCGGCGTGCGTGTCCGTGCGCAGAATTTCCGGCAGCTCGGGATTGCGCCCGATGTTGAGCACGAAGATCAGGAGGACCAGCGTGAACAGGGCGCCGGCGATTTCGAGCGCGAGCCGGGTTCTTCGCCAGCGGCGGCGTTCCTGATCGTAGAAAATGGGCTTGCGTTCAGGCATGCGTACAATCCAAGCTAGCTCATCCACGCGAATGGCCTCTAATGGAGCGGACACCCATCATCTAATCAGATGCGCGCAAACGCTGCATTTTGCTGCACTGGCCGGGCTGGGGCTGCGTCTCTATTTCGTGCTCAGATTCCCCGTGAAGCGATTCAGGGGATGCGCCATTCTACATCGAGCTGGCCTGGAACTGGCTGAAGAAGGGCGTGTATGGCTTTTCGATTAACGGGCGCCTGACGCCGGTCGACATGCGCGTTCCGGGCTATCCGGCGTTCCTCGCGGCTGTTTTCGCGTGTGCCGGGGCGGTCGCCGCGGGCGGTGATGTTCGCGCAGGCCGTGCTCGACCTGGCCACCTGCTTCGTGATCGCGCTGATCGCGGCGCGGCTCGCGCCCGAAGCTTCGCGCAGGCGCGTCGCGATTGCGGCGCTGTGGCTCGCGGCGCTGTGCCCGTTCACGGCCAACTACTCGGCCGTGGTGCTCACTGAAGTGCTCGGTGACGTTTCTCACCGCGCTCGCGATTCTCGTGCTGCTCGGGGCTAACGGCCGCGACCTGTTCGGGACGCCTGAGCGATGCCACGGGTGCCGTGCGCGGATTGAGCCCGTGGTTTCTCGGCGGGCTCCTCGTGGGCTTCGGGACGCTGGTGCGCCCGGAGACTCCGCTGCTGCTCGCCGCGGTCGGCTCGTGCTCGTCGCGCGCTGGTGGCGTCCGCGCGATTGGCTGAAGCACTTGCGCGCGCGGCGCCCTGATGGCCGCCGGGCTCGCGCTGCCGCTGGTGCCGTGGGCCGCGCGCAACTGGCGCACGCTCCACGAAGTGCGTTCCTCGCGCCGCGCTACAGCACGCTGCCCGGCGAATTCGCGCCGCTCGGATTCAACAGCTGGACCGCGACGTGGCTGTGGCGCTTCGGCGACGTCTACAACTCGCTGTGGAAGCTCAACGACGAAGCCATTCACGATCGAGCGATCTGCCCGCCATCCGCGTTCGATTCGCCGCAGCGAACGCGCGCGCGTCGCGGCGCTGCTCGACCAGTACAACGACACGCTCACGCTGACGCGCGAGCAGGACCGCGCCTTCGCCGAGATTGCGCGCGAGCGCACCGCGCGCGATCCGCTGCGCACCTACGTGAAGATTCCGGTGCTGCGCTCGCTCGCGCTGTGGTTTACGCCGCGCATCGAGCTGCTTCCCTACTCGGGCCAGCTGTGGCCTTTCGCCACCGAGTGGGACGAGGACCGCGAGGACTTGCTCGTCACGCTCGGCTTCATCGCGGTGAACGCGATCTATCTCGCGACTGGCGCTGGTCGGGGCGTGGATCGCGCGCGGGCGCTGCGGCTGGGGAATCCTGATCGCGTTCATTCTGCTGCGGACGATTTACATCGCGTATTTTGTCGAGACGCCGGAGCCGCGCTACGTTCTCGAATGTTTTCCCGCTGTGATCGCGCTTGGCCGCGCAGGCGTTTTCGGCGCCGTGGCGCCGGCGAGATAAGCGGCCGTAGGGGCGGGTTTCAAACCCGCCCGCGCAGGCGAGTGGGGCCTCAGCTCTCTTCCACCGGCTCGGGATGAATCGTCAGCCGGAAAATCTGCGGGAAGTGATCCTTCACGCGGCTTTCGAGCGCCGCCGTAATGTCGTGAACCAGCGTGATCGGCAGGTCGCCATCCATCGCGCAGTGGCAGGAGACGAGAATCTTGTGCTCCACGCTGCGCACGTGAACTTCGTGGCAATCGAGCAGCTCGGGATATTCCTCGCGGCAGCGAATTCAGGAAATCCTGCACCGCGCGCGAGAGCTCCTTCATCTCTGCGGCGCTCGGGATGCGCGCGCCCAGCGGCTCGATGTGGATATTGACCAGCGCGTGCGGGTCGGTGGCCGCGCGGATTTCGTCCTCGAGCTCGGTGGCGCGCCGGTGCGCTTCGCGCAGGCTCGCGTTTTCGTCCACTTCGAGATGCAGCTCGACGAAGAGCCGCCCGTCGAGCTGATGCGCCGACAGCTCGTGGACGGCGAGGCCGCGGCGCTGCGCGATCGCGCGAATCGTGTCGAAGAGGTGCTCGTTCGTCGGCGCGCGCGGCTCCACGTGCACCACCACGTCCGCCGGGACGATCTTCTCGATGTTGCGCTCGACCGCGTCGCTGGCGGCGTGCGCCTGTTCGAGGCTGGCCGTGCGCGGCACGCTGATCGTGACGTCGACGAAATAGCCGCTGGCCGGCGCGGCGCACGCGCACGCGCTCGGTGCTCAGCACGCCTTCGGTCTGGTCGACCGCGCGCTCGATGCGGTCGTGCAGGCCGCTGGGCGCCACGTCGAGCAGCGCGTCGATCGTGCGCTTGCCGAGCCGCGATCCGATCCAGATGATCACGCCGGCCACGCCGAGCGCGGCGACCGCGTCCATCATGCCGAGCCACGCGGATGCCGAATCGCTCGCCGAGCCACGCGCCCGTGATGCCGAGGACCACGACGAACGTGCTCCACACGTCGGTCGAGAAATGCAGCGCGTCCGCCTCGAGCGCCTCGCTCGGATATTTTTTCGCCACGCGCCGCAGCGCGCGCGAGCGGACGAAATCGATGCCCATCGTCAGCCCGAGAATCACGATCACGCTGAGGCTCAGCCGAATCGTCGCCGTGCGGAAGAGCAGCCGCTGGAACGCCTCCCAGATGATGTAAACCGCGGTGAGCAGCAGCAGGCCCGTCTCGACGAACGCCGAAAAGCTTTCGACTTTGCCGTGGCCGTAGAGGTGCTCCGCGTCGGCGGGCTTGTCCGCCACGCGCACCGAAAGATACGTGATCACCGCCGCGACAAGATCGAGAATCGAATGCAGCGCTTCCGAGAGAATTCCCAGGCTGCCGGTGAAAACGGCGAGGAACACTTTCAGCGTCACGAGCACAAGCGCCGACGCCACCGAGCCGAGCGCCGCCATGCGCTTCTCGCGCGATGCCCGCGCGTTCGCATCTGCATTCCGTCGCCGCAGGCAGACTGCGCCGCAGGTCCGTTTCCGCGGACTCCGCCGCCGATTGCGCGCCCGGTTCTCGTTCCGCTGCCTGTGCCGCCATTCCGGCGATTATACGCTCCAGGGCTGCTGAAAATGCCGAGGCAGTCTCACAGGATGCACTTTGGCGTATCATCGGGCGGCGAACGGGAGGAACAATGCGACTGAAAGACAAGGTAGCGATCATCACGGGGGCTGGGACGGGGATCGGGGAGGCGATCGCGCACAAGTTTGCGCGCGAGGGAGCGCGCGTGCTGCTGGCGGGCTTGCCGAGCGATCCGGTGAAGGATGTGGCGGACACGGTCGTCGCCGCCAATGCGGCGGCCAATGCGTCAGGCGAGGGCCAGGCCGAGGTGTATCTCGGCGATCTGGCCGACGAGTCGCAGGCGCGCGCGTGCGTCGATGCGGCGATCCGGCACTTCGGGCGCATCGACGTGCTCGTGAACAACGCGGGCGTCTTCATCGCCAATGCCGAGACCGACGCCTATCGCATCGAGGATTTCGAGCGCACGATCCGCGCGAACATCCGCACCGCCTTCCTAATGACGAAATTCGCCCTGCCGCACCTGCAGAAGACGCGCGGCAACATCCTCTTCACCGGCTCCGAGGCTGGGATCAACGGCTCGGCGATGTTCACGCCTTACGGTGCGAGCAAGGCGTTCCTGCACGCGTTCGCGAAGGGCGTGGCGCTCGAGCAGGCGAAGTACGGCGTGCGCGCCAACTGCGTCTGCCCCGGCGCGATCGACACCGCGTGGACGCGCGGCCCCGGCGGCCCGCTCAGCCCCGAGATTCAGGACACGATCGGCGGGATGGTCCCGCTCGGACGGCGCGGCAGCCCGGAAGAGATGGCGAACATCTTCGCGTTCCTCGCTTCGGATGAAGCGAGCTACATCACCGGCGCGCTGCTGCTCGCCGACGGCGGCGTGACGCCGGCGAAAGGCGCCCCCGGCATGATGGTTCCCGACGAGCTGCGGCAGATGCCGAAAGGCGTGCTGCCGCTACACCATTCGCACGATGGCTTGCGCGGCAAGGAAGTCTACTTCGCAAAGAAGTGACGATCCTCGATGCGCGGCGGTGTCGTTGCCTCGCGCATCCTCGGCACCCTCGATTGGGCGGCCCCGGTCGGATGGAAGAGAGATCCTTCAGCCGACGTAAACCAAAGGCGTCGGCTTCAGGATGACGACCCTCGTCGGGTCGTCACTTTAGCGGCGGCATGGGAACGAGCGGCAGGCGGCGCGGCTCCCCGTGGAATCCGCGGATCTCGACTTCGTCGAGCAGCAGCGACGGCGCAATCACCGTGCTGGGGATGCCGCCCTGCGCCGAACCAAACGAGCCGAGCGCCGTGCCGGCGAGGCCGGCCGTCGAATTCTGCTGCATGTAGGTGTAGACGGTGGAATCGTTGCCGATGCCGAGAATGTTGCGCAGCGAACGCACAGTGAGCCCCTCGATCACGCCCTGGCGCACCGGCTCTTCGTGCCCGTCGGAGACGTAGACGCGATAGAGAGCCAGCGGCATGCGCGCCCCGCTCTCGATATCTCCGCCAATCTGGCCCATGAAATCTCCGAAGTCCTGCTGGCGCAGCGCGCCGAGCGCGGGATTATCCATGCGCTTCACTTCGATGCACCATTGCTGGCCATCGTCCTTGCAGGCGGCCAGGAATTTCGTGCGCAGGTCGGCCGGGCTGATCGCGGCGCTCGACTGGAAGAAAAGGTTGCTGTTGAGCGGGAGCGGGTCGGCAAGCATGGACGAGCGCGCGTGGCCATTAGAAAGCTGAAAATCGGGGCCGGGGCGGCGCGACATCAGCATGCTTTTCAACATGCCGTTTTCGACGATCGTCACCTTCTGCGATTTCACGCCCTCGTCGTCGATATCGTAGGCGCCGAGCAGCGGCTGGCCCTGGAAATCGGTCGCAGTGGGATCGTCGGTCAGCGTGACCGTCGCGGGCAGCACGCGCGTGCCGACGCGGCCGGACCATTCGTTGCGCCCGCCGACGCGGTCCATGAACGAATCGTAATCCTGCGTCGCGGAAAGCGGCGGCCGCGCGCCGGAAAGCGAAGGCTCGAGCACCTGCGCGAGCACCGACGCAGCCGCGGGCGCATCGAAGAGCACCGGCCCGGTGTAATCCGATACGAGCGGGCTCGCGCGGAGAACGAGCAAGTCGGTCGCGGCTTGCGTCAGCGCCTTCGAGACCGTCGCGGCATCGGGCAATTCGCCGGGCTTCGCGGCGTAAACGGAATAGAAATTGTGCAGCGGCAAGCCGTCGTCGGCTTCAGTATCGAGCGCAGCCTCGATCGAAGCGAGGCTGGTCGAGGTGCGCATCGTGGTGCCTTCGCTGGTCATCAGGTACGTCGTCGCATAGACGATGTAATAGGTGACGCGCGTGCCGTAGAGCTGCGGGTAGTCTTTCAGCGCGACGGAGGCGGCGCGCGCTTCATCGTCCCAGTTGCGCGAAGTCCAGTCCGGTTCCGCATGCGGCTCGATTTTGATGATGGGCGAGGACTGCGAGAAATCGTCGATCTCCGGCGGCTTCGTCAGGCTGTGCAGAAACGCCTGCTTCAGCGACATCTGCGTGACGGCGGCCTTGTACGCCTGATCGGTGGCGAGCCAGAGGTCCTGTCGCAAGGAATTGTAATCGCGGTCGATCCCGACTTCGCCCGTCGAGCCGAGAAACCCCTGAAAGCCGTCTTCGCTCAAGAAATTCGAGCTGTCGAGATGGTAATCGCCGACGCGCACGTTGACGCTCATCAGCCGCTCCCGCGCAACCGAGCTTGAAATCAGCGAGCCGAAGGAAGCCGTGACGCTGCGAACGTCGAGATCGAGCAGGCGGTACTGGATGAAGAACGGTTTGTCCGCATCGGGCAGCACGAGCCGCGTGCGCGACCGCTCCATTTCGTCGTGCATGGCGTGGAGAGTCTGATCGCTGTCGTTTTCAACGGCCGTCGTCTGCGCCGCAAGAGCCGCGGAAATATCATCCGGCATGGTCCCCACGGCGCGAGCCGGGCCATCAGCGCCCTTTGCCGCCGCGCACGCAGGCATCGCAAACATCGCCAGGAGCAGTACACACGTCGATAGTTTCATCACTGCTGCCCCTTTGCGTCGGGATCGTGCGCGGGCGGCGGCAGGATCGGCGGCCGGTCGGTGGATGTCTCTTTCTTGGCGAACTCCATCTCGGAAAACAGCGTCTCGGGCGCAACCGCGGATACCGGCACGGAACCGGATTCCGCTCCGCAATAGCCGTTGAAAATCTCGGGCGTGTCGCCGGTGGCGACGATCTTGCCCAGCGAGACGAGGGGCGTGCTCACGAGATTCACTCCCCGCACGAGTTCGTCCGGGCGCCCATCGGGAAAAATCTTGTAGACGACCAGCGGAGTCACCTGCAAAGCCTGCGGCTCGCTGCGGCCGGTAAACGTAAACCCGCCGGAGATATCGTCGATCAGCAGGCCGAACGGCTTGCCCTGCTCCTTGACCAGCTCGATCAGTTTTTCACGAAGCTGCGCGTTGGTCATCGTTTTCGAGCTGGAAACGATCAGGTTGCCCTGGCGCGCCACCGGAGCGTAGCCAAGCTGGCGCCGCCCGTGGCCGTTCGAATGCGGAATGTTGACCAGCGGCGAGCGCGACATCAGGAACGTCTTCAGCACGCCGTGATCGACGAGATGAACGTCCTGCGCCGGCACGCCCTCGTCGTCGTACGGGTAGTAGCCCAGCAGCATCTGCCCGCCAAGCAACTTCTCGGTCGGATCATCCTTAATGGAAATGAAATCGGGCAAAATCTGTTGGCCGATCTTGCTGGCGAAGGTCTGCCCTTCGTTGATGTCTTTCTCGCGGAATCCTTCCGCGCGATGGCCGAACATTTCGTGGAAATAAACGGCGGCGGCGCGGCCCGTCAGCAGCGCGGGCCCGGCGTAGGGATCGACGAGCGGCGCCTTATCGAGCGCCTCGGTTTCTTCGATCAGCTTGTGGATGCTGGCGAAGATCGTTTTGTCGCTCGGCTCGTCCTTGGGGTCGAGCCAATCGAAATTGGCGTAGCGCTCGATGTCCATCCCGTCCGGCGCCTTACTCTGCACGAAAAGCTCGAGCCGGTAGTGGATCTGGCCAAACGCCAGCTTCGTTCCCTCCGTGTTGACCTGATATTGATTGGTCGCCAGCGCCGTGAACGTCGCGATCGAATTCAGCACCGCGGGCGATTTGCTGAAAGCCGCGGTGTATCTCCGCACGCGCTCTTCCCACGGCTTGCGGTCCACATGGATGTCCACCGGGGGGCCGATATAGTTCTGCGGCGGCTCGTGCGAAAAATCGGCTGCTGCGCCCTCGGTCGTCTGCACCTGCACTTGCTCGCTCGTCTTCACCTTGATCAGCGCTTGCACGGCCGCGCGGTATTGCTGGTCCGTTTCGCGCCAGATTTCGCGCCGCAGCACGGGGATGTCGCTGTCGAGGATCACGGACGTGCCGGGGCTGGTCCAGCTCGGCTGCTGGCTCGGCAACTTGTGCGTGTCGTCGAGCTGATAGCTGCCCACGCGCGTCTGCGTCTCGAGCCATCGCCCGCGATCTTCGGTGCTCGAAAGCAGCGCGCCATTCGATCCCGAAACGTCGGCATACTGACGGTCGGAAACCGTATAGCTGATGAAGTAGGCGGGCGGCTCGGCCTTCGAAAGCGTCTCGAACGACTGGTCGAGCTCCTGCTGCATCGCCGTAAGGACGGCGGGTTGCGCGTCCGCCGGCTTCGCGGGCGGGCGATTGGCTGCGAGACACGTCCAGGCCATGGCCAGCAGCGCCGCGGCCGTCATGGAGATACTGCGTCTATATTTGTATTTGATCATTGCGCGAAGTCCAACAGTTTAAGATAGGATGGTCCGTTTCCCAAATGAAAAGCCGGAGGCGATTGTCTTCCGGTCCCATGGATGGACGATATCGGAAGAGTGGTGGTTACCGGATTCACGCACGGACTGGGCACCAAGGAGAGTTAGATGCGCGCGCTCGTCGTTAGGCGGTATGGACCGCCCAACGTTTTTGAACTTCAGCAACTGCCCGATCCCCAGCCGAAGGCGGGCGAGGTGCTGATCCGCGTCAAGACGATCGGCGTCAATTTCGCCGACCTCATGCAGCGCATGGGCATCTATCCGGGCGGGCCCAAGCCGCCGTTCGTCCCAGGACTCGAAATTGCCGGGGTGGTCGAAAAGACCGCCGATGGCGCGAAGGGCGGCGAGGGCGAAGCGCTTCGAGTCGGCGACGCCGTGATGGCCTTCCCCGAATTTGGCGCGTACGCCGAGTGGGCTGCCGTGCCCGCGACGCAGGTCCACCGCCTGCCGCCCGGCATGCGCTTCGAGGATGGCGCTGCGATCCCCGCGAATTACCTGACCGCGTATCACGCGATGTTCACGATGGGCAATCTGCAGCCCGGCGACCGCATCCTGATCCATGGCGCCGCGGGCGGCGTCGGAATCGCCGCCGTGCAGCTCGCCCACACCCGCGACCTGGTCATCTTTGGAACCGCCGGGCCGGCCAAGCAGGAGTATCTCCGCAAGATCGGCGTGAATCACGCGATCGACTACGAAAAGAGCGATTTCGTCGAGGTCGTGAAGAAATTCGCGCCCGACGGCGTCGAGATGGTAATGGACCCGATCGGCGGCAAATCATTTTCGCGCAGCTTCAAGTGCCTGGGTCCCGTGGGCCGCCTCGTGGTCTACGGCTTCTCGGCTGCGGCGAGTTCGGACGGAAAGCGAAGCCCGCTGCGCTCTGCCCGCGCCTACCTCGAGACTCCTCGCTTCCATCCGCTGAAGCTGATGGAGAAGAACGCGGCTGTGATCGGCGTGAACCTCGGGCGCGTGCGCTCGCGCGGCGCGTTGCTGCGCAAGGAACTCGAGGATCTTTTCCGCCTCTACGCCGACGGCAAAATCAAACCTGTCATCAGCAAGACATTCCCTCTCGAACAAGCCGCCGAAGCACATCAGTACATGCAGGACCGCAAGAACATCGGCAAGGTGATCCTCTCGGTTCGCTAGTACGGGCTCTGGCCCGTGTCCGCTCGGCGCCTCCAGCCCTGCGATCATCGCCGGAAAGCACCGGGCATTCTCCGCGTCCTCTGCGTCTCAGCGGTGATGAACTTGCCTTTTTGTGTTTCGCGCGCGGATCGACTCGCAGCCGAATATCGCCTTACTTTCGCCGTGTCCCTGTGCGCACACGCGCGCCATCGAAGGTTGCGGCCCTGTTGGCCGGTGTGGTGCCATTAAAGGAGCGAAATGCGAGGTGGATCATGCGAGGCTTGGGCAGCATCATCGGGCTTTTGATCGTGGCGTTGATCTCGGTGATGGTCTACAAATATTTCCTTACTTCGGGTCAATCCGTGGGCGCAACCACGCCGGTGGCAACGATCAACGCCGTCGGCGCGCAAAACGATCTCATCGCCATCGCGCAGGCCGAACGCATGTACCAGGTTCAAAACAGCAGGTACGCGTCGCTCGACGAGCTGCTATCGGATGGCGCGATGCAGATGCGCAAGCCGAATCGTCAGGGCTACTCGTACGACGTTCAAGCATCCGACCAAACTTTCCAAGCGACGGCAACCTGCACGTCGCCCCCGCTTCCCGGTTGCCACAATTATTCCATCGATCAGACGATGACCGTCCAGATCACGCCCTAAGTGCGGCTGAGGCTGGTCAAAGCCGCCTAATCTTCGATTCTCACGATCTGACCGCGTTGAACGGATTCGATGTGCGCAAGGCAAGTGGGCACGTGGGGCAGCAGATCTCTTAAGCGGTTCGACTTCGTGCAAAAGATGATGATGGCGATATTCCGCCCAGTTAAATTCTGCTGATATTCGATGCCTTGATCCGTGGTGATGAAGACATCAAATCGGGTTTCCGCCGCCGTAAGAAGCTCGCCGTTCTTCCGTCCCGCCAATCCGGCGTAACGTGCCGTTTGGCAATCGTGGCCGGGCAAATGGTTCCGGAATCTCTCATCGATACATTCGTCGATCAGAACGCGCATCTAGGAGTGGGCGAGCAAAAGGCCCTTCGCTTCTTCGAGTGCGGCGACTGCCGATTCGCGCGTTACGGTGGGAAAGCCCTGAAGGAAGTCTTCGAGTGTTTCGCCGCCTTCCAGGTAGTCGAATAGGGTCTGGATCGGCACTCGCGTCCCGCGAAAGGCCGGAGCGCCTCCAAGGATATCCCGATCCTTGACAATCACATTCATGGCTGGATTGTACCATGAGCCGAAACGTGAATAGATGCCGGGCTGAAGAACCGGGCAGCGGCTGGGTGCCTTTATCCTTTATGGCGGGCGGGATAGCAAAACGAGTTACGCTGGCGCGAACTCGACCTTCGCGATCGCCCACGCGCCGGCGGACTTCACGTATTCGACGCGCAGCACGCGGCGCTCCGTCCGGCGGACGAAGCCGCCGCCTTGCGCGTGCGCCATCTGCCCGAGCGTGCAGTCCTGCGCGATCGCGCTTTCGATTTCCACGGCGCAATGGAACCGCCCGGCAGCGCGCTTGCCGTCCGCGGCGATCTCGATCGCGTCCGGCTCGCCGGCATGATCTGCCGCGATGCTGCGCACAGCTAGGTCGAACGCAGCGCGCTTGCGGATCGGCAAAGAGAGATGCAGCCTCGTCGCGCGCTCCGGTGTTGATTGCCCGCAGCCACGCCTGATGCAGCTCGCGGATCGCCGCTTCGTTCTCCAGCTTCGCCAGGCGCGCCTTGGGCTCGTCGTCCGCCAGGATCGCGGCGGGCACGGCGACGGCAGCCAGCGGCGCGGCCAGCAGTGCGCCGCCTTTCAGAAACGAACGGCGCGTGGAAGTGGAAGTTCAGTGTCCCTGGTCATGCCGCACCCCCGTGATGTCTTCACCTGATAGAAGCGCTTGATATCGAACTGTCCGGCGAGCCGCTCGTGCGCGCCGACTGCGCTCATGCTGAGGCCATTTGGGCCGCAGTTGTAGCCGACTCCCACGTCGCGCATCGTATGCAAGTTGACCAGGATCGTGCCGAGCGTCCCGTTGCAGGCCTCCTCCAGCCAATACATGAAAAACAGGCCGTCGCGAATCTTCACGTAGGCCGCCGGCCCGCTCCACTCGAGCCCGCCGGCATCGGTGTCGGTAAAAATGATCCACGAGAGCGAATGCGGCGTCGTGTACAGGTGCATGGAGGTCAGGTTCGGCGCGTAGTTCTGGCTCACCGCGCGCCCGAGCATCTCCTCCGTGAACTTGTGGCGGTTGTACTTCGGCGGAATCAAGCCTTCCATCTCGATCACGCCGAACAGCGTCTTCACGCCCGCCTCGTTGGCGAAATAGGGCGTGTTCAGATAATCCGTTGAAGCACGTCACCAGGCCCTGGTCGAAATCCGCGACGATCGCGTGCCCGTCATGGTTCGGCGTGCCTTCGAGCAGGTGGCCGAACATGATCACTCCGGGCATCGATTCCCAGCCCTGATAGCGCGCCTTCGTCCAGTTGGCGTCGCCTTCCTTCCGCCAGTTAAGATTTTCGGCGTCCTCGACGCGATACTCGATCGCCGGCGCGTTATCGTAGCGCAGCGTGAACGTCTTGCCAGCCAGATAAGTCGGTGTTCGGCCCAAGATTGCCGCCCATGCCCGCGGCGGGACCGGTGGTGCTCGCCGGGAAAGCGGTCGTTCTCTTGGCGCAGGCGGCGTCGACTTCGGCCTTCGTCATTTTCGCCATCGTCTTGAGCGGCCGATAAACGCGCCGCGCGCCCTTCGCCGCAGTCTGGCCGGCGCGCGGCCGCTGGAACCGGCGATGCCGCTTCGTCGCCGAACTTCTCGAACTGAGCGTGCTGTCCCAGCCATTCGCCCTTCGCCGCGGAAGATGTAATATTCCAGCGCGTCGTCGGCATCGAAGCCGAGCCGGACGCCGACCTGCTCGACGCGGTTCAGGTCCATCACGTACGCCGTGAAGGTGCCGGAGAATTCGCATTCGGTGCGCGTGTAGATGTAGCGGTCGTCGTTGATCTTGATGTAGTCGGAAGGACCGCAGAAGCTGAGCTCGCCGCCGAATCGCGACAGCTCCACAAAATTCGAGTAGGCCGCCGAGGGATAAAACTCGAGCGTCTCCGCGCCCGCGTCCTGCTTCCAATAGAAGCCTTTGCCCTCGACGCGGTTCGTCGTCGACATGGCGCCCTTTCGGCGCTTCCTGCCCCGGCTGCTCGACGTAGCCGTAATAAATCTCGCGCTGCACTTCGCGATTGTCTTTATAGCCGCTGAACCACAGCTCGAATACCGTCGCCAGGTTCGTGCCCTGGTCGATCGCCACGGCGTAGCCGCGCTGCGTGTCCGGGGATCATGTGCGAGAAGAACGCGACGTTCGACCCAGGGTCAGCGCGCCATATCCCGCGTCCACCGCGGCGCCGCTGTTCTCCGTCACCGAAAGGCGGTTGGTCCCGCTGAATGTGTAGGCCAGCGCCGGCCCATTATCGGTAACGATTTTGATCGATTTGCCGGCGAACACGTCGGAGAGCGGCGAGGCGCTTGTCGGCCCGCTCTTGGCGGCCGGGCCCAGCTTGTCTGTAATCTGTTCTGGCGTAAGCTTCGTGTAAGCGATGCGATGCATCTGCTCTTTCGGATACGGCGTTCCCGGCATCATTCCCCCTGTCACATCTAGCTTCCCCTTGCCGATCGCGCGAATGCAAGGCGCCATCGCCTCGCATCATCACAATCATGGCGGCAGGATACTATCTCTGAAAGTAGGAGTTTTCAACCGCGGGAATCGACGCGCTTCTATTTCACTCGCAGGATCATCGGCTGCTCGCCGCCCCTGATGTGTTCTGCGCCGCCTGGGCTTGCGCTACCAACTTCTTGAGCCGGCCTTCGATCGACGCATCTCCGATGTGCTCGTCGCGCAGCACCCCATCCGCATCGATCGTGAACGTATGCGGAATCGCCTGGACGCCGAATAATCTCGCGATCGGCCCCTCGAAACCCCCGTCGCGGTAATTCAGCCAGGTCATCTCGTTCTTCGCGACGAAGTCCTGCCACTGTTTTGCATCGCTATCGAGGCTCACGCTGAGAATCGCGAGCGGCTGCCCCTGGAATTTGCTGGCGATCTTTTTCATGTTGGGCAGCGCCTCGCGGCAGGGCCCGCACCACGTAGCCCAGAAATCGAGCAGCACCACCTTGCCCTGCAGATCGTCGAGCGAGACGCGCTTTCCATCGATCGTGGTCACCGCAAACGCGGGCGCCATCCGTTCCCTCGCCAGCTCGATATTGCCGAGATAGCGCTGGGCCCTCTGGCGGTCGAGATCGCCGACGGCAGCGAATTTCAGATACGTCCGGAAATCCGCTTTCGCGGCATCGTCCTGATTCAAGTGGGCCAGCGCGCGGCCATCCAGAAACATCGCGTCGGGAAAATTCGGATACGCCTCGAGCGCTTTCGAGAATTCCACGTGCGACTGGGTAAACATCTCAGGCTTGTTCTTGCTCAGGGCTTCTTCCAGAAACACACGGCCGAGATCGTAATGCGCCAGCGCGAGATCCGCGTTCTTCTTCGCTTCCGCCAATTCTTCCTGCGCCGCCTCGGCCGCGGTTTTCCAGTCCCACAGCTCCATTCCATACTTCACGATCGCCGATTGGCAGGCCGCGCACTTGCCCCCATCCTGTTTGTCGGCTTTCTTGAAAGAATCGAGCGCCTGCGCATCCATGTGCTGCTGAACGAGCTTCAGCGCGTGTTCGTAGGTCTTCTGCGCTTTGGGATCCGTAGGGCCGGCCGTCGCCTGCTGCGCTCGCGCAGACGTCGCGGCGCACAGTCCAGCCAGAAGTACTGCTCCGATCGCAAACTTTCGCATCGCAGCCTCCGATCGAATGTCTCTCCATATCATATGGCGCCCGGCGATGTACATCCCTTATTGGTGCAGGTACGCCGCAGTATACTCGCCAAGCCGATCCGAGTCGCGTCGTTACGGCGCGTGGTTACGGCGTGCGCTTCCGATCCGCCACCGTGACGCCGGCCTCGGCATAATCCGTCGGCGGCAGATCGACGAACGTCACATGGATGTTTTCCCGCTTCGCCCGGCCTTCTTCGATCAGCGCGTCGGTGATTCGCTCGGCCAGCTTCCGTTTCTGCTCGGGCGTGCGCCCCGCAACCCACGTCACTTGCACATATGGCATGCTTTCTCCTCCGAATGCGCCCGCATTCTACCGGCAATTCGCACCTCCGCGAAAGCCTACTCCACGCAGGGGCAGGTCAGTTTGGCGGCTGAATGCGGGCCGTCGCTTTCCGGGCAAAACCATCTTCCTAGGAGAGGCTCGTGACGGGAGGCAGAATCGAGTTCGTGGCGGGCGACGGTTTCGCCGGCTGCACTTCGAAGACGCGGACCGGCTCCGCAAATCCCTTCGCGGAGATCGGAGGAAGCGGATTGAGAGAAATGGCGTCCTCGAGTTCCGTGGCGACGGCCTCCGAAACCAGAATTTGTCCGGATTTGGCCGCGGAGCATAAGCGCGCTGCGAGGTTCACGCTGCGCCCGATGGCGGTGTAGTCGCGGCGATCCTGGCTGCCCATGCTGCCGACCACGACCTCGCCGACGTGGATACCAAAGCCGATTTCCGTGCCGGCCTTGCCTCCAAAACGGGCTTGCAGCCCGGAAAGAATCTCTGCCGCGGCGTCAACAGCGTGGCGGCAGCGGTCGGGACCGGCAAACCACGCGAACATGGCATCGCCGACAAATTTATCCACGTCGCCGCCGTGGCGGCGCACCACATCGGCTTCGAGGCCAAGCACCTCATTCAGCCGCTCGATCACCAGGGCGGGATCGCGGTTTTCGGAGAACGCGGTGAAGCCCCGCACGTCGGAGAAGACGAGCGCGAGCCACTTGCGCTCGCCCGCGGGATTCGCCGCGCCACTCTGCTCGAGCATCTGGTACGTCGTCCGCGACATGTACTTCGACATGGCGAACCGCTGCTTGAGGCCGCGGCCCATGTCGACGAACGCGCGGGAGAGATCGCCAATTTCATCGCGTGCCTCCAGGCGGTTCGCATGCGCGGAGCGAAAAGATTCGATCGCCTCGTACCTCCCTTGCTCAAGCTCTCGCGCCGCGCCCGCGAGATTCACAAGCGGAGCGGAGATCAGGCCGGAAAAGAAAAATCCCAGACCGGCGCCCAGCAGCAGGGCGGCGAGCGCGAGCCCGGCCAGAAATTCCTCGAGGATTCGAAAAGGCCGCATCCGGCGCGTCACCGATTCGACGAATGCCATGTGCACGCCGGCGGGATTGTGTTCGATCATTCCCGTGTCGGCCACCAGCACCTCTTCGCCCTCGTATTCGCCGTTGCGGGTGTGAAAATCGAAAGGATGATGGAGATCGGGGTTCTCGCCGAAAAGCGCCGTCAGTGGTGCGCGCAGGCTCGGATCGCTCACGCCCAGGATATGCACCTGCTTGTCCTCGTTTTCCTGCCAGGTGACGACGTCGACCCCAGAGCGAAGTTTCGCGCCGGCCGCGATGCCGTCATCTTCCTCGAAGCCGATATTGAGGAAGCCGATGGGCCCGTCCGCGCCGCGAACAGGAAACGCAAAAATGCGATAGACCGCGTTGTCGGGCCCGGCTCCACGTGGTGATTTCGGGTGCCCCCGAGAGCGCTTCGTGCACATCGGCGAGTTGCCAGGAAAGAATCTGCGGGTCGCAGACCGGATGGTGCTGGATGGCGAAGCCGAGGATCGAGCCATCGCTACGACGTATGGAAACGTAATCGAGATCGTCGTCGTTGGGACCGAAGCGCGGCGACGCCAGGACTTGCGAGAGGAACGCGCAAGCGGCGGCCCGGTCGTTGGTCTCCAGGGCATCAGCGACAGCCGGAGAAGCCGGCAAGCGCCGTGCCCTTGTAAACGCGAGACTGGTAGTGGCTGCGCTCGGCGGAGGCAAAGAGCTGGCGATTGGCGTCAAGCTGATCGTGGACGATCGCGCGCACCTGCCGCACGCTCTGCACCCAGACGACGGTCAGCACAGCGGCCGTGAGGACGCAGACCGAGCCGCTGATCAAGAGCACCAGCTTCCCGCGAATGCTCAGATCGTTGAGGAGTTTGCGCATTCGTTATTCTTGAAATAAAGGAATTGCGCGCGAAACGGTTGTGCGCGATCCGAGAAGCACGCCCGCCTAACCGGGAATGCACGCCAAAAGCGAACGTAGCATGCGAAATTGGGACCCGACAAGAAGGGCAACGCGTGGATTGCCTTGAAAGTTAATGAAGGGCGCCCCTCGGGAGCAGGTTTTGATCGCTCGGATCAACGCCTGCAACAAGAGGCACCCTCATCAATCACGCTAAGAATGACGCCAAGCAGGCGCCACGCTATTCTCTTTGGGCCGTCGTATGCCTATGCTCAAAAGGCATACTTGAGCGCGAACTGCATGATTCTGGGAGCGACGTCCGAAGAAATCATGCCGAATGTACTGCCGGTTCCGAAGACGGTGTTGCTCGTGCCCACCGCAGCGATGCCGGCAGTCCCGGGATTCACGAAATTCACGCGATTCTCGACGTTGAAGGTCTCCCACCGGATTTCGATGGATTGCCTTTCCGTGATCGGGAACCGCCGGGACAATGCGAAGTCGACATCGAAATAGCCTGGGCCTTCCAAATTGTTGACGCCTTCGTTTCCAAAGGCGCCCGGTTCCAGGTATTGATTGTTGGACAGTTTGACCGCTCCGCCTCCGGGGTAAGAGAACGCGGCCGAGTTGATCCAGCAGTTGCCGGCCGGCGTAAAATACGGCGAGACGCGCTTCGGGGCGCAGTAAGGGCTTACGCCAGGCACCATGTCGGGGCGCTGCCCGGCGATTCCGTTCGCTGCGTCGTCGGCGTTCACTCCACCCAAGGTCACCGTAAAATAGCTCCCCGAGTGGGCGCTGACGATGGGCGAAAGCTGCCAGTCGCCGGCGATCCACTGGAGTATTTTCGAGGAGAAGTGCGGCGATTGCAGAACGGCAGACAGATTGAAGTTGTGGTGAATATCCACGCTTGCACAGTTCCCGCGGTCGAATCGCCGGTTCGTCGGATCGATGAACTCCGGCGCGTTGATCGCCTGGGTCCACGTATCGGAGATGCAGTGCGAGTACGTGTAGTTCGCCAGCATCTGGAAGTGGTTTGAAAAACGGTGCTCCGCGGAAAGGAGCAGCGCGTTGTAGCTGCCCGTGCCGCCGTCGTCCAATCCCGGGTACCCCCCGTAAAATTGTCCTTGCGCGGGATTCAATTGCGAGAGTAGGCGCCGCTGATTGGTATTTGTGCTCGAATCGCACGGAGTGTAGGTTTTCGGCTGCACCATGCCCAGGGTGTTGTTGTAGACGTTGACCGTGCAGCTGCCAGTGGCATCCGGCGTGATATAGACTCCGGGATTCTGCTCCTGAATCGTCCACAGGTGCACTAAATCGTTGCCCAGGTAGCTGGCTTTCAAGAGCCACGCTGCCCCGATCTGCCTTTGAATCGTCAGGTTCCACTGCTCCATGGAGGTGTTGTGAACGTGCAATGGAGCTGACTCGTACGATGAGTAGAACGGGTATGGCGTGGTGGCATTCTGCGTGACCGGGAACGGGCTCACGCCGGTTGTGTAATAAGCCCAGGGATTCACGAAGGTATCGCATGTACCCGCTGGCGCAGGCGGCGATACGCACGCAACTGACCCGGTCGGGGGGATGATCGTTATGCCCTCGCCCCACAGCGGCTCTCCAGCGTAGTTGTAAAAGAAGAGCGTCTCAGGGGTATCGTAGAGAATTCCCCAAGAGGCGCGAATGAGGGTCTTGCCACTGCCGGTGGGATCCCAAGCTAAGCCGATACGTGGCGCCCAATTATTCCATTGGGTATCGCTTGGCCGATTCCCGGTTTGGAAGCCCGGATCGCCCGAGTACAGAGTTCCCGCAGGGGCGTTCGGATATTTCGTGGAGTGAACGTCCGCCACGAAATCCGCCATATTGAAATGCGAGACCTGTCCGAGCGGAAACGTGCCGCCAAGGAAAGGCTCCCAGCGCAAGCCGTAGTTCAGCGTGAGGCGTGAGTTGATCTTCCAGCTGTCCTGCGCGTAGAGGCCCAGGTATCTCCAGTTTTCGTCGTCATGCGAGATATTCAGCTGGGTCATCGAACCGAGCGCTCCGGCGATAAAATCGGACATCGGATCACCCGTGGCCCCACCGGAGAAAGTAAACAGTCCGTTGCAATAGACGCAGAAGGTGGAGTTTTGCGAAGGACGAATGAAGCTGGCCCCAAACTGGAGCTGATGTGCACCCTTGGTCCAGTTGTAGTCGTCCGCGAGCTGCCAGGTCTTCGTGTTTACAAGACCGGGCGTGGCGAATCCGCCCGCGCTCTGGAAATCGCCGGTGATGTTGATGTTCGAAAAGTGGACGAAGGGGGCAGCGGAGGTATACATGCCCAGGACGCCAAGGTCGGTAGGGTTGACGATCGGCACCTGAAATTTCGTGACGCCGTCCGTATTGTAGGTGAAATGGAATGTGTTCACCATCGCGCTGTTCACGAGATAGGTGTGGCCAACCACGATGGAATTCACCAGGTCATCGGTGCCCGCGTTCACAACGGTGAGTTCGTTTCCGGTATAGCTGGAGGGCTGCACTTCGTGCGTTCCGAAATAACGCACAAAGAGCGTTTGCTTGGAGTTGATCAGATAATCGACCCTACCGACGCCCATATGCTCATTTTGATTGGCGACAAGTTGAAATGTCGTCACGCCGCAAGGCTCCGGGCCGACCGGGAAGTGGCTCGCAAAGGCCAGAACTTCCGCCGGGACCGCGTAATTGAGTTGGTTGTCCGTGTAGTAGGCCGAATTCAGGGTCGGAGGCGTGCGTCCTTGGAAGCACTGCGAGATGTAATTTTGGAAATTACCTGCAAGCTCCGAAGCCGTGGGGAGAATGGCCTGGTTGGAGGGAGGCGCTTGCCGGATCAACGTTCCTTGGTAGCCCAGGAAAAAGAACACCTTGTCCTTTTTGATCGGCCCGCCAATGGTGCCTCCAAACTGATTGCGTTTCAGGCCGTCGCTCAGTCCATCCGGGTGCGCCGCTGACGCGCTGAAGAAATCTTTGGCGTTGAAGTCGGAGTTGCGAACGAATTCGAATGCGTCTCCATGGAACGCGTTCGTGCCGGATTTCGTGGCGATGTTGATCGCGCCTCCCGTGTGTTCGCCGTACTGCGCTGGGATCGCGCTCGTTTGCACGTTGAATTCCTGGATTGCATCCGGGAAAGGAGTGGGCAGGTTGAGGTTGTTGAAAGGATCGTTAAACGTTCCTCCGTCCATTAGGTACGTCGTTCCATTCAGTATTCCACCGGCGACGCTCACCAAGTCTTCGTTCGGGTAGTTCTTGCTCGAGACGAGGTTTCCCACTGACGGCTGCCCGCCGAAACCGGCCTGGACAGTATTCGATGCGCCCGCCAGCGTGATCAGCTGCGTCACCTGGCGCCCGTTGAGCGGCAGATCCACTACGCTCTGGGAATTGACCACCTGGCCCACACCCGTCGTCGTCGTATCGGTCATGGGCGCTGTGGCTTCTACTTGTACGGATTGGGACACGGCGCCGACTTTCAACGCCGGATTGATGGTTGCAGCGGTGCCGACTTGCAAAACGACGCCCGTCTGCACGAACGTGGTGAAGCCTTCCTTCTTGACCTCCATCCGGTACGGACCAAGTGGCAGATCGGGAAGCACGTACACGCCGCCCGCATTCAACGTCACGCTCCGCGTGAGTCCCGTATCGGTTTGCGTCGCGGTAATCTGCGCGCCCGCTATCACTGCTCCCGAGGCATCCGTCACCGTTCCGGAGATCTGCGACGTGGCCTGCGCAAAAACTCCGGCACAACATCCGAAAAAGAACAGGCTCACTACGACGAACCGGGCCGCAATCCGCTTCATGGTCCCTCCAACGTGTTGCTGGTTCGGACCCCTGTCCGGGTTTGAACGCGTGCGGAAGAGGCGGTAGCGGGTATGCCGCGGCACACCAGAACCCCCTCGTGAAACCTGGTATCTCCCACCCAATGCGATTGTCCCAATAACACCTGGCGAAGATTGTTGTCAAGACAAAAAACGAACAGGCAAAAACGCCAGTGCCGCTGCAAGCCTGAGCTTGCTTGACGACCAAATGCTCGGGCTGTGGACTCGCCCTTGGGCCCGAGCCCCTCCATTGGGCGTGCCAATCGGGCCTGGCGCGGCACTGTGCTAGAATGCGCGCAGCCGTGCAAAAGATTCTCCAGACTCTCCTCGATCTGCAAGCCGTGGACACCCGGCTACGCGAAATCCGCGCCCGGCTCGCCGCCTTGCCGAAAAAGACGGCCGAAATAGACGCCCGCGTGGCCGCCGCCAAGACCACCCTCGAACAGAGCAAAGCCGCGCAGCTCGCTACCATCAAGGACCGCAAGAAATACGAGCTCGACGTCGAGCAGCATAAAGAACGCGTCCGCAAGTATCGCGACCAGACCTCGCAGGTGAAAACCAACGAGGCCTACAAGGCTCTCCAGCACGAAGTGGAAATGGCGGAAGCCGAAATCGCCAAGTCCGAAGATCGCCTTCTCGAACAGATGGTCAACGCCGAGGAATACGACCGGCGCGTGAAAGCCTCCGAAAAGGATTTGAAGGAAGTCGAGGAAGCCGCCCGCGGCCAGCGCGCCAAAATCGACGCCGAGAAGGCCGCCGCCGATAAGGACATTGCCGCTCTCGAAGCCGATCGCGCCCGCGCCGTCGCCGACATCCCCGAAAATCTTCTCGATCATTACGACCGCATCGTCCGCAAGCACAATGGCATCGCGCTCGTCGAAGTTCGCAACGAAAAATGCGGCGCCTGCGGCATGATCGTCCGGCCGCACGTGATACAGGAAATGCGCCGCGCGAAGGGCGAAGACGAGCTCTTCCATTGCGAGACCTGCACGCGCATCCTCTATTACATCGAGGCGGACGAATCCGGCGCTCCCGGCTCCGGCCCCGCGCAGCAGGCGTCCGCATCGGCTGCGGCGCACGGTGAGTGCTGAGGATTTTCCCGCGGACATGACCCACCCGAAAATTCCGCCGCACGCGAACGCACGCCTCTTCTCGGATTCAGGCGCCGGCAGGCGCCGCCCTCGGGCGTCTACATCGCCAATATCGACGGCGCCTCGCGCGGCAATCCCGGCCCGGCGTCTTACGCCGTCGTGATGCGCGACCCGAACGGCAAAATCATCCTCGAGCTGGGCAAGAAGCTCGGCCGCGACACCAACAACGTCGCCGAATACTACGCGCTGCTCGCCGCCCTCGATTACGCCGCCACCCACAATATCCACGCCCTGCGCATCCGCAGCGATTCGGAACTTGCTCGTCCGCCAGATGCAGGGCCGCTACAAGGTAAAGAGCCCCGATCTCAAGCCGCTCTACGAACGCGCCTCGAAACTCGCGCGCCAGTTCGAATATTTCGTCGTCGAGCACGTTCGCCGCGAAAGCAATCGCGAAGCGGACGCCCTGGCCAATCTCGCGCTCGATTCCGGCGCGTTCGGCCCGGGAGTTTCGCCGGCAGCCTCTCAGCCGCCAGCGGCAACTCCGCGCGCGGAAGCCACCGCGGCTCGTCCCGCGTCGCAGTCCTCCGCGCGTCCGCGCGAAATTCGCGAGAGGCGTCCTTGTGCCCAACGAGCCACTCGATCTTCCCGAAGGCGCCGAAGTCCTGCTCGAAATCCGTAACATACTGAATAAGTGAAGCTTAGACTCACATCGTCCAAGCTAACCCTGCTCGGTTCGCATTCGAGCGTGGCTCGATTGCCTGCCCCTAGTACGCGCGCTCCATTGCACCCGCTGTTGGCGATCTTTACTATGTTGACTCGGAGGTTACGTGTTCATTTTTCCGGCGGCCTTGCCGATCGTGATCGTCCTGGTCGTCCTGGTCGGAATATTCATGTCCATCCAGCGCGAGACTCCCTCGCCTCGCCTGCGCCTGTGGACATTCGCCTGGGCGCTGACTTTCTTGCATTTTTTCGCCCAGGCCCTCGAAATTCACGCCGGAGCGCTCGGAAGCTTCCTAACCGCGGTCGATTACGCGGCTCTCGAAAGCGCGGGATCGTATTTCTCTCCTCCGTCCTATTCGAGCCCAGCGACTCCCGCAAGCGCACCAGACTGATTCTTCTGCTCGGCTTGCCCATGGTGGCCCAATCTTTCTCCATCGGTTTCAAATGGGGCACACCCTGGCTTTCGACCGGATCGATTGCAGCGGCCTTTCTCGGCGCCGCCGCCTTTTCGTTCCTGGCATCCCCGCGCCTGGGGCGATATGTCGCCGCCGGGCTTCTCGCCATCGGGATTGGAGCGGTTCACGAACAACTGGCCGGCAGTTCCTGGGTCGCCATCTCCGCCATCCTCGGACTCACCTACGGTCTCACGGGCGTGTTTTTCGGACGGCTCTACGGGCGCGCCTCGCTCGGCGTACGCACCGTGGTAGTTGGCTTCTTTGCCTGGGGAGCGGAATATCCGGTTGGCGCGATCCTGCATTATCTTGCGCCCCACTTTCAGGCCAATTTGGATTTCTGGAACGTGCCGCGAATTCTCGTCGCTCTCGGCATGGTATTGACGCTGCTCGAGGATAAATCCAGGGCCGTCGAAGACACCACCGCGCGCACGCAAGCCGAAAATCAATTGCTCGGCCGCCTCTCGCGGATCACGTCGCGCCTCCTGGCGGGAAACGACCCGGTCACTCTTTGCGGTGAAGTTGCGAAAGCGATCACCGACACGAGCACCTTCAGCCGCGCCGCGCTTTTCCTGCTCGGCGAAGATCGCCGCTTTTACCTCGCCGGATCGAGCGGCTTCTCGCCGCAGGAAGAAGACACGCTGCGCGAACACTCCGGCGGCTACGCCATCGAATCCCTGAAACATCGCTCCACGGAAAGCGAATCGGGCAGCCAGTCGTTCCGCATGTCGGATGCGGCCGATCTCGTACTCATCCCGATGGTTTCGTGGCGCGGCGTGCATGTGGGATGCCTGTATCTATCGGGATCGAAGGACGAAGGCGACTCGAAGACCTCCGAAATGGTCAAACTCGAGGTCTTCGCCTCCGACCTCGCCGTGACTTTCGAAAACGTGCGCCTCCACCAGCAGCTCGTGCGTTCCGAGAAGCTCGCCGGACTTGGCCAGCTCGTTGCCGGAGTCGCCCACGAACTCAACAATCCGCTCACCGGCGTGATCGGCTACGCGGATCTGCTTTTCGATGAGCTGCGCGAAACCAAGGTCGGGCCCCGCGTCGAAAAACTGGCGCACGAAGCGCGCCGCATGCAGAGGATCGTCGACGGCCTGCTCCGCTTCGGCCGCCAGAATAACTCCAGCTTCCGCGCGGCCAACCTCGCGACCGCGCTTCACGACGTCCTGCAGTTGCGCGAATATCACGTTCGCGCGCGCGGCATCCACGTCAAGCTCGAGGTCGACGAAGCGCTCCCGCCCGTGGGAATCGGCGAAGACGAGCTGAAGCAGGTCCTGCTCAACATCCTCAATAATTCGATCGATGCCGTCAGCGAAAGCGTGCATCGCGATATCGACATGCGCGCCTCGCATCACGACGGCCGCATCCTGATTCAATTCGACGATTCCGGTCCCGGCTTCGCCGACCTCAACCGCGCCTTCGATCCCTTCTACACCACGAAGCCTGTCGGCAAAGGGACCGGCCTTGGACTCAGCATCTGCTACGGCATCATCCACGAGTGCTCCGGCGAAATCACGCTGACCAACAATCAGCCCTACGGCGCCCGCGTCGCCCTCGAATTGCCCGCCGCCGCTCCCCAAACCCCCATCGCCCCAACCACCGACCCCGGCCTGCAATCCTACCCGCTCACCTCCAAGCGCGTGATGTAGAACCGAGTCGCGAAAATCGTTTGACGCGTGCGGCGCGCAGGGTTATCGTCCGGTTTTAATCGAATCTACGCGAGGGGTGGCGCCATGTCTTTCGACGAAGTTTTGGAATTGGCCTCCAGAGACGAGCGGTTCGTGGCGACCGTCTACGCAATGAATACGCTTCTAATTCACAAGGGCATCTACACCCGCGAAGAATTCGAAGCCCTGTTCTCGGAGTGGATGCGTAAGCACCGCAGCGCCAAGCCGGAGACTATCCGCCTGCAGGTGGATCTTCGAAGAGCTTAGAGTTTGACGGCGCTTTGAGCCGCTCCGATTCGGTGACGACAGTAAGGCCCGGGATCTTTGCGAAGTGTTTCGCGTTGTGCGTGAGAAGCGGTATGGAATGGCGAAGCGCACACGCTGCGATCCAAAGATCGTTCGCAGCAACCGAATTGCCGGTTTTCAGAAGCTCGGCCTTGACTCGACCGAATTCCCGGCAGAGATCGAGGTCATAGGGCACGACGACGGCGGTCTTTATCCGCTGTTCAAGATCGGCGAACTTCCTCGGGCCCCAGTTTCTCCTGACTCCCCAGGCGAAGATCTCACCGACGGTGACGAATGAAAGCGCGATCGTTTTCCCTTTGACGTGAGGCTTATAGAGCTCCGCGCGGGTATCCGTTCCCTTCATCAGAAACGAGAAGACGTCGGTGTCGACAAGAATCGCGTCCATCGTGGCGAAGGTTAGTTCCGGCTTTCGTAAGTTGCCTCGATGAACTCATCGATGTTTTCATCGAGGGGCCAACCACCAACAAGATCGTCCGGATGTTTCAGAGGCTGGACGCCCTGCATTTCCGCGAGCTGCTCAAGGCTGTATCCAGCCGTGAAGTTACGCGCACCGAGCATCAGTTCGTCAAGGATCTCGATCTTTTCGATCTTGATCTCTTCCACTTTGCCGGAGTGCGGATTCACGCGCGCTATGCCGGTTACGCGGGCCGGGCGACGAAGCGCTTGGTAGATCTCTTCGTCCTTCGAGGAATCGTAGGAACACTGCACTGGCATGCCGATGGTCGGATGGATCCGGCAAACTCGGCCGGCTTCTTTGAAGTCCGCCATTTCGAGTTTGCCCTCGATACTCAGGCGCTCTTGCACCGGGGCTTTGATTCTGGCGATGATCCGCTCTCTCACGGCGGACGTGTAGACCGCCTTCACGGCGCCCTTCCTGCCGTCGTGACCGGGAACGATGAGCGAGATCTTGGTGATAGATCTCCGATCAAGCGCAGTGCCGAGTTCCTGGAGACTTGCCAGAACGCCTGCGTCAATGTTTAGAACCTCTTTGTTCTTCTCAAAATCTCGCACCGTCGATGCGACGCGCGCGAGGACCTTGGCTCCGAACGTGATCGCTTCAATCGCCAGAGGTTGCTGCGATTTTGCGTAGCGGAAAAGCAAGCCAGTGCTTCCCGCGACGATGCCTGTCAGCTCAAGGGTGCACTCGTCTTGCGCGATTGCGGTAATGGGGCCACGACGCAACGTCGGGGCGGCAGGTCTTTCCATCGCTTCGGCTTCCCGATGAACCGCACTTTGAACGGCGGCGCAGATCTTCAGTAGTTCGGGGATCGGAATGCTTTTCGTGTGGACTCCAGGCCCTTCAACCTTTACCTTCAGCGCGTATGCTGGCCGCTTGTGTTTTTCTTGAGCACGCATGGTAGCCTCCCCGTTTCCGTTCGCAAGTCTCTTCGCGGGCGCGTGAGATGTCAGGGTTTAAATACCAGAGGATTCCGCAACACTCGCCGAAGGAACGGCGACGATTCCGGCGCTGACCGGCAAACTCAGGATAGCACTTCGCCGATGTTTCCCGCCCGCTTTTGTTTCGGGCATCGCAGCTTATCGAGAATTCCCGGGCCCGAGGACGCCGGGAAACGCGTACCTTCCTGCCCTGACGAAGGAAGGGTGCACTGACTCACCCGCAGCATGTATTTCAGGCACCCCGGTCAAATGCGGCTCGCAGTCACATTGGAAGGGCAACAAACGCTACGCGGCGGTTTGAACTGCTACAGGCGGCTTCCAAACGTACGAGCGATATAAAGTGTCGCGCTGCGCGGGCATGTAGCCGGCATCCGAGATGATGCGGCGCAACTCTTCTTCGTTGGTGCGATTGCGCACGCCTGCGGCATACACGACATTCTCTTCGATCAAAATGCTGCCCACATCATCCGCGCCGAATTGTAGCCCCACCTGGCACACCTTAATCCCCGGCGTGAGCCAGCTCGATTGGATGTGGTCAATGTTATCGAGGTAGAGCCGGCTGATCGCCAGCGTCTTCAGATAATCGAACGCCGTCGTCTCCTGCACTTTCTTCCCGAGCGGCGTATTTTCCGGCGCGAAGATCCATGGAATAAACGCGGTGAACCCGCCGCCGTTCTCTTCCTGCAGCCGCCGGACGCGCTCGAAATGGTTCACGCGGTGGCGATATTCCTCGCCGCAGCCGAACATCATCGTCGCCGTGGTACGCATGCCGAGCTTGTGCGCCTCGCGGTGCACGGACTCCCACTCCTCGGCTTTGCATTTCAGCCGCGCGATGCGGTGCCGCACCTCATCATCCAGAATCTCCGCGCCGCCGCCCGGAATCGACTGCAACCCCGCCTCGCGCAGGCGCACGATCGTGTCGCGAATCGAAATTCCGGAAACCTCGGCGATCCACAGAATCTCGGGCGCCGAAAAACAGTGCAAGTGAACTTGCGGGAATTTCTCGTGAATCGAGCGCAGCATGTTTTCGTACCACTCGATCTTCAAATCCGGGTGCAGGCCCCCCTGCAGCAACACGCCCGTCCCGCCGAGCGGCAGCATCTCTTCGATCTTCTGATAGATCGATTCGAGCGACTGCACGTAGCCCTCTTTCGAGCCCGGCGGCCGGTAAAACGCGCAGAACGAGCAATACTCCGTGCAGAAATTCGTGTAATTAATGTTGCGGTCGATCTGATACGTCGCCACGCGCGGGTCGGTCTTCGCACGCCGCACTTCGTTCGCCGCCATCCCGATGCCGATCAGGTCATCGGAGTTGAAAAGGTCCAGCGCTTCTTGTTGTGTGATTCCCATGAGTGGCCGTATTCCTTGAACCTTGATCCTCGTTTACAGGCGCGCGTGATTCGCCCGGCTTGCCGTGTCCGCGCCGGCGCTCGCGCTCGGCGCGAATTCAATCGGCCGCGCGCGCGAAATCAATCCCGCCTCCGCCGCCCTCTCGTGGAAAAGCCGCAACCCCGCGAGATTTTCCTCGTCCAGATCGAAGTGAATGTTGTCGGTCAAATAACGCTCGAGCGCGCTCGGCGGCAAATCGAGTTTGATTGACGCCGCTTCCGCGATTTCGCGCACATGTTCGAGGCCATAGCGTTTCGATGCCTGAAAATCCGCCACCACTTCCGGCGTCAGCACCTCGCGCTTCCCCACCCAGATCGCCAGCACCGCCGGCAATCCGGTCATTTCGCGCCACTGGTGAATCACGTCGTAGACGAAAATCGTCTCGAATCCCGGCACCGGCATGTCGTCCGGATCGCCCTGGCAGCAATCGCCGCCGCCCGGCGTCTTGCCCGCGAGCGCTTCCATCTTCAGCGAAATTCGCAGCGCGGGATCGCCGATCACCAGCGCGGCATCCGCCTGCTTCAGCATTTCGGCGGCGTCCGGCGCCGCATCCACAAATTCCGGCTGAATGCCCCAGTGCTCCTTCGCGAGGATGCGGACTAGCGCCGCCGTGCTCCGCGAACTCGTATCGAGCGCGATCCGCTTGGCCATGTCGATCGGCCTTTTCGACACCACCAGCAGGCTGCGCACCTCGCGCTTCGACGCAATCGCCATATCCGGCAGCGCGCCCACGCCTTCCATCCGCTGGTATTCGATCGAAGGGATGATCGCCACGTCCGCGTCCCCGCGCCGCAGCGCCTCGGCGCACTGCGACGGCACCGTGAACGACAGATCGTACTTCCCCGCCAGCGGCCCGTCGGTAAATCCCCACACCAGCGGCGCCGTATTCAGGTATTCGACAATCGAAATCCGCAGCTTGCCCACGATCTCCCTCTTGGTCTAGCGAACGAAAAATATAACACACCCGTTCATTCCGGAGCCGGTGCGACGGGCTCCGCGAGCCGCCATCCATAGATATACATCGCAAGCACCAGGGCCAGGCTGATCAAGAGGCTGCTGCGTGACACTTCTGAAAGGCTCTGTGGGCCTTGCAGAGCGGGACCCGTAACGAGCCGGACGGCAGCCGGAGTCCACGCCGCGCACACTGACAGCACCACAATGCCGATTCGCCTTCGCCGGCCGGGAATGGCCGCTTCGAGCGCGGCAACGCCGAATAGCCAGAACAACGGCCACGCGTACAGTATGTAGCGCGCAGGCGCCGTCCCTTGCAGCGGGGCGAGAATGAACATCAAACTCCCATAAACACACGCCGTAGCCAGATCAAACCGGCGAATCAGCGACCGCCCCGATCCCCGGCCCGCGCGGATCGCCACTAACGGCAAAACTCCAAACGCTGTGGACAGCACCAGCAGCGTCCACGCCGGCCGCTCCCACGAGAAATTGACGAAGCCCACTTGATGGATATTGCCCAGATGAATCCATGCGGGAACGTTCGCGATCCACCGGGGCGCCTCGGTCGTTGCCGCAATCGTGTTCGTCCAAAATTCCACCCCGCAAATATTCAGGGCAAAGTTGTACGGTATTTTCAGGGCATCCAGCAGAACCATGGGAATGTTGTGTTGGTCGGGAAGAGCATGCCGCACAAGCGCGGACTCCACCGCCATGCCCGCCAATCCCACCACCAGCGCCGAAAAACAGAATGCCCACTGGCGCCGGAATGCCGCGATCGCCACCAGCGCCACCACGAGAACGATCGTGGATTCGCGCGTCACGTACAGCAAAAACACGATTGGCAAGCTCAGCCACCAGTTGAATCGCAGCGCGAGGAAAAACAGCGCGCACAGCGCGGCGTAGAAAAGATCCTGCCAGTAGTAATTCCGGTACTGATCCACAATCGTCGCGGTCACGGCCAGCAGCAGCCACAGCGACGACATCGAAGCGAATTCGAATCCGTAGTAAGCCCCCAGGCACCCGAAAACGACGATCAACGACGCCGCCGAAACCCATAAGAACGGCCGCGCGTCGATCGGCACGTGAAACACGCTCGCCACCAGCCGCACCACGAGCGGATGAAAAACCCGCCCGGCGTAATAACTGGGAATCCCCGGAAAATTCAGCCTCGCAATACTGAGGTAGCACCACCCCTCATCGTACGGTCCATAAATACCGGGCCGAAACACCAGTGCGAGCACGCCTCCCAAGAGGCATCCAATACCCGCCGTCCCGAAAACTCGCCGCTTCACGATCAAGAATGGTACATCACCGCGTCGAATTTCCCGGGTGTAAGTGACGGCGCTTGCACGCTCGTAGAAATGCTGAGACGCCCATACGTAGTCATTGATCGCCCGCCTGCTTGACAGTTCCACCAGCCCCTGCGTAGGCTCGCCGCGGGTCTCCCTCTCGATGCACCCCGACGATTACGTAGGCTGGCTGGCGCTGGCGCTCACTCCCGGCCTCGGCGCTCGCATGGCCGGCAAGCTCCTCCGCGAATTCGGCAGTCCGGACGCTATCTTCTCCGCTTCGCTCACCGCGCTCGAAGGCCAGCGCCTCCCCGCCGCCGTCGCCCAAGCCCTCCACTCGCGCCGCCCCCTCAGCGACGCCGCCAAAGAGCTCGCTCAGGTCCAGGCGGCCGGTTGCCGATTGCTCACGTGGGACGAGCCCGAGTACCCGCAGCGCCTGAAGGAAATCTACGATCCGCCACCACTCCTCTATGTGCAGCGGAAACGCGGAACTTCTGTGGCGGCACATCATCTCGATCGTCGGCGCGCGTCGCCCCACGCCCTACGGGAATCAAATGGCTGAGAGCCTGGCCAAGGACTTGGCCGACCGCGGCCTCGTTATCGCCAGCGGCCTCGCCCGCGGCATCGACGCCTGCGCCCACAAAGGCGCGCTCGCCTCGGCCACGGGAGCCACGATTGGCGTCCTCGGCTGCTGGCATCGACGTGGTCTACCCCAAGGAGAACAAGAAAATTTTCGACGAGATCGCCCAAGCGCGGCGTCATCGTCAGCGAATTCCCCCTGGGCACGTTCCCCGCGCCCCAGAACTTCCCGATCCGCAATCGCATTCTCGCCGGGCATGGGCCTCGGCGTTGTCGTGGTCGAGGGCGCGCAATATTCGGGTTCGCTGATTACGGCCCGCCTCGCCATGGAATTCGGCCGCGAAGTCTTCGGCGTTCCCGGCAACGCCACCCAGGAGGTCAGCTTCGGCCCCAATCAGCTGATCAAGCAGGGAGCCAAGCTCGTCACCAGCTGGGAGGACGTGTCGAGGAGCTGCCCACCCCGGTCCGCGCCGAGCTGATGCCGGTCGAATCCGCCTCCCACGACGAGCGCGCCGCCCTGGTCGAGGAGGGCCTCGCGCCCCTGGAAAGGCCTTTATACGGGCTTTTGAGCGTCGACGAAGCCCGCCACGTCGACGATTTGGTCGAAAATTCCGGCCTCAGCTCCTCCGAAGTACTAGCCGCCCTATTTGACTTGGAGCTCAAAGGCGTGGTACGCCAGTTACCTGGAAAGCAATTCTTGAAAGTCCTGTTGTAATCATCGCGCCCACAACAGGTTAGGATGGTAGCTCTCGCGAGGGCGGCGAAGCACGTGAATCGGACCGGCCTTCGGGCGCATCTTTTGGTCAGGAAGAGTAGTGTAACGAGGTACTAGACAAGCGAAATGGCAAGATCACTCGTCATCGTCGAATCGCCGGCCAAGGCCAAGACCATCAATAAGTATCTCGGCCGCGGCTACAACGTGAAGGCCTCCTACGGCCACGTGATGGACCTGCCGAAGAAGACCATCGGCATCCTTCTGCCCGGCGAAAACGGCAATAAAAAGAAGAAGCGCAAAGCCGGAAAACCAAGGCCAAGGGGAAAGCCGCCGAAAAGAAGGTCATCAAGCCGATCCCGGTCACCTCGGAGAATATCTTCGAGCCGACTTACGAGGTCATCCCCAGCAAGCTGAAAGTGATCAGCGACCTCCAGAAAGCTGCCATCGGCGCCGAAGCCATCTACCTGGCTGGCGACCCGGACCGCGAGGGCGAGGCCATCTGCGCCCACCTCAAGGAAATTCTGAGCAAGCCCAGGAAATACACCAAAGTCGTCGCCGCGGCCGCCGAGGCGCAGGCCGAGGAAAACGGCAAGAATGGCGACGGCAAGAGAAATCCGCCGCGCTCGCGAAGGTCGACAAAGCCGAAAAGAAAGTCTGAAGCGGACGACCGCGCCGCCGCGCCGAAAATTTATCGCGTGATGTTCAACGAGATCACGCAGAAAGCCATTAAGGCCGCCTTCGAGCATCCCACGCAGGTGAACGAAAACCTGGTCGACGCGCAGCAGGCGCGCCGCGTCCTCGATCGCCTCGTCGGCTACAAAATTTCGCCGCTCCTCTGGGACAAAGTTCGCCGCGGCCTCTCCGCCGGTCGCGTGCAGACGGTCGCGCTGCGCGTGATCGTCGAGCGCGAGCGCGAAATCCGCGCCTTCGTGCCCAAGGAATATTGGACCATCCACGCGCTGCTCGCCGCGGGCGAGCCGCCCGCCTTCGAAGCCAAGCTCATCAAGCACAAGGGCGAGGACATCGAAGTCTCCAACGAAGCCGAAGCGCAGAAAGTGGTCGCCGCCGTCGAGCGCGCCGATCTGGCAGGTCGCCAGCGTCACGCAAAAAGAAAAGCGCCGCTTCGCGCCGCCGCCGTTCACCACTTCGAAATTGCAGCAGGCCGCCTACAATCGCCTGCGCTACACCGCCAAGCGCACCATGATGCTCGCGCAGCGCCTCTATGAAGGCGTCGAGCTCGGCTCGGAAGGCTCCGTCGCGCTGATCACCTACATGCGCACCGATTCGGTGAAAGTTTCAAACGACGCGCTCGATCAGGTCCGCGAGCACATCGGCACGGCCTACGGCGCGAAGTACATGCCGGAGAAGCCGAACTTCTTCAAATCCAAAAAGGACGCGCAGGAAGCGCACGAAGCGATTCGTCCCACCGACGTCGCGCGCACTCCCGAAAGCGTGAAGCCCTATCTCGAAGACGACATGTACAAGCTCTACCAGATGATCTGGCAGCGCTTCGTCGCCTCGCAGATGGTGCCGGCGGTTTTCGACCAGACCACCATCGACATTTCCGCCGCCGATTACACCTTCCGCGCCACCGGATCGGTGATCAAGTTCGAAGGCTATCTCGCCGTCTACCAGATCGTGAAGGAAGAGGAAGAAAAGGAAGACGAGGGCGATACCGACAGCCGCACGCTGCCGCGCGTCACCGAAGGCGAAAAGCTGCGCCTCGAATCCGTCCGCCCCGACCAGCATTTCACCGAGCCTCCGCCGCGCTACACGGAAGCGACGCTCGTGAAGGAGCTCGAGGAAAAAGGCATCGGCCGCCCGTCCACCTACGCCGCGATCATTTCCACCATCGTCGAGCGCGAATACGTCACCAAGGACCAGGGCCGCTTCACGCCCACGCGCCTCGGCGAAAAAGTGGCCGAACTGCTGGTGAAAGCGTTCGAGGATATTTTCGACGTCACCTTCACCGCGCGCATGGAAGACGAGCTCGACGAAATCGAAGAGGGCAAGCTCACCTGGCGCTCGTCGGTGCAGGAATTCTGGGATCGCTTTGACAGTCGATCTCGATAAAGCCGCCGACTCGATGGTGTCGTACAAGGCCGGCATTCCCACGGGCCAGAAGTGCGAAAAATGCGGCGAGGGCGAATTGCTCGAACGCATCAGCCGCCACGGATTTTTCCTCGGCTGCTCGCGCTATCCCGAATGCGATTTCATCCGCGATCTCGCCGAGCACGGCCAGCGACGATGCCGAGGAAACGGGCACCATCTATTGCGACAACTGCGGCAAGGTAATGGCCATCAAGCGGGGCCAATTCGGCACGTTCCTCGCCTGCACCGGCTATCCGAATTGCAAGACGACGCGGCGGCTCGCGAGCGGCACGCGCAAAGCGCTGCAGCCCGATGTGGTCCTCGACGAAAAGTGCCCCACGGACGGAGGCGTCTTGCTGCGCCGCGCCGGCCGTTTCGGCGATTTCATCGGCTGCCAGAATTATCCGAAGTGCAAATACACGCGCCCGATCACGCTCGGCATCAAATGCCCGAAGTGCAACGAAGGCGAATTCGTTCGCCGCGGCACCGCCAAGGGCAAAGGACGCGGCCGCATCTTCTACGGCTGCTCGCGCTATCCCGATTGCGATTTCACCACGCCGTACGAGCCGCTCCCCGAGCCGTGCCCGAAGTGCGGCGCGCCGTTCATCGTCGAGAAGCGCACCAAGCAGGGCAATTTCCGCTCCTGCATCCGCGAAAATTGCGATTGGGAAATCGTAGCCCCCGAACCGCCGCCGGCCCAGGCCCCGGTCTCGCCGCAAGCCTCGCCCACATTCGTCCATCCGCAAGAGCCCGGCGCAGAGCCGCAACCAGTAGGCGCCGGCGCCCGCGAAAAACCCTAAGAACAGTCGATAGTCGACAGTTGAGAGTTTGTAGGGGCGGGTTTCAAACCCGCCCGCTGGCGTACGACCTCGAAAATTTCTCCGAGGCATCAGGCACAACTCGAAGACATGCCGCGGATGAAGCTGCGCAGTGGAAGGCGCTTCGCGCGGTCTTGTTTTGTCGGACCTGGAAGGTCCGACCCCCTAAAGAATCAGACCCCGGGCTGAAGCCCCGCGCAGTTTCGAGCGCAAGTTCGTGCGGGGTAGGGACGGATTTCAAACCCGCCCCTACGGCCTGCCTTCACGCAAAAATTCCCCGATTACCACGGACGTAGAAGTGCGGATTTTTTCTTCCTCCGAAATGGTCTATTTTTTGTGCAATAAGGCGAGCATCCAGGATGACGCTGGCGGGCGGTTAAACGGCTTTAAGAAGCTAAGAAAAGCCATTCTTGGGGAGATTTTCTATGGCGAAGCGGCCTCTGACCCACCGGCAGAAGACCCAGAGGGCCATGCAGGCTTACATGGAGATGATCGACACGGCCGAGTGGCTGAAGGGCGAGCTACGGGTGCCGCTGGAGTCGTTCGACCTGACGATGGGCGAACTCCGGTTGCTCGAACTGCTGGATCGCCGGGGCGCACTGACCACGCGAGACGTGATACTGGCACGAAAAGCGAAGAGGCAAAACGTCTGGAGGTTGGTCGAGCGTCTGGAAAGGCGGGGATGGGTCGGCCAGCGGATCATAGCGCTGCCGCCGGTGGGGGCCGAGGATAGCCACCAGGCGAAGTCCCGAAAGGGTGAATCGCGGCGGGGACAGTTAATCGGCGTGGTGGGCCTGACGGCGGCCGGAAAGAATTTCATCGGCGACGTACTGCCGCGGCACTCGAAACTGGTGAAGTCGCTGTTCCGGGTGCTGGACTCGCGAGAGCAGGCGTCAATGATCCACATGTGCCGGAAGCTGCGCGAGGGAGACCCGGTGAAGTTTTTCCGGGAGATCATGCTGATGGACGAAGAGGAGGAAGCGCTCGAGTTGAGAGAGAAAGCGATGGCTCAGATGGAGCGACCCATGGCGCGGAGGGGGATGAGGAGGGATGAGGAGCGAGTTTAGAGCTGAGCTCTGGCACTATCCTTAGTAGGTAAGCAAGAGACGATCAGCCACGACTTCCTGTTCAAGGGTTTGCCCATCCATCTGGAAGCGGCGCAACATTGAACGGCCACAGTGGACGAAAATCTCTCGTTCAAAGAGCCCAGGCGGGATAGGGATTTCACACAGTCTTGAACCAGACTTTTTCGTGCCGTCGATGCTCAGAGCGATGTAAACGCCCCTTCGTTTACAATCTGCTATGACTTGGAATAGGTGTTCCAGATCAAATGACTGTGCGCCATACAAAATCGTCTGACTGTGGCTATACGGCGGATCGCAATAAACCAAGTCGCCCACTTTCGCCGCAGCCATCGCATCCGCATAGGGCTGACAAACGAAGGCTGTCCCCTTGGTTCGCTCATGCCATTCATCAACGCGCTCCCCAAAGGATTTCGGTGAAATTGGCTCGTGAATACCGCAGGGAGTCGACATATATCCGTCGCTTTGGCGAAACCGCACGACGCCACCGTAGCAACTGCGACACAGGAAGAGAAGGTCCGCTCCGTTGGGTTGGCGATTGTAAGATGTCTTGATTTCTTCGTATCCCTTCGCTTTGTTCTCGGCTCGCCTCATTCTGTGCCAGCGTTCGTGATACCAAGCCTTTAACTGTTCGGGATCGTCATGGAGAGTCTGCCAAATGTCGATAAGCGGCGGAAAATTATCAGAACCCGTTGCCTGCTTTGGAGACAGTGTGGCCAGAACGGCACCGCTGCCAACGAATGGCTCGAAGTAGTGGTTAAATTGTTCCGGAAAATACGAAACGATCTCGTGCGCAAACCGCTGCTTGTTGCCTATCCATTTCAGGAGTTGGGCAGTGAACGGTTTGACCGAATGTGGGGCGGTCGTTTCATCGAAAAGTATCAGTTGCATTCGTTTACGCTCGCACGAGGTCTCACAGCATATCCTGTTTTGGGATATGTGTCAACACCTCATATGATTCCCCCATCCATGGCGAAGAGCAGTACCCGAAAGACTCATCTACTGGAGTTGCTGCGACGAGTGCGAATCGAAGCAGGTTTGCGCCAGGTTGACTTGGCCAAGAGGCTTCACCAGCCACAATCGTTCGTCAGCAAGTACGAATCCGGTGAACGTCGTCTGGACCTACTTGAACTGAACAGGGTGTGCAAGGCATGCGGAATTTCACTGGTCAAGTTTATTGAGCGGTTTGAAAGAAGCGAAGTATGAAACCCGACCAGCGTTTCGTCAAGCAGCCGAAACACTTCTGGGCAAACGTTCGCACACTTAGCCAGAAGCTCGGTTACACAGGCGATCAAAGACGGATCAAGGTCTTCAGCATTCCTGAAATCATTGAAGGTTTAAAGTCCCTAGACCTCTCGGTTGCACACATCGTCAACGCAAAGGGTGAGGCCACGGCATTTGGCGCCACCCTCCATGATTATTTCGCGCATCGGGCGAGGATCTTGAACGAATACGTGAGGCCACGACTGATGAACAAGAAACGGGCAGCGAAGGAATTCCATACATTGTACAAGAAGCTTAAGCCGCGCTGCCCGATACCGCTGAACAAGCAGAAGGGCGAGAAGAGAGGGGAGGCATATTTGACCGGAATCGTGAACATGCTGGTTGAACGGGCCATTGGCAACTCGCCTTGCGACTACGACCGGCGTGTGCTCACGACCATCACTCGGAACGGTGTGCCCGTTCGGACATTGTCCCGTCGGGTTGACGGTGCGTTCCCGAGCAGTGTCAACCCGGTCGCAGTGTGGGAGGTGAAGGAATACTACAACACGAAGACATTTGGCAGTCGAGTCGCTGACGGCGTATATGAAACGCAGCTGGATGGGATGGAATTGGAGGAACTCCTTGAGCATGAGAACATACAGGTTAAGCACTACCTCTTCGTCGATGACGAGTTTACGTGGTGGCAATGCGGCCGTTCGTATCTCTGCCGTATTGTTGACATGCTTCATATAGGTTATGTCGATGAGGTGCTCTTCGGGTACGAGGTGATTGAGCGGCTTCCCGCGATCGCTAAACAGTGGGCAGAACTCGAAAGACAACGACCCAAGAAACCCATTGCCCAGCCCAGCGACTGAATTTGCCCTTGCTTAGCATAAGTGTGTCATACGACGACGGTGGCCCAACATCCGTTGTCACCAAACAGCCCGCGTGGCATCAGATTAGGCGGAGGACAACACCATGGCAAAACTTGCGATTTGGACGCAGTTGGAAGCGAAGCCGGGGAAAGAGAAAGAGGTGGAGGAGTTTTTGAAGTCGGCGCAGGCGTTGGCGGAGCGCGAGGCGGGGACGCTGACGTGGTACGCGATCAAGCTCGGGCCCGGGAAATACGGCATCTTCGATACGTTTGCCGACGAGAATGGGCGGAACGCTCATCTGAACGGAGAAATCGCGAAGGCGCTTTTTGCGAAGGCGAGCGAGCTGTTTGCGAAACCGCCGGAGATTGCGAAGCCGGAGATTCTCGCGTCGAAGGCTGCGCGGCAGGCGACGGCGTCGCGTTAGGCGCAAGAAAAGAGAGATTCTTCGCTTCGCTCAGAATGACGGGCGCTAGTGGCGAGTGATCAGTGACCAGTGCGCGCGGGTTTCGCAGCGGCCGCCTTTCGCGCTTTTTGCGAAAGCGGGCAAAACCACAAACCAAAAACCGCCGACCTGAAGGTCGCCGCTACGAAACCCCGCGGCGGCACCGGTGGAAGCGTGGGGCTTGAGCCCCTCGAAAAACGTCGCGAGCGAAGCGAGCTACCACCTTGCCCTGACAAAGGAAGGGTGCGCAGCCCCACCCGCAGCATGCGCGCCTTTTGCGCCCGCCGTGGCGGGTATTCGCGTTGCGGCCTCAACTTTCAACTCTCAACTCAAAACGCCCG
>CAWHVX010000008.1:0-86996 GCA_963832975.1 uncultured Acidobacteriota bacterium
TGAACGGGGACAGTCTCCGTACGTAGTCCAGCTAGGTCCGCCAGTCCGGAGAAGCGGTCTTCCACCAACCGGTGTCCATCTGGTCAGGGCGTTGCGAGTCACTCTCCCGGATGTGGTCCACCACTTGGGCTGGCAGGCGCACAAATGCTCTCGTACATAGTCGGAGAGACCCTCACGCCACAGGTAGATTCCGTCGGTGAGTTCTGCGTAGCCATTTACACAGCCACAGAAACGACACTGGGAGTACCCAACTGAATCCAAGGCACCTTCCCCGTTTCGAGGTAGCTAGCGACAATTTCACGTTCCGACTCGTCCCAGGCATTATCGACAAACTCTTCCGGGTCCGGCCACTCTGGCGCTTCGGCACTTCGCCAGTAGCCGATCAGAATCAAAACGTTCATGCGCCAATGATGCCCGACTGACGGTGCAACCGTCCCGCCGTACTGGGGCAGTCCGCCCCTGTCATAAATTGAAGGGGTGCTATCAGAACAGCGATGGCGAGAGCTCGCCGAAGGGTCCATTCGCGGTGACGGCCTAACCCTGGCGCCGGGTTCGACCGAAAGTGATCGAGGTTGGTACTTCCACTGGAACGAAAAGATCTTCGGCTCTCACGGGGTGGTTGTAAACAAGGAAACCGGAAGCGTCTTCGTACTCGGATCGGCCCTCCCGCTTGACGCGACCTCCGTATGTACGACCGAGGCATGGACGCCGAGAAGCACGACCTTGTGATCACCGCAGTCGCCGATCTTGATGAGACTGTAGAGCTGCTCCAACGAATATCGCCGACCGTCGTCGAGCCGTCCTACGAGCACGGAACCGTCTGGAGGATTCCGCGCTGCCTCACCGAGGACGAAATCAGAACTCGTGTTGCTACTCTCCCGGCGATCTTTCCTGACGTGCAGCTCTACTTCGAGTTCGAAGCGATCGTGGAGGCTCGGTCAAGTGGGTTTTGCATCATGGAATTGTTGCCCAGGCGCCATTAACCCCTCGACGGAGTGTCCCACCGTCCCGGCGAACTGGGGCAGGCAGTACGGGTCCGGCGCTTACCTCAAGATTGGCCGTTGTGGGTGGCGTCGTAGAGCTGAACCGTCAGGCGAAGATGCCCCATGTGCTCACGTGCGTGCCCCAGATTCCCGATGAGCCACGTCATACCCGGACGGCGATCATCGCTGGAAAGTGTCAGCAGAGCTGTGGGAGTGAGGGCTCGGTCGTCTATCGGCGTCGGCGCCAGGTCGTCGAGGAGAAAGTCGGCCTGGCGAATCTGGTCGAGCAAGTCCGCTTGGCTTTGAGTGCCCATTCTGAACTCGGCATCTCGATTTCGGCTGCCCAGGTACTCCGGCGACCGCTCGGAGCGTTTCCGCCTCTGAACCAAGGGTGTGTGTGACGATCGTCGCTACCGAATTGGCACCCGAACGCGGGGTCCAGTTCAGCGATCATCGTGTCGGTTGACGACCTCCAGCCGCAGCTCACTGTGAAGTGCTTGGAACTGTGCGATCACCGCCGAAATGATTTCTGACTGGTTCGACATAGAGGAAGCCGACATGGAGGTATATCCAAGCAGCAAATCCGATACACCCCTACCCGGCGTTAGGGGCTAGTCAACGTCCTCATCGACGAATCGCTTGAGGGCTCGCAAGTCGCCCCTAGTGCCACCCTTTTGAATGCCTCTTCCGATTGGTCCAGACAGTCGGACGAGCGGTCGCCCGGGACGGGAAAACGCTTGATCTCGAACCGCACGGTCTGGTCCGGCGCAATGGAGACGATAAACGCCTCTTCGCCCTGTTCGGGGTGACCAGGCAGCGTCCCGTAAGCAAAACCCCATTGGGTCTGGCCATCGATCACGCTCACGATCCGGCAGGGCACCGCTAGCGCAATGATGGGTGTCCCGAGGGTCAAGACGACGGTTGCACCGGTAAGGATCTCCTGGTCATAGGGAAGCACCCATACCCGGCAGGCGATGCGCCTTCCAGGTCTTGAGACCCGTCACGGCTCGTTGAAATGTCTGCGGACCCTGGCCAAGCTCTGCCTGATAGTGGTCGTGGCGGAATCCTTCAGGTCGCTTTCCTGTCAACGTGGCCCCGAAATCGCTGTAGGTCGGCTCGGCACGCTTGAGGCCATCCACTAGCCGCTCCATGGCGGCGGAACCCGGATGGACGAACGAGCCTCGCGATGCGTTGATAGCAGGTCGTACGGCGGACCGACTCCGTACCCAATCCCGGCGAACGGGGGCACTTCGGAATGGCCAGGCTTGGTTCAGCCATCCGAGGGATCGAGGATAAAGATGTATGCATGGATGAAGCGATACCAGTTCTGAGAGTTTCAGACGCCACCGATGCTGTGGCTTGGTTTGCCCGGCTTGGCTATGAGCAAGAGTGGGAACACACCTTTGAACCTGGATTTCCAGTGTTCACTTCTGTAGCTCGAAGCGGTGCGGCGCGCCTGTTCCTCTCAGAACACACCGGGGACGCGAGCCCGGATACCCTCGTCCACTTGCGGGTAGATGATATCGACACGGTTGCCCAAGGTTCGGGGTCGCTGTTTTGGACAAGCCGTGGGGTCGTGAAGTCCACCTTGTCGATCCAGATGGCAATCGTTTCCGGGTCGGAGTCGCTGCGACGAGTTGACCCCATCTGCAAGGAGAGATCATCGCCCGGTCCGGCGTACGGGGATACGCCTGACTCCGGAGTCTCCTATCTCGGATACGACAGGATCTCTTGGACGGCATCCACCACAGAGCCCACCACCACGTCCGGGGGATCCCCATCGCTGGGGTTCCATTTGCGTCCCCGGTGGAGCCAGATCGTGCGCAGTCCGACCGCTCGACCGCCCGAGATGTCGGGAATGGGCGCATCTCCGACCATCCAACATGCTTCCCGATCAAACGCTTCGCCCCGCGTACTGCGCTTGATGGCCTCGTCAAAGATGCGCCCGTCAGGCTTCTCGACACCGAGTTCCCCCGATCCACAGAAGGCGTCAACGACCGAAAGCAGACCCAGGCGATCAGCCTTTTCAGCCTGATGCGGCATTTCACCATTGGTCACGATTCCGATTCGCCAACCGCTCAATCGCAGCGAAACGAGCGCTTCGAGCACCCTGTCGTCGGGCCTGCAGGTGTCGAGATAGGCGGAACGTTGTGAGGCAAGCAGATCGTCAACCGGGTCTGGCAGTCCGAACTTCGACTTCGCGCTGATCCACACGCTCCGCCGATCTGCATATCCGTCCTCGTCCATTTCACAGAACCACTCGACCTCGGCTTGTCCAAGTCCTACCGACTCGACCCACAACTCGGCCCACGCCCTGTAGTGGCTGGCTCGATCAAAGAGCGTGTTGTCGAGATCGAACAGAGCGAGCTTCACCGGAGACACGAAGTGATTGTGGCAGACCGTCTGAAGCACACGATCAGCCTGCTCGCAATGCCCCGCTACTGCCCGGCGGAAAGAGGGCTAACAGTGTCATATCTGTGCCGAACGGGGTGCACTTCTCTCGTCGGCTTAACTTCGACGCCGACCGAACTCCCTGATCGCAGTCAACCCCTCGACATGGCCAGCGCAGCTCCACACCCGCCACCACGTACCGTTCCCCCGGGGGCTATGCCACCTGCCGGTGTAGGTGGGCGTCTCGGAGCAGTGTGTGGCCTGCCCCTGTCGGTCGTGGACCATCGCTCAACATTCGCCCCGCTCGACTCTGAACGCAGCGGCGTAGCGGTCGCCGGGCTGGGGCATGCCGGTCATCGGGCGCAGAGTATCGTCGAGCTGTACCACCTTCCGGCGAACAGGGCAGTCTGGAAAGCCGAATGAGTGCCTCAAGAACCGTTCTCAGGTAGCGTTCAAAAGGTGAGTGGACGGGCGGGGTACGCGAATCAGGCCCACAAGATTCCGCGTGACTGACGGTCACGAAGCCGACGCTAAGGCGGCGCAGTTGCGCAAACCTCCGAACCGGATCGGACTGTTCTTCCTCAAAGTTCTGGGTTTCCGAGGAGGTCCCAGCGCCGACAGATCAGAGAGGCCATGTCGGACCGTCTCACGAACGTCCCGGCCACCACGAGCACTGATCCCAGACGAGTAGCTTCAAGGGCGATTGCCCTCCATTCGTGGCGCATGTTGGCATGGCACCCCTCCCCGGCGTTAGGGGCGAGTCACTCGGCATCCGATCAACCGTCGGCGGCCTCTACATGGTCGGCGTCCAAAGCGTCGAGGAAATCCCTGACCGCCTGCCTGGATCTGAGAACGTATAGGGCGACATGCTGCCCGTGTTGCGAAAGGATCTCGCGCTCGCGCTCGGGTTCTGAGTGGCGATTGCGCCAGATGCGTACGGCGAGTTGCCACTCATCACGCAAGCGAAGCCAGGTCGAGTAGTCGCACCCTTCGGGCAACTCGTCCGGCATTTGAAAGCCGCGGAGGAACGCCCGTCCTGTGCAAACCCACCAGGGCATGTCGAGAAACACAACGGTGTCCGCTCGTTCGAGTCGGAGGTCGAGTGTCTCGGGGTAGTTGCCGTCGGCGATCCACGCGTCGCCAGCGAGCACACGATTTTGCTTCTCGCGCGACTCGGACTCCGACGGTGCGACCCAGCCGGGCTTCCAGAAGTGGAGGTCAAGAAGGATGACCGGCAAGCCGGTCTTGGCAGCGAGCGCGAGCGAGAACGTGCTCTTCCCGGACCCGGCCAGCCCAGTGACAATGACGCGACGTCCGAGCGACGACGGGGATTTCCTCATCCCAGACAGTGTCCCTCAAGTGCGGATGGATGCGCCCGGACCCGGCGTACGGGGGCAGGGTCAGACAGTTCGAGGCCCAATGGGACTCAGGATTGCCCACAGCGGGACATCCGCACGTACCATTTCGACATCGTGGCGGCGATCTTTCGACAGCGCAGCTTGTGGCGGTTAGCCGTGCTCGCCCTCGTCTCCCTCTTGGCCTCCTGCGGCTCGTCCTCGCCATCTAGCCACTCCGCTATTTTTCACTTGACAATACATAGGAGCATCGTTCTGTGATACCCCTAACCACGGGTGGAGTGTGCTCGATGTCGGCACATTCCGCTCTGTGGGAGGCACTGGCTCGGCCTACCTCCAAGGGCGCGGGTCACTCGGAAGAAGCGACCACGACACGAGGTCTGGACGGTCACCCTTGATCGGTTCATAGGACCGCAATACCCCTTCTCGCGTGAACCCCAGCCTTGCCGCCAGCCGGTTCGATGCTTTGTTCTCGGGGTGGATTACCAAGAAGACGCGCTCAATGCCTTTGGAGAACCCCCAGTCAATGAGGAGGCTGAGTGCTCGGGAAGCAACGCCTCGGCCACGCTCTGAGGCAACAACCCAGTAGTGCGCTTCGGCGCTCACGTGTCGAGGATTGAAGTTCAGTCCTACCTGTCCTAGGAGATGATCGTCGTGTGCATCGACGACGGCGAAACGAGGATGGCCCATAGGCCACCGCTCGTTGCCGGTGTCAATCCACTCGCTAGCCTCTCCCTCAGTGAGGCCATCCTTCATGAACGTGAAACGGAGGATGTCCGGGTCCCGACATGCTGAGGCGACTGCGGCAGCATCGCTCGCCCGGAACGGACGGATAGCTACACCACCACCTTGCAGTCGCGGCTTCGGCGGGACCCATTCCATGTTGTCCATTCTGTCGGCTCCCGAATATGGCGCACAGATCCGGCGAACGGGGCGTGCGTGGGCAGATCAGGAAGCTACTTCGCCATTGCCGCCGAGTTCACCCTCCCCAGACGGCGCTGTCGGATAAGCGCCGAAACCTGTGGGTCGCGCACGGCATCCGGTCAGTGTCGGTTGGATCAGTCCTTCTCGGCAAGGCTGTAGACGGGCGAAGTCGGCGCACTCTGGGCGGTATCTCCGAGTGCGACGCATGAGCCTGCTGAAGGGCACGAGATTCCACCCAAGCTGAGATAACTCTGGCTGTAGGCGTCCGGCGCCCCCTCTGGCACACTGAAGGTGACGTCGGACCATGTCGCTCCTCCATTGGTCGTACCGAGCAAGATTGGTTGGCCCCCGTTATAGGTACTGCCGACCTCTCGAGGCTCGGCATCAGAGCCGGTCACCCAGCACTGCGAATCGGTGGGACACGACAGATCCTCGAACACGGGCTGCGGCACGTCTGAAGGCATCGAATCGGGCGTCCACGTGAGCCCACCATCGTTCGTCGATGCCAGGGCGCTGATGATGAGGGGCCAGCCTGGAGCGCTACATCCGAACTGAGCCGATCCGGCATCCTTTTGGAACTCCTTCGCGGTCGCAGCGGACTCGGCCTGCGCAACGGCCGCGACTGCCGGGCTCTGCACACTCGTGGTCGGCGTGGTCGTCGTGCCCAGTTCCGGAAAGGATTCCCCAGCGCATTGGGGCGCGTTCTGAAATGGGATCACGATCAACCCAATCATCCAGCAGTGCGCTGCATCGCCACAAGACAGCGCCGAGCCCGATTCGACGCCGAGGCCCTCCGGAATAGTGCCAGGTGACCAGGTTGCACCGCCGTCGGTGGTTCGAGCAGATACGCCCGCAGCGAAGTTTCCGGGCCCCCCGAGGTCGTCCCTCCATCCGATGGCCGTGCAGTCCTGGTCTGAACTGCAGCTAAGCGACTGCATTGAATCGCCACTCACGAGAGGCCGGTCGATGAACATCTTGCCACCGTTCGTACTGACGAGAAATGTGGCGTCTTTGGTCCGATTGGACGACAACTTGCCGTTTGCAGCGAGGCCGGCACAAAAGTTCGACGAGGGGCACGACAACATGTCGAGATGGCCTACACCACCGGGGAGTGGGTCGAGCGCCCACGACTCGCCGCCATCGTTCGTCGTAGCAAGGACCGCTCGGCCATTGAGGGATCCTCCAGCAGCACAACTGGATGCATTGCCGCACGCGAGCTGGCTCGTGGGCGCGAAGCCATTGGGCATCGGGTGCGCAGTCCAGCTCTGGCCCTCGTCGGAGCTCGCATACAGCGACACACCGAGCAGTGGCGCTCCTGAGTACGGAGTCTTGTAGTGGCCGCTCATGACGTAGCAAATCGAAGTGGATGGGCAAGTCAGCGAACCACGCGGTGGTCCATGCGTGTACTGGCTCCATGTGCCCGAGAGTTCGTCGTCAGCGAGCCTCCAGGTGCCCGACTGAAGAGGCAATCGGTCGGCCTGCGGTGTGCCGCCTCCGCCCCCGATGACGAGGACGCCTGCCACGACCAAGACGGCAGCGCATGCGACCAGCACCGCGGATTGCCGAACCCTGCGGGTCCCGAAGTGCGCCTTTACGGGACCTTCGGGTTCGCGGGGAGATTCCCCGGCAAGAGCACGGATGTGCTCCTTGTGCTCGAGCTCGTGAAGTGACGGCGCTGGTGGCGCTGCGTCGACGAGCTGAATGACCAGGGTTCGGATCTGAGTGTCGAGTGCGTCACTCATTTGCTCTGAGTTCCTCCTTCAAGTGGGATCGAGCGCGGGCGAGATGTCGCTTCACCGCCCCTTCGCTGATTCCCATTAGCTGTGCGACTGCAGACGGGCTGAGGTCCTCCCAGTAGGTAAGCACGATGACGGCTCGCTGTTTCACACTCAGTCGCTGGACGGCCCCGAGCACCTCGGGGCGAAACTCTGGGGGATCGACGAGGTCCGGAAGCGCCACCTTCTCCTCCCTCGCTCGGCGTCGACCGGTAGCACGATGAAACTCGGCGGCCCTGTTGAGGACGGTCCGGTAGAGGTAAGAGCGTTTCTCATGAACAGCCGACCAGCTGGGAGACCCGAAACAGCTGAGCACGGCATCTGACACCACATCGGCCGCATTGTTGGGTCCCACGAGCCCTGTCGCGAATCGAGTCAGATCGTCCGCGTACTTCCGATAGACCTCGCCGTCGGACGCCTCCACCTCAATACGATGCCGCGCGACCATGGATCGGGTGACACGACTCGATTTGGCAGGGGCGTTCCTCGCCACCCGACAGCTCGGTGACCGGTTGGAAGGAGGATCCTGCCTGTCCGCCGAGCTGGAATGGGTCACCGGCCATCAGGTGGTGGGTATCCCCGTAGTGCCTGCTTGAGACTGCCTGCAGGCGTTGCGGGTGATCCGTAGCGTTTAGAGGTCCTTGCGGGGGAAGCTCTCAAAGTGCTGGCCGCCGGCCTGGTCCGGTTGGCTTTCGTGCGAGAGAGTCTCCCGTATGGACTTCGCTCCGGAGTGGCTCAAAAAGAGGAACGAGCACTGGAGTCCCCAAGTAGGAGCGCCCCCGTGGTGTCCAACCACCACAAGGAGGTAGTCATGAATGTGATGATCGGCATCGACCCCCACAAGGCGTCGCACACCGCTGTGGCACTCGACGGAGCTGAAGACCAGCTCTCGAGCGTCAAGGTGCGAGCGACCAGTCGCCAGGTGGACACCAACTCTAAATGAGCGCCGACGCCGCAAAACTCAAGGTCATCATCACGGGCGCCACCGGCATGGTCGGCGAAGGCGTAATGCTCGAATGCCTCGAGCATCCGGCGATCGAGCAGGTGCTGATCGTGAATCGCAGGCCCTACGGAACAACATATCCGAAGCTCAAGGAGTGCATCGTCCCCGATTTCCTCGATCTGGATCGATTCGCGGACCAGCTCACCGGCTACGACGCCTGCTTTTACTGCGCCGGGAGTAAGTTCCGCGGGAATGAGCGAATCCGAGTACACGCGGATCACCTACGACATCACGATTCACTTCGCCGAAAAGCTGGCCAGCCTCAATCCGCGGATGGTTTTCATTTACGTTTCCGGCAGCCTCACCGACAGCTCCGAAAAAGGGAGAATCATGTGGGCGCGCGTGAAGGGAAAAACGGAAAACACGCTCACGCGATTGGGATTCCGCAACGTGTACAATTTTCGTCCCGGCTTTATGAAAGCGATGCCCGGGCAGAAAAATCTGAAGTGGTATTACAAAGCGATCGGCTGGCTTTATCCGGTTCTGCGCGCGTTGCTTCCAAACCAGGTGAGCACGCTGCGCGATGTGGGGTGCGCGATGATCAATAGCGCGCTCCAGGGCTACCCGAAACAAATCCTCGAAATGAAAGACATCAACGCGCTCGCCAGGGACTGAGCGCGATGCCGCTGCTCAGAGCTGGCGAAGCGCCGGACGCCGCTGGCTCGCCGGGAAGCTCGGCGATCTTTTTGATCTCCCACCGCAAGTCCGCCCGCTTTTTTTCGGGCAGAAACCCAACATGCCGAGGAACGCCGAAGTCCGTCCCGGCCCACACTGGATGTGCAGGATGTCTCCGGTCGGCGAAGCCAACTCGAAGACTCCACATTCGCCTTCCAGCGCCAGCGATGGATTGTCGACCAGAATCGTTTCGTTCAACCGGAGCATGAGGCAAACCTCCGCGAGAGCGACGACACACGACGAACGCTATATCTGGTGGGGGGGACTATAGAAGACGGAGGAAATGCTTGTCTGCAGGGCGCCACACCAAGCGTGGCGTCACAATCCGACGGCGGCGTTGAACTGCTGGATCACTGCGTAGCACTCGCACGCCGAATTTTCGAGCTTCCTCCGGTTGAGAATCTTCACCGTGCCGCGAGTGTATTCGATCGTGCGCTTCTTCTGCAGGATGCCGGCGGCGAGGCTCACGCTGGGGCGGTCCGTGCCGAGCATCGTGGCGAGAAAATCGTGCGTGATGAAAAGCGACGCGGACGCCACGCGGTCCTGCGCCATCAGCAGCCAGCGCGCCAGCCGCTGCTCGAGGTCGTGCAGCCGATTGCACGCGGCCGTCTGCGCCACCTGAATTCCCTGCACCACCGCGTAGCGGCTCAACGTCATCTGAAGATCGGGCGCCGAATTCAGCACGCCGCGCAGCGACGCGACCTTCACGCGAAAACCCTCGCCGGGAATCTGCACCACTTCGCGCAAGGGGCTGCGCAGCAACGCAACGGCGGACGGCAGCCCCGCCGCGCCTTCCCTTCCCACCACGGCGGCTTCCACGGTTTTCCCGTCCTCCATCGCGACCACCAGCGAAATCAGGCCCGAGTTCGGAAAGTAGACATACTTCAGGTTCTGGCTCGGCTCGTGAAGGATGCAGTGGTGAGGGAAAGTGCAGAAATTCCAGGCATGGGCGAATCACCCGGAATTCGGCGTCCGGAATCGCTTCCAGGATGCGGTTGGCTACGATTTTTCCCGCGGAATCCGTTCGCTCCTCGGAACGAACTCTGCGGCCACGGTCATCGGCGAGGCTCATCGCCGTTTGTCGACTGTCGCGTTGATTCGAGTCATCGCGGGCGACTCTAAATGCAGCAGATACCCGCTGTCTGTCGGGCGTCGAACACTCCTGTCGATTTATTTCAGATAAAGCGCGCCGTTGAATTGCTGGATCACGCCGTAGCACTCGCAGGCGTGGCGCTCGAGCTTCTTGCGATTGAGGATTTTCACCGCGCCGCGCGTGTACTCGATCATTCTCTTCCTCTGCATCGCGCTCGCGGCCAGGCTCACGCTCGGGCGGTCGGTGCCGAGCATCATCGCGAGAAAATCGTGCGTGAGGTTCAGCTGCCCCGAATCGACGCGATCCTGCGCCAGCAGCAGCCAGCGCGCGAGCCGCTGCTCGACCGCATGGAGCCGGTTGCACGCGGCCGTCTGCGCCACCTGCATCCCCTGCAGCATGGCGTAGCGGCTCAGCATGCCTCTGCAGTTGCGGCGCCGACCGCAGCACGCGTTGCATGGCAGCCATGCTGACGCGAAAACCATCGCCCGCGATCTGCACCACCTCGGCCACCGTGCTGCGGCGCAAGCCCACCGCGAGCGGCGCGCCCGCGAAACCCTCGTTGCCCAGCACGCCGACCTCGACCGACTTCCCTTGTTGCATGACGATCACCAGTGAAACCATTCCCCGGTTCGGGAAATAGGCGTATTCGATCTTGTCATGCGGCTCGTGGAGATTCAGGTGATGCGGCATGTCGAGGTAACTCAAATAAGGACGCAGCAGCCCGTATTCGATGTCCGGAATCCCGAGCAGGATCTTATTGCAGACCGGCTTCCCCTCGGGATTGGTTCGTTCGCCGGAGTGAAGAGTTCGCATCGCCTGTTTGGTCACGATTGTCTCTCTATAAGAGAGCGAGCGAAGGGCCACGCGGTACCGGCGGAGAGTCTGTATTTGAAGCGGAGAGAAACCCTAAGGCTTCGTACAGCATTCGGAGTATTTACATGCGGCGTGCGCTCTGTAGGATATCAAACGTTACTCCGGGTGCTGTCATCCTCGCAATCGTGTCGTGATCTTAATGATGCCGAAATGCGGCAGGCCACCCGGGGTTGTTTGCAGGATGCCAAACGTTGTTCCCGGGAGCCCGAGATGAGCATTCGAATCCTCCTGGCGGACGACCACGTCGAAACGCGGCAAGCCACCCGGCGCTTGCTCGCCGGCCATCCGGACTGGGTCGTCTGCGGAGAAGTGGATAACGGAATCGACGCTGTAGAAAAGGTCGCGACGCTCAAGCCGGACCTGGTGATTCTCGACTTGAGCATGCCCAAAATGAATGGGATCGAGGCTGCCAGGGTCATCCACACGGCGGATCCGAAGCTGCCGCTGCTGCTGTTCTCGGTGAACGGAGGCGACGCGCGGATCGTCCAACAAATCCGCGCGGTCGGCTTTCGCGGCGCTGTCGCGAAGACGACTCCCTGGCTCCTGCCCGAAGCAGTCGCCCTGCTGTTACAGGGCAAGACGTTCCTCGACGGCAACGGCGCCGCGCTCGCCACGCCGCTAGCCGAAACCGACGCCAGCGTCGAAGCCGCAGCGGCTGCATCGCCCGCCGTGCCGGAAGATCCGCAAAACGCCAGCCGAGCCGCCGCAGGAACGGATGAGTCCGGCAAGCCGCCGATTGCCTGACGGGCAGCACACAGCACAGTCTGAGAGTACGGAATTCTCAGCGATTCTTCCGCCGTCTAATGCTTTGCCGTCCGATCGTCGGACGGCACCCTCCTTTCGGGCTGCACGCCCGGGGTGGTATTATCTTCGACTGTTTGCTGATGGCCGTTGGCTCTGCAAGGCTCACGAATGCTGTGCCGTTCTAATTCACTTACGTCAACAATGGGAGACACGAATGGGGAATGAAAAGCGTCTCGATGTGGACCGCCTGACCGCGATCGACGTGCACGTGCACATCGAGCACGAGGGAGAAGATACCTCCACGGACCAGGCCGCGAAGAAATATTTCGGCGAAGGCGCCGCGCGAGGCCGCAAGGAATTGGCGGAATATTACCGGTCGCGGAAAATCGGCTGCGTGGTTTTCACGGTGGACGAGAGGCTGTCGGGCCGCCCGCAGGTGTCGAACGACTCGGTTTTGGAATTCGCGGCGGAAAATTCGGACATTATGATGGCGTTCGCGAGCATCGATCCGCACCGCGGCGCCGAGGGCGTGCGCGAGGCGAAGCGCTTGATCGCCACGGGGCTGGTGCGTGGTTTCAAATTCCATCCGCCGATCCAGGATTTTTTCCCCAACGACCGGCTGGCCTATCCCCTCTACGAAGTGATCGCCGAGGCGAAACTGCCCGCGCTCTTTCACACCGGGCACAGCGGCATCGGCACCGGCGTCCCGGGCGGCGGCGGAATCCGCCTGAAATACGGCAACCCGATGTACATCGACGACGTCGCCGTCGATTTTCCGGATCTGCCGATCATCCTGGCGCACCCGTCGTTCCCCTGGCAGGACGAAGCCATTTCCATGTGCCTGCACAAGCCCGAGGTCTACATCGACCTCTCCGGATGGTCGCCGAAATATTTTCCGCCGAACCTCATCCAGTATTCCAACACACTGCTGAAAACCAAGGTCCTCTTCGGTTCGGACTATCCGCTGATCACTCCCGACCGCTGGATGGCCGATTTCGAAAAGGTCGCATTCAAGGACGAAGTGCGCCCGCTGATCCTCAAGGAAAACGCGATGAAGCTCTTCGGCCTCGGGAAAAAGGCAGCGTAGGAAAAAGCAGTGCCCTAGTGGCAAGCCTGCCTGTCGGCAGGCAGGTGGCGAGTGGCTAGAAGAGTCTCCCAAACGCCCTCAGGCGGTCGGAGTTTTCGTTTACCCTGCTTGCCCTGACGCAGGAAGGGAACGAAGTAAATGGCTCCGACATTGACCGTCGTCCTCAGGAGGCCGGGGCTTCCAGCCCCGGCGTAAGATAGGCCGAGTCGCGGGGGCTTTAGCCCCTGAAGAGACTTTTCGTTTCTGCCACGCACACGTATGAGGCAGGATCCAGTGACTAGAACTCAGCCAATCCGCGCAATTGTCTGCACGCTGTCCCTGGCGCTGGAAGGGAACCAAGTAAATGGCTCCGACATTGACCGTCGTCCTCAGGAGGCCGGGGCTTCCAGCCCCGGCGTAAAATAGGCCGGTCGCGGGGGCTTTAGCCCCTGAAGAGACTTTTCGTTTCTGCCACGCACACGTATGAGGCAGGATCCAGTGACTAGAACTCAGCCAATCCGCGCAATTGTCTGCACGCTGTCCCTGGCGCTGGCGGCGATGGTAGCCGCCGCGCCGGGGAACGCGCAGGACCGCACGCAAAATCGCTCGATGGTGATTTCGCGCCGCGGCATCGTCGCGGCGGAAAGCCCGCTCGCCGCGCAGGCCGGAGCCACGATCCTCGCGCGCGGCGGCAACGCCATCGACGCAGCCGTCGCCACCAACGCCGTGATGGGCGTGGTCGAGCCCATGATGAACGGCATGGGCGGCGATCTCTTCGCGATCGTCTACGACGCGAAAACGCAAAAGCTCTACGGCTTGAACGCAAGCGGCTGGGCGCCCGCCGGCCTCACCATCGAATTTCTCAAGAGCAAGGGCATCACGGAAATGCCGCAGGACGGCATTCAGTCGGTCACCGTTCCCGGCGCGGTCGACGGCTGGTCGAAGCTCCTCGCGCGATTCGGCACGAGGAAATTCTCCGACGTTCTCGCTCCCGCGATCTACTACGCGCGCGAAGGATTCCCGGTCGCCGAATGGGACGCCGCGTATTGGGCAAACGCGGTCGACCTTTTGAAGCGCGATCCGAATGCCGCGGCCACCTATCTGCCCGGCGGCCAAGCGCCCAAGGTCGGCGACATTTTCCGCAACCCCGATCTGGCGCGCTCACTCGAGTCGATTGCCGCGGGCGGCCGCGACGCGTATTACCGCGGCGAAATCGCCAAGCGCATCGTCGCATTCTCGGCGCGGATGGGCGGCACGATGACGCCCGGCGATCTGGCCGATTATTCGAGCGAATGGGTCGAGCCGATTTCGACCACCTATCACGGCTGGACCGTCTACGAAATCCCGCCGAACGGCCAGGGCATCGCCGCGCTCGAGATGCTCAACATCATGGAGCGATTCCCGCTCGCGCAATGGGGCCAGAACTCCGCCGACGCGCTGCAAGCCATGATCGAAGCGAAAAAGCTCGCCTACGCCGACATGTACCGCTACGTCGGCGATCCGAAATTCAGCCACATTCCCGTGCAGGGAATGCTCTCGAAGGACTACGCCGCCGAGCGCGCCAAACTGATCGACATGGCGAAGGCGAATTGCAACGTTCCGCCCGGCGATCCGGGACTTCCCACGAAAGGCGACACGACCTACCTGACCGTCGTCGATAGCGCCGGCAACATGGTTTCGCTGATTCAGAGCAACTACGCGGAATTCGGCTCGGGGCTCGTCGCGGACGGCACCGGCTTCGCGCTCCAGAATCGCGGCGGCCTCTTCAAGCTCGATCCCGCTTCGCCCGACGCGCTCGCCGGCCACAAGCGCCCGCTGCACACGATCATTCCCGCGTTCATGACCGACGGCCGGCAGCGAATCGCCTTCGGAATCATGGGCGGCTTCAACCAGGCGCAGGCCCACGCGCAATTCGTCTCCGATATCGTCGACTTCGGAATGAATATTCAGGCGGCGCTCGAGGCGCCTCGCTTCACGCAAACGGACATTCGAAGGCTGCGACGTCGACATGGAGGATCGCATTCCGGCAAGCGTGCGCGACGATCTCACCAAACGTGGACAGCAGATCGTCCTGCACGGCGCCTACACCGCCACAGTAGGCGGCGGCCAAGCAGTCGAACGCAACGTCGCCACCGGCGTGAACTACGGCGCCTCCGACCCGCGAAAAGACGGCGCCGCAATCCCCGAGCCCGCCCCCTGAACTTAGAGTTACGGATGCAGCTGTAGCTCTAGCGGATTGTCGAGGAAGAGATTCGGAGCGCCGGCCATCGTTCTCACGTCGGCGGCGGGATCAGGATATATACTCTGGAGATTCGCGCGTCATCGGAGCATCCGCGAAATAATTGCGTTCGCTCAAGCCGCGATAGATTCGCCCGGCGATTTCAGACGCGTGCGGCCCGCTGATGATGCGGCTGCGTCCATGCAGCAAAACGACCAACACGATTTTCGGATGCGCCTGATCGGCATAAGAAGCGAACCAGCCGAGCCGCCCGCCGAGATCTTCGTCATTGCAGGTGCCGGTTTTGCCGAGAGCCTGCTCGCCATACGGATCGTAACTCTGCTTGGCGGTGCCGTAGAGAACCGCCGCCAGCATTCCCTGTCGCAGATCGGGAAGCAGCGGCGCGATATCCAGCTGCTGCCGCAGGCGCGGCTGAAAATTCTGAATCGCCGCCTCGGTGCGCGGATACTGCAGGTAGTACTGCGCGCCGCCGGTCGCGAGCGTGCTCACCAGCGACGCCAGTTGGAACGGCGTCATGCGAATGCCCTCGCCGAAGCTCGACATGCGCGCCACGCCGCCACGCTCCGGTGGCGATGCAGGCAGAGCGCCCGTCTGCTCCTCAGGAATATCGTAGCCGACGCGCTGGCCCAAGCCGAGCAGCTCGTCGTACTTGATCACGCGATCGAAGCCGAGCTCCGATCCGACCGTCTCGAAAAAGTGGTTGTTCGAGTGCGCCATCGCCTCGGTAAGGTCCATGTAGCGGCGGCGGCCGACCTCGATCATCGTGTCGCGCGTGATCACGCCTTCCTGCAATCCCGCAACCGCGATGAACGGCTTGATCGTCGAGCACGGCTCGAGCGCCGCGGAAAACGCCATCTTCTGGTTGACGATCGCGAGGACCCGTCCCGTGGTCGGATCGACCGCGAGCACCGCGCCCTTTTCGTGTCCCAGCGCTTCGACAGCGATGCTGCGGATCACCGGGTCATCGTACGTGGTCACATCGTCCTCGCCCGGATCGGCATACTCGAGAAACCGCCGATCGATGAACGTGATGCGACGTCGCGCTTGTCCGCACCACCGCCGCCGCGGCCGGATGAACCACGCGCCGCGTCGCGCGCGCAGCAAGGTGCGCCGGGTGCTGGCCGCGCGTCGCGCGTGGACTGCGCGCCGGCTATGCGCCGAACGCGCCGCTGCGCGCTTGGCCGCAGCCGAGCTGGGTGTCGTTGGGGTCGTGCCGGTGGCATTGTGGGCCGCGAGGTCACACCAAAGATGCCGAGCAGGAAGAGGCAAAGGAATGACGAGAAACTTATGGAGGGCTGGGGTCCGGTTGCATAGTATTTAGATGCCGACTTTCTCTGTAGCGGAAGCCAAGTCCGTAGTGTAGAAAAGCCTCGCGTGATTCCGCAACCTAAAACCAAAGTCATTTTCCATCCGGGCGTACAAACGCGCAACTGGTCAGGGGTACAGGAGTGCGCGAAAAGCGAAACAGCCCGGCCAAGCCACCGGGACGCGTTCGCGCAGGGCGAAGGGGCTTCAGCCCCGCCGAGGCTCGCGTAGCGCCGGCGTCCCGCCGGCTCGTCAGGAGGCCGGACCTTCAGGTCCGACATACGACCTCCGCGCGAAGCGCGATCCGCTGCGCAGACTCACCCGCAGCATGCAGGCGTTCGGCGTGTCAGCCCGCGGACGCCTCGCGCGGAAATTCCGGCGACGCCATCACTTCTTCCGCCTGCGCCGATGACGTTCCCCATGCGCCGCAATCAACAGCAGCCACTGGTAGCAATCGAGCGGACCAAACGCCGGATGCGGAAAACCGCTCTGGCGCAAGCTCGCGTCCGTGGTCGCGGCAAAGTCGGCAGTGCGCTTCCGCGCAGCCTCGAATTCGCCGAACAGTTCGTCATCGCTCCAGCGCCCCGTCGGCATCAGCCGCTCGGGGCCCTTCATGCGTTCGTCGCGATCGACGACCCTTGCCACGAGCACATCATCCTCTTCGAAGGCGCTTTTCGGCGCGTCAGCGGATTGCTGCACCATCTTTCGATCGCGCGAAGGATGAGAGCTCTCGACCAAAATAATGTGCTCGATGACTCCGCCAGCGGACGACGGTCGGCCGAGAGCTTGTACGCAAGCTGCGATGGCGAGAGTCTCGCGGTCATGTTGAGTAGGCGTTGCCGCGATTCACGCAGATCGCCAATCGCGCGTTCGCGTTCGGCTGAAGTCATAGCATCCTCCTGGGCCCAAAGTCGTACCATCCATGCACGCCCGGATCGAGTTTATGGTGGGCCGCAGAGGCAGCCGACGAGGATGCTGATACCCGCAATCTGAGCCGGGCGAAGAGAGCGTCTTCATTACTCGAGGATGCCAAAACCTTTTCGGCGGCGGCGTAGCCGGTTTGAACTGCGCCTTCCATGGGCCCTGCCAATCGGCAATATGTTCGCCGCGAAAAGCACGCGCCAAATCGTTTTGCGAGGAGCGGGCATGACAGTGAACCATTGGCCCGGCCGATAGAACGCTAGGCTCCGCGCGTGAAGCGGTCCGCCTGCCAGGCCTGCTGCTTGATCGCGAGGGCCGTGCTGATGCTCTTATCGCGGTTCCAGTTCAACTTGTGGGCATTGGCCACGTCTTCGACGATCCAGTACTTCAGTTGCTCCAATGGCGAAGAGGCAATATCGTCGGCCTTCTCCCCGATCGCGTAGCTGCAGAGAATTCGCTTCCTGCTGCCCTGTTGGAGGTAGGTGCTGTCGAAGCAAAAATCCGAAGCAAGGTTGGTGCACACTAGAAACTGCCGACGCGCGGCTTCGGCCAAAAACGCTCGGAACACAGCACGGCCGTTTTCGTGATGCGGGCGTATTGAAGCTCCTTGGCCGCCTCAAGCTTTTCCTCGGGCGGGTTCTCGCCCGCAATCGATGTCCAATAGACAGTGCGCCGGGATAGCGCAAATACAATAATCGGCGCTGAGGGGATAATCGGACGATCCCACTTGAACCACTACGCGCCGGTGTGCCTGGCGGATTCCCACAACGATCTGCTCGGTTCGGATGTTCTCGCGTCCGATTTTTGCCGCCAGGGCATCGATAAGATTGAGTTCCCGCCGGGAAACTTTGAAATCCATCTCGTCCGTATCGTTCACCTTTTGGGTTTTGGTGGAAAGGTATTCCGTGGCCGCCGAGTACGCCGAGTTCATGCGAATGGTCTCGCCGAAATCGGTGCTGTCCATCAAATCGCGCCTGAGGAGATCCTCGCGGCCGAAACCGAGAAGTTTGAGTTGCGTCCACCAATCGATCTTGTCCATTTCCTTCCATCGTTTGGGCCCGTAAGTCTCGAACTTCTTGGCAAAGTCTGTTCCAGATTTCCTCGGCCTCGGCGGACATGCACCATTCGCCCGGACGTATCAGCTGCGCGGGAGTTTCGCCGTTCCAAAATGAATTGGAATATCGATGATCCTGTAAATCCTTGAAGCCCATCGTCCAGCAGAGCCGTTTCATTCTCTTTGTGGTTACCGCCGATCCACTCGCCGCCGAGCTCGCAATTCAGCCCGGGGGCCTCGAAGAAACGATGAGTCATCACGCGGCCGCCCAAATCGGTCTTGGCTTCCAAGACCGTAACCGTGCAGTGATTCTGCCTCAGCCGATAGGCCGCCGCCAATCCGGCTAGGCCGGCTCCGATCACAATGCATTCTTTGCGTTTCATTCGTGGTTCCTCGTCAACACAGACGAACGGTTCGGAGTTTGTGCGATGGATTATATCCTGCGTTAATAAACTATCCAATACTTATTTCGGGGGATTCGGCGCAACCGACCGGCGGTTCGTGTTAAGACTTGAACGTAGTGCCGGGTCCTTTAGCCTGGCCCGGAGCCTGAGAGCTGTATGATCCAATCGAGGAATGGCCTTTCAGAAAAATACGGCTGGGGAGAGGCCGAATTTCTTGCTGAGCTTTTCAATGTGATGTTTGTTCAGTTCGCGTTTGCCGCTCAGCACCTCGGACACGACGCTTTCTGAGCCGAGCATTCGGGCGAGATCTTTCTGGCGGAGATCGTTGGCGTCCATCAATTGTTTCAGGACCTCGACGGGCGAGGCCGAGCGGATTGGGTAGCGTTCCCCTTCGTATGCCTCGACGAGCAGAGTCAGCACCTCGGCCAGATTTTTTCGGCGGCGGTCAGGTGGCCGCGGCGTTCCAATTCGAGGAGCGCGGCGATGTAGCCGATGGTTTTCTTTGCGCGTCCGAGGTGATGACATTGGGGATGCCGTCGAGGACGTCCGGTTTTTCAAGCAGGGCATATTTTTCCACCAATCCTTTGCGATATTGGGATGGCTCAGGATACTCGCAGGATGAAAACGCTGGCTCGTGTAGTTGAATGTACGCAATAACGGCATTTGTTGTGGCTGATGTCGAAGACGACGCAGGTCCCGACGCCGTCCTCGCATTCTCCAGCTCCGCTTTACGTCCGAAAACTCTCGCCACTCGGAACCTTTAGTGATCCTGTACCAAGCTGCCAACTGAGACTTCCCCATTCGGGATGACGCGCGGAGGCCTCACGAATTCTTTGTACCGACTGAGAATCCTCAGGGCAATCTTCGCATATTGCGAGATGGCGTCAAGGGCGTCACTTGAGGAAAGACTGAGCACCCGAACGGCCGGGCAGCGCCCCTACTTTTCTGGCAATTCGAAGACCCAGACTGCGGCGTCGCGGTCGGGCGGATTCTGGATTTCGGGGACGAGCACCGGGAACGTCCCCGTTTGCGCGCCGCCATTGCCGACGACCACGGCGATGTACTGCTTGCCGCCGACGCTGTAGGAGATGGGGCAGGAGCTGGGGACGTCGTTCATGCGCACCTGCCACAGGACTTTGCCGGTGGTGGCGTCGTAGGCTTTGAGGTAGCGGTCCAGCGAGCCCGAGAACACGACGCCGCCGGCCGTCGCGAGCACGCAGGTGGTTTCCGGCGCGCGCTGCCGGTCGGTCCAGACCACTTTTTTCGTCTCCAGATTCAGCGCTTCGATGCGGCCGAACTTGCCGTCGCTATCGGGCCGCGGACGGATGGTCCAGTTGTAGCCCGATGACAGGTTGCCGCGCTCGCCCGGGCCCGCCGGAATCAGGTCCATGCAGGACTCGACCATCGGGATGTACAGGATCTTCGTGGTCGGGTTGTACGAGGTCGGAATCCAGTTGCGGCCGCCGCCCGGATGCGGGCAGATGGTGTGCGGCTTGCCGTCGCCCACCACGACGTCCGGGATTGATGCGTCTTCTCGCCGGTTTTCGGATCGATGACGCTGATCACGTTCTGGATGCCGAGGTCCTTCGAGAAAATGTATTTGCCGGTGGCCGCGTCCATCGCTTCGAAGATGCCCATCTTGCCGGAGGTGACGATGAGCTTGCGGTCCGCGCCATTCACGGGCAGATGCGATCACCTGCTGCTCGAAGGCCCAGTCGAGGTCCCACTGATCGTTGCGCACATGCTGGAAGTGCCAGACGAGCTTGCCGGTGTCCGGATCGAGGGCCAGCGTGGAGTCGGTGTAGAGGCTGTCGTTGGTGATGCCCGGCTTGTTGATGGATGCAGCAGCGGGCCGGTGTCGTAGGTCTGACCGACGCCGAAGTAGGCCAGGTTCAGCTGCGGGATCGTAGCTGCCGGCGGTCCAGACCGAGGCGCCATTGCGCTTCTCCAGCGGCAGGCCGTTCCAGCTGTCGCCGCCGAACTCGCCCGGTCTGCGCGATGGTGTGGAAGCGCCAGGCCTCCTTGCCGGTGTCCGCATCCAGCGCGACGATGAGCACCGCCGCCCGGGGCTTGTCCGACGATGCCCTGCAGCACTTTGCCCTTGGCGACCAGCGGGCCGCCGGTGGTCTGCCAGCCCTTCTTGTAGTCGGCGACGGCGCAGTCCCAGACCACGTCGCCGGTTTTCACATCCAGCGCCACCATGTGGTCATCCGAGGTGGGGACGTACAGCCGATCGCCGAAGAGGGCAATATTGCGCTTGCACGCGAGGCCGCGCGTCGGCCGGAAGCTGCCGCGAGTATTGCCACAGCAGATCGCCGGTCGCGGCGTTGAGCGCCTGGACGTGGTCGCCCTAGCTGGCGACGAAAAGCACGCCGTCGTGCTCCAGCGGCGTGGTTTCGTTGCGGCCGGTGCGGCAGCGTCCACGCCCATGACACGCGCAGGTCGCCGACGTTCGATTTGTTGATCTGCGTGAGCGGGCTGAAGCCCTGATCGTTGTAAGTGCGGCGCCAGAGCAGCCAGTCGCTCGGCGGGCGGATTGCGCAGTTCGTCGGCGGTGACGGGCGTGAAATTGTCCAGCGGGTTCGGGCAGCGTAACGACCGGGCATCGGCGGAGAGAGCGGCGACAGCGGCATCATCGGGGCCGAACGCGCGGTTGCGCCGCGCGGGATCGTCATCGAGGCGAGCGCTCGCGGGGATCAGTGGGCAATTCCTTGGTGGTGGGCTGCTGTCCGTTCGACTGCAGGAGAAATGCGATGATGCGGGCGTAGGTGGCGGCGTCGAGCGAGCCGGGCGATGCGGGTGGCATCTTCGTGCTCATGTACGTGAAAAGGTCGGCGGCGGTTTTTCCGCCCCAGTTGTTGCTGAACGTGAGCCCGCGAAGAGCGCTCGCGAATTCGCTGCCGCCGAGCTGCGCGCCGTGGCAGGAGGCGCAATTTTTGGCATAGGCGTCTTTGCCGGCGTCGGCCTGCGCCGCGGTGAACGCCGCGATCGAGCGGCTGTTGAACTGCGGGCGCTTGGGCCGTCGCGGCGGGCGCGAACGCGGTCGCGGCGGCGATCGCCGCAAGCAGCGCACACACTGCGATCCACCGATTTCCCACGCACAAGTTGTGCTTCCCGAATTTCATGCTTCCCCCCGATGCCGTGCGTGTCGCGCGCAAGGCATTCACCCGATGCCCTGCGGCCGCACCGCCGTGCATTCAACCACCATTGAAACGAGAAGGCTAGGGGAAAACTGCGGCAAATGTGCGACTCCGGAAGCGCGGCCCGGCCTGTGCCCGGCGCAAACAATGCAAGGAAACACGGCATCTATGCTCTAATGCTGTCCCCTTCGGGAGGCGCGCAGGCTATGAACCGATGACGACGGCAGCGAACGAAACGAGGATGTCTGTGCCGGCGCGGCACGTGATCGCCGTCGTGGTCGGGAACGCGCTCGAGTTCTACGACTTCCTCACCTACGCGTTTTTCGCGGTGTACATCGGCAGAGCGTTCTTCCCTTCCGCGTCTCCGACGGCGAGCCTGCTGGCATCTCTCGGCACGTTCGGCGTGGGCTTCATCACGCGTCCGATCGGCGGCTTCGTGATCGGGCGGATGGGCGATCGCCTCGGACGCAAGCCGGCGATGGTTTTCTCGTTTACGCTGATGGGCATTGCGATTGTGGGGCTGGCGCTGACGCCGCCGCACTCGATGATCGGCATCGCGGCACCTATTCTCGTGATCCTTTTCCGGATGCTGCAGGGATTTGCGCTGGGCGGCGAAGTCGGGCCGACGACGGCATTTCTGCTGGAGGCGGCGCCGCCGGAGCGGCGAGGATTTTACACCGCGTTCCAATACTGGACGCAGGATCTGTCGGTGCTGATCTCGGGGCTCGTGGGGTTTGGCCTCGCGAATCTCTTGAACGAGCAGCAATTGCAGGATTACGGATGGCGGATCGCGTTTCTGGTGGGCGCGGTGATCGTACCGTTTGGATTGATGATGCGGCGCAGCCTGCCGGAGACGTTTCACGCGAAAGAAAAGGGCGCGCGCGAACGCGTTTCGCTGCGGCCGTACCTCTTGCTGATCGTGCTCGGATTGCTGCTGCTCGCGAATGGGACGATCGCGACGTACACCAACGACTACATGACGACGTACGCGATTGCAACGCTGCACATGCACGCCAACATCGCGTTTGCCGCGACGGTCATCGTTGGCCTTGCGGGCGTGGTCTTCGACCTCATGAGCGGCGCGCTCTCGGATCGCATCGGCCGCAAAGCGACGATGCTCCTTTTCGGCGTGCCGCTGCTGCTCTTGATTCTTCCCTCTTTCTATGTGATCTCGCACTATCGCACAGCGGCCGCGCTGCTGGGAGCGACGGCGGTCCTGGCAAGCCTGGTGTCGCTGTCCACGTGCCCGGTGGTGATTTGGCTCACCGAGGGCTTTCCGGCGGCGATTCGATCGAGCGGCGTGGCCGTGGTCTACGCCCTTTCCATCGCGGCGTTCGGCGGCTCGACGCAATTCACCCTTACGTGGCTGATCCGGAAGACGGGGAATCCCCTGGCGCCGGCGTGGTATTGGACCGTGGCGGCGGTCATCGGCGTCCTCGCCATGACCGCCACGCACGAATCGGCGCCGCGGAAGCTTGCCCAGCGCGAAAAGCTCGCAGTTCAACTCGCGAACGCCGGCCAGCCGAAAACAGCAGGCGAAGTTGCGGACTAGCTCCGCTACGGCCCGGTGCGAGTTCCCTGGCTAGAGTCCTTCGCTTCCGTTTCCTCTTCACCGCGGTCGTAGTAGCCGGTGCGAGTGCGGACCGTGTCGTTGCGCCCGCGCACGCTGACGTGGATTCGCCGGAACGAGCCATCGTGCCGGGGATTTGAGGGGAAATAGCCCAGCAGATATTGCGCGCGAAGCTCGGCGGCGATCCGGTCGAACGCCTGCCCGATCTGTTCGATCGATTTCACGCGAATCGTGCGGCCGCCCGTTTCGCGGACGAGTTTTCGGGCGCTCGCGTCGCCGTGGTACGTGCCGCCAAGCAGCGTGTAGAACTCTGGATCGCTCACGATGATCGAGTAGACGATTACGTTGGCTTTCTCCGCCGACTCGATCGATTCCTGCAGGCTGCTTCTGCTGCCCTGATCCTCGCCGTCGGTGACCAGCACCAGCACCTTGCGTCCCAGTCGCTGCTTCATCAATTCGTTCGACGCCAGATAAACGGTGTCGTAGAGGTGCGTGCCTCCCGACGAGCGCGACGCGCCTTCCTGCAAGACGCTTCTTCCCGTCTGGTTGATTTCCGCCGAGTCGACGGCCCGCGCCAATTCACTTGGCGTGCCCGTGAAATCCTGGAGGAGCTTCACGTCGACATCGAAATCCATCACGAAGGCCTGGTCGCCCGTGCGCAGCACCGAGCGGAGAAATTCCTTGGCGGCCGCTTGCTCGGTCGCCAGCATGCGTCCCTGACTCACGCTGGTGTCGATCGCCAGGCCCAGGCTCAGCGTCGCGTCGGTCTCGCGCGAAAAGTAAGTGATTTTCCGCGGAGTTCCATCTTCGGTCAGCCCGAAGTCGTCCTTGTTCAAATCCCGGATCAGCCGCCCGCGACGCCCTTCCACGATCGCGTATATCTCGACCGCCACCGAAGTCGCCCTGAGGGATTTACCTTGCGGCGAGCCTGCGGTCTGCTGCCCTGACGCGGACGCCAAAGGCGACGCCATCGCGAGGAGAGACAGCGCTGCGGCAAGTGCCGTTCGGGGTGCGAGCCGATTCACCATGCTCCTCCGTTCACATCCTACGGCAGGGCGGTCGCCGTCGCGGAATCGAACGAAAAAACAAGGCCGGACTTCCGGCGGACTCCCATTGCGGGTGGTCCGCCTTGTCCGGCCCCGAGGTATTCCATTGCTTTTGCCGCGAATCCCGATGAACGGCGTTACTCGCCGCTCACTTGGATCGAGACGGTTTGGATCAGCTCGCGGCTGCTGCGCCACGAGCGCATTCAAGTCCTTCGGCAGCGGAAAATAGAGCGTGCCCACTTGTGGCAACCGCAACGCGCGGACCGTGACCTTTCCGTCGTGGCGAATCCCGATCAGCACGGGTTTGTCGCCCTGCCGCTTGTTGCTGTTCGAGCATCTGCGGCAGTATCATCCCGACCGACTGAGTTCCCCGATAGAGATGGACTACTCCGTACGACCCCTCAGAACGGTCGAACGAAAACGAGTAGTCGCCCGTCGGCAGCGTTTTGTTGCCCACCTGAACGTCGAACGCCAACTTAAACGTTCCCACGCTGGTCTGCCCCGCTTGCGAGTTTGAAGCGACGATTCCCAACTGCAATCACAGCGGTCAGTGCGACCAACAACATACTTCTCCCGAAAGCTCTTCATGGAACCTTTTCCCCCTTCTCCTTTATTTGGAGCCCGATGTCCGAAGGCCTAACTCGGGCATGGACGAACAGCGACAACCTTGCATGCATTTTGCGGGTCGCGCACCGATCCTGTAACTGTACTTCAGTACCATTCTTCCGCGTTGTTTCCAGGAGATCAGGGGGACGAACGAAGAGAAAGGGCCGGGCTTTGGGAACCGAATGCGTGCTTCGTGCGGTCTTCCCTCGGCCCGGCCGGTAGTTTCGAGGGCCCTGGCGAAGAACGGCTGTTTTACTGGCCCCGGCTCCCGGAGCGCCGTTCTTAGCCGCGCGGTGACGATGTACGCTCCGCCGCTCGCTTCGTCGTTGTGGCCAATCCGCCGAATGAGGGTCCCGCGCAGGGCATCCGCTGAGTACGGCGCGGCCGAGTCCGAGGGGGCTAGCTAAAGTGTGCTAAACGGGACTGTCCCGCTTCATGCGAAGCACTACCGTAAGGTGTGAGCCGACCCAACCGGATGACCTCGGCTAAGACGAGTCAAGGCAATGGAGAAGAAAATGACAGCTCGGAAGCCAAAGGTTCTGTTCCTCTCGACCGGCAACGCCACACGCAGCCTCATCGCTGAGGGTTTTCTGCGCACCCTCACGGGCGACCGCTTCGACGTCGCGAGCGCAGGAGTCGAACAGGGGGTCTTGAATCCCCTGGCGAGCAAGGTGATGAAGGAAGCGGGCATCGATATCTCGGCCCAGCAGCCGAAAAGCGTCGCGCAATCCGTGAAAGAAAGCTTCGGCTACGTGATTGCCATCTGCGATACGGCCAAGGAAAAAAGTCCAATATTCCCCTTCACGCTTCATCTCCGGCACTGGAGTGTCTTCGACCCGAATTCCGCCGACGGATTGCCCGAGCAGAAAACGGAAGTTTTCCGCCGCGTGCGGGACGAGATCAAGTGCAACGTGGCGCAATTCGTGGCCGAAACCGCGCAAGTAGCGCCGAGTGAACTCTCGATCGCGTAAAAGCCGTCTCATGAATATTCGCGGCGGAACGAGAGAGTGTCTTCAGGGGCTAAAGCCCAGTGTTCTCTGGCTCGTAATGTCGGAGCTGAAGCTCCGACCCCCTAAAGAGCATTCGCGCTGCCGGCCTGGGGCCTTTCAGACGGCGGCAATATAGCACGATCGGCAGAACATTTGATTACTGATACGTTATTTACCTCCCTCTTAGAAGATGTCTGCTGCCTTTGCCCGATTGTTGTGCCTTTGCAGCTTCCCATGGCACCGGTGACAAGATTCGGCTGTGTGCTCAACAAGACAGATATTCATTCCGCATAGCTCTAGGATGACGTTGTGCCGGGTGATCAGGCAGGCGTTTCGGAACTTGGTCCGCCAGCCTTGAGCCGGTCGCATCGGCTTCCAGCCCGCACTGAAATACAAGGTGAGCGTCATGCGGAAGCAACTCGTTCTCGTGTTCGGATTTCTCCTGAGCAGCTATTTCCCGGTGGAAGCGCAGACGTCCTCGGCGCAAATTGTGGTGGCCGAGACGTCTCCGCCGCCCGTCGTACCCTTGATTTTGTTTCGGGCGTCGCCCATCCGACCGTCAACTGAACTGCCCGAAAGACCGATTCCCCATTATTCGGCTCCTCATCCGGCGCCGCTTTTGGCGGCAGCGTACAAGCCTGAGCCGACGCTGGGAAGCCAGCTTGAGATCGAGGAGTTTCGAACGCCGATGCTGACGGAATCGAGCCTTCCCGTAGTTAATTTGTGGCGAGGGTTGAACTTGGATGCTTTTGAGAGCACGTCTCACGCCCCCAGCCTGTGGCGATTTTCGCCGACATCCGGCGCTGGCTATGAGGACCTGCGCCCTCGCAGCAGTGATCAGGCGTCGGTCGGGACGTCGGTCGGGCGCAGCGGCCTCAGCCTGAGATATGGCTTGGGGCGGGATGCAGCGAGAAAGCCGAGCCAGATATTGCGGTGCGTGTCCTGGGTGATAGGTAAGGGTCGCGGCTGCCCGCTCTTAGCAGGCGCGGAGATAACCGGCTGACTTCCGGGTTGCAGCATCATCATCCTAGCGCTGAGAGTTCGTTCTCTACGGCGGCGTTGCCTGGAGATGGCTGAGGCGCTATCCTCGGCGACAGGAGGATCGATCGCTATGGCCGCAACTCCGTCCTTTCCGTATGAGACGCGCCTCAATATTTTGCACGAGCCGCTGGAAGTGATCGACGAAAAGGCGCTCGCGGACGCGTGCGAATTTCAGTGGTACAACCAGACCCTGTGCAAAGTGAACGGCTCGGTGGTCCGCCTGGGCGTCGTCGAGGGCGAATATCACTGGCACAAGCACGATGAAGACGACGAATTCTTCTACGTCGTCGATGGGCAATTCCTGATCGACCTCGAGGGCCGCACGGTGGAGCTTTCGCCGCGCCAGGGATTTGTGGTTCCCAAGGGAGTGCTGCATCGCACCCGCGCGCCGCGCCGGGCCGTGATCCTGATGGTTGAGAATGCCGGGATCGTCCCCACGGGCAGTTGATCACCCTACCCGGCGTCGCGTAATTCAGGTGCGCCGAATGGCCGGCTCCCGACATCCAAGCCTCAGCACGGCGACATCTCCATGGCACGCATTTGTGAGACAGGCCCTCGCGGCGTCTTGTGACATTTTGGGCAGGTAAATTAGCGGCATAAGGAGCGTATATGGCGGACAGAGCGGAATTGAAAGAACGGCAGAGGGCACCACTCGCTACCCCGAACAATCTCGGGGCCGAAGCGACGAAGAATATTTCGGGAGCGCTCAATGCGCTGCTTGCGGACGTGTTTGCGCTCTACATCAAGACGAAGAATTTCCACTGGCACATGAGCGGGCCGCATTTCCGCGATTACCATCTGCTGCTCGACGAGCAGGGCGAACAGATCTTCGCCATGACCGACGACATTGCCGAGCGCGTGCGCAAACTCGGCGGCACCACGATCCGTTCGATCGGGCAGATCGCGCGCTTGCAGCGGCTGGCCGACAACGACGCCGAGTACGTCGACGCGCAGGACATGCTGGCCGAGCTGCGCGACGACAACCAGCGGCTCTCGAGCAGCATGCTCGAAGTCCACGGGCTGTGCGACGACGAGAACGATGTCGCGACGGCGAGCCTGCTCGAAGTCTGGATCGACGAAACGCAGCGCCGCGTCTGGTTCCTCTTCGAGGCGGGACGCACCGAGCACCACACCGGAGCACCAGCCGCGAAGGCGCAGAAGGCGTCGTAGCTCCGTCGACGGGACACCTTCGACGCATCACAGTCGAAGGTGTCTCATGACGACCCACAAGGACTCTCGGAAATCTCGGAACGGAAGCTCCGCGACGGTTTGAGTAGCGCCGGCGTCTCGTCGGCTCTTTCCCGCGTGCCATACGGCACAAGCGCCGGCCGGCCGGAGGCCAGCGCTACGCGATCCGGCGCCGGCCGCCTGCAGTTGAGTTATGCTTGTCGCGCCGGGGTCGCCTTGATTATCGCGCTCAGACTGCTGGTTGCGCTCGCCCTGCTCGGGGCGTTCGACACGCTCTACTACCATGAATGGCGCGCCCGATTGCCTGCCCTGGGCGTGGCTGCGCGCGACGAACTGCGGCTTCATGCGCTGCGCGATTTCGTGTACGCGATTTTGTTCGCAACGATTCCGTGGATTGCCTGGCAGGGATTCTACGTCTTCGCGCTTGCCGCTTTGGTGCTCATCGAAATCGTTCTCACGCTGTGGGATTTCGTGGTGGAAGACTGGATTCGCAAGCCGCTCGGCGGAGTCTATCCCGGCGAGCGCGTGATGCACGCGATCATGGGGATCGTCTACGGCGCGGCCCTCGCGTTCCTGGTCCCGGTGATGCATCAGTGGTGGCTCTTGCCTGCGCGACTCGCGATTGCGGCGCCTCCGCCTTCTGTGATTCTCGGATCGATTCTCACGTTGATGGCTGCGGGCGTGCTGCTTTCCGGCATCCGCGACTGGTGCGCCTCGGCCGGCATGCGTGGCAGCGCTTGGCCGTGGAAGCCACAGCCGTCTGTACGATCCCCGCCTTGACCCGCGTGGTAAACCGGTGATACCAATTTGCAGTTTCATTCTGGGGTTCATAGGCCCTTCCCACGGAACGATCAGAAAACAGCGGCAAGGGAGAACGTCGTGAACTTTGGCTCGGCAATCAAACCGGTGTGCGGCGCGTGCATCGGGCTTGCGGCGGCACTTCTCTTCGCTTCGATTTCACGCGCGCAAATGGGCGGGAACAATCCCAACATGATGGGCGCATCGAATTCGATGTCAGACCGGCTGTATGTCGGCACGGCGGACGCGGCGGCCGATCGAGAGCAAGGCGGCGCCTACGAAAACTTCCTCAAGCAAAAAGACCCGGCGAAGAAGATCCAGCTCGGAAACAGTTTCCTCGAGAAGTACCCGAAGGGTCCGTTCGCCGAACGCGTCGACGTCGGCATCATGGACGTCTATCGCGCCCAGCAGGATTGGAAGAATTCCTACGCGTTCGCCGATCGCGCGCTCGCGCTTGCGCCCGACGACGTGGACGTGCTCACCACAATCGGCTGGACGATTCCTCACGTTTACAGCCCCGACGATCCCGACGCCGACCAGGAACTCGCCAAGGCCGAGACATTCGCCAGGCACGCACTCGACGTGATGGCCACGATGGCCAAGCCGCCCGGCATGTCCGACGCGCAGTTTGCAGCCGCCCGGGCCAAACGAACCTTTCAGGCGCACAGCGCCCTCGGACTCGTCGATTTCCGCCGCGAGGATTACGACAAGTCGGCGAGCGAACTCGCACTCGCGACGAAAGGCAATCCGATGCAAGATCAGACTGACCTGTTCGTGCTGGGAGTCGATCTGCAGAACCTGAATCGGTTCACCGAAGCGGCCGAGGCCTTTGGCGGATGCAGCCAGATGCCGGGTCCCCTGCAGAGTCAGTGCAAGGACAACGCCGTTTCGTCCATGGCGGCGGCAAAGCTGTCAAAACCCAAGTGACGGTCCCGGTTGCGGTGCCAAGAGCCGCCAAAAGGCGCCATTTTGGCCATTTAGCCTGGGTTTTAACCGCCCGACGGCAGCAATGTTGTTGCTGCCGCCGGAGCACATTTGGCGCGGTGTCCTGAGTGTCCTGGGGCGCGAATTTTCGGTATAGTTGAAACAGGTTTGGGTGCGGCGGCGAAGGCTGCTGGTCACATTTCCCCGCTGCAAAATGGGTGCAATCACATGGGCGAAGGCAAACATCCGTTCGCGACGATCGAAGAAGCCATCGAGGAGATCCGGCAAGGGCGCATGATCGTCCTCGTGGACGATGCGGACCGCGAAAACGAAGGCGACCTCACGATGGCGGCGGAAAAAATCACGCCGGAAGCCATCAATTTCATGACAAAATTCGGGCGCGGGCTGATCTGCCTGTCGCTCACCGAGCAGCGCTGCGACGCGCTCGACCTGCGGCCGATTTCGCCACGCAACACGTCGGCATTCGGCACACCCTTCTGCGAGCCCATCGACGCGGCGCGCGGCACCACCACCGGCACGAGCGCGTCCGACCGCGCGACCACGATTCTCGCTGCCACCGACCCGAAAACGCGTCCCGAAGATCTGGCGCGGCCCGGGCACGTCTACACGCTGCGAGCGCGCAATGGCGGCGTATTGGTGCGCGCCGGGCAAACTGAGGCGTCGGTCGATTTGTCGCGCATCGCGGGGCTCGATCCTTCCGGCGTGATCTGCGAAATCATGAATGATGACGGCACGATGTCGCGCGTCCCGGAGCTCACGGAATTTTGCCGCACCCACGGGCTGAAGATGGTGACGGTGGCGGACCTGATCCGCTACCGCATGAAGCACGAGCGCTACGTCCGGCGGATCGCGGAGTCGACGCTCGCGACAAAGTACGGCGATTTCCGGATGATCGCGTACGCGAGCGACGTCGATCATCACCTACACGTTGCGCTGGTGCGCGGAAAAATCGGGGAGGGTGTGGCGGGCGTCCCGAACGAGATCGATGATTCGATCGCGCGCGGCGCCGAGAATGGAATTCCGCCGCTGGTGCGGGTTCATTCGCACTGCCTGACGGGCGATGTCCTCGGCTCGACGAGTTGCGACTGCCGCGCGATGCTCGAAGGGTCGCTCGAAGCGATTGCGCGCGAGGAGCGCGGCGTCTTCGTTTACCTGCATCACACCGGCCTGGGATTCCAGATCGACGCGCGCACCGAAGAGGGCGCGACGCTGCCGCAAATCATTTATCACCGGCGCGAGCAGATCGATCGCGACTTGCGCGTGCAGCGGCTGATCCAGCATGAAAGCGGGATCGGCGCGCAGATCCTGACGGATCTGGGGCTGCGGCGGATACGTGTGCTCACGAATCATCCGCGCAAAGTTGTGGCGCTTGAGGGCTACGGGCTCGAGATTGCTACTCAGGTGCCGATTGCGCTCAAGAGTGCTAGGCCCGAGCATCAAGTGTTTTGAAGGCAGTGGCTAGTGGCGAGTGGTTAGTGGCTAGAGTACGGCGAGTCCTTTTTTTTCTGCTGTGACGCGCTGAACGTTCCCTCGCAATAACCTCGAAGACATGCCGCGGGAAGTGCGGCGCATCGGTAGGCGCTTCGCGCCGTCGTCGTATGTCGAAGCCCTTCACTTCGTTCAGGGTAAACTAAAGCTCCGACCCCCTAAGATTCCTTTTGACCCGATCGCGGCTAGCGGCCGAAAACCAGGACGACAAACGAGTCGGGGACCATGCCGCCGCGCGGATGTGGGTTGTCCGGAGTGGCCGCGGGCGGTGGGGCGAACTGGGCTGTTACCAGGAACACTTCGTGCGTTTTCGGGTCGAGGGCCATGGTGCGCGCGCCCTGCTGCGTCGGCACGTCTTCGACGAAAGTGAATTTGTCGGGCGAATCCTCGTGGATCACGCTCAGCACGCCGCTGCCGGTGGACGCGAATGCAAAACCGGTGCCGGGATCGAAGCGGTCGGCGTCGACGCCGACGCCGATCGGCGGCGTGGCGATCACTTTTCCGGTATCGGCATCGAGGACGACCATCATTTTATTGTGGCAGCCGGAAAAGAGGCGACGATTTTTCGCGTCGATGGCGAGGCCGGAGGGGCTGACGCCGGGCGCGAGCGGCCACCGCGCGGTGATCGCGAGATTTTTCGAATCGATCTGCACGATCTCGTTCTTGTTTTCGATATTCGCGTAGATGTGGCCCTGGCCGTCGGCGACCTCGAATTCGGGTTTGCCGTCGAGCGCGATGGTGCCGACGACCTGGCCGGACTTGGCGTCGATTGCGGTGGAATCGTTGCTGCGGCCGTTCATCGTGAAGACGCGCTGCGTGGCGGGATCGTAGGCGATCGCGTCGGGATTCATGCCCGCCTGCGCGGTGCCGATCACCTGCAGCGTCTTCATGTCAAAGATGCTGACCGTGCCGGCGCCGCCGTTGGACGTGAAGCCGTCGCCGAGGTCGGGCGCGAGCGCGATGCCGTGCACGCCGGTGGTGTCGGGAATTTCGCCGACGACTTTTTCGGAATCGACGTCGAGGACGACGACCTTCGTGCCGCGGGAGATGAAGAGACGCCGCGTGGCGGAATCGAATTCCAGGTAATCCCAGAAGCCTTCGCCGCCGACCTTGATCGTCTTGATCAGGTGGTAGCCGGAGGGGCCGGCGTCGGGCGCGGCGGCCTCGACGTCATGAGAAGACAACCACGCACGGGCGGCCCACATCGCGAAAGAAAAAACCGCGATCAGGAATGCGACGGCCGCGAACCACGGAAGACGTTTCGACGACATTGGCTCTCCTCGGTCGGCTCGCACCGCCGGAACAATTGCCAGATCATCCTAGGACGCACGAGTTGGCACAGTCAAATGAAGTGTTGGTGACGTTTCGTTGCGGTGCGCGAATGGCACGTCCGGCGGGCGGGTTTGACACCCGCCCCTACGAAGGAAACCTTACGCGCTAGTGGTTCCCGGACGAGGATTGCGTTTGTGCGGCTGGCGGAGCGGGTGCGGGCTTTGCGGCGGGTGCGGGCTTTGCGGCGGGTGCGGGCTTTGCGGCGGGTGCGGATTTTTTCGGCGGCGGGCCGACCGTGATGTAGGGGCGCATCTTTTTCAATTTCGTTTCGGAAACGCCGCGGATTACGAGAAGGTCGGTAACGCGCTGGAAGCGGCCGGTTTTCGTGCGAAATTCGATGATGGCTTTGGCGGTTGTAGGGCCTACGCCGGGGAGTTGTTCGAGTTGTTTGACTGTGGCGGTGTTGAGATCGATCGGATGCGCGGGCGGCGTTTTCTTCGCGAAAGATGGGGACGCGAAGAGGACCAACGCCGCGAGCGAGATTTTCAGGATCGATCTCATGGTGCGCGATCGCCCCGCAGTTGAATCAAATTACACCGTGGCCGTTGGTACGGGAGCCGAGCACGTCCGGGCTGAAGAACCCCTTCCTTCGTCAGGGCAAGCCGGTGCTACGTTTAAACCTTGAGAGCCGACACGTTGCGCGCCGTGACGGAGCGAAAAGTTAGATCTCGCTATCGAAATTTCCACAAGCTCGGAGGGTCCTTTGGCTCCGGCCTCCTCAGAAAATAGGCTTCCTGGCCAGCCCACCTTAAACCAACGATTCCAGCGATAAAAAAGGCCATACCACCTCCGACGAAGACGTTCTTAACGAGGCCGGTAGGCCGCAAGCCCGCCATCACGAAGGCAACAACCACACCAATCGCGATCAGCAGGATGGAAATTTTCCATCGGCGCCGATTATCGCGCCAGAGGTCTGCGTTAACCTCATCTGCCATTTTCGCCTCGCTACGCTTGCATTACGTCGAGGGAGCGCGGGGCGACGATGTTGCCGCTGGCGTCGTATTCGGTGACTGGGCCGAAGAGCGCGGCCTGGTCGCCGATTTGCGCGCGGTCGCCGACGACGACGATTTGCGCGTTGGCGGAATCGAAGTGGCGGCGCGCGGCCGCGAGGACGTCTCCGCGGTCGAGCGCGCGGATGCGCTCGCGGTACGTTTCGAGATAGTCCTCGGGCAGCGATCGAGGTAGACGGTCGAGAGCTGGCCGAGCAGACCTTCCTGCGTGGCGACGCCGAGCGAGAAAACGCCGGTGAGATAGTTGCGGGCGCTGTCGAGTTCTTCGGCGGTGACACGGGAGCGAGCGCATGCGGTCGATTTCGTAGAAGATTTCGGTGAGCGTGGCGGCGACGACTTCGTTGCGCACGGCGGCGCTGACGGTGAAAGTAGCCGTGCTGGCGAAGCGCGTTGATGCCGCTGCGCGGGCTGTAGGTGTAGCCCTTCTGCTCGCGAATGTTCATCACGAGCCGCGAATGGAAGGCGCCGCCGTAAATGGAATTCGCCAGCACCATGCGATACCAATCGGGATCGCGGCGCGTGATGGCGAGATTGCCGACGAGCACTTGCGTCTGCACGTTGCCGGGCAGATGCACGAGATGGACGTGGCGGCCGGACTGCTTGCGGCGGCTCGGGCGATGTCGGCGGCTCGGGCTGCGGCGCTTTCCAATCGCCGAAGATTTTCTCGATTTGGTCGAGCATGGCGTTCGCGCGGCGAAATCGCCGACGACGATCAGCAGCGAGCCTCGCGGGAACGTAGTGGTGGCGGTAGAACTCGTCGAGTTCTCGCGGCTGTACGACGGCGACTTGGGCTTCCGTGGGCGCGACGACGGCATAAGGATGCGCGCCGAAGAGGACGCGGCGGAGACGTTCGCTGGCGAGAAAGCCGGGCGTGGTGCGCTCGATGCGAAGCTCTTCGAAGCGCTGGCGGCGCTCGCGCTCGAATTCCTCCTCGGGGAACGAGGCGTTGCGCGCCAGATCGGCGATCAGCTCGAGAATGCCGGTCGGACGAATTCGGCGAGGCCCGAAGCGGAAATCGCGCTCGAATCGGCGCCGGCGCTGCGTGCCGAGGCTCGCGCCCATGCGGCGAAGATCTTCTTCGATCTGGCGGCTGGGGCGCGAGGCGGTGCCGGTGCGGACGACGGTGGCCGTCATGTCGGCCAGGCCGGGCGTGCGATGAGCGATCAGGGCGTTGCCGCTGCGGAAATAGAGGCTTCGCGGAAATGTTCGGGAACGTGCGCGCTTCGGCGAGGACGACTTGCAGGCCATTCGGCGAGCACGCGGACGGTGCGCTTGGGCCAGGCGACCGGGCGTTCGGGTGCGAGCGCGGGAGCGGCGGTGGCATGCGAGACGGATGTGGCGGAGGACGTCATCGCGCGCCTCCATTGCCGACGTGCGGATTCGAAGGCGAGGGGAGATTTACGGGCCGGCGTATCAGCACGGCGCGATTCTGCGGCACGAGATATTTCTTCGCGGCCGCCTGCACTGCGCTCGGGCGTGACGGCGAGAAAACCGTCGAGGATCGTGTTGATGCGATCGGGATCGCCGTCGAAGAGCGTGAAGCACGCGAGATAGTGCATCAGGCCGAAGCGCGGCATGTGCGAGCCCATGCCGCTTTCGAGCATCGAGTAGAAATCGGAGCGGAACTTCACTTTCACCGGATCGAGCTCTTCGGGTTCGACTCCCTTGTGCTGCAATTCCTCGATGATCTCATCGAAGACCGCGACCGTGCCCTCGGATGTGAATTCGGGCTTGTGGACGATTTGCGTGACCATCTGCGTGGGACCGTTCGTATCGATCAAATCCGCGCCTCCGTCGGGCTTCGACTGCGATTTGTTCTTCGAGAACGAGCTTGCGATGCACGCGCCCGGCGCGTCCGCCGTGGAGGATGCGGTCGACGATGCCCATGGCGAACCAATCTTCGCTTTCGCGCGGCGGCAGCGTGTAGCCGATGGCGATGGCGGGAAGCGGGCCGAGGCGTTCTTCGACCTTGCCGTGGCGCTCTTCGGTTTGCGGCGGCTCGGTGACGTCCGCGCGCGGCGGCGTGGCGCCGCGGCGGGATGTCTTCAAAGTAGCGCTTAGCGAAGGTGAAGGCTTCGCCGGGATCGGCATCGCCGACGATCAGGAGCACAGCGTTATTCGGCGCGTAGTAGGTGTGGAAGAACTGCTGGACGTCCGCAAGGGTGGCGGCGTCGAGATCAGCGAAATCGCCGTAGAAATTGTGCGCGTTGGGCCAATTGCGGAACGCGACGGGCGGCAGGTCGAGCCACGGGAAGCCGCCGTAGGGCTGGTTCATCACGTTGACGCGGACTTCTTCTTTGACGACGTCGCGCTGGTTGCGGAGATTTTCGTCGTCGACTTTCAGCGCGCGCATGCGGTCGGCTTCGAGCCAGAGGACGCGCTCGAGCGCATTCGAAGGGACGGATTCGAAATAGTTGGTGATGTCGTAGTTCGTGGTGCCGTTGAGCAGGCCGCCGGAGGAATTGATGAGGCGGATGTGCTCCATCTTGCCGGCGTTTTCCGAGCCCTGGAACATCATGTGCTCGAAAAGATGCGCGAAGCCGCTGCGTCCGCGGGGCTCGAGGCGAAAACCGATCTGATAATAAACGCCGACGGTGACGACGGGCGCGGAATGGTCCGGGCGAGACAACCACGCGCAGGCCGTTGGCAAGCGTGGTGTGTTCGACCGGGATATGGCGATGCGGTGCTGATTTCGGCGATGCGGTCTTGCTCGCCGGTTTGCTTAGCGATGAACTCAACGAATTTTCCTCCGGGATGTCTGGTTCCGTTCTTCCCTCAAGACAAACCATTCCGGGCTAAAGAACCCGGCGCTACGTTTAAATCTTTGACCCGCTGCCTAGCGCTCGCTCTAGCTGCTTGTGCGTGGCCGCTGGATCCTTCGACAGGACCCTGGCGGCTAGCTCGGCTAGCGCGGCGTATGATTTCGCGAAATTCGGGCGGATAGCGGCGAAGCGCTTTCATGTGCTTCGCGACGACGGCGTAGTCGCCTCGCGAGAGCGGGCCGGTCCAAGCCGCCCGCGGTCCGATCCTCTCTATATTATCGAGGATTTGGTGCAGTAAAGGTAAGAGCGTTTGCGAGGCGCGGTCGCGCGTGAAGCCGATGCTGATCAGGAGCTGCAATCCGGCTTCGAGCAGCGGGTAGAGGCTGCCGCCCGCCATCACGGCGGCGGCATGGTAGGCCGGCTTGTCGGCCGTCTCGATCACGACGGGAATGCCTCCCAGCGATTTGGCGAGCGATTGCGCCAGGCGCCGCGCCCTGGCGTCGCCTTCGATGCCGAAGATCACGCCTTTCAATTTCGGCACCACTTTGCCGCCGAAGGCCTGCATCGGATGGAGCGAGCCGGTCGAGGCGCCGAGGCGCGCGAGCGGCGCGAGGGCGGAGCGGTCGAGCGTGGCGCTGGTGTGCAGGATGATCTTGCCCTTGCATCTGGCTCCACAGACTCGCTCGAGTTCGCGTGCAATGCCGGGTAGCGCGTCATCCGGAGTGCCGAAGAGGATCAGGTCTGCGTCGCAGAGGTCGGTGGTCAGCCGATCGAATGGCTTCCCCGCGCCGATCCTTCGTACCGCGGCAGCAGCGGTCGATTTCGAGCGGGTGATGACGGCGCCGATACGCCAGCCGAGCTCGCGGAGATGCTTTCCCAGCGATATTCCTACGCGACCAGCGCCCACGATGGAAACGGTGCGTGCCATGCAGCGTGATAGCATAACTTGTTCGATCCCATCGCAGTGGAGGAAATTCGGCGTTGCACATCTTGTGGACCGCGTTGCTGGGGCTGATCGCTTTTCTGTGGTGCTCGCGTCGGTGGACCTCGCGCGGGGGGTGCCGTCGATGCCGTCGCTCGCGGATGTCGATCCGCTGCCTGATGCGGAGTGCCCGAGCGTGTCGATTTTATTTGCGGCGCGCGATGAGGCCGAAAAGCTGCCCGGCGCGCTGGCTACGTTTCTCGCGCTCGACTATCCCAACTACGAAGTGATTGCCGTGGACGACCGCTCGGAGGACGCCACCGGCGCGATCCTCAAAGCGGCGGCGCGGCGCGACACGCTATTGAAGTGCGTGCGCGTCGACAAGCTGCCGGCCGGATGGCTTGGCAAGCCGCATGCGCTCGAACAGGCGTACGAACACGCGAGCGGCGAGTGGCTGATTTTCACGGATGCGGATGTCCACTTCGCGCCCGATCTGCTGCGGCGGGCGATCGCGCTGGCCGACGCGCGGGATGGGACCACGTGACGCTGCTCGGTGCGCGCGAAGATGTTCACGTTCGGCGAGAAAATCGCGATGACGTTTTTCGCGATGGCGTTTGCTGATCGGGACGCGGCCGTGGCGGCGAGCGATCCGGGCTCGCGAGGGTACAGCGGCGTCGGCGCGTTTCAGATGGTCCGGCGCAGCGCGTACGAGGCGATCGGGACGCACCGGCGGCTGGCGATGGAAGTGGTCGACGACATGAAGCTCGGCAAACTGGTGAAGGACGGCGGATTCCGTTCGGGCGTGGCGAAGGCGGGAGGCGCGGTAAGCGTTCACTGGCACGCGGGCGTGGGCAACATGATTCGCGGCACGACCAAGAATTTTTTCGCGACGTCGGGATACAAATTGTGGCTCGCGGGCGTGCAGATTTTCGGGCTGCTGCTGATGTGCGTGTTTCCGGTGGTGGCGCTGGCGTTTATGCACGGATGGGCGCGCGTGTTTGCTGTGATCGCGGTCGCGACTGCCGTTGATCATCGCGGCGGGGGCGGCGTGGCAATTCGGGGGTCGCCGGCGTTTATGCGCTCACGTACCCGATCGGGGCGCTGATTTTCGCCTGGATGCTGGCGCGGTCGACGATCGTGACGCTGTGGCAGGGCGGGATTGTCTGGCGCGGGACGTTTTATCCGCTGGATGAATTGAAGCGCGGGGTGGTGTGAGAACGCAGGTGATCGGTGGCCGGTTGTAGGCGCAGGAACCCGTGGGGGCGCGCGCTACTTGAGGAAGGAATAGCCGGCGGAGAGCATGACGATGTTGACGCCGGGATTTACGTTGCTGCGGCTGGCGTTGGAAATGTGCTGGACTTTGGCTACCAAAGACCACGCGCGCGTGCCTGACGAATTGAAGTGCTCGACGCCTGCTTGAAAATCGAAGGTGAAATTGAATTGCGTCGCCTGCGGGATGTCCTTGGGAATCGGCCTGCGGGAGGCGACCAGGCCGCCGGTCGATGCGAGCAGCGGCTGCCAACGGCGGCTCCGCGTGAAATTGAATTTCCAGCCGATGGGGCTGATGCCTCCTCCGTAGACCGTTTCGCGACCCGACGGGCAGTAGCTGGCGAACTCGATTCCACCCGACTCTACGATGCAGCCCACCCATGTGTTCTGTCGCGAAGACTTCGACCGGCTCGATGTCGACGGTGTATTCGATCGCATACCGGAGATGAATGGAGGATTCGGCCGTAGCGAAAACTGGCGACACCAAACTGGAAGTTCGTGACGCTGCCCTGGATATTCTGGGCGCTGGCGGAATACGCGCCCCAGAACCCGAATTCGTTGCGGAGCACTGATCCGGCTGTGCGCGAGAGGGGCGGCAGCGAGAGCCAGCAGAATCAGAAATGCGAGCGCGCGCGGATTCAGGTTGTGGCCCGGGGGCTGCGCTGCGCGGACATTGGTCGGGTAAGGATACACGTTGTCGGCGATTTCGCGAGGGGAATGCTGGAAAAAAAAGGCAAAGAGCAAAAGCGACAGACGGAAAGAAAAAGCAGATCCCTCACGCCGTCCGCGGACCGCGCAGCCGGGTTCGGGATGACAGGCTGCCTATCCGCAGCTGGCGCTGATGGCGACGCGGTTAAGGCGCCCGCCTGAGCGAGGCGGCAGCTACAAAGGCTGACCAGAACCTACGTGGCCGGCGCGGGTGGCTAGCGGGAGCTTCGGTTGTGGCGATGACGCCGAGGTCGCGCTGCTTGAGGCGCGCGGATGCGGTCGCGCAGCGCGGCGGCGCGCTCGAACTCGAATTTCTTGGCGGCTTCGCGCATCTGCGCTTCGAGCTGCGCGATGGCCTCGCTGCAGATCTGCTTCGTTGGTGATATCGCCGATCGTCGACGTCGTCGGCGGGAACGGTCACGTAGTCGGCTTCGACGATCGCGGCGAGCTGCATGTCCACGGACTTGATGATGGATTGCGGCGTGATGTCGTTCTCGTGGTTGTAGGCGTGCTGCTTGGCGCGGCGGCGATTGGTTTCGCCGATGGCCTGCGCGCATGGAGTCGGTCATGCGGTCGGCGTAGAGAATGGCGCGGCCTTCGACATGGCGCGCGCAGCGGCCCATCGTCTGAATCAGCGACGTGGCGCTGCGCAGGTAGCCTTCCTTGTCGGCGTCGAGAATCGCGACGAGCGAAACTTCGGGCAGGTCGAGGCCTTCGCGCAGCAGGTTGATGCCGATCAGGACGTCGAATTCGCCGCGGCGCAGATCGCGCAGGATGCGCACGCGCTCGAGCGTTTCGATTTCCGAGTGCAGGTAGCGGCAGCGCACGCCGACTTCGGTGAAATATTCGGCGAGGTCCTCGGACATGCGCTTCGTCAGCGTGGTGACCAGCACGCGCTCGTTGCGCGCCGCGCGCACGCGAATTTCCTCGAGCAGATCGTCCACCTGGCCCTTCACCGGGCGCACTTCGACTTGCGGGATCGACCAGGCCCGTCGGGCGAATCACCTGCTCGACGACCACTCCGCCCGATTTCGTCAGCTCATACGGCCCGGCGTGGCCGAAACATAGATCACTTGATTCGGTGCGATGCTCGAATTCCTCGAAATGTCAGCGGGCGATTGTCGAGCGCCGACGGCATGCGGAAACCGTAATTCGACGAGCGTCTGCTTGCGCGAGCGGTCGCCGTGATACATGCCGCGCAGTTGCGGAACCGTCTGGTGCGATTCGTCGACGAACAGCAGATAATCCTGACGGAACATAATCGAGCAGCGTGGGCGGCGCTTCGCCGGGCAGGCGGCCGGACAGGTGCCGCGAATAATTTTCGATGCCGTGGCAATAGCCGATCGTGCGCATCATCTCGATGTCGAACAGGGTGCGCTGCCACGACGCGCTGCGCCTCGACGATTTTTCCCTGCCGCTCGAGCTCCGCCTTCCACCAGTCGAGCTCCTCGTAGATCGTCTGGATGGCGCGCTCTCTCTGCTCGGCGGGCAGGACGTAGTGCGATCTTCGGATAGATCGGCAGCCGCGTCGATTTCGTTCTCGCGCGAGCGAATTTCGCCGGTGAGCGGATCGATCTGGCGGATGGCGTCGATCTGGCTGCCCCACAGCTCGACGCGTACGGCGTAATCTTCGTACGGCGGATAAATTTCGATGCGTGTCGCCGCGCACGCGGAACGTGCCGCGGCGCAGATCTTCGGCGCGGTCGTACTGGATGTCGACGAGCTTGCGCAGCATGGCTTCGCGCGCTGATGGACTGGCCCTTTTTCGAGCATCAGCATCATGCCGTAATAGGCTTCGGGCGAGCCGATGCCGTAGATGCAGGAGACGGAGGCGACGATGATCACGTCGCGGCGCTCGAAGAGCGAGCGCGTGGCGCTCATGCGCAGCTTGTCGAGCTCGTCGTTGATCGTGGCTTCCTTCTCGATGAACGTGTCGCTCGCGGGGACGTAGGCTTCGGGCTGGTAGTAATCGTAGTAGCTGACGAAATATTCGACGGCGTTCTGCGGGAAGAAAGATTTGAATTCGTGAAAGAGCTGCGCGGCCAGCGTCTTATTGTGCGCGAGGACGAGGGCGGGGCGGTTCGAGCTGCTCGATCACCTTGGCCATCGTGAAGGTTTTGCCCGAGCCGGTGACGCCGAGAAGGACCTGGTGCTGGTCGCCGTCGCGAAGGCCGCGGACGAGCTGCGCGATGGCTTCGGGCTGGTCGCCGCGGGGCTCGTAGTCGCTGGCTAGCTTGAAGTTCATGGTGACTGCGCCTCGGTCCGCCTCAGGGGCAAAATCTGTCGAGTGCGAAAACCTCTATTGTAGCGCATCCGGTCAAATCGCCACTTGAGCCGCGGCATTCGCTTCTTGCTTAGTGCCAGCCACGCCGGCGCATCACTCAACGCAGAGGACGCGGAGAATTACCGGCGGTTTTGGACATCCAGCCGCTGTTCACGGCCATCTCTCTCCCCTTAATGTGAATCCGGGACCAAGGTGATGATTACTTGGCTCTGCACGCGGCCTTTGCGTTGGATGCTGGAGCCGCTGCTGGCGCTGGTGATTTTGTAGTCGAGGTCCTGCGCGCTGTTTTCTGTGGAGCTGACGAGCAGGCCGGTGGCGCGCGAGATCGAGTCGAGGCTGTTGCCGGAGCCGGTCCACGAGCCGGAGGTGCGGAGGCCGTTTTCGCGGTAGCCCGGCGGCGTGGCGTCGGAGTGGGGCGAGCCGCGACGCGACATCTGATAGCGCACGAGAATCGTTGCGCAGACGGGCGGCGGATTGGGGGCCGGAGTCGCGGAGGCGCTGGGAGCGGGGGGCGGGGCTGTGGCCGCGCACGATTCGTTGCGCACGTACGTCGAATCGCTGAGCCAGACGAGATCTGCGAGCGGCATGCCAGTGATGTCGCGTTCGCTTTTCCATTTCTGCCCGATCGAGATGCCGTCGCGCGGGAAGGCTCTTTGGGGAAAGAGATCGTCGATCCAGGAATAGGCGGGCTCGGCCGTGGCGCGATTCGGGAAGATCGCGTCGAGGCCTTTGATGTCGGTGATTTTGCCCTCGGGGCTGAGCGTGAAATCGAACGAGCGGCCTTCGATGTGGCTATATTGATCTTCGGATGGACTCGTGAAATCGAAGGCGTCGCTTTCGGCCTCGGCGTGGGATTTTTCGTACGTGACGCGGAAGCGCGAGGCGCCAGGCGCGGAGCCCGGGGCGGGGCTGAGGACGTCGAGGCGGATGAGCAGGCTGAGAGTTTGCGTCGAGCGCGAGCCGCTTTCGGGATCGGCGATCGGCGTGGACGTCTTTACGGTGTTGATCGTGTGCGATTCGATCTGGTAGTGGAAGATTTCGCCGGGAATGAATTGCGGCGCGAGACTTTCCTTCTGATTCGCGGGCGTGGTTATCGGCAATGCGATCGGCGCGACGGCGGCTGCAATCAGGCACATGCGCATTGCGCGAGATTTTGAAGAGCGGGAAAACGGGGCCATCGGTCGAACGCTAGCACACGCGTTGAGGTGAGGCAAACGCGGCCGGTGCGCGGACCCGCGGCGATGCCGGCAACCGTGCCCACGCAGAGGAAAAGAGCCGGCGAGACGCCGGCGCTACATGAGGCAGCACTACTATCGGGAGCGGCGAGCTGGTTGGATGCGGGAGATTTTGGGCGACGCTAGCGAGCCCGTGAGGCGATAGCTTGGAACCGTGGGTCTTGGCGCGGAGGAGACGAAACGCAGGCGCAGATCGAGATCGCGGCTGAAATCGATCGCGCCGGAGGCGGAGACGTCCGGGCCAGGTATCGTGATCGAGAGGTCGCGCAGCTGGATCGCGCGCGAGGCGCAGGCGAAGGATGCGGAAGCGTTCGAGAAGCGGCTAGTGCCCGGGACCACGGTGGCCGCGTGCATGGAAGCTACTAGATCGATGCCGTGGATTTCGGGAGCCGCGAAATCGGCTTGTCCCTGGCAGCCGAGTGAGGCGAGCAAGTCGCTGCGCGTGGCGCCGGCGGCGCTAAACGAGATTTCGCCCGTGGCAGTGCCCGCGAAAAGATCGGCGAGGTCAGGCGACGCGGCGGTGAGCCCGGCTAAATCGACGCGAGTGAACGCGATGTTTGCGTTGTAGGCGGGCGCGGCTTGCAGATCGGCGTCGAGCGAGCCTGTGAGCGTGCCGCTGTAGAGCTGGCCGGTGGCGTTGGCGAGCTCGATGTGGCGGCCGCCGATTTTCACGTCCCCTTGCAAATGACGTGCGGTGAGCGGCGGCAGGGTGAATTCATCGAGGCTGAGACGGCCGCTCGCGCGCAGATTCTCCGGCACGGCGACCGCGGGAAGGATCGGATTGAGGAACGGCAGCAGACGGTCGAGGAAACTCTCGCGCCAGAGCGGATTGAGCCAGCGGTCGAGATCGGCGGCCGAGAGCTGATCGGCCGCGACGACGAATTGCCACTCGGGATCGGCGTCCGTGCGGTCGAACGTGCCGCTCCACTGCGCTCCAAAGGCGCGTGCGGACGTGAGCGCGATGTGTTGTTTGCCCGGCTTCAGATCGGCACGCGCGCGAATCTGGTCGATCGGCTGATTCAGGAACGGGGCGTGAAGCGCGGCGCCGCTTGAAGCGTCCGCTGCCGCGCTCGCTCCGCCTGTCGCGGATGGGCTGCCGAATTCGATCCAGCCCGCAGGCTGGACGCTCCACGGAATATTCGTTCCGTTCCAGAGCAGATCGCAGGAGGCCGGCCCGGCAAGATCCCAGCCGCGGGAGATATTCAACCCCAGGGCTCCGGCGGCCGACACGAGATCGCGCATGTCGCGGCTGCTTCCCACGATGTGCCACGCGGGCAAGGCGCCGCGGGCGGGCTTCGTTACGACGCTCATTTGAAACGAGCCATCGGAGACGGGCGTGGCCGCGCCAGCGGAACGCGTCGCCGCAGGGCGACCGGTCGTGGCGAAGGAAAGCGTTGCCGGTGGAAACGAGATCGTGCCGTGACCGTATCTCAGCTGGACGCGGCCCAGATGGACCGGAGCCCGAAGGCTCGCGCCCGTGAAATCGACGCCCTCGGTGAAACCATTCGCATTCACGATTTGCAAGGGCCAGCCGGACGCTTCGCCATTGAGCACGAAAGATCCGCGGGCGGAGATGGCGTCCGCGACGCCGGGATGGAACGCGCGCAGCCAATCGAGAAGATCGCCGAAATTGATCTGCGACGGCGTGACCATGATTTCTACGGGAGGGGTGTGCTGCTTCGCCGGCGTGGGCGGGGTCTGCCAGGAGATGCGGCCGTTCGCGTGCACGTTCGAGTTGGGCGCTTCGACCGCTGCGTCGGTGAACTCGAGGAACGAGTCCGCGGGATGCCAGAGGGCCTGCGCGATCACATTGATCGAGGGATTGTCGGACCGCGACGCCAAATCCCAGCGATGCAGGCCGCCGAGTTGCGAGCGGCCTCGCAGAGTCCATGCGCCATCGGGATCTTGCGTGGTGGACGCGTTGAGCGCGAGGGCGAGCGTGCCGCGGATTCCGTAGTCATCGCTCCGCGCGAGGCGAAGCACATCGGAAATCGACGCGCCGGTCCACGAGAGATCGAGAGCGGCGGGGCGCAGGCGCGAGGAGGTGCCGCCGATGTGGCCCGAAACGTGAATCGTCCCGACCTGCTGGAGCAGGTCCGCGGCGCGCCAGGGCGTTGCGGCGAGATCGATGCGCCAGAGGCCGGGGCTGTCGGTTTCGACGTTGCCGCTCACGTCGACGAAGGCGAACGGAAGCTTTTCGTCCCCTCGCTTGAAATTAATCCGGCCGCCATCGATTTGGATTTTGCGGAAGCGCAGCGCCGAGGATGGAAGCGAAGGCCCCACTGGCGCGCTGCCCGAAGCATTTTCGCCGGGGCGCGGCAGCCATTCGGCGAGATTCCAATCGCCGGCGGAGTCGCGCACGAGATTGAGGCTCGGATGCGAAAGCGAAAGCGTGCCGAGCTCGATGTGTCCGCGAAGCAGGCTTTCCCAGCGAAGGCGGACGGAGATCGAATCGGCGTATAGGAAATATTCGTTGCCGAAGCGGGCGTCTTCGGAGACGCGGACGGAATTCGCTTCGAGCGACGGACCGTCCCAAAAACTGAAATCGTAGCTCCCGACCTCGACCGGGCGCCCGAAAGCGGCTTCGAGATGAGCCGTCAATTTTTTCTGCAGCGCACTGTGGCGAATCAGCGCCGAAATGCCGAAAGACGCGAGCCAGAGGATTGCGGCGAGAAGGGCGAGCCATTTCAGCCAACGCGTCCAGGCGCGGCGCGGTGGAGGAGCCGAATCGAGGGGCTCGGGGGGCTCGACTGCGGGTGCGTATGCGCCAGACACGGACACGAATCAAGATACCACGATGCGGAGGCCGGGCGAGCGGTTGGCGTGCTCGCGGCGGTGCTCAATGGCTCGCGCGTGGTTCTTGCGACGTCGGACTTGAACACAGAGGAGCACGGAGAAAGCGGAGGAACTCTAGTGGACTTCGCGCAGCATGCGATGCCAGCGCGTGCGGCTGCGGAGGTGCGCATCGTATCCTCGATGCCGTGAATCGTCCCGGCGAGGCTGCGATCGGCGTAGTCGTCGGCGGTGGCGTCGACAGACCAGTAGATGACCATCGGGCGGCCCATGATGGCGTCGCGATCGACGAAGCCCCAGTAGCGGCTGTCCCAACTGTTGTCGCGATTATCGCCCATCACGAAATAGTGATCGGAGGGACGACGAGCGACGCCGCGCTCGACGTAGTCCATGATCTGCGCCGCCCATTCGGGCGCAGGCCGATCTGCGACGAAGTTGCGGATCGGCGGAGGAAAATTGTCGCCGAAGGGATCGTCGGCGAAAGGCTGTGAATCACGTAAGGCTCGGCGAGCCGCTGGCCGTTGATGTAGACCCGCTGATCGACGATGCGGATGCGGTCGCCAGGCAGGCCGATGACGCGCTTCACGTAGTGACGGATGATCGTCGAAAGGGAAATTTGAAGACGATGATATCGCCGCGGCGCACGGGGCGATAAGGCAGAAGCTTTTCATACCAGGCGCCGTTGCCTCCGAAGATGAATTTGTTGACGAGCAGATGGTCGCCCACGTGAAGAGTCGGCTCCATGGAATGGAAGGAATCTTGAACGCCTGCACGATGAACGTGGTGCCGAAGAGCGCGAGAAGAATCGTGACCAGGAACGATTCGAAAATCTCGCGAGGCCGCCGGTGACCGACCCTGTGCGTTGGAACCGGTTGGCCGGAGCAGCGGGCTCGGACGGCTCGGGAAGATTCGCGCCGGCTTCTGTTTCGATCGATTCCAATCAGGCGATTCCGTAGCTGGCTTCGAGTATTCCGAGCGCGATTCTGGCGGCGGCCTGCTCGGCTTCTTTCTTGCTGCGGCCTTCGGAAGCGGAGAGCCTTTGCCCGCCATGCCAGACTTCGACTTCGAACGTTTTCTGGTGCTCGGGTCCGGATTCGTTGCGCACGCGATATTCCGCGATGCCGAGTCCGCGCTGCTGAAGCCATTCCTGAAGGCGGATTTGTGATCGGGCCGCTCGATGCCTTCGACTTCGCCTTCCAGCGCGGGATCGAGCAGGGTGCGCTGCAGAGAAAGCCGTCGCGGCAGCCAGGCCGCCGTCGAGATAGATCGCGCCGAGGATGGCTTCGTACGCGTCGGCGAGCAGGCGCTTTTTTTCGCGGCCGCCCGTCTTTTCTTCGCCCGGCCCGAGGCGCAAATGGGGGCCGAGATCCAGGCGTTGCGCGCGCCGCGTGGATCGAAGAGGCACTGACGAGCCGCGCGAGACCCTTCGAAAGCTTGCCCGCGTCCCAATCGGGAAATAGGCGAGAGAGCTTTTCGCTCGCGACGAGGCCGAGCACGCGATCGCCGAGGAACTCGAGGCGCTCGTTGTCGACACTGCCCGCGCTCTGCCGCAAGGAACGATGGGTGAGCGCGCGTTCGAGGCGGTCAGGGCGCTGGAAACGATAGCCGAGCGTCGTTTCCAGCATCGTGCGCTCGTCCTCGGTCATGGGCGGCTGCCTCGTTCCCTATTTCTTCTGCGCGGCGAGCTGCTTGGCTTTGTCCGCATTCTGCTTGCATGCATCCTGCAAGCTTCCCATGATCTGGCTGCAACGGGTATAGGCGTCGGCGGCCTCCGTGTAATGGCCCGAGTTCTGGAGGCTGGCGCCGAGGGCGTAGAAATCGGTGGCATCAGGATCGGGTTGGTCTGCGTGGCCTGTTGAAGCTCCTTGGTCGCACCGTCGAAATCCTGCCGGCGGAAATAGACGAGGCCGAGACCGCTGTGCGCCTCAGCCGCTTTTTCGGCTTTGGCGGTCGTGAACTGGTCGTCGGTCATCCCGTTAGGCTTGGGCAGGGTGGAGATGTCTTTGATCGCGCGTTTCTCATAGGTCTCGGCTTTGTCGAGTTGCTTATCCGCGTCGGGTGTGCCGCCGGTAATCACGTGCGGGATCACCCAGCCGACCAGGGTGAGCATGTCGACATCGTCGGGATTGATCGCGAGAGCCTTATCCGAAGTGAGGTAGAGGTTCGTCCAATCCTGCTTGGCGTAGTAGGCCTGGGCAAGCAACGAGTAGACGGATTCGATGTAGCGGCTGTTCGGGTAGGCCTTGACAAAATCCTCGCCGAGCTGAATCTTTTTGTCCGGATCCTGCGGGCTCGCATCGAAGAAGGCTTTGTAGGAAGCCTCCTCCTTGGGGTCAACCTTCGGGGCCGCCTGCTCGAGTGTCTTCTGTTCCTGCTGTCGATCCCGATTCGCCTGATTTTCATTCTCGGGCACCATATTCGGGTCGGTGGGCTGCTGTGCGCGAGAGACTGCTGCAAGCGCCGCCGTCGCCGCGATTGCAACGGCGAGAATGCGGATCGAGTTTTGAACGGACGAAAATGTCATCTGGCGTGACCCTTGCCTTCCGTGAAATTCGTATCCCCTCAATTACTTGGATTGCGCGTCTTGACTCTTCGACGCGTCGGCGGCATCACCCTTCGCTGCCTCGGCGTTTTGCTTGCAGGGAGCCTGAATAGGGCCTGCGATCTCGGCACACCGGCCGTAAGCATCAGCGGCGTCGGCGAACCGTTTCAAGTTCTGAAAATCGACGCCCAGCACGTACAGGTCGGTCGCGTCGGGGCTCGAGGTGCTTGGCGTGGATTGTTGAAGCTCCTTGATCGAATTCTCGAAATCGCCGCGGCGAAAATAGACGAGTCCCAGCGCGCTGTGCGCCCGCATCGCCGACTGAGCCTTCATCGCGGCAAATTGATCGTCGCTGGTGTGGGGAGGCTTCGCCATTTTGGGGATGACGGTGATGGCCAGTTTCGAGTATTGCTCGGCCGTATCGAGCAACTTCCCCGCATCCGGATCGCTCGGCTCGTAAACATGCGGGATGAGCCAGCCGACGGTGGTCAACACGTAAACATCTTCTGGATTCAAAGTCAGGGCGCGATCGGCGGCCGCGTAAACATTTTTCCAATCCTGGTTTTCGTAGTACGCGTTCAAAAGGCCGACGTTGACGGGCTCGTCGAGATAATACGACGGGTATTTTTTCAGAAACTGGTTCCCCAGTTGGATTTTCTTGGCAGGCTCGACAGCTCTGTAGAACTCCTTATAAGCGGCCTCTGCCGCCGGATTTTCGGTGGTCTGGCGCTGCACGTCCGTGAGTTCGTGGAGTTCAGTTTGCGCTCCGTCAATTTCCCCGGCGTTTCCTGGTCGCACGCCGCCGCCACCCATACCCCCGCCCGGCGTTTGCGCGCGCGATGAAATCGCAAGAGCGAGAACGGCGCCGCAAAGAAGAGTCAAACTGCGAACTGCAAAATATCGAAGGACCCTCATCTGGCATACCTCCTGGGAGCTATTTCGACTGCGGCAGCTGCTTCTTCGCTGCGTCGGCGCTTTGCTTGCAGCGGTCTTGCAAGGCGCCGGCGATTTGACCGCAACGGTTATAAGCGTCGACTGCATCGGCGAAGCGATTCAAATTCTCATCATCCACGCCAAGGACGTACAAGTCGGTCGGGTCCGGGTTCGCAGTGCTGGGCGTGGATTGTTGAAGCTCCTTCGCCGAGCCGTCATAGTCCTCGCGGCGGAAATAAACCAGCCCCAAGGCGCTGTGCGCTTGAAGCACTGACTGACTTTTCATGGCGACGAATTGAGCGTCGCTCATGTAGGAAGGCTTGGGCATGCCGGGGATGATCTCCAGTGCGTGCTTCGCGTAGGTCTCGGCTTTGTCGAGCAGTTGATCCGCGTCCGAATCATCCGGATGATAAAAATGCGGGATCGCCCAGCCGACGGTGGTGAGAACGTAGATGTCGTCGGGCTTCAGCGCGAGCGCGGTATCGGCGGTCGCGTAGACATCTTTCCAGTCTTGCTCTTCGTAATAGGCGTTCAGTAGGCCAACATCAACCGGTTCGTCGAGCGCACTCTTCGGATACTTCTGAAGAAAACTATCGCCAAGCTTGATTTTCTTGGCCGGTTCATTCGCCCTGTAAAAGGCCTTATAGGCGTTCACCTCTTGCGGGTCTTGCGCACCACCTTGTCTCTGAACGTCCGTGAGCATGTGGAGCTCAGTTTGCATCTCGTCTGTAGCCGATACCATCGGCGTTGCTTGCTGGCCACCCGCCGTCGACTGTGTGTGGGAAACGCCAGCAACAACGAGGGAGGCGGCGAATGCAATCGAAAGCGCGCGAACTGCGGAGCCCGGCGATAGGAGCCTCATGCAGCTGACCCTCCTTATCGAGAGACGTTGGGCCGATAAAGCTGGAACATGAGACGAAGGGATCACTGAGGTGGTTCCTCCGATCCGTCATCCGGGTGGTGTGCGGGCGCCTTGTAGGCAGCTTCGACCCCGCTTTGCGCCGCGGCGCGGGCATCCGCGGGCCCGTCGTCGACGGCCAATGCAGCCCGGTATTCGCTCACGGCCAGATCGCGCTGGTCTTGCAGGTCGTCAATGCGGCCGAGATAGACGTGCGACCAGGCAAGAATCTCCGGGTCCACCGAAGCGGAGGCCGCATCGGTGTTCGTACCGCTGGTGATGTGTTCGAAGAGCTCCTTGGCCTGATCGCCATGGCCGGAAACGACCGAGGCGATCGCGAGGCCGTACATCGCGCGCGTGTCGTCCGGATACTTCGCGAGGATTCTCTCGAAGGTCTCGGCAGCGGCCGAAACGTCCTTCTGCCCGAGCTCGCGATTCCCTTCCGCGAGCGAACGGTCGAGCTCCGACGCCAGCACCGGTTCCGAGTTTTCATGCTGCTGCGACGCCGGCCCGCTATCGGCAGCGGGGAATGCGAAGCCTTGCAGGCGCTTTTGCTCGGCATCGACGTCGATGCCCGACATCAGGTCCCCGAAATAGTAGGACATGGCCGGGCCGGCCTTCTCGAACAGCAGTAACTGGGCGACCAGCGGGCGCACGAGAATGAATCCCGATTGATCGTCGTCGCGAAGAGCGGCTTCCAGCGACGCGCCCGGCAGATGGCGCAGGCGCAGCTCGACGGCCTTGATCAGGCACTCATCCACGAAGGAAATGAAATCGTTGTCGTATTCGACCGGAAGCCGCGGCGCGCGAGCGGCCACGGCGAGTAACGCGCGCTTCTTGTAGATGAGCGGGCGATTGCGCAGCACCAGCGGATCGAGGACGAAATGCAGATACGCGTGCTGAATTGCGTCGACGGGCATTTCCGCGCCAGTCCCGACGACCATCGAATACTGATCGCCGTAATTCCGGAAATTGGTTCGGGCGCCTACGAGCGGCTCGACGTATACGGTGAACGTGCGGCCGCCATTCGGCTTCACGATTTCCCGCAGATAGGCGTCGGAAACGGTCACGATTTGCCGAAGCGACGCGCGATAACTCTGCAAAGCGGGCTCATATTCGGGCTCGACCCATTTCCAGCGGGAATCCAGGCGCGCCTCGCGATAGAAGTTGGCCAGCACTTCCTGGAATCCGTCGAGCGCGACAACGTCCGGCGGCAGCAATTCCTGATTTTGCGGAAGATTGAAATCCGGCGGAGGACCGGCAACGATAGCGAACGTGATATAGCGCGAGAGCGTGTCACCCGGATCGGCCAGGGCGTGATCCTGGTAGAACTGGCGCAGCGCGTCGCTCGCGGGCCCCTGCATTTTGAGCAGATCGGCGCGGAGAGCGCGGCGCGCGGGCATCCGCGCAAGCAGGCTTTCGTCCGCCTGATAACCGGCTGCGCCCAGCGCGCACATCGTAGCGAAAACTTGCGGGCTTGCCTGGACGCTGATGCCGGTGGCATTTGCGTCGGTGGGCTGCTGCGCGCTCAAAGACGCGGGCAGCGAAAGCGCCGCGCCGCTAAGGAAGAGAACGGCAAGCAACGAACACAACGGCGTGAATTTTCGAACGAGCCTTTGGATGGGCAGACTCCTCAATGCCAGGTCCCGCTGAATCCTTTTTACTTCAGTTCCGGGCGATCACCTTCCCCAGGATGCGCGCCGGCAACAAAACCGCAGATACGCTCAGACTCTAGCGGTCGAAAGGATCAGAGTCAAGAATCGCGGAATTGGTTGGAAGGCCGTTTTGGCCAGGAGCTACCCGTGGACGCGGACTTCGCTGAAATTCAGCAGGACGCGCCCGCCGTCCATCGGACGGCCGAAATTCATCTGCGGCCGGAAGCGCGAGAACATGAGGAGCTGATCGATCTGATGATGAACGGCGGCACTTTGGGGCCCGGAAAGAATCTTGTAGTCGACCACTTCGCCCTGAGCGTTGAGCGTCGCTTCGAGCAAGAGTCCGGGGCTCGGCTGGCCGTTGGGCCCCGTCATACCGGGAACCGGGAACGGCGCGAGGCTTTCGAGCTCGGCTGGCTGAACCAGGTTGAGCGGCAGATCGTTGGGCACAACGCCGTTCATAGGAACACCGACCAGCAGGCCGTGTACGACGAAAATGAATACGCCCAAGGCGGTGAGGACGCCGCCTGTCGCAGGAACGGCGAGCGGTCCGAGCAGATTCTCGAAAACCAGCAGCGTGCTCGCCCACAAGCGGGCCAGACCGGCCCACGGAGTGCGCTCGCGCGAGGCGCGCATACGAATCTTCAGCGCCAGATCGGACGGCGCGGCCACGGGCTCCATCTGGGCAAGATACCCGGAGAGCTGCCGATAGCGATCGAGATGATCGCGGCATTCCGCGCACGAGTCCAGATGCTGGCGCAAGCCAACATGGTCCTGGGCGCGCATGGCTCCGTCAAGATAGCCGGGCAGGCGTTTCTGTGCTTCTTGGCACTTCATCTTTCGACTCCCTGCATTTCGCCGATAGCAGTTACTTGTGTTCGAGACACTCTGGGCGTTTCAGGAAGGGCCGAGGACGCGCTTACCGCTCGATCCGCGACCGTGATCGTTGCATGATTGCCGGACGATGAGGCGACATGAGCACGAACCGGGTGCAGAACGGGATCGAGAATCTCTTTGAGAGTGCGCCGGCCGCGCAGAATCCGGGATTTCACGGTTCCAACCGAGACTTCGAGAATCTCCGCGATCTCTTCGTACGAAAGTCCTTCGAGATCTCTCAAAATCACGGCGCTGCGAAAAATAGGCGGCACCGACGCGAGCGCGTGGCGCACGGTAGACTGCATTTCGCGCGTCGCTAGCTGCTCGAATGGCGTGGCTTCCCCGTCGGGCAATTCCATCGCGCAATTCCGGCCGTCTTCTTCGGCGTCGATCGAAATCTGCTGCCGGTGATGGCGCCAACACCAGCGGCGGTGATTGAGCGCCTGTCGTACGGACACGCGGTAGAGCCAGGTCTTCAGCGAGCTGCCGCCGCGGAAACCCCGAATCCCGCGAAACACGCGGAGGAAGACGTCCTGTGTGACGTCCGCCGCATCCGCTGCATCGCCTAGGATTCCGTGGACCAAGTTGTATACACCCGCATGGTAGTACGTGACGAGATAGTCAAATGCCGCGTCGGAACCTGCCTGAAGCTCCATCACCAGCTGAGCTTCGTCCCGGGACCACGGCAGACTGCGTGCGAGTTCGGACATGCCTTGCGCCGCGCTTTCTGGGGCACATCTCCCTGCACAGTGATAGACACCGGGAGCCCCCACTATGTGCCAAGAATAGCAGAAAAGTGCGGCGAGGGAGATACCCCGAAAGTACCAGTGCGCCAAACCCTCCTTCGCCAGTGTAAGGCAAGTTGTATTAATGGCTTACGGAACATCTCCCTTCCTTCGACCGTTCCCGTAACCTTTCCTTAGAGGGTTATGGGAAAAGAATAAACGTGCGTGGGAGCCGCCTCGGGGCGAAATTGTCGCGGAGGCAAGGTCGGGCATAGGCCGGGGCGATGGAACCATAATGGGCATTACTCGCTCGTTGGCGATTAGCACTCCCGCCTTTGACATGTGCTCCACATGCAAGTACGCTAACCGCATGCCTACGATGGTTCAAATCCGGAACGTTCCTTCCGAACTGCATCGCGAACTGAAAGCGCGTGCGGCGCTCGAAGGATTGTCTCTCTCGGACTACCTGCTGCGCGAGCTGCGGCACGCTCTCGACCGCCCTACTCTCGATGAAATCCGGCAGCGCCTATCGACCCGCCAGCCGGTACGGCCGCGGCCTTCGCCGGCCGCCGCGGTGCGCGCCGAGAGGAAGAGCCGCTGATCGTAGTCGATGCGTCCGCTGCCCTTGAGGTTCTGCTACAAACACCGGCAGCTCCGCGCGTGGAGCGACTGATCTTCTCTCGCAATGAAACGCTGCATGCCCCGCATCTGATCGACCTTGAAATCTCGCAGGTGCTGCGCCGCTACGTGCGGGCTGCCGTCATTTCCGAGGAACGCGGCGCCGAGGCTCTCAGCGACCTCCTCGACCTTCCGATCACGCGCTATCCACATTTCGTTCTGCTGGACCGCATCTGGCAAATGCGGAATGTCCTGACAGCATATGACGCCGCCTATCTGGTTCTCGCTGAAGCGATCGATGCGCCGCTCGTGACCCGGGACCGCGCTTTGGCTAGAGCGGGCAGCCGAGTGCGAGTCGAGGTGGTGTGACGCCTAGTCGTGAACCTTTCTCGCTGTTTCAGGAGACGTAGAAATGCTCTGGAGATTTTAGGCTTCGCGGCATGTATACGTACGTCGCGAGGGCCAGGGCAACGGCGTGGAACTGGCTTGCCGAGCCTCAGCGGGCGAAAGCTGGTGGAGCCGAAGGGATTCGAACCCTCGACCTCCTCGATGCCATCGAGGCGCGCTCCCAACTGCGCCACGGCCCCACCGAAGGAAAACATCGATAGTTGTCTTTATAGCACCGCGCGCCGGAAAGCGTCAAACGGACGCAAGCGCGATCGTGTGCATCTGCGGCCTAGAATATCCGCACCATGCCAAAAATCACTTTTCTGGGTGCGGCTGGAACGGTAACCGGCTCGAAATATCTGGTGGAAGCGGAAGGCAAGAGGCTGCTGGTTGATTGCGGGTTGTTCGAAGGCTCGAGGGAGCTGAAGCAGCGGAATTGGGACAAGCTGCCGATCGATCCGGCCACGATCGACTGGGTGCTGCTGACCCACGCGCACATCGACCACACCGGCTATCTTCCGCGGCTGGTGCGCAACGGGTATCGCGGGCCCGATCTACGCCAATGTCGCCACGCGCGAACTCTGCGAGCTGCTGCTGCCCGATTCCGCGCACCTGCAGGAAGAGGACGCGCGCTACGCGGCGAAGAAAGGCTATCGCAGCCACAAGCCTCCCCTGCCTCTCTACACCGTGGCCGAGGCGCAGATGGCGCTGACGCAATTCCGCGATATTCCCGAGCAACGATCCTTTCACGATCAGCCCGCAATTCTCGGTGCGCCCGCACGATGCCGGGCACATCCTGGGCGCGACGTGGCTTGAGCTGACCATCACGGAAAACGGCAAGCAGACGCTGGTGGTCTTTTCGGGCGACATCGGGCCGCTACGATCAGCCGATTCTGAAGGATCCCGAATCGCCCGCGCGCGCCGATTTTCTGCTGTGCGAATCGACGTACGGGGATCGCGAGCATCCGGCCGGGCTCGGTGCCGGACGAACTGGCGGACGTGATCAACGACACGGCGAAGCGCGGCGGCGCGCGTGGTGATTCCCGCGTTCGCCGTGGACCGCACGCAACTGCTGATGTACTACCTGCGCGAGCTCGAGCGAGCAGAAGCGCATTCCGCGCCTGCCGGTTTACGTCGACAGCCCGATGGCGATCAACGTCACGGACATGTACGTGCGCCACTCGGAGCCGATCACGATTCCTGAAGCCGGAGACTGACGACGATCCGCTGAACGTGCACGAAGTCCACATGACGCGCACCGTGGAGGAATCGAAGAAGATCAACGACGTGGTCTCGCCCTGCATCATTATTTCGGCGAGCGGCATGATCACGGGCGGGCGCGTGCTGCATCATCTGGCGCAGCGGCTGCCCGATTCGCGCAGCGCGGTGCTGCTCGTGGGCTACCAGGCGGAAGGATCGGGCGGACGCGCGCTGCAAGACGGCGCGAAATTTCTGCGCATTCACGGCGAAGAGGTGCCGGTGCGCGCCGCAGGTGGTCGAGAATCGGACAGCTTTCGGCGCACGCCGGAAAAAGCGAGTTGCTGCGCTGGCTTTCGGGATTCAAGACGCCGCCGCGGCAGACGTTTCTGGTTCACGGCGAGCCGAGCGGCGCTCGACTGCGCTGCGCGACGCGATCGTCGGCGCAGCATCAGTGGCCGGTGACGATTCCGGCTTACCAGCAGTCGTTTGATCTCGTGTAGGCAATCCAAAGTGAATGTCATTTGCGCGGACGTGCAGATCTGAAGCGCGCGTCGCGAGCTTCACGGCTGGCGCTGCGCTCAGTTTGGCCAGGCGCTCGGCGGCGGCCTGAAACGTCTTTTCCTTTTTGCAGAACGTGAAGCGCAGGTGCTTGCGGCCGTCGGCGGGATCGCGATAGAAGCTCGATCCCGGGACGGCGGCGACGCCGATTTCCTTCACCAGATATTTCGCGAAGGCCACGTCGTCCGGAAAGCCGAACGCGGAAATGTCGGTCATGATGTAGTAGGCGCCGCGCGGCTTGAAGCAGTTGAAATCCGGCGCCGCCGAGAATTCCCAGCATGCGGTCGCGGCGCGCCGGCGTATTCGCGCGCGAGCGTGTCGTAGTAGCTTTGCGGCGAATTGCATCGCGACGGCGCCCGCCTCCTGCAGTGGCGCAGCCGCGCCGACCGTCAGAAAATCGTGCACTTTGCGAATCGCCGCGGTGACTTCCGGCGGCGCGATCGCCCAGCCGACGCGCCAGCCGGTGACGCTGTACGTCTTCGACAGCGCGTTGATCGTGATGCGTGCGCTCGCGCATGCCGTCGAGCGTCGCGAGCGAAATGTGCTCGCGCGCCGTCGTAGAGCATGTGCTCGTAGATCTCGTCGGTGATGGCGAAGCGTGTTCCAGCGCACGCAGAGATCGCGGATGATTTCGAGTTCGGCGCGCTCGAAAACTTTCCCCGTGGGATTGTTCGGCGTATTCAGAATGATCGCCTTCGTCGCGGGACCGAACGCCGCGGCGAGCTCATCGGGATCGAAAGTCCAATCCGGCGGCCGCAGCTTCACGAAGCGCGGCGTGGCGCCGGAAAGAATCGCGTCGGGCCCGTAATTTTCGTAGAACGGCTCGAAGACCACCACTTCGTCGCCCGGATTGATGATGGCCATCATCGACGACATCATCGCTTCGGTCGAGCCGCAGCAGACGGTGATCTCGCGCTCGGGATCGACCGCCACGCCCTGCGTGCGCTCGAATTTCGCGGCGATGGCGTCGCGCAAGCGACTTCGCGCCCCAGGTGATCGCGTATTGATTGATGTCCGCGGCGATGGCGTCCTGCGCGGCGCGCTTGATTTCGGCGGGCGCGGGAAAATCGGGAAATCCCTGCGACAGATTGACGGCGCCATAGCGCAGCGCCAGGCGCGTCATTTCGCGGATCACGGATTCGGTGAAGCGTTCGGCCTTGGCGGAAAGCTTCGGGCTAGTGCAGCGCCGTGGCCTGTCCGGGGTGTGCGGGATTCATTGGCGTTCTGCGCTCCATAGAGCCGGCGATAGATGTCCGCGTTGCGCGTGACGATCTGCACGTACTGGCGCGTCTCGGTGAACGGAATCGATTCCACGAATTCCGCCGGCTCGCGATAGTTCTGGCCGGTGGTCCAGGACCTGACGCGATCTTCGCCCGCATTGTACGCGGCGAGCGCCGCTTCGACGCTGCCAAATTGCGTCCGCGAGACTCGCGAAGTACGCGGTCCCGAGCCTCACGTTGTAATCCGGATCGGTGAGCCGCGCTCGCGAATAGCCCACGCGCTGCTGCCGCGCCAGTTGCCGCGCGGTCTTGGGGAGAAGCTGCATCAGCCCGATCGCATTCGATACGGAGCGCGCATCGGGCTCGAACGCCGATTCCTGGCGGATCAGCCCGGCGACGAGCATGCGGATCGAGGCCGGTCTTGCTCGCCCAACGACGGATCGAAGATTCGTAAGGCAGAGCGTAAGCCGCGAGCCAAACGTCGCGCGGAATATCCGTGAACGCCTCGGATTCAAGCTGCGGGAAGATTTGCCGCACCGTGACGATCGCCGCGCCGTACTGCCCGGCCGTCGCAGCGGCCTGCGCGGCTTCGAAAAGCAGTCGCGGCTCGCCCGTCGCAGCATAGGCGGCGCGCAGCTCGAGCTCCGCCGACGAGTCGAACGCGATCGAGCGGAGCGCATCGGCGCGTGCTTCGCGATCCGCAGCCGCCGGCGGAATTTTGCCGTCGAGCGCGGGCGGATCGGGTGCCGGCGGAATCACGCCGAGCACATCCGAAGCCTGCGTCGGTCCCGGACCCAGCGCGCGCAGGCGCTCGGCGCCCAGCAGGCCGAAATAATTCTGCGGGTAGCGGCCGGTCAGCTTTTCGTAGTAGCTCCGCGCGAGCGGCTGCACACCCGCCTCGTCCGCAAGCCTGCCAAGCCAGTAGAGCGCGTCCGGCGTATAAGGCGAGCTGGGATAATTCCGCAGATGCTGCTCGAGCAATTCGGCGGCTTTCGGCTGGCGCGTTAGAGTCGGCCGTCCATGCGACGCGCCACTGTGCGTTCACCGTGTCGGGTCCGTTGGGAAAACCGTCGACTAGGCGCTTGATAGAAAGACGAAGCGCGGGCGCGATCGAGCTGCACCCAGTAATAATTTCCAGCGAGGAAAAGCGACGCCTCCGTCCAGAAGCTCGCAGGCGCGCGCGTCGCGGCAGCCTCGACCTCCGCGATCATCTGCGCCTCCTGCTGCTGGTCGCGATAATACTGCGCCAGCGCGTAGGAGCGTTCCGCATCCACATCGGGATCGCTGATCTGCAGCGCCGTGATTTCGGACGGGCCCGCGCCAAGCGACATCCCGCATTCGAGAATGCGCAGCTGCGCGCGTTCGCGCGGCGCGCCCGATAGTTGCGGCAGCGCCTGCGCGTATTCGTCGCGCGCGTCGCTCCAATCCTTCGCGTTGAAGAGCGCTTCCGCGTGCGTGAGCCGGTCGTCGATGGGAATCGCCGGAATCTGCACTCCGGGACTGCTGCGCAGGAAATCGAGCTTCACGCCGGCTTCGCGCGCATGCTCGCTCGTGGGAAAGTTTTCGTAGACGGCGCGATAATCGGCCGCCGCTTCGACGATCTGGTGAGCCTCTTCATGGGCCTCGCCGCGCAAGAACAGCAGAGCGGATCGTTGCGGCGTCTGCGGATAGGCATCGAGCGCGGCGACCGCGGCGGTGGGCTGCTTTGCGCCGATCGCTGCTGTGCCGAGCGCTTCGAGCGCCTGCTCGGTCATCACGGAGTCCGGATAGTCTTTGCGGAACTGCTGCAGCTCGGCGAGCGCGACGACGTTGTTGTTGGCGGCGAGATCGGTCTCGGCGCTCCAATAGAGCGCGTAGTCGCCAAGCAGCGGATCTTTCTTCGCGCGCGCGAACCATTTCGCGGCGGGTGCGTAGTGCTGCTTGTTGTAGTCGTAGAATCCCAGCGCCAGCGCCGCGCGTGTTCCCATCGCGCCGGACGATCGCTGCTCCGCCAGCGAGCTGAGGCGCGAGTACGCCCACGAGGACTTATTGTCCTTGAGCATCCGGCACAATTTCTCGAGCTGCGCCGCCGAGAGCGAGGAGCGGCTGGCGGATGCGGACGCAGACTTCGCGCGCGACTTCGAACTCGTGCCGCCGGCAAAACAAACGGAACACACGAGGAGCACTGAGCCGGTCGCGCGAAGGAGCCGGCCGGGGATTCGCATGGCAGTCTTAGTGCCGCAAGACAGGCGAGGGATACGGGTACTCTCCAAGAGCGTCGTGCTGGCCCTTGGCGAGAATTTCCACCATCCAATGGTGGAAGTAATCCACGGGATGATCCTGAATCGCTCGGAAGCGGCGGTCATATTCCTTACGGGCTTTGTCGAGATCACTTCGCAACCGCTGACAGATGTCGTGGTTCTCGCGGCCCAATCGCACTTCTTCGGGCCGCAACAATTGTATATCCTGCATCGCTACTTTGGCGTTTCGGCTCGCGCGGCGGTGCAAGTCTCTCAGTTCGTCGGGGAGCGCCGCAAGATCGAAGGCGGGCGCTTCGGCCGCGGCCACTTCCTGCACCGCAGCTTCTTCGACGGCAGCTTCGGCGAGCGCTTCCTGTTCCTTGGCCCAATCGCCATCGGCCGGCGCGTGAACCGCGCTTTCGGCGGAAATTTCGGCAGGCTCGTGTTGGAGCGTTTCGATTTCGGGTTCGGTTACGGTTTCGTGCGCGGGCTCGACTTCCAGTTCGGGTTCGGGCTCGGCGGTCGCGACGGACGCATACTCCTCATCGGAGCCGCGATCGCGCGGGTTGAGGGCGACGGCAACGAAATTCGAGAGAACGGAAAGTCCGGCGGCGAGCGCCGATGCCGCCGTCTGCGCACGCAACATGGCAGGAAGCGCGTTGCTCGGACGGCTCGACGAACACGCCGCCACGAGATCGGAATACGCCTGATGCAATTCGTCCGCAGTCCGCTGCAGCGGAGCGAGATTGTCGCGCAAAGCCCGCGAAACGGCCTGTTCGAGGGCCTGCTCGAGCGATTTAGAACGGTCTGTCAAAGGCAATTCCCTGCCTTTTGCGATTATGGAAACGCCCCTTGGGGGTGTCAACTGACATTCCCGAAGCGCGTTCCTGCCCCGTGCAATAGATTAAGGAGCAGGCTATTCTACTGATATCCGTCAGTCGGGCCGCGGTTTGAGTAGCGCAGGCGTCTCGCCGGCTCTTTCCTTTTGTTGCGAGGCCCCAGTCGAGGAAGGACGAGCGCGGCCGGAGGCCAGCGCTACAAGACACCGCGCTCCCCGCACGAGCCAGGTTGCGAGTGGAACCACGCGCCTTCGCCATCGCAAGACCCGAGCGATCAGCCCTGTCTGCACTGTGCTGTCCGAAAAGCGACGCACTCGAATGCCATGGAGTGCGGGAGCTTTGCTCCCGCTGTTTTGCGTCGAGGCTTGCCTCGACGTCATCCGAGGGGCCATTTTTAGCCGAGGCGTTCGAACGGCGAAGCCAGCTTCGCCTGCAAAGAGCGACGGCAAGCCGCCGCACTCCGCATGGCGGGTAGCCGTTTCTTTAGGAGGTGGGAGCTTCAGTTTACCCTGAACGAAGTGAAGGGCTCCCACATAGAGACCGCGCGAAGCGCGCACCTGTGCGCAGGTTCATCTGCAGCATGTAGTTCCGCTTCGTCGAGGCGTACGTTCCTCGCTCCCCGTGGCGTTCGCCGCTGGCAGGTTTTGCTTGCTTCCCTGCCCCTGCGTTCGTATCTTCGACGCCATGCTCACTTCCGAACAACTCCGCGAATTGCTCAAGATGAAGCCATTGCCCGTCGAAGGCGGATATTTTTCCGAGACGTATCGGGCGAAAAACGCGGTGCCCGCGAGCGCCCTGCCGGATTCCTATCCCGGCAAGCGCGCGATTTCGACCGCCATCTACTACATGCTCACGCCGGACACATTTTCCGCGTTGCACCGGCTGCGCGGCGACGAGGTCTACCACTTTTATCTGGGCGATGCGGTCGAGATGCTGCAGCTCAAGCCCGGCGGGACAGGCGAGGCGGTGTTGCTCGGACAGGACGTGGCGGCCGGCATGCGCTTGCAGCACGTGGTCCCGGGAGGAACGTGGCAGGGCGCGCGGCTCGCTCCCGGCGGAAAATTCGCTCTGATGGGCACGACGATGGCGCCCGGTTTCGACCCGCAGGATTACGAGGCAGGCAAGCGCAACGAATTGGCCGCAGAGTATCCGCAGTATTCGGCGCTGATTACATGGCTCACCCGATAGCCTTTCGGCGAGTGGCGTGATTGGATGGTAGGGTCGAAGGGGGAGGTCAGCGATGCGATTCATCTTTCTCGGTCTTGCACTACTGTTCGTTTTCATCTGGATCACGGCATTCGTCGCATTTCACGTCGCAGGATTCCTCATTCACCTCTTCCTGATCCTCGCCGTAATATTTTTCGTCGTGCATCTCCTCCGCCCGCGCCGCGCGCCGTGAGCTGGAGGCCGCTAGGTTGACTTGGATTTCCGCGATCTCTTGAAGGCTCGCTTCTGATCCCTCGCGCCGTGAAAAACGTGGACGATGTCAACGCCCGTCGTCGCCGCGCGGTAGTAGATGAGATATTTCCCTGCTGGAAAGCATTTCACGCCCGGCGCAATCTCGTCCGAGGGCCTTCCTGAATTTGGGTACTCGCCCAGTAACCAAAATCGATTGACGATGGCTTCGATCAAACGGTCGGCCGTGGCGAGACTGACTCGCTCGACCCAATAGAGGAAAATCTCATCGAGGTCTCGTTCGGCTTCTTCCGAAACCCGATACGACGCCATTATTTCCCCGCGGCGCGACGGGCCAGGAGCTTGCGTCCTCTGGCTTTCACCTTGTCCGCGAGTTTCCTGAGGCCCTCGCGATCGTGATATTCGTGGAACCGGCCATTCTCGATCGACTCTATTCCGTCGATCACCCGGCGGCGAATGGAATCGATCTGCTGCGCGGTCAGGTCGCCGAGGATGTCTTCCGCGGACGGCTTTGCCAGACGCACCGCGCGTGCCTCGTCTTCTTCCATGCGGCGAAGCGCTTCCCGGACAACTTCGCTCGCGTTGTTGTACCGGCCGCTCTTCACTTTTTTGCGAACGTAGCTGGCCAGCTCATCGGTGATGGATACGTTCATCTGATCCACGGCAAGCGCTCTCCCGCGACGCCAGCTCCATCCTAGCCTCGAAACACAGGCAATGTCAATCTTTGACATCGGCAAATTCGCAGCCAAGTACGGTTTTCCGGGTGCCCCATCCTCGGTTTGTGAGGGTGGGGCTTTTCGTAAGAATCATGCAAACGCGCTCCAAAATCCAAGTTTCCTACTACCACCGCTCGCATCGCTTCGCTATGACGGTACCTCGACCCTGCGCGAAATCTGTACTCAGGTACAGCTGAAGTTTGCGCCGCAACGTGCCATGCTGGTCCAGACGACGAAAGTCGTCCGCTCTCACGACGAGGGCCGAACGCTCTTTGACAATTTGGAATGCGAACGCGGCGCGACGAGCGAGGAGATTTTGATTTTAATGTAGCTCACCCCGCTTTCCCGGGGTGAGGCTTTTGGCCCGGTGGAAGCGCGGGGCTTCCAGCCCCGCGAAAAGATTGCGAGCGGAGCGCGACGTTCGCGTCCGCTGCGGCGGGCGAGCATCCGCTGCGCAGATTCACCCGCGCATGTTTTCGAGTTTCTGCCGGCGCGCCACGAGCGACAATTTACGATCGGCGCCACTACTCACCAATCACCACTCACAAATCACTGCATTTCTAATCGACATTCGGCGATTAGAAACGCCCGCAACTCATTGCAAACAAACGACGGGTGTCACTTCTAATCGACACGGCTACGGCATCCGCGGCTCGCGCAAATCCGGTGTTTTGCCAAGCTCAAAATGCGGCTAGGATGGTGAGCATGGAAATCGACCGCAAGGCTTTCCTCGAGAGTTTGGGCGGGGCGGAAGCCGCCGGCAAAATGGACGCGGAGAGCCGCGCCGACGCGCTCGAGCACCGCATGATGGAGGAATTGAATGCGGCGATCGCGCTGAAGCACGGCGGCCATCCGGTCCCCGAGCCCGGCAAGTATCCGACCGCCGCGGAAGTGGACGCGCTGATCGAGACGAAGCCGTACCGTGCTGGCGCCGGCTTTCTGATGGTCCCGCGTTCAGGTGAAAACGTGAAGCGGCTCCCGCCGATGCCCGAGAATCCCACGCTGATCGATTTCTTCAGGCTGCGCTTCACGGACACCGCCTACCACACGCTGCAAAGCGCCAACCTCGCGAGGAAAAACGGCATGTCGGAGGAAATCATTCTGGCGTGCCTGCTGCATGACGTGGCGCAGGAACTGATTCGCACGGACCACGGATGGTGGGGAGCGCAGCTCTTCGAGCCTTACGTCTCGGAGAAAGTGGCGTTTGCGATCCGCTACCACCAGGCGCTGCGATACTACGCCGATCCGTCGGTCGGCTACGAGTATCCCGATCTCTACCGGCACGTGTTCGGCGCGGACTACGTGCCGCCAGCCTACATCGAAGCGACTTACCGGATGGTTCGCAAGCACAAGTGGTACATGGAGCCGCGCATGGTGGCGGTGAACGACCTCTACGCGTTCGATCCGAGTGTGGTCGTCACGATCGAGTCGTTTCTCGACATCATCGGCCGCCACTTCCAGCAGCCCAAAGAAGGCCTGGGCAACGACGGCAGCCCGGTCGCGCACATGTGGCGCACGATCATCCGTCCCGATCAGCCGCTGTAAAACCTTCGCTTTGGAACGTATCTGGAGCGCGAGATTTTTCCTTAGCCAAACGACGTTTCAACATTCTTAATAACCAGCGACCTGGTCATGGATTGCGCACGCTTCCAACCGCGACGTTTTACCTCAGCAGCCGGGGTACGCGCGGGAAGAAGAGGAGAAATCCAGACTTCAAACCACGCGCTCAAAAGGAGAGCGGCATAGACTCTCAACACACACTGTGCGAAATGGAACAGTTTCCTTGCTAGTGCAGTGCGACAGTTTTGTTTGGAGCTTGATTTCGGTGGTCTGATACCGAGTACCTGGGGAGATTACGAAGTGTCCAAACCAGCTTCAGTCGTTGCAGTCTATAGCAGCCATACGGAAGCGGATCAAGCAGTGAAGGAGTTGCAAAGTGGCGGCGTGGATCTGCGCAAAATATCGATCGTTGGCAAAGGCTACCACACAGACGAGCATGCCGTCGGCTACTACAATACCGGCGATCGCATGATGTATTGGGGCAAAGTTGGCGCGTTCTGGGGAGGTTTCTGGGGACTCTTATTCGGATCCGCTTTTTTCCTGATCCCGGGTCTTGGTCCAATTTTAGCAGCGGGCCCTGTGGTTGCATGGATCGTGGCGGGCTTGGAAGGGGCAATCGAGGTAGGAGCGTTGGGTGCGCTCGGAGCCGGCCTCTACAGCATAGGAATTCCCAAGAACAGTATTGTGAAGTACGAAACCGCGCTTAAGACCGATCAGTTTCTGCTCATCGTCCACGGAACCGCTGCAGACGTAGCGAAAGCTAACGACATAATCGAAACTACACATCCCGCTCAAGCAACCGTGCATTCGGGCGAAGCGGTAGCGGCGGCAATCTAGACAACTTTCACGCTTCGAAGGTCAAGATTACCCAGCTGGCAGGCGAAAAAATCCAGACCGTCCTCGCGGTAGCGCCAGGCAATGGTGCACCCATCGGCGGATTAAAAGTAATCGCCGAAGAACGCGAGAATCGCAAAAAGGAATTTGCTGCGTTCTCGACCTTTCCTTAAAACGGAGCGTTGAGCCATGAAGACAGAAACGATTTCACTGGAAGTTTCTCAGCGATCTTTCCCGGAACTGCTCCACAAGATGAATGCCTATTGGCGCGCCGCCAACTATCTGTCGGTCGGCCAGATTTATCTCTACGACAATCCACTGCTGAAGGAGCCGCTGAAACTGTCGCACGTGAAGCCGCTGGTGGTCGGACACTGGGGCACGACGCCCGGCCAGAACTTCATCTATGTGCACCTGAACCGGGTCATCAAGAAGTATGACCTGGATATGTTTTACATCGCTGGTCCCGGGCACGGCGGCCCGGCGATTGTGGGCAACGTCTACCTCGAAGGCACCTGGACGGAGATCTATCCGAACGTCACCCAGGACGAAGCCGGAATGAAGAAGTTGTTCAAGCAGTTCTCGTTTCCCGGCGGAATTTCCAGTCACGTTGCGCCGACGACGCCGGGGTCGATTCACGAAGGTGGCGAGCTCGGGTACTCGCTCAGCCATGCCTTCGGGGCGGCGTTCGACAATCCCGATCTGATCGTCGCCTGCATCATCGGCGATGGCGAAGCGGAAACGGCCTCCTTGGCGACCTCATGGCAGTCCAACAAGTTTCTCGACCCGATTACCGACGGAGCCGTGCTGCCAATCCTGCACCTCAATGGCTACAAGATCAGCAATCCAACCGTCCTGGCCCGCATCGAGCATGAGGAATTGGAGCAATTTCTGCGAGGCTGCGGCTGGACGCCCTACTTTGTCGAAGGCGATGAGCCGGAAAAGATGCATGAACTCATGGCCACCACATTGGAAAAGGCCATCGAGGACATCCGGCAAATCCAAAACAATGCGCGAAACAATAACGACACCACTCGGCCGCGCTGGCCAATGATCGTCCTCAAGTCACCCAAGGGCTGGACAGGACCGAAAGTCGTCGATGGACTGCAAATCGAGGGCACGTTCCGAGCGCACCAGGTGCCGCTCCTGGTCGATTCCGAACATCCCGATCATGTCAAGCAGCTTGAAAGCTGGATGAAGAGCTACAAACCCGAGGAGTTGTTCGATGAAAATGGGCGGCTCATGCCGGAATTGGCCGAGCTGGCGCCGAAAGGCGACCGGCGGATGGGCGCCAATCCGCACGCCAACGGCGGAATTCTGCTGCGCGACCTGCGCATGCCGGATTTCCACGTCCACGCGGTGAATGTGCCTTCGCCCGGCGCGGTCAACGGCCAAGATACGCTCGTGCTGGGCAATTTTCTGCGCGACGTGGCCAAACTGAATCAGGATCAGCGCAATTTCCGAGTCTTCGGTCCCGATGAGACCGTCTCGAATCTCCTGGGTGCGGTCTTTGAAGTCACCAATCGTCAATGGGATGCCCGAGAAGTAAAAAATGATGAATTCCTCGCGCCCGCCGGACGCGTGCTGGACTCGATGCTCAGCGAGAACCAGTGCGAGGGTTGGCTCGAAGGATATCTTCTGACCGGGCGGCACGGGCTGTTCAACAGCTATGAGGCCTTCATTCGCATCGTCGACTCGATGTTCAGCCAGCACGCCAAATGGCTGAAGGTATGCCTGGAACTGCCCTGGCGCCGGAAGATTTCGTCGCTGAACTATCTGCTCGCCTCCCACGTCTGGCAGCAGGATCACAACGGCTTCACGCACCAGGATCCCGGCTTTCTCGACCACGTCATCAACAAGAAGGCCGATATCGTGCGCGTTTACCTTCCGCCTGACGCCAATTGCCTGTTGTCAGTTTTCGATCACTGCCTGCGCAGCCGGAATTACGTCAACGTGGTGGTCGCGGGCAAGCACGCCCTGCCGCAATGGCTGACCATGGACGCCGCGGTTGTTCATTGCACGGAAGGAATTGGCATCTGGCAATGGGCCAGCAACGACCAGAATGCCGAGCCGGACGTGGTAATGGCCTGCTGCGGTGACACGCCCACGCTGGAGATTTTGGCTGCCGTTTCCATCCTCCGCCAGCATTTGCCCGATCTGAAAATCCGGGTGATCAATGTCGTCGATCTGATGAAGCTGCAGTCTTCGAGCGAGCACCCGCATGGACTGACCGAAACGGATTACGATTCGCTTTTCACCAAAGATAAACACATCATCTTCGGCTTTCATGGATATCCATGGCTAGTCCACCGGCTGACCTACCGCCGCGCCAACCGCAATCTCCACGTCCGGGGCTACAAGGAAGAGGGCACCATCACGACGGCCTTTGACATGAGGGTGCAGAACGACTTGGACCGGTTCCACCTGGTGCAAGACGTGGTGGATCGGCTGCCGCACTTGGGCACCAAGGGGGCCTACCTGAAGCAGCTGATGCAGGACAAGCTCATCGAGCACAAACAATACATCGACAAGCACGGCCAGGACATGCCGGAAATCCGCAACTGGAAATGGAGCGCCCCAAATGAATACACGAAGCCCCTTATCGATGACGCCGACGCTGCACGCCGACCTGTTCTAGGCGATCGTCGCGGCAGGAATCAACACGCCACATTCAGAGGAAATGAGCCGACGACCATAATGCCCTGCATCTCAAGAAATGCCGCGGCATAGACAAAGACAGAAAGGAGCACAGCCATCATGAAAGCCAACGCCGACGAGCCCAAAGTTCCCGAATCGAAAGCCGGAATCGAAGTCACAAGAATTCCGGATCGAAAGCCGGGGTCCAAACCACAATGCGCCCGACCCGAAAGACGATCTGAAAACCCTTCCCATGCCGGAAGTGGAGAAAAAACTGGGGTCATCGCCGGACGGCCTCAGCCAAGCCGAGGCGCAGAAGCGGCTTGCCCAATACGGCCCTAACAAGATTGAAGAAAAGAAAACCAATCCGTTCCTGAAATTCCTTACCTATTTCTGGGGTCCCATCCCGTGGATGATTGAAGCGGCGGTGATTTTGTCGGGGGTGGTTCGGCACTGGCTGGATTTCTTTGTCATCCTCCTTCTTCTTTGTTCCAACGCCGTGGTCGGATTCTGGGAAGAACATCAGGCAGGCAACGCCATCGCCGCACTCAAGGCCAAACTGGCGGTCAAGGCCAAGGTGAAGCGCGATGGGAAGTGGGTTAACCCGAATGCGTCCGACGTGGTGCCTGGCGACGTCATCCGGCTGCGGCTGGGTGACATTGTGCCGGCGGATGCGCGCTTGCTGGCGGGCGATTCGATTGAGGTGGACCAGTCGGCGTTGACAGGCGAATCTTTGCCCGTCACCGCCAAACCTGGCGCGGCGGTGTTTTCGGGGTCGATTATCCGTCAGGGCGAAATTGACGCGATGGTCTATGCCACAGGCGCGAACACCTACTTCGGCAAAACCGCGCAACTGGTGGAATCGGCTCACACCGTCAGCCATTTCCAGCGTGCCGTTCTGAAGATCGGCGACTACCTGATCGTGCTCGCCGTGACTCTGGTGGTGTTGATATTGGCCGTGGCGCTCTTCCGTGGCGACAAGGTTCTCACAACTTTGGAATTCTGCCTGGTGCTTCTGGTGGCCGCGATTCCCGTGGCGATGCCCACGGTGCTCTCCGTGACGATGGCGGTCGGCGCACGTCTGCTGGCGAAAAAGGAAGCAATCGTGACGCGGTTGTCGGCCATCGAGGAACTAGCCGGCGTGGACGTGCTGTGCTCGGACAAGACCGGCACCCTGACCCAAAACAAGCTGACCTTGGGCGATCCCTTTACCGTGAACGGAATTCCGCCGGACCAAGCCATCCTCTACGGCGCGCTCGCTTCGCGCGCGGAAGACAAGGACACCATCGATCTGGCCGTGATCGGAGGCGTGAAGGACGATAAAGCGCTGAAGAGCTATCAGGTACTTCATTTCAAGCCCTTCGACCCGGTGCATAAGCGCACGGAAGCCACCGTCAAAGGCGCGGACGGAAAACAGTTCTTTGTGACCAAGGGAGCGCCGCAGGTGATTCTGGAGATGGCGGCGAACGCCGGTGAGGTAAAGCCCGCCGTTGAGAAAGCCGTCAACGAATTTGCGGGGCGCGGCTTCCGTTCTTTGGGCGTTGCCCGCGCAGATCAGGAAAACAAATGGCAGTTTGTCGGCGTGTTGCCATTGTTCGATCCGCCGCGCGAGCAGGCCAAAGCGACCATCGCCAGCGCCCGGCAGATGGGCGTGAAGGTCAAGATGGTTACCGGCGATCAAATGGCCATCGCTCGAGAAACGTCCAAACAACTGGGGTTGGGCACAAACATCCTGGATGCCAGCGGATTTGGCGACATGAAGGCATCACGAGACGGCGCAGGCGGCCGAGGCCATCGAAAAAGCGGACGGTTTCGCCCAGGTATTCCCCGAACACAAGTTCCACATCGTGGATGTCCTGCAGCAGCGCGGCCACATCGTCGGCATGACCGGCGACGGCGTGAACGACGCCCCCGCGCTGAAGAAAGCAGACTGCGGCATCGCCGTTTCCGGCGCGACAGATGCGGCCCGCGCGGCGGCCTCCATCGTGCTGCTGGCATCCGGCCTGTCGGTGATCATCGACGCGATCAAGGAGAGCCGCCGCATCTTCCAGCGGATGAATAGCTACGCCATGTACCGCATCGCCGAAACGCTGCGCGTGCTGTTCTTCATGACGCTGGCGATTCTGGTGTTTAACTTCTATCCGGTGACCGCGGTGATGATCGTGATGATCGCGTTGCTCAACGACGGAGCCATTCTGTCCATCGCCTATGACAACGTTCATTACAAGGATAAGCCCGAGGCCTGGAACATGCGCCTGGTGCTGGGGATCTCGACGGTGCTGGGCGTCATCGGGAGTCGTGGCCGCGTTTGGCCTGTTCTATCTTGGCGAGCGCGTATTTCACCTCGACCATGCGCACATCCAGACGCTGATGTATTTGAAGTTGTCCGTGGCCGGACATCTGACGATTTTCCTGACGCGCACGCGAGGTCCGTTCTGGTCTATACGCCCGGCGCGGATTCTATGGATCGCTGTGCTCGGGACGCAAACGATCGCGACCCTGATTGCGGTTTATGGGCTTGTTTATGACTCCCCTCGGCTGGGGCTGGGCAGGGTTCGTTTGGGCCTACGCTATAGCTTGGGCCCTCTTGAATGACCGCGTGAAACTGCTCGCGTATCGCATTTTTGACCCCACCGAGGCTCCGCTGTTGGCCAAGAAGTCAGTCGATCTCACGCCGCAGATCGCCGCACGGGCCTATGAGCTTTACCAGGAGCGAGTCCACGGCGAAAGCCAGGCGGATCAAGACTGGCATGAAGCGGAACGTGAGATTCACCAAGACCAGGCCGAACATGCCAAGGCTCCAACGCACGCCTGATCTCCGTGAGCGTTGAATGAAATTTGCGCCGTGCGAGGCACACTAATCCTTAAGATCAGTGCATTAGAAAATGGAGGCGGGGGGAGTCGAACCCCCGTCCGAGAAGCTTTGCAACCCGAAGACTACATGCTTAGCCCGTTCCGGTTTTGTTCGTCGATGGAACTCAGAGCGGGCAAGACGCGCCACCGACTAGTCCGATGATCTCGCCGCCGCATTACGGACCGAAACGCGACGGCCAGCCTACTGTGTGACGCCTCATCTCAACCGCGCAGGCGACGCTTGAGGAGACGCGCTACCTACTTTTGGTTAGGCAGCGAGAGCCAACTGTGAGTTGCCAGTTAGTTTGTTTCCACCTGATTGCGGGCAGATGGGGCCCGGCATGCCTTCGAGCCGCGACAGCTTCCGTCGAAACCGTGTCGCCCCCGTTGGTAGCCTCTATTATAGCGCCGCGCCCGCAGCGGACCAAATTCGCCTCGCGCGGGAGTTCGTAGAAAAAGTGCCGGATGTCTGCTAAATCATGTCGATGTTTTCGCGTCTTCGGCCGCCAATTCGTCTAGCGCTTTGGCGGCTGTCGTCAAGTCGTCGACGCCGAAGACTAGCAGGCCGAGCGGCGATTTCGGTTCGGAGCCGCAGTAGGAATAGTCGATGTTGACGTGCTTTTCGCCGAGCCGCGAGGCCGCGCGTCCGAGTGCGCCGGGGCGATGAGCGAGCCTTACGGCGACGACTTCCGTCTCTTCGAAGATCATGCGCAGGCTGCCGAGCACGGACTTCGCTGTTGGCATATCGTCGGCGATGAACCGGGCCACGCTCTCGCCTTCCTCGACGAACGATTGAAAGGCCAGGATAATTACTCCGCGGTCGCCGAGAGCGGCGAAGCACTTCCCGAGAGCACCGGGCTTGTCCTCAATCTTTACCGTAAACTCTTTCGACCTCGGCATGCGTATGGGCCCCTTCCAGGCGTTGAGACGTTCGCGAGTGGCTGGGAATTTTATCCCACGTGGCAGTACATTGTCTCGCAGCGCGTTTGGGAGTCACCGAATCGGATGCTGAGCGAGGCTCAGGCGATCGGCCGCAGGTCCTAGCGAGCAGACCAATCTGCCCGTATAATCGACGCTCCAGAAACGCAATCTCAGGCGTCTGCTCACGAAAGGCGGCGAAGTGCCTCCCGAGACCACCGATTATGGATTGCGGCGGGGCGTCCTCTCGCCCATCGAGATTCTGGCGCAGTCCGTTTCGACCATTTCGCCGACGGCAACTCCGGTAGCGACGATTCCGCTGGTTTGCGCGCTCGCCGGGAACGGTACGTGGCTCGCGTACGTGCTGGCGACGTGCGCGGTGCTGCTGGTGGCGCTGTGCGTGAGCAAGTTCGCGAAATATTCGGCGTCGCCGGGGTCGCTGTATTCGTATGCGGCGACGGCGCTGCCGGCTTCGCTCGGCGCGATCACGGCGTGGAGCCTGCTGCTCGCGTACGTGGCAACAGGATCGAGCGTGATCGGCGGCTTCTATCATTACGGTAATCTGCTGCTGCACGACGCGACGGGGCACGGGACGTCGGCCGTGGTGCTGTCGCTGGTGGTGACCGGCATCTCGATGTGGATTGCGTGGCGCGACGTGAAAATTTCCGCGCGATTGATGCTGTGGATCGAAGTGGTTTCGGTGTCGCTGATCCTGCTGGTGGTGGCGCTGGTGCTCGTACGGCACGGGTGGCACATCGATGCGGAGCAGTTGCACCTGCGCGGCATGACGGGCAGCGGACTGCGGCTCGGGCTGGTCCTCGCGCTTTTCAGCTTTTGCGGCTTCGAAAGCGCCACGACCCTTGGGTCCGAGGCACGCGATCCGCTGAAGACGATTCCGCGCGCCGTGATTCAGAGCGCACTGCTTTCGGGCGCGATCTTCACGATCTGCGCGTACACCGAAGACCTCGGCTTGCGATTGGCCGGGCAGGATCTCGGCACCAGCAGCGCGCCCATGCGCGTGCTGGCCGAAGTGGGAGGAGTGCGCATGCTCGGCGAGCTGATCGATATCGGCGCGCTAGTGAGCCTGTTTGCCTGCACGCTCGCGTGCATCACGGCGGCTGCGCGGGTGCTGCTGTTGATGTCGCACCATGGGCTGGCGCACGGGTCGATGCGCACCACGCATGCGCGCAACGAAACGCCGAGCCGCGCGGTGATCGCGACGGGAATTGCCGCGGTGTTGCCGGTGGCGATCCTCGCGGCGCGCGGCGCGGATGGGCTCGACGTGTATGGATGGATGGGCTCGCTCGCTACGTATGGATTCATCGTGGCGTATGCGCTGGTGTGTTCCGTGCTGCCGCGCTATTTGCGCAGGCACAACGCGTTTCGTGCGGGGGCGCAAGTGGTTCCATGGCTGGCATGCGGCGCGATGCTGCTCGCGCTCGTCGGGAATCTGTATCCGGTGCCGGAAGGGCCGTACGGCAAGCTGCCGTACGTCTATCTCGCGTATTTGGCCGCGGGCCTCGTGTGGTTTTTCTGGAATCGCAAGAGCAGAGAGGCGGCGCTGGCCGAGGGTCCGGAATCATGACGACACATCGCTACGAACCAATCGACTCAGGCGTCACGCCGCGATTTGCGGGACATTCCACGTTCATGCGGCTGCCCGTGGTGGAAGACCCGCGCGAACTCGACATCGCGATTGTCGGCGTGCCGTGGGATGGCGGGACGACGAACCGGCCGGGGCCGCGGCATGGTCCGCGGCAGGTGCGCGAGATGTCGAGCTTGATCAAGCGCGTGCATTCGGTGACCAAGATTTCGCCGTACGAGATCGCGCGCATCGCCGATGCCGGAGATGCCCCGGTGAATCCGATCGATCTCGGGCGGTCGCTTGAAAGCATTCGCGCGTTTTTCGAGCGGATCGTGGAGGCGGACGCGGCGCCGCTCGCGATTGGAGGCGATCATTTGAGCTCGCTGCCGATTCTGCGGGCTGTCGGGAAAAGGCGGCCGGTCGGCATGATTCATTTCGACGCGCACTCGGATACGGTCGACAGCTATTTCGGCGGGCTGAAATATACGCATGGGACGCCGTTTCGTCGTGCGATTGAAGAGGGGCTGCTCGATCCGAAGCGCACCGTGCAGATCGGGATTCGCGGCTCCACGTATTCGGCCGATGAACGCGATTGGCCGCTCGCGCAGGGCATTCGCATCATCACGATCGAGGAATTCGAAGAAATGGGCGTCGACGCGGCGATTCGCGAGGCTCGGGGCGTGGCCGGGGACGGGACGACGTACGTGAGCTTCGATATCGATGCGCTGGATCCTGTCTTCGCGCCTGGCACGGGCACGCCGGAATTCGCTGGGCTTACCTCGCGCGAAGTGCTGCGGCTTTTGCGCGGGTTGCGCGGATTGAATTTGGTCGGAGCGGATGTGGTGGAGGTGTCGCCGCCGTTCGATCCTTCGGGCGCGACGGCGCTGGCCGCGGCGAATATCGCGTTTGAGATCCTTTGTCTGATGGCCGAGGCTGTGGCGAAGCGGAAGGCTTAACACGAGCCGGGGATTCACACGAGGTAGCTTCGCGTGGTCCTTTCATGCTTTTGGCGCTTCCGGGCTTGCGCCCCCTTTTTGCGCTTCCGCGCGTTAGCGTGGCATTTGTTCGCGGACTAGGGCTGCCAAGTTCGAGCAGATTTCTTCGAAGAGGGCGCGGCCGGCGGCGGCGCTGGACTGCGAAGTGCTTCCCAGCACGCCGCGATTCGAGAGCTTCGCTGCGTCGACCGGATAGAGGTAGATACCGGCACGCGGCGGCGTGGCGTTGTCGACGCGCGTCTCGCCTACCAGATCCCCTCTCAGGTGCAGCATCAGGGATGTTTCGCAGGCGCTCGCGTGTTCGGCGTGCCAGCCTAGGAAGCTATCGCCGAAGAGCTTTTGCAATAATCCGTCGGACACGAGACTCCACCAACTGAGTGCGACGACGCGCGCGCCTTCGAGCTGGCCCTCGCGGCGGCAAAGCTCGAGCGCCTCGAAGAGGAACGCTTCGTTCTCGTAGTGGCCGTTCAAGACGACGATCGAGCGGAAGCCCGTGGCGACGTAGCCCGCAATTACATCGCGCAGGTATTCCGTCAGCACGCTGCCGCGAACGAAAATCGTTCCGGCGAGCGTTGGGGCGCCTCCGCTCTGCGGCAGTGAGCGCGCGCCATAGTGAATCGCGGGCGCGACAATTCCCTGCACTTCTTCCGCGAGCTTCGCGGCGATGCGCGTGGGAATCTCCAAATCGACGGTGAGCGGCAGGTGCGGGCCATGCTGCTCGACAGCGCCGACGGGCAGCACGAGGATGCTCTTGCCGCCTTCGGAGCGGACGTTTTCGGTGTGGAGTTTTTCGAAGCTGCTCATGGGGACCATGGAGAATAGCATTCCGATTGCGAAAAACACATCCGCGCGCGCCGGGTGCGGCGCCGTTTGGGCTGCGAGGTGGATTTCAGCGCCGCACTCAACACAGAGTTCACAGAGGAGGCACGGAGTTCACGGAGACGAAGACGTCGCAACTTCGTCCTCGCGTGAATTTCATCGCGGCGAGCGACGAATTTCCACGGCGGAATGTGTTAGCGTAAGGCGCGAGGGGACTCATGGACATTGTGAAAGGGAATATGGGCTGGATCGAGGTGGTGGTCGGCCCGATGTTTTCCGGCAAGAGCGAGGAATTGATTCGCCGGTTGCGGCGCGCGGAGATCGCGAAGCAGCGCGTGCAGATTTTCAAGCCCGCCATCGACCAGCGCTACTCGGCGAACGGAATCGTGTCGCATTCGGGGCTCGAGATTGCGTCGGTGCCTGTGGAGAACGCGGAGCAGCTTTTGCGGCAGGTGGATGAGGCGACGCACGTGGTCGGCATCGACGAGGCGCAGTTTCTCGGTGACCGGCCGGTGGAAGTCTGCACGGCGCTGGCAGATTCCGGCAAGCGCGTGATCGTCGCCGGGCTCGATACGGATTTCATGGGACGGCCGTTTGAGCCGATGCCGCAACTGCTGGTGGTGGCGGAAGAGATCACCAAGTTGCTCGCTATCTGCGTCCAGTGCGGGAATCCGGCGGTGCATACGCAGCGGTTGATCGCTTCAGAGCAGTTGATCGTCGTCGGCGCGAAGGGAATGTATGAGGCGCGATGCCGGAAATGTTTTGATCCGGCGCTTCGCGCGGAAAAAGCGAAAGCGGCTGGACAAGCCGTTTCCTAACAACACCTGTGCGGCGCACAATGGGTGCCAACCTAGTCCGTGCGGAGAAGAAACCGATGAAGCGGCTGTTTGCGGGAATCGAAAGGCTGGCTCTGATTTTGGCCTTGCTACTAGTTCCGTATTCGGCCTCGGCGTCCGAATGGAGCACGGTAGCACTCCAAGCGCGTCCCCTGGACATCACGGCGAGCGGAGATGTTCTTTGGGTGTGCGGAGCAGACGAGCTCATTGCGAATTCCACGGACGGCGGCAAGACATGGAAGGTCCAGCACCTGGTAACAGGCGGCGCCGTTCTTTTGGCAATCGGAACCGCGGGTGACGGAGTCTTGTACGCGGCAGGCACCAGCGGTGTGCTCCTCTTCACAAAAAATGGAGGAGCCAGCTGGACGCGAACAAGCGTTCCGGCGCCGGTGATTTACGCAGCTTCCTTTTCGGACGATCAGCACGGCTTGATCCAGACGCCACACACGATCTATCGGACATCCGACGGAGGCACATCCTGGCAACCCATCACAATCGATCTTTCCAGCCCTGATCTGAAGGGGTTCCGGTGGGTGCGAACGCTTGTCGCGCTGGATCCAAGCCACATGATCGTAGTTATGAGCGAAGGGAACGCCCCTTACTATGCGGATAAACTACTCGTAACCAAAGACGGAGGCGGAACTTGGAAGGCGCTCGACATACCTAGCACAGGTCTGGCCAGCGTTTCCGCCTATGATGGCGAATACTGGGCGGCTGGGGGCGAAGTGATCGAAAAGGACAAGCCCGGCGGTGGCTACAGCGTACCTCTCGTGATGCACTCGCTCGACGGCGAGGCCTGGACGCATCTTGTCAAATGGGCGCCGAAAGAATTCTCAGCGTGCAACTCCCGAACCTGTTTGTTTGGCGACGGCTCCGGCGTCGACTTCCGCGCGGCGAGCCCGCAAGAATATTGGACGTTTCCGTCGGAGAAAGTGGTGACCTCGAAGTGGGCGGTTGCGCACAGCAGCATTTGCAGCGTCGGGACAGAACTGAAATGCGCGGTACTCACCCCGGCCGCTGCGATACCGGCCGATGCAGGTTCCCCGATCCCGCCCCCCTTGGCCCCGCCTCCGCTAGACGTTCCCGCCGCTCAAGGCCTTCAGTGCATCAGCTGTGACACCGAGAGAATCATCGTCACCGACGATTATCAGGGCGTCGCGGATGTCGAACTGAAGGTACATGTCGGCGTGAACGGGCTTGTGGAGAACGTCGAAGTTGTGCGAGCCACGAAGCCGGAGATTGGAGATCGCATCGCGTCGCAAGTGCGAAATTGGATTTTCATTCCTTACGAAGAAGGCGGCGCCGTGCACCCGGTTGTCACGGGAGTCAAACTGCGCGTCCAAGCAGTCAAAAGCAAATAGCAATCAGATAGTGCGCTTGGTTAGCTGGTCGGCGATGTATTCCGACTGGCGGATGGCCAGGGCCACAATCGTCAGCGTGGGATTTTCGGCGGCGCTGGAGGTGAACTGGCTGCCGTCGGAGACGAAGAGGTTCGGGACGTCGTGGGCCTGGCCGAAGCGGTTGACGACTCCGTCGCGCGGATTTTCGGACATGCGGTTGGTGCCCATGTTGTGCGAGGCCGGGAATGGCGGAACGCGCACGACGCGCTTGGCGCCAACCGATTTGTAGAGCGCCTCGGCCTGAGCGTAGCCGTGATCGCGCAGGGCCGTATCGTTCGGATGATCGTCCGAATGGACATTCGGGATCGGCATGCCGAACTTGTCTTTTTTGTCCGCGTGCAGCGTGATGCGATTCGTGTCGCGCGCGAGATCTTCGCCTAACACCCAAAGGCCCGCGATATTCGCGTAGTTGTCGATCGCGGAGGCGCGTTCGCGTCCCCAGGCGCCCGGCGCGAGATTCAGCGCGAAGCTCGGCAATCCCTGCGCGAGCAATTCCAGATTGTAGCCGCCGACGAAGCCGCGCTTCGGATCGAGGCGCGCTTCGTCCATCACGATCGAGGATTGCGGCGTGCCGCGATAGAAGTGCACGGGTTTTTCGAAAATCGCGAAGACGGCGCCGCTGGTGTGGCGCATGTAATTGCGCCCGACCTGCCCCGAAGAATTCGCGAGGCCATCCGGAAATTGGCTCGATGAGGAATTGAGCAGCAGCCGCGGGCTCTCGATCGAATTCGCGGCGAGCGCCACGACACGCGCTTTTTGCCGCTGCAGCGCGCCGGTGCGGTCGGCGTAGACGACGCCGGTCACTTTGCCGGACGCGTCGTGCTCGATGCGCAGCACCTGCGACTCGGGGCGGACTTCGGCGCTGCGCGTGGCCTCGGCGGCGGGAATTTCCGTGTACAGCGTGGACCACTTCGCGCCAAACGTGCAGCCCTGGCAGCAGAATCCCGCTTGCTGGCATCCGGCGCGGCCTGCGCGCGGCGCCGAATTGATCGCCATGTTGGTGGCCTGGAATTTCGTGTAGCCGAGTTTTTTCGCACCGGCAAAGAGCACTTTGCCGTTGTTGTTGATCGGCAGCGACGGCATGCCATGCGTGCCGCTGACGCCCATCTTGAGTTCGGCGCGATCGTAGTACGGCTCGAGCTTCGCGAGGTCGATCGGCCAATCGAGAAGATTCGCGCCGGCGACGTCTCCATAGCGCGTGCGCGTCTTGAATTCGAATTCGTGGAAGCGCAGCGCGCAGGCGGCCCAATGCACGGTGGTGCCGCCGACAAGCTTGCAGGTCCACACGGGAAGGTCGGGCGAGGTTTTCGCGACGGACCACGTGCCGGAGGTCGTGCGCGGGTCAAACCAGGAGAAGAGATTGAACATCGCGATTTCGTCGTTCTTGAAATCGGCGATCTCGATGCGCTTCCCCGCCTCGAGGACGACGACGGAGATGCCTTTCTGCGCGAGCTCGTTGGCGAGCGTGCCACCGCCGGCGCCGGAGCCGATGATCACGACGACGCTCGAATCGTTGAGATCGAAGGGTGCGGGCATATTAGCGGCTGCCGACTTTTTCGCGAACGCGGCTGCGATGTAGCGGCGTCATAGCCAATCGAGATCGTTGAAGCCGCGATGGAGATATCCGCCGAGCGCGGAAGAAGGACCCTGGTAGCCGAATTTCGCCCACATTTCGGGCTGATTGTAGAGCGGCGTGATCGTGTCGCCGTAGACCTTGGCGAAGAACGCGGTGCCCTCGATTGTCTTGATGGCCGCGACGCGGACGGTTTCGTCCGAGACATCCCCGTAGCGTTTGCCACTGGCTTCAATGGTGGACATGTCGAGCCGAGAGAAACCCTCGGTGAGCAAAAACTTCGTAGACGGCACCCGTGCGGCCTCTGCAAGCAACGGTGCGATCGCTTTCTCGTAGGCTGCATCCGGAAGGTGATCGTGCGGAAAAAGATCGCGCGTGAATCTCACGAGTAACCGCGGCATGGGGTCTTCGAACTGGTCCGTAGGCTCGGCGTGCCCGGCGGGATCAGCGAGCAGCGACTTTCCGGCAACCGCGGCTGCCGCGATGGTTGTCGCGCCGCTCGCGAGAAAGCCGCGGCGCGTCAGTTTGCTGGCCCAGTCGAGTAGTTTCATCGTGCTCCTCGTGCAGCGAACGAAGCCGCTTACGGAAGGCTGAAGACGAACACCGAATTGCCCGCTGCGGCTTCGACGTACTGCTTGCCGTCGACCTCATAGGTGATCGGATTGGCGCGCACGGAATTGCCGAGCTGGATGTGCCAGAGCGGCTCGCCCGTCTCGGCATTGAGGGCGAAGAAATTGCCGCCGGCGTCGGCGCAGAAGACGAGATTGCCCGCGGTGACGAGTGTGCCGGTCCAACTGTCGCCGACCATCTTGAATTGCCACTTCAGCTTGCCGGTCGTGCCTTCGAGTGCGCGGATGGCGCTGTACGCGACGTCGCCGCCGACCACTTTTTGCCCGCCCCCACCGCCGATATCGCGCGGATTATTCGGCTCCATCTCGGGATGGCCCTTGAAGTAGTAGGCGCCCTGCTCGCGCGTATCGACATAGAAGAGTCCGGTGAGCGGACTGTACGACGAGCTCGTCCAGTTCACCGATCCGGTGATGCTGGGATAGATGAGGTTGCCCTTCGTGGTGGGCTGATTGTCCGGGAGCTCGATCGGGCGACCGTTGGCGTCGAGTCCTTTGGCCCAAGTTTCCTTCGCGTAGGCCATGCCGGTGATGAACTTGCCGGTGTCGCGATCGAGCACGTAGTAGAACGCGTTGCGGTCGGCTTGCGCGACGAGCTTGCGCGTCGTGCCGTCGATCTTGGCGTCGAAGAGGATCGGAGGCTCGACCGCATCCCAATCGTGTGTATCGTGCGGCGAGAACTGGAAATACCATTTCATCTTGCCGGTATCGGCGTCGATCGCGAGCAGCGAGCAGGAATAGAGATTGTCGCCCTTGCGCGCGTCGCCGTTCCAATCGGGCGCGGGATTGCCGGTGCCCCAGAAGAGCGTATTGGTCTCGGGATCGTAGGCGCCGGTGTTCCAGGTGGTCGCGCCGCCATATTTCTAGCTGTCGCCTTCCCAGGTTTCGACGCCCGGCTCGCCGGTGGTGGGAATCGTGTAGAGCCGCCAGAGGCGGTGGCCGTCTTTTGCGTCGTAGGCGTCGATGTAGCCGCGAAGGCCACCTTCGCCTCCGCCCATGCCGACGATGATTTTTCCGTTGATGGCGAGCGGCGCCTGGGTGATCGCCACGGATTGCTTGTTGTCTCCAATCTGACCCTCCATTTGACGGCGCCGGTTTTGGCGTCAAGCGCGACGAGATGAGCGTCAATCGTTGCTACGTAGACCGTGTCGCCAAGGATCGCGACGCCGCGGTTGGTCGGGAAAAGGCCGATCGTCAGCAAGTCGGGCGGGAGAAGCGCGCTCCATCGCCAGATCGGCTTGCCGGTGTGGACATCGAGGGCGGTGACGGTGGTCGGCGGCTCGGTGACATACATGATTCCGTCGACAACGATCGGCGACGACTCGAAAATGCCCTGATGCTTCGGTTGGTAGACCCACTGAATTTTCAGGTCCTTCACGTTTTCCGTGTTGACCTGCTTGAGTTCCGAGAAACGCTGCGAAGCGTAGTTGCCGCCGTAGGTGAGCCAATCCTGCGGATGGCCGCCTGAATGCAGGATCTCGTCGTAGGTCACGTCCTGCGCACCGGACTGCGCGCGGATGCCCAGCACCAGGACGAGCAGCGCGAAACACGAAAGAATCCATCGGCGGCGGCTGGGGTTCATCGCGCACCTCCCAAACTGGCGAGATACGCCACAAGGTCGTTTAACTGCGCGTCGGTCAGCTTGTCTTTGTAACTCGGCATGAAGCTTTTGCCGGGCTCGACCTCTATTTTCGACGCGTTCAATTTTTCGACGGAACGAATCTGGCCTTTGGAGTCGCGCAGCTGGAGCGTGAAGGAGTCTTCGTCCACACGCGTGCCTTCGATCACTTTGCCGTCTTTCATCACGACACGATACATTGTGTACGAAGGATAGGGCGAGCGCTCCTGCAGCGACGCGTCGCTTTGAGGCAGATTCGCGCCAGGATCGAGAAGCGCGTCGTGGAGAGAACCCGCGCTGCGGACGCCGCCGATCTGGCTGAGATCGGGGCCCGAATCGCCGCCCTTTCCGTCGATCATGTGGCAACTGGAGCAGCCGTTCGCTTCGTAGACCTTTTTGCCTCTTGCAGGGTCGCCTGTGACCGCTCCGCCGCCCGTTTCGTCGAACGTGCTGACGTAATTCACCAGCAGCCAGATCCTCTGATCGCCGAGGCTCGAAAAGTTGGGCATCCCGGAACCGATCGCGCCGCCCGTGGCGATCATGGTGTAGATGCCCTCGGGGCCGAGCAATTTTCCGACTTGCCGAATGTCAGGTCCGTTTGCGCCGCTGCCGTCGATGCCGTGGCATCCGGCGCAGGTGCCCTCAAACAGAGTCTTGCCTTCCGCGAGGCTTTGCGGCGTCGGCGTAGGATGCGGGGAGTGGGGCGGGGCTACCGGGGGTCCCTGGGCCGCGATCGACGGCGCCCATCCCACGAGCCCGAGTGCAAGCAAACTCGTACACAAAAATCTACGAGGTACGGTCATCATTCCCCCCAATCAAACCCTGCTAGGTAATACGAGCGGGCCGCCAGTGTCAAGGCGTGTTGGCCGTTCACGTTCTGCCTACACAGGATTTTGGCGGAGGGAAATCGGGACGTTACCGTAAATCGGTGCTCTCGCTGCGAGAGATAACACCCGGAGACGGCATGTGCTGCTCGCGGCGATCTGTCGCGAGACCGTTACTTGCTAGAAGCGGCCCAAAAAGAACATGACGAGGAGAACCAGCCAGACCAGGCTGACCGCCCCGTTCGGATAAGAGCCCCAGTGCTTGCTGCGCGGCCAAGCCGGGAGGCTCGCCGCCAAGGTCAAAAGAAGAACAGTTCCCAGTATTAGCAACAGCATGGCCCGTATTTCCCTTCCGCTGGGAATTCAATCGTAGCCGTGAGTGCCAGCGAAGGCCATCAGGTGAAAATCGTAGAAGCCTGGAGGGCGTTCCCTGATATATGAAAGTTTAGGCGCGCGGCTGCGGGTCTTTTTGCGTTGCACGGCGTTGGCCGTCGGTTAGATACTAAAGTTTTATTTCGGGGCGCGGGAGAGTGCATGAGCCACTTCGGACGGATTCCTCTGGTTCCTCTATTTCTGGGCGCGATAGCATGTGCCTTGGCCGCGCCGCGTTGCGTGGCCGGGCGTGCAGCGGACCCCCCCGGGCCCATCCGGCTCGAAGTGGATGCGACGCAGGCTCCGCAAAAGATCCTCCACGCCCACATGGAGATGCCGGTGAAACCGGGGCCGCTCGTCCTCTACTACCCCGAATGGATTCCGGGCGAACACATGCCGGATGGCCCGATCGTCGACGTCGCCGGGCTGAAATTCGCGGGAAACGGCAAAGCGATTCCCTGGCGGCGCGACCTGCTCGACATGTTCGCGTTTCATCTCGATATTCCCGAAGACGTGAGCACGCTCGACATCCATCTCGATTTCCTGCTGTCGGCGCCCACCACGGGATATTCGGCGGGTGCGTCCGCCACTGCGTACCTTGACCTGATCAGTTGGAACCAGGCGGTGCTGTATCCGCAGGGTTTCCCGGTGCGTGATTTGACCTACGTGCCGAGCCTGCGTCTGCCAGCCGGATGGAAATTCGGGACGGCGTTGCCCGGCGCGAAAGTCGAAGGCGATACTGTCGAGTTTTCGCCCGTTTCGCTGAACACCCTGGTCGATTCTCCGGTGCTGACGGGCCTGAATTTTCGCGTGATCGAACTGACGCCCGGGGAGCAACCGTCGCACGAAATCGACATCGCCGCCGACAGCCCCGCTGACCTTGTGATGAGACCGGAAACCGAAATGCATTTCCGCCGGCTGGTCGGGGAAACCGGCGCGCTTTTCGGCGTACGCCACTACCGCGATTATCACTTTCCTGGTGACGTTGAGCGACGACGTGGCGCACTTCGGACTCGAGCACCATGAATCGAGCGACGACCGCGACGACGCGCGCAGCCTGATCGATCGATGAGGAACGGGTCAACTTTTCGGATTTGCTGCCTCACGAATTCGTCCATTCATGGAACGGGAAGTACCGGCGACCGGCGGACTTGACCACACCCGATTATCACCAGCCCATGAAGGACGATTTGCTGTGGGTCTACGAGGGCCTGACGGAATATCTGGGCGAGGTGCTGACGGCGCGCAGCGGATTGTGGAACATGCAGCAGTCCCGCGAGGATCTAGCCCGCATCGCGACGGAGATAGGAGCGAAGCCCGGGCCGCGAATGGCGCCCTCTGCAGGATACGGCCGACGCCGCTTCGTTTCTCTACAGCGCGGACATGGACTGGGAGAACTGGCGCCGGGGCTCGACTTCTACGAAGAGGGCGAACTGCTGTGGCTCGATGTCGACACGACGCTGCGCCGCTTGACGGACGACAAGAAATCGATGGACGATTTCTGCCGCATCTTTTATGGCGGGCCTGGCGGCGAGCCCGCGCTGAAGACGTATACATTCGACGATGTTGTGTCGACGCTCAATGGGCTCGCCCCCTATCGACTGGGCGGGCTTTCTGCGGACGCGGCTCGATTCGGTGGCGCCCGATACGCCCGCTGAGGCGCTCCTAAACGGCGGCTGGAAGATCGTCTACAACGACGAGCCGAACGAGATCGAGCAGGCGAAGGACGACGTGAAGCACCGGGTGACGCTGACGTTTTCGATCGGGTTGACGCTGAACGAAGACGGCACGGTCGCGGACGTCCTCTACGACGGCCCGGCATACAAGGCAGGCATCGGCCCCAACATGAAGATCGCAGCCGTCAATGGGCAGCAGTATTCGTCGGACACACTCACAGATGCGATCGAGGCAGCCGAGGGAACCACCGCGCCGATCCGGTTGATCGTGGCGAATGGCGCGCAAGTCGAAACGCACCAGATCGACTACCACGGCGGCTTGCGATATCCGCATCTCCAGCGGGATTTGAGCCATCCGGATTACCTGGGCGAAATCTTCCACCGCTTGGCGCAGTGACAAACGCTCAGTGACAAAAGTCCCCACGCATCCGTAGTTTCCCCATATTGACACTGCGAGCGTGTTAGTGAGATCGTCGCGCGCAAATCTAATTCCCTCGGAGGGCTCCGATGCAGCCGTCGAGGAGACACTGTATCTATGCATCGCTCGCGCTGGTCTTGTGTCTGCTCGCGCCGCGAACGCATGCTGAAACTCTGATAATTACCAGTTCGCCCCCGGGCGCGACCGTCGAAATCGACGGCTTGGTTCCGGCACGACCCCCTACGAAACGGATTTTCCCGGCGGCTACTTCCATAAAACCCATACGGCTTTCGGGACGCGCCTCGAACACTCGATGGTGGTCCACTTATCGAAGGATGGATATCTTTCGCAGCAGATCACGATGACCGACGGACCCTTTGAGTGGACTGCGATCACAGGGCGGAAGCGCGGAACGTATTTTCTGATTAAGTCGCGTCACTTCGAGGTGTGGCTCGATCCGTCGTCACATGGATCGACCGAGCCGGCCGAGACGATTGGAAACGAAGGCCCGATGCGTCATGCATACGCCGGGCCCAGATCGGAAGCGCTGTCGCAACAGAGCGAGGGCCGCGGTTCGTCCGGCAACGTCACGATCTCGTCCGACCCGGCGGGCGCGGAAATCTACGTCGATGGGAAATTCGTGGGGCAGACGCCTTCGACCATCGAACTTCCAGCCGGCGCGCATCACGTGGAAGTGAAATCAGCCGGCCGCGAAGATTGGTCGCGCGACCTCGAAGTCCTCAAAGACAGTCAGCTGACGCTGCACCCGGTACTCCAAGCCTCGCCCTAATCCGCGGCCAAAAAAGCCCGAAGCTATCATCACCGCACACGCGCCAGAATCGGCGTTGACATCTCCGCGCGTACCTCATGTAATTGAATTTCTCCATCACATGCGCATCGCTGCCCGATTCCGCTCGCGACAATTCCGGGGATGAGCCAACCTCGTCAGGCTGGATCGAAACGCTTCGCTTTTCTCGTGGCCTCCGGAATTTTTCTGAGCCGGATCGCGGGGCTGGTGCGCGACCGCGTGTTCGCGCACTACTTTCGGGCTTCCGACGCGGCCGACGCCTTCAAAGCGGCGTTCCGGATTCCCAATTTCCTGCAGAATCTTTTCGGCGAAGGAGTGCTTTCGGCGTCGTTCATTCCGGTATATGCGGGACTGCTGGCGCGCGAGGACGACGAAGAGGAAGCGCGGCGCACGGCGGGCGCCGTGGCGGCGCTGCTGGTTTTGACCACGTCGGTGCTGGTGCTGGTCGGCGTGCTGGCGACGCCGTAGTTGATCGACGCCATCGCGCCGGGATTTCACGGCGAGAAGCGCGAGCTGACGATCCGCCTGGTGCGCATTCTTTTCCCGGGCGCGGGCATGCTGGTGTTTTCCGCATGGTGCCTGGGAATTCTGAACAGCCACCGGCGATTTTTCCTTTCGTACACGGCGCCGGTGATCTGGAACGTCGCGATGATCGCGACGATGATGGTGTTCGGGGCGCAGACGGCGGCAGTACCCTCTGGCGCAACATGCTGGCGTGGGGCTCGGTGGTCGGGCAGCGCGCTGCAGTTGGCGGTGCAGTTGCCGGTGGTGCTGCGGCTGCTCGGCGGCCTGCAGCTTTCGCCTGGGCTATCACCTGGAAAACGTGCGCACGGTGGTCCGCAATTTCTTTCCGGTGTTCGTCAGCCGCGGAGTGGTGCAGATCAGCGCATACGTCGATGCGTGGCTGGCGAGTTTGCTGCCGACCGGCGCGGTGTCGGCCTTTGCCTACGCGCAGACGCTGTACACGCTGCCGGTGAGCCTGTTCGGCATGGCGGTTTCGGCGGCGGAGCTGCCGGCAGATGTCGGGCGCGATCGGCGACGAGACGGAGATGGCGGCGGCGTTGCGCGATGCGGCTGAATGCCGGGCTGCGGCAGATCGCGTTCTTTGTGGTGCCGTCGGTGGTGGCGTTCCTGGCGCTCGGCGACGTGATCGTCGGCGCGATTTATCACACGGGCGCTTTTCACGCATGCCGACGTGATGTACGTGTGGGGAATTCTGGCGGGGTCGGCGGTCGGGCTGCTGGCGTCGACGCTCGGGCGGCTGTATTCGTCGACGTACTACGCGCTGCGCGACACGCGCACGCCGCTGCGGTTCGCGATCTTGCGGGTCGCGCTCACGACGCTGCTCGGCTATCTTGTGCGCGATGCCGCTGCCGCGCGCTGCTGGGAATCGACCCGCGCTGGGGCGTCGCGGGGCTGACGATTTCGGCGGGAATTTGCGCGTGGGTGGAATTTATGTTGCTGCGGCGCACGCTCAATCAACGGATCGGGCAAACGGGCCTGCCGCCGATTTATCTCGCGAAGGTTTGGGGATCAGCGATTGTTGCCGGAGCGGCCGGCTGGGCGATTCACCACGCGCTGGGCACGCATCACAAGCCGATTCTTGTGGCGTTTCTCGTGCTCCTGCCATACGGCGGATTGTACTTTGCGCTTACTGCGCTCCTAGGAGTCGCCGAAGCACGCATGTTCTTCGGTCGCGCGATGAGCAGGTTGCGGGGCGCTTAGTCGCGCGCCGCCACAAGCGCCTGCAAAGCTGCTAGCGCACTTCCTCCGCAGGCCGATCCATTTCCGAAAGCGCATCGACCGGTTGACGCATCGGCGTGCCATCCGGCGCGGCGCGCAGATATTGCGCGGGCCAGGCGATCGATTGCCCCGCTTCGCTCGCCGCGGCGAGCGGCCAGTACGGGTGCCGCA